>NZ_CP184985.1:0-3315000 GCF_049393815.1 Cupriavidus sp. H19C3
TCGCGCCGACGGCGATGGCTTACAATTCCAGACCAGCCGAACCCAGGATCCTCGCCTGCCATGGAAGCCAAGCCCCAAACCGGTCCGCGTCGCACGCGCGACCGTATCCTCGATGTCTCGCTGCGCCTGTTCAATGAACTGGGCGAGCCCAACGTCACCACGACGACCATCGCGGAGGCCATGGAGATCAGCCCCGGCAATCTCTACTATCACTTCCGCAACAAGGACGACATCATCAATTCCATCTTCGTGCGCTTCGAGCAGGAGATGGAACGGCGCCTCAAGCTGCCCGACGACCACAAGGCCACGCTCGGCGAAAGCTGGGGCTACCTGCAGTACATGTCGGAATTCCTGTGGAATTACCGCTTCCTTTATCGCGACATCAACGATCTGCTGGCGCGCAACCGCATGCTGGAGACCAACTTCAAGCGCATCGTCGACCAGAAGAAGCGGTTCGCGCTCGAGATCTGCCGCCAGTTCCAGGAAGACGGCGACATGGAGGCCACGCCGGAACAGGTGGAGGCGGTCTGCACCAACATCGTGGTGATCGCCACTTACTGGCTGTCGTTCCAGTTCGTGCAGCATCCGCGCCAGTACAACGATGCCGAACAGATCCGCGGATATCTGCACGGCTCCAGCTATCACATCTTCTCGATCCTCGCGCCATACCTGCGTGGCAAGGCACGCGAGGCGTTCGACCAGCTTGCGCGCGAGTACGCCACCGCCAAGGCGGAAGCGGAACGGGCCCAGGCGGCCAAGGACAACAAGTGAAATCTGTCTGCGTCTATTGCGGTTCCAGCCCTGGCAACCGTCCCGAATACGCCGAGGCCGCCGCGCTGCTCGGCCGCACGCTGGCCGCGCGCGGCCTGGCGCTGGTGTACGGCGGCGGCAAGGTCGGCCTCATGGGTATCGTGGCCGACAGCGTGCTCGCGCATGGTGGCACGGTAGTGGGCGTGATTCCGGACGCGCTGATGCAGAAGGAAGTCGGCCATCGCGGCCTGACCGAGCTGCACGTGGTGCGCAACATGCACGAGCGCAAGCAGATGATGGCGGACCGTGCCGATGCCTTTATCGCCTTGCCGGGCGGCGTCGGCACGTTCGAGGAACTGTTCGAGACCTTCACCTGGCTGCAGCTCGGCTATCACGACAAGCCCGTGGGGCTGCTCAACGTGGCCGGTTTCTACGACGGCATGCTCGGCTTTCTCTCGCATGCCGTGCACGAGGGCTTTCTCAAGCCCGTGCACGCCGATCTGCTGCACGTGGCCGATACAGCCGACGGGTTGCTGGGCAAGCTTGCCGCGGCGCCGCGCGTGCGGGTCGACAAATGGCAGGAAGCGCGCGACCAGACCTAGGGTTTGCGTCGTCGGTGGCCCCGCGCGAACGCGGCGCCAAGCGGATGCGAACCTAGCCCGCGATCCACTGCGCAAGCCACCGTGCCACCGGCGGTCCGCCAATCGCCAGCCACGTCCCCAGGCACAGGATCAGCGCCAGCATGACCGCGGCGCTGCCAAAGTCCTTGGCGCGCTTGGCCAGACTGTGCCGTTCCAGCGAGATGCGGTCTACCGCGGCCTCGACGCTGGAGTTCAGCAGCTCGACGATCAGCACCAGGAACAGCGTGCCGAGCAGCAGGATCCGTTCCACGACGGTGGCCGGCAACAGGAACGCGCACGGCGCGAGAATCACGAACAGCGTCAGTTCCTGCCGGAACGCGCTCTCCTCCAGCACCGCGTAACGCAGGCCCGACAGCGAATTGATGGCCGCATGCCAGGCGCGCGTCAGGCCGCGATTGCCCTTGTGCGGATTCTGCTCGATCGAGTAATCACTCTCCGGTTCGGCCGACCCCCGGGCGGGGTTCGGCGGGCGGTGCAGCGGCGGTTCGGTGGGCAGCATGGGACGGGGTTTGGGCATGATCGTGCGACGCGGATACGGCGGAACCGCCACCGGCGGCGGGGAGCGGACGCAGGTGGGCCAGGAACTGCTCGGACGCGGCCCGCCACGAAAAGCGCTCGGCATGCGCGCGCGCGGTGGCGCGGTCGATGCGCAGCGCTTCCAGGCAGGCTTCGCGCAGGTCTTCGTGCATCACGCCGGCCGGGCTGTCGCCAAGCACGTCGATCGGGCCGGTGACCGGATAGGCCGCCACCGGCAGGCCGCTCGCCAGTGCTTCGAGCAGGACCAGGCCAAAGGTGTCGGTGCGGCTCGGAAACACGAACACATCTGCGGAAGCATACACTCTGGCCAGGTCCGGCTGCTCGAGCACGCCGAGGTAGTTCACGTTGGGGTAGCGCGCCTTGAGGCCGGCCAGAGCCGGGCCATCGCCGACCACCCACTTGGAGCCGGGCAGGTCGAGCTGCACGAACGCCTCGACATTCTTCTCCACCGCCACGCGGCCCACGTACAGGAAGATCGGGTGGGCGGTGTTGAGCATGTTGGCGCGCGCTGCGGTAAAGACATCGAGGTCGACGCCCCGTGTCCATAGCACGCCGTGCGTAATGCCGTATTTGCGCAGGTCATCGAGCACCACCGGCGTCGGCGCCATCACCGCGCGCGCGGGGCCATGAAACCAGCGCAGGAAGCGATAGGTCCAGGCGAGCGGAATCGCGAAGCGGGCCTGCACGTACTCCGGAAAGCGCGTGTGATAGGCGGTGGTAAAGGGCAGACCGTGGCGGATGGCATAGGCGCGCGCGGCGATGCCGAGCGGGCCCTCGGTGGCGATATGGAGCGCGTCGGGGCGGAAGCCGTCGATGCGGCGGCGGACCTTGCCGCCCGGAAACAGCGACAGGCGGATTTCCGGATAGGTCGGGCACGGAATGGTCTGGAATTCAAGCGGGGTCAGCAGGTCCACGGTGTGGCCCATCGCCTCGAGTTCGCGGCGCGTCGACTTGAGCGTGCGGACCACGCCGTTGACCTGCGGTTCCCATGCATCGGTAACGATCAGGACTCTCATTCGATCTCCTTGGCGGCATGCGCCCTCTGGTGGCAGGTGTGGCAGGTGTGGCAGGTGTGGCGGGGTGGGCGGTGAGGCCGCCGTGCCGGCCGGTCCCGCCGCGTGCGTGGGCATGTCAGCCTTCCACGGCAGCGGCGGCAGCGGTGGCGGCAGTCCGGCGTCGACGCCGCGCCGCGGGGGCGGGCGGATCGAGCAGCGTGGTCCAGTAGACGATCTTCAGTTCGCCTTCCATGGTCTCGACCAGCGCCGACAGGCTTTCCACCCAGTCGCCGTCGTTGCAGTAGAGCTGGCCGTCCACCTCGCGGATCTCGGCCTTGTGGATATGCCCGCAGACCACGCCGTCGCAGCCGCGCCGGCGCGCTTCCTCGACCATCGCGTGCTCGAACGAGTTGATGAAGTTCACCGCATTCTTCACCTGGTGCTTGAGGTATTGCGAAAGCGACCAGTACTCGAAGCCGAGCCGCGTGCGCACGCGGTTGAAGTGGCGGTTCACGGCGAGGATGAACGTATAGAGCGAGTCGCCGAGGTACGCCAGCCAGCGCGCGTGCTGCACCACGCCGTCGAACAGGTCGCCATGCACGACCCACAGGCGGCGGCCGGTGGCGGTCACGTGGATGGCATCCTCGCGCACCACGATGTCGCCAAAGGCCATGCCGTTGAACTGGCGCGCCACCTCGTCGTGATTGCCGGGGACGTAGATCACGTCGGTCCCCTTGCGTGCCTTGCGCAGCAGCTTCTGCACCACGTCGTTGTGGCTTTGCGGCCAGTACCAGCCGCGCTTCAGTTGCCAGCCGTCGATGATGTCGCCCACCAGGTAGAGCTGGTCGGACTCGTTGTGCTTGAGGAAGTCCAGCAGGTAGGTGGCCTGGCATCCCGGCGTGCCGAGGTGGATGTCGGACAGCCAGATCGCGCGGTAGCGGTTGACGGGAGGGGTGGCGGTGTGGGGTGGCTGCGCGCCGGCGGTATCGTGGTGGGAGGGGGCCGGTACGGCGGCGGAGGGAGCAGGTTCCGACGCGGGCGGCATGTAGGCCGCGAGCGCGGCGGTCAGGCTGAGCGTCGCGTCAGGTTTGCCGCGCAGGCGTTGCGCGGCCCTCGACAGACGTCCGCGGGCAAATCGGATTGCTTGAACCATGGCGGCCCCGGTATCGGCGATGGCTGCATTGGGCCTGTGCCGCATGACGGGACCGTGACGGAAACATGAATGTCATATGAAGATTGCCGGCCGGGCCATGCGCGCCGGCTGCGCAGTGGGCGCTTGCAATGCGGCCAGCGCATCGAGCGTGGCGGCGATCGCGCGCGGATGTCGCAGTAGCGAGACATGGCCGATGCCGGCAAGCGGGATATGGCGCGCGCCGTCGAGCCAAGAGGTGCCGGCGGGGCCGGCGATGGAGTCGTGCCAGCTGAACACCGACACGATCCGCGCGCGCTGGGCCGGCGTTTCGGCAGCGGCGAGCGCGTGCAGCCAGCGGCTGCCGCAACGCATCTGGCGCGCGTTGTGGCCGCTGCCGAAGCGCGCGAGCGCGCAGCCGTGATGCGGGCTGCCGAGCGTGACGATGCCGGTGCAGGACGCGGCCTCGCCGCCAAGTACCTGTGCCGCGCGCGCGGCGAGTCCGCCCATGCTGTGGCACACCAGCAACGGCGGCTGGCCGCCGCGCCCGGCCATCTCGCGCATGCGGTCCAGCAGCATGGACGCATAGCCATCGATATCGCCGAGCACGGGCTCGAGATCGATGCCTTCGCACCGATAGCCCGCCGCCGCGAGATGCGGCGCGAAGTCGAGCCACACCGCGTGGTTGCAACCGTAGCCGTGCACCAGCAGCACGTCCGGTCCGGTACGGTCCCGGCCCGACGAGGGGGCGCTGGCTGACGTCGCTGAAGCCGCTGAGGGCCCCAACGCGGATGCCGACGTGGATGCCGACGTAGATGCGGCCGGTGCCGGTGGTGCCGCGACCGTGGCCGTCGAGCCCGCCGCCGGCGCGGTGAACTGCAGGCGCGAGCGGAACGGTTGCAGCCAGTTGAACATGCGGAACACCGCGCGGCACTCGTGGAGGTAGCATGCCAGCGCGCCGGCAAGCCCGAGCGATGGTCGCGGCGGCCCCGGCGGGGGCGTGGGGCGGTCGTGTGCGTGCACGCGAAAGCCGCCAAGCGTGGCGGCAAAGGCCAGCGCGATCGAGGCGCAGAACACGGTCAGCACCACCACCGCGCCAGCGAGCAACGCCAGCGGCCATGGCCATCCGGCCTGCCACGCCAGCACGGCCGCCACACCGTACGCGGCGGCCGCCTGGACCGCCACGGCCACTCTGCGCAGGGCGGCCGCCGTCAGGCTCATGGGCGCCGCGGAGCCGCCGCCGGGCGCAGGTCGGTCAGGCGGGTGCCGGCCAGGCGATCGTGCAGAAACTGTCGGCGCGGGTCGAGCCACGCCAGCGAAACCCAGATCAGCAGGCCAACCACCAGCGTCGCCACGAACGGCCCCTTGACCAGGCCCAGCGCATGGCCGACCACTGCCGCGGGCGGCAGCCATAGCCACGCCAGCAGAAAGCGCAGCAGCGCGCGCGGCCAGCGCGGCGGCACCCCCGCGGTGGTCTCCAGGCGAATGCGCCAGGTCTGCATCGCCAGGGTCTGCCCCGTCCGTTGCCAGAACCACGTGAAATAGCCGGCCAGCACGACGAAGTTCCAGACCTGGCCCACGTAGAGGTTGTCGAGCCCGAACTGGCGCAGCACGGGACGCGCGAGCACATACAGCGCGGTGGAGGCCATCAGCACGCCGAACAGCAGCACGCCCTCATAGAGCATGCAGGTCACGCGCCGGCGTAAGGTCGGCGTGCGCGCGGCGTCGGCGATGGGAACGTGAGGGGCGGTGGTGGCGGGCATGGGCGGATTATGCCATCGGGCTCACGCACATCCCAGCCGGAGGCAGGGGAAGCGGGCGTGCTGGCGGCGGGCGGCGCGCGGCATCGCCGCCCGCAGTGACGCGGAGCGGCGAGGCACGGCCGCGCTCAGCGACTCTCGGCTGGGGCGGCGACCGGAAAGTCGGTCGACGCTTCGCCCGTCACAGGCGGCGCGAGCGGGGCCGTGGCCGCGGGTGGCGAGACCACGGTGGAGGCTGGCAAGGGCGCCGCCGGCGCCATGGTGCTGGCCGATGCCGGGGCGGCAAGCGGCGCGCTGGCGGCGGAGGGCGCGGATGCCGCAGATGCCGCGGCGGTAGAGGTAGCGGTAGCGGCGGTAGCGGCCAGGGCCGGCGCCGCCGTACCAGCGGCATTGGCCGTAACGGCCGCTGCGGTGGCCGGTGCGGCGGTCTTCCGGGTGCCACGGATCTGACGCGAGGTATCGGGAGGCAGGTGCTTGCCGGACGGCAGCGCACTGACCGCTCCCGGACGGCGCGGTACCTTGTCGGCGGCGGCGAGCTTCTTCTTCTGTTCGTCCGATAGCTGCTGGTAGCGTTGCCACGCCTCCGCCTTCGTCTCGGGCGGCAGCGAGCGCGTGATCTGGTAGTTCTCCCTCGCCAGCCGGCGTTGCTGGGGCGTCATCCGCACCCATTCGGCCATGCGCGCCTGCAGACGCTCCTGGTTCTGGTGCGAATACTTCGGGTAGCGCTCGGCGATGCGCAGCCACTTGTGGCGGTTGAGCTCGGGCATCGTGTTCCACAGCGGCTGCAGCGGTGCCAGGATGCGTTGGTGCGCGGGCGACAGCTCGTTCCACGTGGGGTGAGCATTCACTGCTGTGGCCGGAGCGGTGACAGGGGCTGCGCGGGTGGCGGGGGCGCCAGGGGCCTGCCCCTGGGCATGGACGGCGGGCAGGGCGGCGCAGCCCAGCGCGGCCAGCACGGCCAGCAACAGGCGGCCGAGCTGGTCGGGGAGCCGGCGGGCGAGCTGGCGGGCGAGCGCGTCGGGACGATCTTGCGTACGCGCCATCCTATTGTCCGCGCTTGAGGAACACGTGGAAGCCCTGGTCGGCGTAGGCCTGCGGCGGCAGGTCGTCAAGCAGCATGGCGGCATCGACGTCCGCCAGTTCCTCCACGCGTTGCTGCTTCTGCCAGTGGTAGATGCCGGCCAGGCCACCCACCAGCACGATCAGCAGCCATACCAGCGCCAGCTTGCGCAGCCAGGCACCGGCACGGTGCAGCGGGGTATCGTCGTCCAGGTCGGACAGCGGTATGCCCCCCTGTGTCGCGAACTGCGGCACGCGCACGGGCGCCTCCGCTTTCTTGCGGGCAAGCGCGATACGGCGCCCGGCGGCGAGCCGTTCGGCGATGTCGGCCGGCACCGCGTCCGCGGAGGCATCGAGTGCCGAGCGGATGTCGCGCGCCAGGCGGCGTTCCTGGATATCTCTTTCGTTTCTGCTCATAGTCGGACCCCTCGCGCGCGCAGCGCTTGCGCCAGGGTATGCGTTGCACGGGAACAGTGCGTCTTGACGCTGCCTTCGGAACAGCCCATCACGGCGGCGGTCTCGGCCACGTCCATGTCCTCCCAGTAACGCATCAGAAAAGCTTCACGTTGACGCGTCGGCAGGCGCTGGATTTCCTGTTCGATGATGTGCATGACCTGGGCCCGCTCCACCTTGTCGGCACTGCTTTCGGCTGATTGGGAGCCGGCCTGCGCCTCGAGGGTGTCGAGCAGGTCATTATCGTCGCCTTCGCGGTCGTCGCGCAGGTTCGAGAACAGCGTCACCCACGTATTGCGCACCTTCTGGCGCCGGAACCAGTCGTGAATGGTGTTCTGGAGGATACGCTGGAACAGCGGAGGCAGTTCGGCGGCGCTCTTGTCGCCGTATTTCTCGGCGAGCTTGATCATCGCATCCTGCACGATATCGAGCGCGGCCTCGTCGTCCCGCACCGCGAATACGGCCTGCTTGAACGCCCGTCGCTCGACGCTGGCGAGAAAATCGGAGAGTTCCTGGTCGGTGGCCATGCAGGCGAGTTGCGGGCGGAATAACGGCTTGCTGCGGACGGCATGGCGACCAGAAGTGCTTTGCGCGCCCCGCCGCAATACCAAAATGCCTGCGATCCTAGCAAAAAACACGTGAGTGTGACCACTGCTGTATGGCGATGCAGACATGGCGGGTTGCCGGCAGGCACGGTTGTGGCATCCCCCGCCCGGGTGATGCCAGAAGATCGTAGACCGCGCTGGTGCATTGCAGTATCATCGTCGGTTCACGACATCAGTGGTTGTCTCATTTGACCGCTTATGAGGCGGTCTTCCATGCAGACGCGCACCGCTTGAACCCGAGCCACAAGCCCGGCAGAGAGCATCCAAACAATTTTTTGCCGAAAATTGCAAAGGACTGAAATGAACATGCCCAGCGCGGATTTCTCCCACGCAGACAGCAACGCATCCTCCGCACCCGAAATGATCGGCGCGGAAATCCTCGTCCATGCACTCGCCGAAGAAGGCGTCGAATACGTCTGGGGTTACCCCGGCGGCGCCGTGCTGTATATCTACGACGAGCTCCACAAGCAGACGAAGTTCGAACACATCCTGGTCCGCCACGAGCAGGCCGCGGTGCATGCCGCGGACGGCTATGCGCGCGCGACCGGCAAGGTGGGCGTGGCCCTGGTGACCTCGGGTCCCGGCGTGACCAACGCCGTCACGGGCATCGCCACCGCGTACCTGGATTCGATCCCGCTGGTGGTCATCACCGGCAACGTGCCGACCCATGCGATCGGCCAGGATGCCTTCCAGGAATGCGATACCGTCGGTATCACGCGTCCGATCGTCAAGCACAACTTCCTCGTGAAGGACGTGCGTGACCTGGCCGCGACCATCAAGAAGGCGTTCTTCATCGCGTCCACCGGCCGTCCCGGCCCGGTGGTGGTCGACATTCCGAAGGACGTTTCGCGCAACGCATGCCGCTTCGAGTATCCGAAGACCATCGACATGCGTTCGTACAACCCGGTCAACAAGGGCCACGCGGGCCAGATCCGCAAGGCCGTGGCACTGCTGCAGCAGGCCGAGCGTCCGTACATCTACACGGGCGGCGGCGTGGTACTGGCCAATGCCAGCGACGAGCTGCGCCAGCTCGCGGCCATCACCGGCCATCCCGTCACCAACACCCTGATGGGCCTTGGCGCGTTCCCGGGCACGAGCAAGCAGTTCCTCGGCATGCTTGGCATGCACGGCACGTACGAAGCCAACATGGCGATGCAGAACTGCGACGTGCTGATCGCCATCGGCGCGCGCTTCGACGACCGCGTGATCGGCAACCCCGCGCACTTCACGGCGCAGGCACGCAAGATCATCCATATCGATATCGATCCGTCGTCGATCTCCAAGCGCGTCAAGGTGGACATCCCCATCGTCGGCAACGTCAAGGATGTGCTGCAGGAGCTGATCGCCCAGCTGCAGGCCAGCGACGTCAAGCCCAGGCGCGAGGCGCTCGCGAAGTGGTGGGACCAGATCGAGCAATGGCGCTCGGTGGACTGCCTCAAGTACGACCGCCACAGCGAGATCATCAAGCCGCAATACGTGGTGGAAAAGATCTGGGAATTGACCAAGGGCGATGCGTACATCTGCTCCGACGTCGGCCAGCACCAGATGTGGGCCGCGCAGTTCTACAAGTTCGACGAGCCGCGCCGCTGGATCAACTCGGGTGGCCTCGGCACCATGGGCGTCGGCCTGCCGTACGCGATGGGCATCAAGAAGGCGTTTCCGGAGAAGGAGGTCGTCACCATCACCGGTGAGGGCTCGATCCAGATGTGCATCCAGGAGCTGTCGACCTGCAAGCAGTACGACACGCCCGTCAAGATCTGCTCGCTCAACAACGGCTATCTGGGCATGGTGCGCCAGTGGCAGGAGATCGAGTACGACAACCGTTACTCGCACTCCTACATGGATGCGCTGCCCGATTTCGTCAAGCTGGCGGAGTCGTTCGGTCATGTCGGCATGCGCGTGGAGCGCGCCGCGGACGTGGAACCGGCGCTGCGCGAGGCGTTCCGCCTGAAGGACCGTACCGTGTTCCTGGACTTCCAGACCGATCCCACCGAAAACGTGTGGCCGATGGTTCAGGCCGGCAAGGGGATCTCCGAAATGCTGCTCGGCTCGGAGGACCTGTAAATGCGACACATCATTTCGGTTCTGCTCGAGAACGAACCCGGCGCGCTGTCGCGCGTGGTGGGCCTGTTCTCGGCCCGTGGCTACAACATCGAGACGCTGACGGTGGCGCCCACCGAGGATGCGTCGTTATCGCGCATGACCATCGTCACCACCGGTTCGGACGACGTGATCGAGCAGATCACCAAGCACCTGAACCGGCTGGTGGAAGTGGTCAAGGTGGTGGACCTGACCGAAGGCGCGCACATCGAGCGCGAGCTGATGCTCGTGAAGGTGCGCGCGGTCGGCAAGGAACGCGAGGAGATGAAACGCACCGCCGACATCTTCCGCGGCCGCATCATCGACGTGACCGAGAAGACGTACACCATCGAGCTGACCGGCAACGGCGGCAAGCTGGATGCGTTCCTCGATGCGATCGATCGCACGGCGATCCTGGAAACCGTCCGCACGGGCGGCTCCGGCATCGGCCGTGGCGAGCGCATCCTGAAGGTCTGACCGGCGCCCCCGGCAGCGGCGGCCCCTGGCGCGGTTTCGCCAGCAGGCCGCCACGCAGTATCCCCGGCGGTGCGACCCGGTAGCGCGAACGATGCGCGCGCCGCAGATGCCGCCTCACTCATACCCAGATCAAAGCAATTGAAGGAACCATCATGAAAGTGTTTTACGACAAGGACGCGGACCTCTCCCTGATCAAGGGCAAGAACGTCACCATCATCGGCTACGGCTCGCAAGGCCACGCCCACGCGCTGAACCTGAAGGATTCGGGCGTGAACGTGACGGTGGGTCTGCGCAAGAGCGGTGCGTCGTGGAACAAGGCCGTCAACGCCGGCCTGCAGGTCAAGGAAGTGGCCGAAGCCGTCAAGGGCGCCGACGTGGTCATGATTCTGCTGCCGGACGAGCAGATCGCCGACGTGTACAAGAACGAAGTGCACGCCAACATCAAGGAAGGCGCCGCGCTGGCCTTCGCCCACGGCTTCAATGTGCACTACGGTGCCGTGATCCCGCGTGCCGACCTGGACGTGATCATGATCGCGCCGAAGGCCCCGGGCCACACCGTGCGCTCGACGTACGCGCAGGGCGGCGGCGTGCCGCACCTGATCGCCGTGCACCAGAACAAGTCCGGCTCGGCCCGCGACATCGCGCTGTCGTACGCCACCGCCAACGGCGGCGGCCGTGCCGGCATCATCGAAACCAACTTCCGCGAAGAAACCGAAACCGACCTGTTCGGCGAGCAGGCCGTGCTGTGCGGCGGTACCGTCGAGCTGATCAAGGCTGGCTTCGAGACGCTGGTGGAAGCGGGCTACGCGCCGGAAATGGCCTACTTCGAGTGCCTGCACGAACTGAAGCTGATCGTCGACCTGATCTACGAAGGCGGCATCGCCAACATGAACTACTCGATCTCGAACAACGCCGAGTATGGCGAGTACGTCACCGGCCCGCGCGTCGTGACGGAAGAGACCAAGAAGGCCATGCAGCAGTGCCTGAAGGACATCCAGACCGGCGAGTACGCCAAGAGCTTCCTGCTCGAGAACAAGGCCGGCGCACCGACCCTGATCTCGCGCCGCCGCCTGACGGCCGAGCACCAGATCGAGGAAGTGGGTGCCAAGCTGCGCGCGATGATGCCCTGGATCGCCAAGAACAAGCTGGTCGACCAGTCGAAGAACTAAGCCTGCTGGCCGCGTGATCGCCGGTTTGTGCTGGTGATCCATGCCGCCCAGTCTGCCGCCACACCTGTCTCAGGGTGTAATTTTGGCGGGGGCTGGGCGGCTTTTTGTTATCCTGTCGCGACTTGAACCTCTGACCAACGTTTGCATGAACTATCCTCATCCGCTGATCGCCCGTGAAGGCTGGCCGTTCCTGGCCGGCGCATTTGTCATCTCGCTGCTGGTCCATGTCAGCGCGGGCTTCTGGTGGGCGCTGCCGCTGTGGATCCTGACGCTGTTCGTGCTGCAGTTCTTCCGCGATCCGCCGCGCCCGATTCCGTCGGCACCGAACGCGATCCTGGCCCCGGCCGACGGCCGCATCGTCTCGGTGGAAAAGACGCAGGACCCGTATGCGGGCCGCGAGGCGCTCAAGATCAGCGTCTTCATGAACGTCTTCAACGTGCACTCGAACCGCGCGTCGCTGGACGGCAAGGTCGAGAAGCTCGAATACTTCCCCGGCAAATTCGTCAACGCCGATCTCGACAAGGCATCGATCGAGAACGAGCGCAACGCGGTGGTGATCCGCCGTGCTTCCGATGGCCAGATCGTTACGCTGGTACAGGTGGCCGGACTGGTGGCGCGCCGCATCCTGTGCTACACCAAAGTGGGCGACACGCTCGCGCGCGGGCAGCGCTACGGCTTTATCCGCTTTGGCTCGCGCGTGGACGTGTACCTGCCGCTTGACGCGCGCCCGCGCGTGACCATCGGCGAGAAGGTGTCGGCGTCGTCGACCGTGCTCGCCGAACTGGACGAACACAGGTAAGCCATGGCTTTCAATCGCCGCAACAAGCGCGTCAGCAATGGCAACGTGACGCACCTGCGTCCGTTTCGCCATAACCAGCTGCGCAACGATACCGGCTACGACGACGATGCCGACGAGCACGACGTCGAATACGTGCGTCCGCGCCGGCGCGGTATTTACCTGTTGCCCAATGCGTTCACCACCGCCGCCTTGTTCGCCGGGTTCTTTGCCATCGTGCAGGCGATGAACATGCGCTTCGACGTGGCCGCCATCGCCATCTTCGCGGCGATGGTGCTCGACGGCATGGACGGCCGCGTGGCGCGCATCACCAATACGCAGAGTGCGTTTGGCGAGCAATACGATTCGTTGTCGGACATGACGTCGTTTGGCGTGGCGCCCGCGCTTGTCATGTACGAATGGATCCTGCACGACCTTGGCAAGTGGGGCTGGATCGCGGCGTTCGTCTACTGCACCTGCGCCGCGCTGCGGCTGGCGCGTTTCAACGCCAATATCGGCGTGGTGGACAAGCGCTTCTTCCAGGGCCTGCCGAGCCCGGCTGCCGGCGCGCTGATCGCGGGCTTTATCTGGCTGGCCATCGACAACAAGCTGCCGGTCAAGGAACTGTGGATGCCGTGGGCCGCGTTCGGCATCACGATGTATGCGGGCCTGTCGATGGTTTCCAACGCGCCGTTTTACAGCGGCAAGGCGCTCGACGTGCGCTATCGCGTGCCGTTCGGCATGATGGTGCTGCTGCTGGTGCTGTTCGTGGTGGTGTCGACCGATCCGCCGGTGGCACTGTTCGGCCTGTTTATCGCCTATGCGATCTCGGGCTACGTGCTGTGGGCCTGGCGCGCCATCCATGGCCAGCCCGGCGGCGTGCGCAAGGCGCGAGCGAACGACAGCGCCTCCTGATTTTTCTCCCCCTGTGCCGCGCGCGGGACGGGGGGAACATTCGCAGCATTGCATTCACTCACGTTTCGTCAGGAGGATGTCATGGGCATGTTCGATTTCATCAGGGACGCAGGCGAAAAGCTGTTCGGCAAGGGCGAGGCCAAGGCGGCCCAGGAAGCCGCCAAGGCCGACAACTCGGCCGAGAAGGTCGAGGCCGCCAACCGCGCGGCGGGCGATGCCATCGAGGCATATATCCAGCAGATGGGGCTGTCCGCAACCGGGCTGACGGTCACGGTGGATGGTTCGCAGGGCAAGGTCACGGTGTTCGGCGTGGCGCCCGACCAGGCCACGCGCGAGAAGATCGTCCTGTGCTGCGGCAACGTGGAAGGCGTCGAGCAGGTCGAGGACAAGATGTCGGTCAATACCGAGTCGAGCGAATCGCAGTGGCACACCGTGGTGAAAGGTGACACGCTGTGGGCGATTGCCCAGGCCGCGTATGGCAATGGCGCCGAGTACAACAGGATCTTCGAGGCCAACAAGCCGATGCTGTCGCATCCGGACAAGATCTATCCGGGGCAGAAGCTGCGTATTCCGCCTAAGGGTTGAACCGCCGAGGGGTGAAGCCGCCGAAGGGTGAAGCCGCCGCCCAAGGATGAACGCGGCGGCGGGTCGCCCCCGGATTGCCAACGCGGGGGGTGCTGGCGTGTTGCACGTCCTCGCCAAACCGGCTATAGTCGCCAACATGATTTCGCGCCAAGCCCTTTTCGCACGCGCTGCTTCGGCAGTTGCCCTGTCCCTGCTAGGTGGCCTACTAAGCCATCAGGTCGGGACGCGCGCGCGCTAAGGGTAAGGGAAGCCAGAAACCCCTAGCGCGGAAACCACGGAATTTCCAACGCCCCGGCCTGCATCCTTGCACGCCGGGGCGTTTTGCATTGGGTCGCAAACTGCTCGTGCGTGAGGGATGGGTGGGCGGCAAGATCCACGCAACGCGACTAAAACAGCCCAGGAGCTCCACAAAATGTCTGACAAACTCATCATTTTCGACACCACCTTGCGTGACGGCGAACAGTCGCCGGGCGCCTCGATGACGCGCGAGGAGAAGATCCGCATTGCCCGCCAGCTCGAGCGCCTGAAGGTCGACGTGATCGAGGCCGGCTTTGCGGCGAGCTCCAACGGCGACTTCGAGGCGATCCGCTCGATCGCGCAGGTGGTCAAGGACTCGACGATCTGCTCGCTGGCCCGCGCCAACGACAAGGACATCGCGCGCGCGGCCGAGGCGCTCAAGCCGGCCAACTCGTTCCGCATCCATACGTTCATCGCCACTTCGGCGCTGCATATGGAGAAGAAGCTGCGCATGACGCCGGACCAGGTTTACGAGCAGGCGCGCCTGGCGGTGCGCTTTGCGCGCCAGTTCACCGACGACATCGAGTTCTCGCCCGAAGACGGCAGCCGCTCGGACATGGACTTCCTGTGCCGCGTGCTCGAAGGTGTGATCGCCGAGGGCGCCACCACCATCAACCTGCCCGATACGGTGGGCTATGCGGTGCCGGAAGGCTATGCGGAGCTGATCCGCTCGGTGCGCGAGCGCATTCCGAATTCGGACAAGGCGGTCTGGTCGGTGCACTGCCATAACGACCTCGGCATGGCCGTGGCCAACTCGCTTGCCGCGGTCAAGCTTGGCGGCGCGCGCCAGATCGAGTGCACCATCAACGGCCTGGGCGAGCGCGCCGGCAATACCAGCCTCGAGGAAGTGGTGATGGCCGTGAAGACGCGCCGCGACTACTTCAACATGGACGTTGGCATCGATACCACGCAGATCGTGCCGGCCTCCAAGCTCGTGTCGCAGATCACCGGCTTCGTGGTGCAGCCGAACAAGGCCGTGGTGGGCGCCAATGCGTTTGCCCATGCCTCGGGCATCCACCAGGACGGCGTGCTCAAGGCGCGCGACACGTACGAGATCATGCGGGCGGAGGATGTCGGCTGGACCGCCAACAAGATCGTGCTCGGCAAGCTGTCGGGCCGCAACGCGTTCAAGCAGCGCCTGCAGGAGCTTGGCATCGAGCTCGAGAGCGAGGCCGAGGTCAACGCCGCCTTTACGCGCTTCAAGGAGCTGGCCGACCAGAAGGCCGAGATCTTCGACGAGGACATTGTCGCGATCGTCTCCGACGAGGCGCACGATGCCGCCAACGAGCACTATCGCTTCATCTCGCTGTCGCAGCGCTCGGAAACCGGCGAACGTCCGCATGCGCGCGTGGTGTTCAGCATGGACGGCCAGGAACATACCGGCGAAGGCGAGGGCAATGGCCCGGTCGATGCCACGCTGCATGCGATCGAGGGCAAGGCCGCGAGCGGCGCCGAGCTGGTGCTGTATTCGGTCAACGCCATCACCACCGGCACGCAGGCCCAGGGCGAGGTAACCGTGCGCCTGTCCAAGGCCGGCCGCATCGTCAACGGCGTGGGCACCGATCCCGATATCGTCGCCGCCTCCGCCAAGGCCTACCTGGCCGCGCTGAACAAGTTGCACGACAAGGCAGTGCAGAAGATCAATCCGCAGATCTGAGCGGAACTGCCGGCGCTCCGGGAGCCATGATGGTCACCCGGAGCGCCGGCGGCGTGTGACGGACTCACGAGGTCCGGCGCCGCTCCCGACAAAGGCCCGCTGCCGCGTACCACGCGGTGGCGGGCTTTGTCATGATGGCCGGCGCTTCTCGGCGCTTCTCGGCGCTTCTCGGCGCGTTTCGGTCCGTTTCGGTCCGTTTCAGCGCTTCAGCGCCGGTCGCTGCGATCACGCAGCGGATCGGGCGTGATCTGCGTCTGGCGCAGCACGCCGGCATCGTCGAAGTAGAAGTTGAACATCGAATACCACTGGCGGTCCTGCAGGAAGCGGTAGGTCCACACCTCGCGCCTGAGCCGCGGGAAATACTGGTTCGGTTCACGCGGGGCGCCGAAATGCTCGAGCACGTCCTGCTTGGTCCAGACATTGACCTGCGCCTTGTAGAGCTCCAGCGTGGTCAGCATGTTGCGGAAGTTGGTCAGGTTGCCGTTGCGGTCGAAATCGGCGGCATAGGCGTCCTCGCCGAGCGGCTGGGTCGAGTAGATCCAGCGCGAGGTGCCGTCCTGGAACTGGAACTTGTCGGTCGGCGCGCCGAAAGTCGCCTGGACCGCGCTCTGCGGCTGGCCGACCAGCTTGAGGCCGGTACTGACCGGCGCCAGCGTGGCACATGCCGTGGCCAGCACGACCACCGAGGCGAGCGCGGCGCGGCGCAGGCCAAGTCGTAGCAAGTGTGGCAGCGAGGGTGACAAGGGAAGGGAAGCGGTCAGGCGGGCGGGGAACATGGCTGCACTCAAGGGGGCGGCGGGGGAGAAAGATCCAGTATCCGGCAGTGTAGTCCCGGCCGGAAAGTTGTGTGGCCCCGGCGTTGCTTGCGGCAGCCGGACGTGCCGAGACGCCGTCTGCACCGGCAGTTTCGCCACGCGGTGGATTTCGGCTATAATGCGCGGCTATCGTTTGCCGGGCTTTCCCGGTGGCCGATGAAGCGCGCACGACACAGGCGGCGCATCCCGCGCTGCGGTGTTCGCAAGTGAAACAGAAAGGAAAACATCATGGCAGTTGCCGATATCAACAAGTCCGAAGTCATCAAGCAGTTCGCCCGCGGCGCCAACGACACGGGTAGCCCCGAAGTCCAGGTCGCTCTGCTGACCACCCGCATCAACGAACTGACCCCGCACTTCAAGGCCAACATGAAGGATCACCACAGCCGCCGCGGTCTGCTGCGCATGGTGAGCCGTCGTCGCCGCCTGCTGGACTACCTCAAGGCCAGCGATGCCGACCGCTATCGCGCCCTGATCGAAAAGCTGGGCCTGCGTAAGTAAGAAGGTTCGCGGATGGTGACACCGATCCTGCAAGTGGTTGGGTTGCACGGTTTCGCGTGAGGCCACGATGCCTGCGTCAGCGTTGCTGAGGCAGGCATTTTGCTTTTCTGGTGGCTGTTTTTACCGATTTGCGATAAAAACACCGCCGCTGATGTGCTATCTGCTTCACTCGACGGGGGCTTCACCGGCAACCCGTCGCCCGTTGCGCCATGTTGTGTAACGGAGTAAGTTGTTTTGCTCTTTAGCTCCGAGACACCGGAGCCGGGCAAGGAACCGGGGTTTTGTGTCATTCCATCGCGTGGTGACCAGCGTTCATGGTGACGCGATGGAATGGCATAGCACTTCCCTGCGACCGCGGCCGGCAATGCCTCCGGCAGTACGCCTGCGGCTGCGAGCGCAGGCAAGGCGCGTCCATGCATGGGCATGGCGCGCAGCATGAATCGAAGGAACGCTCATGACCATGTTCAACAAGACCGTCAAGGAATTCCAGTGGGGCCAGCATACGGTCCGCATGGAAACCGGCGAAATCGCGCGCCAGGCCAGCGGCGCCGTGATCGTCGATGTGGAAGACACCGTGGTGCTCGCCACCGTCGTGGCCGCCAAGAGCCCGAAGGCCGGCCAGGATTTCTTTCCGCTGACCGTCGACTACATCGAAAAGACCTACGCCGCGGGCAAGATCCCCGGTGGCTTCTTCAAGCGTGAAGGCCGTCCTTCCGAACTCGAGACGCTGACCTCGCGCCTGATCGACCGTCCGCTGCGCCCGCTGTTTCCGGAAGGCTTCTACAACGACGTCCAGGTGGTGATCCACGTGGTGTCGATCAACCCCGACGTGCCGGCCGACATCCCCGCGATGATCGGTGCCTCGGCCGCGCTGGCCGTGTCCGGCATTCCGTTCAACGGTCCGGTGGGCGCCGCGCGCGTGGGCTACAAGGATGGCCAGTACCTGCTCAACCCGACCCGCAGCCAGACCGCCTCGTCGGAGCTGGACCTCGTGGTGGCCGGTACCGAGCGCGCCGTGCTGATGGTGGAATCGGAAGCCAACCAGCTGTCGGAAGAAGTAATGCTGGGCGCGGTGGTCTATGGCCACGAGCAGATGCAGATCGCGATCAACGCGATCCACGAACTCGTGCGCGAAGCCGGCAAGCCGGAGTGGGACTGGGCGCCGCCGGCCAAGAACGAAGCGCTGATCGCCAAGGTGAGCGAGATCGGCCTGCCGCTGCTGCAGGAAGCCTATCAGCTGCGCCAGAAGTCGGCGCGCAGCCAGAAGCTCAAGGAAATCTACGGCAGCGTCGATGCCAGGCTGGCCGAGGCCGGCGTGGAAGCCGACAAGGTCGAAGTGGGCAACATCCTGTTCGACCTCGAGGCGAAGATCGTGCGTGGCCAGATCCTGGCCGGCGAGCCGCGTATCGACGGCCGCGACACGCGCACCGTGCGCCCGATCGAGATCCGTTCGTCGGTGCTGCCGCGCGCGCACGGCTCCTCGCTGTTCACGCGTGGTGAGACGCAGGCGCTCGTGGTGGCCACGCTGGGCACCAAGAGCGACGAGCAGATCATCGACGCGCTGGCCGGCGAATACCGCGACCGCTTCATGCTCCACTACAACATGCCGCCGTTCGCCACTGGCGAGACCGGTCGCGTGGGCAGCCCCAAGCGCCGCGAAATCGGCCACGGCCGTCTGGCCAAGCGCGCACTGATCCCGGTGCTGCCGCGTGAAGACGAATTCGCCTATACGATCCGCCTGGTGTCGGAAATCACCGAGTCGAACGGCTCGTCGTCGATGGCATCGGTGTGCGGTGGCTGCCTCGCGCTGATGGACGCCGGCGTTCCGGTCAAGGCGCACGTGGCCGGCGTGGCCATGGGTCTGATCCTCGAAGGCAACAAGTTTGCCGTGCTGACCGACATCCTCGGCGACGAGGATCACCTCGGCGACATGGACTTCAAGGTGGCCGGTACCGATTCGGGTATCACCGCGCTGCAGATGGACATCAAGGTCCAGGGCATCACCAAGGAAATCATGCAGGTGGCGCTGGCCCAAGCCCGCGAAGGCCGCATGCACATCCTGGGCAAGATGCAGGAAGCCATGGGTCACGCGCGCACCGAGCTGTCGGAGCACGCGCCGCGCATGATCACGATGAAGATCCATCCGGACAAGATCCGCGAAGTGATCGGTAAGGGCGGCTCGACCATCCAGGCGCTGACCAAGGAAACCGGCACCACCATCGATATCCAGGAAGACGGCACCATCACCATCGCGTCGACCTCGACCGACGGCATGGCGGAAGCCAAGCGCCGCATCGAAGGCATCACCGCGGAAGCCGAAGTGGGCAAGATCTACGCCGGTACCGTGCTGAAGCTGCTGGACTTTGGCGCCATCGTCAACATCCTGCCGGGCAAGGACGGTCTCCTGCATATCTCGGAAATCGTCAACGAGCGCGTCAAGGACATCAAGGACTGGCTGAAGGAAGGCCAGCAGGTGCGCGTCAAGCTGATCCAGGCCGACGAGAAGGGTCGTCTGCGTCTGTCGCTGAAGGCCGCGCTGGCGGAAGAGGGCGGCAGTATCAGCCCGATCGCGCCGCAGGGCGATGCGCCGGCGGCACCGTCGGGTAGCGACCAGCAGTAAGCGGGAGCGGGAGTTTCCTGCCGCGGTGCCATGGATGGCACGGCAGGCAGGGCAAAAAGCGGCTGGCGATGTCCAGCCGCTTTTTTGTTTACACTGCCGGACATCGCGGCGCCTGTTCCCGCAGCGCCGGCCCCATTCGACAGAGACACGAGGAGTCCAGATGAAAGCCATCGAGATCCGTGAATACGGTGACCCGGAAGTTCTGCAACTGACCGAGCGCCCCGACCCCACGCCGAAAGCGGGCGAGATCCTGATCCGCGTGGCCGCGGCCGGCGTCAATCGCCCGGACGTGTTCCAGCGCAAGGGCAACTATCCGGTGCCGCCGGGGGCCTCCGACCTGCCGGGCCTGGAAGTCGCGGGCGTGGTCGTCGGCGGCGATCTCGCTCATGCCGACAACCGCTTCGGCCTGAAAGTGGGCGACCGCGTCTGCGCGCTGGTGCAGGGCGGTGGTTACGCCGAGCTGTGCACGGCGCCGGTGGCGCAGTGCCTGCCGGTGCCGGCCGGGTTGTCGGATATCGAGGCGGCCGGGCTGCCCGAGACGTTCTTCACCGTGTGGAGCAACGTGTTCGATCGCGGCCTGCTGGGCAAGGGCCCGCGCGGCGCCGACGAGACGCTGCTGATCCAGGGCGGTTCGAGCGGGATCGGTACCAGCGCGATCCAGATTGCCAAGGCGATGGGCTTCAAGGTCTTCGTCACCGCGGGCAGCGACGACAAATGCAAGGCATGCGAGGCGCTGGGCGCCGATCGTGCGATCAACTACAAGACGCAGGACTTTGCGGCCGAAGTGAAGGCGCTGACCGATGGCAAGGGCGTTGACGTGATCCTCGACATGGTCGGCGGCTCGTATCTCGCGCGCGAGCTGTCGTGCATCGCCGACGATGGCCGCATCGTGATCATCGCGCTGCTGGGCGGCGCCAAGGCCGAGATTCCGCTCGGCGATATCCTGCGTCGCCGCATCACCATTACCGGTTCCACGCTGCGTCCGCGTCCGCCCGCCTTCAAGGGCGCGATTGCCGAGGCGCTGCACCGGCATGTGTGGCCGCTGCTGGCCGCGGGCAAAATCAAGCCGGTCATCCACAAGGTGTTCCCGGCCGCGCAGGCCGCGCAGGCGCATGCGCTGATGGAGTCGAGCGAGCACGTCGGCAAGATCATGCTGACCTGGTAATTGCGGCTGCTCGGTGGCGGTCCCCCCGGTCGCACGTTACAATAGCGGGTTTTTGATCGAGAGGGGACCCCGTGAGACAAAAGCTGGTCATCGGCAACTGGAAGATGCATGGCAGCCTGGCCGCCAACGCGACGCTGCTGGCAGGCATCAAGGCCACCCCGGCGCGTGCGCGCCTTGCGGTGTGCGTGCCATTTCCGTATCTGGCCCAGTGCCAGGCCGAACTGACCGGGTCGTCGATCGGCTGGGGTGCGCAGGATGTCTCGGCCGAGACGCGCGGCGCGTTCACCGGTGAAGTCGCGGCGCCAATGCTCGGCGACTTCGGCTGCACGTACGTGCTCGTGGGCCACTCGGAACGCCGTACCTATCACGGCGAAACCGATACGACCGTGGCGACCAAGGCGTTGCGCGCGCTGGAATCCGGTATCGTTCCCGTGGTCTGTGTGGGGGAGACCCTCGCGCAGCGTGAAGCAGGCGAGACCGAGGCGGTGGTGGGCCGGCAACTGACGGCCGTGCTCGATGCCCTCTCTATCGAGCAGTTGGGTCGCATTGTGCTGGCCTATGAGCCCGTCTGGGCCATTGGCACCGGCAAGACCGCGACCAGCGCGCAGGCGCAGGCCGTGCATGCCTTCCTGCGTCAGCAGGTCGCAGCGCGCGGCAGCGAGTTGGCCGAAGTGGCCGCACGCCTGCCCATTCTGTACGGCGGCAGCGTCAAGCCCGACAATGCGGCCGAACTGTTTTCCATGTCCGACATCGACGGTGGCCTGATTGGCGGCGCGTCGCTGAAGGCGGAAGATTTCCTGGCGATCGGCAATGCCTGATGCCGATGGCATGTATTGATCAGGCAAGCGAACGAATTTAACCAAATGGCAATCTTCAAGACTTTGTTAGTGCTGGTGCAGGTGCTGTCGGCACTCGGCGTGATCGGCCTGGTGCTGCTGCAACATGGCAAGGGTGCCGACGTCGGTGCGGCGTTCGGGTCCGGCGCCTCGGGCAGCCTGTTCGGCGCCTCGGGCTCGGCCAACTTCCTGTCGCGCACGACGGCCGTGCTGGCCTCGCTGTTCTTCGTCTGCACGCTCGGTCTCACGCTGCTTGGCAACTACAAGCCGCAGACCTCGCTGGGCGTGATGGGCGCAGCCCAGCAGGGCGCGCCGGCGACGGCCGCGAGCGGTGCTTCGGCACCGGCCGCGAATGCCGGCGCCGCTGCGCCCGCGGCCTCGGCGGCGTCCGTGCCCGCAGCCCCCGCAGTCCCGAAATAATTGGCCTGCATCGGCCACGATTCCTGATTAAATTTGCAGTTGTGCATTGAACAAATCAGGAATCTTGAGTTAGAATGCAAGGCTTGAAACGATTCCCCAGCGACGGGGCTCAAACAGGAGCAAAGACGCTCTTGCCAGAGACCCGGAGGGCTTAAAACCCGGCGCCAGGCAATATTGTTTCTCCCCCAGCCGACGTGGTGAAATTGGTAGACACGCTATCTTGAGGGGGTAGTGGCGAAAGCTGTGCGAGTTCGAGTCTCGCCGTCGGCACCAAACAACTTGATCGGAGCACTGCGTGATGTTGCTTCGGGTATTCAGGAATGTTCTACCCGAACCGATAACATGGAGGGCTCCGGCAGTCCGCAAGGCGGCGCCGTGATCTAGACGGAATGGCGCTTGGGGTGGGCAACAGAACGCCGCTTCAGCTGGTGCTGTTGACAACATTCCAGATAAGGCTGGCCGTACCTTGACTCTCGAAGCCTACTTCCCCGTCCTCATCTTTATCCTCTTTGGCGTCGTGCTCGGCGGAGCGCTGATGTCCATCGGTCGGATACTCGGTCCCAACAAGCCTGATCCCGCGAAGCTGTCGCCATACGAGTGCGGCTTCGAAGCATTCGAGGATGCGCGCATGAAGTTCGACGTGCGCTATTACCTCATCGCCATCCTGTTTATCCTGTTCGATCTCGAGACTGCCTTCCTGTTTCCGTGGGGTGTTGCCCTCAAGGACATCGGCTGGCCGGGGTTCATCGCGATGGGCGTATTTCTGTTGGAATTCATCGTGGGCTTCGTCTACATCTGGAAAAAGGGCGCGCTCGATTGGGAGTGATGTGAAATGGCAATCGAAGGCGTTCTCAACGAAGGCTTCGTCACGACTACCGCTGACAAGCTGATCAACTGGACCCGCACCGGGTCGCTGTGGCCGATGACGTTTGGCCTGGCCTGCTGTGCGGTGGAAATGATGCATGCCGGCGCGGCACGCTACGATCTGGACCGCTTCGGCGTGGTGTTCCGCCCGTCGCCGCGCCAGTCGGACGTGATGATCGTGGCCGGCACGCTGTGCAACAAGATGGCGCCCGCGCTGCGCAAGGTCTACGACCAGATGGCCGAGCCGCGCTGGGTGATCTCCATGGGTTCCTGCGCCAATGGCGGCGGCTACTACCACTACTCGTATTCGGTGGTGCGTGGTTGCGACCGTATCGTGCCGGTGGACATCTATGTTCCGGGCTGCCCGCCGACGGCGGAAGCGCTGATCTATGGCGTGATCCAGCTCCAGAACAAGATTCGTCGTACCAACACCATCGCGCGCAAGGGCTGACCATGGCGACGCTCGATACCCTCAAGGCCGCGCTCGAGAAGGTTCTCGGCAAGCGCGTGCAATCGCTGGTCATGGCGCCGGAATCGGTTGGCGAACTGACGCTGATCGTGAAGGCGGCCGACTACCTGGAAACCGCGCTGCTGCTGCGCGACGATCCCGCGCTGCGCTTCGAACAACTGGTCGACCTGTGCGGCGTCGATTATTCCGAATATGCCGAAGGTACGTGGGACGGCCCGCGCTTTGCCGCCGTCTCGCACCTGCTGTCGATCACGCACAACTGGCGCCTGCGCCTGCGCGTGTTTGCGCCCGATGACGACCTGCCGGTGCTGCCGTCGCTGATCGACGTGTGGAACTCGGTCAACTGGTTCGAACGCGAAGCCTTCGATTTCTACGGCATCGTGTTCGAAGGCCATCCGGACCTGCGCCGCATCCTGACCGACTACGGCTTCGTGGGCCACCCGTTCCGCAAGGATTTCCCGGTATCCGGTTATGTCGAGATGCGCTACGACCCGGAACAGAAGCGGGTCATCTACCAGCCGGTGACGATCGAGCCGCGCGAAATCACGCCGCGCGTGATTCGCGAGGAAAACTACGGCGGCACGCAGCACTGAGATCGCGCGATGGCAGATATCAAGAACTACACCCTCAACTTCGGCCCCCAACACCCGGCGGCGCACGGCGTGCTGCGCCTGGTGCTCGAGCTGGACGGCGAAGTGATCCAGCGCGCCGACCCCCATATCGGCCTGCTGCACCGTGCCACCGAGAAGCTGGCCGAACAGAAAACCTGGATTCAGAGCGTGCCGTACATGGACCGTCTCGACTACGTGTCGATGATGGCCAACGAACACGCCTACGTGATGGCCATCGAGCGGATGCTCGGCCTCGAGGTTCCGATCCGCGCGCAGTACATCCGCGTGATGTTCGACGAGATCACGCGTCTGCTGAACCACCTGATGTGGATCGGCGCGCATGCACTCGACGTGGGCGCGATGGCGGTGTTCCTCTACGCGTTCCGCGAGCGCGAGGACATGTTCGACATGTACGAGGCGGTCTCGGGTGCGCGCATGCACGCGGCCTACTATCGTCCGGGCGGCGTCTATCGCGACCTGCCCGACACGATGCCGCAATACCGCGCCTCCAAAGTCCACAACGAGCGTGCCATCAAGGCCATGAACGAAGCGCGTTCGGGCTCGCTGCTGGACTTCATCGAGGACTTCACCAATCGTTTCCCGACCTACGTCGACGAATACGAGACGCTGCTGACCGATAACCGCATCTGGAAGCAGCGCCTGGTTGGCATCGGCGTGGTGAGCCCGGAGCGCGCGCTGCAGATGGGTTTCACCGGTCCGATGCTGCGTGGCTCGGGCATCGAGTGGGACCTGCGCAAGAAGCAGCCGTACGAAGTGTACGACCGCGTCGAATTCGACGTGCCGGTGGGCGTGGGCGGCGACTGCTACTCGCGCTATCTGGTGCGTGTGGAAGAAATGCGCCAGTCGACCCGCATCATCAAGCAGTGCGTGGACTGGCTGCGCCGCAACCCGGGCCCCGTGATCACCGAGAACCACAAGGTGGCACCGCCGTCGCGGGTGGACATGAAGTCCAACATGGAAGAGCTGATCCACCACTTCAAGCTCTTCACCGAAGGGATTCACGTGCCGGCCGGCGAAGCCTATGCCGCGGTCGAGCACCCGAAGGGCGAGTTTGGCATCTATGCGATCTCGGACGGCGCGAACAAGCCGTACCGCCTGAAGATCCGCGCGCCGGGCTTTCCGCACCTCGCGGCCCTGGACGAAATGGCCAAGGGACACATGATTGCGGACGCGGTGACGATCATCGGTACGCAGGACATCGTGTTCGGCGAGATCGACCGATAAATGGAGACCGATTCAGGACCTCTCGTTCTGAATCGGTCGGTAGACCGTCGCACGGACGACGATCCGGGCATCGCTTCGCGGCTGGCTGGCAGTTGCCGGCAGGCGGGGTGGCAGGCGATGCCTGCGACGGAGTGTGGCCGGACGCAGCGTGTCCGGCGGCAGAACAAGGCAGCGACGGCTGCAAACCAGCGGACGTGCCGCGCGGATTGGCACGCGGCGTTCGCCGTATGACTGCAATGACCATGCTATCAGCAGAAGCTCTCAAGGAAATCGATCGCGCGATCGCGAAATATCCGGCCGACCAGAAACAGTCGGCCGTGATGGCGGCACTCGCCGTGGCACAGGGCGAGGTGGGTTGGGTTTCCCCCGAAGTCATGCAGTTCGTCGCCAGCTACCTCGACATGCCGCCCGTGTGGGTGGAAGAGGTGGCCACCTTCTACAACATGTATGACACCCGGCCGGTGGGCAAGTACAAGCTCACCGTCTGCACCAACCTGCCGTGCGCGCTGTCGGGCGGCGAGCGGGCGGGCGACTACCTCAAGCAGAAGCTGGGCATCGACTACAACGAGACCACCGCGGATGGCTGCTTCACCCTCAAGGAGGGCGAGTGCATGGGCGCCTGCGGCGACGCCCCGGTGATGATCGTCAACAACACCCGCATGTGCAGCTTCATGAGCAACCAGAAGCTCGACGAACTGGTCGAGGAACTGCGTGCCGAGGCCGCCGCCAAGGGGGACAAGTAACATGACCTGTCTGCACGACCGTCACATCAAGCCGCTGATCCTGGCGGGCCTGGACGGCAAGAACTGGCATCTCGAGGACTACGTCAAGCGCGGCGGCTACAAGCAGCTGCGCCGGATCCTGACCGAGAAGATTCCGCCCGAGCAGGTGATTGCCGACGTCAAGGCGTCGGGTCTGCGCGGCCGTGGCGGCGCGGGCTTCCCGACCGGCCTGAAGTGGAGCTTCATGCCGCGCCAGTTCCCGGGCCAGAAGTACCTCGTCTGCAATACCGACGAAGGCGAACCCGGTACGTTCAAGGACCGCGACATCATCCGCTACAACCCGCATTCGCTGATCGAGGGCATGGCCATCGGCGCGTATGCGATGGGTATCACCGTGGGCTACAACTACATCCACGGCGAGATCTGGAACGAGTACAAGATCTTCGAGGAGGCGCTGGAAGAAGCGCGTGCCGCCGGTTTCCTCGGCGACAACATCCTCGGCTCGGGCTTCAACTTCCAGCTGCATGCGCACCATGGCTATGGCGCGTACATCTGCGGCGAGGAAACCGCGCTGCTCGAATCGCTGGAAGGCAAGAAGGGCCAGCCGCGCTTCAAGCCGCCGTTTCCGGCGAGCTTCGGCCTGTATGGCAAGCCGACCACGATCAACAATACCGAGACGTTTGCGGCGGTGCCGTTCCTGCTGGAAGTCGGTCCGGAAAACTACCTGAAGATGGGCAAGCCGAATAACGGCGGCACCAAGATCTTCTCGATTTCGGGTGACATCGAGCGCCCGGGCAACTACGAGATTCCGCTCGGCACGCCGTTCGCGACGCTGCTCGAGCTGGCCGGCGGCATGCGCGGCGGCAAGCGCATCAAGGCGGTGATTCCGGGCGGTTCGTCCGCTCCCGTGGTGCCGGGCGACATGATGATGGCGACCGACATGGACTACGACTCGATCGCCAAGGCCGGCTCGATGCTGGGCTCGGGCGCGGTGATCGTCATGGACGAGACGCGCTGCATGGTCCGTTCGCTGCTGCGCCTGTCGTATTTCTACTTTGAGGAATCGTGCGGCCAGTGCACGCCGTGCCGCGAAGGCACCGGCTGGCTCTACCGCATGGTCAATCGCATTGAACACGGAGAAGGTCGCCAGGAAGACCTGGACCTGCTCAACAACGTTGCCGAGAACATCATGGGCCGCACCATCTGCGCGCTCGGCGATGCGGCGGCGATGCCGGTGCGCGGCATGCTCAAGCACTACTGGAAAGAGTTCGAGTATCACGTCGAACACAAGCAGTGCATGGTCCCGGCCCACACCCACTCCTAAGCGTGGCAGAACATGGTTGAACTCGAGATCGACGGCAAGAAGGTAGAGGTTGCGGAAGGCAGCCTCGTGATGGAAGCGGCCCGCAAGCTGGGCACCTACATCCCGCACTTCTGCTACCACCGCAAACTGTCCATCGCGGCGAACTGCCGCATGTGCCTGGTCGAGGTGGAAAAGGCGCCCAAGGCGCTGCCCGCCTGCGCCACGCCCGTGACGCCGGGCATGAAGGTCTTCACCAATTCGGAGAAGGCCGTCAAGGCGCAGAAGTCCGTGATGGAATTCCTGCTGATCAACCACCCGCTCGACTGCCCGATCTGCGATCAGGGCGGCGAATGCCAGTTGCAGGATCTGGCGGTGGGCTACGGTGCATCGGAGTCGCGCTACAAGGAAGAGAAGCGCGTGGTGTTCCATAAGAACGTGGGCCCGCTGATCTCCATGGAAGAGATGACGCGCTGCATCCACTGCACCCGCTGCGTGCGCTTTGGCCAGGAAGTGGCCGGCGTGATGGAGCTGGGCATGCTGAACCGCGGCGAGCACTCCGAGATCACGACGTTCGTCGGCCAGACGGTCGACTCCGAACTGTCGGGCAACATGATCGACCTGTGCCCGGTCGGCGCGCTGACCAGCAAGCCGTTCCGCTACTCGGCCCGTACCTGGGAGCTGGCGCGCCGCAAGTCGGTGTCGCCGCACGACAGCCTCGGCGCGAACCTCGTGGTGCAGACCAAGAACCAGCGCGTCATGCGCGTGCTGCCGCTCGAGAACGAAGACATCAACGAGTGCTGGCTGTCGGACCGTGACCGCTTCTCGTACGAAGGCCTGAACAGCCCGGACCGCCTGACCCGTCCGCTGCTCAAGCAGGGCGGCGAATGGATGGAAACCGACTGGCAGACCGCGCTCGAATACGTGGCCAACGGCCTCGCCAGCATCAAGCGCGACCATGGCGCCGACCAGATCGCCGCGCTGGCCAGCCCGCACAGCACGCTGGAGGAGCTGTTCCTGCTGGGTAAGCTCGTGCGCGGCCTCGGTAGCGACAACGTCGACTTCCGCCTGCGTCAGTCGGACTTCTCGGCCAAGCTGAACGGCACGCCGTGGCTGGGCCTGCCGATTGCCGACGTGTCGGCGCTGCAGCGCGTGCTCGTGATCGGCTCCTCGCTGCGCAAGGATCATCCGCTGCTGGCCTCGCGTCTGCGCCAGGCCGGCAAGAAGGGCGCCCGCGTCGCGGTGCTCGGCGCCGGTGGCGAAGACCTGCTGATGCCGCTGGCGGCGCGCCTCGACGTGGCGCCGTCGGCCTGGGCCGGCGCGCTGGCCCGCGTGGCCAACGCGATTGCCGCCGCCAAGGGCGTGGCCGCACCGGCCGGTATCGAAGGCCATGCCGCCGACGACCTCGCACGTACGGTGGCCGAGGCGCTGCTGTCCGGCGAACGCCGTGCCGTCTTCCTCGGCAACGAGGCCGTGCGTCATCCGCAGTTCTCGGCGCTGCACGCGCTGGCGCAATGGATCGCCACGGAAACCAGCGCCACGCTGGGCTTCCTGACCGAAGCGGCCAACACGGTCGGCGGCTATGTCGCCGGCGCGCTGCCGCAGCAGGGCGGTGCCGATGCGCGGGCGATGCTGGAGACGCCGCGCAAGGCCTACGTGCTGCTCAATACCGAACCGGAATTCGATACCGCCGATCCGCGCCTGGCACTGGCCGCGCTGCAACAGGCCGGTACCGTGGTGGTGCTGTCGCCGTTCGCGTCGGAAGCCGCCATGCAATATGCCGACGTGATCCTGCCGGTCACGCCGTTCACCGAGACCGCCGGTACCTTCGTGAATGCCGAGGGCCGTGCCCAGAGCTTCAACGGCGTGGTGCGCGCGCTGGGCGAATCGCGCCCGGCCTGGAAGGTGCTGCGCGTGCTGGGCAACCTGCTCGAGGTGCCGGGCTTCGACTTCGACACCGCGGAAGCCGTGCGCGAGGCCGTGCTGGCCAACCCGGTGGCACCGACGCTGAACAACACCACCAGCGCGCCGGTCCGCGTGAGCGCGGCGGCGGCCGGCGGTGTGGAGCGTATCGCGGATGTGCCGATCTACCACGCCGATCCGATCGTGCGCCGTGCCGATTCGCTGCAACTGACCGCCGCCGCCCGCCGTGCCATGCAGGTGGCGCTGTCGTCGGACCTGTTCGACCAGCTGGGCGTGCAGGTGGGCGATCCGGTGCGCGTGACGCAGGGCGAGGGTAGCGTGGTGCTGCCGGCCGCCCTGGAGAACACGCTGCCGGCCAACACCGTGCGGGTGTCGGCCGCCACCGTCGCCGCGGCGAGCCTCGGCGCCATGTTCGGCACCGTTACCGTGGAGCGCGCACTCGATCTGTCCGCGGGCCAGCAGGCCGCGACGGTCACCGCATAAGAAAAGCGAGAACGCAACATGATCGAATGGATTACCTCGCAAGGTCACGCAGTCTTCGGTAGCGCCTGGACGCCGCTGTGGATCCTGATTCGTGCCGTGCTTATCGTGGTGCCGCTGCTGCTGTGCGTGGCATACCTGATTCTGTGGGAGCGCAAGCTGATCGGCTGGATGCACGTGCGTCTGGGTCCGAACCGCGTGGGTCCGCTCGGCCTGCTGCAGCCGATCGCCGACGTGCTGAAGCTGCTGCTCAAGGAAGTCATGATGCCGTCGCAGGTCAGCGGCGTGATGTACCTGGTGGCGCCGCTGATGGTGCTGATGCCGGCCGTGGCGATCTGGGCGGTGATTCCGTTCCAGGCCGAAGTGGTGATGGCCGACGTGAATGCCGGCCTGCTGTACGTCATGGCGATCAGCTCGGTGGGCGTGTACGGCGTGATTCTCGCCGGCTGGGCCTCGAACTCGAAGTACGCGTTCATCGGCGCGATGCGCGCCGCGGCGCAGATGGTGTCGTACGAAATCGCCATGGGCTTTGCGCTCGTGACGGTGCTGATGGTGTCGGGCAGCCTGAACCTGTCGGCCATCGTGAACGGCCAGAACACCGGCTACTTCGCCAACATGGGCCTCAACATCCTGTCGTGGAACTGGCTGCCGCTGCTGCCGATGTTCGGCGTGTACTTCATCTCGGGCGTGGCGGAGACCAACCGTCACCCGTTTGACGTGGTGGAAGGCGAATCGGAAATCGTGGCCGGTCACATGATCGAGTACTCGGGCATGGCGTTCGCGCTGTTCTTCCTGGCCGAATACATCAACATGATCGTCATCTCCACGATGACCGCGCTGATGTTCCTCGGCGGCTGGGCGCCCCCGTTCTCGAGCGCCATCACCAACGCGATCCCCGGTTTCTTCTGGCTGCTGTTCAAGGTTTTCCTGCTGCTGTCGGTATTCATCTGGATCCGCGCGTCGTTCCCGCGCTACCGCTACGACCAGATCATGCGTCTGGGCTGGAAGGTGTTTATTCCGCTCACCGTGGGCTGGCTGATTATCGTGGCGATCTGGATCAAGTCGCCGTGGAACATCTGGCATTGAATTAGGAAGTCATCGTCATGCTGACCACGATCAAGGACTTTTTCAACAGCCTGCTCCTGAAGGAACTCTTCAAGGGCATGGCACTGACCGGCCGCTATCTCTTCGCGCGCAAGGTCACGGTCCAGTTTCCGGAAGAGAAGACGCCGATGTCGCCGCGCTTCCGCGGTCTGCACGCGCTGCGCCGCTACCCCAACGGGGAAGAGCGCTGCATCGCGTGCAAGCTGTGCGAGGCCGTGTGCCCGGCGCTGGCCATCACGATCGAATCGGATGTGCGCAACGACGGCACGCGCCGCACCACGCGCTACGACATCGACTTGACCAAGTGCATTTTCTGCGGCTTCTGCGAGGAAGCCTGCCCCGTTGACGCCATCGTCGAGACGCACATCCTCGAATACCACGGCGAAAAGCGCGGCGACCTGTACTTCACGAAGGACATGCTGCTGGCCGTGGGCGACCGCTACGAGCCGCAGATCGCGGCGGCCAAGGCTGCCGACGCGAAGTATCGCTAAGCAGTTTTCAAGCTATTGCAATCAGGCGCGCCCCGGCAATGTCCGGGGCGCCCAACAGAAGGATGCCGCTGCATGCCAGGACACCCCGTGGGTGGCCTGTGCGGAACACGGCAAGAGAATCCGACACGGACCATGGAACTCACGACCACCATCTTCTATGTCTTTGCCCTGGTGCTGGTGCTCTCCGCACTGAAAGTCATCACGGCCAAGAACCCGGTGCATGCCGCACTGTTCCTCGTACTGTCGTTCTTCACGGCCGCCGCGATCTGGATGCTGCTGAAGGCCGAGTTCCTGGCGATCCTGCTCGTGCTGGTCTACGTCGGCGCCGTGATGGTGCTGTTCCTGTTCGTGGTGATGATGATCGATATCGATATCGAGCACCTGCGCCGCGACTTCTGGACGTATGTGCCGATGGCCTCGGTGATCGGCGCGCTGATCATCGCCGAGATGGCGATCGTGCTGGTGCGCAACTTCATCGGCACCACCACGCCGGTGGCGATCGCGGGCGCACAGGACCCGAACTATTCGAACACCGCCGCGCTCGGCAAGCTGATCTATAGCGATTACGTGTATGCGTTCGAGGTGGCCGGCATCATCCTGCTGGTGGCGATCATCGCCGCCGTGGCGCTGACGCTGCGCCGCCGCAAGGACGTCAAGGCCCAGGACGTGTCGGTCCAGCTGCGTACGCGCCGCGAAGACCGCGTGCGCCTGGTCAGCATGCCGGTCGCGTCGCAGGGCAGCCGGGCCGAAGCGGATGCCGCGGCAACCGCCAACAAGAACTAAGCCCGGAGAAATCGCTGTGCTCTCTCTCGCCCACTTCCTCGTGCTCGGTGCGATCCTGTTTGCGATCAGCATCGTCGGCATCTTCCTGAACCGCAAGAACGTGATCGTGCTGCTGATGGCGATCGAGCTGATGCTGCTCGCGGTGAACATGAACTTCGTCGCCTTCTCGCATTACCTGGGCGACCTGGCCGGACAGGTTTTCGTTTTCTTCATCCTCACGGTGGCCGCTGCCGAGTCGGCAATCGGTCTGGCAATCCTGGTCGTGCTGTTCCGTAACCTGGACACGATCAACGTCGACGACATGGATACCCTGAAGGGCTGATCCGTGCCGGACACGACGAACACCGACCACACACCGACCGCACACCAATAAGCGTCCTATGGCAACCACGCTCAACCCCAACCTGCTGCTGGCGATTCCGCTGGCGCCGCTAGCCGGCGCCGCGATAGCCGGCCTGTTCGGTACGAAGTTCTTCGGCCTGTTTTCCTCCGAGTCGCGCGGCGGCCGCGTCGTGGCGCACTCGGCCACGATCCTCGGCGTCGCGATCGCGTTCGTGCTGTCGCTGATGGTGCTGAACGACGTCATGGACGGCGCTGGCTACAACGCCACGGTCTACGAGTGGATGAACATCGGTGGCCTCAGGTTCGAGGTCGGCTTCCTGGTGGATTCGCTGACCGCGATGATGATGGTGGTGGTGACCTTCGTCTCGCTGATGGTGCACATCTACACCGTCGGCTACATGGAAGGGGACCCCGGCTACAACCGCTTCTTCGCCTATATCTCGCTGTTCACGTTCTCGATGCTGATGCTCGTGATGAGCAACAACTTCCTGCAGCTGTTCTTCGGCTGGGAAGCGGTGGGCCTGGTGTCGTACCTGCTGATCGGCTTCTGGTACACGCGTCCGACCGCGATTTTCGCCAACCTGAAGGCGTTCCTGGTCAACCGCGTGGGCGACTTCGGCTTTATCCTCGGCATTGGCCTGCTGCTGGCCTACAGCGGCAGCATGAACTACGCCGACGTGTTCGCCGCGCGCGAGAAGCTGGCGGCGGTGATCTTCCCGGGCACCGACTGGATGATGCTGACGGTGGCGTGCATCTGCCTGTTCATCGGCGCGATGGGCAAATCGGCGCAGTTCCCGCTGCACGTGTGGCTGCCCGACTCGATGGAAGGCCCGACCCCGATTTCCGCGCTGATCCACGCGGCCACCATGGTGACGGCGGGCATCTTCATGGTCACGCGCATGTCGCCGCTGTTCGAGCTGTCGGACACCGCGCTCTCGTTCGTGCTCGTGATCGGCGCCATCACGGCCCTGTTCATGGGTTTCCTGGGCATCATCCAGAACGACATCAAGCGCGTGGTGGCGTATTCCACGCTGTCGCAGCTGGGCTACATGACCGTCGCGCTGGGCGCCTCGGCCTACTCGGTGGCGGTGTTCCACCTGATGACCCACGCGTTCTTCAAGGCGCTGCTGTTCCTGGGCGCGGGCTCGGTCATCATCGGCATGCACCACGACCAGGACATCCGCAACATGGGCGGCCTGCGCAAGTACATGCCGATCACCTGGATCACCTCGCTGGTCGGCTCGCTGGCGCTGATCGGCACGCCGTTCTTCTCGGGCTTCTACTCCAAGGACTCGATCATCGAGGCGGTGGCCGAGTCGCACCTGGCGGGTTCGGGCTTTGCGTACTTCTCGGTGCTGGCCGGTGTGTTCGTGACGGCGTTCTACTCGTTCCGCATGTACTTCCTGGTGTTCCACGGGGAAGAGCGCTTCGGCAAGGCGCATGCCGACCATGGCCACGGCCATGACGCCCATCATGCCGATGCGCATGCCGACGATCATGGCGATGACCACGACGAACATCACCACGGCCTGGCCCCGGGCCAGAAGCCGCACGAATCGCCGTGGGTGGTCACGCTGCCGCTGGTGCTGCTCGCCATCCCGTCGGTGATCATCGGCGCGATCGCGATCGAGCCGATGCTGTTCGGCGACTTCTTCAAGCATGGCGTGGCCTTCAAGGACGTAATCTTCGTCGGCGAGAACCACCATGCGATGGAGGAACTGAAGGAAGCGTTCCACGGCTGGGTGCCGATGGCGCTGCACTCGCTGACGACGCCGGTGCTGTGGCTCGCCATCGCGGGCGTGGTGCTGTCGTGGTTCTTCTACATGAAGCGTCCGGACATTCCGGCCGCGCTGCAGAAGCGCTTCTCCGGTCTCTACAAGCTGCTCGACAACAAGTACTACATGGATGCGATCAACCAGGCCGTGTTCGCGCGCGGCGCGCGCCTGCTGGGCACCGGCCTGTGGAAGGGCGGCGACCAGGGCCTGATCGACGGCCTGCTGGTGAACGGCTCCGCCCGCGTGGTGGCGACGTTTGCCGCGGCCAGCCGCTACCTGCAGTCGGGTTATATCTACCACTATGCGTTTGCGATGATCGTCGGCATGCTGGTGCTGCTGACGCTGACGGTCACCGGCGTGATAGGCACCAAGTGATAGGCACCAAGTAAGGAAAACAAGGAAATGGTTCTGTCTTTCGCAATCTGGCTGCCTATCTTTTTCGGCCTGCTTGTCCTCTTCTTCGGCTCGGACAGGAGCAAGTGCTTCGTGCGCTGGGTGTCCCTGTTCGGCGCACTGCTGAGCTTCGTCGTCACGCTGCCGCTGGTGGCGCACTTCGAGCCCGGTACCGCGGCGATGCAGTTCGTCGAGCAGATGACATGGATCGAACGCTTCAAGATCCAGTACCACCTCGGTGTGGACGGTATCTCGATGTGGTTCGTGGTGCTGACCGCCTTCATCACCGTGATCGTGGTGATCTCGGCCTGGGAAGTGATCACCGAGCGCGTGGCCGAGTACATGGCCGCGTTCCTGATCCTGTCCGGCCTGATGGTCGGCGTGTTCTCGGCGCTGGATGGCCTGCTGTTCTACGTGTTCTTCGAGGCCACGCTGATCCCGATGTACATCATCATCGGGGTGTGGGGCGGTCCGAACCGCGTCTATGCGGCCTTCAAGTTCTTCCTGTACACGCTGCTCGGCTCGCTGCTGACGCTGGTCGCGCTGCTGTACCTGTACAGCAAGACCGGTACCTTCGACATCCTCAGCTGGCACCAGGCCAAGCTGTCGATGAGCGAGCAGATCGCGATCTTTGTCGCGTTCTTCATGGCCTTCGCGGTCAAGGTGCCGATGTGGCCGGTGCACACCTGGCTGCCGGATGCCCACGTGGAAGCGCCGACCGGTGGCTCCGTGGTGCTGGCGGCGATCATGCTGAAGCTCGGTGCGTACGGCTTCCTGCGGTTCTCGCTGCCGATCGCGCCGGACGCGAGCCACACGCTGGCCCCGTTCATCATCACGATCTCGCTGATCGCGGTGATCTACATCGGCCTGGTGGCGCTGGTGCAGGCCGACATGAAGAAGCTGGTGGCGTACTCGTCGATCGCGCACATGGGCTTCGTCACGCTGGGCTTCTTCATCTTCAACGACATCGGCGTCGAGGGCGGCATCATCCAGATGATTTCGCACCACTTTGTGTCGGGTGCGATGTTCCTGTGCATCGGCGTGCTATATGACCGCGTGCACTCGCGCCAGATCGCCGACTACGGCGGTGTGGTGAACGTGATGCCGAAGTTCGCGGCGCTGTCGGTGTTCTTTGCGATGGCCAACTGCGGCCTGCCGGCCACCTCGGGCTTCGTCGGCGAATTCATGGTGATCCTGGGTGCCGTCAAGTACAACTTCTGGATCGGCCTGCTGGCCGCCACGGCGCTGATCTTCGGCGCGGCGTACTCGCTGTGGATGGTCAAGCGCGTGATCTTCGGCGAGATGGTGCACCAGCATGTGCGTGAGCTGGTGGACCTGAACCGGCGCGAGTTCTTCATGCTCGGCGTGCTGGCGCTTGCGACCCTGTACATGGGCCTGTATCCGAAACCCTTTACCGATGTGATGCACGCATCGGTGGCGAACCTGCTGACGCACGTCGCGCAGTCCAAGCTGTAAGCGGGGGAGAGAAATCAACATGCAACCGTCGTCTAGCCTGGCCCCCGTGGCGCCCATCATTTTCCTCGCGGTCGCCATCGCGGCGATCAACTGGATCGACCTCGCGCGCGGCAAGGGCCGCCAGAGCGTGGCGTATCCGCTTTCGCTGCTGACCACGCTCGTGCTGACCTTCTGGTTCGGCCTCGACGCGGCCAGCGGCCAGACCCATTACGCGTTTGCCAACCTGGTCGTGATCGACCCGATGGCCAACGTGCTGTCGGCGTTCTGCTCGCTCGGCATGTTCGTCACGCTGGTCTACACGCGCCGCTACCTGCAGGAGCGCGACATGTTCGCCGGCGAGTTCTACATGCTCGCGCTGTTCACGCTCGGCGGCCAGATCGTGATGATCACCGGCAACAACTTCCTGACCCTGTACCTGGGCCTGGAACTGCTGTCGCTGTCGTCGTACGCGCTGGTGGCACTGCGCCGCGAGTCGCGCGTGACGTCGGAATCGGCAATGAAGTACTTCGTGCTGGGCGCGCTGGCCTCGGGCTTCCTGCTCTACGGCATGTCGATGATGTACGGCGCCACCGGTTCGCTGAACCTCGGCGAAGTGTTCCGCGTGGTCGAATCGGGTCGCGTCAATACGACCATGCTGGCGTTTGGCGTGGTGTTCATCGTCGCCGGCCTGTCGTTCAAGCTTGGCGCCGCACCGTTCCACATGTGGATTCCGGACATCTACCAGGGTTCGCCGACCGCGGTCACGCTGCTGATCGCCGGCGGCCCCAAGGTGGCGGCCTTTGCGCTGATCGTGCGCGTGCTGGTGGACGGCCTGCTGCCGCTTGCCACCGACTGGCAGGTGATGCTGGTGGTGCTGGCCGTGGCGTCGCTGGCCATCGGCAACCTGACCGCGATCGTGCAGACCAACCTCAAGCGGATGCTGGCGTACTCGACCATCTCGCATATGGGCTTCGTGCTGCTGGGCCTGCTGTCTGGCGTGGCGGGCGGTTCCGCCCAGGGCGCGCCGGAGGCGTACAGCGCATCGATGTTCTATTCGGTGACGTACCTGCTAACCACGCTCGGCACGTTCGGGCTGATCCTGCTGCGTACCGGCAAGGGCTTCGAAGCGGAAACGCTCGACGACCTGAAGGGCATGTCGCGTCGCAGCCCGTGGTTCGCGTTCCTGATGCTGGTGATGATGTTCTCGATGGCCGGCATTCCCCCGATGGTGGGCTTCTACGCCAAGCTGGCGGTGCTGGAAGCTGCCGTGCACGCCGGCATGACCTGGCTGGCCGTGGTGGCGGTGCTGTTCTCGCTGATCGGCGCGTTCTACTACCTGCGCGTGGTCAAGCTGATGTACTTCGACGCACCGGCCGGCGAAGAACCGATCGAGGCGACGGCGGGCCTGCGTGGCGTGCTGAGCCTCAACGGCCTGGCCGTGATCCTGCTCGGCATCTTCCCGGCCGCGCTGATGAACCTGTGCTACCAGGCGATCCGCGCCTCGCTGGCGTCGTAAGCGGAAACCCATCGTGAACGCGGCGGCGGGCGGCTGGTTTGTCATCTTGCTGGCACTTGTGTGTGCCAACCTGCCGTTCGTCAACCAGCGGCTGTTTGCGGTGGTGCCGCTGCGCTGGGCGCGCAAGCCCATGTGGCTGCGCCTCGGCGAACTGCTGGTCTGGTACGCCGTGGCCGGCGCCGCCGGCTTTGCGGTGGAGTCCAGCCTCGGCAACGCCTTCCCGCAAGGCTGGCAGTTCTACGCGATCACCGGCTGCATGATGCTGGTGTTCGCGTTTCCAGGCTTCACCTGGCAATACCTGGTCAAACATCGCGCGGCCTGATGTCCCTGCGCCCGGGCCCGCACCTAACCCGGAGCGTTCATGACCAACAAGATCGACGACCTCACAGAGCAGGATGACACCGGGCTGACGGAGACCTGCGTCGCGTCGGCCACGATCCATCGCGGCAAGTTCCTCACCCTCAGGCACGACATCGTGCGGCTGCCCGACGGCAAGCAGGCCGGGCGCGAATACGTGCTCCATCCGGGCGCGGTCATGATGATTCCGCTGTTCGACGACGGCACCGTGCTGATGGAGCGGCAGTTCCGCTATCCGATCGGCGAGGTCATGGTCGAATTCCCGGCTGGCAAGCTCGACCCGGAAGAGGGCGCGCAGCGCTGCGGCGAGCGCGAGTTGCTGGAGGAAACCGGGTACCGCGCGGCGCGCTGGGACTACCTGACGCGCATCCATCCCGTGATCTCGTACTCGACCGAATTCATCGACCTGTTCCTGGCCCGCGACCTGACCGCGGGGCAGGCGGCGCTCGACGATGGCGAGTTCCTGGAGACCTTCATTACCCCGGCTGGCCAGGTGATCGACTGGGTACGGCAGGGACGCATCACGGACGTCAAGACCATCATCGGCGCGTTCTGGCTCGAGAAGATCCTGTCGGGCGCGTGGCAGCCAAGCGAGCAGCGCGAGCCGGCGTTTCCGGCGTCCCGGCCCACCCAGGGCTGAATCTCACGATTGCTGATAAGCTTGCGGCCAGCGCGGGAGCGGCGGCCACGCCGCGGGTTTTCCCCGAGAATCCCCGCGCCACACGGTCACATAAAAAATTAGCACGACCGTTCACAAATTTTCGATTCACGGCTAATATTGCCCGACGGGCTGGAAAGATCATGAAGGTGCTCGACCTGCGCTGTGCGCAAGACCATCGTTTCGAGGGCTGGTTTGCCTCGGAGGAAGATGCGCAATCGCAGATTGCCCGCGATCTCGTCCAGTGCCCGGTCTGTGGTGACCACGCCGTCAGCCGCCTGCCGAGTGCGCCGCGCCTGAACCTGTCGGGTGCGACCGCCGAGGCCGGCCAGCCCGCGGGGGCAGCCCCCGCGGCGGCCGGCGGCGCACGCCAGGCCCTGCAGGCGTTGCAGTCGCAGTATCTGCGCGCGGTACGGCAGGTGCTCGCCCAGACCGAGGACGTTGGCGACCGGTTTGCCGAGGAGGCGCGGCGCATGCACTACCAGGAGGCACCCGAGCGCGGCATTCGCGGACGGGCCTCGCAGGAGGAAGTGCAGGCGCTGGCCGAAGAGGGCATCGACGCCATTCCGCTCGTGTTGCCGGACGCGCTGAAGCAGACGGCGCACTGACCCGCATCCTGTGTCCAGTCAGGTCCGTTGACCGTCGGCGCAGCATGCGCCCGACACAACAACTCGCCGGCCCCGGTGCCGGCGTTACTGGAGACAGGCATGGACCTCAACTACTCGGCGGCCGACAACGCCTTCCGCGAGGAAGTGCGCAGCTGGCTGGAAGCGAACCTGCCGGCGGACATCCGCGCCAAGGTGCTCAATCACCGCCGCCCCAACCGCGACGACTTCGTGCGCTGGCACAAGGCGCTCGCGGGCAAGGGCTGGTCCGCGCCGCACTGGCCCGTGCAGTACGGCGGCACGGGGTGGAATGCCACCCAGCGCCATATCTGGGACGAGGAATGCGCGCGCGTGGGCGCGCCCGGCGTGCTGCCGTTCGGCGTGGCAATGGTCGCGCCGGTGATCATGAAGTTCGGCAACGAGGCCCAGAAGGCCTATTACCTGCCGCGCATTCTCGACTGCACCGACTGGTGGTGCCAGGGCTATTCCGAGCCGGGCGCCGGCTCGGATCTGGCCTCGCTGAAGACGCGTGCCGAGCTGAGCGCCGACGGCCGCCACTACATCGTCAACGGCCAGAAGACCTGGACCACGCTCGGCCAGCATGCCGACATGATCTTCTGCCTGGTGCGCACCGACCCCGAAGCCAAGAAGCAGGAAGGCATCTCGTTCCTCCTGATCGACATGAAGACGCCCGGCATCACGGTGCGGCCGATCGTCATGCTCGACGAGGAGCGCGAGGTCAACGAGGTGTTCTTCGACAACGTCAAGGTGCCGGTGGAAAACCGCGTGGGCGAGGAGAACCGCGGCTGGACCTACGCCAAGTACCTGCTTGGCCACGAGCGCACCGGCATCGCCCGCGTGGGCAATTCCAAACGCGAGCTGGGCTTTCTCAAGCGCGTGGCGCGCCAGCAGCAGAAGAACGGCAAGCCGTTGCTGGAGGACCCGGTGTTCGGCGCCAAGGTGGCCGCGCTGGAGATCGAACTGATGGCGCTGGAGATCACCGTGCTGCGCGTGGTGTCGAGCGAAGCAGCCGGCAAGGGCCCCGGCCCCGAGGCGTCGATGCTCAAGATCAAGGGCACCGAGATCCAGCAGCTGCTGACCGAGCTGATGGTGGAGGCGGTGGGCCCGTACGCGCAACCGTTCGATACGGCGTATCTCGAATGCGAGCACGACCATGCGGTGACCGGCTACGACGATGCCGCGCCGCTGGCGGCGTATTACTTCAACTTCCGCAAGACCTCGATCTACGGCGGTTCCAACGAGATTCAGAAGAACATCATCAGCCAGATGATCCTCGGGCTGTAAGGAGACACGCGAACATGGACTTCAACCTGAGCGACGAACAGAAGCAACTGGCCGACGCGGTCCGCCGGTTTATCGACAAGAGCTACGACTTCGAATCCCGCCGCGCGACCTACCGGTCGGGCACCGGTACGAGCGAACGCGCGTGGGGCGCGCTGGTGGAGCTCGGCCTGACCGCGCTGCCGGTGCCGGAAGCGCAGGGCGGCTTCGCGGGCAGCGCGGTGGACATGATGGTGGTGCAGCAGGAACTGGGTCGCGGCCTCGTGATCGAGCCGTACTTTGCCACCGTGGTGGCCGCGCATGCGCTCAGGCTGGCCGGCGGCCAGGAGGCGCTGCTGGAGCAGGTGGCCACCGGCGAAGTCAAGCTGGCCACGGCGTTCAACGAGCCGCACGCGCGCTATGCGCTCAACGACGTGCGCGTGACCGCCACCGGCGGCCGGCTCGATGGCCGCAAGGTGGTGGTGATCCACGGCGGGCAGGCGGACCGGCTCGTGGTGTCGGCCCGCACGGCCGGTGCCGAGGCCGACACGGCCGGCATTTCGCTGTTCCTGGTCGATGCCCGCGGCAGCGGCGTCAGCATCGAGGACTACCGCACCATCGACAACCTGCGCGCGGCCGATATCACCTTCACCGACGCACCGGCCACGCCGATCGGGCCGGACGGCCAGGGCTGGGAGATCCTCGACGCCACCGCCGACTATGCCGCGGTGCTGCTGTGCGCCGAGGCGGTGGGCATCATCGACACCCTGAACCAGGCCACGCTGGAGTACGCCAAGACGCGCCAGCAGTTCGGCACGCCGATCGGCCGCTTCCAGGCGCTCCAGCATCGCATGGTGGAGATGTTCATCCACGCCGAGCAGGCGCGTTCGATCACGCTGCTGGCCGCGGCACGCTTCGACGAGGCCAGCCCGGAGGAGCGGCGGCGCTACGTGTCGGCCGCCAAGGCCCGCGTGGGGCAGGCCGCGCGCGCGGTGGGCCAGGAGGCGGTGCAGATTCACGGCGGCATGGGCGTGACCGACGAACTGCCGGCGGCGCACATGTTCAAGCGGCTGACGCTGATCAACACGACCTTCGGCGATGTGGATCACCACATCGGGCGCTTTGCCGCGCAGCCGGGCTTCCTGGCGGCGGCCTGAGCGGGTCGCGCCAGCCGGCCACCCGAGCTGCCCCCCAGGCTGTCACCCACCTTGCCACATCTCGTGGGCGGCGGCCGGCGCAAGCCGGTACGCCGTCCGGCTCGCGGCCTTCGCGATGCCACCCTACCGGAGTGCCCGATGTCATCACCCGTCTATTTCGAAGACTACGTCGTCGACAGCGAACACACGCTCGGCAGCTATACCGTGACCGAGGAAGAAATCGTCGCGTTCGCGCGCCAGTACGATCCGCAGCCGTTCCACGTCGACAGGGAGGCCGCCGCCGGGAGCATCTATGGCGGGCTGATTTCCAGCGGCTGGATGACCTGCGGCATCATGATGCGGCTGCTGGTGCAGTACATGGGCGGGCGCTCGGCGAGCATGGGCTCGCCCGGCGTGGACGAGATCCGCTGGATCAAGCCCGTCTATGCGGGCGATACGCTTGGCGTGGTGCTCAAGGTGCTGGCCACGCGGCCGTCGACGTCCAGGCCGGACCGTGGCGTGGTGCATACCGAATGGCGCGCCACCAACCAGCGCGGCGAACTGGTCTGCACCGTCAAGGGCATGGGCATGTACGGGCGCCGCCCGGCCTGAGACAATCGATCATCCCTTCAACGCGGAGTCCGCATGCGCACCATCGCCTCGCTGGAAGAACTGGAAAGCCTGCAGGGCCAGGAAGTCGCGGTCAGCGACTGGGTCGAGATCACGCAGCAGCAGGTCAACCTGTTTGCCGATGCCACCGGCGACCACCAGTGGATCCATGTCGACGTGGAGCGCGCGCGGCGCGAGTCGCCATTTGGCGCGCCGGTCGCGCACGGCTTCCTGACGTTATCGCTGCTGCCGCGGTTCATGCAGAATGCCCTCCATTTCGAAGGCACCAAGGTGGCCGTCAACTACGGCCTCAACCGCGTCCGGTTTACCTCGCCCGTGCCGGTGGGCAGTCGCCTGCGTGCCCGCATCGCGCTGAAGACGGTGGAGCGGCTGGAGCCGCTGCCGAACGCGCCGGAACTGGTCGGCGCCCAGGCCTGCTGGGAGGTGACGGTCGAGCGCGAAGGATCGGCGCGGCCGGTCTGCGTGGCCGAGTCGATTACCCGCCGGTACGCGTAGATCTGGCGTAAATCCGCCCGGTTTTTGCCCGGATTCGTGTCTTTTTGCCCCCTGACTGGCCGGTGCGCGGCAGGCGGGGTGGGCTGCCATTGTTCGGAATTTGGCGATACGCGGCCCTTGAAGATACGGCGGCGCAAGCAAAATATGTCATAAATAACCGCGACCAAATGTCGCGGTCTGGCAGCCATCCAGCGAGAAAAAGCCGTTTCACGGGCCATTCGTCATGGTGCCGTCAGGTTTGCGTCATTGTCCGTTTTGCAGAACAGTGTTTCCGCTGTCCGTGGGTTTACCCGTAATGTTGCGTTGCGGTACATTCCCGGCCACGATGCTTTACGTATTGCGATATCTGCTCAAGAACCGTGCACGCTGCGCTGGCGTGGCGGTCGCACAGGGTGGGCATGGCAAAGGCATCGTGGATCAACGCCGCGCTGCTGCCAGCACGGTCGCGATCCGGGCAGTCCTCCACCTCAGCGCACGCATCGCCGCTCCGGCGCCACGCGCACGCAGTCGTCAGTCGCTGTCCACGTCCCCGGTTTTTTCCCTGCTCAGCCCAGCCTCTTGCCCCGTGCATCAGGCAGTTGAAGCCGCGTGCCGAGTCCGGCCGTGGCACAACCAGACCGTCGTGACATGAAAACACCTAGAATGCCGCGCTGGACGCGGTTCCTGCCTTGCCTTGGCCTGCTGCTGCTGGCCGGCTGCAACTTCGCGCTGATGGACCCGAAAGGGCAGGTTGGCGTCGACATCAAGGGCATCATCCTGATCGCTACCTGGCTCATGCTGCTGGTGGTGGTGCCGGTGATCATCCTCACGATCGTGTTCGCCTGGAAGTATCGCGCCAGCAATACTTCGGCAACCTACGATCCCGACTGGTCGCACTCGACCAAGATCGAAGTCGTGGTCTGGCTGATTCCCTGCCTGATCATCATCGCGCTGGCGATCATCACGTGGCGCTCGTCGCACGAGCTGGACCCGTACAAGCCGCTCGAATCCAACGTCAAGCCGGTCACCGTCGAAGCCGTGGCGATGAACTGGAAGTGGCTGTTCATCTATCCCGAACTGAAGATCGCGACGGTCAACCAGCTGGCGCTGCCGGTGAACACGCCCGTGAACTTCAAGATCACGTCGGATTCGATCATGAATTCGTTCTTCATCCCGCAACTGGGCAGCCAGGTGTACGCCATGGCCGGGATGGAAACCAAGCTCCACCTGATCGCCAACGAAGCCGGCACCTACGACGGCATGTCCGCCAACTACAGCGGCGGTGGCTTCTCGGGCATGAAATTCAAGGCCATCGCGATGTCGAACTATGACTTCGACGCGTGGGTAGCCAAGGTGCGCGGCTCGACCGAGACGCTCGGCGCCGAAGAATACAAGACGCTTGCCAAGCCGAGCGAGGCCGTGCCCGTGACGCTCTACGGCAAGGTGGACGCCGACCTCTACGAAGGCATCCTGCACCAGTACATGGACATGAGCGGTCACGCCATGGCCCGCGAGGGCTTTGAGGGCGGTCCGGTCTGCACGTCGCGCAACACCATCGGCGACGCGAAGGTCTCCATGACTGCCCCGGCCACGCCGGTGGCGGGCGCGCAATCCTAGGAGCGAAGATGTTTGGCAAATTGACTCTGTCGGCGATTCCGTTTCATGAGCCGATCATCATGGTGACGCTGAGCGCGGTGATGCTCGGCGGCCTGGCGCTGCTTGGCGCCATCACCAAGTTCGGGAAGTGGGGTTACCTGTGGAACGAATGGATTACGTCCGTCGACCACAAGAAGATCGGCGTGATGTACTCGCTGGTGGCCCTCATCATGCTGCTGCGCGGCTTTGCCGACGCGCTCATGATGCGTACCCAGCTGGCCGTCGCCACCGGTGGCAACACGGGCTTCCTGCCGCCCGAGCACTACGACCAGATCTTTACCGCCCACGGCGTGATCATGATCTTCTTCGTGGCCATGCCGCTGATGACGGGCCTGATGAACCTCGTGGTGCCGCTGCAGATCGGCGCGCGCGACGTGGCCTTTCCGTTCCTGAACACGCTGTCGTTCTGGCTGTTCGTGGCCGGCGCGCTGCTGGTCAACGTCTCGCTCGGCGTCGGTGAGTTCGCGCGCACGGGCTGGCTGGCATACCCGCCGCTGTCGGGTCTGGACTTCAGCCCGGGCGTGGGGGTCGACTACTATCTCTGGTCGCTGCAGATCTCGGGCCTGGGCACGCTGCTGACCGGCGTGAACTTCCTGGTCACCATCCTCAAGATGCGGGCCCCGGGCATGACGCTGATGCGCATGCCGGTGTTCACCTGGACCGCGCTGTGCACCAACGTGCTGATCGTGGCCGCCTTCCCGGTGCTGACCGTGTCGCTGGCGCTGCTGGGCGCGGACCGCTACCTGGACATGCACTTCTTCACCAATGAGGCCGGCGGCAACGCCATGATGTACGTCAACCTCATCTGGATCTGGGGCCACCCCGAGGTGTACATCCTGGTGCTGCCGGCTTTCGGCATCTTCTCGGAAATCATCGCGACGTTCTCGGGCAAGAAGCTGTTCGGCTACAAGTCGATGGTGTATGCGACCAGCGCGATCATGGTGCTGTCGTTCATCGTGTGGCTGCACCACTTCTTCACGATGGGCTCCGGCGCCAACGTGAACGCGTTCTTCGGCATCACGACCATGATCATCTCCATCCCGACCGGGGTGAAGATCTTCAACTGGCTGTTCACCATGTACCGTGGCCGCGTGCAATTCACGTCGCCGGTGCTGTGAACGCTGGGCTTCATGATCACCTTCGTGATCGGTGGCATGACCGGCGTGCTGATGGCCGTGCCGGCCGCCGACTTCGTGCTGCATAACAGCCTGTTCCTGATCGCCCACTTCCATAACGTGATCATCGGCGGCGTGCTGTTCGGCTACCTGGCCGGCATCACCTACTGGTGGCCGAAGGCGTTCGGCTTCAAGCTGAACGAGCGTCTGGGCAAGTGCGCGTTCTGGTGCTGGATCGTCGGCTTCTACTTCGCGTTCATGCCGCTGTACGTGCTGGGCCTGATGGGCATGACCCGCCGTCTGAACCATACCGACAACCCGGCCTGGACCCCGTGGCTCCATATCGCCGTGATCGGTGTCGTGTTCGTGGCGCTGGGCATTTTCTTCCAGGTGCTGCAGATCGTCGTGTCGATCCGCGACCGCAAGAAGCTGGCCGACGTGACCGGCGACCCGTGGGGCGGCCGCACGCTCGAATGGGCCACTTCGTCGCCGCCGCCGTTCTACAACTTCGCGCATACCCCGGTGGTGCGTGACCTGGATGCATTTGCCGACATGAAGGCGCGTGGCGAGAAGATCCGTACGGACGGCTATGAGCAGATCCACATGCCGAAGAACACCGCCGCGGGCTTCTACATGGGTGCCTTCAGCCTGGTGCTTGGCTTTGCGCTGACCTGGCATATCTGGTGGCTCGCCGCCGTGGGCCTGATCGGCATGGTGGTGGCGTTCATCCGCCGCGCCAACGACGACCATATCGACTACTACGTGCCGGCCGCCGAGGTCGAGCAGATCGAAGCGCGCAACCTGCAGCGCATCGCTTCGGGGGCCTGATCATCATGACGACTGAAGTCCTGGACCGTTTTGGGGCGCAAGCCCCGTCGCATGCGCATTCGCACGACGAAGCGCATGACCACGCGCATCACGACACCAGCGGGAACACGATCTTCGGGTTCTGGCTGTACCTGATGAGCGACTGCATCCTGTTCGCGTGCCTGTTTGCCGCCTTTGCCGTCCTGCGCGGCGAAGTGGCGGGCGGCCCGACCGGCAAGGAGCTGTTCGAGCTCAACTACGTGCTGGTGGAAACCTTCATCCTGCTGTTCTCGAGCATTACGTACGGCATGGCGATGGTGTCGCTGCAGAACGGGCAGAAGAGCCGCGTGATGGGCTGGCTGGCCGTGACGTTCCTGCTCGGCGCCGCGTTCATGGGCATGGAAATCAACGAGTTCATGCACCTGATCCACGAAGGCGCGGGTCCTGGCCGCAGCGCATTCCTGTCGTCGTTCTTCACCCTGGTCGGCACCCACGGCCTGCACGTGGCCAGCGGCATGCTGTGGATGCTCGTGCTGATGTGGCAACTGACCACCAAGGGCATCACCACCGCGACCACCAAGCGCCTGATGTGCCTGAGCCTGTTCTGGCACTTTCTGGATGTGGTGTGGATCGGCGTGTTCACCGTCGTGTACCTGATGGGAGCCATGTAATGTCGCAAAACCACTCGGCCCAAAACCACGCGGTCTCCGCCGCGCATGGCGACGCCCACGGCCACGCTCATGGCGCCGCCCATGGCCACGCCAGCGTCAAGTCGTACGTGATCGGCTTTATTCTTGCCGTGATCCTGACGGTCATCCCGTTCAAGCTCGTGATGGATGGCACCATGGACCGCGGCACGATCCTCTGGGTCATCCTCGGCATGGCCGTGGTCCAGATCGTGGTGCACCTGAAGTACTTCCTGCACCTGGATGGCTCGAACGAGCAACGCGGCAACGTGGTCGCGTTCCTCTTCACCGTGCTGATCCTGTTCATCGTGCTGGGTGGCTCGCTCTGGGTCATGCACAACATGAACGCCAACATGATGCCGACGATGTCGCGATAGCCGTCGCATATCGCAAGGCAGCGCGGCGGCGCAGGCCGCCGGCGCGCACCAGGGAGCCGCCCGGAGACATCCGGGCGGCTCTTTGCATTTGCGCCATCCGCCGCGGCGCAGCCAATCGCTCTTCACTGAATCCGATCGACACGTTTTTGATTTCAGAAATCTCCTAAAGCTATTCGCTGCGATTGCTCTCACAGTGGAACGGTGACACGTTTCGCGGGAGCGGCGCTGTGAAATCTCTCTATTCCGTGGTCTGGCGTACCGCGTCGATGTGGTGCGTACCGATGGCTGTGCTCGGACAGAACCAGAGCGATGGCGGCGACATCGTGGCGCTCGGCGCGACCCAGGCGCGCGTGGCGGGCAACGATGCGGGAGGGAGCGGCGCCGCGGGTATCGCCATCGTGGATATCGCCGACGCCAACGCGGCGGGCGTGTCCCACAATCGATACGCCGCATTCCATGTCGGCCCGGCGGGAGTGGTGCTCAACAATACCGTTGGCACCGGCCCGGCGGCCCTGTCGCAACTGGCGGGGCAGGTCGGGCCCAATCGCGGCATGACGCGCGCTGCCGCGCTGATTCTCAATGAAGTGGTCTCCCCCGGCCGCAGCCGGCTGGCTGGATTCATCGAGGTGCTGGGTCGCCCCGCCGATGTGGTGGTCGCCAATCCTGCCGGCATTACATGCGCCGGCTGCGGCTTTATCAATACCGGGCGGGCGACGCTGACGACCGGTGTGCCGTTGCTGGACCGGCAGGGTGCGTTGGCGGGCTTTCGCGTCGGGCAGGGGGACATCCTGATCGAGGGCGACGGGCTCGATGCGAGCACGCAACCGGGCACGGACCTGATTGCGCGGCTGGTCCGCCTGGAGGGGCCGGTGCATGCGCGCGATCTGGGCATCGTGGCGGGACGCGGGGTGGTCGCGACGGAGGGCGGTGCGGAGGTTGGAACCGAGGGCGGAACGGAGCGCGTGCCAGAGCGCGGGCCGGATGCCGTCGTGGCTGACGCCGTCGAGCCCGTGATCGACAGCAGCGCACTGGGTGGCATGTATGCGGATCGCATCCGTCTGATCGCGCGCGGCGGCGGTGTGCGGCTTGCCGGCAATGTCGTGGCGAAAGCGGGCGATATCGATGTGGCGGCCGCCGGCGATATCGGCATCGGACGGGCCGCGACCCTGTTCGCGCGCCGCGACCTCCGGCTCGCCACCGGGCCCGGCAAGCTCGATCTCCGTGCCATACCGGTGCCGGAACGCGCCGGCGCGGTGGTCAACGAGGGGCGGGTTCTCGCGGGCAACGACCTGCGCATCGCGGCCGGCGGCAGGCTGTTCAACGCCGCGACGCTGCAGGCGCGCGAGGGCATGGCGGTGCGTACGAATACGCTGGTCAATCACGGCGCGATCGAAGGCGGCACGGTCGATATCGTCGCGACCACGGTCCGCAACGAAGTCGCCGGCGGCGACCCGCGCATATGGATGACCACGCGCTGGAAGGAGGCGAAGGACGGCGAGACCGTGTGGCGCTGGCACGGGCTGAGTTCGACCTATCGCTACTACCAGAACTACAAGGCCACGCGGGTCAGGCAGCAGCGTTACTGGCGCACGCCCGGGAAGTCGCCGCATATCGTGGCCGACCGGCGGCTTGCGCTTGCCTTCAGCGAGCTCCACAACCTTGGCGGCACGCTCGCGAGCGGCGACGCCATGCGGCTGCAGGGCTTTGTGGCGATGCCCGCGGGCGGTGCCCAGGCTGGCGATGCGCACGCCGGGGGGAATGCACACCCTGTGGGGAATGCAGACCCTGTGGGGCACGCAGATCCTAAGGAGCACGGACCCGATATGGGGCTCGCGCACGATCTCCGCGATGATCGTGGCAACCGTTTCCGCCTGCAGGGGGCGACGCTCGTCAACGACAGCCTGGCGCTGGAGACCCAGCACATCGCGCGGCACCGCACGATGACCCGGCGCGATCTCTGGATCCTGCTCGGCACCGCGCGCCAGTTCGACTGGCTGCCCTGTGGCGGGCCAGCCGGCGAGGCCGACGCGGCCTGTGCCTACCAGGGTACGCAGGAAACGGTGCAGAGCACGTTCCAGAATCTGCTGCGCGCCGGCATCTCGGCCCGGCATCTCGCCGGGAGCGGCTTCTCCATCCACAATCGCGGCGTGCCGACCGGGGACCTCGCGGCCGTGCGCGATGACACGCTGCCCGACGTCGCCGAGATCGCCAGCCCGGCCGCACGCGCGCTTGGCGGCCGGGCCGGAGATCTCGGCGACCTCTATATCCGGGACACACCGCCACGGTCGCGTTATCTCCTGGCGCGCAATCCGCTGTATCCGTTGGCAGCCGGTGCATCGGCCGTCGCCGGCGGGCGGCCGGCGACGGCCGTGGCGTCCACCGAGCCGTCCGACCCTGACGCAGGGCCGGCGGCGCCTGCCGCCGCCACTGCCGACGGGATCACCGATGGTGTGAGCGACGGCGCCCGCCATGGCGCCGACCCCGGGCTGCACGACGGCGCAGGCGCCGGTGCCCGGCATGGGCTCGCCGTGTCGCCACCCTCGGCCGCACCTACCACCGAGCCACCCACCGAGCCACCCACCGAGCCGCGCCACGATACGGCGCGGCCGCCGCTGGCCGCCATCGCCACCGATACGGGGCAGCCGGCTGCCCCGGCGGTCGACACGGACTACCTGGCAAACCGGCTTGGGCTCGCTGTCGACGCGATCGGGCTCAGGCTCGGCGATGCCGACTACGAACAGCGTCTGGTGCGCGACCAATGGCTCGCCAGGACCGGTGCCATGGCCCCCGGCATCGAAACCGGCCGGTGGATGCAGACACTGATGGACAATGCCGCGCGCGCGGCGGGCCCGCTGGGCCTGGTGTACGGGCGCGCGCTCACATCCGCGCAGGCGGCCGCGTTGCCCGACGATATCGTGTGGGCGGTCAGGACCGATGTGGCGGCCCGCGAGGTCTTGGTGCCGGTCGTATATCTGTCGCCGCAAACGCATGCCCGGCTGGCGCGAGGCGCGTGGATGCGGGCGACGACGGTCGATATCGCGGCCGGGGAAATCCGCAACGACGGCGGCGAGATTGCCGCCGGGGAATCGCTCGCGCTGCGGACCGCGGGCGATCTCGTCAATACGTCCGGCGTGCTTGCCGGCCGCGAGGTGGCGCTGCGGGCCGGGCGCAAGCTCGTCAACCAGACCTTTCACCGTGGTGGTGGCGGCGAGCAGGCGTATGCGAGCACGCTCGGCGGCGCCGGCACGATCGCGGCGGCGGCGCAGCTGTCGCTCGCGGCGGGTGGGGACCTCGTCAACCTCGGCGCGGCGGTCAGGTCCGACGGCGACGTCGCGCTCGCCGCGGGCGGCCAGGTGGTATTCGACACGATCGCGGTGCAGTCCGCCCGATCGACCACCACCGGACGGGCCGGCCCCGGCGCCGGCACCATGCAGACGCAGGCGACGCGCCAGCTGAGCCAGATGCGATCGCAACTGGTGGCCGGCGGCGATATCGCAATGCGCGGCGAAACAGGGACCGTGCTGGCGGGTACGCATGCGGTCGTCGGCGGCAATGCCGACCTGCGCAGCGGGGCGGCCCCTCGCGCTCGTGGCGCGTGGCCACCGGGCAGAGGTGCGGCAGGGGCACCATGCCAGCGGATGGGGTGCGGCGCGCGCGCTCCATGGTTCGACATCGACGTTTCGCACGGAGGCGTCGACCCGGCACGAGGGGAGTACGCTGGAGGTCCGGGGCAATCTCGATATTGCCGCGCACGCGGATGTCCGCATGGTCGGGGCCACCGTCAAGGCCGGTGGCCGGATCGGCATCGAGGGGCGCAATGTGGAGGCACGCGGTGCGCACGACCTTGATACCGCGCACGTCGCCACGACCAGCTCGGCCATTTTCCATGGGGTACGCCCATCGGCCGACAGCCAGTCGGACACCGCGGGCGCGTCCGTCCAGCACAGCGCGAGTGGTGCCGGAGGCTTCGTGCTGGCCAGTCGCACGCGCAGCGAGACGGTCACGACCGACCTTGCGCACGCCGGCACGACCATCGCGGCGGGCGGCGACGTGCGCCTGCGCGCGCGGCAGGACCTGGTGCTGGAGGGCAGCCACGTGGGCGCGCGCGGACATGCCGCGCTCGCGGCCGCCAATGTGCGCATCGTGGCCGCGCAGGACACCGCCGCGTTGACCGCGACCACGTCCGTGCACGCCATGGGACTGATGGTCGGCGGCGACGCCAGCGCGGGCGCGCGCGCCCATGCCGGCTCCGGTGTGCGCAAGGAAGGCAGGGGGCATTGGCTGGGTGCCGGTGCCAGCGCGCAAGCCAGCGCGGACGGCCGCGTGGATCTGCTGCGCGACAGCACGCGCACCGATGCCACCCTGACCACCCGGCATCGCGCGGCGAAGATCGATGTGGAAGGCGACCTCACGGTACGCGCGCACGACCACTTCCGCCTGGCAGGCTCGTCGCTCAAGGCCGGCGGCAGCATGGGTATCCATGCCCGCCGTCAGCGCGCCGATGCCGTGCACGACGTGAGCGAGGTCCACTGGCACAGCCGCGAACGGAACGCCGGCTTCTATGGCACGGCCGGTGCGGCGGCGCACGCGGCACTGGGCGCGGCGGCGGAACAGACGCAGCCGACGGGGCTTCCCGCCGCGCAGGCCAGCGCGGAAGGCGGCCTCCAGTGGCGCGTTGCGTCGGAGCAAGGTGTGCGGGGCCAGACCGAGGCCGTGGGCGCGCGCATGGAGGCCGGGGCCGACCTGGCGCGCCATGCCGGGGAACAGTTACGCGATGCCGGTGCGCGGATCTCGGCTGGTGCGCAGGTGGTGCAGTCAGGCCAGGTCATCGTCAGCGAGGCGGCATACGACACCACCTATGAAAAAGTCACACGCGGCAGCGATACGGTCCGTCTGGGCGGTTATGGCTCGGCCTCGGTCGGACTGCCCGGCGCGGTGGTGCCGGGGCAATCGGGCAGCACCATGGCCACGGGTTTTGGCGCCGGCGCTGGCCTCAAGCTCGGGTATCGCTACGAGCGCGGTCATGCCGATACGCAGGCGAGCAATGTCGTGGTGTCCACCATCCGCGCCGGCGGCGGCATCTCCAGCGCGTCTTCGGCACGGACCCGGCTGGAGGGCACCGTCATGCATGCGGCAGCCGGTGGCATCGATATCCGTGCCGGTGCGCTCGACTATGCCGCGGCGCGGGCCGGCACCCGTGAGGCGCAGCAGCAAACCGAGGCCGGCGGAGAAGGGCAAATCGATCTTGCGAGCCGCGCGGCGGGCTTGTCGGCGGATGCCGCGAGCGCGACGCGTGGCGGCGACAGCCTGACCGATGTGGCAGGACAGGTGAGCGCCAGCGGCATCGTGTCGGTGCGCACGCGTGGCGACGCCATGCTGGCGGGTACCGCGCTTGCCGGCAGCGAAGTCCGGATCGCGACCGGTGGCGCCCTCGACTATCGCGCCGCGCTGACCGCGCGCGCCGCCCGCGCGTCCAGCCTGTCCGCCCACGGCGCGGTGTCGGCCGGTACGACGTTCGTTGGCGCGAGCGGCGGCATGAACCGCGACCACAGCGCTGAAACCGTCCATCGCGAGGTGGCCGGATCCATCCTGGCGCGCGATGGCGGTATCGACATCCGCGCCGGCGGCGCGGCGCGCTTCGTCGGGACATCGCTCGCGGCGAGCGCCGCGCTGGAGGTCGAGGCGGCCGGCACCCTGCGCTTCGATGGCGCGCGCGAGCACGAAAGCCGTCGCAGCCACAAGGTCAACCTCAGCCTCGATGTGGGCCGCATGAATGGCTCGGCCAGCGTCGGCTCGCCGGGCGCATTCGCCGGCGACAGCGAGTTCGAACGCATGCGCGAGACCGGCGCGGTGCTTCAGGCCCGGCGGGTCAGGCTGGCTTCGGGCGGGGACACCGTCATGGCGGGAACGGTGCAGGCCGACCAGGTGGAATATGCGACCGGCGGCCGGCGCATCGCGATGAACGTCGGCCCCGAGCGCGTGCGCGCGCGTGGTTTCGGCTTTGCCTTGCCGCCAGTGATCAGGCCCGCGCGTATGCGATCCGCCGCGCAGCGGGCGCCTGGGCTGCGCCCGCCGGATGGGATGGCGGGCGCGGTCGCGCGGCATCCTGCGCGCGATGCCTACGACGCGCGCGTGGTACTGCAGGCGGGCCACGATGCGGTCACGAGCAAGGCGGCGCAAGCGCTGGCACGCAAGCATCCGGGCACCATGCTGGCGCGCGCGGCCACCGACGGCAACCTCGCGGCGCCGCTGTCGCAGCCGCTCCACGGCAACGTCAAGATGACGGTGGTGGGGCATGGCGATGCGGCGCAGGGGCAGGTCGGCGCCATGCGCGGCGAGCAGCTCGCGACGACCATCGGCCGCTTGCTGGACGGCAACGCCGGTGCAACGCTGGCCAAGGTGTCGGCGGTCGGCTGCGCGAGCGATTGCGTGCTGCCGGCGCTCGATGCCGCGCTGCGGGCAAGTGGATACGACACGCACGTCCGCGGCCACCAGGGGCCGGTCAAAGTCACCGCCGAGGGGCACCGGGTGGCCGCCCACGCGGGCGACCCGGACGCGCTCGGCAACGAATCGCGCGGGGCACGGCATCCGTTCATCGAGTTGCGGCGGCCTTCCTCCGTGGCCGAGGCGGTGCGCGACGCCACGGCCTTGCGGCCCGTGCTGCAGGCCGCGACGCTGGGACGGGGGCTGAGCGCGCGCGAGCGGCAGGTCCTCGCCCGCTGGACTACTCACGATTATCCCGACGGCGCGGCGCAACGGCCGGTGACCGAGTTGACCGGTGCGCTGGCACGTATCGCCGACTACCGCGGCCCGACCTATTACGTCAATGCGCCCCCGTCAGGCGTGTACGACGCGCAGCTCCCCGGCGCGCAGGCCGCGGGCGGGGAGCCGGCCCGGGGGCTGGTGAGGCCGGGCGATCTTGTCTACACGCCGACCTTCCTGCCGATGACCGCCTCCAGCGTGCCGGTCCGCGCGGCCATGGAGCTCGGCATCGCGCCCGCGGGACATACGCTGACGGCGTTCGCCGTCGACGGTCTGCGCGCCAAGCCGGTGGGCCGCTTTATCCCGCATCACGGCGATGCACTACGGACCGAGGTCGCCTACCAGCGCGGGACACGCTTCCGCGTGGTGGAGGTCGACGAGACCCCCGGCATGACGCTCGCATGGCTGGCGGAGACGAAGGATGCCGCCGATGCGACGATGCGCGACTTCCTGTTTGGCACCCGGCATCGCAACTACCGCAACCGGATGGTGGTGCCGCTCGGCGGCGACGCCGTGACGCTTGCATCCGCCGGCCGGCTTGGCGCAAGGTTCGTCGATACCATGCTGGTCGCGCTCGATGCCGATGGCCGGCCGGCGGCCGGCGCATTGTCGGCACGCGGCGCCGGCACGACCAAGATCACGCTGGTCGGGCACGGCGCGGGCGTGGGCGGCGATGGCGAGGGCACGCTGGGCGGCAAGTCGGTCGAGCAGATGGCGGACATCGTCGACCGCGTGGCCGGTGCGTCGACCTTGTGCAAGGTGAGTCTGGTCGGTTGCCACAGCACGCTGGTCACGCCGGCGTTGCAGACTGCGCTTGGCCTGCGCGGCAGGTATGCGCGCGTCACCGGCCAGCCCGGCTTTGTCGCGGTCGATGACGAGGGCGGCAGAAGGCGCGTCGACCGTACGCATCCCGACGCGCTGGGGGACACGCCGCAGGCGGCGCGCGCGCGGCCTGCGCCCCCCACATCCGGGCTGGTGTCATTCGATCCCGAGGGTGGCGGGGCCAGCGCCGGTGGGCCGACCCTGGCGCCCATGGCGCCCATGGCGCCCAGGCGCGGCGCGCGTACCGGCATCGAGGCAGCGCTGGCGGCCATGCAGCGGCAGCTGCCGCCGCGCCATGTGGCGGACGAGCGGGCCGCACGCTATCGGGATGCCATCGACGATGCGCAGATGCGCACGGCATGGTCGGTGCTGTGGAACCGCGACACGTACGACCCCGTGCGGATCTTCGCGCGGCAGCCCGGCAGCTACAACGCAAGCCTGGCCGACGGCCTGCCGTGGACCGGCCCGGTGACGCGCGATGTGCACGACCTTGCCGCGGCGCTGCAGGCGTTGCCCCCCACGCCGGCGATTTCGTATCTGGGCGACAGAACGTCACCCGATGCCTATCGGGCGCGGATCGTACCCGGCGACGTCGTCGCATCGGGCCAGTTTCTGCTGACGGGCATGGTGCCGGAGGATGCGCGCGACGCCATCGGTAGTGCCACGCGCCAGGGATTCGCGACCATGTTCCGCATCGATGGACGGACCGGCAGGAATATCACCCCCTATCGGGAAGCGTCGGTCCCGCCCGGCCGCGAAGGCAGCGCCGGGCTTGCCTATCTTCCCGCCACGCGATTCCGCGTCAAGGCCTCGGAATGGGATGGCCGCACGCGCTATGTGCTGCTCGACGAAGTGCGCGCGCCCGACGTTGTGCCCACCGCGTCCACCGCGTCCACCGCGTCCACTGCGTCCACTGCGTCCACTGCGTCGTCCGCACCGGCCGCACCCCTCCCGACCGTCGTCAAGGACATGTTCACGGGCCGCGCGATCGACGCCACGCCCCTGCGGCGCTATCTTGCCGGCATTCCGGCCGCGCTCTATCCCGACCCGCCGCCGCCGCTGCCCGATGCCGATGCCGAGCACCAGGCGGCGTTCTTCGGCAGGTTGAAGCGTGAGTTGTCACCCGCCCAGGCCGCGTTCGAGCGTAGCGAGTTCCTGGCGCGCATGCCGGCAGGGGAGGCGCTCCCGCCGGACGATGTCACACCGGCCCGCCTGCACCAGCTGCCCGATTTTGCCGGGCTGTCGTACCGCGGTGGCGCGACCGCGCACGGGGTCTATGGCCAACGCATCGTGGCGGGAGATATCGTGACCTCGCGCCAGGCGCTGTCGAGTTCGACGTTGCTGTCCGAGGGGCAACGCGATGCCGCGCATCGCGCATCGCGCGACGTCGAACCTTATCTGTTCGCCATCGAAGGACCGGGCGGCAAGCGCAACGGGGACACGGAGGTCATCTTTCCCGCGCAAAGCCACTTCAGGATCGTCGCGATGCACGACGCACCGGGCCGGCGCTATATCTGGGCGCGCCGCCATACCGGCGAGTTGCCCGCGATCGTCAAGGACATTCATACGGGCGAGGTGGAACGGCTGGTCGACGTGCCGCCTGCCGCCGGCGCGCGGGCGGCGGGCCGCGACGTGGCATCGATCCTGGCCGCGCCGGCGGGGACGCGCTTCGGGGATCGTCCGGCCGCACTCGACATGCGTGCCACGCAGTTCATGCTGGATCAGGAGACCGGCGTGCTGCGCGTGCGCGCGATGCTGCGCGACGACCTCCCCGCCGTGCTGGGCCGCCAGGTCCGCGACTACATGGCGCGCAAGGGCATACTCAAGCTGCTGCGGCCGGTGGAGCTCGAGCTCGGACAAGGCCCCGGGTCCGAGCGGTTGCGGGACAGGTATCTCGCCGGGTTGTCCAGGGCGCTCGATGGCGTGGCCATCAAGACCCGCTACGTGCCGCTGCGCGCGGTGGCGGACGGCATGTGGCGCTGGCCGCCGGCGGCAGAGTGGGCGAAGTTCGACACGGACACGCCGGTCGCCTTCGATCCCGCCACCCGGACCTTGCGCATCGACGCGGATGCGGGACATGCACAGCCGGAAGCGCTTGCCATCACCCTGGGGGCGCGTCTTGCCGATTATCTGCGGGACGAAGGGATTCCGCGCAGCGAGATGGCACGGATCGAGGTCCGCGTGGCGGGCGGACGCGCGGATCTGCCGGACCGGCTGGCAAACCGCTTGAACCGCTACGCCGGGGTGCCGGTCACCAGCGTGCCGGTCCTGCCGCCCGCGGCGCGTCGCGATACGCTGTCTTCGATTTTCGAGGCGCCGAGGGGCACGCGCTTTGGCGAGTACCCGCGCGATTACCACCGGCCGGAAGCGCTGTTCTGGCTGGACAAGGCGTCGGGGGTGCTCACCGTTCGCCTGACCGGCGCCGACAGCCGCGAGGGGGCCGCTTACGCCGTGCGCTACGCGGTACTGGCCGGCCAGATCCGCGACTACCTGGGACGGCTGGGCGTGAGCAGGCTGACCCGGCCCGTCAGGCTCGAGATCGGACGGGCTGGCGATGGGCGCGCGGAGCCCGATACGTCGGGGCTGTGGCTGCTGGCCGGGGAACTCGGTGTTCCCGCGACCGTGGAGCACGTGCCATTGCGCTTTGTCGGCAACGCGCGCGCTGCGTGGCCGCCGGCGCCGCCTGGTGCCCAGTTCGAATCGGACACGCCGGTGGCGTTTGATCGCACCACTGGAACCATCACGGTGCGGGCCGATCCCGGGCGCGAGAGTGCCGGCGAGTTTGCCGTCAAGCTGGGCCTGCGCATCGCCGAGTTCATGGCGGGCGAGCGCATCGGCCGCCACGAGATGCGCGAGATCGAGGTCCAGCTGGCGGTGGGACGCGACTATCCCTTCGCGGAGGCGCTGTCGTCGCGGCTCGGCCATTACGCGGGCGTGCCGACCGCGATATCGCGGCTCGAACCCGTCGGCAGTTTCGATTCAAAGGCGGCGATTCTGGCCGCCGCGCCGGGGTCCAGGTTCGGCCAACGGCCCGCCGATCATTTCATGCCGGCCACCCAGTTCGCGTACGCGCGCAAGTCGGGTGTCCTCAGTGCACGGGTGCATGGCCGCAGCGGGGATTTCCAGCATGGCGCAACACCGTATGTGCTGGCCGAGCAGATTCACAAATACCTCGACCGGCACGGCATCGTGCGGTTGAAGCGGCCGCTCGAGCTCGAGTGGGGGGTGGGCAATCCACCGGTCGGACTGGCGGCCTGGGACAAGCGCATCCTGTCGGACATTCTCGGGGTGCGGGTCAAGGCGGTGGAAGTACCTTTGCTGTTCGACGGCACCACGGCCGCGGCGTGGCCGCCGGCCGCGCCAGGGCGCCTGTTCTCTCCCGAAACGCCCATCGCCTTCGACGCCGCCACGCGTACGGTTGCCATCGAGGCAGCGGCGGGGCGGCAGCGCGCCGAAGATCTCGCCATCAAGCTAGGGGTCCGCATCGCGGATCACCTGCGCGACGCCGGCATCCCGCGCGGCGACATGGAGAAGATCGTGGTGCAACTCACCGATGCCGACCCGGCGGCCGGCGCGGCGCAAGCTTTGGCGCGCCTGCTGGGCCGCTACGCGGGGGTTCCGGTCAGCATGGCGCCACGTGCGGTGTCGGCGGAGGTGGCGCGCGATGCCGAGGCGACGGTGGCGGGGGCGGCGGCAGCGCATGCCGTGGGCTGGCGTGAGCGCTTGCAGTACTGGAAGCGCGCATGGCCTGGCCATCGCGGGCGGTACCAGCTGTCCGCCGCCGACGCGCAAAACGCGCAGAACGCGCACGGCGCGCTGGCGCCGGCGTTCCGCCGCACGCTGCGGGATGACGTCCCGATGGACGGGGGCGATAGCGACCACGCTCAGATTGGACCTCAGGTGGCGTCTCAGGTCGCGTCTCGGATCGCGTCTCAGGCCGAGTCTCAGGTCGAGTCTCAGGTCGAGTCTCAGGTCGAGTCTCAGGTCGCGCCGGAACCGATGCCGCGCGAGGTCCGGTCACGGCTGCCGCGTCGACCGCGCGCTGAGACGGACGAGGGCGCACAGGTCGATCCCGGCCAACGCGCGCATCACGCCGACCGCCGGGACCATGGCGCCGCCGGCAAGGTCTACAACGGCCGGGTGGTGATCCAGTATGGCGACCACGAGGCGGTCCGCCACGCGGCGGCCCACCTGGTGGCCAAGCATCCCGGCACCCACGTCATGCACGTGGGGGACGACGGCAGTCTGCTCGACCCGCTCGCGCCCGGCATGCTGCGCGGCGATATCAAGTTCAGCCTGCTCGGCCATGGCGGCCGGCAGGACCTCGGTGGCCTCGCGCCGGAGCGGCTGGCGGGAATGGTGGCCGCCGTGATGGCGGAGCAGCCGTCGGCACGCGCCGCCAAGGTGAGCCTGGTCGGGTGCGGGACGGCCTGTCTGCGCGACGCCATGGTGGCGGCATTGCGCGTGCGCGCGATCGATGCCGAGGTAACCGGGGAGAAGGGGCCAGTGGCGATCGACGAACCGGGCCACAAGGTTGCCACGACCGCGGACCATCCGCATGCATTGCCGAACGGGTGGCCGCCACCCAGGCGGCTGGAGCGGAGCGAGGTGCCGCCATGGCCGGTTGCCTTGCAGTGGCACCGCATGACGGATCGGCAGCGCGAAGCGTATACATCGCTGACCGGGTTCGCGCGGTCCCAGGGCGCCCATCCGCGCAGCGTCGCCAGCTACGTCACGGCACGCGGCGAGTTGAAACGCCGGCCGAGCGCGGGACTCTCCAGATTGCGCGCGCTGGCCTGGCAATGGCACCGGATGACCGATGTCGAGCGCGAGGAATTCGGCTCGCGGCGCGCGTTTGCCAACCACCATAGCGTACGCGATGTGAGCCTGAGCCACTATGTCACCGCGGATGGCACCTGGCGAGAACCTGCGCCGGAGGCGCCGCCGCAGCCCGATGCGCCGGCTGCCGCCCAGGCGGGGCAGGGGGCGCAGGCGGTGCCGGTGGCGCGGGTGGTGTCGGAGGGGCAGGCAGGACAGGCAGGACAGGCAGGACAGGCAGGACAGGCAGGACAGGCAGGACAGGCAGGACAGGCAGGACCGGCAGGACAGGCAGGACAGGCAGGACAGGCAGGACAGGCAGGACAGGCAGGACAGGCAGGGCAGGCAGGGCAGGCAGGGCAGGCGGGGCAGGCAGGGCAGGCAGGGCAGGCAGGGCAAGCGGGGCGGGTGGGGCAAGTGGGGCAGGCCGCGCCCATGGATCTTTCCGTCGGCCCGCCGGTGGGACAGCCGCATCTCGCCGCACGCGATGCGCACTGGCAGCCCGGCGCCGGCGAGGCCCGCGCGGACGCCGCGGCGAGCGCCTGGCCGTCGCGGCGCCTGGCGGAGGAGCCCCCGTCGGCGCCTGCGATGCATGCCACGAGCCATTCTCCGATGCATGTCACGACGCCTGTCCCGATGTATGCGCCGGCCCATGTCCCGACCCATGTCCCGACCCATGTCCCAACGCATGTCCCAACGCATGTCCCGATGCACGCCCCGATGTACTCGCGCATCCGTGGCCTCGCCATGCAGCCGCGCAGCCCGTTCCCATCGATCGTCTATCGGCGCGAGGTCATCCCCGCGGGCGTGTACGGAAACCTGCTGCAGGTCGGCGACATCGTCGGCAGCGCCGCGCCGTTGTCCGGCGTTCGCGCCTATGCCGGCGCGGAGACCGACTTTCCGCTGGATCTGAGCGCGACGGGCGTGCCCACGTTGTTCCGCATCGAAGGCGCCGCCGGCAGGATGTTCACTCTTGCCGGTGCGGCGGCAACCCTGGTCGGCCCCGCCGCCGATGGCGCCTACCTGCCTGGCGAGGCCTTCCGGGTGACCTACATCGACAGCGAGCCCCGCCCGGAGGGCCGGCACGTCCATCTGCGCACGTTGCTGCCGGGGGAGCCCGGCGGTCCGGTGTTCAAGGACTACCGGACCGGCCACGCGCTCGATCCGGCGCGTATCGGCAGGATGATCGATGCATCGCTGGGCCTGGTCGATGCCGCCCCGGGGGCGGGCGGCCCGCACACCGGGCCCGAATGACCAGCGGCGGGGCGATGTGATCGCTGATGGTGCGCGACACGCCCGTAACCCGCGCCATTCATGCGTCATGCACGGGAACGGTGCGCGTGCGCGCGGCCTGCATTGGCACTGTCGTGGTGCGCGCCCGCGATATCGTCTCACCGGCATCGCTTTTTGCCATGGCATGCTAGTTGCAGAAAAGGCTCCCGGGGTGCGTTAGTCCCTGACCACATACGAACACTGGGAGAGCTGCAATGAAACGACGTGACATGCTGAAGCTGTCGGCGATAGCCGCCGCGGCGATGATCGGTACCAGCCCGCTGGCGATGGCGCAGTCCAAGGAACCGATCAAGGTCGGCATTCTGCATTCGCTGTCCGGCACCATGGCCATTTCCGAGACCTCGCTCAAGGACGTGGCGCTGATGACCATCGACGAGATCAACAAGAGCGGTGGCGTGCTTGGCCGCAAGCTCGAGCCGGTGGTGGTCGATCCCGCGTCGAACTGGCCGCTGTTCGCCGAGAAGGCACGCCAGCTGATCACCAACGACAAGGTGGCCGTGACCTTCGGTTGCTGGACCTCGGTCTCGCGCAAGTCGGTGCTGCCGGTGTACGAGGAACTGAACTCGCTGCTGTTCTACCCGGTCCAGTACGAGGGCGAGGAAATGTCCAAGAACGTGTTCTACACGGGCGCGGCGCCGAACCAGCAGGCCATTCCGGCAGTGGAATACCTGATGAGCAAGGAGGGCGGCGGTGCCAAACGCTTCTTCCTGCTGGGTACGGACTACGTCTACCCGCGCACGACCAACAAGATCCTGCGCGCGTTCCTCAAGAGCAAGGGCGTGGCCGACAAGGACATCGAGGAGGTCTACACGCCGTTCGGTCATAGCGACTACCAGACCATCGTCGCGAATATCAAGAAGTTCTCGCAGGGCGGCAAGACGGCCGTGATCTCGACCATCAACGGCGACTCCAACGTGCCGTTCTACAAGGAACTCGGCAACGCCGGCCTCAAGGCCAAGGACGTGCCGGTGGTGGCCTTCTCGGTGGGTGAGGAAGAACTGCGCGGCATCGATACCAAGCCGCTGGTGGGCCATCTGGCCGCCTGGAACTACTTCATGTCGGTCAAGAACCCCGAGAACGAAGCGTTCAAGAAGCAATGGGCGGCCTGGGTCAAGGCCAACAACCTGCCCGGCGGCGACAAGCGCGTGACCAACGACCCGATGGAAGCCACCTACGTCGGCATCCACATGTGGGCCCAGGCCGTGAAGAAGGCCGGCACCACCAATCCGGACAAGGTGCGTGCCGCGATGTACGGCCAGACCTTCAAGGCGCCGGACGGCTTTACGCTGACCATGGGCGACAACCACCACCTGTACAAGCCGGTGATGATCGGCGAAGTCAAGGCCGACGGCCAGTTCAACGTGGTGTGGAAGACCGCTAAGCCGATCCGCGCGCAACCGTGGAGCCCGTTCATCTCCGGCAACGAAGGCAAGCCGGACAAGGTGATGTAAGGCCAGTCTGCCTGCGCCGTTTTACCCCTCGTGCCCGCGCTGCGCGGGTGTGAGGCGGGGAGCGGGTGCGAGCGGACCGGGCGACTGCGCCCGCCCCGACGCCCATGCCGGTTCCCCAACCCCTCTGCCGCGATGCGGCCGAGGGGCCAGCACACGCGGTTCTCCAAACCAGCCAAGACGCGATCGATCGCGCCATACCAAGACTCCGCCAGCCTTATGCCTCGTCCCAATTCCCGCTCATGGCTCAGCGCCATACTGGCTGCCTTGTGGCTCGCAGTCGCGCCGCTGTGGGCTGCGCCACTGTGGGCTGCGTCACTGACGCAGGCCGATCTGAAGCCGCTCGCCGGCGACGATTTCGACGCCAAGACCGCCGCGCTCGACGCGCTCGCGCGGGCGCCCGCCACACAAGCTGCCCCGATTCTGAAGGCGTTGCAGGACGATGCGCTGCAATACGCGCCGTCGGTCGGCATGGTGCGCCAGGAGGGCGACCGGACCGTCGACGCCATCACCGGCCAGCCGGTGACCGTCAAGGCCGATGAACTCGAATCGCTGACCCTCAACAACAGCCTGCGCACCATCGTGGACAGCGCGGCCAGCAGCCTGCAGTTGCAGTCGCCCGATATCGCCGTGCGCCGGCAGGCCATCGACACCTTGTTCGATGCCCCCGAGAACGCGTCGCGCGAGGCAGTGGAAGCGGCCCGCAAGGCCGAGGCCGATGCCGGTCTGCGCGCGCGGCTCGACGTGATCTGGGCCAATACCGTGCTGGCGCAGGGCACCGATGCCAGTCGCGAGACGCGCCTGGAGGCGATCCGCATTCTCGGTGCCGACAGCAATCCGCAAAGCCGCCAGAAGCTGGCGCCGCTGGTCGAGCGCGATGAAGCCGGCAAGTATCGCGAGCCCGATACCGAAGTGCGCGTGGCCGCGCAGCAGGCCATCGACACCTTGCGCAGCGATCAGCGCCGCGCCGACCTGGTCGGCAACCTGTTTGCCGGCCTGAGCCTCGGCAGCGTGCTGCTGCTCGCCGCGCTGGGTCTGGCCATCACCTATGGACTGATCGGCGTCATCAATATGGCGCACGGCGAATTCCTGATGATCGGGGCCTATGCCACATACGTGGTGCAGACGCTGTTCCGCGCCTATGCGCCGCAGGCGTTCGACTGGTACCTGCTGGCCGCGCTGCCGGTGTCGTTCCTCGCCGCGGGCCTGGTCGGCTTTGCGCTGGAGCGCATCGTGCTGCGTCATCTGTACGGCCGCCCGCTGGAGACGCTGCTGGCAACCTTCGGCGTGAGCCTGCTGATGATGCAGGCGGTGCGCACGATCTTCGGCGCGCAGAACGTGGAGGTGGCCAACCCGGCCTGGATGAGCGGCGGCATGGAATGGCTGCCGGGCCTCGTGATTCCGTACAACCGCATCATCATCATCGTGTTTGCGCTGGCGGTGGTGGCGATCGCCTGGGGCGTGCTCAACCGCACGCGGCTTGGCCTGTTCGTACGCGCCACCACGCAGAACCGCACCATGGCGGCCTGCGTGGGCGTGCGCACGTGGAAGGTGGACAGCTACGCCTTCGCGTTCGGCGCGGGCATCGCCGGGCTCGGCGGCTGCGCGCTGTCGCAGATCGGCAATGTCGGTCCCGACCTCGGACAGGCGTACATCATCGATTCCTTCATGGTGGTGGTGCTCGGCGGTGTGGGCCAGCTGGCCGGCACCATCGTCGGGGCCTTCGGCCTCGGCATCATCAACAAGTTCATCGAGCCGTTCTACGGCGCGGTGCTGGCCAAGATCTTCGTCCTGGTGCTGATCGTCCTCTTCATCCAGAAGCGGCCGCAGGGACTTTTCGCGCTCAAGGGGCGCAGCGCGGAGGCATGATGACGAGCTTTCGATCCAACTCCTCGGGCGGCGCACCGTTCCGCCTTGCGGTGCCGGAGCGGCAGCCGCTGTTCTCGCGGCGCGCATGGGCGGCCCTGGTGGCGCTCACGCTGGTCATCGCCATCGGCGTGCCGGTCTGTGCGTTGCTGCTGCCGCCGGGCCATCCGCTCCACCTGTCGGCGTACGGGCTGACGCTGGTCGGCAAGATCATGTGCTTCGCGCTGGCCGCCATCGCGCTGGACCTGGTGTGGGGCTACTGCGGCATCCTGAGCCTTGGCCATGGCCTGTTCTTCGCGCTGGGCGGCTATGCGATGGGCATGTACCTGATGCGCGCCATCGGCCGCGAAGGCGTTTACAAGAGCGATCTGCCCGATTTCATGGTGTTCCTCGACTGGAAGGAACTGCCGTGGTTCTGGCACGGAACCGAGCACCTGCCGTATGCGTTGCTGCTGGTGGTGCTGGTGCCGGGCGTGCTGGCGTGGCTGTTCGGCTTCTTCGCGTTCCGCTCGCGCATCAAGGGGGTGTACCTGTCGATCATCACGCAAGCCATGACGTATGCGGCGATGCTGCTGTTCTTCCGCAACGAAACCGGGTTTGGCGGCAACAACGGCTTCACCGACTTCAAGCGCATCGCCGGCTTTGCGGTGGCCGCGCCGGAGACGCGCACGGCGCTGTTCGTGCTGACCTTCCTGGCGCTGCTGGGCGGCTTCGTGGCGTGCCGGTACATCGTGACCTCCAAGCTCGGCCGCGTGGTGACCGCGGTGCGCGATGCGGAAATGCGCGTGATGTTCTCCGGCTACAGCCCGCTCGGCTACAAGCTGTTCGTGTGGACCTTCTCGGCGGTGCTGTGCGGCATTGCGGGCGCGCTGTACGTGCCGCAGGTCGGCATCATCAACCCCGGCGAGATGTCGCCGGCCAACTCGATCGAGATGGCCGTATGGGTGGCGGTGGGCGGGCGCGGCACGCTGATCGGGCCGATCGTCGGCGCCTTCCTGGTCAACGGTGCCAAGACCATGTTCACGGCGTACTTTGCCGAGTACTGGCTGTTCCTGCTCGGCGCGATGTTCGTGCTGGTCACGCTGTACCTGCCCGATGGCGTGGTGGGACTGTGGCGACGCCTGCGGGAGCGCCGTACCATCAAGACGGATGTCGCGGCCCCGGACGCGTCCGATGTGCCGGCCGCGCCGGCAGGGAGGGAAGCATGAACGCGGCATTGACCAACGAGCAGGCCGAGAGCGGCGACGCCACCGGCCTCGGCCGGGTGGTGCGGGACCCGGACGTCATCGACACCACGCACGGCCCGATCCTGTACGTGGAGGACCTGACCGTGCAGTTCGACGGCTTTCGCGCGCTCAACAAGCTGTCGCTGTCGATCGACCATGGCGAGCTGCGCTGCGTGATCGGCCCCAACGGCGCGGGCAAGACCACCATGATGGACGTCATCACCGGCAAGACCGGGCCGCGCAATGCCAATGTGAGCGGACGCGTGTTCCTGGGACAGACCATCGACCTCATGCGCATGACCGAGCCGCGCATCGCGCAGGTCGGCATCGGCCGCAAGTTCCAGAAGCCCACCGTGTTTGAACAGCACCAGGTGTGGGAGAACCTCGAACTCGCGATGAAGGCCGACAAGCGCTGGTGGTCGTCGCTGCGCGCGCGGCTGACCGGGGACGGGCATCGCCGCATCGAGGAGACGCTGGCACTGACCGGCCTCGAAGACGAGGCATACCGGCCTGCGGGCCTGCTGTCGCACGGGCAGAAGCAGCGGCTCGAGATCGGCATGCTGCTGATGCAGCAGCCGCAACTGCTGCTGCTCGACGAACCCGTGGCCGGCATGACCGACGAGGAAACCATGCAGCTGGCCAGCCTGCTCAACAGCCTGCGCGGCAGCTGCTCGATGATGGTGGTCGAGCACGACATGGAGTTCGTGGCCGCGCTGGCCGGCGCCACCGGCAAGGTCACGGTGCTCGCCGAAGGCAGCCTGCTGGCCGAGGGCACGCTCGACGCGGTCAAGCGCGACGAACGCGTGATCGAATCCTATCTGGGAAGATAACGATGCTGCAGGTCAATGCACTGAACCAGTACTACGGCGGCAGCCATATTCTGCGCAATGTCGGCTTCGAGGTGCCGCAGGGCAAGCTGACCACGCTGCTCGGCCGCAATGGCGTGGGCAAGAGCACGCTGCTCAAATGCCTGATGGGCGTGGTGCCCACGCGCAGCGGACAGATCAGCTGGGCCGGCGAAGCGCTCGAGAAGAAGAAGCCCTACGAGCGCGTGGCCGCGGGCCTGGCCTATGTGCCGCAGGGCCGCGAGATCTTTCCGCGCCTGACCGTGGAAGAGAACCTCCTGATCGGCGCGGCCGGCCGCAAGGCGCCGGCCGGGGTGCCGGACCGCATCTATCAGCTGTTTCCGGTGCTGCGCACGATGCGCCAGCGCCGCGGCGGCGATCTGTCCGGCGGCCAGCAGCAACAGCTGGCCATCGGCCGCGCGCTGATGAGCGAGCCGCAGTTGCTGATCCTCGACGAGCCGACCGAGGGCATCCAGCCCTCGATCATCCAGGACATCGGTCGCGCGCTGCGGCTGCTGGTCGACGAATTCGGCATGACGGTGCTGCTGGTCGAGCAGTACTACGAATTTGCGCGGCACCTCGCCGACCACTACGTGGTGATGAGCCGCGGCGAGGTGGTGGCGCGCGGGGAGGGTGCGACCATGGAGCAGGACGGCGTGCGCGAGCTGATCGCGGTCTGACGCGACGTTTTGCGGTGCGGCCTCGCGGGCGAGGGCGGTTGCGCGCTATGATGGCCGACATTCATGCCGGCATCCATGGCCGGTGAGCTGGCGCGCGCCGCTGCCGTTGCCCCAGGCCGTCCGTGCCCGTGTTCGTGCCCTTGCCCGTGCCCGTGCCCCGATTGTCAGTGATTGTCATGCGCCATCCCGATTTTCCGTCCTCGCTCGCCCTGCCCGCCACCTGGCAGGCCAGCCTGCGCCTGCGCTTTGCCGTCGCCGCGCCCCCCGCGTCCGCGCACCCCGGCGCCGCCTCGGTTGCTCACACCGGTGTTCGTACCGTGCTGGCCGAACGCCGGCACCAGGGGCCGTTGCTGGTGCAGAAGCCGCTGTATCCCGAGGGGGCAGCGATCTGCCATGCGGTGGTGTTGCACCCGCCCGCGGGCATTGCCGGTGGCGACCGGCTCGATCTCGATATCGAGGTGGGTGCCGGTGCGCATGCCGTGCTGGCCACGCCCGGCGCCACCAAGTGGTATAAGTCGCTCGGCCGCGAAGCCGCGCAGCATGTGCGGCTGAACGTGGCCGCCGGCGCGCGGCTGGACTGGCTGCCGCAGGAGAACATCGTATTCGACGATGCGCGCGCGCGCATTGCCACCGACGTGTGCGTGGCCCCGGGCGGCAGCGCGATCGGCTGGGACGCCGTGGTGCTCGGCCGCCAGGCTTCGGGCGAGCGCTGGTCCAGCGGCGCGCTCTGGCTCGATACGCGCGTCGGCGATGGCGCGCGCGCGCTGTGGATCGAGCAGTCGCACCTCGATGCCGCCTCGCCGCTGCGCGATGCCGTGGCCGGCATGGATGGTCTGCCGGTGCTCGGCACGCTGTGGGCGGTGGGCGAAGGCGCGACGCAGGAACTGGCCGAGCAGCTCGCCGAGACGCTTCCGTATCGGGCCCGCTCGCCCACCCACTCGCGCACCGACCCCCGCACCGACCTGCGCGCCGGCGTGACGTGCCTCGCCGCGCATGGCCAGCGCATGCTGCTGCTGCGGGTGCTGGGCCGCCAGATGGAAGCCGTGCGCCAATTGATGATCGAAAGCTGGACCCGGCTGCGGGTGCCGATGCACGGCGTGCCGGCACGCCCGCTGCGGCTGTGGTCCACCTGATGCCAAGACCACCGATGACCGGACCACAACAAAGGATGACCCGACCATGGAACTGACGCCGCGAGAGAAGGACAAGCTCCTCATCTTTACCGCCGCGCTGCTGGCCGAACGCCGCCGCGCGCGCGGACTCAAGCTCAACTACCCGGAGGCGGTGGCGCTGATTACCGCGGCCATCATGGAAGGCGCGCGCGACGGCCGCACCGTGGCCGAACTGATGCACGAAGGTACCACCGTGCTGACGCGCGCCGACGTCATGGACGGCGTGGCCGAGATGATCCCCGAGATCCAGGTGGAGGCCACGTTTCCCGACGGCACCAAGCTCGTCACCGTCCACCATCCGATCGTCTGACCTCCTGATCCGCACCGTACCGTCCGACCTGAATACCATCATAGGGAAACCCATGCCAACTACCGCAATTACCCGCTGCCGTGCCCTGGCGCTCGGCGCCACGCTGTCGCTGACCGCCGCCACCGCCTTTGCCCACCCGGGGCACGAGGCCACCACCGTGCTCGGCAGTTTCTGGGGCGGGCTGCTGCATCCGCTGACCGGCGCCGACCATCTGCTGGCGATGGCGTCGGTGGGCGTCTGGAGTGCGCTGTCGACGCACGGTCAGGCCGCGCGCTTCGCGCCGGGCGCGCCCCGGCCGGGCGTGGCGCAGTTGCTGCGCCTGCCGCTCGCCTTCGTGGTGCTGATGCTGGTGGGTGCCGCGCTCGGCATGGCAGGCATGGCGCTGCCCGCGGTGGAGCCGATGATCGCCACGTCGCTGCTCGTGATCGGCCTGCTGGTAGCGCTGCGCGCGCAATTGCCGGCGGCGGCGGGCATGGCCATCGTGGGCGGCTTTGCGCTGTTCCACGGCTATGCGCATGGCACCGAGCTGCCGGCCTCGGCGCCGGTCATGGCGTATGTGGGGGGCTTTGCGCTGGCGACCATGACGCTGCATTGCCTTGGCCTCGGTGCCGGCCTGCTGCTGCGTCGCCGCGTGAGCTGGCTCGCGCGTGCGGCCGGCGCCGGCGTGGCGCTCTACGGCGTTGGCCTGCTGGTGGCTTGAATCCCCCGAGAGGAGCATCGCGATGATTCCCGGTGAACTGATGCCGCAGGACGGCGAGATCGAACTCAATGTGGGCCGCGCCACCGTCAGCGTGACGGTGGCCAATACCGGCGACCGCCCGGTGCAGGTGGGCTCGCACTTCCACTTCTACGAGACCAATGCCGCGCTCGCGTTCGATCGCGCTGCCACGCGCGGCTTTCGCCTCAATATCGCGGCCGGCACCGCGGTGCGCTTCGAGCCGGGGCAGAGCCGCACGGTCGAGCTGGTCGCGCTCGATGGCGACCGCATCGTGTACGGCTTCAACGGCAAGATCATGGGAGCGCTGTGATGGTGAAAATCTCCAGGCAGGCCTATGCCGAGATGTTCGGCCCGACCACCGGCGACCGCGTGCGGCTGGCCGACACCGGGCTGGTGATCGAGGTCGAGCGCGACTACACGATCTACGGCGAGGAAGTGAAGTTCGGCGGCGGCAAGGTGATTCGCGACGGCATGGGGCAAAGCCAGCGCATGTCGAAGGATTGCGTCGATACCGTCATCACCAACGCGCTGATCGTCGATCACTGGGGCATCGTCAAGGCCGATATCGGCCTCAAGGGCGGGCGCATCGCGGCGATCGGCAAGGCCGGCAATCCGGACATCCAGCCGGGTGTGACCATCGTGGTCGGGCCGGGCACGGAGGTGATTGCCGGTGAAGGCATGATCGTGACCGCCGGCGGCATCGATACCCACATCCACTTCATCTGTCCGCAGCAGATCGAGGAAGCGCTGATGAGCGGCGTGACCACCATGATCGGCGGCGGCACCGGTCCGGCCACGGGCACCTATGCCACCACCGTCACGCCGGGGCCGTGGTACATGGAGCGCATGCTGCAGGCGGCCGACGCGTATCCGATGAATATCGGCTTTCTCGGCAAGGGCAACGCCAGCCAGGCCGCACCGCTCACCGAGCAGATCGAAGCCGGCGCGATCGGCCTCAAGCTGCACGAGGACTGGGGCACCACCCCGCAGGCCATCGATACCTGCCTGGGCGTGGCCGACGCCACCGACACGCAGGTGGCGATCCATACCGATACGCTCAATGAAGGCGGCTTCGTCGAGGCCACCATCGCCGCGTTCAAGGGCCGCACCATCCATACCTATCACACCGAGGGTGCCGGCGGCGGCCATGCGCCGGACATCATCAAGGTATGCGGCGAGGCCAACGTGCTGCCGTCGTCGACCAACCCGACGCGGCCGTACACGGTCAATACGCTCGACGAGCACCTGGACATGCTGATGGTCTGCCATCACCTCGATCCGGCCATCGCCGAGGACATCGCGTTCGCGGAGTCGCGCATCCGGCGCGAGACCATCGCGGCCGAGGACATCCTGCACGACCTGGGCGCGTTCTCGATGATCTCGAGCGACTCACAGGCAATGGGCCGCGTGGGCGAGGTCATCATCCGCACCTGGCAGACCGCGCACAAGATGGCCGCGCAGCGCGGCAAACTGCCTGGCGATCCCGACGATGCGCGCGGCGGCCACGACAACTTCCGCGTGCGGCGCTACATCGCCAAGTACACCATCAACCCGGCGCTCACGCATGGCATCGCGCACGAGGTAGGCTCGATCGAGGTCGGCAAGTGGGCGGACCTGGTGCTGTGGAAGCCGGCGTTCTTCGGCATCAAGCCGAGTCTGATCCTCAAGGGCGGCATGATCGCGGCGGCGGCCATGGGCGATCCCAATGCCTCGATCCCGACGCCGCAGCCGGTACACTACCGCCCGATGTTCGCCTCGGCCGGCGGCGCACTGCCGCGCTCGTCGCTGACCTTCGTCTCGCAGGCCGCGCTGACGGCGGACGTGGGCGCGCGCTATGGCCTGGCCAAGACGCTCGCGGCGGTGCGCGGCACGCGTACGGTGTCCAAGCGCGACATGGTTCACAATGACTGGCAACCGCACGTGACCGTCGACCCCGAGACCTACCAGGTGGTGGCCGACGGGCAGCTGCTGATGTGCGAGCCCGCGACCGTGCTGCCGATGGCGCAACGCTATTTCCTGTTCTGAACGCCGTTCATCGTGATCAAGATCGATAAACATCTCCCCGCGCCGCATGGCATCGCGCCCGTATTGGTGAAACGCGCGGCCAGGCTGGTGCTGCCCTTCGGCGCACGCAGCAAGAGCCGCCTGCGGGCGGCGCTCGACGATGGCAGCGAGGTAGCGCTGTTCCTGCCGCGCGGCACCGTGCTGCGTGGCGGCGATCTGCTGGTGACCGAGACCGGCGCGTTCGTCGAGGTGCAGGCCGCGGCCGAGTCGGTGCTGCAGGTGACGTCGGACGACGCGCGCACGCTGATGCGCGCCGCCTACCACCTCGGCAACCGCCATACGCCGGTGGAAGTGGGGCGCGACTATCTGCGCCTCGAATTCGACCCGGTGCTGGCGGACATGCTGGTCCGGCTGGGCGTGCGCGTGGCACGGGCCGAGCTGCCGTTCGAGCCCGAGGCGGGCGCTTATGGCGGTGGGCACAAGCACGGCCACGACGCGACGTTCGCGGAAGACTATGCGGCCGCGCAGGCGGTATTCCACGACCATCACGGGCACGATCACGATCACGATCACGGCCACGGCCACGGCCACGGCCACGGCCACGGCCACGGCCACGCGCATGGTCAAGGACACGACCACGCGCACGATCACGATCACACGTGCGGCCATGACCACGGCGATGCGCATGACCACGGCCATGCACACCGGCACGGCCACCCGCATCGTTCCCGCGACTGATCATTCCCTGGACCGAGGCATGTCCCAACTCCCGCAGCTGATCTCGCTGCTCCACCTCGCCTCGCCGGCCTTGCCGATCGGCGGCTTCAGCTATTCGCAGGGCCTGGAAGCCGCCATCGACTGCGGCCTGGTGCACGATGGCGCCAGTGCGGAACGCTGGATCAGTGACAATCTCGTCCATGTGCAGGCGCAATGCGAGGCGCCGGTCTGGCTATTGCTGCATCGGGCGTGGCGCGCGCGCGACATTGCCGTGCTGCGCGAGTGGAACGACTGGTTCCACGCCACGCGCGAGACCGCCGAATTGCGGCTCGAAACCGAGCAGATGGGATGGTCGCTGGCACGCCTGATCGCGCAGATGACATGGGGCGACGAGGCCCTGCGCGACGCGCTCGCGCAGCTGTCGCAGGATGCGCCCGTCTGCCTGCCGACCGCGTTTGCGGCGGCCTGCGTCGCACTCGGCATCGATGCGCGCGAGGGGCTGGCCGCGTATGCGTTCAACTGGGCCGAAAACCAGGTGGCTGCCGCCATCAAGGCGGTGCCGCTGGGCCAGGTGGCGGGGCAGCATATCCTGCGCGCACTGCATGCGCCGGTGGCGGCCCTGGTCGACGAGGCCATGCACCGCGCCGCGGCCGAGCCGCCGCGGCTTTCCACGTTTTCACCGCTGCTGGGGCTGTTGTCGTCGCGACACGAGACGCAGTACTCGCGGCTGTTCCGTTCCTGAACCGATCTCGATCATGACCCGTACCAAGAAGAATCCTCCGCTGCGCGTCGGCGTGGGCGGCCCCGTCGGCTCCGGCAAGACCACGCTGCTGGAGATGCTGTGCAAGGCCATGCGCGACCGCTATGACCTGGTAGCCATCACCAACGATATCTACACCAAGGAAGACCAGCGCCTGCTGACGATTTCCGGGGCGCTGCCGGCCGAGCGCATCATGGGAGTGGAGACGGGCGGGTGCCCGCATACGGCGATTCGCGAGGACGCCTCGATCAACCTGGAGGCCGTTGATCGCATGCTGGCGAAGTTTCCCGATGCCGATGTGGTGTTCATCGAGTCCGGCGGCGACAATCTCGCCGCGACCTTCAGCCCGGAATTGTCCGACCTGACGATCTACGTGATCGACGTGGCGGGCGGCGAAAAGATTCCGCGCAAGGGCGGGCCGGGCATCACCAAGTCGGACCTGCTGGTGGTCAACAAGACCGACCTCGCGCCCTACGTGGGCGCGTCGCTCGAGATCATGGAGAGCGATACCCGCAAGATGCGCGGCGAGCGGCCGTTCGTGATGGGCAGCGTGAAGTCGGGGCAGGGCCTCGCGGACATCGTCGCGTTCATCGAGCGGCAGGGGATGCTCGGCATCTGACGTGCCGACGGCACCTCGGTGCCGTCGGCAGTCCGGGTGGCCTCAGCGGCCTTAGCGGCCTTAGCGGCCTTAGCGGCCTCGGCGGCCGCGGTGCGGACAGCGCGCGTGTACCGTCAGCGCACGTTCTTCTTGGCGAGTGCGCGCGCCACGGAGGCCACCACGTCCTGCTCCGAATCGTCGAGCGCGGCCATGTATCGCAGCGTGGCCTGTACCGCCGGAGAGGACCCGGGGTCGAACGGGGAACGCGGCTCGTCCACGGCGGACTCGTCCACGTGCTTGGCAAAATCGAGCATCTCCGGCGGGGCCACCCCGAGGGTGTCTGCCAGCGTGCAGATGTTGTAGAGCGCAACATTCCGCGTGCCACGCTCGATGCCGCTGAGGTACGATCGCGCCAGGCCGCTTTCCAGCGACAGCGCTTCCTGCGACCATCCGCGTTGTTTGCGCAACCACGTCAGATGTCGACCGAACAGCTTGAGAGGATCGCCAGTCATGAGCCTTTGTGGATTTTAAGTCGCTCAGAGACTAAGGGTTTGACCTGACCGTCACGACAACTTATAGTTCAACGTTCTATCGGTGCCAGATCCGCATCACAAGGGATGCTCTCGTCACGGGAGCGGCTCGATGGCATGACCGGACGGTGACAAAAACCGTGCCGAAACGGGGCTAGCGCGCGACTGTATCGCTGGGGTGGCATTGCCGCAGGACTGCAACCGGGTCTGCGACTCGTTGGTCTGCATCGTTGGCCTTCAACGTTGGCCTGCATCGTTGGCCTTCAACGTCGGCCTGCATCGTTGTCGTTCAACGTCGGCCTGCATCGTTGTCGTTCAACGTTGTCGTTCAACGTTTCCACCAGAAGTTTCCACACCAGCCCGACTTCGCGCATTCCGGGACCCATCGCGTCCCAGCCGCTCTGTTTGTGGGAATGCCAATGCAGATCTTCTCGCTGTTCGATGCCCAGATGCATGGGGCCACGGCCTCGCCGGACACCACCTTTCTTACGCCTTCCGTCCCACCCGCCTTTACTTCCGGTCTGCGGATCGGGTTCCAGCTTCGCATCATCCCGGCAAGTGCCTCGCTCGGCAATACCTGCGACTATGTTTTTCTGCGTGCCGGTGAAACCCAACCGGCATTCAGTATGAATTCCGGGCGTACCGAATGGTGGGCATGCCTGCGCGGTGGTCTCTGCATTCGCGAGGCCGGGCGCGAGGTCGCCTTGCTGGGTGGCGGCGATGTCTTCGAACCCGCGCCCGGCCGCGGCCTCGAACTGCAGGCGCTGCTGGAAAGCGTGCTGGTGCGCGTGGTGGCCGATCTCGCGGCGCCGTGCGGGCCCGGCGAATGCGCGCTGATCGATGTGGGGGAGGGCGACTGGGCGCGGCACCAGCACGCGCAGTCGGTGCGCTGGGCGGTGTGCTATCGCGGCACACTCAAGCTGCAATGGCGTCCCGAGCGTGACGACAGCCAGGCCCATATCGCCTATATGCATCCGGGCACCGCATTCGCGCCCGATCCGCGCGATGTCTTTACGCTGGAGGCACTGCTGCCCGCGGGCGGCCTGCTGTGTTGCGTGTCGCGGAGCAACGCGCCGCGGGATGCCGCGCAGGGGTAGCGTGCCGCGGCGCGGCGCCGTCGATACGGCGGGGCGCCGCACCACAGCGCACCCCACCACACCGCACCACACCATGCCGCACCCCACCCCACCACCTTGCGCGCGCCTTGCCGTGCCCCAGCGCGTGGCGCGGCCCGCGCGGCCGCGCCGCTGAGCTTACCGCGCCTCCGCTGCCGCCTTACGAACCACGCGTGACCGGCATCCGGATCTCGTCCGGATTCACGCTCATATGCTTGGCCAGCTCCAGCTTGGCGATGGCATTGCGGTGGACTTCGTCCGGGCCATCGGCAAAGCGCAGCGTGCGCTGGTGCGCCCACCAGTTGGCGAGCGGGAAGTCGCTCGACACGCCGGCCGCGCCATGCACCTGCATGGCCCAGTCGATCACGCGCAGTGCCGTGTTGGGCGCCACCACCTTGATCATCGCGATCTCGGCCTTGGCCACCTTGTTGCCCACCGTGTCCATCATGTAGGCGGCCTTGAGCGTGAGCAGGCGCGCCATCTCGATATCGCAGCGCGCTTCCGCGATGCGTTCCTGCGTCACGCCCTGGCGTGCGATCTCCTTGCCAAAGGCCACGCGCGACAGCGCGCGCTTGCACAGCAGCTCCAGCGCGCGCTCGGCCACGCCGATGCTGCGCATGCAGTGGTGGATGCGCCCCGGGCCGAGGCGGCCCTGCGCGATCTCGAAGCCACGACCTTCGCCCAGCAGCATATTGGCGGCCGGCACGCGTACGTCCTTGAGTTCGATCTCCATATGGCCGTGCGGGGCGTCGTCATAACCGAACACCGGCAGAAAGCGCTTGATGGTGATGCCAGGGGTGTCGGCCGGCACCACGATCATGGACTGCTGCTCGTGGCGGCCCGCGTCGGGATTGGTCTTGCCCATCACGATATAGATCTTGCAGCGCGGATCGCCGGCGCCCGACGACCACCACTTGGTGCCGTTGATCACGTAGTGATCGCCGTCGCGCTCGATGCGGCAACGGATATTGGTGGCGTCGGACGAAGCCACGTCGGGTTCGGTCATCAGGAATGCGGAACGGATCTCGCCGCGCAGCAGCGGCTCCAGCCACTGGTCCTTGAGCGCCTCCGAGGCATAGCGCTCCAGCGTTTCCATATTGCCGGTGTCGGGCGCCGAGCAGTTGAACACCTCGGCCGACCACGGGGCCCGGCCCATGATTTCGCACAGCGGCGCGTATTCGAGGTTGGACAGCCCTTCCGGCGCACGCTGCGAGCGCGGCAGGAACAGGTTCCACAGCCCGGCCTCCCGCGCCAGCGGCTTCAGGTCCTCGACCACGCGCGTCGGCACCCATGCGTTGCCGGCTTCGCGGTTGGCCTGGATTTCCGCATAGAACTTCTTTTCGTTCGGGTAGATGTGCGCGTCAAAGAAGGCCAGCAGCCTGGCCTGCATGTCCTTGACCTTCTGCGAGTATTCGAAATCCATGGAGTCTCCTTGTGTGGCATGGGAGGCGGCGGCGCGCCGGACGATGCGGGCCACTCTACCGGATGCCATGTAATAAGAGAAATGAATTTACTGGATTTGCCAGTATCAATGTCCTGCATTCCGTGCCAGAATGCCGGGCATGCAGCTATCCCGGATCGACCTCAATCTTTTCGTGGTGTTCGATGCCATCTACAGCGAGGGCAGCATCACCGCGGCCGCACGCCAGCTCAACCTGACCCAGCCCGCGGTCAGTCACGCGCTGGGCCGGCTGCGCTCGCTGTTCGACGATCCGCTGTTTGAGCGGCGCGGACAGGGCATGGCGCCCACACCGCTGGCGCGTTCGCTGGCCGGCGAGGTACGGGGAGCGCTGCAATCGTTCGCGCGCACGCTGCAGGACACGCCGCACTTCGATCCCACCGCGACCGTGCGCCGCTTCACCATCGGCATGCGCGACGCGCTGGAGTCCACGCTGCTGCCGCCACTGATGACGCGCGTGACCGCGCTGGCGCCGCAGGTGGAGATCGCGGCGATCCGCTTCGACCGGCGCGAGATGGAGTCCGAGCTGCTGGCCGGCACGCTCGACGCGGCGATCGATATCCTGCTGCCGGTCTCGCCGGCGATCCACCACGCGCCGTTCATGTCGGACCCGATGGTCGTGCTGGCGCGCCGCGATCATCCGCTGGTGAAGAAGGAGCTGACGCTCGACCGCTATCTCGCCGCCGAGCATCTGCACGTGTCGTCGCGCCGGCGCGGCGCCGGGCTCGAGGACCAGGCGCTGCATCGCATGGGCCTGACGCGGCGCGTGCGCCTGCGTTGCCAGCACTATGCAGGCGCCTGCCGCGTGGTCAGTTGCACCGATTTGCTGGCGACGCTGCCATTGCGTTATGCGCGCATCGCCAACGAGCCCTATGCCAACCGCATTCTGTCGTTGCCGTTCCAGGTGCCGGCGCTCGAACTGCACCTGTACTGGCATGCCGGGGGCGAGAACGATGGTGCCAACCGCTGGCTGCGCGAGCAGTTGCTCGCCGTGATGGCCTCCCTTGGCGGTGGCGCGGGGGGGCCGGGCGGTGCCGTCGGTACTGTCGAATCCACGCGCGCGTCCTGACACGAGGCCGCGGCCGGGTCCTTGCTCGCGTCTTCAGGCGAGTCTTCCAGCGAATCCTCGCAGCGCCTGCCGGCCCCCTGCGCCCCCCTGCGGCAACCCCGGTGGCGCGCGCGCGAATCACAACGTAAGGAAATGTTCGCGCGCTGGACTGCCCATTCCCCCGGCCCCTACCATCGTGCGGTTTTGTCTTGGGGGGCATACATTGCAACCGCGCCGTTCACCACGTTTTCCGCTACGCCGCTTATCGCGTTTTTCCCCGCGTTTTTCGCCACATCTTTCGCCACGTCTTTCACCCGCATCGGCAATGCTTGCGGCCGCTGCCGCCGCCACGATGCTTGCCGCCTGCGGAGGCGGCGGTGACGGCGGTGCCGGCGCGGGCGCGCCTGCCGCCAATAGCACTGCCGGTCCCGCCGGCGGGACCGGCGTGACCGGCTCCCAGGCGGCCGCTTCGCCGGCGCCCGCAGCCCCCATTACGGCTGCGCAGGCACGCGCGTGCTATGCGGTCAGCGGCAACCCGGCCGCACCCGTCACCGGTGCCGTCGGCATGCTGCCCGCGCGCGGCGCCGCCGGGGTGTCCGGCTACCATGTGCTCGACGACGCGCGCGCCGCGGGCCTGTGCTATGCCAACTATCGCCGCGAGCAGGTCGGCCTGCCGCCGCTGGGCGTGCGCGATCCGCTCGGCACCGCCGCGCAGAACCATAGCGCCTACATGCTGGCGAACCAGCTGCTGACGCACGACGAGAGCGCGGGTCAGCCGGGCTTTACCGGCGCGACCGCCGAGACGCGCATCCAGGCGCTGTACCCCACCAACGCCACCGCGGAAGTGGTGGCCACCGCCAACAAGTGGACCTCGGTGGCCGGGGCCAACCTGACGCTGGCACCCAGGGATGCGCTCGTGGTCGACCTCATCAATGCGCCATTCCACCGTGCCGCGCTGCTGGGCGGCTACGCCTCGGCCGGCAGCGGCTATGCGGAGCGCGTGGGTGCCGGCAGCAATGGCGGTACCGCGGCCAGCTACTACCAGACCATCGACCTCGCCGACGCCAGCCCGGGCGGTGCGGCCAACCTGATGGTCGCGTACCCGTACGATGGCCAGGCCGACGTGCCGGCCAGCTGGGTCAACCACGAGAGTCCCGATCCGGCGCCGGCCTATGCCGGCCGCACCGTCGGCTATCCGGTCACGCTGCAGGCCATCGACAGCGCGCTCGCGTTCAACGCGGATACGTTCACCATCACCGATGCGCAAGGCCGCAATGTCGATTGCGCCAAGGTCGATGCCCGCACCGCTGGCATGGCGAGCGCGGCGCGGGGCCTGGCCATCTGCACGCCGCTGGCGCCACTGGCAAGCGGGCAGCGCTACCACGTCACGGTAACGGGCACGCTGGGCGGGCAGGGCGTCAACCTGAGTTGGGCGTTTACTACGCTGTAGGGCTGGCGGGCGGCCGAAGCTGTCGGTCCTGCGGCTGGTCATGCGGGCAGCTACCTCATGTGGCTAGCGCATGTGGCCACCGCATGCCGTCACCTCATGCCGTCACCTCATGCGGCCATCTCATGCGACGAGCTCATGGCTGGCCGGCACGCACGTCGCCGGCGCGCGAATTTGCCGGAGATCGCTGTTCGAACGGCGGATCGCCGCTACAATCGGCCAATTCTTCCCCCCCCCCAGAGGAGAGCTGGCATGGCGGCAATCGACCTGAGCAAGCGCAATAACGACAGGGGCAGCAACCAGACCAACCACAAGACCAATCCCCCCGGTCATCCGCTGCGGCGCGCCACGCTGGCGCTCGCGGTGCTGGCCAGCGCGGTGCTCGCCGCGTGCGGTACCACCGATGAACACGCGGCGGCCGGTGCGCAGACACCGGCTGCCGCCGGCACGGCCGCGCTCCCCGCCGACAAGGCGGCCCCGGCCGGACTGCCCCCCGCGCCGGAGGTCGCCTCGGGCTATCGGCCGGGCATGACCACCGCCTTCGCGCAGCGCCATATGGCCGCTGCCGCCAATCCGCTGGCTACCGAGGCCGGCCGCGAGATCCTGCGCGCGGGTGGCGCGGCCATCGACGCGGCCATCGCCATGCAGGCGGTGCTGACACTGGTCGAGCCGCAGGCCACCGGCATCGGCGGCGGCGCCTTCATCATGTACTGGGATGGCAAGCGCGTACAGGCTTACGACGGCCGCGAGACCGCGCCGGCGGGCGCCAACGAGAACCTGTTCATGCGACCCGACGGCAAGCCGATGGAATTCGCCGAAGGGCAGATCGGCGGCCGCTCGGTCGGCACGCCCGGCGTGCTGCGCGCGCTGGAGATGGCGCACCGCCAGCACGGCCGGCTGCCGTGGGCGCGGCTGTTCCAGCGTGCCATCCGGCTGGCCGAGGATGGCTTCCCGATGTCGCCCCGCCTCTATGCACAGGTGGCGGCCGACAAGTACATGATGGGTTCGCCCGAGATGGCGGGCTACTTCCTCGATACGCAAGGCAAGGCCAAGCCGGTCGGCACGATCATCCGCAATCCGCAACTGGCGCAGACGCTGCGCGAGATTGCCCAGCGCGGACCCAACGCGCTCTATACGGGGCCGATCGCGCGCGAGATCGCCGCCAAGGTCAACGGCCATCCCAATCCGGGCAGCCTGTCGACGACCGACCTTGCGCGGTACAAGGCGGTGGAGCGCAAGCCGGTCTGCACCGACTACAAGCAGTGGAAGGTATGCGGCATGCCGCCGCCGTCGTCGGGCGGGATCGCCATCGCGCAGATCCTCGGCACGCTGGAAGCGCTGGAGAAGCGCGATCCGCGCTATGCGCTCGCCAGCCTCAAGCCGCGCGCCGTCAATACGCCGGCCGCGCTCGAAGCCGATCCGCTGGCGGTGCATGCGATCGCGGAAGCCGATCGCCTGGCCTATGCGGACCGCGGGCTCTATGTGGCGGACGCCGATTTCGTACCGGTCGACGTGGCCGGCCTGGTCAGCCCCGCGTACCTGCGCGAGCGCGCCGCGCTGATTGGCGACCGCAGCATGGGCAAGGCCCAGCCCGGCGTGCCGGCAGGCTCGACGGTCGCCTTTGCGCCCGACCGCTCGCCGCTGCGCATTTCGACTTCGCAGATCGTGGCCGTGGACGACCGCGGCGGTGCGCTCTCGATGACGACGACCATCGAGTCGTACTTCGGCTCGCACATCATGGTGCGCGGCTTCATGCTCAACAACCAGCTCACCGATTTCTCGTTCGTGCCGAGCGAGAACGGCAAGCCGGTCGCCAACCGCGTGCAGGCCGGCAAGCGTCCGCGCTCGTCGATGGCGCCGACCCTGGTGTTCGATCGCCAGAGCGGGCGCCTGGTGGCGGCGCTGGGCTCGCCGGGCGGGTCGCAGATCATTGAGTACGTGTCGAAGACGCTGGTGGGCCTGCTCGACTGGAACATGGATGTCCAGCAGGCGGTCGGCATGGCGAATTTCGGCAGCCGCAATGGGCCGACGGAGGTCGAGAAGGGACTCGTGACGCCGGGCCTGGTCGACGCGCTGCGCCAGCGCGGGCATCAGGTGGCGGAAATCGAGATGACGAGCGGCACGCAGGCGATCATGCGTACCACGCGCAATGGCCGGGCCGTCTGGGCCGGTGGCGCGGATCCGCGCCGGGAAGGGGTCGCGCTCGGCGATTGAGGGACGGACGCAGGCGCCCGGATGCCCGGGGCGCCTGCGCAAGCGCTGCTCTCCTGGCGCGCGCCTTCAGGCGCGCCCCTTTAGGCGCGCCCCTTTAGGCACGCCCCTTTAGGCACGCCCCTTTAGGCACGCCCCTTCAGGCGCGCCCGTTCATGCCCGCTCAGGCATCGAGCTTCACGCCGGCCGACTTGACCACCGCGGCCCAGCGCTTTTCCTCGCTCACGAAGAACTTGTTGATTTCCGGCGGCGTCATGGTGACCACCTCGGCGCCCTGGCCGGCCAGCTGCGCGCGGATTTCCGGCGTGCGGATAATGCGGATCAGTTCGTTGCTCAGGCGCGCCACGATCGCATCGGGCATGCCCTTCGGCGCCATCACGCCCTGCCACGTACCCGATTCGAAGTTCGGCACGCCCTGCTCGGCGATGGTCGGTACCTGGCTCACCAGCGCCATGCGCGTCTTCTTGGAGACCGCCAGCAGCTTGAGCTTGCCCGCCTGCACCTGCGGCAGCGTGGCCAGCATGCCGTTCATCAGCACCTGGGCGGTGCCGCCCACGGTATCCGCCACGGCCTGCGCGCCGCCCTTGTAGGGCACGTACTGCCACGCCGCGCCGGTGGCCTGCTGCACTGCCACGCCGGCCAGATGCGGCGCGCTGCCGATGGCCGTCACGGCGAAGTTGAGCGACTTCTGGTGCGACAACGCCACCAGTTCCTTGAGGTTATTGGCCGGCACGCTCGGATGCACCACCAGCAGGTGCGGCGAGTAGGCCAGCATGGCCACGCCCTTGAGATCCTTTTCCGGGCTGAAGGTCAGCTTGGTATAGACCGACGGGCTGATCGCCAGCGCGCCCACGTCGCACAGCAGCAGCGTGTGGTTGTCGGCACCGGACTGGGCGACCATCGCCGCGCCGATATTGCCGTTGGCACCGGGACGGTTATCCACCACCACCGGCTGGCCGAGCGCCTCGCCGAGCTGCTTGCTGATCAGGCGCGCGATGATGTCCGACGAGCCGCCGGCAGGGTAGGGCACGATCAGGCGGATCGGCCGGGTCGGCCACTTCTCGTCGGCCCATGCCGACAACGGGGCCAGCAGGCCGGAAGTACCGACAGTCCCGAGGGCAGCCAGGCCCGAGGCCTGGCCAAGAAAACGGCGACGTGCATTCATGTTTTGTCTCCTGTAGCGCTTATCATCAGTTGTCGTACAACACGGGCTGGAGTGTAGTCGCCTTTTTACCGATGGTCTATCAGGATTTACGCAAGTCCATACTGAGGAAATGGGGAGGGTGTGGGCGGCCGATATGATCAGTTGTCCGATAACGTCGCGGGCGCGGTAACGGAACGGTGGAGCAGCCAACGATGGCGCTTCCCTGCCGCCGACAGAGGCAGGGAGCCCGGCCGCGCCCGGCGGCCGTCAGGCGCCGGCCTTCTGCGCGTACTTCCAGCCCATTTCCGCCATCGGCCGGGCGCGCTTGCCCGCATCGAGGGCCTGGGCGGACGACGCGGTGCCGTCGACCACGCGCTTCATGATGCCCTGCAGGATGCCGGCGATACGGAACATGCTGAAGGCGAGGTAGAAGTTCCAGTCGCCCGTGATCGGCCGGCCGGTGCGCTGCTCATACAGGCGGCGGTAGGCGGCCTCGTCCGGAATGCCGAGCGCGGCGTAATCGAGGCCCGCGATGCCGCGGAACTGCCCGGGCGCGATATGCCAGCTCATGCAGTGGTAGCCGAAGTCCGCCATCGGATGGCCCAGCGTGGACAGCTCCCAGTCCAGCACCGCCAGCACGCGCGGCTCGGTCGGGTGGAACATCAGGTTGTCGAGCCGGTAGTCGCCATGCACGATGCTTGTCAGGGCATCGGCGTCGGCGGGAATATGCCCGGGCAGCCACTCCATCAACTGGTCCATGGCCGGGATCGACTCGGTCTCGGACAGCTTGTACTGCCTGGTCCAGCGCTCGATCTGCCGTTGAAAGTAGTTGCCGGGCTTGCCGTAGTCGCCCAGGCCGATGGCCCGGTAGTCGACGCTATGCAGCGCGGCGATCACGCGGTTCATCTCGTCGTAGATGGCGGCACGCTCGGCCGGGGTCATGCCGGGCAGCGACTGATCCCACAGCACGCGTCCCGCCACGAACTCCATGATGTAGAAGGCGCGGCCGATCACGGTCTCGTCCTCGCACAGCGCATACATGCGTGCGACCGGCACGTCGGTGCCGGCCAGCGCCGACATCACGCGGTATTCCCGCTCGATCGCATGGGCCGACGGCAGCAGTTTCTCGCGCGGGCCGGGTTTGGCGCGCATGACGTAGGTCTGGCCCGGCGTGATCAGCTTGAAGGTCGGGTTGGACTGCCCGCCCTTGAACTGCTCGACGGTCAGCGGGCCGGCAAAGCCCTCCACGTGCTGGCGCATCCAGGCCTCCAGCGCGCCCGTGTCGAAGCGCTGCTGCTCGGCCACGGGTCGCGTGCCTTCGAAGTGCGAAACATTGTTCGAACCATTGCTCATGCTGTCTCCGTCCGTGCCTCGTCTCTGGTCTGTTCTCGTGCCGCCGCGTCGCGTTATCGGTTGCGCGCTGGCGTTGGTCGTGGCTGCGCCTAGCGGTAGTTCGGCTTGCGCTTCTCAAGAAACGCGCTGATGCCTTCGCCGCCATCGGCATGATGCAGTGCTGCCACAAAGCTGTCGCGCTCGGCCGCCAGATGTTCGGTCAACGTGGCGTTCTGGGCATGGTTGATCAGCGCCTTGATGCCGCGCACCGCGTTTGGCGATTCGCGGCCGAGCTGCTCCGCCAGCCGCGTCGGCTCGACCAGCGCCTGGCCCGGCGGCACCACACGGTTGACGATGCCGAGCTGGGCGAGGCGTGCCGCATCCACCGGCTTGCCTTCCATCATCATCTCGCTGGCCAGCTGGCGCGGCAGCATGCGCGCGAGTTCGTAAGAGCCGCCGCCATCGGGCGTGAGGCCGACCTTCACATAGGCCATGACGAACCGGGCATCGCTCGCGGCCACCACGAAGTCGCAGGCCAGCACCAGCGAGAAGCCGGCGCCCGCGGCCGGGCCTTCGACTGCGGCGATGATCGGCTTGGGATGCGCGTGCAGCGTCTCGATCCAGTGATTGAGCGTCTCGATGCTTTCCTCCTGCACCGAGCGCGGCCTGGCACGATTGCCGAGCAGGCGGTTCAGGTTGCCGCCCGCGCAGAACACGCCATCGGCACCGGTGATGATGACGGCGCGAATCGCGTCGTCGCGCGCGGCCACCTCCAGCGCCTCGTGCGAGGCCGCGTAGATATCGGGATGCAGCGCATTGCGCGCCTCCGGATTCGAGATGGTCAGGACCAGCGTCGAGTCGACGCGTTCGGAAAGCAGCTGGGCAGTCATGGCGGGCTCGGTACGGTATCGGCGGAAAACAAAACGGGCGCCCCGCGACAGGGCGCCCGCGCTCAGGCTTCCTCGGTCAGCAGCGACAGGCCCAGGCCCGCGCGCCGCCACAGCCACGGGCTCGGACGATAGCGCATGTCGCCGGTGAGGCGGTCGAGGTTGCGCAGCACCTCGAGGATCAGGTCGGGGCCGATGGCGTCGCCCAGCGAGAGCGGACCGCGCGGATAGCCCAGCCCGAGGTTGACCGCGAGGTCGATGTCGGTCGGCGTGGCGATACGCTGCTGCGCGATATCGCTGGCGATATTGACGATGCAGCAGATCATGCGCTGGGCCACAAAGCCAGCCGAGTCGCGGATTACCGTCACGGGCACGCCGTCGCTGGCAAACAGGCCATGCGCCGCGTCGCGCGCGGCCGCGCTCGTGGCCGGCGTGGTCATCAGCGTGCGGCGCCTGGTCGCCTCGAACGGCAGCAGCGTATCGATGGCCACGGTGCGGCTCGCGTCGAGGCCCTGCTCAAGCGCGGCGGTGGTGGCATCGAGGCCCAGCGGCGTGACCACGATCAGTGCTTCGGCCGACGGCGTGTTGCCGACTTCCGGCGTCACGCCCATGGCGGTCAGCAGCTTGACGGTCATGGCATGGCCACGCTCGTGCGCGCGGCTCACCCACACGCTGGACGGACGCGCCGCGGGCGCGACCGCGGCGGCGGGCACCTGCTTCTGGCCCTCGGCATACGTGTAGAAGCCGCCACCGGTCTTGCGGCCGAGCAGGCCGCCGACGTAGCGCAGCGCCGTGATCGGCGACGGACGATAGCGCGCTTCCTGGTAGAACTGGTTGTAGATCGACTCCATGACCGGATGCGAGACGTCGAGCCCGGTCAGGTCCATCAGCTCGAACGGCCCCATGCGGAAGCCCGCCTGCTCGCGCATGATGTTGTCGATCTCGGCAAACGAGGCCACGCCTTCCTGCGCGACCTTGAGGCCCTCGATATTCATGCCGCGGCCGGCATGGTTGACGATGAAGCCCGGCATGTCCTTGCAGCGCACCGGCGTATGGCCCATGCGGCGCGACAGCGCCATCAGCGCATCGCCCACCGCGGGGTCGCCCGAGAGGCCGTCGATGACTTCCACCACCTTCATCAGCGGGACCGGATTGAAGAAGTGATAGCCGGCGATGCGGCCCGGCAGGCGCGCACCCACCGCGATCGCGGTGATCGACAGCGACGAGGTATTCGACGCGATGATCGCGTTCTCGCGTACGATGGCTTCCAGCCTGGCCACCAGGTCGCGCTTGACCTCCAGCTTCTCGACGATCGCCTCCAGCACCATGTCGCAACCGGACAGGTCCTCGAGCGCGTTGCACGGCTTGACGCGCGCCAGTGCGGCATCGGCATCGCCGGTGCTCATCTTGCCCTTGTCGGCCAGCTTGGCGAAGGTGTCCTGCAGGTACTGGCGCGCCGCCGCGACGGCCTGGGGATTGGTGTCGAACAGGTGCACGGTCAGGCCGGCCTGCGCGGCGATCTGGGCGATGCCGCGGCCCATTGCGCCGGTGCCCACGATGCCTAAGGTGTCGATCGGGAAATTGCTCATGATTCCGGTCCAAGAAGATGTGGTTAAATTAGCACGACCGTACGTTTTTTGCACTTGGCGCGGGCCCGGTCTTTTGCACGCCGCGTGCGCTGATCGGCCACGCCGGCCGCGCGCCAGTCACGATCCACGACGTCCGAAGAGAGGGGAGAGAGACATATGATCAAGCTATGCGGATTCGCTGCCAGCAACTACTACAACAAGGTCAAGCTGGCGCTGCTGGAAAAGAACCTGCCGTTCGAGGAAACGCTGGCATGGATGGGCGAGACCGATGCGGCCGCGTCGCCGGGCGGCAAGGTGCCGTACATGATCACCGATTCCGGACCGCTGTGCGAGTCGGAAACGCTGGCCGAATATATCGAGGCCACCTATCCGCAACGTCCGCTGCTGCCCGCCGATCCGTACCAGGCCGGCAAGGTGCGCGAGCTGGTGTCGTACATGGAGCTGTATCTGGAACTCACCGTGCGCGAGTTGTATCCGGAAGCGTTTTTCGGCGGCAAGGTCAGCGACAACGTCAAGGCGCGCCAGCTGCGGCTGCTGGAGCGCTATATTCCCGGCTTTGCCACGCTCGCGAAGTTTTCGCCGTATATCGCCGGCGACACCTTCACGCTCGCGGACTGCGCGGCGATCTGCCACCTGCCGCTGGTGTCGTCGGCGACCAAGATCATCTATGGCCGCGACCTGCTGGTCGAACTGGCGCCCGGACTGCCGGTCAAGGAGTACCTCAAGCGCATGAGCGAGCGGCCGAGCGTGCAGAAGGTCAACGCCGATCGCAAGGCCAATGTCGAGCTGATGATGAACCGCAACAGGTAAGGCCGCTCAGATCCGCGCCAGTCGCTCGAGCGCGAGGGCCAGCGTCTCTTCCTTCTTGGCAAAGCAGAAGCGCACCACGCCCGATTCGCGCGGCTGCGAATAGAAAGCCGAGACCGGGATCGCCGCCACGCCGATCTCGCGCGTGAGCCACATGGCGAAATCGGCCTCGCTCATATCCGAGATGGCCGAATAATCGACGCACTGGAAGTAGGTGCCGTCGGACGGCAGCAGCTTGAAGCGCGTGGTGGCCAGGCCGGTGCGGAAGAAGTCGCGCTTGGCCTGGTAGAACGCGGACAGCTCCAGGTAAGGGCGCGGGTCCGTCATGTACTCGGCCAGCCCGTGCTGCATCGGCGTATTCACGGTGAAGACGTTGAACTGATGGACCTTGCGGAATTCGGCCGCGAGCGCCGCCGGCGCGGCCACGTAGCCGACCTTCCAGCCGGTGACGTGGTAGGTCTTGCCGAAGCTCGACACCACGAAGCTGCGGCGCGCCAGCTCGGGATGGCGCGACACCGATTCGTGGCGCTGGCCGTCGTAGACCATATGCTCGTAGACCTCGTCCGACAGCAGCAGGATGTCGGTGCCGGCCAGCAGGTCGGCCAGTTGCTGCATGTCTTCGGCACGCCAGATCGTCCCCGTGGGATTGTGCGGCGTGTTGATCATGATCATGCGCGTGCGCGGCGTGATGGCCGCGGCGAGGCGGTCGAACGGAATGCGGAACGCGGGCGCATCGAGCGCGACCGGCACCGCCGTGCCGCCGGCCAGTTCGATCGCGGGCAGGTAGCTGTCGTAGCACGGTTCGAGCACGATGACCTCGTCGCCCGGATGCACGGCGCACAGGATCGAGGTCAGGATGCCCTGGGTGGCGCCGGCCGTGATCGTGATCTCGCTGTTCCAGTCGTAGCGATGGCCATACTGCGCGGCGATCTTGTCGGCGATGGCCTGGCGCAGGCGCGGAATGCCCGCCATGGGCGGATACTGGTTGTGGCCCGCGCGCATGGCCTCGGCCACCGCGTCGACGATGCGCGGGTCGCAATCGAAATCCGGAAAGCCCTGGCCCAGGTTGACCGCGTTCTTCTCGGTGGCCAGCGCGGACATCACGGTGAAGATGGTGGTGCCGACCTTCGGCAGGCGGGACAGCGGGGGCGTGAGCGGGGCGAGTTGGGAATCCATGGACGTTCCGGAAAAAAGGGAAGGACGACGGCCGTCGTCGGGGCCACACGGGCTGCCTGTCGCGCCCGCCAGGTCCAGCGTGCTGCCGGCGGTCGGACCGGCCGGCTCAGGCTGGCGCCGGTGCGGGCGCGTGCGTCATTCTAGCGGGGATCGCTGCGGCTGCCACGCGGCCAGCCACGCGCCGAAGGCCCGCGGCGGCAGGATGTCGACGCCGCTGGTGCGGCGCAGGCGGCTCCTGAGCTTGAGTACGGCCTTGTCCTTGGACACCAGCAGCGCCGCACGCGCGTCGTGCGCGAGCTCGATAAACTTCTGGTCGTCGGTGTCGCGGCAACGCGGCAGGCGGATGCCGTCGGCGCTCTCACCCGCGCTCTCACCCGCGCTCCCATCCGCGCTCTCACCCGCGCTCGCCCCCCGCAGCGGCGCCGCCACCAGTGTGCTCACGCGGTCCACCTCGGCCAGCGCCGCGCCGATATCCACCGCAAAGCGCGCAAACTGCGGATAGGCCAGCACGCGGCGCAATTCCTCGCGGCAATCGGCGCGGATCACCGGCGCGATGGTGCCGGCCGCCAGCGCGGCGCGGATCGGCTCCACGTGGGGATCGCGAAACACGAGCAGGTCGACCCAGATATTGGAATCGAGCACCACGCGCGGCACGGCGGCGGGTACGGTCCCGCCTGGAGCCTCGCTTGCGGCTTTGGGTGCGGCTTTGGTTGGGGCCCTGGTGGAGGCGTCAGTTGCGGCATCGATGGGGGCATCCGTGGGGGCGTCCGGCAGGACGTCCGGGTGCGCCTCGGGTCGAGCGGCGGGTAGGGCAGCCAGCACGGCGTGGGCGGGGTCGGCGATGGGATCGATGGGCATTCGCTACAATCGGGATTTTGCTTCTGCCCGCGATTTTGCCATGCTCATCGTCCTGTCTCCCGCCAAGTCCCTGGACTACGAGACGCCCGCCCCCATCAAGACCCACACGCTGCCGCGCTTTATCGAGCGGTCGACCGCGCTGATCGAGCGCCTGCGCCGCCTGGCGCCGCGGGACATTGCGTCTCTGATGGACATTTCCGACAAGCTCGCGGTGCTCAATGCCACGCGCTATGCGGACTGGTCGCCCGAATTCAGTGCGGCCAACAGCAAGCAGGCCGTGCTGGCCTTCAATGGCGACGTGTACGATGGTCTCGACGCCAGGACCCTCAGCACCGACGACCTCGCCTTTACGCAGAAGCACGTGCGCATCCTGTCCGGCCTGTATGGCGTGCTGCGCCCGATGGACTGGATGCAGCCGTACCGGCTCGAGATGGGCACCCGCCTCGATACCGCGGCCGGCAAGGACCTCTATGCGTTCTGGGGCGACGACGTCACGAAGTTGCTGAACAAGGACCTGGCCGACCTCAGGCACGAGGGCCCGGCCACGCTGATCAACCTCGCCTCCGAAGAGTATTTCAAGGTGGTCCGGCCCAAGGTGCTCAATGCGCGCGTGATCACGCCCGTGTTCGAGGACTGGAAGGGCGGCCGCTACAAGATCATTTCCTTCCATGCCAAGCGTGCGCGCGGCACCATGGCCCGCTATGCGGTGACGCACCGCGTGACCGAGCCGGCCCGCCTGCGGCGTTTTGCCGAGGACGGCTATGCGTTCGACAAGGCCGCTTCCAGCGACGACCGCTGGGTGTTCCGCCGCCGCCTGGAAGACTGATGGAGCTCGCCGCTATGACGCAAACGCCGAAGAACCAACCGCCGATGACCGCAACGCCGAAGAGCCAACCGCCGATGACGCCAGCCCTGCATATTTCCTCGTCGTTCGATTCGGGCGCCATCGAGGTCGAGTCGCTCGACCGCGCCGACGATATTCGCCTGCGCATCCGCGCCGACTCGCACGCCGACTTCCGCCAGTGGTTTCATTTCCGCCTGCAGGGCGCGCAGGGGCAGGCCTGCACGCTGCGTTTTCTCAACGCGGGCGAATGCACGTATCCGGACGGCTGGCGCGACTACCGCGCGGTGGCCTCGTATGACCGCGTCAACTGGTTCCGCGTGCCCACGCGCTACGACGGCAGCACCATGACGGTCGAATGCACGCCCGCGCACGACAGCATCTGGTTCGCGTATTTCGAGCCCTATGCGGAAGAGCGCCACCTGGCGCTGGTGGCCACCTGCCAGCGCTCGCCGCTGGCGCGGCTGTCGCACCTCGGCAGCACGGTGGATGGGCGCGACCTGACCTGCGTGACGGTAGGCCAGCCGGGTCCGGGCAAGAAGACGGTGTGGATGATCGCGCGTCAGCATCCGGGCGAAAGCATGGCCGAATGGTTCTGCGAGGGCGTGCTGCAGCGCCTGACCGGTACCGGCATGTGGGCCGGCGATCCCGTGGCGCGCGTGCTGCTGGAGCGCGCGGTATTCCATATCGTGCCGAACATGAACCCCGATGGCTCGGCGCGCGGCAACCTGCGCACCAACGCCGCGGGCGCCAACCTCAACCGCGAATGGATGACGCCATCGCTGGAGACCAGTCCCGAGGTCTGGCATGTGCGCCGCGCGATCGAGCAGACCGGCGTCGATCTGTTCTTCGATATCCACGGCGACGAGGCACTGCCGTACAACTTCGTGGCCGGCAGCGAGATGCTGCCCAGCTTTACCGAGGCCCAGCGCGAACAGCAGAGCCGCTTTATCGAGGCCTTCAAGCGCGCCTCGCCCGATTTTCAGGACGTGCACGGCTACGCCGCCAGCAAGTACAACGCCGATGCGCTCAAGCTGGCCTCCAAGTACATCGGCCATACGTTCGGCTGCCTCGCGCTGACGCTGGAGATGCCGTTCAAGGACAACGCCGACCTGCCCGATGCGGAGCGCGGCTGGAACGGCGCGCGCAGCGCGCTGCTGGGAACGTCGATGCTGCAGGCCATCCACACGTTCCTGGGCTGACGCCGCGCGGCGCCGCGCTCAGTGCTTCTTTTTGCTGGTGGTCTTGGTCGACGTCTTCGAGGCGGTCGACTTCGACGATGCAGCCTTGGACGACGAAGCCCTGGAGGTCGACTTGGCGCTGCCCTTGCCCTTGGCCTTGCTCCGGCCATGACCGGTGGCTACCGCCGGGGCCGCGGGCGGCTCGCTGATGGTGTCGCCGTCGCTGTCGAGCAGTTCGTAGGCCAGCATCATGCCGTCGTCGTAACCGCAACGCACCTTGACCGGTTGCCATTGGGCTTCGCCCTGGCGCCGGTGCGCGCTCGCGGTGAAGGTGACCACCGAGGTCACGGGCACGGCCTGCTTGCCGCGCGAGAAGCGGCCGCTCCACGGCTCCACCGTGGCGGCGCCGTTCGCCAGCGCGCCGGTCGGAATCTTCAGTGCATCAAAGATCGGCGAACGTGGCACCACCCAGCTCGCATGCGCCGCGCAATCGGCCACTTCGGGCGCCGCGTTGTCGCTCTTCATCAGTTGTTCGCGCATCTGCGCGCGGTACTCGGCCAGGCTGACGCGGCCTTTTTCGGGCAGGGTGACGGTCTTGGTGGGGGGGCGGGCAGTGGCGGGGGCCTTGCCGGCAGCGTTCGGGGCGGCGGGCGCGGTACCGGCGGGAGCATTGGCGGCGGGCGTGGCGGGCGATGCGGCAGCGGCCGGCTGTGCGGTGGCATCGGGCTGGTCCGCCGGCGTGGTGGCGCATCCGGCCAGCGCGATGGCCCCGGCCACTGCGGCACTCAGCATGCGGAGCCGGGTACCAAGCAGGTGGGTGAGATGTCGGATCACGGAATCGTCTTGCTGGATCAGCAAAGGGATTGGCAAAAGGATTGGCGAAGGATTGCCATGATAGAGGATGCCTTCGCCGGAAAGTTCGTAAATGTTGTTACCCTTCGTTCAAAGGCGCGTAAAGACCCCGCAAGCCTCCGGCAACGGCGGTCAATCAGCGAAGGGGAGTAGCGGCGCGCTTACCCGCAAACGCCGATGGCGTCGTGCGGCGATAACAGACAGCGCAGGGATGGCGCAAGACCGGGGGAACCCCGTGACGCGCCGGCGAGACGGATCGCCGGGCGCCGCGGGGCAATGCAACAGCGGTGGTCGCGGTCGCGGGACCCAACCGGGACAGGCGCGCGCGGCACGTACCGCGCGCGTGACACGCACTAAGCGTCGCGGGTGAAGCGCAGCAGGTCGTCCATCAGCGCGTTGAGATCGCGCTGCAGCTTGGAGAAGCCCGGGCCATGGGTCAGCGCGGTTTCATCCATGTAGAGCTTGCGGTTGACTTCGAGTTGCAGGCTGTGACGGTTGGCCTGGGGCTGGCCCAGCACGCGCACGATCTCGACACCCTTGTACGGGTGATTGCGCCACACCTCGTAGCCCATCTCCTTGAGCACGCCCTCGACACGATCGGTAAATCGCTTGTCGCAGGTGGTGCCGTCGCGGTCGCCCACCACGAAGTCCGGATGCTCGATGCCCGGATGCTCGGTGGCAAAGCGCGCGGCCTGGCTCGGCATCGAATGGCAGTTGATATGCCACACGCGGCCGTGCTGCGCGAGCGCGCGCTCGGCGAGCTTCTGCAACTGCGCGTAGTAGGGCAGGTAGTAGCGCTGGATGCGGGCCTGCACCTCGGCCACCGGCAGCTTGCGATCGTAGAGCGCTTCGCCGGTATCGAGCACGCGCCAGACCAGGCCCTTGCCCAGGCGCGTCTTCGAGGTGACCTGCAGCGGCTCGGGCCACGGGGCGTCGAGCAGCATCTCGTCGATTTCCTCGAGGCCACGGTTGGCATCGAGGTAGCTGCGCGGAAAGCCCGCGCACAGCAGCGGAATGCCGCGCGCCGGCGCATCGGCGTAGAGCTCGTCGACGAAGGTGTCCTCGGCCTGCCGCAGCAGCGGCAACGGCAGGCTCGCGGCATGGCCGAAGTCGGCCGGGTAGACCGTGCAGCTATGCGGCGAATCGAGGAACAGCGGGCCGCACGCACCCGCGGGCATCTGCAGGAAGTACGGCGCAGAGGCCTGCGGCGCGGCGGCGCCCGTTCGGACGGTATCTGTCATGATGCGGGGCTTCAGTCCAGGGAGATCTTGGCGGCTGCGGCCACGCGCTTGTTCTTGGCCACTTCGCTGGTGATCTGCGCGCCAAAATGGGCAGGCGTATCGCCGACCGGCGTGGCGCCCAGTTCCTCGAGCTTCTTGCGCACTTCGGGCTGAGCCAGCACCTTCACCGCGGCGTCATGCACCTTGGCCTGGATGTCGGCCGGCAGCTTCGCGGGGCCGATCAGGCCGAACCATGCGGAATCGTTGACTTCGGGCAGGCCCAGTTCGGCGAAGGTCGGCACATTGGGCAGCGCCGGCACGCGCTTGGGCGCGGCCACGGCGAGCGCATGCAGCTTGCCGGACTTGATGAACTGCAGCGACGACGGCAGGTTGTCGAACAGCACCTGCACCTGGCCGGCCAGCGCGTCGTTGAGCGCCGGGCCCACACCCTTGTACGGCACGTGCAGCAGTTCGGTCTTGCTGCTCATCTTGAACAGTTCGCCCATCATGTGCGAGACGCTGCCGTTACCGGCGGAACCGTAGGCGATCTTGTTCGGCTCCGACTTGGCGAGCGCGATAAAGGCCTTCATGTCGGCGACCTTGACCGCCGGGTTCACGCTCATCACGTTCGGCACCGAGGCCAGGTTGGTGATGGGGGTGAAGTCCTTGGTGGCGTCATACGGCAGCTTCGGATACACGGCCGGGTTGATGCCATGCGTCGAGGCGGTGGCGACGCCGAGCGTGTAGCCGTCCGGCGCGGCCTTGGCCAGGTACGCGGTGCCGATGCTGCCGCCGGCGCCGCCACGGTTGTCCACGACCACCGGCTGGCCCAGTTCCTGGCCGAGACGATCGGCGACCACGCGCGCGACGATATCGGTGGTGCCGCCGGCCGGGAACGGCACGACGAGCGAGATCGGCTTGGTCGGGTAGCTGCCTTGCGCGAAGGCAGGCACGGCGAAGCCGGCGGACAGGGCGGTGGCGGCGGCGAGGGCGCGGATCAGGTGACGGCGTTGCATGGGAACGATTCCGTAAGTGGGGGAGGGAAAGCGCAATGTCTGCGTTTGCAGGCAATTCTGAGCCCGCCACGCAAGGCATGCAAACGATTTAAAATCGCACGGTCATTCCAAATGGTATTGCACTCGTGCGCAAGGATTCGGGAAATAAAGGTGATTTATGAGGCGCTTATGTCCGTCGATGACCGAGCTTCAGGCGTTTGAGGCGGCCGCGCGGCATAACAGCTTTACGCTGGCCGCGCGCGAACTCCACGTCACGCAGGGCGCGGTCAGCAAGCAGGTGCGCAGCCTGGAGGCGTTTCTCGGCGTGGAACTGTTCGAGCGGGTGCGCCAGCGCCTGCTGCTGACCAGCGCGGGCGCGCGCTATCTTGAGCGGATCCGCCCGAGCCTCAACGATATCGAGGCCGCCAGCGTGGAGCTGATCGCACGCAAGGGGCGCGGCGGCATTCTCCATGTGGCGAGCATGCCGACGCTCGGCGCCAAATGGCTGATCCCACGCCTGCCGCAGTTCTTTGCGCGCCATCCGGAAGTGACGCTCGAATTCGTGCCGCATGCGCAGGGCTACGACTTCTCCGAGCCCGATCTCGATGCGGCGATCCGCTTTGGCGACGGGGTATGGCCGGGCAGCCTGGCCGACTATATGACCGGACGCGAGGTGGTGCCGGTCTGCCGCCCGGGCCTGCTCGCGGCCGAGCCCGGCGGCATGGCGCAGGCGCCCGAGGCCCTGTTGCGCTACCCGCTGCTGCACCATACGACCGTGCCCGAGGCCTGGCCGGACTGGCTGTCAGCGTTGGGCGTCTCGGCCCGGCAGGCATGGAGCGGCGCGCGCTTCGACCAGTTCTCGCTGCTCACGCAGGCCGCGGTGTCGGGGCTCGGCATCGCGCTGATCCCGCGCTGCCTGATCGAGGAGGAGCTGGCCACCGGCGCGCTGGTGATCGCCCACCCCGCGCGCGTGCCGGCGCGCAAGGCCTATTACCTGTGCTATCCCGAGCAGAAGGCTCATATGCCCGCGCTGCAGACGTTCCGCGCGTGGCTGATGGAGGGTGTGGACGTGGTCGCGGAGGATTGACCCGCGGCCTACTTCGACAACACCTTCATCGCCTGCTCCAGCCCCGCGATCGTCACCGGATACATGCGCGACTTCATGATCTGGCTGATCACCGTGATCGACTGCCGGTACTGCCACAGCCCTTCCGGCTCGGGGTTGAGCCAGACGAAATGCGGAAACTGCTCGATCAGCCGGTTGAGCCAGACCGCGCCCGCCTCCGGGTTGTTGTATTCGACCGAGCCGCCGGGTTGCAGGATCTCGTACGGACTCATGGTCGCGTCGCCGACGAAGATGACCTTGTAGTCGGGCGTGTACTTGTGGATCAGGTCCCAGGTCGCGATCTTTTCCGCGTGGCGGCGGCGGTTGTTCTTCCACACGTAGTCGTACACGCAGTTGTGGAAGTAGTAGTACTCGAGGTGCTTGAACTCGGTCTTGGTCGCCGAGAACAGTTCCTCCACGCGCCTGATGTGGTCGTCCATCGAGCCGCCCACATCCATCAGCATCAGCACCTTGACCTTGTTATGGCGTTCGGGCCGCAGCTTGATATCGAGCAGGCCGGCGTTGGCCGCGGTGGAGTGGATGGTGTCGTCGAGGTCGAGCTCGGTATCGGCGCCTTCGCGCGCAAACCGCCGCAGGCGCCGCAGCGCCACCTTGATATTGCGCGTGCCCAGTTCCACCTGGTCGTCGTAGTCCTTGTATGCGCGCGCCTCCCACACCTTGATCGCGGTGCGGTTGCCCTTGGACGGCCCGCCGATGCGGATGCCCTCGGGGTTGTAGCCGCCATGGCCGAACGGCGAGGTGCCGCCGGTGCCGATCCACTTGTTGCCGCCCTCGTGCTTTTCCTTCTGCTCGTCGAGCAGCTGGCGCAGGCGCTCCATCAGCTTGTCGAGCCCGCCCATGGCCTCGATCCTGGCCTTCTCCTCGGGCGAGAGCTCGCGCTCCAGGGTCTTCTGCAGCCAGTCGAGCGGAATATCGCTCTTCCAGTCGACCAGGTTCTCCACGCCCTTGAAGTACGCCGCAAAAGTCTGGTCGAACTTGTCGAAGTGCTTCTCGTCCTTGACCAGCGTCATGCGCGCCAGATAGTAGAACTCGTCGATCGACGGCGAGATGACCTGTGCGCGCAGCGCTTCCAGCATGGTCAGGTATTCCTTGACCGAGACCGGCAGCTTCGCGTGCCGCAGCGAGAAGAAGAAGTCGATCAGCATCGTGGCCTCCCGGGTTGCGCCCCGTCAGCGCGGACGCGCGAGCTGGAACTGCAGGTGCGAGCGCACCATCGGCCATTCGCTGGCGATGATCGAGAACACCACGGTGTCGCGCAGCGAGCCGTCGGGCAGGCGCTGGTGGCTGCGCAGCACGCCGTCCTGCTTGGCGCCGAGGCGCGCGATCGCGGTGCGGCTCTGGTGGTTCATCCAGTGCGTGCGGAATTCCACCGCGATGCAGTGGCGCTTGTCGAACGCATAGCTCAGCAGCATGAGCTTGCATTCGGTATTGAGCGGGCCGCGCTGCACGCGCCTCGCGTACCAGGTGGAGCCGATCTCGACGCGCCGGTTGGCCGCATCGATATTCATGAAATTGGTCATGCCTACCAGCTCGCCGCTGGCATTGCAGCGCACCGCGAACGGCTGCCACAGGTCCTTTTCCTGCAGGTCGAGGCGGCGCCTGATCTCGGCTTCCATGGTGTCGGGCGCCGGCACGCTGGTGTACCACAGCTTCCACAGCTCGCCGTCGGTGACGGCCTCGGCCAGGCCCGCCGCGTGCGCGGGCGTGAGCGGTTCCAGCGTCGCGTGGCGGCCGACCAGCGTGGTCGGCTGGACGAAGGCGTTGGCAGGGGTCATGGCGATCAGCGGTTGGAGCGGTTCATGAACACCAGGCGCTCGAACAGGTGCACGTCCTGCTCGTTCTTCAGCAGCGCGCCGTGCAACGGCGGAATCGCGGCCTTGCGGTCGGGACTGCGCAGCGCTTCGGCCGGGATGTCCTCGGCCATCAGCAGCTTGAGCCAGTCGATCAGTTCCGAGGTCGACGGCTTCTTCTTCAGGCCCGGCAGGTTGCGCATCTCGTAGAACGCGTCGAGCGCGGCCGCCACCAGCTCGCGCTTGATGCCGGGGTAGTGCACGTCCACGATGCGCTGCATGGTCTCGGCATCGGGGAACTTGATGTAGTGGAAGAAGCAGCGGCGCAGGAACGCGTCGGGCAGTTCCTTCTCGTTGTTCGAGGTGATGATCACCAGCGGGCGATGGCGCGCCTTGACCAGCTCGCGCGTCTCGTAGACGTAGAACTCCATGCGGTCGAGTTCGCGCAGCAGGTCGTTGGGGAATTCGATATCGGCCTTGTCGATCTCGTCGATCAGCAGCACCATCGGCTGGTCGGCCTCGAACGCCTGCCACAGCACGCCCTTGACGATGTAGTTGCGGATGTCGTGAACCTTGTCGTCGCCGAGCTGGGAGTCGCGCAGGCGCGACACCGCGTCGTATTCGTACAGCCCCTGTTGCGCCTTGGTGGTGGACTTGATGTGCCATTGCAACAGCGGCATGCCGAGCGCCGCTGCCACTTCCTCCGCCAGCATGGTCTTGCCGGTACCCGGCTCGCCCTTGATCAGCAGCGGACGCTCCAGCGTGCGCGCGGCATTGACGGCGAGCTTGAGGTCGTCGGTGGCTACATATTGATCACTGCCCTCGAAGCGGGCCTGGGACGGATTGGCATTGGACATGAGGCAACCTGGAGGCGAGAAGATGGCGTCGACGAAGATGGCGTGAATAACGGCAGCGCGGAGGCGATACCACAGTCCATCCGCAACGGAATGGGCCAGTATAAGAGCGTTTCGGATTCGTGTCCGAATGGCGCCACCCTGACTGGACTGCCACGTGCCGGCTGCTGTACAATGCGGCGGTTTGACGCGCCCCAAGTCAAGGTTCCCTCATGCCCGGAAGTCTCCGGGACACGGCGATCGCGCGAGATGGTTGCAGAATGGTGTTTGAGCACCGCGGCACATCATGAACGCCAGGTTGCTTACGGTCTGACCGGCAGGATCTAGCCCAGCGAGCCCAGCGAATCCATCAGGGTTATTCAGGGCTACTCAGGGCTTTACACGCCCGCCGGATTTCCCACACCCTCCCTCTGAAGCTGTCCACCGCCCGACCGGTCCGACCGAGGACTCCAACGCGGCAGGTGGGTCACGCATGGTTTAACACTTCCCCAATCATCCAAAGACAATGAATAAGCTCCTCACGATGGTGGTGTTGGGCGCGGCCGCAACGGTCGCGCAGGCCCAGGAAGTCAAGGGCAATGTGGACGCCGCCAAAGACAAGGTTGCAATGTGCATCGGTTGCCATGGCATTCCCGGCTACCGTGCATCGTTTCCGGAGACATACGAAGTACCCATGCTTGGCGGCCAGAGCGCCAAGTACATCGAGAACGCGCTCAAGGGATATCAGAAGGGCGACCGCAAGCACCCGACCATGCGCGGGATTGCCGCCTCCCTGACCGAACAGGACATCGCCGACGTGGCTGCGTATTACTCGCAGCAGACGGCCGATACCAAGAACAACTCCCTGAAGTGAGAGACGCGAGATCATGAAGATGCCGAACACGTCCAAGTCGTTCCCGCTGGCGGTGGCCGCCGCGCTCGCGCTGTGCGCCGCCGCTTCGGCCAACGCCGCCGACATCGCCGCCGGCCGTGCGCTGGTCGAGAAGGGCGGCTGCGTGGCCTGCCACGGCCCGGGCCTCAACAAGCCGATCACGCCGGACTATCCCAAGCTCGCCGGCCAGCATGCCGACTACCTCTATCACGCGCTGCTGGCTTACCAGACCAGCGGCAGCCTGATCCTGGGGCGCACCAACGCGATCATGGCCGGCCAGGTCAACGCCAATCCGGCGGTCACCGGCAAGGACGGCAAGCCGCGTCCGTTCACGCGCCAGGAGTTGAAGGACATCGCCGCGTATATCGAATCGCTGCCCGGCGATCTCGTCCTGAAGAAGTAACCAGCGCGGCAACCCGACGGCAGGGCTGCCCGCATGCCGGTCACCGGCCCCCTGCACGGGGGCCGGCGCATTTCAGTTGCCGCTGCCGCCGGCCAGGCGGCGTGCCTTCACCGCATTCGCCAGGCCTTCCAGCACGGCCGTCGAATCGTCCCAGCCGATGCAGGCATCGGTCACCGACTGCCCGTAGCACAGGTTTTCCACCGGCGTGCCCTGGACATGGTCCTGACGGCCGGCCACGAGGTGCGACTCCACCATGACGCCGATGATGCGCTGGTCGCCGCCCGCGATCTGGCGGCCGATGTCCTCGCACACCGGAATCTGGTTCTCGTGCTTCTTGCTGCTGTTGGCATGCGAGGCATCGATCATCAGGCGCGCCGCGAGGCCGGCCTTGGCGATCGCGTCGCAGGCTTCCTGCACGCTCGCGGCATCGTAGTTGGGCGTCTTGCCGCCGCGCAGGATGATGTGGCAGTCCTCGTTGCCCGAGGTCGACACGATGGCCGAATGGCCGCCCTTGGTCACCGACAGGAAATGGTGCGGCTGCGACGCGGCCTTGATCGCGTCGACCGCGATCTTGACGTTGCCGTCCGTGCCATTCTTGAAGCCGACCGGGCACGACAGGCCCGAGGCCAGTTCGCGGTGCACCTGCGACTCCGTGGTGCGCGCGCCGATCGCGCCCCAGCTCACCAGGTCGGCGATGTACTGGGGGCTGATCATGTCGAGATATTCGGTGCCGGTCGGCATGCCCATCTCGGCGATGTTCAGCAGCAGCTCGCGCGCGGTGCGCAGGCCATCGTTGATCTTGAAGCTGCCATCCATGTGAGGATCGTTGATCAGGCCCTTCCATCCCACCGTCGTGCGCGGCTTTTCGAAGTAGACGCGCATCACGATCTCGAGCTCGTTGGCGTAGCGCTCGCGCTGTTCCTTGAGCAGGCGCGCGTATTCCAGCGCGGCACGCGTATCGTGAATCGAGCAGGGGCCGATGATCACGATCAGGCGGTCATCCATGCCATGCAGGATGCGGTGCATGGCCTGGCGGGCGTGGAAGATCACGTCCGACGCCGATTCCGACAAGGCGAATTCGCGGATCAGGTGCGCGGGCGGCACCAGTTCCTTGAGTTCGCGAATACGCAGGTCGTCGGTGTTCTTCAACATGATGGCTCCGGGTCTTGTTTGGGCTGCATTGTGGGGTTTGTCTGCGACACGGGAATTTCGGCGGATAAAAAAAGCCGCCAGTGTCGCTGGCGGCTTTTTTCAGAATTTCGGGCTGCTTACAACTGTCCCTCTCCATCCGCCAGCGGTGCGAGATCGCTAAAAAAGTAAAAATAAAACTTGGCGAACATGGCGGATATATCGGATATAGCGGGGTTCAGTGCAGGTAAGGCTAGCTTGTGTCGGTTTCGGTAGAAAGCGTGCGTTTTATATCGCGGCGTTCGCGATCGAGGCATAAAATTGCGTGCCGCTAGTCAAACTATCGGCCGCCGTTTATGCGACCGCCACGACGAAGCATCTTTATATCGCTTTTCGATGTGGTTGGCAAGCGAGCCCCGTCGCCGGGGCCCCTCGCTTGCCCATCGCCCGGGCGATCCCTCAGGCCGTGCCGCCCACCGTCATGTTCTCGATGCGCAGCGTCGGCTGGCCTACCCCCACCGGCACGCTCTGGCCTTCCTTGCCGCACACGCCCACGCCCGAGTCGAGTCGCATGTCGTTGCCGATCATGGTCACGTCCTTGAGCGATTCCGGCCCGTTACCGACCAGCGTCGCCCCCTTGACCGGCGCGGTCAGCTTGCCGTCCTCGATCAGGTAGGCCTCGCTCGCCGAGAACACGAACTTGCCGTTGGTGATATCGACCTGGCCGCCGCCGAAGTTGACCGCGTACAGGCCGCGCTTGACGCTTGCGATGATTTCTTCGGGGTCGCGGTCGCCGTTGAGCATGTACGTGTTGGTCATGCGCGGCATCGGCAGCGATGCATAGCTTTCGCGGCGCGCGTTGCCGGTCACGGGCATCTTCATCAGGCGCGCATTGAGCGTGTCCTGGATATAGCCGCGCAGGATGCCGTCCTCGATCAGCGTGGTGCACTGGGTCGGATTGCCTTCGTCGTCGAGGTTCAGCGAACCGCGGCGGTTGGCCAGCGTGCCATCGTCCACCACGGTGACGCCCTTGGCCGCCACGCGCTCGCCCATGCGGCCGGCAAACGCCGACGAACCCTTGCGGTTGAAGTCGCCCTCCAGGCCGTGGCCGACCGCTTCGTGCAACAGCACGCCGGGCCAGCCCGGGCCGAGCACCACGGTCATCGCACCGGCCGGAGCCGGGCGTGCCTCCAGGTTGACCAGCGCCGAATTGACCGCTTCGTCGACGTACTGGCTCAGCAGGTCGTCCGCGAAATAGCCATAGGCATACCGTCCGCCGCCGCCCGACGAGCCGATTTCGCGGCGGCCGTTCTGCTCGGCAATGACGGTCACCGAGACCCGCACCAGCGGCCGCACGTCGGCGGCGATCACGCCGTCGCTGCGCGCCACCAGCACCACGTCGTATTCGCCCGCCAGGCCGGCCATCACCTGGACCACGCGCGGGTCCTTGGCGCGTGCCATCTTCTCGACGCGCTCCAGCAGGGCCACCTTCTCGGTAGCGGTCATCGAATCGAGCGGATCGTTGGGCGTGTACAGGTTGCGACCGCTCTGCGAACTGAGCGCGCGTGCGACCTTGACGCGGCCGCTGCCGCTCTTGCCGATGGTGCGCGTGGCCGCCGCCGCTTGGGACAGCGCGGCCAGGCTGATGTCGTCGGAGTACGCAAAGGCCGTACGATCGCCCGACACGGCGCGCACGCCCACTCCCTGGTCGATGCTGAAGCTGCCCGACTTGACGATGCCTTCCTCGAGGCTCCATGCCTCGTTGCGCGTGTACTGGAAGTAGAGATCGGCGTAGTCGACCTTGTGCGTGAAGATATCGGCCAGTACGCGTTGCAGCTTGGCCTCGTCGAGGCCGTACGGGGCCAGCAGGATCTGCTGGGCGGTGGCCAGGTTACGGATTCCGAGTTCGCCGGCGTTCATGATCGTCCTTGTGTCTGGCGCGGGTGGCCCGCGACCGCATGAGTATGGGTATCGATGGGTGACATCCTACAGCACCCGATGGCGCAACGCTGGCAGGTTCTGACGCACTTCCGCCAGCCGCGCCGGGTCGATGGTGCCGCGCACCACGCCTTCGCCCTCGGGCAGCACGGCCAGCATGTCGCCCCACGGATCGACCAGCATCGAATGGCCCCAGGTGCGGCGGCCGTTCTCGTGCTTGCCGCCCTGCGCGGCGGCCAGTACGTAACACTGGTTCTCGATGGCGCGGGCTCGCAGCAGGATCTCCCAGTGCGCCTGCCCGGTGGTGTAGGTGAAGGCGGCCGGCATCAGAATCAAGCTGGTGCCGCCGCCGGCGGCGAGGCCGCGATACAGCTCGGGAAAACGCAGGTCGTAGCAGACCGACATGGCCACACGGCCGCATGGCGCGTCGAAGGCGACCGGCGCGTGACCGGCCAGGATCGTGCGCGATTCGTCATAGGCCTCGGTGCCGCGCGTAAAGCCGAACAGGTGGATCTTGTCGTAGCGCGCCACGCGCTGCCCGCGCGGGTCGAAGGCGAGCGAGGTGTTGTAGACGCGGCCATCGTCGCCGCATTGCAGCGGCAGCGTGCCGCCCACCAGCCAGATACGGTGGCGACGCGCGGCATCGGCCAGGAAGGTCTGGATCGGGCCATCGCCGTCCGCCTCGCGGATGGCCACCTTGTCGGTGTCGGCGCGGCCCATCAGGCAAAAATACTCGGGCAGCAGTACCAGTTCGGCACCGCCGGCCGCGGCCTCGGCGATCAGCGCGTCGGCGCGGGCAAGGTTGGCGTCGAGCGAGGTGCCGGACACGGTCTGGATGGCCGCCACCTGGAACGGGGCAGCGTGCAGCGCTTCATTCGTGGTCATGACGGTTCCGTGAAAACGTTGGGCGGTCCATGCAGCGGCTGGTGCGAGCGGGTAGGGTGATTGGGATGATAGGGACGATAAGGGGGCGCCAGGCGCGGTTGAATCCACTAGCTCGACAAGTGCGACAGGGCGACAGGGCGACAAGGGCGCCAAGCGCGACAGGCGCGACTAGCGCGGGAAGGCGCCCGAGCGGTCCTGCACCGGCGCCGGACGCGGCTTATTCTCCTCCACTTTGGCGACCTTCGGATCGGCCCACGGGCCGGTGATGCGGTAATGCTGCGTGAACACCTTGGAGAACTCGTCGGCGAACAGCAGTTGCGCCGCCAGCGTGCCGATGCCGAGCACCGGGTTGATAAAGGCCGCGGCCACGGAGGTGGTGGCAGCATTGATGCGCGGAATCACTTCGACGTCGAGGTCCTGCGTCTCGCGCAGCAGGTTGGCCGAGCCCGTCATCGATGCCAGCACCTGGTTGCTCTTCATGCGGAACGACTCGATCGTGCCCACGCCGTTCTCGATGGTACCGTTGCCGGCGATCTCGTCGAACACCGTGCCGCGGCCGGTCACGCTGCGGAAGTCGAGCGTGGCGAAGCGCAGCAGGCTTTGCAGGCTCAGCACGCCCAGCAGCCGCGCGGCACCGGGATCGACGCTCAGGATCTGGCCGTTGTCGAGTTGCAGCGAGAGCTTGCCCGACAGCGTCGGGTAGTCGATCGACAAGGGCGAGCCATGCCACAGCACGCGGCCCTCGAGCTTGCCGTGCCCGTCGCGCAGCGTATGCGGCAGGCCCATGCGGTCGAGCAGGGCGCCGGCGTCGCGGATATCGAGCTGGAAGTTGAGCAGCGTGCGCCGGTTGCCGGCAGCGGCATCCGCGGCCTCGCCGGCGTGATCGCGCACGCGCCGCGGCAGGCGCCAGCTGCCGCTGCCCGTCAGCGTGCCGCCCGGCTGCTCGATGGTGAGCTGGTCGAGCGTCCACACCGGCTGGTTGTCCTCGCGCGCGGTATGGGCGCGCATCGCGACCTTGCCGAAGTTGTGGCCGCGCAGGATGAACTGGTCGACCACGAGGTCCACCGCAGGCAGTTCGTCGAGGTTGGTCGGCATCGTATCTGCCGCATGACTGGCGCTGCCGGCTTCGCCGCCCTCGCTCGCGTCGGGAATATCGAGACGGCTCAGGCGCAGCGTCAGCGCGCCGGCCGGCAGGTTGGCATCGCGCCGCCATTGCCCGGTGCCGCTCGCCTGCCTGGCGCCGATCTTCATGTCCCAGCCGCCACGCTCGCGATTCGCTTCGAACGTCACGTCGTCGAGATTGCGGCCGAACGCGTCGACCGTGCGTGCGCGGACCATGATGCGCTCGGGCAGGAACGGCGAGCTGCGCTGACCGCTGTTGCCGCCCGGCGAGGACGGTGACAGGGGAATTGACGGCCTGGGCGAGGGCGCAGACGCGGAAGCCGGTGCGGACGAAGCCGGAGACGAAGACGGCAGGGATGGCGACGCGGCGCGCTCGCCGTCGAGCGCGCCGCCCAGCAGCGTGTGCCATGCGGCCACATCGACGTGATCGACGTGGGCCGCCGCGACCACGCCGCTGGCCGGTTGCGGCGCCGCCTGCAGCAGGCCGATCCCGCCCGCGATGACCTCGGTCGTCTCGCCGCGCCGGATCACGTAGCGCAGGCTGAGGGCGTTACCGTACTGAACCAGCATCTCATCGGGACTGGCGCGTTCGCCATTGCCGCGCTCGCCGCCGCCGCGACCGGCCGGCGCGCCGGCCTGGGCCAGCGGCCGCAGTTCAAAGCGCAGCGGCACTTCCTGCGTCGCGCTCTTGGCGAGCGGCGCGGGCAGGTTGATCGCCATGCCATTGAGTTCCGAGGCCACCTGCACCTGCAGGCGCTGGTCGCGCACGCCGACCACGGCGTTGTACGGCGTGCTGCCGTCGAGCCGCGCGCCCAGGCCGGCCAGGTCCGAACCGGCCAGCGCCTCGCGCACGCCGGCCGCGGTGGCATTGCCGGCCACCGTCACGCGGGTGGCGCCGTCGGGCTGCGTGCCGCCGGCCAGCCGCACTTCGCCGCCGATAAAGCGCCCGCGTATGCTGTCGAGGCGGAAGCCGTGCTCGTCGAAGGCAATGGCACCCGTGGTACCACCCAGCGGCGGCAGCTCGGGCATCAGCACCAGGTCGTTGCCGGGAAAGCGGAACTGGCCATCGACCCTGGTCCCGGCCGCATGGTCGAGCGGCATGTCGAGCTTGATCTTCAGTTCGCCGCTGCCCTGGCCGCGCGCCTCGTCGGCCACGCCGCCGGTCCAGCGGCGTACCGGGCTCGCGGCGATATAGCGCAGGAACGCCGACAGCGTGCCCTGGCCGGTCCCTTCCACGTGCAGGTGACCATGGTCGCTGAGATCGTCGATCTGGCCGCTGACATCGTGCAGCGTCACGCCCGGAATGCCGTGCACGGCGGCGCGCCGCACCAGGAACGACATGGTGTTGCGCTGGAACACCAGATGGCCGTCGATCTCGCTGAAATCGGGCCAGACGCGCGCGCCGGTGGCACCGAGTTCGTGCGGCGCCACCTGGTAGCTGACGCGGCGCAGCGGCACGTCCACGCGGAAATCGCCGGCCTGCTCGTGCGGGGCCTGGAACGGAAAGTGATACAGGTCGCCACGCAGCATGAATTTCGTGTCGATGGCGTCGCCGCTGACCAGCGCGCCGGCCAGGTAGTGGCGCGTATTGGGCATCGACAGCGGCAGGTAGCGCACCACCCGCGCCGCCTGCGCGCGCGTCAGTTCGCCCGAGAGATCGGCAATGCCGCTCTTGCCGTCGCCACCGGCGCGCCAGTTGCCGCGCACGGTGCCGGCCAGGTCGGCATTGGCAAAGCGCAGGCCTTCGGTGCGCACCACGAGCTTGCCGTGCTCCTGGGCCCAGCGCACTTCGCCGCGGAGTTCGTCGAACGGGACGCGGGGTTCCTCGAACAGGCCCGGGAAGATCAGCGTCGCGCCCGCGCTGTCGATGCGGGCGCTGCCCTGGCGGTCATCGAAGCTGAAGTTGCCCGACAGGCGTATGAAGCCGGGCGTGCCCACGCGCGGATGGCCATCGGCACCGATTGCCGGCACTGCGGGCTGGCCGTTGACCGAGACCCCGCGCAGCGTGCCCTGCACGGTGTAGTGCGGCTCGCCCGGGCGGCGGTCGAGCAGGCCGAGAGGCTCGCGCGACCACGCCACGTCGAGGTTGTCGATATGGCCGGCCGGCTGCAGCACGCGCAGTTGGCGCAGCAGCTCGGTGTCGATCGGCATCGAGGTGGCCAGCGCGCGCACGGTGTTGAGGTCGAAGGTCGGCGCCTTCAGCGCGAACTTGCGCAGCACGCCCTGACGGTCGCGGTTCCAGTCGATGACGACGCGGCGCATGCCTTCGCGCATGGTCTCGCGCTGCGGGTCGCTTGCGCTCGGCGGCCCCGCCAGCGGCTCGGTCTGCCACAGCAGCGTGTCGATGGTGATCCGGTTGTTACCGGCGCGGTCCCCGCTGTGGATCAGGTAGGCCTGCGCATTGCCGAGTTTGAGCGGGGCCGGCGCGCCGGTCAGTTGCAGGTCCACGGCGTTGGCGCGCAGCCGGGTCTGGCTGCGCTGGATATTGCCGGCACGAAAGTCGATGGTGCCGCTGGTACTGAAGGTACCGCTGTCCACCTTGTCGAAGATCGGCAGATAGCGTTGCACCACCGGCAGTTGCACCTGGGTGAAGTCCCAGTCGGCCTGGCCGTTCCAGTGCAGCCAGTTGCCCGCGTCGTGCAGGTAGTCGTGGCGGAAACTGGCCTGTATCACCAGCGGTTGCGGCGCCAGCGAGGTGCTGCGCGCCTCCAGCCGCAGCGTATGCTGGCCGCCATCGCGTAACGCGCTGAAGTGGATGTCCGCCACGTCGAGCTGCGGCAGGCCGGCGCGTTCATCGAGCCAGCGCAGGTTGCCGCCGGTCAGCTCCAGCTGGCCCTGGCTCATCAGCCAGTTGAGGAAGGGATCGTCGCCGGCTGCGCTCGCGCCGGTCTCCACCGGCACGCCGGCTACCAGCAGCGCGCCCTCGGGGGTGCGCCGGATCAGCACGTCGGTGCCGTTGGCCTTGAGGCTGGCAAACTGCAGGCTCAGTCCCGCCAGCGACTGCCAGGCGAGCGTGCCGTCCACCGTGCCGGCCGCCAGCAGCACGCGCTGCCGGTCATCCACGGCGCGCACGTCGCGCGCGCGGAAGGCCGGATGCCAGCCTTGCCAGAAGGTTTCGAGCCGACCGATGGTGAACTGCGCGTGCATGGCATCGGAAGCGCGCTGCTCCAGCCATTGGCGCGCCTCGTGCGCCTGTGGCCACAGCACAAAGCGGACCAGCAGCACGATCGCCACCGCGAGCACCGCCGCCAGCAGCGCCAGCCGGCCCAGCAGGCGGGCCAGTCCGCGCCAGAACGGATGCCGGAGGGCGCCGCGCACGCCGCGCCAGAACTGGCCGGGCAGCCGGCGCGCGGTCGCCCGCCAGCGCGCCGCGCGGGCGGCGGACGCGGGGGATGCCGAGGCTACCGGGGGGCACGGGCGCGGCCAGCGTGGCGGACCCGTCGCTACCGCCGCGCGGGTGGCGGGCAGAGGAGGGGGGGCTACCAGTCGTGGAGGTCGTGGATGCGGCGGCGGCACCGGCGGCGGTGCCGTCGGCAGCGGCGGATGGGCGGCTGGACATGGGCAGATTATCCGACAATACTAGCCGCTCTCCAAAGTGGTGCGGGACGGTCCCGCAGGTCGAAAAATTACTGGAATGACTGCCCCTGATCCGACGAGTTCCGTGCCGGCTGCCTCGGCTTCCGACGCATCGTTCCAGGCTGCCGATGGCGCGGCCGGGCATGACGCTGTCGCCACATCGCCGTCCGCTCTCACACCCGCCGTGGCACCTGTCGCAGACGGCCTCGGCACCATGGCCGAAGGCGCCTTTGCCACCATGGCGGCGCAGGGTTTCGCGCCCTCGGACTGCGAGGGCCACGTATTGTACTCGGCTGCGTATTCGCATTACGCGCGCCGCGTGATCCAGGCGCGCCCGGCCATGGCCGCGGTGGTGGCCGAGGCCGCCGCGGCGCCGCTCACGCGCGCCTGGATGGAGGCGCGCCTGCGCGCGCTCCACGCGCCGGCGGCCGATGTCGACGCGGCCGCCGGCCAGGCGCTGCGCCGGCTGCGTGCCGAGGTCATGTGCGTGGTGATCGAGCGCGACCTGCGCGGCGTGGCCACGCTGGCCGAAGTCACCGGGGCCATGACCGACCTCGCCGAACTCGCCATCCAGCATGGCCTGCACGTGCTCGGCGACGATCTTGCCGCCACCTTCGGCCGGCCCATGTGCCAGCAGGGCAGCGAAGTCCAGGAGCTGGTAGTGGTCGGCATGGGCAAGCTCGGCGGGCGCGAGCTCAACGTCTCGTCCGATATCGACCTGATCTTCCTCTACGACGAGGATGGCGAGACCCAGGGCGGTACCCGCAGCCTGTCCAACCATGAATACTTCATTCGCCTCGGGCGCCGGCTGATCAGCCTGCTGTCGGAGGTCACCGCCGATGGCTACGTGTTCCGCGTGGACATGCGCCTGCGCCCCAACGGCGATGCCGGCCCGCTCGCGTGCAGCCTGGGCATGCTCGAGGAATACCTGATCGTGCAGGGCCGCGAGTGGGAGCGCTATGCGTGGATCAAGGGCCGCGTGGTGTCGGCCCAGGACACGCCGCATGCGCAGCGCACCGCCGCGCTGCTGGCACGCCTGACCACGCCGTTCGTGTTCCGCCGCTATCTCGACTATGGCGTGATCGCGGCCATCCGCTCGCTCCACGCGCAGATCCGCAGCGAGGCGGCCAAGCGCAGCGGCGGCCTGGCCGGGCACGGCATGAACCAGCGCTCGTTCAATATCAAGCTGGGGCGGGGCGGGATCCGCGAGATCGAGTTCATGGCGCAGGTGTTCCAGCTGATTCGCGGCGGGCAGGACCCCGCGCTGCGTGTGCGGCCCACGCTCGAAGTGCTGGCCGTCGCGGTCGAGCGCAACCTGCTGCCGGCGGGCCAGGCGGCGCAGCTGGCGGATGCCTATCGCTTCCTGCGCCAGCTCGAGCACCGGCTGCAATATCGCGACGATGCGCAGACCCACCACCTGCCGACCGGCGCCGAGGAGCAGCAGGCGGTTGCGCTTGCCATGGGCTGCGCGGACTGGCAGGCGCTGGTCGAGCGCATGCACGCGTTGCAGGAGCCCGTGGCGCAGCAGTTCGAGGCCACCTTTGCCGACCCCTATGCCGAAGGCGACACGCAGCCGGCCGAGGCGCTCTGGCCGGACCTCGTGCGCGAGGAACAGTCGAGCCGCGCCACGCAGGACGGGCCCGACGAGACCGACCCGTCCTCGTCGCCATGCCAGCGCCTGCAGGCGGCGGGCTTTCGCGATTGCACGGGACTGTACGACCGCCTGCGCGCGATCGCGACCTCGGTGCGTTATCGCGCGCTGTCCGAAACCAGCCGCGCGCGCTTCGACCAGCTCGTCAATCGCGCGCTCGATCTTGCCGCGCGGCAGGACGATGCGGACAGCACCATTGCGCGCTTTCTCGACTTCCTCGACGCGATCAGCCGCCGCGCGTCGTACCTGTCACTGCTCTCGGAATACCCGCAGGCGATGGATCGCGTGGCCCACACGCTGCACGCCTCGCGCTGGGCCGCGGCGTACCTGACGCGCCATCCGCAACTGCTCGACGAACTGCTCGACAGCGACGCGCTTGCCAGCGTGCCCGACTGGGCGGCATTCCGCCAGCGCGTGGCGGACCGTCTGGCGGCGTCCGACGGGCAGGTCGAGACCCAGATGGACATCCTGCGCCGCGAGCATCATGCCGAGACCTTCCGCGTGCTGCTGCAGGATCTGCGCGGCATGCTGACGGTCGAGCAGATCGCCGACCGGCTCTCGGACCTGGCCGATACCATGCTCGAGATCACGCTGCAGGCGGTATGGCGCCAGCTGGCCACGCGCCATACCGAGCAGCCGCGCTTTGCGGTGATCGCGTATGGCCGCCTGGGCGGCAAGGAGCTGGGCTATGCCTCGGACCTCGACATCGTGTTTCTCTACGACGACGATCACGAGCGCGCGCCCGAGGTCTATGCGGCTTACGCGCGCCGGCTGATCACCTGGCTCACCAGCCATACCGCGGCCGGCATGCTGTTCGACGTGGATACCCGCCTGCGGCCCAACGGCGAGGCGGGGCTGCTGGTCACGAGCTTCGATGCGTTCCGTCGCTATCAATGTCGCGAGGGCGACAACACGGCGTGGGTGTGGGAGCACCAGGCGCTTACGCGCGCGCGCTTCTGCGCCGGCGATCGCGCCATTGGCGCGCGCTTCGAAGCGTTGCGCGAGGACATCCTGCGCCAGCCGCGCGATGCCGCTGCGCTGCGCGACGAGATCGTCGGAATGCGTGGCAAGGTGGCCGACGGGCATCCGAACCCCACACCGCTGTTCGACCTCAAGCACGATCGTGGCGGCATGGTCGATATCGAGTTCACCGTGCAGTACCTCGTACTGCTGCATAGTGGCGCGCATCCCGCGCTGACGCGCAACGCGGGCAATATCGCGCTGCTGCGCATCGCGGGCGAGCTTGGCCTGATCGACGGGAATCTCGCCCACGCCGTGGGCGATGCCTACCGCCTGTTTCGCGCGCGACAGCACCAGTTGCGGCTCGATGGCCACGGCCAGGCCCGCGTACCGCCGGCCTCGGTCGCGCAGGAGATCGCGCAGGTGCGCGCGCTCTGGCACGCGGTGTTCGGTGACGGTGGCGCGACGGCGGCGTGATGCCTGACATGCCCGGGCCACCCGGTCCGCCCGCAGCGCCTGGCGCGCGCGAATTGCCTGGCACACCCGGCACACCCGGCACACCCGGCACGCCCGAAGCGCCCGAAGCCGCCGCGCCGATGTCCCCCCATCCGCCCGTCACACGCTGGCCCGCGATGCTCGCCACGATCGCCGCCGTGGCCGCGCTGGCGGCGCTCTTCACGTTCGTCCCGTGGCTGCATGCGCACGGCCTGTATGTACGCGACGCGGTGCGCTTCGACCACCAATGGTGGCGCCTCGTCACGGCCATGTGGGCGCACCTGGACTGGCGTCACTGGCTCGGCGACGTGGCTGCGGCCAGCGGCCTGTTGCTGCTGGCGGGTCGCGAAACGCGCCCGCGCGCGATGCTGACGGTGCTGGTGATCTGCGGCATCACTGTGCAGATCGCGCTGTTGCGCCTGCCGGCCATTGGCTGGTACGGCGGCCTGTCCGGCGCGCTGCACGGCCTCGCGCTGTGGACCGGCCTGCGGCTGCTGCCGGCCCCGGGACTCTCGCGGCTGATCGGGGTGGTGACATGCGTGGCCGTGCTGGCCAAGGTGTGGCTCGAACAATCATGGCTCGCCGCCATCGTGTTCGATCCCTCGTGGGGTTTCGGCGTGGTCCGCGCCGCGCACGCCGCGGGCGCGGTGGCGGGCCTGGCCTGCTGGCTGGCGCAGGAGTGGTGGGGCAACCGCCGCTAGCCGGCGTTGCCCGTGGCAGCGCCGCGCCATCGTGCGGCACCGCGACGTCAGGCCGCCACGCTGGACGCGCCCCACATCGAGCCCGCCCTGCGGCGCCGCAGGGCAGGCCGACGCCCTCAGCGCGCCGTCGCGCCGCGCTGACGCCGCAGCGCGAATCCGGCGACGCCGGCCAGCGCCAGCAGCAGGCCGGCCCACGGCGTGACCGCGCCCCCGCCGCCGCCGCCGTCGCTGGCCACCGGCTGCGCGGCCGGCGGCGGCGTGGCTGCCGCGGGCGGCGTCGGGGCCAGCGTCACGGCGGCATCGGCATCGAGCAGGCCGGCGCCGCAGACCTGGGTCGACTGCATCGTGCAATACGTATTGGCCGGATGCGGTCGCGCCGAACTCTGCAGCACGCGGGTCACTTGCGCCGGTGTCAACGACGGATTCGCCGCCAGCATCAGGGCCACCACGCCCGATACCATCGGCGTGGCGAAGCTGGTGCCTTGCGAGGCGACCTCGGTATCCGTGCCCAGCGCAAACTGCCCGGTGTTGGACAACGTGCGGATAAACGACTGGCCGCCCACACAGGCACCGTTCTGCACCTTCGAGTTGCCGCAGCCGCCGCCCGGCGCGCTGATGGCCACCGCCGGACCGACGCGCGCAAAGCTGGCGTTCTCGCCATCGTTGGCATGCGCGGTGACCGCGATCACGCCCGCGCAATCGGCCGGCGCCTCGACGGCAATGTCCTGCGGATTGTTCGGGTCGATATTGCCGCTGGCCGCCACCACCACCACGCCGCGCGCGGCAAGGTCGTTGACGGCCTGCTGCTCCACGCTGCTGCAGGTGCCGCCACCGAGGCTCACGTTGATCACGCGCGCCGGCGTGGGATTGTCGGCCACGCCCGGCACCGACAGACCACCGGCCCAGCGCATGCCGTCGACGGTGTCGGACAGCTGCGCGCCGCAGCGGCCCGATACGCGCACCGGCTGGATGCGCGCGTTCCAGTCGACGCCCGCCATATTGGCGCCGTTGTTGGTGATGGCGCCGAGCACGCTGGCCACACGGGTGCCATGCCAGCTGTTGGGCTGCTCGGTACTGATGACGGTGCCGCCGCAATTGCTGCCGGCCAGCTCGTTGTCGCCGGCATCGGTGGGGTCGCCGTCGCGGCCGTCGCCGTCGTTCGACACCGTGGGCGAGGTAATGAAGTCATAGCCCGGCACCAGTCGGCCGGCGAGGTCGGCGTGCGGCAGGTAGCCGGTATCGACCACCGCGATCACCAGCGCGCTATTGCCGCGCGTCCGGTCCCAGGCGCGCGGCAGGTTGACGCCGCCCGCCACCTGCGACGGCGGGCCGAGATAGACCTGGCCACTGGCAAAGTCCGGGTCGTTCGGAATGGTGTCCTGGATGCGCAGCCAGCGGTCCGGTACCGCATCGGCGATGCGCGGATCCTGGCGCAGCCTGGCCGCCACCGCTTCCGGATCCTGCCCGCCGGCGTTGGCCACCGACAGCAGTTGGAACGCGCCACCCATCTGGCGCTTGACCGACATCGCCACGCCCGTGTTGGCCTCCAGCTGCCGCATGCGGCTGGCGGTGTCGACCGTGCTGCTGGACGGGGCCTGCCCGTCGCGCCAGCGCACGATGTAGTTGCCCGTGTAGCGCGGTGCCGGGCGCAGGCGCACGGTCGTACCGCCAGCATTGGCGGCGGCATCGCTGGCGGCCGCGGCCGGAGTCTTGAAGACGGGCGCCTTGCTGGTCAACGCGGGGCCATCGGGATGGTCGGCGGCATGCGCCGTTGCGGGCAGGGCGGCCCACCATGCCGTGGTTAGCAGCACCACCCCCGCGCCGCGCCAGCGGCGCCATCGGGTGGGCGTACGTGCAATGTTTGACCGGGACATTGACTGGGGCGCTGCATGGGACATCGAAAGCCTCCTGGGGCGTCTTTTATCGGAACGGCAACAGCACAGGCACCCGGCAACCTACATCGTGCCAACCACATCGTGCCAACCACATTGGGCGAACCGCATTGGGCGAACCGCATTGGGCGAACCGCATTGGGCGAACCGCATTGGGCGACCCACATTGGGCGACCCGCATTGGGCAAACCACAGACGGTGCAACCAGCGGCATGGCGCGCCGGCGCGGCGCTTCTCCCCGGCGCACCGCGCGCGCGGCGCATGCCGCAACCTGAAGCACGCCACGTGCCTGAACGCGCAACCGGCTTCGTCCGATGACAACGCCTCCACGGCATGACCGTCGCGCGGCGCCCTCGATCGCGCCGTCGGTGCCGCTCAGTTCGGCGGCATATCGCGCGTCGTCGGCAACGTCCGATGTGGCTTCAGCATACGATCTGGTTCGGCTGTTTGAATACGGGGAGCCGCCCGCAGGCGCGTCACGGCCTGATCGAGCGTGGCGTCGGTCGACGCGCTGATGGCAGTCACCAGCCAGACCCCGCCCGACATCGGCCGCTTGACCACAAAGCGGTACGGGCCCTCGATGCCTGCCAGCAACTTGCCGGCGTCCTCGGACCGGATCACCTCCGGCGCGGTAAAGCGGACCATGATGTCGCCCACGGCGCGGTCATCGGTAATGCTGCCCGGCGGCGGCGCATACGAGCGGGCTTCCGATGCGCAACCGGACAGCGTGACGAGCACGGACGCCGCCACGATGGCAAGCGTCAGCGGATGCCTGCCGGCAAGCCGGGCAAGACGAAGGCCGGCCAGGCCTGCGCGGCTCCGGCGTGGATGGCGGCCGGCGTGCGGCTGGATCATGCTGTTTGACTCCTGAAGACGGAAGGGTGGCTGGCGGGTACGGATGACATGGTACGCGGCTTCAGCCCGCGGCCCGCCGGGGGCGCCGGTTGTCCTTGGTGGCGGGGCGCGACCCGGCGCGCGCGCCCGCGGCCGCAGGGGTACCCACGCCGGCACGCACGCCCTGTGCCAGCATCTCCTCCGCATGTTGCACGGTTGTGGCGGTGACGGTCGCGCCGCCGAGCATGCGCGCGGTTTCGGCCACGCGCCCCCCGGTATCGAGCAGCCGGATGCGCGAACGCGTGACCGGACCGTCGCGGCTGCCATCGACGGTCTCCTTGCTGACCAGCAGATGCGTGCCCGCCTGCGCCGCGACCTGCGGCAGGTGGGTGACGCACAGCACCTGGCGTGCCCGCCCGAGTTCCTGCAGCCGGCGGCCGACCACCTCGGCCACCGCGCCGCCGATGCCGGTATCCACCTCGTCGAAGATCAGCGTGGGCGTGGGCGCCGCCTCGCTCGTGATCACCGAGATGGCCAGGCTGATACGCGCCAGTTCGCCGCCGGACGCGACGCGGGCCAGTGGCCGCGCGCTGACGCCCGCATGGCCCGCGACGAGGAATTCCACCTGCTCCAGACCATAGCTCTGGCCTTCCTCGAGCGGGTGCAGCGCCACCGCGAACGTGCCACCGGCCATGGACAGCCCCTGCATCGCCTCGGTCACCGCGGCGGACAGGGCTTCGCCCGCGCTGCGGCGGGCCGCCGACAGATGCCGCGCGAGCGTGAGATAGGCGGCGCGGGCGGCGGTCTCGCGCGCCATCACCTTGTTGATATCCTGCGCGGCCTGCAGGTCGTCGAGCTGCTGGCGGCGCGCGAGCAGTTCGTCGGGCAACTGCTCGGGCGGCAGCCGGTACTTGCGCGCGGCCGTGTGCAACGCCTGCATGCGTTCCTCGACCACCTGCAGGCGCTCGGGATCGAGTTCGATACGGTCGACGTAGCGCGACAGCGAATGCGCGGCCTCCTCGGCCTGGACCTGCGCCGGCTCCAGCGCGGCCAGCACATCGGCCAGCGCGGGATCGAGGTCGGCCAGCTGGCGGATCTTCTGGATCAGGCTGGTCAGCGTGGACAGCACCGAGCCATCGGCCTCGTGCAGCGCGTCGAGCGCGGCGCGGCTGCCGTCGATCAGGCTTGCCGCATGCGACAGGCGGTTGTACTCGGCCTGGATGTCTTCCCATTCGCCAGGCTGCGGCGCGAGCTTGTCCAGCTCGCCCACCTGCCATTCGAGGCGCTCGCGTTCGAGCTGCATCTCGCGCGACTGCTGTTCCACCGCCTCGCGTTGCCGCACGCAGGCGCGCCATGCGCGCCAGGCCTCGGCCACGGCGGCGGTCTGCGCGGTCAGGCCGGCATGGGCATCGAACAGCAGGCGCTGCGCATCGGGCCGCAGCAGTTGCTGGTGCGCGTGCTGGCCATGGATGTCGACCAGCTGGTCTCCCACCTCGCGCAGTTGTGCCAGGGTAGCGGCGGCACCGTTGATAAAAGCCTTGCCGCGGCCACTCGCATCCACCGTGCGGCGCAGCAGTACCTCGCCGCCGTCTTCGCCGGCGAGTTCGCGATCGGCCAGCCACGCGTCCAGTGCCGCATGCGTGGAGAAGGTGGCGCTGATACTCGCGCGCGGCGCGCCCTCGCGCACCACGCCGGCATCGGCGCGTTCGCCCAGCACCAGCGCCAGCGCATCGATCAGGATCGATTTGCCGGCACCGGTCTCGCCGGTGAAGACCGTAAAGCCGGCGGAGAAGTCGAGGTCGAGCGTGTCGACGATGACGAAATCGCGGATGGACAGGCTGCGCAGCATCGTGGGTGAGGGGAAGGGAAGCGGATGGTCCGGAGGTAGCGAAGGTATCGGAGGTTCGCGGCGGGTGGCCGGGCGGCGGGACCGGATCCGGCGCCGGGCGCCAGCCCCGCGCGCAGACCCGGCGGCCGCCGGGGCCGGATGCCGCGCCGGGATCAGAGCCGGTTATCCTCGGTTGGATATTCGTGCCAGTGCAGCTTCTTGCGCAGCGTAGCGTAGTAGTTGTAGCCGACCGGATGCAACAATTGCACAGTCTTGTCGGAATGACGCACCACAATGCGGTCGCCCGGCAGCAGTGAGGTCAGCGACTGCATGTCGAAGTTGACGCTCGCATCGCGCGCGGTGGCCACCTCGATCGTCACCTCGGCGTCATGCGGCAGCACGATCGGCCGGTTCGAGAGCGCATGCGGGGCAATCGGCACCAGCACCAGACCGGACAGGGTCGGATGCAGGATCGGGCCACCGGCCGAGAGCGCATACGCGGTCGAACCGGTCGGCGTGGACACGATCAGGCCGTCCGAGCGCTGGTTGTACATGAAGTACCCGTCCACCGACACCGCCAGTTCCACCATGCCGGAAATGCCCGAGCGGTTGACCACCACGTCATTGAGCGCCAGCGCGGTAAAGATGATGTCGTCGTCGCGCACCACGCGCGACTCCAGCAGCATGCGGGTCTCGGCCTCGTAGCGGCCGGCCAGCATGGCGGGCAGCACCGCGCTCACATCCTCGAGCGGAATGTCGGTCATGAAGCCGAGGCGCCCATGGTTGACGCCGATCACGGGCACGCCGGCGCCGGCCAGCTGGCGTGCGATGCCCAGCAGCGTGCCGTCGCCGCCTAGCACCACGGCCACATCGGCGGCGCGGCCGATCTCTTCGGGCGTCAGGGCCGGATAGCCGGTCAGGCCGGTGGCCTGCGCGGTCTCGCGTTCGAACACCACGTCCTGGCCGCTGCGGGCGATGCAGGAGGCAATCTCCTCCAGCGGGCCTTCGATGCCGGCGGTCGAGTGCCGGCCCACCAGGGCGACGGTCTTGAACGGCGCGCGCGGCGCGGGGGTCTTGGGGGGGACGGACATGGCGGGATTAGACCATACCGATATGAGGATTGTCAGCAACCGGCCGGCTTCGGGTCCGCGCCGCCCGAAGCGGGAAAACTTGATTAGAATCTGGGCATTATGGACGAACGTTCAAAAACCCTCCTGAAGACGCTGATCGAGCGGTACATCGCCGAGGGCCAGCCCGTGGGGTCACGCACCCTCTCCAGGTACTCGGGCCTCGACCTGTCGCCGGCGACCATTCGCAACGTGATGTCCGATCTTGAGGAGATGGGCTTTATCGCCAGTCCCCATACCTCGGCCGGGCGCGTGCCCACGCCGCGCGGTTACCGCCTGTTCGTCGATACCATGCTGACGGCGCGCTCGCTCGACAGCGCGCCCGAGCTGTCGGCCGAACTGTCGCAGCTGGCCGGCCAGATCCAGGGCCAGCTCGCGGGCCAGCAGCAGACCCCCCAGCGCATGATCACCAGTGCCGCGCACACGCTGTCCAACCTGTCGCGCTTTGCCGGCGTGATCATGACCCCGCGCCGCACGCAGTCGTTCCGGCAAGTGGAATTCATGCGGTTGTCCGACAAGCGCATCCTGCTGATCATCGTCAGCCCGGAAGGGGACGTGCAGAACCGCATCATCCAGACGGAACGGCCGTACACGCCGGCCCAGCTGATCGAGGCCGCCAATTTCTTCAATACCCACTATGCCGGCATGAGCTTCGACGCCGTGCGCGACCATCTGCGGCTGGAACTGCAGGACCTGCGCCGCGACATGTCGGCCCTGATGCAGGCGGCGGTGGAGGCGGGCAGCAGCGCCATGGCCGACGAGGACGATCAGGTTTTCATCTCGGGCGAGCGCAAGCTGCTCGAAGTGGAAGACCTCGCATCCAGCATGGACAAGCTGCGCCGGCTGTTCGACGTGTTCGAGCACAAGACCAACCTGCTGCAGCTGCTCGATGTCTCCAGCCATGCCCAGGGTGTGCAGATCTTTATCGGCGGCGAGAGCCAGCTGGTGCCGATCGAGGACATGGCCGTGATCACCGCGCCGTACGGGGTGGACGGCCAGATCGTCGGCACGCTCGGCGTGATCGGCCCCACGCGCATGGCCTACGAGCGCGTCATTCCCATTGTCGATATCACGGCGCGGCTGCTCTCCAGCGCGCTCAGCCAAAACTAGAATCCAGAACGGATGACGTTTTCCCCTGAACCGACGTACCAGCACGGCCAGGCGCCGCGCACAGCCATCCTGCTCATCAACCTGGGCACACCCGATGCCCCCACGCCCAAGGCGGTCGGCCGCTATCTGGCCGAATTCCTCGGCGATCCGCGCGTGGTCGAGATCCCGCGCATCGCCTGGCTGCCGCTCCTGCATGGGGTGATCCTGCCCATCCGTTCGCGCGCCTCGGCGCTCAAGTACGAATCGATCTGGCTGCGCGAGGCGCATATGACCGGCTCGCCGTTGCTGGTCTATACCGAGCGTCAGGCCCATGCCCTGCAGCAATGCCTGAACCAGCTCGGACACGAGGTCACGGTGGCCTGCGCGATGCGTTACGGCAATCCATCCATCGCCTCGGTGCTGGAGGCGCTGCGCCGGCAGGGGACCGAACAGATCCTGCTGCTGCCGCTGTATCCGCAGTTTTCCGGTACCACCACGGCGACCGCGTTCGACGAGGTGTTCCGCGTGCTGCGGCAGTGGCGCAACCAGCCCGAACTGCGCCTGGTCAAGCATTTCCACGACCATCCGGCCTATATCTCGGCGCTGCACCAGCAGGTAGGCGCATACTGGGCCCAGCACGGCACGCCGGATTTCGCCCGTGGCGACAAGCTCATCCTGTCGTTCCATGGCCTGCCGCGGCGCCTGCTGGACCTGGGCGATCCGTATCACTGCGAATGCCTGAAAACCGGCCGCCTGCTGGGCGAAGCGCTTGGACTGCAGCCGGGCCAGTACCAGGTGACCTTCCAGTCGCGCTTCGGCCGCGCCGAATGGCTGCAGCCCTATACCGCGCCGACCCTGGTCGAGCTCGGCAAGGTGGGCACCGCGCGCGTCGACGTGTTCTGCCCGGGTTTTCCGGCCGACTGCATCGAGACGCTGGAAGAGATCGCAATGGAAGGGCAGTCCGAATTCCGCGTTGCCGGTGGCCGGGAGTTCCATTTCATTCCGTGCATGAACGATGCGCAGCCGTGGATCGCCGGCCTTGCCGAGATCGCGCTGCAGCACCTGCAGGGGTGGCCGCTGCGCATGCCGCATCCGCACGAACTGGAGGCGCGGCGCAGTCGCGCCCAGGCCAGGGGGGCGGCGGCATAGCGGTCGGCACGGCCCCTGCATGACGGGCGAAGCGCCGTCGGCAGCGGTCGGCAGCGAAAGGTAGGGAGCAATCGTGATGAACGTCGATATTGAACCCGATGCGCGCCTGCGCATCGATAAATGGCTCTGGTGCGCGCGTTTCTTCAAGACCCGCTCGCTGGCTGCCGAGGCGGTCGAGCGCGGGCGGGTGGCAGTGAACGGCCAGCCGGTCAAGAACTCGCGCGAGGTCAAGCCCGGCGACACCATCGCCATCGAAGCCCATCAGCAGCGCTGGGAGGTGGTGGTCAAGGGCATCGCGGCATCGCGCGGTCCGGCGCCGGTGGCGCAGACGCTCTACGAGGAGCGCGCGGAGAGCGTGGCGCGGCGGCGGGTCGAGGCCGAACGGCGCCGCTTGCAGAGCGAGCCTGCCGCCCAGTTGCAGGGTCGCCCGACCAAGCGCGACCGGCGGCGCATCGATGACTTCCGTGGATAAATTGCGGTAATAAATCAGGCGCGGGTGGCCGGCGGGAGCCTGCCGTGCCGGCACGGCATGTCAGCGGGCGGGCATCCTCTGGCCGGCGTCCGTTCAGCTATCCGATGGGGCGTCGGGCTGTGGACATGGGCTAGCAGACATGGGCGAGCGGACAGGGGCTAGCGGACAGGGACTAGGGGGCAGGGACTAGGGGACAGGGACTAGCGGACATAGTGGACGAGGTAGTGCTTGAACACCGCCTTGCCGCTGCCATACTCGGTCTCGCGCGAGGTAAACGCGCCGGAGACGCAGATGAACACAGTCATGAGCGACAAGGCTGTGAGCAGGCATAACGTCACCACAGGTAACTTGTGCATGGCGGACCTTCTGAAGGTTGCACCAAGATGATTCACGTCCGCCTCCCGGCATTTTTGTCATTTTTTCAAAGTTCATCTTAGTGTGTGCGATGCAGCAACGCAACGACGCTTGAGTCTCAATCGACGTGCCTTTGTAACGGGGTGTTTCGCGGCCGGTTACAGGCGGGACCGGCGTCTCCGTACCGTCACCCCCTTGAAAAATGACGGCGCGTCGCCAACTGCGCGCTACACTTGCCGACTTATCCGCCGAGTTACCACCGTGCCTTGCCTGGCGCCAGCCGGGTCGGGCCGAGAACCGCTTTTCGTATAACGGATCGACATGGAAGAACAGAATCAGACGCCATCCCCCACGACGCCGCTCGCCGATGACGCGAACCTGGCACCCGGCGCCCAGAACGCTGGCGGGGACGACGTGGTTGCGCAATTGACGCAACAAGTCGCCGACCTCGAAGCCAAGGCCAAGGAGCATTACGACATGTTCCTGCGCGCCACCGCCGAAGGCGAGAACATCCGCCGCCGCGCCCAGGAGGACGTGGCCAAGGCCCACAAGTTCGCGATCGAGAACTTCGCCGACAACCTGCTGCCCGTGATGGACAGCCTGCAGGCGGCGCTGGCCGACAACAGCGGCGACGTCGCCAAGCTGCGCGAAGGTGTGCAACTGACCGCGCGCCAGCTTGCCAGCGCGTTCGAACGCGGCAAGATCGTCGAGCTCAACCCGGTGGGCGAGAAGTTCGACCCGCACCGCCATCAGGCCATCTCGATGGTGCCGTCCGAGCAGGAACCGAACACTGTGGTAGCCGTGCTCCAGCGCGGTTACATGATTGCCGAGCGCGTGCTGCGTCCGGCGCTGGTCACGGTGTCCGCGCCGCGCTGACGCGCACGGCCTGCCGCCGCCGGCCCGCCACCTGCCGCCGGCCCGCGCTGGCGGTGCCATCGCACGCCCGGAAGCTGTCGCTCCGGGCGTTTGTTTTTTGAGGAGCCCTGACCATGTCCGATACTCCATCCGCGGGCGATGCGCCGCACCTCGATCACCGTGCCTTCGAGGCCTTCGGCATGCGCGAAGTCGATGGCGCTACCATCGATGCCGCCATTGCCGAGGCGGCCGATGCGCTGGTCTGCGTCTTCTTCTGGGGCGTGGATTGCTTCAATTGCGAGATGGCCAAGAAGGCCATGCTGGCCAACCCCGATCCTGTGCGTGCGCTCGACCTCCACTGGCTGCATGCCAACGTCTACGCGCACCCGGAACTTGGCAAGCGCTTTGGCCTGCACGGCATACCCGTGTTCATGTTTTTCCATCGCGGCAAGAAGCTGGGCCGCGCCACCGGCTGGCACGGCCACGGGCAATTTGCCGCGGCGGTGGCCAATGCGCGCCTCAAGGCTGGCGGCAAGCCGCTGGCGGGGTGACCGCCTAGCGCGACAGCGCGTAGCCGATGCGGAACTGCCAGGGCGACTTCTGGTTGTAGTCGAGCAGCGACTCGCCCCAGCCCCAGAAATAGCCCGCCATCAGGTAACCGGCGGTACCCGGCACCAGGTGCGCAAGCGGATAGGACAGGTAGGCATCGATGCTGCCATAGCCCTTGCGCGTGCCCTTGCGCAGCGTGGCCGAAAACTCCCACGAATCGGGCTTGCCATAGGCGATGTTGAGATCCATGTAGCCGCGGTAGTGCGGAATGTCCTCGTTGTCGCTCTTGCCGACGTACGCGTAGACCTTGGGCGCCACGCGCCAGTGCCAGTCGGTCTGGTCGCCGAAGTAGAAGGTCGGCTTGAGGAACAGTGTGTTGATGCTGCGCGACTCGTCGCCGCTGCGGCCGTTTGACTCGTGCTCGAAGCCGGTAGCCAGCGACAGGCGGCTGACGTTGCCGATGCGCACGCCGGTGTCGGACAGGTAGTAATACAGGCTGGGCCGGTAATTGGTGTCGCGGAACGGCCGCGAATCGCCATGGAGGTCCCAGAGCGAAAACTGCGTATAGCCGAAGTAGAGGTTGTTCAGCACGCCGCGCGAGGTCGGATCCTCGCCCTCGAAGATGCGGTACTTGAAGCTCAGCTGGAACTTGGCGTTGGCGCCGTTGTGCGCGCCGACCAGAAAATACATCGGCTCGTTGAATGACAGCCGCTGCCCGTCGCGCAGGTCGGCCGGCGCGGGGGCGCCATTGGCCGGGCCCGAGGCGAGCGCGGTGGGGGCTGCGCCGGCCGCCTCGGCCGCCGCGCCGGCGGTGGCGCCGCCCTGGGTGCCTGCCGTGGTGCCCGCCGTGGTGCCTGCCGTGGCGCCCGCCGTGGTGTCGGCGGCGGTGCCAGCACGGTTCGATGGCTCGCCAGCGGCCGCGGTCGCCTCGGCCGGCGCGCGGTTGAGCGTGACCAGCACCGGCGCGGCATCGATGCCGGCGACGTCCAGCCGCACCTGTCCGCGTAGCGTCACCGGCCAGTCGGCGGTGTAGCGGATGGTGCGGGTCTCGCCGTCGGCCAGCCGCAGCACCGCCGGGCCGTGCCCCGCGCGCCGCGCTTCGACGCGGATCGGCGCCAGCAGGTCGGCCGAGGCCGTGACCTGCAGCGTGGCGGGCACCGTGAAGCGGCGCGTCTGCGCGTCGCCGGTGACCAGTAGCGTCACCGTCATTGGCCGTGTGCCGTCGATGATGCGTGGCGGCTGCAGCAGCGCGACGGCGGCGTCGGCGGCGAGCGGGGCGAGCGCGAGCAGCATGGCCAGGGCGGCGTAGGCGGCAGAACGGGCGGCAGAACGGCTGACGGAACGGGTCACCGAAGCGGTCACCGAACGGGCGACAAAACGGGCGACAGAACGGGCGACAGAACGGGCGACAGAACGGTCTGCCGAGCCGACCACCATGCGTGCCGCGGCCGGGAGCGGGCGCCAGGCGGACGAGGCGGCGGGCGGGCGTACCAACGAGGGGGTAAACGACGTGACGAACGGCGAGACGAACGACAAGACAAACGACGGGGCCGGGCAGGCGTGGCCCGCGCGGTGGCGGGGCGCATTCAAGGTCATCGGGGGCGAGGCTGCATGCCCGTCACAACGTCGACAACGCGGTGCGGGTCACGCAGAGGTGTCAGGTTGGCAATGCCGCACAGGTTAACACGGCACCGTCGCGACGCCTGTGACCATTTGTTCGCCAGACGCGCGTATCAGCCTGCCGCGCGCCGCTTGACACAGTCGATATAGTGCTGCCCATCGGGCGGCAGGCCGGTCCGCTGGGCCTGCCACAGCATCTCGCCCAGGCATTCCATCACCTGGTGATGCGCCTCGTGCGGCGAGTCGAGGCGCCGGGCCAGGGCCTCGTAGGCGGCGCGGATGCCCGGCGGCTGGTCGATCGAGATCTGCTCGGCGATCGAGAGATGCATCGACAGGTGCAGAAACGGGTTGGTCTGGCCGCGGTCGGGCGTGTAGTCCTGCGTCAGGGCGCCCTCGGTGTCGCTCAGCAGCGACTGGTACTCGGGATGCTCGCCGATCCAGTCGACGGCAATCGCTTCGAGCGGGGTCAGGACATTGCCCGCGAGCTGCTTTTGCCATGCATCGCAAAAAAAGCGGCGGACTTCTTCTCGGGAAGGATTGAACATGATGCCCGGTATTGTAGAGCAGCCCTCGCCGCGCTGCCGGCCGGCCCCGTGGGCCCGGCGCGCGCCGCCGCCATGTGCTGCCATGGCAGGCGCGTCGGCCGTGCATCCGGTGACGGATTAGAATCCCGGATTCCCCCGCTCACCGGACGTCCGTATCGACCCATGCGCAGCTCCGCCTCCACCCTCGCCAATCTCCAGGGCACGCTTGCCGGCGTGCTGCTGATCGCCGTGTCCGCCAGCGCGTTCGGCGCCATGGCGATTTTCGCGCGCTTTGCCACCGCCTCCGGCGCCGATGTCTACGGCATGCTCGCGGTGCGCTTTGCCGTGGCCGCGGCGGCACTGGCCTGGATCATGCGCACGCGTGGCATCCGGCTGCCGCCTTGGCGCCGCGTGCTGGCGCTGGCGGCCATGGGCGGCATCGGCTATGTGGGCCAGTCGTTCTGCTTCTTTACCGCGCTCAACCATGCGCAGGCCAGCCTGGTGGCGCTGCTGCTCTATCTCTACCCGCTGTTCGTCACGATCCTGGCCGCCATTTTTCTCAAGGAACGGCTGACCACCACGGCGGTGATCGCGCTGATGCTGTGTTCGGTCGGCGCCGGATTGACCGTCGGTGGCGGCGAGGGCAGCCCGCTCGGCATCGCGCTCGGCGTGGCGGCGGCGATCATCTATTCGGTTTATATCGTGGTGGGCGCCCGCCTCACGGCCGGCGTCAATGCACTCGCCACCACCACCGTCATCTGCACCGCGGCCACCCTGGTCTATGGCGTGGTCGGGGTGTTGCGCACCGTGGCGGGCGTACCGCCGCAGTTTCCGGCGGATGCCGGCGGCTGGCTGGCGTTGCTTGCCATCGCGTTGCTGTCCACCGTGCTCGCCATCCTGACCTTCTTTGCAGGCCTGCAGCGGCTTGGCGCGGCCAGGGCCTCGATGTTGTCCACGCTCGAGCCCGTGGTCACGGTTATCCTCGCGGCCGTGGTGCTGGGCGAACATATCGGCGCGACCCAGGCCGCAGGCGGTGCGCTGATCCTCGTCGGCGTGCTGTGGCTGACCCGGCGCGGCCGGGCCGACGATCCTGCCGCGGCCTGACGGGTAACGGCGGGGCAGCGGCGGGGTAACGGCGGGGCAGCGGCGGGGCAGCGGGGGGGGCAAGGTTCGGCGCGCGGGCTGACGCGGAAGGATCAAGAGAATTGAATGCATTGATCAAAGCGCCTGTCGGGAGGTGTTCGCGGCTTATGTAGAATCGCACGCTTCTTACACAAGCACACGGATACCGCATGACCACGATCGCTCCGGCCTCGCTGGCCCAGCTGTTCACTGAAGCGCGCACGCATAGCGTCTGGCAGGACCGGCACGTCGACGATGCCTTGCTGCAACAGATCTACGAGGCGATGAAGTTCGGCCCCACGGCAGCCAACAGCTCGCCGGCCCGTATCGTCTTCGTCAAGTCCGCCGAGGCCAAGGCGCGCCTGGTCGAATGCGTGTCCGCCGGCAACGTGGAAAAGACGCGCACCGCCCCGGTCACTGCCATCATCGCGTTCGACAACAACTTTCACGATCAGCTGCCGCGCCTGTTTCCGCATGCCGACGCACGCTCGTGGTACGCCGGCAATCCGGGAAAGATCGCGCGTGACGCGCTGATGAACAGCTCGCTGCAGGGCGGCTACTTTATCCTCGCCGCGCGTGCGCTGGGCCTCGATTGCGGGCCCATGGGCGGCTTCGATGCGGCCAGGGTCAATGCCGCCTTCTTCCCGGACGGCAAGTGGTCGGTCAACTTCCTGGTCAACCTCGGCTATGGCGTGCGGGACAGCCTGCATCCGCGCGGCCCGCGCCTGCCGTTCGACGAGGCCTGCCGCATCGTCTGATACGGGAGTGTTACTGCGCCGGCGCTGGCGTCTTCTCGCGGAACTCGCACAGCGGTTCGATCGCGCAATGCCAGCACTCCGGCTTGCGCGCCTTGCAGACATAGCGCCCATGCAGGATGAGCCAGTGGTGCGCGTCATGCAGGAACTCGGCGGGCACCACCTTCAGCAACTGCTGCTCGACCACATCCACATTCTTGCCCGGCGCGATGCCGGTGCGGTTCGACACGCGGAAAATGTGCGTGTCCACCGCGATGGTGGGTTGCCCGAACGCGGTATTGAGCACGACGTTAGCGGTCTTGCGCCCGACCCCCGGCAGCGCTTCGAGCGCGGCACGATCGGGCGGCACCTTGCCGCCATGGCGTTCCACCAGGATCCGGCAAGTCTCCATCACGTGTTTGGCCTTGGTCTTGTACAGGCCGATGGTCTTGATGTAGTCGATCAGCCCCGCTTCGCCGAGCGCGAGCATCTGTTGCGGCGAATGCGCGACCGGAAACAGCCGGCGCGTGGCCTTGTTGACGCCCACATCGGTCGCCTGCGCCGATAACAGGACCGCGATCAGCAATTCGAACGGCGAGCTGTATTCCAGCTCGGTCGTGGGCGTCGGATTGACTTCCCGCAGGGTCTCGAAAATGGCCCGGATCTTGTCGGCTTTCATGTCTTGCTGGGGTCGTTCGGTCCGGCCGCGGGGGTCAGGCCGGCGCGTGCGCGGCGTGCTTCCGCCGCGTCGATCTGCGCCTGCACGGCCGGCGAGACATTGTCCGTATTGCGCGGCCGCGTGCCCGCCGCGGCCTGCTTCTGGCGCGCACGCTCGATGGCGGCCTGGATGATGGCCTGCTTGCGCGCCTGCGCCGCACGTTCTTCCTCGCTCTGCACGGGCTCCGCCTGCAGTGCCTGGAGCTTGGCGGCCGCCTTCGCCGCGAGGCGCGCGTCGTTTTCCTCACGCTCGCGCACCAGCCGCACGCGGCGCGCCGCATAGCGGTCGTGCGCGGCATCGGCCTGGGGCTGCGACCACGCGGCCCACCCCGTGCGCGCGCCGGTGACGGGAATCATCGCGATGCAATCGACGGGGCAGGGCGCCACGCAGAGATCGCAACCGGTGCACCAGTCCGCCAGCACGGTGTGCATCTGCTTGGGCGCACCCACGATCGCGTCGACCGGACACGCCTGGATGCACAGCGTGCAGCCGATGCACAGGGTCTCGTCGATGCGCGCCACCGCGCGCGGCTGCTCCACGCCGCGCGCGGGGTCGAGCGGTTGCGGCGCCACGCCGAGCGCGGACGAGAGGCGCACGATCCCTTCCGCGCCGCCGGGCGGACAGCGGTTGCAGGCGGCATCGCCGCGCGCCATGGCCTCGGCATAGGGGCGGCAGCCGTCGAACCCGCACTTGGTGCATTGGGTTTGCGGCAGCAGGGCCTCGAGGCGGTCGGCAAGGGCGGAGTCGGACGGATTCACAACGGGAGAGACTGGTATTCGCGGGATATCTGTAGGGTTTGCGCGCGGTGTTCGGCAGCATCAAGGTGCCAGCGCGGTGCCAGCGCGGTGCCATCGCGTGGCCTCCACGCGGGCGCGCGCGGACTCTGCGGACTTCGGTGCGTGCGGCGCGGCAAGGATTATCCCCGATTTCGGTCGCGCGCAGAAACGGCGATCATGCGCGGGTCCCTCCCGATGGGGGATATGCCGCTTTTCCTGTGCCATAATCCGCCGCAACGACCGACCCGGAACCCATGTCAAACGAGCCAAGAACCAAGCGGGATCCAGAAGGAACGCGCCGGCGCATTCTTGCGGCCGCCACCGAAGAATTCGCCAAGGGCGGTCTGGCTGGCGCCCGTGTCGACCAGATCGCGCGCCGGGCCGAGACCAACGAACGCATGCTGTATTACTACTACGGCAGCAAGGAAGGCCTGTTCCTGGCGGTGCTTGAGAAGCAGTACGCGGAGTTTCGCGCGGCCGAGGAGCGTCTGCATATCGTTGATGAAGACCCGGTGGCCGCGGTACGCACGCTCGCGCGTTTCGTGTGGGACTGGTATTACCAGCATCCCGAGTTCATCCGCCTCGTCAATAGCGAGAACCTGCACGAGGCGCGGCACCTGAAAAAGTCCTCGCAACTGCATCAGCTCATCAACCCGATCGTCGATGTGCTGGCGGACATCATTCGCCGGGGCCAGAAGCAGGGCGTGTTCCGCGACAACATCGACGTGTCGCAGTTCTATCTGACCATTTCCGCGCTCGGCTACTACGTCCTGTCCAACCGCTATACCATCAGCGCGGTGATCGGCCGCGATATCGCCACGCAGGAAGAGCACGAGCGCTTTGCCGGGCTCCATCTCGACATGCTGCTCTGCTACCTCACCCGGACCTGAGGCCCGCCAGCCGCAAAGCAGAACGCCCGCGCATGCGGGCGTTCTGCTTTGGCGCGAACCATGCAATCAGCGGTACTTGCGGATAAAGTCGCGCAGCTCCGGGTAGATGTTCTCGCGCCAGCGGCGGCCCGAGAAGATCCCGTAGTGCCCACACTTGGGCGCGGTCAGATGGTGCTTGCGCGTTTTCGGAATGCCTTCGCACAGGTCGTGCGCGGCAGCGGTCTGCCCGGCGCCGGAGATATCGTCGAATTCGCCCTCGATGGTCAGCAGCGCGGTGCCCTTGATGTCCTGCGGACGCACCGGATCGCCATCGATTTCCCACGTGCCATTGGCCAGGCGGAATTCCTGGAACACTTCACGGATGGTGTCGAGGTAATACTCCGCGGCCATGTCCAGCACCGCGTTGTATTCATCGTAGAAGCGCACGTGGGCCTCGGCATCGTCCGCGTCGCCCTCGACCAGGCTCAGGTAGTAGTCGTAATGCGAGGACAGGTGGCGGTCCGGGTTCATCGCGACAAACCCCGCATGCTGCAGGAAGCCCGGATACACCCGGCGGCCATGCCCCGGGTAATTGGCCGGCACGGTGTAGATGACGTTGTTCTCGAACCACTCGTACGACTTGTTGGTGGCGAGCGAGTTGACGGCGGTGGGGCTCTTGCGCGCGTCGATCGGACCACCCATCATCGTCATCGTGCGCGGCGTCTTCTCGCCGGCCGAAGCCATCAGCGAAATCGCGGCGAGCACCGGCACGGTGGGCTGACAGACCGAGATCACGTGGAGGTCCTCGGCGCCGATATGGCGGATGAACTCCTGGATGTAATAGATGTAGTCGGACAGATGGAACGCGCCATGCTCGACCGGCACCATGCGCGCATCGACCCAGTCCGTCACATAGACCTTGTGGTCCTGCAGCAAGGTGCGCACCGTGTCGCGCAGCAGCGTGGAGTGGTGGCCCGACAGGGGCGCGCACACCAGCACCACCGGCTCGTCCTTGAGCAGCTTGATGGTGGCCGGATCGTCGGCGTAGCGTTTGAAGCGGATCAGCTTGCAGAACGGCTTTTCCAGCACGGTCTGCTCCACGATCGGGATGTCGCGGCCGTTGGAGCGCACCGACTTGATGTCGAAGTCGGGCTTTTCGTATTCCTTGCCGAGGCGGTAGAGCAGTTCATAGCCGGCGGCCAGGCGCGGCGCGCCTGGCACGAGCGAGAGCGGGCTCAGTGGGTTCGTGAACGTCTTGGCGGTCGCCTGGGCCCACGCGGTGAGCGGGTGCAGCAGTGAGCGCTGGAACTCGTGCAGTTGATAAAGCATGCCGGATACCTGTACCTGTCTTGCCGAGTTGTCGGCGGATATGAGCCGCCAACAATTATGCCCGCAATGAATGGATCGTGCTTTGCAGCATATAACTGCAAGTTACTTTCTCATGCGGAAAGCACAATAAGACAAAGGCGTTAAATCTGGATGATGGTGTCCTACAACGGCGGCGGAAGCGGCCAAAGTGCGCCCGAAGCGCCTTCCAGGCGTCCTTCGACCGCTAAGCGCCTTCCAGGCGTCCTTCGACCGCTAAGCGCCTTCCAGGCGTCCTTCGACCGCTAAGCGCCTTCCAGGCGTCCTTCGACCGCTAAGCGCCTTCCAGGCGTCCTTCGCCCGTTTTCGTCGGCATGAAAAGTTTTCGTCGGCATGAAAAAAAGGCGACAAGGGGTTTCCCCCAGGTCGCCTTGTATCGCCCTGCCGCCAGCGTCGGACCGGCGGCGGCGTGTGTTGCTTTTCAGCGTCAGCGCCGGTGTGCGCTGGCGGGTGTTTAGTACACCGCAGCGATGGCGTTGACCACCGCGTCGATGTTGCGGCTGTTCAGCGCCGCCACGCAGATACGGCCCGTGCTCACGGCGTAGATGCCGTGCTCGTTGCGCAGGCGGTCCACCTGGTCCGAGGTCAGGCCCGAGTACGAGAACATGCCGCGTTGCGCCTTCACGAACGAAAAGTCGCCCGGCACGCCCTTGGCGGCCAGCTTGTCCACCAGTGCGTGGCGCATCAGCTTGATGCGGTCGCGCATTTCGGCCAGCTCGGCCTCCCACATCGCGCGCAGCTCGGGGCTGTTCAGCACGGTGGCGACCACCGTGCCGCCGTGCGTCGGCGGGTTGGAGTAGTTGGTGCGAATCACGCGCTTGACCTGGGACATCACGCGCTGCGCTTCTTCCTTGCTGGTCGTGACGATCGACAGTGCGCCCACGCGCTCGCCGTACAGCGAGAAGCTCTTCGAGAACGAGCTGGAGACAAAAAAGGGCAGGCCCGATTCGGCAAACAGGCGCACGGCGGCGCCGTCAGGCTCGATGCCCTCGGCAAAGCCCTGGTAGGCCATGTCGAGGAACGGGATCAGGTTGCGCGACTTCACCAGCTCCACCACCTGCTTCCACTGGTCGGCCGACAGGTCCACGCCGGTCGGGTTGTGGCAGCACGCGTGCAGCACCACGATGGTGTTGGCCGGGTAGGACTTCAGCGATTCCACCATGCCGGCGAAGTTCAGGCCATGGCTGGCGGCATCGTAGTAGGCATAGTTCACCACCGGGAAGCCCGCGGCTTCGAACAGCGCGCGATGGTTTTCCCAGCTCGGGTCGCTGATGGCGACCTTGGCGTCCGGGTAGAGACGCTTGAGAAAGTCGGCGCCGATCTTCAGGGCGCCGGTACCGCCAAGTGCCTGAGCGGTCACAACGCGGCCGTCGGCGATCAGCGGCGAGGTCTTGCCGAAGAGCAGCGTCTGCACGGCCTGGTCATAGGCGGCAATGCCCTCGATCGGCAGGTAGCCACGCGGCGTGGCGGTGGTCAGGCGTGCCTTTTCGGCTTCCTGCACGGCGCGCAGCAGCGGAATTTTCCCTTCGTCGGTGAAGTACACGCCCACGCCCAGGTTCACCTTGGTGGCGCGGGTATCGGCGTTGAAAGCTTCATTCAGGCCCAGGATCGGGTCGCGCGGGGCCATCTCGACGGCAGAAAACAAACTCATTTGGGATCTCGTGGTCAGCTGTGTATCAAAACGGAGGGCGTAGAATGCTTCGGACTGCGCTGGCTGCGGCGGAACATTTACTGACGGCCCTTGGTGCTCTTTCGGTGCTCTTTCGGTGCTCTTTTGGTGCTTTGGGCGCCCTGGGTGTCTTTCCTGCCTTGGGTGCCGCCTACTGACAGAACCTGACAGTGACGCAGGTTACTCTGGCGACAATCCTTGGCGACCCTGGCGATTATCCCTGGCGACCATCCGCAATCCGACCAGGTCTGCCGTGGTCTCGCAGGAGTGACCGACCCACCGCCTTGAACTGGTCCGCGCAACCCCAAGATTCTAGCGTATCCGCCCGTATTTCTGAGGTTTTTCCCTACCCTATGTCGAATCTCGCCGAAGCCGCCCCGGTTCTGGACGAAAGCAAGTTCGTCTCGTATCCGGGCTCCCCGTTCCAGCTGTATCAGCCCTATCCGCCGGCGGGCGACCAGCCGGAAGCGATCCGGCAACTGACCGAGGGTATCGGCGACGGCCTCTCGTTCCAGACCCTGCTGGGGGTGACCGGCTCGGGCAAGACCTTCACGATGGCCAACGTGATCGCCCGCATGGGGCGGCCGGCCATCGTCTTCGCGCCCAACAAGACCCTCGCGGCGCAGCTGTATTCGGAGTTCCGCGAGTTCTTCCCGCGCAATGCGGTGGAGTACTTCGTCAGCTACTACGACTACTACCAGCCCGAAGCCTACGTGCCGCAGCGCGACCTGTTCATCGAGAAGGACTCGTCGATCAACGAGCATATCGAGCAGATGCGGCTGTCGGCCACCAAGAGCCTGCTCGAGCGGCGCGACACCATCATCGTGGCGACGGTGTCGGCCATCTACGGTATCGGTAATCCGAGCGAATACCACCAGATGATCCTGACGCTGCGAAGCGGCGACAAGATCAGCCAGCGCGACATCATCACGCGGCTGATCGCGATGCAGTACACGCGCAACGAGAGCGACTTCCAGCGCGGCACTTTCCGCGTGCGTGGCGACACGCTCGACATCTTCCCCGCCGAGCATGCGGAGATGGCGGTGCGCGTCGAGCTGTTCGACGACGAGGTGGACACGCTGCAGTTCTTCGATCCGCTCACCGGCCGCGTGCGCCAGAAGATCCCGCGCTTCACGGTCTACCCGTCGAGCCATTACGTGACGCCGCGCGACACCGTGCTGCGCGCGATCGAGAACATCAAGCTTGAATTGCGCGAGCGGCTCGACTTCTTCTACAAGGAAAACCGCCTGGTGGAGGCGCAGCGATTAGAGCAGCGCACCCGCTTCGACCTCGAAATGCTGTCCGAGCTTGGCTTCTGCAAGGGCATCGAGAACTATTCGCGCCACCTGTCGGGCGCCGCGCCGGGCGAGCCGCCGCCGACGCTGGTGGACTATCTGCCGGCGGATGCGTTGATGTTCCTCGACGAATCGCACGTGCTGATCGGTCAGCTCAACGGCATGTACAACGGCGACCGGGCGCGCAAGACCACGCTGGTGGAATACGGTTTCCGGCTGCCGTCGGCGCTCGACAACCGCCCGCTCAAGTTCGACGAGTTCCAGCGCAAGATGCGCCAGGTGGTGTTCGTCTCGGCCACGCCGGCGCAGTTCGAGCGCGATCATGCCGATCAGGTGGTCGAGCAGGTGGTGCGTCCCACCGGCCTGGTCGACCCCATCATCCACGTGCGGCCGGCCAGCTCGCAGGTGGACGACCTGCTGTCGGAGATCCATATCCGGCTCAAGTCGAACGAGCGCGTGCTGGTCACCACGCTGACCAAGCGCATGGCCGAGCAGCTCACCGAGTTCCTGTCCGAGAACGGCATCAAGGTGCGCTACCTGCATTCGGACATCGATACCGTCGAGCGCGTGGAAATCATCCGCGACCTGCGGCTCGGCACCTTCGACGTGCTGGTGGGCATCAACCTGCTGCGCGAGGGCCTGGATATTCCCGAGGTGTCGCTGGTGGCAATCCTCGATGCCGACAAGGAAGGCTTCCTGCGCGCCGAACGCTCGCTGATCCAGACCATCGGCCGCGCCGCGCGTAACGTCAATGGCACCGCCATCCTCTATGCCGACCGCATGACCGACTCGATGCGCATCGCCATCGGCGAGACCGAGCGGCGTCGCGCCAAGCAGATGGCCTTCAACGAGGCCAACGGCATCACGCCGCGCGGCGTGGTCAAGCGGATCAAGGACATCATCGACGGCGTCTACGATCCCGACGAGGTCAAGGCCGAGCTTTCCGCCGCGGCCGAGCGGGCCAGGTACGAGGACATGAGCGAGAAACAGGTGGCCAAGGAAATCAAGCGTCTGGAGAAGCAGATGCTCGATCACGCCAGGAACCTCGAGTTCGAAAAGGCCGCCCAGGTGCGCGACCAGCTTGCCAAGCTGCGTGCCCAGGTGTTCGGTGCCGGCGCGGAGGGGGACCATCTGTAGCGCGCTGCCGATCCGGCCGCGGGAGCCTATAGTGGAGGGTGAGGAGCCCGAATCACGAGCCTGGAGCGCCCCATGGTGACGCAATTCGAATATGGTGGTTACGCGGTCGTGGTCAGGGCCATTCCCCATGCCAGCGGCGGCTACGCCGGCGTGGTGCAGATTGCCGACGCGTTCGGCGAGTCCCGCGGCCCGACCTACGAGACCGAGACCGGCGCCGCGCCAACCCCTGAGGCGGCACTGGCGCTGGCGGAAGCTGCCGCGATGCGAACCATAGATGCCGGCGAGGTGAGCTGATCCCCGGCCAAGGGACCGCCGGCCCGACAGGAGACAAGGTCATGGCCTATCGCAGTGAATGGAAGAAGAGGGTTTTCGAGACGCACGAGATCCAGGTGCTGGTGAAACCCCGGTCACAGAACGAATGGGAGTACACGGTTCGCGTCTGCCGCGCAGGCACCAATATCCGTGCCGCCAGCACGATGACCGAGACCTCGGCGATCACGGATCACTTCAGATCTCCCGAGGAAGCCGAAGCCGCTGGCTTTGCGCGCGGCAAGGCGCTGGCGGCGCAGGTGTGAGCCGCGCCCGGCCAGGGCGACGCGCGGGACGTGCGGCGGATCGGATGGCTTGCATCGGGTAGCATGCCGAAGATGAAGACATTCGCGATACTTCTATGCTGCATGGGCAACATCTGCCGTTCGCCGACCGCGGAAGGCGTGTTGCGGGCGAAGCTGATCGAGGCAGGCCTGGACGGCGTGGTGGAACTCGATTCCGCCGGGACCCACGACTATCACGTGGGGCGTCCGCCGGATGCGCGCAGCCAGCGGCATGCGCTGCGGCGCGGGTACGACCTGTCGGCGCTGCGGGCGCGCCAGGTGGTGGCTGGCGACTTCGCGCGCTTCGATCTGGTGCTGGCGATGGATCATGCCAACCTGGCAGCGCTGCGGCGCCTGCATCCGGAAGTCGACGACGCGCGGCTGCGCTTGCTGATGAGCTTTGCGCGGCGTCATCGCGTCGACGAGGTCCCCGATCCGTACTACGGGGGAAGGGGATGGCTTCGAGCGCGTGCTCGACTATGTCGAAGACGCCTGCGACGGACTGGTGGCGATGCTGCGGCAGCGGCTCGGCCAGCCACCGCGGGCGGTCTAGCACATTTCCGCCGGCCGCGTGCGGGGCCGCGCAATATGATGCAGCGCGGTAGGGTTACTTGACTAAATTAGTCGGGAAAATTTATACTCGACCGAAACGATCAAGTATTCCATCCCTGAGCATCATGAGACTCACGACAAAAGGCCGTTTCGCGGTGACCGCCATGATCGACCTGGCCATGCGCCAGGACCAGGGTCCCGTTACGCTGGCCGGCATCAGCCAGCGCCAGAAAATTTCCCTCTCCTACCTCGAGCAGCTCTTTGGCAAGCTGCGCCGCCACGAGATCGTGGAAAGCGTGCGCGGCCCGGGCGGCGGCTACAGCCTTGCCCGCAAGGCCGAGGACGTGACGGTAGCGGACATCATCATCGCCGTCGACGAACCGCTCGATGCCACCCAGTGCGGCGGCAAGGGCAACTGCCATGGCGATGAAGGCGCGGGCGGCCGCTGCATGACCCACGAGCTGTGGGCGACCCTCAATCAGAAGATGGTCGAATACCTCGATTCCGTATCCCTCAAGAACCTCGTCGACCAGCAGCGCGCCAAGCAGCCCGCCGTGCTGCACGACATGCGCGAGGATGCGGCCGTCGCCGAGCAGCCGGTGGCGGTGAACCGCGGCAAGGCGGACAAGCAGGAAAAGCCGGCGCGCGCGCGCGTCGTGAACTCGGTCTTCAGTCTGGCGCAGTCCTGACGCGTCGCCAGAAGTTGTTATAAACTATCGATAAGCGCAATCGATTAGCGGTCCCTATAAGGCAGTCATAACGATGAGCACCCCACATTTCCCCATCTACATGGATTACTCGGCCACCACGCCGGTGGACCCGCGCGTGGCGGACAAGATGATTCCGTACCTGCGCGAGCAGTTCGGCAATCCCGCGTCGCGCAGCCATGCGTACGGCTGGGACGCCGAGCGCGCCGTGGAAGAGGCGCGTGAACAGGTGGCCGCGCTGGTCGGTGCCGATCCGCGCGAAATCGTGTGGACATCGGGCGCCACCGAGTCGAACAACCTCGCCATCAAGGGCGCAGCGCATTTCTACTCGGGCAAGGGCAAGCACATCATCACCGTGAAGACCGAGCACAAGGCCGTGCTGGACACCACGCGCGAGCTGGAGCGCCAGGGCTTCGAGGTGACCTATCTGGACGTGAAGGACGACGGCCTGATCGACATGGACGTGTTCAGGCAGGCGCTGCGCCCGGACACGATCCTGGTGTCGGTGATGCTGGTGAACAACGAGATCGGCGTCATCCAGGACGTCGAGCAGATCGGCGCGATCTGCCGCGAAAAGGGCATCATCTTCCATTGCGACGCCGCGCAGGCGACCGGCAAGGTGATGATCGACCTGAGCACGCTGAAGTGCGACCTGATGTCGTTCTCGGCCCACAAGACCTATGGCCCCAAGGGCATCGGCGCGCTCTACGTCCGCCGCAAGCCGCGCGTGCGCCTGGAAGCGCAGATGCACGGCGGTGGCCACGAGCGCGGCATGCGCTCGGGCACGCTGGCCACGCACCAGATCGTCGGTATGGGTGAGGCGTTCCGCCTGGCACGCGAGGAAATGGCGACCGAGAACGAACGTATCCGCATGCTGCGCGACCGCCTGTGGAACGGTCTGTCGGGCATGGAAGAGGTGTACCTGAACGGCTCGATGGAACATCGCGTGCCGCACAACCTGAACATCAGCTTCAACTTCGTCGAAGGCGAGTCGCTGATCATGGCCATCAAGGACGTGGCGGTATCGTCGGGTTCGGCCTGCACCTCGGCATCGCTGGAGCCGTCGTACGTGCTGCGGGCGCTGGGTCGCAACGATGAACTGGCGCACAGCTCCATCCGCTTTACGGTGGGTCGCTTTACCACCGAGCAGGAAATCGACTTCACCGTGGATCTGCTGAAGAACAAGATCGGCAAGCTCCGCGACCTGTCGCCGCTGTGGGAGATGTTCAAGGACGGCGTCGACCTGAACTCGATCCAGTGGGCCGCGCACTGACGACGGACCACGCAACAAGAACACTCCCCATAAAGAGATAAGCAAGAGGTAGCCAACATGTCTTACAGCAACAAGGTTCTGGACCACTACGAAAATCCGCGCAACGTCGGTTCGTTCGACAAGAACGACGACGCGGTGGGCACCGGCATGGTCGGCGCTCCGGCCTGCGGCGACGTGATGAAGCTGCAGATCAAGGTGAACGAGGCCGGCGTGATCGAAGACGCCAAGTTCAAGACCTACGGTTGCGGCTCGGCGATCGCCTCGTCGTCGCTGGTGACCGAATGGGTCAAGGGCAAGACCGTCGATCAGGCGCTCGAGATCAAGAACACGCAGATCGCCGAGGAACTGGCGCTGCCGCCGGTGAAGATCCACTGCTCGATCCTGGCCGAGGACGCCATCAAGGCGGCGGTCGAGGATTACAAGAAGAAGCACGCGGGTGCTGCGCAGCAGGCTGCCTGAGCCTGACGCAAGGCCAGTCGAACCAAACCGCAGAAACATGGCAGGGCAACGATGATCACGATGACCGAAAAGGCGGCGAAACACGTCGCACGCTACCTCGAACGCCGCGGCAAGGGTGTGGGCCTGCGCCTGGGCGTGAAGACCACGGGCTGCTCGGGCCTGGCGTACAAGCTCGAGTATGTGGATGAACTGCTGCCCGAGGACCAGGTGTTCGAGACGCACGGCATCAAGGTGATCGTCGATCCGAAGAGCCTGCCGTATATCGACGGCACCGAACTCGATTTCGCGCGCGAAGGGCTGAACGAAGGGTTCCGCTTCAACAACCCGAACGTGAAGGACGAGTGCGGCTGCGGCGAATCGTTCCGGGTCTGAACGATATCCGCGCGACGCGCTGCGCAGGCAGCGGCGCCAGCGGGACGAAGGGGCGGCACGACCGCTCCTTTTTGTTGGGGAAGCTTTTGAAGGAAGCGCTTTGAAGGACGATTACTTCACGCTGTTTGGCCTGCCGGCCCGCTATGAGGTGGACGAGGCCGCGCTCGACGCTGCCTATCGAACGGTCCAGTCGCAGGCGCATCCGGACCGCTTTGCCAACGCCGGCGATGCCGAGCGCCGCGTGGCCATGCAGTGGGCGGCGCGCGCCAACGAGGCGTACCGCACGCTGCGCCAGCCGCTCAAGCGCGCAATCTACCTCCTGCACCTGCGTGGCGTGGATATCGAGGCCGAGAGCAATACCGCGATGGCGCCGGACTTCCTGATGCAGCAGATGGAGTGGCGCGAAGCCCTGCAGGATGCCGTGGAAGCCCGCGATGCCGACCGGCTCGATGGCCTGCTGCGCGATCTGCGCCAGGAAAAGCGCGAGCGCCACGCGGCGCTCGGCGCGCTGCTCGACCAGGGCGACGCGGACGGCGATGCATCCGCCGGCGCCGCGGCGCGACAACTGATGTTTATCGAGAAGATCGAACACGACGCCAGCGAGGCGATCGATCGGCTCGAAGAGTAGGGCGCCGGCGCCGACCGTGCGCGCTGCGACATAAACGCGAAGAAACACCATGGCACTGCTCCAGATTTCCGAACCCGGCATGTCGCCGGCCCCGCATCAACGCCGGCTGGCCGTGGGGATCGACCTCGGCACCACCAATTCACTCGTGGCCGCCGTGCGCCACAGCATTCCCGAAGTCCTGTCCGATGATCGCGGCCGTCCGCTGCTGCCGTCGGTGGTGCGCTATCTGCCCGACCGCACCGCGCATATCGGCTACCGCGCGCAGGAAGAAGCGGTGCGCGATCCCAAGAACACGATCGTCTCGGTCAAGCGGTTCATGGGGCGCGGTCTGCGCGACGTGGCCAATATCGAGCACAGCCCGTACGACTTTGTCGATGCACCGGGCATGGTGCAGATCAAGACCGCTGCCGGCGTGAAGAGCCCGGTCGAGGTATCGGCGGAAATCCTGGCCACGCTGCGCCAGCGCGCCGAGGACTCGCTCGGCGACGACCTCGTCGGCGCCGTGATCACGGTGCCCGCGTACTTCGACGACGCCCAGCGGCAGGCGACCAAGGACGCGGCCCAGCTGGCCGGCCTGGAAGTGCTGCGGCTGCTTAACGAGCCGACCGCGGCGGCCATCGCCTATGGCCTGGACAACGCGGCCGAAGGCATCTACGCGGTCTACGACCTCGGTGGCGGCACCTTCGATATCTCGGTGCTCAAGCTCACCAAGGGCGTGTTCGAGGTGATGTCGACCGGCGGTGACTCCGCGCTGGGCGGCGACGACTTCGACCAGCGCCTGATGTGCTGGATCGTCGAGCAGGCGGGGCTGCAACCGCTGTCCGCCGAGGACATGCGCCTGCTGATGGTGCGCGCGCGCGCGGCCAAGGAGGCGCTGTCGGAAGCCGATAGCACGGTGATCGACGCGGTGCTGTCCACGGGCGAGATCGTGCATCTGACGCTGACGGGCGAGGCGTTCAACGCCATGACCGCGCACCTGGTGCAGAAGACCCTGGCGCCGGTGCGCAAGGCACTGCGCGACGCCGGCGTGACGCCCGAGGACGTCAAGGGCGTGGTGCTGGTGGGCGGCGCCACGCGCATGCCGGCGATCCGCAAGGCCGTGGGCGACTATTTTGGCCAGACCCCGCTGACCAATCTCGATCCGGACAAGGTGGTCGCGCTGGGCGCGGCCATGCAGGCCAATCTGCTCGCCGGCAATCATGCGCCGGGCGAGGACTGGCTGCTGCTCGACGTGATTCCGCTCTCGCTGGGCGTGGAAACGATGGGCGGCCTGGTCGAGAAGATCATCCCGCGCAACAGCACGATTCCGGTCGCGCGCGCGCAGGAGTTCACCACGTTCAAGGACGGCCAGACCGCGATGGCGATCCACGTGCTGCAGGGCGAGCGCGAGCTGGCCAGCGACTGCCGCTCCCTGGCGCGCTTCGAGCTGCGCGGCATTCCGCCGATGGTGGCCGGTGCCGCGCGCATTCGCGTGACATACCAGGTCGATGCGGACGGGTTGCTGTCGGTGTCGGCGCGCGAGATGGGATCGGGCGTGGAGGCATCGGTCTCGGTCAAGCCGTCCTACGGGCTGGCCGATGACGATATCGCGCGCATGCTGCAGGAGAGCTTCCGCGAGGCTGAGCAGGACATGAAGAGCCGCGCGCTGGCCGAGGAACGCGTGGAGGCCGAGCGCCTGGTCGAGGCGACCACGCGCGCGCTGGAGGCCGATGGAGCGCTGCTCGACGGCGACGAGCGGGCCGCGGTGGAAGCGCTGATCGCCAAGGTGCGCACGGTTGCCGCTGGCGACGACCATCGCGCCATCAAGGCCGCGGTGGATGCGCTCTCGCATGGCACCGACGAATTTGCCGCGCGGCGCATGGACCGTTCGATCAAGAGCGCGCTGGCCGGCCGCAAGGTGCAGGAGATCGGCTGAACCCGGCCGCGGCTCACGACAGAATCATCTCAGGAAGAACATGCCACAGATCATCGTTTTGCCCCACGTCGAATACTGTCCCGAAGGGACCGTGATCGAAGCCAAGCCCGGTATCAGCGTATGCGATGCCTTGCTCGCCAACGGTATCGAGATCGAGCATGCGTGCGAGAAGTCGTGCGCCTGCACGACCTGCCACGTGATCGTGCGCGAGGGCTTCGATTCGCTCAACGAAGCCGAGGAGAAGGAAGAAGATCTGCTCGACAAGGCCTGGGGGCTGGAGCCGAATTCGCGGCTCTCGTGCCAGGCGATCGTCGCGGACGAGGACCTGACCATCGAGATTCCGAAATACACGATCAACCACGCCAAGGAAGGGCACTAAGCCCCTCGGATCCCCACGGAGCCCCTCAATGAAATGGACTGACACCTACGACATCGCGTCGGCCCTGTACGACAAGTACCCCGACGTGGATCCCGCCACGATCCGCTTTACGGACCTGCACCAGTGGGTCATGGCGCTGGATGGCTTCGACGATTTGCCGGATCGCTCGGGCGAGAAGATCCTGGAGGCCATCCAGCAGGCCTGGATCGAAGAAGCGGAATAAGACATGTCGCCGCGCCCGCTCAGCGGTATGCGGGCGACAACAAAACGGGCGACAACAAAAAGGGCGACAACAAAAAGGGCGCACCGGAAACGGTGCGCCCTTTGTCTTTGTGGTGACCTCGATCAGCCGGTCACCAGCACGCCCCGCTCCATATGCACGCGCTGACCCACCTCGACGCCCGGCGCCTGCTGATAGGTGAAGGTGCGGTGCGTACCGTCGTCCATCTGCACGCTCACGCGGTACTGGGTGTCCTTGTTGACGTGCTTCTCGACCGTATTGCCGGCATACCCGCCCGCTGCGGCGCCGGCCACGGTGCCCAGGATGCGGCCGTTGCCGCGGCCAATCTGGTTGCCGAGCAGACCGCCGACCACTGCGCCGCCCAGCGCGCCAAGGCCACTGGTCGGCTTCTCGCTCTGGATCGGCGTAACGGCCGTCACGCGACCGGCGGTATGGCTGGGCCTGGCGGCTGGGGCGGGCCGTTCGGCGCGCTCCGGCGGCGGCGCGGTATTGGCCGCCTGGCGGGAGGCCTGTTGGCCTTCCTGGCCGTAAGCGGGCGGACGCGTGGTCGAGCCCGGCGGCGGGCTCGTATTGTCGTTCTGGTAAGCCGTGGCGGCCGGTGGCGTTGACATCGACAGCGCGTCGCCCTGATTGGCCTTGCTGAGCGGTAGCACGCCGGTCACCGCGGCCACGGCGGTCAGGCTCGCCACTACCACGGCCACCGCGGCCGCGCCGATCAGCGGATGCAGCCTGCGCTGCGGCGGCAGCGCGGAGGGAGCGGGGGTTTGCGAGGTTTGTGACGGCGTAGTTGACGTAGTGGTCGACGTGGTGGGAGACGTGGACGGGCTCTGCATTCTTGTTCTCCTGAGGCAACCGGCCGGTACGGGAACCGCCGGACTGATGCACCTAGTTTGGCGCAACGCCGCCCCGAATGCCGTTGGATTTTGTAAGAATGTGTAGGCCGAAAAACGCCGTGGAATCAGTCATTTACGGCGATGTCCGCAAGTGTCCGACAGGGGTGGCTGTAACAAATTCTGCGGCTGCAACGGCAACCGCGTACGCGGTGTGGGCAGGCCGTGCGGCGCGGGGCGGAGACGCATCGGCGGCGCGTTGCGGCCGGTGCAGGGGGAGGGGAATAAGGAAGGGAAGCCGGAAGGCGGCGCCTCTCCCGTGCGGAAGAGGCGCCCGATCCATCAGTCCTCGCGGCGCAGGTGCGGGAACAGGATGACGTCGCGGATATTGGGGCTATCGGTCAGCAGCATCACCAGGCGGTCGATGCCGATACCGCAACCGCCCGTGGGCGGCATGCCGTATTCGAGCGCGCGGATATAGTCGGCGTCGAAGTACATCGCCTCCTCGTCACCGGCATCCTTCTGCTCGACCTGCTTGCGGAAGCGTTCGGCCTGATCCTCGGCGTCGTTGAGCTCCGAGAAGCCGTTGGCGATCTCGCGGCCGGTGATAAACAGTTCGAAGCGCTCGGTGATGCCGGGCACGGTGTCCGAGGCGCGCGCGAGCGGCGACACCTCGACCGGGTAGTCGATGATGAAGGTCGGCTCCCACAGCTGGCTCTCGGCGGTTTCCTCGAACAGCACGAGCTGCAGCGTGCCCAGACCCGCATTGAGGAACTGCGGCGCGCTGGTGTTGACGCCGAACTTCTTGAGCTCGGTACGCAGGAAATCGGCGTCGGCCAGTTGTGCGTCGGTGTACTGCGGCGCGAACTTCTGGATCGCCTGCGTAATGGTCAGGCGATGGAACGGCTTGGCCAGGTCGAGTTCGCGGCCCTGGTAGGTCACCACCGCACTGCCGCGCGCGTCGATCGCGGCCTGGCGGATCAGGTTTTCGGTGAAGTCCATCAGCCAGCGGTAATCCGTGTAGGCCGCGTAGAACTCCATCATCGTGAACTCGGGGTTGTGGCGTGGGCTCACCCCTTCGTTGCGGAAGTTGCGGTTGATTTCGAACACGCGCTCGAAGCCGCCGACGATCAGGCGCTTGAGGTAGAGCTCGGGCGCGATGCGCATGAACATCTGCATGTCCAGCGCGTTGTGGTGCGTGATGAACGGCTTGGCCGCGGCGCCGCCCGGAATGGGATGCAGCATCGGCGTTTCCACCTCCATGAAGCCGGCATCGGCCATATGGCGGCGCAGCGACGCGATCGCGTCGGTACGCGCGCGGAACGTGGCGCGCGTCTCGGGCGAGACGATCAGGTCCACGTAGCGCTGGCGGTATTTCATCTCCTGGTCGGCCAGGCCATGGAACTTGTCCGGCAACGGCCGCAGCGACTTCGACAGCAGGCGCAGCTCGCGCACCTGCACCGACAGCTCGCCCTTGTTGGTGCGGAACAGTTCGCCGCGCGCGCTGACGATGTCGCCGAGGTCCCAATGCTTGAACGCGGCGTAGACGTCCTCACCCACCTTGTCGCGCGTGATGTAGAACTGGATCTGCCCGCTGCCGTCCTGCACGGTGGCAAAGCTGGCCTTGCCCATCACGCGCTTGAGCATCATGCGGCCGGCGATGGCCACTTCCACGGGTGCGGCCTCGAGCGCGGCCTGGTCGGCCTCGCCATATTGCGCGTGCAGCGCGGCGGCCTGGTGCGTGGGGCGGAAATCGTTGGGGAAGGCGACGCCTTGCTGGCGCAGGGCCTGCAGTTTCTCGCGCCGCTCCGCGATGATCTTGTTCTCGTCTACGGCCGGTGCGTCACCGGCAGATGTGCCGGCAGTTGCGGCGGCAGATGGGGCGGCATTCGCGCGCGTCGGTTCAGTCATGATGGGTTCAATAATTGCGGATGTCGTCGATTTCGGTCGTGCCGAAATCCGGACGGGCCAGATAGGCGACGATGCGGCGCGCGGTGTCGTCGGGCGAGGCGAGCTTGTCGTTCGCCTTGAGGTCGCGGAAGCGTGCCACGTCAGCAAAGTCCGCGCCGCGGATGGTTTCCTGCATGCCGGTGTCGACCACGCCCGGGGCCAGCGCCACCGCGCGCAGCGTGCGCGGCGCGGCCAGGCTGCCGAACTCGGCGTTGATCGAGCGGACGAACATGTCGAGCGCGGCCTTGCCGGCGCAGTACGCGCTCCAGCCCTGGACCGGATTGCGCGCGGCCCCGGACGAGATCGCCAGCACCTTGCGCGGGCAGTCGAAGCGCGCGGTGTGTTCGATGAACGCGCCGGTCATCGTCATCGGCGTGGCCAGGTTGGTCAGCAGATGGGGCACCAGGGTGGTTTCGTGCAGCTGGGTGATCGGCCCGATGGGCTCGACCACGCCGGCGTTGAGGATCAGCGTGACGCTGGCCGGGGCTTCGTCCACCGCGTCCAGCACGCTGGCCAGCCAGCCCGCGGCCGCGCCCGGTTGCGACAGGTCCTGCAGATGCCAGGCTACCGGCACGCCGCTGGCGGTGGCTTCCGCCTCCATCTCCGGATTGCGGCTGCGGGCCACGCAGACCACGCGGTTACCCGGCGCGAGCAGCGCGCGGGTCAGGGCCGCGCCCAGGCCGCGCGAGGCGCCGGTCACGATATACAGGTGTTTGGCTGCGCTCATGAAATCCCCCGGATTTCTCGTCGATGCTGTCGTTGGTCTTGGTGCCGCTCCGCTGGCTCGCGGAGCGGCCGTGCTGACTGGCGGCGAGCGCCAGTACGGTCTGCTTACAGGCCCTGCTTGAGGCTGGCCTCGATGAACGGATCGAGATCGCCGTCCAGAACCTTCTGCGTATTGGACATTTCCACATTGGTGCGGAGGTCCTTGATGCGGCTCTGGTCCAGCACGTACGAGCGGATCTGGTGGCCCCAGCCCACGTCGGTCTTGGTCGATTCGAGCTTGTCGGCTTCGGCCTGGCGCTTGCGCATCTCGTGCTCGTACAGGCGCGACTTCAGCATCGACATCGCTTCCGCGCGGTTGCGGTGCTGCGAGCGGTCGTTCTGGCACTGCACGACGATGCCGGTCGGGATGTGCGTGATCCGCACGGCCGAATCGGTCTTGTTGATGTGCTGGCCGCCCGCGCCCGAGGCGCGGTACGTGTCCACGCGCAGGTCCGCCGGGTTGACCTCGACCTCGAACGAATCGTCCACCTCGGGGTAGACGAATACCGACGAGAACGACGTATGGCGGCCGCCCGACGAGTCGAACGGCGACTTGCGCACGAGGCGGTGCACACCGGTTTCCGTGCGCAGATAGCCAAACGCGTATTCGCCCTCGATCTTGATCGTGGCGCTCTTGATGCCGGCCACGTCGCCCTCGGATTCCTCCAGCACTTCGGCCTTGAAGCCCTTGCGCTCGCAGTACTTGAGGTACTGGCGCAGCAGCATCGAGGCCCAGTCGCACGCCTCGGTACCGCCGGCGCCGGCCTGGATGTCGATGAACGCGTTGGCCTGGTCCATCTCGCCAGAGAACATGCGGCGGAATTCCATGTCCGCGACGATGTCCTCGAAGCCCTTGACGTCGGTCTCGATGGCTTCGAGCGTGTCGTCGTCACCTTCCTCGCGCGCGAGCTCGAACAGCTCGTCGGCACCGTTGAGGTCGTCGGTCAGCTTGCCGAGCACACCGACCACGCCCTCCAGGGTCTTCTTTTCCTTGCCGAGGTCCTGGGCCCGCTTGGGGTTGTTCCAGACGTCGGGGTCTTCCAGCAAGCCGTTGACTTCGTCGAGGCGTCCTACCTTGACATCGTAGTCAAAGATACCTCCGTAGATCTGCCGTTCGCGAACGGAGATCGGAGATGGCACCGGAGATGGCGTTGAGGCGTTCTGCTTCCATGATTTACCTGCGCTTCCAAAACCGGGAATTATAGCGGATCGGCGGCCCCGGCTCCGGTCAGATTGTGCCGTCGACGGGCCGGCGGGCGCCGGATGCGCCGGCGTGCGGGCCGAACGTTGGCCGCATGCCACGGTCACAGCCGGAGGCGGGCGCGCCACATCGGCGACAATATGCCCCGATACCAGGAGGAAAGCACAGACGCATGACGGCGATCCATCACGCATTGCAGCCCACTCATCCGCGCGAGACCGATCCGCACCAGACCGATCCGCACCAGACCGATTCGCGCCAGACCGATCCGCATGCCGCGCCGCAGCCGGCCCGGGTGCGCCGGCGCACGCTGGCCGCGCTGGGGGCCACCGCGCTGGCGGCGGCATTGGCCGCGTGCGGCACCACCGGCAGTGCCGATCCCGCGCCGGACGGGTTCTATCGCGTCGAGCGCGGCGACACGCTGTACTCGATCGCGCGGCGCCATCGGCGTTCCGTGGCGGAACTCGCGCGCTGGAACAACCTGGCCAGTCCCGACCAGATCGAGGTTGGCCAGCTGATCCGCGTGCGGCCGGCCGGCGCCACCGCGGCCGCCGCCGAGCGGCCCGCGCGCACGCCGGAACGGGCCGAACGGACCCCGCAATTGCCGCAGGGCAAGGTGCCGACCAGCACCATCCGCCTGCAGTGGCCGGCCGAGGGCCGCATCACGGGACGCTTTGCGCCGCCGGGCGAAAAGGGCATCCGCATCGCGGTGCCGGCGGGCGGCAAGGTGCGGGCGGCAGCGTCGGGCTGGGCCATTCACGTGGGCAACATGCGCGGCTACGGCATGCTCGTGATCGTCAAGCACAACGACGACTGGCTGACCGTCTATGGCAATCTCGACAAACCGCTGGTCAAGGAGAACGCGCAGGTCGCGGCCGGGCAGGATATCGGGACGATGGGCGCGGACGCGGAACTGCACTTCGAGGTGCGCGGCGGCACCACGCCGGTGGACCCGCTGCGCTACCTGCCCGCGCACGGCTGACCGGCGCGCGCCCGCGCCGCGGGGCGGGCGGCGCGCGGTGCGGATGCGTAGTGCGGATGCGTTGTGCGGACGCGTTGTGCGGACGCGTTGTGCGAACGCGTTGTGCCGGTGCGCGATATGGGTGGCTGCGTACCCGGTGCGAGCGCGAGTGCCGGCGCGGGCGGGATGTCGCTACTGCGCGTGCTCGATCACGAGCTGCACGCGCGTGACGCCGTTGAAGGTGTTGTTGTCGAGCCGGTAGGCGACCGTGGCGCTGGCACCGTCGAGCGCCTCCGCATGGTTGAACCAGATCGCGTCAAAGCGCTGGCTGCCGCGCCCGAGCTGCAGCTTGAGATGCTTGCCCTTGAGCACGGTCTGGCGCAGCACGTCGAACTCCCCGCTGAAGGTGGGCGCCGGAAAGCCCTGGCCCCAGACCTGCTGTTCCAGCAGCGTGACGAACTCGGGGCTGAAGCATTCCTCGCCGATATCGCCATCGGTTTCCACTACCCGCGCGAGCTGGTCCTGGGTCAGCCATTCGCGGCCCACGGCCTCGAATGCCGACAGGAAGGTCTCGAACTGGTCGGCGCGCAACGTGAGCCCCGCCGCCATGGCGTGCCCGCCAAACTTGACCAGCAGGCCCGGATGCCGCTTCGACACCAGGTCGAGCGCATCGCGCAGGTGGAAGCCCGGAATCGAGCGTCCCGAGCCCTTGATATGCACGTCGTCGCCGGGGGCGAAGGTGATGGTCGGGCGGTGGAATTTCTCCTTGAGCCGCGAGGCGACGATGCCGATCACGCCCTGGTGCCACGTATCGTTGAACACACTCACGGTGTAGCGCGCGCCCGGGTCGAGGCCGTCGAGCGGAGCTTCCAGCAGCTTCAGCGCTTCCTGCTGCATGCCGGCCTCGATGTCGCGGCGCTCGCGGTTCATGCCGTCGAGTTCCTGCGCGATGTCCCATGCGCGGTTGTGATCGTCGGTAAGCAGGCATTCGATGCCGAGCGACATGTCGGCCAGCCGGCCGGCGGCGTTCAGGCGCGGCCCGAGGCCGAAGCCGAGATCGAAGGTGTTGGCGCGCGTGGCATCGCGGCCGGCCGCGCGGAACAGCGCCGCCACGCCGGCATGCATCTGGCCCGCGCGCATCTGGCGCAAGCCCTGCGCCACCAGCACGCGGTTGTTGGCGTCGAGCTTGACCACGTCGGCCACGGTGCCGAGCGCCACGAGGTCGAGCAGGCTCTGCAGCCTGGGCTGGGTCGCCTGGGTGAACACACCGCGCCGGCGTAATTCCGCGCGCACCGCCAGCAGCACGTAGAACATCACCCCCACGCCCGCCAGGTTCTTGCTCGGAAAGCCGCAGCCTGGCTGGTTCGGATTGACGATGACCGCGGCGTCCGGCAGCACCGGGCCGGGCAGGTGGTGGTCGGTCACCACCACGTCGATGCCGCGCGCATTGGCCGCGGCCACGCCGTCGACGCTGGCGATGCCGTTGTCGACGGTCACGATCACGTCCGGCTGCTGGCGCGCGGCCAGGTCGACGATCTCGGGCGTCAGGCCATAGCCGTATTCGAAGCGGTTGGGCACGATGTAGTCCACCTGCGCGCCCAGCATGCGCAGGCCGCGCACGCCTACCGCGCAGGCGGTGGCGCCATCGCAGTCGTAATCGGCCACGATCAGCAGCTTGCGGCGCGCGCCGATGGCGTCGGCGAGGTATTCGGCCGCGTGGGCAATGCCCTTCATCGCGGTGGGCGGTGTCAGCACGGCCAGCTCCGTGACGAGCTCGTCCGGATGGAGCACGCCGCGCGCGGACAGGATGCGCGCGAGCGTGGGATGGAGCCCGGCGGCGGCCAGGGTGTCGGCGTGCGAGGCGGAGTAGGAGCGAACGGCGATCCGGGTCATGGATGTCGGGTCATGGATGGCTTGAGCGTGGGATCAGGCCGTCATGGCCAGGTTGGAGAGCAGCGCACGCCAGTCGCCGCGCGCGCCCATGCCGCGCCAGAACTTGCGCAGGTCGCCGGGGCGCACCGTGAATTCGGCGAAATGATGTTCGCCGGCCAGCACCAGCGTCAGGGCCTGCAGGCGTCCGGCCGCGAGCGCGGCCTGGGCCGGGGCGAACCAGGCGGCGTCGAGCCGGTGCATGCGTTCGAGCCAGGCATGCCAGTCGGCCGCGATATGTGCCTCGGCGGCATCGTCGAGCAGGGCCAGCGCGCTGCCCGTGGCCGCTTCCAGCTCGGCATGCTGGCGCGGTTGCGGTGCCCGGCGACTGTTGCCGGCGAGGGCCAGGCCGGCGAGGAACGGGTCGTCGCCGAAGACGGTATCGGCCAGCGGGGTGACGGCCTGCGCGCTGCCGCCGCCATGAAGCCAGACCGAGTTGATCGCCAGCCGGCCCTGCGCCTCGCGCGCCTGGTTGACCGGATGGTCGTGCCACGTCATCTGGATCTCGTTCTGCAGGCGCCGCCAGTCGCGCGCGCGCGCGCCGGCCTGCAGCCAGATATCGATATTGCGGCCGGTCGCGCGCAGCGGAGTGGTGGCCTCCAGCGGGCCGAAGGTGGCCTCGGGCAGATACCAGCGCGCCGGGGTGGGGGCGTCCAGCGCGATGCCGGCATCGCGCAGCAGCTCGTCGATGGCGGCCAGCAAGGCGCTCGCTTCCTCGGGGCGGATATCGAGCTGGTCGGGGTGCATCAGAACCAGATGATCGCGCGCGGCGTGGATATGGACGGGCTGCAGGCAGGCCCAGGCCTGCCCGGTGTCCACCTCGCCGCGGTCGGCCATGCGCATATAAGGCGCGGTCGGCACCCGTTCGGTCGGTAGTCCGGCCCGCCCGGCGAGCCAGCGCTCGTGCGGCAGGGTGCGCAGCCAGGGATCGTCGTGGCGCTCGCGCGGGCCCGGGCTGCCCCGGGTCAGCAACTTTCCGAGCGCCGGCAGCTCCAACTGGCGCAGCAGGGCGCTGGCGACGACGTCGTCGGCACTATCCTCGCCGCCGGCGCCCGGCGGGACCGAAAAAGGGACAATCAGGGTCAGGTGCGTCATCATGGTGGCCGAGATTGTAAACTCCCGGCTGTCCGGACGGTTCGAACCCCCGTCCGGCGCCGTTTCCGAGACTCAACAGGACTCCTCTTGAACTTTCCCTACGAGTGGCAGATCGGCTGGCGTTATACCCGCGCGAGCAAGCGCGCCAGCCGCAATACGTTCATTTCGTTCATCTCGATGATCTCGATGCTGGGCATCGCGCTCGGCGTGGCCGCGCTGATCGTGGTGCTGTCGGTGATGAACGGCTTCCAGAAGGAAGTGCGCGACCGCATGCTGTCGGTGCTGGCGCATATCGAGGTGATCGCGCCCGGGCCGCTGCCGGACTGGCGCAAGACCGCCGCCGAAGCCATGCGCAACAAGGAGGTGATCGGCGCCGCGCCGTATGTGGCGGCGCAGGCGTTGCTGACGCGCGAGGAAACCGTGCGTGGCGTGCTGCTGCGCGGGGTGGACCCCGCCGAGGAGCCCAAGGTTTCCGATCTCGACAAGGAGTTCAGCGCCGGCGGCATGCAGGCGCTGGTGCCGGGCGGCTTCGATATCGCGCTCGGCAGCGAGCTGGCCGCCGCCATGGGCGTGCGCGTGGGCGACAAGGTGACGCTGGTGGCGCCGCAGGGCACCATCACTCCGGCCGGGGTGCTGCCACGCCTCAAGCAGTTCACCGTGGCCGGCATCTTCTCTTCGGGGCATTACGAATTCGACAGCGCGCTGGCACTGATCAATATCCGGGACGCCGAGACGCTGTTCCGGCAGGCCGGCCCCACCGGCGTGCGGCTCAAGCTGACCGACATGCAGCGCGCGCCGCAGGTGGCCGAGGAGCTGGCCGGCACGATGACCGGCGACCTCTACCTGCGTGACTGGTCCAAGCAGAACCGCAACTGGTTCGCGGCGGTGCAGACCGAGAAGCGCATGATGTTCATCATCCTCACGCTGATCATCGCGGTGGCGGCGTTCAACCTGGTGTCGACGCTGGTGATGACCGTTACCGACAAGCAGGCCGATATCGCCATTCTGCGCACCATGGGCGCGCAACCGCGGTCGATCATGAAGATCTTTATCGTGCAGGGCGTGGCGATCGGCTTTATCGGCACGTTGCTCGGCGTGCTGGGCGGCACGCTGATTGCGACCAACATCGACGTGATCGTGCCGTTCATCGAGCGGCTGCTGCACGTGCAATTCCTGCCCAAGGACATCTATTTCATCAGTGAACTGCCATCGGATCCGCGTGTGAACGATATCGCCACCATCGGCATCATCTCCTTTGTGCTGGCGACGCTGGCCACCATCTATCCGAGCTGGCGTGCGGCCCGCGTGAACCCGGCGGAGGCCCTGCGCTATGAGTGAGACGACCGTGCTGCACGATGTGCCGAACGCGACCGATGTGCCGAACGTGACCGGCACGCCGGTGCTGGTGGCCGAGGGCCTGACCAAGCGGTTCCGCCAGGGCGGGCTCGATGTCGAGGTGCTGCGCGGCGTGGATGTGCGCATCGACGCCGGCGAGAAGGTGGCCATCGTGGGTGCCTCGGGCTCGGGCAAGAGTACGCTGCTGCATGTGCTGGGCGGTCTCGACAATCCCGACTCGGGTCGCGTGGCGCTGCAGGGCAAGCCGTTCACGGCGCTGCGCGAACGCGAACGCAACGAGGTGCGCAACCGCGCGCTGGGCTTCGTCTACCAGTTCCATCACCTGCTGCCTGAATTCACCGCGCTCGATAACGTGGCGATGCCGATGCGCATTCGTGGCCTCGACGAGGGCGCGGCGCGCGCGGCGGCGCAGGCCATGCTGGAGCGCGTGGGGCTGGGACAGCGCTCGAAGCACCGGCCCGGCGAGCTGTCTGGAGGCGAGCGTCAGCGGGTGGCGATCGCGCGGGCGCTGGTGGGATCGCCGGCCTGCGTGCTGGCGGATGAGCCGACCGGTAATCTCGACGACCATACCGCCGGCGGCGTCTATGACCTGATGCTCGAACTGTCGCGCACGCTGGGCACCAGTTTTGTCATCGTCACGCACGACCTCGACCTGGCGGGCCGTTGCGACCGCGTGCTGCGTTTGCGCGACGGGCATCTGCATCGCGAACGCTGAGCTGGCCATGTGGATCGACACCCACTGCCACCTGGATGCGAGCGAGTTCGATGGCGATCGCGCCGAGGTGACCGATGCCGCCGCGCGTGCGGGCGTATCGGGCATCGTGTTGCCGGCGGTGGCGGTGTCCAACTTCGCGGCGGTGCGTGCGCTCGCGCATGGCGATGCGCGCTGCGTCTACGCGCTTGGCATTCATCCGCTGTGCACGCCGGGCGCAGGGCAGGCCGACCTCGATGCGCTGCGCCGCGAGGTGGCGGCCTCGATCGACGACCCGCGCCTGGTGGCGATCGGCGAGATCGGGCTCGACTTCTTTGTGCCGGGGCTCGATGCCGCGCATCAGACCTGGCTCTATGCCGAGCAACTGAAGATCGCGCGCGAGTTCGATCTGCCGGTGCTGCTGCATGTGCGCAAGTCGCAGGATCAGGTCTATGCGCAGTTGCGTCGCGTGGGCGTGCGCCAGGGCATTGCCCATGCATTCAATGGCAGCCATGAGCAGGCGCGGCGTTTTGTCGCGCATGGCATGAAGCTTGGCTTCGGCGGCAACATGACGTTCGAGCGCGCGCGGCAGATCCGGCGGCTGGCCGCGGACCTGCCGCTGGAGGCGATCGTGCTGGAAACCGACGCGCCCGATATCGCGCCGTCGTGGCTGTCCGATGGCCAGTTCGGCGAACAGCACAAGGCGCGCAATACGCCGGGTGAGGTGGCCGGCGTGGCACGCGCGCTGGCGGCATTGCGCGACATCGCGCTCGACGACCTGGCGCCCGCCATGTGGGCCAATTCCGTGGCGGCACTGCCGCGGCTGGCGACCTTCGCGGGGACGATGGCGCCGCGCTGACGGCATGGCGGGTGCTGCTGGCTGGCAGCCTGGCGGTGGCGGCGCGGCATCCGCTGAACGGGAACAGTACGCCGGGGTGGCCGTTGGGGTGGCCGTTGGGGGGCCCGTCGGGGTGGCGTTGATACGCACGCCGTTTCGATCTGCCACAAAGCCACAACGCTTCGACACGTTTCTCCAGGTCGATCCACGTTACAACGCTCCTTCCGAAGTTTCCGACGCGGAGAGGAGCTCGCCATGCGTCTTTGCCTGCTGGCCTTTGTGGCTGGCTGCTGGTGGCTGCAGCAGCAGGGACGGCTGCCGGCATGGCCCGGCTTTCTTCCGGTCGTCGTGCTCGCCATGGCATGGCTGGCCTGGCGGCGTGCGCATGCGCGCGCGGTCGCGATCGTGCTGGCGTTGACGCTTGGCGCCGGCTGGGCGGCCTGGCGCGCGGACCAGCGGCTTGCGGACTGGCTGCCGGAGGCGGAGGCGGGCCAGGACCGCGAACTTGCCGGCGTGATCGCAGGCTTGCCCGACGAGGCCGATCACGGCACGCGCTTCGTGTTCAGGGCGGACCGTCATGTCCCCGCGCGCGTGCTGCTGACCTGGCGCAAGCCGCCGGTCAAGCTCGTGCCCGGCCAGCGCTGGCAACTGACGGTGCGGCTGCGGCCGCCCCGTGGTCTGGCCAATCCGCATGGTTTCGACTACGCGTACTGGCTGCTTGGCGAAGGCATTGGCGCGACCGGTTACGTGCGCGCGGCCCGCGCCGGCCCGCAGCACGACGACGCGGCCCGCATCGAGCGCTGGCGCGCGCAATTGCGCGACCGGCTGCGGGCCGCGCTGCCGCCCGATGCACGCCTGGGGGGCGTGCTGGTGGCGCTGGCCATTGGTGACCAGCGCGGCATTGCGGCGGCGGACTGGGAGGTGTTCCGGCGTACCGGCATTGCGCATCTGGTCAGTATCTCGGGCCTGCATATCACGATGCTGTCCGGCGCCGCGGGTGCGCTCGTGCATTGGCTATGGCGGCATTCGTTCGGGTTTGGCCGCATCCTGCATCGGCCGCCGCCTGGCTGGCGGCGGGGTTTGCGATGGTGCGCGCTGCCGCTGTGGTGTCCGGCGCGACACGCCGCGCTGGTGGCCGCCGTGTTGACCGCGCTCGGTTATGGCCTGCTTGCCGGCATGCAGATTCCTGCGCTGCGCACGGTGACGATGCTGACGGTGGCGGCCATTGCGTTGTGGGGCGGGCGCGCGCCGCCGCCCTCGCTGGTGCTTGCATGGTCCGCTGCGGCAGCCGTGGCGCTCGATCCGTGGGCGGTGATGGCGCCTGGGTTCTGGCTCTCGTTTGGCGCCGTCGCGGTCATCCTGCTGGTGGCGGTACGCGCCCGGCAGTCTGCCGACATGACCTGGCCGGCGCGCCTGCGTGCATGGCTGGCCGACGCCGCGCGCGTGCAGTGGGCCGTGACCGTGGGCCTGGTGCCGCTGACGCTGCTGCTGTTCGGTCAGGTATCGGTGGTGTCGGCGGTGGCGAACGCGCTCGCCATTCCCGTGGTGAGCCTCGTCGTCACGCCGCTCGCGCTGGCCGCGGCCGTGCTGCCGCACGCGCTCGCAAGCTTCGCGCTGGCCGTGGCACACACCGCCATGGTGTGGCTGTCCGCTGCCCTGGCGTGGCTGGCCGCGCCGTCATGGGCGGTCTGGGAGGCCGCGCACGCGGGATGGATACCGCTGGTGCTGGCCGTGCTCGGCGTGGCGCACGTACTCATGCCGGGCGGCAACCGTGCCATGCGCTCGCGCGGCGTGCTGCTGATGCTGCCAATGCTGGTGGCGGGGCGCCATCCCGTGCCGCATGGCGAGATGCGCATTACCGCGCTGGACGTCGGGCAGGGCACGGCGGTGCTGGTCGAGACGCGCCGGCATGCGCTGCTCTACGACACTGGCCCGGCCTATGCATCGGGAGCGAGCGCCGGCGCGCAGGTGGTGGTGCCGTATCTGCGGGCGATGGGTGTGCGGCGTCTCGATCAGCTGATGGTGAGCCATGAGGATGCCGACCATGCCGGTGGCGTGCGCGAGGTCGAGGCGGTGGTGCCGGTTCGCGCCCGCCTGACGGCGGCGCCGCCGGGCCAGCCGTGGATGGCGCAGCCGTGGCGGCCCTGTGCGGCGGGTGCGTCCTGGGAGTGGGACGGGGTCGGGTTCGCGATCCTGCATCCGCCGGCCGCGCAGGTCGGGAACGCGCGTCATGCGAGCAACGCGCGCAGTTGCGTGCTGCGGGTCGTTACCGCGCAGCGCAGCGTGCTGCTCACGGGCGATATCGGCGTGCGCGAGGAGCGTGCGATCGTGGCCCGGATGGCGCAGCCCGCTGCGGCCGCAACGAATGCAGCGTATGCAGCGTATGCAGCGTATGCAGCAAACGCGCGCGAGGCAGGGAAAGGGGGTGACGGGGGTGAGGGGGGCGAAGTATCTGACGTGCGCGAGGTACCCGCGGTGGCCGAGGTGGCCGAGGCCGGTGACGCAGCCGACGCAGGCGACATCGGCGCGGCAGAAGACCCGGCCAGCCCCGATGCCGCCGACATGGCGCTTGCCGCCAGCGCCAGCCTGCAATCGGACATCCTGATCGTGCCGCATCATGGCAGCGGCACCTCGTCGGGCGACGCCTTTCTGCGCGCGGTGGCGCCGGAGCTCGCGATTTTCCAGCTTGGCTACCGTAATCGCTACCGTCACCCGCGCGCCGATGTCTGGGCCCGCTATGAGCGGCTCGGCATTGCGCGCTATCGCACCGATGAGACCGGCGCCGTCTCGATCGTCACACGCGGCGCGTGCCACGAGGTGTCGACCTATCGCCAGCGCGTGCGCCGTTACTGGCGCGAGGCGCCGCCGGTGCCGCGCTGACGCCGGCGGCGTGCGGGCGTGGGTGCCGCAGCCGAAGGCGCGGCGCCTTGCGCAAGCGCGTCGGCAAGCGTGTTGGGTATCGCGGCCGGCTCGGCGCCCGCGATGCGGCGTTCGCGCAGATGGGCCTTGGCGCGCTGCAGCCCGCTCGCCACCGCATCGGCACGCTCCAGCGCCACGCCGGCAGCCAGCACGTCGCCCAGCACCAGATGGCAGATGCGCGACGTCATCGGTGTATAGACCTCGCTGTCTTCCTCGACATCGGAGAACACGCAAACATGCGCCAGCCCCGCCAGCGGCGAGCCGCTATGCGTGAGCGCCAGCACGCTCGCACCGCTGGCGCGCGCCAGCGTGGCGGCGGTCAGCATATCCCACGTGCGGCCGCTGTTGGAGACCAGCACCGCCACATCGCCGGGACGCAGCAGCGCCGCCGACATGCTGAACACATGCGAGTCCGAATACGCAGTGGTCGGAATGCCCAGGCGGAAGAACTTGTGCTGGATATCGAGCGCGACGATGCCCGAGTTGCCGCAGCCGTAGAACTCGATACGCCGCGCATTGGCCAGCAACTGGATGGCATGTTCGATCTGGTCCGCCGAGAGGGCATTGCGCACGGTCATCAGCGTGGCGATGGTGCGGTCGAACACCTTGCCGGCGATATCGGCGGGGCGATCGTCCGCCTTCACGTCCTGATGTACGAACGGCGTCCCGCCCCCAACGTTCTGGGCAAACTGGAGCTTGAATTCGCGAAAGCCGTCGTAGCCGAGCGCGGCGCAGAAGCGGGCGATGGTCGGCTGCGACACACCGGCACGCTCGGCGAGTTCCGGCATGGACAGGCGGATCACGGTGGCGCCGTGACGGGCCACGTAGTCGGCCAGGCGGCGCTCGGAAGGGCGGAGCGTGTCGTAGACGGCAAGGATTCGGTCGCGCATGGTGAGCTTCGGTGATTGTAGATATTCTACACGCGGAGTGGCGCGATTCTCGGTGAGGACATCAATGGCTCGCACTTAGGATTTACCCGTATGAAGGCATTTTTGCGCCCGGTAACGCCTTTTTTTGCCTTTTGTGCGAGTGGCAACGATTCCTCAATCTGGCGATGCATGGCTATAATGTAGAAAATCTACAGAACACGGACCGCTTCATGCCCCACGACGTACATCCCGAGGTACTGGCCGTCACCGCACGCGTCCTGGCCCGCAGCCGCGCCAGTCGCGCCGCCTATCTGGCCCGCTGCGCACGCACGCAGCAGGAACTCGGGCCGCTGCGCGGCATGTCGTGCGCCAATCTCGCGCACGGCTATGCGGCGCTGCCCGCCAACGACAAGCTCAAGCTGCGCGTCGAGCATGCGCTGAACCTCGGTATCGTCACCGCTTACAACGACATGCTGTCGGCGCACCAGCCGTACGAACGCTATCCGGCGGTGATCCGCGAGGCCGCGCGCGCGGTGGGCGCGGTGGCGCAGGTGGCGGGCGGCGTGCCGGCGATGTGCGACGGCATTACGCAAGGCAATGCCGGCATGGAGCTGTCGCTCTTCTCGCGCGATGCGATAGCGATGGGCACCGCCATTGCGCTGTCGCACAATACCTTCGATGCCGCGGTCATGCTCGGCGTATGCGACAAGATCGTGCCCGGCCTGATCATGGGGGCACTGCAGTTCGGTCATCTGCCGGTGGTGTTCGTGCCCGCGGGGCCGATGGCGAGCGGCCTGTCGAACAAGGAAAAGGCGCGCGTGCGCCAGCTTTACGCGACCGGCCAGGTCGGCCGCGAAGCGCTGCTCGAGGCCGAGAGCGCGGCCTATCACGGCGCGGGCACCTGCACGTTCTACGGCACCGCCAACAGCAATCAGTTCCTGATGGAGATCATGGGCCTGCATATGCCGGGGGCGGCCTTCATCCATCCGGACAGCGGGCTGCGCGACGCGCTGACCACCGCGGCGGCGCAGCGCGCGCTCGCGCTGACGGCCCGGGGCGACGCCTATACCCCGATCTCGCGCATCGTCGACGAACGCGCCGTCGTCAACGCGATGGTCGGGCTGCTGGCCACCGGAGGCTCCACCAACCATACGATCCACCTCGTGGCCATGGCGCGCGCGGCCGGCATCGTCATCGACTGGAACGACTTCGACCGGCTCTCGCGCGCCACGCCGCTGCTGGCGCGCGTCTACCCCAACGGCTCGGCCGATGTGAACCACTTCCATGCCGCCGGCGGTGTGGCCTACGTCATCGCGCAGCTGCTCGACGCGGGTCTGCTGCACGAGGACGTCGACACCGTGGCCGGGCACGGCCTGGCACGCTATACGCAGGAGCCGGTGCTGACCGATGGCGCACTGCGCTGGCGCGACGGCCCCGCCACCAGCGGCGACGCCACCGTGCTGGCGCCGGCCAGCGCGCCGTTTTCCACGGAAGGCGGCCTGCGCCTGATGGCGGGCAATCTCGGGCGCGGCGTGATCAAGGTGTCGGCGGTGGCCGAGGAACATCGTGTGGTGGAGGCGCCGGCCCGCGTGTTCGATTCGCAGGAGGCCCTGCAGGCCGCCTTCGAGGCGGGTGAACTCGAGCGCGATGTGGTGGCGGTGGTGCGCTTCCAGGGCCCCAATGCCAACGGCATGCCCGAGTTGCACCGCCTTACGCCCGCCCTCGGTGCGCTGCAGGATGCCGGCCACCGTGTGGCGCTGGTGACCGATGGCCGCATGTCGGGCGCGTCCGGCAAGGTGCCGGCGGTGATCCATGTCGGTCCGGAAGCGCTGGCGGGCGGCCCGCTCGCGCGCGTGCGCGATGGCGACGTGATCCGCGTGGATGCGGTGGCGGGCACGCTCGCATGGGTCGGCGATGCTGCCGCCCAGGCCGAGTTTGCCGCGCGCCCGTGCGCGGCGGCGCCGGCCGACGAATTTGCGGGCTTCAGCCTCGGGCGTGGCCTGTTTGGCCTGTTCCGCCGTCACGCGCGCGGCGCGGAGGCGGGCGGCAGCGCCCTGGACCTCTCCGAGGCGGATGCTGTCCAAACGGCTACGGCCGTCGCACAATAAGACGCCAGGCCTGGCGACAAGGCTGGCGCGGCACGATCCGACGATCGACGCTCGATCGTCGACCATCCCCTCGTCCGCGACCCGCCGCCCTCCGTACCGTTGCGTGCGGGGGACCACGATACGGAGCAGACATGATCTACATCCTGATGGGCGTTTCCGGCAGCGGCAAGACCACGGTCGGCCAGTTGCTGGCGAGCCGCCTGCATTGCGGTTTTCACGACGCCGACGAGTTCCACAGCGCGGCCAACAAGGAAAAGATGCACGCGGGCATCCCGCTCACCGACGACGACCGCTGGCCGTGGCTGGCCGCGATGCGCGCTGCCATCGACGCCGCCCGCGCCGAAGGCCGCCCGCACGTCTTTACGTGCTCCGCGCTGCGGCAGGTCTATCGCGATCGCCTGACCCCGCCCGACGGCGGCGTGACCTTCGTGTTCATGAAGGGCGATGCCGCCACCATCGGCGGCCGCCTGTCCGCGCGCACGGACCACTTCTTCAATCCGGCCCTGCTGCAGAGCCAGTTCGAGACCCTTGAGGAGCCGCGCAACGCGCTCGTGCTCGATATCCGGCGTACGCCGGAGACGCTGGTGCAGGACATCCTCGCCCAGTGCCCCCCGGACGCGGCGCGCTGCCCGCCCGCGGCCCGCGACGCCCCGCACGCCGGTGGCGCCGCCTGAGGCCCGCTAGCCTCGACGGACGTCGGCGGAGGCCGGCCGTGCTCGGCCGTGCTCGGCTGGGGCTCGACTGCGATCGGCCAACCTTGCCGGTCGTCCCCCGGCGCCCCCCGCCGTCTCCAGATAACCCGGTCGTTCCCGCCGGCGGCGCTTCCCGGCGCCGCGCCAGGTTGGCAAGCATCTTGCTAAATCCCGGAGGCGTCTCCGGATCGATCGGTAGCTTCCAGTCTTGCGCGATTGCCCGATCCGGATATGCTGAAAAGGCCAGTATCCAACACGGCATCGAACAAGAACAGGTCCGCCTTCGCGGCAGGCCCATACAGAAGAGGAGCGGCCATCATGGCGGCGCGGTTTTTCGACGAGATGCTGGAGCCAGGGGATGACGGTGGTGTGGCGCGTATCCTGGCGGGAGAAATGTTGCCGGCGGGCGCGGTGCGCGCGCATTACCGCAGTTTCGCCGACTGGATCGGGCGGCAGTCGGCCGCCTCGATGGACAACAAGCGGGCCGAGGCGGACCTGATCTTCCGCCGGGTGGGCATCACCTTCGCGGTCTATGGCGACAAGGACGAGTCCAACAGCGGCACCGAGCGGACCATTCCGTTCGACGTGATCCCGCGCATCTTTCCGGCCAGCGAGTGGGCCACGCTGGAGCGCGGCCTGCGTCAGCGCGTGGCCGCGCTCAACCGCTTTATCCACGATATCTATCACGGTCAGGACATCATCCGCGCCGGCGTGATTCCGGCCGACCAGATCTACAACAACGCCCAGTACCGGCCCGAGATGCTCGGCGTCGACGTGCCGCGCGACATCTACGCACATGTGGCGGGCATCGACGTGGTGCGCGCGGGCGAGGGCGAGTTCTACGTGCTGGAGGACAACCTGCGCGTGCCGTCTGGCGTGTCGTACATGCTGGAGAACCGCAAGATGATGATGCGGTTGTTCCCCGAGCTGTTCGCGCGCAACCGCGTGGCGCCGGTCGCGCATTATCCCGACCTGCTGCTGGACATGCTGCGCGGGGTCTCGCCGCAGAGCATCACCGATCCCACCGTGGTGGTGCTCACGCCCGGCATGTACAACTCGGCGTACTTCGAACATGCGTTCCTGGCCCAGCAGATGGGCGTGGAGCTGGTCGAGGGCAGCGACCTGTTCGTCGAGGACGATCACCTCTACATGCGCACCACGCAGGGGCCGCAGCGTATCGACGTGATCTACCGCCGCGTGGACGACGATTTTCTCGATCCGCTCGCGTTCCGGCCCGACTCCGCGCTGGGCGCCGCGGGCCTGCTGTCGGTCTATCGCGCCGGCAACGTGACCATCTGCAATGCCATCGGCACCGGCGTGGCCGACGACAAGTCGATCTATCCGTACGTGCCCGACATGATCCGCTTCTACCTCGGCGAGGAAGCGATCCTCTCGAACGTGCCCACGTACATGTGCCGGCGTCCGGACGACCTGCAGTACGTGCTCGACCATATGCACGAGCTCGTGGTCAAGGAAACCCATGGCGCGGGCGGCTACGGCATGCTGGTGGGGCCGGCCGCCACGCGCGCCGAGATCGACCAGTTCCGCGAGGTGGTGCGCGCACGGCCCGCCCAGTACATCGCGCAGCCCACGCTCGCGCTGTCGACGTGCCCGACCTATGTGGAGTCCGGCATCGCGCCACGCCATATCGACCTGCGGCCATTCGTGCTGTCGGGCAAGGAAGTGCGCATGGTGCCCGGCGGCCTGACGCGGGTGGCCTTGCGCGAGGGCTCGCTGGTGGTGAATTCCTCGCAAGGGGGCGGCACCAAGGACACGTGGGTACTGGAACGCTAGGGAGAACATCATGCTGAGCCGTACCGCCGACCACCTGTTCTGGATGGCCCGCTACACCGAGCGCGCGGAAAACACCGCGCGCATGCTCGACGTCAACTACCAGACCTCGCTGCTGCCGCAGTCGGCGGAAGTGGCGGAGCAGGGCTGGTGGGCCATGCTCGATATTTCCGAGCTGACCAACGCCTTCGACCACAAATACGGGCTGCTGACGCGCGACGACGTGATCGACTTCATGGTGCGCGACATGACCAACCCGTCGTCGATCATGAGCTGCCTGCGCGCGGCGCGCGAGAACGCGCGCGCGGTGCGCGGCTCGCTGACGACGGAAGTGTGGGAGACCCTCAACACCACCTGGCTGGACGTGCAGCGCATGATCGCCGATGGCGAGCTGCACGAGGACCCGTCGCGCTTCTTCGAGTGGGTCAAGTTTCGCTCGCACCTGGCGCGCGGCGTGCAGTTCGGCACCATGCTCAAGGACGACGCGTTCCACTTCATGCGGCTTGGCACCTTCCTGGAGCGCGCCGACAATACCGCGCGGATCCTCGACGTGAAGTTCCAGGCGTCGGGCAGCGAGATGGGCGCCGAGCGCGAGGCACGGGGCGATACGGGAGGCGAACCTGCCGCCGAGCAGAACGATTTCTATCACTGGGCCGCGGTGTTGCGCTCGGTGTCTGGCTTCGAGGTCTACCGCAAGATCTATCGGGCCTGTCAGATTTTTAGTGTGCCGAGGCCATGAGACGATAACGGAAATAACGTCCTATGACCGATGCAACCGTGACCAAGAAGAGCAAGAACCCGAAGGCGCCGAAGCTGTTCCCCGATGAGCTGATCGATCAACTGCTTGCCCAGGTGCAGAGCAAGGATGCCGAGTCGATCCTGGGCGAATCGGGCTTGGCCGGCCAGCTCAAGAAGCAACTGGCCGAGCGCATGCTCGCGGCCGAGTTGAGCCACCATCTGGAAACCGAGGCCGAGCAAGGCAAGGCGGGCAACCACCGCAACGGCACAAGCCGCAAGACGGTCCTCACGCCCAACGGCGAACTGACGCTGGATATTCCACGCGATCGGCAGGCGACGTTCGAGCCGCAGTTGGTCGGCAAGTATCAACGCCGGCTGCCGGGCTTCGACGACCACGTCATCAGCATGTATGCGCGCGGCATGAGCGTGCGCGAGATTCAGGGCCATCTGCTGGAACTGTACGGGCTGCAGGTGTCGCCCGATCTGATTTCCACGGTCACCGACGAGGTGCTGGCCGACGTCGAGCAATGGCAGCAACGCCCGCTCGAGGCCATGTATCCGATCGTGTACTTTGACGCGCTGCGGCTGAAGATCCGCGACGAAGGCACGGTCAAGAACAAGGCGGTCTATCTGGCGTTGGGCATCCGCGCCGACGGCCGCAAGGAAGTGCTGGGTTTGTGGATCGAGCAAACGGAAGGCGCCAAGTTCTGGCTGAAGGTCTTCAACGAGTTGAAGAACCGCGGCTTGCACGACATCCTGATCGCGGTGGTCGATGGTTTGCGCGGCTTCCCCGAAGCGATCGAGGCGGTCTATCCGGCCGCCCAAATCCAGACCTGCATCGTGCATCTGATCCGCAATTCGCTGAATCTGGCGAGCTGGAAGGACCGCAAGTCGCTGGCTGCCGCGATCAAGCCGATCTATCAGGCCGCCACGGCCGAGGCGGCGGCAGCGGCGCTCGACGCCTTTGCGCAGAGCGAGTGGGGGCGCAAATTCCCTACCGTCGCGGCCATGTGGCAGCGCCAATGGGAACAGGTGATCCCCTTCTTCGCCTATCCGCCCGAGGTGCGTCGAATCGTATATACGACGAACGCCATCGAGAGCATGCACATGCAGTTGCGCAAGATCGTCAAGAACCGCGGCCACTTCCCGAGCGACGAAGCCGCCAGCAAACTGCTGTTTCTGGCCTTGCGCAACATCGAAAAGGATTGGAAGATGCCGCCTATCACCTGGCGGCAAGCAGTCAATCAGTTCGCCATTCTGTTCGGCGAGCGATTCACCGCCGCCATCAGCTGAGATCTTTTAACCGACCTCAGCACACGAAATTCCTGACACGTCCGATCTATCGCGCGGTGATCACGCCGCAACGGGTGGCCGAGCTGCTGATCCTGCGGCCCGACATGCCCCGCTCGCTGGTGTCCAGCATGGACGAAGTGGTGGCGATCCTGGCGCTGGTGGCCAACCAGCAGTCCGCGGAGACCGAGCGGCAGGCTGGTAAACTCCACGCCGACCTCAAATACGCGCGCATCGACGACATCTTCGCCTGCGGTCTGCATGCCTACCTGACGAGCTTTCTCGAGCGCATCGGCGATCTTGGCAACGGCATCAGCCGGGACTTCCTGGTGCCGCTCGCTGCGTGACACACCGTGAAATACAAGATTCATCACAAGACCGTCTATCACTACGCGGAACCGGTACGCCGCAGCGTGCACGAGTTGCGGCTGGCGCCACGCTCGGGCCCGTTGCAGGCGGTGCGCGCGTGGCATATCTCGGTGCCGGGCAACCTGTCCGAAGCGCGCGACGGCTTTGGCAATATCGTCCACAACTTCACCATGGCCGGCCCCGCCAGCCGCATCGAGATTGCGGCCACCGGAGAAGTCGAGGTGCATGCGCCGGGCGGGGATCCTGCCTTCCAGGACTTGCCCGAGGCCGGCGAGGCACGCGTGTCGCCGCTCTACTTCATGGCCGGCACGCCGACCACCACCGCACCGGCCGAGATGCGCGCGTTCGCCGCCCCGTTCCTTGCGGCCGGACACGAGCTGCCGGCACTGCTGGCGCTGGCCGACGGCATTGCCGAGCGCGTGCGCTACAAGGCCAACACCACCGATGTCGGAACCTCGGCCGCCGAGGCGTTCCACCTGGGCAGCGGGGTCTGCCAGGACCAGGCGCAAGTGATGGTCGCCGCCTGCCGCGCGCTCGGTATTCCGGCCCGCTACGTCAGTGGCTACTTCTACGATCCGGCCGCCACGGCGCTGGCCAGTCATGCCTGGGCCGATATCTGCCTGGACCCGGCCAGCGCGCTCTGGTGCAGCATCGACGTGACGCACCGCTGCGTCACCGATGCGCGTCACGTGCGCCTCGCGGTGGGGCGGGACTATGCGTCGGCCGCACCAATCCGGGGCGTGCTGGAGGGCGGCAACGGCGAGACCATGGCGGTGGATATCGCGATCGCGCCGCTGGACTGACGCCGCGTGGTGATGTGCACGTCTCAAACGCCGTGGGCGGGCGGGCAGGGCGTGCGCGGGAGGCTAGAATGCAGGTTTATTCCGCGCGACCCGGCGCGGAAGAGCCCCCGACAACAAGAGCCATGACGTACTGCGTAGCCATGCGGCTGGATGCCGGCCTGGTATTTCTTTCCGATTCCCGCACCAATGCCGGGGTGGACGCCATCTCCACCGCGCGCAAGATGACCGTCTTCGAGGAGCCCGGCGACCGCGTGATGGTGCTGATGACCGCCGGCAATCTCGCCATCAGCCAGTCCGTGCGCCAGGTGCTGGCCGAGGGGCGTGACGAGAAGCGCTCGCTGTGGACCGCGCGCGACATGTTCGAGGCCGCCACCATCGTCGGCGATGCGGTGCGCACGGTGCACAAGCGCGACGCGCACGCGCTGCGCGATGCCGGCATCGAATTCAACGTGAGCCTGATTTTCGGCGGCCAGATCCGCGGCGAGCGTGTGCGCCTGTTCAATATCTACGCGGCCGGCAACTTCGTCGAGGCCACGCCCGAGAACTGCTATTTCCAGATTGGCGAAGCCAAGTACGGCAAGCCGATCATCGACCGCGTGGTGCATCCTTCGCTGCCGCTGGGCGAGGCCGCCAAGTGCGCGCTGATCTCGATGGATTCGACGCTGAAGTCGAATATCTCGGTGGGCCTGCCGCTCGATCTGCTGGTCTACGAGAGCGACGCGCTGCGCGTCACGCGCTTCGCCAATATCGACGAGAAGAACGCCTACTTCCGCATGATCCGCGATACCTGGGGCCAGCGGCTGCGCCAGGTGTTCGGCGAGATCTGCAACCCCGAATGGGATGCCAGCAAGCCGGCGGAATTTCCGCTCGCGCGCGACGAGGCCGACCGCTGGGGACAGCCGGTGCGGGCGCGGCACGACCGTTCCTGACCGCGCCGGATGCGCGATCTGCTGCTGTTCTCCCATGCCAACGGATTTCCGGTGCGGACGTACCGGAAGCTGTTTGGCGCGCTCGAGGACGAATTCGAGATTCGCGCGGTGGAGCGCTACGGGCATGACCCGCGCTATCCGGTCACGCGCGAGTGGCCGCACCTGGTGGACGAACTGCTGGCGGAGCTCGATACGCGGATGGCCGGCACCGGGCCACGCCCGGTCTGGCTGGTCGGTCATTCGCTGGGCGGCTTTCTGTCGCTGATGGCGGCGCTGCGCCGGCCGGGCTGCGTGCGCGGCGTGGTAATGCTCGACTCGCCGGTCATTGCCGGCTGGCGTGCCTCGCTGCTGCGCGCGTCGCAACTGCTGGGCCTCGACGAGCGCGCCGGCCCGGCCGCGGTCACGCGGCGGCGCCGCACGCACTGGCCCGACGCGCAGGCGGTGTGGGCGCATTTCCAGTCCAAACCGAATTTCGCCATCTGGGATCCCGAGGTGCTGCGCGACTACACCGAACACGGCACCGAGCCCACCGCGCGGGGTGCTGAACGGCGGCTGCGCTTCGCGCGCGAGGTGGAGTACCGGATCTACCGCACGCTGCCGACCAGCCTTGGGCGGCAGGTGGCGCATGGCGCGCCGGTGCCGGTGGGGTTTATCGCCGGCACGCGTTCGGTCGAGGTGCGGCAGGCCGGCCTGGGCGCGACCCGCAGGCTGGTGGGCCAGCGCCTGCGCTTTATCGAAGGCGGCCACCTGTATCCGATGGAAAGGCCGCTGGAGACGGCGGCGGCGATCCGCGACCTGATCGGCACCATGCGCGCGGGGTGAGTGGGCGCCGAGCGCGAACCGAGCGCGGGCGCCCTGGCGGACGTGGCCCACGAGGCGCCGGCGCGCGTGCGGAAGGCGGGGACAACCATGGCAACAGGCCGCCGCGCCGGGCATGAGAAGTAGCCGTCGCAGACGGTCCGGGCAGGGCGGCGGTCACAAAATCCGCGGCGCCGGCGACGGGCCGCTCATGTATAATCCCGATTTCCCCGGCAAGCTCGGTTTATGACCAAATTCGTCTTCGTCACCGGTGGCGTCGTCTCTTCTCTCGGCAAGGGCATCGCTGCTGCTTCGCTCGCGGCCATTCTCGAGTCGCGCGGCCTCAAAGTCACCCTCCTCAAGCTCGATCCCTACATCAACGTCGACCCCGGCACGATGAGCCCTTTCCAGCATGGCGAGGTGTTTGTGACCGAGGACGGCGCGGAAACCGATCTGGACCTTGGCCACTACGAGCGCTTCGTTTCGGCCAAGATGCGCAAGTCGAACAACTTCACGACGGGCCAGATCTACGAGTCGGTGATTCGCAAGGAGCGCCGCGGCGAATATCTCGGCAAGACCGTGCAGGTCATTCCGCATATCACCAACGAGATCCAGGCCTTTGTCGAACGTGGCGCCGCTGCCTCGCATGACGGCAAGGCCGACGTCGCGCTGGTCGAGATCGGCGGCACGGTGGGCGATATCGAATCGCTGCCGTTCCTGGAAGCCGCACGCCAGATGAGCCTGCGCCTGGGTCGCAACCACTGCGCGTTCGTGCACCTGACGCTGGTGCCGTTCATCGCCAGCGCCGGCGAGCTCAAGACCAAGCCGACCCAGCACTCGGTGCAGAAGCTGCGCGAGATCGGTATCTCGCCGACCGCGCTGCTGTGCCGCGCCGACCGTCCGATTCCCGACGACGAGCGCGCCAAGATTTCGCTGTTTGCCAATATCCCGCAGGAAGCCGTGATTTCCGTGTGGGATGCCGACAGCATCTACAAGATTCCGCAGATGCTCAACGAGCAGGGCCTCGACCGCCTGATCTGCGAAGAACTGCGTCTGGACCCCAAGCCGGCCGACCTGTCGATGTGGCAGAAGCTGGTCAACGCGCAGGAAAACCCCGAGCACGAAATCCGCATCGGCATGGTCGGCAAGTATGTCGACCTGACCGAGTCGTACAAGTCGCTGATCGAGGCGCTGCGCCACGCCGGCATGCATACCGCGACGCGCGTGAACATCGAGTACATCGACTCCGAGGAACTGGAGTCGGGTCACCTCGAAGTGCTGGCGCCGCTCGACGCGATCCTGGTGCCCGGCGGCTTCGGCAAGCGCGGCACCGAAGGCAAGATCCGCGCGATCCAGTACGCACGCGAGAACAAGGTACCGTATCTCGGCATCTGCCTCGGCATGCAGCTGGCCGTCATCGAATTCGCCCGTCACGTGGCGGGCATGGGCGATGCCAACTCGACCGAATTCAACCTCGATACCGAACACCCGGTGGTCGCGCTGATCACCGAATGGGTGGACCGCGAGGGCAAGGTCGAGCAGCGTAGCGCCGAATCCGATCTCGGCGGCACCATGCGCCTGGGCGCCCAGCGCGTGCCCATCAAGGCGGGCACCATGGCGAGCCAGATCTATGGCGCCGAGGTCAACGAGCGTCACCGCCATCGCTACGAAGTCAACAATCACTACGTGCCGATGCTGGAAGCGGCCGGCATGGTGATCTCGGCCCGTACGCCGACCGAGAACCTGCCCGAGATGATGGAGTTGCCCGCCAGCCTCCATCCGTGGTTCGTGGGCGTGCAGTTCCACCCCGAGTTCACCTCGACGCCGCGCGACGGCCATCCGCTGTTCAAGGCCTACGTGGAAGCCGCGCTGGCCAGCCAGCAGCGCAAGGGCGCGAAGGGCGCCTGAGCGTCCGGCACACGACAGGAGACAGTCATGAAACTGTGTGGATTCGACGTCGGTCTGACCCGGCCGTTCTTCCTGATTGCCGGCCCGTGCGTGATCGAGTCCGAGCAGATGGCGCTCGACACCGCGGGCGAACTGCGCGAGATCGCCGGCGCGCTCGACATTCCGTTCATCTACAAGTCGTCGTTCGACAAGGCCAACCGCTCGTCGGGCAAGTCGTTCCGCGGCCTCGGCATGGAGCGTGGTCTGGAGATCCTGGCCAGGGTGAAGCGCGAGATCGGCGTGCCGGTGCTGACCGATATTCACGAGATCGACGAGATCAAGCCGGTGGCGGCTGTGGTGGACGTTCTGCAGACGCCGGCCTTCCTGTGCCGCCAGACCGATTTTATCCGTGCGTGCGCGCAGAGCGGCAAGCCCGTCAATATCAAGAAGGGCCAGTTCCTCGCCCCGCACGATATGAAGAACGTGATCGACAAGGCCCGCGACGCCGCGCGCGAAGCAGGCCTGCCCGACGACGTCTTCATGGCCTGCGAGCGCGGGGTCTCGTTCGGTTACAACAATCTGGTCTCCGACATGCGCGCCCTCGCGATCATGCGCGAGACCGGCGCCCCCGTGGTGTTCGATGCCACCCACTCGGTGCAATTGCCGGGCGGACAGGGCACCAGCTCGGGTGGTCAGCGCGAGTTCGTGCCGGTGCTGGCGCGTGCCGCGGTGGCGACCGGCATTGCCGGCCTGTTCATGGAGACGCATCCGGATCCGAGCAAGGCGATGTCGGACGGCCCCAATGCCGTGCCGCTGTCGCGCATGAAGGAACTGCTGGCCGTCCTCAAGGACCTCGACGCGCTGGTCAAGCGCGCCGGCTTCCTCGAAGACAACTTCGGCTGGCCCGTGGCCTGCGCGTAAACCTGCTGCCCGACCTGCCGCCCGCGTCTCCCGCGGGCGGTGTGCTTTCCGGCGGGGCTGCGCTGCCGTATCGAGACTCCATACAAAAGATTCGCAGATACAGCATGGCCGGTGCGAGCAAGTTGGCCTATTCTTTCCCGGTTTCCCAATCGAGCAGCATCAAGCATCAACAGTAAGAGAGAGGAATTCATGAGTGCAATCGTAGATATCATCGGTCGCGAGGTTCTCGACTCGCGCGGCAATCCCACCGTCGAGTGCGACGTGCTGCTGGAATCCGGCGTGATGGGCCGCGCCGCGGTGCCGTCGGGCGCGTCCACGGGTTCGCGCGAAGCGATCGAGCTGCGCGATGGCGACAAGTCGCGCTACCTCGGCAAGGGCGTGCTGAAGGCCGTCGAGCACATCAATACCGAAATCTCCGAAGCGATCATGGGTCTGGATGCCTCCGAACAGGCGTTCCTCGACCGCACGCTGATCGACCTCGACGGTACCGACAACAAGGGCCGCCTGGGCGCCAACGCGATGCTGGCCGTGTCGATGGCCGTGGCCAAGGCCGCCGCGGAGGAAGCCGGCCTGCCGCTGTACCGCTACTTCGGCGGTTCGGGCGCCATGCAGATGCCGGTGCCGATGATGAACATCGTCAACGGTGGCGCGCACGCCAACAACAGCCTGGATATCCAGGAATTCATGATCATGCCGGTGTCGCAGACGAGCTTCCGCGAAGCGCTGCGCTGCGGCGCCGAGGTGTTCCACGCGCTCAAGAAGATCCTGGCCGACAAGGGCATGTCGACGGCCGTCGGCGACGAGGGCGGCTTTGCGCCGAACTTCTCGTCCAACGAGGAGTGCCTGAACACCATCGTGCAGGCGATCGAGAAGGCTGGCTACCGTGCCGGCGAGGACGTGCTGCTGGCGCTCGACTGCGCCGCCAGCGAGTTTTACCACGAGGCCGAGGATGTCTATCAGCTCGAGGGCGAAGGCCTGAAGCTGAACTCGACCCAGTTTGCCGACTACCTGGCCAACCTGTGCGACAAGTTCCCGATCGTCTCGATCGAGGACGGCATGGCGGAAGGCGACTGGGACGGCTGGAAGACGCTGACCGACAAGCTCGGCAAGCGCGTGCAGCTGGTGGGCGACGATCTGTTCGTGACCAACACCAAGATCCTGAAGGAAGGCATCGAGCGCGGCATCGGCAACTCGATCCTGATCAAGATCAACCAGATCGGCACGCTCACCGAGACCTTTGCCGCCATCGAGATGGCCAAGCGTGCCGGCTACACGGCCGTGATCTCGCACCGTTCGGGCGAGACCGAGGACAGCACCATCGCCGATATCGCGGTGGGCACCAATGCCGGCCAGATCAAGACCGGCTCGCTGTCGCGTTCGGACCGCATCGCCAAGTACAACCAGCTGCTGCGCATCGAGGAGGATCTCGGCGACGTGGCCAGCTACCCGGGCAAGAGCGCGTTCTACAATCTGCGCTGAAGCTCGGCAAGCAACTTGCCGATATGACGGCGCTGCCCGGATACATCCGGCAGCGCCGTTTTTTGTTGCATGTTGGAACAGCTGTTACAGCGGTTCTTGAGTTTTGCTTTGCAATCTCCGGCGGCATGGTGGATCATGGTGCCGGTCGTTTGCCGGCCACCTGCTCGCCGATCCGACCGACGTACCGACGTACCGACGTACCGACGTACCGACGTACCGACGTACCGACGTACCGACGTACAGACTGACATACCGACCGACTGACCCGCGCCCTCACCGGTTTCCGATGCGCCTGATTTCGCTGTTGCTGTTCATCCTGCTGCTGGCTATCCAGTATCCGCTCTGGCTGGGCAAGGGCGGATGGCTGCGCGTCTGGGATCTGAACCACCAGGTCGAGGAACAGGCCAGCCGCAACCAGTCGCTCAAGCTGCGCAATGCCAAGCTGGAAGGGGAGGTGAAGGACCTGCAGGATGGCACCGGTGCCATCGAGGAACGCGCCCGCTACGAGCTGGGCATGGTCAAGGACGGCGAGGTGTTCGTGCAGTTTGTCGCGCCGGCGCCGAAGGTCAGCGCCACGCCGCCGCTACCGCCGCCGCCGAATTCCGTCGCCGCGACCGGGCACTGAGCCCGCAATCCCCGCAATCCCCGGAATTCCCGCAATCCCCGGAATTCCCGCGATCCCCGCAATCCCGCCGCTCTACCACCACCCATAGGGGTAGCCACCCCAGCCCCAGTAGCCGGGCGAGCCCACGCTCACGCCATACCCCCAGCGCCCGCCGCCCCATCCCCCGTAGTACAGGTTCCAGTTGGAATACGGATAGGCATAAGCCGCATTGGCCCATGCCTCGGCCTGTTGCTGCCGCGCGATGGCGGCCTCCTGCTCCTGCAGGATCTGGGCGTTGAGCGTGGTCAGCTGCTGCTTCTGCGCCTCGGTCACCGGAGGCGGCGGCACGCCATTGGGGGCGAGCCGCGCCGTGAACGGAGAACCGTTGCTGTCGCGCGGCAGCGGCGCCGCGCAGCCCGCCAGGGTGGCGGCGAGCAGTGCGGCCAGCGCCAGCGCGCGGGGCGGGCGCAGTGCGGTCGACGGGTTCATGGTTGCGGCCCCCCTGGCATGCCGTGGTGTGGATCAGTGATGCTGGTGCGCGCCATCGCCGGCGCCGGTGGCCACCGGCGCGGTGAACAGCTGCGCGCTGTCGACCGGATCGAACTCATAACGCTGGCCGCAGAAGTCGCAGTGGATCTCGACGTGACCGCGTTCGGCGATGATGCTTTCGACCTCTTCCCGGCCCAGCGTCTGCAGCATGCCGGCCACCTTGGCGCGCGAGCAGGAGCACTGGAAGTGCGGCTGCATGGGCTCGAACACGCGCAGGCCGGTCGCCTCCAGGTCTTCCCAGAACAGCCGGCGCAGCAGCGTCTCGGGCGCCTCGGCCAGCAGTTCCTCCTGCTTGAGCGTGGCACCGAGCTGGCAGGCGCGATCCCAGGTATCGAGATCCTGCGGGCGACCATCGTCGGTCAGCGGCGCGCCGGTCTCGCCGACCTCGGCGGCCGGCATGCCCTGACCTTCCATGGTGCCGCCATACGACGGCAGCTTCTGCAGCAGCATGCCGGCCGCGACCTGGTCGTTGGCCGCCAGCCACAGGCGCGTATCGAGCTGTTCCGAGGCGCGCATATAGTGCTCCAGCACCGCACCGACCGAGCCGAGCGGACCGTGCTCGTCCGAGAGCGGCACGATGCCCTGGTAGGGCTGCTGGCCCGGCAGCTTGTCCTGCGGGTCGAGCGTGATGGCAAAGCGGCCCTGACCGCGCACGTTGACCATCTGGCGCAGCGTGGCGTCGTCGGCGATCGCGGCGTCCTCGGCCAGCTTGGCGGTGGCGCGCATCGACAGGTCCGACAAGCATTCGATCACGAGCATGCGCACCGGGCCGTCGCCGTGCAACTGCATCACCAGCGCGCCGTTGAACTTGAGGTTGGCCGACAGCAGCGCCGCGGCCGCCATCATCTCGCCGAGCACGCGCCGCACCGCCACGGGGTAGGCATGGCGGTTCAGCACTTCCTGCCAGGTGGCTTCCATGCGGACCAGCTCGCCGCGCACGGGGGCGGCGTCGAACAGGAATTTCTGCAGAATGTCGGGGTTGGTGGTCGCGGTCACTAATCGGTCCTTCAAGGTACTTCCGTCAAATCAGTCGATGCGCTTGAGCGCTGTCTTGTACATGGCCTGGCGCTGCGCGTACGTCTCGGCGTTGCGGTAGAGGTTGGCCACATCCTCATCGGTCAGTTCGCGCACGACCTTGGCCGGCGAGCCCAGGATCAGCGAGCGATCCGGAAACACCTTGCCTTCGGTCACCAGCGCGCCGGCGCCGACCAGGCACTCCTTGCCGATCACGGCGCCGTTGAGGACCACGGCCTGGATGCCGATCAGCGAACCATCGCCCACCGTGCAGCCGTGCAGCATGGCCTGGTGGCCCACCGAGACCCGGTTGCCCAGCGTCATCGGGCGGCCCGGGTCGGTATGCAGCACGGCGCCTTCCTGCAGGTTGGTGTCCTCGCCCACCACGATCGGCTCGTTGTCGCCACGGATCACCACGCCGGGCCATGCGCTGGCGCGGGCCTTGAGCGTCACGTTGCCGATGATCGTCGCTTCCCTGGCCACATAGGCGTCGTCGCTGATGATGGGGGTAAGGTCGCCAAGCTGGTAAAGCGCCATGAGAACTCCTGCCTGAGGCATTCGAGGTAAGTGGGGATGGCCGCGCGGATTTCAAAGTGCGGGGCCGGGCGGCCCTACAATGGCGGCATTCCGAGATTTTACGCCCATGCCAGCCGATTCATCTTCCGTGCCGTCACATTCGTCAGCAGGGTCGTTCCCACAGCGGCCGCGCCGGCAGGCCTTCGATCTGTTGTGCATGAACGATGCCAGGGACAAGGCCACGGCCACGCGCGCCCTGTATGCGGCGGTTCTGGCCGCCGGCGGCGCGGTGGCGGATTACGCCCAAGCCCTCGGCGGTACGGCGGCGCCGGCCTTGCCGGCCCGACCGTTACCGGGCCGGCCGGCAAGGCCGGAGCTGGTGCCGCCGCAGCGCGTGGAGCGCCGCCGTTCGCTGCACACGCCGGCCGGTCGCGCCAACCTGATCCACGCGCTCTGCCATATCGAGTTCAATGCCATCAACCTCGCGCTGGATGCGGTCTGGCGCTTCGACGGCATGCCGCAGGCGTTCTACGCGGACTGGCTGCGGGTGGCGGACGAGGAGGCGCTGCACTTCACGCTGCTGGCCGACCACCTGGCCACGCTCGGCTTTGCCTATGGCGATTTTCCGGCCCACAACAGCCTGTGGGAGATGTGCGACAAGACCGCCGGCGACGTGCTCGCGCGCATGGCGCTGGTGCCGCGCACACTGGAAGCGCGCGGGCTCGATGCCTCGCCGCCCGTGCGGGCCCGGCTCGCCGAGGCCGGCGACCTGGCCGCCGCGGCCATCCTCGACATCATCCTGCGCGACGAGGTCGGGCACGTGGCCATCGGCAATCGCTGGTATCGGTGGCTGTGCGCGGGCCGGGGACTCGATCCGGTAGCGACCTATGCGCAACTGGCGGAACGGTACGGCGCACCGAAGCCGCGTGGCCCGTTCAACCTCGCTGCGCGCCGCGCGGCCGGGTTCGATGAGGACGAACTGGCCTGGCTGGAAGGGGCGGCCGGGTAGGGCGCGGCCGGGCAGGGCACGGTCATCGGGCCCCGGCGCGACCCACGGCCCCGGGCCGCCTCATGTCTTACGCCGGTTTGCCCGCCGCGCGCTCTTCCTCCAGCAAGCGCAGCACGCGCCGCTGGATCTTGCCTGTCGTCGTCATCGGCAGCTGGTCGATAAACTCGATCGCCTTCGGATACTCGTACGGCGCCAGCTGGCCGCGCACATGCTGCTGCAGTTCCGCCACCAGCGCGGCATCGCGCTCGGCGGAGCGTTCCACCGTCGGGGTCAGCACGACAAACGCCTTGACGATGGCGCCGCGCTCGGGATCGGGCGAGGGCACCACCGCGCAGTTCGAGACCGCCGGATGCTTGAGCAGGCAATTCTCGATCTCGCTCGGGCCGATGCGGTAGCCCGACGACTTGAAGACATCGTCGGCGCGGCCCTGGTACCAGAGATAGCCGTCGGCATCCATGCGCGCGAGGTCGCCGGTGCGGCACCAGCGCAGGCCCGCGTGCTCCACGTACTTGTTCTCCGTGGCCGCGTCGTTCTTCCAGTAGCCGAGGAAGAACACCGGGTCGGGATGGCCATGGATATCGGTCGCACAGACCGCCACCTCCCCATCCACGCCGGGCGCGCATGGGGCGCCGTCCTCATCGATCACGGCCACGCGGTGGCCCGGATAGGGACGCCCCATCGATCCCGGCCGCGCCGGCCACCCCAGGCGGGTCTCGTCGTACTGCGCCGTGCAGTTGCCGACGATGTAGTTCATCTCGGTCTGCCCGAACATTTCGTTGACGATCACGCCCAGCGCGTCGCGGCACCATGTGAAGACGGTCTCGCCCACCGCCTCGCCCGCGCTCATGATCGCGCGCAGGCGCAGATCGTAGCGCGTGGACGGCTGCGGGCACGCCTTCATCATCTGCTTGAGCGCGGTCGGGAACAGGAAGGTGTTGGTGACGCGATAGCGTTCGAGCAGCTCGAAGGCGCGCTCGGCCGAGAAGCGGCCCTGGTAGCCAACGATCGGCTTGCCAAAATAGAGCGCCGGCATCAGCGCGTCCCACAGCCCGCCGGTCCAGGCCCAGTCGGCCGGGCTCCAGAACACATCGTGGTCCTGCGGATACCAGTTCTGCGAGCACACGAAGCCGGTCAGGTTGCCGATCAGCGCGCGGTGCGGCAGCAGCGCGCCCTTGGGCGGACCGGTGGTGCCGCTGGTATAGATCAGCACGGCCGCTTCGTCGGCCTTGGTGACCTCGGCCGTGAAGGTCGGCAACTGCGCCGCGAGCAGCGTATCCCAGTCGGTATCGCCGCGGCCCTGGGCGTCGCCTACCGCGATCACGCTGGCGAGCGTCGGGCATTCGTGGCGAGCCGTCAGCAGGTTGTCGATCGAGGTTTCGTCGGCGATGGCGACGCGCGCCTCGCTGTGATCGATGCGGTAGGCCAGCGCTTCCGGACCGAACAGCATCGACAGTGGCATGGCCACCGCGCCGAGCTGGTAGACCGCCATGCCGGCGATCACGGTTTCGATGCGCTGCGGCATGATGATCGCCACGCGGTCGCCGCGGCGCACGCCAAGCTGGCGCAAGGCGCGCGACAGCCGGTTGGCCTCGGCCTGGATATAGGCGTAGGTGTGCGCCCCGCGCCGCCCGTCCTCGTGCTCGGTGTAGACCGCAACGCGCAGCATGGTGCCGGGGTCGCGCGCCCAGCGGCCGCAGCACACCTCGGCGAGGTTGAAGGTCTCGGGCACCTCCCAGTGGAAGGTGTCGTGCAGGGCGCGATAGTCGTCGCGGCGGTCCGCGGGCAGGGCGGTCATGCGAGTGTCTCCGGTTGTACGAACTGTCGTCGGCACGGCAGGATCGTTATAATCCTCCATCAATCGAACGATCGTTCTATTTTTGTCCAGGTTCCCATGCCGGTCCTGGGCCCGGAAAGCACCATGACCATCACGGAAACATCGCGTTCGGAATTTATCACGCTGCGCGGGCTGCGCACGCACGTCCGTCACTGGGGCACTCCGGGGGCCCCCCGGCTGTTCATGCTGCACGGCTGGATGGACGTGGCCGCCTCGTTCCAGTTTCTGGTCGACGCGCTGGAGCGGCGCTGGCACGTGATCGCGATGGACTGGCGCGGGTTTGGCGAGACCGACTGGCCGAGCCGCTACCCCGGCACGCAGTCGTACTGGTTTGGCGACTATGTGGCCGACCTCGAAGCGTTGCTGGACCACTATCAGCCCGAAGGGCAGGTGGACCTCGTCGGCCATAGCATGGGGGCCAATATCGTCTGCATCTATGCCGGCGTGCGCCCGCAGCGCGTGCGCCGCGTGGTGGATCTGGAAGGCTTTGGCATGACGCGCACGCAGCCGGAACAGGCCGCGGGCCGCCTGGCCCACTGGCTCGACGAACTGCGCGCGCCGCCCGGGCTGCGGACCTACGCGAGCGAGCGCGAGGTGGCCGAGCGGCTGCAGAAGACCAATCCGCGGCTGCGCGACGATCGCGCCGCCTTCCTGGCCGCGCACTGGTCGCGCCGCAATGCGGCCGGGCAATGGGAATTGCTGGCCGATCCGGCCCACAAGATGATCAATCCCACGCTGTACCGCATCGACGAGATCATGGCGATCTGGTCGCGGGTGACGGCGCCGGTGCTGCATGTGGAGGGGCGCGCCTCGACCACGCTGGCGCGCCTGGCGGACCAGGAGCCGGTGGCCGACTTCCGCGCACGCTTTCGCGCCTTTCCGCACTTCCGGGAGGCGGTGGTGGACGATGCCGGCCACATGCTCCACCACGACCAGCCCGAGCGGGTGGCGCGGCTGGTCGAGGACTTCCTGGCCGGGGCATGACGACGCGTGGACGCGCCTTTCGTTGCCCCATGGTTGCGCCATCGTCGCCCCCTCAGCGCCCCTCAGCGCCCCCATCAGCCGTGCGTGAGCTTTTCCTTGAGCGCCGCGTTGTTGCTGGTGTGCACATGCACGAGCGACTTGTCCGGAAAGGCGTAGTGGTACGCCTTGCGCAGCGCGAGCGCGGCCTCGTGGAAGCCGGACAGGATGAGCTTCTGCTTGTTGGCGTAGAACGCGATATCGCCGGCCGCAAACAGCCCGCGGCGGGAGCTTTCGTACGTCGTGGTGTCGACCAGGATGCGGCCCGCGCGCATGTCCATATCCCAGTGCGCAATCGGTCCCGGCTCGGAGACCAGGCCGTAGAGCGCAATCACGTCGTCGACCGGCACCTCGCGGTCGCCGTCGCGGGTCTTGATCTGCGCCGCGGTCAGCGCGCCCTCGGTGGCCCCGGTGGCCCCGGCGGCATCGGTGGTCCGCAGCGCGCCGAGCATGCCCACCATGAAATCCATCTCGCCGGCCGCCACGGCCGCGCGCATCGACGCCACCGTATGGTCGGCCGCACGGAAGCCTTCGCGCCGGTGCAGCAGCGTCACCCGCGCGGCCACTTTGCGCAGCGCCAGCGCCCAGTCCAGCGCCGAGTCGCCGCCACCGGCAACGATCACACGCTTGCCGGCAAAGCGGGCGACATCGCGCACGGCGTAGTGGACGTGCCGGCCCTCGAGCGCGGTCGCTTCCGGCAGCGACACGCGCTGGGGCGCAAACGCGCCGGCGCCGGCGCAGATCAGCACCGCCGCCACGTCGAAGCGGCGGCCCGCGTCGGTCGTCACCAGCAGGCGCGCATGGCCGTCCGCGTCGGTGATGTCGGTCACGCTGTCGGCGCGCTCGCCAAAGTGCATCGGAAAGCCGAACGGCGCGCATTGCTCGAGCAGGCGATCCACCAGTTCCTGCGCGTTGCAGCCGGGAATGGCCGGAATGTCGTAGATCGGCTTTTCCGGGTACAGCTCGGTACATTGCCCGCCGGCGCGGTCCAGCACGTCGACCAGATGGCAGCCGAGGCCGAGCACGCCGGCCTGGAAGGCGGCGAACAGGCCGACCGGCCCGGCACCGACGATCAATACATCGGTGCGCCCGCTGCGCTCGCCGCGGTCGGCAAGCGTGGCGGCGGAGGGGGCAGCGAGGGTGGCAGGGGCGGCGGGGGCGGCGGGGGGCGGCGGGGGGTGGCGGGGGGAGTCGGACATGGACGAGGAGAGGGGGAATGCGCTCGAATGCCTGCCACTATACCGCCCTGTCCGCGCGCCCCGGCCGACGCCAGCATTGCGGGCAGGGCTATCCGGCGCCGGGTGCCCCCGGCGTGCCCCGCGCATGGGTGGGGCGGGCGGCGCAACGCACGTGCCGGGAGTAGAATGACGCCATGGAAAACGCCCACGCGATCAATGCCGACCTGCACTGCCATTCCACCGTTTCGGACGGCGTGCTATCGCCCGGCGATGTCGCCGCCCGCGCCCGTGCCGGCGGCGTGGCATTCTGGGCATTGACCGATCACGACGAGCTCGGCGGCCAGGCCGAGGCGCGCCACGCCGCCGAGGCGCTGGGCATGCGCTACGTGCCGGGTGTGGAAATTTCCGTCACCTGGGCCGGCCAGACCGTGCATATCGTCGGATTGCAGATCGACCCTTTCCATCCCGACCTGATCGACGGCCTGGCGCGTACGCGCGACGGACGCGGACGCCGCGCGCAGGATATTGCCGAGGCGCTGGCGCGGGTCGGCATCGCCGATGCGTACCGGGGTGCGCTGCGCTACGTCGGTAATCCCGATCTCATCTCGCGCTCGCACTTTGCGCGCTGGATGGTGGACGCCGGCCACTGCGCGACCATCGGCGACTGCTTCGACGAGTACCTGTCCGAGGGGCGTCCCGGCTTTGTCGGTCACCGCTGGGCCTCGCTGTCGGACGCGGTGGGCTGGATCGTCAAGGCGGGCGGCATTGCCGTGATGGCGCATCCGGGCCGCTATCACTACACCCCGACCCAGCACGATGCGCTGTTCGACGAATTCACGCAACTCGGCGGCAAGGCGGTGGAAGTCGTGACCGGCAGCCACACGCCCGACCAGTTCCGCCGTTACGCCGAAGTGGCGCGCCACTACGGGTTGCTGGCGTCGCGGGGCTCCGACTTTCATGGCCCTGGCGAGGGGCGCGTGGAGCTGGGCTCGCTGCCGCCGCTGCCGTCCACCGTCACGCCGGTCTGGCACGACTGGTAACCCGGCCGCGAGCGCGGCCCGAGCCCCCACCCGAGCCCCCACCCGACCCCCCTCGGATTCCCAGAAGCAGGCAGACACCCGGCGCCGATGTCCCAGTACTTCGAGATCCATCCGCTCAATCCCCAGGCACGCCTCATCAAGCAGGCCGTGCAGATCGTGCGCCAGGGCGGCCTGATCGCGCTGCCCACCGACTCCAGCCACGCGCTGGCCTGCCAGCTCGACGACAAGGCCGCGGTGGAGCGTCTGCGGCGGCTGCGCGGCATCGATGACCGGCACCACCTGACCCTGATGTGCAGCGACCTGTCGGAACTCGGCAATTTTGCGCGCGTGGACAATCGCCAGTACCGGTGGATCAAGGGCGCGACGCCGGGCCCCTATGTGTTCATCCTCGAAGCCACCAAGGAAGTGCCGCGCCGGCTCTCGCACCCGGCGCGCAAGACCATTGGCGTGCGCGTGCCCGACCATGCGATTCCGCTCGCGCTGCTGGCCGAGCTGGGCGAGCCGCTGATCTCGGCCACGTTGCAGCTCCCCGGCGACGACATGCCGCTCAACGATCCGGCCGAGATTCGCGCGCGGCTCGAGAAGCAGCTGGAGCTCGTGATCTGCGGCGGCCCCGCGCCGGCCCAGCCGACCACGGTGATCGACCTCACCGGCGGCGAGCCCGCGCTGGTGCGTGCCGGGCGCGGCGACCTGGCCCACTTCGGCCTCTCCGCCGAGGTCTGAAGCGGGCGCTGTCCAATGCGACGACAGCTCGCCGGCGGCGTTGCCATCCACGGCGCTGCGCGCGCTGGGTACAATGGCAACATGGATTCCTCTCTCATCCAGACCTTCGCGGTCTATGCCTTGCCGGTCCTGTTCGCCATCACGCTGCACGAAGCCGCGCATGGCTACGTGTCGAAGTATTTCGGCGACAACACCGCCTACGTGCTGGGCCGGGTCAGCCTCAATCCCGTGCGCCATATCGACCCGATCGGGACCATCGCGGTGCCGCTGCTGCTGTACTTCCTGACCAAGGGTCAGTTCGTGTTTGGCTACGCCAAGCCGGTGCCGGTGGTCTTCGGCCGTCTGCGCAATCCACGCTGGCATGGCATGTGGGTAGCGCTGGCGGGCCCGGGTAGCAACCTCCTGCAAGCCTTCGTGTGGGCGCTGATCCTGATCGGCCTGACGCTGGCGCGCGTGGAAGAGCCGTTTTTCACCGCGATGGCGCGCGCCGGCGTGCTGGTCAACCTGGTGGTGGCGGCGTTCAACCTGTTCCCGATTCCACCGCTCGACGGCGGCCGCGTGCTGACCGCGCTCCTGCCGCAGCGCATCGCACAGGCGGTGAGCCGGATCGAACCGTATGGCATCTTCGTGGTGCTCGCGCTGGTCGCGGCGGGCGTCATCACGCGGGTGTGGATGCAACCCGTGGTCGCATTCCTCAGCACGCTGATCCAGCTGGCGCTGCAACCCATCCTGATGCTGCTGCAGTGAGTTCCGCGCCTTCCCCATGGGTGGTGCGCTGGGCGCACCTGGTCCGCCCGGGCGGGCGCGTGCTCGACCTGGCGTGCGGCGCCGGCCGGCATGCCGTCTGGCTGGCCGGGCGCGGGTTCGAGGTAACCGCCGTCGATCGCGATGCCCAGGCGGTGGCCGCCCTGCCGGCGCCGATCGCCGGCCGCGTGGCGGACCTCGAGCAGGGCGACTGGCCGCTGGCCGGGCTGCCGCCGTTCGACGCCGTGGTGGTCACCAACTACCTGCACCGGCCCCTCTGGCCGCACCTGCTGGCGGCCGTCGCACCGGGCGGCGTGCTGGTCTACGAGACCTTCGCGGCCGGCAACGAGACGGTGGGGCGGCCGTCGCGCCCCGATTTTCTGTTGCGTCCCGGTGAACTGCTGGACGTCGCGCGCGGTCCGCTGCGGGTAGTGGGCTACGAGGATGGCGTGCTGGCGGTGCCGGCGGAGCCCGGCGCGACGCGCACGGTGTTCGTCCAGCGTATTTGTGCAGTGCGGGAAGCGGCGCCGGGGGCAGCGGACGCGCCGCCGCCGCGGTATCCGCTGCCGTAGCGGCGTTGGTGTCGGTGCCGATGCCGGCACCGGCGGCAGTGCCGGCCCGCAGTGCCGGGCAGGGCAGCGCCTGCCGGGTGCGGGTGGCGTTGCGGTCCCCCCGGGCGTTGGGTAGGCTCGTGTCGGCGCGAACGGCGCCGCACACGTTGCACTCGTAGACGTTTTCCCTCACCCCGTGGGTGGTCGGAACCGCGGACGGTTCCGGTACAATCGCGGAATATCCGTATCCCGAGTTTCCCGAACATATGACACAGATTACCGGCAGCATCGTGGCCATCGTGACCCCGATGCATGAGGATGGCAGCCTGGACTACGCGGCCCTGCGCGCCCTGGTGGACTGGCACGTGGCCGAAGGCACGGACGCCATCGTGATCGTCGGCACCACCGGCGAATCGCCGACCGTCAATGTCGATGAGCACTGCGAGCTGATCCGTGTGGCCGTGGAGCAGGCCGGCAAGCGCATCCCGATCATCGCCGGCACCGGCGGCAATTCCACGCGCGAGGCCATCGAGCTGACGGCATTTGCCAGGCAGGTCGGTGCCGATGCATCGCTGCAGGTGGTGCCGTACTACAACAAGCCCACGCAGGAAGGCATGTACCGCCATTTCCGCACGATCGCGGAAGCCGTGGACCTGCCGGTGCTGTTGTACAACGTGCCGGGCCGCACGGTGGCGGACATGAGCAACGACACCATCCTGCGCCTGGCGCAGGTGCCGGGCATCGTCGGCGTGAAGGAAGCCACCGGCAATATCGACCGCGCCGCGCAGCTGATCAAGGACGCGCCGGCCGACTTCGCCATCTACAGCGGCGATGATCCCACCGCGGTGGCGCTGATCCTGCTCGGTGGCAAGGGCAATATCTCGGTGACCGCCAACGTGGCACCGCGCAAGATGCACGAGATGTGCGTGGCGGCGCTGAAGGGCGACGTGGTGACCGCGCGCCGCCTGCATATGGAACTGATCGACCTCAACAAGGCGATGTTTGTCGAGGCCAATCCGATCCCGGTCAAGTGGGCGCTGCAGCAGATGGGCCGCATGCAAGGCGGCATCCGCCTGCCGCTGACGCCGCTGGCCGACAGCCAGCACGACACCGTGCGCCGCGCGCTGGCCGGGGCCGGCCTGCTCGGCTGATTTCCTGTAATTTCGGCCCTAATTTTCGGCGCCTTCCGGCGACGTGCCGATATCCCGTTGAATAGGATTGTGTGTCAATGAAACTGAAGCTTAACCGCCGTGGCGCGACGCAAGTCGGTCGCCGCGCCGCAGTGGTCGCGCCTGTGCTGGCCATGACCCTGATTGCAGGCTGCAGCAGCATCAACGAGGCGATGCAGCCGGACAAGATCGACTACAAGTCGCAGGGCAAGAAGACGGCATCGCTCGATATTCCGCCCGACCTGACCAAGCTCGACGGCGATCGTCGCTATACCGTGCCCGATGCGGCCGGCACGTCGACGCTGTCGACCTACAACCAGGCCAACAAGGTCGCGCGCGAGCAGACCGGTACCGACAACGTGTTGCCTACCGCCAGCGGCGTACGCGTGGAGCGCGACGGCAACCAGCGCTGGCTCGTCATCAGCAACGGCATGCGTGCCGACCAGCTGTGGCAGACGCTGCGTGGCTTCTGGCAGGAGAACGGTTTTCTGCTGGTGGAGGACTCGCCCGAGACCGGCATCATGGAAACCGACTGGGCCGAGAACCGCGCCAAGATTCCGCAGGATCTGATCCGCCGGACCATCGGCAAGGTGTTCGACGGCCTCTACTCGACCTCGGAGCGCGACAAGTTCCGTACGCGGGTGGAACGCACGCAGAACGGTCAGCTCGAGGTCTATATCAGCCACCGTGGCGCGCAGGAACAACTGACCGGCGTGGAGAAGACGAATACGGTCTGGACCCCGCGTCCGGCCGATCCGGAACTCGAGGCGGAATTCCTTTCGCGCCTGGCCCAGCGCCTGGGCGTGCAGAAGGAGCAGGCCGACCGGATGGCGCAGAACCCGACGCCGGTGGGCAACTCCGCCGCCGCGCAGGCGCCGCAAGTGTCGCCGGCCGCGACCGGTATCGGTGCCGTCGCCGCAACCGGTGCCGCCAGCGCCAATCCGGACAAGTCGTTCCTCTCGCAGGTCAACGGCGCGCCGGTGCTGCAACTGCCGGAGCCGTTCGATCGCGCCTGGCGTTCGGTCGGTCTTTCGCTCGACCGTGTCAACTTCACCGTCGAGGATCGCGACCGTGCACAGGGGCTGTACTACGTGCGCTATGTCGATCCGCGCTCCGAGGTGGACAACCGCGGCTTCTTCTCGCGTATCTTCACCAAGGCCAACGACGGCAAGACCGCGAAGAAGTATCGCGTGGCGCTGAAGGGCAACGGTACGGGTACCACGGTGACGGTGCTGAATGACGCCGGCCAGCCGGAGAACACCGAGATCGGCAAGCGCATCCTGTCGCTGCTCGACGAACAGCTGCACTGATGGCGGCTGTCGTCAACAGTCGTCCCACGGCGCCAGCCGCCGTGGGACATCGGGCGGCATATCGTGTTGACCCTCTTCCGCGAGCGCATCGATGATGCGCTTTGCTTTTCTGGGCAGCGGCAGCGAGGGCAACTCGCTGCTGATCGAATCGTCCGACGGCATCGGCACCACGCGCGTACTGCTCGATTGCGGCTTCGGTATCCGCGAGACCGCGCGCCGGCTGGAGCGCCTCGGTGTCACACCGGCGCAGCTCGACGCCGTGCTGGTCACGCACGAACATAGCGATCACGTCGGCTCGGCCTATGCGTTTGCCGCGCGGCATGGCCTGCCCGTGCATACCAGTCACGGCACCTGGCTGGCGACCTCTCACTTGCGTGGCGCCGATGCTGCCGATGTGCGGGTGTGCTGCGCCGACCACGGCTTTGCCGTCAAGGGGCTGCAAATCCTGCCCTACACCGTGCCCCACGACGCCCGGGAACCGCTGCAGTTCGTGCTGTCCGATGGCGATGCCCGGCTGGGCGTACTGACCGATGCGGGCATGGAGACGCCGTACGTGACGGCACGGCTGGCGGGCGTGCATGCGTTGGTGCTGGAGTGCAATCACGACCGCGAGATGTTGCGGAATTCGGCCTATCCGTATTCGCTCAAGCGCCGCATTGGCGGGGACTTCGGTCACCTCGCCAACGAGGTGGCGGCAAGCATTCTCGCGCAGGTTGCGCATGCAGGCCTCGCGCGCGTGGTGGCGGCGCATCTGAGCAAACAGAACAACACGCGCGAACTGGCGGCCGGGGCGCTGGCGGGTGCGCTGGGTGTGACACTCGACGACATCCTGATCGCGGACCAGGAAGAGGGGCTTGCCTGGCAGCCGGTACGGGGCTGAGGCGGTGGCGTGGAGCGAGGGGTGAAGACAGGCAACAAAAAAGCCGGCGCGAAGCCGGCTTTTTTGTACGGAACGAACCGATTACTGCTTGGCAGCCGGAGCCGAAGCGTCAGCAGCCGGAGCCGAAGCGTCGGCAGCCGGGGCTTCAGCGGCGGGAGCCGAAGCGTCAGCAGCCGGAGCGGCAGCGGCGGGAGCCGAAGCGTCGGCAGCCGGGGCAGCAGCGGCGGGAGCAGCAGTGTCAGCGGCCGGAGCGGCAGCTTCTTCCTTCTTGCCGCAAGCGGCGAGAGCAACGGCGGCCAGCAGGGAAGCGATCAGGAGAGACTTCTTCATTGTTCGTCCTTTAACTTTTAATAACCAAAAACAGGCGATGAATAATTACCGGTAATTATCGCTCTTGAACTGCAAAATCTTCCAGGCAGATCCAGAGCCAAAAAGCTGAAGGCCGTCCTGGTGCCGCAGAATGCAGTGGTACACAGTACGAGCCAGCGGGCGATTATATCCGCGTTTTCCCGGCTTGTGTACAGGCGAAATTTATCGGTTCTCTTGTTACGCATTATTACACCCGCGCTGGCGCAAGTTGCAACCAGCCTTCCATGGTCCAGTCATGGAAGGTTTCCAGCAGGTCCGGCAGCGGTGCGCATGCTGTCACCTCAGCGGGCGTCAGACAGCGCCTGTCCGCGAGCCGACGTAGCCATTTGGCCAGCGCCGCCGGCGGCTCGTAGGCTTCCCCATTGAGGAAGAAGTGCGTTCTGTCATAGAGCGCTATGGAAGCGGGAGCAAGGACCACGCCATGTGCCTGGGCCAGCTTGCCGTATTTGCGCAGCGGGATTTCCCCCACCTCGGCAAACTCGACGCCCGGTTTGGGTTCGGACAAATGGGTGCCGAGAAACTCGGACACCATGGCGGGCGTCCAGCGCATGGCGGCCAGACGGTCGGTCACCGCCCGTGTGAGGTTGGCCGGAAGCATCGCGGGCGTCACGGTGGCGGCCTCGCCAGCGTCGGCGTAGCGACCGGCCAGTGCCTCGTTGTCCTCGACGGTCTCCGACAGCCACGCGAGGAAGTGTCCCGCCAGTTCGCGATAGGCCGGTGCGCGGAAACCGATCGAGGCGGTCATGCACTCGCCTTCGGCCACGCCGTCGTGCGCGTATTGCGGCGGCAGGTACAGCATGTCGCCCGGTTCCAGCACCCATTCTTCTTCGGCGGTGAAGTCGGCCAGGATCTTGAGCGGCAGGTTCGGCACGAGGTCGAGCCGGGTCTGCGAGGAAATGCGCCAGCGGCGCCGGCCCGAGACTTGCAGCAGAAATACGTCGTACGAATCGAAATGCGGACCCACGCCACCGCCGTCGGTGGCGTAGCTGATCATCACGTCATCGAGGCGCGCATCGGGAATGAAGCGGAACTGGCTCATCAGCTCGGCCGTCGCGCGGTCATGCAGGTTGACGCCCTGGACCAGCAGCGACCACTGGCGCGTCTTGCGCGAGGGCAGGTTCTCGGCCGCGAACGGACCGTGCTCGAGCTTCCAGCGGTTGCGAAAGTACGACACCAGGCGCGACTCCACGTCGTCTCGGTCGGCGAGCGAAAAAAGCGATTCGCGCGACACAGGTGGCACGATTCCAGGCACGGCCTGTCGAATCAGCAAGGGTTTGCGGTGCCAGACGTCACGCATGAACGCCGCGGGCGTCATGCCGCCAAGCAGGGCGAGCGGCGCATCGGGATCAATGGGGCCCGCAGGCAAAGCCTGCGCGTATAATGCGGAATCGCTCATGGAGTCAAGAATTGAAAATCGCTAAGAACACGGTGGTGTCCGTGGTGTACAAACTCTCGGACGCGCAGGGCAATCTGATCGAGGAATCGGACGAGCCGATGGTCTATTTGCACGGCGGCTATGATGGCACGTTCCCCAAGATCGAGGAAGCGCTGGACGGCCACGACGCGGGCTTCGAAACCCAGTTGCAGCTCGAGCCCGATGACGCGTTCGGCGATTACGACGCCGAGCTCGTCAAGGTGGAACCGCGCGACCGTTTTCCCGAGCCGCTCGAAGTCGGCATGCAGTTCGAAGGCGTGCCCGAGGACGGCGATGACGATGACTCCATCATCTACACGGTGACCGACGTGGCGGAAGACAAGGTCGTGCTCGACGGCAACCATCCGCTGGCCGGCATGGCGCTGCGCTTCTGGCTCAAGGTGTCGGGCGTGCGTGAAGCCACCACAGAGGAAGTCGAACATGGCCACGCCCATGGCGCATCGGGTATCGAAGTGGTGGATGAAGACGAGGACGAAGACGGCGCCAGCCGCACGCTGCACTGAGCGGCGTCTGCATCGACACGAAAGCCGGCACGGGTTGCCGGCTTTTTTATTGCTGCCGCGCCGCGCACTGCTCAATCGGGCTTGGGCCCGTCCTGCAGCCGTACCTGGAACACCGAGCGCGTGCCCGGCATCACCATCAGCTCGGTCCACTGTGCGGGAGTGCCAACCGGCAACGCCACGCGCGTGAAATTGGCGATGACCTTGCCGGAGTTTTCGCGCAGCGGCTTGTCGACGCTGAACCCGCCGAGGCTCGCGTGCACCAGCAGCACCTGCCCCGCATAACGCGGCGTAAGCTCACGCAATTGCCGTTTGAACTCCAGATAGCCGTCGCGCGTGCCATGGCGCAGAAAGCCGTCGAGCAAAGTCGGCCTGCCGCGCTTTTCCCAGCCGTTGCCGAACTGCGGATCGCCATGGACCACGATAACGATACCGGCCAGGTCGCGTTGCTCCGCCACCGAGAACGCGCGTGCCAGCCATTGCCGGTTGGCTTCGCGCCGGTCCTCGAACTCGCTGTTGCGACCGCCCTCGGTGCGGTAATGGTTGTTGTCGCCGGGCAGGTTCATGCCCACCACCATCACGTTGCCGAGCACCAGCCGGGCATTCTCGCGATAGCTGCGGAACAGCGCCTGGTCCGATTGCCGGACCAGGGGTAGCGTGCGCCGGCCGAGCGTCGCATCCACCGGGAAGAACAGTTCGCGCAGGCGGTTGAGCCGCTCCGGCGCGTCGAACTTGCCGTTGATGGGCTGATGGCATTCGGCCCAGTCGGCTTCACCGGGCACGTACAGCAGCGGCAGCGGCGCATCGTCGAGCAACTGCTTGCGCGCGAGCAGCAGGGCGTCGCCGCAGGATTCGGTATCGCCCTTGATGCCGCCGGCATGCACGGCCAGATCTACCTGGCGACTGGCAAGCAGATTGAACAGCGCGGCGGTGCTGGCTTCCGCCGCCGGCCATTGCGGCAGGTCGGCGAGCAGGGCGATGCGCAGAGGCTGCACGGCGGGCGCAGGCGGCGGCGCGACCTTGCTGGTGCGCGCGGCATGCGCGGGCAACTGCAAGGCGACGGCCGTCAGCGCGGCCAGTGCCCACACGAGCCCGCGCCGTGGCGTCATGACTGCGCCGCGCCGCTGGCGAGCGCCTTGAGCCGGTAGAGCGCGTCGAGCGCATCGCGCGGCGTCAGGCTGTCCGGGTCGAGGTCGGACATGGCCTCGAACAGCGCCGCCTGCTCGGGCGTGGCGGCCCCCTGCGTGCCGTCGCGATGCAGGTCGTCATCGTGCTCGCCATCCTGTTCCTCGTCGCCCGGCGGCGTGTCCGGCGCGGCAAACAGGTCGAGCTGCGGGGTGGGCGTGGCATCGGTCGATTGCTGTTCCAGCCAGGCCAGGTGCTTGCGCGCCGCGCGGATCACCGGCTGTGGCACGCCGGCCAGCTGCGCCACCTGCAGGCCGTAGCTCTGGCTCGCGGGGCCGTCCTGCACGGCATGCAGGAAGACGATGCCGTCGCCATGCTCCACCGCCGACAGGTGCACGTTGGCGGCCTGCGGAAACTCCTGCGGCAGTTGCGTGAGCTCGAAGTAGTGCGTGGCAAACAGCGTGTGGCTGCGATTGTGCGACAGCAGGTGGCGCGCGATCGCCCACGCGAGCGCAAGCCCGTCGAAGGTCGAGGTGCCGCGGCCGATCTCGTCCATCAGCACCAGGCTCGACGGCGTGGCGTGATGGAGAATGCCGGCCGCCTCGGTCATCTCGACCATGAAGGTCGAGCGGCCGCCGGCCAGATCGTCGGCGGCGCCGATACGCGTGAAGATGCGGTCGACCGGACCGAGCACCGCGCGCCGTGCCGGCACCCACGCGCCCACGCATGCGAGCAGCACGATCAGCGCGGTCTGGCGCATGAAGGTCGATTTGCCGCCCATGTTCGGGCCGGTGATCAGCAGCAGCTTGCGCGCTTCCGTCAACTGGCAGTCATTGGCGATAAACGCCACCGACTCGGCTGCGAGCTGACCTTCCACCACGGGGTGGCGTCCCTGCACGATATCGATCACGTTCTCGCCGACGCGCTCGGGCTGCGTCCAGTCGAGCGTCTGCGCGCGCTCCGCCAGCGCGGCCAGCACGTCGAGCCGGGCAAGGGCGCCGGCCACGCGCTGCAGGCCGCCGATATGCGGCAACAACTGCTGCAGCAGCGCATCGTAGAGCTGCTTTTCGCGGGCGAGCGCGCGGTCCTGCGCCGACAGCGCCTTGTCCTCGAATGCCTTCAGTTCCGGCGTGATATAGCGCTCGGCGTTCTTGAGGGTCTGGCGCCGGCGATAGTCGTCGGGCACCTTGTCGGCCTGACCATTGGTGACTTCGATATAGAAGCCATGCACGCGGTTGTATTCCACCCGCAGGTTGGCGATGCCGGTGCGCGCGCGCTCGCGGGTTTCCAGGTCGATCAGGAACTGGCCGCAGTTCTCCGAGATATCGCGCAATTCGTCGAGGTCGGCATCGTAGCCGCGCGCGATCACGCCGCCATCGCGGATCACGGTCGACGGTTCGTCCGCCACCGCGCGTACCAGCAGGTCCAGGCAGTCCTGCGGCACGGCAAGGTCCTCGACGGTCTGCGCCAGCAGCGGCGCGTCGTCGACCACCGTGACGCTGGCCTGGACTTCCGGCAGCGCGCGCAGCGTGTCGCGCAGCGACGACAGGTCGCGCGGTCGCGCCGACAGCAGCGCCAGACGCGAGGTAATGCGCTCCACGTCGGCAAGCCGGCGCAGCACGCCGCGCACGCGCTCGGGGTTTTGCGCGATCAGCGCGCCGATGGCCTGCTGGCGCGCCTGTGGCAAGGCCGGGTCGCGCAGCGGGTGATGCAGCCAGTGGCGCAAGGCGCGGCTGCCCATTGCGGTGGCGCAGGTATCGAGCAGCGAGAACAGCGTGGGGGCTTCGCCGCCGCGCAGGGTTTCGGTCAGTTCCAGGTTGCGGCGCGTGGCGGTATCGAGGCCGACGAATTCCGTCTCGCGCTCGACCGTCACGCCCTGGACGTGCCGCAGCGATTGGCCCTGCGTGGTGGCTGCGTAGTTGAGCAGTGCCCCGGCCGCGCCGAGCGCGGCGCCCAGGCCGGCGCAACCGAACGGCTCCAGGCTGGCCACGCCGATCTGTTCGCGCAGCCGGCGCGTGCCGGCGTCCTGGTCGAAGTGCCATTCCGGCAGGCGGGTACGGGCGCAGGCCAGCGTGGGGAGGTCGATGCCGTCGGCATGCAGCAGCTCGGCGGGACGGATGCGCTCGAGCTCGCGCGCCAGTTGCGCGGCCTCGCATTCCATCAGGCGCAGTTCGCCGCTGGCGAGGTTCAGCCATGCCAGGCCGGTCTTGCTGATGCCGCGGCGCGTGGTCTGCTGGTGCACGGCCATCAGGAACGTATCGGCCTTGTCCGGCAGCAACGCGGCGTCGGTCAGCGTGCCCGGCGTGACGATGCGCACGACCTTGCGCTCGACCGGCCCCTTGCTGGCGGCGGGATCGCCGATCTGTTCGCAGATGGCCACGGATTCGCCCAGCTTGACCAGCTTGGCCAGGTACTGCTCGACCGAGTGGAACGGAATGCCGGCCATGCGGATCGGCACGCCGCCCGATTGCCCGCGCGAGGTCAGCGTGATGTCGAGCAGCCGCGCGGCCTTTTCGGCATCGTCATGGAACAGCTCGTAGAAATCGCCCATCCGGTAGAACAGCAGCGTGTCCGGATGTTCGGCCTTGATGCGCAGGTACTGCTGCATCATCGGCGTATGCGCAGAGAAGTCTATTTTTTCCATTGAAATCAACAACTTACGCTTTCTTCGATCACTTTTTGGTGTAATTTTGGTGTAATCTGAGCCATGTTTTGCATGCCCTCCCAGATGCGCTCAAGCTCCCTGGAGGACTCCGTGTCTATCCATCGGCCATAGACCTCGACCAGCATCGAATAGTCCTTGTGCCCCATCTGGTTGGCGATGAAGGCCAGGTTGCCCCGAGCCGTCAGGTTCCAGCAGGCGAACGTGTGGCGGGTCTGGTAGGCCGGCCGCGCACGAATCCCGGCGCGCCGCACGAGGTTGCCCCACTTGGTGTTCCAGGCGCTCGGCACGAAGTAGTCGTTCACGATGGCCTTGCGCGCCTGCGTCTTCGGTGACAACAGCACGCGCACATGGTCAATGCGCGATTCATGACGATTAAGCCACACCGTGAGGTCGGCTGCCTTGCGCGTCTCGGCGTCGGCGACCAGCACCTTCATCGCCTCCCGCGCCGGCGGCTGAAGAAGAACTGTGCGCTCTTTCTTCGTCTTCGGAACCTTGAAAGTCACGGATTGCGTGATCGAGCGGCGCACCGTGATCCGGCTGAAGTCCGGCGCCACGTCCTCCGCGGCGAGGGCGCACAGTTCGCCCGGTCGCAGTCCGGTATAGACGGCCACCGTCACGGCCGCCTTGTCGATGGGGTGCAGGCACCCCTTCTCGATCAGCGCTAGGTATTCCTCGTAGAGCAGTGGGTCCGGGTCCTTGATGCTCTTGGTGAAGCGCACGCAGTGCTTGCCAAGCTCGCGGCAGTAGTTGTTGCTCTCGCACCAATAGAGGAAGCCGGAGAAAGTCGCCAGATAGTGATTCACCGTGGACACGGCCCGCGTGGCGATCAGGTCCACGCGCAGTTTCTGGATGTCCTCGGGGAGCAGGGAATCGACCATGCGGTTGCCGCCGAGCGTAGTCACGCAGATGTTGAGCGCTGTTTCGTAGCGCTCCTGGGTTTCCGGCGTGATGTCCACGGCCTTGAGCGGCTTGTAGCGCTCGCACAGGTCACTCACGCGCTTGCCAGGTGCCATGCTCGCGGCCGAGCGCGCGTGCGGGAAGAAGTCTGCCTCGTTGTATGTGCCATTCCTCAGCGCGACCAGCGCTGCGCTTCGCAACCGATCAGCATGCTTGACATTGTTTCGAGTCGGTTCAAGGCGCAGCGTGTAGCTATAACGGTCGCGCTTGAACATGAAGAACACGCGAATCGAATTGCCGCGCGCTTCAACGCCGGGGAAGCCCGTATTGGTTGCCGCTGTTTTCGCCATCTCTTACCTCACAGGTTGCCTATCGGAGATGCCATCGAGAGGCCACTGGCCGGTCTTGAGCATGAACAGCTCGAACAGACCGGGTGGCATGGCTCGATCGCCGGCCTCCCATTGCTGCCACCCACGCAGCGAGGCGCGCACCGTGTGCGCGGCCTCTGTCTGCGTGAGCCCCACGGCGAGGCGAGCTTTGCGGATGGCGTCGGGTGTAGGGTTGTGAGGTTTCGGGGCGTTCATGGCGCCGGTAGCGAAAGCCCGATCCGCAGGCGCGGCCGGGAGGGAACTACGCGGACGTATTGTACGCTCAATGAGCGCATGCGTAATTCCTTGAATTTCCGCCGTGACCGTCCCCACTCCAAAGGGACTAGAAGGCATGGGCAAGCGCATCGCTTTCGACCCAGCGCTCGAATTCGCCCAGGTTCACGAAGATACGCCCATCCGGGGCCTTTTTCCAGATGCGGCCTTCGATCCAGACGCCGCCCTTGATCTTGTGACGCACGGCGTTTTCGCTGTAGCCGGTGATCTCGGCAAAGCGCTTGATGAGTACCCACTGGCTCGGATTGCCCATGTTGACCTCCGCTCACGTTCAACTCACGACGCCAACAAAGTTCGATGGCCGTGTCGAGGATCAAGTGTGTCGGGTGAAGGCCGAACAGAAAACCTGCGTGGGCGTGCATGGGCGTAGACGAGCGTGCGACGGCCGGGCCGAATTCTCGTATCACCGATACGACATTTCGCGGCTTCGCAGGGAGATGGCTTCGCCTGGGATTTCCGAGACAGTGTCTGGGAAATTCGCTCGACGGTGTCTGGCGGATCGTTCTCTGTGCTGCCTGAAAACCCTGGGCGTCCCGGCGTTCCGCCGTCGCGCTGTCGTGCTTGCGCATCGAGCCGCCTACGGCGTCTCGCCCCTATCGGGCTTCCATCGTCCCCTCGCTGCGCTCGGCTGACGCCTCCGGCCCGGCTCGCTGATCCGGGCCTGCGCGCTGCGCTTGCCATTCGGGTTGCGTGGCGGTGTGGGCTGGCTTGCTGGTTCCCTCCATCCTGTCACGCCGTTCTCGCGCTCAAGGTCTGCGCGTGCGCTGCACGCTTGCGGCCTGTGGCCGTCTGCGAACCTGTGACCACTGCGCTGCGGCGTGCCGTCTCCGGTCTCGGGCAATCCCGCCCGATCACTGGAGTTTGTCATGACGCACGATCTGTTCTCTTCCCTCGATTCCTTCGCTTTCGCTTCTTCTTCGTCACTGATGGTCTGCGACGGGGCAGGGCAGTACCGGCCGGCTGTGGCCGATGAGGTGTTGCAGGCTGCGCAGCGGGTGCTGGCCAGCCAGGTGCGTGGCGCAAACCTGCTGGACTCGCCGGCTGTGGTCAAGGATTTCCTGCGGACGCGGCTGGGTACGCTGCCGCACGAGATCTTTGCTGCCTTGCATCTGGATGCGCAGAACCGGGTGCTGGACTACGTGGAGATGTTCCGTGGCACGGTGAGCCAGACATCGGTGTACCCGCGCGAGGTTGTCAAGGACGCCTTGATGCGTGGTTCTTCGGCCCTGGTGCTGGTGCACAACCACCCTTCAGGTGTGGCTGATCCGTCGAGGGCCGACGAGGCGCTGACGCAGGCTTTGAAGAGCGCGCTGTCGCTGATCGACGTTCGGGTGCTCGATCACCTGATCGTAGCTGGGCCGACGGTGCTGTCGTTCGCGGAGCGCGGCCTGATCTGACCGAGGGGGCTTCGGCTCCCTTTTTTTGCTGCGCCTGGTGACGCTGCTGCGGCCCTGGCGGGTCTGCGTAACGAATACAGGGTGAGGTGGTTGGGGCGGCTTGCTGTGTCCCTTCACCGTATCACGCCGTGCTCGCCGTCAAGGGCGGCGCGCGCCATGCGCGCTTGCGTCCTGGCGGCCGTCTTCGACCCCTGACTGCTGCGCTGCGCCGTGAGGGCGACGGTTCCGGGCAATTCCGCCCGAGTAACCGGAGACCATCATGGACGACAAATCCTACGTTTCACTGGAGCAGCGCGTGTGCCTTGTGTGCGGTGCTTCTTTCGACACTGGCAGCTTGTTGCTGGACAAGCGCCTGCGCGCGAGCATGAAGCGCCATACGACGACGGGCTGGGGCCTGTGTCCCGAACATCAGAAGATGTCCGACGATGGCTTTGTCGCCTTGGTCGAGTGCGACCCCGAGCGCAGCGGCGCGGCTGCGGGTGGGCGCTTGAAGCCCGAGCAGGCATATCGCACGGGCCGGCTGGCCCACCTGCGGCGCGAGGTGTTCGCGCAGGTGTTCAACGTGCCGATCGAGGACAAGCAGGCGTGCGTGTTCGTCGAGCCTGGGGTGATCGACCAGTTGCAGTCGATGGTGGCGTCGGCATACTGATTGCGCGCCTTGATGCGCCGTTCTCTAGGGGCGGTGCATTTTGCTCTGCTGCATTTGAGACTGCATATTCGGCCTGCCCTTCTAAGTTCGAGGATGTGATGGAGGGTGGCGGCGTGCTGATTTCCCCCATCGGGCCACGGCATGCTCGTGGTCAAGAGCAGTGGCTGCCCGCGGGCTTGCGGCCCACCGCCCCGGGCAGCCTTCTCACTCTGGCTAATCATGTTGGGGCAATCCTCATCATGAGACAGAGTGGTGCTTCAATGTGGCTGCGTGAAACTTCGAGGAGGTGGCTCGACAGTGTGTCGCCATGTTACGAATAAGATATGGCAAGAGCACCGCCCGAAGGAAGAAGCCATGGCAGAGACCGAACTACAACCATCCCCAGCGGGGCGTATCAGCCCGCTGCTTACGACATTGGCCACTGAGCGCACCGGGAACGCGCAGTTGCCGGGGACGTACTGTAGGCAGCGGCATGTATGGCTAGTGGAGGGCGCACCAATCGTCGAAGCTCTGTCGAACTTGGCGGAGTTGACCACTAAAACCGAGGCTCAGTTGGAGCGAGACGACAGCTCCGATCCCTCCCTACTGGAACTACAAACTAAAACAAAGGCGGAGGCTGAGCAAGATGACCAAGACTGGAACGCTCACATCCTGGGACTTACTACGAAAACGTTCGCCAACATGGAACGCGACGACTGATGTAGACCATGATTCTCATCGTTACCAGCAAGAGGGATCTAACGAGCGATTTCATCGTACTTGAGCTCCAACGCAAAGGGCTAGCCTACCTGAGGCTTAATACGGAGGAGCTTCCGAAAGGTACCTTTAGCTGCCAGCCGGGATCCCGCGAAGGTTGGCATTTCGATCTCGAAGGAGGGTCCTTTGATCTGTCTGATGTCAAGGCAGCTTACTTTCGCAGGCCTGGCGCACCCGAGCCGCTTGCGGAAATTGAAGAAGCCGAACAGGCCTACACCGGCCTAGAGTGGCAAGCAGCATTGCAATCGCTCTATTGGGCGGTCGGCGATCGTTGGCTCAATGCCCCTCACGCGATAGCGCTCGCCGAAGACAAGATCAGACAGTTAACTGTTGCTCGGCGACTCGGCTTTCTGATACCCGAAACGCTGATCGGGAACTCCCCAACGGCTGCAGCGGCATTTGTGGCTGAAAGAAATGTTGTCGGTAAGCCGCTGCGAAATGCTGTCGTGAAAGGGCAATGCACCGACAGGGTCGTCTTCACGTCTCGCGTTCACATCAATGGTCAAACCGATCCCCTTGCCATCAGGGCCTGTCCACTGATTCTTCAACAAGAAATCAAGAAGCAGTACGACGTGCGCGTTACGGTTGTCGGAGATCAGGTCTTCGCCGTAACCATTGACTCTCAAGGTCATCCCGAAACGGAGGTGGACTGGCGCAAGACCTCGACGCCGGATCTTGCGCATTCCGTGTACGCCCTTCCGTTCGAGATCGCCCGGAAATGCGTAGACATGACGCATAGCATGGGCCTGCGTTTCGGCGCGCTGGATTTCGTATTGGACCCTGATGGAAAACTCTGGTTTCTTGAGATCAATCCGAATGGCCAGTGGGCATGGATAGAAACCCGGACGGGGCATCCCATAGCCGCCGCCATCGTGACCGAACTGGAGCAGATCGCGAATGAAAAAGCTACTGCAGGCGATCTGGCCAAGGCCTAAAAGGTGCTCGCCTGCGGAGCTCGCCCAGCTTCTGCAGGACGGTCGCGAATGGGACGCGCGCATTCAGAGCCTGCAGGGCATAGGTGACGCGGAAGCGCCTTTGTTGCTGGAGGCAGCCAGGCGCATCACAGAGGAAGAAGACAAGCGCAAAGCCGGAGCCGAGGCCCGGGCGACGACCTATATTGCTGCCGTCGCCGCGTTGATTCCATTGATGACATGGGCCATCGGCAATGCCGCGCCTTCGTCGACATGTTCCCCGGGCGGGGGATGTTTCGCGTGGACAGCCATCTTCGTCCTCGCGGTCATCTACTTCGTCACCGCAGCCCACTGGGCTCTCAAGACCCTTTCAGTTGCGAACTATCACGTCATTGGCGTGGAGGATCTCGTTCAAATCAAAGAGCAGAGGAGGAACCTTCACAAGATTCTGATCCAACAGACGCTGCTGCAAGGCAGGCGCAACCGCGACACCATTAACCTGAAGCTCACCTTCATCAAGGTGGCACAGCGGCGCTTTTTCAATGGTCTTGTCGTCCTCGGGGCGCTACTAATGCTTGATCCCGCGTCACGACTCGGCCTGATTGAGACGGCGAAAAATCAGCTTGCTGCCGAAACCAGCTACTTCAGGGCCGTTCCCAGCGATCCGTCAAGCAACCCGCAGACGGGCGTTGCCGCTCCGAAAGAGGCCGTAGGCTCTGAGCTTCGCTTGCGAATGACTCGACAGTTGTCCGGAAACGCGTCGCAGCGGCCTTAGTACGATCATCCTGTCGATGGCGGAGCGCGGGCTGGTCTAGCGTTCCGGAGGCTGTGGGCCCATACGCCGGCGCGGATCACGCGACCGGCGCTTCGCCGTCTTCCGCCGCCGGTACGTCGGTCTTCGGCGCCAGGCTCACGGACCAATGCCCACCTTCCTCCTGGCGCGGGATGAGCAGGTCATAGGTCTTGACCATGTTCAACAGGCCGGAGTGCCCGTAGGTCGGCGGCGAGAAGGCGGGGTCGGTGCGCTTGAGGTACTGGCCCAGCACGCCCAGGCCCACCTTGCCCTTGGACGTGTCGCTGGCCAGCAGCGACACGGCTTCGGCCACGAAGCGCGGCCGGCGCTTGACGGCCGGCTTGGCCGCCTCGGGTCCTTGGGGGCGGCGTCCACCACGGGCTCCGCCGGCGGCTCGGGCCGCGTCCATTCGAAGAACTGGTCGCTGGCGTTGCGCAGGGCATCGGGCGTCTTGGCTTCTCCGACGATGCAGACCGTGGCACCGCGCTCGCGCAGCTTGCGGCAGAGGTACGCGAAATCGGAGTCGCTGGTGACCAGGCAGAAGGTGTCGGCCCGGCGGTCGAACAGCGCCTCCAGTGCGTCCAGCGCCAAGGCGATGTCGGCGGTGTTCTTGCCGGCCGCGTACTGGTATTGCAGGCACGGCGTGAAGGCCAGGCGCACCAGGGCGTCCTGCCACCTGTGGGCGAGGCTGCCCTGGTTGCCGTAGCCCCGGCGCAGGACCACCCGGCCGAACTGGGCCACCATGCGCAAGGCGTGTTCGAGGATCTCGGGGGAGACGTTGTCGCAATCGACGAGGACGGCCACGCGGGTCTCGGAGGCGGGTGCTGGAGTGCTCATCCGGTTTCTCTGTGTATTGGGATCGAACGTGCCGAGACGGTAACGGATTCCGGGCGTCCCCGGCCACCTGGGAGATGGCCGGTCGCGCTGTCGTGCGCATAGCGCATCGAGCCGCCTGCGGCGTCTCGCCCCTGTCGGGCTTCCATCGTTCCCTCGCTCCGCTCGGCTGACGCCTCCGGCCCGGCTTCCAGCTTCGGGCCTGCGCGCTTCGCTTGCCGTGCGGTCGGCGCATAGGGATGACCGTTGCCATGTCCAGCCGTCTTCCCTGACCTCATCACCTTGTCCGCGACTGTAGCCCGTGCCCGTGTGCCGCCAAGGCGCGCAGGGCCGTGTCCTCGCTTCGCTGCGGGCCGCACCAACCCTGCGCTTGTCTCCTTGACGGCCCCCGTCCACGCGCTCCCTTCCGTCGCGGGCGATGAACTCAGGAAAGACGGTGGCAACAGGGCCAACCGGGTTCCTCGTGCCGACCGCACCGAACAGCCGAAAGGCTGGGCTCCGAATCTTGGAATCCGGTGTGCGGTTTTCTTCAACAGCCTTTTTGTTCAGGAGAAAGACCATGCAACTCGCGTCCCGCTTCGCTTCCCATTCCACCGCGCTGCGCACCGACCACCCGCTGTCCGATGACCAGATTCGCAGGGTGGCCCCGTCCATCTTCGCGGACGCACCGCACCAAAGCCGTTCCGAACGGTACAGCTACATCCCCACCGCCGCCGTGCTGGCCGAGCTTCGCAAGGAAGGGTTCCAGCCCTTCATGGCGTGCCAGACCCGTGTGCGCCGCGATGATCGGCGCGAGTTCACCAAGCACATGCTGCGCCTGCGCCATGCCAGCCAGATCAACGGCGCGGAGGCCAACGAAATCGTGCTGCTGAATTCGCACGACGGCACCAGCAGCTATCAGATGCTGGCGGGCCAGTTCAGGTTCGTTTGCAGCAATGGGCTGGTGTGCGGTGACACCGTGGCCGATGTGCGCGTGCCACACAAGGGCGACGTGGCGGGGTCGGTCATCGAAGGCGCCTACGAAGTCCTGAGCGGCTTTGACCGCGTGCGCGATTCCCGCGATGCCATGCGCGCCGTCACGCTGGACGATGGCGAATCCGAGGTCTTCGCCCGCGCCGCACTGGCCCTCAAGTACGACGACCCGGCCAAGCCCGCGCCCGTCACGGAATCGCAAATCCTGATGCCGCGCCGCTTCGAGGACCGCCGCCCCGATCTCTGGAGCGTGTTCAACCGCACGCAGGAGAACTTGACCAAGGGCGGATTGTCCGGGCGCAGCGCCAACGGACGCCGTCAGCAAACCCGGCCCGTGCAGGGAATCGATTCCGACATTCGCCTGAACCGCGCCCTGTGGCTGCTGGCCGATGGCATGCGCGCCCTCAAAGCCTGAACCCCTTTCCGACGCTTTCCCCGCCGGAGGGGCGGTTCCCCTCCATTCCCTTGTTCACTTGATTGGAGATTCACCATGAACGCCGTTAACCACACCGAAGCCCAAGCCGTCAGCACCGCAGCCAACATGCTGCAAGCCGCCGACCCGAGCAAGCACATGATTCTGGTGCCCCTGTCGCGGCTGGTGCTGCGCCCCACGGGCCGCAACGTGCGCAAGACCGTCCCGCGCATGTCCATCCCCGAACTGGCCGCGAGCATCCAGCGCGTGGGCTTGCTGCAAAACCTCATCGTGATTCCGGCCAGCGATGGCGAGCATTACGAGGTGGTGGCAGGTGGCAGACGCCTTGCCGCGTTGAAGCTGCTGGCGAAGAAGCACCGCATCGCCAAGGATTGGCAGGTGCCTTGCCTGCAGGTGGCCGATGGCACGGCGCGCACTGCCAGCCTCACCGAGAACGTGCAGCGCGAAGCCATGCACCCGGCCGACCAGTTCGAAGCCTTCGCGGCGCTGGTGGCCGAAGGCCGTCCCATCGAGGACATTGCGGCGGATTTCAGCGTCACGCCGCTGGTGGTTCAGCGCCGCTTGAAGCTGGCGAACGTATCACCGCGCCTGATGGCCGACTATCGCGCCGATGCCCTCACGCTCGATCAGTTGATGGCCTTGTCCATCACCGATGACCACGCCGCGCAGGAAGCCGCGTTCTACGAGGCCCCACAGTGGCAGCGCCAACCGTCCGCGTTGCGCGAACGCCTCACCGAGCGCGAAATCGACGCCTACCGCCATCCGCTGGTGCGCTTCGTCGGGCTGGACGCCTACGAAGCCGCAGGCGGCGGCGTCCGTCGCGACCTGTTCGCGGAAGGCGATGCGGGCGTGTACCTGACCGATGCCGCGCTGCTGGAACGGCTGGCGCAAGCCAAGCTGGCAGGCATTGCCGCCGAGGTGCGCGGCGAAGGCTGGGCCTGGGTGGATGCCACGCCGGGCGTGACCCATGCCGACCTGCACGCCTTCCAGCGTGCTCCGCAGGCGCGGCGCGAACCGACCAAGCGCGAGGTGCAGCGCATCGAGAAGCTGCAAGCCAAGATGCAGGCCATCGGCGAAGCGGTCGATGCCGCGATGGACGAGGACGACGAGGACAAGGCCGACGCCTTGCAGGAGGAAGGCGAAGCCGTGGGCGAGCAGTTGCAGGCACTGGAAGATGGCTTGCAGGACTACAGCCCGAACGTGAAGGCCGCAGCCGGCGCCATCGTCACCATCGATCGCAACGGCGGGGCCGTGATTCATCGCGGCCTGATGCGCGAGGCCGAGGCCAAGGCATTGCGCACGCTGGAACGGCTGCGCCAGGGCTTCGTCAGCGATGGCGAAGCTGCGAACGACGAAGGCGAGGACGGGGACGGGGACGACGACAGGCAACCCAAGACCGCCGCCATGTCCGACCGGCTGGCGCAGCGGCTAAGTGCCCACCGAACCGCCGCGCTGCAAATCGAAGTCGCCCGGCATCCGCAAGCCGCGCTGGCCGCCGTGGTGCATGGCATGGTGCAGACCGTCTTGCAGGAACGCCACTACGGGCATGACCTGCCGCTGGGCATGCGCCTCACGGTGCAAGACCGGTTGGAAGGCATGGCCCCCGATTGGCCGGAGTCGCCCGCCGCCGTGGCATTGCGCGAGGCACAGCAGGCATGGGCGGGCAAGCTGCCTGGGGATGGCGCTGAACTGTTCGCCGCGCTGCTGGCGATGGAGCAGGGCGAGCTGGTCAAGCTGCTGGCCGTGTGCGTGGCCTCGACGGTGGACGTGGTGACCTCCCGCACCACGCAGCAGCAACCGGGCGTGGAATTGGCGCAGGCCGTGGGCCTGGACATGGCCGCATGGTGGCAGCCTACCAATGAAGGCTATTTCCGGCATGTGCCAAAGGCTGCGATTCTGCAAGCCGTGGGCGAGTATGCGCCGCAGGAAGTCACACGACTGGCGAAGCTCAAGAAGGCCGACATTGCCAGCGAGGCTGAACGGCTGGCCGATGGCACGGGCTGGATGCCCGCCATCTTCAAGGCCACAGGCTCGCAGGATGCCGTGCAGGACGCCCCGGAGGACGCCGACGCCGTGGCGGATGAACCCGCCGACGCAATGGCCGCCTGACCTGCGCCGAAGGCAAGCGCCCCGGCCTCGACCGGGGCGTTTCGCTGGAGGGAAAACCGCCCATGACTCGCACCACGACCAGCTGCCCACGCATGGCGGCAACCTATGCCCCTGGCGCGGTACGCGCCCGCCGCTGGCATGGCGAAGGCGACGTGCGCGGCTACCGCCCGCCTTCGGGCTGGTCGGCCCGCGCCGACCTCACCGACACTCATCCCATCACGGGCCGCGCCTTGCCGCGTGCCGTGTGGTGGCTCATCGAGACAAAGGAGTAACCGCGAGCAGAACCGCGCCCAGGCCGTTCCGCCCTGGGCGCGGTGGACGCAAAGTCCGGGCGCGGCGGTGGCCGCGCCCGGTGGTCAAGGTCAACAGCCGAATCAGAACGCCGCCGCCTTCGCGCTGGCTCAGGCGGTGGCGTTGAAGGCATCGCTGTAGTGCGCGATGCCTTCCGGCACTGTCCCATGCAGGGCCAGCGCCATGAAGTAGCCGGGCGGCACGCCCGGCAGTTGCAGGCCCGCATGGGCCTGAAAGCCAAAGCGCCCGCAGTACGCGGGTTCTCCCAGCAGCACGCAGCCTGCGGCCCGCATGGCCCGCAGTTCGGCAAGCGCCTGTTCCAGCAGGCGCGAGCCGATGCCGTGCCCCTGCCTTGGCGGCAGGACGGAGATCGGCCCCAGCCCATACCAGCCCACGGCCTGCCGGCCTTGGGAATCGGTGATCGTGACCGGGGACAGTGCGACGTGGCCGACGACCTGCCCATGTTCCTCGGCCACGATGGAGAGCGTCAATTCATGGGCCGCACGCAAGGCGCGCACGATGAATTGCTTGGTGTGGCTGGTGTGCGGTGCATCGGCGAAGGCAGCGATGGTCACGGCCTCAATGGCGGCAATGTCGTCAGGGGTTTCGTGTCGGAGTTGGATGGTCATGGTGTTCTGCGCTCCCTGTTCAAAATATAGAACGGCCTGGGCGTGTCGGCGCGATGCGCCGCCGGGCTTTCGGGCTGCGCCCCGTGCCGTCTTTGCCGTCACGGCCATTCGGCTTCAATCCCTCACGCCTTCGCGCCTGCGGCGCTGCGCGCTTCGCTTGCCTCCAGGGGAAAGCCCTGCGGGCTATCCCCGCCGCGCCTAGCTTGGCGCCCCTCGATACCGCCGAACCGGCCTGAGCCGGATCGGCCCGGCCAGCGCCCCGCCGCGATGGACGGGGCAGGGCAGGTACGCCGTGGCTTGCTGCGGCAGGTTGCACGAAGGCGTGCCGTCCTCGACGCTGGCGATTCGTTGTCCAGGCGTCACGAAGGCGGGTTCACGGACACGCCGCTTGGCCTTGCGGGGGGGCTTCCATGCCGCGCCTTCGGGAGAGCCGCCGCAAGAGAGTAGGGTGCTTTCCCGCAGTCGTTGGGCGTGGCCTTGGCAGTGTCAGGGGGCGTGCCACTGAATCCGCCAGGCGGGATGCCGAGGTGGCCATGCTCCTTTCGGGGGCGGGTCGGCCCAAGGCGTCCTGTCTGTTTGTGAATCCTGGCGATGGCCGGGCTTCGATGGCCGCAACCTTGCAGCCCAAATAATTTCCCCTGCGCTGCGCGCATTCCTCGCGAGCCAAATTATTTGGGCCTCCAGGCGCTCCACTGCGTTGCGCCCGCAGGCGGTGCAGCCAGCCCTTCCCCCGCCGGCCGGATCACAACAGGACGCGATGGGCGCGAACCTGTTTCAACCGAAAGGAGATTCATCATGGCAACCATCGGCAACTTCACCGCGGACAAGGACGGCTTCAACGGCACGCTGCGCACCCTGACGCTCAACGTCAAGGCCAAGCTGGTGCCCAACGACAAGGGGGAGAGCGAGAAAGCCCCGGACTTCCGCGTGCAGGCGGCCAGCCACGACATCGGCGCGGCATGGAAGAAGACCAGCGAGGCCGGGCGGAACTACCTGTCCGTGACCATCGACGATCCTTCGTTCCCGGCTCCGGTCTATGCCCGCCTGATCGAAGGCGAGGACGGCACGCACGACCTGATCTGGTCGCGCAGCAAGCCCCAGGCGGCGTAACCGCCGCTGCGCCCCGTCAACATGGCGGGGCGCAGTGCTGCTCGCGCAGCGCTGCATCGACCAACTCGACGGAGCGCGGCCCATGTCGGGTTGCTTCCGTTTACGCTGAGTCTGTGGCTTCAAAAGGAGCAAGGCGTGTCGGCGCACAGCGCCGCCGGGCTTTCGGGCTACGCCCCGTGCCGCCTTCGCCGTCACGGCCATTCGGCTTCAATCCCTCACGCCTTCGCGCCTGCGGCGCTGCGCGCTGACGCTTGCACTCCAGGGGAACGCCCTGCGGGCTATCCCCGCCGCGCAGGGCTTGGCCCCCCTGGATAACCCCGAACCGGCTGCGCCGGATCGGCCAAGCCAGTGTCGATGGACGCTATGGCGCATCGCCTTGCCGCGTCACGACCTCCAGCTCCTGGCGCACCTGCGCCAGAAGCCGCTCGACCCGCCGCATGTCATCGCCAGCATAGGCCAGCGCCAGCAGCGTGAGCGGATGGACCTCCATGACCTCGCACAGCTCGGTCAACTTGCTGAGGGTCGGGCTTTTCAGATCGCGCTCCAGTGAACTCATGTAAGTGCGGCTGGAGACATTGGAGAAGGCTTCCTGGCTCAAACCCCGCGCCTTCCTGATGGTCTTCAACGCTTCCGACAGTGTGTGCTTCGCTCCCAACCTTGGATCTCCCAAAAATCCAAGATGACAGCCGATTGCGCCCTATAGGACTACAATCTATAGTGTTCATTGTTGCGCTTCCTCGTTTTTGCGCCTTCACAGAAACCCGCTTGCGCTGATTCCCACAGAACCGTAAAACCGCATTCGTGCCTTTCCCCACATGCGCCGATGCGGCTTCGCGCTTTCACGCTTCCGCGGATTCGTCCATTTAAGGGGACCGCCCATGAACCGACTCATCACCGAGGACGAACGCCGGCAGCTCCTGGCTCACGGCCAGGCCCGCGCCGCGGGTCAGGCCATCGACCCTTGGCCTGTGGTGCGGCTGTTTACCCCCGATGCACATGCCACATGGCTGCTGGCTGCGCTCGACCCCGCCGATGGCGACACGGCTTTCGGCCTGATCGACCTGGGGCTGGGGATGCCGGAACTGGGCCAGATCAAGTTGTCCGACCTTGCGTCCATCGTCGGGCCGCGCCAGCAGCCCGTGATGCGGGATCGGTACTTCAAGGCGGTGCGTCCGCTGTCGGAGTACCTGCGGCTGGCACAGGAGGACGGAACCGTCCCTGATTAACTCGGCGTATTGAGACTATTTTTGTCACGCTCAAGACCCATCAGGTCTTAGTCTGTACCGTTGCACCAAAACGGTTCGACCTGGGCGCAAAAAGTCATGATGACCGTTGCTGCCTGCTGCAGTGTGGTCGCTTGCAGAGACCATTCGATCTCAGGCACCGCAGTAGCTTTCAGACGATGCGAGCAATGTACCCCATGCATATCGTCTTGACACAAAAGTTACGCTCCATTCCGCTTTTTTTGCGATTGGATTCTGTGCAGTAATGCTTGCACGGTGTGGCTTGTGCCGTGGCTCCTGCGTTCGACATAGGAGCTTGCGCCATGACCGACCATCACACCGAGCCTTGGTATCCGACGGCCGCGTACCTCTACGTGCTGCACCTCGATGGCCCCGCGCTGGCCTGGGAGTACCTGCGCCGCCATCCCGACTACCAGCTCGACTGGCTGCGCCGTCGCCGCCAACCGGATGCGGCGCATCGCTGGGGCTTGCGCCTGTTCGAAGACCCGGACCTGGATGCGCGCGACGCGCATCCGGCCTGGTTCCCCGACCACGACGGCGTGCTCCAGGTTCATCCCGACGCGGACCCGCCGCCGGGTGCCGGCGCCTTCGAGTTTTGGAACGTCCCTGGACGCAAGCACCTGGTCCACGACGGCAAGCGCCTCGTGCTGACGGCGCACTGGCCCGGCTGCTGCGTGCGCCTCGCGCTCGCGCCGGGCCTGGAAGACGGAATGGCCTGCCTTTACGCCATGCGGACCTGCGCCACGCCCTGCGCCCGCTACCGCGCGCTGGCTGCCGGGCTGGACGCGCTGTCCGCCGCCGCTGGGGCTGTGCCTGCGGCAACAGTCCGCGCTCGGCCCACGACCGCCGCGCTGCAGGAACTGCATACCCTGCAGGCGCTCGACGCAACCCTGGCGGGCGCGTCCTTGCGCGAGGTGGGCGAGGGGCTGTTCGGCGTGGATGACGTGGCCGGCTGGTACAGCGACGGCGGCCTGCGCGCCCGTGTGCGCCGCCTGGTGCAGCGCGGCGATGCGCTGATGCGCGGCGGTTATCGCCGCCTAGCACAGCTGCCCCCGCTTGAGAAGGGCCGTTCTGCATCCAGCGCAGATCGGCCCTGAGCAGGAGGGCTTCGTTTTCTGAGACTGCCTCCATCCGGTTGCGCTGTGCGGCCGGAGCTTTGACACCGATGGAGGTTCACACCATGCGTCCTGCTCCCTTGCGGCCTGCCGCTGCTGCCGCAACTGTCTCGACCGCTGCCGCGCAACCGCAGCGCTATCTCACCAACGACGAAGCCGCAGACTACCTGCGCCTGTCGCCGCGCACGCTGGAGAAACAGCGCGTGTTCGGTAGCGGCCCCAAGTTCCGCAAGTTCGGCCGGCGCGTCATGTACGCCGTGGCTGACCTCGATGCCTGGGCCGCCGAGCACAGCTTCGACAGCACGTCCGATCCCGACTACGCCGAGCACCATGCGGCGGACAACCGTGCGCGCTGACCGCTGGCGCGCGGATGGCCTTCGCCCTGTCCAAGCCATCGCAGGAGCGCGAACAGCTCGACCTGTTCCGCGCCCTGCCGGGCGACATGGCGCCGCGCGACAGCCAGGACCTGATGGCCTTTCCGTTCTTCTCGCTGGCCAAGTCGCGGCGCACGGCGCCGATCGACTTTCGCGGAGGGAACGTCACGATCCGCGTGGAGGGCACGGCCGAGCATGGCATTGCCACCATCTGGGATGCGGACCTGCTGATCTGGGCCGCCAGCCAGATCGTGGAGGCGCGCGACGCGGGCCTGCGCCCGTCGCGCCTGATGCAGGCCACGCCTTACGAGATCCTGCGCTTCATCGGGCGCGGCACGTCGCTGCGCGACTACCAGCGCCTCAAAGCGGCGCTGGATCGCCTGCAATCCACGACGGTGGCCACGTCCATCCGCGAAACCACGGGAAGGCGATTGCACCGCTTCTCATGGATCAACGAGTGGAAGGAACTGGCCGATGCCCGCGGCACGCCGCTGGGCATCGAGTTGATCCTGCCGGACTGGTTCTATGCCGGGGTGATGGACGAGGCCCTGGTGCTCACCATCGACCCGGCCTATTTCCGGCTCACCGGCGGCATCGAGCGCTGGCTTTACCGCCTGGTGCGCAAGCATGGCGGGCGCCAGGAGGCTGGCTGGCAGTTCGACTTCCAGCACCTGTACCGCAAATCGGGCAGCGTGGCGCGGTACTACGACTTCGCGGCCGACCTGCGCGCCCTGGTGGCGCGGCAGGCCTTGCCTGGCTACCACTTGCGCATCGAGCAGGTGGCGGGCATTGCCTCGCCGTTGCTGATGTTCCGGCCCGTGCCGTCCGCGGCACGGGGATAAGCGGTGCGTGGCCTGTGGACGGGCTCGTGCTATCAGGCAACAGAGGTATCGTGCTATCAGGCAACGAATCCTCGTGCTATCAGGCAACAAAATCGGCCGAAAAGCCAATGCCGGCGCGGGTTTCGGCCTCTCTTAACTTTCCTAACTCAAATTCTCTAACTGGTAGTAGAGGCGCCGCGCCACGGTGGACAACCGCCACGCGGCACGATGCACGGCAGAGAAAGACCGGCTTTCCAGCACGGAGGGCCGCGCCATGATCGTCGCGCTGCTCAACCAAAAAGGCGGCGTCGGCAAGACCACGCTCGCCACGCACATCGCTGGCGAGCTGGCGATGCGCGGCCAGCACGTCGTGCTGCTGGACGCCGACCCGCAGGGTTCATCGCTGGACTGGACGCAGCGCAGAAGCCAGCAAGGTCTCTCAAGGCTGTTCAGCGCCGTGGGCCTTGCACGCGAAACGCTGCATCAGGAGGCGCCAGAACTCGCCAGGCGGGCCGATCATGTAGTCATCGACGGGCCGCCGCGCATCGCCGCCTTGGCGCGCTCCGCGCTGCTGGCGGCCGAGCGCGTGCTGATTCCGGTGCAGCCCAGCCCCTACGACCTGTGGGCCAGCGCCGAGATGGTGGCGCTGATCCGCGAGGCGCAGGTGTTCCGGCCGCTGCTCCGCGCGGCCTTCGTCATCAACCGGCGCGTCAGCACCACCGTGATCGGGCGCGAAGCGCGCCAGGCGCTCGCCGACCAGCCGCTTCCGGCGCTGCGCGCGGAAGTGCATCAACGCATCGTGTTCGCCGACAGCGTGGCCGCTGGCCGGCTGGCACGCGAGACGGCGCCGGACAGCGCGGCCGCCCGCGAAATCACCGCACTGGTGGACGAACTGCTGCGGTGGCCGACATGACATCGAAGCCGCCACCGAACAGCAAGCGCGCGGCAAAGCGCGTCGGCATCGGCGCGCGCCCGCCCGCGAATCCGCACGCCGAGGCGTGGATTCGCCAGGGCGACGCGGATGCGCTGGGCAAGGGCGACCTCTACACCGCTCGCCTGACCCTTGACATCACGCCCGCGCTGCGAGCGCGCATCAAGGTGTCAGCCTTCACGCAAGGCGTGACAGTGGCCGACCTGCTACGCGGCCTGCTGGAACGGGAGTTTCCAGAGAACCGCACGGAGAACACACCATGACTACATCCGCTTCGCCGGCCACTGGCGCGGCCACGGCTGCGCCGCAGCCTTCCCCGGCCACGCTCGCCGGCCAGCCTGCCAACGCGCCGCTGACGCGCGTGGCGCTGGCCTACATCGAGGCCCGTTTCAAGCTCTACCTGCGCTTCGGTGAACCCGCGCGCACGCTCCAGCTCGACCGCTGGCGGCGCTGCGCTGTGTTCTTGCCGGGCGCCGTGTTCTGCCGCATCCGTTGGCAGGCCAACGACTACGGCACCGTGCGCTGGCAGCTCATGGTCATGCAGGCTTGCACGCCGCTCGATGCGGCGCAGCGCATCCCCGGCGTGCAGCCGGGCGCGCGCTTGCTGCTGCACGCCGAGGGCGAGAACGCAGTGCGCGCCGTGCTGGAACGCATCGACGCCATCGAGGCGCTGGGCATCGCGCCTGTCGGTGCCTCGCCCGCGTACTGGCGCACGCTCGCCAACCGGCTTGCTGCGCGCCAGCCGCTGCCCGAATACACAGCCGAGCGACACGCCGCTTGGCTCACCGGGAGGGCGCTGCCATGACCGCCGCTTGTGCTGCCGACACCGCGTCGCATCCTCGCTCGCGCCTGCGCGCTCGCCTCGTGCTGGCGGGCCTGTCCGCCTGCAGCCTCTCTGCGCTGGCCTGGGCGTCCTTCGTGCATCCGCTGCCGCGCCTGATCTACAACCCGTCTGACAGCGTGGCGGTCGGCTGGTATCGCGTCGATCCGCTGGGCCACGGCACCGGCTCGCTGCCACGTCCTTTGTCCGTGGACAGCATCGTCCTGACCACGCTGCCGCCAAACGCCGCCGCGCTGGCTGCGCAGCGCGGCTACCTGCCGGCGCGCGTGCCGTTGCTCAAGCGCGTGGGTGCCATCCCGCCGCAGGAAGTGTGCATCTCTGGCCGCATCGTCCGCATCGACGGCGTGCCTTCGGCCGCTTTGCTGCGGGCCGATCGCTGGGGCCGGCCGCTGCCAGCCTGGCAGCAATGCCGTCGCCTCGAACCCGGCGAACTGTTCCTGCTCAGTACGACCAACCCGGCGTCGTTCGACAGCAGGTATTTCGGGCCGGTGCGCGCGTCCGCCGTGATCGGCGTCGCGCATCCGGTCTGGCTGGAGTCACGCCCATGATGGCGGCCGATTCGCTGCACGTTGCCGTGCATCTCATCGTTCCCTCGGGCGTGCCGATCCAGTGGCTTTCCGCATGTCGTCGCGCGTGCAGTGCGAGCGCATCCGCGCTGCACTTCGCGCTGCCTTCCCATGTGCAGGCGTCTTGCCTCGAACGCGCCCGGCCTATGGCCGTCGCCGCGTTCGCCGGCACGCTGGCTGCTCACGCGGCAGCGCTGCCGGGCCGCCGCTGCCCGGAGCGCCAGCGAGGGGCAAAGGCGGAAGGCAAGACAAAAGGACGCGGCACCGGGCCGTGTCGAAAGCCTGTCTGCACGTGGGGTTGGCGCAGCACGGCGCGGCTTCGCCGCCGTGCTGCTTGTGGCGCGAGGCCCGCGCCAATGCAGGCATGTCCGCGTGCTTCGCACGACCGGACACGCCAGAGCTTGCAGAGGGCACAGCCATGACCGACCGCCGCGACGACGATTTCCGCATCCGCCCCAGCGCCCCGAAGAACCGCGGCCAGGGCTTCATCTCCAAAGTGCTCAAGCAGGCAGGCAAGGCCAGCGGCGGCAAGTCCTCGGTGCGCCGTCCTGGGACGGCTGGCGGCACCGGGAGGGGCACCGGCCAGCGGCCCGGCTCGCGCCTGGGGCGCGGCCATACGGCGGCGCGCTTCGCGGGGGCGAAGCTCACGCCCATGTCGCGGCGCGTGACCATCAAGACGCTGCTGGTCAACCAGCGCCAGGCCAGCCCGCAGTCGCTCGCCAAGCACCTGCGCTACATCGAGCGTGATGGCGTGGGCCGCGATGGCGAGCCGGGCCAAGCCTACGGCCCGCAGACCGATGCCGCCGACCTCGACGCCTTCAAGGAACGCTGCGCCGACGACCGGCATCATTTCCGCTTCATCCTCTCGCCCGAGGATGGCGCCGAGCTGGAAGACCTGCGCACCTACACCCGGCACCTCATGGCGCGCATGGAAGCCGACCTGGGCACGGGCCTCGATTGGATGGCCGTCAACCACTGGAACACCGACAACCCGCACACGCACATCGTCGTGCGCGGGCGCGACGACACCGGCAAAGACCTCATCATCGCGGGCGACTACATCGCCGATGGCTTCCGCCATCGCGCCGCCGAACTGGCGACCGAATGGCTGGGGCCACGCACCGAGCTGGAGATCCAGCAGACCTTGCAGCGCGAGGTGGAGCAAGAGCGATGGACGAGCCTCGACCGCACGCTGCAACGTGAGACCGGCGAGGATGGCCGGGTGCAGATCGAACGCTTCAACGAGCCCTGGCTGCAACGCCAGCGCCTGCTGCTGATCGGCCGGCTGCAACGCTTGCAGCGCCTGGGCCTGGCCGATGAGATGCAGCCCGGCACCTGGGCCGTCCATACCGATGCGGAAAAGACCTTGCGCGCCCTGGGCGAGCGTGGCGACATCATCCGCACCATGCAGCGGGCCATGCGCGGCGAGCCGCGCGAGCTGGCGGTGTTCGAGCCGGGCCAAGATGCTGATGGAAGCGGCCGAACCATCCTCGGCCGCGTGGCCGCGAAGGGGCTGGCCGACGAACTGCGCGACCGGGGTTATCTGGTCATCGACGGGGTGGACGGCAAGGCCCACTACGTTGCGCTCAATGCCCGCGACGAGTTGGCGAACTATCCGACCGGCGCCGTGGTGGAGGTGAAGGGATCGGCCGACGTGCGCGCGGCCGACAAGAACATCGCCGCACTGGCGAGCGATGGGCTGTACCGCACCGATCATCACCTGGCGATTGAGCACGGCCGAGCCGAGCCTGGCCGTGACCCGCAGGAAGTCGTCGCGGCCCACGTCCGCCGCCTCGAAGCCCTGCGCCGGGCCGGCATAGTGGAGCGCGTGGCCGAAGGGCTATGGAAGGTGCCGGACGACCTGGCCGAACAGGGCCACCGCTACGACGCGCAGCGCCTAGGCGGTGTGGCTGTGGAACTGAAATCGCACCTGCCCATCGAGCGGCAGGCCCGCGTGATTGGGGCCACCTGGCTCGACCAGCAGTTGATCGGCGGCGGCTCTGGCCTGGGCGACCTGGGCTTTGGCGCGGAGGCCAAGCAGGCGATGCAGCAGCGCGCCGACTTCCTGGCCGAGCAGGGGCTGGCCGAGCGTCACGGGCAGCGCGTGATCCTGGCGCGCAACCTGCTGGGCACGCTGCGCAATCGGGAACTGGCGCAGGCCGCCAAGGACATTGCGGCCGAAACCGGCTTGGCGCATCGGCCTGTGGCCGACGGGCAGCGCGTGGCTGGCATCTACAGGCGCTCCGTCATGCTCGCCAGCGGCCGCTACGCGATGCTTGATGACGGCATGGGGTTCAGCCTGGTGCCGTGGAAGCCGGTGATCGAGCAACGGCTTGGGCAGCAGATCGCCGCGAAGGTGCGCGGCGGTGGGGTGTCGTGGGAGGTGGGGCGACAACGTGGCCCATCCATCGGCTGATGTAGCAGGTGTAGCTTCCCCGTCTGAACAGCGGAGACCCACATCACTGCAGGAAGATGTGCAGCGTCAGCGTTGCGGCTCTAGCTGTCTGCGTGCGGTGTTGGATTTTTCACCAACGCCCCAATTTTCCGTTGTACTCGTCAATGACGAAAACGGTTGTCGCAGGGTGAACAGCCCCGGGGCTGTTCAGTAGCTACGCCCAAGCTTTAGGCCACCAACATGAAGTGGGCAATGTAGGCTCAAAGGCGAACAATGCATATGACCTCAAAAAGGTGACCGAGTCTCGTTTCGATACTGTCTACTTACCTTCTGCCTCCAGCTCGACCAACGTGGTTCCTTTGGAAACAGTCGCACCCAGAGCAATGGGTAGCGAACGAACCACGCCGTCCCGCGGCGCATGCAGCGTATGAAACAATTTCATGGCTTCGAGAACCGCTACGGGTGTCCCTGCCAAGACCGTGTCGCCTTGGGAGACCAGGATTTGCGACAGCACCCCCGGCAGGTCTGCAGAAATAACGTCGGCCGATGAGCCGTCCGCTCCAACTGCTGCGGGCACGGAGACCAACGAGCAAACTTTGAACGTGCAGGACCATCCACCACTCCAAACCTCGACGTTTGTGCCGGTGGTCCGGGTGTGGAAAGATTGGGCGCTCCGTTGGCTCAACCACGCTGACTCGCTGATTCGCCGGATCTCATGCTCATTGCCTTCCGACAGCCACCACGCTCCTTCGGTTGATATGCGAAGTGAGAGAGGGGTAGCGACGGTTCCGTCATTGACCACGACATGGGAGCGACCCAATCCATTGACATTGGCCATCGTTCGCCAGGACGTCAATGTCGCCATAGGCCGATCACCGCGCGCGCGGCGGGCATGGAGCCAAGCTGCAGCTGCAATGGCCATCGCTTCTTGTTGCAACTCCTCCGCATGACGCCATCCGTCGGGCCAGTGCTTGCCGAGGAAGTTAGTGGTCAGGACATTCTTGAATGCTTCTGAACGGAGTATCTCGATCAACAAGGGTTGGGTGGTCTGAAGCCCTGAAATACGCAGCTCCTCCAGCCCCTCGACCAATCGCCGCTGCGCTACATCGCGATGGCTACCAAAGCCGATGACCTTGGCAACTAGGGAGTCATAGTGCGGCGTGATCTCGCTGCGCGCATCGATGCCGCTGTCGATCCGTACTCCCTGGCGGTTTGGCTCTGCATAGTACAGAACTGGACCGAAGGAAGGCGCGAAACGATCAGCCGGCGACTCGGCGTTGACCCGTGCTTCGATAGCCCAGCCCGTCTGCTTCAGTTCGGATTGGCCGAAAGCCAGTGGTTCACCTGCTGCGACCCGGATCTGCCATTCGACGAGATCCAATCCCGTCGTGAGCTCTGTGACCGGATGCTCCACCTGCAAGCGGGTATTGACCTCCAGAAAATATGGCTCGTCGTTGTGATCTGCATCCAAGACGAATTCAACAGTCCCGGCTGAGTCGTACCGAATCTCTCGCCCTAGAGCCAAAGCCGCCTCGAACAAGCGATTTTTGACGTCCTGATGCAGGTGAGGGGCCGGTGCTTCCTCTATGAGCTTTTGGTAGTTCCGCTGGATGGAGCACTCACGCTCGAAGAGGTGAACCAGACCGCCATGCTTGTCACCCAGGAGTTGTACCTCCACATGGCGAGGTTGGACGATATAGCGTTCCAACAGAATCTTGTCGTCTCCGAAAGCAGCCTTCGCTTCGGCGCGTGCGGTGACAAGATGGGCCTGTAGATCCTCAAGTTTGTCCACACGGCGCATTCCCTTGCCGCCACCGCCTGCGCTGGCCTTGATGAGCAGAGGAAAACCGATGCGTTCGGCTTCTCCGTACAGCCGCTCCAAGCTTTGATCATCGCCGTCGTACCCAGGAATGCAAGGCACGGAGGCCGCTCTGGCGATGCGCTTGCTTTCGATCTTGGACCCCATGGCCGCAATTGCGTTGCGATGAGGTCCCACGAAAACGATGCCAGCGTTGTCGCAGGCTTCGATGAGGTCGAGGCGTTCGGAGAGGAAGCCGTATCCGGGGTGGATCGCCTGAACTCCCGTCTTCTTGGCCGCCTCGATTACAGCCTGAGCGTTCAGGTAGGAATCCTTGGCCTTGGCAGGTCCAATACAGACTGCCTCATCGGCTTCGCGCACATGTCGAGCCTGCGCGTCGGCTTCCGAATAGACCGCCACTGTCCAGATGCCCAGGCGTCGGCAGGTCTTGATGATGCGGCAGGCAATTTCGCCGCGATTTGCAATGAGTAAACTGGAGAACATGATTACATCCGGTAGACAGGGCTTTGACCGCTGAAGCGAGGCGTACTTTCATCTGCCAGTTGCAAGCAGACTCCCAAGACATCGCGCGTCTGTCCTGGTTCGATGATTCCGTCATCCCACAGACGTGCAGTAGCGTAGTACGGGTCGCTCTGGGTCTCGAACTGCTGACGGGTCGTGTCCTGGAGCTCCCGGAGCTCCTGTTCATTGACCGGGCCCTTGAGCGAAGATCGGCGCAATTCGGTCAACACCGTGGTTGCGACGTCGGGACTCATGGTGGCGATCCGGCTGTTGGGCCAGGAGAATAGGAATCTCGGGCCAAAGCCCCGACCACACATCCCATAGTTCCCTGCGCCATAACTGCCGCCGATGAGCACCGTGAACCTTGGAACACGTGCCGTGGCCACCGCGTAAACGAGCTTGGCGGAATGCTTGGCAATGCCACCCCGCTCGGCCTCGGTGCCCACCATGAATCCAGTGATGTTTTGCAGGAAAAGGATGGGGATGCGGCGTTGGTTGCACAGTTCGATGAAATGCGCGCCTTTCATGGAAGACTCAGAAAAGAGCACACCGTTGTTGGCAATGATTCCTACCGGATAGCCGTGGATATGTGCGGTCGCGCACACGAGCGTGGTGCCGTACTCGGGTTTGAATTCCTGATAGTCACTTCCGTCCACGAGGCGGGCGATGACTTCACGCACGTCGAAGGGCTGACGCAAGTCCGTGCCGATAATTGCAGGAATCTCGCTCGCATCGAACTTCGGGGGCACCACCGGCGCCCGGGTCGCGGCGGAGGTTGTCGTCCAATTGAGCTTGGCGACGATCTGCCTGAGGCGCTCCAGCGCCTCGGCTTCGTTCATGGCGAGATAGTCCGTCACTCCAGAGACGCGCGCATGCATTGAGGCACCGCCCAGAGTTTCACCGTCGACGACCTCTGAAATGGCTGCCTTTACGATGGGTGGGCCGCCTAAGTGAATACGGCCAGTGCCGTCCACCATCACCGATTCGTCGGACAGTGCTGGAATGTAGGCGCCCCCAGCCGTGCAGCCGCCGAAGACTGCCGAGAGCTGTGGAATGCCGTCCGCACTCATGCGACACTGATGGTAGAAGGTGGTGCCAAAGTGTCCGTAGTCAGGAAAGACACGATCCTGCTGTGGCAGGAATGCGCCGCCGCAGTCCACCAGATACAGGCAAGGCAACCTGTTTTCCCAGGCGATTTCTTGTGCCCGAACGTGCTTTCTTGTCGTCTCGGGGAAGAAGCTTCCCCCTTTGACCGTGGCATCGTTGGCAATGATCATGCAGTTGACGCCACTCACCTGTCCGACACCAGTCACGATTCCTGCAGCGGGGACCTCTCCCCCGTGGAGTTCCCATGCGGCGAGGGGCGACAGTTCCATGAACGGGCTGCCTGGGTCAAGCAGCAGATCAATGCGCTCCCGCACGGGGATCTTTCCACGGGCTTTGTGTCGTTCGTGCAATCGATCGCCTCCACCGGCGACAGCCCATTGCATCCGCTGTCGCAGGGTCTTGAGGGCCTGGTCGTAAAGTTCTTTCTTTGACGCGTGCGCTGCCAAAGGGGCATCTGTCTTGGTCATCGTTTTCTCCGAAGTCGGCGTTTGAAGCCGTGTGGGCTAAGTGTCTTTTGGAGGGCGGCTCAGCAATCCGTTTAGGATCAGTTCAGTCATCTCGTCGGCCATGGCTTTGAGTGATACGTCGCCGCCTTGGAACCAATCCAGCGTCCCATTCATTGCAGTCAGCAAGAACAGGCGAGCAAGCCTAAGGTCCCGTTGTTTATCGAGAGGTCCTTGTTTTGCACAGCGGCTGAGAAGAGATGTCCAGTAGCGTTCGTAGGCATCACGCAATGGAAGATGTGCTTCCCTGATATGCGCGGGCACTTGACCGAAAATCCGAACGTTGGCCGATGTGTAGTCCTGAAGCTGAAGCATTGCTTGCAGGTGCCGATGGATCGCGGTCTGAAGAAGGGTTCGTGGTCCGGCATTGGGGGGGAGTTCGTCTATCGCTTGTTTGACGTGCTCGAACACACGTTCAACGCCAATGCGCAAGACCTCGCTTACGATGGCATCTTTGGATTCGAAATGGTGATAGAGACTCGCAGCGCGCATCCCTGCTTCAGCGGCGATGTCGCGTAGTGATGTGCTTGCATAACCTTCCACGCGAAATAGTTTTGCGGCGGTGTCGAGAATCAACTCGCGACCATCGGGGGTGTTGATGGCAGATATGTTTTTTGCAGCCTTAGTGGCCATGTTGTTCCTCTGGAGGGGTGAATGAGAATGACAATCCTGAAGCAGGAATGCCGCGTTCCCCTTGCGCAAATTCAGTTGCGCGCTCCACTTCATCCAACTCCAGCACAGGGGTAACGCATGCATCACTGCCTGCGAATATTTTGTCCCATGCGGCTTGCGGCTTGGTCTCAAAACATCTGGCCAACTCCGCTTCGATCGATGGCCAGCAAGACTCGTCATACTGAAGTGCTGGGTCGATCCTTGCTCCGAGCAAGCTGAGAAGTTCCCTGAAGAATTTGGGCTCTATCGCGCCCACTGCCACCCATTTCTCATCAGCGGTGAGGTAGCACCTGTAGAACGGAGCGCCCCCATCCAGGAGATTGCTCTCGCGGCGAGGCTTCCACTTGCCAGCCCGCCTAAGTCCGTGCAAATGAGTGCTTAGTGCGAGTGTCGAGGTAAAAATGCTGGTGTCGACAACGCAGCCGTGGCCCGTGGTACGTGCGGCCAAGATGGCTGAAACGACTCCGAGGGCAAGATGCATCGAGGCCCCACCAAAATCGCCCACGAGATTCAGGGGCGGGATTGGGCGCTCGCGGGGCCCCAGGGCTGACAGGAGCCCCGACAGCGCAAGATAGTTGATGTCGTGTCCAGCGGTGAACTTGCGAGTGCTTTGCTCACCCCATCCACCGCACCTCGCAATGACGAGCTTTGGATTGAGTTTGCGGAGGGTGGCCGGCGATAGACCCAGCCGCTCCAATGTTCCAGGCCGATAGCCTTCGATGAGGGCGTCTGAATCGCGTAGTAACTCATGCAAGTCAGCCTGTCCTGAGGTCGATTTCAAGTCGATCAGGACACGTCGCCGACCAACCAGAAGCGGATCGTCTGCGAGAGGGATGCCGACCGCTCGTGCCACAGGCGACGACACAAGCGTTACTTGAGCACCGAGCTGAGTCAGCACCAGTCCAGCAAAGGGGACGGGGCCGATGGCTTCTAGCTCAACGATTCTTGTGTTCTGCAAAGGCATTGGATTGTTGTGACTTCCCATGCCGCAATACTAACGAACGACAGTCAGTTTGTCACCGTCGTTTTTATCGGGTTTCCCCTATGACATACGGATGAAAATTGATGTCGAATACAACCTAACGATCGTTACAGCATAGGAGCTTACTCATGATGTCTACTTCCCCCTTGTCACAGGTCTTTCCGCTCTTCACGCAAGAGCACGAGATGTTTCAGTCCTCCGTGCGGCGATTCGTTCGAGAGTGCGTGGAGCCGTTTGCACTCGAGTGGGAGGAGTCCGGCTTCGTTCCGCGTGAGGTGCTGCGCCAGATGGGCGATTTGGGGTTTTTGGGTGTGCGCTATCCGGCCGAGTACGGCGGAGCCGGCATGGACACGCTGGCTACCGTTGTGCTGGCCGAGGAATTGGGTCGCTCTACCTTCGGCGGCTTTGCCATCACCGTGCTGGTTCACACCGACATGGCGAGTCCGCACCTGTTCCACGCGGGAACGAAGGAGCAGCAGCAGCGGTATCTGCCCGACATCATTGCCGGCCGGAAGATCGCCGCCGTGGCGATGACCGAAGCCGATGCAGGGTCCGACCTGCAGAGCATGAGAACGACGGCTAAGCGGGAGGGCGATGAATGGGTGCTCAATGGCAGCAAGATGTTCATCACCAATGGCGTGCATGGTGATGTGTTTTTCGTGGCTGCCAAGACTGGCCCGACGAGCGGGCGGGGGCGCGACATCTCGATGTTCATCGTCGAGAAAGGAACACCTGGTTTCAACATCGCGCGGCCTCTGAAGAAGCATGGCTGGCTCTCCAGCGATACCGCGGAGTTGTCATTCGAGAACTGCCGCCTGCCGGCCAACGCACTGCTCGGCCAGGAACATCGGGGCTTCTACGCGCTTGTCAAGAACTTGCAGAACGAGCGCATCGTGCTGGGCGCGCAGGCCATGGGGGAGGCGTCGCGTGCCATCGAGCTGGCACATGAATGGGTCACGCAGCGCCAGGCCTTCGGTGGTTCGCTGTGGGATATGCAAACCATCCGGCACCGGCTGGCTTGGAGGGCGTCGCAGGTCGAGGCGGCACGCAGCTTCATCTACACCACGGCTTGGCGGGACGCGGCGGGCCAGCAGGTGGCCAAAGAGGTGTCCATGATCAAGGCGCTTGCCGGAACGCTGGTCAACGAAGTCATCTACGACTGCCTGCAGTTCCATGGTGGTATGGGCTTCATACGGGAAACCGCCATTGAGCGTATGGCGCGCGATGCGCGTGTTCAGGCCATCGGCGGGGGGGCCACCGAGGTCATGCTCGAAGAGGTCGCCAAACGTATGGCTTGACGCCTCCGGTATAGCGATCGGCAATGGGCTAGAGCCGGCGCAGTCGTGCTGTGTGCACTGGCGAAATCAGTGAATGGGTTGACAAGATTTTCTCGAAAAGGACAAGGCATGCAAACGACTTTCCCCAGGCTCCTGTTGCGCAATGCCGAGCGACACCCGTCGGCTCCTGCAATGCGGGAGAAGGAGTACGGTATTTGGCAGGCCTTCAGTTGGTCGCAGATGCTGGAACTGGTCGAGACGCTGGCGTGCGGGCTCCATCAAGTGGGGCTGAAACGGGGTGAGCACTTGGTGGTGATCGGAGCGAACCGGCCTTGGCTTTACGCCACCATGCTAGCGGCACAGTCGGTTGGAGCCATCCCGGTTCCTCTGTATCAAGACGCAGCGGCCGTTGAATGTGTTTATCCACTGAACAACGCTGAAGTACGCATTTGCGTAGTCGAGAACCAAGAGCAGGTGGATAAGCTCATCGAGGTGCGGGCGCAGTGCCCAGCTATCACACACATCTACTACGACGATCCACGTGGTTTGCGTCACTACACCGAGGTGGGACTGGCGTCGCTGGCAGAGTTGATGGCCGCAGGCAGGGTGTTTGCGGACGAGCATTCGCAATGGTTTCGCATGGAGGTGGAGCAGGGCTGTCCGGATGACGTGGCAGCCATGTTCTTTACTTCAGGCACCACGGGCAATCCTAAGGGTGTTGTTCATACTCATTTCACATTGCTGGACCGCGCGGCCGCGGGAGCCGAATTCGACAAACTGTGTGATCGCGAGGAAGTCCTCGCCTATCTACCGCCGGCCTGGATCGGCCAGAACATCTTCAGCTATGCACAGTGGCTTTGTTGTGGCTACGTAGTCAATTGTCCCGAGTCGGCAGGCACGGTGCACATCGATCTCAAAGAAATCGGACCCACCTACTACTTTGCGCCCCCGAGGATATTCGAAGCGTTGCTTACCAGCGTGATGATCCGCATGGAGGATGGCGGTGCTTTCAAGCGCAAGATGTTTGAGGCAGCAATGAATCTCGCGCGTCGTGTCGGCCCGTCCTTGATGGACGGAACGTCAGTGAGAGCTGTCGATCGTTTGAAGTACGCCTTAGGCAATCTATTCGTCTATGGGCCTTTGCGCAACGCACTGGGCTTCGCTCGCGTGAGGGTGGCATACACCGCCGGTGAGGCCATTGGCCCAGACCTGTTTGCCTTCTACCGCTCGATCGGCATCAACCTCAAGCAACTCTATGGCTCCACCGAGACGGCTGTGTTCGTCTGCCTGCAGCCAGACAACCAGGTGCTCGCTGACACGGTAGGAATTCCCGTGCGCGGCGTGGAGCTCAAGGTGGCCGAAAACGGCGAGATCATGGTCAAGTCGGCGGGCCTGCTCAAGGAGTACTACAAGAACCCGCAGGCCACGGCCGAGGTACTGACGGCTGATGGCTGGTACCACACCAGCGACGCCGGCTTCATCGACAACCAGGGACACCTCAAGATCATCGACCGCGTAAAGGACGTCGGGCGGTTGGCCGGCGGCGCTATGTTCGCGCCCAAGTACGTGGAGAACAAGCTCAAGTTCTTCCCGCACATCAAGGAGGCCGTGGCCCTGGGCGACCGGCGCGAGAAGGTGTGCGCCCTGATCAACATCGACTTCGACGCCGTGGGCAACTGGGCCGAGCGGCGCAACCTGCCCTACGCCGGCTACACCGACCTGGCGCAAAAACCCGAAGTCTACGAGCTGATCCGCGACTGCGTCGAGAAGGTAAACGCCGATCTGGCCGCCGATGCCCTGCTGGCCGGCTCGCAGATCAGCCGCTTCCTGGTACTGCACAAGGAGCTGGACGCCGACGACGGCGAACTCACCCGCACCAATAAGGTTCGGCGCGGCTTCATCGCCGAGAAGTACGCCGTGCTGGTCGATGCGCTGTACGCGGGCCGCACCGAGCAGTACATCGAGACGCAGGTCAAGTTCGAGGATGGCCGCACCGGCAGCGTGAGTGCCACGCTCCGGATCGTCGACGCCAAGACCTTCACGACCGTGAAGACCGCCGCATGAAACCCGCGCTCTGCCCACCCGAGAGGCAATACCCGACCATGACCGCAAAGAAGATCGGCGATGTCATCCTCGACATCCAGAACATCAGCCTGCGCTTCGGCGGCGTGAAGGCGCTGACCGACATCAGCTTCAACGTGCGCGAGCATGAAATCCGCTCCATCATCGGCCCCAACGGCGCCGGCAAGAGCTCCATGCTCAACTGCATCAACGGCGTGTACACGCCGTCCGAAGGCTCCATCACCTTCCGGGGCAAGACGTTTGACCACATGAACTCGCGCCAGGTGGCCGAGATGGGCGTGGCCCGCACCTTCCAGAACCTGGCCCTGTTCAAGGGCATGAGCGTGCTTGACAACATCATGTCGGGGCGCAACCTCAAGATCAAGAGCAACCTGATCCTGCAGGCGCTGCGCATCGGCCCGGCCGAGCGCGAGGAGATCGCACACCGCGAGAAGGTCGAGCACATCATCGACTTCCTGGAGATCCAGGCACACCGCAAAACCCCCGTCGGCCAGCTGCCCTACGGCCTGCAAAAGCGCGTGGACCTGGGCCGCGCGCTGGCCATGGAGCCGCAGGTGCTGCTGCTGGACGAGCCGATGGCCGGCATGAATGTGGAAGAGAAACAGGACATGTGCCGCTTCATCCTGGACGTGAACGATGAATTCGGCACCACCATCGTCCTCATCGAGCACGACATGGGCGTGGTGATGGACATCAGCGACCGCGTCGTGGTGCTGGACTACGGCAAGAAGATCGGCGACGGCGCGCCGGACGAGGTGCGCAACAACGAAGACGTGATCCGCGCCTACCTGGGCACCAGCCACTGAGGCGGAGGCAAGCAAATGGCATTCTTTCTCGAAACACTGATCGGCGGCCTGATGGCCGGCATGCTCTACGCGCTGGTGGCCCTCGGCTTCGTGCTGATCTACAAGGCCTCGGGCGTGTTCAACTTTGCACAGGGCGCGATGGTGCTGTTCGCCGCCCTGGCGATGGCCCGCTTTGCCGAATGGGTCCCAGCCTGGACAGGCATCAACAGCACGGTTCTCGCCAATGTAATGGCCTTCATCCTGGCGGCGGTGGTGATGTTCTTCGTGGCCTGGGTCATTGAGCGGCTGGTGCTGCGCCATCTCGTCAACCAGGAGGGCGCCACGCTGCTGATGGCCACGCTGGGCATCACCTACTTCATGGAGGGCCTTGGCCAGACCCTGTTTGGCAGCGACATCTACAAGATCAACATCGGCATGCCCAAGGACCCGATGTTCGCGCTCGAATCCGTGTTCCAGGGCGGCATCTTGATCAACAAGGAAGACGTGATCGCCGCCGGCATCGCCGCCGCGCTGGTCGCCGCCTTGAGCCTGTTCTTCCAGAAGACCGGCACCGGCCGGGCGCTGCGCGCTGTGGCTGACGACCACCAGGCCGCGCAATCGATCGGCATTCCGCTCAACCGCATCTGGGTCATCGTGTGGTGCGTGGCCGGCATCGTGGCCCTGGTGGCTGGAATGATCTGGGGCAGCAAGCTCGGGGTGCAGTTCTCGCTCACCACCGTGGCCCTGCGTGCCTTGCCCGTGGTGATCCTGGGTGGCTTGACCTCAGTGCCCGGCGCCATCATCGGCGGCCTGATCATCGGCGTGGGCGAGAAGCTCTCCGAGGTGTACCTCGGCCCCTTCGTGGGCGGCGGCATCGAGATCTGGTTTGCCTATGTGCTGGCGCTGGTGTTTCTTCTCTTCAGGCCCCAGGGCTTGTTCGGCGAAAAAATCATCGACCGCGTGTAACCCATAACAAGAACGACAGGAGACAACCATGCTTTACCGCGAAAACGGTCAGTTCAAGACCACTTACCGAGCCGATCAGCAGATCTTCCCGATCGCCCAGGACCGCATTGCCATCGCCCTCATGCTCGTGCTGGCGTTCGGGGTGGTGCCTGCGGTGGCAAGCGACTACATGTTCCGCGCCATCCTGATCCCCTTTGTCATCATGTCGCTAGCGGCCCTGGGGGTGAACATCCTGGTGGGCTACTGTGGCCAGATCTCGCTGGGCTCGGGCGCCTTCATGGCGGTGGGCGCCTACGGGGCCTACAACTTCTTCGCCCGCATCCCGGGCATGCCCCTGATTCCCACGCTGATCCTGGGCGGCCTGTGCGCCACGGCCTTCGGCATCCTGTTCGGGTTGCCGAGCCTGCGCGTCAAGGGCCTGTACCTGGCCGTGGCCACCCTGGCTGCGCAGTTCTTCAGCGACTGGATGTTCCTGCGCATCAAGTGGTTCACGCTGGACAACTCCTCGGGCTCGGTGGCCGTGTCCAACCTGCAGGTGTTCGGCCTGCCCCTGGAGAGCGACGTCAGCAAGTACCTGTTCTGCCTGGTGGCCCTGACCGTGATTGCCTTGGCCGCCAAGAACCTGGTGCGCGGCGCAATTGGCCGCGAGTGGATGGCCATCCGCGACATGGACGTGGCCGCCGCCGTGATCGGCATTCGCCCCATGTACGCCAAGCTCAGCGCGTTTGCCGTCAGCTCTTTCATCATCGGCGTGGCTGGTGCCCTGTGGGCCTTCTTCTACCTGGGCGCCTGGGAGCCGGGTGCCTTCTCGGTGGACTTGTCGTTCAAGCTGTTGTTCATGGTGATCATTGGCGGCATGGGCTCCATCATGGGCAGCTTCTTCGGCGCGGCCTTCATCGTGGTGTTGCCCATTGCCTTGAATCAGATCCTGCCCGCACTAGCCGGCCTGATCGGCCGCGAGATCACCACCACCGCCGCATCGCACGCCGAACTGATGATCTTCGGCGGCCTGATCGTGTGGTTCCTGATCGTCGAGCCGCATGGCTTGGCCAAGCTGTGGTCCACGGCAAAACACAAGCTGCGCCTTTGGCCCTTTCCGCATTGAACGCGGACCTGCATGTCTACCAAAAATCCAGGCAACGCCCATTGAAATCGCTTCTCAACGGTGTTTCACATAACCTTAAACAGGAGACAACATGAAGATTTGCAAACCAACCTTCATCGCCACTTTGGCCGCCACAGCGGCCGCGGCCTTGCTCAGCATGAGCGCCTTCGCGCAGGAGCAGTACATGCCGGTGCTGTCCTACCGCACGGGCCCTTACGCGCCCAACGGCACGCCGATCGCCAACGGCATCGTCGACTATTACAAGCTGGTCAATGCGCGCGGCGGTATCAATGGCGTTAAGCTGCTGGTGGAAGAGTGTGAAACCGCGTATGACACCGCCCGCAGCGTCGAATGCTACGAGCGCATGAAAGGTAAGCATGGCGGCGCGGCCGTGGTCCAGCCCTGGTCGACCGGCGCCACTTTTGCCATCACGGAAAAAGCCCCGACCGACAAGATTCCCCTGATCACCGCCGGCTACGGCCGCAGCGAAAGCGCCGACGGCATGGTGTTCAAGTGGAATTTCCCGGTGGCGGGCAACTACTGGGTGGGTGCCGACGTGCTGCTCCAGGCGATTGCCAAGAAAGAGGGCGGCCTCGACAAGCTCAAGGGCAAGAAGATCGCCCTCGTCTACCACGACAGCCCTTATGGCAAGGAGTCGCTGCCTGTCCTGCAGGAGAGGGCCAAGCTGCACGGCTTCCAGCTGAACGAGTTGCCCGTAACCGCTCCGGGCGTGGAGCAGCGCTCCACCTGGCTGCAGGTGCGTCAGTCGCGTCCCGACTACATCATCCTGTGGGGCTACGGTGTGATGAACTCCACCGCGCTCAAGGAAGCGCAAGCCACGGGCTTTCCGCGCGAGAAGATGTTCGGCTCCTGGTGGGCTGGCTCAGAACCCGATGTGCGTGATGTTGGCGAAGGCGCCAAGGGCTACAACGCGGTGACGCTGCAGAACAGTGCCGACTACGACGCCAAGGTGGTCAAGGAAATCCTGTCCACGCTGCACGCCAAGGGCCATGGAACAGGGCCCAAGGAAGAAGTGGGCCAGGTGTTGTACCTGCGCGGCGTGCTGAGCTCGATGCTGGCCGTCGAAGGCATACGCGCTGCCCAGGAGCGTTTTGGCAAGGGCAAGGTCATGAACGGTGAGCAAGTGCGCTGGGGCCTGGAAAATCTGAACCTCACGCAAGCCAAGCTGGATGCGCTGGGTTTCGCCGGTGTGCTGCGCCCCATCAACACCACGTGCGAGGACCACATGGGTGCTGCCTCGGCGCGCATCCATACCTGGGACGGCAAGGCCTGGAAGGTCAGCAGCGACTGGATGCAGGCGGACGAGAAGATCCTCAAGCCAATGATCAAGGCCCAGGCAGCGAAGTATGCCGCCGAGCGCAAGCTGACGCCGCGGACGCCGGCCGACTGCAACTCCTGATCGGCCTCCAGTGATGTACCACGCCCGATGCGGTTTGCGTCGGGCGTGGTGCTCACGCTCCCCCCCGAACCCGTATCCAGGGGTTCTCTTTGTCTCCCAAGAAATGCCATGGCAAAACCCAACATCGTTCTCAGCGTCAACGGCATCGAGGTGATCTACAACCACGTGATCCTCGTGCTCAAGGGCGTCTCGCTCCAGGTCGAGGAAGGCAGCATCGTGGCCATCCTGGGCGGCAACGGCGCGGGCAAGACCACCACGCTGCGCGCCATCTCCAACCTGCTGGCTGGCGAGCGCGGCGAGGTGACCAAAGGCAGCATCGACCTGCGCGGTGAACGCATCGAAAACCTCTCGCCCGCCGACCTCGTCAAACGCGGCGTGGTACAGGTGATGGAAGGGCGCCACTGCTTTGCCCACCTGACGATCGAGGAAAACCTGATGACGGGCTCCTACACCCGCAGCAGCAAGGCCGAGATCGCCGCCAACCTGGAGAAGGTCTACAACTACTTCCCCCGGCTGAAAACCCGCCGCACCTCGCAGGCGGCCTACACCTCGGGCGGCGAGCAGCAAATGTGCGCCATCGGCCGGGCCTTGATGGCCAACCCGAGCATGGTGCTGCTGGACGAGCCCTCCATGGGCCTGGCCCCCCAGGTCGTGGAAGAGGTCTTCAACATCGTGAAAGACCTCAATACCAAAGAGAAAGTCACCTTCTTGCTGGCCGAGCAAAACACCAACATGGCCCTGAAGTACGCCGACTACGGCTACATCATGGAAAGCGGCCGCGTGGTGATGGACGGCCCCGCCACCGACCTGGCCAATAACGAGGACGTCAAGGAGTTCTACCTGGGCGTGGGCGGCGGCGAGCGCAAGAGCTTCAAGGACGTGAAAAGCTACAAGCGGCGCAAGCGCTGGCTGGCTTGATCCCCTTTCCCAGGAAACGACCGTGAGCGATTTTTACGACGCCCTTGAAACCCGCTCGCCTGCAGAGCGCGAAGCGGCACTGCTGGCGGCGCTGCCGCAACAAGTGGCCCACGCACAAGCCCATGCCCCGGCCTTTGGCCGCCTTCTGGCGGGGGTGGATGCCGCCACCGTCTGCACCCGGGAAGCACTGGCCCGGCTGCCCGTGACGCGCAAATACGAACTGCTGGAACAGCAAAAACGCTCGCGCGCGGAAGGCGGCAGCGTGTTCGGCGGCTTCAGCGCGATTGAACGGGGCGCCCGGATGCGCCGTGTGTTTGCCAGCCCCGGCACGATCTACGAGCCCGAAGGCACCGGCCAGGATTACTGGCGCGTGGCCCGAGCGATCTACGCCTCGGGCTTTCGCGCGGGCGAGCTGATCCACAACAGCTTCAGCTACCACTTCGTGCCTGCCGGCTCGATGATGGAAACCGGCGCCCATGCCCTGGGCTGCAGCGTGTTTCCAGGCGGCACCGGCCAGACCGAGCAACAGGTGCAGGCCATGGCCGAACTGCAGCCGGCCGGCTACATCGGCACGCCCAGCTTCCTGAAAATCATCGTGGAGAAGGCCGCCGAACTGGGGGTGGCCCTGCCCAGCGTCAAGAAGGCCATGTTTGGTGGTGAAGCCTTTCCCCCCAGCCTGCGCGACTGGTTTCTGGCACGTGGCATTGACGGCTACCAGTGCTATGCCACAGCCGACCTGGGCCTAATCGCCTATGAAACCAGTGCCCGCGAGGGCCTGGTGCTGGACGAAGGGGTGATCGTCGAGATCGTGCGCCCAGGCACCGGCGACCCCGTGCCCGAGGGCGAGGTGGGTGAACTCGTCATCACCACACTGAACACCGACTATCCGCTGATCCGCTTCGGCACGGGCGACCTCTCGGCCGTGCTGCCCGGCACCTGCCCCACGGGGCGCACCGGCACGCGCATCAAGGGCTGGATGGGCCGTGCCGACCAGACAACGAAGGTACGCGGCATGTTCGTGCACCCGGGCCAGGTGGCGGCCATTGCGCGGCGCTTCCCGCAGGTGCTGCGCGCACGCCTGGTGGTGCGCGGCGAGATGGCCAACGACCAGATGGTGCTGCTGGTCGAAACGGTCGAGACCGCCGAAGGCCTGGCCCTGCAGCTGGGCGAGGCCATCCGCGAGGTCACCAAGCTGCGCGGCGAGGTGCAGATGGTCGCGCCCAGCAGTCTGCCAAACGATGGCAAGGTCATCGAGGACGCGCGCAGCTATGACTAATCGGCTTAATGAAACCATTGCCGATTTGCCTTGTTACAGAAGCTGAGCCCTATTGGTGTGCTAAGCGGCTGTGAATGGTTTTCTTCCAACCCTAGGAGCTTCTCCCATGTCAGGACTTTATTTCGAAGAGTTTTCCCCCGGTCAACAGTTCAAGCATGACTGGAGCCGCACCGTCACGGAGATGGATAATGTACTTTTCAGCTCGCTGACCATGAACGTGCAGCCACTGCACATCGACGCGCACTTTGCGGCAAAAACCGAGTTCGGCAAACCATTGGTCAACAGCTTGTTCACCTTGGGTCTGATGATTGGCATGACCGTGAACGACACTACCCTGGGAACCACAGTTGCGAATCTAGGGATGACGGACGTGGCATTTCCCAAACCTGTTTTTGCAGGAGACACCATCCGCGTGCAGACTTCAGTTCTTTCGGTTCGGGAAAGCAAGTCGCGCCCCAAGGCTGGCATTGTCGAGTTCGAGCACAAGGCCCTCAACCAGCAGGGCGAGGTTGTCGCTGCATGCAAACGCGCGGCGCTCATGCACAAGCGCCCCAACGCGGAGTCGTCCTGACCATGTCGCGCTCGTTTCTTTTCGTGCCGGGCGATTCTCAGAGAAAGTTCGACAGTGCGGTCGCTTCGGCATCCGACGCGTTGATCCTTGATCTTGAGGACTCCGTCGCCCTGTCCCAGAAGGACATGGCACGTACGCTCGTTCAACAACTCCTCCCAAGAATACCGTCCCATCAGCAAGGCTGGGTTCGGGTAAATAGCTTGGATACCGGCCTCCTGCTTCAGGACTTGGTTGCTGTGGTGCCCGCTCAGCCATTCGGGATTCTGCTACCCAAATGCGAAGGCCGGGAATCGTTGCGGCGGGTCGCCGATTACCTGGATGCGCTTGAATTGCAAGCGGGCGTTCCGGTCGGTCAGACGCAGATTTTGGTGATTGCGACGGAGACCGGTCGCGCCATCTTCGAACTAGGTTCGTACGCAGGCGTGACCCCAAGGCTGTGGGGTATTTCGTGGGGCGGCGAGGACTTGGCGGCCGCAGTGGGCTCATTGAGCAATCGCGTGGACGGTCGCTACACGGAACCTTACCGAATGGCGCGATCATTGTGTCTCTTTGCTGCCGCAGCTGCCGGCGTCCGGCCTATCGACACGGTCTGCGTAGAGCTCTCCGCGCCTGAGACCTTGGTGAACGAGTCGCGCGAGGCTTTCAGGGATGGCTTCGTGGGGAAGCTCGCTATCCATCCTCGGCAGATCGTACCGATTAACGAGGCCTTTCAGGCCAACGAATCGCAACTGAACTGGGCGCGTCGAGTTCTCGCTGCGTTCGCAGAAAGCCCGAACGCAAGCGCGTTCAATCTCGACGGGCAAATGATTGATCAACCTCATTTGCGACTAGCCCGGCGGTTGTGTGGGGAGGGCTGATCGCTGCGTTCTGCACGGCGACCATTGGCGCGCTTGCCGTTACCGACATCGCGATCTTTCGGGACGCCTACGCCCCGCTGCTAATTCGAAGCCACATCGTGACCTCGCCGGACCAACGATTCGGCAATGAGGCCATGGCGTTAGACGAGATGCGCGAGCTGCTCGCAGAACGCCACAACCAAACCGCCGCCGTCATCGCCGAGCTCTTGGTGCTGTGCCGCCGGCACTTCGATGAACGCGCCGTCGAATCTGAGAGCATTGCGCGCGCTGTGCACGGGTTCGGGGTGCACCTGATCGCCGACGAGATCGCCGTCGGATGTGGCCGAAGCGGCGCTCTGCTCTCGCGATGAGCGCCTGAGTTACTGGAAGATGCGTTATGAAATCAGTGGATTGCCTTTCGTCGCATCCTTCTATGTGACGCAAGTGAGGCACGAATAGCTGCGCAAAGGAGGCGCTTCATGGAGCTCCGTCATTTACGTTGTTTCATTGCGGTAGCCGAAGAACTCCACTTTGCTCGTGCTGCCGAGCGGCTGCACATTGACCAATCGCCGCTGTCACGCAGTATCAAGGAACTGGAAGAAGAACTCGGAACGCGCTTGTTCATACGCACTACGCGCAACACGCAACTGACCCGCGCGGGGAGGTTGTTCCTGAAGCATGTTCCGCGTGTCTTTGTTGCACTGGAGCAGGCCCGCGATAGTGCCAAATCTGCCGCCAGCGGCTTTCACGGCCAGTTGCGTATCGCTTTGTCCGATGGCATCACGCCCTCGCGCATGCCGGCACTACTGGCGCGGTGCCGAGAGGAAGATCCAGAACTCGACATTCGGTTGTTTGAGGTGCCGTTGGACCAGCAGATCAAGGGTCTGCACGATGACCTGTATGACGTCGGCTTTTCGATGGCCGAAGATGTGGGCGACGGCATTGTGGTCAGGCGTGCGTGGGAAGACGAATTGATGGTAGCGGTCCCGGCTCGCCATCCCGTGCTCGCCCACAAGCACGTTCCGTTGGAGGAAGTGTTGCGCTATCCGTTGGCGCTATGCGATCCGGCGATATGCGAAGGCCATGCACGTCAAGTCGATCGCGTTTTGCACCGGTGCGAGCAAGAGCCATTGATCGCTCAGCGCGTTGCGTCTTATGAGGTGATGATGACCTTGGTCTCCGCCGGATTGGCACTGGGTTTGGCAGGTGCTGCGCACATTGCATCCGGCCGTGGGCCAGGTGTTGTAGCCCGGCGCTTGGCGGGCAAGCCGCAGATGCTGGCCACGTATCTACTGTATCGTGACGTGGAGCCATCCGAAATGCTGAGTCGGTTTATCGAACGAGTGGCCTCTATTGATTCGGCGAATGAGCTGCGCACTGCCGACGACTCCTGATCTAGCCGATGAAAGGACCAAAACCATGACCCGACTCCTACCGCTGCTGATGGCCGCTGTATTGACGGCCTGTGGGCAATCTCAACCGACGGAAACCGTGGACGCGCTCGTCGCCAACCCCGGCCGGATCAAAGAGATTCAACGGCTGTGCAAGGAGGACCGAGCAACGGTCGGAGATGAACTCTGCCTGCGTGCCGCCGAAGCCGCGAAGCGGCGCTTCTTCGGTGATCGGCCGGAGCAGAAGAGCCAGTAGATCCTTCCGCAGTCGCATCGCCGCGACATAGTTCTTTCTGTTACCTCAATACGCCGCAGCGCGCTCGCGCCCGCGGCGTTTTTATTGTCTTCGCCACAGCAATAAGTCTGGCTTTTTGGGCCTCAATCGCAGCCGGAACAGTCTTTGACCAGCACGCTCCACGGCACCGATCCTGATGCCTGCGGCACGTCGTTGCGCCGCCATTGGAGGCTGGGGCATGCAGGGAACAAACGTGCTGTTCGGTCAGATCGCCGTGGTGTTCGGCATCGTGATCGCTGGCGTGTGGGGCGCTACGCAATGGACGGCCGCTGCCCTGGGCTACCAGCTACGCCTGGGCTCGCCGTGGTTCGACTTCTTCGGCACGCCGGTCTATCACCCGTGGCGGCTGTTCGAGTGGTGGTTCTTCTTCGACGCTTACGCGCCGCGCATCTTTGACACGGGCGGAGCGATTGCTGGCGGCAGCGGCCTGGTGGCCGTGGTGATCGCCATCGCCATGTCCGTATGGCGCTCGCGGCAATCGAAGCTGGTGACGACCTACGGCTCGGCGCGATGGGCCGAAGCCGCTGACATTCGCAAGGCGGGCCTCGACCAGCCTGCTGGCGTTTTCCTCGGCCTGCATCGCCAGCAGTACCTGCGGCACGAAGGCCCAGAGCACGTCCTGACTTTCGCGCCCACGCGCTCGGGCAAGGGCGTCGGCCTGGTCGTGCCCACCTTGCTTTCCTGGCAGGCATCAGCCGTGATCCACGACATCAAGGGCGAGAACTGGAGCATTACCGCAGGCTGGCGCTCGCGCTTCTCGCACTGCCTGCTGTTCAACCCCACCGATGCGACGTCGGCCGCCTACAACCCGTTGCTGGAGGTGCGGCGCGGCGCGCATGAAGTACGCGACGTGCAGAACATCGCGGACATCCTTGTCGATCCCGAAGGCGCACTGGAGAAGCGCAACCACTGGGAGAAGACTTCGCACGCGCTACTGGTTGGCGCCATCCTGCACGTGCTCTATGCCGGCGAGGACAAGACGCTGCGCGGCGTCGCCAACTTCCTCAGCGACCCGGCGTGCCCGTTCGAGCTGACCTTGCACCGGATGATGACCACCGCGCATCTTGGCCTGGATCAAGGAGGGATGCCGCATCCGGTCGTTGCATCGGCGGCGCGCGAAGTCCTGAACAAGTCGGACAACGAGCGTTCCGGCGTGTTGAGCACCGCCATGTCATTCCTCGGCCTGTACCGTGACCCCACGGTGGCCGAAGTCACCTCGCGCTGCGACTGGCGAATCGCCGACCTGATCGCGTCGAAGCATCCGGTATCGCTGTACCTCGTGGTGCCGCCCTCGGACATCAGCCGCACCAAGCCGCTGATCCGGTTGATCCTCAACCAGATCGGCCGGCGGCTCACGGAATCGCTGGACGGCAGCGATGGCATCCAGCGCCGCCACAAGCTGCTCCTGATGCTCGACGAGTTCCCGGCGCTGGGCCGCCTGGACTTCTTCGAGACGGCACTGGCCTTCATGGCGGGGTATGGGATTCGTGCCTTTCTCATCGCGCAATCGCTCAACCAGATCGACAAGGCGTATGGGCAGAACCACTCCATCCTCGACAACTGCCACGTCCGCGTGACGTTTGCGACGAACGACGAACGCACGGCCAAACGCATTTCCGAGACGCTGGGCACGGCCACCGAGCTGCGCGCGCAACGCAACTACGCTGGCCACCGGCTCGCGCCGTGGCTGGGCCACCTGATGGTGTCACGGCAGGAGACAGCCCGGCCGCTGCTGACTCCCGGCGAGGTGATGCAGCTTCCGCCCGACGAAGCGGTGGTGATGGTGTCCAGCTTGGCGCCAATCAAGGCGAAGAAGCTGCGCTACTACGCCGACGCCAATTTCAAGCGCTGCGTATTGCCGCCGCCCTTGCTCACGGCCGGGCGCTACGCCGACGTGCCAACGGCACGTGCCGATGACTGGAGCGGGCTGGCGATTCCTGCCGCTCCGGCGGTGCCCGCCACTGAAGCGATCGATGCCATGGGCGGCATCGACGACGGTGGCCCGCGCCGGCAGCCCGAACTTACTGAGGCCGTCGCCTACGACCCCGAGCGGGCCGCGTCCGCAGCCGACATCGCGCTCCTCGATGACGACGACGAGCCGCTTCCCCTTCCGCGCCAGCTTGATCCGGCCCAACAGCGCACGGCCCGGCTGGCATCTCTCGACCCTGACGACGGAATCGAGCTATGACCCAGCATCGTTTGAACCTCTTCATCCAGCCCGAGCACGCCAGGCGCCTTGACGAGCTGGCCGCCAAGAAGGGCGTGTCCAAGTCCAGCATCGTGGCGGCGGCACTCGCCTCGTGGCTGTCACCTGACGCGAGCGACCAGCGCGAGGCGGCCATCGCCAAGAGGCTGGATCGCCTGTCGCGTCAGGCCGAGCGCATGGAGCGCGACCAGAACATCCAGATCGAGACGCTGGCGCTGTTCATCCGCTACTTCCTCACGGTCAGCACGCCTGTGCCTGAAGCCCACCAGGACGCGGCCCGCGCCCAGGGCAAGGCGCGCTTCGAACAGTTCGTTGAACAGTTGGGCCGCCACTTGCTGCGCGGGCGTAGCCTGGTGCGCGACGTTGTGGAAGAACTGCACCCCGACCCGGCGCGCATGGATGAAACGCAGGAGCGCGCCTCATGAGCGCCGTTCCGCCGTCCTTGAATGCCACCTCGCTCGACCGCCGCATCCAGATGCTGCGCACGGCGATGGGGCCGCTGATCGCCGCCGCGCTGGAAGACCCGGACGTGGTGGAGATCATGCTCAACCCCGACCGGACGTTGTGGATTGATCGCCTGTCCACCGGCCGTGCGCCGATGGGCGTGGAACTGTCCGAGGCCGATGGCGAACGCATCATCCGCCTCGTGGCCGCACACGTCGGCGCTGAGGTGCATCGCGGCCAGCCGCTGCTGACCGCCGAGCTGCCCGAGACGGGCGAACGCTTCGAGGGCATCCTGCCGCCGGCCGCGCCCGGCCCGGCCTTCGCGCTGCGCAAGCGCGCCGTGGGCGTGATCCCGCTGACGCAGTACGTCATCGACGGGATGATGACCAGCGGGCAGGCGGATTTTCTGGTGCGGGCGGTGCGCGAGCGGCAGAACATCCTGATCGCGGGCGGCACCAGCACCGGCAAGACCACGCTCGCCAACGCGCTGCTGGCCGAGATCGCCGCCACCGGCGACCGCGTGCTGGTCCTTGAAGACACCATCGAGCTGCAATGCGCCGCCCGCGACCACGTGCCGCTGCGCACGCGCCAGGGCGTGGTGTCGATGCAGGAGCTGGTGCGTTCGTCCATGCGCCTGCGCCCGGATCGGGTCGTGGTCGGAGAGGTGCGCGGCCCCGAGGCGCTGGACCTCATCAAGGTCTGGGGTACGGGCCATCCGGGCGGCATCGCCACCGTCCATGCCGGCTCCCCGCTGGCCGCGCTGCTGCGGCTGGAGCAACTGATCCTCGAAGTGGCGGTGAACCCGCCCCGCGCGCTGATCGCCGAGGCGGTCAACGTGGTGATCCACATCGCCGGACGCGGCCGCAAGCGCCGCATCGAGAGCATCGCCTGCGTCGTCGGCTTCGACGGCGCGGGCTATCGCCTGGCGGATGCACTGGAAACGCCGTTTCCCGAGCTGACGCCGGTTCATCTCGCAGCCGATGCGGCTGCGCCTTTCCTGTCCCCTGACCAACCTGGAGAACTGCCATGACGCAGATGACCGTTCCTGCTTTCCGCTTTTCCGTAAATCCGCTTTCCATGTCGATGCGGCTGCGTTGCCTGGCCCGTCCCGCGGTGCATGGGCTGTTCCTCGCCGCGCTCCTGCTGTGCCTGGCCGGAACGGCCCAGGCCGCGGGCTCTTCGATGCCCTGGGAAGGGCCGCTGCAGTCCATCCTCGAATCCATCCAGGGGCCGGTGGCGCGCATCGTGGCCGTCATCATCATCATCGCCACGGGCCTGGCGCTGGCCTTCGGCGACACGTCCGGGGGCTTCCGCAAGCTGATCCAGATCGTGTTCGGCCTGTCCATCGCGTTCGCGGCATCGAGCTTCTTCCTGTCGTTCTTCAGCTTCTCGGGCGGGGCGGTCGTATGACCATGCCCGACACCTTTGCGGCTGGCTTCGAGGTGCCGCTGCATCGCTCGCTGACGGAGCCGATCCTGCTGGGCGGTACGCCGCGCACCGTGGCGATCGCCAACGGCACGCTGGCCGCCGCCGTGGGCCTGGGCCTGCAACTGTGGATTCCGGGGCTGGCGCTCTGGATCGTCGGCCATGCGCTGGCGGTCTGGGGCGCGAAGGTCGATCCGCAGTTCATGCAGGTCTTCGCGCGGCACATCAAGCACCGGCCGCTGCTAGACGTGTGAGGGGGATGCCGCGATGCTGAACCTTGCCGAATACCGCCAGCGGCCCGCGCTGCTGGCCGACTGGCTGCCCTGGGCCGGGCTGGTCGCCCCAGGCGTCGTCTTGAACAAGGATGGCGCTTTCCAGCGCACGGCGCGTTTTCGTGGCCCGGATCTCGACAGCGCGACGCAAGGCGAGCTGATTTCCACGTCGGCACGGCTCAACAACGCGCTGCGCCGGTTGGGCTCCGGCTGGGCCTTGTTCATCGAGGCCGAGCGCCGCCCGGCGGCGGACTACCCGCACTCCGATTTCCCCGAGCCGCTGTCCTGGCTGGTGGACGAAGAACGCAGGGCCGCCTTTGAGGACTCAGGCCACCACTTCGAGAGCGGCTACCACCTGTCGCTGGTGTACCTGCCGGCGGAGGAATCCCGCGCCCGCGCCGCCGGCCTGCTGTACGAGAACCGTCCGACCGAAGGCGTGGACTGGCGCGAACGGCTTGCTGCCTTCGTGGCGGAAACCGATCGCATCTTCGACCTGCTCGATGGCGTGATGCCGGAGATCGCGTGGCTGGATGACGGCCAGACGCTGACCTACCTGCACTCGGCCATCTCGACGCGGCGCTACCGCGTGGGCGTGCCCGAGGTACCGTTCCACATCGACGCGCTGCTGACCGACTGCGCGCTCATCGGCGGCCTGGCGCCCATGCTGGGCGACCAGCAACTGCGCGTGGCCACCGTGCGGGGCTTCCCGACCTCGACCTGGCCGGGGATTCTGGACGACCTCAACCGCCTCGGCTTTGGCTACCGCTGGAGTACGCGCTTTCTCTGCCTGGACAAAGCCGACGCGGAACGGGAACTCGTGCGCCTGCGCCGGCAGTGGTTCGCCAAGCGCAAGAACGTGGTGGCGCTGCTGCGCGAAACCATCTTCCAGCAGGAAAGCCCGCTGGTCGACACGGATGCCAGCAACAAGGCGGCCGACGCCGATGCCGCGTTGCAGGAGTTGGGTGGCGATCAAGTTGCCTTCGGCTACCTCACCGCCACGGTGACGGTGCTCGACGCCGACCCGGCCGTGGCCGACGAGAAGCTGAGGATGATGGAGCGCGTCATCCAGGGTAGGGGCTTCGTGACGATCCCCGAGACCCTGAACGCCGTGGATGCGTGGCTGTGTTCGATCCCCGGCAATGCCTACGCGAACGTGCGCCAGCCCATCGTCTCGACGCTGAACCTGGCGCACTTGATGCCGGTGTCCGCCGTGTGGGCTGGCCAGGACCGCAACGCGCATCTTGACGGCCCGCCTCTGATCGTCACGCGCACCGATGGCTCGACGCCGTTCCGGCTGGTGACGCACATCGGCGACGTGGGCAACACCTTGGTCGTGGGGCCGATCGGCATGGGCAAGTCCGTGTTGCTGGCGACGATGGCCATGCAGTTTCGCCGCTATCGCGGCTCGCGCATCTTCGCCTTCGACATGGGACGCTCGATCCGCGCGGCTGTCCTGGGCCTGGGTGGCGAGCACTACGACCTCGGCGCCGATGGCGAGATCGCCTTTCAGCCGCTGGCGCGCATCGACCGGGAGGGCTACCGCACCTGGGCCAGCGAATGGGTGGAAGGCCGCCTGGTGCACGAAGGCGCTGCCGTCGGCCCGGAGGAGAAAGCGGTCATCTGGTCGGCGCTGGGCAGCTTGGCCAGCGCGCCGGTGGAGCAGCGCACGCTCACCGGCCTGACGGCCTTGCTGCAATCGAACGCGCTGCGCCAGGCACTCGCGCCCTACGTCCTGGGTGGCGCGCACGGCAGGCTGCTGGACGCCGATCGCGACCGTCTCGGCACGGCCGATGTGCAGGCATTCGAGATGGAGGACCTGATGCACAGCAAGGCCGCTGTGCTCGCGGTGCTGCGCTATCTGTTCGCGCGCTTCGAAGAACGGCTGGACGGGGCGCCAACGCTGCTGATCCTCGATGAAGCGTGGCTGTTCCTCGACGACCCGGTGTTTGCGGCACGCATCCGTCAGTGGCTCAAGACACTGCGCAAGAAGAACGTGGCGGTGATCTTCGCCACGCAGTCGCTGGCGGACATCAAGGATTCGAGCATCGCGCCCGCGATCATCGAAAGCTGCGCCAGCCGCATCTTCCTGCCCAACCCGCAGGCCACAGAGCCGCAGATTCGCACGATCTACGAGGGCTTTGGCCTCAACCGGCGGCAGATCGAGATCGTCGCCACTGCGCAGCCCAAGCGCGACTACTACTACCAATCCCGCCTCGGCAACCGCCTGTTCGACCTCGACCTGGGACCGGCCACGCTCGCCTTCGCGGGTGCTTCCACGCCCCAGGACCAGCGCGACATGGATCGCGTGTTGCGCGACGCCGGCTTGCCCGGCTTCGCGGACGCCTGGCTGCGCCATCGCGGCCTCGATTGGGCGGCCGACCTGCTGCCCTCGTTCCCCGGCCTTGCGCCGGGTTCCCTCGCTGACCAACCCCTGGAGAACCTGCCATGAAGAAGCGCCTTGTCGCCGCCGCCGTCGCGGCCATGCTTTGCACCGCCACCGCCCATGCGCAATGGGTCGTGATCGACCCCACCAACCTCGTGCAGAACACGCTGACCGCGATTCGCACGCTGGAGCAGATCAACAACCAGATCCAGCAGCTCCAGAACGAAGCGCAGATGCTGATGAACCAGGCGCGCAACCTCGCCAGCCTGCCGTCCAGCGTAGTCGGCCAGTTGCGCGCCAATCTGGCGACGACCGAGCGGTTGATCGCCCAGGCCCGAGGCTTGGCCTACAACGTGACGAACCTCGATCGGGAGTTCGCGCGCCTGTATCCCGAGCAGTACGCCGCCACCGTCAGCGGCGACCAGATGTACCGCGACGCGCAGGAGCGTTGGAGGAACACGCTCAACGGCTTGCAGACCACCATGCAGATGCAGGCCCAGGTGTCGCAGAACCTGGGCGAAGACGAAAGCGTGCTGGCCGACCTCGTGACCAAGAGCCAATCTGCCGTGGGCGCGCTGCAGGCGATGCAGGCGACGAACCAGTTGCTGGCCTTGCAGGCCAAGCAGTCGATCCAGGCGCAGCGCCTGCAGATCACGCAGGACCGCGCTGCATCACTGGAACTGGCGAGGCAGGCCGCGGCCACCGAGCGCGGGCGCGAAGTGACGCGGCGCTTCCTGGGCAGCGGCACGCCATACACGCCGCAGTCCGTGAACTTCTACGGCAACTGACACGCTGCCATGGACGACGTGACGGTCATCGACCGCTTCCTCGACACGTTCTCACGCTACATCGACTCGGGTTTCGGGTTGCTGCAGGGCGAGGTGGCGTTCCTGACCGCCACGTTGATCGTCATCGACATGACGATCGCCGGGCTGTTCTGGGCGATGGGCCATGCCACGGGCCAGGGCGAGGACGTGATCGCCAAGCTGCTGCGCAAGGTGCTCTACGTGGGCGCCTTCGCCTACATCATCGGCAACTTCAACACGCTGGCGGGCATCGTGTTCCGGTCCTTCGCCGGCCTGGGCCTGACGGCCAGTGGCTCCGGCTTGAGCATGGGCAACTTCCTGCAGCCGGGGCGGCTGGCGAAGACGGGCATTGACGCCGGGGCGCCGATCCTCCAGCAGATCGGCGACCTGGCCGGGTTCCCCGAGGTGTTCGTGAACATCGCGCCCATCGTGGTGCTGTTCATTGCCTGGCTGATCGTCGTCCTGTGCTTCTTCGTGCTGGCGGTGCAGCTCTTCGTGACGTTGATCGAGTTCAAGCTGACCACGCTGGCCGGCTTCGTGCTGGTGCCGTTCGCGCTCTGGAACAAGACTGCTTTCCTGGCCGAGAAGGTGCTGGGCAACGTGGTGGCCTCGGGCATCAAGGTCTTGGTGCTGGCGGTGATCGTGGGCATCGGCACTGGGCTGTTCGCCGAGTTCACGGTGCATCCCGCCGAGCCGTCCATCGACCATGCGCTGGTCATCATGCTGGCCTCGCTCGCGCTGCTGGCATTGGGCATCTTCGGGCCGGGGATTGCCACCGGCCTGGTGTCCGGGGCGCCGCAGCTTAGCGCGGGCGCAATGGCCGGAGCTGCCGTTGGCGCGGCGGGTGCCGCCGTCGCCGTCGGTGCCGCAGCCACGGGCGTCGGCAGTGCTGTCGCCGCTGGCGCCCGCATGGCGCCCGGCGCCGCCCGCATGGCAGCCAGCGGGGCGCGTTCAGCGGCTTCGACGGCTACCAGCGCGAAGGCGGCCTTCCAGGCCGGCTCTGCTTCGGCGGGCGGAGGCATCAAGGGCACTGCTGCCGGCTTGGGCAATGTCGCCAGGACCGGCGCGCAGGCGGCCGGGCAGAAGGTGGCCGATGGCGCACGCTCGATGAAGGCGCGTGTCGCCGCCGCCTTCCGGCCTGATGGCGCCGCCGCGCCATCGGCTACCGGCGCAGCCGCACGGGGCGCCGGCGATGCCGCCGCGCCCCAGCCATCCATGGAGCAACCGGCCTGGGCCAAGCGTCTGCACCGCAGGCAGCAGCTTACCCACGCCGCCACGACCGCCGCGCACGCGCTGCGCGGGGGCGACGGCGGTGGCTCGGGGCAAGGCCCGAGCCTTCGTGATTCCGATTCCTGACTCTCAAGGAGAACTCCCATGCGATTCAAACGACCGCAGGTGCGCTATGCCGACACGCCGCAGCCTGCAACGCCGTACCAGGCCGCCGGCCAGGTCTGGGACGAGCGTATCGGCTCGCCCCGTGTGCAAGCCAAGAATTGGCGCTTGATGGCCTTCGGCTGTCTGCTGCTGGCGCTGCTGATGGCGGGCGGGCTGGTGTGGCGCTCGGCGCAGTCCATCGTCACGCCCTACGTGGTGGAGGTGGACAACGCGGGCCAGGTGCGCGCCGTGGGCGAGGCCGCCACGCCGTACCGGCCCAGCGATGCGCAGATCGCGTACCACCTGGGCCGCTTCATCGGCCTGGTGCGCTCGCTGTCCATCGACCCCATCGTCGTCCGCCAGAACTGGCTCGATGCCTATGACTACACCACCGACAAGGGCGCCGTGGTGCTCAACGAGTACGCCCGCGTGAACGACCCGTTCGCGCGCATCGGCAAGGAGTCGGTGACGGTGCAGATCACAAGCGTGACCCGCGCCAGCGACACGTCATTCAACGTGCGCTGGACGCAGACGCGCTTCGTCAACGGCGCGCTGGACCGCACTGAACGGTGGAACGCAGTGGTGTCCATCGTGCAGCAGACCCCGCGCACCGAGCAGCGCCTGCGCAAGAACCCCCTGGGCATCTACGTCAACGGACTGTCGTGGAGCCGCGAACTGGATTCGTCCGAAGGAGCAAAACCATGAATCTGCATTTCTGTAAATCCGCTTTGCCGGTGATCCTGCTGGCATCGACCGTCCTGTTCGCGGGTTGCGCGACGCAGGGCAAACCGCCGCCCGTGATCGCGCTCGATGAACCCGTGCAGGCGCAGCCGCTGCCGGAGCCGCCTGCGCCGGTGGAGGTGGTCACGGTGCCCGAACCGCTGGCGCTGCCGGCGCAGTTGAAGCCGCTGCAAGAACCACGATCCGGTGCGGAGGCGGCCCCGGCTGCGCCGGAGCCTGCCGACGAGAAGGTGCGCGTCTCGCGCGCCAACGCCGAGGCGCGGGTCGCGCCGACGCGGGAGGGCTACGTCAACGCAATTCAGGTCTGGCCATACAGCGATGGCGCGCTGTATCAGGTCTATGCGGCGCCGGGGCGCGTGACGGTGGTGTCGTTGCAACCGGGTGAGGAACTGGTGACGGTGGCCGCGGGCGATACCGTGCGCTGGATCGTGGGCGACACGTCCAGCGGCAGCGGCGATGCGCTGCGCGTGAACGTGTTGGTCAAGCCGATCCGTTCCGGCCTCAAGACCAATCTGGTGATCACCAGCAACCGGCGCACCTACCTGCTGGAGCTGACCTCGACGGAAAAGGCATGGATGGCCTCGGTGTCCTGGGAGTACCCGAAGGATCGGATGCTAGCGCTCCAGCGCCAGGCCCAGGCGGCCAGCGCCGCCGCGCCGGTCGATACCGGCCTGTCGCTGGAGAAGATCCGCTTCCGCTACGCCATCAGCGGCAGCGCCGCCCCATGGAAGCCGCTGCGCGCCTTCGATGACGGCGAGAAGGTCTATATCCAGTTCCCGCCGGGCATCGCTCAGGGCGAATTGCCGCCCCTGTTCGTCATCGGCGCGCAGGGTGACGGGCAACTGGTGAACTACCGCTTCCGGCCGCCGTACTACATCGTGGATCGGCTCTTTGGTGCTGCCGAACTGCGCCTGGGTGGAGGCAAGGGCGACGTGGTGCGGATTGAGCGCACTGATGGCGTTGCGCGGGGGAACTGACGATGAGCCAGGACGACACCCCGGACCGTGCCGCGCCTTCGTCCGACAAGGTCGCGCCCGAGGCGGTTGCGCTGCGCGCCCAGCCGCGCCCGGTCACGCGCCTGAACCGGCGCACGCTGGCCATCCTCGCCGGCGGCCTGTCGGCCGCCGTGCTCGGCGCCACGATCTGGTCATTGCAGCCGCATCGGCGCGGCGCGGGCGAGCAGACCGAGCTTTACAACGTGGATCGCGTCTCGAAGTCCGAAGGACTGGACGGTTTGCCTTCGGATTACTCGAAGCTGCCGGCGAAGGTGCCCGAGCTGGGGCCACCGCTGCCCGGAGATCTCGGTCCGGCCATCGTGCATTCGCAGCAACCGGTGACGCCGGCCTATGCGCCGCCCGGCCACGACCCGGCTGATGCGCTGCGCAAGGAGGCCGATGCGGCGGCGGCTTCGTCGGTGTTCTTCCGCTCGGGCAACCAGGGCAAGGGCGCTGCCACGTCACCGCAGGTGGCTGCAGCCAGCCCGGCATCCGGACTCGCGGGCTTCGACCCGCTGGCCGCCGGGCCGGCCTCGCCGGCGGCCCAGCCAGCCGATCCGACCGCCGTGCAGAACCGCCAGGACCAGAAGGAGGCTTTCCTGAAAGGCGGCTCTACGGATACCCGCAATACCGGCAACCTGCAAATGCCGACCTCGCCATACCAGGTGATGGCCGGGACGGTGATCGCGGGCGCGCTGGTCACGGGCATCAAGTCCGACCTGCCGGGCGACGTGATCGCCATGGTGACGGAGCCGGTCTACGACACGGCCACGGGCAAGTTCCTGCTCATTCCCCAGGGCTCGCGCATTCTGGGCAAGTACAACAGCCAGGTGAGCTACGGTCAAAGCCGGGTTCAAGTGGTCTGGAACCGGGTCATCCTGCCCGACACGTCCTCGCTGACGCTCGACAACCTCGTGGGCACCGATCCGGCGGGCTACGCCGGCCTGGAGGACGGCGTGGACTGGCACTGGGGCCGCATCTTCGCCGGCGCGGCGCTGACGACCCTGCTGGGCGTAGGCGCCGAGCTGGCCGCGCCGGAGAACCGGCAGGACGGGAGCCGCATCGTGATTGCTGGGCGCGACAGCATGCAGGACAGCATCAACCAGGTCGGCCAGGAGATCACCCGGCGCAACATGAACATCCAGCCGACGCTGACCGAACGGCCGGGCCTGCCGGTGCGGATCATCGTGAACCGCGATCTGGTGCTGCGGCCGTACCAGCCGCTGTTCTTCAACCAGGGAGCAGTGCGATGAATACGACCAAGAAGCTGCGGCTGGGGCCGCTGCCCAAGACTGAGAGCACGAAGCTCACGTTCTCTTGTCCGACAAGCCTGAAGGCTGAACTCGACCGCTACGCCGCGCTGCACGCGCAGACCTACGGCGAGGCGGTCGATGCAGCGACGTTGATCCCACACATGCTGGAGGCTTTCATGGCGGGGGATCGGGGTTTCAGGAAGATGGACGAGAAACGGATCGCTTTCTCTGCTACGACTAGGCCGCCTCGTGGCCAGGGGTAAAGGGGCCCAGAGTCCCCAGGGGCCGTGCGAGAAAGGAAGCCTTTGGGTCGATTCGGGGCGCAAGGGCCTCGGATAGGGCATTCTGCTTTTTTGACGTCCCCCAACTCACCGGCATGAGCAGGAAGGTAGCGCGGGTTCGGGTCCCGTTGCTCCCAATCGCCCTGAAGGCGGCTAGGTCGCCTTCGGCTCGTCACGATCGCTTCGCGTCATGCGCGCCGGGCGCGAAATGACGATTGCATCTTCAACGCCGCGCAAGCGCGTCAGGCCTTGCAAAAGTTCAGGATGCTCCTCGGTCCTTGCTTCATCGTCCCAGATGAAGGCAACGATGTGCTTGTAGCCCGAACCCTTCTGGAGGTAGGTGCTGGCATCGGCAGCGACCTCCTTGATCACGTCGACAAAAACAGCCTTGCCGCCTTTCCGTAGGTACTTGACCTCGATGATGAGTTCGAGTGAAGGGATCGCAAGATCGGCGCGCGGATGATGCTGGCCGAGGGATTTCAGCCATTCCTCGTCATCAAGATCGGGAAACAGGGGCGCGAGGATCGCCCACAGCATGTCCTGAACGTGGTACTCGTTGTCAATGTCCCAGTGCGCGGCAACGGAGTTCTTGCTAAGCGGCTTTTCGTCCCAGGCCCAGCGTCGCATCGATCGCGCAACCCCGGCAAGAAGTCGCGCCACATCCGCGATCGAGGTCGCCCCGGGGCGAAGCGTTGACGCATCCCGCAGGAGCGTCGTCAACGCCGCGAGTTGCGTCGCAGCCCTGCCCATCCCGTCGCTCTCGCCCATCAGGGAGGAGATGATCGTCCAGGCATTGGCACGTACCGCCTCGCTGGCGTTCGCCAAGCCTTTGGCCGAAAGCGCTACGACAAGATCATCGGCGACCATGCTCCCGCTCCATGCGCCGCCGGGTTGTCGGCGCACAGCAAGCGCCGCTTGAATCAAGGATTCATTCCAGTCAGGCTTCCGCGATCGTGAAATGGACTTGGCGAGCACGCTGTCCAGCCAAGCGCTCGCTGCCGCCGACGTGGCGGCATCAAGCTTGGACAACCCGGTCGCAACGCCCAGAAGCGCCAGACCGTCAATCTCGAACGTCAACGGGCGGCCCTGCACGAAATACTGGCGCGCCCGCAGCCACGCAAGCCCATCAGCGAAGGGCGTGACGAAGCGATCATCGAGACTGGCCGCATATCCGAGAACTGCAACATGCGAGGTTTCGCGCGCTGCACCTTGGGCCTTTGTGGCCTCGTCGGCCAGTGCGCCGAGCAACGCCGCTTGCCCGAGGCTTTCGAGCTGGACCCAGGCGGCAAAGGCGCGCGCGTGCGGGGGCTGCTGATGATCGTCCTCCGCTGCCGCCGCTAGAGTTTTTCGCAACTGCCAGTGTGACAGGTCCTTCATAGGAACCACCTCGTCCGGCTGATCGGACTCAGCATCACGTCGGGGTCCCACTCCGGCACGTGCCGAAGTCCCGTGAGCAAGCGAACCATCAGCTCGGAGTAATGGATCGTGATCGGCAGCGGCGCCGGAGTGAACATTCGCCAAGTGTGGTTCGCGAAGTCGAACGCCTGTCGTGTCAGATAGGTCATGTCGCGAAATGTCGACCGATGATGAAGCCGCAACAAGGACGGAAGCGGCATACCATCACGCGCCTGCTTCAGGTCGCGTCCTCCGGTGAAATACAGGAGTGTTTCCGTCTCGCCGAGCGTGACGGACAAGCCTCGCTCTGGGGCGTAGACGCCCTTCATTCCTCCGCTCCACGTCTTTGTACCGGTGTTTGCTTCATCGAACACCACGAAGGGGTGATCTTCCACGATATGTAGGAACGCGTACTTCACGTCTGCGAGGCCGAGCTTCTGGATCAGCTTGTCTACGGCGTCCGCCTCGTGATCAGCCATCTGCTTGAACACATGGAAGATCAGGCGGACAGCATCCGTGCTTCGCCAGTTATCCTCCGCGCGTACGGCCTCGATCGAACGTGCGAGAGATTTGAACAGCTCTTCGCTGTAGTGTTCATAGTCAACTGCCGCAGTCCGATCGTCGAGAAGGTACTTCCCGTCGCTGCTGAATACCGTCGTCAGTCCAACGATGCGCTCCTTGCCGCCGAGCCGGCTTGTGGAGAAGTTCTGCGAGCCGATGCCGACGACGAGCTCATGCGCGACGCGAGGCTGTGTCTTGAGAAGCCAGGGCGTACCGCCGATCTTGGCGTAGGTGGCGACGCTCATGTTGTTAAGCACGTAGACGAGTTGCTCGTCTGCGAGGCGCATCGTGTCGAGCGTCACTTCCTGCACAGGGATGCGGTGTTTGAGAAGGACTGCCTTCGTTGCAAAGTACGGGTTGCTTGCGTCATCGAGTTCCTTGAAGTCCTTGTCGATCTGGACAAGGGCAAGGTCCCATTCGAAGCGACCCGCTGTTGACGACTCGACTGCGGTGCGACAGGCCGCTGCATAGTCCGCAGATGAACTTCCGGCCGTGGTGAACGTGGTCACCTTCGGCTTCTCTAATCCATAGCGCCGAATGAAGCCCTTCGCATAGGGCGTGCGAGTCCATTCCCCCTTGCCAGTAGTCACGTCGGGAAGTCCGTCGAGGAACTTCGCCAGAAAGGTATCGACCTGGCCCTCATAGGGGCGTTGGCAGATGACCGCAATCCGCAATTGCTTTGGTGTGTAGGTTCGCTGATCGTAAGGGCCATGCTTGTCGAGCCCGCGCTCGTTCCACGTGTCCGTTCGCGTGCCACTTGGATCGAACACCAGCACCGGCTTCTTGATGATTTCGTTGGAGAACGTCCACGTTCCCTTCTCGCTACCGACGAGCGGCCCTAGGATGGCCGGAATGCCGGGTGCAACCTCGAAGTTGTGGGTCCGAAGGTAGTCGAAGGTCTTTCGGATGAGACTCAGGCGCTCGGGCCCTGACAGATGAGCGGCAGCGGCGCTGTCTGCCTCGGCCAGCACGCGTTCCGCAGAAGTGCCCAAAAGGTGATTTGCGCACCAGACGAGATTTTCCTTCCGAGCCTCTAGATACGCATGCGCTGCATCCATTGAAGACGGTCTGTCGCCATGGTCTTCGAGCATCAGCGTGGATCCAGCGATCCGCGTCACCCGTCCGGCCAAACGCACGAAGTCAGTCACGCGCGGATCGTTAGAAGGTTCCCGCGTCACGACATAGCGGCCAGCTAGTGGCACACCGGCGTCGATCAGCGTCTGGCAATCCGCGTCGATCAGGTTTCGGGTGCGGACCCCACACGCGAGAAGAACGTGCGAGCTGTCATTCCCATCCTTGACATTTCTCGTCTCGAACTCAAGTACGACGCGGCGCTGTAGCCAGCCTGGCAGCTTCGGGTGCTGGGGCAGCAGGTTCGCGGGCTTCTGCGAAAGCAAGCGAAGCGGAAAGCGCGGTTTGAGGATCGGACGTTGAAGATCCACAAACCCCTGCAGAAGAGCTTCCAACGCGAGCGGCGCGAGTAACCAAGGGGCATGTGCCAGAGCGAATCGCTCGGTTTTATCGCCGACGATCGGCAAGCCTTCCTTGAGAGCTACGGAATAGACAAGATTGCCTTCCTCCCCGCTGCGGCGAAACAGGTAGTCGCCACGATGCCTTTCCCGCAAGGTGTCGAGTGCATCTTTTGTGTATGGCAGGACGCCGGCGACAACCTGCGCGTCAGTGCGAACGGTGACAGGTACGGCATTGAGCAGCAGTTTGGCCATCTTAGTTCTTCTTCCTTGTGCTTCCTAGAAATACCAAGCGCGGAATACTTTGTCCGGGCTTGCGAGCGCCGAATGCCACCCCATGTCCGCAGTTGTTCTGGGAGCAATCCCGCAGACGCAGGCAACGCTGTTGCGTCTATCGCGCGAGGCGCAAAGTCCGGAGTTATTCGGTATGACGTGCATAGCCAAGAAACTCCTGGAGAGGGGTGCGGTACTCATCCCAGCGTCTCGGGGCCTGGGTGGGACGTTGTCTCCGCTCCGCTACGGTCAGCAGTAACCGGCGCTTGGCCCTGGATATGCCAACGAAGAATGCTGCGCGTTCCTCTGATCGGTTGCCCCAGAAAGTCTGCTCTTCCACTCCAAGGATGACCGTGGTGTCGAACTCCAAACCCTTGCTCTTGTGGATCGTCATGATTCGCACGGCGCGATCCTCGGAGAAGCGCGACAACGCCTCGGCTGCGCTGGTGCCGTGCCGATACAGTTCTTCCAGGCGCGCAAATGTCTGCTCGATCACATCGTCCAGGCGGGGGCCGCGCTCATAGTCGGCGGAGAGCGCAACGATGGCTCGGCGCCCGAGCAACTCCAGTAGCGCTTCGGCGTGGTGCCGCAGCGAATCGGCGTTGCCTTTGATTTGGCCATCACCGTCGCGCATCTGCTTCCGCACATCGTCGATGAAGCGATGCCAGCGCGACCGTTCCCGGTAGGCGGCATCCTCATCGACACCGGTGGCCAAAAGAGTCGACATGAGCCGCCCATAGGCATCGGGGTCGCGGTCGGAAACAACGACACTCAGGAAGTCAATGATGAGCCGTGTCGCGGGCTCGGCGCCTAGATCCTGCAGTTCCTGCTCGTTGCGAAATGCGATGCCCCTGTTACCCAACGCAGCCATGACGAGGTCCGCGTAAAGGTGTGGCTGCCTCGACACGAGGATCGCGATTTCCGACGGGGCCAATTCATCTTCTTCAATCCAATGCTGAACTAGATCGGCGATGGAATCGGCCTCTTGCTGGCTGTCCTCGAAGCTGTGGATTTCTACGGAACCTCCCGGGCCATTCAATTCTTCGTCCGCGACGGCCGCAGGCGGGTCCATCACCTTGACCATGGCGTTCTGCATGCGTCGCAGCCGCGGCAATGACCGAAAGTTCTGGTAGAGATTGAGCGGGCGTGCATTGAAGTCGCCCGCGAACGTGCCGAACACGCCCTCGAGCGCGCCGGCCCATCCCATGATCCGCTGCTTCGTATCACCTACAGCAGTCAGCGGAATGCCAGTACCTCGGAACGCCTCGCAGATCAGCTGGTACTGGACATCAGTGCAGTCTTGGAACTCGTCGAGGAACACGTGGCTGTAGGTCTGGCGGACGGCGTTGCGCGCTACCTCGCAGGTTTGAAGAATCTGGACAGCTAGGGGAACCATGTCCTCGAACTCAATCTGCCGACCTTGAATACGGGGCGAGCCGACCGAATAGTGGGCGTGAAGGGCGTCACGCCCAGTCAAAGCAGGCCGGAAACGATCGATGAGGCGTTTGGCGAAGGCATGAAAGGTGTGGCTGTCCAGACGGGCTGCCAGCTCGGGGCCGCAGCGACGGCGTACGCGCTCCTTGAGGTTGCTGGCGGCATCGACCTTGAATGCGATCGCCAGAATGCGCTGGGGATACGGGCATGTCCCCGTGCGCAACAGGAAGTCTGCTCGCTGTGCCAGCATCTCCGTCTTGCCGGCGCCTGGTCCGGCGGTCAAGGCGAGGCTGCGCGAGGTCTCGCGCGCAGCCGCCAGCGCGTTGGGTTCGAGCTTGAGCCCGTCTGCGGGCTGCCAGCGGTCAGGCCGAATCATTCAGGCAGGCCTTCGAGTTTCTTTCGCACCGCTTCGATCAGGCGGCCGATGCGCTGGGGCACCTCGTCCACCATCTCCTGGTCTTCCAGCGCCGCCATGGCCTGTAGGTGCTGGCTGGGCTTGCTGCCGAGCTTGAAGCGGCGGTGGTAGGCGGCGAAGTACTTTTGCCGGGCAGCGCTGTACTGATCTTCGCCGTGGCGCTTCTTGCCCAGCACCGCCTTCAGCGTGGCCTCGTCGGGCGCCTCCAGTTCGTCTGCCTCCACGCCGTAGGCGACCTTGAAGCGCAGCAGCATTGCGAAGTCAAGATCCAAGGGGGAGGAGAAGAACACGTCCATCCCCTCAAGCCACTTCAGCCATGCTTTGCCGGTGTCGGAAGTCACGACGTTGTCCGTTCCGTTCCAGGCTGGCAAGCCGTCGATGGCGGCTTCAGTAAGACCAGAGATGGGCCTGCCGAGGGCCAGAATCTGACGGGCTGCGTATTTGACTCGACCCCAGCCACCTTGATAGCGCGCCAAGTCCAGATCGAGCAGCGTTACATAGGGGATCTCCAGGCCATCGAGTAGTCGCCAGAAGTGATTTACGTGGCGCCCCCCTAGCGGTGCCACGACGATGGAGGTGTCGTCCTCGGCCAGGCCATGAGCCTGCAACAGCCGCGGCAGCACGATCTCCTCGCTGTCGCCCTCGCCCAGTATCACCAAACGGGAGAAGTAAACCTCGGGAAAGGCCTGCACGGCCTCGCGCACGAACTTGTGCGCGTCGTCAGAGACGGGCGGCAGGATGATGGAACGCACCGCGGTCTGGCGCTGCTCATTGAGGCGCAGGTAGCGGATCGTCTCAGGCGGCACGCGGCGTAGCAGGGCAGGGGCGTGCGTGGCCACGATGGCCTGGGCATCGTGGTGGGTCGAGAACTCCGTCAGGGACTTGATCACGCGCCCAAGGTAGTGGGGTGATAGGCTGTTCTCCGGCTCTTCCATGGCCACGAGTGTGAAGATAGCCGGACGCAGCTTGGCGGGATCGAATCCGTCTCGCTCGCCAGCCAGGACTTCCCGTCCGATGGCCTGCACGGACAGGACCAGCGACACATAGAGCAAGGACTGCTGGCCATCGCTCAGCCGTGAAAAGTCGACGAGGTGTTCCTCCGCTCCCGGCGTGAAGCCGATCGTGAGGTGACGCAGCAGGTTGTCCAGCTCGTTGCGCGCAAATGACAGAGCGGGGCTCGTGTAATACGTGCCCCTGTGAAGCGCCTTCCAGGCGGCGCTGATGTGATCGCCCAGCCCGGTCACCGCATTGTTTGCGGCCAACGCCTCACTGATCTCCTGTGTGAGCTCAGCCACAGTCTCGCGCTCTTCCTGCCAGTCGGCGGCGCGCAGCGCACGGCCCAGCAAGGAGTTGGCCGTGTAGGAGATATGGTCGGCCGGGTTGCGTCGTGCTGGAAGGTAGTGAACCTGGATGCTGTTGCGATCGAGCTTCGAGACAATCGATGTCTTCGTGGGTTCGCCTGCCGCGTCCGCCTCGATGACGTAGACCAGCGACTCTTCGATATCTCCTTCCTCGTCAATCTGCGCGGCCAGTCGAATGCGCATGCGGGGTACCCCATCGGCAGTCACCAGTTGCATGTGCGCGAAGTTTCCGGGAATGGTTGGAAGCTTCTTTTTGGTCTTCTTCGCGAGTTCTGGGAACTCGAACTGCGCCTCCAGCCAAAGCCGAGACGGCGTGACTTTGCCCTTGGCGAGAGCGGCCGCATCCACATGGAAGTCGGTGCTTCGGATGCGTCGCAATGACGGATCGAAGCCGAACATACGTGCGAGCGCCTGCAGCACAGCGGTCTTGCCAGATCCGTTCGGCCCGAGCAAGAACGCCATGGCGTCCAACGTTAGTGTGGTGGCCACAGGTCCAAAGGACTGGAAGTTGCTGACTCTCAGTTGGGTTAGCTTCATTGTTGTTGGTGTGCGGTGGTGAATCGGAAGGGCGTACGGGCGGGAAACTGCCTTTATGCATTTCTGGCAGCTTGACGGACAGTTTCGGGAAGGCAATGGCACGCCGCAGCACGCTCATTGCCAATGAGATTGACCACCCAATTCACATAGTGCGGCAATACGCGCATTCGCGCGGAAAGCAAAGCCGTATGAAGTGCGTCTGCCAAGCGCGGCTGCCCGAGAGCATGCTTGACGGCTTGGTGCGACAGCAGGTCGAGAGTGCAGCCCAGTTGGATATGAGGAAATCGGCTTGAACAAAGCCGCATTGCCTTCCGTTCGTCGATGATCGCGCTCGCGTTCGTATCGATGGCGTAGGCGATCGTCGCAGCTTCACCGTCGTCCAGTGTTTCGGCGCTCGCGCCGACGACCAAACTCTCGAATTGTGGAAGCGCAGTCTCGCCGAGGCTGGCAACAGTTACGACGCCAGCCTTGACCAGATCGGCGAGCATTGCCGCATCGCCTCGTCCCTTCGACCTGCCGTACTCAAGTTCGCCGACGACTACATCGACGACGGCGACATGCTGGGGCAGCGCGTCGAGAATTTCTTTTGCGCATCCGGTCGCATTGAGATTGATGACGACACTTGTGTCCACCACGAGCAATTCGTTGTCAGGTAAGGAGGATTGGGGCTCCATCAGCCTCGTCCTCCTGAACTTCCATGTCATGAAGCATCTCGCGCAGTTCAACCCGGTCGACCTGCAGCAGGCGGGCGAGTTGTCCTTCGGTCAACAGCTCTTGCCGATAGGCTTCCGCCGCAAGGAGGTTGAGCCTCAGAGTCGTCGGGCGGTTGGCCTCGGCTTTCTGCGGGTCAGAGGCCTTGAGGTCCCCAAGGACTTGACTGGCTTGGTCATCCGTGATTCCGCCGTTCTCTTCAAACCAGTCCCAGGTGCCTTTCTTGGTGAGGCCAAGCTCTTCCAGTCTCCGAACAATCGCCTCTCGGGAGACGCCAAAAAAGTGAGCAAGCACGATGATGTGCCGTCGCGTCAGCCTAGACGATCCGGCCGTCACTTCCTGGAATTTCTGCCGTACGGCCCCAGCAGGCGTCATGAACGACCTGCCAAACGCATTTGCATAACGCTCTTCCCGTGAGTTTTCAGGCTCGTCTGCATGGAGCACTTCAGGGGCGTTCCGCACTGAAATGAAATGCCCCAGCTCATGTCCGGCCGTCTGGTTCCGCCGCTCCCTCGGGTGATTGGCGTTCAGAAGAATGCACCCCCCGAGGGTTTCGTCGTAGGCGAAGACGCCCGACACGGAGCCATCAAAGCGTCTCACGTAGACGCGGAGACCTAGCTCCATTTCCAAAAGGGTCACGATATCCACGGCGGGAGCGAAGCCGAGGCCGAGGCGTTGCCTGAGTTCGAGGGCGTCCTGTTCCGCCTGCATACGCACGTCGCCGGACAGAATGGGGCGCTCCGGCGGGTAGTTTCGCGCGCGCTTGATGCCGAGCAGGTTTTCCAGTTCGACTTCAGCGCGTGCGAGATTGGCAAGCAACTCGGTCGCCTTGACTGCACCCGAGTCTTCGCTACCAAGCAGCTTGCGGAAGCGCGGAACGAGATCGACGTGGACGGCTTCGCGGCGCAAGATGGCGTTCACAGAGGTCTGATAAAGCTTTGCCAGCCGCTGGAGTTCATCCATCTTCACGCGGCGCTGGCCCTGCTCGATGGCAACAAGCGTCGTGCGTGCGACGCTGATTGCGTCAGCCGCCTGCTTTTGCGTAAGTCCCGCCGCTTCCCGTGCCAGCCTGAGCCGCTCGCCTAGCTCGGCGATAGGAAGCTGACTGAGAGGAGAGTCATTCATGGCCGTGGAACCCAGTTCGCTACGAACGAGCCCGGTCCGAGGTAGTCGAGATATTGCATCCATTCGCTTTCATGTTTGTCGAGGAGTCGATTGAGAGACGTTCTGATCCCAACTTCTGGGATGGAGCGGGATCGACTGAGTTGAGAGACCGCCAGGTCCAGCGTTCCGTGGTTTGCGGGTGACGACCTGAGGGTCGCAAGATGGTCGAGGTGCAATGCGCCCGCGATGGCATATTCCCGGTGCGCGCCCGTGATTCGGCGGAATGCAGGAGCGGCACCGGCATCGAAGGAATCCGCCGCAAGGTTTTCCCAGACGTAGGTCTCAGGCGCTTCCTCAAGGCCTGCCGCATGAACGCTGAGCCGTCGCAGGAAGCAGGCAGCGCAGATCCCGCATTGACGTTTGCGTCCGGAGACCGACGAGTGCCGGTTTTGCCGCCAACAGGACCACGTCGTATTCCAGGAGGAACCATCCTCACACTCGCGCGCGAACGCTGCGAGCGTTTCGCCTTTGGTGTTCCAAAGCCTGGGGAACTCGAACCGGAACTCGCGGCCGAACAGGCCTTTCAGCAGCTTCTCCATCCGATCGGTGAAAAGAGGGTGCGTGCGGTAGTCCTCGTAGGCCTGACCCACAGGAACGAGCGCCGGACCGAGCGAGCCTTGACCACTCTCCGTCACGATGATGCGGTCGGCTTTCACCATGTAGGCCGCAATGCCGCTGATCATGGAGAATTTGAAGCCCCGCGACCGTGCGCTGGATTCGACAAATGCGCGCGTCCGTGGCTTGACCTTGTACGGAATCGACGTGAACGGCTGTTTCATGCCGATCTTCCCTGCGACGGGCTTGAACTCCTTAGACCCCAGTCGCACCCTGATCAGGCGGTCTCCCAGTTCTCGGTGCATGAGGCCGGCCACGGCCCGCGAGTCAAGGCCATCGCTGAACGGAATGACGGCGCTGCAATCGCCCGGGATGTCAAAAGACGCCTGCTGTGGCACGAAGGCCCTGACCTTGCGGTTGACAAAAGTAAGCGTCCACCGATCCCCTGTCAGGAATTCGAGCGAATCCTTCAAGGGCAGCGCGACTGAACGTGCATTCCAACGATCAGGGTCGTGAACAGGGATGCGCAGTTCGATATCTCGCCCCCAATGGAATGTTTGCCGTTTTTGGATGCGATCGCAGAATTCGATCGCGGCTGCGACAACAAGCGCGTCGAAGATGACTGGCTCCCATTGCGCCAGGCAGTAGCTCTCCAAATGGCTCGTCGAGAACGTGAGGTCGCCGCCAATTTCGCAGGCGATACGCCCACGGCGGGCGCGCAGGCCAGTCTCCGTCACATCGACCTTTACGCTAATACCTGCGCTTTCCTGCGGTGCGCCATTGACTTGCGGGTTCATAGTGGCACTCCGTCATCAAGAGAGTTGTGCTTGATGGACCGTGGCTTTCCGGCCTTCGGCTCCAGGCCCGAGCATTGCTTGGCGAGTCCGTTGAAGTCAGCGGTCGCGATTGCTCCTGCAATGCGTTCGCGGACCTGCTTGGTGAGTTTCCCGGATGCCTCTCGGCAATAGTGTTCCTCGATCTGCCGTGCAGCTCTTGCCGCATACGCATACAGCGCCCGCTGGACCGTCTCCGCCAACGCGTCTTCCCCGTGCATCCCTTCCGCGAGCACTACGACAGCGTGTTCAGTGAGCAAGCGGCCCAATCCGAACCCTGCAGCCGCGCTTGAGAGCGCCTGCGCCTGCGTCGTCTGGGCGTCGCCGAACAGGTCGGGCCGTCCCTCGAGGAAGATGTCACGCAAGCCCTTGGAAAGCACAGATGGCACCTCGCTGCCCCACGTGCTTGCGAGGGCGTGCATCGCCGCCGCAGCCGTGTCGGCCGGGTCGAAATTGGAATTTCCGGCGAGCTTTGCTAGGCGTTTCCATGCCGAGGGCATCTTCAGGCTTCGATAGGGTCCGTCACTCATGCGCACCTCCAATGTCAGAAGAATAACAAGAATATTCTGACAATGTCAAATACGTGGTGTTGTCATGTCTGCCGAGGATAGTGCGTCATGGTTCGGTAGTTTGAAAAAGTCGTATTTATCGTAGTTGTGCTACGATTCAAAGGTACATTTCAATTTGGTCGGTATTTGAATAAAATATATGAATCGTAGTATGGCTACGACTGGAACCAGTAAGCTAAACGCGCTCTATAGCCGCCTCCCACCAGGAACGCCGCTGACTTCGGAGGACTTGGCGGGCCTCGGCATCTCTGCGGACCTCGCCGTGCACTATGTACGCGCAGGCTGGCTCACGCGCCTGACGCGTGGGGTGTTCTGCCGCCCCAATGACACCCCGGCCCTGCATCCGAGCTTGCTCCTACTGCAGCGCCGCTTCGAGGGCCTACACGTGGGCGGCAAGTCGGCCCTGGACTGGTATGGCGTGCGCCAGTACGTGGCGCAGCAGCCGGTGCTGCAACTCTACGGCTGGGCGGCCGGGCACCTGCCGGAGTGGTTCACTGAGCGCTTTCCGGCCGAGTACCACCGCAAGCGACTGTTTGATGAGCAGCCCAGCGCCTTGCTGCACGTCGGGCCGTTGGAGAAGCGCGATGGGGCGCCGCAGGTGTCGGCGCCGGAGCGCGCGCTACTGGAACTGCTGAGCGACGTTGGGGTGCGGCAGCCACTGCAGGAAGCGCGCGAACTGGTGGAAGGCGTCTACAGCCTGCGCGCCGACGTGCTGCGCGAACTGCTGCAGCGCTGCACCAGCGTCAAGACCGTGCGGCTGTGCCTGCAGCTTGGCCGCGAGGCCTCGCTGCCCTGGGCAGCCAAGCTTGATCCGGCCACCTTGCCCACGGGCAGCGACCGGCCCTGGGTGTCCCGATCGGCCGATGGCCTGCTGGTGCTCAAGGCATGAACCAGACCTATCTCGACACCGCGCGGCTGTTGGTCCAGGTCGCGCCATTGGTGTTCGTGGACGATACGTTCGCGCTGAAAGGCGGGACCGCGATCAACCTCTTCGTGCGCGACATGCCGCGCCTGTCGGTGGACCTCGATCTGGTCTTTCCCGACCACACGCTGCCGCGCGACGAGGCGCTGGCACGCATCAACGAAGCCGTCCGGCAGTCTGCCGAGCGCTTGAAGAAGCGGGGCTTGCAGGTGCATGCGCCCGCGGCGGCAGCGGGCGAGACCAAGCTGCTGGTGCGGCGCGGCCCCGTGCAGGTCAAGATCGAGGTGAACTTCGTGATGCGAGGCACCGTTCGGCCGGTGCGCCAAGCCTCGCTCACGCCGGCCGCGCGCGACGTGCTGATGGCCGACCTGGAGATTCCGGTGGTGTCGCTGGAGGACGTGTACGGCGGCAAGCTGGTGGCGGCGCTGGACCGGCAGCACCCGCGCGACCTGTTCGATGTGATGCAGCTCTTCGCGCACGAAGGCATCACGCCAGGCATCCGACGCGCCTTCGTCGTCTACCTGGCCAGCAGCAACCGTCCGGTGCACGAGGTGCTGTTTCCGCCGCTGCGAGACATCCGGCACGACTTCGAGCACAACTTCCAGGGCATGACGGTCGAGCCGGTGCCGCTGGACGCATTGGTCGAAGCCCGCGAGCGCCTGGTGCGCGAGATCCAGCAGGGACTCGATGATGACGAGCGCCGTTTCCTGCTGTCGCTGGTCGCCGGCGCACCCGAGTGGGCGCTGTTGGGCATCGACCAGCTGGAGCATCTGCCAGGCGTGCGATGGAAGCTGCACAACCTGACGCAGCTGCAGAAGACCAATGCGAAGAAGTTTGCAGAGCAGGCAGCCTTATTGGCCGCCCGATTGAACGGCTAGGAAAATGCGCTAGCGCGTGCAATCAGAAGGAGGAGACATGCATCCAATTCAAATGCAGGAAGGCGACCGTGGGATCGGCATGGGCTACACCGTCTTCATCAATAGGTTCGAGGCGATCTGCCAAGAACACCTGCATGAAGGACGGGCCAGGGCCTTTGCATTCGTCTTCTACAACATGACCAACGGCGTGGTGCGCCGCGCCCTGAGCGACGCTCACGGCTTCCGGCTGCTGCACGAGAAGACCGGCAACGACATCACGCTCTTCTATCTGCATGATCGTGCGTTCGAGACCCACTGGCGCAGCTTCAACAAGACGTTCATGGAGGCGCTGGGGGTTCAGGATCAAACGGTGCCGCCCTGCATGGTGTTCTTTCGCGTGCATGGGGATGACATCGAGGACGTTTCGATCTACCGCATCGATGAGCAGACCACAGACCCCGTTCTGGTCGTCGCCGAGCTTGAGCAGTATGTGGGCGACGCCATCAAGCGTCTGAACGCCGAAGGCGACGTCTCCGCATTATCTGCTCTGGGCAAGCTGACCGCCCCGGTCGGGGCGCTGGCCAAGCTGGGCGAATTCCTGCTCAAGCTCAAGGGAGCCGCCTAGATGCCGAATATTCGATCGCTCGACATGAGGTTTCTCGACGACTTGTTCGAGATGAACGGCGGCTACGTCCTCGACTTCACAGACAGCAGTATGGCGCGGTTCTTCGCAGAAGAACTGAACGTCGACATCAACGACGACGCCTACCGGGAGCACGGTACCTCGAAGGCGAAGCGACTTCGGTGCTACTTGAACAAGGTCGACCTGTCCACTTCGGTCAAGACGCTGCAGATCCTATGGGACTACCGTGAGGGGGGCCGGAAGCATCGCGAGCGTGAGGAGTGGGTCCCGAACGCGGAGGGGCGGTTCTTCTCGCTCTTGAATCGCATGCAGGGCAAGCCCGATGTGGCTCCCGCGGGTGAGCCGCCCAAGGTCGCCTTCGACCTGCCGAAGATTCTCGCGTTGAAGCAACGACTGATTGATCTTTCCTCGATGAAGCCGCATCCGCGAGGTTATGCGTTCGAGGTCTGGCTGCGCGATGCCTTCAATTTCTATGGGTTGGAGGCCCGCGAGCCGTTCAGGAACAAGGGCGAGCAGATCGACGGCAGCTTCGTGCTGCAGGGCGAGACCTATCTGCTGGAAGCGAAGTGGGAAGCGGCGAAGACCAACGCTGCCGATCTCCACGCATTCCAGGGAAAGCTGGAGCAGAAGGCCGCGTGGGCGCGAGGCCTGTTCGTCAGCAACAGCGGCTTCACCGAAGACGGCTTGATCGCCTTCGGGCGCGGCAAGCGCGTTGTCTGCATGGACGGCCTCGATCTCTTCGACGCGCTTGATCGCGAGCTGCCGCTCAACCTCGCGATCGACCGGAAGGTTCGACGTGCGGCGGAAACCGGCCTTCCATTCGAGAGGATTCGGGATCTCTTCTCACGTTGACCGTGCGTTTGCAGGCGCACTCTGCGACCGCGAAATCGCGTGGCTTCAACGTGTCGCTTTCGCACCTTTGGCGGGACGATGGCAGATACTCCAACGAGATACAGCGCGTGCGGGCGAGCTCTGTCTAAGTACGCTGACATACCCTTGTCTATGCCACAGTTTCCGGGCCGTTTGGTTGGTGTAATTTTGGTGTAGTTCCACCGCCAAACCACGCCAATCCAAGCCCAAAGCGCACCCCAGCGAGGTCCGGCGTAGATTCCCTAAGTGTTTGTCGCGAAAGGGAAAATTGCCGTTCGCTCGCCGCAGTACGCCGCCCTGGCTACACAATGGGCGTGTGCTTCTCCGGCGCGGCGCGCTTGTTGTCGTTGGCGGCGCTGGTGGTGACATCGCCGGGCTGGCGGGCCTCGTGGCTCGATTCACCACGCGGCTCGACACCTTGGCCTGCGTCGCGGTTGGATAGGGCTTCTGCTGACATGCGATCCTCTCGGGCGGCTCGCTGCGGAACCGCCTGTGGTCAGGTGTTCCGGCGGTGCGCTGGCACGGAAGTGCCGGTGCCGCCGGAGCAAATGCGCATTTTACTGCGAGGCTGTCGCGCGCGGCACGCCAGCGGCACGGTTACCGCCGAAAACCGCTGGAATATGGGGTGCTTCTCCAGGGAGCGGAGGACGGGGCAAGGCCGTGTGCGCTTCCCATCGCGGTGGCGCGCGGGCGGCAGCGAGCTGGCGGTGCGATAAGGCGGTCGCTTGCGGGTAAGGCGGCAAAGCGGCAAGGCCGCAAAGCGGCAAAGGTGAAGGTGAAGCGGTGAAGCGGTGAAGCGGTGAAGCGCGCGGGGGGATGCGGGTCGACGATGCGCCGGCCGCGCGCGCGATCGCTGCGCGGCCGGGCGGGGTGAGCGTGTTACTCGTCGGTGGCCGCGGGTTTGGCGCTGCGCCTGGCGTTATCCAGCGAATACGGTGCCAGCAGGCGCACCATCTGCGCAAACGCCTTGGGGTTGCCGGCCAGGATTTCGCCCTGTTCGATCTGGCGTGCCTCGCCCGCGTAGTTGCCGACCAGGCCGCCGGCTTCCGTGATCAGCAGCATGCCGGCCGCCATGTCCCAGGGCTTGAGGCCACGCTCGAAGAAGCCGTCGAGGCGGCCGCAGGCCACATAGGCCAGGTCCAGCGCGGCGGCGCCCGGGCGGCGCAGGCCGGCGCAGTTGCGCGTCATCAGCGCGAACATCTCCAGATATTCCTCCACGCCCTCCAGATCGCGGAACGGAAAGCCCGTGCCGATCAGGCAGTCGGCCAGCTTGTCGCGGCGCGTGACGCGGATGCGGCGGTTGTTGAGGAAGGCGCCGGCACCCTTGCTGGCGGTGAACAGTTCGTCGCGGGTGGGGTCGTAGACCACGGCCTGCGCGGGCTGCCCCTTGTGGAACTGCCCGATCGACACCGCGTACTGCGGAAAGCCGTGGATAAAGTTGGTGGTGCCGTCGAGCGGGTCGATGACCCACGTGTATTCGTGGTCGGTGAGTTCGCCCTCCGACCAGGACTGGCCCGACTCTTCCGCTAGAATGGCGTGCTCCGGGTAGGCGGTGCGGATGATCTCGATGATCGCGGCCTCGGCGGCGCGGTCTACCTCGGTCACGAAATCGTTGTGCTGCTTGCGCGAAACGCGCACCAGATCGACGTCGATCGACGCGCGGTTGATGATGGAACCCGCCTTGCGGGCCGCCTTGACGGCGATATTGAGCATCGGATGCATGAATCTCTCCAGGCTGGCCTGACCGCGGGGCGGATGCGCACCATGCCACGTGGGTGTCGTGCAACGGTGGACTGACCGGCTTGAGCGGCCGGAGCCGTCAGAGCCGTCAGAGCGCACCTCACACGAACCTGCACGGGGACACGGGGATTCCGGGTCTGCCAGGCAACAGCAACACAACGAATTGTCGAAGAACGGCGACGCGGCCAGCGGCAGCGTCGGCAATAAAGGCAGCATTGTATAGGAAGCCGGCCGTTGACACACGTGGGCCGGCCTTGCAGCCGCCAGATTCCTACATGAACCAAGAGCCACAACGACCCTCGCCGCACTCGCCACAACCCACGCCCTCCGGCGCCTTTGCGCGCGTACGCGTGGTGCTGGTGGAAACCAGTCACCCCGGCAATGTCGGTTCCGTGGCGCGCGCCATGAAGACCATGGGCTTTGGCGAGCAGCCGGGCAGCCTGGTGCTGGTGTCGCCGCGCGAGCCGGCGGTGCTCACGCACCCCGACGCGGTAGCGATGGCCAGCGGCGCCGATGACGTGCTGGCCGGCGCCCGCATCGTCGACGATATCGAAGCCGCGCTGACCGGCGCGGCACTGACCGTGGCGATGACGGCCCGCCAGCGCGAGTTCGGTCCGCCCCGGTGGCTGCCGCGCGAGGCGGCCGAGCGTGCCGGTACGCTGCTGGCGCGGCCGATGGGTGGGGCCGGGGCCGGTGGGGCCGACCCGGGTGGGCCCGAGATGCGTGGGACACCGGCGGCGGAGCCGTCCGGAGCCGCGGTCGCCTTCGTCTTTGGTAACGAACGCTATGGGTTGCCCAACGGGGTGGTCGAGCGCTGTTCCGCCGTCACGCATATCCCCGCCAATCCGGCCTATGCGTCGCTGAACCTCGCGCAGGCGGTGCAACTGCTCGTCTACGAGATGCGCCTCGCGCTGTTGGCACTGCCGGCGGTGCCGGGCAGGCCCGCTGGCTTGCCCGCGCCGCCGCACGGCGCAGGGGGCGGCTCGGACGCCGGCGTCAATATCGGCTATGCTGGTGAGCCCGCCACGGCGGAGCAGATCGAGTCGATGTTCGGCCATCTGCAGGCGGGACTGGTTGCCATCGGTTTTCTCGACCCCGACAATCCGCGCAAGCTCATGCCGCGTCTGCGCCGGCTGTTTGCTCGCAGCGGCCTCGAGCGCGAGGAGGTCAATATCCTGCGTGGCATTGCACGCGATATGGTGCGTGCGGGCGAGCAGGGTGAGCGCGGTGAGGGCGGTGAGGGCGGTGGCGCCAGCAAGTCAGCACACCAACAGGAGCGATGATAGTGGCGGAGATTCCGGCGTACTACATGCGTGGCGGCACCAGCAAGGGCATGTTCTTCCTCGCGGATGACCTGCCCGACGACGCCGAAGCGCGCGACGCGCTGCTGCTGCGCGTGATCGGCTCGCCGGACCCGTATGCGCGCCACGCCGACGGCATGGGCGGCGCTACCGCCAGTACCAGCAAGGTGGCGCTGGTCCGGGCCTCGCGTCACCCCGACTGCGATATCGACTTCCTGTTTGGCGCGGTGGCCGTCGACGCGCCGCGCATCGACTGGTCCGCCAACTGCGGCGACCTGCTCGCCGCGGCCGGCCCGTTTGCGATCTGGCGCGGTTTTGTGCCGGCCCGCGATGGCGTGGCCACAGTGCGGATCTGGCACGAGAACGTCGGCCAGGCCATCCTGTCCCATGTGCCGTGCCGCAACGGCCATCCCGTCGAGTCCGGCGAGTTCAGCGAGGACGGCGTGCCGTTTCCGTGCTCGGAGATCGTGCTCGCCTATCTCAATCCCCCCGAGATCGTCCACCACAGCGCACGCCGTCTGATGACCGGCCTGGTGCACGTGCCGGAGCGATGTTGAGCGGGACGATGCCGGCGCGCATGCGCGCGCGAATGTCCCTGACGGCATCAGGGCCCGGCGTGCGGAACCCAAATCTCTTACACTCCCTGCTCCCGCGCTGACCCGGGCTGCCGTCATCCCCCGGCAACGACCCCGCTGGCGACCGCCTGCATCGACGCTGCTTCCGCGGCGTCGCTGGCCGGCGGCGTACAGCGGGGCATCACGACCAGACCATGATGTTCACTCGCCTGAAGGAAGATATCGACACGATCATGCTGCGCGATCCCGCCGCGCGCAGCCGGCTCGAGGTACTGACCTGCTATCCCGGCCTCCATGCCGTGATGTTCCACCGCTTTGCCCATGCGTGCTGGTCGGCCGGATTCCGCTGGCTCGGCCGCTGGATCTCGCACTGGTCGCGTTTCCTGACCGGTATCGAGATCCATCCGGCGGTCAAGCTGGGCCGCCGGGTATTCATCGACCACGGCATGGGCGTGGTGATCGGAGAGACTGCCGAAATCGGCGACGACTGCACCATCTACCAGGGCGTGACGCTCGGCGGCACCTCGCTCTACAAGGGCCAGAAGCGGCACCCGACGCTGGGCCCCAACGTGGTGGTCAGTGCCGGCGCCAAGGTGCTCGGTGGCTTCGAGGTGGGGGCAGGCGCACGCGTCGGCTCCAACGCGGTGGTACTCAAGCCGGTGCCCCCCGGCGCGACCGCGGTGGGTATTCCGGCCCGCATCATCCTGCCCGATGCGCCGCCGCAGCAGCAGGGCGCCAAGCAGGAGTTCTCGGCCTACGGGATCACGCCGAATGCGGACGACCCGGTGTCGCTGGCGCTCAAGAGCCTGATCGACAATGCGGCGCGCCAGCATGACCGCATCGAAGCCGTGCTCGCCGCGCTGGACCGGCTGGGCGAGCATCTGGAAAACACGCCAAACGACCGTTTCGACGCCAGCGAGCTGCGCAAGCTGATGAAGTAGCGGCGGCGCCGTCGCGCGATTCCTGCCCGGCATCCGCCCGGGGTCCCCCGCCAACCGCCGCCAGCCGGCCCCGGAGTACCCGGGGCGCCGGGGCGGAAGGTCTTGCCCGGGGCCCGGGCAAATTCCCCTTGCCAGCGCCCGTATCGCGCCCTAATATTTTAGATATAAATTATTTAACCCTGATGGGAATGGCCGCGCGCCGTCGCGGCGGTCGGGCAGGAGACAGGCAATGCGCGTGCTGTGTATCGGCGGTGGCCCGGCGGGGCTCTACTTCGGCTTGCTGATGAAATTGCGCGACCCCGGCAATGACGTGGTCGTGGTCGAGCGCAATCGGCCATACGACACCTTTGGCTGGGGGGTGGTGTTCTCCGACGCCACGCTCGACAACCTGCGCCAGGCCGACCCGGAAAGCGCGCGCGAGATCGATGCCGCGTTCAATCACTGGGACGATATCGAGATCCACTTCGGCGGTCGCACCATGCGTTCCGGCGGCCATGGCTTTATCGGCATCGGCCGCAAGCGGCTGCTCAATATCCTGCAGGCGCGGTGCGAGGCGCTCGGCGTGCGGCTGGTCTTCGAGACCGATGTCACCGACGACCAGGCGCTGGCACGCCAGTACCGCGCCGACCTCGTGGTCGCCTCGGACGGGATCAACAGCCGCATCCGCGCGCGTTACGCCGCGACGTTCGAGCCCGATATCGATACGCGCCAGTGCCGCTTTGTCTGGCTCGGCACGCACAAGCTGTTCGATGCCTTCACCTTCGCCTTCGAGAAGACCGCGCATGGCTGGTTCCAGGCGCACGCCTACCGCTTTGACGACACTACCTCCACCTTTATCGTCGAGACGCCCGAGTCGGTGTGGCGCGCGGCCGGGCTCGACCAGATGAGCCAGGAAGAGGGCGTGGCTTATTGCGAGCGGCTGTTTGCGCGCTACCTCGATGGCCATCGGTTGATCAGCAACGCCACGCACCTGCGCGGCTCCGCCATCTGGATCCGCTTTCCGCGCGTGATCTGCCGCCGCTGGGTGCACTGGAACACGCTTGAAGAGGGCCGCCGCGTGCCGGTGGTGCTGATGGGGGATGCCGCGCATACCGCCCACTTTTCGATCGGCTCGGGCACCAAGCTGGCGCTCGAGGATGCGATCGACCTGGCCGCGGAAATCGGCGGGGGGCGTGCCGGCGTCGATGGCCTGCCCGACGCCTTGGCGCGCTACGAAGCCACGCGCAGCGTGGAAGTGCTCAAGATCCAGAACGCCGCGCGCAATTCCACCGAATGGTTCGAGCATGTCGACCGCTATGCCGGGCTGGCGCCGGAGCAGTTTGCCTACTCGCTGCTGACGCGTTCGCAGCGCATCTCGCATGAGAATCTGCGCGTGCGCGATGCTGGCTACGTGGCAGGCTTCGAGCAGTGGCTGGCGGGGCAGGCCGGCGTGGAGTCGGCGTCGCAGTCGCAGTCGCAGTCGCAGTCGGCGTCGGCGTCGGCGTCGGCGTCGGCGTCGGCGTCGGTGCCAGGGACAGGTCCGAAGGCGCGGCCGCCGATGTTCACGCCGTTCCGCGTGCGTGGCCTCACACTCAAGAATCGCGTGGTGGTCAGCCCGATGGCGATGTATTCCGCCGTCGATGGCGTGCCGGGTGATTTTCACCTGGTCCATCTGGGCGCGCGCGCGCTCGGCGGTGCCGGCATGGTGGTGGCGGAGATGACGTGCGTCTCGCCCGACGCGCGCATCACGCCGGGGTGCCCCGGTCTGTGGAACGATACGCAGCGCGAGGCGTGGCGACGCATTGTCGCTTTTGTCCACGCCAACAGCGATGCGCGCATCGCCATCCAGCTCGGCCATGCCGGTCGCAAGGGCTCGACCCAGCTCGGCTGGGAGCAGCCGGATCATCCGCTGCCGGACGGCAACTGGCCGCTGCTCTCGGCGTCCGCGTTGCCTTATCTGCCCGGCATCTCGCAGATGCCGCGCGCGATGACGCAGGCCGATATGGCGCGGGTGCGCGACGACTTCGTGGCCTGCGCGCGGCGTGCCGCCGAAGCCGGCTTCGACTGGCTCGAACTCCATTGCGCGCACGGTTACCTGCTGTCGAGCTTTATCTCGCCGCTGACCAACCTGCGCGACGACGCCTATGGCGGCACGCTGGCCAACCGGTTGCGCTTTCCGCTCGAAGTGTTTGCCGCGGTGCGGGCGGTCTGGCCCGTCGAGCGCCCGATGTCGGTGCGGATCTCCGCGCACGACTGGGTCGAGGGCGGCATTACCGGCGACGACGCGGTGGAGATCGCGCGCGCGTTCAAGGCCGCTGGCGCCGACATGATCGACTGCTCGTCGGGACAGGTCAGCCCCGACCAGGCGCCGGTGTACGGGCGCATGTACCAGACGCCGTTTGCGGATCGCATTCGCAACGAGGCCGGCATTCCGACCATTGCGGTCGGGGCGATCTTCGAGGCCGACCACGTCGACAGCATCGTGGCGGCGGGGCGCGCCGACCTGTGCGCGATTGCGCGGCCGCATCTGGCCGACCCGGCGTGGACGCTGCATGAAGCGGCGCGGCTGGGCTATGGCGAGGTGCGCTGGCCACGGCAGTATCTGGCCGGCAAGCGCCAGCTCGAAACCAATCTTGCGCGCGCCGCCGCCAATGCCACGCCGCCGGGGAGGTGACGTGGCATGCCGTGAAGCGGCGTGGCGTGGCGTGGCGTGGCGCGGCCGGTCACGGCCGGATGCATGCGTGCGGGATGCGTACCGATGAACGCAGCGGGCAAGACGTGAACAGGGAACACATGGAGACACAACAGGCAGGGGCGGGGGCGCAACTCGTAGGCGTGCGCGAAGTGCCCACGCTGGCTGACCGTCACGCGCTGGTCACCGGCGGCGGGCGCGGCATCGGGGCCGCGATTGCGCACCGCCTGCTGGCCCATGGCGCGCGCGTCACGCTCCTGGGGCGCGATGCCGCCACGCTTGCGGCCGCCGCGCGCGACATGGCGCAGACGCACGGTGCCGCGGGCGAAGGTCCCGCACGCATTCACACCGTCACCGCCGATATTGCCGATGCCGACAGCGTTGCGCACGCGTTTGCCGCGGCCGCCGCGCGCGCCGGTCCCATTACGCTGCTCGTCAACAATGCCGGGCAGGCGCACAGCGCCCCGTTCGCCAGGACCGACCTGGCCCTGTGGCAGCGCATGCTCGACATCAACCTGACCGGCACCTTCCTGTGCACGCAGGCCGCGTTGCCCGCGATGCTGGAGGCCGGCTGGGGCCGCATCGTCAACGTGGCCAGCACGGCCGGACTGACCGGCTATGGCTACGTGACGGCCTACTGCGCGGCCAAGCATGGCGTGATCGGTCTGACGCGGGCACTTGCGCTGGAAGTGGCCACGCGCGGCGTCACCGTCAACGCGGTCTGCCCGGGGTATACGGAGACCGACATCGTGCGCGACGCGGTGGCCAACATCGTGGGCAAGACAGGGCGCAGCGCGGAACAGGCGCGCGCCGAGCTGGCCGCGCGCAATCCGCAGCGGCGGCTGGTGCAGCCCGAGGAGGTGGCCGATGCGGTCGCATGGCTATGCCAGCCGGCGGCCGCGGCAATCACGGGACAGGCCATTCCGGTGGCCGGCGGCGAAGTCATGGCGGGCTGACGGATTCGATGCAATGCAAAGAGAGGAACCATGAGCGATACCACGCACGCGCAACCCGCGCCACCGCATGATGAGCCACCCGACGACCGCGCGCAGCCGGGCATGCGGCATCATCGGCGTCCGTTCGCGGGCTACCAGGCGCGGCATTTCCTGTGGTCGGCCTCGCCCGACGGCAAGGTCGGCACCATTACGCTGAACCGGCCCGAGCGCAAGAATCCGCTGACGTTCGATTCCTATGCCGAGTTGCGCGATCTGTTCCGCGGCCTGTGCCATGCCACCGATATCAAGACCGTGGTGGTCACCGGCGCCGGCGGCAATTTCTGCTCGGGCGGCGATGTGCACGAGATCATCGGCCCGCTGACGCGCATGCGCATGCCCGAGCTGCTCGACTTCACGCGCATGACCGGCGACCTGGTCAAGGCGATGCGCGCCTGCCCGCAACCGGTGATCAGCGCCGTCGACGGCATCTGCGCCGGCGCCGGCGCGATGATGGCGCTCGCCTCCGACATGCGCCTGGGCACGGCGCAGGCGCGCACCGCCTTTCTGTTCGTACGGGTGGGCCTGGCCGGCGCCGACATGGGCGCGTGCGCGCTGCTGCCGCGTGTGATCGGCCAGGGGCGGGCCAGCGAACTGCTCTATACCGGCCGCGCCATGACGGCCGAGGAGGGCCTGGCATGGGGCTTCTTCAATGCGCTGCATGCGCCCGACGCGCTGCCGGCGGCAGCCCAGGCGCTGGCCGCACAGATAGCCGCGGGTCCCACCTTTGCGCATGGCATCACCAAGAAGCTGCTGCACCAGGAGTGGAACATGGGCCTCGACGAAGCCATCGAGGCCGAGGCCGAGGCGCAGGCCATCTGCATGCAGACGCGCGATTTCCAGCGCGCCTACGAGGCTTTTGTCGCGCGACAGAAGCCGGTGTTCCAGGGCGACTAGGAGCCGACGTGCCGGACCAGACCTACCTCGATCTGCCATTCTTCGACGCAGGCCACCGTACGCTTGCGCGCACGCTCGACGCGTGGTGCGCCGAGGCACTCGCCGGCGTCGATCACGCCGATACCGACCGCGCCTGCCGCCAGCTCGTACGCATGCTGGGCGAGGCCGGCTGGCTGCGCTACTGCGTGCCGGCCGCGTATGGCGGCGCGTTGCCGGCGCTCGATTCACGGGCCTTGTGCCTGTTGCGCGAGACCCTCGCCCGTTACGAGGGCCTGGCCGATTTCGCCTTTGCCATGCAGGGGCTGGGCTCGGGTGCCATCACGCTGGCCGGCAGCGATGCCTTGCGCGCGCGCTATCTGCCGCGCGTGGCGCGGGGCGAGGCGATTGCGGCGTTTGCATTGTCCGAGCCCGAGGCAGGCTCCGATGTGGCGGCCATGCGGTGCACGGCGACGCTCTCCGCGGATGGCAGCCACTACGTGCTCGACGGCGTCAAGACGTGGATCTCGAACGGTGGCATCGCCGATTTCTACTGCGTGTTTGCGCGCACCGACGCCTGCGCCGAGGCGCCGGCAAAAGGCGCGCGCGGCATCACCGCGTTCGTGGTCGATGCCGATACGCCAGGCGTCTCGATTGCCGAGCGTATCGATGTCATCGCGCCGCATCCGCTCGCCACGCTGCGCTTCGACCACTGCCGCGTGCCGGTCGGCCAGCGGCTGGGCGCGGAAGGGCAGGGCTTCAAGGTCGCCATGATGACACTCGACATCTTCCGCGCCTCGGTGGCGGCGGCGGCGCTCGGCTTTGGCCGTGCCGCCCTCGACGATGCGCTGGCGCGCGCGACCTCGCGCGACATGTTCGGCGGCAAGCTCGCCGACCTGCAACTGACGCAGGCCGCCATCGGCGACATGGCCACCGCGCTCGACGCCGCCGCGTTGCTGACCTACCGCGCCGCGTGGCTGCGCGATGTCAACCTCGACCGGGGCTTGCGCACCACGCGCGAGGCCGCGATGGCCAAGATGGTGGCCACCGAGAATGCCCAGCAGGTGATCGACCGCGCGGTGCAGATCTTCGGCGGCATGGGCGTCAGGGTCGGCACGCGCGTGGAACGCCTCTATCGCGAGATTCGCGCGCTTCGTATCTACGAGGGCGCGACGGAAGTACAGAAGCTGATCATCGCGCGCGAAACGCTCGCCGCGCATCACGCCTCACGACAGTGACATGGAGACCCGCATGGCCGCCACCCCTGCCCGCACCACGGCTCACGTCGACACCTTCGCGCAAGACCGCCTGCCGCCGCGCGACCAATGGCCGGTGTTCCAGTTCAACGCGGATACCGATTACCCGGCGCGGTTCAACTGCGTGACGGCGCTGGTGGACCGGCATGTGGCCGAGGGCCGCGGCGCGCGTGTCGCGGTGCGGCACGAGCAGGGCGCGGTTACCTACGCGGAACTCGCGGCACTGGTCAATCGCATTGCGCATGTGCTGGTGGACGACATGCGCCTGGTGCCGGGCAACCGGGTGCTGCTGCGCGGCCCCAACAACCTCATGATGGCGGCCAGCTGGCTGGCGACCGTCAAGGCCGGGCTGATCGCGGTGCCGACCATGCCGCTGCTGCGCGCCCGGGAGCTCAGGCAGATCGTCGAGAAGGCGCAGGTCAGCGCCGCGCTGTGCGACGCCAGGCTGGGCGACGAACTGGCCATGCTGCGTGCGCCGGGCGACTTCCATTGCCCCACGCTGCGCGAGGTGCGTTATTTCCATGGGGACACTTGCCATGGCCATGATGCCGTCGGCGACGATGCAAAAGGCGGCGCGCGCGAGGCCCTGGAGGCGGCCATGGCCGGCAAGCCGGACAGCTTTGCCGCCTGCGATACCGCCGCCGACGATATCTGCCTGATCGCCTTTACCAGCGGCACCACCGGACAGCCCAAGGGCACCATGCATTTTCATCGCGACGTGCTGGCGATGTGCGACCTGTTTCCGCGCCATGTGCTGCGGCCAACGCCGGACGATGTGTTCTGTGGCACGCCGCCGCTGGCCTTCACGTTCGGGCTCGGCGGCATGCTCTGCTTTCCGCTGCGCATCGGGGCCACCACCGCGCTGGCGGAAAAACTCACGCCCGAGGGACTGCTCAGGCTGATCGAAACCCGGCGCGCCACCATCGTATTTACCGCGCCGACGTTTTATCGGCAGATGGCCGCGCTGGCGCCCGGGTTCGACCTGAGCAGCCTGCGCAACAGCGTATCCGCCGGTGAGGCGCTGCCCGATGCCACGCGACAGGCCTGGCGCGCGGCCACCGGCATCGAGATGATCGACGGCATCGGCGGCACCGAGATGATGCACATCTTTATCTCCAGCGCTGGCGCCGACGTGCGCCCCGGCGCGATCGGACGCGTGGTGCCCGGCTACGAGGCCCGCATCGTCGACGACGACATGCGGACGTTGCCGCCGGGGCAGGCCGGGCGGCTGGCGGTGCGCGGCCCGACCGGTTGCCGCTACCTCGACGATGCGCGCCAGCAGGTCTACGTCCGCGACGGCTGGAATCTGCCCGGCGATACCTTCATGGCCGATGCCGATGGCTATTACTTCTACCAGGCGCGCTCCGACGACATGATCATCTCGGCCGGTTACAACATTGCCGGGCCCGAGGTCGAGAGCACGCTGATGCTGCACGCCTCGGTGGCCGAGTGCGGGGTGGTGGGCGCCGCCGATCCCGAGCGCGGCCAGGTGGTGACCGCGTACGTGGTGCTGCGTCCCGGCGTTCCCGCCGACGATGCCACGCGCGTGGCGCTGCAGGAGTACGTCAAAGGCCATATCGCGCCGTACAAGTACCCGCGCCGTATCGAGTTCGTGACGGCGTTGCCGCGCACCGAAACCGGCAAGCTGCAGCGCTTTCGACTGCGCCAGATGGCTGAAGGACAGACATGAGCGAGATTTACCGCAACACCGTGCTGATTCGCTTCAAGCATTGCGATACCGCGGGCATCGTGTTCTACCCGCGCTACTTCGAGATGCTCAACGATTTCATCGAGGACTGGTTTGCCGAAGGCGTGGACTGGCCTTACGACACCATGCACGTGGCCGATCACGCGGGCGTGCCGACCGCCGAGCTGCAATGCCGCTTTCACCGGCCCAGCCGGCTCGGCGAGCGTCTTGCGCGCGAGCTGCGCGTCGCCCGCATCGGCCGCTCGAGCTTTACGCTGGACATCCGCTTTGCCGGTCCCGCCGACGACACCCGCTTCACCGTCACCCAGCGGCTGGTGTGCGTGGACACCGCCGGTACCGTGCCGCGGCCGTTACCCGCCGCCGTGCGCGCGGCCATGAGCCGCTATCTGCAACCCGAGGCTTCCAAGGAGCACCCATGAAGACGCTGCAACCGCCCGGCTGGGCGCCTCCCCGCGGCTACGCCAACGGCATGATGGCCGAGATGCAGGTCGGCAGCCGCCTGATCTTCGTCGGCGGCCAGATCGGTTGGAACGCGCAGTGCGAGTTCGAGACCGACGATTTCGCGCTCCAGGTGGCGCAGGCGCTGCGCAACGTAGTGGCGGTGCTGGCGGCCGGCGGCGGGCGACCGGAGCATATCGCGCGCATGACCTGGTATGTGAAGGACAAGGCGGAATACGTGGGCGCGTACAAGGCCATCGGGCAGCATTACCGCGATATCGTGGGGCGGCATTTCCCGGCCATGACCGCGGTCGAGGTGGCGGATCTGGTCGAGGCGCGCGCCAAGGTGGAAATCGAAGTGACCGCTATCGTGCCGCCCCCGGCATGAGCGTTGCGGGCCGTGCGGCTAGCGCGGCCAAGTCCTTGAAAACTTGAGAAATTGCGCGGTGCAGGATATAATTCGAAAGTTTCGCTTTCAGAACCCTTCACCCTAGCGCCTACCCGCCAACAACGGCCAACTACCGCACACGACCTTCCGCCGCCCTGATCCCAAGGAGCTTTCAAAGGCCTGCCGCACGGCACGACAAATATCGTCCGTGAGTGCCAAGTGCCGCGCTCCCGGGTATTGACGGGGCGCGGGGCGTTGAGCAGGTCGGTCACGGGGTGAATCCAGCAGGAGCCTACCCGTGTTACCGTCTTTCCCGTCCGCCATCCTCGCGCTTGCAGACGGCACGGTCTTTCGTGGCTATTCCATCGGCGCTTCCGGCCATACCATCGGCGAAGTGGTGTTCAACACCGCCATCACCGGTTATCAGGAAATCCTCACCGACCCGAGCTATTCCCGGCAGATCGTCACGCTGACGTATCCGCATATCGGCAATTACGGTGTCAACGTTGAGGACGTCGAAGCCACGAAAGTCCATGCCGCCGGCCTGATCATCAAGGATCTGCCGATCCTGGCCTCGAATTTCCGCAAGGAGCATACGCTCTCCCACTACCTCAAGCAGGAAAAGGTGGTGGCCATCGCGGGCATCGACACACGCAAGCTGACCCGCATCCTGCGTGAGAAGGGCGCGCAGAACGGCTGCATCCTGGCCGGCGAGGACAACGTCCAGAAGGCCATCGACCTGGCCCGCTCGTTCCCTGGCCTGGCCGGCATGGACCTGGCCAAGGTGGTGTCCGTGCGTGAGCCGTACGAGTGGAGCCAGACCGAGTGGAAGCTCGGCGAGGGCTACGGCAAGCTCGAGCAGCCGCGCTTCCATGTGGTGGCCTACGACTACGGCGTCAAGTTCAACATCCTGCGCATGCTGGCCGCGCGCGGCTGCAAGGTGACCGTGCTGCCGGCCCAGGCCAGCGCCGCGGACGCGCTCGCGCTCAACCCGGACGGCATCTTCCTGTCCAACGGCCCCGGCGATCCGGAGCCGTGCGACTACGCCATCGCGGCCACGCGCGAGTTCATCGCGCGCGGCATTCCGACCTTCGGTATCTGCCTGGGCCACCAGATCATGGCGCTGGCCGTCGGTGCGAAGACGCTCAAGATGAAGTTCGGCCACCACGGCGCCAACCATCCGGTCAAGGACCTCGACGACGGCCGCGTGGTGATCACTTCGCAGAACCACGGCTTTGCCGTCGATGCGGCGACGCTGCCGGCCAACGTGCGCATCACGCATACGTCGCTGTTCGACGGGTCGCTGCAGGGCTTTACGCTGACCGACAAGCCGGCGTTCTGCTTCCAGGGTCACCCGGAAGCCTCGCCCGGTCCGCACGACGTGGCCTACCTGTTCGATCGCTTCATCAAGCTGATGACGGACGCGAAGCAGTAAGCCAACGGAGACAGACGCGATGAACGCCTTCATGCACGCCACGCTCGGCATTACCGATTTCTGGACCTTCCTGCTCGGCACGATCTTCATCGTGCTGCTGCCGGGTCCGAACTCGATGTATGTGCTGTCGGTCGCGGCCCAGCGCGGCATTCGTGCCGGCTACCGTGGCGCGTGCGGCGTGTTTCTCGGCGATGCGATCCTGATGGTGCTGTCGGCGGCGGGCGTGGCCTCGCTGCTGAAGGCCAGTCCCGCGCTGTTCCACGTGGTCAAGTACGTGGGCGCGGGCTATCTGGCCTGGATCGGCCTGCAGATGCTGCGCGGCGCGTGGCGCGCCTGGCGCCAGCGCGGGCAGGCGGCCGCCCCGGTCGGGGCAGGGGCGGGGGCGGCGCCAGCCGTGAACCCGGCCAGTCCGTTCCGCAAGGCGCTCGTCATCAGTTTGCTGAACCCGAAGGCGATCCTGTTCTTCATCTCGTTCTTCATCCAGTTCGTCGATCCGCAATTCGGCTACCCCGCGCTGTCGTTCGTCGCGCTGGGGCTCGTGTGCCAGGTCTGCAGCTTTGCCTACCTGACCACCATCATCCTGGTGGGCGCGCGGCTGGCCGACGCCTTCCGTCGCCGCCGCCGCCTCTCGGCCGGCATGACGAGCGGCGTGGGCGCAATGTTCCTCGGCTTTTCCGCCAAGCTGGCCACGGCGACCCTGAACTGACGAGCGGCCATATCCTGATATCCGGCGCGATGCGCGACAGTCTCGCGCACCGGCCAACAAAGAGAGCGTGCAATGCCAAAACGCACAGACATTAAGAGCATCCTGATCATCGGCGCGGGCCCCATCATCATCGGCCAGGCGTGCGAATTCGACTACTCCGGCGCCCAGGCCTGCAAGGCCCTGCGCGAGGAAGGCTTCCGCGTGATCCTGGTCAACTCCAACCCGGCCACGATCATGACGGACCCCAACACGGCCGACGTAACCTACATCGAGCCCATTACGTGGGAAGTGGTCGAGCGCATCATCGCCAAGGAGCGTCCGGATGCGATCCTGCCGACCATGGGCGGCCAGACCGCGCTGAACTGCGCGCTGGACCTGCATCGCCATGGCGTGCTGGACAAGTACAAGGTGGAACTGATCGGCGCCTCGCCGGAGGCGATCGACAAGGCGGAAGACCGCCAGAAGTTCAAGGACGCGATGACCAGGATCGGTCTCGGTTCGGCCAAGTCCGGCATTGCGCACTCGATGGACGAAGCCATGGCGGTGCAGCAGCGCATCGCCCTCGATACCGGCACCAGCGGCTACCCGATCGTGATCCGCCCGTCGTTCACGCTGGGCGGCACCGGCGGCGGCATTGCCTACAACCGCGAGGAGTTCGAGGAAATCTGCAAGCGCGGCCTCGACCTGTCGCCGACCCGCGAGCTGCTGATCGAGGAATCGCTGCTGGGCTGGAAAGAGTACGAGATGGAAGTCGTGCGCGACCGCAACGACAACTGCATCATCATCTGCTCGATCGAGAACCTGGACCCGATGGGCATCCACACCGGCGACTCGATCACCGTCGCCCCGGCACAGACGCTGACCGACAAGGAATACCAGATCCTGCGTAACGCCTCGCTGGCGGTGCTGCGCGAGATCGGCGTGGACACCGGCGGCTCCAACGTGCAGTTCTCGATCAACCCGCGCGATGGCCGCATGATCGTGATCGAGATGAACCCGCGCGTGTCGCGTTCGTCGGCACTGGCTTCCAAGGCCACCGGCTTCCCGATCGCCAAGGTCGCCGCCAAGCTCGCGGTGGGCTATACCCTCGACGAACTGAAGAACGAGATCACCGGCGGCCAGACCCCGGCGTCGTTCGAACCGTCGATCGACTACGTGGTCACCAAGGTGCCGCGTTTCGCTTTCGAGAAATTCCCGCAGGCCGACAGCCACCTGACCACCCAGATGAAGTCGGTGGGCGAGGTGATGGCCATGGGTCGCACGTTCCAGGAGTCGTTCCAGAAGGCGCTGCGCGGCCTCGAGGTCGGCGTGGACGGCCTGGACGAGAAGTCCACCGACCGCGACGAAGTGGTCGAGGAAATCGGCGAGGCCGGCCCCGACCGCATCTGGTACGTGGGCGATGCCTTCCGCCTGGGCATGTCGATCGAGGAAGTCTATGCCGAGACCGCGATCGACCCGTGGTTCCTGGCCCAGATTGAAGACCTGGTGAAGACCGAAACCCAGGTGCGCGCGCGCACGCTGGCATCGCTGTCGGCGGCCGAGCTGCGCCACCTCAAGCAGAAGGGCTTCTCCGACCGCCGCCTGGCCAGGCTGCTGAAGACCGATGCCAAGTCGGTGCGCGAGGCGCGCCTGGCGCAGAACGTGCGTCCGGTCTACAAGCGTGTGGATACCTGCGCGGCCGAGTTCGCCACCAACACCGCCTACATGTACTCGACCTACGAGGCCGAGCATGGCGAGTGCGAGGCCGACCCGACCGGCAACAAGAAGATCATGGTGCTCGGCGGCGGTCCCAACCGGATCGGCCAGGGCATCGAGTTCGACTACTGCTGCGTGCACGCGGCGCTCGCGCTGCGCGAAGACGGGTACGAGACCATCATGGTCAACTGCAACCCGGAAACCGTGTCCACCGACTACGACACCTCGGATCGCCTGTACTTCGAGCCGCTGACGCTCGAGGACGTGCTCGAGATCGTCGACAAGGAAAAGCCGGTTGGCGTGATCGTGCAATACGGCGGCCAGACCCCGCTCAAGCTCGCGCTCGACCTGGAAGCCAACGGCGTGCCCATCATCGGCACCAGCCCGGACATGATCGATGCGGCCGAGGACCGCGAGCGCTTCCAGAAGCTGCTCAACGAACTGGGCCTGCGCCAGCCGCCCAACCGCACCGCACGTGCCGAGGACGAAGCGCTGCGCCTGGCCGAGGAAATCGGCTACCCGCTGGTGGTGCGCCCGTCGTACGTGTTGGGCGGCCGCGCGATGGAAATTGTGCACGAGCCGCGCGACCTCGAGCGCTACATGCGCGAGGCGGTCAAGGTGTCGAACGACTCCCCGGTGCTGCTGGACCGCTTCCTCAACGACGCGATCGAATGCGACGTCGATGCGCTGTGCGATGGCCAGCGCGTGTTTATCGGCGGCGTGATGGAGCACATCGAGCAGGCCGGCGTGCACTCGGGCGACTCGGCGTGCTCGCTGCCGCCTTACTCGCTGGCCCAGGCCACCGTCGACGAACTCAAGCGGCAGACCGCCGCGATGGCCAAGGCCCTCAACGTGGTGGGCCTGATGAACGTGCAGTTCGCCATCCAGCAGTCCGGTGGCGAGGACGTGGTCTACGTGCTCGAAGTGAACCCGCGCGCCTCGCGCACGGTGCCGTACGTGTCCAAGGCCACGGGCCTGTCGCTGGCCAAGATCGCCGCGCGTTGCATGGCCGGCCAGACCCTTGATGGACAAGGCGTGGGCGCCGAGGTGGTGCCACCGTACTTCAGCGTCAAGGAAGCCGTGTTCCCGTTCAACAAGTTCCCGGGCGTCGATCCGGTGCTGGGACCCGAGATGCGCTCCACGGGCGAGGTGATGGGCGTGGGCAAGGTGTTCGGCGAGGCCCTGTTCAAGAGCCAGCTGGCGGCCGGTTCGCGCCTGCCGGAGAAGGGCACCGTGCTGATCACCGTCAAGGACAGCGACAAGCCGCGCGCGGTTGGCGTGGCGCGCATGCTGCACGACCTCGGCTACCCGATCGTGGCCACGCGCGGCACGGCTTCGGCGATCGAGGCGGCCGGCATTCCGGTGCGCGTGGTCAACAAGGTGAAGGACGGCCGTCCGCATATCGTCGACATGATCAAGAACGGCGAACTCGCGCTGGTCTTCACGACCGTCGACGAGACCCGTACCGCGATCGCCGACTCGCGCTCGATCCGCATTGCCGCGCTGGCCCAGCGCGTGCCGTACTACACCACCATCGCCGGCGCACGTGCCGCGGTCGAGGGCCTCAAGCACATGCAGAGCCTGGAGGTCTACGACCTGCAGGGCCTGCACGCCTCGCTGGCCTGACGGCTGCGGGGCCGGTTGCCGCGGGCGGGGCGCGGGCGCCCCGCCTGACCGCCGGGTTGCTGGCGGCGGGCTTCTTGGCCTACACTACGTCGGATTCGCGGTGCGGAACGCTGTTGCGTTGCCGCATCGCTGGAATATCGTCTGAAAAGCCGCGGTCGAGCGGAAGTGCCTTTGGCAGACCTTGTCGAAGGCATGGTTCGCTCCGCTGCGGCTCATTTTTTTGTTGAACGAGTTTTGTTGAACGAGACATGAGCACCATTCCGATTACCAAGCGTGGCGCCGAACTCCTGAAGGAGGAGTTGCAGCGCCTCAAGGCCGTCGAACGTCCCGCGGTGATCAACGCCATCGCGGAAGCGCGTGCGCAGGGCGACCTGTCCGAAAACGCAGAATACGACGCCGCCAAGGAAAAGCAGGCGTTTATCGAGGGTCGCATCCAGGAGGTGGAGGCCAAGCTGTCCGCCGCCCAGATCATCGACCCGACCCAGCTCGATACCGATGGCCGCATCGTCTTTGGCGCCACGGTGGACCTCGAGGACCTCGAATCGGGCAAGGAAGTCAGCTACCAGATCGTCGGCGACGACGAGGCCGACCTCGACTCGGGCAAGATCTCGGTAAGCTCGCCCATCGCGCGTGCCCTGATCGGCAAGTTCGAAGGGGACGTGGCCACCGTGCTGGCGCCCGGCGGCGAGCGCGAATACGAAGTCATCACGGTCCGCTACGTCTGACGGGCGGCACGGTCGTGTTTTCGTCCTCCTACGCAAACCTGCCGCCGCTGCCGCACCGCATCTTTCTGCTGCTGACCGTGATCTGGGCCGGCAGCCTCTGGACGGTCGGCTACATGGTGGCGCCCACGCTGTTTGCCGTGCTGCCGAGCCGCGAGACGGCGGGTATGATCGCCGGCCACCTGTTCCGCACCGAGGCCATCCTCGGGGTGACGGTGGGCGTGCTGCAGCTGGTATTGTGCAACGTGATGATCCGCCGCGGCGCGGCGCGCTACCGTACGCTACGCTGGCTCGTGCTGGCCATGCTGGTGTGTGTGCTGGCGGGATATTTCGGCGTGCAGCCCTTTATGGAAAACCTGCGCGAGAAGGCGCAGGCCGTGGGCCTCGGTGTGTCCGAATCGCAGTACAAGGCGCAATTCGGCATGCTGCACGGCGTGTCGAGCGTGATCTACCTTGTGCACAGCCTGCTGGCCCTGGTGCTGGTATGGCGCGCCTCGGCGCCGCGATCGGCGGGGGAATAACGCCAGCCGGCGGAGCAGGGCCGGCGGCAAGGCCGGCCAGAGTCGGGCCGCGGACTGTTGGGCTCCGGACTGCTGGGCTCACGGACTGCTGGGCCCCGGACTGCTGGGCCCCGGACTGCTGGCCGCAGACAGCCTGGGCCCCGAGCTACCCCGCCGCCGCCCGGGGCGATGCCCGGGACGGCCGGGCGGCAACACCGCTCGTTCAGCCCAGGGCCTTCTTCTTCTGGCTGGCCGGACGGGCGCGCGAGCGCTTGACGTTGCCACCCGCGGTCACGCGCTGGTTACCCAGTACCGTCACCTCTTTGCGGGTCGGACGACGGTTAGGTGCGGCGCTCGGCTTGCGGATCGTCACGGTGCGCGGCGCGGCGCCGGAGCCCGTGCCCGTGCTGCCGCGCTTGAGCGGACGGCGGCCGATTTCCTCGGGCTGGTTTTCCTTGAGGCGCGCCGGACCGGGCCGCCAGACCACCAGCAGCTTGCCGATATGCTGGATCGGGGCGGCATCCAGGTCGTCACAGATCGCTTCGTAAATGGCGATGCGCGTGTCGCGCTCGTCGCCGAACACGCGGATCTTGATGAGGTCGTGCGCTGCCAGGCTGCGGTCGATCTCGGCCAGGACCGCGCGGGTCAGCCCCTCGGCACCGATCATGACGACCGGATTGAGGCCGTGGGCACGGGAGCGGAGTTCGGAACGCTGGGCGGGAATCAGTTGTAGGGCGGGCATGGGATCTGCGGAATCGAAGTGGCGCGTATTATCCGCCAAATCGGGGTCCGCTGGCGGCAAAAAATCGGGTATTACGGCAAAACATGGCCAAGAACAAGTTCAACCAGTCGTGGCTACACGACCACATCAACGATCCTTATGTAAAGATGGCGCAGCGCGAGGGCTACCGTGCGCGCGCCGCCTACAAGCTCAAGGAAATCGACGAGCAGGACAAGCTGATCAAGCCGGGCCAGGTCATTGTCGACCTGGGCGCCGCGCCGGGCAGCTGGAGCCAGTATGCGCGCAACCGCCTGGCGGCCTCGCCGCGTGCCCGGGATGGCAAGATCGACGGCGCGGTGGTGGCCATCGATATCCTGCCGATGGAGCCGGTGGCCGACGTCACATTCATCCAGGGCGATTTTCGCGAGGAATCGGTATTTCACCAGCTCGAAGCGGTGGTGCTGGAAGCGTCCGGCGGCTCGCGCATCGACCTTGTTATCTCGGACATGGCCCCCAATTTGTCCGGTGTGGCCTCGGCCGATGCGGCGCGGATCGAATATTTATGCGATCTCGCGCTCGAATTTGCCCAGGCGCACCTGAAGCCGGACGGGGCTTTACTGGTAAAGTGCTTCCACGGCAGTGGCTACAGCCAGATCGTGGAGAAGTTCAAACGCCAGTTCCGGGTGGTCGCCAAACGCAAGCCCAAGGCGTCGCGCGACAAATCAGCAGAAACCTTTATCCTTGGGCGGCATCTGAAAACGGTCGATTGAGACGGGTGGGTGGCTCATGGGTTTTCCCCATGGGGCGCAACGGGCACTATCGGCATCATAGATTTGGGTTTTCCCCCCGGGGGCGGGCGCTGCATTACAATGCAATGCAGCTACCCGTTGGCAAGGCAATTGCAAAGGAGTTCGGCCTTGAATAACAACCTGTTTCAAAAGGCGGCAATCTGGCTCGTGATCGCGCTGGTATTGTTCACCGTCTTCAAGCAGTTCGACAAACCTCGCGCGCAGGACGGCGTCACCTATTCGCAGTTCATGGACGATGCGAAGAACGGCAAGGTGAGCCGCGTCGACGTACAGGGCCGGAACCTGGTGGTGACACCGAAGGAAGGCACCAAGTACACCATCATTTCGCCGGGCGACATCTGGATGGTCGGCGACCTGATGAAATACGGCGTGCAGGTCACCGGCAAGGCCGACGACGAACCCAATGTCCTGGTCCAGGCGCTGTATTACCTCGGACCAACCCTGCTGATCATCGTGTTCTGGTTCTACATGATGCGGCAGATGCAGGGCGGCGGAAAAGGCGGCGCCTTCTCGTTCGGCAAGTCGCGTGCGCGCCTGATCGATGAAAACCAGAACGCGGTCACCTTCCAGGACGTTGCCGGGTGCGACGAATCCAAGGAAGAAGTGGTCGAGCTGGTGGACTTCCTCAAGGATCCGCAGAAATTCCAGAAGCTGGGCGGCCGCATTCCGCGCGGCGTGCTGCTGGTGGGCCCCCCGGGTACCGGCAAGACGCTGCTGGCGCGTGCCATCGCCGGCGAGGCCAAGGTGCCGTTCTTCAGCATCTCGGGTTCGGACTTCGTTGAAATGTTTGTCGGCGTGGGCGCGGCCCGCGTACGCGACATGTTCGAAAACGCCAAGAAGCAGGCGCCCTGCATCGTGTTCATCGACGAAATCGACGCAGTCGGTCGCCATCGTGGCGCCGGCATGGGCGGCGGTAACGACGAGCGCGAGCAGACCCTGAACCAGATGCTGGTGGAGATGGACGGCTTCGAGGCCAACTCGGGCGTGATCGTGATTGCCGCGACCAACCGTGCCGACGTGCTCGACAAGGCGCTGCTGCGTCCGGGCCGTTTCGACCGCCAGGTCTACGTGGGCCTGCCGGACATCCGCGGCCGCGAGCAGATCCTCAAGGTCCATATGCGCAAGGTGCCGATCGGCAACGACGTGGACGCTTCGGTGATCGCGCGTGGTACGCCGGGCTTCTCGGGGGCCGACCTGGCCAACCTGGTCAACGAGGCCGCGCTGTTTGCCGCCCGCCGCAACAAGCGCGTGGTCGACATGCAGGACTTCGAAGACGCCAAGGACAAGATCTACATGGGTCCGGAGCGCAAGTCGACGGTCATGCGCGAGGAAGAGCGCAAGGCCACGGCTTACCACGAGTCCGGTCACGCGGTGGTGGCCAAGCTGCTGCCGAAGGCCGACCCGGTCCACAAGGTCACGATCATGCCCCGCGGCTGGGCGCTGGGCGTGACCTGGCAGTTGCCGGAGCACGACAAGTACTCGAAGTACAAGGACAACATGCTCGAGGAGATCGCGATTCTCTTCGGCGGCCGGGCAGCGGAAGAGGTGTTCCTCAACGCCATGAGCACCGGCGCGTCCAACGACTTCGAGCGCGCCACGAAGATCGCGCGCGACATGGTGACCCGCTTCGGCATGAGCGATACGCTTGGCGCGATGGTCTATGTCGATACCGAGCAGGACGGCATGTTCGGCAAGCTGTCGTCGAAGACCGTGTCCGAGGCGACGCAACAGAAGGTCGACGCCGAGATCCGCCGCATCATCGACGATCAGTATGCGCTGGCCAAGCGCCTGCTCGAAGAGAACCGCGACAAGGTCGAAGCGATGACCAACGCGCTGATGGAGTGGGAAACGATCGACGCCGAACAGGTGAACGACATCATGGCCGGCAAGCCGCCGCGTCCGCCGCGTGGGGTCTCGGGCCCGAACGGTGGCGGCAGCACGCCGCCCGGAGGTTCGCCCGTGACGCCGCCGACCAACGCGCCCGCCACGGCCTGAACCTGGTATTGCTGCCAGCATGCTGGCAGCCTGAAAGCCGGTGCACGCGCACCGGCTTTTTTCTTTTGCAGGAGCCAAGTTGTCGACATCGTTTTTCCAGTGCGGTCGTTACCGCTTTGCCCTTGATCAACGGCCGCTGGTGATGGGCATTCTCAACGTCACGCCCGATTCGTTTTCCGATGGCGGCCGGCACGCCTCGCGCGACGCCGCGCTCCGCCACGCCGAGCAGATGATCGGCGAAGGCGTGGACATCATCGATATCGGTGGCGAATCGAGCCGGCCTGGCTCGGCCGCGCTACCGCTGGACCAGGAGCTCGAGCGCGTGATGCCGATCGTCGAGGCACTTGCGCATTGCGGCAAGCCGCTGTCGATCGATACCTACAAGCCCGAGGTCATGCGCGCGGCGCTGGCGGGCGGAGCGGATTTGATCAACGATATCTGGGGTTTCCGCATGCCCGGCGCCGTGGCGGCGGTAGCGGAGGGCCAGGCGGGGCTGTGCGTCATGCACATGCAGCGCGATCCGCAGACGATGCAGGAAGATCCCCATTACGACGACGTGGTGGGCGAGGTGGCCGGGTTCCTGCGCGAACGCGTGTCAACCCTGCGCGCGGCGGGCGTGGACAAAACGCGTATTTCGCTGGATCCGGGCTTTGGCTTTGGCAAGACACCGGATCATAATCTGCGTCTGCTCGGACAATTGCAGCGGTTGGCAATCGACGGCCTGCCGATTCTCGCGGGGCTGTCGCGCAAGTCCACCCTCGGCGCCATCGTGGGTGGCAAGCCGCCGCAGCAGCGGTTGGCGGCCAGCCTGGCCGCGGCGGTATGCGCTGCCGAGCGCGGAGCATTTATCGTGCGCGTGCACGATGTAGAACAGACGGTGGACGCCCTCAGGACGTGGTGGGCGATCCGTCACGAATCGGTTGCCGCGGCGCACGAACCGGCGCGGCAATAGCAGAGAGAGAGAACAACATGACACGCAAATATTTCGGGACAGATGGAGTGCGGGGCAGGGTCGGCGAGACGCCGATCACGCCGGAATTCGTCATGCGCCTCGGCTATGCCGCGGGCAAGGTGCTGGCGCTCAGTCAGCGGACGGACCAGGGCAAGCCGACCGTGCTGATCGGCAAGGACACGCGCATTTCGGGCTATATGCTCGAAGCCGCGCTCGAGGCGGGCTTTACCTCGGCCGGTGTCAACGTGCTGCTGACCGGGCCGCTGCCCACGCCGGGCATTGCCTACCTGACGCGCGCGCTGCGGCTGGCCGCGGGAGTGGTGATTTCCGCCAGCCACAATCCGTACTACGACAACGGCATCAAGTTCTTTTCGTCGGCCGGTGACAAGCTGCCCGATGCGGTGGAGTCGCAGATCGAGGCCGCATTGGAAGCGCCGATGGACTGCGTGCGCTCGGACGATCTCGGCCGCGCGCGTCGTATCGACGACGCCGCGGGTCGCTATATCGAGTTCTGCAAGAGCACGTTCCCGTATGAGCAGGATCTGCACGGCCTCAAGCTCGTGGTCGATTGCGCGCATGGCGCCGCTTACCACATCGCGCCGCACGTGTTCCATGAGCTCGGCGCCGACGTGCTCGCCATCGGCAACCAGCCCGATGGGCGCAATATCAATGCCGGCTATGGCGCCACCGCGCCCGACAAGCTGGTGGAAGCGGTCAAGGCCCATGGCGCGGATCTCGGCCTGGCGTTCGACGGCGATGCCGACCGCCTGCAGGTGGTGGATGCGAACGGGCGACTCTACAACGGCGACGAGCTGCTCTACGTGATCGTGCGCGATCGTCAGTCCGCGGGCCAGAAGGTCGAGGGCGCGGTCGGTACGCTGATGACCAATATGGCCGTCGAGCTGGCGCTGCGGCGCCTGGGCGTGTCGTTCGTGCGTGCCAACGTGGGCGACCGCTATGTGCTGGAAGAACTCAACCGCAACAAGTGGATGCTCGGCGGCGAAGGCTCGGGCCACCTGCTCTGTCTTGACCGGCATACCACCGGTGATGGCATCGTCTCCGCGCTGCAGGTGCTGGCCGCGCTGCGCCGCAGCGGCAAGACGCTGGCCCAGATGCTGGAGGGCGTCAAGCTGTTCCCGCAGACGCTGATCAACGTGCGGGTGGAAAAAGGCTTCGACTGGAAAAGCCACGCCGGCCTGCAGGCCGCGCGCGAGCAGGTGGAGCCCGAACTCGAAGGCCGAGGCCGCGTGCTTATTCGCGCCTCGGGCACCGAGCCCGTGGTACGCGTGATGGTGGAAGCCGAGCAGGTGGAAACCGCTGAGCGGGCCGCCCAGACCCTGGCCAAGGCGCTGCAGTCCTGAGGGTAGGCCGGGCGCGGGTGGGGCGACGGAACGTCGCCGCCCCATCGCGTCCACCCCATCGCGTCCACCCCATCGCGTCCACCCCCATCGCGTCCACCCCCATCGCGTCCACCGCCTCCACGCCCTCCGCACCCGCCCCGCCACTTCACCCCTCCACATCACTCCTCCACATCACCCCTCCACATCAGCGCTTGCTGGTCGGACTGTCGTCGTCCACCAGGTGAAAGCCCGCCCGCTGCTTGACCAACGCGGACGGCAGGCTGACCGCATCGGTCAGTACCGACTCCATGCCGCGGTGCTCCGCATATTGCAGGAAGTGATGAAGCGCGTAGGTGGCCGCGCCACGGACGGTGCCTTCCGTTTCGGGCGACAGCACGTTGCGCGGCGCGCTGACCACCATGCCGACTTCGGCCACCAGTGACCGGCGCCGTGGTATGCGCCCCTGCAGCACGGCCATCGGCTGGCCCTGGTAACTGACGATGATGTATTCGTTGTCCGCGTCGGCCTGCTCGATCTCGTCCACGATACCCATCGCGATGCTGGCTCCCGAGGATGCGAGGAAGACGCTGTTGCCATACGGATGATCGGGGTAGGGCGAGCGCCCATCCGGTGGCGCCGGCTCCGCCAGATATTCCTGTGCCCATCGCCGCATCAGCAGCACGAGGTCGTGCAGTCCGCCAGCATCGCCGGCATGTACCCGGGCAAAGGTAAAAGGCTCGTACGACGTCTCCCAGGCTCCCCCACGGCGGACGCGTGGCAGCGCAAGGCGCGGCACGTAGCTGCGCAGGTTCAGGCGATAGAGTCCCAGCACACCATGACGTTGGAGCGCTTCCGTGTCATGGAAGGCCGAAGCCGGGGATGGGCTGGCGCTGCCGGTCGGCGGCGTGCCCTGCGCATCGGGGGCTGCACGCATCGCGAGCGATTCCATGTCCATGCGCCGGGCGAGCGAGTACGCGCGCAGGACGTTGGCATGGTGGAAGGCCCGGATCGCATCCGCGCGGCGCTGGTCGCGCGCGCCGGTCTGCAGCCGGATCTGGGCCACGAACTCCGCTTCCAGCGCCGGGTCGTTGGCGGAGGTGATGCCGATCGTGCCGTTGGTGAGGGCCATGTCGACCACGCGCGTGTACTGCTCGGCATCCCAATGGTCGGGAAATATGAGCTGGTACAGCTCGATCAGCCGGCTCGTGCGCGCGAAACAATCCCCCGGCGCGCGCTTGGTGCGCACCACGGGCAGGTTCTCGAGCGGCACATTGCAAGTCCGCGCCGCCGCATGGATGGCGAATGGATTGCGCTGATCCGACAGGATTCTGTCCAGTGGCATGACATTGTTGCCCGGCGGCGGCGCGTCCACCGTCGTCTTCTTCGCGGGCGCGGGAAGACGGCCGGCCAGGACCAGGAAGCCGTCCTCCGCCGGCCGGCCGGCGGTCGTGCTGGTTTCCGCGGTCGGCTTGAGCGCTTGCCGATCCGGTGTGCAATTGTGAAACAGCGCATTGATGATCGCGAAGATCGGGTTGCTGTTGCAGCCGACGCCGCGCACCGCGCGCGGCGTTTCCGTGGCCACGCCGACCAGCAGCTCGGCCATCTCGGTCGGGCGGATGGCGGACACATTCCGGATCGAGAGCGTATCGGCCATGTGGGTGGGCCACGGCAACGTGACGGGTACCGTCGCATCGATATACCGGCGCTGCGCATCGTGGCGTGCGAGTTGCAGTTCCACCCAGGCGCCTGGCCGGAACGACAGCGCGACGGTGACGTAGCGCACGTCGGCATTCGGCGCGAGCGAGGCCAGCGTGCGCGAGGGTTGGAAGGTAAGCGCGACGGCGCCCGTATAGCGCACGCTGATGGCGAGATCGGGCCCGTACTGGACCAGCGTGTTCTTGCCGTCGTCCGCGGCGAGCGCGATCGCGATCTGCGGCACGCGTGCGGCCCGGGGCCGCCAGTAGGTGCCGAACAGGCCCGACAGGTCATATGCGTCGGTGGTCGGTATGAGGCAGTTGCTGGTGCAAGGGGGATCGGTACGCGTGACCTGCAGGGACCGGATGGCGTCCTGCATGCCGATGGCCGCCAGTCCGGCGGCACCGGTGTGCTGGCGCAGCGTCGACTCGCGCCCGGCCCTGACCACGTCGGTGGAAACCTTGAGGCTCAGCGACGGGGGCACGCGCGCCGACGACACTGCCCGGTCGAGCGGTGCCGGCAGGGACGACACCACCTCGCCGGGGGGATAACAAAGGCTCGCGCCGCGGAAGTCGGCATCCTGGTAGATGCACGCGGTGGGCAGCAGCTTGAGCGCGCCCACGTTGCCACCTGCCAGGCCACGGCGCTCCAGGCCGGCGCGATCGATGGTGGTGTGGATGACGCGGATGCGCCCCTGAAAGCGGGAGGCATCGGAGAGCGCGACGACGGCATTGTCGTCGAGGCGGATCTGCTGCACGGGATAGGCGGGCAGGCCCCGCTCCCGCGCCAGCGCGAGCAGGTCGAGTTCGCCTTCGCCGGCCAGGCACAGTGCGGGCGGCAGCTGCGACGCGGTGGTGAGGACGCACGCATCGGCCCATGCCGGCGCCGGGGTCCATAGGGTCCCCGCGACGGCCAGCACGCTCATCGCAAGGCGTGCCCGGCATGTGCCGAGCACGCGCGGGGGATACGCGGCGGCTCGCGCCGCCAGCCGGCTGCACCAGGATCGCCAGATTGTCATCGCACGTGCTCGCTCGAGTTGCCATGGTGCCAAGCTAGCAGTGGCCACTATCGGCGCGAATCGCCTTGCCACGAAATATCGCGGACGGTCGCGCCCGTTCGCGGAATCTCCCTGCCATCGGCTTCAGGTCAACCGGCGCGTTCGCGGTTTCAACGCAATTAACCGCCAGAGTTTCCACCCATCCGAGGGGTGGCGGCGGCAGCACCGGGGTAGCGAGTCCCGCGCCATTCCGCCGAGTTTGAAGAAGATCTGAAGATGTCATGGAACTGTCATATAGACCGCATACAGTTCGACTTGTCAAAAATTTGTCATTCCCAACCATGTTCTCTGGAGGACATATGAAGCTGGTCAAGACTGCCGTAGCAGGCATCGTTTCGATGGTGGTGGCGGGCACTGCGTTCGCGGCGGAAATTACCGGTGCAGGCGCTTCCTTCCCGGCGCCCGTGTATTCCAAATGGGCAGATGCCTACCAAAAAGCAACGGGCAACAAGGTCAACTATCAATCGATCGGTTCGTCCGGCGGCATCAAGCAGATCGGCGCCAAGACGGTCGATTTCGGTGCCTCGGACGCGCCGCTGAAGGACGAGGACCTGGCCAAGCAAGGCCTGGTGCAGTTCCCGACCGTGATCGGCGGTGTGGTGCCGGTGGTCAACCTGCAAGGCGTGAAGCCGGGCGAGCTGGTCATCACCGGCGACGTGCTGGCCAACATCTACCTGGGCAAGATCAAGAAGTGGGACGATCCCGCCATCAAGGCGCTGAACCCCAAGGTCAAGCTGCCGAGCCAGGACATCCTGCCGGTGCGCCGCGCCGACGGCTCGGGCACCACCTTCATTTTCACGAACTACCTGTCGAAGGTCAGCCCCGACTGGAAGAGCACCGTGGGCGAAGGTACCACCGTCAACTGGCCGGCTGGCGGCACGGGTGGCAAGGGTAACGAAGGCGTGGCCGCCTTCGTGCAGCGCCTGAACGGCGCCATCGGCTACGTCGAGTACGCCTACGCCAAGCAGAACAAGATGACCCACCTGGACATGAAGAACACGTCCGGCGAAGTGGTGCAGCCGAGCGACGACGCCTTCCGCGCCGCCGCCGCCGGTGCCGACTGGAGCAAGTCGTACTACCAGATCCTGACCAACCAGCCGGGCAAGGGCGCATGGCCGATCGCTGGTGCCACCTTCATCCTGCTGCACAAGACGCAGGACAAGCCGGCCCAGGGCGCGGAAGTCATGAAGTTCTTCGACTGGGCCTACAAGAGCGGCGGCAGCATGGCGTCGGACCTCGACTACGTGCCGCTGCCGGATTCGGTCGTGAACCAGATCCGCACCACGTGGAAGCAGTCCGTCAAGGACGGCTCGGGCAAGTCGCTGTACTAAGCCGAGTCTGGCCTGCCAGCCGCGTCGTGGGGCACCGCGTTCCATGACCGGCAGCCGGCCCGGACGGGCCGCCTGCAGCAGGGGGGCGGCCCGCATCCCAAGTATCTACGTATTCCAGACCCCACCATGGCGACTTCGTCCGATCTTCCCGCCGTACGGCCACCGAGCCGCACCGGCGACATCCTGTTCGGCGGCCTGACCCGCGGCGCCGCCATCGTGACGTTGCTGCTGCTGGGCGGCATCATCGTCTCGCTCGCCATCAGCGCGTGGCCCTCGATCAAGCAGTTCGGCCTGAGTTTCCTGTGGACCGCCGAATGGGATCCGCCCGCCGACGTGTACGGCGCGCTCGTGCCGATCTACGGCACCATCGTGACCTCGCTGATCGCGCTCATCATCGCCGTGCCGGTCAGCTTCGGCATTGCCCTGTTTCTTACCGAGCTGTCGCCCGCGTGGCTGCGCCGTCCGCTCGGTACCGCCATCGAGCTGCTCGCCGCCGTGCCTTCCATCGTCTACGGCATGTGGGGGCTGCTCGTGTTTGCGCCGATCTTCGGCGAATACTTCCAGAAGCCGCTGTCGGCCACCCTTGGCCAGGTGCCGGTGATTGGCAAGCTGTTCCAGGGCGCGCCGCTCGGTATCGGCCTGCTGTGTGCCGGCGTCATCCTGGCCATCATGATCATTCCGTACATCGCCTCGGTGATGCGCGACGTGTTTGAAGTGACGCCCGTGCTGCTGAAGGAATCGGCGTACGGGGTGGGTTGCACCACGTGGGAAGTGATGTGGCGCGTGGTACTGCCTTATACCCGTGCCGGTGTGATCGGCGGCGTGATGCTGGGCCTGGGCCGCGCGCTCGGTGAAACCATGGCCGTCACGTTCGTGATCGGCAACACCAACCTGCTCGACAACGTCTCGCTGTTCTCGCCGGGCAACAGCATCACCTCGGCGCTCGCCAACGAGTTTGCCGAAGCCGGTGCCGGCCTGCATACGGCGGCGCTGATGGAGCTGGGCCTGATCCTGTTCTTCATCACGTTCGTGGTGCTGGCGCTGTCCAAAGTCATGCTGTTGCGTCTTGCCAAGAACGAGGGGGGCAAATGAACCAAGCGACTCAAGCCGTGGCATCGGCCTCGATTCCGGCTGTCCGTCCCGACTCGGACGCCATTCGCGCGCGCCTGCAGTCGTCGCGCCGCCGCACCAACCTGTACGCGCTGACCGCGTCGCTGCTGGCCATGGTCTTTGGCCTGTTCTGGCTGGCGTGGATTCTCTGGACCACCATCTCGCTCGGCGTGGGCGGCATGTCGCTCGACCTGTTCACGCAGATGACGCCCGCACCCAATACCGCGGGCGGCGGCCTGGCCAACGCCATCTTCGGCAGCTTCGTGATGGTGGCCCTGGCCACCTTGCTCGGTACGCCGCTCGGCATCCTGGCGGGGATCTACCTGGCCGAGTATGGTCAGAAAAAGGTGCTGGCCAGCATTATCCGCTTTATCAACGACATCCTGCTGTCGGCGCCGTCGATCGTGATCGGTCTCTTCGTCTACGCGCTGGTGGTCACCCGCATGGGCCATTTCTCGGGCTGGGCCGGCATCTGCGCGCTTGCGCTGCTGCAGATTCCGATCGTGGTTCGCACCACCGAGAACATGCTGAACCTGGTGCCCAACGCGCTGCGCGAGGCCGCGGTGGCGCTCGGCACGCCCAAGTGGAAGATGGTGATGTCGATTACCGTCAAGTCGTCGTACGCCGGCATCATCACCGGGGTGCTGCTGGCGGTGGCCCGGATCGCGGGCGAGACCGCGCCGCTGCTGTTCACGGCGCTCTCCAACCAGTTCTGGAGCGCGGACCTCGACAAGCCGATGGCCAACCTGCCCGTGACGATCTTCCGCTTTGCCATGAGCCCGTTCGTCGAATGGCAGCAACTGGCCTGGGCCGGTGTGTTCCTGATTACCATCGGTGTGCTGGCGCTGAATATCGTCGCGCGCATGCTGTTCAAGAAATAACCGGCGCCACGTGGCCCCCTCACCGAATTCCAGCGAGACATGAGCATGACTTCCACCGTCATCGACATTCCCGATACCGTGCGCGCCAAGATCGACGTGCGCAACCTGAACTTCTATTACAACCAGTTCCACGCGCTCAAGAACATCAACATGTCGATCCCGGACCGCAAGGTCACGGCGTTCATCGGCCCGTCGGGGTGCGGCAAGTCCACGCTGCTGCGTACCTTCAACAAGATGTTCGCGCTCTATCCCGAGCAGCGCGCCGAGGGCGAGATCAGTATCGACGGCGAGAACCTCCTGACCAGCAAGCAGGACATTTCGCTGCTGCGCGCCAAGGTCGGCATGGTGTTCCAGAAGCCGACCCCGTTCCCGATGTCGATTTATGACAATATTGCGTTTGGCGTGCGTCTGTTCGAGAAGCTGTCGCGCTCCGAAATGGACGACCGCGTGGAATGGGCCCTCTCCAAGGCCGCGCTGTGGAACGAAACCAAGGACAAGCTCAACCAGTCCGGCTACGGGCTGTCTGGCGGCCAGCAGCAGCGGCTGTGCATCGCGCGCGGTATCGCGATCCGCCCCGAAGTGCTGCTGCTCGACGAGCCGTGCTCGGCGCTGGACCCGATTTCCACGGGCCGTATCGAGGAATTGATCGCGGAGTTGAAGGATGAATACACGGTGGTCATCGTGACGCACAACATGCAGCAGGCCGCGCGTTGCTCCGATTACACCGCCTACATGTACCTGGGCGAACTGATCGAGTTCGGCGAGACGGAGAAGATCTTCATCAAGCCGCATCGCAAGGAAACCGAGGACTACATCACCGGCCGTTTCGGCTGAGGATGCGACAGACGTCATCCGGAAAGCGTGAACGCGTACCAAACCGCATAGCGGCCAGGAGAACATCATGACTGACAAGCATCTGTCGACGCAATTCGACGCCGACCTCAACGCCATCAATACCAAGCTGCTGCAGATGGGCGGTCTGGTGGAATCGCAGATCGAGCTCGCCATGCGCGCGCTCGCCGACTTCGATCCCGATCTCGCCGACCAGGTGATTTCGCGCGAGCACGAGCTCAACCAGCTCGAGGTGGAAATCGACGCCGACTGCGGCAATATCATCGCGCGCCGCCAGCCCACCGCGCGCGACCTGCGCCTGGTCATGGCGATCTCGAAGACCATCACCAACCTTGAGCGCGCGGGCGACGAAGCCGAGAAGGTCGCCAAGCGCACCAAGCACATCATGGAAGACGCGGCGGCGCACAATATCAACTACGCCGAGGTCAAGCTGTCGGGCGAGATGGCGATTTCGCTGCTGCGCCAGGCGCTGGACGCGTTTGCCCGCCTGGACACGGTGGCCGCCGCGCGCATCGTCAAGGACGACAAGGCCATCGACGACGAATTCCGTGCGTTCGTGCGCAAGCTCATTACCTACATGATGGAAGATCCGCGTACGATCTCCGTCGCGCTCGACTTTCTCTTTATCGCCAAGGCGGTGGAGCGGATTGGCGACCACGCCAAGAACATCGCGGAATTCATCATTTATATCGTCAAGGGCACCGATGTCCGTCACGTTTCGCGCGAAGACATGGAACGGGAAGCGCTGAGCTGATGCGCGGCCTGACTGACGTTGCGGAGAACTTATAAATGCCAAGCAGTATTCTCGTTGTCGAGGACGAACCGGCGATCGCGGAACTGATCGCCGTCAACCTGCAGCACGCGGGGCACTATCCAATCCGGGCCTATAACGCCGAGCAGGCACTGTCGCTGATGAGCGACGTGCTGCCGGACCTGGTGCTGCTGGACTGGATGCTCCCGGGCAAGTCGGGGGCGACCTTCGCCAAGGAGCTGCGTACCAACGATCGCACCAAGCAGATCCCCATCATCATGCTGACCGCGCGTAGCGAGGAGCAGGACAAGGTGATGGGCCTGGAGGCCGGTGCGGACGACTACGTGACCAAGCCGTTCTCGCCGAAGGAGCTGCTGGCGCGGATCAAGGCCGTGCTGCGCCGCCGCGCACCGCAGCTGACCGACGACGTGGTCGCCATCAACGGCCTGCGGCTCGACCCGGCCACGCATCGCGTGACCGGGCACGACGAGAGCGGTCCGATCAAGCTCGATCTCGGCCCGACGGAGTTCCGCCTGCTGCATTTCCTGATGACCCATCCCGAGCGCGTGCACAGCCGCTCGCAGTTGCTGGACCAGGTCTGGGGCGACCACGTATTCGTGGAAGAGCGTACCGTCGACGTCCATATCAAACGCCTGCGCGCCGCGCTCACCCCCGGTGGCTACAGCAACATGATCGAGACAGTCCGCGGCAGCGGCTATCGCCTCGCGCGCTCGCCCAACCACTGACCGGCTGCCCTCCGGCGGCCATATCAGCGCCATATTCCGCGTCCCTCGGCAGGAGGGGTGCGGAAGCCGTCCTCGCCACGGCCTCTCCGATCGCCGACGCACCCCCGCGCTGGCAGGGAATCTGCCCGTTGTCATAAACTCGTGGCACACTCTGACCGCAACAGCGGTGTCACCGCTTGCCTGATTCCCACTCGTTCGCATGAATATCATCTGGGCCCGATCCGCCGCCGCCCTGGTCGCCCTCGCAGTCCTGGCAGCCGTGGCCTACGCCTTCGCCGGCGCGGTGCCGGCGCTGTCGCTGTTATGCGTGGCGCTGTTTGCCCTGCTGGCGTATTACCTGTTCCAGATCAATCGCCTGTGGAAGGTGCTCGATGCTCCGGCCTACGGCGAGATTCCCAGTGCGCTCGGGCTGTGGGGCGAGGTGTATTACCGCCTGCACCGTCTGGTCAAGCGCTGGCGCACGCAGGTGCTGCAGGTGGAGCAGCAACACACGCGTTTTATCCAGGCCATCCAGGCCTCGCCGTATGGCGTGTTGATGCTCGACGATGCCGACCAGATCGAATGGTGCAACGACGTGGCCGAGCAGCATTTCGGCCTCAATGCGCGGCGCGACGTGCGCCAGCGCATTACGCACCTGATCCGGCGGCCAGAATTCGTCCATTACCTCACGCGCGAGCGCTATGACGAGCCGCTGGTCATGCGCGACATGGGCGAGCACAAGCGCAATGTCACCGCCGTCCAGATCCTGCCGTACGGGGAAAACCGCAAGCTGGTGCTGACCCAGGACATCACCAAGCTGGAGAACACCGAGGCCATGCGGCGCGACTTCGTGGCCAATGTCTCGCACGAACTCAAGACGCCGCTGACGGTTCTGACCGGCTTTCTGGAAACGGTGCGCGACCTGCCGGTCTCGGAAGAAGATCGCCTGCGCTATATCGACCTGATGCTGGTGCAGTCGCGGCGCATGCAGCGCATCGTCGAAGACCTGCTGGCGCTGGCCAAGCTCGAGAGCGATGTACAGCCGCCGCCGCTCGACCGCATCAATGTGTCCGCGCTCGCCGCGCACCTGGTGCACGACGCCGAGGCGCTGTCGCAGGAACATCATCAGATCGAGGCCGATATCGACCCTGCGGTGGTATTGCGCGGTGCCGAACTGGAAATCCTCTCGGCACTGGGCAACCTCGTCTCCAACGCGGTGCGCTATACGCCCGAGGGCGGCCGCATCGCCATCCGCCTGAAGTACACCGACGGGCAGGCGGTGTTCTCGGTCAGCGATACGGGCCTGGGCATCGCGCCCGAGCATATTCCGCGTCTGACCGAGCGCTTCTATCGCGTCGACCGCAGCCGCTCGCGCGATACCGGCGGCACCGGCCTGGGCCTGGCCATCGTCAAGCACGTGCTGTCGCGCCACCATGCCGACCTGCGCGTAACCAGCGAGGTCGGGCGGGGCAGCACGTTCCGCGTGGTGTTTCCGAAGGATCGCAGCGGCTATGAGCCGGAGCCGGCCCAGCGCACGGATGCCCCGCAACATGTGGCGTGAACCGCGGGGCCGTGGGGGCCCACGGGCGTGATCGGAGCCGCCTGATCCCGGCGCGCCCCTCGGCGCGCTGCGCTATGCGCCGAAGATCTCCAGCAGTTCCAACTGGCTGACGTGCTTCGCCTTGGACCGCGACATCTTGCGCACGTACTCGCCGTCGGGTTGCATGACCCATGCCGAGGCGTTGTCGCGCAGATGAATCTGCAGGCTTTCCTTGATCACCCTTGCCTTGAGCGCCTTGTCCAGGATGGGGAAGGCGACTTCCACGCGACGGAACAGGTTGCGGTCCATCCAGTCCGCGCTGGAGAGATACAGTACCTCGTCACCGTCGGCGCGGAAGTAATAGACGCGGTGATGCTCGAGAAAGCGCCCGACGATCGAGCGTACCGTGATGTTCTCGGACATGCCGGGCACACCGGGGCGCAAGGCGCACACGCCGCGCACGATCAGGTCGATGCGGACGCCCGCGCGCGAGGCCTTGTACAGTTCCTCGATAATCGACGGCTCCAGCAGCGCATTCATCTTGGCCATGATGCGGGCCGGCTTGCCCGCGCGCGCATGGCGTGCCTCGGCACGGATATGCTCGACCAGGTTGGTGTGCATCGTGAACGGCGACTGCCAGAGGTGGTTCAGGCGAATCGTGCCGGCGGTGCCCGTGAGCAGCTGGAACACGTGGTGCACGTCCTCGCAGATCTTCTCGTCGGCGGTGAGCAGGCCGAAATCCGTATAGAGCCGGGCCGTGCGCGGATGGTAGTTGCCGGTGCCGAGATGGGCATAGCGGCGCAACCGGACCGACTTGCTTTTGGCGCCGGCGGCCTCGCGCCGGACGATCAGCAGCATCTTGGCGTGGCACTTGTGGCCCACCACGCCGTAGACCACATGCGCGCCCGCCGATTCCAGGCGCTCGGCCCAGTTGATGTTTGTCTCCTCGTCGAAGCGCGCGAGCAGCTCCACCACCACGGTCACTTCCTTGCCATTGCGCGCGGCCGTCATCAGCGCTTCCATCACGGCCGACTCGTTGCCGGTGCGATAGACGGTCTGCTTGATGGCGACCACGTTGGGATCCGCCGCGGCGAGCTGGAGCAGGTCGAGTACCGAGGCAAAGCTTTCGTATGGATGGTGCAGCAGGACGTCCTGCTGCCGGATGACATCGAACATCGGCACGCCCGGCGGAAAGGCCTTGACCGTCGCCGGCACGTGCGGCGGGTACTTGAGGGCAGGGCGGTCGACGAGGTCGGGGATCTGCATCAGCCGCACCAGGTTGACCGGGCCGCTCACGCGGTAGAGGTCCTGTTCGGCCAGGCCCGACTCCAGCAGCAGACGGCGGGCGAGCGGCGCCGGCGTGTCCGACGACACTTCAAGGCGTACCGTATCGCCAAAATGGCGCGCCGGCAATTCGCCCTGCAGCGCTTCGCGGAGATCGGTAATATCGTCTTCCGAGACGAACAGATCGGAATTGCGCGTGACGCGAAACTGATAGCAGCCCAATACCTCGATCGCGGGAAACAGCTCATGCACAAACGCCTGCATGAACGACGACAGCATGACAAAGCCGTACGGGTAGCCAGACAGCTTTTCGGGCATCTTGACCACGCGCGGCAGTGCACGTGGGGCCTGCACGATGGCCAGGTCGGCGTCGCGGCCAAAGGCGTCCTTGCCCGAGAGCTCGACCACGAAGTTCAGGCTCTTGTTGAGTACGCGCGGGAATGGGTGGGCCGGATCGAGCGCGATCGGCGTGAGCACCGGGCCCAGCTCGCGCAGGAAGAAATCGCGCGCCCAACTGCGCTGCTCGTCGGTCCAGGTGCTGGTCAGGTGGAAAAACACGCCTTCTTTTTCCAGCGCCGGGAAAATCACGTTCTGCAGCATGTCATACTGCGAGGCCACCAGGCGCTGGGTGCGCTCGGTGACGAGCTGGTAGGTCTGCAGGAAGGAGAGCCCGTCGGGCGTCATGCCCGCCGCGTTGTCGCGGATCTGCTCCTTGAGGCCTGCCATCCGGATCTCGAAGAATTCGTCCAGGTTGCTGGACACGATGCAGATGAACTTGAGTCTTTCCAGCAGGGGTACGGCGGGGTCGGCCGCTTGCGCGAGCACACGCCCGTTGAATTCCAGGATGCCCAGCTCACGGTTCAGCAAAGTGCCGGGCGGCGTCGTCGACATGGTCATGAATATTCTTTTGGTAATGTGGCGACTGTTCCATAGAAGCATGTCAGTTTCATGACACTTTGAAAGTGTCATGATCGCGACATGACAAGGACATAATTTACGGGGTTTGATGCCATGCCGCCAGCCGGCAGCCCCCGTGCACAGACCCCCGCGCTTTAGGATGCGATGACACCAACACCACGCTTGCTGGCCGCCGTAGACATGGGTTCGAACAGTTTCCGCCTGATGATCGGGCGAGTGGACGAAACCCCGACGGCCTCCGGACCCGCCAGCCAGATCTTCCAGGTCGACGCCCTGCGTGAGCCAGTGCGGCTTGCCGCCGGGCTGACGCCCGACAAATATCTCGACCAGCCCGCGCGCCGCCGCGGCATCGAGGCGCTGCGCCGGTTTGGTGACCGCTTGCGCGACTTTGCCCCCGAGCACGTGCGCGCGGTGGCCACCAACACGCTGCGCGTGGCCCGCAACGCATCGGAATTCCTGATCGAGGCCGAGCATGCGCTGGGCTTCCCGATCGAAGTCATTGCAGGCCGCGAAGAGGCGCGCCTGATCTACCTGGGCGCCTCGCACGATGCGCCGGCGTGCCAGGGCAACCGGCTGGTGGTCGATATCGGCGGCGGCTCCACCGAGTTCATTATCGGCAGCGGATATCAGTCCAAGCTGATGGAAAGCCTTTATATCGGCTGCGTTTCGCACAGCCGTCATTTCTTTCCGAGCGGCAATGTCGACGAGTATGCGATGAAGCAGGCCGAGCTGGCCGCGCGCCGCGAGATCCAGGTGCTGGTGCGCCAGTATCGCGCGGCCGGCTGGCAACAGGCGGTGGGGTCGTCCGGGACGGCGCGTGCGCTCGCCGAGCTGATCGAGCTCAACGGCATGAACGACAATCCCGCCGAGCACGGCATTACGCGCGAGGGCCTCGAACGCCTGAAGCGCGCGCTGATCAAGGCCGAGAACACCAATCGCGTCAAGCTGGCGGGCCTGAAGGCGGACCGCATTCCGGTCTTGCCGGGCGGGTTATCGATCATGCTGGGCGTGTTTGCCGAGCTCGATATCGATCGCATGGACGTGACCGACGGCGCCTTGCGGCTAGGCGTGCTGTACGACCTGCTCGGCCGCAGCCATCACGAGGACATGCGCACCGTCACCGTGGACCAGTTCATGCGCCGCTATGCCGTCGATCGCGCGCAAGCGGTCCGCGTGGGCCATGCCGCCCGTGAGTTGCTGTCGCAGTTTCCCGAGCCGCCGCACGAGCGGCGCGAAGACAATCTCGCGCTGCTGGGTTGGGCCGCGAGCCTGCATGAGATCGGCATGTCGATCTCGCATAGCGGCTATCACAAACATTCGGCGTATATCGCCACCCATGCCGACATGCCAGGATTCTCCAAGACCGACCAGGCGCGGCTGGCCACGCTGCTGCTGGGGCATGCGGGCAAGCTGGGCAAGCTGTCGGGCAGCGGCAAGTTCGTGGACTGGCGCATGCTGTTCAGCCTGCGTCTGGCATTCGTGCTATGCCGCCGTCGCGCCGATGTGAAGCTGCCGGAGATTCGCGTGCGGCAGCGGTCGGATGCGCTCGACGAAGGGTTCGAGGTGCGCCTGCCCAAGGTCTGGATCGATGCCAACCCCCTGGTCGAATACAGCCTTGGGCAGGAGGCGGACGAGTGGGAGCGAATCGGCAAGCGTTACAAGGTGGTGTACGCCTGAGGGGAGGGCGTTGGCGGCTCTCTCTCCGCTGGATCGTGGCATCAAAACAGAAAACGGCGACCCGCGAGGGTCGCCGTTCTCGTTTGGTGTCAGGCCTGCAACGCCGTAGCCTGCCACATGCGCATTACTTCAGCCCGAGGAAGTGCCGGGCATAGCGCGGGTTCATGTCGCGCACGCGCAGCAGCGTGAGGAAGTCCGCCACGTTGAAGTCCGGATCCCAGGCCGGCAGGCCGCAGATTCGTGCGCCCAGGCGCAGGTAGCCCTTGATCAGCGCCGGCGGTTCCACGTCCAGCGTCTGGTTGAGGTCTTCCACCGGCAACGGCAGGCGCGGAAATGCGTGGTATTCGATCGGCGCGAGCGAGCGCTCCGAGAACTGGCGGTGCAGGCTCGCCGCATAGTGGCCGCCATCGCTCATCGGCACGCTTGCGCAGCCGAGCATCGACTCCAGGCCGTAGCGCTGCAGGTATTCGCCCAGCCCGCCCCAGAGCGCCATGATCACGCTGCCCGAGCGGAAGTCGCGGTGCACGCACGAGCGGCCCACTTCGACCATCTTGGGGCGCAGGTGCGCCAGGCGCACCAGGTCGAATTCCGATTCCGCGTAGAGGCAGCCCAGGCGCTTGGCCTGATGCGGGGGCAGCGCGCGGTAGGTGCCGACGACCTTGAGCGTCTCCTGGTCGCGCACGATCAGGTGGTCGCAATAGGCGTCGAACATGTCGACGTCCATGTCGGGCGTCGAGGTTTGCAGGCGGGCGCCCATTTCTTCGGCAAAGACCTTGTAGCGCAGGCGCTGCGCCTCTTCTACTTCGTCCTGGTGGCGAGCCCACGCCACGATGAAAGCAGGTGCCGCATTCGCTTGATCGGGTTGCTGACGAGGAAGACGCCTCCGCGCCGACTGGCCCGGAAGGCTCGTCGGCAAGGAGTCGAAAATCGGCTGGGTAGGCGTCGGAAGGTCTCGCATCAGTGTGTCCTTTCGGTGACGAAACGGCTTCGAAACAATGTAGAGACGCCCAGTGACAGCGCCGTGAATCCACTATGACGATTCTGTGACGAAACGGGCCGTTTCATGGGTGCCGGGTTTGACTCTAACCGGCTTGCAGCCCAGACGCCATGGGCAATTCGTGAAATGTGAATGCTAGGATACAGAATTATGACATGTCGACCGTGCAAAGACGTGTCCGACACGGCAGTCAGAGAAATTCCGGGTTGATCACGGCGCGCAACACGATTTGCGCCTCCGCTTCGCGCGTGCGGCTCGTGAGCCACCAGACACCGCTTTTGCGCACGCTCCACGGAATTTCGTCGCCGGCCAGCAACAGGCTCGCCAGGCGTCCGATCCAGGGCTGGTGACCTACCACCACGGTGTCCTCGCCAACCGGCCAGCCGACTGCGGCCAGTACCTCGCTGACGTCGGCGCCGGGGGCGAGCGCGGCGGCAATGTGGACCTCGGCACCCAGGGCGGCCGCGGTCTCGCGCGTTCGGAGCGCGGGGCTGGCGATGACACGGTACTTGTGGGGGAGGTGCTGGCGCAGCCATCTGGCCGACGCCTCCGCCTGCTTGTGGCCGCGTCGGGTCAACGGGCGCTGCAGGTCGGCATTGCGGGAGAGGCCGAGGGCGTGGGGCAATTCCTCTGCCTCCGCATGGCGCCACAGAATCAGATTCATGGACTGGCAGGTTCCGGTGGTCTGTCGTATGGCCTTGAGTATGGTCAGGCGCATTGCCCGACGCAAGGCCGTGGTGGCCGTCTCAAGTGGTACGCCCGGGATGGACGCGAGGGTCCGCGGGAGGGTCGGCGCGAAGGGGCAGCGCCCGGCCCGACGTCAACCTGCCAGTATGTGGCGGGGCAGTGTCACTCCCGTGACAGCTGCCACGCTATCCAGCACGCATCGAACTCTGGGGAGTCGAACTCAGGATTTGTGGCGGAAATTGATGCGGCCCTTGGTCAGGTCGTAGGGCGACATTTCCAGCGTCACGCGATCGCCGGCCAGGATGCGGATGCGGTGCTTCTGCATCTTGCCCGAGGCATAGGCCCAGATCTCGACGCCGTTTTCCAGCGTCACGCGATAACGATTGTCGGGCAGGGCTTCCGACACCACACCACCGAATTCAATGAGTTCTTCCTTAGCCAATGTTTATCCTTTGCGGGCAGCTCCAGGCTGCGTGGGTTGAATGCGAGAATCGAGCCGGGATCGAGGGAAAGACACCCGCCGATCGCCTTGTCTCGCGGTCGATGATAAAGAATGAAGACGCGACCGCGCGTAGGTTGCGGGACAGGCGGGCAAGGTGTTTCCGGGCGCGCCTGACCATGCGATGGAGATGGGGATGGGCAGGTGGATTGCAAATGACGCTGGCGCCGCAAATCGGTGCCACAAATCGGCGCCACAAATGCATACGGCGCCCTGGAGGCGCCGCCCGGTTACAGGGCATGCTCAGATACCCGAAACTGACGTCGGATTATATCACGAGCCGCGCCGTCGGGAGGCCCGCAAACTGCCTGCCGGGGCGGGCTGGCGGCATTGACGCGGTGCAATGGCAGGGGCTGTCACGACAAGCTTGGTGACGGAGCCCGGCGGGGCCAGATGGTCGTCCCGGCTGCAGCCAATCCGGGCCTTGGGGAGCTCGGGGCAGACGCCGCGGGGAGGCGCTGGAGCGCACGGGAAGCCCGTGAGCGGCCAGGCAGTGAGAGGCCATGCAACGACAGCCTCAAGAAAAACGGCCCGTACCGAGCGGTACGGGCCGATTCCAAACGTCAAACATCGCAAAACACTGCAAAAACAGCACTGCAAAAACTGGTCGGAGCGATAGGATTCGAACCTACGACCCTCTGATCCCAAAGCAGAACCAAAATAGCCTTGCAGGCCGCGCCAGATAATCGGATATGGCTATTTGGCTTCCAATATTTTCCGGCAAATAGCACCACGGCAGCATGCGGCTTTCCGGGTGGCGATAGGCGGCATATTGGAAGGGTATCAACCCGCCTTAGGCAGCTTAAGGCGCACTTCGCTGACCGGCACTGACCGCGACTTCACGTAGATTTCCGTCGTCTTCGAGTCGGCGTGCGCGGCGGCGACCTGGAGTTGCTCGATGCTGTAGCCAGCCCGCTCGGCATCCGTCAGCGCCTTGGCACGGATGTCCTTGACCGTGTACCCCGCATCCTCCAGCTTGGCCCGGCGCGCCGCCCGTTTCCACGCCGTCAGCAGGGCATTGGCCGCGTACGGCTGGCCGTCGATCGAGTGGATGACGTACTGGCTGCTCTTCACCTTGCCCGTGGCCTGGGCCCGCTTCAGCACCTTCTCGATCTGCGGCGTGATTGGCCAGTCCACCGCCTCGCCCGTGCTGTCCTCAGTCTTGGTCGGCACGAAGTGGATCACCTTGGCGTCCCAGTCCACCCATGACGCGCCGCCAGCGGTGCCCGCCTCGGGCTTCCAGCGGAGCAGCCTGATCTCGGTGGAGCGCTGGACCGTCAGGTAGCACAGGTCGACGAAGCATTGCATCATGTCGCCGGCCGGCACCTTGCTGACGATCTCCTGGCCCTCCTTGGTCTTTCGCACGTAGCTGAGCAGCTTGGCGCGGATGGCCACGAAATGGGCGTCCGAGATATACACGTCGCGCGCCTTGGGCTTCTTCAGCTTGACCTCGCGGCATGGGTTCACCGCGATCAGGCGCTTGCCGATGCACCAGTCGAAGAAGCCGGACATGAACGAGCGCATGACACGCTGCATGTGCAGCTTGCCAGCCCAGTTCAGCCGCAGGAACTCGGCGACGTCCGCCGGCGCAATGGCGGCCAGGTTGGCGTCCTTGAACGACTCTTCCGCGTAGCGCCCGTACGCGGGCCAGGCCTTTTCCCGATGCTCGGCCTTGTGCAGCCGCACGTATTCGGCGATCAGAGGCGCCATGTCGCCCGTGCCGGCGTGTGCCTCGAAGTCGCCGATCTCCACGGCCAACCGGGCGAGCATCTTCCGCTGGCCCTCGTCTACGCGGCACAGCCGAATCCATTTCTGGTCGCTCGGTCGCACCCAGTAGAAGCTGGCGCCGCGCTGGTACACGCGGTTCGGCATGCCAAGGTTCGTCTGCCGCCGGCGTGCGTTCATGCCGCGCGCCCTTGGAAGGTGACCTTGCGCAGCGTCGGGCGCGCGGTGGGCGTCAGCTGCACCACCTCGGCGTTGCCGACACCGGCCTTCTTCGCTTCCAGCGCGCGGTACGTTTCCCACGTCATCATGACCCGGCCGTCCCCGCGGCGCAGCGGCTCGATCCTGAACGCCTGTTCGAGCCAGCGCGCTTGCGCCGACCAGCGCTTCTTGCCGGTCAGCTCCTGCAGGTCTTCTTCGGTCATCCATCCTGTCTTCATGGTCCCATCCCCCCAAAGCTGGCGAGTCGTTTCGATAATGCGTGCTGCTGTTGCGGAAAATGCGTGTTCTGTTGCGGTCATCCGGTGAATCGATCGTCGAACAGGTCGTATTGCGCCGGAAGGCCGGTGCGTCGCAACGCGGCGTACCTCCGGCGACGGGCGGCCGCCCACGATAGTAGTTTCGCGTGCCATGCCGGGTGGCGTCTCGCCGCGCGCGCCTGGGCGAGAAAGACGCGGGCCATATGGGCGTCCGTCATGCCAGCTCCCGTTTGAGATTTCTCGACCAGGCGTCGCGCCATGCCTCCGCTTCGGCTGGCGCGCCGAGGACACCTTCAATCCGGCGGCGGAAACACATCGCCGCGCACTGCCGCAGCGTGATGGGCACCGCGCCGGCGGCAATCGCGAGCTCGCGCTTCACCATGGCGATGTCGAAGTGCTCGCCCGGCTCGCCCGCATGCTGGATCCATTTCCGCTGCACGCCGATCGTGTCGACCATGGCGAGCAGCTCCGCCTGCGTGTCGGCGATCAGGTGCGACATCTTCATGCGGCAGAACTGGCCCATGGGCTGCTGGAACATGTCGTCGACGTAGACGGTCATGGCCCGATCCTCCGAAACTCGACGACCCATACCCAGGGGTTGGCATTCCACGACTCGGCGCCGTTGATGGAGTGCCACAGCTCGCGAAACGCGGCGCGGTGCGTGTCGTGCATGAAGTCCAGGCTCGTGCCTTCGGCCGCCGCATCGGCCTCGCTGCAGTTGTTCAGTCGCTCGACGCGCACGCCGGTGACCTCCAGCACGAGGCGGCATGCTGCGCGTGGCATGTGTATGCTGGGCTTCCACGGCATCGACGGCATGAAGTCATCGGCCTCGGTCGCCTTGTAGTGCCAACCGCCACCGTGAGAGGCGGGCGCGGGGAAGAATGTCTCCCGCACCCACAGGCGATCGCCGGGCAGGCCATACGGGCAAGCCACACGCTTGATCGTCTCGTGCACCTCGTGGCCTGGGCCGTCGCCGTGCAGCCACGACAGTTCCGCTACGCCGTCTTCGCAGCCGACACTCAGGCTCGGGCCGATCGCCTGCTTTAGCACACGCCGCGTCTGCGTCTTCCGGCCGCCGAGGATGGCGCGGACCATAGGCACGGAAAACAATATCGGCCGCTCTTTCATACATGACTCCATGTTTCGTTGTTCCAGATGCTTTGCACGGTAGAGGGAGATATGCATGCGAGCCGAGCAACTTCGTAGGCGGACACGTTTGTTCCCTTTAGGCGCTTGATCGTCCTAACCACAAACCGATCGAGCTTTGCGGATCCGTTCTGTTCACCGCTTCGAGTCCGTCCGTGCGCAGTTCGGTCCGCAATGTTCTCCTTCGCAGTGGCCCAGCGCAGATTCGTCAACGAGTTATGAGCGGGATTTCCATCGGCGTGCGCGGCTTGCTTCCCGGCAGGCCGCGGCCCGACGAAAGCCTCCAGCACCAAGCGATGTACGGCGAAGCTCTTTTTGGTGCCGTTCGCGCTGCGCAGGGTCACGTAGTGGTAGCCCTTGTTCTGGACCCAAGTCGCCAGGATGCCGCCGCTGGTTGCTCGATACGAACTGAGAGAGCGCACATGGCCAGCGTCGGAGACCTCGTAGCGCCCTTCGTATCCTGGTACTGGCTTCCATACGGCGCCGGTGGGCTCATTCACGATTGCGCCTCCAGAACGAGCCCCGGCTGCCGCGTGCGCTCAGCCTGAAGGGCGATGTAGTCGGGATTCAGCTCGGCGCCCAGCCACCGGCGGCCGAGCCGCTGGGCTACGCTGGCCACCGTGCCCGAGCCCATGAACGGGTCAAAGACGATGTCGCCCGGGCGCGAGCCGGCCAGAATGCAAGGCTCGACCAAGTCCTCCGGAAATGTCGCGAAGTGGGCGCCCTTGTACGGCTTCGTGGCAATCGTCCAGACGCTACGCCGGTTGCGAGTCTGGCTGTAATCGACATCCTCTCGATCGGGTCGATGTTGAGCCTTTTGTCCATGCTCACCGGACGTGTATTTTGTCTCGCGCGCGAAGCTGTTGCGCTTCGAGTAGCGACCGCTCATCGAGCGGTGACCGCCTTCGCCAGTGTCCCAGCCTGCAGGCACGCGCACGCGCTCTTTCGGATCCGCGTCATACCCGTGCCCGAACCCAACACCAGTCGGCGTGGCGCCGTACGTCGCCGGCTCCCGGATCGCGACCTGGTCGTAGTAGTACTGCTCGCTCTTCGTGAGCAAGAACAAGTACTCGTGCGCCTTCGTGCATCTGTCGCGGACGCTTTCCGGCATCGGGTTCGGCTTGTTCCAGATGATGTCCTGGCGGAGCCACCAGCTTGCGTCCTGCAGCGCGAAGGCGAGGCGCCAGGGCTGACCCATGAGATCCTTGGGCTTGATGCCCTCGTCGCGGATCTTGCCAGTGCCGCTGACCTTGCGCTGGCTCGCTGCGATCTGCCGCGCGCTCAGTGACGTCTCGGCAACGCCACTGTAGTCGCGCCCCTGAGATCCCCACGAGCCCGCGTAGCTGTCGCCCATGTTCAGCCACAGCGTGCCGTCGTTGGCCAGCAGCTCGCGGCAGAGCTCGAACACGTCGACCATGTTATCGATGAACTCGCGCAGCGTTGGCTCCATGCCGAGCTGGCCGGCCACGCCATAGTCGCGTAGGCCCCAGTACGGCGGACTGGTGACGATGCACTGCACGCGCACGCCGTCGGCGATCAGCGATCGCATGACGTCGCGGCAGTCGCCCTGGTAGCAGTGGTCGAGGGTCACGCCGCCTCCGTTTGCTGGGCCACCGTCAGCGCAATGGCCACCGGCCGCACCCACACGGGCGTCGACGACAGCATGAAGGTCTCGCCCGTCTCGGCCAGCATCAGCGTAGTGCCCATCACCTCGGCGATGGCCACGGCCGCGTCAGGTGGTACCGCGTTGCCGATGCGCTCGCGCCAGGCCTGATCGCTCAGGCCATCCAATTCCAGGTATTCCTCCGGTTCGATCAGCGACTGCAGCGCGGCCAGTTCCAGCGTGGTGAACGGGCGGTGCCACGTGCCGTCCAGCGCGCGGATGATGGCCACCACCTTCTCGTTAGCGGCTGGCAGGCGCGGGTCGGCCACTGACCACCGGCCGTTGTCGTGGCCGGCTGCCGCTGACACGGCGCCGCTGGGCTGATCCCAGCCGACCACGCCGTAATGGCCACCCGTCAGGTAGTTGTCGCCGCGCTCGCGCCGCATGCCTGGACGCGGGTCGGCTACCGCGAATGCTCCCTGACCGGTGGTGCTGCCGGCTATCACCGTGCCGGTAGCCTCGTTCCATGGCGTCACCGCGTATTTGCCGAATGCCGGGCCGTCGCGGCGAGGGTCGGCAACGCACTGGCCGGTACCGTGCGCACTGGTAACGGCGCCGGCAGCTTCTGCCCACGGCACGATCCGATACTCGTTGTTGTGCTTAGCCGGGCCGGTGTGGCGCGGATCCGCCACGCTGAACGTGCCCTGACCGGGGTTCGTACCTGCCGTGATCGCGCCAGAAGCCTCGCCCCAGCGCAGCACGCCGTACTGCTGGTATTGCGCTGCCCCGGCAGCATGGCGCGGGTCGGCCACGGAGAAAGCGCCGTTCGTTGGCAGTGATTCGCCGGCCACGGTGCTGGCCGGTTCGTGCCAGTCCACCACGCCCGGATGGCCGCCGCGGCGCTCGGGCAGGATCAGGTAGTCGCTCAGGTAGCCGTCCCGCACGGCCAGCTTGTTCAGGCTGCGCCAGTCGCTGCCGGCCTCCACGAACGCCAGGCGCACCCACGTCTTCCATTGCAGCGCCGGCACGCGGTGCATCGGGCCGCCGGTCGTGTCGCCGGGGAGCGGCATGCGACCAAGCACGGTACCGACGCCCTGCAGGCGCCGCACGGGCGGCTCGTACAGGAAGGCGGGCACCTTGGCGACGTGCCGCGCGACCAGGAGGAAGCGTTTCCGGCTTTGAGCCAGCCCGCCGATTACGCCGCAGTCGTGCGTCGTCTCGTTCACGGCATAGCCGTAGTGCCGCAGGATCTGGCCGATCTGGTCGAGCAGGTGCCGGCCGCGCGTGGCCAGACGGGGCACGTTCTCGAAGACGATCAACTCGACCGGGTCGTCCTTCCACGCCTCGCACATCAGCCAGACGCAGCGCAGCGTCAGCTCGTTCAGGGCCTGGTATTTGGGCGTGCGGCTCAGCGTCTCCGACAGCAGGCCGGACGCGCCCTTGCACGGGCTGGAGATGAACACGCAGTGCGGGTGCTGGTGGCCAGCAGCTCGGACGATGTCGTTCGGCGTGGCCTCGCGCCAGCCCGCCGGCGGCTCGGCGCCGTGGAAGGCTGTGTATTGCTCGCGGGTGAACAGGTCCATCACCGTGCAGGGCACGCCCACCAACGTCTCGAAGTCGCGGGCGGCGGCCGGATCGTTGTCGATGCCGCCGATGCACTTCCAGGTGCCGATCATGTTGCCGACGCGGGAGACGGCTTTCTTGAAGCCCTTGGCGCCGCCGCCCAGACCGCAGCAGAAGCCGAAGCTGTTGTAGACGCGTTTGATCACAGCGCATCCCCCTGCTCAAGCGCGCCGGGCTCGCCGTGTGCGGGGTAGGGGGCGGGCCGAAGATCGACGTGTTCAGCCTGCACCTTGACGCGTTGCATGATGTCTGCCACGGTGATTTGAGGCATGAACACCTTGAGCCGTCCGTTGCCGTCCCGCCTCGTCTGAAGCATGCAGCTGCCAACGCTTTCGATCTCGACCTCGATTTCCCCGGATTGCGGCTGCGAGAGGGCGGCTGTGTTTTCGCGCGCGATTGATCGAATAAGCCGAGCGGCGCGCAATGCATCGGCGGTGCTCATGAATGCACCATCCTTCGACAGGTACTCGGCAGCTTCCAATAGCAACTTCTTCTTGTCCTCGCTCATTGCTTGCGTGTTCGTGCTCTTCATGGCTTCCTCGCGATGACGGAATCGATGGCCTGCGCCTTAGGCCCGAAGCGGACCCACCGGCCGAGGTGCCAGGCGCTGTGGCGCGCGGCATCTCGCACCATGCGCTCGATGATCGATTCGGTTTGCAACAGGTTGGTGGATGCGATCGCGTGTGCCGTGCGCAGCGTCTCGACCGCGGTGGTCAGGTCGCGGACCTCGGACTCCAGGCGTGCGACCGTCGCGCGCAGCTTCGCGTTGTCGAGCTCAAGTCCGCTGGTCTTCAGCGCGCGGTCTTCGATGCATTCCTGCAGGCGGCGGTCGTTGCGCGACAGGGTGGCGATGTCGATGGGCCAGGTCATGGCGCGGGCATCCGATCGGCGGCCGGCAGGTCGTCGAGGCTGGCGATGATGCTGCTTTCGGGAACGTCAGAGCCTGCTCCCACCATGTAGTAGCGGAGGCTCTGGCTTCGGCTAACTGGATTTCCGCGGCGCTGCGCGTCGTGGACGATCTCAACCGTGAAGCGGATAGTCTGGATCCGGTAAGGTCTAACCGACTCAATGCGACCGCGATAATCGCGACCAATGACGAAAACATCCTGTCCTGCTTCGAACTTGGGGCGAACCAGGTCGGCGATGTTGATGGTTTGGTCCATGGTGGTCTCGCTATGTAGGGTGGGCAGACCGGCGACGATCCCATCCAAAGGAGAAAGGCGTCGCGCGCTGTTTAGGGACTCGGCGTTGTCCTGCCGCCGGTCCGCCCATTGAGGGGTGGGCTACTCGCTGCGTCCGCCTTACTCGTACTGCCTTCCGACGGCATCCGCTTTCGCCCGTTGAAATCGGGTGCCGGTTACCCTGCGTCCGGCGCCGCGTCAGACCCCTGCGGCGGGGCCATCTTGCGGCGGGTGACCAGCAGCGGTGCTGGTGCCAGCCAGTTGCCGGAGACTCGGCTTCTGACGTCTCATGGCGGGCCTACCTCCTGACGACCAGTGCTCGACCGGCAGTCGGATTGCGGCGATGCTCTGCCGCGCGGCCCTCTCGGGGTGCATTCGTTATTCGACGCTCTCCTGCGCGTCCTCATCGACGCCCAGGCTCATGTGCACTTCCTGCCCGAGCAGCGCGATCACGCGCGCCGCAGTTTTCTCGTCCGGGTGGGCCTGGACGAGGTAGTTGTAGAAGACCGTCCCGCCTTCCTGCATCTCGATCGACAGCTTCTTCACGCGCACGTCGTCGAGCGTCAGGCCGTCCTGCTTCTTCGCCTTGTCGAGGATCTTGAGCAGCTGGTGCTCCCACGTGCCGTCCCACTTGATCACGCCGATCTTCGGGTTCTTCAGGTTGGGCAAGTGGTCGGCGCTAGTCACCAGGTCGCCCTGCACGCTGTCGTCCTTGTGGTAGAAGCTGGACTTCAGCGTGGGCGAGAACATGGCCAGAGAGTCGTTCGACATGCGCGTCTGCAGCCGCATGTCCATGCCGAGCACCTGTTCGTCGCCGTGGCGCTCGTTGCGCACGTTGACGTGGACGATCTTGGTCAGTTGGTTGTCGAGTTCGAGCATTCGTCGGCTCCGGTGGTGAAGGGGATCAGGCGGCGTTGTCGAACGCCGAGAAGTCGAGCTCGCAGAGCCAGCCGATCACCTCGGCCTCGGTGGCCTCGAAGTGGCTGACTAGCGCGGCAACGATCTCGGCGTCTGCCGGGCGCGGCTGGCGGTTACGCGGCGTGAGCTGCGTGACGGGCACGGGCTGGCGAGCGGGCGGCGCGGTGCGCGAAGCGACCGGAACAGGCGCAGGCGTGGGGACAGGAGCGGGCGCGGATGCGGCTGCGGGCGCGCGGCGATAGTAGAAGTGGGCGTTCATCTCATGACTCGGCCCACAGTTGCGCCACTGATCCTGCGGCGCGCGGCGGTACTCAAGATGCTCACCGCGTTCCAATGCTTCAATGGCCTCATCGAAGCTGGGATACTCGCCGCGCGCGCGCATGGCTTGCTCGTTGAGCAGCTTGTCTGCTTCCTCTTTGCGGATGCGGTCGCGCGTCGCCTGTTCCTTCGCTTCCTCGTCGGCCTTGTGCTTCGCGATGCGGGTGTCCACCACGAGGCGCAGATCGTCGAGCTGCTTGACCACGAGACCGAGACGGTCGGCGAACAGCGCCTCGTGCCCCTTGATGGCGTCGTCGAAGTAGGCGATGTTCGTGCGAATGCGCTTCGCCGCCGAATCGGCCGCGATCTTCGCGTTGGCCAGCAGCGTGTCCACCGCGTCGCGAATGCTGTCCACCGAGCGCTTGCCCTTAGCCGCGCCGGCGAAGTCGGGCATGCCCATCTCCACCCATGCGCCGCCGGTCTCGGCCTTGAGTCCGCTCACGTGCGCGGTGAACGCGTCGCGGCCGCCGCGGATGATCTGTTCTTTGATCATCTCCTTGCGCACCTTGACGGTCTTCTCAAGATTCAGTCGCACGCGCCGTGCCTCTGCGCTCACCTCATCCATGATGCGGAACGCCGTGTCGAGCGATGACGTTTGCGACAGGGCATGCTCCTTGGCAGCCTCAATCCGGACCTCGATGTCGCCGCACCACTTGGCTGTCTTGTCGGCGTCCGCAAATTCCTGATCGGTTGACGGCTCCAGATTGATCTCGGCAAACACAGCAAATGCGTGGTCGCGATACGCAACAAGGTTGCTCGCGGTGACTTCGCCCCTCATCTCCAGGTGGAGCGCGGGCAGCGTCTCCGGCGTGCGGCCGAGAGGTTTCACCTCGACCGGCTGTGGTTCGTGGTTGGCGAGATCGCTGTCGAACTGCATCCAGCCGAGGACGATGCGATCGAACCACGCCTTGTCTCGCTCAACGTCTGTCCACACCATGCGATCGCGCGTCCCGTCCGACACCACGAAGCGCACGCGCTCGGCGCCGGTGACGAGCAGGATCTGCTGGCACTGCGGCATGTGGCTGTCAGGCACGATCCCTTCGCGCACACTGGCGGCCAGTGCCTCGTTCCACTGCTTGTGCTCGAAAGCCGTGGTGCCGTCCATGGTCAGGCCGTCGAGCGACGATGACAGCCAGCCCTCGTCATCGCGGCAAGTCACTGGGTACAGATCCTCGCCGAGGTCTTCCTCGACCAGCGGCCGTGCCAGCGCCTCGACCTCGTGGCCGTAGTCGAGCACGTGCTCTTGTACCCAGTCGCTGAATTCCTTCGGCGTGCCGGTCTTCTTGACGCGCAGCAGCTCGGTGCGCTTCGTGTTCGGCGAGAGGCCGAGCATGGCCGCCGCCTCGGACGCGCCGTGGTACTGCATGCGGAACTCGAGCCACTCGGGCGAGCCTTGGGTGAGGTTGAGGATTTTCATTCTTGGTCACCGCCTTCGGTAGCAGCAGGCGTCGCCCAGCCAGCGATTTCCATCTTCTGGTCGGCGGTGAGCGATTCCTTGGTTTCGATCATGGCGATCAGGTCGTTGACGGTCTTCGCGCCCGACTCGATCTGCTTCTTCCAGCCGGGGGCCTTCTTCTTGAACGCCTCATCGGTGCAGACAGGCTTCTGCTTGGGGTCGGCCTTGGGGCCGTCGCCAGCTGCCGGCGGCTTCCCGTCCTGCTCGGCCTTGTTGTCCATGACGGATTTCCATGTGGCTTCGCCGTCCTTGATGGCGCCGTAGATGCCGCGCAGATCGACCAGTTCGGCCGGCGAGCAGTTGTCGAGCGAGTGGCCGAGATAAGCCTGCAGGTCGGAGACCTTCACGCCGATGCCGGCGAAGGCGTCGGCCACCTTCTTGCGCTCCGCGTCCGGGTCGCGCGCGGCTTCGTCCATGCGCACGCTCTTGATAATGTCCTCGGCCTCGTCCTGCATGTCGCCGGGGATGATGCGCAGGCCGAGCGTGCGGATCGCCTTTGAGATCTGCGCGGCGCGCTTGTTGAGCAGGTCGTCGTCGTTCGCCGGCACGGTGAAGACGTCCTTGCCGTAGCTGTTCTTCCGCACGGAGAGGAAGCTGCCATCGTCCATCGGCTTCGAGCGCTCGACCGTCTTCGACACGCGAACGTCGAGCGGGTAGGTCAGGTTCGATTCGAGATCGGTCACCGACACGCGGTGCACTTCCTTGCTGTCGTCCTCGAAGATCATCGACGTCTCGACGAGGACGTTCGTCATGCAGCGCAGCGCCACCTCGACGAAGCGGATGCCGAGGCCTTCGACGCCCTGGCCAATCGGCTTGCGGTAGTAGGCGCTCTTGTTGTGCGCGAAGGACGGACGGCGGCACTCGCGCAGCAGCGTCTGGCGAACGGCGTCCCAGTTGCGGGGGCGCTGCATCGCCATCACGTAGCGGGCCTCGACCATCGCCTTCGCCTGCGCAGCGACGGCCGTGGACGCGGTCTCGACGAGGGCGTGGGTGGTTTGCTGTGCGCCGAACTCGTTTCGCACGGCGAGGGCAGTGGACGTCATGGTGTCGTCTCCTAAAGCGGTAGGGGGTGGTCAGGCTGCGGTCGGCTCGGCCGGCTTGGCCTCGACCTTCGCGTACGGGTACTTCTTGTCGTACGGCTTGATGTGCTTGCCGAAGTGCGAGCCTTTCGACTCGGCCTGCTCGAACGCGGCGAAGTCCTCGGCCGTGAAGTTGCTGTAGTGGTACAGCGACGTCGGCTGGTCGGTCTTGCGATCGCGGAAGCGAATGGCGAGCGTCTGGCTCGCGGCGTCGTACCCGATGCTGTGGATCTGGCTGCTGTCGACTTCCTGCAGCGCGATCGAAGGAACGGCAGTGGTTTCCATGGGGCGTATCTCCGGGGTGGTGAAGGTCAGAACAGCACGCCGGCGCGATAGGCGACAGCGACGTACCAGATGACGGGTGCGCAGACGCAGAAGCCGATCGCGCACGCGTAGTCGATGGCGCGCTGGCGTTTCACCAGGCGCAGCAGCTCGTTGGATTCGGGGTCGTAGGTCATGCGAGCACCTGGCGAATGAGGGCGACGATGGCCCAGCCGAGCGCGACCAGCGCGGCGCGGGCGAGCCAGCGGTTGTTGCGGTCGATGTCATGCATTGCGTGCCTCCCGATCGGCCCAGCCGTATTCGATACGGCCGATATCCGCCACCTTGCCGACAGCGTTCAGATCCATGTGCTTCCATGAGAACGTGGTGTTGTGGCCGGCGCCGATATAGAGCAAAGACATCAGACGCAACGCGCGGCCTGGCTTCTTGCTGGCCTGCTGCCGCACGCGGATGCTGACGTTGCCCGTGCCGCTGGTCGCATGCGGATAGAAGATCAACGTGACGTCGCGCGAAACGAATCGGAACGCCTCGTAGTCGTATGAGCTCCACGACAGCTCACCCGGGGCATCTTTGAGGACGAGGCTCGCCATCGCAAACTCGTGCTTGGCCTCGCGCTGGTACTTGCCAGCCATCGGATCGCGGCTCATCAGGACACCATCGAGGCGAGAAGCGTCGCGGCTAGCACGACCAGCGGCGGCGCGACAGCGATGAGCAGGGCGGTGTAGAAGGTGTCGCGGCTCACGATTGCTCTCCCGTCGCCTTCTTCAGCGCGCGCTGCAGCATCTGGGCTACCTCGACGCGCGCTTGGGTGGGGGATAGTTCGCCGATGCACTGCATGGCAGCGCGGGCCGCTTCGAGCAACTCCGGCGCAGCCGCGATGAGGCGGGCGTTAGCCTTTGCACCCTCGCGGCCGAAGTAGCCGGTGGTGCTAGCGACGAGATAGCCGTTGACGACCTCTCCCACGCACTGTCCGTCCGGAGTGGGACCGAATGCGTCCGCCGTTACCCACGGGCCAGGAGTGTGCGCGCTCATGCCGACCTCGCCATGCGTTGCATCGTCGCGGCCTTGGCCATCGCGTTGCCGTGCAGCACGCGGGCGTATTCGACGACCTCGTATTTGTCGATGCCGTTCCAGACCTTGCGCTTGTCGACAGAGGCGATGTAGTTCGCCAGCAGCATCACGGCTCGCGGGCCTTCAGCGATCTGGTCGAGGAACGCTTTCTCGGCGGTGGTGCCGTAGGCGTGGTTGTCGGCGGCGGTCTTCATGCGGCCCTCCGCGACTCGGCGATGTCTTCGGCAGCCTGCTGCTCAAGGTGAGCCACGAAATCGGCGTGCAGGTGGTCGAGCATGGCGTCCGACACGCTGCCATCGTCGTGCACGAGGCGGATATCGGAGGCGATGAAGGCAGGCGTGCGGCCGATGGCCGGCGTGGTCAGCTCACCCGTGACCGACCAGAACAGGCCGGCGGCTTCCACGAGGGCGCGCTTCTGGTCGGCGCGCTCGCGCGGCTGACGGACCTTGGCGTAGTAGGCCAGGCCGCCACCAGCGCGTTGCCTCGCTTCATGGGCTTGCTGATAGGCGGCTGAGGGGGGAAGTGCGGTTGGCATCGCGGCTCCATCGGTGTGTTGATGGAGCTATAGTAAGACTGAAACGTCTACATAACAAGACGAAAATGTCTATGTAAGACGAAAACGTTTCAATCGGACGGATATGTCCGATAGTTTTCTCTATGAGTCGGATTTGGACTATCAGTCGTAAAGCAGTGGGAGGTCTTCCCGCATCTTCATCGGGCGGGTGTCTTCAGCCTTGATCTTGAACTCGACAACACGTCCAGCTTCCAGACTGAAGTACCTGAAAGTCAGTAGACGTGAATCTGCACCGAGACTCCAACATCCAACTGAATTGGATAGTCCAGGGCGGCCTGCAATCCGCTCGTTCTGGAGGATCAGCCCAGAGAACCATCCTTTCCCGCAATAGGCATCGGGAGCGGGTGAGTGGGTCATTACGACGACCTTGTAGGAACTGTCCAGCGTCGGCGCAAAGGCTGCTAGGACGTCAATCATCGGAGCTGCATGAGCTGACGACGCGACAAGATACGTGGCTATGGTCGATACAAGCATGCGTTTCACAGCCTGGCTCCCATCCAAAAGACCTTTCCGATGATCGTAACGTACTCTTCCTTGTCGACTGGCACTGAGATGTCCGGGTACCGATGCTTGTCAGGGTTGTCTGAAACGATCAGAACCCCGCCTCCAATTTCCTTGCGCAGGCGCTTCACCAGGATCTCACCTTCGACGCGGATCACGTGGATGGAGTTGTTGACCATTTCCTTCTTTGCGAGGTCGACAAGGAGTACAGCTCCATCAGGAATGGTCGGTTCCATGCTGTTTCCGTCTGCATAGATGACCACGGCGTCGGGTTCTTTTACGCCTTCCTGCCGCAGGAAATCACGTCGGAAAGCCAATCGACCACGCTCCGTTTCAATGAACACCAGGTTCCCATTCCCTGCTGACGCCTTTACGTCCAGCCTCGGAAGCATCGCGAAGTCCGTGTCTCCCGCGTCGGGCCGAGTCGCGGAAAGCAATTGCACCAAAGGCATTCCCAAGCCTGTGGCTATCTGCTCGATCAGTTCGATGGAGGGGACCTGTTCTCCCTTTAGCAAGCGGTTCAGCGACTTCTGTTGAACGTTTGTAGCGCGAGCCATGGCGGCCTCGCTTTTGAATCTCGAGTCCGGCCCGATGAGCGACTTGAGATTCGCTATCAGATTTTGAAGTGCTTTGTCCATGGCATCGGATGCTACCGATGGGATCAAGACGTTTGTGTCTTGATTTTCAGGCGGATGCGCCTTAGTATTGTTAAGACGATTATGTCTAGACACGGCGGGAGCCCCACTATGGAAGAGATGAAGGTGCTGCGTAAGTGGCTTGAGGACAACAAAGGCCGTTGGACCAAGATCGCGTCAGAGACTGGTCTGAGCACTAAGACGCTCTCGCGTATCGCCAATGGTGAAGTCGAGTCCGTCCACTTGAGCACCTACGCCAAGATTCGTGAGGCGATGCAGCCGATCGCCATGGACCAGCCGCAGATCGCGGCGTAGTGGATATCTCGATGAAATCGCTAATGTCGTTGTGGACGCGAAGCCTGGCCCGGACGATCGCGCTGCCGCGTAACACCAGCACTCCACTGGCGCCTCTCGCGGCGCCTTTATTTGGCCCGCCGGCCGACTGTGGTGGCAACTGTGGTTTCGATTGAATTTCCCAATCAGGAGAAGAGCAAATGCGGGTAGCCGAACAGCCGAAAACCGGCTCTGGCAAAGGGTTTCAGGGTTATGAGCATAGCGCCGGGCGCTTCTTTCCGGACGCTGTTATCGCCAGTTGCGGGACGTTTCGCGACGCGTGCGCGCTGGCGTGGGAAAACCGCGCCAATCCGAGCCTGACGTTCCAGATGCTCGCCGTGATGGCCGGTCTGCAGAACCAGCACGTCGGCGAGTACTTCCAGCGCGAGCCGTTCAATGCGAAGGGCAACCCGCGCCGGCCGCTGCCTGCCGAGAAGCTGCATGCCGTCGAGGCCGTTCTCGGCAACCGGATCCTGAGCCAGTACCTGATGCACCGCGGGGAACTGACCATTTTTGAAGCAGTGGTGGCAGCGAGGGGTGCATGACCTATCAAGAAGCGCTCGACGTGGCCCAGAAGGCCATGGAAGACGCAGTGGGGCGTTGCGATGGAGACGACATCGAGCTGACCAAGGCGCTTGCCGAGGCGACGCAGGACCCGGTGGTGGCACAGGCCTTCGAGATCGTGGGCATGCGCGACCTGCTGGCCGAACAGAACACCAAGCATTGAGGGGCCGTATGGACGCACAGCAAGCCGAGCGCGCGCACGTGGGCTGGATCCACGAGCTGCTGCACCGCATGACGGTCGCCGAGACGAAGGACGTGCGCCTTCACCTGTGCGCCCAGGCCAAGGAAGCGATCGCCGAGCTGCAGCAGATGGCGGCGGCGGGGAGCAAGAAGTAGCCATGGCCAGAATCCGCTCCATCAAACCTGAATACTGGACCTCCGAGCAGGTCATGGGGGTGTCGCGCGACGCGCGGCTGCTCTTCATAGGCCTGTGGAATTTCTGCGACGACGGCGGCAACCATCCCGCCAGCGCGATCACCCTCAAGGCTGAAGTCCTGCCTGGCGACGACGTTACCGCGGCCACGGTCATGCAGTGGGTAGACGAACTGATCGAGCAGCAGTTGCTGGTCGAGTATGAAGTCGACGGCCGCGAGTTCTGGCACGTCACTGGCTGGCACCACCAGAGGATCGACCAGCCGACGCTTCGTCACCCGACAGGTGACACACATGGTGACGCAGGTGACACAGGTGACGCGCGTCACCACAAAAGACTGGGTGGGAAGCAGCGCCAACTGCTGTTGAAGAAGTTGCGCGAGTTTCGAGGTGACACGTGTCACCAGTGCGGTGACGCACCCGGTGTCACGTTGGCACGCGTCACCTATGTGTCACCTGATGAGGCGCAGGAATACAAGGGTTACGGGTTAGTGTGCGCTTCGTGTAAGCGGAAAATCGGTGCCGGTGACGCACTGGTGACGCAAGGTGACGCACGGTGTCTCGATGGTGACTCGCCTACGGAAGGGAAGGGAGTGGAGGGGAGTGGAGGGGATCTATTAAACCCAACCACCACTAACGTGGTGGTCGTCGATAGCGTCCCCGCTACCGACCTCGTCCTCGTGCACAAAGCCGAGGACATCGAAAAATCGGGCAAGCCTTCCTGCCCGCATAAGCAGATCATCGCGCTCTACCACGAGATCCTGCCCATGTGTCCGGAGATTCGTGAGTGGACGCCGACTCGTGCCGAGCACCTGCGCGCTCGCTGGAGCGAAGACCCGAAGCGCCAGAGTCTCGACTACTGGCGGAAGTTCTTCGCGTACGTCGCCGAGTCCGAATTCCTGACGGGCCGTGCCTACACGCAGCCTGGGCGAAAACCGTTCCGTGCTGACCTCGAATGGATCTGCAAGCTCGCCAACTTCACGAAGATCCGCGAGGGCAAGTACCACGAGGGAGAAGCCGCATGAGCGCGCCCGACGATCTGCCGCAGGCCCGGCCGCTGCACAGCGTCGAAGGCGAACAGGCCGTCCTCGGTGGCCTTCTGCTCGACAACGACGCCATCGACCGCCTCAACGGCCTGGCGGAAGCGCACTTCTGGCGCGATGACCACCGGATGATCTTCCGCGCCATCGTGCGGCTGGTGACGGCCAACAAGCCGGCCGACGTGGTGACCGTGTACGAGTTCCTGCAGACGCACGGCGTGGAAGAGCGCGCGGGCGGCCTGGGCTACCTGACCGAGCTGGCGCAGCGCACGCCGACCGCTGCGAACATCTCGCGCTACGCCGAGATCGTGCGCGACCGCGCGCTGATGCGCGAGACCGCGGCCGCCGCGCGTAAGGTGCTGGAGCTCGTCGAGACGCCGGGCCCGATGAAGGGCGCCGAAATCGTGGACAGGGCGCAGTCGCTTCTCGCGGACCTCGCGCAGGTCGGGGTGAGCCGCGAGCCGAAGATGATCGCCGAGCTGCTGACCGCGTTCGTCGAAGAGGTGGACGAGCGGTACCACAGCCGCGTCGATCCATCGATCTCGACCGGCATCGAATCGCTCGACCGCGCGCTGAACGGCGGCTTGCACCCGGGCAACCTGGTGATCGTGGCTGGTCGCCCGTCGATGGGCAAGACTGCGCTGACCACCGACGTCGGATTGAACATCGCCCACGCCGGCCGCAGCGTGCTGCTGCTGTCGATGGAAATGCCCGACCGCGAGATCGTCGCGCGGGCCGTGGCAAACCGCGGAAAGATCGGCCTCTCGCGGCTGCTCAGTGGCCGCCTTGAGGACAGCGACTGGCCGCGCATGACGTGGGCGATCCAGAACATCGGGAACATGACCTTCGCGATCGACGACTCGCCCGCACTGTCGCTGCTCGAGGTGAAGACCAAAGCGAAGGCGCACCGGCGGCGGCACGGGCTCGACGTGCTGATCGTCGACTACCTTGGCCTGATGTCCGGCGGCGAGGAAAAGATGCGCACGCAGCAGATCGGCGCCTACTCGCGCGGCCTGAAGTCGCTGGCCAAGGAGCTCGACATCCCGGTCGTCGCGCTCGCACAGCTCAGCCGCAAGAACGAAGAGCGCCCGGACAAGCGGCCAATCCTGTCGGACCTGCGCGACTCCGGCGACATCGAGCAGGACGCGGACGTCGTGATGTTCGTCCACCGCCCGGAGATGTACGACCCGAACAACCCCGACCTGAAGGGCTACGCCGAGGTGCTGATCCGCAAGCAGCGCAATGGCGCGCTCGGCGACGTGCCGCTGCTGTACCAGGGCGCCGTGACGAAGTTTGCCGAGTGGTCGGGGCCGCTGCCGACCATCAACGCCGGCCCGCCGGCGCGCAAGCGCGGCATTGCCGCCGAACTGTGAGGACCCCATGACCGACCTTTTCGAGACCATCACGAAGGCCGACGATGCGAAGTGGCCGTTTCCGCGAGATCGCAAGAGCGCCGACCGGCTCGTGCAGGAGGCGCTCGCGCACCGCGAACTGGCACCGAAGGCGAGGGCTGCGATCGACGCCGAGGTCGCATTGACGGTGGATCCCGCAGGCCCACCGCTCAACCAACGTTGCCCGAATTGCTTTTTCAAAGGTCGAGATGTATGCCTCTGCTACGAGAAATTTGCCAATCCCGAGCACGCAGATGTGGGTACGCCTTCGCGCATCAACGAGCCTCCACCCACACCGCTGCCGACTCGAGCGAGTTGGAATGGCTTGCCGGACGGTCCCGCGATGGTTCTGGCCATGGCATCGCCCGCCTGCAACGCCAACATCCTCGCGCTCGACCTCGGCACGAAAACGGGCTGGGCACTGGGCCTGCGCGACGGCAAGGTGCGCAGCGGCAGCGAATCGTTCGCCGCGCGCCGTAACGAAGGCCCGGGCCAGCGCTGGCTGAAGTTCCAGGCATGGCTGGGCGAACAGTACCGCGCGGCCGGCGAGCTGCAGGCGATCTACTACGAGATCGTCATGGCGCACGGCCCCAGGGATCAACCCAACACGCTGGCCGCCCACGTGTACGGCGGCTTCGAGGCATTCCTGCAGGCGTTCGCCGACCGCAACCGCATCCAGTTGGTCGGGGTGGGGGTGGGCACGATCAAGAAGTCCGCCACCGGCAAGGGCAACGCGAAGAAGGAAGCCGTGATCGCCGCCATGCGCGCGCGCGGCCACCGCGTCATCGATGACAACCACGGCGATGCTCTGGCGCTGCTCGAGTACGCGCGGCAGCAGGAGGCGTGACATGGCCGCCCGCTGGACACCCGCCGAAGAGCAGATGCTGCGCGACCTCGTGGCCACCGGCCAGTCGTACCGGGTCATCGGCGCGCACCTTGGCCGCACGGGAGACACGGTCTTCCACAAGGCCAAGGCCATGGGCCTCGGCTCGAAGCCGCTCACCGCCGAGCGCTCGCCGACCTGGATCGCCATCCAGCGCGTGTGCGCTGACGGCGTGCCGCGCACGACCAGGGAGCTGGCCGCTGCCACCGGCGCCGCGCGCCACACCGTCGACTGCCTGATGGCCGAGCGCCGGCGCAAGAAGCAGGCGCACGTTGCGCGCTGGGTGGCAGGCCATGGCGCTCCGGTGCCGTACTGGCTGCCGGTGCCGGGACGCAATGCACCGCGGCCCAAGGTTCTGTCTCCCGCGGAGGTGTCGCGCCGATTTCGCGAGCGCCAGCGCAAAGAAGACCCACTCGCGTACGTCGCGCAACTGCTCCGCAACGTTGTGCGGCAGGCGCTGAAGAGCGGGAAGTCCAACACGACGCAGCACGCGCTGGTCCGCGCGCTGTATGGCATGGGAGAGATCTGATGGAAGAACTGTTTCTGATCTTCGGCGCGCTGGTGATCGCGGTCACCCTCGGCGTGCCGGTTGCCTGGAGCCTGCTGCCATGAGCGATGCACGCGATTTCTGCTGCCGGTGCGAGTGCTACGGGCACCGCGCGTCGAGCTGTCCCATGTGGCGAGGGCTGCGGCTGGCCCGGCCGGAGGTGTGAACCATGGCGACCCTCTACCGCGAGTTCGTGCTCAAGAACCGGGGCGTATGGCCGTTCGTGGTCGCCTTCATCAAGGCCAACGCGGCAACCTACATCGAGCGGGGCAAGCCGCTGCGGCTGATCGTGACCGCCGAGGAAAAGAAGCGGACCGCCGAGCAGAACGCCTTCTACTTCGGCGTGGTGCTGCGCGACGTGGCCGAGCAGGTGTGGGTAGACGGCCAGCAGTTCAGCCAGTCGGCCTGGCACGAGATGCTGGCCGAAGAGTTCGCGCCGCGCGAAGAGCTCAAGCTGCCCGGCGGCAAGATCTTCAACCGCCGCAAATCCACATCCGACATGTCGGTCAGCGAATTCAGCGAGTACGTGACCAAGGTGCAGGCCTATGTGGCCAACGAGTTCGGCGTGTCGTTCGACGGGGGGACGCATCCATGAACACCATCCTGATCGTGCTGCTGGCGCTCGCCGCGGTGCTGCTGGCCGTGACCTACGCGCTGCGCCGGATGGGCGGAATCGGCGAGGGCGATGTCATCGAGGAACCGGACTACGAGACCTGGCGCCGCGAGACGTTCGACCGCTATAAGGACAACCGCGTGCGCACGCTGCACGCCCGGGATGCCGAATGACGCTCACCATCGTGCCTATCACGTTCGCCGAAGCCAACGAGTTCGTGCGGCGGCATCACCGCCATCACCGGCCGCCTGTTGGGTGCAAGTTCTGCGTCGCCGTCTCGGCCGGTGGCGCTGTCGTGGGCGTCGCCCAGGTCGGGCGGCCAGTCTCGCGAGCGCTGGACGACGGCTGGACGCTCGAAGTGAACCGGCTCTGCACCGACGGACATCGCAATGCCTGCTCGATGCTGTACGCGGCAGCATGGCGCGCGGCACGAGCACTGGGTTATCGGAAGCTGATCACCTACACGCTCCGCGAAGAGGGCGGTGCATCGCTGCGTGCCGCCGGTTGGAAGGTCGTGGCCGAGACGGACGGCGGCAGCTGGAGTTGCCCGAGCCGGCCGCGCGTGGACACGCACCCACTGCAGGCCAAGCTGCGATGGGAGGCCGCATGACGGTTCTGCCGAGCTACTGCTACCGCGACCCGGCAGAGGTCTATGAGCGCAACGAGGCGCGCAGCTGCAAGGGCTGCGCATACGAGAAGTCGGCGAAGTTGATGGGCACCACGCACACCGTGTGCACGAAGCTGCTGTCGGGTGGCAAGAGGCGAGCGCACGGCCAGCGCTGCCAGAGTTTCATGATCGGGGAGAAGTAGATGGACAAACCGCTGTTCGCAGACGTCTCGCACGCGCTGCACGTTTCCTACCTGGTGCTGTCGATGCCGCCGCGGCAGAAGGCGCCGTTCCGCAACATGCTGATCCAGCTGCTCGAGGCGATCGACGAGCCCACGGCCGCGCAGGAGAAATGGCTGGCCGAGCTGCGCGGCGCCGTCGCCGGCGGCGACTATGACCCGGACCGGCTGACCATGGACGAGATGCGCGCCCAGTACGCGATGGTCACCGATGCGGCGAAGACCCGGCTGCCGTCGCCCGAGTATGCCGTCGTGCTGGCGCGCTATGGCCACGGCACCGACAAGGTGGAAGGGTGCAAGCGGCTCGCCGTCTATGCGCGCCGGTCCTGCGGGCTGACCGCGCTGAACCTGATCGCCAGCCTGGTCGTCCGCCACTACCTGCCGCGCAAGCAGCGCGATGGCTACAGCCTGCGTGACCTGGCCGAGAAAGGGAAGGTCGGCACCGATCGCGTGTTCCGCGCGGCGAAGTGGATGGAGAAGAATTTCCGGTCGCTGGAAGCGCTGGCGCTCGAGCGGCTGGAGCCGTCATTCGTGGCCCACGGCCTCGTGCCGGACCGTGCAGCATGCGAGTCGGCGCAATCTGTTGCTGCGTAAGGGATAGCGCCGAAAATCCCCTTGCGTTTTTCAAACAAGCGATGTAGATTCCACCCAGACTCAGCCAAGCCCCGCCCGGTTCACGCCGCGCGGGGCTTTTTCATTGGAGCCAGCATGCGCAGATCGAAGCCCCGGCCGCGGCTGGTCGAACGCCTGTGGCCGCTGTTCTGCTGGCACGACTGCTGCGTCTGCAATATGCAGTTCCGACGTGAGGCGGGGTGGTCGTTTCGGTTCAGACCGAAGTCCAACCATGCCCCCTTCGGGGTTCGCGTTTCGGCATGCATCTGCCACCAGTGTGGGCCTACGGAGGCTGAGGCAGTCGCGCGCGCCGAAGAGTTCATTCGGGACTGGAAGCCAGCTTCCATACCGCCGCCGCCCATGCCGAAGTGCAAAAGCAGCGCACCACCTCCAGCGCCTGAAGGGCCGCCGTCAAGGACGGTTCCGCGCTGACCCTTTCATCCGCGCGCAACGCGCACCCCCGGCCGGCGGTGGGGCATAACACCGGCAGCAACCCGACGCGGTGACAAGCCGGTCTCCTACCTGTGCATGGCTGTGGGGCGCAGGGCATTTTCGGCGGTGGGCGGGTTGCCCCTTCATTCTTCTGGAAGCACACACCATGGGACGTCCCTCGAAGCTGACCGACGCCCAATGGGAGACGATCGGCAAACGCCTGCTGGCCGGCGAATCGACATCAGCGCTGGCGCGCGAGTACAAGGTAAGCAAGACCGCCATCTCTGTCCGGTTCTCGAAACGTAACGAAACGATAAAAACCGTTGCGAATCAGATAGTTGAGACTGAGCGCGCTCTTTCGAAACTCAATGTTTCGGAACAAATGGCCGCCCGGTCGCTGGCTGACTCGCTCAAGGACATCTCGGAACACCTGGCTGGCGCTGCACGGTACGGCGCCATGACCGCGCATCGGCTGGCCGGCATCGCCGCGCAGCAGGTCGAGAAGATTGACGATGCAGACCCGCTCAAGAAGAGCGCCACCCAGCTGATGGGTATCTCGGCCCTGACGAAGCTGGCCAACGGCGCGAGCGAGATTGGCCTGAACCTGCTGCGCGCCAACAAGGAAGCGCTCGAAGAAGCAGGGCGCGGCAAGAAGCCCGTGCCCACCGGCCTGAACCACTTCTATGGCGAGTCCTCTGATCCTGCCGAACCGGCCGACGCTTAATCCGGCGCTGCGCCCGTTCTGGCTGGCCAAGGCTCGCAACCGTGTCCTCGTGGGTGGCCGTGCCTCGACGAAGTCATGGGATGCCGCGGGATTCGCTACGTTCCTGACGGCGAACTACAAGCTGCGCGTGCTGTGCGTGCGCCAGTTCCAGAACAAGATCGAGGAATCGGTCTACACGCTGCTGAAGGCGCAGATCAGCCGCTTTGACCTGACGCCACAGTTCCGCATCCTCGACAACAAGATCATCGGGCGCGAGACCGAGAGCGAGTTCCTGTTCTACGGGCTGTGGCGGTCGATCGACGAAATCAAGTCGCTGGAAGGCATCGACATCCTCTGGATCGAGGAAGCGCACAACCTCACCGAGGAACAGTGGAAGATTCTTGAACCGACGATCCGGAAGGCCGGGTCGCAAATCTGGATCATCTTCAACCCGCGTCTGGCCACGGATTTCGTCTACCGGCGCTTCGTGCTCAACCCGCCGCCAGACACGATCGTTCGCCACATCAACTACGACGAGAACCCGTTCCTGTCGGAGACGATGCTGCGCGTGATCAACGCGGCGAAGGAAGAAGACCCGGAAGAGTTCGCCCACATCTACCTGGGCGTGCCCAAGGATGATGACGACGGCGCGGTCATCAAGCGGTCGTGGATCCTGTCGGCCATCGATGCCCACAAGAAGCTGGGCTTCGCGCCGGCCGGGCGCAAGCGCATCGGCTTCGACGTGGCCGACGATGGCCCGGACAAATGCGCCAACGTCTATGCGCACGGGTCTGTGGTGCTGTGGGCCGACGAGTGGAAGGCTGGCGAGGACGAGCTGCTGCAGAGCTGCGCCCGGACGTACGCGGCGGCGCGCGAGCGCGGTGCCGGCATTACCTACGACTCGATCGGCGTCGGCGCCATGGCTGGCGCGAAGTTTGGCGAGATCAATGCCGCGCGGCGCGCCGAGGGCGATGTCCACCAGGTGCACTACGAGAAGTTCAATGCAGGCGGTGCGGTCTGGCAGCCGGACGACATCTACCAGCAGCCGGACATCACCAACAAGGACCAGTTCTCCAACATCAAGGCGCAGGCCTGGTGGATGGTGGCGGACCGGTTCCGCAACACGCACAACGCCGTGCAGCGGGGCATGCAGTTTCCCGACGACCAGTTGATCAGCCTCGACAGCGCGTGCCCGCATCTGGACAAGCTGATCGATGAGCTGGCCACGCCGCGGCGCCAGTTCGATGAAAACGGCCGCGTGAAGGTCGAGAGCAAGAAAGACCTGGCCAAGCCGAACCGCAAGGGCGGCCCGAAGCCGTCGCCGAACATCGCTGACGGCCTGATCATGTGCTACGCGCCGGGCGACCGGACCCTCGAAACTTGGGCGAAGCTCGGACAATGAAACGCAAAGACCGCAAGACCGTGCGCGATGCACGCATGGGCGTGCCCACCGCCGCCATGCAGCAGGCGCGGGCCTCCGGCAAGCGCTGGCTCAGCGCCGACAGCTTCCAGAACTTCGAGGCACGCGTGGGGCTGGGCACGGCCAACCAGGCCAGCCAGTTCACGTACGGCTTCGACTTCACCAGCCGCAATCGCATCCAGTTGGAGGCGATGTACCGCTCGTCGTGGGTGGTCGGCGCGGTGGTGGACTGCGTGGCCGACGACATGACGCGCCAGGGCACCGAGATCGATTCGGATCTTGATCCTGCCGACCAGGCGAAGCTGAACACCGCCTTCGAGCGGATGGCGCTGTGGGACCGCATCAACGACACCATCAAATGGTCGCGCCTCTACGGCGGCGCGCTGGCGGTGATGCTGATCGACGGGCATAACCCGGCCACGCCGCTGCGGATCGAGTCCATCGGCAAGGACCAGTTCAAGGGCCTGTTCGTGCTGGACCGCTGGCTGGTGCAGCCATCGCTCGAGGACCTGGTCACAGAGATGGGCCCGGACATGGGCATGCCGCGCTACTACGACGTGGTGGCCGACAGCATGGCCCTGCGGCGCCAGCGGATCCACTACAGCCGCGTGCTGCGGATCGACGGCGTCGACCTGCCGTACTGGCAGAAGATCGCCGAAAACCTGTGGGGCCAGTCGGTCATCGAGCGGCTGATCGACCGGCTGGTGGCGTTCGACAGCACGACGGTGGGCGCGGCGCAGCTGGTCTACAAGGCGCACCTGCGCACGATCAGCATCGAGGGCCTGCGGCAGATCATTGCCTCTGGCGGGCCCGCGCTGGAAGGTCTGCTCGCTCACATCGAGATGATCCGGCGCTTCCAGAGCAACGAGGGCATGACGATCCTCGACGCCAAGGACAAGTTCGAAGCGCACCAGTACACATTCTCGGGCCTCGACAACGTGCTCATGCAGTTCGGCCAGCAGCTGTCCGGCGCGTCGCAGATTCCGCTGGTGCGCCTGTTCGGCCAGTCGCCGGCCGGGCTGAACAGCTCGGGCGAGTCCGACCTGCGGACCTACTACGACAACACGAAGCAGCAGCAGGAGCGGCGCCTGCGCAGCCCGGTGACGCGGCTCTATGACGTGCTGATCCGCTCCGAACTGGGCATGGCGCCGCCCGAGGGCTTTGCCTACCAGTTCACGTCGCTGTGGCAGCTCTCCGACACCGAGAAGGCGCAGAACGCCAAGACGGTAGCGGAAGCGGTCACCGCGGCGTACGACGCTGACCTGGTCGACCGCTCGACCGCCATGAAGGAACTGCGGCAGTCGAGCCACGGCACCGGCATCTTTACCAGCATCACCGACGAGCAGATCACGGAGGCGGAGAACGAACCGCCGCCCGCCCCGGAGTTGGACCTTGGCCCTGACGATCGACCGCAAGAAGCGCCGGCAGAACCCGGTGAAGACCAGCGGACCGGAAAGGCTGTACAGGACGCAGCTTCGGCAGGTCGCACGGCAGGTAGGCGGATTGGTAAATGGCTTTCCGCCTGGCGATCCGGCCGCACTGCCGACGATTGAGCAGGTACTGCGCGCGTACGCCGAGGCCTTGACACCATGGGCCGCGGCGACCGCGCAGACGATGCTGCGCGAGGTGAACCGGCGCGATGAGGCGGCATGGGCGGAATACACCCGCGAGCTGTCGCGCGCGCTGCGCACTGAGATCCGGACCGCCCCGACTGGCGCGGCCATGCAGGCGCTGCTGGCCGAGCAGGTGACGCTGATCAAGTCGATTCCGCTCGACGCCGCCCAGCGGGTGCACAGGCTGACGCTGGAAGGCATCGAGAACAGCACGCGCGCGTCGGCCATCTCGAAGGAGATTCAGCGCTCCGGCGAAGTTGCGGAGAGCCGCGCGGATCTGATCGCCCGCACCGAGGTCGGGCGCACTGCTTCGACGTTGACCGAGGCGCGCGCGCTGCACGTTGGGTCGGAGGGCTATATCTGGCGCACCTCCGGCGACAGCGACGTGCGTGAAGACCACCGTGAGCTGGAAGGCAAGTTCATCCGCTGGGATTCGCCGCCGATCGCCGACAAGCGGACGGGGCGGCGCGCTCACGCTGGGTGCATATATGGCTGCCGGTGCTATCCGGAGCCTGTGATTCCCGAGGATTGAACATGATGACCATCCAACGTGCCGCGGTGCGCATCCCCGGCGTGCTGCGGGCCTCCAAGTTCGACGACCTGGTGCATGTGTCCGTGCTCGGCTTCTGCGTCTACGTGCGCGCCGGCAAGCGGCGGAAGCTGTTCGGCATCGTCTGGGAGAGCAACTGATGGCAATGCGCTTCTACACCGTTCAGAAGCTCGGCCCCAAGCGCTCACTGACGCCCGAGGGCTTCCTGCTTTGCGAAGAGGTGCCCGTCGCGCGCACCGGCGAGATGCTGTACGGCCCCGGCGAGGTGCCCGTCGAGCCCGGCCCGGACGGCCTGATCCGCATCAGCCGGACGCCCGAAGAGGTGTTCCGCGACGCCACGATGGCGAGCTGCATCGGCAAGCCGGTCACGCTCGACCATCCCGAAGACTTCGTCACCCCGGCCAACTTCGCCGCGCTGGGCAAGGGCTCGATGCTGAATCTGCGCCGTGGCGCGGGCATCGCCGACGACCTGTTGATCGCCGATCTGCTGGTCACCAGCCAGGACGCAATCGACGCGATCCAGAAGAAGCGCATTGACGAAGTCAGCCTCGGATATGAGGCCGACTACGAGCAGGTATCACCCGGCCGCGGGGTACAGCGGAACATCGTTGTCAACCACGTAGCCCTCGTCGAGCACGGCCGTTGCGGCCCGCGCTGCGCGATCGGCGATAAGGAACCCGAAGACATGAAGACCAAAGACAGCAAGCCGGCGGGCAAGCGCACCTGGATGGACCGCCTCATGACGGCGCTGCGGGCCAAAGACGAGGCCGCCGTGCAGGAAGCCATCGAGGAAGGGCAGAAGGCCATGGACGATGAGTCCGAGGAAGAGCAGAAGAAGCGCGAAGCCGAGGAACGCGAGGCGAAGACTGGCGACGCGCTGAGCCAGATCCTGAAAACCGTCAAGGCTCTGGATTCCCGCCTGGCCAAGATCGAGGCTCGCGACGAGGAATCCGAGGAAGAGCGCAAGGCGCGCGAGGCCAAGGAGAGGGAAGGCAAGACCGGCGACGACGGCGATCTGACGAAGCCCGAGACGGCGCCGACGCTCAACCAGGCAGAAGTCGACCTCTACACCGGCGACTCGGCTGCCAGCATCCCGTCGCGCGCCGAGATCCTGTCGCCGGGCATCAAGCTGCCGACCCTGGACGCCGCGACCTCGACGAAGGACCGCGCGGCCGCGCTCTGCAAGTGCCAGCGAAAGGCGCTCGGCGATGCCTACGGCACCGAAGCCGGCAAGGCGGCGATCTCCCCGTTTCTGGGCGGCGCGAAGGCGGATTTCGAGCGCCTGCCGGCCGCGCTGGTGCATGCGGCTTTCATGGGCGCCAGCGAGCTGATGAAGGCCCAGAACAACGGCCGCGCGCACGACAGCGCCGCCAAGACCAAGGACTTCGGCAAGCCGACCACGGTTGCCGAGATCAACAAGCGCAACTCGCAATTCTGGGCCGACCGGTCCGCTCACTAAGGAGTCCCGCACATGGGCAACGCAATCCTGTATCGCATGGCCTCGGGCATTCCGGGGGACATCTCGCGCCAGTCGCAAGCGACGGTCGAGTCGCAGATCTTCAACTCGTCGCTGCCGTTCCCGTCCTACGGCGTGCCGGGCAAGATCGTATCGGGCAAGTTCGTGCCGGTGGCCAGCGGCGACGCCGCGACGGTCATCTACGGCCTGCTGGTGCGCCCGTATCCGACCACCGGCGGTAACGGTTCCGAGCCGCTGGGCACGGCCACGCCGCCGACCAAGGGTGTCGCGGACGTGATGCGCCGCGGCTACATGACCGTCAAGAACAACGCCGGTACGCCGGCGCTGGGCGGCACGGTCTACGTGCGCGTGGCCAACGCCGCGGCCGGCAAGCCGATCGGTGGCATCGAGGCCGTCGCCGACAGCACCAACACGGTCATCATGGCCGGCGCGTCGTTCATGTCGGCGGCGGATGCCGACGGCAACGTCGAAATCGCGTTCAACATTTAAGGGGCAACACAGAATGAGCAAAATCATCGTTCCGCGCATGGCCGCGGCAGCCGCGATCGCCATGGTCAACGCCCCGGCCATCATCCGCGCCCGCACGCGCGACAGCATGCTGACGTTCGACTCGCGCACGATCGACAGCACCGGTGCATTCCTGATTGGCGAGCTGGAGCGGCTTGACCAGACGCTGCACGCGCCGCTGGCGTCGGTCACCTGGTCGCGCGACATCGACCTCCGCGAGGACGTGTCGATTGCCGACGAAACCTCGTCGTTCACCAACTCGTCGTTTGCTGCTGCTGGCGGCCCGTCGCCCGGCGGCAAGTCGTGGATTGGCAAGGACGCTTCCGCGATCGCGGGCATTGCCCTGGACATCGGCAAGACGGCCAATCCGCTGACGCTGTGGGGCATGCAGGTCGGCTGGACGATTCCCGAGCTGGAATCGGCCCAGAAGCTGGGACGCCCGGTCGACCAGCAGAAGTTCACGGGCATGCAGCTCAAGCACAACATGGATATCGACGAGCAGGTGTACATCGGCGATACCGTGCTCGGCGTGACCGGCCTGGTGAACAATACCGCCGTGACGAACGTCAGCAATGCGGCCAACGGCAACTGGTCGGACCCGGCAACGACGCCGGACGAGATCGTCGCGGACATCAACGAGCTGCTGACCAGCGTGTGGGGTGCGTCGGCATACGCCGTGTGCCCGAGCGAGCTGCGCCTGCCGCCGGTGAAGTTCGGCACGCTGGTGAGCCGCAAGGTCAGCGACGCCGGCAATATCAGCGTGCTCGAGTACGTGAAGCAGAACACGATCTCGAACTCGATCAACGGCAGGCCGCTGAATATCCAGCCGCTCAAATGGCTGTACCAGCGCGGCACGGCCAGCGCGGACCGCATGATGGCCTACACGAAGGAACAGGACAAAGTCCGCTTCCCGATGGTGCCGCTGCAACGCACGCCGCTGGAATACCGCGATCTGCGCCAGCTGACGACCTACTTCGGTCGCCTGGGCGTGGTCGAGGTCGTGTACCCCGAGCTGATCGGCTACCGCGACGGCATCTAAGGGGAAGCGCATGGCGACCAAGACCAAATACGTCCACAAGGCTTTCACCCTGCAGCACGAGGGCGAGAAGCACAAATTCGCCGTCGGCGAAGTGCTGCCGGAGAAGTTCCACGACCACTGGTATGCCAAGGCGCATTCCAGCGATCAGCCGGTGCCGACCGATGCCGGCGCGGCCGAGGAACTGATGGCCGAGCTCGAAGGCAAGGCCCAGGAGTTGAAGGCCCAGGCCGACAAGCTCACCGAGCGCGAGAAGGCGACGGAAGCCCGCGAGGCCGACCTGGCCAAGCGCGCCGAGGCGCTCGACGCGCGCGAAGCGGCCCTCACCGAGCGCGAGAAGGCGGCGGAAGCGAAGCAGCAGTCCGGCAAGCAGCAGAAGTGAGCAGGGTAAGATGCCCCTCGTGGGCATCTCCCTGACCCGACCATGACACCTGACCAGTTTCGCGAAGATTTCCCCGAGTTTGACGACACCGAGGCCTACCCGGAAGCCCAGGTGGCCCTGTGGCTGATGGTCGGGGAGAAGCTGGTCAATCCCTGCCGCTGGGGCGATCTGACCGACCTCGGCATCAAGCTCGTGGCAGCGCACCACCTGGTGCTCGCGCAGCGCGACCAGCAGGCGGCGGCGATCGGCGGCGTGCCCGGGCAGATGACCGGCCCGCTGTCGTCCAAGGCAGTGGACAAGGTCAGCGCCGGCTACGACACGGGCGCGGCCACCATCGATGGCGCGGGCTTCTGGAACCTGACGACCTACGGCGTGCGCTATGCCACGCTGGCGCAAATGATGGGCGCGGGCGGCATGCAACTGTAGCCGCGCGCGGGCCCATCGGGAGAATCCCATGGGCTTCATCAAGACCGATCGACTGAAGGAAGTACTCGAGTCGATCAGCGGGCTCGTCGATAAGCAGGTGCTGGTCGGAATCCCCGACAGCGCACCGGAGCGCAAGGACGACGAGCCGCTTAGCAATGCCGCCATCGGCTACATCCAAGAGACCGGCTCGCCTGCGAACAATCTGCCCGCGCGGCCGTTCCTCGTGCCGGGCGTTGCGTCGGCCGAAGAGAAGACCGTCCCGCAGTTGCAGAAGGCTGTGGAGGCGGCACTCGACGGCGACCTGCCTCGCGCGGAGAAGCGCATGGCCTCTGCCGGCCTGGCCGCGCAGAACAGCGTGCGCGCGAAGATCAACAGCGGCATCGCGCCACAACTGAAGGACTCGACGCTGGCCGCGCGCCGGCGCCGCGGGCGCACCGGCACCGTGCCGCTGATCGACACGGGCCAGCTGCGCAACAGCATCACGTACGTCATTCGGAAGAAGGGGTAACCGATGGCATTCCTCGATGTCACGGACATCCTGCTCGACCCCGATTTCATGGACACCGGGCTGCAGTGCCGGCGCATGACGCAGTCGGTCGATGACCACGGGCGGGCGACCAACACGCCGACGGACACACCGTTCGCCGCGGTCGTGACCAGCGATGCTGGCGACGTGCTGACGCGCGGCTCGGATGGCAGCAGGATCACCGGCTCGATCACCCTGCATACGCCGTTCCGCCTGCGCGACGGGGGCGACGGCGCCGATGCCGACGAAGTCGTGTGGCAGGGCCGCACCTACACCGTATCGGCGGTCAACGATTACAGCCACTTCGGGCGCGGCTTCGTCGCCGCCACCTGTGATTTGAAGCCACTCTCGGGGTAAAGCATGGCCAACACGAGCGCAACCGGCGGACCGCTGGCACCAGCCGTCGCATCGCCGCCGCTCGATGACGATGCACTCGACGACCTGCTGCAGGAGCTGGTGGCCGGCGTGACAGGCCTGCCGCCGTCGCTGGTGCGGCCGCGCTGGCAGCCGGTGGTGCCCAAGCAGCCGGAGCCCGGTACCGACTGGTGTGCGATCGGCATACCTCATCAGGAGAACGACGCCGGCCCGGTCATCCAGCACGATCCGGCCGGCGAGGGCAGCGACACGTACATCCGGCATCAGGAGATCGAGCTGCTGTGCACCTTCTACGGCCCGCACGCGAAGGGCTACGCCCAGCGCCTGGCCGATGGCATGGCAATCCCGCAGAACAGCGAAGCGCTCGGCGCGGCCGATATGCGGTTTATCGCCGCCAGCGGCATCAGGGCGGCGCCGGACTTCGTCAACCAGCAGTGGGTGCGACGCTATGACCTGACGCTGACGCTGCGCCGCAAGATCACCCGGACCTACCCGGTTCTCAACCTGTTGTCCGCCGAAGTTCAACACACAACCGATTCGGTGCCGCCGGTAGCCGGCACGACAATCATCGACCAGTAGAGGGATCACCATGTCCAACGGACTGCCGGTATCGCGGCTGATCAACGTCACCATCAACATGTCGCCGCTGGCGGCCCAAGGCGCCAACCTGAATACGGCTGTCTTCCTGGGCGCCTCCGCGGTGATCGACACCAACGAGCGCATGCGGTCGTACGGCACGATCGCGGAAGTGGCGGCGGATTTCGGTACCAGCGCACCGGAATACCTCGCCGCTCTGCTGTACTTCCAGCAGACGCCCCAGCCGTCCGAGCTGAGCATCGGCCGCTGGGCGAAGACGGCCACCGCCGGCTCGCTGCGCGGCGCCGTGCTGTCGACCGCACAGCGCGAGATGGATCTCTGGACCGCAGTCACCGCCGGCGGCTTCAAGATCACGGTGGATGGCAGCGAAAAGTCGCTCACCGCGCTGGACTTCTCCGAAGAGACGAACCTGAACGGCGTCGCCAGCGTCATCGACGCGGCGCTGACGGGCGCCTCGATCGTGTGGAACGGGTCGCAGTTCGTCGTGACGTCCGACACGACTGGCGCTTCCTCGACGGTCGGCTATGCGACGGCGCCCGCGAGCGGTACCGACATCTCGGCCATGCTGGGCCTGACCAGCGGGCTCGCCTCGGCGCCGGTGGGCGGCATCGTGGCGGAGACGCCGGACGCCTGCGTGTCGATCTTCCTCGACCGCTTTGCGAACAAGTTCCTCGGCGTGCTGTTCGCCGACACCAGCCTGACGAACGACCAGCACGTGGCCGTGGCCGACCTCATCGAGGCCGATCAGAAGCACCTCTACGGCGCCACCTCGCAGGAACCGGGCGCGCTGGACGCGACCACGACCACCGACCTGCTGTCGCGCTTCAAGGCCAAGGGCTACAAGTACTCGTTCTCGCAATGGTCGAGCACCAGCGCGTACGCCGCGGCCTCGATGTTCGGCCGGCTGCTCACGACGAACTTCAACGCGAACAACACCACCATCACGCTGATGTGGAAGCAGGAGCCCGGTATCGTGCCGGAGAACCTGTCGAGCACGCAGGCGAACGTGCTGGAGGACAAGCGCGGCAACGTCTTCGTCGCCTACAACAACGACACGGCGATCATCCAATACGGCGTCACGCCGAGCGGCATCTTCATCGACTCGGTCTACAACTCGATCTGGTTCCAGAACCGTATCCAGACCGATGTGTACAACCTGCTGTACCAGAGCACCACCAAGATTCCGCAAACCGACGCCGGCAACGCGCTGATCGCGGCCGTGATCACCAGCGCGTGCGACGCCGCGGTGAACAACGGCTACCTGGCGCCGGGCGTCTGGAACTCCGGGGGCTTCGGCGCGATCAGCCAGGGCGACACGCTGGCCAAGGGCTACTACGTCTATGCGCCGCCGATCGCGCTGCAGTCGCAGTCCGACCGCGAGGCGCGCAAGTCGGTGCCGTTCCAGATCGCCGCCAAGGAAGCCGGCGCAATCCATACCGTTGACATCCTGGTCAACGTGAACCGCTGATAGGGGAAACCATGTCGGGAACCTATTCCTTCATCGACGTCCAGGCCTCCATCACGGGCCCGGGCGGCTCTTTCTCGCTGGGCTACGGCGAAGCCACCGCGCAGGAGGGCATTACCGTCGCGATGGCAAACGACAAGAACGTGATGACCATCGGCGCCGACGGCGAGGGCATGCACAGCCTGCACGCTGACAGCTCCGGCCAGATCACGCTGCGCTACCTGAAGACGGCCCCCGTCAACAAGACGCTGATGGCGCTGTATAACGGCCAGAAGCTCGGCAGCGCGCTGTGGGGCAAGAACGTGATCACGGTCAGCCAGTCAGCCGCCGGCGACCTGGTGGTGGCCGTGCAGTGCGCATTCAAGAAGGTGCCGGACCTGACCTACGCGCAGGACGGCGGCACGGTCGAGTGGGTCTTCGACTGCGTGAGCATCGACGAAATCCTCGGGAGCTACTGATGGGCCGTGAGATCGAGCTCGGGCGCAACCGGTATTCGATTGGCCGGCTGAGCGCCATGCAGCAGTTGCACGTGTCGCGCCGCATCGCGCCGATCGTGCCGGCGCTCATCCCGGTGTTTCTGAGCCTGCGCGGCAAGGTGGACCGCGGTGATGATCTGGAAGGCCTGGCCACGGCGCTGCAGCCGCTCGCCGATGGCCTGGCCGGCCTCAAGGACGAGGACGCCGAGTATGTGGTCGGCACGTGCCTGTCCGCGGTGCAGCGGTGGCAGGAAACCGGGTGGGCCCGCGTGTGGGCCATCGAGCAGAAGCGCCTCATGTTCGACGACATGGACATGGGTGTCATCCTGCCGCTGGTGGTGCAGGTCGTCGTGGCCAACCTAGGCCCTTTTATTCAAGGGCTGCTTACCAGCCAAGCGAGCAGCCCGGATCCGGCGGCACAGGCTGGGTGAGGCACCTGCCGGGCGGCGAGGACTGGCTGCTCGCGCCGGTGGCCGAGGGCATGTGCAAGTACGAATCGCTGCTGGACGGCACGCTCGGGCTGGAAGACATCGCGCTGATGAACGACGCGCTGGCCGTGCGGGCAGACAACCAGGCGGCCGCGCGCCGCATCGCGCAGGAACGACAGCATGGCCAATAAGGACATCATCCGCGAGTTTCTGGTCGCGCTGGGATTCCAGGTCGATGAGAAGGGCCTGAAGAAGTTCAACGACGGGGTGGAGAAGGCCACCAAAGGCGTCAAGCAGTTGGTGACGACGCTCAGCGCGTCGGCGCTGACCGTGAGCGTGGGCGTCTCCGCGCTGGCGTCCAAGCTTGAGAACCTGTACTTCGTCTCGCAGCGCACCGGCGCCGCGGCTACAAGCCTCAAGGCATTCGCCTTTGCTGCGCGCAACCTTGGCATCACGTCGGAGACGGCCTTCGGCGCCGTCGAGAGCCTGGCGAAGTTCCTGCGGAACAACCCGGCCAGCGAAGGGTATCTCGCGTCGATCGGCGTACAGACGCGCGACGCCAACGGCGAGCTGCGCGATACGGTCGACATCCTGGCCGACATCGGCAAGGAACTGGCCAGCAAGCCGACCTGGCTGGCGAGCCAGTATGGCAACGTTCTCGGCATCGACGAGAATCTGCTGCTCGCCATGCGCAATGGCGATTTCGACCGTTTCATGAAGCAGTACCGGGAAATGTCCCGGAACAGCGGCCTTGACAAGGCGGCCGAGGACTCGCACCGCTTCATGGTGCAGCTGCGCGAGCTGGGCGCCACGTTCGAGAACCTCGCCATCAAGGTGGAGGGCGCGCTGCTGCGCAAGATCGGGCCGCTGCTCGAACGATTCCAGCGGTGGTTTGCGGATCATTCGGATGAGATCGCCGAGAGGGTGGCTGATGTAGCGAAGGCCATCCTGGCCGCGGTCGAGGTCGTCGGGCCGCCGCTGCGCTGGCTGGCGGACATGTTCGTCGACCTGGACAAGACCACGGACGGCTGGTCGACAAAGATCGCGCTGCTGGTGGGCGCGTTCGGCGCGTTGGGCGGCTTCAAGATCGTCTCCGGAATCTGGAAGATGGTCGCCGCCGTGCGCGCGCTCGGCACGGCCAGCGCCGCCGCGGCAACTGCCGGTGCTGCCTCTGGTGCTGGTGGTGCCGCCGCCGGTGCTGCTGGCGCGGCAGGTGCTGCCGGTGCCGTCGCGACTCGTGGGTGGATCGCTCGGACACTGCCTTTCCTCGGGCGCCTGCTCGGCGGGGCCGGGCTGGCCTTGTACAGCGGAGGCCTGAACGAGGGTGAGGACGCGGAGCTTGCGCGCCGCCGCGCGGCCGCCGGGCAACCCGAGAAGCCGCCCCGCACGGCGGTGGACGCGGTGGGCTTCTTCCAGCGTATGGGATGGAACCACGATCAGGCGGTCGGGATCGTGTCCAATCTCGTGCGCGAGAGCCAATTGGACCCGCGCGCGGAGGGGGACAACGGCCGGGCGTATGGCGCGGCGCAGTGGCATCCGGACCGCCAGGCGAATTTCAAGGATTGGGCCGGCAAGGACATCCGGGAATCGTCGCTGATGGAGCAACTGCAGTTCGTTCACTACGAGCTGACGCAGGGTGCCGAGCGGCGGGCGGGCCAGTTGCTGCGTGCGGCGCAGAACGCGCAGCAGGCGGGAGAGATCGTGTCGCGCTACTACGAGCGGCCGGGTAAGGAAGAGGCAGACAAGGCTCGGGAAGCTGCGCTGCGGGGCCGGGCGGCCATAGATCTGTCACAGCAGACCACGGTGAACGTGTACGGCGTTTCCGACCCGGCTGCCGCTGGCCGCGCGGTGGCCGACGCGCAGAGTCAGGTGAACGGTGACATGGTGCGCAACATCCAAGGGGCCTACCAGTGAGCATTCTCGACCTCATCACGATGGTGCCCAAGAAGATCGGGCCCATCACGATCGGCGTGGAGCTAGAGGAATCGCACCTCGACGAGGTGCAGATCACCGAGCACCCGGTCGAGAAGGGCGCCGAGATCAACGACCACGCGTTTAAGCGCCAGCCCGAGCTGACGCTGAAATGCGGGTGGAGCAATTCGCAGTTCTCGGCTCTGGCCGGCGCGCTGCAGTCGATTTTCCAGGGCGGCGAACTGCCCAAGGCCGACTATGTGAGCACGGTCTACTCGCAGCTGCTGGCGCTTCAGGAGACGCGGCAGCCGTTCGATGTAGTGACGTCCCTTCGGATCTACCGCGACATGCTGTTCAAGTCGCTGGCGGTGACCAAGGACCAGAAGACCGGTTCGGCAATGACGGTCACCGCCACGCTCAAGCAGATCCGGATCGTGCAGACGCAGGTCACCAAGCTGCCGCCGAAGCAGGATCAGGCCAAGCCGAAGTCGACCGCCGAGACGATCATCAGCGGCGTCAAGGCCGCGCTGCCGGCAGTTCCGATCCCGGGCGGCTCGGTACCGTCCATCGTATGGGATTTCTGAATGAACACCTTCGAGATTCCCCTGTCGCCGGACCCGCAGCGCTTCACGATCACGCTCAGCGGCGTGGAGTACCGCCTGACCGTCCAGTACCGCGAGGCTGGCGGCGCCGGCTGGGTGCTCGATATCGCGGACGCCAGCAACCAGGCATTGGTGGGCGGCATCCCGCTGGTGACCGGGGTGAACCTGCTGCGGCAATACCGGCATCTTGGCTTTACCGGCGGCATCTGGGTGCAGGGCGCCGTCGATCCCGACAGCGTGCCCACGTTCGACGATCTGGGCATCGGATCGCATGTCTTCTGGGTGACTGAGTAATGGGCGTTCCTCAATTCGGCCGCAAGGTCTCAATCCTGGTCGGGCAGGACTCCGGGCCAGCAATTGAGCTGTCGGAGCTGCGATGCACCTACACGGTCAAGCGCGGCGACCTCCAGACGCCGAACTCCGCGCGGCTGCGGGTGTACAACGTCTCGCAGTCGACCAAGCAACGCATCGAGAAGGAATTCACGCGGCTGGTGATCCAGGCGGGATACGAAGGCAACTTCGGCATCCTTTTCGACGGGACGATCAAGCAGGTGCGGCGCGGGCGCGACAGCCAGACCGATACCTACCTCGACATCACCGCCGCCGATGGCGACAGCGCCTACAACTTCGCGATCGTGAATACCACGCTGTCCGCTGGCTCGACGCCGGCCGACCACGTGGCGGCGGCGTGCACGGCCATGAATCCGTATGGCGTGACGCTCGGCTACACCCCGTGGGGCAAGCCGGCGACGCCGAAGCCGACTGCGGCCGAGATTGCCGCGCAGCAGGCCAGGGTCAACGAAGCGCGCAAGGTGCTCGATGACAAGCTGAATCAACGATCAGCGCTGCTGGCCCGCTCCAACGAACTGGATAAGCAGGCGGCGGATCTGGCCGAGGCGGGCGACAAGGCCGGCGCGGCCGCGCTGCTGCGCCAATCGCTGGGCCTGATCAACCAATCGATCGAAATAGGCAAGGAGGTGAATACGATCTACTTGCCCACCTGGCAGCGTGAAGATGCGAAGCTGCGGGCGATGCAGGCCGCTGCGGCGCTTCCCGATACGGTGCCCGTAGAGCTGCAAGGCCTGCCGCGCGGAAAGGTGATGTTCGGCATGGCGCGCGATTTCATGCGCTGGACAGCGCGCTCGCAGCAGGCTGTGTGGAGCATTCAGGACGGCAAGGTGATCGTGGTGCCAGAGACGTCTTACATGCCTGGCGATATCCCGGTGATCACTGCCGAGACGGGTATGGTCGGCCTGCCCGAGCAGACGCAGAACGGCATCACGATCAAGATGCTGACGAACCCCAGCGTCAAGATCGGCACGCTGATCCAGATCGACAACAAGAGCGTGCAGCAGTACGAGTACAGCCTGAACGTCGGCCAGCAAGTTGAGAACGAACGAATTGCCCTACAGGCAAAGCTGCAGGACGACGGCTATTACTACGTAATGATCGCCGAGCACTCTGGCGACACGAGGGGCAACGAGTATTACACCGAGGTGATATGTCTCGCAGTCGACGCCACCGTGGTGAAGGGATTTATCGATCGTGTCGAGGTCCCGCCAGATAACGTGATCAAGCGCTTTGGCTAGCGAAGGGCTTTGTGATACGCGTCGACATTTCGGCGGTAGTCGTCTGACGAATACGCCGATTTGATGAACCTTCCTGAACCGTCGGGAAGGATCCTCATCTCGGCATAGTTGATAAGCGAGTCATGGCGTCTATCACCAAACTTTGTGATGATCACGATCTCGTCATTGAGCGGACTCACCAGCCTTCCCCAGCAGGCCGGTACGAGTGCGCGCCCGTATAGCGTTTCCCCAGCCCGGAGGTGCTTTGCGTCGGCGAACGGCAGGGAACATGGCGTGTCGCGATATAGGACGGTGACCATGGCTGTACGCGGGGTGATCTCGTCGATCTGCGTTGCGAAGATGATGGCCGTCCTACCAGCGGTGCTTGGATCGAACGACTTTATTTTTATCTCGGCGTCCTCCGCCTCCTGCTTGATTTTCCAAGCGGGCTTCTGAGCCTTTTGCGCGGCCAGTTCGCGATTGCTTTGTGTCAGTGCATCTGCGTCGAACGCGAGCGCGTGGCTTGCAGTCGCCGTCAGGATAATTGCAACCAGGATCTTCATAGCGACACCATGGATAGACGAGAACGGGTCAATGATCCCGAAGTTGCCCTCCGGGAGGCCTTGGACGGATACCGGACCGGGATCTGGACCGCCTTGCCGGGGATCATACAGTCATTCCAGAGCGGGCCCGGCCGGCCGCCCACCTGCTCGGTGCAGCCGGCCATCAAGATGAAGGTGCGCCAGCAAAATGGGGCGATCGTCAGCACGGCGCTGCCCATGCTGGTGGACTGCCCGGTGCAGTTCCCGGCAGGCGGCGGGTGCACACTGACTTTCCCGGTCGCCGCGGGGGACGAATGCCTGGTGGTCTTCGCCAGCCGCTGCATCGACGCCTGGTGGCAGTCTGGCGGCGTGCAGGAGCAGGCCGAGCTGCGCATGCACGACCTGTCCGATGGGTTCGTGCTGCTCGGCTTCCGGTCGGTGCCCCGCGCGCTTTCAGGCGTGAGCATGACCACCGCGCAGCTACGCAGCGATGACGGCACTACCTATGTCGACCTGGACCCAGCCGGGAAGGTGGTGAAGGTCACCGCGCCTGGCGGCATGGTGCTGGACACGCCGACGGTGACAGTGACCGGGGTGATGGCCGTGCAGAACGCCGGCGCGGCGCCGACTGCCTTCTCCATCAACGGCAATACGCAGTTCACCGGCCAGGTGCGCGCCAACGGTAAGCGCATCGATGACGCGCACACGCACAGCGGCGTGCAGCCGGGCAGCGGCAATACTGGCTCGGTCAACTGAGGAATCCCCATGCGCTACCGCAAGCTCGACGCTGACGGCGACTACGTCTTCGGCGGGCAGCAGACCGACTTCTACACGGACGTACCGGAGGCGGTCGCGCAGGCCGTGCTCACCCGTCTGCGCCTGTTCCGCGGCGAATGGTTCCTCGACACCACCGAGGGCACGCCGCTCGACCAGATCATCGGCAAGTACACGGCCGGAACGTACGACGCCGCGATACGCCAGCGCATTCTGGCTACGCAGGGCGTGACCGCGCTGACCGCCTATTCGAGCGACCTGAACGCCGACACGCGGGCGCTGCGCGTCGTCGCGACCATCACCACTCAATACGGGGGCGACCCTGTGCAGATCGAGGCGACACTGTAATGGCCATCACGACCACCGCGCCGACGATTGACGCCAACGGCATCACCGCGCCGACCTATGCCGAGGTGCTGCAATACCTTCAGGACCAGTACCGTGGCATCTATGGGCCTGACGTCTACCTCGAGGCGGACAGCCAGGACGGGCAGCTGCTCGCCGTGTTTGCCGCGTCGATCAACGACGCCAATGCCACAGCGATCGCCATCTACCGGTCGTTCAGTCCGGCCACGGCCCAGGGCGACGCCCTGTCCAGCAACGTGAAGATCAACGGCATCGCGCGCAAGGCCGCGTCGTTCTCCACTGCGGACCTGGTCATCGTTGGTCAGGCTGGTACGACGATCACGAACGGCATCGCCAAGGACGCGAACAACAATCAGTGGACCCTTCCTGCCACCGTGACCATTCCACCAGAGGGAGAGGTCACGGTTACCGCCACCTGCGTTTCGGTGGGCGCGATCGAGGCCGATGCCGGTACCATCAATCAGATCGGAACGCCCACGCGCGGCTGGCAGACCGTGAACAATCCCGCTGATGCTGCTGTGGGGGCACCGGTGGAGTCGGATGCAGCGTTGCGGCAGCGCCAGACGGTGTCGACGGCACTGCCGTCGCTCACGGTGCTGGATGGCATCGTCGGCGCCGTATCGAACATTGCGGGCGTCACGCGACTGCGCGCGTACGAGAACGACACGAACGCAACGGATAGCAACGGGCTGCCCGCGCACTCCATTTCGCTGGTAGTCGAAGGGGGCGACGCGGACGCCATCGCGGCAGCGATCGCGGAGAAGAAGACGCCCGGCTCCGGAACATATGGCACCACGGCGATCGTCGTGCTGGATGTGTACGGCAGGCCGATCACGATCCGCTTCTTCCGCCCCTCGGATGCGGCCATTACCGTAGCGATATCGCTCAAGGCGCTCACCGGCTACACGACCATCACGGGCAACGCCATCAAGCAGGCGGTGGCCGACTATATCAACGGTGTCGACATCGGCGGGGGCACGTCGGGCAGCGTCGAGTGGGCGGACGCGATCACGGCGGCAAATGGTGTGGGCGGGGGTACCACATTCAAGCTGACCGGCCTGACGTTGGCCGGGCCGGGCGGCGCCGGTGCACCTGATGTCGCGCTGGCGTTCAACCAGGTGGCGACGTGCTCTCCCGACGACGTCGTGCTGACGGTGACCTGACATGGCAGACATCAGCGATTACACCGGGCTGGTCACGAGCGAGCACAACCAGAAGCCGAAGTTCATGGGCGTGGTAGCGGCCGTGGCCGGCACTATGGTCGACCAGGCGAATCTGCTGGCCAGCATGCCCGGCAAGTTCGACCTCGACGGCGCGGTGGGAGACCAGCTCGATGCCATCGGCATCTGGGTTGGCATCTCGCGCAACGTGCCGCTTCCTCTCACCGACGTCTACTTCTCATTCGATACCGAGGCGCTCGGCTTTGACCAAGGCAGTTGGAAGGGCCCGTTCGATCCGGACGCTGGCCTGACGCGGCTGGACGATGACACGTACCGGCTGGTGATCCGAGCGAAGATCGGAGCGAACCACTGGGACGGCACCCTGGGTGCCTCGAAGGAGATCCTCGATTCTATTTTCGGGGGCGGCACCTTCGTCTTCATTCAGGACAACCAGGACATGTCCATGACGATCGGCATTGCCGGCGTCATCCCGTCCGCTGTATTTCTTGCGCTGCTGCGCAACGGGCTCATCCCGCTCAAGCCAGAAGGCGTGCGTATCAACATCGTCATCGTAACGAGCGTCGATGGCTCGCCGCTGTTCGGCTTCGATATGGAAAACGACCTCGTGTCCGGCTTTGATGCTGGCGCGTGGGGAACCCCTCTGTAAGGACTCTCATGGCGACAAACGACTTTCTGCCGTTCGGTGGCGACGGTGCGGCCAACGTGATTACGCAGGCCGAATACGCTGCGCTTCTCGCGCGCCTCACCGGCTTTCAATCGGGAGTAGCGCACTCCGACGAGCTCAACAAGGTGTGGCGGCAGGCGAGCATTATGGCGGCAGTGCTTGCGCAGTTCATCGCAGACCGCAGCTTGCAGGACGTGGTGGACGACGGCTCAACGGAGACCATTCTGTCCAACCTGAAGGCCGTGCTGCCAGTGAATGCGGCGCCGCAAGGGCAACTCTCCTACAACGCGGGAAACCTGCTGCTCTCGCCATATCGCGGCAACAAAGTGTTCATCCCTGGGCAAGGAATTGCCACGATTCCTAATGGTGGCGTGAGCTACACGCCGGCAGCCCTGACGACCAACACCTTGTACTACGTCTATGCGACGCTGGTCAGTGGTTCGCTGGTGCTGCAGCTATCCACCACCGGACACGCGACTGACGCGACAGGCGTCGAAGTGATGACCGGCGACAACACGAAAGCCCTGGTCGGCATGGCCTATGCGCTCGGCGCTACGTCGATCGAGGCTACCGTTCGGTCGTGGGCCAATGACCCTGGCTATGCGACGGTCAAAAATCTGACGTCCAACTCGTCCACCACCTCCACCACGCCGACCAACATTAACACCAGTCTCATTACTCCATTTTTGCTGTGGGCGAAAGAAATCCCCACCATCTCGGTCATATCAGGCGTTTCCGTCAGCACCGCCAACTTCTCTGCCGGAACAACCATCGCGGTGGACAATGCTGTGCTTCCGGGTGGCATTGCGACGGTGACCCCGCCGGCGGCAGGCGCGTCGTATAGTTCGGCACTGACGCAATTCGCGGTCGGGCTCGCTGAAGGGCGACACACAGCGAACCTTTTCGGCAACGTGGTTGGGTCGGTGACGGGGACGTGGAGCGGATCGGCTGGCACTTCGAGCCAGACTTCGCTGTCGTTCTCCATCCCCCCGCACAACTGAGGAAATCGCAATGACGAAGAAAGCCATCGGCCCCACCTTCCCCGCCGAACTTGAAGTAGCCGGCCTCATGGGCCTGCCATTCTCATGGTCGGAAGAAGGAGACATCTTCTACTCCGACGCGATCACCGATGCACAGATGGCTGCCATCGAAGCGGTCTACGACAAACACGACCCCACAGCACTGCTGAACCCCTGAGTATTGGGCCGGGATACAATCCAACTTTTCCCCGGAGGGCTGTTTCCGTGAACCGACTGCTCGATCACGCCTATATTCTCTCGATGGTGGCGTTTACGGCCTACAGCCAAATGATCATGCGATGGCAGGTGGGGGCAGCAGGACCGTTGCCTACTGGTACGGCAGACAAGATCTGGTTCATTGCGAAGTTGCTTATGAACCCGTGGGTGCTATCCAGCATTGTCGCGACGTTCATGGCGGGCGTTTCCTGGATGCTTGCACTGACGAAATTCCAGCTTAGCTACGCGTATCCGTTCACAGGCCTCATCTACCTTTTCGTGCTGGTCGCTGGCTACTGGTTGTTCCGAGACAACATCACCGTAGGTCGTGTCGTCGGAACGGCGGTAGTGCTGCTTGGGACGATCATCATCGTCCGCGCAGGTTAAAGAAGGAAGTGCGAAGCCACCAGCGCTATCACGCCGGTCGCTGCAGCTATAACCACGATGGCGCCTACAAGGAAGATTTTTGCGTAGGCTTCTGTCGAGCTAGCTACGTGAGGCTGGTGGTGCGGGGCAGAGTATTTTTTCTGAGACATTTCTTACTCCTAACGGAGCCGCACTAGCATCGCGGCGCCCATCATCCTACCACTTTCAGCATTCTCGCCATTTTCGGTGAGAGGTATCAAAGCCCGCCACATGAACTGAACCCCAGAAGTTGGACGGTTCAAGAAGACTAGGCTTGCAAGGGCTGGGTCCTGTACTGCACGGGACTCAGCCCTTTTAGCTTCAGTCGGATACGTTCGTTGTTGTAGTAGTGGATGTATTGTCGGATCCCACTTTGCAACTGCTTCACGCTGTCGAACTCGTTCAGGTAGAAGAACTCCGACTTGAGCGTTCCGAAGAAGCTTTCCATCGCGGCATTGTCGAGGCAATTTCCCTTACGGGACATACTCTGACGGACCTTTTTGCCCAGGAGCCGTCGATAGGCGGGCATCCGATATTGCCAGCCCTGATCCGAATGCAACAATGGCCGCTCACTACGCTTGAGGCGTGAGATCGCTTTCTTCAGCATGCCGCTGACCAGATCGAACGTGGGCCGTGTGGAACTCTGCCACGCGACGATCTCGCCGTTGTACAGATCCATGACCGGCGACAGGTACAACTTCTGCCCCTTCACGTTGAACTCGGTTACGTCCGTTACCCATTTCTCGTTAGGCCGTTGTGCGGCGAACTGTCGGTTGAGCAGGTTCGGAGCTGCCAGTCCGAGCCCTCCCCGGTAAGAGCGGTATTTCTTCGGTCGTACCAGCGACTTCAGGCCCAACTGCAGCATCAGGCGCCGGACCAACTTGTGATTGACTACCTCGCCGTCCTGCCGAATTGCCGCAGTAATGCGCCGATAGCCATATCGGCCTCGATGGCGCTCATAGATCGCTCGAATGCGCTGCTTGAGTTCAGCGTAACGGTCTCCTGCCAGCAGGGCCTTCTGCTGATAGTAGAAGGTGCTGCGCGCCAGTCCTGCCACCGCCAGCAGAACGGCCAATGGATGATGCTGCCTCAATTCGAGTACTACTTGCGCTTTGCGCGCGGCGCCTGACGCTGCTCCGCTCGAATCAAGGCATCGAGTTTTTTTAGGTACGCCACCTCCGCGCGCAGGTATTCGTTCTCCTTGAGCAACTGCTCACGGGTACGCTGGTCCTGTTCGGATTCCGGCGCAATGGGTTCGGGTGGTGATGAGTTCGGCATCTTCCGGGGACGTCCCTTGGGACGAGGCAATAGTGCAGGCAGACCACCCTCATGATACTGGCGCTCCCAACGGCTGATGGCACCCGGATCACGAATCCCCCAGATCGCTCGCGCCTCAGATTGCGACAGGTTGTCCCGCTGGATGCCTTCAAGCACCGCCAGCTTGAATTCCGCGCTGTACTTGCTGTGCCCCTTGCGTCGTAACCCGCGTCGACCGTGAAGCTCATGCAGCGCAACCCACTCGCGGGCCAGCGTACGGCCCACCCCATACTCCCGCGCTAGCTCCCTAAAGCCTATACCTCCGGCCAGATATCGCTTTACTACTCTGAGCTTCAATTGCTCGTCGTGCTTCGCCATGAAAAACACCCCAAGGGTTGGATCAGTGTCCAACTCTTGGGGTGCAGTTCAACAAGCGGGCTTTTTCATTTCCGGGGGTCTCATGGCAGAAAGCACAACGACGGGAGCGGAGAAGAAGCCCCGATGGATAGACACGACCATCAATCTGCAGACGCTGCTTGGCAGCGTCATCGGCGGAGGGATCGCGCTCGCTTTCGCCTATTTCGGCGTGGTGCGCGATGTCGCAGCACTCAAGCAGACCGACCAGGAACACGAACGGCGGTTCGCCCGAGTCGAATCCGACATCCGCCAGACGCGTGACGACACATCGCAGCAGCTGCGTGCAATGGGCGCAGACATGAAAGAACAGCTCAACGTGGTCAGCAACGATGTCAAGGACATCCGTCGCTACCTCATGGACAACGCCGCCGGCGCGCGGCCCGACATCAAACGGTGGACGCGATGACGAAATTCCTGGCCGACGAGTGGTCGGCGATCAAACGGTGGTGGTCGGTCTGGGTTGGCGTGCTCACCGCCGCGCTGCTGGCCGCAGTGCCGGTGGTGGCCGAGCGCTGGCCCGACCTGGCGCCGGGTTTCATCGCGCTGTTTCCGAAGCACGGCGAGCAACTGGCGCCGCTGGTGGGCGTGCTGCTGACCGTGGCCGCGCGGCTGATCAGCCAGGCTGCGGTCATGGATGCGTTCCGCCGGCTGTTCCGGAACAAGGGGGGCGACGATGCCGCGGATCACACCTGACGCTGCTGGTGGCCAGAACGTGTGCGCATTTCTGGATCTCATCGGATACAGCGAGGACACGTCCACTCGGGCGAATAGCGACGATGGCTACAACGTCATAGTGGGTGGCACGCTGTTTCCTGACTACAGCCAGCATCCGCGCATTGCGATCAAGACGCGCTGGGGTTGGTCGGACGCCGCGGGTCGCTATCAGATCATGGCCGCGATCCCCAACGTCATTCGCACCGACACGTGGGACTGGGCGAGCCGCGCGTGCAAGGTGCCAGACTTCAGTCCGCTATCGCAGGATTTGGTCGCTATCTACCTGATCCGACGCCGCGGCGCGCTGGAAGACGTCAAAGCCGGGCGCATTGCGGTGGCAGTGGACAAGTGCCGGAAAGAATGGGCCAGTCTGCCGGGGGCGGGCTATGGGCAACGCGAACACTCGGTGGATTTCCTGATCGCCGAGTACAAGAAGGCCGGGGGACGACTGTCATGACCGCGCTATTTGCCATTGTCGCGAAGCTGTGGCCAGCGCTGCTCGGCGCCATTGTCGCGGCCGGCGGCTTGCTTGCCGGCTGGGCGCGCCACAAGCAGGCGCAGACGACGGACGCGCAGGCGGCCCAGAAAGCGGCCGAGGCCGATACCAAGGTCGCCAACGTCGAAAAGTCCGAAGCTGAAGCCAATGCCGTGGCGGCGCGCGTCGGCGCCGAAGCGGCCAAGGAGAGAACCCATGTGGAAAATGACATTGCTGCTGGCGCTCCTGGCGAGTCTGCTGAGCGCCTGCGCAGCGAATGGTCCCGCGACTGAGCCCGATCCCCAGGTTGTTACCCGCACGCGCGTCGTGGACACCGGCTGCGACTGGACGAAGCCTATCCTCGTGAGCAAGTCGGACGTGCTGTCCGACGACACGGCCAAGGCGATCCTCGCCCACAACGTGGCCGGCGCCAAGGTCTGCGGCTGGAAACCAAAGGGGAAGTAGACTCGTTTGTCTTGAATGTGTGGGGTTCCTACCATTGATGAAACAATGATGACATGGAAGAATGTGCCACTTTTTGCATTGTGGCGCCAACTCCATGACATACGACGAATTCCGGAGGGCCCGGTACTTCGATTCCCTGACAGGCCTGCGTGCCATCGCGGTCTCGCTGGTGCTGGTCAATCACTACGCCGGTAAGTCCGGAGACTTCCTGATGGGCTGGCTCGGCGTGCAGATCTTCTTTGTCCTGAGCGGATTTCTCATCACCACGCTTCTGCTGCGTGAGCATGACGACACTGGTTCCGTCTCCCTGATCAACTTCTACGTCCGCCGCGCATTCCGGATTTTCCCGGTCTACTACCTGATCTTCGCCGTTCTGCTGTGGCAGGCATTCAACATGGGCGGCGAGCGGTGGGACACGCTGGTCAAGGCGCTGCCGTACTACCTCACCTTCAACAACGAGCAGTTCGGTGCGACCTCGTGGCGCATCACCTGGACGCTCGGTATCGAGTGGAAGTTCTACCTGCTGTGGCCATTCCTCGCATTCGTGGTCGCGCGCGGCCCGCGCTCGCGATTCGCCATCGGCATCTTTACGATGATCGTGCTGGTATGCACGTGGCGCGGCCACTTCGTCGGCCCGGCGCATTACAGCGTTCTGCTGGCTGGCGCGCTGCTGGCGATGGTCATGCACGACCGTCGCTTGTACCGCATCGTACAGCCGCTGACCACACCCGTCGTGAGCACGTCGGTGTGCGTCGCCTTTGCGGTCATGCAGTTCTATTTGACCGATATCCGCAACTGGATGGGCAATCCCAATGACGGACCTTTCGACAACCTGTATGGCCTAATGGTCTGCCTGCTTCTGCCGGCGATCCTCGGTGACGGGCTGCCGCGCAAGGTGCTGTCCAGCAAGCCATTCAAGTTCGTGGGCGACCGGTCCTATTCCCTCTACCTGATCCAGATCTCGGTTGCCGAGGCGGCGTCCGGCTTCGCCATTTGGCGCCAGTGGAATTTCGAGTTCATGCTCATCGTCCTGGCGTTCGGGCTGATCGTGGCCGACTTCCTGTACCGCTACGTCGAGAAGCCGATGATCCGCGTAGGACACAGGATAGAGGGCGCCGTAGCGAGGCTAAAAAAAGCGCCGCATGGTATTACGGCGGCGCGAATGACTTCAGGGGAATGACAGTATCCGACCGCGGCGCGGCGGCTTCAATTCGATTCTGAGGTATCAGCTTCTGGTCGGAGCGTCGGCGCGCCAGGCAGACCAGTAGTAGTGCGAATGCCGCCCGTGCTTTACCCGTTTGCGCTCGACCGACAGCCTGACCCGGCCAAGCGGGCCGGCATCGATCTCGACCTCATGCCGATCCGCGCCGGGCATGGATGCCGGGGGAAGGGTGGCCAGGCCCTTGGAGATCAGGTCACCGGGGACCAGTGAGAGGATTCCATTCTCGCTGTCGGGCTGGCGCTCGCCGGCCGTATCGTGGGCCGGTAACTGGCAGCCCTGCGCTAGCTTGCTGTTGCCCATGGTGCACACCGATTACTGTATGGGCATACAGTGTATAGCTGCCGTACCTCTCTCAGAACGGACGTCACCTGTTTATTTTTACAGTGCTGTATGGGGCACTGTATTTTGGAAGCACGCTAACCGGGATATTGGAAAGCGTTGGAACGGAAAGACAAAGGGCTCACCCCTTGTGGGGGTAAGCCCTTGATCTAAAACGGCAAAACACTGCAAAAACTGGTCGGAGCGATAGGATTCGAACCTACGACCCTCTGATCCCAAATCAGATGCGCTACCAGGCTGCGCTACGCTCCGAAGCCGGCGATTGTAGCCTCTTGGCGACCGGCGGGTCAATTGCGGCGTGCGCCTCATGGATGGAGGTGCCGCACAGTTGTTGCCAGGGCGAGGCTGGCGGCCCTTTCCCGATCTGAAATTTTGGCTTGACTTGGTGCGTTGCGCTGAGATAATCCGCACACCGCTAGGGTCCGATGCTCCGCGCAATCTTGCGGGGCGCATGCAGATCTCATCCGGACCCGGTCCCGACAATCACAACAATGGCACGCCTGCCGTCGCGAGCGACGCGGCGGCATGTCCGTTGCCTGAGCAAGGCTCGCCCTGCGTGTGTGCAGGAGCGCGGGCGCGCATCCGGAACCGGCGGAAACGATATGGCGGCCCATCGCAGGCCGTAACAGAAGGACGGCAGCGCGGCGCGGAGCCTTGTCGGGGCCTTGGTGAACGGGAAAGAAGATGTTTCAGTCGCAGGTGGTAGTGCTGATCGCGGGCTTGTTCGCGCTGCAGATGGCGGTCGTCTGCGCCGTGCTGCGGCGTTCCACGGGCATGGATCGCAGCGGGCTGACCTCATGGGCGATCGGCGACCTCACCGTGGCATTCGCGGTGGTCCTGCTGGCCATGCATATGATGCGCCCGGAATGGCCGCTCGATGCGCTGCCGGAGCTTGTGCTGAGCGCGGGTCTGTCGATGATGGTTTACGGTACGCGTCATTTCTTTGGCCGGCCCGGCCGGGCCAGGTTGCTGCTGGCGCTCAACGTGCCCGGTCTCGCGGCGTACGGCGTGCACGCGCTCGACTCCGCTCTCATGCCGGCCGCGGCCGGCAACCCTGAACCCGTGGTCGCGGGGCTGGCGCTGGCCGCCTCGGTAATCCAGATCCTGTTGCTGCTCGAGCTGGTCCGCGTGACCGTGCCGCGCCTGCGCTTCAAACGCGGCACTGGCCGGCTGGCCGCGCTCTCGCTGATCCTGATAGCGCTGGCCTGCACCGGCGCGGTGGGCCTGTCGCTGTCGCCGGCGGTAGCGGCGCTGATCGAAGAGCGTGCGCTGCGCACCGCGCTGCCGCACGATGGCCTGATCGTGCTGCTCGTGTTTGGCGTGGTTGGCCTCTCGGTCAGTTTTGCGCTGATGGCGCATGATCGCCTGCGCCGCATGCTGGAGCGGCGCGCACGGCATGACGACCTGACCGACGTGCTGTCGCGCGGGGCGTTCTGGGAAGAACTCGAGGCAGCGTGCGCACAAGCGGAACGTTCGCGCCAGCCGTTGACGGTGGCGTTTGTCGACCTCGATCACTTCAAGGCCATCAACGACCTCTACGGTCATATGGCGGGTGACAGCGTGCTGCGGCACTTTGCCGGCCTGCTCCGGAAGTCCGCGCGGCCGCAGGACGTGCTGGGTCGCCTGGGCGGCGAGGAGTTTGCCGTCGTCATGCCCGGCACCTCGATGGAAACCGGCCGCGCCGCAAGCCTGCGCCTCAATACGCTGGTCCGCGCGACGCCATGCCCGTCGGAACCCGACCCGATTGCCTACACCGTCAGCATCGGCATGGCGGAATGGCGCGCTGGCGAAAACGCCGATGCTGTCATGCGCCGCGCCGACCGCGCGCTCTACGATGCCAAGCAGATGGGACGCAACTGCGTGTCGTCGCACGACGCTGGCGAAGGCGTTGGCATGCCGCGCCGACCGCGCGTGAGGGAAGGCGAGCGCGAGGCCTCCTGAGGTGTCGCGCGCTGCCGGCTCACGTCCGGCAGCCGGGCGCGCCAGGGAGGTGGTCTTCTTGCCGCCCGCGACCTACGGTAGAATGCGGGCCTCACCACCGGCCGCCCTTAGCTCAGTTGGATAGAGCACTCGCCTTCTAAGCGAGTGGTCAGAGGTTCGAATCCTCTAGGGCGGGCCACTGCATCCGCATACTCCCGCTCCGGCGGGTTTCGGCATCCTGCCGCGACCCTCCGCTTCATCGTTTCCGCTGCTTTCTCCTCTCCCGCTGCCGATTTCCCGTGTCGCCGCATTGGCGGCCATTGACGGGCAATGCCTGTCTTGCCTGCTTCGGTCGCTTCCACTCATGTTCGCACGTAAATCCTGTTGTTGAAAATAGATAAAACAAATCACCTGACATTGAATTTGATGCGGGTGAATATTGTCTGAAAAATTTTCATAAATGTTTTTTAGACATTTAATCTTTCGATAAAAATCAGGAAATCAGCCTGTGGGGAAGCTTCCGGAGTGATGGACGCTTGCTTTTTGACGCGGCATTGCTATTTTTCATGCAAGGCTGTCGAGATAAATTGCCGTCGACAAAAAGAATAAGAATTTCACCTGTCATTGGTGAGAAGTCGATTTTAATAAAGTCGTCGCCGGAGAATGTGCGATGTCAAGGAACGCAGAAATCCCGATGCGAGCACGGGATTTCTCGCGTTGCCCGATGGCCAGATGGCACCGCTGGCCCTGGGGGGCGAGCCGCTCGGCCCGGCCGAATCGCTGATTCCGACGCAGAGCGAGAGCGCGGGTTTGTGGGGGATGCCGCCGTGGCTGTTGCTCGCCGGTGTGGGAGCGGCCATCGCCGGCGACTTGGGGCGATGAGGTTGTTGATGACGGAAGAACACAGTTTGTCGTCTCGGGAGACGCGCAGGACAGCGTGAATCTTCGCAAACCGACCGGGAGTACGTGGACGGACGCCGGCACGCAAACCGTGGATGGCGTTTCGTATCACGTTTTCACGTTTGGCACCAGCGAACTGTTGGTGGATGACAGGGTGCATGTAACGCAGATCTAGCGCCCAGGCGCGCATGGAGCATGACATGAAACCACATGAGATTGCTTCCCTCCGGCGCTGCGCCATCGGCTGCGCGGTCTGGCTGGTTTCGTCCACGTCTACTGTGGCGCAGGCGGGCATCGCCTTTGCCGCCGAGGTCGATCTCGGCCCGCCAGCGTCGTTGGCCACGGCAATGGAGGGCCCGGTCTATGCGCCGGTACCCGCTGCCGCGGCGGACCAGGCGCAGATCGTGTTCTTCCGACCGTCGTTGCCGAGTAGTGCTGCGCGCTCGCAGCCCGCACACATCTACCTGGACGGCGAGTTCCAGACCGCGTTGATGCCCGGTGGCTTCAATCGCTTCTGCACCACGCCGGGTGGCCATACGCTCGAGGCCTACATCGGCGATGCGCCCACCTATGCCGGCAAGGCGAGCCCCGGCGAAAAGGTCGATCTGGCAGGTGGGAAAACCTACTTCGCTGCGGTGTCGGAAGACGGCAGGACGCGCGCGATGCTGTACCAGCGCCCCGAAGCCGAACGCATGCTCACCAGCGTGCGAGAGCAGCGCTATGTGCTGAGCCGCGCCAGCGCCGCCGTGCCCTGTACCGGCGAGTCGCCGGAAAAGCCGGACTTCACGCTTGCGGGCGACATGTTGTTTGCGTTTGCCAGGTCGGATCTGGGCAGCATGACGCAGGCCGGACGGGCCGATCTTCGCAATATCGCCGGGCAGATCCGGCAGAAGGTGGGCGATGCCACGGACGTCCGTGTTTCGGTGCGGGGTCACGCGGATCCCATCGGACCTGCGGCTTTCAACCAGAGACTGTCTGAAGCCCGTGCGGAAACTGTCCGTCGCGTGCTTGTCGAGAACGGCGTGCCGGCCAACATCATCGTCGCCAATGGCGTGGGGAGTAGCCAGCCCTTGGTGTCGTGTCCGAAGCGCGGGAAGTTCTCGGCGCGTATCGATTGCAACGCGCCGAATCGCCGCGTGGAGATTCGGGTGAATCGCATGCCGTGAGTTGCTTATGTCGCCCGACGATACGACGCTTGCCGCCAGCGCCGTGGTCGCATCGGTGACGGTGGCTACTGGCCGGGAGTCGGCAGGGGTTCGGTAGCGCTGGTGTCGCGCGATTGTGCGCGGGATGGAGTGTGACGTATGTCCAAGGTCGCAGAGGTGATGATCAGCACATCGGGAACCATGCCGGGCAAGACCCTGCGCATCGACCGCAACGCTCCCGTGAAGATCAAGGCAGTGGGCGGTGTCCACTATGTGTTGAAAGATGTCGATGCCGACGTCTCTCCTGAGAACGTCACTCTAGAGCGCGTGGGAGACGACCTGCAGGTCGCGCTGGAGGGCGACCCATTGCCGGCGCTGACGCTGGAAGATTACTACGCGTTGACGGAAGCGGCTGGCATCTATGGCGTATCGGAGGACGGCGAGCTATATCGCTACGTGCCGACGAATGCGAGCTCGGATTCGGCGGCGTTGCCCGACGGCCAGATGACAGCGATGGCGCTGGGCGGAAACCCAGTGAGTCCGGCCGAGGCCATCGATGACAAGGACGTTGGCGATGGATCGTCCGAAGCGTCCGAAGCGTCCGAAAAGTCCGAAAAGTCCGAAAAAGGCGAAAAGTCCGAAGAGTCCGACTCCGATCAACCCGTTCCCTGGTGGCTGTGGGGATTCGGCGGCCTCGCCGTGGCCGGTGGTGTCATCGCGGCCGTTGCGGGAGGCGGTGGCAGCAGTGGAAGCAGCAGCGGAGGCGGAGGGCAGAAGCCGACCGCCGCGCCACCGACCAATGCGCAGGCGCTGGATCAGGTCGGGGACACGCGGGGCGTGCTCACCGATCAGTCCGTCAGCGATGATGCCAGGCCAGTGATCAGCGGTACCGGCATCGCTGGCTATACGATCACCGTGTATGACGGCACGCAGGCAATCGGTACCACCACCGTTGCGCCGGATGGATCCTGGTCGTTCCAGCCGCCGGCGCCGCTATCCGATGGCAGCCACGATATCAACGTGACCCAGCAAGGGCCGGATACCTTGCCGAGTGCGCCGGTTCCGGTGGTCAGCGTGGTGGTCGATACCGTGGCACCCGCCACGCCCGCGGCGACGGTGGCAAATGCAGCAGACGGCATGACGACAAATCAGCCGACCCCTACGATCGCGGGCACCGGCGAGCCTGGAGATACGGTCGCGGTCATGTTTCCCGGTGGCGAGGTGCAACGCACGACGGTGGCTCCGGACGGAACATGGTCTGTGACGCCACAGACTGCGTTGCCCGAGGGTCCGCAATCCATCGTCATTACTGAGCAGGATCCGGCAGGGAATGCCTCCACGATGACGTTGCCGGTGGTGATCGACGCCGCGATGCCGCTGACGCCTGCAATCGTCACCGTGCTCGACGACGTCAGCAATGTCACAGGGTCCGTGACCAATGGAGGCGAGACCAACGATGCGCGACCAACGATATCGGGGACCATCGATACGACGGGTGGGGGCCTCGGCGGCGGTGTCGGTGTCGGGAACGGTGTCATGGTCGACATCTACGACAACGGCATGAAAATTGGTACGGTCTCCGCTGACGAAACCGGCAGGTGGACTTTTGTGCCGATGACGCCGTTGTCGGATGGATTGCACAGCATGACGGTGACTGCCACCGATGAGGTCGGCAATACGAGTCCCCCGTCCGGGACGTTTGCATTCACCGTGGATACCGTGGTCCCGGCAGCGCCCGTCGTGGAAGACGCGATCGATAACGCGGGGACGGACACGGGGCCGGTGCCGGCAGGAGGTACGACCGATGACACCACGCCCACGCTGAACGGCACCACAGAGCCAGGGGATATCGTCGACATCTACGACAACGGTACAAAGATCGCCACGGTGATAGCGGACGAGACCGGTGCCTGGAGCTTTACCCCCGCCACGCCACTGGCCGAAGGCGAGCACAGCCTGACGGTAACGACGACCGATGAGGCCGGCAACGTCAGCGATCCTTCGGCCCCGGTTGAATTCACCGTGGATGCCGGCTTGCCGCCCAAGCCGGTAATTGCCGGGGCAACGGATGACGTGGGTTCGATTACCGGCACCATTTCCGTTGATGGTGTAACCGACGATACGATGCCGACGTTGAATGGCACCACGGAGCCGGGCGATATCGTCGACGTCTACGACAACGGCACGAAGATCGGCACGGTCACAGCCGATGAGACCGGCGCATGGAGCTTTACACCGGAGACGCCGCTGGCGGACGGCGAGCACAGCCTGACGGTAACGACGACCGATGAGGCCGGCAATGTCAGCGAGCCGTCGGCACCGATAGCAATCACGGTGGACACCACCGTGCCGACGACGCCGGCCATCGCAGGGGCGACGGACGATGCAGGCACAATCACCGGCTCCATTCCCGCCGATGGCGTAACCGACGATACGACGCCGACGTTGAACGGTACGACGGAGGCCGGTGCCACCGTCGACGTCTACGACAACGGTACGAAGATCGGCACGGTCACAGCCGATGAGACCGGCGCATGGAGCTTCACACCGGAGACCCCCTGGCGGACGGCGAGCACAGCCTGACGGTCACCACCACCGACCCCGCAGGCAATGTCAGCGAGCCGTCGGCACCGATAGCAATCACGGTGGACACCACCGTGCCGACGACGCCGGCCATCGCAGGGGCGACGGACGATGCCGGCACAATCACCGGCTCCATTCCCGCCGATGGCGTAACCGACGATACGACGCCGACGTTGAACGGTACGACCGAGGTTGGTGCCATCGTCGACGTCTACGACAACGGCACGAAGATCGGCACGGTCACGGCCGATGACGCCGGCGCGTGGAGCTTCACACCGGAAACGCCCCTGGCAGACGGCGAACACAGCCTGACGGTAACGACGACCGATGAGGCCGGCAATGTCAGCGAGCCGTCGGCACCGCTAGCAATCACGGTGGACACCACCGTGCCGACGACGCCGGCCATCGCAGGGGCGACGGACGATGCCGGCACAATCACCGGCTCCATTCCCGCCGATGGCGTAACCGACGATACGACGCCGACGTTGAACGGTACGACCGAGGCTGGTGCCACCGTCGACGTCTACGACAACGGCACGAAGATCGGCACGGTCACGGCCGATGACGCCGGCGCATGGAGCTTCACACCGGAAACGCCCCTGGCGGACGGCGAGCACAGCCTGACGGTAACGACGACCGATGAGGCCGGCAATGTCAGCGAGCCGTCGGCACCGATAGCAATCACGGTGGACACCACCGTGCCGACGACGCCGGCCATCGCAGGGGCGACGGACGATGCCGGCACAATCACCGGCTCCATTCCCGTCGATGGCGTAACCGACGATACGACGCCGACGTTGAACGGTACGACCGAGGCTGGTGCCATCGTCGACGTCTACGACAACAGCACGAAGATCGGCACGGTCACGGCCGATGACGCCGGCGCATGGAGCTTCACACCGGAGACGCCGCTGGCGGACGGCGAGCACAGCCTGACGGTCACCACCACCGACCCCGCCGGCAATGTCAGCGAGCCGTCGGCTCCGATAGAAATCACCGTGGACACCACCGTGCCGGCGACGCCGGCCATCGCAGGGGCGACGGACGACGCCGGCACGATGACCGGCTCCATTCCCGCCGATGGCGTAACCGACGATACGACGCCGACGTTGAACGGTACGACCGAGGCTGGTGCCACCGTCGACGTCTACGACAACGGCACGAAGATCGGCACGGTCACAGCCGATGAGACCGGCGCATGGAGCTTTACACCGGAGACGCCGCTGGCGGATGGTGACCATAGCCTGACGGTCACCACCACCGACCCCGCCGGAAACGTCAGCGAGCCGTCGGCACCCATAGCAATCACCGTCGACACCACCGTGCCGACGACGCCGGCCATCGCAGGGGCGACGGACGATGCAGGCGCGATTACCGGTCAGATTCCCGCCGATGGTTTGACTGACGATACGACGCCGACGTTGAACGGTACGACCGAGGCCGGTGCCTCCGTCGACGTCTATGACAACGGCACGAAGATCGGCACGGTCGCAGCCGATGAGACCGGTGCCTGGAGCTTTACACCGGAGACACCGCTGGCAGATGGCGACCACAGTCTGACGGTCACCACCACCGATGCTGCAGGCAACGTCAGTGATTCGTCGGCCGCAGTGGCGTTTACGGTAGATACGACTGTGCCGGCGGCACCGGTCATTGGTAACGTAACGGACGATGTCGGTATCACGACGGGGCCAGTTCCCGCCGATGGTGTGACCGACGATGCAACCCCAACGTTGAATGGCACTACGGAAGCCGGGGCGACGGTCGATGTCTATGACGGCACGACGAAGATTGGTACGGTAACCGCCGATGAGACCGGCGCCTGGAGCTTTACGCCGGAGACGCCTCTGTCGGATGGGGACCACAACCTTACGGTCACCACCACTGACGCAGCAGGCAACGTCAGCGATCCGTCGGCGCCGGTGGCATTCACCGTCGACACGACCACGCCGACGACACCGATCATTGCCGGCACGACGGACGACGTCGGCCCGATCACCGGGCAGATTCCCGCAGGTGGGGCCACGGATGACGCGACGCCGACGCTCACCGGCACGACGGAGGCCGGTGCGACGGTGGACGTCTACGACAGCGGTACGAAGATCGGCACAGTCACGGCGGATGACGCTGGCGCCTGGAGCTTCACGCCGGAGACGCCCTTGGCGGATGGCGACCACAGTCTGACGGTCACCACCACCGATGCTGCGGGTAATGTCAGCGATCCGTCGGCACCGGTAGCATTCACGGTCGACACGACGGCACCGACCACGCCGGTCATTGCCGGAGCGACCGACGATGTGGGCGCAACGACCGGACAGATCCCGGAAAATGGGGTCACCGATGATGCGACACCGACGATTACCGGCACGACGGAGGCTGGTGCGACGGTGGACGTCTACGACGACGGCACGAAGATCGGTACGGTGACCGCCGATGAAACTGGCGCCTGGAGTTTCACGCCGGAGACGCCCCTGGCGGATGGCGACCACAGTCTGACGGTCACCACCACCGATGCTGCGGGCAATGTCAGCGATCCGTCGGCACCGGTAGCATTCACGGTCGACACGACGGCGCCGACCACGCCGATCATTGCCGGAGCGACGGACGACGCCGGCCCGATCACAGGTCAAATTCCCGCCGACGGAGCCACCGACGACACGACCCCTTCGTTGAGTGGTACCACCGAGCCAGGCGACATCGTCGATGTCTACGACAACGGCGCCAAGATCGGCACGGTAACTGCCGATGAAACCGGCGCGTGGAGCTTCACGCCGGAGACACCTCTGGCAGAAGGCGACCACAGTCTGACGGTGACGACCACGGATTCAACCGGTAACGTCAGTGATCCATCCGATCCTGTCGCGTTGACGATCGACACGACGGCACCGACCACGCCGGTCATTGCCGGAGCGACCGACGATGTGGGCGCAACGACCGGACAGATCCCGGAAAATGGGGTCACTGATGATGCGACACCGACGATTACCGGCACGACGGAGGCTGGTGCGACGGTGGACGTCTACGACGACGGCACGAAGATCGGTACGGTGACCGCCGATGAAACTGGCGCCTGGAGTTTCACGCCGGAGACGCCCCTGGCGGATGGCGACCACAGTCTGACGGTCACCACCACCGATGCTGCGGGCAATGTCAGCGATCCGTCGGCACCGGTAGCATTCACGGTCGACACGACGGCGCCGACCACGCCGATCATTGCCGGAGCGACGGACGACGCCGGCCCGATCACGGGTCAAATTCCCGCAAATGGGGTCACCGATGACACGACCCCGACGATTACCGGCACGACGGAGGCCGGTGCGACGGTGGACGTCTTCGACGACGGTACGAAGATCGGCACAGTCACGGCGGACGAAACTGGTGCCTGGAGCTTTACGCCGGAGACACCCCTGGCAGAAGGCGAGCACAGCGTGACGACGACGGCGACCGACGCGGCCGGCAATGTCAGTGAACCATCGACACCGGTGGCATTCACCGTGGACACCACACCGCCCGACGTCTCCCAGCTAGCCATCACCGGGGTACTGGACGACGTTGGCACAGTCACGGGCAATGTGGATAACGGCCTCACGACGGACGACGCCAGTCCCGTGATCCAGGGTACCGGTACCGCCGGCGACACGGTGATCGTGTCCGTCACGGACCCTGGCGGTGCCCGCGAGATCGGACGTGCCACCGTCGGCGAGGATGGCGCTTGGTCGCTGCAGCCTGAGGTGCCGCTCAATACCGGCAGCAACAGCATATCGGCGGTAGAGGTGGACGAGGCCGGCAATGCGACGAGCCCCAGCGCTGCCTATGTCATCGTGGTCGATACCGCCGTACCGGCGGCGCCCGTCATTGCAAGCATTGAAGACGACGTTGGGCAGTTCACCGGCACGGTCTTGAGAGGCGGGCTGACCGACGATACGTTGCCCACCATCGGTGGCACTGGAGACGTGGGTAGCACGATCAATGTGTTCGACGGAGACACGCTACTCGGAAGCACGACGGTAGACGAAAACGGCAACTGGACTTTCATCCCTGCGACGGGCCTGGACGATGGCACGCATGTGTTCACCGCTACGGCGACCAACCCCGTCGGACAGACCAGCGTACCGAGCGCGAGCTGGAGCGTGCTGGTCGACACCGTGGCGCCTGGTCCGATCACAGGTTTGCTCGCGGCGGATGACGCAGGCGCGCGCACGGGCATACTGGTCAGCGGCGATGTCACTGACGATACCCGACCTGAATTCCACGGCGAGGCCGAACCGCTCACCTTGGTCGAGGTGTTCGACAATGGCGTCCAGATCGGCGGCGCGGTCGTGGGTGCGGGCGGCGAGTGGGGTTGGCTTCCGGCGACACCGCTGACGGAGGGCGAACATTCGTTTACCTTCGTTGTGGTCGACTTCGCGGGCAACAGCAGCGCCGCCAGCGATCCCTTCGATCTGATCGTCGATACGACCGCACCGGCTGCCCCAACCATCGGCGAACTGCTCGACAATGCGGGTCCGCTGCAAGGCCCGGTGTTGTCCGATGGCGTCACTGACGATAACACCCCGACCCTCAGCGGAACTACCGAGGCCGGGGCGCTGGTCGACATCTATGACGGTGGCACGAAGATCGGCACGGTAACCGCTGACGAGACCGGCGCGTGGAGCTTCACGCCGGAGACTCCGTTGACCGACGGCGATCATAGCGTGACAGTGGCGGCGACCGACGCTGCCGGCAATACCGGCGCGCCCACCGCAGCCGTGACATTCACCGTCGACACCGCGGTGCTCGAGGGACCCGTCACTTCGGAAGTGATCGATGACGCGGGAACAGACCGCGGCGCTATCCCCGAGGGCAGTCGGACCGACGATGCCACGCCAACGTTCATTGGCACGACGGAGCCAGGTGCTACCGTCGATATTTATGACGATGGAGAAAGAATCGGCACGGTGACAGCTGCCGATACTGGAGCATGGTCCTTCACACCTGCCACGCCTTTGGACGATGGTGAGCACAGTATCACGATGACCACCACGGACGAGCGCGGTGTCGTGAGCGATCCTACCGCGCCGTTTCTGTTTGTGGTCGATACCATTGCGCCAGCGGTACCGGTCATCGACGGCCTCACCGACAACGTGGGCCCGGTCCGAGGCCCCATTGCGGACGGCAGCATCATCGACGATGCCACTCCCACTTCGAATGGCACCGCGGAGCCGGGCACACGGATTGCCATCTTTGACAATGGAGAGCAGATTGGCACCGTCATGGCCGACGATGCGGGAAACTGGAGCTTTACGCCGGAGACGCCGCTGGCCGAGGGACCGCACAGCCTGACAGTGACGACGACGGATGAAGCAGGCAATACGAGCGAGGCGTCGGCACCTCTGGCCTTCACGCTGGACACGACCGCCCCCGCCATCCCGGCCATCGCGGGGGCGACCGACGACGTTGGCGCCACCACGGGGCTTGTGCCGGCCGGCGGGGTAACCGACGACGCGACCCCGACGCTGACCGGTACGACAGAGGCGGGCGCGACAGTCGAACTCTACGACAACGGTACGAAGATCGGCACGGTAACGGCCGACGACACTGGCGCATGGAGCTTTACGCCGGAGACAGCGCTGGCCGAGGGCGATCACAGTCTGACCGTAACAACCACGGACCCCGCGGGCAACGTCAGCGAGCCATCGGCTGCAATTGCGTTTGCGATCGACGTCACGGTGCCAGAAAGCCCCGCCATCGACGGGCTGAGTGACGACGGGGGCGCCACGACCGGCGCCATACCATCCGGAGGCGTGACCGACGATGCCACACCCACGCTGGCCGGTACGACCGAAGCGGGTGCGACGGTCGATCTCTACGATAACGGCACGAAGATCGGTACGGTGACCGCCGATGAAAACGGTGCGTGGAGCTTTACGCCGGAGACGCCACTGGCCGATGGCGACCACAGCCTGACGGTGACGAGTACGGATGCGGCGGGCAACACGAGCGAGGCCTCGTCATCGCTGCCATTCACAGTGGATACCACGGCGCCAGCCGGGGTGACGGGACTGACGGTGGCGGACGACGTGGGGGCCGCGCAGGGGGCGCTGAGCGATGGCGGCGTGACCGATGACAGCCGCCCCGAGTTTGGTGGCCAGGCGGAAGCGGGCAGCACGGTGGAGGTGTATGACAACGGCACGCTGATCGGACAGGCGGAAGTGGCGGAGGATGGCACCTGGCGGCTGGAGCCGGCGGAGGCACTGACCGATGGGGCGCATGCGTTCACGACGGTGGTGGTGGATGCGGCGGGCAACCGCGGCGAGGCGAGCGCGGCGTTGAACGTGACGCTGGACACGAGCGCGGTGCTGGTGCAGATCGCGGAGATCGTCGACGATGTGGGCCCGACAACGGGGAACATCGTGCCGGAGGGGTGACCGACGACGCGACGCCGCAGATCAACGGTACCGGCACGAGCGGCAGCACGATCACGGTGTACGACGGAAGCACCGCGTTGGGCACCACGGTGGTGGACGCAAACGGGGCGTGGAGCTTTACGCCGCCGACGGCGTTGAGCGAAGGCGTGCACAGCATCACGGCGACGGCAACGGATCTGAACCAGAACGTCAGCGATCCGACACCGGTGTTTGCCTTCACGGTGGACACCACGGCACCGGTCGCGCCCGCGATTGCGGGACTCGGCGACGATGTGGGTGCGGACCAGGGACCGGTGCCCGCGGGCGGCGTCACCGACGATACGACGCCGACGCTGAATGGCACGACCGAAGCCGGTGCGACGGTCGATCTCTACGACAACGACACGAAGATCGGTACGGTGACCGCCGATGAAAACGGCGCGTGGAGCTTTACGCCGGAGACGCCCCTGACCGAGGGGGATCATAGCCTGACGGTAACGAGCACGGACGCGGCGGGCAATACGAGCGATCCATCGGCGCCGCTGGCCTTTACGGTGGACACGACGGTGCCGGCGGCCCCGGCAATCTCGGCACTGACCGACGATGTGGGCGCCACGACAGGCGCCATACTGGCCGCAGGCGTGACCGACGATGCGTCACCGACGCTGACCGGTACGACGGAAGCAGGTGCAACGGTCGACATCTACGACAACGGCGAGAAGATCGGCATCGTGATCGCGGACGAGGGCGGTGCGTGGCGCTTTACGCCGGAAGTCGGTTTATCGGATGGCGAACATAGCCTGGTGGTGACCACGACGGATGGCGCAGGCAATATGAGCGATCCGTCGGCACCCGTGGCATTCTCGGTGGATACGACCGCGCCGGAGGTGCCATCCATCCCTGTCTTGCGTGACGACGTCGGTGCCATGACAGGTGCAGTGGTGGCCGGAGGCGCCACCGACGATACGACGCCGACGCTGAGCGGCACGACGGAAGCAGGCGCGACGGTCGATCTCTACGACAACGATACGAAGATCGGCACGGTGACCGCCGATGAAAACGGCGCGTGGAGCTTCATGCCGGAGACGCCGCTGTCCGATGGCGATCATAGCCTGACGGTGACGAGCACGGACGCGGCAGGCAACGCGAGCGCGGCATCCGTACCGCTGGCCTTTACGGTCGACACGACCGTGCCATCGGCGCCGGCGATCTCGGGGTTGACCGACGATGTGGGCGCCACGACCGGCGCCATCCCATCCGGAGGTGTGACCGACGATGCCATGCCCACGCTGGCCGGGACGACCGAAGCGGGTGCGACAGTCGAGCTGTACGACAACGACACGATGATCGGCACGGTGACAGCCGATGAAAACGGTGCGTGGAGCTTTACGCCGGAGACCCCGCTGGCCGATGGCGACCATAGCCTGACGGTGACGAGCACGGATGCCGCGGGCAACACAAGCGAGGCTTCCGCGCCGGTGACGTTCACTGTCGATACATCGATTCCCGAGGCCCCCGCTGTCGGCGAGCTGAGCGACGACGTGGGCGCCACAACCGGCGCCATACCATCCGGAGGCGTGACCGACGATGCCACACCCACGCTGGCCGGCACGACCGAAGCGGGTGCGACGGTCGATCTCTACGACAACGACACGAAGATCGGTACGGTGACCGCCGATGAAAATGGCGCGTGGAGCTTTACGCCGGAGACGCCACTGGCCGATGGCGACCACAGCCTGACGGTGACGAGTACGGATGCGGCGGGCAACACGAGCGAGGCCTCGTCATCGCTGCCATTCACAGTGGATACCACGGCGCCAGCCGGGGTGACGGGACTGACGGTGACGGACGACGTGGGGGCCGCGCAGGGGGCGCTGAGCGATGGCGGCGTGACCGATGACAGCCGCCCCGAGTTCGGCGGCCAGGCGGAAGCGGGCAGCACGGTGGAGGTGTATGACAACGGCACGCTGATCGGGCAGGTCGAAGTGGCGGAGGATGGCACCTGGCGGCTGGAGCCGGCGGAGGCCCTGGCCGATGGGGCGCATGCGTTCACGACGGTGGTGGTGGATGCGGCGGGCAACCGCAGCGAGGCGAGCGCGGCGTTGAACGTGACGCTGGACACGAGCGCGGTGCTGGTGCAGATCGCGGAAATCGTCGACGACGTGGGCACGATAACGGGGAACATCGTGCCGGAGGGAATGACCGACGACGCGACGCCGCAGATCAACGGTACCGGCACGAGCGGCAGCACGATCACGGTGTATGACGGAAGCACCGCGCTGGGCACGACGGTGGTGGACGCAAACGGGGCGTGGAGCTTTACGCCGCCGACGGCGTTGAGCGAAGGCGTGCACAGCATCACGGCGACGGCAACGGACCTGAACCAGAACGTCAGCGATCCGACACCGGCGTTTGCCTTGACGGTGGACACCACGGCACCGTCGATGCCAACCATCGATGCCATCAGCGATGACGTGGGCATCGTTCGGGGCGAGCTGGCGGCCGGTGACGCAACCGATGACGACCGTCCGGCGCTAAGCGGACAGGCCGAGGCGGGTGCGGTGGTCGATATCCATGACAACGGAGCAAAGATCGGCCAGGCCATCGCCGACGATAATGGCATCTGGTCATTTACACCCGCCGAGCCGCTTGCCGAAGGAGCGCACGCCTTTACCGTAACCGCGGTCGATGCGGCAGGCAATGCGAGTGCGCCGTCGTCGCAGTTTGCCATTGTCACCGACTACACCAGTCCCGACGGCGCCTCATTGGCCATTACCGACGTGAGCGATGACGTGGGGCGCATCGTCGGATCCATCGTGGTAGGCGGGGTCACGGACGATGACACGCCTACCATCGAAGGAACCGCCGCGGCGGGGAGCCTGGTGACGATCCATGTGACGGACAGCGCCGGGGCGCGCGACATTGGCACGGCCATGGCCGGCGCCGACGGCAGATGGTCGATGGTACCCACGGTGCCGCTGCTGCCCGGAGAAAACATTCTCAGCGCGGTGGAAATGGATGCGGCGGGCAACGCCTCTCCGCACAGCCCGCCATACACTATCGTCATCGACAAGTCAGCGCCGATGTCGACGCCGGCGATCACCGGCATCAGCGACGATACCGGCGGCAGCGACAGCGACTTTGTCACCACGGACCGCACGCTCGTGATTCACGGCGTACTGGCGAGCGCGCTGGCATCCGGCCATACCGTCGAAGTGTCGCTGGACGACGGTGCGTCGTGGCAGATGGCCACTGTGGACGCCGATCGACTGAACTGGTCTTTTGACAATGCGGCGAGCACGCTGGCGGATGGCACATACACCGTGCACGCACGCGTGGTCAGCGCGGCCGGCGTCAATGGCGAAGAGACGGCGCAGGCCATCACCGTCGACAATCGCGGGCCGACCAATCTTGTTACGCTGGACCTGGCTGCGGACAGCGATACCGGCGTGTCGTCGACCGACAACCGGACTTCCGAGATCACGCCCACCGTCCAGGGGCAGGTGGCATCGGGCTCCCACGCACTCGACGCGCTGACGGTCACGGTTTTCGAAGACGCCAACGGCAATAACGTCATGGATGGTGAAGACCGGGTCCTCGCCGCCAATATCGCAGTGGAGGCCGACGGCAACTGGTCGGCCTCGATCCCTTCGCTGCCGCCTGGCACATACAAACTCATGGCGTCGGCGGTAGCCACCAGCGGCGCTGCGGGCACCGTCGCATCGCTGGACGGCAACGACGCGCGACTTGTCATCGCCGTGGACGAGCCGCAACAGATTCACGGTGACACTGCCGGCTTCCAGCTCGGGTGGGATGTCACGACGGCCGGCGACTTCAATGGCGATGGCATCGACGACCTGCTGGTCACCTCCCAATGGGCCGACACCCCCGGCCGCGCCAATAGCGGTGCATCCTACATCCTTTACGGCACGCCGGGCGGTCTGCCGAAGATTCACACGATCGGCGAGGTAACGCCGACGACCGGTCTGAAGATCCTGGGGTCGCGTGCGGGCGACCGCATGGCCACGGCAATCAATCCGATCGGCGACTTCAATGGCGATGGCTACGACGACGTTGTGCTGGCGTCGCACTGGCAAGACAAGGCCTATGTCATCTTCGGCAACCAGACCAACGCCTGGCAGGCCGGCACGCTCGACCTGAACGCGATCGACGCGGGCGACAACACACACGGCTTTGTCATCCGCAATCCCGGGTCGACCGCAACCGCGCGTGGGCAGGACAGCTGGTTCGGCATCGGCGCCGGCGGCGGTGGAGATTTTGACGGCGACGGATACAAGGATCTGCTGATCGGCAACCGGCAGGCGGGCGACAGTGCGCGCGGGGAGGGCTTCCTGCTCTATGGCGGCGCCGGAGACGGCACTGGCACCGGCTGGCACAACATCACCATGGTATGGCCGGCGGGCGAGACCAGCACGTGGCAGTTTCCCGCCGGCATCCGCGGCACGGTCATCAGTGCCCCGTATGCCGGCACCATGGGGGTGGCCAACGTCCAGGGTGTCCGCAGCGTGGACCTGGGCGACTGCATCAACACCGTCGGCGATGTCAATGGCGACGGGGTCGACGACTTTGTCATCAGCGACCCGCGCGCGGAAAATGTGATGTCCTACGGTTATGGGGGATCCGCTGGCACCGCATTCCTGATCTACGGCCGCGCAGGCGGGCTGCCGTCGCAGATCGATCTCAACACGCTTGCGGCGACCGACGGGATACGTATCCATGCCCAGCACTATGAGTGGCTGGGGTCGGCAACGGCCAACGAATCGGGTAACGCCATCCAGGCGCTGGGCGACATCAACGGCGACGGCGTTGGCGATTTTGCGCTCGCGGCGTCGTACTCCGAGCCGGGAGATCCCGGACGTGTCTGGGTCATCTATGGCAAGCAGGGCGGTTACGCATCGGATCTCTATCTCGATGCCTACAACACGCAGAACGCCCAGGTCGGCTATCGGGGCACCAACTTCACCAGTGAGCACGGCTTCCTCATCGTCAATGAGAAATCCAGCCCGCCGTCGGGCCCCGGGACGACCTATCAGCAGAACCAGCAGACGCAGAGCAGCACCCTCGAGCGCTTCGGCTCCGGCATTCGCGCGTTAGGCGACGTCAATGGCGACGGAATCGGCGACTTCGTCATCGGTGCCACCAATGCGGACCGGCCAGGACGCGGCACCGGCGACGATGCCGGTGCCGCCTATGTCGTATATGGCCGGGAAGGCGGATTCGACGCCTCCGTGTGGTCCATCAAGGAGGTCGTCGATGATCCATCCAAGGGACTGGTCTATCGCGGTGCGTTCGCCAATGCGTTGCTCGGCAGCGGCGTGACGATCGGTGACTGGAACGGAGATGGCTTGTCGGATGTAGCCGTGACGGCCGATGGCGACGACGCCAACGGCACCAACGCCGGCGTGCTGAACATCTACTACTACATCCCGCAATTCACGCAGTCCTTCACCGCGGGAGACGACGTCTTGACCGCCACGTCCGCCAAGGACCTGCTGGTCGGCGGCAGGGGCAACGACACGATCGCGGACATCGGTGCGGCCGACTACGTGAACGGTGGAGACGGCGCCGATACGGTGCGCCTGGCCAGCACCAATTTCCTTGCGGTGAACGGCGGCACCGGAGTGGACACCCTGGTCATGGACGGTCACGGCGCGACGCTCGACCTGAAGGCGCTGGGCAACCGTGTCACCGGCTTCGAGATCATCGACCTCGGCACCAATGGCGGGAATGCGCTTGTGGTCCACGAAGACGACGTCAAGCGGATGGGTGGGACGGATCTCGTTGCCACCGATGGCAACCGCCAGATGGTGGTGCGCGGAGATGCCACCGACAGCGTGCAACTCGTGTCCGGAGCCGGCACCGCCTGGACCGATGCGGGTACCAAGGTCGTCGGCGGTATCGGTTATCACGCCTATATCTCGGGCGCCAATGAAGTGCTGACCGACGAACGGGTCCATGTGACCCTGATGTAGCCGGGCGGTCGAAGGCGGAGAACGATGCGAAAGATCGACATGGCAGCAGGGAAGGAGCGCCCGCAAGCACACGCCGGGGGGGCGTCGAAGCAGCCAGGCGGCTGCGACACGCTGCTCGAAGCCGTGCGCTGGATCTGCGCCCACCATGGCCTGACCATCACCCCCGCGGCCCTGCAGGCCGGCCTGCCGCGCGAGGCCAGGCTGACGCCCTCCCTCGCCGTACGCGTGCTGGAGCAGGCGGGCATCGCCTCGGGCTGGGTCAAGCGCGATATCGACGCGCTGTCGTCCTATCTGTTTCCGCTCGTCATCCTGTGCCGCAACGCGCGCGTCTGCGTGGTCTCCACGCGCCATGGCGAAGGCGAGGAAGCGCGCTATGACGTGATCTTTCTCGAGATGGCTGAGCGCACCTGCATCATGAGCGGGGCGGAAGTGCGGTCGCTGTATGCCGGCCACGCGCTGCTGGTCAAGCCGCGCCCGCAGCTCGACGACCGTGCCGGCGACCCCGAGCCGGAGCACGAGGGGCATTGGCTCTTCTCCACGCTGTGGCGCTACCGCCGCTACTACACCAGCGCGGCGCTCGGTGCGCTGCTGATCAACGTGCTGACGCTGGCCAGCACGTTCTTCACCATGAACGTCTACGACCGCGTGATTCCCAACCAGGCGTTCACCACGTTGTGGTCACTGGCGATCGGCGTGATCGTCGCCATGCTGTTCGAGTTTGTCGCGCGCCATGTGCGCTCGCATCTGGTCGACGTGGCCGGCAAGAAGGCCGACCTGATGCTCGGCACGCTGCTGTTCCGCAAGGTCATGACCACGCGCATGGAGTTCAAGCCGCAGTCCGCCGGCTCCTTTGCCAACCAGCTGCGCGAGTTCGAATCGGTGCGCGACTTCGTCACCTCCGCCACGCTCACCACGCTGTCCGACCTGCCGTTCTGTCTGCTGTTCGTCGCCATCATTGCGCTGGTTGCCGGACCGCTGGCGCTGGTACTGGTGGCAACGATTCCCGTCATCATCGTCGTCAGCGTGGCGATCCAGCGGCCGCTGGCCCGGACCATGCGCGAGAACCTGCGCGAGGCGTCGCTCAAGCAGGGGCTGCTGATCGAGGCCGTGGAGGGTATCGAGTCGCTCAAGACCGTGCATGCGGAAGGCGCCATGCAGCGCAAATGGGAGAACTTCAGCGCGCTTGCCGCCGCCAGCGCGATGAAGTCGCGCGCGCTGTCGAGTCTTGCCGTGAACTTTGTCACGTTTGTCCAGCAGATCCAGACCGTCATCATTGCGGTGTGGGGCGTGTACCTGATCGACGAGGGACGCATCACCATGGGTGCGCTGATCGGCGCCGTGATCCTGGGCGGGCGCGCGGTGTCGCCGCTGGCGTCGGTGGTGGGGCTGGCGGTGCGCTACCAGCAGGCAAAGGCCGCGCTGCAGGGGCTCAATGCCCTGGTCAAGCTGCCGGTGGACCGCATCCCGGGCCGGCGTTATCTGCCCAAACCCCAGTTTGCCGGCGCCATCGTGCTCAAGGGTATCGGTTTTGCCTATCCGGCGCCGCCCACGCAGCCCGCGCCGAAGGTGCTGCACGATATCTCCCTCACCGTGGAGGCCGGCGAGCGCGTGGCCATCCTCGGCAATATCGGCAGCGGCAAATCGACGCTGCTGCGCGTGATGGCGGCGCTGTATGAGCCGAAGAGCGGCCAGGTGCTGCTCGACGGCATCGACGTGGGGCAGATCGATCCCGCCGACGTGCGCGCGGCCGTCGGTCTGCTGGGCCAGGACACCCGCCTGTTTCATGGCTCGCTGCGCGAGAACGTGATGATGGGCAATCCGTCCGCCACGACCGAGGACTTCCTGGCCGTGGCACGGCTGACCGGCGTCGACCAGATCGCCGCCAGTCACCCGCGCGGGTTCGACATGGCGGTGGGAGAAATGGGGCAGGGCCTCTCAGGCGGCCAGCGGCAGCTGGTGGCGCTGGCTCGCTGCCTGCTGTTGCATCCGCGCATCCTGCTGATGGATGAGCCCACCAGCTCGATGGACCTGCAGACCGAGCGGCAGTTCCTGTTCCGGCTGGCGATGGCGTCGGAGTCGCAGACGCTCGTGGTGGCCACGCACCGGTTGTCGGTGCTCAATCTGGTGGAACGAGTGGTGGTGCTGAACGAAGGGCACGTGATGCTCGACGGGCCGAAGAATCGTGTGCTTGAGGAACTCGGCATCGTCTCCTTGCCCGTGCAGGGCGGGCAGGCACCTCCGGCCAGGGCCAGCGCGACGGCGTAGTACTGTGGCCATGCACGGCTGGAATGCACTGCGGGAATCGAGGTTTGTCATGGACAGCGTGAGCGAAGTACCGGCGGCAACGGACAGGAGGGCGGGCGTGGTGCCGATGCGCCCCACTGGCCGGGCGCGTGCGGAAGATGTTGCCTATATGCGCGATCTGCGCGAGGCGATGCTGATCCAGAAGCCGCAAGGCAGCCTGGCGGTGCTATACCTGATGGCGGCCGTGTTCGTGGGCGCGCTCGTGTGGGCCGGCTTTGCCCGGGTCGAGGAAATCACGATGGGCGAGGCTCGCGTCATTCCGGCGAGCCGGGAACAGGTGATCCAGAGCCTGGAAGGCGGCATTCTCGAATCGCTGTTCGTCCGTGAAGGGGACGTGGTCGAGCGCGGGCAGATCCTGCTGGAGATCGACCCCACGCGCGCCGGTGCCGCGTACCGCGAAGGTATGTCCAAGGTACTGGCGCTCAAGGGCACGGTGGCGCGCCTGCGGGCCGAGGCATACCAGCAGCCGCTTGAGTTCACGAAGGATGTGCGCGCCGCGCCCGGCATCGTGCGCGACGAGACCCAGGCCTACAACGCGCGTCGCAAGGCCCTGCAAGAGGCAGTGAGCGCGGTGCAGCGCGGGCTGGACCTGGCCGAGCGCGAGATCGCGCTGTCCGAGCCACTGGCCGCGCGCGGGCTGGTGTCCGAGGTGGAGATCCTGCGCATGAAGCGCCAGGCCAACGAGTTCCGCCTGCAACTGGCCGAGCGGCAGAACAAGTTTCGTGCCGATGCCAATGCCGACCTGACACGGCTCGAGGGCGAACTGGCCCAGGCACAGGAGAACGCAGGTGCGCGCGAGGACGTAATGTTGCGCACCACGCTCCGGGCGCCGGTCAAGGGCACCGTCAAGAATATCCGGGTGACCACCATCGGCGGCGTCATCCAGCAGGGTGGCGACATCATGGAGATCGTCCCGCTCGACGACCAGCTGATACTGGAGACCAAGGTCAAGCCGTCCGACGTGGCCTTCGTGCGGCCGGGCCTGCCGGCGACCGTGAAGGTCTCCGCCTACGACTACGCGATCTATGGTGGCCTGCAGGGCGTGGTCGAACACATCAGCCCCGACACGCTCAAGGACGAGGAGCGCACACGCCAGGGCCGCACCGACACGTCGTACTACCGGCTGCTGGTCCGCACCGACAGGGCCTACCTGAAAGCCGGCGGCAAGACCTACCCGATCATGCCGGGCATGACGGCCACCGTCGAAATCCGCACCGGCGAGAAAACGGTACTGAGCTATCTGCTCAAGCCCGTGCTCAAGGCGCGTGAAGCGTTCCGGGAACGTTAGGGGATGCCATGGCACGTCGACCGAGATGGGTGCAATGGAGTGCCGTGGCCGTATCGGGCATGCTTGGCGCGTCCGCGCTCGCGCAGCCACCGCGCGCCGAGTTGCCGCCGCCGCCGCGCTTTGTCGATGCGGACGCCGCCGCGGCAACCGGACCATCTGCGACATCCCCGACATCCCCGACATCCCCGACATCCGCGGCGGCTGTGGCGGCTGTGGCGGTCGCGGCCTCCGATCCCGCCGGAGGGGCTGCATCGCCGCATGCCGTGACGCGCGTGATCGCCGCCGTGCAGGGCTACGCCTCGGCGGCATTCCAGCCGTTCATGGTGGAGATGGTCAACAAGGCGTTGATCGTGAGCCCCGAGGTGCGCGAGGCAGCAGCCAAATGGCAGGCGGCGGACTTCGATGTCAGCCAGGCCAGGGGCCAGCGCTGGCCGCAGGTCCAGGTCGGCGCGGCCACGCCCTCGGCGGCGTTTGGGGGCGGCGCGTCCAACAATACGGCGACCAGTCCGTTGGGAACCGTGCAGATCAACACGCCGCTGTTCGACTGGGGCCGCATTCGCAGCACCATCGAGAGCCGTGGCGAGACCTCGCGCGCGGCTTATCAGGAACTGGAAGTGGCGCGGCAGAAGGTATCGTTCGATACGGCATCGGCGGTGCTGGAGCTGCTGCGGCAGCATCAGGCGCTCGATCGCACGCACGCGTACGTCAAGCGCATGGCGGAACTCGTGGTCATGCTGAACCAGATCGTGATGCGCGATGCTGGCCGGCGCAGCGAGCTGACGCAGGCGCGCGCGCGGCTGCTGCAGGCCTTGAGCAGTCGCGACCAGGTCATCGCGCGCATGCGCGAGTCGGAGGTCACGCTCTACAAGCTGGTGGGCGAGGAGGTCACCCTGCCCGAACACCCGCAATGGCAGGCGATACCGATCGGCCTGCAGACCGCGATCGATGGCGCGCAAACCAATCCGGCGCTCGAGCAATCGCGTGCCGAGGCCCGCGCCGCGGGCTATTACGCCGATTCGGTGCGCGCCGGGCGCTGGCCGCAGGTGAGCTGGATCATTTCCAAGACCACGCAGCCCGACAGCCTGGGGCGATCGCAACCCTGGTTGACCAGCGTGGGCCTGCAATGGAACGCTTTCCAGGGCGGGTCCGCGCAGGCGGCCGAACGCGCCGCGCGTCAGCGCCAGGAGGCCGGCGAGCAGCGCGCCCAAAGCGTACTGCGCGATCTCGAGTACCGCCTTCGCACGAGTGCCGAGCAGCGCGATGCCGCGTCCACGCGCGCGACGCAGTTCGGTGCGCTCAGTGTGGAGACCGATCGGGTGCGCAAGGCCTTCTTCGACCAGTGGTATCACCTTGGCCGGCGCACGCTGCTCGACGTACTGATCGCGGAGACCGACTACTACAACAATCGCATCGCCGAGGTCAACGGGCGCTTCGACGCGGATGCGGCGGACCTGCGCATGCGCAACGATGGGGGGTTGATGCTGGCCTGGCTGCTCGGGACGGCGGACATGTGACGGCGCGCATGGGCGCTAAACAATTCGTTGAATCGTGATTGTTGCGTCGGTGGCTCACATGGTCTGCTTGCACGCACCCGGATACCCGAGTGGAGACCTCAGATGAAGCAGCGTGGTGCCATGTTTTGCCTGACTGCCTTGATCATTGCTGGCGCGACGACGGCGCGGCCGGCGTTTGCGCTGGCCACGCCACCGACCTCGCTGGCGCGCGTGGTAGGCGCCGACGAGAGCGTGCCGCCCGGCGTGGACCGCATGGGGCCGCCGCCAACCGGCGCCACCGAAGTGGTGTTCCGCGACGCCGACCGGCGCAGCATGCTGATGCTGCCGGATACCGCCAACGATCGCGATCGGATCGCGGTGCGATCCGAGACGCGGCGCCAGTCCACCATCCACCATGGCAATGTGGATATCCGCGGCACGCTGAATCTGAGCTATGGCGACCGCTACGAGTTCATCTATCGCAAGGACAGCGCGCGCTGGATCATGGTGCGTCACCCGGAGGTCGTGTTGGCGGCGGCTGCGCTTCCGGACGGAAAGATTCCGGCCGTGCGCGCGCCCACCACGCGGATCGACGTTACCGCCGGCGACGGTGACTCCCGGCCCATCGTGTTGCCGGACGAGGCCAATCCGGGCGACCAGATCCTGGTCAACGGTGCCCATGATGCGCGGACGGTGGTGGTGACCGCCGCGCAATCGGGCCGCAACAGCTGGAAGGTCCGGCCCGGCGATCGCGTGCGCTTTACCTACACGAGCGGCAGCGGCTGGAGTCAGGGCAACATGGTTGTCAGGATGCTGTTGGTCTATGGCGACCAGGCCGCGGCCCGCATGGGCGCCAGCGCCATGCAGGCGCGGATGGCGCACGCCGTGCGGATGACCAACCAGGCGTTAGCGGATTCGCGGGTGCATCTGTGGATCAATCCCGTTGGATTCCTGCAGCACGAGGTCCAGGGACCTGTTCCGGTCCTGCTGTCCAACATGGTCGGCGACCGGCGCGTGCAGGCGGAGCGGCTGCGGCTCCACGCCCATGCGGCCTACTACGAAGGCGTCCTGAATGACCCCAATACTTGCGGCCGCGCCTATGTCGGCGTGCTGGGTCGCCATTGGTGGTATGCGTTAGGCATGACGGTTGTGAGTTGCGCCTCCGGCGTGATGGAGCACGAGTTTGGCCATATTGCCGGCATCCACCATGCCGACGGGCCGCCGTCGCCACGGCAGCCGCCCTATGCGCGCGGTTACCTGCCGGCGAGCACCATCCTCGCCTTTCGCTATCTCAGCACGACGGTTCCGTATTACAGCAATGCCGATCTAGCGGATCCCATCACGGGCGCCCCCCTGGGGTCGAAGTCGACTGGAGACGCGGCGCGTGAGATGAACGACGTAGCGGAATTGATGCAGAAGGACCCGGAGATACCTGACTAATGAACCGCTTCATTATCCTGGCGAGCCTGGTCATCGCGCCGGTGGCCGTCGCGGTGTTTGTGCGGACCGCTTCCGACTTGCGCGGCGCAGGCGAGGGTGGCGCGGCGCAACGATCGTCCTCGGCGCCGTCCGCCGGGGGCCGTCCGCTCTCCAGTGCGTGGCTGTCAGCCGAGCGGGGCATGGACAATGTGCGCGCGGACAGCGTCGTGTGGCCTGTGGACGCGGCGGAGGTAAGCCTGCACGTGCCGTACCTATCGGCGGCGGAACTTGCCGACGGACGCCGCTTTATCCGCTATGCATTCGATGCGTTAGGGCCATTGGGCGTGCGCGATCGCTTTGCGTTCTATCTGCCCAACCTCGACATGACCGCCGAGGCCGTGATCGCCGAACGCGTGCACAGGAGTGGAGTCATCAGCTGGAGTGGCAGGCTGGCAGGCATTGATGACGGCCTCTACCGCTTTCATCTGTCCCACGCGCCCGCCGACCGATATGCCATCGGGAGGTTCGAGACGCCCGAGGGCGCGTTCGAGATGGAGGTCAAGGACGGCTATGGCTGGTTCCGCCCGATGATCGACGAAAGCCGGCTCCGCGACGACGCGGTGGAGTTGGCCCCCTTGCCATCGCCGGACGGTGCGCGCCCGTAAACGGACAACGCCCTCGCGCGCTGCGGAGGGCGTTGTCGTCAAGGTGCTGTCGTCAAGGCGTTGGCGCCAGGCAGGCCGGATTATTCCTCTTCGACGCTCGCGCCAACGATATTGAAGCCGCCATCGACGTAGGTGATCTCGCCGGTGACGCCGCTCGACAGATCGGACAGCAGGAACGCGGCCACATTGCCGACTTCATCGATGGTCACGTTGCGGCGCATCGGGGCCACGTTCTCGAAGTGCCCGAGCAGCTTGCCGAAGCCCTTGATGCCGGAAGCGGCCAGCGTCTTGATCGGACCCGCCGAGATGCCGTTGGCACGGATGCCGCGCGGGCCGACCGACGATGCCAGGTAACGCACGCTCGCCTCGAGCGAGGCCTTGGCCAGGCCCATGGTGTTGTAGTTGGGTACCACGCGCTCGGAACCGAGGTAGGTCAGCGTGACCAGCGACGCCTTGTCCGACAGCAGGGGCAGGGCGGCCTTGGCCAGTGCAGGGAAGCTGTAAGCCGAGATGTCGTGCGCGATGCGGAAGCCTTCGCGCGACAGACCGTCGAGGAAGTCGCCCGCAATCGCTTCACGCGGGGCAAAGCCGATCGAATGCACCAGACCGTCGAATTTTTCCCAGCGTTGCCCCAAAGCGGAGAACAGCGCCTCGATCTGCGCGTCGCTGCCGACGTCGCACTCGTAGATCATGTCGGAACCGAATTCCTTGGCGAAGTCGCTGATGCGGTCCTTGAAACGTTCACCGACATAGGTGAAGGCGAGCTCCGCGCCCTCGCGTTTGCACGCCGCCGCGATGCCATAGGCGATCGAGCGATTGGATAGCAAGCCGGTGATCAGGATCCGCTTACCTGCCAGAAATCCCATAAGTTCTCCAAGACGTAATGACATGCGGGCATGCTTCGTGCGATGCGTTTCGCGCCCGAGCGTGGGTTGCCGCGCGTAAAGGGAATGTCCGGATGGCTGGATGTCATCTGGACACATGTAAAATTGTCGCACATCTTTGCCTGGCCTCTGCTCGCCAGGTCGTCCGGATATTCTTGGAGGTCTGCAACGGGATGCTGATTCGCGCACGTTGGCCGCTGCATGCGGCAAGGCAGTATTTCCGTCGTGGCGCGGTACTGCAGTGGGGGCTGGCACTCTCGTTCGTGCTGGCCTCGGGTTTTCCCCTATCCGGGATGGCAGCGCATGGTTATGCGCTACATGGCGACCTGAAGTATTCCGCCGATTTCAAACACTTCGATTATGTCAATGTCGATGCGCCGCAAGGCGGCACGCTGACGCTGGCCAATCCGGACCGCCGCACGAGCTTCGACAAATTCAATCCCTTCACGCTCAAGGGCACTTCGGCGCCCGGGCTCAGCGCGCTGATGTTCGAATCGCTGCTGATCGGCAGTGCCGACGAGACGGCCAGCGCCTACGGTCTGCTGGCGGACGACGTCACGCTGGCACCGGACGGGCTTTCAGTTACCTTTCATATCCGGCCGGAGGCCCGGTTCTCGAATGGCGACCCGGTGCGTGCCGCCGACGTCAAGCATTCGTATGACATGCTGATGGGCAAGTGGTCCAGCCCCGGTTACCGCAGCATGTGCATGGACGTGAAGGCCGTGGTGGTGACGGGCGAACGCACGATCCGCTTCGATTTCAAGCAGCGCAACGGCGAATTGCCGCTGATCGTGGGGTCGCTGCCGGTCTTCTCCAAGAAGTGGACCGCCAAGGTCCCTTTCGAAAAGCTGACATTCGAGGAGCCGATCGCCAGCGGGCCCTATGTCATCGAGCGCTACGATGCCGGCCGCGGCATTACCTTCAAGCGCGATCCCAAGTATTGGGGCAAGGACCTCGCCGTGCGCCGCGGCACCTACAATTTCGCGCGCGTGGTGTACCGGCTCTACAAGGACGAGACCGCACGGCTGGAAGCGTTCAAGGCCGGCGAGTTCGACGCCATTGTCGAATATCGCTCCAAGAACTGGGCCAAGAGCTATACCGGGCCCCGCTTTCGTGACGGCGACCTGATCAAGACCGAATTTCCGCACCGCAACGGCGCCGGCATGCAGGGCTTCGTCATGAACATGCGCAAGCCGATCTTCCAGGATGTGCGCGTGCGCAAGGCGCTGATCCTCGCGCTCGACTTCGAGTATCTGAACCGCCAGCTGTTCTACGGCGCCTACAAGCGGCTCGACAGCTGGTTCTCCAACAGCGAGCTGGCCGCCAGCGCCACCTATGACGGCCGCCCCGGCCCGGGCGAGTTGAAGCTGCTCGAGCCGCTGCGCGACCAGCTGCCGGCGGAAGTCTTCGGCCCGGACGTGGTCCAGCCCACCACCAGTCCGCCGCGCTCGCTGCGGGACAACCTGCGCGAGGCGCGCCGCCTGCTGGCCCAGGCCGGCTGGACCTACGAGGATGGCGCACTGCGCAATGCCAGGCACGAGCCGCTGGTATTCGAGTTCCTCGATGATGGCGGCGCCATGAGCCGCGTGATCACGACCTATATCCGCAACCTGGAGGTGCTCGGCATCGAGGTGCACCAGCGCACCACGGACTTTGCGCTCTACCAGAAACGGCTCGAGGATTTCGACTTCGACATGGTGTCGATCCGTTTCCCGGACTCCCAGAGTCCCGGCAACGAACTGCGCGACCGCTTCTCGTCGGAGGCGGCCAGCATGCCCGGCTCGGACAACCTGTTCGGCCTGAAGTCGCCTGTGGTCGACAAGCTGGTCGATGCCGTGCTCCATGCGGAGAGTCGCGGCGAACTGATTACCGCCGGACGCGCGCTCGACCGTGTGCTGATGCACGGTTACTACATCGTGCCAAACTGGTACAGTGCGCTCCATCGCGTTGCCTATCGGAAAACCCTGTCCTATTCCAGGCCGCTGCCGTATTACTACACGGCGGAAGGCTGGATCCTGAGCAACTGGTGGCGCAATGATCTCCAGCCAAACGTGCAATAAGCCACGTCGGCTGACCCAAGGACGGCCATGATCGCCTACCTCCTCAAACGTATCCTGTTGATGATCCCGACGCTGGTCGGCGTCATTACCCTCACGTTCATCGTGATCCAGTTCGTGCCCGGCGGCCCCGTCGAGCAGATGATGATGGAGATGAAAGGGCGCGGCGCCGGTGGCGAAGCCAGTGGCGGCGGTGCCGAGTATCGCGGCCGGCGCGGCGTCGACCCCGACAAGATCAAGGAAATCCAGGCACTCTACGGCTTCGACAAGCCGCCGCTGGAGCGCTATTTCCTCATGCTCAAGCGCTTTGCGAGCTTCGACCTCGGCCAGAGCTATTTCCAGCACCGCAGCGTGTGGGAACTGGTGAAGTCGAAGCTGCCGGTCTCCGTCAGCCTCGGGCTCTGGACCTTTTTCCTGAGCTACCTGATCTCGGTACCGCTCGGCATTTCCAAGGCGATCCGGGCGGGCAGCCGCTTCGACGTGATCAGCAGCATGGTGGTGCTGGTGGGCTATGCGATTCCGGGGTTCGTGCTTGGCGTGCTGCTGCTGGTGCTGTTCGGCGGCGGTACCTTCGTGCAGTGGTTCCCGCTGCGCGGCCTGACTTCCGACGACTGGGACCAGCTCTCGCTGATGGGCAAGGTCATGGATTACCTCTGGCACCTGGTGCTGCCGATCACCGCTTCCGTGGTGGGCAGCTTTGCCGTGGTGACCATGCTCACCAAGAACGCGTTTCTCGAGGAGATCCGCAAGCAGTACGTGCTGACCGCGCGCGCCAAGGGCCTGGCCGAGCGTCGCGTCCTGTGGAAGCACGTCTTCCGCAATGCGCTGATCCCGCTGGTCACCGGCTTTCCGGCGGCGTTTATCGGTGCGTTCTTCACGGGCTCGCTGCTGATCGAGACGCTGTTCTCGCTCGACGGCCTGGGCCTGCTGTCCTATGAGGCGGTGCTGCGCCGCGACTATCCGGTCGTGCTCGGCACGCTGTACCTGTTCACGCTGATTGGCCTGGTCACGCGGTTGATTTCCGATGTCTGCTACGTGATGGTCGATCCTCGCATCCATTTCGAAGGGATGCCCCGATGACGGTTCTTTCCCGCCTGCGCCGCCGGGCGCCGGCCACCGGGCAGCCCCAGTTGCCCCACTCGCTGTCGCCGCGTCAGCGCGCCTGGCAGCGTTTCCGCCACAATCGGCTGGGCTACTGGAGCCTGGTCCTGTTCGTGGCGATCTTCGTGCTCAGCATGTGTGCCGAGCTGCTGTCCAGCGACCGCCCGCTGGTGGTGCGCTACAAGGGCGAATGGTACTTCCCGATCGTCAAGGTGTACCCCGAGACCACGTTCGACGGCGACTTTCCCACGCGTACCGATTACCTCGATCCGTTTATCCGCGAGCGTATTACCTCGCACGGCAATTTCGCCATTTTCCCGCCCAATCGGTACTCGTACGAGACGCTCAACTATTTTGCCAAGGAGCCTAATCCGGCGCCCCCCTCGGCGGACAACTGGCTGGGTACCGACGACCGCGGACGTGACGTGCTGGCCCGTCTGCTGTACGGCTTCCGCGTATCGGTGCTGTTCGGCATGGCGCTCACACTGATCGGCGTACTGATCGGCACGCTCACCGGTGCGCTGATGGGTTTCTTCGGCGGGCGCTTCGACCTGTTCTCGCAGCGGGCCATCGAGATCTGGAGCTCGATGCCTGAGCTCTACCTGCTGATCATCTTTGCGTCGATTTTCGAGCCCAGCCTCAGCCTGCTGATCATCCTGCTGTCGCTGTTCGGCTGGATGGGCCTGTCCGACTACGTGCGCGCCGAGTTCTACCGCAACCGCTCGCTCGACTACGTCAAGGCGGCGCGCGCGCTCGGGCTCTCCAACGTCCAGATCATGTGGCGCCATATCCTGCCCAACAGCCTGACGCCGGTCATCACGTTCCTGCCGTTCCGCATGAGCGCCGCCATTCTGGCGCTGACCAGCCTCGACTTCCTTGGCCTCGGCGTGCCGCCGACCACGCCGAGCCTCGGCGAGCTGCTCGCGCAGGGCAAGGCCAACCTCGACGCATGGTGGATCTCGGTGTCGACGTTCGCGGTGCTGGTCGTCACGCTGCTGCTGCTGACCTTCATGGGCGATGCGCTGCGCGATGCGTTCGATACGCGCATGGGGCTGGCGCAACTGCGCGGCCGCGTGCAGCCCAAGGTGCCCGCCGGCGGCGCGCCCGCCGCGGAGGTGGTGCCATGAGCCTGGCCGCACCGTTCGAGGCGCCCGTGGAGGCGCCCGCGCCCGGCACCACGCTGATGTGCGTGGAACATCTGTCCGTGACCTTTGGCGAAGGCGAGGGTGCCACGCGCGCCGTGCGCGACGTGAGTTTCGACCTGCGCGCCGGCGAACGCTATGCGCTGGTCGGCGAGTCCGGCTCGGGCAAGACCGTGACGGCGCTGGCCATGCTGCGGCTGGTCGAGGACGCGCATTATCACGGTGCCATCCGCTTTGAAGGGCGCGATCTGCTCAGCGTGTCCGACCGCGAGATGCGTGGCATCCGGGGCTCCGAGATCGCCATGATCTTCCAGGAGCCGATGACCGCGCTCAACCCGCTCTATACGATCGGCAACCAGATCGTCGAGACGCTGGCGCTGCACGAAGGGCTTGACCGCCGCGCCGCGCGCGATCGCGCCATCGCGCTGCTCGAGCGTACCGGCATCAGCGATGCCGCCAACCGCTTCAACAGCTTTCCGCATCAGCTCTCGGGCGGCCAGCGCCAGCGCGCGATGATTGCCATGGCGCTCGCGTGCCGGCCCAAGCTGCTGCTGGCCGACGAGCCCACCACGGCGCTCGACGTGACCATCCGCGCGCAGATCCTCGACCTGCTGCGCGACCTCCAGGCCGAGTACGGCATGGCAGTCATGCTGATCACGCACGACCTCAACCTCGTGCGCGCGTTTGCACAGCGCGTGGGCGTGATGGAGAAGGGCGTGCTGGTGGAGACCGGCGAGACCGCCGAGGTCTTTGCCAACCCGCAGCACCCATACACGCGCAAACTGATCGACAGCCGGCCGCGCCGCGAGGTGCTGCCGCTGGTGCCGCTCGCGCCGGTGCTGCTCAATGTGCGCGGCCTGTGCGTCAACTATGCCAAGAAGAAGCCCGGCATCGCCGGCTGGTTCGGCAAGGAGCAATTCCCGGCGGTCAAGGATGTCGCGTTCGAGCTGCGCGAGGGTGAGACTATCGGCATCGTCGGCGAATCGGGGTCCGGCAAGACCACGCTCGCCCATACCGTGCTGGCGCTGCAAGGCAAGAGCGCCGGCACCATCGACTTTCTTGGCTACGAGCTCCACACCTGCGCGCGCAAGAAGCGCAGTTCGCTGCGGTCGCGCATGCAGGTGGTGTTCCAGGATCCATTCGGCTCGCTGGCGCCGCGCATGACGATCGAACAGATCGTGGGGGAGGGGCTCGCACTGCATCAGCCCGACCTTTCGCGCGAAGCCATGCGCGAGCGCGTGATCGAGGCGCTGCGCGAGGTCGGCCTCGATCGCACCGCGCTGGGGCGATATCCGCACGAATTCTCGGGCGGCCAGCGTCAGCGCATCGCCATCGCCCGGGTGCTGATCCTCAAGCCCCAGGTCCTTGTCCTCGACGAGCCGACCTCGGCGCTGGATGTCTCCATCCAGCAGCAGGTGCTGGCGCTGCTGTCTCAATTGCAGCACAAGTACAACCTCAGTTATCTGTTCATCAGTCATGACCTCGCGGTAATCCGCGCCATGGCCCACCGGGTCATCGTCATGAAGAACGGCGAGGTGGTCGAAACCGGCGAAACCGAGTCGGTCCTCGGCGCACCGCAACATCCGTATACGCGCAAGCTGATGGCGGCTGCCCAGTTAGGGGCGGTGTAGGTGATGTGCGCCGCACCATTCATATGGCAGGCGCATGTCAACCACAATTCTTCCGTCGCAATGCGAGAAAAAAGATACGTTTTTCGCGCTAGCTTATTGATTTGCCTCGTTAATCGGCGAAATTTGTAACCATCTTTGACAGGTCAAGGGTTAGCCTTTACTATCGCGCGATACCTATTTTCGGGGGTGGTTCGTCAGTTGCCTACGTGACCCGGAGCTTGCCAGGGCGTTCCGGCAGGCTGAAGAAGGAAGTCGCGACGCACGACGATGGTGCAAGCCGGTAGCTCGGGAAAGGCCTTTGCTGGATTCCGCTTGGTTCCATGTGGTCATCCATTTGGTCATTCCAGCCTGGCCTGCTTCTTGCGTACGATCCGCCCTGATGTTTTCAGCCTGTCCGGCGATGTCCGACATCCCGGTCAGACATGTCCGACTCATCAGGAGAACCAATGCAGCGAACGGTACTTCATTCCCTGGCGCGCGTCGTCATTGGAATCGCCTTTGCCTGCGGTGCGACTGTGTCGAATGGAGTGCTGGCGGATACGGTGTTCAAGGACCCCGACGCACGCATCGATAGCCGCGCGGAAATCAGCGTGGAGTCGCATGCGGAAGGCAAGCGCGGCTTGCTGTCGTCGGTGATGAACACCACCAGCACGGTGGCCAGCAAGGCTGGCGACCTGGTCATGAACGCGTTGGGCCTGATTGGCGTGCGGTACCGCTTTGGCGGTAACAGCCCGGAATCGGGTCTCGATTGCAGCGGCTTTGTCCGCTACGTGTTCAACGACACCTTCGGTCTCGCGCTGCCGCGCCGCTCCGTCGAAATCAGCCAGGTGGGCACGACCGTGGCCGCCAATGATCTGCGCCCGGGCGATCTGGTGTTCTTCAACACCATGCGCCACGCGTTCTCGCACGTGGGCATCTATATCGGTGACAACAAGTTCGTGCACGCACCGTCGACCGGCAGCAAGATCCGCGTCGACGATATGCGCGCCAGCTACTGGGTTACGCGCTATAACGGCGCGCGGCGCATCGACGAGCCCTCGCAGGGCGCGGCTGGCGGCGTTGGCAATATGGTCGAGACGCTCAAGCGTTTCGATCCCAATGCGCAGGGCCGCTCGCTGTATGGCGGTTGATGGTGGTGGCTGACGACTGTGCGTGATCGCGCGGCGACCATGCTGTCGCAATGGCGAAACAAAAAAGGACTGCCTCGGCAGTCCTTTTTTGCGTTCAACGTTGGGCGTGTCTCAGGCGCTGGTTGTGCCCGAAGCGTTGGGCGGCAGGCGGCTTACTCCCATTTGCCCTGGACTACAGGGTGACACCTCATGTCACCCCACCATGGTGGGGTGACGAACCTTGTCAACAAGCGTGACAAAGCGTTGCGCGCACGAGCTACTGCGCTGCCACCGTCCCGGCGGGCCGCAGGCGCGCTTGTGCCAGCTTGTCGCGCAAACCAGGTAGCGCCGCGGCCGTGGCCACTTCGCCCGCCAGAATGGCGCGGTTGCGCGAGGTAAAGTCGCTGCCGCCCATATCGGGCAGGTCGGGCCGGATCACCACGTCGGCACGCGCCAGCGCCATGCGGTTGATGGACTGGCCCATGATGGCCGTGGTCTGCAGTAGCACGCCGCTCTGCCCGCCGTTGTTCTGCGTCGCCGGATCGGCGGAGATGTTCACCGCGATCACGAAGTCGGCGCCCATCTCGCGCGCCGCATCCACCGGCACCGGCTCGACGAGGCCGCCGTCCACATAGTCGTGCCCCTGGATGGAAACGGGCTGGAACACGCCGGGTACGCTGCTCGACGCGCGCACCGCCTGGCCGGTATTGCCGCGCCGGAACAGGATGCGCTCGCCGCTCTTGAGATCGGTGGCCACGATGCCAAGCGGCAGCTTCATCGCCTCGATGGGGCGCTGCTTGACCAGCCGGTTCACGTAGTTCTGCAACGCTTCGCCCTTGAGCCAGCCTCCGAAGCGCGTACCGAAGGGCAAGGCCCAGTCGGCAATGGTGGCTTCGTCCATGGTCAGCGCCAGCTTGTTGAGCGTGAATCCGTCCATGCCCGAGGCATACAGTGCGGCGACCACCGAGCCGGCGCTGGTGCCAGTCACGATATCGGGATGGATGCCTTGCGCTTCCAGTGCCTTGATCACGCCGATATGCGCAAAGCCGCGCGCGGCACCGCCACCGAGCGCGAGACCGATGCGGACCGGGCGCGGTACCGGCGACGGTGTCGTGGCGACCGGCGCCGCGGTATCGGGGGCCGGCTTCGGGCCGGTCGAGCAGGCCGCCAGCAGCATCGCGGCTGGCACGCCGAGGAAATGACGTCGTTTCATCTGGGGACGGGAGATCAGCGATGGCAACGTGGCCGGATCGGCAGGATAGGCTGGATAGGCAGCAACGCTGCAAGTGATGCCATGGGCATCCGGATGCCGACATCTTACGCGCGGCTGCGGGTCAGACCGGCTCCAGCATAAATGATTCCGCCGGCCCGCTATAATGCATCGTTCATCGCATCCGGCCCGCGCGCATCCGTGCGTGGGCCTTTTTGTTTCTCCCCCAGCTTATGACACAACGCGTCCGCACCCGCTTTGCGCCGAGCCCGACCGGCTTCATCCACCTCGGCAACATTCGCTCCGCTCTTTATCCCTGGGCCTATGCCCGCCGCATGAAGGGCGACTTCATCCTCCGCATCGAGGACACCGACGTCGAGCGTTCGTCGCAGGAGGCGGTGGACGTCATTCTGGAAAGCATGGCCTGGCTCGACCTCGATATCGACGAAGGTCCGTTCTACCAGATGCAGCGTATGGACCGCTATCGCGAGGTCGTGCAGCAGATGCTCGATGCCGGCCTGGCGTATCACTGCTACATGAGCACCGAGGAACTCGATGCATTGCGCGAAGCCCAGCGGGCGGCGGGCGAAAAGCCGCGCTACAACGGCTTCTGGCGCCCCGAGCCGGGCAAGGTCCTGCCCGAGCCGCCCGCCGGCGTGACGCCGGTGGTGCGGTTCAAGAACCCGATCGGCGGCAGCGTGGTGTGGGACGACAGCGTCAAGGGGCGCATCGAGATTTCCAACGACGAGCTCGACGACCTCGTGATCGCGCGGCCGGACGGCACGCCGACCTACAACTTCTGCGTTGTGGTGGACGATCTCGACATGCGCATCACCCACGTGATCCGCGGCGACGACCACGTCAACAACACGCCGCGCCAGATCAATATCATCCGCGCGCTCGGCGGCACGCCGCCGGTCTATGCACACCTGCCAACCGTGCTGAACGAGCAGGGCGAGAAGATGAGCAAGCGCCATGGCGCCATGGCCGTGACCGGCTATCGCGACGAAGGCTACCTGCCGGAGGCCGTGCTCAATTACCTGGCGCGCCTGGGCTGGGCGCATGGCGACGCCGAGATCTTCTCGCGCGAGCAATTCGTCGAGTGGTTCGATCTCGAGCACCTCGGCAAGTCGCCGGCGCAGTACAACCCCGAGAAGCTGGCCTGGCTTAACAACCACTACATCAAGGTGGGTGACAACGCGCGCCTGGCGGAACTGACGCGGCCGTTCATCGAGGCGCTGGGTGGCAAGGTAGAGGGCGCCGACCTGGTGGGCGTGATCGCGCTGGTCAAGGACCGCGCCAATACGCTCAAGGAAGTGGCCCAGACCGCGTTGCTCTTCTATCGCGGCGAACCGCAGGCGGACGCTGCGCTCAAGGCGGAGCATCTCACCGACGAGATCCGTCCGGCGCTGCGCGCGCTGGCCACGCAACTGGCGGCACTGCCCGAGTGGAAGCGCGAGGCCATCGGGGCCACCTTCAAGGCGGTGCTGGCCGAGTTCGGCCTGAAGATGCCCAGGCTGGCCATGCCGGTGCGTCTGCTGGTGGCCGGTCAGCTGCAGACGCCGTCGATCGACGCCGTGCTCGAACTGTTTGGCCGTGACGTGGTACTGCGCCGCATCGACGCTGGCGCGTGACAGAAAAAAATCCCGGCAGGGGGCTTGCGCTCCCGCCGGGACTTAAGCATAATCTCGTTCTCCCTGCAGCGCGGTTGAAAAACAAAGCGAGCTGACTGAGATTCACGAATATCGATTATCTCGCTGCCAAGCGAGTGCTTCGAGAAAGCGAAAAAAGTTAAAAAGGGGGTTGCAAAAAATCAAGGTTGTTATATAATCTTGGCTTCGCTGGAAACAACAAAGCAACGTTGAAAACAAAGCGAATTGCAGTGAGCAGTAAATGTAGTTGCGGTATTCATGGGGCTATAGCTCAGCTGGGAGAGCGCTTGCATGGCATGCAAGAGGTCAGCGGTTCGATCCCGCTTAGCTCCACCAAGATACCGGGAAGTATCTGAGTAGTAAAAAGATGCTTCCCAAACGAGGTGAAGTCAGTTAGAATAGCGGACTTCGCAGCGTCAGACGGAACGCGTTGAAAGACAAGTTTCTGTCCCCTTCGTCTAGAGGCCTAGGACATCACCCTTTCACGGTGAGTACAGGGGTTCGAATCCCCTAGGGGACGCCAAACAACAGGGCGTAATCAAACGTCCAGTTTGTCGTCAAAGGCAAGCGGCAGTACCAATCGGTAGTACCGATTGCCAATGATGATGAGCCGACTATGGAGTGGTAGTTCAGTCGGTTAGAATACCGGCCTGTCACGCCGGGGGTCGCGGGTTCGAGTCCCGTCCACTCCGCCAAAACTAAACCCGCTTGGTTAATACCAAGCGGGTTTTTCTTTTTCTGCGCCGTCATCCGCAGATAATCCTTCCATATTCCACTCGCACGCCACGGGATAATCGCGCGCGGCGTCTCTTCGCTGCCCGTCGCGCTTTACCGCGCCGCCCGCGTCGAGCTCTAGATAATCAATCGTCGCGCTGGCTCACCAGCATGAAATATCGCACCAGCAGCCCGCCCGCGATGGCCAGGCTGACGCTGTTGGCCAGCCAGAAGCCTGCCGCACCCCGGGTAAAGGCGGGCATGCCGTCGATCAGTCCAAAGCCCAGCACGTAGCCGCCGCCGAGGCCCACGCCCCATAGCGACGTAGCGTAGATCAGGGTCGGGATCAGCGCGATCTTGTAGGCGCGCAGGATGAACGCGGTCATGACCTGCACCGCGTCGAAGGCCTGGTAGCAGGCGATATACGCCATCAGCGGCAGCGCCTTGGCCACCACCGCCGGATCCTTCGCGTAGAGATGGAGCAGGGGCTCCCGTGTCACCCACAGGATCGAACCGACGACCACCGCGATGCCGGCGGCAAAGCGAATGCCGCGCCAGGAAATCCGCCGCGCCGCGGCGCGATCGCGCGCGCCCAGCGACTGGGCCGCGAGCGTCGAGGTGGCGATGGCCAGAGACAGCGGCATCATGTACGCCACCGCGCCGAGGTTGGCGATGATCTGGTGTCCCGCGAGCGTGGTCAGCCCGAGCCGCGTGATAAACACCGACATCAGCGTGAACGACGTGATCTCGATCAGATAGGTCAGTCCCATCGGTACGCCAAGCCGCAGTTGCGCGCGAATGCGGCCCCAGCGTGGCCGCTCGCAGACGCTGAAAATCGCTAGCGCCGCGTAGCGGCGATCGAAGCGCAGGATCAGCACGGCGATCACGCACCACAGATAGCTGACGATGATCGAGGCGAGCGCGCAACCGGGGCCACCGAGCGGCGCCACGCCATAGCCGCCATGGATAAACCAGGCATTGAGCGGAATCTTCAGTGCGAGACCAATCAGCTGCAGCGCCGTGACCATGATCGGCCGCGACAACGCATTGTTGAGGGCCTGGTAGATCCGAAAGCCGAGCGCGGCCGGCAGGCCGAAGGCAACGATATGGAGATAGTGCGTGGCCTTGTCCACGAGTTCCGGCGGGGCCTGCGCAAACCGCAGCAGCGGTCCCGGATACAGCAACAGCAGCATGCCGGGGACGGCAAGCGCCAGGCCGAGCCAGGCGGCTTGCCGTACCTCGACGCCGATCTCGTGCAGGCGATTGGCGCCATAGAGTTGCGCGGCGATCGGGGAGAGCGCCTGCAGCACGCCCATCAGGCTGATATAGATCGTGACGTAGATCGAGCTGGCCAGGCCCACCGCGGCCAGGTCGGCGGCCGACACGCGACCGGACATGACCGTATCGATCACGCCAAAGGCCACCAGCGCAAGCTGGCCGACCAGCACCGGCGCCGCAAGATTGACGATGCGGCGGATATCCTGCAACGCGCTGGCCATCAAGGCTGGCGTGGCAGTCGACGGGTCCGGGCCGGACGCGGGGCCACGACCGGCGGCGTCTCCACCAGTCGATACATGCGGAAGCGCTCGTCGCGGTCGGCGGGACGGCGGCCTTCCCAGATCAGGCGCCATTCAAAGTGCGAGATGCTGCTCGGGGCGCCATAATCGACCGCGTCATGGCGCAGCAGAATGTCGCAGCCATCGTTGGGCCCGCCAAACCGGATATGACCGAAGTAGGCAAACGACGCCAGTTGCGCATTGCCCATGCGGATCGGCTGCACACACTGGTATGTCTGCGGCAGGGCGAGTGCGGCAGCCTGGGCCACGTCCCGATAGGTCTTGCCGTAGTTGATCGACGGCAGCCACAGCGTCATCGCCATGACCCACATCAACGTGGTGCCGGCAGCCGAGATCACCACCGGGCGCCAGATCTGCTTGGGCGCGCGCGACAGCCGCCAGCGCACCACGAGCACCCAGCATGCCGTCACGATCAGCGCAAACACCACCGCGCTGAGGGTGAACGAATGCTGGAAGCCCGGCAATTGGCGGAACACGTTGTTGGCCACGCGAGGCGGCCATCCCGTGGTTTTGGCGATCCACATGAACCAGACTGTGCCGCCAAAGATCGTGAAGAACAGCAACGCGAACCAGTCGATTGCGTTGATCGCGCCGCGCGTCAGCGTGGGCAGCGCAAAGGCCGCGAGCACTGCCATCGGCGGCAGCAGCAAGATGAACTGCACGTCGCCGGCCTGCCGCTGCAATACCAGCAGGAGCAACAGCAACAGCAGCAGCGAGAGGGGCAGTGCCACATGGGGCGCGCGGCGCATGCCGCGCCACGAGAACCAGGCCCAGATGGCGATCGGCCATACCGGCCACGAGAACAGGAAGAAGTTGCGCGCGATAAAACCGAGCGTCTGCGCGGACGGACCGCCGTAGGTGCGCCGGTCGTAGCGCGTCCATTCACGGATAAACGACACCGCTTCGTCGCGGTCGATCGCACCCAGGTAGGTCGCGGCCAGCCATGCCGCGACGATTGCGAGGGCGAGCGGCAGGCCGACCTGGAGCAGGCGGCCGAGCGGCAGCGGCTTGCATGCGGCCCCGGCCACCAGCGCGGCCGCAAACAGCGAGATCGCGAGAATCGGCCCGCTCGAGAGGCACAGCGAGCCAAGCGCCAGCCCCACCCACAGGCTGCCCTGGATCGGCTTGTCGAGGCTTCGGACCATGCCGTACAGCATCATCGCGATAAAGCAGACCTGGCCGACCTGGGCGGTGGTTTCGTGGCCGCGCATGGCCAGGCCCACACATGCCAGCAGGATCAGCAGCGCGCCGTCGGCGAGCGCGCGGCCATAGTCGCGCGCATCGGGTTGTCCGCCAAAGGCATAGGCGAACGGCTGCACCTCGTCGCGGCGGCCCAGCAGGTAGGTCGCGTACCAGACGAAGGCGCAGGTACCAAAGTAGAACAGCGCGGTCGACAGTCGTGAGGCATCGGGCGCGCCGAGCCAGCCGCCGAACAGGCGGATCATGATGCCGCCGATCCAGAACACCAGCGGACCGTCCTCACTGTACGGCCGGCCGGCGATGTTCGGCATGAGCCAGTCCTGCGTGCCGCCCGAGGCCAGTTGCCACATCACGCCAAAGCCGGCGGCGTCCTCGTTTTTCCACGGATCGCGGCCGAACAGACCCACCAGTCCGTAGACGACGCAGATCGCCAGCAGCAGGACGCGGGGCAGCGCTCCGGTGGCGGCGGCGGTCAGTTGAACGGGCGAGGAGGTCTTGGCTTGACGCATCGGCGGGGTCGGGTCACTGCGGGTCGCGGTACTGCGCACGTTGACCCGCATGGCGCCAGCTGGGCAAGGCGGGCGAGAAAAACAACGAGGGCCGGATCAACAACGGGGCCAGAAAGCAAAGACGGCACAAAAAGCAAAGACGGCCAGAAAAAGCAAAGAGGCAGCTGATGCTGCCTCTTTTTTGCTGCGCGCCGCCGGAGCATCTGTCCCTGCAGGCGCGGCGATGGCTCGGAAGAGCGTGCTCGCTGGAGCGATTACTTCTTGATCTGGCCCAGCTTGCTGCCGAACTTCTGGCGGAACTTCTCGACGCGGCCGGCCGTGTCCATGATCTTCTGGGTGCCGGTGTAGAACGGGTGCGATTCCGACGAAACTTCGATCTTGGCCAGGGGGTATTCCTTGCCTTCGTGAACGATCGTGTCCCGGGTCTGGATGGTCGAGCGGGTCACGAACTTGAAGTCGTTCGACACGTCGTGGAACACGACTTCACGGTAATTCGGGTGGATGCCTTCTTTCATGGTGATTCCTTTCTGGTTGGGTAGCCAGCCCGCTGGCCGTTCGTTCATCGGTGGATGCTTCTGTGGATGCATCCGGATGCTGGCGGCGAGCGAACCACTTGCCGATAACGGGCAAACCGGGATTATGGCAGAGAAACAAGGACTTGGGCAAGTCGCCCTGTGTGATCAGGGCAGGGCCGCGCCCGGATCCTGGCGATAAAACACGGCCAGTGCCTGATAGACCTGCGGCCAGTGCCGCCGGAGCGCATACGGTTCGACAAAAAATGACTCGGACGCCACCGCGAAGAACTCGCTCGGCGCTTCGCTGCCGTACGGATCGATGACGCGCAGGCGTGGCGGCAGGCGTTCGGGATGGTCCCAGGCGCTCTCGGCCACCGCATCGCACGCCTCGGCAAAGCGGTCGTACTGCGTCAGGAAGTCTTCTGCCCATTGCCCGGCATCGACGTCCGGATGGAGCACGCGCGAGAACGGCGGCACGCCATCGGCTTCGCCGTCGAGCATGTCGAGCTTGTGCGCAAACTCGTGAACGACCACGTTGTAGGTGTCGGGCGGTAAGGCCTGTGCGGCCTCGCCGCCGAGCCCCGCGCCGGGGGTGCTGACATCGGGCCAGGAGAGGATCACGGGCCCATGTTCCCATGCCTCGCCGCTGGCTTCCTCTTCCACGCCGTGCACGAGGCCGTATTCATCCTCGACGGTCTTGCGGATCAGGAATTCGCCAGGATAGAGCACGATGCCATGCCAGCCGCGATACCACGCGATGCCGAGCTTGAGAATCGGTACGCAGGCCTGTACGGCGACGCTGACCACCATCTCGTCGGTGAGCGGAAGATCGTGCGCGGTGGAGTATTCCTTGTCGGCGATAAACAGCGTGGCCAACTCGCGCAGGGCGGTGCGGTCCGCGTCGTCATAGCGCGCGACGAACGGCAAGGCGGCCACGGTGCGTGTCCACAGTTCGTCGGGAATGGCGTAATGCTCGAGCTTGCGGGCGCGCGAGCGGGAGCGCAGGAAGCGGGTCAGTTTGCCAAACATGGTTCCTGCTCACGGTGTGGGCCCACGCTGTCCGCCGATCTTGCCACGGTGGGCCGTGTCGATCAGCGTGGGGGGAGGGGCAGCAACGCCCCTCCGGCTGGTCGGACGTCAGCCGCCGCGACGCATCATGTCGAAGAACTCGGCGTTGTTCTTCGTCGGCTTCATCTTGTCGAGGATGAATTCCATGGCCTGGACTTCATCCATGTCCGAGATGAACTTGCGCAGGATCCAGATCTTCTGGAGGATCTCCGGTTTGATCAGCAATTCCTCGCGGCGCGTGCCGGACTTGTTGAGGTTGATGGCCGGGTAGACGCGCTTCTCCGCAAGGCGGCGCTCGAGGTGCACTTCCATGTTGCCGGTGCCCTTGAACTCTTCGTAGATCACGTCGTCCATGCGGCTGCCGGTTTCGATCAGCGCGGTCGCGATGATGGTCAGCGAACCGCCTTCCTCCAGGTTGCGCGCGGCGCCGAAGAACCGCTTGGGACGTTGCAGCGCGTTGGCGTCCACACCGCCGGTGAGCACCTTGCCCGATGCCGGTACCACGGTGTTGTAGGCACGTGCCAGACGCGTGATCGAGTCCAGCAGGATCACCACGTCGCGCTTCAGTTCGACCAGGCGCTTGGCCTTCTCGATTACCATTTCGGCCACCTGTACGTGGCGGATGGCGGGTTCGTCGAAGGTGGAAGCCACCACCTCGCCGCGCACCGAGCGCTGCATTTCGGTCACTTCCTCGGGACGTTCGTCGATCAGCAGTACGAACAGGTCCGCTTCCGGATGATTGTTGGCGATGGCGTGGGCGATATGCTGCAGCATCACGGTCTTGCCGGACTTCGGCGATGCCACCAGCAGCGCGCGCTGGCCGCGGCCAATCGGCGCGATCATGTCGATGATGCGGCCGGTGATGTTTTCCTCGGCGCGGATATCGCGTTCGAGCGTGAGCGGCCGGTTCGGATGCAGCGGCGTCAGGTTCTCGAACATGATGCGGTTCTTCACCGCTTCGGGCGGCTGCCCGTTGACCTTGTCCACCTTCACGAGCGCGAAGTAGCGCTCGCCGTCCTTGGGCGTACGCACCTCGCCTTCGATCGAATCACCGGTATGGAGATTGAAGCGGCGGATCTGCGAGGGGCTGATGTAGATGTCGTCCGTGCTGGCGAGGTACGAAGTTTCCGGCGAACGCAGGAAACCGAAACCGTCGGGCAGAACTTCCAGCGTGCCGTCTCCGTAGATGGTTTCGCCCATCTTGGCGCGCTTCTTCAGGATGGCAAACATCAGTTCCTGTTTGCGCATCCGTTGCGCGTTGTCGATCTCGAGCGTTGCCGCCATTTCGAGAAGCGCAGACACGTGAAGCGATTTGAGTTCTGTCAGGTGCATAGACGAGGGGTACAGATGGACAGTAGGGGAGCCACTTGGGTGCTCGCTTGGCGACTCACGTGGAGGCCCACTGGGTTCTCAGGGCAGGCAGGCGACCTGCATGACCGGCTCCGGCAAGACGGCATTGCGACCGGCGCGGTGAGACTACTACTGTCAGCGAGCCAGGCTTCTTAACCGAAGCGCCCTGACTGAGTGACCCGAGTGGGTGACCTAACAGGCTGCTGAAGTACTAGCCGCGTAAAAAGCGAAGCTTCCCTCTACAAGCCTGAGGGGCTCGCTATTTTTCACAATCCGGAAGCGCGGCGTCACTTCACCGACTTTTTCGTTGATTTGACGACCGTTTCGGGCCTCATCACCACGATTACTGCAACTGTGGGCGGATTTGTCCCAGCGAGCGCATGCGCACGAGGTTGTAGGCGGCCATACTCAGCACAAACATTTGGTCGACCTTCTTTCGACCGCGCACCATTACCTGGCGCATGCGCCCAACGGTCTTGGCCCATCCAAAGCCTTGTTCAATCAGCTTGCGCTTTTGCTGTGAGATGGCATAACCCTTGGTGCCTGCAATGGCGTCGGGAACGGCCGAGCGCCGGCCGGAGGTGTTTTGTGCGACGTGCGGCGTCACCTTCATCTCCAGGCAGGCTTGAATGAACTCGTGCGCGTCGTAGCCCTTGTCCGCACCCACGGTGACTTCCACATTCAGGTCCTCAATCACCTGCCTGGCATCGTTAAGCATGACCTTCGCGGCCTCGCGCTCGGCGTGTCCGTCCGCATTGGTCACCATGGCGCTGACCACCAGGCCGTGGCGGTTGTCGCTCAAGGTATGACCCATGTAGCGCAGTTCACTGGCGGTTTTGCCCTTGCGATACAGCCTGGCATCGGGATCGGTTTTGGACTCGTGCGTCTCGTTGCTGCGCTTTTCACCCTTGAAGTCAGCACCGTCGTTATCGTCTTTGTCGTCGCCATCCTTGCGTACAAAGCTCTTGTGGCCAGCCCACGCCTTAATCAACGTGCCGTCGACGCTGAAGTGCTCGCCCGACAGCCAGTCCTTCTTCTGCGCGATGGCCAGCACTTCGTTGAAGAAGTCGATCACGGCATCGTGCTTGATCAGCCGTTCCCGGTTCTTGCTGAAGACGCTGGGCACCCAGACCACATCATCCATCGCCAGGCCAATGAACCAGCGATACAGCAAGTTGTAGTGCGTCTGTTCCATGAGCTGGCGCTCCGACCGGACGCTGTAGAGCACCTGCAGCAGCATGGCCCGCAGCAACTTCTCCGGCGCGATGCTGGGCCGGCCACCCTTGATATCGGCCTCGTACATTTGCGCGAACAGCCGATCCATCTTCGCCAGCGCCTGGTTCGCCATGGTGCGGATCGGGCGCAAGGGGTGGGACTTCGGCACGAAATCTTCCAGCCGCCGCATGGTGAACAAACTTTCGGTGAAGGTGTCAGCGCCGCGCATGAATGTGGGGTTGTATGGAGTCCTCAGATTAACGCTTCAGCTAGTCGTCGCGCGGACATCCGCTGCCGGTATTTCAGCAGCCTGCTAAGTGGGTAACTTAAGCGTGAGCAGCAACCTAAAACGACCTAAGCGGAAATAAAGCGACCTAAGCGGAAAGGGGGAAGATATGAGCGAACGCTCGGGGAAATTGTTGATGGCATCTTAGCACAATCCGGCCGGCGCGCCAGGGTTGGCGCACGCACACCGGATCATGCTTTCGGATGATGCCCCCCTGCCGAAGAAGGGGGGCACACCGGCGTCGACGGTGCGACGCGCTTACAGGTTGCCGTCGAGGAACGCGGTCAGTTGCGACTTCGACAGGGCGCCGACCTTCTGCGCCGCGACCGAACCGTTCTTGAACAGGATCAGCGTGGGGATACCGCGGATGCCAAACTTGGCCGGCACTTGCTGGTTCTCGTCGACGTTGATCTTGGCGATCTGGATCTTGTCGCCGTAGTCGCGGGCCACTTCGTCCAGGATCGGGGCGATCATCTTGCAGGGACCGCACCACTCGGCCCAGAAGTCCAGCAGGACGGGCTTGTCGGACTTGAGAACGTCGGCATCGAACGACGCGTCGCTTACATACTTGATTTGTTCGCTCATGGCGGAAAACCTCTGGTTTCGCTCAATTAGTGTTGAAGGCGGAATGCTGAATGCGGGTAACTACTGTGGGCCGAACCGCTACCATACACGAGATTCCGCGGATTCGCCGGACGGCTGCCGAAAGCGCCGGACGGTGTCCTCGAAAACGATATGTTACCAGTTCGATGGAATTCAAGACCCTCGCTGAAACCCGCATCGGGCAAGGCCCGGACAACCCCCACTGACGCCTCGATTGTGCGCTTGCGGCGCGCCTCGCGTGAAACATTGTTTAAATCGCGGCGAAAGATTTAGTCAATCGACAATGCGTTTGGGCGGGGTAGTTTGCCGCCGTGGTTTGACGCGGTTATTCCGCGTCGCAGGGATTTCCCTGAATATAGGGGACCCGGCATGCTCTAGAATGCACATGGGAACACTCTTATTTGGGCTGGCGCGACGCCCCAGTAGAATGGAAGCGCGATATCCCCCGGGCAGTGCCCCGCGCCGGTACCCAGGCCGGTACCCGCGCTGGTACCACGCCGGCACCCACGCCGATGTGCGGACCATCTGCGCGCAAGCCGCTCACCGTTGGCATCCGCACGTAAGCCACTAACCGTAACCGACAAGGCCACCTGACATGAATCCCGATCCCCGTGAACCCCGCGACACGCCGGATGCGGAGCATCTTGGCGACGCGCTCGCGCACCTCAACCAGGCGGTGGAGAGCAACAGCATTGCGACCGGTGCCGCCAAGGGGCTGGTCTATAGCGTGATGGAGACGCTGGGCACCCTGGTCGGCGATCCCGATTTGCCTGAACATGCGCGCTCCGGCTACGAGGGGCTGCTGGAGACCGCCCGCGAGATTCGCGCGCGGCTCGAGGGGCGCGGTCACTGAGCGGGCGGGCGCCGCGCCGGTGCGATCATCCGGGACATTGCGCCGAGGTATTGCTGTTGATCGCGATGGCGGCAGGCGGTCGATCGCGATGGCGGCGGGCGGTCGATCGCGATGGCGGCGGCGCACGCGCGACCGCCGGCCCGACCTTCGTCCCGGTGAGGGCCGGCGCTGGTTGCCCCTGGCGCATGCCGGTGCGGCCGCGCCGCCTTATTCTCCGTGTGCCTGCGCCGCCGTGGTGTTTTCCTCGCGCTTGCCAGGCGTTTGCCTTGACTCTTGCTTGACCCCGATCCCGATCCACAGGGCTCGCGATGTACGTACCGCAAGCGGTGTGCCTCGCGCGCCTGCCGTCTGATATGTCCCGGCTCCAGTTTCCACCCGGCCCCGCGTTTCTCGCACAGGCCGCCACCACCGCGTGGCATTTTCTCGACCACTGCGGCGAGCAGGCTGCGGCCGCGCACGTCGTGGTGCCGACCGCCGCGCAGATCCCGGGCGTGCGCGCCGCGCTGGACGCCGCCGCGCGCGCACGCGGCAAGCCGCGCCTGCTGCCGCGCGTGCTGACGCTCGGCCATTGGCTGCTCGACCTGCCGCCGGACCTCGACGCCGAGCCGGTCCCGGTGCGCAGTCATGCGGCGCGCCTGCTGGCAGTGCAGCAAGCCATTCGCGGGCAGGCGTGGCTGCGTGCCGCGTTTGGCGCGCAGACCGAGGCGGCGGCGTGGGGCCTGGCGCAGACGCTGCTGTCGATCAGCGACGAACTGAGCGCGCGCTGGCTGGAAGATGCCGCCGTGCGCGCCGACGATGACATCGAGGGCGACGACCGTGCCGCGCTGCTGCAGGGCGCGCTGCAGCGAACCTATGCCCACCTTTCGGAGCGGTTTCTCGGCCAGGAGGCGCAGATCGTGCTGGCGTTCTGGCAGCAACTGTCCGGCCCGGACGATCCGCTGCCGGCGCGACGGCGGGCGCTGCAGCGGCTTGCGCAACTGGTCGACGGGCCGGTGATCTGGGTCGCGCCGACACCGCTCACGCCCATCGAGGCCACCTTCCTCGCGCAGGTCGGCGAGCAGGTGCCGACGCTGGAGATCGGCTACGACTGGTCGGGCGGGGCGCACGAGGCGGACGAAGATCTTCGCCACGAGGACGCGTGGGCCGATGACGCCGCCGGCCGGGGCACCAGCGATGACGACAATTTCGGCGATAGCGATAGCGATAGCGATGGCGATGGCGATGGCGATGGCGATGGCGATGGCGATGGCGATGGCGATGGCGATGGCGATGGCGATGGCGCGGCCGACTGGTACACGACGCTGCTCGCGCTCTGGCCCGAGGCGCGCCGCCTGCAACCGCCCCCGGCCGGGCAGGGAGGGACAGCCGCAAGGCGGCGCGCGCCAGCACGCATCGCGCGCGATGCCAGCGCGGCCCGTGGCCCTGCCGCGCCGTCTGCCGGCCGAGCGGCCCCGTGTGCGCGTGGTCGGCAGCGCGCGCTTCGAGGACGAGGCGATTGCCGCCGCCGACCAGCTCGTGGCGTGGCTCAACGAAGGACGTCGGCACGTGGCGCTGGTCGCGCACGATCGCATCGTGGCGCGGCGCGTGCGGGCGTTGCTGGCCCGTGCCGGTGCGCCGGTGCGCGACGAGACCGGCTGGAAGCTCTCGACCACGCGCGCGGCTGCCGCGCTGATGCGCTGGTTCGACGTGCTCGCGCGCGACGGCGATACCAATGCGCTGCTCGATCTGCTGAAGAGCCCATTCTGCCTGCCCGAGGTGGCACACCGTGGCACGGCCATCGCCATGATCGAGCGACAGGTGCGACGCGAGGCGATCACCGGCGGCTGGGCGCGCCTGCGGCACCTGCTGGCCGAGCGCGACGGCGGTGCCGCTGGCGGAACGCGCGCGGGCGCACCCTGTCCTGACCCTTCCGGCCCTTCCGACCCTTCCGGCCCTTCCGACCCTCCCGACCCTCCCGACCTCGATGGCGAGGCGGCCACGCACGAGGCCCGTGCCGCCGCACGCGAGATGATCGTGCGTCTGGCCGACCAGGCCGCCACGTGGCCACGGGGCCAGGCGCAGAAGCCGCTCTCGACCTGGCTCGCGCAGCTCGACACCACGCTCGACGCGCTCGACATGCGTGCCGCGCTCGCGGCCGACGATGCCGGGCGTCAGATGCTCGACGCGCTGGCGCGCCTGGCCGACCTGCCCGACGACGAGACCGGTGCCCATGCCACGCTGGCCCAGCACGAATTTCGCGCGATGCTGTCGGCCATTCTCGAGTCGGTGGCCTACAAGGAGCCCACCGCGCCGAGCGCATCGCGCATCACGATCCTGCCGCTCAACGGCGCGCGCATGCGCCGCTTCGAGGGCGTGGTCATCGTCGGCTGCGACGATGCGCAACTGCCGTCGAGCGCGGCGGAACTGATGTTCTTCTCCAACCAGATGCGGCGCGAACTCGATCTGGAAGACCGCGAGGCGCGCTTTGCGCAGCAGGCCCGCGATCTTGCCGAGGTGCTGCTCAACAACGACGACGTCGTGCTTACGTGGCAGCGGTTCGGCGCACGGGGCGAGCCGCATCACGTGTCGGGCTGGATCGAGCGCCTGTCGGCCTGCTGTCGTCGCGCCGGTGCGCCGATCGAAACCGCTGCCGCGCCGCGCCTGTTCGACACCGTTGCGCGGCCGGGCCGCATGCCGGCTCCGTCCGCGCCCGCGCACGTGCCGGTCCGCTGGAGCGCGCAGGCGTACAACATGCTGCGCCGCTGTCCGTACCAGTTCTTTGCCGGCCGCATGCTGGGCCTGGCCGGTCTGGAAGACGTCAGCGACGACCTTGAGAAGCGCGATATCGGCAACCTGCTGCACCGCGTGCTGCACCGCTACCACAGCGAAATGCAGGCGCAGGAGATCCGCGATCCCGCGCACCGCCTGGCGCGCCTGCGCGAGATTTCCGAGCACGAGTTCGGCCCGCTGATGCGCGACGACGGCAATGCCATCGGCTACTACTGGCGCTGGTGCGAGGTCCTGCCGTCGTATGTGCAATGGCAGGCCGCGCGCGAAGCCGAGGGTTGGCACTGGCAGGGCGGGGAGATCGACGTCAGCGTCGAGATCGGCATGCGCGATGGCGTGCCGCTGCGTCTGGCCGGCCGGATCGACCGCGTCGACATCGGTCCCGATGGTAGCCGCGCCGTGCTCGACTACAAGACGCAGAGCGCAGCGCGCCTGCGCCGCAAGGTCGGCGACGTCGAGGAGGATTGCCAGCTGCCGTTCTATGGCCTGCTGCGCAAGGACGCGCATGCGGGCAGCTGGATTGCGCTGGAGGGGGCGAAGGACGGTCCGTCGCAGGACCAGCCGGCCCGGCAGCGCGAGGTCGACCTGCCCGATTTCGATGGCGCGGTACGCTGGCTCGAGGGCCAGCTGCGCAGGGACGTCGGCCGCCTGCGCGAGGGCGCGCGGCTGCCGGCGTTCGGCGATGCCTCCGCCTGTACGTATTGCGAAGCGCGCGGCCTGTGCCGCAAGGGCTTCTGGGAATCCACCGCACTGCCTGATCTGACATGACCGCCCACGCTTACCTGCGCGACGGCCACACCGTCTCCGAAGCCGATTTCACGCGTGCGGCGTGCGATCCCGTCCGTTCCGTCGTGGTGGAGGCCTGTGCCGGCAGCGGCAAGACGTGGCTGCTGGTGGCGCGCCTGGTGCGGCTGCTGCTGGCGGGCGCGCAACCGCACGAGATTCTCGCCATCACCTTCACGCGCAAGGCTGCCGAGGAAATGCGCGAGCGTCTGCTCGAGGTGCTCGCGGAACTCGCCGGCGCGAGCGATGCGGATGTTATTGCCGCGCTGACCATGCGCGGCCTCGATGCCGACGCCGCGCGTGCGGCGCTGCCGCGCGCGCGCAACCTGCACGCGCAGGTACTGGCCGCGCCGGGCCGCATGGCCATCGATACGTTCCACGGCTGGTTCGGCACGCTGCTGCGCGGCGCGCCGCTGTCGTCGGGCATCGTGCCCGGCGCGATGCTGCGCGAGGACGCGCTGCGCATGAAGCGCGAGGCCTGGGCGCCGTTCTGGCGCGCGCTGGCCTCGCCGCCGTACGCGCCGTTGCGCGCCGCGTACGAACGACTGGTGAGTGCCATCGGCGAATTCCAGGCGCGCGCATGGCTCGATCGCATGTTCCACGCACGCAGCGAATGGTGGGCGCTGCGCGAGGCCGGCGATCCGGCCGCGATGCTGGCCGCCGACCTTGGCGACGATGCCGTGAACGACGTTCTGGTGGAGGCGCTCGCCGATGACGACTGGCTCGCCGATTGCCAGCAACTGGCCTCGTTGCTGGGCAATGGGGGCAAGACCGAGCAAGGCCATGCCAATGCCATCGGCGAGGGTCTCGCGGCTATCGCGGCCTGGCGCACGGCGGGCCGCGAAGCGGGCAGCGCGGCCGCGGAAGCCTTTGCGCGCCTGCGCGCGGCGTTCTTCACGGGCGCGGGCAAGCCGCGCGCGCTGCGCCGTACCGCCGCGCTGGCCAAGGCCGCCGGTGGCGACGCCGGTGTCGAGGACGTGCTTGCGCGCCATCTCGAACATTGCACGCGTCTCGACGAAATTGCCGCGCGCCGCTGCGAAGCCGCCGTGCTGGCCGTCAACCTGGCGCTGTACCAGCTGGGCGATGCCTTGCTGGAGCGCTACCAGGCCTACAAGAGCGAGGCGCGCGCGATGGATTTTGCCGACCTCGAATGGCTGGCCGCGCGGCTGATGTCCGACGAGGAAACGGCGACCTATCTGCAGGTGCGGCTGGATGCGCGCTATCGCCATCTGCTGCTCGACGAGTTCCAGGACACCAACCCGCTGCAATGGCGCATCCTGCAAGGCTGGCTGGCCGGCTACCAGGGGCTGGCCGAGCGGCCCACGGTGTTTCTGGTGGGCGATCCCAAGCAGTCGATCTATCGCTTCCGGCGTGCCGATGCGCGTTTGTTCGGCACGGCGAGCGAGATGCTGCAGGCCGAGTTCGGCGCCACCGTGTTGCGCACCAACCGCACGCGCCGCAACCGGCCCGAGGTGCTCGACTGGGTCAACGCAGTGTTCGATGACGCGCGTGCCGGCGGCCGTTATCCGCTCTTCGAGACCCAATCCACCGCGCTGACGGAACCTGGCGGGCCGGTCTGGCTGCTGCCGCTGGTCGAGATGCCGGCGGACGAGGCGGCGCGCAACGAGGCGGCGGCGCTCGCAGGTCTGGACGCCAGCGAAGCCGCTTCGCAGGCTGCGGCCACTGGCACTGGCACTGGCATCGCCACCGCCACCGGCACGCAGGGCGCCGAAGCCGGTCACCGCGACACGCTGAGGCAGCCGCGCACGCAGGAGGGGGATTCGTTGCGCTTCGAGGAGGGGCGTCGCGTGGCCGCATGGCTGCGCCATATCCGCGCGCACGTGCCGGTGCGCGAGAAGGGTGTGGAACGCCCCGCCAGCTGGCGCGACATGCATCTGCTGGTGCGCCGCAAGACCCATCTGGCGGACTACGAACGCGCGTTCCGCGAGGCCGGCATTCCATGCCTGAGTCCACGCCGCGGCGGCCTGCTGGCCACGCTGGAAGCGCTCGATATCTCGGCGCTGCTCGCGTTCCTGATGACGCCGGAGTCGGACCTCGACCTCGCGCACGTGCTCAAGAGTCCGATCGTGGGCGCCACCGACGACGACCTGCTGCTGCTCGCCGGCACCGGGGCCGAGCGCGGCTGGTGGGCCCGCATCGCGTCGACCGACCTCCCGCCGACCGCATCGGACGCGCTGCGTGCTGGTGTGGTGCGCCTGCGCAAATGGCTGGCGCTGGCGCCGCGGCTGCCGGTGCACGACCTGATCGACCGCATCTATGACGAAGGCGAGGTGCGCCGGCGCTATGCGGAGGCCGCGCCGAGCGCGATCCGGGACCAGGTGCTGGCCAACCTCGATGCGTTTCTCAAGCTGTCGCTCGATCTCGACGGCGGCCGCTATCCGAGCTTGCCGAAATTTATCGACGAGCTGCGCGAGATCCGCCGTGGCGACGAGGACGAGAGTCCCGATGAAGGCGGCATGGGCGAATTGGTGGAAGACAGCGAGGCCGAGCCTGAAGACGATGGCGATAGCCAGCTCGATGCGGTTCATATCCTGACCGTGCACGCGGCCAAGGGCCTCGAGGCCCCGTTCGTGGTGCTGCTCGACGCCAACCACAGCGATCCGGCGCCCGATCGGGGCGGCATCCTGGTCGACTGGCCCCCCTCGTCGCGCGTGCCCAGTCATTTCTCGGCCTATGGCAAGCGCGCCGAACGCGGCCTGGCGCGCGCGCATCTGTTCGAGGCCGAGGCGGCGCTGGCCGAGCGCGAGAACTGGAACCTGCTGTACGTGGCGATGACGCGCGCGCAGCAGGGCCTGCTGGTGAGCGGCGTCAATGGACGCAAGGGACGCAATGGCAAGGATGGCGACGGCAAGCGCGAGACCAACGGCGACAACAACGGCGAAAACAATAGCGAGATCGCGGGCAGCTGGTATGTGCGGCTGGCAGCGGCGGGCGTCGGGGAGCCGGTGCCCGCGTATCCGTCGGGCGAGGCGGCAGCGCTGCCGTATGTGACAGCGGCGACAGCCGCAGCGGCACCCGCGGGCGAGCGCGTGCGCTTTACCGACTTCCGCGAACGCTTTCGCGACGCGGGGGTGGTCGACCGCGCCACCGGCAATGGCGACGGGAGCGACGGGAGCGACGGGAGCGACGGGAGCGACGAGACGAGCGGTGCCGACGGCGAGGACGATGACGGTATCGTGTTCGACGCCGCCGCCGCGCGTCATGGCGAACTCGTGCACGCGCTGCTGGAGCGCATCACGCGCTATCCGCAGGCGTTTGGCGCGGTGCCCGATGTCGACACGGTGCTGCGCTGGTTTCCGGCCAGCGGCGCCGGCATGGCGGGCGTGCAGGCGCAATGGCGTGAGCAGGTCGGCCTGGCCGTGCGCGAAGCGGGGGCGATGCTGGCCGCGCCGGCGTTGCGGCCGCTGCTGTTTCCGTCAGACGCGGCCTCCGCACGCAATGAGGTGGAGCTCTACGACGCGCGCGGACGGCTGCTGCGTATCGACCGCCTGGTCGAATTCCACGACCGGGTGGTGATCATCGACTACAAATTGCGATTGCTGCCGCAGGAACGCACGGCCTATGGCGCGCAGCTCGCGCGCTATGTGGCAGCGGTGGCGCCGATGTTTCCGGGCAAACGCATCGAGGCCGGCGTGGCAACGGCGGACGGCGAATGGATCGACGCGCAGTCATTGCGGCCCGTGATGCACGGCGAGCAGGGCTCGTTGTTCTGAAATTCGCGCGGGAATGGCGCAGAATAGACGCGGATGCGGACGGAAAGCCGAAGCAGGGAAGCCGGAAACGGGAACCGCAGGGGGAGGCAGGATGGTGCCGAAGGCAGGTGCCGTACGAAGGCGCCGTACGAACACGCCGCACCGAGGAACAGTGAGGAACGGCGAGGAACGGCGAGGAACAGTCAGGAACAGCGAGGAAAAAAGGTGAAGGGGGACGAGCCTGGCCCTCGGCACTGGTGGAAAACGGCTGTGGCTGCTTCGTTCCCGACCTGACCAGGTTGACCGCGCCACCATGCGAGGAGGCCCGTCCGACCGGCATTGTAACCGAAGCTGCGGCAAGCCGCGAGCGCCGTCCGAAAATCGTTAAAAAAAAGGGCGTGTGAGGACGCATCGCACGCCTGGCACGGGGCACCGCCGCAAGGTATCGCGACAAGGCATCGCGACAAGGTATCGCGACAAGGAATCGCGACAAGGAATCGCGACAAGGAATCGCGACAAGGTATCGCGACAAGGAATCGCGACAAGGCATCGCCAACAAGGCATCGCATATGAACGCAAACGACCAGATTCTTCACGGTGAACTCGCTCCGCAGGACATCTCGATCGAGGTACTGCGCGAGAAGTATGCGAAGGGCGAGGAAACCACCATTGCCGATGTCCGCGCGCGCGTGGCGCGTGCGCTGGCGGAGGCCGAGCCTCCCGAGCAGCGGCAAGGCTGGGAAGCGCGCTTCCTGTGGGCGCTCGAATGCGGCTTTGTGCCGGCGGGGCGCATCAACTCGGCCGCCGGTACCGGCATCCAGGCCACGCTGATCAACTGCTTTGTGCAGCCGGTGGGCGATGCGGTATCCGAATCGCAGGGCGGCAAGCCGAGCATCTACACGGCGGTGGCGCAGGCGGCCGAGACCATGCGGCGCGGCGGCGGCGTCGGCTACGATTTTTCCGCGATCCGGCCGGCCGGTGCGCTGGTGCGGGCCACGCATTCGCGTGCGTCGGGCCCGGTGTCGTTCATGAAGGTGTTCGACGCGTCGTGCGCCACCGTGGAATCGGCCGGCGCCCGCCGCGGTGCGCAGATGGGGGTGCTGCGCTGCGACCATCCCGACATCGAGGCGTTTATCCATGCCAAGGACCGCGGCGAACTGACCAACTTCAATCTGTCGATCGGCGTGACCGACGCGTTCATGGCGGCGGTGGAGGCCGGGGACGACGTCGAGCTCGTGCACGAGGCCGCGCCGTCGCCCGAGATGATCGCCGCCGGCGCCTATCGGCGCGACGATGGCCAGTGGGTCTACCGGCGCGTGCCGGCGCGGCAGTTGTGGGACCAGGTCATGCAGGCCACCTACGATCATGCCGAGCCTGGCATCCTGTTCCTGTCGCATATCAACGCCGACAACAACCTGTATTACTGCGAGACCATCGAGGCTACCAATCCGTGCGCGGAACAGCCGCTGCCGTCGTACGGCTGCTGCTGCCTCGGTTCGATCAACCTGACGCGGTTTGTGCGCGAGCCCTTCACACCGCAGGCGGGCTTCGACTTCGAGGCGTTTGCCGAGGTGGTGCGCGTATCGACGCGCATGCTCGACAACGTGCTGGACGTCACGTTCTGGCCGCTGCCGGAACAGGAGGCCGAGGCCCGCGCCAAGCGCCGTATCGGGCTGGGTTTTCTCGGCCTCGGCAGCGCACTGGTGATGCTCGGACTGCGCTATGACGCCGAGCCCGCGCGCCAGATGGCCGCACGCATCGCCGAGACATTGCGCGACCAGGCCTACCTGGCCTCGGCCGAACTGGCGGCGGAGAAGGGCGCGTTCCCGCTGTTCCGTACCGACGACTACCTGCACGGCGGCTTTGTCAGCCGGCTGCCCGCCCATGTGCGCGAAGCGATGACCACCTACGGCATGCGCAATTCGCACCTGCTGTCGATCGCGCCGACCGGCACCATCACGCTGGCGTTTGCCGACAACGCGTCCAACGGTATCGAGCCCGCGTTCTCGTGGACCTACAACCGTCGCAAGCGCATGCCCGACGATACCTATCGGGTGTTCGAGGTGGCGGACCATGCGTGGCGGCTGTATCGCCATCTCGGGCACGACATGGCGCAATTGCCCGATAGTTTCGTGACCGCGCTGCAGATGTCCGCGCTCGACCATATGCGCATGCTCGAGGCCGTGCAGCCGTATATCGACACCAGCATCAGCAAGACCGTCAACGTGCCCGAGGATTATCCGTACGAGGCCTTCCGCAACCTGTACCTGGAGGCCTGGAAGGCGGGCCTCAAGGGGCTGGCCACCTATCGGCCCAACAAGGTGCTGGGCGCGGTGCTGTCGGTGACGCCGCCGGCCACGCCGGCGCCGGGCGCGGCCCAGGCGGCGCCGCACGACGACGACCCGCTGCTGCGCCAGTTCAACAGCCGGCCGCTGGGCGACCTGGAAGGCGTGACGTCGAAGGTCGAGTACATGACCTACGAAGGCCACAAGACGGTATACCTGACCGTGAATTTCCTGCGCGTGGCGGGCGTGGTGGGCGGCGAGGCGGTGACGGTCGAGCGGCCGATCGAGTTTTTCATGCCGGCGGGCCAGCGCACCGAGGGGCAGCAGTGGATCACGTCGACCATGCGTCTGCTGTCGATGGTGGCGCGCTCCGGCGGGCAGGTGGCCAAGGCGCTGGCCGATATGCGCAACGTGGTCTGGGACAAGGGCACCGTCCGCTATGGCATGGTGACGCGCCCGGACGGCAGCGAGGTGCCGCGCTTTCATGACTCCGAGGTGGCGGCCATCGGCTACGCGCTGCAGCGCATCCTGATCAAGCGCGGCTTTCTCGACGCCGAGGGCATGCCGGTGCCGGTGACAACCCTGGCGGCCCGCCTGGCCCGGCGCGACGGCGGGGCGGGCGGGCTGGGTAGCGACGGGGCCGGCGGCAGCGGTGCCGCGGCGGCGGGCGGCGGCGCGGCCGTGCCGGGGCCGTCGCTCGGCACGGGCACCGGCAAGCCGTGTCCGGAGTGTGGCGCGCATGCGCTGCATCGTATCGATGGCTGCGCCAAATGCGCCAATTGCGGGTATGTGGGGGACTGTGGCTAGGGCGCCGCGGCGGTGGCCGGCGCGGCCGCGATGCAAGGTCTGCCATTTGCTACAATCGCCGCCATGAGTTATCAAGTTCTAGCGCGCAAATGGCGCCCCAGGGATTTCACCACGCTGGTCGGTCAGGAGCACGTGGTCCGTGCGCTCACGCATGCGCTGGAACAGCAACGGCTCCACCACGCCTATCTGTTCACCGGCACGCGCGGGGTCGGCAAGACCACGCTGTCCCGTATCCTGGCCAAGGCCCTCAACTGCACCGGCACCGACGGCAACGGCGGCATTACCGCCGCGCCCTGTGGCCAGTGCAAGGCCTGCACCGAAATCGACAGCGGCCGCTTTGTCGATTACATCGAAATGGATGCGGCTTCCAACCGCGGCGTCGACGAGATGGCGCAGCTGCTGGACAAGGCGGTGTACGCGCCGACGGTGGGCCGCTTCAAGGTCTACATGATCGACGAAGTCCACATGCTGACCAACCACGCCTTCAACGCCATGCTGAAGACGCTGGAAGAGCCGCCGGGACACGTCAAGTTCATTCTCGCCACCACCGATCCGCAGAAGATTCCGGTCACGGTGCTGTCGCGCTGCCTGCAGTTCAATCTCAAACAGATGCCGCCGGGACATATCGTCTCGCATCTGGACCATATCCTCGCGCAGGAAGGCATTGCCCACGATGGCAATGCACTGCGGTTGCTGGCCCAGGCCGCGCATGGCTCGATGCGCGATGCGCTGTCGCTGACCGACCAGGCCATTGCCTACAGTGCCGGCCAGGTGTCCGAGGACGCGGTGCGCGGCATGCTCGGCGCGATCGACCAGAGCTATCTGGTGCAACTGCTCGATGCGCTGGCCGCCGAGGATGGCGCCACCATGATGGGCATTGCGGACTCGATGGCCGACCGCAGCCTGTCGTTTGCAGGCGCGTTGCAGGACCTCGGCTCGCTGCTGCACAAGGTGGCGCTGGCCCAGGCGGTGCCGGCGTCCGTGCAGGAAGAATGGCCCGAGGCCGACGAAGTCCGCCGCCTGGCCGGCGTGTTCGACGCGCAGGAAGTGCAGCTGTTCTACCAGATCGCGAACATCGGCCGCAGTGAACTGGCGCTTGCGCCGGACGAATATGCGGGCTTCACGATGACGCTGTTACGCATGCTCGCGTTCCGGCCGTCGGCCAGTCCGGCGCCGGTGACGGGGCAGGGCGGCGGTGGCCAGGCCGTACGGCCGCGTTCCGGGGGCATGGCGGGCGCCAAGGCGCCGGCGGCGCGCATGGCGATGCCGGAAGCGTCGACGGGTGCGGCCGAGGCCGGCATCGGCCGCCAGACCGCCGAGCCGCATGCCGCGACGCCCGATGGCATGGTCGCGGCGCAGGCCGGGCAGTCTTTGCCGGCGGCACCGACGGTCGCCCCGGTGGGTGCGTCGGTGGGCGCGGCGGCGTCTCCGTTGTCCGCGCCCTCGGTCGCGCCCTTGTCGTCTTCCTCGCCCTCGTCACCCCCGTCGCCATCGTCACCCTCGTCGGACCTGGCGATGCCATTACGGCCGGATGCCGGATCGGGCGAGCTGACCACCGCACAAGCCGCACAAGCCGCACAAGCCGCACAAGCCGCGGATGCTGTGCCGGCCACCGACGTCGCGATGTCGCCCGCGCGTGCCGCGCTGGCGGCCGCGCGTCAGGCCGCCGCCGGTCGCGGTGGACGCCCGGCCTCGGCACCCGCGCCGGTCGCGGCACGCCCGGCCGGCCCGGCAGCCGCGCGCCCGGCGGCGCCGCCCGCCCAGCCGTTGCGGCCGCCCGCCGCCAACCGCCCGGCCGCCGCCGCGGTGGCGGCCCCGGTGCCGCAGCCTGCGGCCGAAGCGATGCCGGCAGCGCCATCGTTGCGTCCGGCCGCCCGCGACGCCGCCGTGGCGCCGCCGCAGGCCCGTCCTGCCGCCGACGCCGGTCAGTTCGCCGGCCGTGCCAATGCCGCCGGTTTTGCCGACCCGGCCAACGACGTGCCGCCTTGGGAAGCGCAGGGTGGCAGCGACGTCCCGCCGTGGGAGGAATTGCCGCCCGACCTGCCGCTGATCGGACCTTATGACAGCGATCCCGGCATGGCCTTCGCGCCAATGCCGACGCGGCCTGCCAACGCACGCCAGGTGACTCCGGCCGGCGAGGGGAGGTCGGGCTCCGGCACCAGCGCGAGCACGGATACCCGGGTTTCGGCACGAGCGGACGCAAGGGCCGACAGCGATAGCCGCGCCGGCGCGCAGGTCGCTGCCCACGCCGACGGTGCCGCCGCGCAGCCCGCCCCCGAGGCCGTGTGCGAAGCCGACGCCGATGGCACGCCGCCGGTCTTCAGCGGCGACTGGCCGGCGCTGGCCGCCAGCCTGCCGCTACGCGGCCTGGCGCGCCAGCTTGCGCACCAGAGCGAACTGGCGCGCGTGGTCGGCCGGGCCGTGTACCTGCGCGTGCCCGTGGCGGCGATCGCCGAAAACGGTGTGGCCGAGCGCCTGCAACAGGTACTGAGCGAACATTTTGGCGTGGCGGTCCGCGTGCAATGCGAGATCGGCGCGGTTTCCGCCACGGCCGCCGCCGTCGATGCCCAGGCCAGAGCCGAGCGCCAGCGCGAGGCCGAGGCCAATATCGAGGGCGATCCGTTTATCCAGGGCCTGCTGCGCGAATTCGGCGGGCAGATCGTGCCTGGCTCGATCCAGCCGCGCGCCGCCTGACACCACACCACCAGGGCGGCTGCCATGACATGGCCGCCCGACACCATCCACACGACTTCAGGAGTAATCCCATGATGAAAGGTCAACTGGCCGGGCTGATGAAGCAGGCCCAGCAGATGCAGGAAAACATGAAGAAGATGCAGGAGCAACTGGCCCAGATCGAGGTCGAGGGCCAGTCCGGCGCCGGTCTCGTCAAAGTGGTCATGACCTGCAAGAACGACGTGAAGCGCGTCAGCATCGACCCGAGCCTGCTCGCGGACGACAAGGACCTGCTGGAAGACCTGGTGGCCGCCGCGTTCAACGACGCCGTGCGCAAGGCCGAGGCCACCACGCAGGAAAAGATGGGCTCGATGACCTCGGGCCTGCCGTTGCCCCCGGGCTTCAAGCTGCCGTTCTGAGGATGAAGGCTGCGCCTCCGACCTCGCTGCAGGCGCTGATCGAGGCGCTCAAGGTACTACCCGGCGTGGGACCCAAGTCGGCCCAGCGCATGGCGTACCACCTGCTCCAGCACGACCGCGACGGCGCGCGCAAGCTCGGCGACGCGTTGCGCGGGGCCGCCGACGGGATCCGCCACTGCGCGCGCTGCAACACGTTCACCGAGCAGGAGATTTGCGAGACCTGCCGCGATCCGGAGCGCGATGCCGCGCTGTTATGCGTGGTGGAAACGCCTGCCGACCAGATCATGATCGAGCAGACGCTGACCTATCGCGGGCAGTATTTCGTGCTGATGGGGCGGCTGTCGCCGCTCGACGGCGTGGGCCCGCGCGAGATCCACCTCGACCGGCTGCTCGCGCGCGCGACCGAGCCGGAACTGGGCGGCCCGGTGGCGGAAGTCATCGTGGCTACCAACTTCACCACCGAAGGCGAAGCCACCGCGCACTACATCGGCGAAATGCTGAAGGCGCGCGGGCTCAAGGTGTCGCGCCTGGCGCGCGGCGTGCCGGTAGGCGGTGAACTCGAATATGTCGATGCGGGGACCATCGCGCGTGCCGTGATGGATCGTCGCACCCTGTAACAAGATGAACCTGGCTCGCTTCGATCTGGTCACGCTCGGGCTGTTTGTCGCCGTGGCGCGGCATGGCAGCATTTCCGCCGGCGCGCGGCAGTCCCACCTGGCGGTGGCGGCGGCCAGCAAGCGCATCTCGGATCTCGAGACCGCGGTAGGCGCCCCGCTGTTCTTTCGCCATGCGGCCGGGGTGCAGCTGACCGAGGCCGGCCAGGCCTGCTACCACCATGCCCTGACCATTCTGCAGGACGTGGAGCGCATGGCGGGCGTGATGTCGGACTACGCGTCCGGCGTGCGCGGACAGGTGCGCGTATGTGCCAATACCTCCGCCATCACGCAGTTCCTGCCCGACGATCTGGCCGAATTCATGCGGCTGCACCCGACCATCCGCATCGAGCTCGAGGAACAGAACAGCAGCGATATCGTTGCCGCGCTGGTCGAGAATCGCGCCGACGTCGGCATCTTTGCCGACCGCACGCCGTGCGCGGGTCTGGTCACCGTGGAGTACCGGCAGGACGAACTGGTCATCATCACGCCGCCCGGGCATCCGTTGTCCGAGCGCGGTCCGGTCCGCTATGCCGATACGCTGGACTACGACTTCGTCAGCCTGCCGCAGGTGACCTCGCTGGCCGCGCGCCTGCTGGAGGAAAGCAGCCGGCTGGAACGGCCATTCCGGCTGCGCATCCAGGTGCGCAGCTTCGACGCGATGTGCCGCATGGTGATGGCCGGTCTGGGCGTCGGGGTGCTGCCGCGCATCGCGGCGGAGCCGCACGTCAAGTCGATGGGGCTGTCGCTGGTGTCGCTGCAGGACGCCTGGGCGCGCCGCTCGCTGCTGATCGGCATGCGCGACCCGGCCGCGCTGACGGTCTCGGCGCGCCTGCTGATTACCCATCTCTGCGGCGACCGCGCACCGTTCTAAGCGCTATCCGGACGCCATCCGGACGCTATCCAGGCGCCATCCGGGCATGCCCGGCACCGGTTCCTTCCTCCGCGTTTTCCCTAACCCTTCGCGTTCCGAGAAAGCCCGCTTTCCGGAATGCCGATTCCGTCGCGAGACCGGACTGGGGCACACTCGCGCCAAAACAACACAAACGCACGATCGCGGCACGATCACCGCAAGACAAGCCGCCCGGGACCCCGGCGGCGTATATCCGGAGACAACGCAAGATGGCACGACAGATCCTCGAAGGCATTCGCGTGCTCGAGCTGGGACAACTGATTGCCGGCCCGTTCGCGGCCAAGACGCTCGCCGACTTCGGCGCCCAGATCGTCAAGGTGGAGCCGCCCGGCCAGGGCGACCCGCTGCGCAAATGGCGCATGCTGCATGAGGACACCTCGGTCTGGTGGGAGGCGCAGTCCCGCAACAAGCAGTCGGTCTGCATCGACCTGCGCCAGCCCGAGGGCCAGGCGCTGGTGCGCAAGCTCGCGGCCGAGGCCGATATCCTGATCGAGAACTTTCGTCCCGGCACCATGGAGAAGTGGGGCCTGGGCTGGGATGTGCTGCACGCCGACAACCCCAAGCTGATCATGGTGCGGGTGTCCGGCTACGGCCAGACCGGTCCGCGCAAGGATGAACCGGGCTTTGCCGCGGTGGCGGAGGCCATGGGCGGCCTGCGCTACCTGACCGGCGAGCCGGGTCGCGCGCCGGTGCGCGCGGGCCTGTCGCTGGGCGATACCATCGCCGGCCTGCATGGCGCGCTCGGCGTGCTGCTGGCCCTGTACGAGCGCGATGCACGCGGCGGGGTGGGGCAGGTCATCGACGTGGCGCTCTACGAATCGCTGTTCAACCTCACCGAAAGCCTGCTGCCGGAATACTCGGCGTTTGGCGCCGTGCGCCAGCCGGCAGGCGGTGCGCTGCCCGGCATCGCACCGTCCAATGCCTATCCGTGCGGCTGCGGCGACTTCGTGCTGATCGCGGCCAATGGCGATGCGATTTTCCGCCGGCTGATGCAGGCCATCGGCCGCCAGGACCTCGGCGAGGACCCGGCGCTGGCGCGCAACGATGGCCGCGTCAAGCGGGTGGAAGAGATCGACGCCGCGATTGCCGCGTGGACGCGCACGCAGACCGTCGATAGCGCGCTGGCTGTACTGCGCGAGGCCGAGGTGCCGTCCGGCCGTATCTACACGGTCAAGGACATTGCCGAAGACCCCCATTACCGCGCGCGTGGCGTGATCGAGTCGATTACCTCGGCCAAGGGTTTGACGGTGGAGATTCCCGGCATCATGCCCAAGCTGTCGTCCAACCCCGGCGCGGTCCAGCACCGCGCGCCGACGCTGGGCGAGCATACCGACCGGGTGCTGGTGCAAGCCGGCTTCGACGCCGCGGCCATCGCCGACCTGCGCGCAAGGGGAGTGATCGCATGAGTGCCCACAGCTACCGCCTGGCGGGCCCGGCCCGCGTCGAGATCAATGAAGTCGCGCCGCGCGACGGGCTGCAGATCGAGCCCGTAGTGGTGCCGACCGAGGGCAAGGTCGCCTTTGTCAACGCGCTCGCCCGGTGCGGCTTTGCGCGCATCGAGGCCACCTCGTTCACTTCGGCCAAGGCGATTCCCGCGCTGGCCGATGCCGAAGCCGTGATGCACCAGGTGGAGCGCGTGTCCGGTGTGCGGCTCACGGTGCTGGTGCCGAACCTGCGTGGCCTGGAGCGTGCGTTGTCGTGCCGCCCCGACGAGGTCAACCTGGTGATGTCGGCCAGCGAGACTCACAACCGCGCCAACCTGCGCATGACGCGCGCGCAGTCGCGCACGCAATTGCTGGCGATGATCGCCGAGGCGCGCCAGGCCGGGGTGCCGGTCAATATCTCGCTGTCCACCGTGTTCGGCTGTCCGTTCGAGGGCGAGGTCGCGGTCGACGACGTGATGGCGCTGGCCGAGACGTTCGCGGCCGCCGGCGCGGCCGGCATCACGCTCTGCGACACCACGGGCATGGCCTATCCGAATCAGGTGGCCGCGCTGTGCGAGGACTTCCAGCGCCGTCTGCCCGATATTGGCCTGACCATCCACCTGCACAACACGCGCGGCATGGGCCTGGCCAATGCCGTGGCGGCCTGGCAGACCGGCGTGACGCGCTTCGACGCCGCCGCCGGTGGCCTCGGTGGCTGCCCGTACGCACCCGGCGCGAGCGGCAACGTCAGTACCGAGGAGCTGGTCCACATGTTTGCATCGATGGGGGTGGACACCGGTGTGGACCTGCCCGCGCTGCTCGACGTGGTGGCGGCGCTGCCCGCCCTGGTCGAGCGCGAGCTGTCGAGTCAACTGCTGCGCGCGGGGCCGCGCCTGCGCACGCACCAGCCGCCCGCGTGGCTGGCCGAACATTTTGCGGGGCAGTGATGCCGCACCCGGCACCGGCCTGACGTGCCGTGGCAGGGCCCGCTCCGCGCCGCGAATGTAGCGCTGCACGGAATCGTCGTTTTATCGCCTTGGCCGACTTGGCCGACTTGGTTTTATCCATACGCTTTCAACTAGAACATCCGGAGACAGACATGAACCGCTTCCCCATTACCCTCGGCAAGACCTTCGCGATCCCGGTCGCCACGGCGGTGGCCGCTTCGCTCGGCGCCGCCGCACTGCTGGCCGCCGGCCCGGCGCGCGCGCAGGACGGCAGCTATCCGACCCACCCGATCATGCTGGTGGTGTCGGCCGCGGCCGGCGGCACCACCGATATCGCCGCGCGCATGATCGCGGAGCCGCTGTCGAAGGCGCTCGGCCAGTCGGTGGTGGTGGACAACCGTCCCGGCGGTAACGGCACCATCGCCGCGCAGATGGTGCAGCGCGCCAAGGGCGACGGCTACACGCTGCTGTTGCAGTACTCGGGCTTCCACGTCATCACGCCGCTGCTGACCAAAACCGCATGGGACCCGGTCAAGGACTTCGCGCCGGTGGCCAACGTGCTGTCGGCCCCGCAGGTGCTGGTGGTGCGCCAGAACCTCCCGGTCAAGTCGCTGAAGGAACTGGTGGCCTATGCCAAGGCCAACCCGAACAAGCTCAACTACGCGTCGTCGGGCAACGGCTCGCTCCAGCACGTGTCCACCGAGCTGCTCAACCAGATGGCCGGCATCCAGATCACGCACGTGCCGTACAAGGGCACCGGCCCGGCCATGACCGACCTGCTGGGCGGCTCGGTGGATCTCACCATCACCACGCCGCCGCCGCTGATGGGCCATATCGCCGCGGGCAAGCTGCGTCCGCTGGTGGTGACCAGCAAGACGCGTCTGCCGAGCCTGAAGGATGTGCCGTCGGCGCCGGAGGCGGGCTACCCCGACCTCGACGTCTCGTCGTGGTTCGCCATGTACGCCCCGGCCGGTACGCCGAAGCCCGTGATCGACAAGCTGACCGGCGAGATCGAGAAGATCATGAAGACCGATGCCTTCCGCAAGAAGGCCGAGGAACTCGGCGCCGAGGCCAAATACATGAGCCCGCAGCAGCTCGACCAGTACCAGAAACAGGAACTGGCGCGCTGGACCAAGGTGATCAAGTCGGCCGACATCCGCGCCGAGTGAGTCCGGGCAATTCCGGGTAAATCCGCGCAGATCCGAGCAAACGGGGGGCGTGCCGGGCGCGTTGTTCCCGCGCGCGCCGGCAGCGGTGTAAGCGGATAGAAAGCCATCGGCCGGCTTTCCCGCTTACAGTACTGTTCCCGATGCGAAGATGCCGCCACTTGGGGTAGCATCGCGAAGCAGCCACCCGGCGCAACGTCCCGCGCCGGGGGCGCACGGAAGACAGGTTGGAGACCACGACATGTACAACAAGAAATTCTGGAAGCAAGTCCTGATCGCGCTGGCATTGTTCCTGGCCGGGTGGTTCACGTTCGGCCAGGCCTTTGCTCAGGGCAAGCCCGAGAAGACCAAGGTCACGGTGGCCGTGGGGGGCAAGAACCTCTTCTACTATCTGCCCCTGACGATCGCGGAGCGGCTCGGCTACTTCAAGGAAGAGGGCCTCGACGTCGAGATCGTCGACTTTGCCGGCGGCGCCAAGGCGCTGCAGGCAGTGGTGGGCGGCAGCGCCGACGTGGTATCGGGCGCGTACGAGCACACCATCAACCTGCAGGCCAAGGGCCAGCAGTACCAGGAATTCGTGCTGCAGGGGCGCGCGCCGCAGATCGTGCTGGTGGTCTCCAACAAGACCATGCCGAACTTCAAGTCGATCGCCGACCTCAAGGGCAAGAAGATCGGCGTGACCGCACCGGGCTCGTCGACCAACATGATGGCCAACTTCGTGCTGGCCAAGTCCGGCCTCAAGCCGTCGGACGTGTCGTTTATCGGCGTGGGCGCCAGCGCTGGCGCGGTGGCCGCGATGCGCTCGGGCCAGATCGACGCGATGGCCAACCTGGACCCGGTCATCTCCATGCTGACCGAGAAGAACGAGGTCAAGATCGCCTCCGACACGCGCACGCTCAAGGACACGCAGTCGGTGTTCGGCGGCAATATGCCGTCGGGCTGCCTGTATGCCTCGGTGTCGTTTATCCAGAAGAACCCCAACACCGTGCAGGCGATGACCAACGCGATGGTGCGCGCGCTCAAGTGGCTGCAGAAGGCCGGACCCTCGGATATCGTCAAGACCGTGCCGGAGAGCTATCTGCTGGGCGACCGCGCGCTCTACCTGGCGACGTGGGAGAAGGTCAAGGAAGCGATCTCGCCCGATGGCGTGATGCCGGCCGACGGTCCGCGCACGGCGCTGCATACGCTCGAGCAGTTCGACCCCGAGCTCAAGGGCAAGCCGATCAAGCTCGATACCACGTTCACCAACGCGTTCGTGCAGAAGGCCAACGCCAAGTACAAGTAAGCCACCGACCGACGTTGTTCGGCGGCCATTCTTCCGGCCCGCTCCCCGAGCGGGCCTTTGCGTTTCGGAAAGCCTCATGACCACGCCAGCCTTATCCCTCGACAACGTGACCTGCACCTTCGTCTCGCGCGAGGACCGTAGCCAGCGTTATACCGCCGTGCGCGATGTCACCCTGGCCATCCAGCCCGGCGAGTTCGTCTCCGTGGTAGGACCCACCGGCTGCGGCAAGTCCACGCTGCTCAATGTGAGCGCGGGCCTGCTGGCACCGTCCACCGGCACCGTGCGTGTATTCGGCGAGGTGCTCGATGGCATCAATGCTCGCGCCGGCTACATGTTCCAGACCGAAGCGCTGATGCCGTGGCGCAGCGCGCTCGACAACGTCATTGCGGGGCTCGAGTTTCGTGGCGTGTTGCGCGCGGAGGCCGTCGCGCAGGGCGAGGAGTGGTTGCGCCGCGTCGGCCTCGGCGGGTTTGGCGACCGCTATCCGCACCAGTTGTCCGGTGGCATGCGCAAGCGTGTGAGCCTGGCGCAGACGCTGGTGCTCGACCCCGACATCATCCTGATGGACGAACCGTTCTCCGCGCTCGATATCCAGACGCGCCAGCTGATGGAGAACGAAGTGCTCGACCTGTGGGCGGCACGGCGCAAGGCGGTGCTGTTCATCACGCACGACCTCGACGAGGCGATTGCCATGAGCGACCGCGTGGTGGTGCTTTCGGCCGGGCCGGGCACGCATCCGATCGGCGAATTCGCGATCGACCTGCCGCGTCCGCGCGATGTGGCCGAAGTCCGCGACAACCCGCGTTTCGTCGAGCTGCACGCGGCCATCTGGGGCGTGCTGCGCGAGGAAGTGCTCAAGGGCTATGCGCAGCAGCGCAAGGTCGCCTGATCGAACCGAACGAGATAACAATCATGGCTTTTCGTACCGATTCCCGCGGCATGCTGCGCGTCTGGCAGCTGCTCGTGCTGGTCGTGATCCTGGGGGCGTGGCATATGGCCACGCGCTCGCAGCAGGTGGCATTTTTCTTTGGCGAGCCGCTGATGGTGGCCCAGCGCATCTGGAACTGGTTCGTCGTCGAACGCGACATCTACCTGCATCTCGGCGTGACGCTGATCGAAACCGTGCTGGCCTTTGGCATCGGCACCGTGGCGGGACTGGGGGTGGGACTGTGGCTGGCGCTGAGCCCGCTCACCGCGGCGGTACTCGATCCGTATGTCAAGGCGATGAATTCGATGCCGCGCGTGATCCTGGCCCCGATCTTCGCGGTCTGGTTCGGCCTCGGCATCTGGTCCAAGGTCGCGCTGGCGGTGACGCTGGTGTTCTTTATCGTGTTCTTCAACGTCTACCAGGGCGTCAAGGAAGTGAGCCCGGTGGTGCTGGCTAACGCGCGCATGCTGGGCGCCAATCGCCAGCAATTGCTGCGGCACGTGTACCTGCCGAGCGCGACGAGTTGGGTGTTCTCGTCGCTGCACACCTCGGTGGGCCTGGCCTTCGTCGGCGCGGTGGTGGGCGAGTATCTGGGCTCTGCCAGCGGCGTGGGTTACCTGATCCTGCAGGCGGAAGGCACCTTCGACATCAACACGGTGTTTGCCGGCATCGTCGTGCTGACGGCGTTTGCGCTGGTGCTGGACTGGATCGTCGGAATCTTCGAGAAGCGGCTCATGAAGTGGCAGCCACAGAGCGGCGAGACCGAGAGGCTGTAAGCGCTTGCCGGCCGGCGCCCGGTTGAGCGGCCGGCGTTCCGTCCCGCACGGGCGGGAGCGGGGCGGGAGAGCCGAAGCCTTACGGCACGATCACGATCTTGCCGGTGACCTTGCGCGCCTCCATGTCCTTCAATGCCTGCGGCGCCTGCTCGAGCGGGTAGCGCGCCGAGATATGCGGGCGGATCTTGCCTTCCTTCATCCAGCCCAGCATCTGCGCCATATTGGCCTGGTTATGGCGCGGCTCGCGGCGCGCGAAGTCGCCCCAGAACACCCCGACCAGCGACGCGCCCTTGAGTAGCGCGAGATTGAGCGGCATCTTCGGGATCTCGCCGTTGGCAAAGCCGACCACGAGGTAGCGGCCGCGCCAGCCGATCGAGCGGAAGGCCGGCTCGGCGTAGACGCCGCCCACCGGATCGTAGATGACATCGGGGCCTTTGCCATCGGTCAGCGCCTTGATGCGCTCGCGCAGATCCTCGCTGGTGTAGTTGATGACGGCATCGGCGCCATGTTCCTTGCATACCGCGAGCTTCTGGTCGGTGGAGGCGGCGGCGATCACGCGCGCACCGAGCGCCTTGCCGATCTCGATCGCCGCCAGCCCCACGCCGCCCGCCGCGCCCAGCACGAGCATGGTCTCGCCGGCCTTGAGTTCGCCCCGGTCGACCACCGCGTGATGCGAGGTGCCGTAGGTCAGCGTAAACGCGGCCGCGGTCTCGAAGTCGATGCCGGGCGGCATCGGCACCACTGCCGCCGCCGGTGCCTTGGCCTGGGTGGCAAACGCACCGTTGCCGAGATAGGCGATCACGTTATCGCCGGGCTTGACGTGCGTGACCCCGGTCCCCACCGCACGGACCACGCCGGCCAGCTCCGAGCCCGGCGAGAACGGCAGCGCGGGCTTGGCCTGGTACTTGTTCTGGATGATCAGCACGTCGGGAAAGTTGACCCCGGCGGCCTTGACGTCGATGACCACCTCGCCCGCGCCGGGCACGAGGTCCGGCAGGGTCTCGACAACGAGCGAATCGGGTGGTCCCCAGGCTTTGCACAGTACGGCTTTCATGGTGTCTCCAGTGGTGTCGGGGGGGGGCGGGCCGCGCGTGCCGCGTGCGCGGGAATGCGGGCAAGTGTAGCGTAAAAAAGCACGGTCGTTCTGTTTGTGGTCATGCCCGTTTTTTGCCCGCTATTGCCGCGTGAGGTGTCACGGTGCTCGGGTACAATCGCGGCCATGCATATCCTTCTCGCCAACGACGACGGTTATCTCGCGCCAGGGCTGGCCATGCTGCACGCCGCGCTGGCGCCGCTCGCGCGTGTCACGGTCATCGCGCCCGAGCAGAATCACAGCGGTGCCTCGAACTCCCTGACGCTGCAGCGTCCGCTCTCGGTGTACGAGGCGCGCGAAGGGGTGCAGAAGGGGTTTCGCTTCATCAACGGCACGCCGACCGATTGCGTGCACGTGGCGCTGACCGGCCTGCTCGAGGACCGGCCCGATCTCGTGGTTTCCGGCATCAACCAGGGCCAGAACATGGGCGAGGACGTGCTGTACTCGGGCACCGTGGCCGCGGCCATCGAGGGCTACCTGTTCGGTATCCCGTCGATCGCGTTCTCGCAGGTCGAGAAGGGCTGGGAGCATCTCGACGCGGCCGCGCGCGTGGCGCGCGAAATCGTCGAGCGCGTCATCGCGGCACCGCCCGAGTCGCCGTTCCTGCTCAACGTCAATATTCCCAACCTGCCGTACGAGCATATCCGCGGCCAGCGTGCCACGCGCCTGGGCAAGCGGCATCCATCGCAGCCGGTCATCATGCAGGTCAATCCGCGTGGCGATACCAACTACTGGATCGGCCCCGCCGGCGATGCGCTCGATGCCAGCGAAGGCACCGACTTCCACGCCACCGCCGCCGGCTTCGTTTCGCTGACGCCGCTGCAACTCGATCTCACGCATCGGACCCAGCTCGCGCAGCTCGGCCAATGGCTGGAGCGGACTTGAGGCGCGCGCGCGGGGTGTCGAGCCGCGGATGTGCCGGGAGCGAGCGCGCATGAACGCGCCGCGCCGGTCCCGCTTTCCGCTCACGCTCGACGCAGTGGTCGAGCGCAAGCCCGCGCCGGAGCGGACCGCGGGCATGCCTGCCATCGAGTCGCCGCGCAAGTCGTCGGTGCCGGTCACGCCGGCCCCGCCCAATGCGCTGAAGCCATTGAGCTCGGCGGTGCAGCGCGCGCGCAAGACCACCTCGTCACCGTTGTCGCCGTTCCCGCAGCCATCGCAGCCGCCGCAACCGGTCACGCCGGTCGCCCCCGTCAGCGCGGTGGCGGCGCGCACGTCCGCGGCCACGGCCGGGGGGGGCGGCATGGCTTCGGATCGTGCGCGCGCCGCGCTGGCGGCACGGCTGCGCGCATCCGGCATTCGCGACGCACGCGTGCTGCAGGCCATCGGCACGATTCCGCGTCATCTGTTTGTCGAGCCGGGACTGGCCTCGCAGGCCTACGAGGACGCGGCGCTGCCGATCGGTCATCAGCAGACCATCTCCAAGCCGTCGGTGGTGGCACGCATGATCGAGTTGCTGCGCGAAGGACTCGCGCCCGCGCAACCGCTTGCGCGCGTGCTGGAAATCGGCACCGGCTGCGGCTACCAGGCCGCCGTCTTGAGCCTCGCAGCCGACGAAGTTTTCTCGATCGAACGAATCCGGCCGCTTCACGAGCAGGCCAAGGCGAACCTGCGGCCGTTGCGACTGCCTAATGTGCGGCTGCACTACGGCGATGGCATGCTCGGCCTGCCGCAGGCGGCGCCGTTCTCGTCGATCATTCTCGCGGCTGCGGGCATGGAGGTGCCCGAGGCCCTGCTCGAGCAACTGGCCATCGGCGGCCGCCTGATCGCGCCGGTGGCAGTACCGGCGGGCACGGGCGGGGGCGCGGCGCAGCAGTTGCTGCTGATCGAGCGCCAGGGCCGGCATCGTTTCCAGCGGACCGCGCTTGAAGCTGTTTTCTTTGTGCCATTAAAATCGGGCACCATCTGAGTCGAACTATGCACAACAACGTGAATTCGGAACATTTCGCTCGCGCTGGACAGATTCTTGTCGTCACTGCACTCGCCGCCATGCTCGGTGCGTGCGCGAATTCCCCGATGCCGGCCCCGGCGCCGGTGGTGGATCGCACCTCCACGTCCGGCACCGCCGCCGCCGCCGCGCTGGAGCCGGCGCCGCCTGGCTACTATCGGGTCAAGCGAGGCGATACCCTGTACCGTATCGCGCTCGAAAACGGCCAGTCGTACCGCGACGTGGCCACGTGGAACAATATTGGTAATGCCAATCAGATCGAGGTAGGTCAACTGTTGCGCGTGGTGCCGCCAAGCGCGGATCCGAACGCCGCCGCGGGCGTCGCCACGCTGCCGGTGGCGCCCGGCACGGTACAGGCACAGCCGATCGATGCCTCACGTCCGGTGGGCACGCCGATGACCGCCACCCCGGCGCCTGGCGCCGCGCCCGCGCCTGCCGCAACACCCTCCGCGGCGGCGTCCGCACCGGCCGCGCCGGCACCCTCCGCGGCGGCCGACTCATCCATTCGGATGGTATGGCCCGCGAGCGGACAGCTGATCGGAAAATTTGACGAGAAAGGCAATAAAGGCATCGACATTGCAGGCAAGAAGGGCGATCCGGTGATTGCTGCCGACGAGGGTAAGGTGATTCACGTAGGCCCCTTGCGCGGCTACGGGAATCTTGTCATCATCAAACACAATGAAACGTATCTCACCGCATACGGTCACAACGACAAAGTGCTGGTGGCAGAGCAGTCAACGGTTCGCAAGGGCCAGAAGATTGCCGAGATGGGCAACAGTGATACTGACAGGGTCAAGCTGCACTTCGAGGTTCGCAAGAACGGAAAACCGGTCGATCCAATGCGGTATCTGCCGCCACAGTGAGGTTTCATGCCACGCCAGAAAACAGTCTCATCCGGAGTTGTCAGCAGGACCCGCCGTCCCAAGCAGCCGGAAGGAAAGGCTGGCGTGGCACGGGCTGACGATTCCCTCGATACCGCTGTCCATCCAGGCATGGAAGCCGCGGTCGACAGCGGGATGTTCGAGCCGGATCCGGCCGCCGAACTGGTACCGGTGACGGACGAACCGATCACTGCGGTGACGCGCGCGGGCCTGCGCGAGGAAGTGGTTGCCGACGGCGAGGACCAGGCCGACGACGAGGAAGAGGAAGCCGAGGACGAGGAAGAGAGCGCCGAGGCCGCGCCCGAGCCCGACGACTTTCGCACGGTCCTGCATACCGAGCTCGCGGCCGATACGGTCCAGCATTACCTCAATCGCATCAGCATCAAGCCGCTGCTGTCCGCGCCGGAGGAGCTGCATTTCTCCACGCTGGCCAAGGACGGCGATTTCTCCGCGCGGCAGGTGATGATCGAACGCAATCTGCGTCTGGTCGTCAGCATTGCCAAGGGTTACCTGAATCGCGGGGTGCCGCTGCTCGACCTGATCGAGGAAGGCAATCTCGGCCTCATGCACGCGATCGAGAAATTCGATCCCACCCGCGGGTTCCGCTTCTCGACGTATGCCACCTGGTGGATCCGTCAGAGCATCGAGCGTGCGATCATGAACCAGGCCCGCACGGTGCGGTTGCCGGTCCATGTGATCCGCGAGCTCAACCAGGTCCTGCGCGCCAAGCGCCACCTCGAGAAGGGTGGCACCGACGGCCGCGACGCCAGCCTCGAGGACATCGCCCACCTGCTCGGCAAGACGCCGGACGAGGTGCAGGACGTGCAGGCTCTCAATGAACACACCACCTCGCTCGATACGCCGTTCGATCTCGATCCGGGCTCGAGCCTGCTGGACTTCCTCTCCGACGAGCACAACGCCGCCCCGGACCAGGAAGTCGCCCACCGCGAGCTGGAAAACCTGATGAAGCTCTGGCTGGCACGCCTGTCGGAGAAGCATCGCTATGTGGTGGAGCGCCGCTTCGGCCTCAACCATATCGAGCCGGCCACGCTCGAAGAGCTGGCCGAGGAAATGGGTCTGACGCGCGAGCGCGTGCGCCAGATCCAGCAGGAGGCGCTGGTCAAGCTCAAACGGCATTTCGCTTCGCAAGGTGTACGCAAGGACGCCGTTTTATGATCCCTGTGCTGGTATTCGACATCGAGACCATTCCCGATGTCGCCGGCCTGCGCCGTTTGCATGACCATCCCGCATCGATGAGCGACGCCGACGTCGCCGAGCATGCGTTTGCCGCCCGCCGGGACAAGACCGGCTCCGACTTTCTGCCGCACCATCTGCAACGGGTGGCGGCGATTTCGTGCGTGCTGCGGCGGACGCAGCGCGATGGCTCGGCGGTGTTCCATGTGGGCTCGCTCGGCACGGTCGAGGATGACGAAGCCACGCTGATCCAGAAATTCTACGAACTGATCGCGCGCTACAGCCCGCAACTGGTGTCGTGGAATGGTGGCGGTTTCGACCTGCCCGTGCTTCACTACCGAGGCCTGGTGAACGGCGTGACCGCGCCGCGCTACTGGGAAATGGGCGAGGGTCGCGACGATGACAGCCGCGACTTCAAGTGGAACAACTACATCAGCCGCTATCACATGCGGCACCTGGACCTGATGGACCTGCTGGCGATGTACCAGCCGCGCGCCAGCGCGCCGCTCGATGACCTCGCCAAGCTGTGCGGCTTTCCCGGCAAGATGGGCATGGACGGCAGCAAGGTGTGGGAAGCCTATCAGGCGGGGCAGCTCGACGCGATCCGCGCGTACTGCGAGACCGACGTCGTCAACACCTATCTCATGTACTGCCGCTTCCAGCTGATGCGCGGCGGACTGTCGCCACGCGAGTTCGATCACGAAGTGGCCTTCGTGCAGGAGTCGCTGGCCGAGCTGCCGGGCGAGCAGTGGATGGAATACCTGCGCGCCTTTCAACTGCGCCCGCTGACGCAAGGCGCCGAGGACGACGAGTCGTTCTGACGCCTCGGCGCGCCTGCCGCCCTGCGCTCATGGGTCCACGCTCATGAGGCCGCGCTCATGGCCCCACCTCATGGCCCGACCTCATGGCCCTGCCTCATAGCCCTGCCTCATAGCCCTGCCTCATAGCCCTGCCTCATAGCGCCACGCTCAGGTGCAGGGGCTGGTGATCGGAGTGGGGCGTGTCCCCATTGACCTCGCAGCGCCGCACGCGCGCCAGCAGGTTTCCTGTCACAAAGATGAAGTCGCATGCGAAGGGCGGCTCCGTCCATTGCTCGCGATCGTAGAGGCCGCAGGTGGGCACATGTGGCTGGCCCGGGTGCATATGACACCAGGCATCGTGCCAGTCGGGCGTGGCGCCTGTGTCGCGGTCTGTGCCGCTGTCCGTGCCGCTGTCCGTGCCGCGGTCCGTGCAGTCATATGGCGCCAGCATGCGCCGGTAGGCCACGTCATCGGGCTTGCTATTGAAATCGCCGCACAGGATGGCCTCGGTGGGCCGCGCCTCGGGCACGAACGGCCCCGGCTTGCCTTCGCTCTTGCCAGGGTGCCGCGCATGGTCGCATGCTTCCGCATGCCAGTCGCGCAGGGCCTCGGCTTGCGCCGCGCGTTGCCGGCTCGAGTAGTACTCGAGGTGGGTGCAGATCACGCGCACGCGCCGCGTGCCGGTGTCGAGCGTGGCCTCCAGCGCGACGCGCGGCATCGACGCGACATCGGCATCGGCCGGCCACGGCAGCGCATGGCGAAACACCTCGCGTACCGGCAGCCGCGTGGCAATCACGTTGCCGAACTGGCGTGGCCCGCCATCGCTGCCGGTCCGGTCCACACCGGGCGCGAACAGGATGCGATAGCCGGGTAGCAGTGCGGCCAGCTCGGCCACCTGGTCGGGCTGCGGTTGCCCGGCCATATCGGAGAAGCCGCGCGTGATCTCCTGCAGGCAGATGACATCGGCATCCGCCATATCGCGCAGGGTGGCCACCGTGCGGGCCAGGTCGACGCGGCCATCGGCGCCGCGCCCCCATTGCACGTTCCAGTTGAGCAGTTCCATGGTGCCGTGGCCTCCTTTGGTGCCAATGGCGCCGAGGCCTGCCGTCCGGCGCCGTGAGTGGACTACAATCGCGCTTTCGCAAAACAATACGCCAGGTCCCGCAGGTGTCTCAATCCGTGTTCGTCTCGCCCCATTCCGGCCAACCCGATGCGGGCCAACCCACGCCGGGTCGGTCCGCATCGTCAGGTGCCGCGCCCGCCGCATCCGCCGCCCCGTCCGATCCGGTCGTGGTGATCGAGAGTCTCGACATGGAGGCGCGCGGCGTGGGCCGTCTGGTCAACCAGGACGGCACGCCGGGCAAGGTCATTTTCGTCGAAGGGGCGCTGCCTGGCGAGACCGTCAGCTATCGCAGCTACCGGCGCAAGCCGAGCTACGAGCAGGCGCACCTCGTCGAGGTGAAGCACGCCTCCGTCATGCGCGTGCAGCCGGGCTGCCAGCATTTCGGCGTGTGCGGCGGCTGCTCGATGCAGCATCTGGATGCGCGCGCCCAGCTCGCGATCAAGCAGCGTGTGCTGGAGGACAACCTGTGGCATCTGGCCAAGGTCCGGCCCGACGTGGTGTTCCGCCCGATCGCGGGTCCCGACTGGGGCTATCGCTATCGCGCGCGCCTGACGGTACGCCATGTGGCCAAGAAGGGTGGCGTGCTGGTCGGCTTTCACGAGCGCAAGAGCAGCTACGTGGCCGACATGACGCGCTGCGAGGTGCTGCCGCCGCACGTGTCGGCGCTGCTGGTGCCGCTGCGCGAACTGGTGGCCGGGCTGTCGATCCGCGATCGCATGCCGCAGATCGAACTTGCGGTGGGCAACGAGGTGACCGCGCTGGTGCTGCGCATTCTGGAGCCGCTCACCGACGCCGACAAGGACCTGCTGCGTGCCTTTGCCGATCGCCACGACGTGCAATTCTGGTTGCAGCCCAAAGGCCCGGACACGGTCTACGCGTTCTATCCGGCCGACCGCGAACTCGCGTACACGTTGCCGGAGTTCGGCATCCGCATGCCGTTTAAGCCGACCGACTTTACGCAGGTCAATCATCAGATCAACCGTGTGCTGATCGGCCGCGCGCTGCGGCTGCTCGATGCGCAGCCCGGCGATCGACTGCTCGACCTCTTCTGCGGCATCGGCAACTTCACGCTGCCGCTGGCCACGCAGGGAGCATCGGTGATGGGCATCGAAGGCAGCGAGGCGCTGACCACGCGCGCGCTGGCCAATGCCGAATACAACCAGCTCGCGCCCAAAACTGCGTTTGCCTGCCGTAACCTGTTCGAGGTCACGGCCGAGGATATCGCTGCGCTGGGCCGCTTCGACCGCTGGCTGGTGGACCCGCCGCGCGAGGGTGCGCTGGCAGTGAGCAAGGCGCTGGGAGAACTCCATCAGCAAGGCAGCGATGCACTGCCGCGCCGCATCGTCTACGTATCGTGCAACCCGGCCACGCTGGCGCGCGACGCGGGGCTGCTGGTGCACGAGGCGGGCTACCGCCTGAGTGGCGCGGGTGTGGTCAACATGTTCCCGCACACCTCGCACGTGGAGTCGATCGCTGTGTTCGATCGGGCCTGATGTCCGCTTGGGACCAGCGCCACGCGCAGAAAAAAGCCGGCCCCAAGGCCGGCTTTTTTTGCATGCCGAGGCATGCAGGGGGCAGCCCCGCAGGGGCTTTCCCCACTCAGTCGCGGTTGCCGCCGAAGATACCGAGCAGCGCCAGCAGGTTCGTGAACACGTTGTACACGTCGAGGTAGATCGCGAGCGTGGCGGTCACGTAATTCGTCTCGCCGCCATTCACCACGCGCTGCACGTCGACCAGCATGAACGCCGAGAAGATGGCGATCGCGATCAGCGAGAACACGATCATCAGCGACGGCAGTTGCAGCCAGATATTGGCGATGCCGGCCAGCAGCAGCATGATCGCGCCGACCATCAGGAACTTGGTCATGCCCGAAAAATCGCGCTTGCTGGTGGTGGCGATCGTCGCCATCGTCGCGAATACCGCGGCGGTGCCGCCAAAGGCATACATGATCAGCTCGGGGCCATTGGAGAAGCGCAGCGTCACACCGATCAGGCGCGACAGCATCAGGCCCATGAAGAACGTGAATGCCAGTAGCAGAACCACGCCCCAGCCGCTGTTCTTGGTCTTCTCGATGGCATAGAAGAAGCCGAACGCGATGCCGAGGAACAGGATCAGCGACAGGCCGGGGCTGCCGGCGACCATCGTGAACCCGGTGGCGACGCCGAGCCAGGCTCCCAGCACGGTGGGCACCATCGACAGCGCAAGCAGCCAGTAGGTGTTGCGCAGGACCCGGTTGCGGACAACGACGTCGCTGGCGCCGCCGATCGTGTTGGCGCCGTTGCCGAATCGATAACTGTCAAGCCTCTCGTTCATGGTGACTCCTGTGTTCCTGTCTGCTGTGTCCAAGTACTGCGTTGTTAGCTGCAACGTACGCCGTAACGTACGCCATAACGTAAGACATAACGTAAGCCGCAACGTTGCACCCGGCTGGGCCGGGCGAAGCACAGTGCCAATGTGGCATCGCACGGGGTGAATTGCAAGGGGTTTGGAGTGACTTTGTCTTGACAACTACGTTGGCACCCGCTTGTCTTGCTGATTCGACAACATTTGACGGAGAGCAAGGCGAAGCGTTCCCTTGGTGTGATTTAAAGAACGCTTGCCGGCATTTCCCGCCTGGGTGGGAGCGCCGCGGGGGCACCGCCGGGGTCCCGGCGGACGCCGTCGTGCGCGATGCCGGATGCCCGCTCGAATCCGTCATTGTCTCGTGCTAGAATTGCACGTTTATTCCTTTAGTAACCCCTTCATTTTTCGGAGTTTTTCATGGCGATCGAACGCACCCTGTCGATTATCAAGCCGGATGCCGTGGCCAAGAATGTCATCGGCCAGATCTATGCCCGTTTCGAGGGCGCCGGCCTGAAGGTCGTGGCCGCCAAGATGGTTCATCTGTCGCGCGCGGAAGCCGAACAGTTCTACGCCGTGCACAAGGCCCGCCCGTTCTTCAAGGATCTGGTGGACTTCATGATTTCCGGCCCGGTCATGATCCAGGCGCTGGAAGGCGAGAACGCCATTGCCAAGAACCGCGACCTGATGGGCGCCACCGACCCGAAGAAGGCCGAGAAGGGCACCATCCGCGCCGACTTCGCCGACAGCATCGACGCCAACGCCGTGCACGGCTCGGACGCCGCCGAGACCGCCGCCGTGGAAGTGGCCTTCTTCTTCCCGGGCATGAACGTTTACAGCCGCTGATTGTCCCACGCTGCTGATTTGCGTTGATTTCCACGCTGGAACCCTTGCCATGAACCCTCTCGTCAATCTGCTCGACCTGGATGCGGACGGGCTCACCGCTTACTGCGGAGAGCTCGGCGAGAAGCCGTTCCGCGCAAAGCAGTTGCAGCGCTGGATCCACCAGTTCGGCGCCAGCCAGTTCGACGCCATGTCGGATCTCGCCAAGTCGCTGCGCGAGAAGCTCGCCACGCGGGCCGAGATCCGTGCGCCGGCCGCCATCACCGACCACCTGTCGGCCGACGGCACGCGCAAATGGCTGGTCGACGTCGGCGCCGGCAACGCGGTGGAGACCGTCTACATCCCCGAGGAAACGCGCGGCACGCTGTGCGTCTCCTCGCAGGCGGGGTGCGCGGTCAACTGCCGGTTCTGCTCGACCGGCAAGCAGGGTTTTTCGCGCAACCTGAGCACGGGCGAGATCATTGGCCAGCTGTGGATGGCCGAGTTCGCGATGCGTGCCCAGCTTGGGCGCGGCCCCAAGGACGACCGCGTCATCTCCAACGTGGTGATGATGGGCATGGGCGAGCCGCTGCTCAACTACGACCAGGTGGTGCCGGCCCTGCGCCTGATGCTCGACGATAACGCGTACGGCCTGTCGCGCCGCCGCGTGACGGTGTCCACTTCGGGCGTGGTGCCGATGATGGACCGCCTGGCCAAGGACCTGCCGGTGGCATTGGCGGTGTCGCTGCACGCGTCGAACGATCCGCTGCGCGACATGCTGGTCCCACTGAACAAGAAGTATCCGCTGGCCGAACTGATGGCGGCATGCCGCCGCTACCTCGAATTCGCGCCGCGCGATTTCATTACTTTCGAATACTGCATGCTCGATGGCGTCAACGACGGCGTCGAGCATGCGCGGGAATTGTTGAAGCTGGTGGCCGACGTGCCCTGCAAGTTCAACCTGATCCCGTTCAACCCGTTCCCGGAATCGGGGCTGAAGCGCTCGCAGAACGACCAGATCCGCCGCTTTGCCCAGGTGCTGATGGACGCGGGCATTGTCACCACGATCCGCAAGACTCGCGGCGACGATATCGACGCTGCCTGCGGCCAGCTGGCCGGCGAGGTCATGGATCGTACCCGTCTGGCCGAGCGCGGCAAGTTCGGCAAGATCACACCACTGGTGCCGGTCTCCGCCGCCGGCCAAGCTCGGGAGGCACGCCCCGCATGATGCGTCTGATTGTCGCGACCCTGTTCGGGTTGTTGATGTTGTCCGCCTGTACCCTGCCGAAAGCGCCGCCGCAGGGTATCCCGACCGCTTCCGACCAGACCGACGTCAGCCGCCGCGCCGCGCTCCGGCTGCAGTTGGCAATGAATTACCTGGAGGCGGGCCAGTACACGGTGTCGCTCGACGAGTCGAAGCAGGCGATCGCGATCGATCCGACGCTGGTCGACGCGTATCATGTACGCGCGCTGGCGTACATGGGCATGAAGGAAAGCGCGCTGGCGGAGGACAGTTTTCGCACGGCGCTGTCGATGCGGCCCAACGATCCCGATGTGCTGAACAACTACGGCTGGTTCCTGTGCCAGGCCAACCGCTACAACGAAGCCCTGCCGGCGCTGCGCCGCGCGGTGGACATCCCGGCCGCGGCCGGTCCGGTCAAGCCGCTGATCAGCCTGGGCGCCTGCCAGCTGCGCACCGGCGACAGCCAGGGCGCCGAGCAGTCGCTGCAGCGCGCGCTCGGCTACGACCGCAACAATTCCGCCGCCATCACCAACCTGGCGCTGGTCTATTTCAAACGAGGCGATATCGCCCAGGCCCAACAATACATCGGACGTGTCAACAGCGGACGGAACCCGAGCGCGCAATCGCTCTGGCTGGGTGCGCGCATCGCGCACCGTCGCGGCGACGCGGCCGCGCAGAGCGACCTTGTGGCGCAACTGCGCAGCCGGTTTCCCGACTCGCGCGAGTTGACCGCCTACGAACAAGGAGCATGGGATGAGTGACCAGGAGCGAGCCGTCGGCCACGCCGCGGCGGAGGTCGTGGAGGCCGATCGCGATGCGGTGGCGCGCGAGATTGGCGCGCAGCTCAAGGAAGGGCGCGAGGCGCAGCGACTGTCGCTCGAGGATGTGAGTGCGCGGCTCAAGGTGGCGGCGCCCAAGCTGGCGGCGATCGAGGCCGGCAATGTGTCGAGCTTGCCGGACGTGACGTTCGCCAAGGGTGTGATGCGCGCCTATGCCCGTACGCTCCACATGGATATCGATCCGCTGCTCGGCCGCTACCACGCGCAGGCCCAGGCCACGCCGGTGGTGGAAATCACGCGCCGCAACGAAGGCGCGCTTAACCAGACCTTCAGCGACCGCAACCGCTTTGGCGGTGGCGGCGCCTCCGCCGGTACCGGTGGCCGCTGGGTCTGGCTATGCTTCGTGATCGCCGTGCTTGCCGCTGGCGGCTGGTTTGGCTACGACCATTTCAAGGGCTGGCTCGATGCGCGCAACAGCCAGCACGCGGAGGCGCCCCCGCCGGCCGAGGAGGCACAGGTCGAGTCGCGCGGCGACGGCACCGTGACCGCCACGCTGCCCCCCGTGATGACCGGCAACGATTCGCCGGCACCGTCGGAAGCGTTGCCCGCCTCGGCGGCGGCACCGGCCAATACGGTCCCCGCGCCCACTACCGCCGGCGGCATGCCGCTGGCCACGGGTGGCGCGCTTGGTCCGGCCGAAGCCGCGGCCCCAACGACCCCATCGGCCCCGGCCCCGGCGTCGGCCGCCAAGGCGGCCGCGGGTGGCGAACTGGAGCTGCGCTTCGCGGCCGATACCTGGTACGAGATTCGCGATCGCAACGGCAAGGTGGTACTCGGTGGCACGGCCCACGCCGGCGATGTGGTGGCCGGTGGCGGTACCCCCCCGTACAAGGTGGTGATCGGCAACGTCAAGGGCGTCGAATCGATTCGACGCAATGGCGAGCCAGTGGATTTCAAGAGCGCTGACCGTAACAACGTGGCACGGATGACGTTGCCATGAGGTCGTCCGCGAGGCGCGGTCGGTGCAAAACCGTCAAGCATGCAAGGTGGTAATGCGATGAATCAAGAGGCTTTCCAGCCCGTCCTGCCGGGGCCGCTGCCGCGCCGGCAATCGCGCCAGGCGCGCGTCGTGTGGGGCGACAATGTCGTCACGATCGGCGGCGATGCGCCCGTGCGCGTGCAGTCCATGACCAACACCGATACCGTCGATGCGATCGGTACCGCCATCCAGGTGAAGGAGCTGGCGCGTGCCGGCTCCGAGATCGTACGCATCACGGTGAACACGCCCGAGGCCGCCGCCGCCGTGCCGGCCATTCGCGAGCAGCTCGACCGCATGGGCATCAACGTGCCGCTGGTGGGTGACTTCCACTACAACGGCCACAAGCTGCTGCAGGACTATCCGGCGTGCGCCGAGGCGTTGTCGAAGTACCGCATCAACCCGGGCAACGTGGGCCAGGGCGCCAAGCGCGATACGCAGTTCGCGCAGATGATCGAGATGGCGTGCCGCTACAACAAGCCGGTGCGTATCGGCGTCAACTGGGGCAGCCTGGACCAGGACCTGCTCGCGCGCATCATGGACGAGAACGCCGGCCGGGCCCAGCCGTGGTCCGCCCAGAGCGTGATGGTCGAGGCGCTGATCACGTCGGCGATCGAGTCGGCGCGCAAGGCCGAGGAGATCGGCTTGCCGGGCAGCCAGATCATTCTGTCGTGCAAGGTGTCGCAGGTGCAGGAACTGGTGGCCGTGTACCGCGAGCTCTCCCGCCGCTGCGAATACGCGCTGCACCTGGGCCTGACCGAGGCCGGCATGGGCAGCAAGGGCATCGTCGCCTCGACGGCGGCACTGTCGGTGCTGCTGCAGGAGGGCATCGGCGATACCATCCGCATCTCGCTGACGCCGGAACCGGGCGCGCCGCGCGAGAAGGAGGTCTACGTCGGGCAGGAAATCCTGCAGACCATGGGCCTGCGCAACTTCACCCCGATGGTGATTGCCTGCCCGGGCTGCGGCCGCACCACCAGCACGACGTTCCAGGAACTCGCGGCCAGCATCCAGACCTATCTGCGCGAGCAGATGCCGGTGTGGAAGACTGCCTATCCGGGCGTGGAAGAAATGGATGTGGCCGTCATGGGCTGCATCGTCAACGGTCCCGGCGAAAGCAAGCACGCCAATATCGGCATCTCGCTGCCGGGCTCGGGCGAATCGCCGGCCGCGCCGGTGTTCGTGGACGGCGTCAAGGTGAAGACGCTGCGCGGGGAGCGCATCGCCGAGGAATTCCAGGCGATCGTGGATGAATACGTGCGCACGCACTACGGCCCGAATGCCGTGCGTGCCGAACAGGGCGCGACGGCCTGATCGGGCCGCGGTCCGTTCGACCCAGAAGAACCGATACAGAAGAGATGACGACGCAATCCGAGCAATCCGGGCAACCCGAAAAATCCGCCAGGTCGGACAAGGCCGAGAAGGTGCGCGCGCTGCAGGGCGTGAAGGGCATGAACGACATGCTGCCCGCCGACGCGCCGCTGTGGGAGCAGTTCGAGACTGCGGCGCGGTCGATGCTGCGCGCCTATGGCTACGAGCAGATCCGCACGCCGATCCTCGAGCAGACCCAGTTGTTCGTGCGCGGCATCGGCGAAGTGACGGACATCGTCGAGAAGGAGATGTACTCGTTCACGGATTCGCTCAACGGTGACAGCCTGACGCTGCGCCCCGAGGGCACGGCCGCCGCGGTGCGCGCCACGATCGAGCACAATCTGCTGTACGACGGCCCCAAGCGCCTCTGGTACATGGGCCCGATGTTCCGTCACGAGCGTCCGCAGCGCGGGCGCTATCGCCAGTTCCACCAGCTCGGCATCGAGGCGCTCGGCTTTGCCGGCCCCGACGTGGACGCCGAGATCATCCTGATGTGCCAGCGCCTGTGGGACGACCTCGGCCTGACCAATGTCCGGCTGGAACTGAATTCGCTGGGCCAGGCCCACGAGCGTGCCGCGCATCGCGAGGAGCTGATCCGCTATCTCGAGGGCTTCCAGGACATCCTCGACGAGGACGGCAAGCGCCGCCTGTACACCAATCCGCTGCGCGTGCTCGATACCAAGAACCCCGCGCTGCAGGAAATGGCGAGCAACGCGCCGAAGCTGATCGACTTCCTCGGCGAGGAATCGCGCGCGCACTTCGAGGGCGTGCAGCGTCTGCTCAAGGCCAACAATATTCCGTTCAAGATCAACCCGCGCCTTGTGCGTGGCCTCGACTACTACAACCTGACGGTATTCGAGTGGGTCACCGACAAGCTCGGCGCGCAAGGCACCATCGCCGGCGGCGGCCGCTACGATCCGCTGGTCGCGCAGATGGGCGGCAAGCATGCGCCCGCGTGCGGCTGGGCCATGGGGATCGAGCGGATCATCGAGCTGATGCGCGAAGAAGGCCTGACGCCGGAAGCCGAAGGGTGCGACGTCTATGTGGTGCACCAGGGCACCGCGGCGGCGGAGCAGGCGATGATCGCGGCCGAGCGCCTGCGCGATGCCGGACTCAACGTGGTGCTCCATGCCACCCCCGATGGCAAGAGCGGCAGCTTCAAGTCGCAGATGAAGCGTGCCGACGGCAGCGGTGCCAGCTTTGCCGTCATCATCGGCGACGATGAAATCGCCGCCGGCGTGGTGCAGGTGAAGGAGCTGCGTGCCGGCGCGGCTGGCGAGGGCGGCCAGCAGCAAAGTGTGCCGGCCGAAGGTCTGGTCGAGTTCGTGATCGACGCCATGGTCAATGCGATCGAGGCCGATGACGACGACGCCGGCGACGAAGCCGACCACGTCCGTGGTACCACGCACTGAGTACGCACCGGTCACGCAGCACCACGTGGCAGCGGCCACTGGCAACGAAACAATCAATCAACGCGGGTGACGCCTCGACATGGCTTACGATCTGGAAGAGCAGGAACAACTTGAGAATATCAAGGCCTGGTGGAACCAGTATGGCAACGTCATTACCTGGGCCCTGATCGCGGGCCTGCTGGCCTTTGCGGCCTGGGGTGGCTGGAATTACTGGAAGCGCTCGCAGGCGCGCGACGCCGCGCTGCTGTACGAGCAGGTGACCAAGGCCGCCGAGGCGCACGATGCCGACCGCGTGAAGCGCGCCGCCAGCGACCTCGAGAGCAAGTTCGGCGGCACCGCCTATGGTCCGATGAGCGCGCTGGTCGCGGCCAGGACGCTCTACGATGCCGGCGACCTGGCCGGTGCCAAGGCGCAGCTGCAATGGGCGATCGATCACGGCGATGGCGACTATGCATACCTGGCGCGCGTGCGCCTGGCTGGCGTGCTGCTCGACGAAAAGGCCTACGACCAGGGTCTCGCGCTGCTGAAGGAAGATCCGCCGGCACCGTACGTATCGCTGTACGCGGACCGCCGCGGCGACCTGCTGGCCGCCCAGGACAAGCGCGACGACGCGCGAGCGGCCTATCGCCTCGCACTCGACAAGCTGGGCACCGGCGATGCCGGCATGCGCCAGGTCATTCAGTTCAAGCTCGACGCGCTGGGCACCGCCTGAGGCGGCGCCGCGAGATCGAGCATCAGAGAGAAGAGAGAAGGGAACGCATTCTCATGACGTCACTGCTACACGCCGCTGCCAAACGTTCATCCCGTCAAGCGTCGCGGCAGGTCGCGCGCGCGCTGACCGTCGGCGCCTGCCTGGGCGTGCTGGGCGGCTGCTCGCTGTTCGGCAAGGAGAACAAGCACCCGCCCACCGAGCTGAAGCCCGTGTCCGCCACACTGTCGGTGCGCAAGGCCTGGAACGTCGACGTGGGCAGCAGCGGCCCGTACGTGATGGCGCCCGCGGCGTCCGGCAACAACGTCTACGTGTCGTCGAAGAGCGGCAACGTGATGGCCATCGACGGCAACTCGGGCCGCACGCTGTGGAAGGCGCGCACCGATATCGACCTGACGTCCGGCCCCGGCACGGATGGCAGCGTGACGGCGGTTGCCGGCGAGAAGGGCGCGATCTACGCTTTCGATGCGAGCGGCAAGCAGTTGTGGAAGAAGCAGGTCAACGGCGAGGTCCTGTCCGCGCCGCTGGTCGGCAACGGCCTGGTGGTGGTGCGCACCACCGATACGCGCGTGCTTGGTCTCGATGCGCAGACCGGCGAGCGCCGCTGGATCTATCAGCGCTCGCAGACCCCGCTGAACCTGCGCGCGGCGATGGGCATGGTGTTCGCCGGCGACGGCATCGTGATGGGCTTCCCGGGCGGCAAGCTCGGCGTGCTGGCCCCCGGTAATGGCGTGCTGCGCTGGGAAAGCACGGTCTCGTATCCGAAGGGTGTGTCGGAAATCGAACGCCTCAACGACGTGACCGGACAACCCATGGTCAGTGGCCGCCAGGTATGCGCGACCACGTTCCAGGGCCGCATCGCCTGCCTTGAACTGGCCAACGGCCAGCCGCAGTGGGGCAAGGATTTCTCGTCGCCGACCGGCCTTGCGCAGGACGACACGACGCTGTTTGCCAGCGACGAATCGTCGACCGTCTATGCATTCGACCGCCAGAACGGCAACGAACGCTGGAAGAACGACCAGCTGCGCTACCGCAGCCTGGGCACGCCGCTGGCGCTGGGCCGTTCGGTGGTGGTGGGGGACTATGATGGCTACGTCCACTTCCTGTCGCGCGAGGACGGTCAGATCGTGGCCCGCATGCGGACCGACGGCAGCGCGATCAGCGCGGCGCCGGTAATCGCGGGCCAGACCCTCGTGGTGCAGACGCGCGACGGCGACGTGTACGGGTTCGTACCAAACTGATACGGCCGTCCCGCGCTGGCGCCCATGCCCCTGTCGCATGGGCGGCGCCAAATCCGGTAGCATGATCCACGGTCGTGCCACCCAGCCCGTGTGCAAGCCCGGCATTGCCATGCCGTCCCGGCTTCGCACAGGCCCCGACAGGACCGACGACGGGGCGCCCGATGGCCTCTTCGCCGGGGGCATGTCGGGAGGTATCCGAACAGCGTCGGGAAATCGTCGCCTGCCACATGGCAGGCCGCGCCATATATGACTCCGGAGCAGTCGGGGCGGCATCCGCCGACCCCCGGCCCCGTTTCCGTTTATTGCATGAAACCAGTTATCGCACTCGTCGGCCGCCCTAACGTGGGCAAGTCGACGCTATTCAACCGGATGACCCGGTCGCGCGACGCCCTCGTCGCCGACCTGCCGGGCCTGACACGGGACCGCCATTATGGCGAGGGCCGTATTGGCGATCGTCCCTTTATCGTGATCGACACCGGCGGCTTCGAGCCCGTGGCCAAGGACGGCATCGTCGCCGAGATGGCCAAGCAGACCCGCCAGGCCGTGGTAGAGGCCGATGTTGTCATCTTTCTGGTGGATGGCCGCCTGGGGCTGGCGCCGCAGGACCGCGTGATCGCGGACTATCTGCGCAAGACCGGCCGGCGCATCATGCTGGCGGTCAACAAGGCCGAAGGCATGAAGTACACCTCGGTCGCGTCGGATTTCTACGAACTGGGCATGGGTGACCCCTATGCGATTTCGTCGACGCACGGCGACGGCGTGAGCGAGCTGGTGGACGAGGCGCTCGACCTCGCCGTGCAGGAGCGGCCGGAGCTGGCCGAGCCGGAAGACGGCGGCCAGCACGGCGTCAAGATTGCCATCGTGGGCCGCCCCAACGTGGGCAAGTCGACCCTGGTCAATACGCTGATCGGCGAGGAGCGCGTGATCGCGTTCGACATGCCCGGCACCACACGCGACGCCATCTACGTGGAATTCGAGCGTGGCGGCAAGCCCTACACGCTGATCGATACGGCAGGCCTGCGCAAGCGCGGCAAGGTGTTCGAGGCGATCGAGAAGTTCTCGGTGGTCAAGACGTTGCAGTCGATCGCCGACGCCAACGTGGTGGTGCTGCTGCTCGACGCGCAGCAGGACATTTCCGACCAGGACGCGCATATCGCCGGCTTTATCGTCGAGTCCGGCCGGGCGCTGGTGGTGGGGGTCAACAAGTGGGATGGCCTGGACGGCCACACGCGCGACCGCATCAAGCACGACCTCGAGCGCAAGCTGCAGTTTCTCAATTTTGCCAACTTCCATTTCGTATCCGCACGGGAGCGTACCGGCATCGGCGCGCTGATGCGGTCGGTGGACGAAGCCTACGCCGCGGCGATGATCAAGCTGCCGACGCCGCAACTGACGCGCGTGTTGCAGGAGGCCGTGGAATTCCAGCAGCCCAGGCGGGTCGGCACGTCGCGGCCGAAGCTCCGCTATGCGCACCAGGGCGGTTCCAACCCGCCGATCATCGTGGTGCATGGCAATGCGCTGTCCGGCGTGGCGGAGACCTACCGGCGCTATCTGGAGAACCGCTTCCGTACCGCTTTCAAGCTTAAAGGCACGCCGCTTCGCATCGAATTTCGCACGAACAAAAACCCGTACGTCGACTCGAAGGAATGAGTCGCTACGGTGCCGCGAGCCCGGCTTGCGGGCGCGGGCAAGATTCGTTTGCGTTCGTTTGGAACTGCGGCTAAATTCACGGTTAGCAGGGGGAAGCCCCCCTGCGCCTTGAGGTCCGGCTGGTACCGTTTTGATCTTTTTTGGCGCGTTTTTGTGCCGATAGACTTGAACCGGGGATGTCCGTCCCCATGATCCATCACTAAATCTATAAATTTGGAGTGTGCCATGAGCAACAAAGGGCAATTGCTACAAGACCCGTTCCTGAACGCGCTGCGCAAAGAGCACGTGCCGGTTTCCATCTACCTCGTCAATGGCATCAAGCTGCAAGGCAATATCGAGTCGTTCGACCAGTATGTCGTCCTGCTGCGTAACACGGTGACGCAGATGGTCTACAAGCATGCGATCTCCACGGTTGTCCCGGCGCGCGCGGTCAATTTCCGCGTGGATGACTCCACCGAGGGCTAAGCGCATCCCGTCTGTCCGCGGCTGCATTCCGGTGCGGCCGCGCGTTGACTTGATTGTTTCTGTTGGCTTTACGGGCAGTACCGGCCTTGCCGGCGTCTCCCGCTTCCCGGGCTTTACTCGCTTAACCCGCTTTACCCGCTTAACCCGCTTAACCCGCTTAACCCGCTTAACCCGCTTAACCCGCTTAACCCGCTTAACCCGCTTTACTTGCTTCAATCGCTTCAATCGCTTTGCTGGCATCCGTGCCTCCGCGCATCCGTGTCTCAGCGCAGATCGGCGCGCGACCGTGCCGCATGCCCGCGCCGGCGTTCCGACGGTGTCGCGCTGTGTTTCCGCGCCTGTGTTTCACCGTTTTTTACGGCCGCCCGCATGCCTGGCATGGGGCCCGTCGCGTTTCGCGTGGCCACGCATCGCCCGTCGTGCCATGCGGCCGGTCGGCGTCCAGAACCGCGTCCCGGTCAGCGTCAGTCGGGCCTGTCACTGATGGCACGCTGATCCAACGAATTCCTACCCGGCGCCCCGCGCCCCTGTCCCGCCCTTGCAACCCAGAGCCACCTCCCATACCGAGCCGTCGCGCGCCATCCTGGTCGGCGTCGATTTCGGCAAGCACGACTTCCAGGAAAGCCTGTCCGAACTCGCGCTGCTGACCACGACCGCCGGCTCCGTGCCCGTGCATACGTTGACCGGCCGCCGCCCACGTCCCGATCCCGCGCTGTTTATCGGCTCGGGCAAGGCCGAGGAACTCAAGGAAGCGGCCGACGCGCTCGACGCCGACGTGGTGGTGTTCAACCATGCGTTGAGCCCCGCCCAGCAGCGGAACCTGGAGCGCTTCCTGCAACGCCATGTGATCGACCGCACCGGGCTGATCCTCGATATCTTCGCCCAGCGCGCACAGAGCCATGTGGGCAAGGTGCAGGTGGAACTGGCGCAGGTTCAGTACCAGGCCTCGCGCCTGGTTCGCGCCTGGAGCCACCTGGAGCGGCAGAAGGGCGGGATCGGCATGCGTGGCGGCCCTGGCGAGCGCCAGCTCGAACTGGACCGCCGCATGCTGGACGAACGCGCCAAGCGGCTCAAGGCCGACCTGTCGCGGCTGCGCCGCCAGCACCGCACCCAGCGCCGTGCCCGGGCGCGTAACGATACGCTCAGCATTTCGCTGGTCGGCTATACCAATGCCGGCAAGTCGACGCTGTTCAACGCGCTGACCAAGGCGCGCGCCTATGCCGCGGACCAGTTGTTCGCGACCCTCGATACCACCTCGCGCCGGCTCTTCCTCGATGGGCTGGGCAACGTGGTGCTATCCGATACGGTCGGATTTATCCGCGACCTGCCCACCCAGCTGGTCGAGGCGTTCCGGGCCACGCTGGATGAAACCGTGCATGCCGACCTGCTGCTGCACGTGGTGGATGCCTCGAGCCCGGTGCGCCGCGAGCAGATCGAGCAGGTCAACCGTGTGCTGGCGGAAATCGACGCCTCGGACATTCCGCAGATCATCGTCATGAACAAGATCGACGCGGCGCCCGAATTGCTGGAGTCGGGTCCCCGCATCGAGCGCGACGAGGACGGCGTGCCGACCCGCGTTTTTATTTCGGCGCGCGATGGCCTGGGCCTCGACGCCTTGCGCGAGGCCGTGGTGGAGGTGGCGCACTGGCTCGCCTCGTGCCCGCCCGTGCCCCCCGAGTACGACCCCCGGCTCGACCATCCGGTGCCGGACGCCGGCGACGGTGGCGCCCCCGACGAGAGCGGCGGGGAGGCCAGGGGCAACCAGAAAGGCAGCATCGAGGGCAATAAAGGGGGCGGCAACGGCGGTAGCGCTGCTGATAAGCCTGGATTTGCCGACGATCATGGCGAGATTGCGTAAATGTGATCGGGATGGCTGCTAGAATCCCCCTGTTCACAACTTCCCGGACCCGTGCACTTCATGCCCCAGTTCTCCCGGAATCCTGACTCGCGCTACGCGACCGGCGCCTCGTCACACCCTGCGCCGCGGCGCGGTGGCTGGCAGCGCCTGCGCGCCATCTTCTCGCTGAACGACCCCCGGTGGGGCCGCAACGGTCAGGACGACGAAGACAAGGACAAGGACAACAACCGCCAGCAGAACCAGCGTCCGCAGGACGGCCCGCCCGACCTGGACGAACTCTGGCGCGATTTCAACCGTCGCCTGAACGGCCTGCTGGGCCGCAAGGACAACAACGGCGGCGGCAACAACCAGGGCTTTGGCGGCCCGCGTACCTCCGGCAAGGGCTCGGGCGTGGGCGTTGGCGTGCTGATCGCCGCCATCGTCGGCATCTGGCTGGCGAGCGGTTTCTTCATGGTGCAGGAAGGCCAGACCGCGGTGATCCTGCAGTTCGGCAAGTACAAGTACAGCACCGGTCCCGGTATCAACTGGCGCATGCCCTGGCCGATCCAGTCGGCCGAGGTGGTCAACCTGTCGGCGGTGCGGTCGGTGGAGGTGGGTCGCGCCACGTCGATCAAGGACAGCAACCTGAAGGACTCGTCGATGCTCACGCAGGACGAGAACATCATCGACGTCCGTTTCACGGTCCAGTACGACATCCAGGACGCGAGCGAATTCCTGTTCTTCAACAAGACCGATCGCGGCGGCGACGAGGAGCTGGTGACGCAGGCCGCGGAAACGTCGGTGCGCGAGATCGTCGGCCGCAACAAGATGGACGCGGTGCTGTACGAGAACCGCGAGCAGATCGCGCAGGCGCTGGCCAAGTCGATCCAGGCCATCCTGTCGGCGTACAAGACCGGCATCCGCGTGATCTCGGTGAACGTGCAGAGCGTGCAGCCGCCCGAGCAGGTGCAGGCCGCGTTCGACGACGTCAACAAGGCCAGCCAGGACCGCGAGCGCGCCATCAGCGAAGGCCAGGCCTACGCCAACGACATCATTCCGCGGGCCAAGGGTACCGCGGCGCGCCTGAAGGAAGAGGCCGAGGGCTACCGCTCGCGCGTGGTGGCGCAGGCGGAGGGCGATGCCTCGCGCTTCCGCTCGGTGCAAACGGAATACGCCAAGGCGCCGCAAGTGACGCGCGACCGTATCTATCTGGAAACCATGCAGCAGATCTACGCCAATTCGACCAAGGTGCTCGTCGACGTCAAGCAGGGCAGCAACCTGCTGTACCTGCCGCTCGACAAGCTGATGGCGCAGACCCAGGGCGGCACGCCCACGCCGGCCGCGACCACGCCTGGCACGACGGCACCGGCGGTGCCGGACGCGTCCACGGATATCCGCTCGCGTGACGCGATGCGCAACCGCGACCGCGATTCGCGCTAAGGAGACCGTCATGAACCGACTGATTTCCTTTGCCATCGGTATTGTGGTCGTGCTGGCCGTGGCTTCGTCGATGCTGTTCGTGGTCGACCAGCGCCAGTACGCCGTGGTGTTCGCCTTCGGCGAGATCAAGCAGGTGGTGCGCGAGCCCGGCCTGCACTTCAAGCTGCCGCCGCCGCTGCAGAACGTGGTCTTCATGGACCGCCGCCTGCAGACCATCGACGTGGCCGCCAACGAGCGCTTCCTGACCGCCGAGAAGAAGAGCATGGTGGTGGACTGGTTCGTCAAATGGCGCATCGTCGATCCGCGCAAGTTCTTCGTCGCCTTCGGCGGCAACGTGCGCGGCGCGCAGGATCGCATGACACAGCGTATCGATGCGGTGGCGCGCGAGGAGTTCGGCAAGCGCACCGTGGCCGACGTAGTGGCGGGCGAGCGCGACAAGGTGATGCAGAACATCCGGGTTGGCATGGGCGAATACGCGCAGTCGGTCGGCGTCGAGATTCTCGACGTGCGCCTCAAGCGTGTGGACCTGCTGCCCGCGATCAGCGAATCGGTGTACCGCCGCATGGAGGCCGAGCGCAAGCGCGTGGCCAACGAGCTGCGTTCCACCGGCGCGGCCGAGGGCGAAAAGATTCGCGCCGATGCGGATCGCCAGCGTGAAGTGGTGCTGGCCGAGGCGTATCGCGACGCGCAGGTGATCAAGGGCGACGGCGATGCCAAGGCATCGCAGATTTACGCCGACGCGTTTGGGCGCGATCCCGGCTTCGCGCAGTTCTGGCGCAGCATGGAGGCGTACCGTGCCACCTTCCGCGACAAGCGCGACGTGATGGTGCTGGAACCGAACTCCGATTTCTTCCGCTATATGCGTTCCGCGGGCGGCGCCAATGCGCCGGCGGCAAGCGGCAAGAAGTAGGGCGTCGCCACCACCGAGTTTGACGACGAAACCCCGGCTCGTCCGGGGTTTCGTCCGAGGTCCGTCCGCAACGCAAAGGCATGAACCGGCGCGACGTACCTCCGCAACCGTATGACAGAAATGAGAAGCACCATGTCCAATCACTGGCTCCTGCCGGAAAACATTGCCGACGTCCTGCCGTCGGAGGCGCGCAAGATCGAGGAACTGCGCCGCCGCATGCTGGATCTGTTCCGCACCTATGGCTACGAGCTGGTGATGCCGCCGATGCTGGAGTACCTCGAGTCACTGCTGACTGGGACCGGCCACGATCTCGACCTGCGCACGCTCAAGCTCGTCGACCAGTTGTCGGGTCGCACGCTGGGCCTGCGCGCCGATATCACGCCGCAGGTCGCGCGCATCGACGCCCATCTGCTGAATCGCCCGGGCGTGACGCGCCTGTGCTACGCCGGCAACGTGCTGCACGCGCGTCCGGCCGGCTTTCATGCCACCCGGGAGCCGATCCAGATCGGCGCCGAGATCTACGGCCATGCCGGCCTCGAGGCCGATGTGGAAATCCAGGAACTGATGCTGGCCGCGCTGCAGGCGGCGGGCCTCTCGGACGTGCGCCTGGACCTGTGCCACGCGGGCATCCTCGGGGCGGTGCTGGACGGGCTGCCGTCCGTGCGCAAGGTCGAGGACGCGCTGTTCGCCGCGCTGGAAACCAAGGACGTGCCGGGCCTGCGCGAACTGACCGCGGGTCTGCCGCAGACCGAGCGCGAGGCGCTGCTCGCATTGCCCACGCTGTATGGCGGGGTGGACGTCATCGAGCGCGCGCGCGCCACGCTGCCGGCCAGCCCGGTCATCGGCCGCGCGCTTGACGAACTGGCGGCTTTGGCGGCGCAGGTGCGCGGCGCCAGCGTCAATATCGACCTGGCCGATCTGCGCGGCTATCACTACCACAGCGGTGTGATGTTCACGGCCTATGTGGCTGGCCTGCCCAACTATGTGGCACGCGGCGGCCGCTACGACAAGGTGGGCGAAGCCTTTGGCCGCGCGCGGCCCGCTACCGGGTTTTCGCTCGACCTGCGCGAGGTGGCGGCCCTGTCGCCGGTCGAGGTGCGGGCGCAGGCCGTGTTTGCGCCATGGGATGCCGATCCGGCGTTGCGCGCGGCCATTACCGCGCTGCGCGCCGCGGGCGAGATCGTGATCCAGTCGCTGCCGGGTCATACGCACGAGCTCGACGAGTTCAACTGCGACCGCCAACTGGTGCGCCAGGGCGACGGCTGGGTTGTGACGCCGCGCTAGGTGTGGCGGTGCGCGCCATGCGGCGCGCCGTTTTTCCCCTTCTTTTTCACTTCTCGCGTGACCCGCAGGCCCTCCGGCATTCCGGAGGGTGTGCACAGTCTTGTCACATAGCAGCCGGCAATCGCCCAAAAAACGGGCATCGACCGGCAACGAGAGTAGAATACGTTTTTAACCTTCTGACCAATTCAACATGTCCGCATCCGCAGTAGGCCAGGGACGCAACGTCGTCGTGATCGGAACCCAGTGGGGTGACGAAGGCAAAGGAAAGATCGTCGATTGGCTTACCGACCATGCAAAAGGCGTGGTGCGGTTCCAGGGCGGCCACAACGCCGGCCACACACTCATCATCGGCGGCAAGAAGACCATTCTGCGGCTGATCCCGTCGGGCATCATGCGTGAAGGCACGGTCTGCTACATCGGCAACGGTGTGGTGCTGTCGCCCGAGGCGCTGTTCCGCGAAATCGAGGAGCTCGAGGCCGCCGGCCTGCAGGTGCAGAGCCGCCTGCGCATTTCCGAGGCGACCACGCTGATCCTGCCGTACCACGTGGCCATCGACAAGGCGCGCGAAGCCCGTCGTGGCGCCGCCAAGATCGGTACCACGGGTCGTGGCATCGGTCCCGCGTACGAAGACAAGGTGGCACGTCGCGCGCTGCGCGTGCAGGACCTGTTCGACCCCAAGGCGTTTGCCGAACGCCTGCGCGAGAACCTCGATTTCCACAATTTCATGCTGACGCAGTACCTCGGCGCTGACGCGCTCGACTATCAGCAGATCCTGGACGAAATGCTGGCCTACGCGCCGCGCCTCAAGCCGATGGTGGCCGACGTGTCGGCGGAGTTGTACGCGGTCAACGCGGCCGGCGGCAACCTCATGTTCGAGGGCGCGCAGGGCACGCTGCTGGACGTGGACCATGGCACCTATCCGTTCGTGACCTCGAGCAACTGCGTGGCCGGTGCGGCCGCCGCGGGTGCCGGCGTGGGCCCGGGTCGCCTGAACTACATTCTCGGCATTACCAAGGCGTATTGCACGCGCGTTGGCGCGGGTCCGTTCCCGAGCGAGCTGTACGACAACGACAATCCGTCGCGCCAGGATGCGGTAGGCGTGCGCCTGGCCAACGTCGGCAAGGAATTCGGCTCGGTGACCGGCCGTCCGCGCCGTACCGGCTGGCTCGATGCCGCCGCGCTCAAGCGCTCGGTGCAGATCAACGGCGTGTCGGGCCTGTGCATGACCAAGCTCGACGTGCTGGACGGCCTGGAGACCATCAAGCTGTGCGTGGGCTACCGCCTCGACGGCAAGACGGTCGACATCCTGCCGCGCGGCTCCGACGCCGTGGCAGCGTGCGAGCCGGTGTACGAGGAATTCCCGGGCTGGAACGAATCGACGTTTGGTGTGAAGCGCTGGGACGCATTGCCGGAAGCGGCGCGCGTCTACCTGAAGCGCATCGAGGAAGTGGTCGGCATTCCGATCGACATGATCTCGACCGGTCCCGACCGGGACGAAACCATTCTGCTGCGTCACCCTTACCAGGTGTCCTGACGCGGCACGCCGGCGGCGCACGAGAGCCGCGGCAGATCGAAAGGATTTCGGCCCGCGTTTGCGGGCCGAAGCCTTTATCGGGTATCGCGGCAGCCGTAAGCGGGCATGCCGCGCGCATCAACGGTCAATACAACACCGGGCACAACCGGGTGACAGAACCGGGTGACAGAGCCCGGTAATACCGGGCACGACTGAGAGAAGAGCACGCTATGAACCTTCCGACCAATGACGAAGAGAACCTGTGGGTCTCCTGGGACGAATACCATCGGCTGATCGCGCGGCTGGCACTGAACGTGCACGAGTCGGGCTGGAAGTTCGACAAGATCCTGTGCCTTGCGCGCGGCGGTCTGCGCGTGGGCGACCAGATGTCGCGTATCTTCGACGTTCCGCTCGCTATCCTGGCGACCAGCAGCTATCGCGAGGCGGCTGGCACGCAGCAAGGCGAACTGGATATTGCGCAATACATCACGATGACGCGCGGCGAGCTGTCCGGCCGCATTCTGCTGGTGGACGACCTGGTCGACTCGGGTATCACGCTGGAACGCGTCGGCCGGCATTTGCAGGAGCGTTATCCGGCGGTGACCGAGGTACGCTCGGCGGTGATCTGGTACAAGGCGTGCTCGAAGGTCGAGCCCGATTATCACGTGACGTTCCTGCCGACGAATCCGTGGATTCACCAACCGTTTGAAGAGTACGACACACTGCGGCCGCATAACCTGGCGGCCTGGCTCAAGCGCGGCAAGCGCGCGAGCCTGCTGGACGACGATTCGGCCGAGTGAGGCCAGGATCTTGCACATGGGGCGCGCGCCGGCGAGGTTCGCGGGCAAAGCCCCTCAATTCTCGCGATACCGGGCGAGGGCATGGCAGGATAATGCCGGAAGCGCCACTGAATACTGATACACTCATTCACCAGCACCGACATAAGCGCCGTAGCCAGGCCCGACGTGCGTGCGCGCCTGAATGCCAATGTGCCAATGAAGGGAGTTTGGAAAATGCAGCGGATGTCCGGCGTCGCAAAACATGGCAGCGTAACGCGTGTCAGCCCGCGTGTCAGCCCGCGTGTCAGCCCGACCCATGTCAGGTCCGAATATGGCGAAAAACAAAAAACCCGCAGGCTGGAATGCGCTGCGGGTTTCTCGATGGTCCGGATCGGATGTGCGGTAATTGCGCGAAGCAATATTGCACAAGACAATCCGGGAATTTGGTGCCCAGGAGAGGACTCGAACCTCCACAGTGTTGCCACCGCTAGGACCTGAACCTAGTGCGTCTACCAATTCCGCCACCTGGGCAGGTGTCGAAACAACCGAAGGCGCCATTATAGCGGCCATAAAACGTTTGTCAAATAGTTTCCAAAAATTGAATCAGAACAACTATCCGATCCCTAGCCGGGAAGAGATCCTCGGCGTGCTCAGAACTTCGGGGTCACCGCTGTCGGCTGGCGATATCGCCAAGGCCCTTGCCGTTACGCGCAAGGAACACGACGGCTTTCAGAAGCGGCTTGCCGCGATGGAGCGCGACGGTCAGATCGAACTGAACCGCAAGGGCCGCTACGAGCTGGCCCATCAACCCAACTTCGTGGTCGGCCGCGTGCAGGGCCATCGCGACGGCTTTGGCTTCCTGATCCGCGACGATGGCGAGGACGATATCTTCCTGCCGGAACGCGAGCTGCAGAAGGCCATGCATAACGACCGCGCGCAGGTGCGCGTGATGGGCTACGACCGCCGTGGCCGTCCGGAAGGGCAGATCGTCGAGATCATCGAACGGGCCAACCGGTATGTCATCGGCCGGCTGCTGTCCGAGAACGGCGTGCTGGTGGTGGCGCCCGAGGACAAACGCATCGGCCAGGACATCCTGATCCCGCCCAAGGCACAGGGCAAGGCGCGCGTGGGGCAGGTGGTCAGTGTAGAACTGATCGAATACCCGGACCGCTACGTGCAGCCCGTGGGACGCGTGGTCGAGGTGCTTGGCGACATCGACGATCCGGGCATGGAGATCGAGATCGCGGTGCGCAAGTACGGCGTGCCGCATGCGTTCTCGCCGGCCGCCGCCAAGGAAGCGCAGGCGCTGCCCGATGCGGTGCGCGAGCAGGATCTCGACCATCGCATCGACCTGCGCGATGTGCCGCTGGTGACCATCGACGGCGAGGACGCGCGCGACTTCGACGACGCGGTGTACTGCGAGCCGGTCAAGATCGGCCGTACCAAGGGCTGGCGCCTGATCGTCGCGATTGCCGACGTGTCGCACTATGTGCGGCCGGGCACGCCGCTCGATGCGGACGCGCTCGACCGCGCCACCTCGGTGTATTTCCCGCGGCGCGTGATTCCGATGCTGCCGGAGAAGCTGTCCAACGGCTTATGCTCGCTCAATCCGCAGGTCGACCGCCTGTGCATGGTGTGCGATGCGGTGGTCACGGCCAAGGGCGAGCTCAAGGCCTACCAGTTCTACCCGGCCGTCATGCATTCGGCGGCGCGCCTGACCTACAACGAGGTCTGGGCCGTGCTGTCGAATACCAAGGGTCCGGAAGCGCACAAGCGCGCCGAACTGGTGCCGCACCTGCAGAACCTGTACGAGCTGTTCCAGGTCTTGCTGAAGGCGCGCCGCGCGCGGGGTGCGATCGACTTCGATACCACCGAGACCTATATCGTCTGCAATGCGCAGGGCAAGATCGAGCAGATCCTGCCGCGCACGCGCAACGACGCGCACCGGCTGATCGAGGAGTGCATGCTGACCGCCAACGTCTGTGCGGCGGACTTCCTGGAGCGCTTCAAGCATCCGACGCTGTACCGCATCCACGCGGGCCCGGGCGAGGAGAAGCTCAAGAACCTGCGCGAATTCCTCAAGACCGCGGGGCTGTCGCTGGGCGGCGGCGACAAGCCGCAGGCGTCGGACTATGCCGAGGTCATGGACAAGATCAAGTCGCGTCCCGATGCACCGATGCTGCAGACGATGCTGCTGCGCTCGATGCAGCAGGCGGTCTACAGTCCCGACAATATCGGCCACTTCGGCCTGGCGTACGAGGCCTACGCGCACTTCACGAGCCCGATCCGCCGGTATCCGGACCTGCTGGTGCACCGCGCGATCAAGGCGGTGCTGGCGCACACCAAATACCAGCCGGCCTTTGCGCACGGCACTGAGCTCAATACGGCGATCTCGCCCAAGGCGCGCCGCATGCAGGCCAAGGACGCCGAGCAGCGCGCCGAGGCTACCGCCGCGCGCGCGCGCCGCAACGAGGCCATCTGGGACGAACTGGGCCTGCACTGCTCGGCCAACGAGCGCCGCGCCGACGAAGCCTCGCGCGACGTGGAGGCCTGGCTCAAGTGCTACTTCATGCGCGACAAGCTCGGCAGCGATTTTGCCGGCACCGTGAGCGCGGTGACGTCGTTCGGCATCTTCGTGCAGCTTGACGAGTTGTATGTCGAGGGCCTGGTGCATGTGACGGAACTGGGCAGCGACTACTTCCAGTTCGACGAGGCGCGCAACGAGCTGCGCGGCGAGCGCACCGGCATTCGTTACCGGTTGACCGATCGTGTGCGGGTACAGGTGTCGCGCGTCGACCTCGATGCCCGCAAGATCGACTTCCGTCTGGTGCAGGAGCCATCGGCCAAGACGCTGCGCGCGCGTGCCGCGGGACCGGAGGCGCAACCGCGCGTGCCGGCCGCGCATGCGGTGCCCGCGCGCAAGAAGGGTCGCCAGCTGGCGGCGCTGCTGGGCGGGACGTCCAAGCCGGAGGAGTCGTTCGACGAGACGCTCGATCGCGTCATCGAGGAGCAGCCGGTATTCGAGGCCGTCATCACGCCGCTGAAGCCGCCCGTGAAGACCCATGGTGGCACGCACGGCGGCGGGGCACACCCGCCCGCGCGCGGCAAGCCGGCCAAACGCGCGGCCAAGCCCAAGCCCGCGCATCTCGAGCAGGCTCGCAAGACCGGGGCGAAGTCGCACAAGACCGCCGCCAAGGGCCCGACCAAGGGTGCGGCCAAGGGCGCAACCAAGGGCACGCGCTCGGGCCGCAAGCACTAGCGTGCCGCAGGCGGTCGCCGCGCTGCCGAGGACGGTGGCGCGGCGACCGCCGTGCCATCGTCGTCTGCTCCTGCGGGGCTGGCGGCGGACTGCCGGCAGGCTGCGCCTCTGGCAGGCGAGTACAATCGCGCCCATGGCCAAACACAAACTCCTGATCGGCTTTCACGCCGTCACCGCACGCCTTCGCCAGGACGCGAAGGGCGTATCCGATGTCTATATCGAAGCCTCGCGCCGTGACCGGCGCATGCAGGACTTCGTACGCCTGGCTGAAGGCCTTGGCGTGCGCCTGCATCCGGTCGATGCCGACCGGCTGCGCGGCATGGCCGGCACCGACCGGCACCAGGGCGTGGTGGCGCGCGCCGAAGAGGTCTCGCTCGCGCTGACGCTCGATGAACTGCTCGACGGTATCGAAGGCACGCCGCTGCTGCTGGTGCTCGATGGCGTCACCGATCCGCATAACCTGGGCGCCTGCCTGCGCGTGGCCGACGGGGCCGGCGCGCATGCGGTGATCGCGCCCAAGGACCGCAGCGTCGGCCTCAATGCCACCGTGGCCAAGGTTGCCAGTGGCGCCGCCGAGACCGTGCCCTATATCACCGTGACCAACCTCGCGCGCACCTTGCGCGAACTGCAGGAGCGCGGCATCTGGGTGGTCGGTACCGCCGATGGCACCGACAAGTCGCTCTACGACGTCGACCTCAAGGGCCCGATGGCACTCGTGATGGGTGCGGAAGGCGAGGGCATGCGCCGCCTGACGCGCGAGACCTGCGACGAACTGGTCGGCATTCCGATGGCCGGCGGCGTGGAGAGCCTCAACGTCTCCGTGGCCAGCGGGGTCTGCCTCTACGAGGCGGTGCGCCAGCGGCGCAGCCGGTAATGCACGCGGACGCGCCCACCGACGCCATCGCCATCCCCCCGTCCGACCTGGCACAGGCCCGCGCCTGGATTGCCGAGGCGGAGCGCATTTTCGTCCTGACCGGCGCCGGCATCTCGGCCGAGTCGGGCGTGCCGACCTTCCGCGATGCGCTGACTGGCTTGTGGGCGCGCTTCGATCCGGAAGAACTGGCTACCGAAGCGGCCTTCCGCCGCCAGCCGACGCTGGTCTGGCAGTGGTACCAGCACCGGCGCGCGCTGGTGGCCGCCACGCGGCCGAATCCTGCCCACCACGCGCTGGTGGCGCTGGCCGCGCAGAAGGCGGTGACGCTCGTGACGCAGAATATCGACGGCCTGCACCAGCAGGCCGGCAGCACACATGTGGTGGAACTGCACGGCAACCTGTTTGCCAACAAATGGCTCGATGGTTGCGGGCGCTGCGATACGGCCGCGCCGGTACCGGGCGAGCCGCCGCGTTGCAGCCTGTGCGGCGCGATGATGCGGCCGGGGGTGGTGTGGTTTGGCGAGGATCTGCCGCGCGTCGCGCGCTATCGCGCGGAATATGCGGCCGATCACTGCGACCTCTGCCTGGTGGTAGGCACCTCGGGACTGGTCTATCCGGCGGCAGCGCTGCCGGGCGTGGCGAAGGCGCAGGGCGCGCGCGTGATCGTGGTCAATCCGCAGCCCTCGGCGCTCGATGCCACCGCGGATCTGGTGCTGGCCGCACCGGCAGGATCATGCCTGCCGATGCTTTGGTCCCTGTCGCACTGAGTTGTCGCAGGGAGCAGGGTGTCGCCGCACTGCGTGGTAGCACCGAGTTGCCGCGCCGAGTAGCCGTACCGGGCGGGTCCGCCGGGATGCCGCCCGCCGCGTGCCGGCCAGCACGCGGCGAGTACGGGCCCGGTGGAAGCACTCAGCTTGCCGTGCTGGCAGACAACTCCGCGATCAGTCCTTCCAGCTTGACCGCGTCCGCGGCGAACTGGCGGATGCCTTCCGCGAGCTTTTCGGTGGCCATGGCGTCTTCGTTGAGCTGCCAGCGGAACGCGGCCTCATCGGCAGCCACGCGCGCGATATTGCCGGCCTGGGCCTGGTCCACCGACAGCTTGCGCGGGACTTCGCCCGTGCTGGCGGCGAGCTGCTCGAGCAGCTCGGGGCTGATGGTCAGCAGGTCGCAGCCGGACAGCGCGAGGATCTGGCCCGTGCCGCGGAAGCTTGCGCCCATGACTTCGGTGGCATAGCCGAACTTCTTGTAGTAGTCGTAGATCTGGCGCACCGAACGCACGCCGGGATCGTTGTCGCCGCCGTTGGCCACGGCGTCCCACTTGTCGCCGGCCTGTTTCTTGTACCAGTCGAGAATGCGACCGACAAACGGCGAGATCAGCTGTGCGCCGGCTTCCGCGCAGGCCACGGCCTGGACCAGCGAGAACAGCAGCGTCATGTTGCAGCGGATGCCGTCGCGCTGCAGGATCTCGGCCGCGCGGATGCCTTCCCATGTGGATGCGATCTTGATCAGCACGCGTTCGCGCGCGATGCCACGCTGCTCGTACAGCGTGATCAGGTGGCGCGCCTTGTCGACCGTGGCCTGCGTATCGAAGCTCAGGCGTGCATCGACCTCGGTCGAGACGCGGCCCGGCACGATGGCCAGGATTTCGAGGCCGAACGCGATCAGCAACTGGTCGATCACGGCGTCCTTGCCGCTGGCGGCGTGGTCGCGCACGGCGGCTTCCAGCAGCGGCCGGTACTCGGGCTTCTGCACGGCCTTGAGAATCAGCGAGGGATTGGTGGTCGCGTCCTGCGGCTGGTACTGCTTCATCAGCTGGAAGTCGCCGGTGTCGGCCACCACCGTCGTGTATTGCTTCAGTTGTTCTAGCTGGTTCATGATCGTACGCGATGGAGCGGAAGGGAGAGCGGACCATTGTACCGTTGCGCGGCACCTGGCCGGCAGTGGAAGCGTCCCGATCCGCTACACTACGCGCTTTCCCCCAATGCAAGTGGCAGCAGACATGACTCAGGACGAACTCAAGGCCCAGGTGGCACAGGCCGCCGCCGAATATGTGAAGGAGCATGTGCCCGCGGGTGCGGTGCTCGGCGTCGGTACCGGCTCCACGGCCAATCTGTTCATCGATGCCGTGGCCGCGTTCAAGGAGCGCTTCTCGGGCGCGGTGTCCAGTTCGGAGGCATCCACGCGCCGCCTGCAACAGCACGGCTTTCAGGTGCTGGACCTCAATGAAGTCGACGAGATTCCGGTCTACGTGGACGGTGCCGACGAGATCGATGCCTCCGGCGCCATGATCAAAGGCGGTGGCGGCGCGCTGACGCGCGAGAAGATCGTCGCCTCGGTGGCTGGCCGCTTTGTCTGCATCGCCGACGGCAGCAAGCTGGTGGAGGTGATGGGCGCGTTTCCGCTGCCGGTCGAGGTGATCCCAATGGCACGCGCCGCCGTAGCCCGCAAGCTGGCCGCGCTGGGCGGCCAGCCGCGCCTGCGCATGACCAAGGAAGGCGGTATCTACAAGACCGACAACGGCAACGTCATCCTCGACGTGACCGGCCTGCGCATCACCAGTCCCAAGGCACTCGAACAGCAGATCAACCAGTACCCCGGCGTGGTGACGGTGGGCCTGTTTGCGCTGCGCGGCGCCGACGTGCTGCTGCTGGGCACGCAGGATGGCGTGCGCCGCACCGACTACTGAGCCTCCTTGCGGCCGCGCCGCGCTTCTTGCGCGCGGGGGTCGTGACGCTGGCACGTGCCGAATGTGATAAACGGCGACACTTCGTCCGGTTGCAGCAGGTAGGCCAGCGAGTTGTCGTCCAGGGGCAGGATGGCGTGATCACGCGTGGCCGGCCAGCCCCTGGGCACGAACAGGATCTTCCACTGCGCCCACGCGATACCGTCGACCGGGCCGCCCACTCTGCCTTCCGCGTCCGGATCCGCGGCCGGGCTCGCAGCGGCCGGCCGCCCCGCGCCAATAAACGGCTCGCCGGCGTGATTGCGCACTAGCGAGGTTTCGTAGCCGGAAGCGCGGCTGCTGATCCGGCCATCGACGACGGTGATCACATCCGTGCTCAGGCGGCCATTCCACAAACGTCCCACACCGGCCTCGGTCGGCGGCACGCTGGCATGCCGGCAGCGCCATGGCCCGTGTATCGCGGCCCCGGCGAGTTCCTGGCTTGGGCGCATGATCCAGGTCTCCACCCGGACACTGGAGACGTTGGGAATGCTGTCGCCGCGCAAGAGCGTCCAGCCGCCGTCGGTGCGTGCCGCGACGAATAGCTTTCCAGGCGGTTGCTCCGGCTGTTGCGCATCGGCATCGGCAGCGTCGCCCGCCACGGGCAATACATCGAACGCGCCCGGCCAGCGCGTCTGGTCGGCCGGCGTCAGGCGGGCGGCAATCATGCCGGCGCAGCCGTCGCGATAGGTCTGACCGGGGCAGGCGTGCAGGTTGCCGGCCGCGTCGATCAGGATCTGCCCGGCCTGTGCCACCTGGGTGCCCTGGCGCAGTCGGCCGGTGTAGCTGGTATAGGTGCCGCCGTGGCGGAGAAAGCTGTAGCGGCCCGCGAGGGCGGACAAGTCCGGCAGCGTGCGGCGGCTCGAGGCGTGGATCGGTCCTGCCAGCTGTGCGGGCGTGCGGGTGCCCGGGTTGCGCAGCCGCGCGATATCGCCGGTCAGCGTGTCGCCGGCGGTGCGGAACGTTAACTGCAGCCGTGCCAGGCGCTGCCTCATCGATTCCGGCAACGGATGGACCGGATCCGATTCGAATTGTCGTGCGGTGTACAGGCCGCTGGCCAGCGTATAGGTCGAGATCGCGCTGCCGGTGAGGCCATATGGCGATTCGTCGAAGCGCAGGGTCAGCTTGCCGGCGGCGGGCGCGTCGACGATGACCGAGATCGTACCGCCGAACGCGGCGATGCCGGAGTAGGTGGTGGCCGCCCGGGCGCCGCCGGCCAGCCCACCCGCGAGAGCGCCCGCCAGCAGCAGGCCGGCCACCCGGGATGGCGGCACATAACGGCAGCGGCGCCGACGCTGTGGCGCGAGTGGCGCGGGCGGCGCGTGAGGGGGCAGCACCGCGGCGCCCGGCTGCGACCGGTCTTGCGGCATGCCTGGCGATGCGGGGGACGATATCTGCCGCAACACCGGATGCGACATCCGCTGCAATACCCGCTGCAGTACCCGTTGCAGTACCCGTTGCGGCAACGTCATGGCTTGCGCTCCTTCCCGTGGCAACCAGAGGCGAGCGTAAGAAGCGCGATACGTCCCGGTATTGACGGGCGTCAACGGGCGGGCGTTTGAATGCGCGCCTGCACACGCGTTGCGTGCAATAAAAAAGGGTGCCCATGGGCACCCTGCATGCGGCAACGCGCGACGCGCGTCAAGCCGACGGCGGCGGCACGTAGCCGGCGGCCTGGTCGGCGCCGTCACCAAAGAAATACTTCTCGGTCTGCTTGAGCAGGTACTGGCGCGCGCGCGTATCCGCCATGTTGAGACGGTTCTCGTTGATCAGCATGGTCTGATGCTTGAGCCAGCCAGCCCAGGCCTCCTTCGACACGCTCTGCCAGATCTTCTTGCCGAGTTCGCCCGGCAGCGGCGGGAAGTCGAGGCCTTCGGCTTCCTTGTTCAGCTTGATGCAGTGGACCATGCGGGCCATGTGGGACTCCTGTTTTGGTGTGGCGCCATTTTCGCGTGGCGCTATTGTAGCCAAGGCTGGCGCAGACCGGCCTTGTCCCTGCCCGCCTTACAGTTTCTTCATCAGCACCATGGACTTGCGCTGCCAGTTGTAGAGCTTGCGCTTGTCCTCGGGCAGGTCGTCGACGGTCGCGTGTACAAAGCCGCGCTTGAGGAACCAGTGCTCGGTACGCGTGGTGAGCACGAAGAGCCGTTCCAGCCCGAGCGTGCGGGCACGCCGCTCGATGCGCTTGAGCAACCGCTCGCCGTCGCCAGTGCCCTGGGCTTCCTGCGACACCGTCAGGCAGGCCATTTCGCCCATGTTCTCGCGCGGGAATTCGTAGAGCGCCGCACAGCCGAACAGCACGCCATCGTGTTCGATCACCGAGAAGTTGCCGATATCGCGCTCGATCAGGTGACGGCCGCGCGGCACCAGCGTGCCATCCGCCTCGAGCGGCGCGATCAGCTGGAGGATGCCGCCCACGTCGTCGAGGGTGGCCTCGCGCAGGCTTTCCAGGTCGGTATCGGAAATCATCGTGCCCACACCGTCGTGCAGGAACAGTTCGAGCAGCATCGAGCCGTCCATCGCGAACGGAATCAGGTGGGCGCGTGGCACGCCGCCCTTGAGCGCCTTGACCAGGTGCTGCAGGTAGTAGGCCACGTCCGGCGGCAGGTGGTTGTTCTGCAGCCGCTCGGCGGCGGTCCGCAGCGACATTTCCTTCATCAGCTTGCCGACCGGATCGGGCACGCCCGGCACCTCGGTGATGAAGATCAGCTTGTCCGCCTTGAGCGCGCTGGCGGTGGCGCTGGCCACGTCTTCCATCGACAGGTTGAAGGCCTGCCCGGTCGGCGAGAAGCCGAGCGGGGAGAGCAGCACCACCTTGCCGTGCGACAGCGACATGCGCATGGAGTCGTTATCGACCTTGCGCACCAGGCCAGTGTGCTGGTAGTCCACGCCGTTGACGATGCCGATCGGCCGCGCCGTGACGAAGTTGCCGGACACCACCGAGAGCTGCGCGCCGGCCATCGGCGTATTGGGCAGGCCCTGGCTGAACGCGGCCTCGATATCGAGCCGCAGTTCGCCGGCCGCTTCCTTCGCGCATTCGAGCGCGGCATTGTCGGTGATGCGCACGCCTTCGGCGAAGTGCGACTCCACATGGCGCAGCGCAAGCTGTTCCTCGACCTGCGGGCGCGAGCCGAACACGAGCACGATCTGCATGCCCATGGCATGGAGCAACGCCACGTCGTTGACCAGCGCGTTGAGCACGCCGGCCTTGACCAGTTCGCCGCTGAAGGCGATCACGAAGGTCTTGCCGCGGAACGCGTGGATATACGGGGCGACCGCACGCAGCCAGTCGACGAACTGCTGGTGGTCGGGGCCACCGAATTCCGCGCCGGCTTCCAGTGCGACGCTGGCCGCGGCTGAGGAAATGGGGATGGCGGGCGCGGCGGGGGGCGCTGCGGGCGTGGCGGGTGTCGGGTCGGAGGGCGCAGCCGGGGGTTCGGCGGGCTCCGGAGGCGTGTCGGTTCGTGCGTTCATGCGGCGGATTATAATCCCGGCCAATGTCAGCACAACGTCCCGCACCACGTTCCGCCAAGGCGCCGCCAGTCGATGGCAAGCCGGCTGGTACTCCGACCGGCAACCCGACCGGCAACCCGACCGGGAAACCATCCGGCAAACCGTCCCGTCCCGCGCGTCCGGATCGCCCCGCGCGCCCCGAGCGCCCCGAGCGCGGCAACCGTCCCGCGCGCCCCGATCGTCCGGCCCGGCGCGCCAATGCGCTGCCGCCCATCACGTTCCCCGAGGCATTGCCGGTTTCCGCGCGCCGCGACGAGATCGCGGCGGCGTTGCTGGCCAACCAGGTCGTGATCGTGGCCGGCGAGACCGGCTCGGGCAAGACCACCCAGCTGCCCAAGATCTGCCTGTCGATCGGGCGCGGCCCGCTGCGCGTGGACGAAGCCGAGGGCGCGCGCAACGGCGGCCTGATCGGCCACACGCAGCCACGCCGCATCGCCGCCACCTCCACCGCCAAGCGCATCGCGCAGGAACTCGGCTCGCCCGCCGGCGAGCACGTCGGCTACCAGGTGCGCTTCAACGACACCATGTCGCCCGGCGCCTCGGTCAAGCTGATGACGGACGGTATCCTGCTGGCGGAGACGCAGAACGACCCGCTGCTGCGCGCGTACGACACCATCATCATCGACGAGGCGCATGAACGCAGCCTCAACATCGACTTCCTGATCGGCTACCTGCGCCAGATCCTGCCCCGGCGGCCGGACCTCAAGGTGATCATTACCTCGGCGACCATCGACGCCAGGCGCTTTGCCGAGCATTTCGCGCGGGACGGCAAGCCCGCCCCGGTGATCGAGGTGAGCGGCCGGCTCTATCCGGTCGAGGTGCGCTACCGCCCGATCCGCAACGACGGGCCGGCCGAGACGTCGAAGGGCGCGCCGAAGGCTGCGCCCGCGCAGGCCAGGGAGCGCGATCTCTACGACGGCATCGTCGACGCCGTGGACGAACTGTGCCGCCTGGGCCCGGGCGACGTGCTGGTGTTCCTGCCCGGCGAGCGCGAGATCCGCGAGGCGGCCGAGGCGCTGCGCAAGCATCATCCGCCCCACACCGAGATCCTGCCGCTGTTCGCACGGCTGTCGGTGCAGGAGCAGGAGCGCGTGTTCAAGCCGTCCGGCGCGCGCCGGATCGTGCTGGCCACCAACGTGGCCGAGACCTCGCTGACGGTGCCGGGCATCCGTTATGTGGTGGATACGGGCCTGGCGCGCGTCAAGCGCTACTCGTACCGCAACAAGGTGGAGCAGCTGCAGATCGAGCCGATCTCGCAGGCCGCCGCCAACCAGCGCGCGGGCCGCTGCGGCCGCGTGGCCGACGGCGTCTGCATCCGGCTCTACGAGGAGTCCGACTTCGCCGGGCGGCCGCGCTTCACCGACCCGGAAATCCTGCGCTCGTCGCTGGCGGCGGTCATCCTGCGCATGAAGGCGCTGCGGCTGACCGATATCGAGTCGTTCCCGTTCATCGAGCCGCCGCTCGGGCGCGCGATTGCCGATGGCTACCAGCTGCTGCAGGAACTCGGTGCGGTGGACGAGGCCAATCAGCTCACCGGCATCGGCCGCCAGCTTGCCAAGCTGCCGCTCGATCCGCGTGTGGCCCGCATGATCCTGGCCGCGCGCGAGCAGCATTGTCTGCGCGAGGTGCTGGTCATCGCCAGCGCGCTGTCGGTGCAGGATCCGCGCGACCGCCCGCAGGAGGCGCAGGAAGCCGCCGACCAGGCCCATCGCAAGTTCATGGACGAGAAGTCCGAATTCCTGGGCTGGGTCCGGCTGTGGAAATGGTTCGAGGACGCGGTCGCGCACAAGAAGAGCAACCGCCAGCTGCAGGACCAGTGCCGCGCACACTTCCTCTCGCACCTGCGCCTGCGTGAATGGCGCGACGTGCATTCGCAGCTGCTGACCACGGTGACGGAGCAGGGCTGGCGCCTGAACGAGAGCGAGCCCACCTACGAGCAGGTGCACAAGGCCCTGCTGACGGGCCTGCTCGGCAACGTCGGCTGCAAGCTCGACGAAGCCGACGGCAAGGGCCGCGAATACCTGGGCGCGCGCGGTATCAAGTTCCACCTGTGGCCGGGCTCGCTGATCGCGCGCAAGGTCGGACGGTGGATCATGGCCGCGGAACTGGTGGAGACCAGCCGGCTGTTCGCGCGTACGCTCGCGCGCATCGAACCCGAATGGCTCGAGCAGGTCGGCAGCCACCTGCTCAAGGTGAGCTGGAGCGATCCACACTGGGAAAAGAAGGCGGGCCAGGTGCTCGCGCTCGAGCGCGCCACGCTGTACGGCCTGGTGGTCTACCAGCACCGGCGCATCCACTACGGGCCGATGAATCCGGCCGAGGCGCGCGAACTGTTTATCCGGCGCGCGCTGGTGGAAGGGGAGTTCGACACGCGTCTGCCGTTCTACGCCCACAACCAGCGGCTCGTGCGCGAGATCGAGAACCTGGAGCACAAGTCGCGCCGGCAGGACGTGCTGGTCGACGACGAACTGATCCATGCGTTCTACGACCGCGCGCTGCCCGCCGACATCCACAACCAGGTCTCGTTCGAGCAGTGGTACCAGAAGGAGTCGGCCCGGGACCGCAAGCTGCTCTACCTGAACCGCGACGAGCTGATGCGGCACGAGGCGGCCGGCATCACCACCGACCTGTTCCCCAAGACCATGCCGGTGGCCGGCGTGGACATGGGGCTGACCTACCATTTCGAGCCCGGCAGCCACCGCGACGGCGTGACGCTGACGGTGCCGCTGTACGCGCTGAACCAGGTGCGGCCCGAGCGCGCCGAATGGCTGGTGCCGGGCATGATCAAGGAGAAGGTGCACCTGCTGCTGAAGTCGCTGCCGCAGAAGCTGCGCCGGCATTGCGTGCCGTTGCCCGACTATGCGGCCGGGTTTGTCGCGCGCCAGCCGTTTGGCGAGGGCGACCTGCTCGACGTGCTGATTGCCGATGTCCGCGAGCAGACCGGCACCATGATCCGGCGCGCCGACTTCAAGCTGGAGACGCTGCCCGCGCACCATGCGATGAACTTCAAGGTCATCGACGAACACGGCCGCCAGCTCGATATGGGCCGCAACCTCGCGCAATTGCGCGCGGAGTTCGGCGGCCAGGCCCAGCAGTCGTTCCAGAACCTGGCGGCGCGCGATGTGCCGGCGGCGGAGGCGGGCCAGTACGAGAACCTGACCGCGTGGTCGTTCGGCGAACTGCCCGAGCTGCTGGAGATCCGCAAGGGCAACCAGACGCTGTTCGGCTATCCGGCGCTGGTCGACCATGGCGATCATTGCGACGTGGAAGTATTCGACGATCCGCAGGAAGCGGCGCGCATCCATCACGCCGGCCTGCGCCGGCTGTTTGCGCTGCAACTGCGCGAGCAGGTCAGGTTCATCGAGAAGAACATCCCCAACCTGCAGCAGATGGCCATGCAGTTCATGACCCTCGGCACGCAGGAGCAGTTGCGCGAGCAGATCGTGCTGGTGGCGCTGGAGCGTGCCTGCCTGCAGGCGCCGCTGCCACGCAACGAGGCTGAGTTTACTGCGCGCAAGGAAGAAGGGCGCGCGCGGCTGTCGCTGCTGGCGCAGGAGATCGCGCGGCTGGCGGGCAGCATCCTGGCCGAATTTGCCGGGCTGCCGCGCAAGCTGCTGCAGGCGAAACCGTTCGGCGGCGCGTATCAGGACCTGGAGGCCCAGCTTGCACGGCTGATGCACAAGTCGTTCGTGGTCGATACGCCGTACGCGCAGCTCGTGCACTATCCGCGCTATCTCAAGGGCATGGCGATGCGGGTGGACAAGCTCAAGGGCGAACCGGCGCGCGACAGCCAGCGCATGCAGGAAATGGCGCCGCTGATCCAGCAGTGGCAACGCGCGGAGAAGCAATTGCGCACCCAGGGCCGCGGCGCCGCCGATGCGCGCCTGGACGAATTCCGCTGGATGCTCGAAGAGTTGCGTGTGGCGCTTTTTGCACAGGAGTTGCGAACCCCGGTGCCGATGTCGGCCAAACGCCTGCAGAAGGTGTGGGAATCGATGCAGCGCTAAGGGTTTTCGGCGCGCTGCGTGCGCTCAAATACCTTGTGATGACGTCATCGAAAACGGCTCGCGAAACGTTAGAATGCCCGATTCGTCATCAGTGAACGGTCTTATGCTCGTATTGCGTCGTGTAGTGGCTGGCGCGGTTTTCGCCGGTGCCCTGTGGTTGGGGGTGGCCCTGCCTGCCCAGGCAGAAGTGGTGGTCGTCCTCAATTCGGGTGATGCAACCGTCACGCTGATCGACAAGGACACGCAGAAGGTGCTGGAGACCTTTCCGATCGGCAAGGAGCCGCACCACCTGATCGCCACGCCCGATGACAAGTCGCTGATCGTGGCCAACGCGGTCGGCAACGACCTGGTCTTCCTCGATCCGGTCACGGGCAAGGTGCAGCAGCGCGTGCCCAATATCGACGATCCGTATCAGGTCGGCTTTTCGCCCGACCAGAAATGGTTTGTCGCCACCGGCAACCGGCTCGACCGCGTCGACGTGTACCGCTGGGACGGCCACGCGCTCAAGCTCGCCAGGCAGTTTCCGCTTGGCCGTACGCCGAGCCACATCGCCTTTACCAGCGACAGCCGCATCGCCTTCATCACGCTGCAGGACTCGAACCAGGTGGCCGCAATCGACCTGGCCACGCTCAACGTGATGTGGGTCATGGAGGCCGGTTCCGCGCCTGCCGGCGTGTGGGTCACGCCCGACCAGAAATACCTGCTGGTGGGCATGACCGGTGCCGACTACGTGGCCGTGATCGACTGGCGCACGCGTACCGTGGTCAAGCAGATCCAGACCGGCAAGGGCGCGCACAATTTCCGCGCGGTGGGCGACCGCCGCCATCTGTTCCTGACCAATCGGGTGTCGGGTACCATCAGCATCATCGACCAGCAGACGCTGTCGAAGGTCGGCGATATTACCGGCTTGCCGCCCGGCCCGGACGATATGGAGCTGACCGCCGACGGCAAGATGCTGTGGGTGTCGTGCCGCTGGGCGCGCTCGGTGGCGCTGGTCGATGTGGCCACGCGCAAGGTGGTCCGTACCATCCGCGTCGGCAAATCGCCGCACGGTATCTATTTCCGTACGCGCGCGCCGCTGTACTGACGCGGGAAGGGCGATCATGCGCAAGCTTCTGGGTAGTCTTGGCACGGCGCTCGCGCTGACTACCGTCGGCACCGCCGCCGTTTCCACCGGCGCGCTGCTCGCATCCGCGCCGGCCGCTGCCGCCGGCGCCTGCCGCGCCGGCACGCTCTACCTGACGTTCGACACCGGCAGCATGAGCCAGGCCGAGCTGATCGCGCGCACGCTGCGCAAGCACCATATTCGCGCCACCTTCTTCCTGGCCAACGAACCCACCGTCAACCACGACAACTCGCTCGACGCGAGCTGGGCGCCGTACTGGAAATCGCTCGCCGCGGACGGCCATGTGTTTGGCAGCCATACCTTCGACCATGTCTACTTCCGCGCCGTGCGCGACGGCAAGGTCATCATGCGGCCGCAGTTCGGCGCCGAGGGCGGCAAGGACGTCGCGATGACCGCGCAGACGTTCTGCGCGGAGCTGCGCCGCAGCGCGCAGGCGTTCCAGTCGATGACCGGCCAGCCAATGGCGCCGCTGTGGCGCGCGCCCGGCGGTCGCACCGCGCCGCAGACGCTGCAATGGGCGGAGCAATGCGGCTTCCGCCATGTGGCCTGGGCACCGGCCGGCTTTCTGGGCGACGAACTGTCGTCGGAGCGGTATCCCAACCGCAAGCTGCTCGACCAGGCGCTGCGCGACCTGCGCGATGGCGATATCACCATGGCGCACCTGGGCATCTGGTCGCGCAAGGATCCATGGGCGCCGGCCGTGCTCGATCCGCTGCTGACGGGGCTCGAGCAGAAGGGCTTCTGCTTTGCCACGCTGCGCGAGCATCCGGCGTACCAGGCGTGGTTCGCCACCGCGCATGCCCGCCAGCAGGAGGGCGCCCGCTGATGTGGAGCACATGATGTGGAGCGCATTTACCGACTGGCTCTCGGGCCTGATCGGCCAGGTGGAAGGCGCGGTTTTCCAGAACCTGGTGCTGCCCGTGGTCTATCACCTCGGCTTTGGCGGCTATGCCGAGGAAGCGTTCACCGGGACCGAGTGGCTGCTGGTGGGCGTGGTCCAGATCGTCGTGATGATCCTGATCCTGGGGCCGCTGGAGAAGCTGCGTCCGGTGGAACCGGTGACCGACCGGGCCGCGATCCGCACCGACATCCTCTACACGGCGATCCACCGGCTCGGCGTGTTCCGGCTGGCGATGTTCTTCCTGCTCGATCCGCTCAGCGACCTGGTCGAGGGGCATCTGCGTCTGCTGGGCTGGCACCGCGTCAATGTCGAGGACTGGTGGCCGGCGGTCACCGCGCTGCCGCTGGTCAGCTTCCTGATCTACCTGGTGCTGTTCGACCTGGTCGACTACTGGTACCACCGCTTCTCGCATACCTACCGCTGGTGGTGGAGCCTGCATGCGACGCACCATAGCCAGCGCCAGATGACGCTGTGGAGCGACAACCGCAACCACCTGCTCGACGATATCCTGCGCGACACGGTGTTCGCGGTGGTGGCGCTGGCGGTGGGCGTGGAACCATCGCAGTACGTGCTGCTGGTGGCGCTGTCACAGTTGTTGCAGAGTCTGCAGCATGCCAACCTGCGCCTGCACTTTGGCCGCCTCGGCGAGCGCCTGCTGGTGTCGCCGCGTTTCCACCGCACCCACCATGCGGTGGGGCTGGGGCACGAGCGCGCGGGCGCCAACGGCAAGCCCGTGCGGCTGGGGGGCTGCAACTACGGCGTGCTGTTTCCGTGGTGGGACATGCTGTTCGGCACGGCGGTGTTCACGGACCGGTATTACCCCACCGGCATCCGCGACCAGATGCCTCCGCCGGCGGGCAAGGGCCGCGACTACGGCGCGGGCTTCCTGTCCCAGCAGTGGTACGGCATCAAGCGGCTGCTGCGGCGCGGCTAGCGGCGGCAGGGGGCTGGGGGCCCGACGCGGGGCTGTGCTAGTCTCTTGGGCGCACAGTCCGACAAACCGCGCGACTCACAGTGGGCGGCGCCGCTGCTTGCCAACCCATCGCATCTTCCTTACCCCTGCATGAACGACATCCTCCGCGCCTTTGCACGCGCCCTCGTCAGCCAGTTCCATCCGCGCATGCTGATGTTGACGCTGCTGCCGTTCGCCCTTGCCACGGCGCTGTGGGGCGGGCTGCTGTGGTGGGGATGGGACCCGATCATGAGCACCACGCGCGCCTGGCTCGAAGGCTCGGTGCTGACCGGCTGGATCTACTCGGCGCTGGACTGGCTGAGCCTGCAGTCGCTGCGCTCGGTGGTGGCGCCGCTATTCGTGCTCACGCTCGCGGTGCCGCTCGTGATCGCGTCGATGCTGGTGTTTATCAGCCTGTGCTCGGTGCCGGCCGTGGTGCGCCATCTGGAACGCAGCTATCCGGACCTGGCCAAGGCCCACGGCGGCAGTGTGCTCGGCAGCGTGGTGGCCTCGTTCGGCAATACCGCGGTATTCCTGCTACTGGTCATCGTCACGCTGCCGCTGTGGCTGGTGCCCCCGTTCTTTGCGCTGATTCCGCCCATCCTGTGGGGCTGGCTCACCTATCGCGTGATGACCTACGATGCGCTGGCCGAGCACGCCACGCCCGAAGAGCGCAAGACGCTGATGAAGCGGCATCGCGGCGCGCTGCTGGTCATCGGCATCGCGGTCGGCCTGCTTGGCTCCGCGCCCACGCTGTTATGGGTCTGGTCGGCCATGATCATCTTCCTGTTTCCGGTCGTGCTGGTCGGCACGCTGTGGCTGTATGTGCTGATCTTCATCTTCTCGGCACTATGGTTCGGCCATTTCTGCCTGCGCGCGCTGACCCAGCTGCGCGCCGAGCGCGCCGCAGCGGCGCCGCCGCCGGCCGGACCCGATGTCATCGATCTGGCGCCGGCGGACGTCCGGCGTATCGAGGGATCCTGAAGCCAGCGATCCTGAAGCAAATCATCCTGAAGCGAGGTCAACATGGGTTTCGGCCTGATCGTCATTGGTGACGAGATTCTGTCGGGACGGCGCGAAGACAAGCACATGCGCCGTGCCATCGAACTGCTGGGCGCACGCGGGTTGCCGCTCGACTGGGCGGAGTACATCGGCGACGACCGCGCGCGCATCACGGCCACGCTGCGCCGTACGCTGGCCGGCAGCGACGTGGTGTTCTGCACGGGCGGCATCGGAGCCACGCCGGACGACCATACGCGCCAATGCGCGGCGGCCGCGCTGGGCGTGCCGCTGGCGCTGCATCCCGAGGCGCGCGAACTGATCGCGCAGCGCATCCTCGAGACCGCCAACGGCGATCCGGTCAAGGCCAACCTCGATTTGCCCGAGAACCAGCACCGCTTCAAGATGGGCGAGTTTCCCGTGGGCGCCCGCATCATCCCCAACAGCTACAACCGCATTCCGGGCTTCTCGGTGGCGGACCACCATTTCATGCCGGGCTTCCCGGTGATGGCGTGGCCCATGATGGAGTGGGTGCTCGACCATTACTATCCGCATCTGTTCCACCTGGCCACGGAGCAATCGCGCGCGTTCTACGTGTTCGAGGCACCCGAGTCGACGCTGACGCCGCTGATGGAGCAGGTGGAAGCCGCGTTCCCCGGGATTCGTGTCTTCAGCCTGCCCTCGGTCGGCGATGTCAGCCGCGGCGACCGCTTTGCGCGGCGCCATATCGACCTTGGCGTGAAGGGCCCGGAGGCGCTGGTGGCGCCGGCCTACGCGATGCTGCTGGCCGGCGTGGCGGGGGATGGGTTTCGAGGTGGTGGAGCAGGGCGCCTGAGCGCCCTGGCGATGTGCCCTGGCGCCGCTCAGGCGCCGTGCCACGGCAGGCCGCGGAAGCACCAGCCTTCCACGGTCTTGCGGTGGTACTCGTCGTCGCGCGCGCCCTCGAAACCTTCCAGCACATCCATGGCCCGGGTAAAGCCGGCCGCGGCGGCCACGCGCGCCGCATGCTTGGAACGCGCCGCGCTGCGGCACAGGAACAGCACCGGTGCGTCGGCCGGCACGCGCGCCTGCAGTTCGGCGATGAAGTTCGGGTTCTGCGTGCCGCCCGGGTAGGTCGACCATTCGATATGGGCAAACTGCTCGTCCGGCAGCACCACCCCGCCCACCCAGTCGAGTTCCGCCTGGGTGCGGACGTCGACCAGCACCGCGGTCGGGTCGGCCTGAAGCAGCGCATAGGATTCCTCGGGGCTGAGCGCGCCGTAGTAGGGGAGCTGGTGTTGCTGCTGGCGCGCCTGGGCTGCCTGCAGGAGTTCGTCTCGGGTCGTCATGGGTGACAAGGTAGTAAGGATGCGGCGCTATTCTAGCGCCGAGCCGCGGCGACTAGGCCAGAATGCGTTGTCATGGTGCACAAGCACAAGAACGGTGCGTCAACTTGATTTATGCACCATCGTGGTGTTTGATGAGGGCGAAAACAGTGCCCGCGCGGTGCCTGCTGGCGTCACTTGGCGAGCCCGCTGCGGGGTCTCCGGTTCCCGCCGGGGATTGCATGCAATCCGGCATGCCGCAAGGGCGTGCGGGCTGCGGGAGGTTGCACATTTTTCGGGCTTCCGGGCCTAAAGATACGAACCGTTGGCATGCTTTCTGCTAACATTCCTCGTCCCTTTTGGGGCGGTTTCCGCAGGCGTCTGCCGCATGGCTGTGCGATGACGCGGCAGGGCTGGAGCCGACCCAACAATGGCTTTCAGACCTTTTTCATACCCGGTTCCAGATTCAGCCGAATTTCCAGGAGATAGGCATGGCCCAAAGCGTTGCAGATGTAATGAAGCTCGTGAAGGAGAACGACGTCAAGTTCGTCGATTTCCGCTTCACGGATACCAAAGGCAAGGAACAGCACGTGTCGGTGCCCACGTCGCACTTCGATGAAGACAAGTTCGAAAGCGGCCATGCATTCGACGGTTCGTCCATCGCCGGCTGGAAGGGTATCGAAGCTTCGGACATGCTGCTGATGCCGGATTCGAACACGGCCCACATCGACCCGTTCTACGAAGAGCCGACGCTGGTGCTGACCTGCGACGTGATCGAGCCGTCGGACGGCAAGGGCTACGACCGCGATCCGCGTTCGATTGCCAAGCGCGCCGAGGCGTACCTGAAGAGCACCGGCCTGGGCGACACCGCCTACTTCGGTCCGGAACCCGAATTCTTCATCTTCGACGGCGTGACCTGGAACGTCGACATGCAAGGCTCCTTCGTGAAGATCCAGTCCGAAGAAGCGCCGTGGTCGTCGGGTCGTGAATTCGAACACGGCAACAGCGGTCACCGTCCGGGCAAGAAGGGCGGCTACTTCCCCGTGGCCCCGATCGACACGTTCCAGGACATGCGTTCGGAAATGTGCCTGATCCTCGAATCGCTCGGCATCCCCGTCGAAGTGCACCACCACGAAGTGGCTGGCCAGGGCCAGAACGAAATCGGCACCAAGTTCAGCACGCTGGTGCAGCGCGCCGACTGGACCCAGCTGCAGAAGTACGTGATCCAGAACGTCGCCCACACCTACGGCAAGACCGCCACGTTCATGCCGAAGCCGGTCGTTGGCGACAACGGTTCGGGCATGCACGTGCACCAGTCCGTGTGGAAAGACGGCCAGAACCTGTTTGCGGGCAACGGCTACGCCGGCCTGTCGGAATTCGCGCTCTACTACATCGGCGGCATCATCAAGCACGCCCGTGCGCTGAACGCCATCACCAACCCGGGTACGAACTCGTACAAGCGTCTGGTGCCGGGCTTCGAAGCACCGGTCAAGCTGGCCTACTCGGCCCGCAACCGCTCGGCCTCGATCCGTATTCCGTACGTTGCCAACCCGAAGGGCCGCCGCATCGAGACCCGCTTCCCGGATCCGCTCTGCAACCCGTACCTGGGCTTCTCGGCGCTGCTGATGGCCGGCCTGGATGGCGTCATGAACAAGATCCACCCGGGCGAAGCCGCCGACAAGAACCTGTACGACCTGCCGCCGGAAGAAGACGCGAAGATCCCGACGGTCTGCGCGAGCCTCGACCAGGCGCTGGAGTACCTCGACAACGACCGTGAGTTCCTGACCCGCGGCGGCGTGTTCACCAACTCGATGATCGATGCCTACATCGAACTGAAGATGGAAGAAGTCACGCGCTTCCGCATGACGACTCACCCGATCGAGTTCGAGATGTACTACTCGCTGTAAAGCGAAACGGTGAGCGATACGGTTGCCGGGTTGTGACCGGGCAACAGTTGCACCAGGAAGGGGCGGCCTAGGCTGTCCCTTTTTGTTTGAAAGACCCGATGATCGCTAGAATGGGGCTCTTTTCCCAACCCTTCAGCCGATGTCCATGGACGCCATTTCGAACCAGGTTTCAATGCCGCGCAAGCGGGACGCCGCGCACCAGTTCCGTGTGAATTTCACCGTTCTGGGGCGTGCCGCACGCCGTCATGCCTCATCGCTGGTCTCGTCGCTTGCGTCGTCGCTTGCCGCGTCGGTGGCGGCGATGCTCGTGCTGGCCGTGGCCGCATGGAGCGCGCCGGCTGCCGCGCAGTCTTCCGACGTCTACATGTGCACCGGCCCCAACGGCGTGCCGGAGTACCGCAATGGTGGCGGTGGCAAGGGTTGCAAGAAGCTGAGCCTGCCCGACGTGGTGACGGTGCCGGGCACGCGACCGCAGGGCGGCGGGACCTCACGCGGCGCCGCGCCGGCCGCGCCGGCGGCATTTCCGCGCGTGGACAGCGCCACGCAGCGCAGCCGCGACAGCGAGCGCCGCAGCGTACTCGAGCAGGAGCTGCAGAGCGAGGAGGCCAAGCTGGCCGGGCTGCGCGCCGAGTACAACAACGGCGAACCCGAGCGCCAGGGCAATGAGCGCAACTACCAGAAGTATCTCGATCGCACGGCCCGGCTGCGCGACGATATCGCGCGCAGCGAAGCCAATGCGGCGTCGCTGCGGCGCGAGCTTGGAAATCTAAAGGACTGATTGCATGCGTCGGCTGATTCGCGGTGTGTCTCGGAAGGTGACTGGTGGCGATCGGGGTGCCGATCGCGCCAGGGAGGAAACGCCAGCGGATACGGCCGCCCGGCATGACGCCACGCACGATGCGGAGGTCGTGCCGCTCGGCGACGTGGCGTTTCATCCGGGCCTCGATATCGTGCCCAATCCCGTGCTGCTGGTGCGCGGCCCGGGCCTGCACGTGGTCTATGCCAATCCCGCTGCGGAATCGACCCTCGCGGTATCGCGCCGCGCGATGGTCGAGCTCACGCTGCAGGACCTGTTCGGCGCGTCCGAGGACATGGCCAGCATGATCGAGAGCGTGGTCGCGCGCCAGGTCGACGTGCGCCGGCAGGACCTCGTATTGCGCCCGCCGCTGCAGGAGCCGCTGCACGCGCATGTGGTGATCGGCGCCATCGAGGGCCACACCGACACAGTGCTGGTGGAGCTGCTGGCCAACGAGCAGAAAGTGCGCAGCGACCGCGAGGAGCGCATTCTCGACCTGACCTCGGCCAACAAGGAACTGATCCGCAATCTCGCGCACGAGATCAAGAACCCGCTCGGCGGCATCCGCGGCGCGGCCCAGTTGCTGGAGTTCGAGCTGCCCGAACGCGCGCTGCGCGAGTACACCCAGGTCATCATCAAGGAGTCGGATCGCCTGCAGACGCTGGTGGACCGCCTGCTGGAGCCGCACCGGCATCCGCATATCGTGTCCGAGCTCAATATCCACGAGGTGCTCGAGCGCGTGCGCTCGGTGGTGCTGGCGGAATTCCCCAATGGGCTCGATATCGTGCGCGACTACGACGCGAGCCTGCCCGAGCTGCGCGGCGACATGGAGCAACTGATCCAGGCCGTGCTCAACATCGTCCACAACGCCGCGCAGGCCCTGCACGAGCGCATCGCCAACGGCGATGCGCAGATCATCCTGCGTACGCGCGTGGCGCGCCAGGTCACGATTGCCAAGCGGTTGTCGAAGCTGGCACTGGACTTGCATGTCATCGATAACGGCCCGGGCATCCCCGAGGACATTCGCGAACGCATCTTCTATCCATTGGTATCGGGCAGGGATGGCGGCAGCGGACTCGGTCTCACACTCGCTCAAACCTTCGTGCAGCAGCACGAGGGCTTGATCGAATGCGAGAGCCGGCCGGGCTGTACCGACTTCCGTATCCTGCTGCCGCTGCACTAGTCACCCGCCTGGCCTCGCTGCCCGTGCCGGTGCGCGGGGCGGGCCCGCCACCAGCGGGAATACGGGAGACCACATGACACCGAGCAGACAAGCGACGCACATGAAGCCGATCTGGATAGTCGACGACGATCAATCAATCCGCTGGGTCCTCGAGAAGGCCCTTGCCCGTGAAAGCCTGCTCTCCCGCAGTTTTACCAACGTGCGCGACGTGCTTGCCGCGTTGGAGGACGACGAGCCGCAGGTCCTGATTTCCGATATCCGCATGCCGGGTGGCTCGGGCCTGGACCTGCTGCAGGCCATCAAGGCGCGCCATCCCGGGTTGCCGGTCATCGTGATGACCGCGTACTCGGACCTGGACAGCGCCGTGGCGGCGTTCCAGGGCGGAGCGTTCGAATATCTCGCCAAGCCGTTCGACGTGGACAAGGCGGTGGAACTGATCCGTCGCGCGCTCGAAGAAAGCCTGCGCGAGGAAGAGATGGACGACCGCCTCGTCGACGCGCCCGAGATCCTGGGCCAGGCGCCGGCGATGCAGGACGTGTTCCGCGCCATCGGCCGCCTGTCGCAATCGAACGTGACGGTGATGATCACCGGCGAATCGGGCACCGGCAAGGAGCTGGTGGCGCGCGCGTTGCACAAGCACAGCCCGCGCGCCAATGGCCCGTTCATCGCGCTCAACACCGCGGCCATTCCGAAGGACCTGCTGGAATCCGAACTGTTCGGCCACGAGCGCGGTGCGTTCACGGGCGCGCAGACCATGCGGCGCGGCCGCTTCGAGCAGGCCGAGGGCGGCACGCTGTTCCTCGACGAAATCGGCGACATGCCGTTCGACCTGCAGACCCGGCTGCTGCGCGTGCTGTCCGATGGCAACTTCTATCGTGTGGGCGGGCACAACCCGCTGCGCGCGAACGTGCGCGTCATCGCGGCCACGCACCAGAACCTGGAGACGCGCGTCAAGGAAGGGCTGTTCCGCGAGGATCTGTTCCACCGCCTCAACGTGATTCGCCTGCGCCTGCCGCCGCTGCGCGAACGGCCCGAGGACATCACGCTGCTGGCCCGCCATTTCCTGCAGAAGAGTGCCAAGGAACTCGGCGTGGAACCCAAACGCATGTCCGACGACGCGCTCGCCTATGTCAGCACGCTGCCGTTCCCGGGCAACGTGCGCCAGCTCGAGAACCTGTGCAACTGGCTGACCGTGATGGCGCCGGCCCAGACCATCGAGGTCAAGGACCTGCCGCGCGAGATGATTGGCACCGGCGTGCCGGAGAGCGGGGGCGCGATGCGCGTCGCCGAGCGGATGCCGGGCGCCGGGACTGGCGGCGCATTCGCCGCCGGTGCCGCTGGCGAATACGATGCGATCGACAGCGGCGATTACGCCATGGGCATGCCAGGCGATGGCGATACGCTGGTGGCCACGCGCCCGGCCAACCCGCTCAGTGTGGTGCCGGGGCTGGTGGTGCCGACGCCGGTGGCCGCCGCGGCAAGCTGGGAGACGCTGCTGGCGGCCGAGGCCAAGGCCATGCTCGAGGCCGGCCAGCCCGACGTGATGGACGCGCTGACGCGGCGCTTCGAGAAGTCGGTGCTGGAAGCCGCGCTCGGCGTCACGCGCGGACGGCGCGTCGAGGCAGCCACGCGCCTCGGCATCGGCCGCAATACGATCACGCGCAAGCTGCAGGAACTCGGCTTCGATTGAGCCTCGCGTGCCGGCCGGACGGGGGCCCGCCTGGCCCCGGTCCGCGCGGGGGTGCTGGCCCCGCGCGGGACACCGCTTACGTCCGGTGGGCCAGCAAGTGCTCCACCATCTCCGCAAAGCCTTCTCCACCCGCCGCCGCGGTGACATAGGCCGGTGTCACCGGCAACTGCGGCAGGATCTCGCGCACGTTCGCCACGCCCACCGAAAGCGGAAAGTGGCCGAACATCGCCGCATCGTTGGCCGAGTCGCCAATAAACAGCCATTCGTCGCGCCGCGCATCGACGTCGTCGCCGAGCAGCTCGCGCACGCACAGCCGGCTCATCGAGAGCTTGTCGTGCGCGCCGAACCAGCCATTGACATGGATCGAGCTGACGGTCGCCGTCATGCCGGCGTCATGCATCATCGCGATGATACGGGCCACGGCGTCGGCCGGCAGCGGCGCCACGTCCTCGGCGTGGTCGATGGCGAGATCGGCCGCATGCCAGGCCTGGTCGGAGGCGAGCGCGGAGCCGGGCACCGCCTGCACGATGCGCTCGCCCAGCGCGCGGAGGCGCGCGAGGTTGTGCGTGCGCGTATCGGCATCGTCGAGGTAGCGCGTGACCAGCTTGCCGGCGCGTAGATGGCAGTAGAACGCGCCGTTCTCGCCGATGATCGCGTCCACCGGCCACAGCCGCGTGAGGATTTCCGCCCAGGCGATGCAGCGGCCGGTGACCGGAATCACATGGAGGCCGGCACGGGCGAGGCGGTCCAGCGCATGATAGGCAACGGCGGGCAGCGCGCCGGCGGTGGTCAGCGTGCCGTCGATATCGGTCAGCACGCCACGGACACGGCGCAGGGCCGCGGGGTCGATGGAATGGAAGGGTTGCATGGCTGCGCATTGTAGAGGGCATCCGTGACGCGGGCACCTGTGCGCGACATCGTCGCCCACACGACGGACCCCTCCCACACGACGGACCTCGCCCATACGACGGACCTCGCCCACACGACGGAGTCTCGGTACGCCACGATGCGATCTCGGTGCCTCCCGGGCGGCGAGCCCGGGGGAGACCCGTCGAGGATCCAGGCGGGCGTCATTCGTCAAGTCAGTCTTGTGTCGTAAAAAAGCTGCAAGAATCATGAAACAAGCGGGTTTGCCCGGTTACGCCCGTACCGCGACCGGCGTAACATCCCGCTGACACAAAAAATGCATAGATTCAGTCGCTTTTTCTACGATTGATGACACTCCAGGAGAGTCGCAGATGTCCTTCCCGCGCAACATGCTGAAGTTTGCCGCGGTGGCCGTGCTGGCCACCGCCGGGTCCGCCCACGCCGCCGTCGAGATCCAGTGGTGGCACGCCATGGAGGGCGCGCTCAACGACAAGGTCAACGATATCGCCAACAAGTTCAACGCGAGCCAGACCGACTACAAGATCGTGCCCGTGAACAAGGGCAACTACGACGAAACGCTGGCCGCCGGCATCGCCGCGTTCCGTGCCGGCAGCGCCCCGGCCATCCTGCAGGTCTTTGAAGTGGGCACGGCTACCATGATGAGCGCCAAGGGCGCCATCAAGCCGGTCTCGCAGGTCATGAAGGACGCCGGCGAGAAGTTCGACCAGAGCAGCTATATTCCTGCCGTGGCCGGCTACTACACCTCGTCCAAGGGCGAGATGCTGTCGTTCCCGTTCAACAGCTCGACGACGGTCTTCTATTACAACAAGGATGCCTTCAAGAAGGCGGGCCTCGACAAGCCGCCCAAGACCTGGCCCGAGGTCATGCAGTATTCGGCCAAGCTCAAGGCCTCGGGCGTGAACTGCGCGTACACCACCGACTGGCAGGGCTGGGTCCATCTGGAGAGCTTCTCGGCGTGGCACAACACGCTGTACGCGACCAAGAACAACGGCTTTGGCGGCACCGATGCGCGCCTGGTCTTCAACAGCCCGCTGCACGTGCGCCACATCACCAACCTGCAGGACATGGTGAAGAAGGGCTACTTCAGCTACGGCGGCCGCAAGGCCGAGTCGCAGGCCAAGTTCTATAACGGCGAATGCGCGATGTTCACCGGCTCATCGGCGTCGCTGGCCAATATCCGCAAGAACGCCAAGTTCCAGTTCGGCGTGTCGACCCTGCCGTACTACCCGGACGTCCAGGGCGCGCCGCAGAACACCATCATCGGCGGCGCCTCGCTGTGGGTGATGGGTGGCAAGAAGGCCGACGAATACAAGGGCGTGGCCAAGTTCTTCACGTTCCTGTCGCGCCCGGAAATCCAGTCCGACTGGCACCAGGCCACCGGTTACCTGCCGGTCACCATGGCCGCCTACGAGCTGACCAGGAAGTCGGGCTATTACGACAAGAACCCCGGCGCCGACGTGTCGGTGCAGCAGATGGTCGTGAAGACCACCGACAAGTCGCGCGGCGTGCGCCTGGGCAACCTGGTGCAGATCCGCACGGTGGTGGACGAGGAGCTGGAAGCGGTGTGGGCCGGCAAGAAGGAGCCGCAGGCCGCGCTGGACAGCGCCGTGAAGCGCGGCAACGAGCTGCTCGAACGTTTCCAGAAGACCGTCAAGGAATAATCGCCGGCATGTCTGCCGGGTCGTGAAGGCCGGACCGCCGCGGCGGTCCGGCCTTATGTATCATCGCAACTCCGCATCGTCACCCCGCAACCCGCATCGATCTCCCGATGGAAAAGCGCGTCGTCTTCCGCTCGCCGTGGTTGCCGTATCTGCTGGTGCTGCCGCAGATCGCCATCACGCTGATTTTCTTCTTCCTGCCCGCCGGTCAGGCGCTGTACCAGTCCATGCTCCAGCAGGACGCGTTCGGCATCAACCTGGAATTCGTCGGGCTCGACAACTTCAAGGTGCTCTGGGGCGACCCGCTTTATCTCGAGTCGTTCCGCATCACGGCCGTCTTCGCCGTCGGCGTGACCGTGGTCGGGCTGTCGTCGGCACTGCTGCTGGCCTACTTTGCCGACCGCGTGGTGCGCGGCGCCACCGCCTACAAGACGCTGCTGATCTGGCCGTACGCGGTGGCGCCGGCGGTCGCGGGCGTGCTGTGGATGTTCATGTTCAATCCGACGCTCGGCATCGTCTCGTACGCGTTGCGCGCGCTCGGCGTCAACTGGAACTTCCTGCTCGACGGCAACCAGGCGCTGCTGCTGGTGGTACTGGCCGCGGCCTGGAAGCAGGTCAGCTACAACTTCCTGTTCTTCCTGGCGGGGCTGCAGAGCATTCCGCGCTCGCTGATCGAGGCCGCGGCCATCGACGGCGCGGGCCCATGGAAGCGCTTCTGGTCGATCGTCTTTCCGCTGCTGTCGCCGACCACGTTCTTCCTGCTCGTGATCAACGTGGTCTACGCCTTCTTCGACACCTTCGCGATCATCGACGCGGTGACCCACGGCGGCCCGTTCAACTCGACCAACACGCTGGTCTACAAGGTGTTCCACGATGGCTTCCGCGGCATGGATATCGGCGGCTCGGCCGCGCAGTCCGTGGTGCTGATGGTGATCGTGATCGCGCTGACCGTGGTGCAGTTCCGCTACGTCGAGCGCAAGGTCCAGTACTGAGGTGAGGCCATGGTAGAGCGCCGTCCGTTTCTTGATTTCCTGAGCCACCTGGTGCTGATCGTCGGCATCGTGGTGGTCGCTTTTCCGGTTTACCTGACCTTCGTGGCTTCCACGCTGACGGCCGAGCAGGTGCTCGACGCGCCGATGACGCTGATTCCGGGCGGCCACCTGATCGACAACTACCGCACCGTGCTGTTCCACGGGGTGGGCGAGTCGGCATCGCCCGTCACGGCGATGATGAAGAACAGCCTGATCATGGCGCTCGGCATCGCGCTCGGCAAGATCGCGATTTCGATCATCTCGGCGTTCGCGATCGTCTACTTCCGCTTTCCGCTGCGCAAGCTGTTCTTCTGGCTGATCTTCATCACGCTGATGTTGCCGGTGGAGGTCCGTATCCTGCCGACGTACAAGGTGGTGTCGGACCTCGGCATGCTCGACAGCTACTTCGGGCTGACCATTCCGATCATCGCCTCGGCCACGGCGACGTTCCTGTTCCGGCAGTTTTTCCTGACCATTCCCGACGAACTCGCGGAGGCGGCGCGCATCGACGGCGCCGGGCCGCTGCGCTTCTTCTGGGACGTGGTGCTGCCGCTGTCGCGCACGAGCATCGCGGCGCTGTTCGTGATCCAGTTCATCTACGGCTGGAACCAGTACCTGTGGCCGCTGCTGATCACCACGCAGAAGTCGATGACGCCGGTGGTGGTGGGCGTGACGCAGATGATCTCCCGCTCGGGCGATGCCGCCACCGACTGGAATCTGGTGATGGCCACGCTGATGCTGGCCATGGTGCCGCCCGCGCTGGTGGTGTTGCTGATGCAACGTTGGTTCGTCAAGGGCCTCGTCGAGACCGAGAAATAATAGTCATGGCAAGTCTGTCACTTCGCAACGTCCAGAAGACCTACGCCGGCGGCACCCAGGTCGTGCACGGCATCGACATGGAGATCGCCGACGGCGAGTTCATCGTCATCGTCGGCCCGTCGGGCTGCGGCAAGTCCACGCTGCTGCGCATGGTCGCGGGGCTGGAAACGATCACCGGCGGCGAAGTCCGCATTGGCGACAAGGTGGTCAACGACCTCGAACCCGCCGCGCGCGACATCGCGATGGTGTTCCAAAACTACGCGCTCTATCCGCATATGAGCGTGTACGAGAACATGGCGTACGGCCTGCGCATCCGCAAGATGAGCCGGGCCGAGATCGACCAGCGCGTCAAGCACGCGGCCGGCATCCTGGAACTCGCGCCGCTGCTCGAGCGCAAGCCGCGCCAGCTGTCCGGCGGCCAGCGCCAGCGCGTGGCCATGGGCCGCGCCATCGTGCGCGAGCCCGCGGTATTCCTGTTCGACGAGCCGCTCTCCAACCTCGACGCCAAGCTGCGCGTGCAGATGCGGCTCGAACTCAAGGATCTGCACCGCCGCCTCGGTACCACCAGCCTTTACGTGACGCACGACCAGGTCGAGGCAATGACGCTCGCCGATCGCATGATGGTGCTCAACGGCGGCCGCGTCGAGCAGGTCGGTTCGCCGCTGGAGGTGTATTCGCGCCCGGCCAGCACCTTCGTGGCCGGCTTTATCGGCTCCCCGCCGATGAACCTGGTACCGGTGGCGCGCAATGGCGACGGCGGCGGCGGACAGGCGCAGATGCGCGTGACGCCGAAGGAAGGGCAGGCCGCCACGGCCACGCTCGGCCACCTGCCGATGGGCCTGCATCTGCCCGCGCAGGCGCTGCTTGGCTTGCGGCCCGAGCATATCGAGCCGTGCGCGGCGCACGAGGCCATCGCCCAGGTCGACGTGCGCGTGGTGGAAGCGCTGGGCGCCGACTCCTATGCCTACGGTTCGCTCGGCGGCCAGCCGATCGTGGTGCGGCTCGACAGCCATATGCCCGTGCGCGGCGGCGACAAGCTGCCCATCACGGCCTCGGCCGACCACCTGCATTTCTTCGACCCGGCCTCGGGCAAGCGCATCGAGGCCCACGCATGACACGCGCCCCGGTGGATTTTGCCAACTGGCCGTATCCGCGCCATATCGCCCATCGCGGCGCCGGCAAGCTGGCGCCCGAAAACACGCTGGCGGCATTTCGCCATGGTGCGTCGTTCGGCTACCGGATGTTCGAATTCGACGTCAAGCTGTCCGCTGACGGCAAGCCTGTGCTGATGCACGACGCCACGCTCGACCGTACCACCTCGGGCAGTGGCCGCGTGGACGCGCTGACGCTCGGCGAGCTGGCCGCGCTCGACGCCGGCAGCTGGCACAGCCCGGCCTATGCCGGCGAGCCGGTGCCGACACTGGCGGCGGTCGCGCGCTATACGCAGGCCAACGGCTGCTTCGTCAATATCGAGATCAAGCCGGTGCCGGGCAACGAATACCGCACCGGCGCGGCGGTTGCGCTCGATGCGCTGGCGCTGTGGCAGGACGCCGCGGTGCCGCCGTTGCTGTCCTCCTTCTCCGAGGTTGCGCTCGAGGCCGCGCGGCTCGCCGCGCCCGGCCTGCCGCGGGCGTTGCTGCTCGACCGGCTGCCCGCCGACTGGCTCGACCGGTTGCGCCGGCTCGATTGCGTCGCGCTCGATGCCAATCACCGCGAACTCGATGCCAACGTCATCGGGCAGGCGCATGCGGCCGGCTTCAAGGTGCTGTGCTATACGGTCAACGAGTCCGCGCGTGCCGACGATCTGCTCGGCTGGGGCCTGGACGGCTTGATTACCGACGCGGTCGACCTCATTGTTTCCACAGGGAAAATGTCGTCGCAAGCCTGACGAAAGGGTAGCGAGCGAATCCGGCGAAGCGGGCCGGCGACGTCGGTGCAGCGTGGATCCGATATACCGTGTCGTGATTTTGCATCACGAAAAGTCCGCACTGCCCGTACTCAAACGTGCTATTCTTGCGCGAGTGAAGACTTAGGTCCTTCCCCGCACAACTTGCCCAATTTGCAATTTGCCATTTTGGGCTCTAGGACGCTGGAAGTCGGAACCTGAAGCCACGGCACCGGATCATCATCGCCGGTGCCTTTGTTTCGAGGTTGCTTCGGTTGGCTCCAAGAGTTGTTTGCAATCCGCTAACCGGTCAAGCCGTGTCGCGGAAGGTTGATGAACCCGCTTAACTCCGGGATACCCGGAGAATAGTGAGCGCCCCATGATGCAGCAGTATCAGAGCAATTCGTACCTCTTCGGCGGCAATGCGCCCTATGTGGAAGAGCTGTACGAGGCCTACCTCCAGAATCCCAGCTCGGTTCCCGACAACTGGCGCGCGTATTTCGACGCGATGCAGAATGTCCCGGCTGTGGACGGCTCCAACGCCCGCGACATCCCCCACGCACCGATCGTTGCCTCGTTCGCCGAGCGCGCCAAATCGGGTCCCATCCGCACCATCGTTGCCTCGGCCGATTCCGACATGGGCCGCAAGCGCGTCGCTGCCACCCAGCTGATCGCCGCCTACCGCAACATCGGCTCGTACTGGGCCGACCTCGATCCGCTCAAGCGCCAGGAGCGTCCGCTCCTGCCGGACCTCGATCCCGCGTTCTACGGCTTCTCGGAAGCGGATCTCGACATCGTCTTCAATGCCAGCAACACGTACTTCGGCAAGGAGTCGATGAGCCTGCGCGAGCTGCTCAACAACCTGCGCGAAACCTATTGCGGCACCATCGGCGCCGAGTACATGTACGTGAGCGACCAGGCGCAGAAGCGCTGGTGGCAGGAGCGCCTGGAAACCACGCGTTCCAAGCCGCAGTTCACGCTGGAAAAGAAGAAGCACATCCTCGACCGCCTGACCGCGGCCGAAGGCCTGGAGCGCTTCCTCCACACCAAGTACGTCGGCCAGAAGCGCTTCTCGCTGGAAGGCGGCGAGAGCTTCATCGCGGCGATGGACGAACTGATCCAGCACGCCGGCAGCAAGGGCGTGCAGGAAATCGTGATCGGCATGGCCCACCGCGGCCGTCTGAACGTGCTGGTCAATACGCTGGGCAAGATGCCGGCCGACCTGTTTGCCGAATTCGAAGGCAAGCACGTGGACGACCTGCCTGCCGGCGACGTGAAGTACCACAAGGGCTTCTCGAGCGACGTCTCGACCGAAGGCGGCCCGGTGCACCTGTCGCTCGCGTTCAACCCGTCGCACCTGGAAATCGTCAACCCGGTGGTCGAGGGTTCGTCGAAGGCGCGCCAGGAGCGCCGCGGCGACGCCGGCCACAAGGAAGTGCTGCCGGTGCAGGTGCACGGCGACGCGGCCTTTGCCGGCCAGGGCGTGGTGATGGAAACGCTGAACCTCGCGCAGACCCGCGGCTACGGCACGGGCGGCACGATGCACATCGTCATCAACAACCAGATCGGCTTCACTACCTCCGACCCGCGTGACGCGCGTTCGACGCTGTACTGCACGGACGTGGTCAAGATGATCGAGGCGCCGGTGCTGCACGTGAACGGCGACGATCCCGAGGCTGTGGTGTACGCGATGCAGCTGGCCGTGGACTTCCGCATGGAGTTCAAGAAGGACGTGGTCGTCGACATCATCTGCTTCCGCAAGCTGGGCCACAACGAGCAGGACACCCCGGCCGTTACCCAGCCGCTGATGTACAAGAAGATCGCCCAGCATCCCGGCACGCGCAAGCTGTACGCGGACCGTCTGGCGGCGCAGAACCTGGTCGGTGCCGAGTTCGGCGACGAGAAGGTCAAGGAATACCGCGCCGCGATGGATGCGGGCAAGCACACGGCCGATCCGGTCCTGTCGAACTTCAAGAACAAGTTCGCGGTGGACTGGATGCCGTTCCTGAACCGCAAGTGGACCGATGCCGCCGACACCGCCGTGCCGGTGACCGAACTCAAGCGTCTGGCCGAGCGTATCACCACGGTGCCCGAGCACCTCAAGCTCCACCCGCTGGTGGACAAGGTGATCAAGGACCGCGCCGCCATGGGTCGGGGCGACCAGTCGCTCGACTGGGGCATGGGCGAACACCTCGCCTTCGCCTCCCTGGTGGCTTCCGGCTATCCGGTCCGCATCACCGGCCAGGACGCCGGTCGCGGCACCTTCACGCACCGGCATGCCGTGCTGCACGACCAGAACCGTGAGCGCTGGGATGCCGGCAGCTACGTGCCGCTGCAGAACGTGTCGGACAACCAGGCCCCGTTCACCGTGATCGACTCGGTGCTGTCGGAAGAAGCGGTGCTCGGTTTCGAGTACGGCTACTCGACCGCCGAACCGAACGCGCTGGTGATCTGGGAAGCCCAGTTCGGCGACTTCGTCAACGGCGCACAGGTCGTGATCGACCAGTTCATCTCGTCGGGCGAAGTGAAGTGGGGCCGCGCCTCGGGCCTGACGCTGATGCTGCCGCACGGCTACGAAGGCCAGGGTCCGGAACACAGCTCGGCCCGTATCGAGCGTTTCCTGCAGCTTTGCGCGGACCACAACATGCAGGTCTGCCAGCCGACCACGCCGGCCCAGATTTTCCACCTGCTGCGCCGCCAGATGATCCGTCTGTTCCGCAAGCCGCTGGTGATCATGACGCCGAAGTCGCTGCTGCGTAACAAGGATGCGGTGTCGCCGCTGTCCGACCTGGCCAAGGGTCACTTCGAGACGGTCATCCCCGATCACGAGGAACTCAACGCCAGCAAGGTCAAGCGCGTGATCATGTGCTCGGGCAAGGTCTACTACGACCTGGTCAACACGCGCAAGGAACGTGGTGCCGGCGACGCGGCGATCATTCGCCTGGAGCAGCTCTATCCGTTCCCGCACAAGGCGGTGGCCGCGGAACTCAAGAAGTACCCGAACGCGACCGAAATCCTGTGGTGCCAGGACGAGCCGCAGAACCAGGGTGCCTGGTTCTTCGTGCAGCACTACATCATGGAAAACATGACGGAAGGCCAGAAGCTCGGTTATGCCGGTCGTCCCGCCTCGGCTTCGCCGGCGGTGGGCTACTACGCAAAGCACAACGAGCAACAGAAGGCACTGCTCGAAGCCGCCTTCGCCAAGCTCAAGGGCTTTGTTCTGACCAAGTAAGCCATACGGCGGGGCGAAGGCGCACAAGGATGCGCTGCCGCTCCGCCGGCTCAACCACACACGCATACATCGAGGAATTTCCAAACCATGGCTATTGTTGACGTCAAGGTTCCGCAGCTGTCCGAATCGGTTGCCGAAGCGACCATGCTGAACTGGAAGAAGAAGCCTGGCGAAGCCGTCGCCCAGGACGAGATCCTGATTGAAATCGAGACCGACAAGGTCGTGCTCGAAGTGCCGGCCCCCTCGGCTGGCGTGCTGTCGCAGATCATCAAGAACGATGGCGACACCGTCGTGGCCGACGAAGTGATCGCCAAGATCGACACCGAAGCTACCGCTGGCGCCGCTGCCCCGGCCGCTGCCGCGCCGGCGCCTGCCGCCGCCGCGCCGGCTCCGGCCCCGGCCGCTGCCGCGCCTGCCGCCGCTGGCGCCGTGGCCATGCCGTCGGCCGCCAAGCTGATGGCCGAGGGTGGCCTGTCGGCCGGCCAGGTGCCCGGTACCGGCAAGGATGGCCGCATCACCAAGGGTGATGTGCTCGCCGCGACCGCCGGCGGTGCCGCCCCGGCACCCGCCGCCAAGGCCCCGGCCCCGGCGCCGGCTGCCAAGCCCGCACTGCAGCAGGTGTCGGCCCAGGTGGACTTTGCCGCTCTCGGCGACCGTCCGGAAGAGCGCGTGCCGATGAGCCGCCTGCGCGCCCGTATCGCCGAGCGTCTGATCCAGTCGCAGTCGACCAACGCCATCCTCACCACCTTCAACGAAGTCAACATGAAGCCGGTGATGGACCTGCGTGCCAAGTACAAGGACCGCTTCGAGAAGGAGCACGGCGTCAAGCTGGGCTTCATGTCGTTCTTCGTCAAGGCCGCCGTGCACGCGCTCAAGAAGTACCCGATCATCAACGCGTCGGTGGACGGTAACGACATCCTCTACCACGGCTACTTCGATATCGGTATCGCGGTGGGTTCGCCGCGTGGCCTGGTGGTGCCGATCCTGCGCAACGCCGACCAGATGAGCCTGGCCGACATCGAGAAGAAGATCGCCGAGTTCGGTGCCAAGGCCCGCGACGGCAAGCTGTCGCTGGAAGAGCTGACCGGCGGCACGTTCTCGATCTCGAACGGCGGTACCTTCGGTTCGATGCTGTCCACACCGATCATCAACCCGCCGCAATCGGCCATCCTGGGCGTGCATGCGACCAAGGACCGCGCCGTGGTGGAAGACGGTCAGATCGTGATCCGCCCGATGAACTACCTGGCCATGTCCTATGACCACCGGATCATCGACGGCCGCGAAGCGGTGCTGGGCCTCGTGGCCATGAAGGAAGCGCTGGAAGACCCGGCGCGCCTGCTGCTGGACCTGTAAGCGTCCGACTCTGTTGAAAGCGCCCGCGCGCTCCCTCCGCCCCGTGCGGGTGGACGGGGGGCCGGCGCGCAAAAGGAATTTCCATGAGCAAACAATTCGATGTGCTGGTGATCGGCGCCGGTCCCGGCGGCTATATCGCCGCGATCCGCGCGGGCCAGCTTGGCCTCAACGTGGCCTGCTGCGAAGGCAATGCGTTCGACGATCCCAAGGGCGAGCCGCGCCTCGGTGGCACCTGCCTGAACGTGGGCTGCATTCCGTCCAAGGCGCTGCTGGCTTCCTCGGAAGAATTCGAGAACCTGCAGCATCACCTGGGCGACCATGGCATCACCGTCGGCGACGTCAAGCTCGACGTGGCCAAGATGCTCAAGCGCAAGGACGATATCGTCGGCAAGATGACCAAGGGCATCGAGTTCCTGTTCCGCAAGAACAAGGTCACGCTGCTCAAGGGCTACGGCAAGTTCGTCGGCAAGAACGCCGACGGCTTCCAGGTCGAGATCGCCGGTGAAGTCGTCACGGCCAGGCAGGTCATCATCGCGACCGGTTCCAAGGCCCGCCACCTGCCGGGCATTCCGGTCGACAACAAGCTGATCAGCGACAACGAAGGCGCGCTCAAGTTCGACACGGTGCCGAAGAAGCTGGGCGTGATCGGCGCCGGCGTGATCGGCCTCGAGCTCGGTTCGGTGTGGCGCCGCCTGGGTGCGGAAGTCACCGTGCTGGAAGCGCTGCCGACGTTCCTGGCCGCCGCCGACGAGGGCGTGGCCAAGGAAGCGCAGAAGCTGCTGACCAAGCAGGGCCTGAAGTTCAACTTCGGCGTCAAGGTCGACGAAGTGAAGACCGGCAAGGACAACGTCACGGTCCGCTACACCGACAAGGACGGCGCCGCGCAGACGCTTGAAGTCGATCGCCTGATCGTGTCGGTGGGCCGCGTGCCCAACACCGACAACCTCGGTCTCGACGCCGTCGGCCTGGGCGTGGACCAGCGCGGCTTCATCGAGGTGGACGACCACTGCCAGACCAAGGTGCCGGGCCTGTGGGCCATCGGCGACGTGGTGCGCGGCCCGATGCTCGCGCACAAGGCGGAAGACGAAGGCGTGGCCGTGGCGGAGCGCATCGTCGGCCAGAAGCCGCACATCGATTTCAACACGGTGCCGTGGGTCATCTACACGTTCCCGGAAATCGCATGGGTGGGCAAGACCGAGCAGCAGCTCAAGGCCGAAGGCCGCGCGTACAAGTCGGGCCAGTTCCCGTTCATGGCCAACGGCCGTGCGCTGGGCATGGGTCATCCGGAAGGCTTCGTCAAGATGCTGGCCGATGCCCAGACCGATGAGATCCTGGGCGTGCATATCGTCGCCGCCAATGCCTCGGACCTGATCGCCGAAGCTGTTGCAGCGATGGAATTCAAGGCCGCCAGCGAGGATATCGGCCGCGTCTGCCATCCGCACCCGTCGATGTCGGAAGTCATGCGCGAAGCCGCGCTGGCCGTCGACAAGCGTCAGCTCAACATGTAAGGCTCCTGCCTTTCGTGTCAGCCGTACCGGCGCGCTGCAATCTTGCAGCGCGCCGTTTTCACTTGCAGCGCCGCGGTCCCGGAGCGTCAACTCCGGGCACGGTCGCGCCCCAATAGCATGAACGTCAGCGAGTATTACGAGCACGAGCTCAAGCAGCGTGGTTACACCTCGGACGAAGCCCAGCTGCGCGCCGTCGCGCGTCTGCAGCAATGCTACGAGGAATGGGTGGCCTACAAGAATCGCCGCAACAATGCGCTCAAGAAGCTGCTGGTGCATCCCGACGTGCCCAAGGGCGTGTATCTGTGGGGCGGGGTAGGGCGCGGCAAGTCGTTCCTGATGGACAGCTTCTATACCTGCGTGCCCGTGGTGCGCAAGACGCGGCTCCATTTCCACGAATTCATGCGCGAGGTGCATCGCCAGCTCGAGGAGCTGCGCGGACGCCCCGATCCGCTCGACGAACTGGCAAAGCGCATCGCGCGCCGGTTCCGCCTGATCTGCTTCGACGAGTTCCATGTCAGCGACGTGGCCGATGCGATGATCCTGCACCGCCTGCTCCAGCAGCTGTTCGAGAACGGCGTGCAGTTCGTCATGACGTCGAATTACAGGCCCGACCTGCTGTATCCCGATGGCCTGCACCGCGACCGCGTGCTGCCCGCCATCGAGCTGTTGCAGACGCGGCTCGACGTGCTGAATGTCGATGCCGGCATCGACTATCGCAAACGCGCGCTCGAGCAGGTGCAGGCGTATCACACACCGCTCGGCCGCGAGGCCAGCGCCGCGCTGCGCGACGCCTTTGTGGCGATCGCGGGGGTGGCCGACGAATCGCCGATCCTGCATATCGAGCATCGCGAACTGCGGTCGCTGCGCAAGGCCAACGGCGTGGTGTGGTTCGATTTTGCCACGCTGTGCGGCGGTCCGCGCTCGCAGAACGACTACCTGGAACTGGCATCGCAGTTCCATACCGTGATCCTGTCCGATGTGCCGAAGATGACGCCGCGCATGTCCTCCGAGGCGCGCCGCTTTACGTGGCTGATCGACGTGTTCTACGATCACAAGGTCAAGCTGCTGATGTCGGCCGAGGTGCCGGCGGACGAGCTCTATACCGAAGGGCAGATGGCCAACGAGTTCCACCGCACGGTGTCGCGGATCATCGAGATGCAGTCGCGCGAGTACCTGGAATCGGCCCGGCGCACGATGGATACGTCGCTGACCTGAGGAACGGCGGCTGACGGGCGCGGCGCCCGTCATCGTCTCATTCCATACACCTTGATCTGCGTCAAGGTGGCAGGCATGGGCGCTACCTACTATCCAGTGGGTAAAAGAGCGCCCCATGTCATCTTCCGTTTTCAGCGTCCAGCCGGACGCCTCCTTCCGCGAATTCGCCCGCGACGCACGTACTGACGGCACACGTACTGACGACGTACGTACTGACGACGCACATATCAGCGACGCACATATCAGCGACGCACATATCAGCGACGCCGGTATTAACGAAGCCGGTATTAACGACGCCGGTATCCAGGACGCCGGTATCCAGGACGCCGGTCTCAAGGACGCCGGTATCAAGGACGCCGGGATCAAGGACGCCGCCCGCCCGTCTCCGGAACCGTCGCTCTGCTTTCACTGCGGCCAGCCGGTCGCCGCGGGCGCCTCGCTGGCGGCCACGCTCGACGGCGCGCACCGGTCGTTCTGCTGCGGCGGTTGCCTGGCCCTCGCGCGTACGCTGCACGAGGCTGGCTTCGGCCATCTCTATGGCGATACGGCCCGCTTCGCGCGACCCATCGACGACGACGCGCGGCGCGCTGCCGAACCGGTCTGGGCGGCCTACGACACCCCGGAACTGCGCGCGCAGTTCGTGCGGCCGGTCGGCGAGGGCGTGGCCGAAATCACGCTGGCGCCAGAGAATATCCGCTGCGCGGCCTGCGCATGGCTGATCGAGCAACATCTGCAACGCCTGCCCGGCGTGGTCTCGGCCGTGGCCAACGTGGCCACGCGGCGCGTGGTGGTGCGCTGGCATACCGCCACGCAGGCAGTGGCGGGTCTGCTGGGCGCACTTGCCGATATCGGCTATGTCGCATGGCCGTTCGAGCTCACGCGCGGCGACGACCGCGACCGCCGCGAGCGCCGCGCGCTGCTGATGCGCGTGGCCGTCGCCATGCTGGCGATGATGCAGGTCATGATGTACGCATGGCCGCTTTACACCCATGAAGCCACCATCGATCCCGCCCAGCTTGGCCTGATGCGCTGGGCCAGCTTTGCGCTGACGCTGCCCGTGGTGGCCTACTCGGCGTGGCCGATCTTTGCCGGGGCATGGCGCGACCTGCGCGGGCGCCGGGCCGGGATGGACGTGCCGGTGGCGATCGGCGTGGCGGCCGGCTTCGTCGCCAGTACCGTGGCAACGGTGCGCGGCAGCGGCGAGGTGTATTTCGATTCGGTCACGATGTTCGTGGCCTTTCTGTTATCGGCGCGCTATCTGGAACTGCGCGTGCGGCAGGCCTCGCGCAGCGGCGCCGAGATGCTGGCCCGCCAGTTGCCAGCCACCTGCGAACGGCTGCACGAGACCGGGGGCGTGGCCGAGCGCATTCCGGTCACCCGCCTGCGGGCCGGCGATCGCGTGCGGGTCAAGGCGGGCGAGGTGGTACCCGCCGACGGTACGCTCGCGGCCGGGGCGAGCGCGTTCGACGAAGCGATGCTGACCGGAGAGTCGCGCCCGGTGCCGCGGCGTGCCGGCGATGGCGTGCTCGCCGGCAGCTACAACAGCGCCAGCCCGGTCGAGATGATCGTCACGCGCACCGGCGCCGCCACGCGGCTGGCCGAGATCGTGGCCGTGCTCGACCGCGCGCTGGCGGAAAAGCCGAGACTGGTGGCACTGGCCGATCGGGTGGCCACATGGTTTGTCGGCACGCTGCTCGCGCTTGCGGCGCTGACCGGCGCCGTATGGGCGTTGTGGATCGATCCCGCGCGCGCGCTGCCGGTCACGGTGGCGGTACTCGTGGTCAGCTGCCCGTGCGCACTCTCGCTGGCCGCACCGGCGGCGCTGGCGGCGGCCGGCGCGGCGCTGTCGCGGCAAGGCCTGCTGCTGACGCGCGGCCATGCGCTGGAAACCCTCGCGCGCGTGACCGATGTCGTGTTCGACAAGACCGGCACGCTGACCGAAGGCCGCTTCACGCTGGTTGCCACCGAGGTCCTGCGCGCGCCCGGGGCACCTGGCGCGCTCGATGCGGCCGCGTGCGTGGCACTGGCCGCGGCGCTGGAGCGCGGCGGCGAGCATCCGATCGCACGGGCGTTGCTGGCCGCCGCCGGCGGCGACGCGCGTCCGGTTGAGGCATTGCGCAATGTGCCGGGGCAGGGACTGGAGGCGCGGGTCGATACGCGTCTGGTGCGGCTCGGGCGGCGCGACTTTGTGGCCGCCCTCGGCGAGGGCGCGATGTCTGCCACGCCGCCGCCGGTGGCCACGCCCACGTCCACGCTCAAGGCCACGCTCACCTCTCCCCTGACGTCCGCCCACGCCGACGGCGACCCGTCCGCCCACGCCGACGGCGCCGCCGGTGCCACGGAGATCTGGCTCGGCGACGCCGACGGCCTGCTGGCCCGGCTGCGTCTGTCCGATGTGGCGCGCGCGCAGGCACCCGGCCTGCTGCGGACGCTGGGCCGACTCGGCGTGCACGTGCATCTGCTGTCGGGCGATCATCCCGGCACGGTGCGCTGGTGGGCGCAGCGCTTCGGGATTGCCGACGCCGCCGGCGGCCGTACGCCGGAAGACAAGCGCGCCGACGTCGACCGCTTGCAGCGGGCAGGCGCCATCGTGCTGGCGGTGGGCGACGGCATCAACGATGCGCCGGTGCTGGCACAGGCGCATGTCTCGATCGCCATCGGCAGCGGCGCGCCGCTGGCACAGGCGGGGGCCGACGCCGTGCTGATGCACGACGGCATCGGGCGCATCGCCACCGCGCTTGCGGTCGCGCGGCGCACGCGGCGCGTGATGCGGCAGAACCTGGCGTGGGCCTTTGCCTACAACGTGGTGGCCATACCGCTGGCCGCCACCGGTCATGTCACGGCGTGGATGGCCGGCATCGGCATGTCGGTGTCGTCGCTGCTGGTGGTGGCCAACGCCTGGCGGCTGCTGCGCGTGCCACGGGAGGGCTGAGCATGGAGACGCTGTTCCTGCTCGTGCCGCTCAGCCTGATTCTGGCCGCGCTGATCGCCGGCGCGCTCTGGTGGGCGCTGCATGCGGGCCAGTACGACGATCTCGACCGGCCGGCCGAAGCGATCCTGCTCGACAACGATCGACCGGCATCCCCGCGACCGGGCCCACCGCCCCCCATACCCCAAAAAAGTTCATCGCATTTTTCTGAAAGTTGACAGAGGTCAACGATCACCATGTGACGCTTTTATACAGTCATGACGTCACCAGGGTTTTTCAATTTTCTTACGCAGGTTACGTAGCAGGGGGTCTGAATGGAAGTCACCACCGCGGCTGCACGCGCGGACACCTTCAACTATGGCGTGGTGCGGCAGTTCGCCATCATGACCGTGGTCTGGGGGATCGTCGGCATGGCCGTCGGCGTTCTGCTGGCGGCACAACTGATCTGGCCGGATCTCAACTTCAATACGCCGTGGCTCTCGTTCGGGCGCCTGCGGCCACTCCACACCAATGCGGTGATCTTTGCCTTTGGCGGCAGCGCGCTGTTCGCGACCTCGTATTACGTGGTCCAGCGCACCTGCCAGGCGCGCCTGTTCTGCGGGCCGCTGGCCACCTTCACGTTCTGGGGCTGGCAGGCGGTGATCGTCGCCGCGGCGATCACGCTGCCGCTGGGCATCACTACCTCGAAGGAATACGCCGAGCTCGAATGGCCGATCGACATCCTGATCACGCTGGTCTGGGTGGCCTATGCGATCGTGTTCTTCGGCACCATCATCCGCCGCAAGACGCGCCACATCTATGTGGCCAACTGGTTCTTCGGCGCCTACATCCTGACCATCGCGCTGCTGCATATCGTCAACAATATCGAGATGCCGGTGTCGCTGTGGAAGTCCTACTCGGCCTACGCGGGCGTGCAGGATGCCATGGTGCAGTGGTGGTACGGCCACAACGCGGTGGGCTTCTTCCTTACCACGAGCTTCCTCGGGATGATGTACTACTTCATTCCCAAGCAGGCCGAGCGTCCCATCTACTCGTACCGCCTGTCGATCGTGCATTTCTGGGCGCTCAACTTCACGTACATGTGGGCGGGTCCGCACCACCTGCAGTACACCGCGCTGCCGGACTGGGCGCAGTCGCTTGGCATGGTGTTCTCGCTGATCCTGCTCGCGCCGTCGTGGGGCGGCATGATCAACGGCATCATGACGCTGTCGGGTGCCTGGCACAAGCTGCGCACCGATCCCATCCTCAAGTTCCTGGTGGTGGCGCTGTCGTTCTACGGCATGGCCACGTTCGAGGGCTCGATGATGTCCATCAAGACCGTCAACGCGCTCTCGCACTACACGGACTGGACCATCGGCCACGTGCATTCGGGCGCGCTCGGCTGGGTGGCGATGATCTCGGTGGGCTCGCTCTATTACCTGATTCCGCGCCTGTTCGGCGAAAAGCAGATGTACAGCGTGCGGCTGATCGAGTGGCACTTCTGGATCGCCACCATCGGCGTGGTGCTCTATATCGCCTCGATGTGGATCGCCGGCGTGATGGAAGGCCTGATGTGGCGCGCCACGCAGCCCGACGGCACGCTGACCTACGCGTTCGTCGAGGCGGTCAAGGCCAAGTATCCGTTCTACCTGATTCGCCTGCTGGGGGGGCTCTGCTTCCTGACCGGCATGCTGATCATGGCGTGGAACGTGTTCCGCACGATTGCCGGCAAGACCGCGGTGGATGCGCCGATTCCGGTGCCCATCGCAGCCGCCGGTGCGGGCGTCGCGCCCGCCACCGCACCGGCCACCGCGCCGGCCACCGCTGCCACGGCGCACTGATAGCCAAGGATTCGCGAAATGTCAGCACAACAACATAAGTTCTGGTCCCACGAAACGCTCGAGAGAAATGTCGGCTGGCTGATCCTCGCCACCATCGTGGTGGTCAGCATCGCCGGGCTGGTGCAGATCGTGCCGCTGTTCTTCCAGCACTCGACCACGGCGCCCGACGCGGGCATCACGCCGTATTCGCCGCTGCGACTGATGGGCCGCGACATCTATATCCGCGAGGGCTGCGTGGGATGCCATTCGCAGCAAGTGCGCACGCTGCAGGCGGAAACCGAGCGCTACGGGCATTTCTCGACCGCCGGCGAGTCGGTGTACGACCACCCGTTCCTGTGGGGCTCCAAGCGGACCGGTCCGGACCTGGCCCGCGTGGGCGGCCGCTACTCGGACGACTGGCAGCGGGTGCATCTGCGCAATCCGCGCGATGTGGTGCCCGAATCGGTAATGCCGTCGTATCCGTGGCTTGAGCGTACGCCGCTGCGAACCGACGACATCCAGGCCCGCATGCACGCGCTCAAGCGGCTTGGCGTGCCGTACACGGACGCTCAGATTGCGGGCGCGCCCGAGGAACTGGCCGGCAAGACCGAGGAGGACGCGATGGTGGCGTACCTCCAGAGCCTCGGCATCAATCGCCGCAACGTGCGGAAGGAGTAAGCGCCATGGCCCACCTTACTGGTCTTGTCACGGTGGTCTCGATGCTGGTGTTTCTCGGCATCTGCTGGTGGGCATGGTCCGCGCACCGGCAGGCCGCCAATCTCGAATCCGCGCTGCTGCCCTTTGCGCTGCCGGACGAAACTACAACGATCGCGAGCGGGACCCCTCATCATGAGTGACTTCACATCCGGATTCTGGAGCTACTACATCGCGGCCATCGCGCTGGCCGGCATCGTCTGGTGTGCGTGGCTGCTGCTGTCGCAACGCCGCCTGATCAAGCAGGCCGGCACTGTCGAAACCACCACCGAGGACACCGGCCACGTGTGGGACGGCGACCTGCGCGAACTCAACAATCCGCTCCCGCGCTGGTGGATGTGGATGTTCCTGCTGTCGTGCATCTTCGCGCTCGGCTACCTGGTGCTCTATCCCGGCCTCGGTTCCTACGCCGGCGTGCTCGGCTTCTCCACCCAGGGCGAGCTTGCCGCCAGCCGCCAGGCCGCCGAGGCCAGGCAGCAGGCGATCTACGGCAAGTACATGAAGCTCGACGTCAAGGCGATTGCGGCCGACCCTGAAGCACGCGAGATCGGTCAGCGCCTGTTTCTCAACTACTGCGCGCAATGCCATGGTTCCGACGCGCGCGGCAGCCGCGGCTTTCCGAACCTGACCGACGGTGACTGGCTCTACGGCGGCGACCCGGACACCATCCACCAGACCATTGCCAAGGGACGCAACGGCAAGATGCCGTCGTTCGCGGCGGCAATCGACGGCAAGCTGGCCGGCGACGTGGCGCAGTACGTGCGCTCGCTGTCGGGGCTGGCCTACGATCCGATCCGCGCCTCGCGTGGCGAGTCAACCTTCAAGACCACCTGCGCAGCCTGCCACGGCAGTGCCGGCACCGGCAACCAGGCGCTTGGGGCGCCCAACCTGTCAGACAAGGTCTGGCTCTATGGCAGTTCCGAGGCGAATATCGTCGACGGCATTCTGAAGGGGCACGAGGGCCATATGCCCGCGCATGAAGAGATTCTCACGCCCGAGCGCATCCAGATGCTGACGGCATACGTGTGGGGCCTGTCGAATGGCGGCGGGGCAGGACGATGAACGATGGCAGCTGGCGGCCGGTCTCCATGGCGGGATCGGAAAGCTCTGAAGATGCGCTCTACGAGGTCCGGCGCAAGATCTATCCGCGTTCGGTCACGGGGGCGTTCGACCGCTGGCGTGTCTGGCTGGTGCTGTTCACGCAGCTGATCTTCTACGGCACGCCCTGGCTGCAGTGGAATGGTCGGCAGGCGGTGTTGTTCGACCTCGGCGCGCGCAAGTTCTATCTGTTCGGCGTGGTGCTGTGGCCGCAGGACGTGATCTACCTGTCGGTGCTGCTGGTGATCTCGGCGCTCGCGCTGTTCCTGTTCACGGCCATCGCGGGACGGCTGTTCTGCGGCTATGCGTGCCCGCAGACCGTCTATACGGAGATCTTCCTCTGGATCGAGCGGCATATCGAAGGCGACCGTTTTGCGCGTATCCGCCTCGACGGCGATCCGTGGAGCGCGCGCAAGCTGCGCATCAAGGCCACCAAGCATGTGCTCTGGGTACTGATCGCGCTATGGACCGGCTTCACGTTCGTGGGCTACTTCACGCCGATCCGGACGCTCGGCGGCGAGGTCCTGAGCCTGTCGCTGGGCCCGTGGCAGACCTTCTGGATGCTGTTCTACGCGTTTGCCACCTGGGGTAATGCGGGCTTCATGCGCGAGCAGGTGTGCAAATACATGTGTCCGTACGCACGCTTCCAGAGCGTGATGGTCGATCGCGATACCTTTGTGGTGACGTACGACGTGGGGCGCGGCGAGCCGCGCGGCAGCCGCGGCCGCAAGACCGATCACCGCGCGGCGGGCCTGGGCGACTGCGTGGACTGCAGCATCTGCGTGCAGGTGTGCCCGACCGGCATCGATATCCGCGACGGACTGCAGTACGAATGCATCGGCTGCGGGGCGTGCATCGATGCCTGCAACCAGGTCATGGACAAGATGAACTATGCGCGTGGCCTGATTCGCTATACCTCGGAAAACGCGATGCGGCAGGGCCTGTCGCTGGCCGCGGCACGCAAGCGGCTGATACGACCGCGCGTCCTGCTGTACGCCGGCATCTGGCTTGTGCTGGCCGCCGGCCTCGCCGTATCGGTGGCGATGCGCGCGCCGCTCAAGGTCGATATCCTGCGCGACCGCGGTGCGCTGGGGCGCGAGGTCGACGGGCAGTGGATCGAGAACGTCTACCGCCTGCAATTGATCAATACCACCGAGGCGCCCATGCATATCGTGGTGCGCGCCGACGGCGCGGACTTGCCCGGCATGACGATCGAGTACGACCACGCGGCCGCGGAGCTGGCGCCGACGTCCAACCGCCTGGTGCCGGTCCGCATCCGTGTACCGATCGACGCCGCGGGGCAGGGCACGCATGCCATCGACATGGTGGTGCAGGCCGAGCAGACGGGTGCAAAGGGCACCCAAACGGTGGCCGAAGTCCGGCAATCCACGCGGTTTATCGTGCCGCGCAATCTTTGACGAAGGAGTTGCCATGTCCCAGGCAAAACCGTGGTGGAAGGAACCGTGGCCCTGGCTGTTGATGAGCGGGCCACTACTGGCGATGATCGGCTGCGGTATCACGATCTGGCTGGCCGCGACCCATGCGGACCGCCCCGTCGGCGAGGCCGTGCGGCATGGCCTGGTGGTGGAGCGCGCCGCGCCGGGACAGCCCGGCACCGAGGCGAGGCGGCCATGAGATGGCGCTGGCTGATGTGGGTGCTCTGGCCCGCGTTTCTCGTCGCGGGGGTGGCGACGGCGGGGGTCTTCTCGCTGATCGATCCGGGCGACCTGATGTTCTTCGGCCATCCGATCCAGGCGTCGCGCGAGGCGGTCTACACGGTGGGGTTCCTGCTCGCGTGGGCGCTGTGCGCGCTGTCGAGCGGACTCACGCTCTATACGATGCCGGTGCGGCTGGCCGATACGGACGAGCTGGAGTAGGTGAGACGGTGAGACTGTGAGAGGGAAGTGGCGCCGGGCGGGGCGCTGGCGCGCCGGCGGGTTCAGCAGCTACGGCTGTAGATCTGCTTGAGGCCCGCCGTATCGACGAGCTTGACATGACGCTGACGAATCTGGATCAACCCCGCTTCGGCAAAGCGCGAGAACAGGCGGCTCACGGTCTCGAGTTTGAGGCCGAGATAGCTGCCGATTTCCTCGCGGCTCATGCGCAGCACGAACTCGCTCGACGAGTAGCCGCGCGCGGCCAGACGGTTGGACAGGTTGATCAGGAACGCGGCCAGTCTTTCCTCGGCGCGCATCGAGCCGAGGGTCATCAGCATCAGATGGTCCTGCGAGATCTCGCGGCTCATCAGGCGGAGAAACTGCTGCTGCAGCGAAGGCAGTTCGCCGGACAGCGCGGTGAGGTCGTTGAAGCGGACCACGCAGACCTCGGTGTCTTCCAGCGCGGACGCATCGGAGGCGTGCTGCATTTCGCAGAGGCCATCGAGTCCGACGATCTCGCCCGGCAGGTGAAAGCCCGTGATCTGCGAGCGGCCGTCTTCCATCGTCACATGCGTCTTGAGGGTGCCAAAGCGGATCGCGTAGACCGCGGTGAGCGGATCGCCCATGCGGTAGAGCGTGTCGCCCTTGTGAATGCGAAAGCGTTCCTGGACAAGCGTATCGATCTTCTCGAGGTCCTGCTCGTTCATGCCAACCGGCAGGCAGAACTGACCCAGTGCACACGTGGAGCAGCGGGGGGACATCTCGGTGATCGGGATCGGCGTGAGCAATTGGAACCTGTGAATAAGGAACCTGCGAACAAGGAACCTGCGAACAAGGAACCTGCGAACAAGAACCCTGTGAATACGGAACCGGTTGATAAGAAACCGGTTGCCAGGGAGTCGGTAAGGAACCGGTTGCTTAGGCGCGCTCGCGGGGGCGCACGATGAAGGCATTCTAGCTTGCGCGCCTAGACGAAAGCGAGAAACACTTGATATTTGAGATACTTTTCAGCGTATTCCTATTAGCGTTATTTGGCGGCATCCATTGCGCGGCAATGTGTGGCGGCATCTCGCTTGCAGTGGAACGCCATCGCGAAACGCCGGTGCGGATAATTGCGCGTGCCGACGGTGTGCAATGGCGTCGTGTGTGGTGGCGCGACACGCTCGTCATGCATGCGGGCCGCGTCAGTACCTACACGATGCTCGGTGCGCTGATGGGGGCCATGGGCGCGCTCGCATGGAAGCAGGACATCGTGCCGCTGCAGCGCGCGCTGTTTGGCGCCGGTAGCGCGATGCTGGTGCTGTCCGGTCTCTGGCTCGCGCGTGGCAGCGCCCCGCGCCTGCCCCGGCTTGAACGCATGGCGGCCCGCGCGGCGCAGGCGCTGACCGGTATCGCGCGTGCCGCGCTGCACGCCGCGCGTGCCACGCACGGGCTGGGCCTCGCGAACGGCGACAGCCTGGCCGCGCTGCGCAGCCCGGGTCACGCCATGGTGGCGCCACCGTGGCTGCGCCGCTACGCCATCGGCCTGGCGTGGGGCCTGGTGCCGTGCGGGATGGTCTATGCCGCGCTCGCGCTGGCACTGCTGGCCGGCAATGCCGCCTCGGGCGCGCTCGTGATGATCGCGTTCGGCCTGGGCACGCTGCCCAACCTGATCGTGCTGTCGGGCCTCTCGGGCTGGCTGCGCCAGCAGGCGCGCCGGCCGCCGGTCCGCATGGTGGCCGGGCTGGTGATCGCGACGTTCGGCGTGGCCGGCGTGGCGCGGGCCATCCTGCTGCCGGACGTGCTGGCCGCGCATGGCTTCTGCCTGGTGCTCTGAGCGCCGGCGTCGTGGCGCGGATGCCACCGCGGATGGGCGCGGCCCATGGCGCTGCGGCACGGTACCCGGCGTGACACCGGCGTGGCACCGGGAGCGGGCATCGTTGCAACGATGTCCCGTGGCGGTTGCAGCCGGGCCCGGGTATGCCATACAATCGCGGGAACCACGGTATCGCACGTAGTTTGTGGCGTCCGCGTCATCGATGGCGGCTCCCTGATCTGGGGAGTGCGTCCAGGGATCCAGGGCAGCGAAGGCGTGCCTGATCCGTTCCCACGGTATTTCCGGTTTAAAAGATCTGGTTCAAAAGACCGGGCAACGCTGGGGAGCGGCGATGCCGGCCCCGGGTGTAGCATGCCTTGAGCCGGCGACCTGGATGGCGCGTGAGGGCGCGTGAGGGCGTCAGTGAGTGCCTGATAGGGCTCGATACCGCTTTGTCGTTTTATCTTGCCGTCGCGTCGTCCGGTTCGAGGGATCTGAATGGTCCGGTACGGTGCGAAGCGACGATGGTCCGCCCCTGAGGGAGGAGGCGCGACGCAAGAGGTCCATCGGCCGGCCACGCCGGACGCAGGACAATCTCCTGCCGGATCGACCCGGCAAATCGAGGCATCACAACGAAGTGCACGGCTCTGGTGCGGCAAGCATGCGAGTTGGCTGCGCGATGAGATGGCGGTAGTGTTCCTGCCGCTGAATCCGAAATCTCCCGTGCTTCGGGACTTGTCCGGAAGCAGGTGCAATACAGGCTGCACGCAATCACATGAATACCCAAGAGGCGAAGATCGTCCTCGAGACCGCGCTGATCTGTGCGCAGGAACCGTTGCGCGTGAACGACCTGCGCAAGCTGTTCGCCGATGACGTCGGGGCCGATACGATCCGCGTATTGCTCGAGGAACTGCGCCAGGATTGGCAGCAACGGGGGGTGGAACTGGTGGCGCTGGCCAGCGGCTGGCGCTTCCAGAGCCGCCCGGAAATGCGTGAATTCCTGGACCGCCTGAATCCGGAAAAGCCGCCCAAGTATTCGCGCGCGGTCATGGAGACGCTGGCGATCATCGCCTATCGCCAGCCGGTGACGCGCGGCGATATCGAGGAGATTCGCGGCGTGACGGTCAGCACGGACGTCATCAAGAAGCTGGAGGATCGCAGCTGGATCGAGGTCATTGGCCATCGCGACGTGCCGGGACGCCCGGCGCTGTACGCGACCACCAAGGCGTTCCTCGACGACCTCGGCCTGCGTACCCTGGACGAGCTGCCGCCGCTGGAGGACGCGCAGGCGCAGGTGCAGGCCGCGCTGCTCGACCAGCAGGCCATCGATTTCGAAGAGATTGCCACGGCCAATCCGCCGGCCAGTGGCGACGAGGAAGCATTCGCGGAACCGGAAACGGTAATGGAACCCCCGGCGGCCGCGTTACCGGAAACGGTAACGGACGGGCAGCCGGAGGCAGTTCGCGTCGATGACCCCATCGGCGAATCCACCGAGGACCAGGCTGTCGCCGCCGACGAGCCGCCCCCTCACCACGGTCAGGATGACGACGGACCTGTCACGCAGGCCAACGGCATCCATCTGGACATCGACGCACCTGCCGGGGAGGCATCCCCGGAGTCGCCGGACGGCAACCTGCCGCATCCGGCCGAGGACGATGAGCGCGTGTCCAACTGAACAACATGCAACATCCGATAGTGAATATTTTGTCTGATTCCGTTGAGCAAGACGTCCGCCAGCCGGACGACACCGGTGCGACGCCGGATGCCGGTGGCACCGACGGTGCACCGCGCCGCAAGGGTCTGCGCCGTGGCTTGCGCAACCTGGTGGCATCGCGCCGCCAGGCCGCACAGGACCGCGATCCCGGTCGCACGGAAGCGGGCGGCGAGAGTACGGCGGGCGAGGCGGGCGGTGCCACCGAGGCTGCCGGCGCGGCACCCGCGCGCGAGCCGCGTGGGCGCGGCCGGCGCAAGCCGGTAGCGACGGAGGCAGGCGAACGCGGCGAAGCCGCGGCGGGTGCGCAGCCGGGTAGTGCGGGGGGGCAACCGCAGGGCCAGGCCCCAGGCCAGTCCCAAGGTCAGGCGCAGGGTAACCGCAAGCGTCGCCAGCAACCGCAGCGCAAGGCCGCGCTGGTCGACGGCGAGACGCGTCCGGCCGGCGGCAACGCAGCGGGCAAGCGCAAGCCGGGTGGTCCGCGCAACAAGAACCAGGGTCAACAGGGTCAGCAGGGCCCGAACCGGGCCGGCGACCGGAACGGCGGCGACAAGCCGTTTGCCAAGGGCGCCAAGCCGGGCAAGGGCGGCGTGAGCGGTGCCGAAGACCTGTTCCGCTTCGTGATCTCGGACCAGTACGACCAGGAAGACATGGTCCTGCCGCGCACCAAGGCCAAGCCCGTGCGCGAACTGTCCGCCGAGGACGATGCGCCCAAGCTGCACAAGGTGCTCGCGGAAGGCGGGCTGGGCTCGCGCCGCGAGATGGAAGAGCTGATTCTGCAGGGGCGCGTTTCCGTCAATGGTCTGCCCGCGCATATCGGCCAACGCATCCTGCCGACCGACCAGGTGCGCGTCAACGGCAAGCTGATTCACCGCAAGATCTCGAGCAAGCCGCCGCGCGTGCTGCTCTATCACAAGCCGGCCGGCGAAATCGTCAGCCAGTCCGACCCGGAAGGCCGTCCCACCGTGTTCGACAACCTGCCGCGCATCAAGACCGGCAAGTGGGTCGCCGTGGGCCGTCTCGACTTCAACACCGAAGGCCTGCTGATCTTCACGACCTCGGGCGATATCGCCAATCGCTTCATGCATCCGCGCTACGGCGTGGAGCGTGAGTATGCGGTGCGTACGCTCGGGGAGCTGGCCGAGGCCGATCGTCAACGCCTGCTTCATGGCATCCAGCTCGACGATGGCGAGGCGAATTTCCTGCGCATCGCCGATGGCGGTGGCGAGGGCGTCAACCAGTGGTACCACGTGGCGCTGACCGAAGGGCGCAATCGTGAAGTGCGCCGCATGTTCGAGGCCGTGGGACTGACGGTGTCGCGCCTGATCCGCACGCGCTATGGCCAGTTCCTGCTGCCGCGCGGCCTCAAGCGTGGTCGCTGGCAGGAACTGGAGGCGAGCGACGTGCGCGCGCTGATGACTGGCATTGGCCTGAAGGCGCCAGCCAAGGGCGAGCAGCAGTCCAAGGGTGGCACCAAGGTGGGCGGCCGCAAGCAGCGTACCGAGGCTGCCATCGCCGGCATGCCCATGCCGACCGGCATGGATGGCCTGCCGCGCTTCGACAAGGGCGGCGCGCGGGCCGGCAGCGGTGCGGGCCGCGGTCAGCCCGATCCGATGCAGACGTCGATGGGTTACATCCCGACCGGGCCCGCGCCGCTGACGTCGCACACCACCAAGTTCGGTGGCGGCCAGCCCGGCATGCGCGGTGGCGCCGGTGGTGGCGCCGGCAATCGTGGTGGTGCGCGCCAGCAGCAACGGCGCGGTGGCGGCGACGTCAACGGCAACGTGATGCCGAAGGCCGCCAAGGGCGGTGCCAACCGTCGCCAGCGCGGCCGCGGCGGCCATCATGGCGGCGGCGGCGGGCAGGGCGGCAACCGCTGAGCACGGAGGGATCCGGCGTCACCGCGTCTGGTGTCGCCGGAGGCGGGTGTGCCCCGGCACGGGGCGCGATATGCCGCAGGCTTTTGCCTTTTGGACATAATCCGCGTATAATTAAAGTCTATTCAAAGAGTCATCCTCCTCGTGAGGGTGGGCGAATGATGGGCATTGCGCCCATTTTTTTTTGGTTCGCCCGTTTGTGCACGGTTTGTGCGCGCCGCGAGGGTGTGTGCCTCGTGCGCGGCATGGGAGGATGGCCGGCAGGCAGGCAAGGTTGCCGGCCCGCCAGCCCCCCATCGGTTGTTGATGGCCATTACTCGGGATTACAGTGCATCTGGCAGATTTGATCGAAACCACCCTTAGCGGCATGGGCTACGAATTGGTTGAGCTTGAGCGTGCCCCGGCCGGACTGTTGCGTGTTTATATCGATCAACCTGACACCGGCATCGTTATCGAGGACTGCGAAAAGGTAAGCCGCCAGCTTACCCACGTGCTCATGGTCGAAAACGTCGACTACGAGCGCCTCGAGGTATCGTCGCCCGGTCTCGACCGGCCGCTGAAGAAGTTGGCCGATTACGTCCGTTTTGCCGGGGCCGAGGCGCGCATCACGCTGCGCCTGCCGGTCAATGGCCAGAAGAATTTCGTTGGCATCCTGCGTGAACCCGCGGGAGAGGCCGGAGCCGAGAAGATCGGCCTGGAATTCGAGGGCAAGGATGGCCCGGCGCTGCTGGAATTTGCCATATCCGATGTCGACAAGGCACGCCTGGTGCCGGTGATCGACTTCAAAGGAAATCAAAGAAAAGGGAACAAGCAATGAGCCGCGAAGTTCTGTTGCTCGTCGATGCGCTTGCGCGTGAAAAGAACGTCGACAAGGATGTGGTATTCGGTGCGCTGGAAGCGGCACTCGCTTCCGCCACCAAGAAGCGTTTCGAGGAGGACGTGGATATCCGCGTCGCCATCGACCGTGAATCCGGTGAGCACGAGACGTTCCGTCGCTGGCTTGTGGTTCCCGATGAACAAGGCCTGCAGGAGCCGGACAAGCAGATCCTGCTGTTCGAGGCCCGCGAGCAGAACCCGGACGCCCAGCTCGACGACTATGTCGAAGAGCAGATCGAGTCGGTGGAGTTTGGCCGGATCGGCGCGCAGGCGGCCAAGCAGGTGATCTTGCAGCGTATCCGCGACGCGGAGCGCGAGCAGATCCTGAACGACTATCTGGACCGCGGCGAGAAGGTGATGACCGGTACGGTCAAGCGCGCCGACAAGAAGGGCCTGATCGTGGAATCGGGCCGGGTTGAGGCGCTGTTGGCGCGGGACCAGATCATCCCGAAGGAAAACCTGCGTACCGGCGACCGCGTGCGGGCGTATATCCTCAATGTGGACCGCGCCGCGCGCGGACCGCAGATCGAGCTGTCGCGCACCGCGCCCGAGTTCCTGATCAAGCTGTTCGAGAACGAAGTGCCCGAGATGGAACAGGGCCTGCTCGAGATCAAGGCCGCGGCGCGCGATCCGGGCGTACGTGCCAAGATCGCGGTGGTGGCGCACGACAAGCGCATCGATCCGATCGGCACCTGCGTCGGTGTGCGCGGTACGCGTGTGACCGCGGTGCGCAACGAGATTGGCGGCGAGGCCGTGGACATCGTGCTGTGGTCGGAGGATCCGGCGCAGTTCGTGATCGGCGCGCTGGCACCGGCCCAGGTGCAGTCGATCGTCGTCGATGAAGAGAAGCACAGCATGGACGTGGTGGTGGACGAAGAGAATCTCGCCGTCGCCATCGGTCGCAGCGGGCAGAATGTCCGCCTCGCTTCCGAGCTGACCGGCTGGCAGATCAACATCATGACGCAGGAAGAATCGGCGCAGAAGCAGGCCGAGGAAAGCGAGGCCGTACGCAAGCTGTTCATGGCCAAGCTGGACGTGGACGAGGAAGTGGCGGATATCCTGATCGAAGAGGGCTTCTCCACGCTGGAAGAAGTGGCCTACGTGCCCATCAACGAAATGATGGAAATCGAGGCCTTCGACGAGGACACCGTCAACGAGCTGCGCAATCGTGCACGCGATGCGCTGCTGACGATGGAACTGGCACGGGAAGAAAAGGTGGAAGAGGTATCGCAGGACCTGCGCTCCCTCGAGGGCCTGACTCCCGAGCTGATCGGCAAGCTGGCCGAAGGCAATATCCACACGCGCGACGACCTGGCCGAGCTGGCCGTCGATGAGCTGGTCGAGATGATTGGCGTGAGCGAGGAAGATGCCCGCGCGCTGATCATGAAGGCACGGGAACATTGGTTCAACTGAGGGACACGGCCGGGATGGCTTCCGGCCGCGCTTTCCGCATCAATCTGTCCCGACGTAGAAACCGAGTATTGAAAGGGTTTGAATGGCAAGCACAACAGTTGCCCAACTGGCCGCAGAACTGAGCCGCAGCGCAGCTGCCCTGCTGGAACAATTGCAGGCAGCTGGGGTGGGCAAGGCGACGCCTGAAGACATCATCACCGAAGCGGACAAGACCAGACTGCTCGACTATCTCAAGCGGTCGCATGGCCAGGCCGACGACAGCGCTCGCAAGAAGATCACGCTGACCAAGCGCGAGACTTCCGAGATCCGCCAGGCCGACTCCACCGGCAAGACACGTACCGTGCAGGTCGAGGTGCGCAAGAAGCGCGTCCTGATCAAGCGCGACGAAGCCGCGGCCGACGGCCAGGCCGAGCAGGGTGAGGCGCACGAAGTGAGCGCTGCTGCCGAACAGGCGCGCCGCGAGGAAGACGAGCGCCAGCAGGCGGAACTGGCACGCCAGGAAGCCGAACTCAAGGCACGCCGCGAGGCCGCCGAGCGTGAGGAAGCCGAGCGTCATGCCCGCCAGGAAGCGCTCGAAGCCGAGCAGCGCCGCCAGGCCGAACTGCTGGCACGCAAGGCCGAGGAAGAAGCCGCTGCCGCGCGTGCGGTGGCCGAGGCCGCCGAGGAAGCCGCGCGCAGCAAGGCCGAGGACGAGAAGAAGCGCCTCGCCGCCGAGCGCGTGGAAGCGCAGAAGGCCGCCGACGATGCCAAGGCAGCCGCCGATACGGCGCGCGCCGAGCAGGATGCCGCGCGCCGCCGCCGCGAAGCCGCCGAAGCCGAGGCCCGCGCCATCCAGCAGATGCTGAATGCGCCGGCACGCGTGCTCAAGGCACCGTCGGAACGCAAGGCCGAGGAGAAGAAGGCCGAGCAGACCGGCACGCTGCACAAGCCGGTCAAGGCGCCGGGTACGGAAGCGAAGAAGGACGACAAGAAGGCGCCCGCCACGGCGGCCGCCGGCGCGGGTGCCGCCGCCACGACCGACAAGAAGGGCAAGCTGGTCAAGGCCGGCACGTCGTCGACGTGGCAGGACGAAGGCTCGCGCAAGAAGGGCAGCGGCCTGAAGACGCGCGGCGATTCGTCGGGCGGCGTGGGTGGCTGGCGCGGGGGCCCGCGTGGCCGCGGCGGCAAGCAGCATGCCGACGATGCGCGCAGCAACTTCCAGGCGCCGACGGAACCGGTGGTGCGCGAGGTGCACGTGCCCGAGACCATCTCGGTGGCCGACCTGGCGCACAAGATGTCCGTGAAGGCATCCGAGGTCATCAAGCAGATGATGAAGCTCGGCCAGATGGTGACGATCAACCAGGTGCTGGACCAGGAAACCGCCATGATCGTGGTGGAGGAAATGGGCCACAAGGCGTTTGCCGCCAAGCTGGACGATCCGGAAGCGCTGCTCGTGGTGGATGGCGAGGAACACGCCGACGCCGAACTGCTGCCGCGTCCGCCGGTCGTGACCGTGATGGGCCACGTCGACCACGGCAAGACCTCGCTGCTCGACTACATCCGCCGCACCAAGGTCGCCGCGGGCGAAGCGGGCGGCATTACGCAGCATATCGGCGCGTATCACGTGGAAACCGATCGGGGCGTGATCACGTTCCTCGATACTCCGGGTCACGAGGCCTTTACGGCAATGCGTGCACGTGGTGCCAAGGCAACCGATATCGTGATTCTGGTGGTGGCCGCCGATGACGGCGTGATGCCGCAGACCAAGGAAGCCATCGCCCACGCCAAGGCGGCCGGGGTGCCCATCGTGGTGGCGATCAACAAGATCGACAAGCCCGAAGCCAACCCGGACCGCGTCAAGCAGGAACTGGTGGCCGAGCAGGTGGTGCCGGAAGAGTACGGCGGCGATTCGCCGTTCGTGCCGGTGTCGGCCAAGAACGGTACCGGCATCGACGAACTGCTCGAGCAGGTGCTGCTGCAGGCCGAAGTGCTGGAACTGAAGGCACCGGTCGACGCACCGGCCAAGGGCCTCGTGGTGGAAGCGCAGCTCGACAAGGGCAAGGGTCCGATCGCGACGATCCTGGTGACAAGCGGTACGCTCAAGCGCGGCGACGTCGTGCTGGCGGGCAGCGCCTATGGCCGCGTGCGCGCGATGCTCGACGAGAACAGCAAGCCGGCGAAGGAAGCCGGTCCGTCGATCCCGGTGGAAATCCAGGGTCTGTCGGAAGTGCCTGCCGCTGGTGAAGAAGTACTGGTACTGCCGGACGAGCGCAAGGCGCGTGAAATCGCGCTGTTCCGCCAGGGCAAGTTCCGCGACGTCAAGCTGGCCAAGCAGCAGGCGGCCAAGCTCGAGACCATGCTGGAGCAGATGAGCGAAGGCGAAGTCCAGACGCTGCCGTTGATCGTGAAGGCCGACGTGCAGGGTTCGCAGGAAGCGCTGGTGCAGTCGCTGCAGAAGCTGTCCACCGACGAAGTGCGCGTGCAGATCGTGCATGGCGGCGTGGGTGGCATCTCCGAGTCCGACGTCAACCTGGCCACGGCCTCGAAGGCGGTCATCATCGGCTTCAACGTGCGGGCAGACGCCGGCGCGCGCAAGCTGGCCGAGCACAATGGCATCGACATCCGTTACTACAACATCATTTACGATGCGGTGGACGAGATCAAGGCAGCCATGTCGGGCATGCTGGCGCCGGAGAAGCGCGAGACCACGATTGGCCAGGTGGAGGTGCGCCAGGTCTTCCGTGTGCCGAAGGTCGGCGCGGTGGCCGGCTGTATGGTCACCGACGGTCTGATCAAGCGGACTTCGCTGGTGCGCGTGCTGCGCAACAACGTGGTGATTCACAGCGGCGAACTCGATTCGCTCAAGCGCTTCAAGGACGATGTCCGCGAAGTGAAGCAAGGCTTCGAGTGCGGCCTGTCGATCAAGAACTTCAACGACGTTCAGGAAGGCGACCAGCTCGAGGTGTACGAAATCACCGAAGTGGCACGGACGCTGTAAGGCGACGCAACGGTGGCGGGCAAGTCCCGCCACTGTCACTTTGGAACCAGACAGTTTGGAATGGCCAAGAAAGGCACGATCTCTTCCCGCAATATCCGACTCTCCGATCAGATCCAGAAGGACCTGGCGGAGATGATCCAGCGCGAGCTGCGCGATCCGCGCCTGGGGCTGGTGACGCTCCAGTCCGTGACGCTGACGCCGGACTATGCGCATGCCAAGGTGTATTTCACCGTGCTGGGCGCCGAGCCCGAGGTGGCAGGCGCGATTCTCAACGAGAAGGCCGGCTACCTGCATTCGCTGCTGTTCAAGCGCCTGCATATCCATACCGTGCCGACGCTGCATTTCCATCACGACACCTCGGTCGAACATGCCATCGAGATGTCGAAGCTGATCACCGAGGCCAACGCGACGCGCTCGAAGGACGAGGCTGCCGACGAGGCCAGCGACGACACCAGCGACGACACCAAGGGCGACAAGTAAGTCGTCTGTCCTGTGGCGTGCCGCGCGGCGCGCCTTTTTCCCCGATGACCGATTCCCAAGCCACCCGTCCGCCCCGCTTGCCGCGCCGCGACGTGCATGGCGTGCTGCTGCTCGACAAGCCCCTGGGCTTGTCTTCCAACGACGCGCTGGTGCGCGCCAAGCGTCTGCTGCGCGCGCTCAAGGCCGGCCACACGGGCACACTCGATCCGCTTGCCACCGGCCTGCTGCCGTTGTGCTTTGGCGAGGCCACCAAGTTCTCGCAGGATCTGCTCGATGCCGACAAGACCTACGAGGCCGTGGTGCGGTTGGGCCAGACCACGACCACCGGCGACGCCGAGGGCGAGGTGCTGGTCGAGCGCGCGGTGCAGTGCGACCGTGCGGCGGTCGAAGCGGCCATGACGCGCTTTACCGGCACCATCGAGCAGGTGCCGCCGATGTACTCGGCGCTCAAGAAGGATGGCCGGCCGCTCTACGCATATGCGCGTGCCGGGCAAACCGTGGAGCGCGCGGCGCGCACCGTCACGATCCATGCGCTGTCGTTACTGGCGCTGTCGCTCGACGCAGGGGTGACGCCGGCCCTGACGATGCGGGTGACCTGCAGCAAGGGCACGTATATCCGGACGCTGGCCGAGGACATCGGCGAGGCGCTGGGCTGCGGTGCGCATCTGACGGCGTTGCGGCGCACGGCGGTCGGCGACCTGACGCTGGCGGGTGCCGTCACGCTGGAACAGATCGAGGCCCAGCCCGACGAGGCACGCCCGACGCTGCTGGCGCCCGTGGATGCGCTGCTGCAGCGTTGTGCGCCCGTGCAGCTCGACGATGCCGCCACGGCGCGTTTCCTGCAGGGCCAGCGCATCGCACGGCGCGATCTGCCCGTCGACACCGTGCTCGACGAAGGGGTGCTTGCGCGCGTCTATGGCGGTGTGCCGGCGCGCCTGCTGGGTGTGGCGCGGATGCGCGAAGGCGCGTTGCGACCCGAGCGGCTGGTCCGGCTCTAACGCTTCAATGCGCCCCCGCCGCATCGGCACCGCCGCCGCCGCGGGCGCGTCTGGTCAGCCAGACGAAGACGATCAGCACAAAGAACAGCACGCCCGAAATCCAGAAGATATCGTTGGCGCCCAGCATCGCCGCCTGTTGCGAGATGTTGCGTTCGATCACGCCGACTGCCTGGGTCTGGCTCATGCCCAGTTGCATCAGCTGATGCAGCTGGGCGGTATACGTCGGGTTGTACGGATTGATCTGCTCGACCAGCTGCGCGTGGTGAAGGGCGGAGCGGTTCTCCCACACCGTGGTCGAGATCGACGCGCCGATCGCACCGAACGTGATCCGCACGAAGTTCGACAGCCCCGATGCGGCCGGAATCTTCTCGGGCGGCTGTCCCGACAGGATGATCGCGGTCAGCGGAATGAAGAACATCGCCATGGCGGCGCCCTGGATCAAGGTGGGGATCATCAGCGTACGTGTGTCGACGCCCGTGGTGAACTGCGCGCGCATCAGACTGACGATGCCGAATGTCACGAACGCGGCGGTCGCTACCCAGCGCGCATCGATCCTGGGCAGCACGCGGCCGATGACCGGCGATAGCAGGATGGCGAAGATACCGACCGGTGCCATCACGATGCCGGCATCGGTCGCGGTATAGCCGATGATGGTCTGCAGCCACAGCGGCAGGATCACGAGGTTGCCGAAGAACAGGCCATAGGCGACCGAGATCGCCACCACGCCTGCCGTGAAGTTGCGGCCCTGGAACAGGTGGATATCGACGATCGGATGTGTCTCGTAGAACTCCCACGCAACAAAGAACAGGAAGCCGACCACGGCGACGATGGCCAGCGTGACGATGGCGGTCGAGTGAAACCAGTCGAGCTCCTTGCCCTTGTCGAGCATCAGTTGCATCGAACCGACCCAGATCACGAGCAACGCCAGGCCGATGCGGTCGATCGGCAGGATGCGCGTGGGGGTTTCACGCTCGCGGTAGATGGCCCAGGTGGCATAGGCGGCGCCGAGGCCGACCGGGATGTTGATATAGAAGATCCACGGCCACGTCATGTTGTCGGAAATCCAGCCGCCCAGCAGCGGCCCCATGATGGGCGCCACCAGCGTGGTCATGCCCCAGAGCGCGAGCGCCATCGAACTCTTGGCCGGTGGGTAGCTGGCCAGCAGCAGCGATTGCGAGAGCGGAATCATGGGCCCGGCGACGGCGCCCTGCAGGATCCGCGCGGCGAGCAGCGTCTCCAGGTTGGGCGCCACGCCGCACAGCCAGGACGACAGCACGAACAGCAGGATCGACGTGACGAACAGGCGCACCGCGCCGAAGCGCGTGGTGAGCCAGCCTGTGAGCGGCACCGAGATCGCGTTGGCCACGGCGAACGAGGTGATGACCCAGGTGCCCTGGTTGGGCGCCACGCCGAGGTCGCCCGAGATGGCAGGAATCGATACGTTGGCGATCGACGAGTCGAGCACGTTCATGAACGTGGCAAGCGATAGCGCGATGGTGCCGACGATCAGGCGGCCGCCGGTCAACGGAGCCGGGGCGGCCGGCCGGGCAGGGGCGGCACGGGGGCCGTCGGCGGGGGCGGTGATGGCGTCGGCCATGGCGGGTGGGTCAGACGTGCTTGCCCGCGGCGCGCGCGGCGCCGGCCGGCGTCGGTCCCACCACGGGGCCGGTGGCGGTACGGCCACCGTTGTTGAGCGCGATGATGCGCGCGATCAGCTGGTCGGCATCCTGCGCCACCTTGTCATAGACGGTGGTTTCCAGCGGCGGGCGGTTGACGGCGCTGGTCATGGTCGCGCCTTCTTCGCGGCGCACGTCGACCGTGACGTTCATCGACAGGCCCACCCGTAGCGGATGGTCCTTGAGCTGCCGCGGATCGAGTGCGATGCGCACCGGCAGGCGCTGCACCACCTTGATCCAGTTGCCGGTGGCGTTTTGCGCCGGCAGCAGCGAGAACGCGGCGCCGGTGCCGGCCGAGAAACCTTCCACCTTGCCGGTGTAGCGCACCTTCGAACCATAGACATCGGCCTCGAGCTCCACCGGCTGGCCCACGCGCATATGCGTGATCTGGACTTCCTTGAAGTTGGCATCGACCCAGACCTGTTCGAGCGGGACCACCGCCATCAGCGGCGCGCCCGGCGCCACACGCTGACCCACCTGCACCGAGCGCTTGGCGACATACCCCGTCACCGGCGCCGGCAGCGTGGAACGCGCAAAGGCGAGATACGCGGCACGCAGGTTGGCGGCGGCGCGCTGCACGGTGGGATGCTTCGCCACCGTGGTCTGGTCGGTCAGCGCCTGGTTGGATGTGAGCTGTTCCTGCGCGGCGAGCAACGCCGATTCGGCGGCCTGCAGGGCGGTGCGCGCGTGGTCGATTTCCTCGCTCGATACCGCCCCCGAGCCGGCGATGGCCTGGCGGCGGCGCAGATCGTCACGTGCCTTGGCTACGTCGGCACGTCGCATGGCGACCTGCGCGGCGAGCGAGCCGTTGTTGACGTAGAGCGTGCGGACCTCGCGCACGGCCTGTCCAAGCTGCGCCTCGGCCTGTTCCAGCGTAACCTGCGCATCGGCCCGGTCGAGCTGGATCAGCGGCTGGCCCGCGGTGACGAGTTGCGTGTCATCTGCCGCGATGGACACCACCGTGCCGCCCACCAGCGGGGTGACCTGTACCACGTTGCCGGCCACGTAGGCATCGTCGGTGGATTCGAAATGGCGCGCGTAGAGCGCCCAGTAAAGGCCATAGCCGATTCCGGCCACCACCACGGCGGTGGTCAGGGCGATCAGCAGGCGCCTGCGCTTGCCGTTGTTGCCGGCCGGTGCCGGCGGGTTGGGGGTGCCGGCCGCTGGTGCGTTGTTGCTCATGTCGGTCTCTCGGGTGTGCTGTGTGCGTTGTGCCGAGGCTGATGGTCGGCCTGGCTGTCGCTGTGGCTGTCGCTATGGTTGTCGCTATGGCTGGCGGCCGGGTGGCTGGCTTCTGGTGCGGTCTCCTGGTAGCCACCGCCAAGCGCTTTCACCAGGCCGATCTGCAAGTCGAGTCGCCGCGCCTGCAGGTCGGTGGCCAGGCGGCGCTGCTGCAGCACCGTGCTCTCGGCGTTGAGTACGGTCAGCTGCGTGCCCAGGCCGGCCTTGTAGCGTGTGGTGGCCAGCGCATAGGCATGCTCGGCAAGGTCGAGCGCCTCGCGCTGCGTGCGGATCTGCTGGTCGACGCTGCGAATGCTGGTGACGGTGTCCGCCGTCTCGCGCAGCGCATCGACCAATGTCTGGTTGTAGCTCGCCACGGCGATGTCGTACTGCGCATAGCGGCCCTTCAGGTTGGCGCGCAGGCGACCGCCGGCAAAGATCGGCAACTGGATGGCGGGGCCGAAGCCGAACGTGCGGCTGATGCCGAGCAGCAGGTTCGACGGGTCGAGCGAGGCCACGCCGGCATACGCGCTGAACGTGATATCGGGCAGGAATTCCTTCCGGGCCACGCTGACGTCGCCGGCGGCGGCCTCCACGCGCCAGCGCGCCGCGACGATATCGGGCCGGCGGCCGAGCAGGCCGATGGTGAGGTCGTCCGGCAACTGCGGTGTGGCACGCGCAAGCAGCGTGGGCCGCGCGATCTGCAAGCCGCGGTCCGGCCCCTTGCCGAGCAGCGCGGCAATCTGGTTGCGCGCCAGCGCGATGTCTTCGTCGATGCGTTCCAGATCGGTCTGCGCGGCGGCCACCGTCCCGCGCGCCTGCGTGGTTTCCACCTGCGTGTCGAGACCGGCGGCGAGCCGCTGGCGCGACAGCTCGGTCAGGTCGCGACGTTGGGCAATGGCGCGCTCGGCCACGTCGCGCTGGGCGTAGAGCGCGGCCAGTCGGTTGTAGTTGCGCGCGATGGCCGTGGCCAGCATCAGCTTCGACGCCTGGCTCTCGGCCTCGGCGGCACGGTCTTCTGACAACGCGGCTTCGAGCGCAGCGCGGTTCTTGCCCCAGAAATCGAAGTCGTAATCGAGCCCGAACTGCAGGCGCGAGGCGTTTTGCCACGAGCCGGCCAGCGGCGTGCCCGCGAACAGGTCGGTCGACGAGAAGCGCTGGCGTACGATGCTGCCTTCGAAATCGATGCCCGGATACAGGTTGGCGCGCGTGGCCTGGGCCATGGCGCGCGAGGCCTCTACCCGCGCAAACGCTGCCTGCAGGTTCGGATTGTCGTGGACGGCCTCGTCGACGAGCGCACGCAGTTGCGGGTCATGGAACTGGTCGACCCAGTCTTGCGAGGGCCACTGGCCATGCTGCGCGGGCAGGGTGCTGGCCGACGCGAGCTGACCGGGCTGTGTCATGGTCTGCGTGCTCTGCGAGTCGCCGAACGCGGCGCAGCCGGCGAGCACCGCCGCGGCCATGGCCGTCAGCGCAAGCTGCCCCAGCTGGCGAACGTGGTTCATGATCGATCCTGTCTGTAGAGGTCGTGGTGGTTCTCGATCACGCGCTGGAGCATGCCGCGCAATGTGTCGATCTCCTCGGCCGAGAAGCCCTTGAAATGGCTGCGCAGCACGTCGCAGTAGACGGCGGGCAGCCGGCTGGCCAGCGCCGCGCCCGCGGGCGTGATGGACAGATCCACGACGCGGCGGTCATCGTCGCGGCGCGTGCGCGCGATCAGCCCGCGCCGCTCCATGCGGCTCAGCAGCCGGGTGATGGAGCCGGCGTCGGTGCCGAGCTCGCGGCCCAGATCGGTCACGGTATGGGCGGTGCCCTGGGCGAGCATCATCAGGCAGCCAGCCTGCGCGTGCGTGATATCGAGATCGGCGATCTGCTGCTCGACCGCACACGCCAGCCGGCTCTTGGCCCGTGCGAGCAGATAGCCGATGCTGCGCCCCATTTGGTACGACGCCGGGTCGAAGAGATCGTCGCCGGAGCGGGCGCGGTCGGTGGGCGCGGATTGTGCGGTCGATGTCATCTGTTGCCACTGCAAAGGTTGCCGTGGCAAATGTAGGCATGTGACGCGGGGGTGACAACCGATGCAATGCCATATTGCACGGTTAGCAATAAAATGAACTGACCTGTCTGACAGTGCCGTCGGCGCTGCCGGCAATGAAAGGGTGCCGTCTTGCGCTGCAGCATGCTAGAATGTCGGGTTATTTTTTGATCGCTCCGCTTCAGGGGACGCTGCAATGACCCGCGCTATCCGCAACATCGCCATCATCGCCCACGTCGATCATGGCAAGACCACCCTGGTCGACCAACTCCTGCGCCAGGCAGGCACCTTCCGCGAAAACCAGCAGATCGCGGAACGCGTGATGGACTCGAACGACCTGGAAAAGGAACGCGGGATCACGATCCTCGCGAAGAACTGTGCCGTCGAATACAACGGCACGCATATCAATATCGTCGACACCCCGGGCCACGCCGACTTCGGTGGCGAGGTCGAGCGTGTGCTCTCGATGGTCGACGGCGTGCTGCTGCTGGTGGACGCCGTGGAAGGCCCGATGCCGCAGACGCGCTTTGTCACCCGCAAGGCGCTCGCGCTAGGCCTGAAGCCGATCGTCGTGATCAACAAGATCGACCGTCCGGGCGCACGTCCCGACTGGGTCATCAACCAGACCTTCGACCTGTTCGACAAGCTCGGCGCCAACGACGAGCAGCTCGACTTCCCGGTGATCTACGCCTCGGGTCTGAACGGCTACGCCGGCCTGACCGAAGACGTGCGCGACGGCGACATGAAGCCGCTGTTCGAGACCGTGCTGGCCAAGGTGCCCGTGCGTAACGACGATCCGGACGGTCCGCTGCAACTGCAGATCATCTCGCTCGACTATTCGAGCTACGTCGGCAAGATCGGCGTGGGCCGCATCTCGCGTGGCCGCGCGCGTCCGCTGCAGGACGTGGTGGTCAAGTTCGGTCCCGAGGGCAACCCGATCAAGGGCCGCATCAACCAGGTGCTGAAGTTCCGTGGTCTCGAGCGCGAGATCGTGCCCGAAGCGGAAGCCGGCGACATCGTGCTGGTCAACGGCATCGAGGAGCTTGGCATCGGCTGCACCGTGTGCGCGCCGGAAGCGCAGGACGCGCTGCCGATGATCAAGGTGGACGAGCCCACGCTGACCATGAACTTCTGCGTCAACACGTCGCCGCTGGCCGGCCGTGAAGGCAAGTTCGTCACCAGCCGCCAGCTCCGCGAGCGCCTGGACCGCGAACTGAAGTCGAACGTGGCGCTGCGCGTGGCCGACACCGGCGACGACACCGTGTTCGAAGTCTCGGGCCGCGGCGAACTGCACCTGACCATCCTGCTCGAAAACATGCGCCGTGAAGGCTACGAGCTGGCCGTGTCGCGTCCGCGCGTGGTGTTCAAGGACATCGACGGCGTCCGTCACGAGCCGTACGAACTGCTGACCGTGGATGTGGAAGACGGCCACCAGGGTGCCGTGATGGAAGAGCTCGGCCGCCGCAAGGGCGAACTGCTCGACATGGCCTCGGACGGCAAGGGTCGCACCCGCCTCGAGTACCGTATTCCGGCCCGTGGCCTGATCGGCTTCCAGGGCGAATTCCTGACGCTGACGCGCGGTACCGGCCTGATCAGCCATATCTTCGACGACTATGCGCCGGTGCGCGAAGGCGGCCTGGGCGATCGTCACAACGGCGTGCTGATCTCGCAGGACGATGGCGATGCGGTGGCCTATGCGCTGTGGAAGCTGCAGGATCGCGGCCGCATGTTCGTCAAGCCTGGCGATGCGCTCTATGAGGGCATGATCATCGGTATCCACAGCCGCGACAACGATCTCGTGGTCAACCCGATCAAGGGCAAGCAGCTGACCAACGTGCGCGCGTCGGGTACCGACGAAGCCGTGCGCCTGGTGCCGCCGATCCAGATGTCGCTCGAATACGCGGTGGAATTCATCGCCGACGACGAGCTGGTGGAAATCACGCCGAAGAGCATCCGCCTGCGCAAGCGCTTCCTGAAGGAGCACGAGCGCAAGCGTGCCGCCCGCGAAGGCGCATAAGTGCCGATGCCAATAAAAAGCCGCGCCTCCGGGCGCGGTTTTTTATTGCCTGCGTTCAGCGCGGCGCAGCCTTCGCCGCCGGCGCGCGCGGGCTGCGCCATTCCGGCGGCTTCCACAGATAGCGCGGATCGCGGTCATGCCAGGCGTCGGCGAACATGGCGCGCCATTCGTGGAAAGTCAGCGTGAGCGGATTGTGGGTGCGGATCTGCCGCGTGATGCCGAATTCCGGGGCTTCCCGTTCCGGCACGAAGGTGCCGAACAGGCGGTCCCACACCGTCAGCACGCCGGCGTAGTTGCGATCGATATACGCGGGATTGCGTGCATGGTGGACGCGATGGACCGAGGGCGTGTTGAACACGGTCTCGACCCACGGCCAAGGCGCGCCGAGGCGCGTGTGGACGAAGAACTGGAACGCCAGGTTCAGGCCCACCGCCAGAATGACCCAGTCAGGCGTGAAGCCGATCCACGCCAGTGGCAGCCAGAACAGCCACATGCCGGAGAGCGGATACGTCAGGCTCTGCCGGAACGCCGTTGAAAAATTCATTCCTTCCGACGAGTGGTGCGTGACATGCGACGCCCATAGCCAGCGCACGCGATGGCTGGCACGGTGAAACCAGTAATAGAGCAAGTCCTGCAATACCAGCAGCAGCACGAACGACCACCAGGTCTCGGGCAACGCGCGTAGCCCGTGCGTGTAGGTCCAGGCATACACCGTGCGAATCATCAGCCACAGGAAGAATACATCCGAGGCCTGATGCATGAGCGCGAGCGTGGCATTGGATATCGTGTCGCGCCAGCTGTATATCGACCGGTCTCGTCGCGCCCAGTACCAGGCTTCCCAGCCGACGGTGAGCAGGAATACCGGAGCGAAGGCGAGCAGGATCAGGCCGGGATCGAGCGCGGCGCTGGCGGGTGGGCCGGGCAGGGTGGTCGTCATGTTGCCAGTGTGCACGGTTCGCCGAAAATTGCATGGAGGAAGTCTTCCATACGCGGTCCCGATGTCCGGAAATGTCGTGCCCGCGTCGTGGCGCCCGGCAGGCTGGCGTAGAATCGTGCGATTCAGGCGATCCGCGGCTCGGGGCGGATCGGCATGGCCCGCGCGGCGCTTATCCAACGCCAGGGCAACCCGCTACGGCCGCAAGCACAACATGAAGCCACAGGGGAGTCGAGACAAATGACGGAGTTTGTAGCAACGACGGTGCAAGGCGGTGTCGGGTACCTGACGCTGACGCGGCCTCAGGCCCTCAACGCGCTGTCGCTGGAAATGATTCGCGCCATGACCGATGCGCTGCAGCGGTGGGCGACGGATCCGGCCGTGGCCGCCGTGGTGGTGGCCGGGGCGGGTGGCAAGGCGTTCTGCGCGGGTGGCGATATCCGCTGGTTTCACCGTGCGCACCACGAGGGCGATCCGTTGCTCGACCAGTTTTTCGTCGAGGAATACGCGCTCAATCATCTGATTCACCGTTACCCGAAGCCCTATATCGCGTTGATGGACGGCGTGGTGATGGGCGGCGGCATGGGCATTTCGCAGGGCGCGCGGCTGCGCATCGTGACCGACCGCACCCGCATGGCCATGCCGGAAACCAATATCGGCCTGTTTCCCGATGTAGGCGGCGGCTGGTTCCTGGCCCGCACGCCGGGCCGCATCGGGGAATACCTGGGCCTGACCGGTACCGTGATCACGGCTGCCGATGCCATCTATGCGGGTCTTGCCGATGCCTACCTGCCCGCCAACACGCTGGCCGAGATGGTGGCCTCGCTGGAGGCCGCGCGCTTCGACAGCGGCGACGCCGTGCTTGCGCATATCGACAGCCATATCGAACGCTTCCGCCGCGAGCATCCCGACGCATGCCGGCCGCGCGACAGCGAACTCGCGCAGCGTGCCGGGGAGATCGACCGCACCTTTGGCGGTGCCACGGTCGCGGCCATCCTGCACGATGTGAGCGATACCGCCGGCGACTGGGCGGCGCAGACCGCCGCCATGTTGCGCACGCGTTCGCCGCTGATGCTGTGCGTCACGCTCGAGCAGATTCGCCGCGCGCGCGATATGGCGCTCGAGGACGAACTGCGCATGGAGCTGGACATGATGTACGAAGTGTTCCGGCATGGCGACGGCGTGGAAGGTATCCGCGCGCTCGCCATCGACAAGGATCACAAGCCGCGCTGGAGTCCGGCGCGGCTCGACGAAGTTTCACCCGCCCGTGTGCGTGCGTTCTTCGACAGCCCATGGCGGCGCGAGGACCATCCGCTCGCGGGCCTCGGCCGCTAGGCAGGCGCACCGTCAAAGACGGTGCTTTCTCACCTTCCCTCTCTCCCAAAGGAAACAGTATGAGTCATCCCCGTGATGTCGCCGTGATCGTTGGTAGCCTCCGCAAGGAGTCCCTCAATCGCAAGATGGCACTTGCCCTGGCCGCTGTCGCGCCGCCGCAGCTCAAGCTGGAGATCGTGGAGATCGGCGAGCTGCCGCTCTACAACGAGGACCTGGAAACCGACCAGCCGCCCGCGGCCTGGACCGCGTTCCGCCAACGTGTGCAGCGTGCGGATGCCGTGCTGTTCCTCACGCCCGAGTACAACCGCTCGGTGCCCGCAGCGCTGAAGAACGCGCTCGACGTGGGTTCGCGCCCGTATGGCAAGAGCGTGTGGAGCGGCAAGCCGGGCGGCGTGATCAGCGTGTCGCCCGGTGCGATCGGCGGCTTCGGCGCCAACCACCATCTGCGCCAGTCGCTCGTGTTCCTCGACATTCCGGTGTTGCAGCAGCCGGAAGCGTATATCGGCGGCGCGGCCAACCTGTTCGATGCGAGCGGCAACGTGACCAACGAGAGCACGCGTGGCTTCCTCAGCAAGTACATGACGACGTTTGCCAACTGGATCGAGCGCACCGGTACGCGCTGATCGCGGTGAGTGGGTGAATGCGGTGAACGCGGTGAACGCGCGCGCGGAGGTGGGGTCAGTCCAGTCCTACATGCGGTCGCGGGCGTGACCCGACATCGGTGGGGTGGCTGCCTTTCTATAGTGGAATCACAGATTCACGACAGGAAAGGAGCAGACATCATGCCGTACATCATCGCCTGGCTACTTGGTGTTCCCGCGTTTGTGCTGATCCTCATCTGGCTGTTCATGCACTAAGCATCGACGCACAGTGAGACTACGACGACCTGGGAAGACAAACCAAAGCGGCGCCTGCGGGCGCCGCTTTTGTTCGATCCCGGGCAGCGAAAATTTTTGTGCGTAGTACTAGCCATCGATCGAAGTTACTTGTAGAATCTTGGTTTTCGTTGATCGCGAACAAGCGGTGAGCGAATAACGACGGTGGCTGTAGCTCAGTTGGTAGAGTCCAGGATTGTGATTCCTGTCGTCGTGGGTTCGAGTCCCATCAGCCACCCCAAGCATTCCTCAAAACAGCGCCTCTTTGCAGGCGCTGTTTTGTTTTGGGTGGTGCTTCGTTGGCGGTGCCTCGTTGGTGGTGCTTGATTGGTGCTTGCTGGGTTGCCGAGACCGGTAGCGGCAGCGATCAACGGCCGCCTTGCCATTTGGCTTCGAGCAGCACCGCTTCCTTGATGGCGGCGATGGTGTCTTCCTCGCTCGGGAACAGGCCCAGCAAGCGCTTCGACTTGCCGTTGAGGACATCCTGTTGCAGCGCCTTGCCGGCGGCGTCGGAGGTTCCGTGGTGCCAGCAGTAGCGGGCTGTCCATTTGCCGTCCTGCAGCTGTTCGGCCACCCAGATCAGGCGATAGTCTTCGAAGATCACGCCGAACGACTCTTGCTCGTCCATTTTCCAAACACCTTCCAAGCCTGGGTTCGATTACCGTCGCGACCGGGTTCGGGACCGCGTTCGACCGTAATCGGATACGTCCGGCTTACAGCGATTTATCCTCCGCCTCGAGCCCGCGTTTTTGCGCGGCGCTCGCACCCCTTATGCCGACTCCGCAGCATTGAATCGGATCGTAGCACGGGTTTTGGCCCGTACCGCGGAATTAACACTGCTGCTTGAGACGGGTGTGCGATATCGACGGGGCATTCGGAAAATGGGTGGCCCAAAATCGGAAAAATCTAACGCCGTCGCCCCTACCAAGGCAGGGTTCTGTCGAGATGGCGGGCTGCGAGATACTTGTTGCCGAGGGACATTGACCCCCCTCGACATTCCCGTCAGGCGGCCTTCCATCGAAGTGTCGCCTGCTTTTTTCTGGGGAAGCCGGCCGCCGTCCACAGCGCGCGTAGCCGACGCGCGCTGCACCTGCCCTGCGGATGTATCCCGGCGCGGGCAAAAAAAGAGCCCGCCGCAGCGGACTCTTAAATTTAGCGATCTCAATTGCCCTGAAGGCCCCTCCAATGTAGCTGGCGCGTGCGTGCTCGACCATTCGGGTAAACGGAGGTAAGCGCGGCAGCGGGGCATGCCAGCCCTCCGGGACGGGCATTCATGAAAAAAAAGCCCGCACGGGGCGGGCTAATAATCAGTTGAAGAAAGCCCTGTATTCGAGGGCCCGCTCAGTTTAAGAACTTGAGGCAGTGCTGGCGAATTAGGGGAATCCCTTTGCCGGCGCGGGTTTGCGGACGGCGGCAGCCGCAAAGTGCCGGTCCCACTACGTTTTCAGTACGATCGTTCGAAATTAGAGTGTTTCCTCGGTGCGGCGCAGCACACCCCGCCGCGGGCCGGGATCAGGCAGCTTCGAGCCATTCCGGCCGCAGATGCGAGCGCGCTTCCTCGAACAGGGCAGCCACGTCCGCCACCGAGCGCGCGGCGTGCATGCGGCGCGCATCGGACAGCACACGACGCCAGCCGCGACCGCCGTGCACCCCGCGATGGAGGCCCAGCATATGCCGGGTGGCGGCGCCCATATAGCCGCCGGTCGCGACCAGCTGGCCGATATAGTCCTGCATCGCCAGTTCGACATCATGGCGGCCGGGGACCGGGGTGTCGGCCCCATAAAAGCGCTGGTCCATTTCCGCCAGGAAGTAGGGCTGATGATATGCCTCGCGGCCGATCATCACGCCATCCACATATTCAAGATGCGTGGCAATCGCCTCGTACGATGCGATACCACCATTAATCAGTATTTCGAGGTGCGGAAATTCGCGCTTCAGCTGATAGGCAACTTCATAACGCAGCGGCGGAATTTCCCGATTTTCTTTCGGGCTCAATCCCTTCAAAATGGCATTGCGCGCATGCACAATAAATGTTTCACATCCGGCCGCCGCAATGGTCCCGACAAAATCCCGCACAAAATCGTAATGTTCAATCGTGTCGATCCCAATCCGGTGCTTTACCGTGACCGGTACTGAAACCGCATCGCGCATCGCCTTGACGCAATCGGCAACCAGTTGCGGCTCGGCCATCAGGCAAGCGCCAAAGGCACCGCGCTGCACCCGCTCGGAGGGGCAACCGCAGTTCAGGTTGATCTCGGCATAGCCCCAGCGCTCGCCCAGCCTCGCGGCCTGGGCAAGGTCAGCGGGTTCGCTTCCGCCCAGTTGCAGCGCCACAGGCTGTTCCGCCGCGTCGAAATCGAGATGCCGCGCCACGTCGCCATGCAGCAGCGCGCCGGTGGTCACCATCTCGGTATAGAGCCAGGTGTGCTGGCTTAGCGAGCGGTGAAACATGCGGCAATGGCGATCGGTCCAGTCCATCATGGGAGCGACCGAGATGCGGCGGGGATTGACTTTCATCGACAAGGATTGGCAGGGCGCGGGTGGCGCGGGCATTCCGGACGGGCGCGTGGTGCGGGTGATCGGGTTGATCGGCCGCGCGCCGGGCACGAAAAACACAGCAGTATAGGCGAGCCCGTGCGATCGTGCTTGGCGTGCTGGATGGGTTGGAGGCGTGACGCCGACGCCTGGGTCGTCTTCGGGTCGCATGGTTCTGCGCGGACGTGTGGCACCGCACCAAGCGTTACGTAGTGCCTGCTGAAATCAGCTAGCATTCCCAAGCTTTCCCCAAGCTTTCATTTTTGTCATGCAGGCGTCCTGGCCTGTCACACAAAAGCGAGAAACCATCGTGAACGCACCCATGGGGTATGACGAGTTTGCCGCGCTCACGACCTACGAGAAGGTGATTCCGCCCGGCGTGCTAGCCGAGATCAATGCTGCCATTGACTCGTCATTCACGCCGCAGCCCGTGCGCGTGCAGCCCCGGGAGGTGGCGGATATCCTGCGGCAGGTCGACGCCTTCGCGCAGCTCGAATCGAGTGCCTGTGCAACGACGCGTGCCTTTGCGCGCCTGATGGCCAGGGGGCCGCTGGAAGACCGGCCCCATCATGTCTTGCGATGCGTCAGCGTGGCCAATCATCCCGATGGTCATTGCCGGCACTTCGACTCGCATCTGCTGACGTTGCTGATTCCGCTCCAACTGGCTGCGCCGGACGCGTTCTTCAACGGCGACCTGGTGGTGTATCCGCGCGTACGGCGTCGCATTTCCACGATCGGCAACGTGCTGTGCAAGCTGCGACATGGCATCCAGCGCAATCTGCCGTTTGCCTTGCGCAAGCGGCTAACGCTACGCGATCTGCGCCGCGGCCGGTGTACGCGCGTGGGCGTGCAGCCCGGCAACGTCTACGTTTTCAACGGGTTTGCGCTCAAGCACGCCAATCTGCATGTGGAGGCGGGGCAGCGGCGCTCGTTGCTGATCCACTATTACGATCCCGGCTTCTCGCTTGGCTTGAGCAAGGTGCTGCGCCTGATGCGGAAAATGCGCGATCGCCTGCATCGCAATATGACGGGAATGTATTGATCACGACGGCAGTGGCGCGCATTGCCTTGCCAAGGATGCCAGCGATGCGCGCCGTGCTGGCATCGGCAAATAGGCGAAAAAAAACCGGTACTCGGCGGGGAAGCGTCAAGTTCCGGTTCTGCGCATCGGCGCGGATAACGAGTGCAGCAAATTTGCCGCACCGACAGAATTAAATCATATTTAGGTGCGAGTTAAGTGGGGTCTCAAACTACGCGTTGTGAGCCTGCAACTGCATTTTTTACAACGCACGGGTCGCACAAACGGCCTGCTTGCACTTTGATGCTGCGTAGCCTTTTGCGTCTGCTTCACGCGGCCAGCTTGGCGGGCAATTCGTCGAGTTCCAGCATGCGGCAGATTGCGGCCATGCTGCCGACCATCGTACGGCGCTGCGCACCCTGGTAGACGCGGACGCCCTTGGTTTGCCGGAACGGCACCGGCTTGACGGGACGGCGGGCGGCGATGGAATTGATTTGCGGCATGGCTACACCTCGTGATTTGAGACAGCAAGGGGCCGCGCCCGTCGTTCAGCAGGAACGGAGCGGCTGGGGCAATGCAAGGCGGATCAATGTACGGCACATCCCTCGTTGCCAGCCTGGCAACCGCGCCGCCTTGGAAGTCAGATGCCGGAAGTCAGAAGCCGGACGAGCGAATCAGTCCAACTGCTATGCCTTCCAGGGAAAACTCTTCGCGGCCGGGCTGCACCACGATGTTCGGATAATCGGGATTCTCGGCGATCAGTTCGATGTTGCCGCCACGACGCTGCAGTCGCTTGACAGTGACATCCTCGCCAAGGCGCGCCACCACGATTTTGCCGTTCGGCGCCTCGCTGGCGCGCTTGACGGCGAGCAGGTCGCCATCGAGGATGCCGGCGTCGCGCATGCTCAGGCCGCGCACCCGTAACAGGTAGTCGGGCCGATCGTCGAAGACCGTGGCATCGACGTGGTATTGCCGGTCGATATGTTCCGCGGCAAGGATCGGGCTACCGGCAGCGACGCGGCCGACCAGCGGTAACGTGAGTTGCATCACCCCTGCCATCGGCAGCGAGAACTGGTCCGGTAGCTCGGAATCGCTGCGCGTGACCTTGAGGCGGATGCCGCGCGAAGCGCCGGGCGTCAGCTCGATCACCCCCTTGCGCGCCAGCGCCCGCAGATGCTCCTCCGCCGAGTTGGGTGAGGAGAAGCCGAACTCCGCAGCGATTTCCGCGCGGGTTGGCGGAAAGCCGGTACTCCGGATGGTGTTCCGGATGAGGTCGAAAATCTGCTGCTGCCGCGGTGTGAGGGTCGCCATGGGTCGCCTGTCAGTCCGTGATTCTGCGATTGTTCTAGGTCGTTCTACTTCGTCTTCTGGACCGTGCTACCACTCGCGCTATCTGGCGCAACGCACGACCAGCACTGTATGTTTAAACAGTATGCTGTGATTTTATACAGTATCGTGTGAAGTGCAAGCACAATCTTAGGCGGGGCCGCCCCGACGTTGCCATTGCGCGGCGTGTGTGGCGGATATGCCCGGGTGTATCGGATGCGCACGCGCACTCGCCGGGGCGCCGCGCCATTGGGGCCAGCCGCAATGCCGGAGCACGGGGCAGGGCCGCTACAATCGGCGGCCATATCTACCGCTTGCGCATGCTTTGCCGCATGCCGCCTCCATGTCCGCTCCGTTCTCGCAGTTGCCTCGTATCGTCGTGCTCGCCACTGGCGGCACCATCGCGGGCTCGTCCGGCAACCCGGGCAGCAGCGCCCAGTACCAGGCTGCCACCGTGCCGGTGAGCGCGTTGCTGCAAGGCGTGCCCACGCTCGCGGCGGTGGCGCGGATCGAGGCCGAGCAGGTAGCGCAGATCGACAGCAAGGACCTGACGTTCGCGCTGTGGAGCGTGCTCTCGGCACGTATCGCGCACTGGTCCGCCCAGCCCGATGTGGACGGCATCGTCATTACCCACGGCACCGATACGCTCGAAGAGACGGCGATGTTCCTGCACCTGACGCAGCCCTGCGCGGTGCCGGTGGTGCTGACGGCGGCCATGCGGCCGTCGACCTCGCTGTCTGCCGACGGCCCGCTCAACCTGCTCGACGCCGTGCGTGTGGCGGGCAACGCGGCCGCGCGCGGCAAGGGCGTACTGGTGGTGCTGAACCAGCAGATCCATGCGGCGCGCGATGTCGTCAAGGCACATACCTCGGCCGTGGATGCGTTCGTCTCGCCGCTCACCGGGCCGCTCGGCTTTGTGCAGGACGATCATGTGCGCGTGCTGCGGCAGCCCCTGTCCGGCGGTCGACGGCTGCCGGTGCCGCACGACTGGCCGCCGGTCGAGATCGTGGCCAGCTACGCCCAGCCGGGCCGGGGCATGGTGGACGCGCTGGTGGCCGCCGGCGTGCGCGGCATCGTGGTGGCGGCCGCCGGCAACGGCTCGGTGCACGAGGTGCTGGGCGCGGCGCTGGCCGATGCCGCCCGTGCCGGCGTGGCCGTGGTACGCAGTTCGCGTACCGGCGCGGGCCACGTGGCGATTCCGGAGACGCCGCGCGCGCTGCCGGGGGCGTTTCCGTCCGCGCTCGACCTCAATCCGTACAAGGCGCGCGTGCTGCTGATGCTGGCCCTCGCCGCCGATCCCGCGCTGGGTACCGTGCCCGCGCGCCTGCAGGACGTGCTGCGCCAGTACTGAGGCGTGGCGAGGCATGGCGGGCGGAAGCCCGCCGAGCGGCGGACGGGAGCGCGCCGGTATGGGGGCGTATGGGGACTGTATGGGCCGCGGCTTGCGGGATCGCAGGGCGCGGGCTATACTCGCGGGCTATCCAACCTTGCCGCACCGGACGTGACGCCCGGGTGGCTTCATCCAAAAGGAGCGTCAATGCGTCATTACGAAATCGTCTTTATCGTCCACCCGGACCAGAGCGAACAAGTGCCGGCGATGATCGAGCGCTACAAGCAGCTCGTGACCTCGCAGAATGGCCAGGTGCATCGCGTGGAAGACTGGGGCCGCCGTCAGATGGCCTACATGATCCAGAAGCTGGCCAAGGCCCACTACGTTTGCCTGAACATCGAATGCGGCAAGGACACCCTGGCCGAACTCGAGCACGCCTTCAAGTTCAACGACGCCGTGCTGCGTCACCTGATCGTTCAGACCAAGAAGGCTGAAACCGCTCCTTCGCCGATGATGAAGGAAGTGCAGCGCGAAGAAGCCCGCAAGGCCGCGCAAACGACCACGGAAGGCCAGGCCGCCTGAGCGCGGACTGCGGTGCCAGCGCATAGCGCGTCTCGCGTCAGCACCCTGGGTGCGATGGGCGGGGGCGGCACGGCAAAGCAGATCACGGGATCGATGCGGTGAACCAGCTCCGGCTAGCCGCCACCCTCGTCGAACGCGATGCCCTGCGCTATACGCCGGCCGGTGTGCCCGTCGTCAACTGCATCCTGCAGCATGCCGGCGAGGTACTGGAGGCGGCGACGCCCCGGCAGGTGGAGTTCGCGATCGCGGCATTGGGGATCGGCCCGGTGGGCCAGAAGCTGGAGCGGCTGCCGCTGGGTACGCTGCTCGACTGCGAAGGATTCCTTGCCCGCAAGCACCGCAACAGCAAGACGCTGGTCTTTCACATCACTGGATGTAGAGCATTCGAAAAGGATTGAATCATGGCATTCGTCAAACGTGACAACAAGAACAAGAAGCGCTTCCAGCAACAGAACCCGCTGTTCAAGCGCAAGCGCTTCTGCCGCTTCACCGTGGCAGGTGTGGAACAGATCGACTACAAGGATCTGGACACGCTGAAGGACTTCATCGGCGACAACGGCAAGATCACGCCGGCTCGCCTGACCGGTACCAAGGCACACTATCAGCGTCAGCTCGATACGGCCATCAAGCGTGCGCGTTTCCTCGCGCTGCTGCCGTACACCGACCTGCACAAGAACTGATCGTCCCCAGGACCGCAAGGAGAAATACACGATGCAAGTCATTCTGCTGGAAAAAGTCATCAACCTGGGCAACCTCGGTGACATCGTTCGCGTGAAGGACGGTTACGCTCGTAACTTCCTGATCCCGTCGAAGAAGGCCCGCCGTGCAACGCAGACGGCCATCGCCGAGTTCGAAACCAAGCGCGCCGAGCTGGAAAAGGCTGCCGCCGAGAAGCTGGCCGCCGCGCAAGCCGAAGGCGAGAAGCTGAACGGCCTGACCGTTCAGCTGACCCAGAAGTCGGGTGTTGACGGTCGTCTGTTCGGTTCGGTCACCAACGCCGACATCGCCGAAGCACTGGGCACCCAGGGCTTCAAGGTCGAGAAGTCGCAAGTGCGCATGCCGAACGGCCCGCTGAAGGTCGTGGGCGACCACCCGGTCAACGTCGCGCTCCACACCGACGTGGTGGTGGACGTGACCGTGTCGGTGCTGGGCGAGCACGTTTAAGACGTCTTTCCCTCCGCAGCACGTTGCAAAAAGGCAGGAGCCTCGCTCCTGCCTTTTTGTTTTTGGACCGCCGGGGCCATCGGCCCCATCGCCGCCGCTATAATCCCACCCCATGAACGCGCCCGCCGCCGACCCCCAACTCGACAGTCTCAAGGTTCCGCCGCATTCGATCGAGGCCGAGCAATCGGTGCTCGGTGGCCTGTTGCTGGACAACGCCGCCTGGGACCGCATTGCCGATTTCCTGTCGGAAGCGGATTTCTATCGCTTCGACCACCGTTTGATCTTCCAGAGCATTGCGCGCCTGATCGCCGCCACCAAGCCGGCGGACGTGATTACGGTCTACGAGATGCTGCAGGTGGCCGGCAAGTCCGAGGAAGTCGGTGGCCTGGCCTATCTGAACTCGCTGGCGCAGAATACGCCGAGCGCGGCCAATATCCGCCGCTATGCGGAGATCGTGCGGGAGCGTTCGGTGCTGCGCAAGCTGGTGACCGTGGCCGACGATATCGCCTCGGCGGCATTTGCCCCCAAGGGCCGCGAGGTGCGCGAGCTGCTCGACGAAGCGGAATCCAAGGTGTTTGCCATCGCCGAAGAGGGCGCGCGCGGACAGCAGGGCTTTCAGGAAATCCAGCCGCTGCTGACCCAGGTGGTCGAGCGCATCGACGAGCTGTATCACCGCGACTCGACCTCGGACGTGACCGGCGTTCCCACCGGCTTTATCGACCTCGATCGCATGACCAGCGGCATGCAGCCCGGCGACCTAGTCATCGTGGCCGGCCGCCCGTCGATGGGTAAGACGGCGTTCTCCCTGAATATCGGCGAACACGTGGCGGTGGAGCAGGGCCTGCCGGTGGCGGTGTTCTCGATGGAAATGGCCGGCACGCAGCTGGCCATGCGTATGCTCGGCTCGGTCGGACGGCTCGACCAGCACCGGCTCCGTACCGGCCGCCTGCTCGACGAAGACTGGCCGCGCCTGACCCATGCCATCCAGCGCATGAACGACGCGCAGCTGTTTATCGATGAGACGCCGGCGCTGAATCCGATGGAATTACGCGCCCGCTCGCGTCGTCTGGCGCGCCAGTGCGGGCAGCTCGGCCTGATCATCATCGATTACCTCCAGCTGATGTCGGGATCGGGCGGCGGCGAGAACCGCGCAACCGAGATCTCGGAAATCTCGCGTTCGCTGAAGGGGCTGGCCAAGGAACTCAACTGTCCGGTAATCGCACTGTCACAGCTGAACCGCAGCCTGGAGCAGCGACCCAACAAGCGCCCTGTGATGTCCGATCTGCGTGAATCGGGCGCTATCGAACAGGATGCCGACGTGATCCTGTTCATCTATCGCGACGAGGTGTACAACCCCGATTCGCAGGACAAGGGCACTGCGGAAATCATCATCGGCAAGCAGCGTAACGGCCCGATCGGTACGGTGCGCCTGACCTTCCTGGGGCAGTTCACCAAGTTCGACAACTTTTCGGGCGGCCCGGCGTTCTTCGACAATGACACCTGAGCGGGCGGCGCACGGAAGCGTCCTGCCCATCCGTGCAACACCCGGACGCATGCATGCGCCCGTTCGGCGCCGCAACCCTGTAAAATATTGCGTTTTGATGACAGCCGCCTTCTGTGCGGCTGTCATGCCATAAGCGTCTCCCCCGGCGTCTCCCCCGGCGCCTGCCCCGTTTTTTTTGTAAACGATTTCTACGCGTGCGACGGCACGCATCAAGGACATTTCATGTTCGGCCGATTCATGCCCACCGAGGGCAAGTTCTTCGAATACTTCAACCAGCACGCCGACTGCGCGGTCGCGGCGGCGCATGAACTGGAAGCGCTGGTCAACGACCTGCCCAATGCCGAGGCCCATGCGCGCCGTGTGCAGGCCACCGAGAAGAAGGCGGACCGCATCACGCACGACACGATCGATCTGCTGCACAAGACCTTCATCACGCCGCTCGACCGGGACGAGATCCACAACCTGATCACGACCATGGACGACATCCTGGACCTGATGGAGGACGTGGCCGAGACGATTTCGCTCTACGACGTGACCAACCTGACCGAGGAAGCGCGTCACCTGGCCACCATCTGCGTGCAGTGCTGCGACCAGGTCAAGATTGCCGTGGGCCTGCTCGAGGACATGAGCAATGCCGGCGCGATCCTGAAAACCGCCCAGCAGATCGACCAGCTCGAGTCCGAGGCCGATCGCGTGATGCGCGCGGCGATGTCGAAGCTGTTCCGCGAGGAAACCGACGTCAAGCGGCTGATCAAGCTGAAGGCCATCTACGAACAGCTCGAGACCATCACCGACAAGTGCGAGGACGTTGCCAACATCATCGAAGGCATCGTCCTGGAGAACGCGTAAGACGCGGACGCCATGCAGACCATTCAAATGAGCTTGTGGGTCATTGGCCTGCTCGTCGCGCTGGCCTTGCTGTTCGACTTCATGAACGGCTTTCACGACGCGGCCAATTCGATTGCAACGGTGGTATCCACGGGCGTGCTCAAGCCGCACCATGCCGTGGCCATGGCGGCCATGTGCAACGTGGTGGCGATCTTCGTGTTTCACCTGAAGGTGGCAGCCACGGTCGGCACCGGTACCATCGACGTTCATATCGTCGATCACTACGTGATCTTTGGCGCGCTGATGGGTGCCATCGTGTGGAACGTGATCACGTGGTTCTACGGCATTCCGTCGTCGTCCTCGCATGCGCTGATCGGCGGCCTGGTGGGTGCCGCGGTGGCCAAGGCCGGCACCGGTGCGCTGGTGGGCAACGGGCTGATCAAGACCGTGGCCTTCATTCTGATCTCGCCGCTGCTGGGGTTTCTGCTCGGGTCGCTGATGATGATCGTGGTGGGCTGGACCTTCTTCCGCACGCCACCCTCGCGCGTGGACCGCTGGTTCCGTCGCCTGCAGCTGGTATCGGCGTCGCTCTATAGCCTGGGCCATGGTGGCAACGATGCGCAGAAAACCATCGGCATCATCTGGATGCTGCTGATCGCCAGCGGGCATGTCGCGGCAGGCGGCGCGGAACCGCCCGTGTGGGTCATCATCAGCTGCTACGTGGCCATCGGCCTGGGTACGCTGTTCGGCGGCTGGCGCATCGTGCGGACCATGGGTCAGAAAATCACCAAGCTGAAGCCGGTGGGCGGTTTCTGCGCGGAAACCGGCGGTGCAATGACGCTGTTCATCGCCTCGGCGCTGGGCGTGCCGGTCTCGACCACCCATACCATCACGGGTGCGATCGTCGGCGTGGGCTCGGCACAGAAGATGTCGGCGGTGCGTTGGGGTGTAGCCGGCAATATCGTCTGGGCCTGGGTGCTGACGATTCCGGCGTCGGCCTTTATGGCGGCCATCGCCTGGTGGGTCGGCACGCATATCCTGTAACGACTGCCGGGTGCCTGTCCGGCGGCCGGCCTGTGCGCCGGCCTGTGCGCACGCTTGCGTGTCGGTTTGCACCGTCGGTTTGCGCCGTCGATTTGATCAGTCGGTTCGATCAGCGGCCGGCGGGCTACTGAAGGTTGGCGAAGGCTGCGATAGGATCGTCGTCGGGCGCAGGTGCCGCCGGTGGCGGTGCTGAAGGTGCGATCGGCGCTGGTGGCTGCATCGACGGCACCGGCGCAGCCGGCTCCGGCAGGCTGTATGCGGCTACCACGCGCCGCGCGCCGTTGTAGCGCGTGGCCCAGTACGACTTGCCCATATCCTCGAGCCGCACGGTACCGCCCGTGGCCGGCGCATGCACAAAGCGATTCTGGCCGACATAGATGCCCACGTGCGAGTTGGCGCGGCCGGTGGTGTTGAAGAACACCAGGTCGCCCGAGGCGACTTCGCCGCGGTCGAGCGAGGTGCCGCGCTTGCCCATCTGTTCGGTGGTGCGCGGCAGTGTCACATTGGCGGCGCGCTGGACCACGTAGCGCACCAGGCCGCTGCAATCGAAACCGGCATCGGGCGTATTGCCGCCATAGCGATAAGGGGTACCGACCAGCGACATCGCCTGGATCGAGATTTCCTCGAGTCCGGCGCTGGGATCGTTCATGGGCTTGCCCGGTGCGCGCGAGGGCAGGGACGTGTGGCGCGCCGGCGGGCCGCCGGCACAGGCGGCCAGCAGCAGGGCCGCCGCGCAGAGCGCGGGTAGACGGGTGCGGAAGAGAAAAGACGGGCGCTGCGGCATCCTTGTGTCTGGTCAGGTTGCCGGGTCCAACGCCCATGACGTGCTACGTGCGCGGCAACCGGCTGGCCGCAGTACTTCACCAGGCAGTACTTACCACGCAGTACTTACCACGCAGTACTTACCAACGCAGTTGCGCATTGTGCGTGCCGGTGCTGATCTTGATGGTCTTGGGCTGACCCTTGTAACTGGCCTCGATATTGTAGCTGCCTTCTGGCGCACGTATGAGGCAGCGCGGGCCGCCGGCCTTGAACGTGGCCACCTGTTGTCCATCGTCCATGGTGAGCTTGACATCGACGTCCGCCAGGTATTCGCCGCTGGGCCCCTTGGTGAACAGGATGCCCATGTTGAAGTTCTTTTCCTGCGCGGCCAGGCGGGCGCGCTCGTCCTCTGCCACGCCGCCGCAGACATAGCTGACCGGGCCCATGGTGCGGATCACCATTTCATCGGCGGCTTTGGCATCGGATGCCATGCCGTCCGCGGCGCGCACCGGCCGCCAGGTCAACGCGACCAGCACGGCCGTGCCGATCACGGCGGCCGCCGCCATGCGCCGACGGCGCGCCGCCCGCGCCGTGCGCGAGAACAGTGTCCGGCTGCCCGGCAGGTAATGGTTGAATGGCTGCTGCTTGTGCATCGACGCCTCCCCGATTTCGCTGACTGCAACAGATCAGTCATGTACAGGCATCATAGCCAACACGGCCCGCGCTGGCTGTCGGCAAAAGCCTGACGGCGCCTGCCGGAAGAGGCCGACAGGCGCGCGCCGTGCCGGATGCTACCCAGGGCGGGGCGCGGAGGGCGCGGGCGGGGCGCCGGCGGCTGCGCCGGCCCCGCCCGGGCCCGCCGCCGCTCAGAGCACGTCCGCCGCGTGGTCGGCCAGGCGCGAGCGTTCGCCGCGCGCCAGCGTGACATGGCCGCTATGGCTCCAGCCCTTGAAGCGATCCACCACGTAGGTCAGGCCCGACGACCCTTCGGTCAGGTACGGTGTATCGATCTGCGCAATATTGCCGAGGCAGACGATCTTGGTACCGGGGCCGGCACGCGTCACCAGTGTCTTCATCTGCTTGGGCGTCAGGTTCTGCGCCTCGTCGATGATGACGAACTTGTTCACGAACGTGCGGCCACGCATGAAGTTCATGCTCTTGACCTTGATGCGCGAGCGGATCAGTTCCTGGGTGGCCGCGCGGCCCCATTCGCCGGCACTGTCGTCGCTCTTCTGCAGCACCTCGAGGTTGTCGTCGAACGCGCCCATCCACGGCTGCATCTTTTCTTCCTCGGTGCCGGGCAGGAAGCCGATATCCTCGCCCACGGGCACGGTGGCGCGCGTGACGATGATCTCGTTGTAGAGCTTCTGGTCGAGTACCTGCTCCAGGCCCGAGGCCAGGGCGAGCAGCGTCTTGCCGGTACCGGCCTGTCCGAGCAGCGTGACGAAGTCGATGTCCGGGCTCATCAGCAGGTTGAGCGCGAAGTTCTGCTCGCGGTTGCGCGCGGTCACGCTCCACACGTTGTTCTTGTTGTGCGTGTAGTCCTTGAGCGTCTGCAGCAGCGCGGTCTTGCCGTTGATTTCCTTGACCTGTGCGTAGAGCGGGAGGCTACCGTCCATCGGCTCCAGGTAGACGAACTGGTTGACGAGGAACGACGGCACCAGCGGACCGGTCAGGCGATAGAACATCGCGCCGGACTTGGGGTCCTGCCAGCTTTCCACGCCCTTGCCGTGACGCGCCCAGAAATCGTTGGGCAGTTGCATCACGCCGGCGTAGAGCAGGTCCTTGTCCTCGAGGACCTGGTCGTTGAAGTAGTCCTCCGCGGGCAGTCCGAGTGCGCGCGCCTTGATGCGCATGTTGATGTCTTTCGACACCAGCACCACCTGGCGCTCGGGATGTTGCTGCTGCAACGCGCTGACTACCCCCAGGATCTGGTTGTCGGCCTTGCCTTGCGGCAGGCCTTCGGGCAGACGGATATCGTTGAGCCGGGTCTGGAAGAACAGTTTGCCCTGCGCGTCCTTGTTGCCGAGCCGCGCGAGCGGCAGGCCCTCGTCGAGCACGCCGTCGGTGCCGCCGACCAGCGAGTCGAGCGTGCGGCTGACCATGCGCGCGTTGCGCGCGACTTCGCTCATGCCCTTCTTGTGGTTGTCCAGCTCTTCGAGCGTCATCATCGGCAGATAGATGTCGTGCTCTTCAAAGCGGAACAGCGAGCTCGGGTCGTGCATCAGCACGTTGGTGTCGAGCACGAACAGCTTGCTCGGCCCCTCGGTCTTGCGCGTGCGCCGGGTCGGGCCGGCAGCCGGCTTGACGAGGCTGACCGCTGCCGGTGCCGCGGGCGCCGTGGGCGGAGCCGGGGCATCGGTGGTGCGGGCCCGCGAGGTGCTGCCCGCGCGTGCGCGCGTGGCGGGCGCCGTGGTGTCGCCGGTCTCGAGTAATGCCACGCGCTCGAGCACCGGCACCGGTTTTTTACCCTGCGCCGCGGCTTTGGCCTTGGGCAGGGCGACCGGTGCGAATTCGCTCGGGTCCAGCAGTTGTGCAGGCTTGGCGGGCATGGTGGGCAGCGGCATGCTTGGCTTTCCTTTCAGGGGCGAACAAGAATCCGGGCAACAAAAAAGCCGCCTTGCCTGAGGATCAGGTGAGGCGGCTTGTCGTGGTGTCCGTGGGAGATGCCGTGAGGGTCGGGCGAACTGACGTCCTGGTGGTCAACCGCAAACCTTGACACGGCAGTTCCACCTCCGGCCCTTGGCGCAAGCCGCCTGGGCCGGACGTGTGAGGAAGCGTGGCAACTGTGATCGGAACGCATTACGAGCCAATGTATCCGAACGTTTTCGGTTTGGCAATCGTCCTTCCATGCGAGCCCGCGAGAGTGTCGCGGGCTCGCCGCGCCAGGTGCCCGCGCTTACATCGACTTTACGATCTCCAGCACTTCGTCGACGTGGTTCGGCACCTTGATGCCGCGCATCTCGTGCCGCAGGATGCCCTTGCCGTCGAGAATGAAAGTGCTGCGCTCGATGCCACGCACTTCCTTGCCATACATCTTTTTCATCTTGATGACGTCGAAGGCCTGGCAGAGCGCTTCGTCGCCATCGGAGATCAGCTCGAACGGCAGCTCGAGCTTGCCCTTGAAGTTCTCGTGCGACTTCATGCTGTCACGCGAGATGCCGTATACCACCGCGCCGGCCTTCTCGAAGGCCTCGTGCTGGTCGCGGAAGTTCATCGCCTCGGTGGTGCAGCCGGGCGTGTTGTCCTTGGGATAGAAGTAGAGGACCACGGTCTTGCCGCGCTGGTCGGCCAGCCGGAAATCGCCACCGGTGGCCGGGGCCTGGAAGTCGGGAACGGCCTGGTTGAGACTGACTGTCATGCTGATGGCTCCTGGGCGGGCGGGCAGCGGGGAAGGGGCCGGTAAGGGCCGGTAAGAGCTGCCGCCCGTTGTTTATCTTGGGCTCCTGCCATGGCTCGTGCAGATGGGGGCGGCCAGCCGGACTTCAAGCGTGCCGTCGGCTCAACCTGGCAAAATATCCGCCGATGACCGCTGACAAGGGCGGCGGCGCAAAGCCGGCCGGGCGTCTGGCGTCTGGCGCGGCCGGCTGGGCCATGTCACGCCCGTGCGCGCGCCCGCGCGGTGGCAGTCAGCTAGCCGCCGCCGCGTCCAGCAGCAGGATCGCGGCCACCTTGCGGCCCTCGGCCATCAGAATATTGTAGGTGCGGCATGCGGCCTGCATATCCATCGCGTCCACGCCGATGCGGCGCCTGGACAGCGCCGCGGTCAGGCGCGGATGCGGAAAGCGCAGACGCGCGCCGGTGCCCAGCAGGACGACCTCGGGGCCCTTTTCCAGCAGGGCCTCGAAGTGCTCCGGCGCGAGGTCCTCGAAGCGCTCCACCGGCCACGGCTCGACCGTGCCCTCGGGCATGACCAGCAGCGAGCGTTCGTGGCGGATGGCGTTGATCTCGATATAGCCGGGACCGTAGGCGGTCACGGTGTTGAGGCTTTGGGGTTGGTCGGCGTGGAGTTTCAAGGGGCGGTCCTCGCGGCCGCCAGGGACGCCGGTGCGCGCCATTCCGCCGCGGGAAGGGGCGCAGCGGAGGCTGGCGACGAAACGGTGAAGGGGGAGCGACTGGCAGGATTGTGCGTGCCGCGCGGGAAAGCGGTCGCTGCGGTGCAAGAATCCGTACAGAAGTCTGTCATAATCCGATAAATTATAGCTTTTGCCTCCCTGTCTGCCACGTTCGCGTTGCATCCCGGCGGACGCGCGTCTGAAGTTCCGAATTCGACTGACCCCAACACGATTCCGAGTACGCCGCCCCGACCGCGGGCAGCCTTGCCGCCGACATTTCTCACTGCCGCCGTGAAACCCATCCAGAAATCGAACAAACTCCAGAACGTCTGCTACGACATCCGTGGTCCGGTGCTCGAGAAGGCCCGGCAGATGGAAGAGGAGGGGCACAAGATCATCAAGCTGAATATCGGCAATCTCGCCGTGTTCGGCTTCGATGCGCCGGAAGAGATCCAGCAGGACATGATGCGCAACCTGCCCAATTCGGCCGGGTATTCGGATTCCAAGGGCATTTTTGCCGCGCGCAAGGCGATCATGCACTACACCCAGGAAAAGAAGATCCAGGGCGTGGGGCTGGACGATATCTACGTGGGCAACGGCGCGTCCGAGCTGATCGTGATGTCGATGAACGCGCTGCTCAACGGCGGCGACGAGGTGCTGGTGCCGGCGCCCGACTATCCGCTGTGGACCGCCGCGGTCAGCCTGTCCGGCGGCACGCCGGTGCATTACGTGTGCGACGAGGCCAACGGCTGGATGCCCGACCTCGACGACATCCGCCGCAAGATCACGCCGCACACCAAGGCAATCGTGGTGATCAACCCGAACAACCCGACCGGCGCCCTGTATTCCGACGAGCTGCTGCAGGCGATCGTCGACATCGCGCGCGAGCATGGGCTGATCATCTTTGCCGACGAGATCTACGACAAGGTGCTCTACGACGGCCACACGCACACGTCGATCGGCGCGCTCTCGACCGACGTGCTGACGGTCACCTTCAACGGCCTGTCGAAGAACTACCGCTCGTGCGGCTACCGGGCCGGCTGGATGGTGGTGTCCGGTGACAAGCGTCCGGCGCTCGACTATATCGAGGGCCTCAACATGCTGTCGTCGATGCGGCTGTGCGCCAATGTGCCCGGCCAGTGGGCGATCCAGACCGCGCTGGGCGGCTACCAGAGCATCAACGACCTGGTCGCCGAGGACGGCCGCCTGCGCCGCCAGCGCGATCTGGCGTACGAGCTGATCACCGCCATTCCCGGCGTGAGCTGCGTCAAGCCGAAGGCGGCGCTGTACCTGTTTCCGAAGCTGGACCCTGAGATGTACCCGATCCAGGACGACCAGGAATTCATTTACGAACTGCTGCAGGAGTCGAAGGTGCTGCTGGTGCAGGGCACCGGTTTCAACTGGGAGCGCCCGGACCATTTCCGCATCGTGTTCCTGCCGCACGAGGAAGACCTGCGCGAGGCCATTGGCCGCGTGGGCCGGTTCCTCGAAAGCTATCGCAAACGCCACGGCACGGCGTAATCGCGCGTGCCGCCGAATTTCCGCATCAAGAGAACGAGAGTCAGACGTCCATGAATCCCATCAAAGTAGGCCTGCTCGGCATCGGTACCGTCGGTAGCGGCACGTTCAACGTGCTCAAACGCAATCAGGAAGAAATTCGCCGCCGCGCGGGCCGCGGCATCGAGATTGCGATGGTGGCCGACCTGGACACCGAACGCGCCCGCGAGCTGACCGGTGGGGAAGTGGAAGTCGTGGGCGACGCCAACCTCGTGGTGACGCGTCCGGACATCGATATCGTGATCGAGCTGATTGGCGGCTACGGCATTGCTCGCGAGCTGGTGCTCAAGGCCATCGAGAACGGCAAGCACGTGGTCACCGCCAACAAGGCGCTGCTGGCCGTGCATGGCAACGAGATCTTCGAAGCGGCGCGCCGCAAGGGCGTGATCGTCGCGTTCGAGGCCGCGGTGGCCGGTGGCATTCCGATCATCAAGGCGCTGCGCGAGGGCCTGACCGCCAACCGCATCCAGTGGATCGCCGGCATCATCAACGGCACCACCAACTTCATCCTGTCGGAGATGCGCGACAAGGGCCTCGACTTCGACGCGGTGCTCAAGGAAGCGCAGCAGCTCGGTTACGCGGAGGCCGACCCGACCTTCGATATCGAGGGGGTGGACGCCGCGCACAAGGTCACGCTGATGAGCGCGATCGCGTTCGGCATGCCGGTGCAGTTCGACCGCGCGCACGTGGAAGGCATCACGCGCCTGGCCGCGGTGGATATCAAGTATGCCGAGGAACTGGGCTACCGCATCAAGCTGCTGGGCATCACGCGCCGCCGCGAAGAGGGCGTGGAACTGCGTGTCCATCCGACGCTGGTGCCGGCCTCGCGCCTGATCGCCAACGTCGAGGGCGCGATGAACGCCGTGCTGGTGCAGGCCGACGCCGTGGGGACCACGCTGTACTACGGCAAGGGCGCCGGCGCCGAGCCGACCGCGTCGGCCGTGATTGCCGACCTGGTCGACGTGACGCGCCTGCATACGGCCGACCCCAACCATCGCGTGCCGCACCTGGCGTTCCAGCCGGATGAGCTGTCGACGGTGCCGGTGCTGCCGATCGAGGAAGTCACCACCTCGTACTACCTGCGCATGCGCGTGGCGGACGAGACCGGCGTGCTGGCGGAGATCACGCGCATCCTGGCCGAGGCCGGCATCTCGATTGACGCCATGCTGCAGAAGGAATCGCGCGAGGGCGAGCCGCAGACCGACATCATCATCCTGACGCACCTGACGCGCGAGAAGCAGATCAATGCCGCGATCGGCCGCATCGAGTCGCTGGCGACCGTGCTGTCGCCGGTCACGCGCTTGCGCATGGAAGAACTGAACTGAAGCGCAACGGAACCGAAGCGCCATACGATCCATGAAATATCAGTCGACGCGCGGCCACGACGTGCCGCAATCGTTCTCCGAAATCCTGCTGGGCGGCCTGGCGCCGGACGGCGGGCTCTATCTGCCCAAGGCCTACCCGCAGGTCACCGCCGACGAACTCGAGGCCTGGCGCAAGCTGCCGTACGCGGATCTCGCGTATGAAGTGCTGCGCAAGTTCTGCGACGATATTCCGGCCGAGGACCTGCGCGCGCTGACGCGCAAGACCTACACGCCCGAGGTGTACTGCAATGCGCGCCCCGGCGACAACACCGCCGATATCACGCCGCTGCGCACGCTCGGCGAGGAGGGCGGTACCCGGTTGCAGCTGCTGGGCCTGTCCAACGGCCCGACGCTGGCCTTCAAGGACATGGCGATGCAGCTGCTGGGCAACCTGTTCGAGTACGCGCTCGCGCGTGCGGGCCAGGAGCTCAATATCCTGGGGGCGACCTCGGGCGATACCGGCAGCGCCGCCGAGTATGCGATGCGCGGCAAGCGCGGCATCCGCGTGTTCATGCTGAGTCCGCATCGCAAGATGAGCGCGTTCCAGACCGCGCAGATGTTCAGCCTGCAGGACCCGAACATCTTCAACCTGGCCGTGGAAGGCGTGTTCGACGACTGCCAGGACATCGTCAAGGCGGTGTCCAACGATCTCGACTACAAGGCCCGCCAGCGCATCGGCACGGTCAACTCGATCAACTGGGCACGCGTGGTCGCGCAGGTGGTCTATTACTTCAAGGGCTGGCTGCTGGCGACCACCGGCCCGGGCCAGAAGGTGTCGTTCTGCGTGCCATCGGGCAACTTCGGCAATGTGTGCGCGGGCCATATCGCGCGCATGATGGGCCTGCCGATCGACCAGCTGGTGGTGGCCACCAACGAGAACGACGTGCTCGACGAGTTCTTCCGCACCGGCACCTACCGCGTGCGCAAGTCGGCCGAGACGTATCACACGTCGAGCCCGAGCATGGATATCTCGAAGGCGTCGAACTTCGAGCGGTTCGTGTTCGACCTGCTGGGACAGGATGCCGGCAAGCTCGCGGCCATGTTCCGCGACGTGGACAGCAAGGGCGGGTTCGATCTGGCCGGCACGCCGGAATTCGAGCGCATCCGCCAGTTCGGCTTTGTCTCGGGCCGCAGCACGCATGCGGATCGCGTGGCGACCATTCGCGACATGGACGAGCGCTATGGCATCACGATCGACACCCATACCGCCGACGGTGTGAAGGTGGCGCGCGAATACCTGAAGCCGGGCGTGCCGATGGTGGTGCTGGAGACCGCGTTGCCGGCCAAGTTTGCCGATACCATTCGCGAGGCCCTGGGCCGCGAGCCGGAGCGTCCGGCCGCATTCGAGGGCATCGAGGCATTGCCGCAGCGCTTTGAGGTCATGCCCAACGACGCCGCCAGGGTGAAGGCGTTTATCGCGGCGCGGACAGGGCTCTGATCGGCCCGCGGGACGGCGGGGCCGGTCACCGGCCGCGCGGCGCGTGGCCAGGACCGTGCCGTCCCGCCTGGTGATGCTGGTGCCCTTCGGTGCCGGTGTCCGGCGCTGTGCCGGTCCTTCATGTATCCATCTGTGCCGAAGCGCGCCCACCGCCGTGCCGGCAAGTCGCTACAATCGGGGTTGCCGTCGTTTCTGCAACCGTCGATGACCCAAGCCCCCAACTCTCCCGCCGCGCCGCCTTCTGGGCTACCTTCTGCGCTACCTTCTGCGTCACCGTCCGCGCCTTCCCCCGCGCGTCCCCCGATGCTCACGCTGGTCCAGGCACTCGATGCGCTGCTGGCCGGCGCGCGCGTCGTGCCCGACACCGAGACCGTCGACACCCTGGCCGCCAACGGCCGGGTCCTGGCCGCGCCGGTCACCAGCACGCTGCGCGTGCCGCCGGCCGACAATACCGCCATGGACGGATATGCCGTGCGGGCCGCCGATATCACGGCGCCGGGGGTCCGGTTGCCGGTGTCGCAGCGGATTCCGGCCGGCCATGTGGGTGCCGCGCTGGCGGCCGGCACCGCGGCGCGCATCTTTACCGGCGGCCTGATTCCGCCTGGCGCCGACGCCGTGATCATGCAGGAGCAGTGCGCGGCCGATGGCGATGCGGTGGTCATCCGGCATGTGCCTAAAGCGGGTGAGTGGATCCGGCGCGCGGGCGAGGATATCGAGGCGGGCAGCGTGATCCTGCCCGCCGGCACGCGGCTTACGCCGCAGGCGATGGGGCTGGCGGCGTCGGTCGGCCAGGCCACGCTGGAGGTACGCCGTCGCACGCGCGTGGCGGTGTTCTTCACCGGCGACGAGCTGGCGATGCCGGGCGAGCCGCTCAAGCCCGGTGCCATCTACAACTCCAATCGCTTTACGCTGCGCGGCCTGCTGGAGAACCTCGGCTGCGAGGTGACCGACTTCGGCATCGTGCCCGATACGCTGGCCGCCACGCGCGAGACGCTGCGCCGTGCCGCCGCCGGCCACGACGTCATCCTTACCTCGGGCGGCGTCTCGGTGGGCGAGGAAGACCATGTGCGGCCGGCGGTGCTGGCGGAAGGGCGCCTCGACCTGTGGCAGATCGCGATCAAGCCCGGCAAGCCGCTCGCGTTTGGCGCGGTCGGTGATGCGGCCTTCCTGGGGCTGCCAGGCAATCCGGTTTCGAGCTTCGTCACGTTCCTGCTGTTCGTGCGGCCGTTCCTGCTGCGCATGCAGGGCGTGCAGGCAGTGGTGCCACGCCGGCTGCCGCTGCGCGCGGATTTCGACCTGACCAGGGGAGACCGCCGCAACGAATTCCTGCGGGCGCGCATCAATGCCGAGGGCGGGCTGGAACTGTTTCCGAACCAGAGCTCGGGCGTGCTGACCTCGACCGTATGGGGCGACGGGCTGATCGACAATCCGCCCGATCATCCGATTCGTCGCGGCGACCTTGTGCCGTTTATCCCGTTCCAGGGTTTGCTGGACTGAGCATCATGCATATCGAACTCCGATTCTTCGCCAGCGTGCGCGAGCAGGTCGGCACCGGCGCCGAGCGTGCCGAGGTGCCGGCCGACGTGCGTTCCGTGGGCGACCTGCGCGCCTGGCTGCGCGCGCGTGGCGGCGCCTGGCAAGAGGCGCTGGCCGATGGGCGGGCGCTGCGCATGGCGGTCGACCATGCCGTGGCGCGCGCCGAGACCCCGCTCGCGGACGGCTGCGAGGTGGCTTTCTTTCCGCCGGTGACCGGAGGCTGAGATGCGTGGGAGCCCGCAATGAGCGTACGCGTACAGCATGAGGACTTCGATCTTGGCGCCGAGGTGGCCGCACTGCGGTCGGGTGATGCCGCCGTCGGTGCCGTGGCGAGTTTTATTGGCACGGTGCGCGACGTGAGCCATGGCACGCGCGTCAGCACGATGGAGCTCGAGCACTATCCGGGCATGACCGAGAAGGCGCTGGCGCGCATCGAGGCCGCAGCGCGTGCGCGTTGGCAACTGCTCGGCGTGACCATCGTTCATCGCGTTGGCCTGCTGCAGCCGCGCGACCAGATCGTGCTGGTGGCGGTGGCGTCGGCCCATCGCGGCGAGGCGTTTGCGGCGTGCGAATTCATCATGGACTACCTCAAGTCCGAGGCGCCGTTCTGGAAGAAGGAAGACACGCCCGAGGGGGCGCGCTGGGTCGATGCGCGGGTGTCGGATGACGCGGCGCTGCGTCGTTGGGGCATCGAATCGTTGAACGCTGAAGCGGCAGGCTCGGCCGGTCCGGAAGCATAAGGAAAAAATACAATGGGTCCGCTTGGTTTTGTCGCGGTCGGCATCGGTGCGGCCGTGGGCGCGTGGTTGCGCTGGGGATTCTCGGTGATGTGGAATGCGCTGAATCCCGCGCTGCCTTACGGCACGCTGGCCGCAAACCTCGCCGGTGGCTACCTGATCGGTCTGGCGGTGGGATTTTTTGGCGCGCACGTCGAACTCGCGCCCGAATGGCGGCTGCTGGCGGTGACCGGCTTCCTCGGCGGCCTGACCACGTTCTCGACGTTTTCGAGCGAGGTAATCGCCAATCTGCTGGCGGGCGACTATGGCTGGGCGGCGACCCACCTGTTGCTGCACGTTGGCGGCTCGCTGCTGCTGACCGCGTTCGGCATCTGGACATATCGCCTGCTTTCCTGACGGCGCGGACAGGGCGGGTTGGCGCGTATCGTCAGGCAGCGGCGCGTACTGGCGCCTATCGGCGTCCCCCGGTGCGGGTCGGCGCGTGTCAGTGCGTACCCGCACGTGTAAAGTTGGGCGCGGGTAAGTCACTATCCGTGCCGGGCGCGTCCAGCGCCTACTATCTTCCTCTGGGGGCCGCTTGCGCTCCCGGCTTGCGTTTGTTGTCGTTGCCTCAGTTGTTGTTCCCCTTGTCGTTCGCCTTGTTGTTCCCCGCATGCGGTACATAAGAGAGGAGACACTCCGTGCATTCGAGCCAGAAGCGCCCGCGCCTGCGCGTGCCCCAGACCCTGATCGCCCTCGCGGCCGGCATCCTTGCCGTGGCTGCCTGTGGCGGGTCCGACCATCCCGATGATGGCGGCAATCCCAATCCCAATCCCAATACGCTGCCGTCTTTCGTGAGCGGCACCGTGGGCGTGCAGTCGTACGACGGCAATACCGACGATCTGCTGACCGGCGGTCTCGGCAAGGACGGCATTGCCAGCGCGACCGCGCCGCTGCCCGCCAATCCGGCCGCGCCGACCGCGGCCGAGCTGCGCCGCTATGCGATCTACAACAACTATCGCGCGATCGTCGATACCACCGCGGGCGGTGGCTACGGCACGCTGTACGGGCCCAATGTCGATGCACAGGGCAATGTGACCGCGAGCCAGGGCAAGATTGCCGGCGTGGAATACCTGGCCTACGCCGACGATGGCACCGGGCGGCTGAACGTTACGCTGATGGCCCAGATCCCGGCCACGTTCGACCCGGCCAACCCGTGCCTGATCTCGGCCACGTCGTCGGGTTCGCGCGGCGTCTATGGCGGCATCGCGGTGGGCGAGTGGGGCCTCAAGCGCGGCTGCGCGGTGGCCTATACCGACAAGGGAACCGGCGCCGCGCCGCACGACCTCGATACCGATACGGTGCCGCTGATCGATGGCACCCGTACCACCCGCACCGCGGCCGGCAAGAACGCGCAGTTCGTGGCGCAGCCGGGCGCGCAGTCGCTGGCCACTTTCACCGCTGCCACGCCGCACCGGCTCGCCTTCAAGCACGCGCATTCGCAGCAGAATCCGGAGAAGGACTGGGGCCTCAATACGCTGCAGGCCATCGAGTTCGCGATCTGGGCCATCAACGACCGCTTTGGCGCGACCAATCCCAATGGCTCGCGCCAGGCCTCCATTGGCAAGGACAAGATCCTGGTGATCGCTTCGGCGGTCTCCAATGGCGGCGGTGCGGCCATTGCCGCGGCCGAGCAGGATACCAACGGCCTCATCGATGGCGTGGCGGTGGGCGAGCCCAATGTGAACCTGCCGCCCACGGCCGGCGTGACGGTGCGCCGCGGCGGCATTCCGGTGCTGGCCTCGGGCCGTCACCTGTACGACTACACCACCACCGCCAATCTGATGGAGCTGTGTGCAAGCCAGAACCCCTCGCTCGGTAACGCGCCGTTCATCACGGGCGTGCCGGCGGCCACCGCGGCCAACCGCTGTACAGCACTCCAGAACGCCGGGTTGATCTCGGGCGGGGACCTGGCCACGCAATCGGCCAGCGCGCTCGACGCGCTCCATGCGGCGGGCTGGGAGCCCGAGTCGGATGAACTCTACGCGTCGCTGTCCGGCCTGGAGGTCGGCAGCGCGATCGCCGTGACCTACGCCAACACGTATGCGCGCGCCAGCGTGACCGACATGCTGTGCAACTACGGTTTTGCGGCCGTGGCCACCACCGCGCCGTTCGTGCCGGTGCAGATTTCGCCGGCGGTGCTCAATCTGCTGTTCTCCACCGGCAATGGCGTGCCGCCGGGCGGTGGGGTGACCCTGATCAACGAAGCGGCCGCGGGCGGGCCGTCGCGCGATTTCACCTCGGTCTCGACGGGCAGCGGGGTGGCCGATGCCAACTTCCCGGGCGCCAGGTGCCTGCGCGATCTGCTGACCGGCACCAGCGCCACCGCGCAGGCGCTGCAGGCGGGCATCGCGCAGACCTATCGCACCGGCAACCTGCGCGGCAAGCCCGCCATGATCGTGCATGGCCGCAGCGACGGCCTGCTGCCGGTGAACCATACGTCGCGGCCATACCTGGGCTTCAACCGTGCGCAGGAGGGGACGGGCAGCCGGCTGTCGTATATCGAGGTGGAGAACGGGCAGCATTTCGATGCGTTCATCGGCGCGATTCCGGGTTACAGCAACCGCTTTATCCCGCTGCACGTGTACGTGAACCGGGCGCTGGACGCGGTGTACGCCAACCTGCGCAGCGGCGTGGCGCTGCCGCCGTCGCAGGTGGTGCGGACGCTGCCGCGCGGTGGCACCAATGGCGCCCCGGCGCCGGCCATCACGTCGTTCAACGTGCCGCCGATCGCGGCCACGCCGACGCCCGCCAACCAGATCGCCGTGAGCGCGAACCTGGTGGACGTGCCCAACTGATGGCAGCCTGGGGGATGTGCGGTGGGTGTGCTATAAAGCACATCCATCCCGCGTCATCCTGAGGCCACCCCGGGGCCAATCTGGCGCCGGGGTGCGTCTTGAAATGCCAAACGAAAGCCCTATCTTTCGGAAGTAATCTGTGTCCGGCAGGGCATACGAGCGCAACGACAGAACATGCGCCGCCGCACCCCCGCAGCAGGACACGCTCATTCGAGAGAGAGGGGTTCTTCATGCGACTTGATAAATTCACCACCCGCTTCCAGGAGGCGCTGTCCGATGCGCAAAGCCTGGCGCTGGGCAACGACAACCAGTACATCGAACCGCAGCACCTGCTGCGCGCGCTGCTGGCACAGAACGACGGCGCGGCGCGCGCGCTGCTGGCCCGCGCCGGCGTCAACGTGAACGGTCTGCAGACCGCGCTGGATGCCGCCATCAAGCGGTTGCCGCAGGTCTCGGGCACCAACGAGGTGCAGATCGGCCGCGACCTGGTCAACCTGCTCAATGCCACCGAGAAGGAGGCCATCAAGCGCAACGACCAGTACATCGCCAGCGAGCTGTTCCTGCTGGCCGTGTCCGACGACAAGGGCGAGGCCGGGCGCATTGCGCGCGAGAACGGGCTCAGCCGCAAGTCGCTGGAAGCGGCCATCGTGGCCGTGCGTGGCGGCGATACGGTCAACAGCGCCGATGCCGAATCGCAGCGCGAGGCCCTCAAGAAGTACACCATCGACCTGACCGAGCGCGCGCGGGCGGGCAAGCTCGACCCGGTGATCGGCCGCGACGACGAGATCCGCCGCGCGATCCAGATCCTGCAGCGCCGGACCAAGAACAACCCGGTGCTGATCGGTGAACCCGGCGTCGGCAAGACCGCCATCGTCGAGGGCCTGGCGCAGCGCATCGTCAACGGCGAAGTGCCCGAGTCGCTCAAGAACAAGCGTGTGCTCGTGCTCGACATGGCGGGCCTGCTGGCCGGCGCCAAGTATCGTGGCGAGTTCGAGGAGCGCCTGAAGGCGGTGCTCAACGACGTGGCCAAGGACGAGGGCCAGACCATCGTCTTTATCGACGAGATCCACACCATGGTGGGCGCCGGCAAGGCCGAGGGCGCCATCGATGCGGGCAACATGCTCAAGCCCGCGCTCGCGCGCGGCGAGCTGCACTGCATTGGCGCGACCACGCTCGACGAGTACCGCAAGTACATCGAGAAGGACGCCGCGCTGGAGCGCCGCTTCCAGAAGGTGCTGGTCGACGAGCCGAGCGTCGAGGCCACCATCGCGATCCTGCGCGGGTTGCAGGAGAAGTACGAGCTGCACCACGGCGTGGAGATTACCGACCCGGCCATCGTGGCCGCGGCCGAGCTGTCGCACCGGTACATCACGGACCGCTTTCTGCCGGACAAGGCGATCGACCTGATCGACGAGGCCGCGGCACGGATCAAGATGGAAATCGACTCCAAGCCGGAGGCGATGGACAAGCTCGAGCGCCGCACCATCCAGCTCAAGATCGAACGCGAGGCGGTGAAGAAGGAAACCGACGAAGCGTCGCTCAAGCGGCTGGAGCTGATCGAGCAGGAGATTACGCGCCTCGAGAAGGAGTACGCCGATCTCGACGAGATCTGGCGCGCCGAGAAGGGGGCCGCGCAAGGGGCCGCCGCACTCAAGGAGGAGATCGACAAGATCCGCCTGGAGATCACGCGGCTGCAGCGCGAGGGCAAGCTCGACAAGGTGGCGGAGCTGCAGTACGGCAAGCTGCCTGAACTGGAGGGCAAGCTGCAGGCGGCGACCAAGGCCGAGGCCAACGAGCAGAAGCAGCCCAACAAGCTGCTGCGCACGCAGGTGGGCGCCGAGGAAATCGCCGAGGTGGTGAGCCGCGCGACCGGCATCCCGGTGTCGAAGATGATGCAGGGCGAGCGCGAAAAGCTGCTGAAGATGGAAGACCGGCTGCACGCACGCGTGGTGGGCCAGGATGAAGCCGTGCGGCTGGTGTCGGATGCGATCCGGCGCTCGCGCGCGGGCCTGGCGGACGAGAACCGGCCGTATGGGTCGTTCCTGTTCCTCGGGCCCACCGGCGTGGGCAAGACCGAACTGTGCAAGGCACTGGCGGAGTTTCTGTTCGACTCCGAGGATCATCTGATCCGCATCGACATGAGCGAATTCATGGAGAAGCACAGCGTGAGCCGTCTGATCGGCGCGCCGCCGGGATATGTGGGCTATGAGGAAGGCGGCTACCTGACCGAGGCCGTGCGCCGCAAGCCGTACTCGGTGGTGCTGCTCGACGAGGTCGAGAAGGCGCACCCGGACGTGTTCAACGTGCTGCTGCAGGTGCTCGACGATGGCCGCCTGACCGATGGCCAGGGGCGCACCGTGGACTTCAAGAACACGGTGATCGTGATGACGTCGAACCTCGGTTCGCAGTTGATCCAGTCGATGTCGGGCGAACCGCAGGAAGCGGTGAAGGGCGCGGTCTGGCAGGAGGTGCGGTCGCACTTCCGCCCCGAGTTCCTGAACCGGATCGACGAGGTGGTGGTGTTCCACGCGCTCGACCAGCAGCATATCGAGTCGATCGCGCGTATCCAGTTGCAACGCCTGCAGACTCGCCTGGCCCGCATGGACATGACGCTGGATATCACCGAGGCGGCACTGGCACGCATCGCGAGCGCGGGCTACGATCCGATCTTCGGCGCGCGTCCGTTGAAGCGTGCGATCCAGCAGCAGATCGAGAACCCGGTGGCACGGGCGATCCTGGAAGGCAAGTTTGCCGCCAAGGATGTGGTGCCGGTGGACTACGTCGACGGCGAGTTCACCTTCGGTCGCTCGCTGCATTGAGCGCTGTGCATTGAGCGGCGTGCATCGAGCGACGTACCCGTCGGCACGAACCCCGCCCCCTCGCAAGAGGGGCGGGGTTTTTTATTGGCGCGCGCGGCCCTTGGGCTGGCGGCGTGGGACGACGATGGCGGCGGGCGGCCGAGGGCCGGTCGCGGTGGCGGAGTGGCACGGGCGGCGGGGGTAGCAGGGGCAAGGCGAGGGTTCACCGAAATCGGAATGCGGCGATAGCGACGTCGCGGCCGGTCGCCGATAGTGGTTCCGGATGGGCGTCGGAATCGGGAGGCATCGGTGAAGCGCGTCTTGCAGGCCTTATCGAGCGTTGCCACGGCGTGGCTGGCCTTGCCGCAGGCACAGGCACAGGCACAGGCGCAGGCACAGGCACAGGCACAGGCGCCGTCGGTCGTCGTCGCCGACGCGCGGACCACGGCCTATCTGGCCCCGGGTGGCGTGACGGTGGTCGACATCGCGGCGCCGGGCGCCGCAGGGGTATCCCACAATCGCTATGACCGATTCGATGTCGGCGCCGCGGGACTGGTGCTGAACAATGGGGTCAGCGGCGGCAGCCCACAACCGGCGCGGCTGGCGCCTCTCATGGTAAGCGGCAATCCCGCGCTGGAGACCGCCGCCAGCGTGATTCTCAACGAGGTGGTTGGCAGTCATCGCAGTCTGCTGCAAGGCAAGGCGGAGGTGGTCGGGGCGCGAGCCGACCTGGTGGTGGCCAACCCGCACGGCATCCTCTGCAATGGCTGCGGCTTCGTGAATACGGATCGGGTCACGCTGGCAAGCGGGGTGCCGCAAGTCGACGCGGGCGGTCTGCGCGACTTCGCCTACGGGGATGGCGAGGTCGTCATCGGCGGCAAGGGACTCGACGCGGCGGCGCTCGAGGTGGTGCTGCGTGGCCGTGTCATCCGCGTGGCTGCCAGCGATGATGCCAGCCGCGCGGCGCAAGCGGAGGGCAGCGGCGCGCGTCTGGACAGCGTACGGCTGGGCGGTGTGCATGCCGACCGCATTCATCTGGTGGCTTCCGCGCAGGGCGTGGGCGTGCATCGCGTCCCTGCCACCGTCCCCACCGTCGCCACCGCCCCCACCGTACGTATCGACGGCCCGCTGCGCGCACGGCAGGCGGTGTCCGTGCGTGGCGATGCGATCGTGACCAACACTGGCGATATCGTCAGCGACGGGACCGTATCGATCGAGGCGACGGCGCTGATCAACCACGGCCGCGTGCGTGGTGGGCAGGCGCTGTCGGTCGATGCGGTGACAGTGCGTAACGTGGTGGGCGGCGGGACGGGTTACGCGGCGCCTTACGTAGGGAACGACGCAGGTAACAGGGCGGGTAACAGCGCAGGCAACAACGCAGGCAACAACGCAGGCAACAACGCAGGCAACAACGCAGGTAACAACGCAGGCAACAACGCGCGGGATGGCGCGAGGCACCACGCCGGGGTGGCCGCCGCAGGTCCCGGCACGGCGGTCCATGCGGCAGCCCGCGCTGCGCGTGCCAACCAGGCTACGCAAACCACAGGCACTACGCAAACCACACGCACCACGCCCGTGATGCGGCCGGACGGCGCCGGCTATCACGATAACGGCAATGGCGGTAACCGCGATGACTTCCAGGACTATCGGACCACGTGGACCGAGACGCACGGGCCCGCCGCCGACGACGCGCGCGAGCCGGTGCTGGAGGCCGGCGGAACGCTGCATCTGAGGTTCCAGTCGGCGCTCAACCTCGGCGGCACGCTCTCGGCCGCGCACGTGCAACTGCAGGGCCGCGCCGGTACCGGCAGCGCGCGTCTGGTCAATGCCGGGCTGGCGCGCGAGACGCGGCGCTATACGTCGCTGCATACCGATACACGCAAGGAAGCGGGCCCGCTGGGCGGCGTGAGCGTATATGGCTTCAGTTACTGTCATCGCGCCGACGGTGGGGCCTACGACGCCGGTTGCCGGTATGACGGCGCGCGACAGGCCTATCGGGCGGAGTTCGCGGCCGTGAGGACGGCCACGATTCGCGCGCAAACGTTGCAGATCGACGGTATGCACCTGGTCAACGATGGCGCACGCGCGGGCGCGGCGGCGATCGAGACCACGGACGGCACGCTCGCGCTCAGCGGGCTGGTGAACGCCGATGCGCGCATCGAGGCGCGTGGCGCGCTGCAGGTGACGAGCCGGGAAGGCATCAGCAATCTGTCGGGCGAGATGACGGGCGCGCGCCTCGCGCTGTCCAGCGAGGCCAGCGTCAGCAACCTGACGCAGGTGTCCAGCGATGGCAGCGATGCCATCCGGCTGCCAACGTTCGGTGCACGCGGACGCATCGCCGCCAGCACCGTGCTGACGATCCACGCGGCGGACGATGTCGTCAACCTGGGTGCGGACCTGATCGGCAAGTCAGGCATGCACATCGAGGCGGGCAAGGCGGCGCACTTCGACACCGCGCAGGCGGAGCAGGTGGAGGCGTTGCCCACGGCTTTCGCCGGCGACGCCGCGCGCAGGACGGTCACCACCACCACGCGCGCGCTGCGCAGCCAGATCGGTAGCCGCCTGATCAGCGGTGGCGATCTGCACGTCAAGGCCGGCACGGACCTGACGGTGGCGGGCACGCACGCGCTGGTGCAAGGGGATGCCGCCCTGCGCGCGGAAGGTGTGCTGCGCCTGGTGCCGCGCGAGCATCGGGTGGAGACGCGGCAGCTCACGCGCGACTTCGGCTTGCTGTCTGCCGGGCCGCCGCGCGCCAGCGAGCGGCTGTCGATCCGAAGCCTCGGGTCGACGATGCGCGTGACGGGTAACCTCGACCTTCACGCGGCCGGCGCGCTGATGGTGTCGGGGGCGACGTTGCAGGGCGCCGGGCGTGGCCGCATGGACGGGCGGCGCATCCATGTTCTGCCGGCCCGTCGGCTCGACAGCACCGACGATGGCCACGTAGCGCGCGCGCGCCCGGCGCGCCTGTCGTTCGGCGGACGGCTTGCCATGCGCGCCGACGAAGACATCGTGGTACATGGCGGCGACGTGCGCGCGCAGCACGCGGTGACGATGCGCGCGCACGACGTGGCGTTGACCGCCGCGCGGCAGAGCGCACACGCAGACGGTGTGCCGGCCGATGCGACTACGCCGGGGCCGCGCGGCACGCATGCCGAAGGTGCGGACGCGCAGGGCCTGGCGTGTTTGCGGCACGATTGCCGCGACTGGTGGGGCCTGAGCGGCAGCGCGCAGGCCTATGCCAACGGTGCCTACGACATCGCACGCTGGCGCGACAACGCCGGTGCGCCAGGCGCGGGGGGCGCGGAGCACGCCGTGCACTACCGCGGCACTACCGTGGCGGCAGGTCACGCGCTGGCGATCGAGGCCGGCAATACGTTGCTGCTGAAGGGCTCGTCACTGCTTGCGGCCGGTGACATGCGCATCCAGGCGCGCAACATGGCAACACTCGCGATCGAGGATACGAAGGTGGCACGGGCGGTCTCGCGGGGCGGTGGATTGGCCACCTACTTCGATGCCAACGCAGGCGCGCAGGGCGGCCTGGGCGGGCAGCAGGACGACACGCTCCCGGCCGGCCTGCCGGAAGACTGGAGTTATGGCGAAGCCGGGGCGAAGGCAGGCCTGGCGCAGACCACGGAGGCGGACACCGCAACGTCGGCGTCGATATCGCGAATCATGGCCCAGGGGCATCTGGGGCGGCATGCGCGGGATCGCATGCACGACGTGGGCAGCCTGCTGTGGGCGGGCGGCGACCTCCGGCAGTCCGCGCGGGTCATGACCAGCGAAGCGGCGCGCCAGGCCGGCCATCGCGCCGTGCAGGACGAGCGCGACGCCTTGCGCGCGGGCGCCTACGCCGCGGCCTCCGCCGGCATGCCCGGTACGTTTGCCCCGGGGCAGGGCTGGAGTCGCCTGCTGGGAATCGGCGCGGGGGCCGGCATCGTGCTCGGCGTCCATCGGACGGCGGCGCGCCACGACGCGCATCGCGCGCGATACCTGCTTCCCGCGCTGGAGGCCGGCGGCGACCTGATCAGTGTGGCGCGCGAGGGCATGCGCCTGGAGGGGACCTCGGTCCGCGCCGGCGGACATGCATGGATCGAAGGCGGCGCGCTGCACTTTGGCGCCGTGCGCGAGCGGTCCGAACGCGCGACCGGGCTGCGCGACAGCGATGGCAGTCTGCTTGCCAACCTGGTGTCGGCCGAGATCGGCGCGCAACTGGTCGATACGGACGTGGCGACGCATCGCGTGGATGAGATCGCACTGGCCGGCGCCGTACATGCGGGCAAGCGGCTGCGCCTCGGCAGCGGCACCGACATGCGGCTGGACGGTACCACGCTGAAAGGGGAGGAAGGCGTCGTGATCGACGCGGGGGGCAACCTGGACTTCGGCGCGCTCATGTCATCGAGCCACATGTCCAGCCACCATCACGTCAGGCAAGGCGGCGTGATGTGGTTCGTCATTCCGGCGGGCGGCTTCAACGACGCCGACGAGGTCGCGGGCAGCCGCAAGGCGCTGGTGGGGCAGGTGCGGGCGGGGGGGCACGGGTCGATCGAGGTGGCGGCGCGCAAGGGCCTGCGACTGGCGGGCACCCACCTTGCAGCCGGACGCGACGTCACGGTGCATGCGGCGGCTAACCTGGCGTTGCGCGGCGTCATGGAAAACGACTTCCGGCTGCGGCACAAGGAGGTCGGCAACCTGTATGGCTGGGTCTTGCACAAGGTATTCGGCCTGGGTACCGGCGCCAGCTACGTGGGCGACCGTGCGCATGCGCACTGGCGCGAAGTCACGCCCGCCATCGAGGCGGGCGAGGGTATTGCGCTGTGGTCCGGCCGCGATATGGTGCTGGAAGGCGTGAACATGGCGGCACCGCTGGTGATGCGCAGGGCGGCCGGCCGCTTGCATCAGCGACAGCCCCGGCCCGAGACGAGCCGCGAGGGGCGGCGCGACAGTTTCGACCCATTGCACTACATGCTCGGCATGGTCCACATGGTGCCTGCCCTCGCGCGCGGGACGGCGCCGGAGCATCTCGGGCCCAAGGCGGAGGGCGAGCGCAGTCATGTCGTTCTGCAGCGCGGCGAAGACCAGGCCACCGGCGAAGCCGCGCAACGCCTGGCGGCCAAGCACGCTGGAAGCCGGCACGTGCGCGTGGGGCCGGATGGCGAACTGCTCGACGCGTTGGCGCCCGCTGCGCTGAGCGGCGACGTCAAGTTTCATATCGTCGGCCATGGCGACGCCGACGGCAAGCGGCTCGGCGGCATGACCCCGCGTGCGCTTGCCGATATGGTGGCGATGCTGATGCGCCGGAGTCCGCAAGCGAGGCTCGGCAAGCTGAGCATGGTGGGTTGCGATAGCGCCTGCATGCGCCGCGATATGGCGCGGGCACTGCGGGCATGGCACATCGATACGCAGGTCACGGGCGAAACGGGCGCCGTCCGCGTCGACGCGGCAGGGCACAAGGTTGCCACCACGCACACGGACCTCCGTGCCTTGCCCGCCGACACCGGAGCACCGGGGGCGCACGCGGCGGACCCGGCGGACGCGGCGGACGCGGCGCCGTCCCGCGCCGAGGGATTGATGCACGAGACGTTGTCGCAGTGGCTCGACTGGAACTTCGAGCGCGGTGCCGGGCAGGATCGTGCGGCGGCGGCGCGCATTCTCGACCTGACCGCCTTGCTGCCTGAGCCACTCGACAACGCCGAGCGGCATCGCCTCAGGACGGCTTACCAGAGGCTGCGCCGCGAGAGGACGGAGACCCCGGAGGGCGCGGTGCTCGACGATCCGCCCGTCGACGATCTGCTGGCACGGCTGCCGGACTATCGCGGTGTGACGTACCGACGCACCTTTACGCTACCGGGCTTCTTCGCGGTGGGCGACGGCGCCGAAGGTGCCGGCGCGCCCGCCGTCGCGGAAGGCGATCTGGTGCGCACGGACCGCATGCTGCTGACGACGGCGTCGATGGAAGAGGCAAGGGACGACTATCTGCCGACCACGCTGCTCGGACAGGATCCGTCGCCATGGGCCGGCGAGGAGCCCGTCGTGCTGATCGTGGACGGGCGGCGCGGCAAGCCGTTTCCCCGCTACCGTCTCCATTACGGCGCGGCGGGTCCCGATGGCAACGGGCGCGAGGTAGCGAACATGGGATACGTCGACGAGATCGCGGTAATGCATCGGCGGAATACGACCTTCCGGGTCGCGTCGATCGCGCAGCGCGACGACGTCAAGTTTGTCGTGCTGACGGAGGTGGACCATCCAAACGACCGCACCGTGGCGTCGATGGACCATCTGCTGCTGACATGGGATGCGGCGCGGCAGGCGGTGACCCGGCAGGCCCTGGCGGGCGGTCATCCCAATTACGCCAACCGGGTCGTGTACGCGCTGGAGCGCAACGAAGCCGTCATGCGGGCGGCGCGTGCGCTGGTGGGCAAGCATCCTCATGCGCTGCTGGTCGAGCCGAACGGCAATGGTACGTTTCCGACCGCGTTCAGCCTCAAGCTCGAAGGCGGGCGTACCAAGGTCACCATGGTCGGGCATGGCACCAAGCCTGGCGAGCCGGGGGGCGACGCGCTGCTCGGCAATCGGTCCGCCAGCGCGCTGGTGCACCTGCTGGATACGCATTTCCGCGGCATGCACCGGGAGGGGGCCGGCTTTGCGTTGAGCAAGGTCAGCCTGGCGGGTTGCGACAGCCGTTGCATGGTGCGCGATGTCAGTCGCGGCCTGGCGCGATGGAAGGCCGGGACATCGTTACCGGAGATCGCGGTCAGCGGGCACGACGGCGCGCTGGCGGTCGATCCGCAAGGCCGCAAACAGCCCGCCGCGTACGGCAGCGAGGGCGTGCTGCATGGAAAATGGTCCGGATCGGCGGGCCGCTCGACGGCGGATGGGGCGCGGGCAGCGACGACCACCCCAGCGACGACCACCCCAGCGACAACGACCCCGGCGGCGACGACCACGGTAGCGGCCGCGACGCCAGTGGAACCGGCGCGCGCTTTGCCGGATGCCGCCACCCTGGCCGGCCACGCCGCGCGTGCCGGTTCGGGCCAGGCTGCCAAGTCCGGCAAGCCGGCCAAGCCGGCCAAGGAGGCCAAGGAGGCCAAGGCGGGCAAGCCCTCGCTGGCGACGCGGCTCAGGTCATGGGTGCGCGGCTCGTCTTCATCGCGGGCAGAGCCCGTGCGCGGCACGGAGGGACCGGAAGCGCGGCGATCCGGCCGCGCCCCGGGCGCGGCGGCGGATCCGCGTCTCGCGCACTGGCATGTCGCGCTCGACGACGACGGATCCGATGCCGAGGTCAAGTCGAACGACACGGAGGTCGAGTCCCTGAGCAGTGCCGATGGTACCGATGGTGCCGATGGTCCCGATGGTCCTGATCCCTCGCCGGCACCTCCGGATGCGCGGCGCGATGCGGGTCGGCGCTTGCCGCCAGCGGCCGCGGCGGACACCGGATATGACGCGATCGTCCTGGTCTCCAGCGCGGGCAGCTCCGCGGTGCGGCAATCGCTGGCAAATCTTCAGCGCAAGCATGCCGGTGCGCATGTGCTGTACGTGCGCCCGGATGGGACGGTGCGTAACCCGTTGGCGCCCGCATCGTTACGCGGCAAGGTGAAGATGATCTGGCTCGGGCACGGCGATCGCCGGCGCCAGACCCTCGACGGTGCCAGCGAGGCGATGATCGCCACGGTGGTCCGCGCGGTCATGCGCGATCAGCCGGACGCGGCGTTGGGCAAGCTCAACCTGGCCGGATGCGACACCGATTGCATGCGCGCGTCCGTGGCGCACGCGCTGGCCGGTGCCGGCATCGATACCGTCGTGACGGCCGAAGTCGGGCCGATCCAGGTTGACGCATCGGGACACAAGCGGGCGGTGATGCGGGACGATCCGGCCGCGCTGCCGCATTCGCCGCTGCCTGGGCAAGCCCACGGTGCCGAAGGAGCCGTGGGCGTCGAAGGCGTCGAAGGCGTCGAAGGCGTCGAAGGCGTCGAAGGCGTCGAAGGCGTCGAAGGCGTCGAAGGCGGCCAAGGCGGCCAGGGCGGCCAGGGCGGCCAGGGCGGCCAGGGCGGCCAGGGCGGCCAGGGCGGCCAGGCCCAGGCAAAGCGGCATACGCCGCCGCTCTATGGCCGGCGCGTGGGCGCCCAAGCCGCGCCGCACGAGTCGCCGCCGGCAGGGGTCCCGGGACCCGCGTCGCCGCGGACACCGACAGGCGCGGACAGCGAGATCTGGTTCGACCCCATGGCCGGCGTGATCCGCGTCAAGGCGAGTCTGGCGGACGCGGGGCCGGCCCGGCTCGCGGCCCGGCTCGAGGCACGCATCGCCGGATTTCTCGACAAGGCGGGCATCGCCGGGCGCGATGTCAAGGAAGTGAGAGTGCATATGCGCGATGGCAATGACGAGGTCAACCAGCACGTCGCGGATAGCCTGGCCGCGCTCGTCAGACCCACGGTCCGGGTTCGTACCGACCCGCGGGCGGCGCCGGGTAGCGCGATGCAGGCGGGCCTGCCGGCGCCGTCGGGCGCGCCACCGGCCGTTGCCGCGGGCGCCCTGGTGCCAGCCGCGCAGGTACCGGTTGCCATGGCCGGCGCGGCCGGCCAGGACCGCCACCCCGACGCCGGGGGCAGGATGCGGGCGGTCATCGACCACTGGAAGGGTCGTCTGGCGCAGCGGCGCCCGGCGACCGCATGGCGGCTGGTCCTGCAGGTCGGCAACGACGCCAGTACGCGGCGCGCCGCGGAGCGCCTTGCGGCCGCCCATCCGGACGCGCGCATCGTCCGGTTTTCGCCCGAGGGCTGGCCGCTTGACGACATGGCCGAGGTCGGTGCGCTGGCCGGACCCGGCAAGATCGCGGTCGTCGAACATGCGGGCCGTCACCGCGACGCCCGTGCGCTCGACGTGCCAGGCCGGTTGGTGGAATGGCTTGGCAAGCTGATGGGGCGTCAGCGCGACGCCGCGCTGCGCCAGGTGAGCCTGACCGAATGCGGCTCGGCCGCGATGTGCGCCGATATCCGGCACCGGCTGGGCGCGCTTGATCGCGATATTGCGGTCAAGGGTAATGTGGTGGGCCCCATGAGCGAGTCCCTGTCGGGTCTCAGGAAGCGGCTCGGCCGCGGAGGCCGGCATCGGAGTAGGCGCCGCTAGCGGCGTGGTGTGTGCCGCAGGGCTGCTCGAGTGGCGCTTGAAGGGCGGTTGAAGGCGGTTGAAGGCGGTTGAAGGCGGTTGAAGGGCGCTAGGGGTGGAGGGGCTTGGAAGGCGTGGAAGGGCTTGGAGGGGGCTTGAAAGGCGCCGGCGGGGCCTGAGGGGCCCTTCGCCCCCGGCCAAAGGCCCGATTTTGCGCGCCGGAAAGGCCGGCTCGGGCGCCGGAAAATCGCCGTGACGGCAGTGCCGGTTCGTCCACAGTAATGCCGCCGACAGCAAAATCAGGCAAAATTGCGGTTTGCCGCCGGTGTGTGACCGCTGTGCCCCATGTCTGGCGACGCTTTCCCAACCTGATATTTATCGCGAGACATGCAATGAGTACCCAGCAGCCCACCATCATCTATACCCTGACCGACGAGGCCCCGCTGCTGGCGACCAGCGCCTTTCTGCCGATCATCCGCACCTTCACGGCACCGGCCGGCGTGAACGTCGAGACCAGCGACATCTCGGTGGCGGGCCGTATCCTGGGCGCATTCCCCGAATATCTGACCGAGGAACAGCGCGAGCCGGACAACCTCGCCGAGCTGGGCCGCCTGACGCTGATGCCGGACACCAACATCATCAAGCTGCCGAACATCAGCGCGTCGGTGTTCCAGCTGACCAGCGCCATCAAGGAACTGCAGTCCAAGGGCTACAAGATTCCCGATTTCCCCGAAGACCCGAAGACCGACGAAGAAAAGGCGATTCGCCAGCGCTACTCCAAGGTGATCGGCAGCGCCGTGAACCCGGTCCTGCGCGAGGGCAACTCGGACCGCCGCGCGCCGGCCGCCGTCAAGAACTTCGCCCGCAAGCACCCGCATACGATGGGCAAGTGGAGCATGGCCTCGCGTACGCACGTGGCGCACATGAAGCACGGCGACTTCTACCACGGCGAGAAGTCGATGACGCTGGATCGCGCGCGCGACGTCAAGATGGAACTGGTCACCAGGAGCGGCAAGACGCTGGTGCTCAAGCCGAAGGTTTCGCTGCTCGAAGGCGAGATCATCGACAGCATGTTCATGAGCAAGAAGGCGCTGTGCGAGTTCTACGAAGAGCAGATGGAAGATGCGCGCGAGACCGGCGTCATGTTCTCGCTGCACGTCAAGGCGACCATGATGAAGGTGTCGCACCCGATCGTGTTTGGCCACGCCGTCCGTATCTTCTACAAGGAAGCGTTTGCCAAGCACGGCGCGCTGTTCGATGAACTCGGCGTCAACGTGAACAACGGCCTGGTGGACCTGTACGCCAAGATCGAATCGCTGCCGGAGTCCAAGCGCGAGGAAATCATCCGCGACATGCACGCCTGCCACGAACATCGTCCGGAACTGGCGATGGTCGATTCGGCCAAGGGCATCTCCAACCTGCACGCGCCCAACGACGTGATCGTCGACGCCTCGATGCCGGCCATGATCCGTATCGGCGGCAAGATGTGGGGTGCCGACGGCCGTCCCAAGGACACCAAGGCCGTGATCCCCGAGAGCACCTTCGCGCGGATCTACCAGGAAGTGATCAACTTCTGCAAGACCAACGGCGCGTTCGATCCGGTCACGATGGGCACGGTGCCGAACGTCGGTCTGATGGCCCAGCAGGCCGAAGAATACGGTTCGCACGACAAGACCTTTGAAGTGGCGGAAGCCGGCGAGGCACGCATCGTCGACATCGCCACCGGTGAAGTGCTGCTGACGCAGAACGTGGAAGCGGGCGACATCTGGCGCATGTGCCAGGTCAAGGATGCGCCGATCCGCGACTGGGTCAAGCTGGCCGTCACGCGCGCGCGCAATTCGGGCATGCCGGTGGTGTTCTGGCTCGACCCGTATCGTCCGCACGAGGCCGAGCTGATCAAGAAGGTGGAAACCTACCTGAAGGATCACGACACCAAGGGCCTCGACATCCAGATCATGTCGCAGGTTCGCGCCATGCGCTACACGCTGGAGCGCGTGATTCGCGGCCTGGACACCATCTCGGCCACCGGCAACATCCTGCGCGACTACCTGACCGACCTGTTCCCGATCATGGAACTGGGCACCAGCGCCAAGATGCTGTCGATCGTGCCGCTGATGGCGGGTGGCGGCATGTACGAAACCGGCGCGGGTGGTTCGGCTCCGAAGCACGTGCAGCAGCTGGTGGAAGAAAACCATCTGCGCTGGGATTCGCTGGGCGAGTTCCTGGCGCTGGCGGTCTCGCTCGAGGAACTGGGCATCAAGACTGGCAACGACAAGGCGAAGCTGCTGGCCAGGACGCTGGATGCCGCCACCGGCAAGCTGCTCGACAACAACAAGAGCCCGTCGCCGAAGACCGGTCAGCTGGACAACCGTGGCAGCCAGTTTTACCTGGCCATGTACTGGGCCCAGGAACTGGCCACGCAGACCGAGGACGCGGCGCTGGCCGAGACCTTCAAGCCGCTGGCGCAGAAGCTCACCGACAACGAGAAGACTATCGTCGGCGAACTGTCGGACGTGCAGGGCAAGCCGGTCGATATCGGCGGTTACTACCGCCCCGACTTCGCCAAGCTGGAAAGCGTGATGCGCCCGAGCAAGACCTTCAACGCGGCGCTGGAAGCCGTGAAGGCCTGAGCGTCGATGCAAGGCTTGCCGACGTAGCGGTCAGCTCGTAAAACCGTTGTATCCGGACAACCCCGCGGAAGATCGCGCGGGTGTCCGGGATGGCCCGTGTTCGAGGCATGCACCAGTGCATGCGCCGCACACGGGCTTTTTTGTTGCCGTCGCGGTGCGCATCTCCCCGCTGGCGGGACGTCTGCCCGGCCGGCATGGAGGCGATGTCACGATGCGGTGCATGGCTTAAATACGTTGTAATAATCGTGCGGCAGCGCATCTTGCATAACGAATCGCATGTAGTAGGCTGACTACATTTCCGATACGCACGCAGTCGTCACGCATCATGGCCGATACCAATTCGTCCTAGCCGCCGCGTCCCCCTCCGCAGTCCCCACCTTCCGTCGTTCTGCCCGACATGCCGCCCTGCGCCGCGGCAGGGGAGCTTTTGCGTCTGTTTCCGGCAGTCATCCACGACATTGGAGAATATCGTGTTGCATAAGAAGAAGAGAGCCCCACTGGCATTGGCGACAGCGGTCGCCAGTACCTTGCTGATCATTTCGTGCGGCGGCGGTGACGACAGTCCCGCGCCGCCGCCTGCGACACCGCAGGCCGACACCAGTTGCCAGGTACTGGCGAGCAACGGCACCTCGGTGGTGGTCGGCTCGAACCAGCCTGGCGATCCGTCCCTGCCGGAGGCCGCGTCGGGTTATCGCACCGGCCTCAAGCCGGTCTATGCCAGAACGTACATGGTGTCGAGCTCCAATGCGTATGCAAGCGCCGCCGGATGTGCGGTGCTCAAGAAGGGTGGCAGCGCCGCGGATGCGGCCGTGGCCGTGCAGTCGGTGCTCGGCCTGACCGTGCCGGAGGCCACCGGCATGGGCTCGGGCGGCTTCATGCTCTACTACGATGCGCGCAACCGCACCGTGCAGGCGTACGATGGCCGCGAGTCGGCACCGGCTGCCGCGACCGAGAACTACCTGCGCTATATCGACGACGTCACCACTCAGACACCGCCGGTGCCGAGCGCGCGCGCCAGCGGCCGCTCGATCGGCACGGTCGGCGTGCCGCGCCTGATCGAACGCGTACAGCGCGAGCATGGCAAGCTCGCATGGAAGGACCTGTTCGGCGATGCCATCGCGCTGGCCAGCAATGGCTTTCCGATCGGCGGCCGACTGGCGGCGGCGATCCAGAGCAATGCCACCGCGCTCAAGCGCGATCCGGAAGCGCTCGCGTATTTCTTCAATAGCGACGGTTCGCCCAAGGCCCTTGGCACGGTGCTGAAGAATCCCGCCTACGCCAACACGCTCCAGCTGATGGCGGCCAATGGGGCCAACGCCATCTACACGGGGCAGATTGCCAACGACATCGTGGCCAAGATCGGCTCGACCGTCGCCGCCGACGGCACGCCGACGACGCCGGGCAAGACCACGCTCGCCGACCTTGCCGCGTACCAGGCCAAGGTCCGTGAGCCGATCTGCACGACCTACCGCGCGTACTGGATTTGCGGTGCCCCGCCGCCGACGTCGGGCGGCATCACGGTGGCATCGGCGATGGGCATTCTCGAGAACTTCGACATGGCATCGCTCAAGCCGACCGCGATCGACGGCGAGGGCGGCAAGCCGACCGTGCTTGGCGTCCACTACGTCAGCGAAGCCGAGCGCCTGGCCTATGCGGACCGCGACAAGTACGTGGCCGACACCGATTTCGTGCCGCTGCCCGGTGGCTCCGCCAATACCATGCTCAACAAGCCGTACATGGCTTCGCGCGCGGCGCTGATCTCGCCGACCGCCAGCATGGGCACGGCCGTGGCCGGCAATCTCGGTGCGGTGCCGCTTGGCATTGCGTCGCTGATCGAGCATGGGACCAACCAGTTCACCATCGTCGATGCCGACGGTAGCGTGGTCAGCGCGACCACCTCGGTCGAGTCGAGCATGGGCTCGTTCCATATGACCAACGGCTTCCTGCTCAACAACCAGCTCACCGATTTTTCGGCATCGCCGACGGATGGCTCGGGTAATCCCATCGCCAACCGCGTGCAGCCGGGCAAGCGGCCGCGCAGCTCGATGGCACCGACCATGGTGTTCCGCCAGGCCGCCGATGGCTCGATGGGTGACTTCCTGATGGCGACCGGTTCGCCCGGCGGCGGCACCATCCCGCAATACGTCGTGAAGACGCTGGTGGGCGTGCTGGACTGGGGGCTCGATGCCCAGCAGTCCTCGGGGCTGGTGGATTTTGGCGCCAGCAATTCGCCCAACACGACCGTGGGCGGCGAACATCCGAATATCGATGCGACCAACGGCGGTGCCAACGACCCGCTCATCACGGGCCTCAAGGCACTCGGTCATGGCATTTCCACCTCGGCGCAATCGAGCGGCGTGAATACCATTCTGCGCACGCAGGCCGGCGGTGGTGCGGCCTGGATGGGCGGAACCGATCCGCGTCGCGAGGGGGTGGTGCTGGGCAATACATTCCTGCCCTGAGTCAGGCGCCCGCGGCGCGCGCCTCGGTGACATACCGGGTGCGCCGCTCCGGGTCGCGCCGTCACGGCGCACGACCCCGGTCCCTCGGGACGCATGGCATAGGGTCGTGCTGTCCTGCGTCATCGCAGGGCGCATGACGCGGCGGTGCTTTGTCGCACCGCCGTTTTCCGGAATATCTGCGTTTGCCAGCGAGTTGGATCGCCGTTTGATGGCGGTCAATTTCATACGCGCGTGCGCCTTCTAGGCTCGATCGTGTCGACCTGTCCGAGGGAGCGCACGATGACCGCACGAGCTACTGCATCAACCACCACGCCCACCACCACGTCCACCACCGCGCCTGCCACCGCGGCAACCACCTCAACCCGTACGCCTGCTGCCAGACCGGCCACCGTCCGGCGGGCCCGTGTGCTGGCAATCGTGCCCGCCTGCCTGCTGCTGGCCGGGTGTCCGCAAGAGGGCGCAGATGGCGCCGATGGCGCGGGAGGCAAGCTGACGCCCGCTGGCACCGTCATGGGCAGTGTCCAGACCGGCACCGGCTCCCGGGCCGAGGTGGTGTACCGGGGCACGCTCTCGTTCGGTGGAACGATCGCCCTGTCGTTCCCAGCGGCGGACCGCGGCAAGGTCACGATCTCGTTTCCGCATTCGCCCTATGGCCTGAGCGGCCGTCTGATCGGCGATGTCACCACGCGGGCCAGCGATGGCCGGCAAGTGGTAACCAACCTGCGCGCGGACAGTGCCGATCCACCGCCGGATCTGCTGGCGGAGTCGTTGCGCGACATCGCGCTCAGCTTTGCGACGGCCAACGGTCTGCTGACCGGCGATATCGAAGGCGTGCCCAACGTCAGCCTGACGCGCGCGGAGTCGCCCGGCAACCGGCCCGCACGCGTCAGGCGGCAGCGGGGCGACGCGGCCGATATCGCACGGCTGGCGGGACTCATTCATGCCTCGGCCACCACGGCACTGCCGGCCCTCGCCAGCATCGCGGGCACCTATGCCTATCTGGCGCAACACCAGCGGATGGAAGACCTGTGGCCGGACCCGGACATGGGCATGCAGCGAGCCGAAAGCGGACAGTTGCGGATCGGTGCCGACGGCTCGCTTGCCACTTGCCCCAGCCAGCCATTCCAGCCCGACTGCAAATCGCTGCGGGCAGGCGAGGCGGTGCACGCAATGACGCTACGCGCGGCGGACCAGACGCGCTTTCCGGGCATGTTCGACGTGCTCGATACCAGCGCGAGCCCGACCCCGACCCCGGTGGGACAGCTGTTCATGCGCGAGGTGGAAGGCAAGCCAGTCTTGCTGCTGAACCTGCACGCCGAAGCGGACGATCGCCTGCGTATCGGCACATGGGTCGCGCGGACCGCGGAGCCGTTACCCGACCGTCTGCTGGACGGATCGTGGACGTGTCGGCAGCCCGACCGGGACGGATTGCCGCGCGACGCATCGGTCGGCGATGGCGGACTTGCATTGCCGCAGTGGCGTGTCGCCGAGGGGTGGATCGAGATGGCGCCCAACCAGCCGATGGAGGCGGCCCGGCTCACGCTGAATGCGGCCTTCGGCGTGGGCGGCGACGGGCGGCCCGCGCCGCTGGCCGGTGTCGCGCATGCCCAATGGGCGGACACGCCGGCGCCGGTGGGTACGCAGGGTTCCCGCCAGCAGGTGATGCTGCCGCTCGATGGCAAGCAGTTTGTCTACCTGGCCGAGGACGATGCCGGCGACGACGAGGTGGTGTGGGGGAGTTGCGACAAGGTGGCCGAAGGGATTCGTCAACCGACGGAGGGGAAGGATGGACATAAGAGTCATGGGGCGGTTGCTGCTGTGCCTGTGTCCGGTGATACAGGGGTGTCCACCCGCTGAGACGGCTTCCGGATCGGGCGGCAAGGCAGCGGTCGCGCCGGCCTCGCCTTCGGCCGCGGGGCCCGATGCGTCAGTGACGTCGGTGAGGCGCGTCACGCCGGTCAGCTACCTCGGTGCGACGTCGTTCGGCGGCACGATCGCCATCCACACGCATACACCGGCGCCCGGCAAGGTGACCGTGCGCTTTGTCGATTCGCCGTTTGGCCTGGCCGGCAGCGTGGTCGGCAACGTGTCGGTGACCAACGGCTGGCACACGATTACCGGCCTCGTGCCCGATGGGGCCACACCGCCGCCGCCGCATGTCAGCGCGGCATTGCGTGCGGTCCGACTCGGCTTCCGCGTGTCCGGCACGCTGCTGTCGGGCGAGATCGCCAACCTGCCGCGCAGCGAACACGGTGGCACCGGCACGCTGGCGGGAGTGATCCACGCCACCAGCGTCGACGTGTTGCCGCCGCTCGCGAGCATCGCGGGCGTCTACGCGTTTATCGCCACGAACGTCGATTTGCGCACCAGCGATCATGGCGAGGTGCCGCGCTCGGTCGCGTCGTTCAGCGGGCAGGTCCGTCTCGATGCGGACGGCCGCCTGCGTGTCTGCGCGGCGCAAAACTATCGCGACGGCTGCGTTGACCCCCGTAGCGGCAAGCCAGCGCCAGGCGCGCATTTGCACCCGGCGGACCAGACCCGGTATCCGGGCGTCTATGCGCTGCGTGCGGATGGCGAATACGCCGGGCGGGTGTTCGTCGCGCGCGATGGCGAGCGGCTGACCCTGCTGATCGACCAGCGGCAGGGCTACGGTCCCGAGGAGACCATCGGCGCTTGGATCCTGCACAGCGCCCGGTCCGTGGCGGCTGCAGACCTCGATGGCGATTGGCAATGCCGCCAGCCGCCGGCCGATTTCGATGCGCTGGCGTCCGTCGCGCGCGATGGTGGCATGGCCACGCATCCGTTATGGATCGACGACCAGGCCGCGACCACAGGCAGTACGCCCGCGATCTTCGGTCAACTCGAGCGCGATGGCAGCGCTGGCGTGGGTGACGAGGAAAGGCCGGTGCGGATAGAAGGTCTCGCGCATATCCGCTGGCTCTATCCGGAGGCGGTGCCTGACGGTGACATTCGCGAGCAGGTCCTGTTGCCGCTCGACGCGCAGCGCCTCGCCTATGTCAATGCACGGCGCGTGAGCGCTCATCCCGCGCCAGCATCGCGTGCGAATGTGGACGAGGTGGTGTGGGGCTTTTGCGTGAAAGGTGACGGCATTGGCGTAGTTGGCGATCAATTCGCTGTCATCTGACTTAAATCAAGTTGAGCTCGCCATCGGCTGGCTATGATTCCCATCGTCATGGAGATGCGGGGGCGCTCTCCATGGCTTGTCTACCCGTTTCCGGAATGGAAACTTGCCCGCGGCACGAAAGTGCGGCGGGCTTTTTTTTATCTGCAGCGGGCGCATTCCAGCTTGCGGTCGGCGATTGCCATCGCGCGACCATATGCGGAAAACGTGCAAGGATCGGCGAAACCGTTCGTTCCGTTCAGATAGGCCCGTCGGTAGTCTCTGTCCCGGATGCCTTAGCCCGCCCGCACGTGGCGGGCTCCGCATGGATGAGGGCAAGCCGCCCATTCACGACTCGCTGGACTACTGACGGAGCAAGACAAGATGATTCGCAAGCTGGCCCTCGGCCTCGCTGCCATTGCCGCACTGGGTGCACTCGGCGCGGCCCCGGCTGCCTCGGCCACTACCAACCTGCTCAATGTGTCGTACGACCCCACGCGCGAGCTGTACGTCGACGTCAATGCCGCCTTTGCCAAGGCCTGGAAGGCGCAGACCGGCGATACGGTCACCATCCGCCAGTCGCACGGTGGCTCGGGCAAGCAGGCGCGCTCGGTGATCGACGGGCTCGATGCCGACGTGGTCACGCTTGCGCTCGGCTACGACATCGACGCGATTGCGGAGCGCGGCCTGCTCAAGCCCGACTGGCAGAAGCGGCTGCCCCACAACGCTTCGCCCTACACCTCGACCATCGTCTTCCTGGTGCGCAAGGGCAACCCCAGGCAGATCAAGGACTGGAACGATCTGATCCGGCCCGGCGTGCAGGTGATCACGCCGAACCCCAAGACTTCTGGCGGTGCGCGCTGGAATTACCTGGCGGCGTGGGGCTACGCGCTGCGCCAGCCGGGCGGCGACGAAGCCAAGGCCAAGGCATTCGTCGGCGCCCTGCTCAAGAACGTGCCCGTGCTGGACTCGGGCGCGCGCGGTGCGACCACGACCTTTGTCGAGCGCGGCCTCGGCGATGTGCTGATCGCCTGGGAGAACGAGGCGATTCTCGCCATCAAGGCGCTGGGCCCGGACAAGTTCGATATCGTGGTGCCGTCGATCTCGATCCTGGCGGAGCCGCCGGTCGCGGTGGTGGACAAGGTGGTCGACAAGAAGGGCACGCGCAAGGCGGCCGAAGCGTACCTGCAATTCCTGTACACCGACGAAGGCCAAGAAATTGCGGCCAGGAACTATTACCGCCCGATTTCCCCGAAGATTGCCGCCAAGTACGCCGCCAACTTTCCCAAGATCAAGCTCTTCACGATCGATGAAGCGTTTGGCGGCTGGCAGAAGGCGCAAAAGGCCCACTTTGCCGATGGCGGCTCGTTCGACCAGATCTATCAGCCTGGCACGCGCTGATCCCCGCGCCGTGCCGCCGCCCCTGCAGTCGCCCCTACAGTCGCCCTGCCTGATTTGTACGCACGTATCGCGCACCCATACACATTCTTCATGTTTGCCCTCGACAGGAGCTTCTATCATGAGGTGTCGCTCGCCAGACCTTGAGGAAATCGCCATGCCGGACGCGCTCGACCGCTATCTGCAAACCCTGCCTGGCGCGCCCGTGGCGGGGCGTGAATTGTGGCGCGACGCGAGTGGCCAGGTGCAGGGCCAGTATTTCCACTGTTCGTTGACCAGCGCGTTCGAGCCGCTGGTGACGCTGGCGGGGCGCGAGGTGGTGGCGCACGAGGGTTCGATCCGCACCTATGCCGAGGATGGCGTCGGGCTGGCGGCATGGAAGCTGTTCGCCATGGCCGCCGATGACGCCGCGCTGGTCTCGCTGGACCGGCTGTCGCGGCTGGTGCACGCGCTCAACTATTTCTCGGGCCCGGCCGGGCAGGAGGGCCAGCACAAGCTCGTGCTGAATGTGCATAACCGGCTGCTCGCCGCCGTGGCGGACGACCATGGCGCCGCGTTCCGCCGCGCGCTGCAATCGCTGGGACTGCCGCTCGAGCGCTTCGTGATCCAGGTGCCGGCCAGCGCCAACGACGATCTGCCGTTGCTGCTGCACGTAGTGGGCAACTACCGGCGCAATGGCTTTGCCGTGAGCCTGCAGGCTTCCGATCCGGCCGAGGCGGGCGCGCTCATGGCGCATGCATTGCCCGACTGGCTCAAGCTCGATATGCGCCGCATCTGGACTGACCGCCAGCTTGCCGGCTTGCGCGCCAGCGCCGATAGCGCCGGCGTGACGCTGATCGGCCGGCGCCTGCAGGACAGCCTCGCGGTCGAGCGGCTGCAGGCGGCGGGGATCGGGCTCGGCCAGGGCGTCGTGGCCGGGCGACCGGTCTCGGCACGCCAATTGCATGCCGCTACGGTCGCATCGCATGCTTCCCATCCCAGCAAGGAGCCGGCATGACGGATTCCATCGCTTCGCGCGCCCCGCAATCGCCCGCCGCGGCGGCCTCGCCATGGTCGCCGCTGGCGGTCCCGCGCGGGCTGCAGATCCTGACCGTGCCCGGACTGCACAGCAGCGGCCCGGGCCACTGGCAGAGCCGCTGGGAGGCGCGTCATCCGGACTGGCAGCGCATCGAGCAGCATGACTGGTCGCGGCCGAGTCTGCCGCTTTGGGCCGAACGGGTGTCCGAAGGCATCATGCGGGCGCGGCGCGTGGCGGCACGAGGCGCAGTGCTGGTCGCGCATAGCTTCGGTTGCCTGGCCACGCTGCGCCAGGCCGCACTCGATCCGGTCGGGATTGCCGGTGCCTTGCTGGTGGCACCCGCCGACCCCGACAAGTTTGGCGTGGGCGCGCTGCTGCCGACCTGGCGCCTGCCGTTTCCGACCATATTGATTGCGAGCCAGGACGATCCGTGGATGCCCCAGCGCACCGCATTCAGCTGGGGCACGCTGTGGGGCAGCGAGCTGGTCGATGCCGGCTTGCTTGGGCATATCAATGCCGACTCCGGACTCGACGCCTGGCCCGCAGGGATAGGCTATCTCGCCACATTGCTACAGCGGATCGAGGCGGACGGGCTGCAGAAGGGTGCTTATGGTGGCTGGAACGCCGCGTGGGATGGCGATATGGAGGTGGGCAACCCGGCGCCTTATATCTGAAACGTCTAAAGAAATGCAAAAAGATTCGTTCTGTTTATAAAGGGCGATCGGCGATATTTGTCTCGCCAGCCGGCGTCTGATGCGCCGGGTTTATCAGCGAGACGATATGCCGCCTTCCGTTACCGCCGCCAGCGGCACCCCGCCGGTGCCGCCCGCGCGCCAGCCAGCCGCGCGTCAACCATCCGCGCCGCGCGCCCGCCAGCGTTACACCGTGCTGCCGGGGTTTGGGTTGTCCCTCGGCTTTACGCTGTTCTATCTGGCGCTGATCGTCCTGATTCCGCTGTCGGCGACCTTCCTCAAGACCTTTACGCTGACCTGGGACGCGTTTGTGCGCACCGTCACCGACCCGCGCGTGGTGCACTCGCTCGAACTGAGCTTTGGCGCATCGCTGGTGGCCGCCGTGATCAACACGGTGTTCGGGCTGATCGTGGCATGGGTCCTGGTGCGCTATCGCTTTGTGGGGCGTCGCCTCGTCGATGCGCTGGTGGACTTGCCGTTTGCGTTGCCGACCGCCGTGGCCGGTATCGCGCTGACGGCGCTGTTCGCCGGCAATGGCTGGATCGGACGCTATCTGGAGCCGCATGGCATCAAGGTCGCGTTCACGCCGCTCGGCATCGTGGTGGCGCTCACCTTTATCGGCCTGCCGTTCGTGGTGCGTACCGTGCAGCCCGTGCTCGAAGATGTGGAGCGCGAACTCGAGGAAGCGGCCGCGAGTCTCGGCGCGAGCCGCGTGCAGACCTTCCTGCGCGTGATCCTGCCTGCCATCCTGCCGGCGTTGCTGACCGGTTTTGCGCTCTCGTTTGCACGCGCCACCGGCGAATACGGCTCGGTGGTGTTTATCTCCGGCAACATGCCGATGGTCTCGGAGATCGCGCCGCTGATGATCTATTCCAAGCTGGAGCAATACGACTACGCCGGCGCCACCGCGGTGGCCGTGGTGATGCTGGTGATCTCGTTCGCGCTGCTGCTGCTGATCAACCTGCTGCAGGCCTGGACGCGACGTCACCAGAGCGGTGCGCGCGCGGCGGCCAGCGAACGCCTGGCGGTGGAGCACTGAGATGGCCGGCTCGATTTCGCGCCTCGGCAAGGCCGGCTCCAGCGCTCACCCTCCGTACGATGCCACCGGCGAGGCCGCCTGGGTGCGTTACACGCTGATCACGGTGGCGGTGCTGTTCCTCGCGCTGTTCCTGTTCGTGCCATTGGCATCCGTGTTCTACGAGGCGTTGAAGAAGGGCGTGGACACCTACCTCGGCGCGCTCACCGAGCCGGACGCGGTCTCGGCGATCCAGCTCACGCTGACGGTGGCGGCCATCGCGGTGCCGCTCAATGTGGTCTTCGGCGTGGCCGCGGCATGGGCCATCGCGAAGTTCGATTTCCGCGGCAAGCACCTGCTGATCACGCTGATCGACCTGCCGTTCTCGGTGTCGCCGGTGATCTCGGGGCTGATCTACGTACTGCTGTTCGGCGCGCAGGGCTGGCTCGGGCCATGGCTTGAAGCGCATGACATCAAGATCATGTTCGCGGTGCCGGGCATCGTGCTGGCGACCATCTTCGTCACCTTTCCGTTTGTCGCGCGCGAGCTGATTCCGCTGATGCAGGCGCAGGGCAGCGAGGAAGAAGAGGCCGCGATCGTGCTCGGCGCGTCGGGCTGGCAGACCTTCCGGCATGTCACGCTGCCCAATATCCGCTGGGGCTTGCTGTACGGCGTGATTCTGTGCAATGCCCGGGCGATGGGCGAGTTCGGTGCGGTCTCGGTGGTGTCGGGCCATATCCGCGGGCTGACCAACACCATGCCGCTGCACGTGGAGATTCTCTACAACGAATACAACTTTGCCGCGGCGTTCGCGGTGGCGTCGCTGCTGACGCTGCTGGCGCTGGTCACGCTCGGTATCAAGACCCTGGTGGAAATGCGCGCCGCGCGCGAACAGGACGATGGCGCCGGCGCGCCGCAGGTGTTATGGCAAGGACAGGCATCATGAGTATTCAGGTCAGGAACGTGGAGAAGCGCTTCGGCGATTTCGTGGCGCTCGACAATGTCTCGCTCGACTTCGACGAAGGCGAGCTCACCGCGCTGCTGGGGCCTTCCGGCTGCGGCAAGACCACGCTGCTGCGGATCATCGCCGGTCTGGAGCGCGCCGACGCGGGCCAGGTCGTGCTCGGCGGTGCCGATGCCTCGCGCCAGCACGTGCGCCAGCGCAATGTCGGCTTTGTATTTCAGCACTATGCGCTGTTCAAGCATATGAGCGTGTTCGAGAACGTGGCGTTCGGCCTGCGCGTGAAGCCGCGTGCCGAACGGCCGTCGGAAGCGAAGATTCGCGAGAAGGTCAAGTCGCTGCTGGAACTCGTGCAGCTCGACTGGCTGGCGGACCGGTATCCGTCGCAGCTGTCGGGCGGCCAGCGCCAGCGCATCGCGCTCGCGCGTGCGCTGGCGGTGGAGCCGCGCGTGCTCCTGCTCGACGAACCGTTTGGTGCCCTCGATGCCAAGGTCCGCAAGGAACTGCGCCGCTGGCTGCGCCGGCTGCACGACGAGCTCCACGTGACCAGCGTGTTCGTGACGCACGACCAGGAAGAGGCGCTCGAAGTCGCGGACCAGGTCGTGCTCATGCATCGCGGACGGGTCGAGCAGGCGGGCACGCCCGAGGCGGTCTACAACCATCCCGCGACGCCGTTCGTGTTCGGCTTTCTCGGCAACGTCAACCTGTTTCATGGCCGGCTCGAAGTGGGCGATAGCGGCGGTCTGCTGCATACCGGCGATGCGGTACTGCCGGTGGTCGGCAGTGGCCACGAGACGGCGGGCGACGCGGTGGCGTATGTCCGGCCGCACGATCTCGACCTCGAACGCTATGCGCCGGGCACGGACGGCATCGCCGTCACGCTGCGCCGGGCGCTGACGCTCGGGCCGGTGGCCCAGCTCGAACTGGAACGCGAGGACAACCAGGACGTGATCGAGGTGGCCCTGCCGCTCGAACGCTTCCGCCATGCGGGCTTTCGCGAGGGCGAACTGCTGGCGGTGCGGCCGCGCCAGCTGCGCGTCTTTGCCCGCGACGGACAACATGGAGCGGCACGATGAACTTCCAGCAATTGCGGTCGATCCGCGAGGCGGTACGCCGCCAGTTCAACCTGACCGAAGTCGCCAACGCGCTCTATACCTCGCAGCCCGGCGTATCGCGCCAGATCCGCGAACTCGAGGAAGAACTCGGCGTGGAGATCTTCGAGCGCTATGGCAAGCGCCTGACCGGTCTGACCGAGCCGGGCCGCGAGATCGTGCGCATCGTCGAACGGCTGCTGCTCGAGGCCGAAAACCTGCGGCAGGCCGGCGACGAGTTTGCCGGCCGCCATACCGGGCGCCTGACGGTGGCCACCACGCATACCCAGGCGCGCTATGCGCTGCCCAAGGTGGTGCAAAGCTTCCGGCGCGAATATCCGCACGTGACACTGGCGCTGCAGGAGGCCTCGCCGCAGCATATCGTCGAGCTGCTGCTGACCGGCCAGGCCGATATCGGCATCGCGACCGAGGCAGTGGCGAGCGAGGCGGGCTTGACCTCGTTCGAGGCGTACAGCTGGCAGCACGTGCTGGTGGTGTCGCCCGGTCATCCGCTGACGCACGTGCCGGAGCCGTCGCTGGAGGATATCGTCAATTTTCCGATCATCACCTACGACGCCGGCTTTACCGGCCGCCGCAAGATCGACGGCGCGTTTGCCGAGGCCGGGCTGCAGCCCGAGATCGTGCTGACCGCGATGGACGCGGACGTGATCAAGACCTACGCGGAGCTCGAACTCGGCGTGGGCATCATCGCCTCGATGGCCTACGATGCGCGCAAGGACGCGGGGCTGGTGCGCATGACGGCCGATCACCTGTTCGAGCCCAATGTGACCAGCGTGGCGGTGCGGCGCGGGGCCTATCTGCGCGGCTACGCGCATGCCTTTATCAACATGTTCGCGCCGCACCTGTCGCGCGATACCGTCTCCAGCGCACTGGCCGAGACCATGCGCGGGCAAGCCCTGGCCGCCTGACGCGCCGGTCGGGCCCTGCCATGCGCGAGTGGCGCCGTCCGCGGACGGTTCGTCGCACGACACTTTCTTCCTTCCGCCGACCGGCGTAAAGTCCGCTTTACGCACGGGCGTTCCGACTTACGCATGGTCCCGGGCGTGCTGCAGCGCAGCAGGCAGGCCACGCGCATCGGGTACCGGCGGTACATCGATCGCGCCGCACGTCTCACAGACCGCGCGCGGCCAACGAGATCCAGGAGGGAGATATGAGGGCATACCCACGGCATGACCGTGATGGGAGCGCACGCGTATGAACCGCTGCCCCCGCGCCGCGCTCCCGTCGCGGCTGACCATTCTGGCGCGCGACCTGCTGTTCGTGATCTGCATGAACACGGTGATCGCGCTGAGCCTCAACTACGGCTTCCGCACCGGCGGCACGCTGTTCCACAACCTTGTCTACAGCCAGCTGATCGGCCTCTCGATCTGGGCGCTGATCGATATTCCGCGCGTGCTGATCTGGTGGAACGAGCGCCCGCGCCGCTGGCCGTTCGTGTGTCTGTCCGTGGTGGCCGTGCCGGTCGGCGTGGTGATCGGCACCTGGGCCACGCGCGAGGCGCTCGACTTGCCGGCCAAGTCGGTGGCGGAAACCAGCGACATGCTGCGCATGTGCCTGGTGGTGGGGATGCTGGCCGCGGCCAGCATGATCTATTTCTACTGGTCGCGCGAGAAGCTGGCCTACTTCGAACGGCAGGCGGCACTCGACGCGCTGCAGCGCGAGGAAGCGGAGAAGCAGCTCGTGCGGGCGCAACTGATGGCCCTGCAGGCCCAGATCGAACCGCACTTCCTGTTCAACTCGCTGGCCAACCTCGACGGGCTGATCGCCACCGATCCGCGCGCGGCGCGTCAGTTGCTGCAACGGTTGATCGGCTTCCTGCGCATGTCGCTCACGCATACGCGCGCGGAGCAGTGCACGCTGCGGCAGGAGTTCGAGCTGCTGCGCAGTTACCTGGAAATCCAGTCGATGCGGTTTGGCTCGCGGCTCGAGTTCGAGATCGACCTGCCGCCGGCGCTGGCCGAGGCCGAGATTCCACCGATGCTGATCCAGCCGCTGGTCGAGAATGCGGTCACGCATGGCATCGAGCCGTGCATGCGCGGTGGCAAGATCCTGCTGTCCGCGCGTGACCTCGGTGAGAACCGCCTGGAGGTGGCGATCGCGGACACCGGCGTGGGCTTCTGCCAGGGTGGCAGCAAGGGGTCGGGCATGGGGCTGACACACGTGCGCGAACGCCTGGCGCGCATTTTTGGCGCCACGGCCACCATGCGGATGGAGGAAAACGATCCGCGCGGCGTGATCGTGCGGCTGAGCCTGCCGCTCGTGTGGCGCACGGAGCCGACGCAGGCGCCGGCGCAGGCCCGGCCGGCGGGGGTGTCGGCGTACGGCGCGGCGGAGACGGCGGCCGCGACGGTCAGGCCGGCGCATTCCTGATGATGTCCGCAGACCGCCGGTGCATGGCCGCTGGCTGCGCCGACTGCGCCGACTGCGCCGGCTTGCGCCATCGGCGGTACCGTTCGCGCACCGCCCAGATGACCGCTGTCGCCTTTTTTGCCCGCTTTTTTGTCTGATATCGCGCCATGTCCCCGACCCTGCTGATCGCCGACGACGAATTGCTGCTGGCTCGCGTGCTGGAGAGCGAGCTCACCTCGCTCTGGCCCGAGGCCCGCATCGCCGCCGTGGTGCACGACGGCATGGCCGCACTCGATGCGGCCCGCGCGCACGAGCCTGACGTCGCGTTCCTCGATATCCGCATGCCCGGCATGAGCGGCATGGACGTGGCGCGCGAGCTGATCGAGCTCGACCGTCCGCCGCTGGTGGTATTCGTTACCGCCTACGATCAGTTCGCGCTGGAAGCGTTCGAGCGCGCGGCGGTGGACTACGTGCTCAAGCCCGTCCAGCGCGAGCGGCTGGAGGCCACCGTCGGCCGGCTCAAGGCCAGCCTGGCGGCGCGGATTGCGGTGCGTCCCGCCAGTGCGGGGGAACCCGCCGTGGTCGACGCCGGGCGGCTGGCGCAATTGCTGCAACGGCTCGAATCGCTGGAACATCCCGCGCCCGAGCGTGGCGCGCAGATGCCGGGGCAGGGCGGGGCACACTACCTGCGCTTTATCAAGGCGCTGGTCGGGCAGGAGGTGCGCATCATTCCCGTCGATGAGGTGATCTACCTCGAGGCTACCGACAAGTATGTGAACGTGGTCTCCGCCAGCGGCGAGGCGCTGATTCGCACCAGCCTGCGCGAGCTGACGCAGCAGCTCGATCCCGATCGTTTCTGGCAGATCCACCGCGGCACGGTGGTCAATATCGATTGCGTGGCGAGCGCCGTGAACCAGTCGCTCGGGCGGGTCTCGCTGAAATTGCGCAACCGCCCGGAATCGCTCGCGGTGGCGCGGCAGTATGCATATCTGTTCAAGCAGATGTAGCATCGCTGCCACGCGTCTCATGCCAGCGGGGCATTCATGAAAGGCGCGTCGATTGCATCGAGGGTTCACGGCATGTGGGCATAAGATGAATCGTCACCACTCGCCATCTACGCCATGCCTCACGTATTCGTATACGGCACCTTGCGTGCCGGGGAAGCCAACGATATTCACCTGGCCGCGCAACGCCACGGCATTGCGGCGCCGACGCTGATCGGCGTCGGGACCATTGCCGGCCACCTCTACGATTTCGGCAACTATCCCGGCCTTGTGCTGGACCGCGCCGGCGGGCAGGTATTCGGGGACATCTACGACATCGCCGAGGGGTTGCTGCCGGTGCTCGACGAGATCGAGGAAATTTACCCCGGCCAGCCGTCGCTGTTCGTGCGGCAGACCCACGCGGTGACGCGCGCCGACCAGGCGCTGGCGTGCCTGCTCTATCCGGTGGCGCAACACACCGTGGCCGGGCTCCCGCGCATCGAGAGCGGCGACTGGGTGGCGTATCGCCGCGCGCGCGATAGTGGGGCTGGCTGAGCAGGGCGAAATGCGTTGGTCAGCACGCCGCGCGGGGGCTTCCGGCGCGGCGCCCAGATTTCACCATGCGGAAAGCTGTTTTGGTCCGCAAAAATACATGGGTGCGCAGCACAAGGGGCGTTTCTCATGATGAAAGAGGGCGTGCCATATCGTGAAACGTACTCCATAACATCATGAATATAAACGGATAAAAAACTGTCCAGGTGTTCGCTCGGAAGCTTGTTGCGACGCGGGAAGGTTCTCTAGACTCTTATATAAGACACATGACCTGACGGTCGCCGTGTCACAAGTTTCGAAGCCCACCCGATACGCCAACAGGAGAGTGAACATGACCCGCCAACAAGATATCCAGAAGCTCCAGCAAGACTGGGACACCAACCCGCGCTGGAAGGGCGTCAAGCGCAACTACTCGGCCGAGGACGTCATCCGTCTGCGCGGTTCGGTGCAGATCGAACATACGCTCGCGCGTCGCGGTGCAGAGAAGCTCTGGCACCTGCTGAACACCGAACCGTTCGTCAACACGCTTGGCGCGCTGACCGGCAACCAGGCCATGCAGCAGGTCAAGGCCGGCCTCAAGGCCATCTACCTCTCGGGCTGGCAGGTTGCCGGCGATGCCAACCTGGCCGGCGAGATGTATCCCGACCAGTCGCTGTATCCGGCCAACTCGGTGCCGCAGGTGGTCAAGCGCATCAATAACACGTTCCAGCGCGCAGACCAGATCCAGTGGAGCGAAGGCTCGGGCGATGTCGACTTCTTCGCGCCGATCGTGGCTGACGCCGAAGCCGGTTTCGGCGGTGTGCTCAACGCGTTCGAGCTGATGAAGGCGATGATCGAGGCAGGCGCCGCCGGCGTGCACTTTGAAGACCAGCTCGCCTCGGTCAAGAAGTGCGGCCATATGGGCGGCAAGGTGCTGGTGCCCACACGCGAAGCCGTGGCCAAGCTGCACGCGGCGCGTCTGGCCGCCGACGTGTCGGGCGTGCCGACCCTCGTGATTGCACGGACCGACGCCGAGGCTGCCGACCTGCTGACTTCCGACGTGGACGAGCGCGATCGCCCGTTCTGCACCGGCGAGCGCACCGTCGAAGGCTTCTTCCGCACCCGTCCGGGCATCGACCAGGCCATTGCACGCGCCGTTGCCTACGCAGAGGTGGCTGACCTGGTCTGGTGCGAAACCGGCAAGCCGGATCTCGAGTTCGCCAAGAAGTTTGCCGAAGCCGTGCATGCGCGGCACCCGGGCAAGATGCTGGCGTACAACTGCTCGCCGTCGTTCAACTGGAAGAAGAACCTCGACGACGCCACCATCGCCAAGTTCCAGAAGGAACTCGGCGCAATGGGCTACAAGTTCCAGTTCATCACGCTGGCCGGCTTCCACTCGCTCAACTACTCGATGTTCAACCTGGCCTACGGCTATGCGCGCAACCAGATGAGCGCGTTCGTGGAATTGCAGGAAAACGAGTTCGCGGCAGCCGAGAAGGGCTTCACCGCGGTCAAGCATCAGCGCGAAGTCGGTACCGGCTACTTCGATGCCGTGACGCAGACCATCGAAGGCGGCCAGTCGTCGACCACGGCGCTCAAGGGCTCGACCGAGGACGAGCAGTTCTTCGAGGAAAAGAAGGCAGACAAGAAGGCCGCCTGACGGTGACCTGAGCGGGACCCGAGAGGGGCCGGGGTGATCAGGCAGGTCACCCCGGGGAGGGGGCATCGCTGGCGCCGCCACCCATGAGGGTGGCGGCAAGCCGGCGGGTGCCAGCGAGCTCAGCGATAGACGATGACCGGGATATCGGTGTGCGTGAGCACCTTCTGGGTTTCGCTGCCGAGCAGCAGGCCCGACAGGCCGCGCCGGCCATGCGACGCCATGAAGATGACATCGCAGCCATGGCGTTCGGCCGCGTCGATGATGCCGAGATACGGCACGGCAAAGGTGGTCATGTCCGCGTCGAAGGGCAGGCCGGCCTCGACCGCCGCGGTCTCGATCTCGCGCAGATAGAGCCGCGCCTGGTTCTCGATGCGGTCCTTGAAGGCCTGCGGCGCCTCCACCACGATCTCGCTGAACGGGGTGTAGGGATACTCCTCCAGGCACACATAGGCCGTGACGCGCGCGCCGATGGCCTTGGCCAGTTCAAGGCCGCCGTCGATCGCCTTCTTGGACAACGCGGAACCGTCGGTGGGTAGCAGGATGTGCTTGAACATGCTGAACCTCCTTCTCGAAGTCAACGCGACAAGTTCATTCTAGTCCTCATGTGGCCCCAGACGTTGCTAAGGATCAACCCCAATCGTGTCGTGGCACACGCTGCCGGCGGCCATGCCGGCGCCGACCGCCGCGCTCGCGGCCTGCTCGGCGCGCCGCCAGTAGGCCGGGTTGCCGTAGGTGTTCTTCAGATGGTCGATGAACAGCCGCACCCGCAGCGGCAGGTGCTTGCGCTGTGGAAACACCGCGTGGATGCCGATGGGCGGGGCCTGGAAGTCGTCCAGTACCGTGACCAGCCGGCCGCTGGCGATTTCGTGGCCGACTTCCCACCACGAGCGCCAGGCCAGACCATGGCCCTGCAGGCACCACGCGTGCAACACGGCGCCGTCGGTGCATTCCATATTGCCGCCGACCTTGATCGTCACCGCGCGGCCGTCCTGTTGAAACACCCAGCCGCGCTGGACATTGGCGCTGGCGCCGAAGGCCAGGCAGTTGTGACGCGACAGTTCTTCCGGTTCGCGCGGCGTACCGGCGCGCGCGAGGTAGGCGGGCGAGGCCACCACCACGCGGCGGTTTTCGGCCAGGCGGATCGACACCAGGCTGGAATCGGGCAGATCGCCCAGGCGGATGGCGCAGTCGAATCCCTCGTTGACGAGGTCGACCACGCGGTCGGCCAGGTCGAGGGTCAGCGTGACGTCGGGATGGGACTCGATGAACAGCGGCACCACCGGCGCCACGTGCTTGCGGCCAAAGCCGGCCGGCGCCGTGATGCGCAGGTGGCCGCTGGCCTTGACCCCGCCGGCGGACACGCTGGCCTCGGCATTGTGGAGGTCATTGAGAATGCGCTGACAGTCCTCGAGAAAGGCCGAGCCCTCGAACGTCAGCGTGATCTTGCGAGTGGTGCGGATCAGCAGTTTGACCCCCAGCCGCTCCTCGAGCGCATCGATGCGCCGGCCGATGATGGCGGGGGCGACCCCTTCGGCCGCGGCGGCCGCAGAAAGGCTGCCACGTGATGCGACCGATACAAAAGTCTCAAGCTGCTTGAAGTGATCCACGGTTGCCGCGCATGAGTTCCATTGGAATCGGGCAAGATTAGATGCGGAAAAGTAAAAGATCAAGTGACCCCCGCCGCCTTTGTCGCAGTGCAACGCGTGCCTACAATCCAGTGCATTCAGACGTGTACAAGGCCATTCAGTCCAACCATGCACAAGATCCGCGCGGTCGTCTTCGATGCCTACGGCACGTTGTTCGACGTCTATTCCGTTACCGCGCGTGCCGAGCAGCTCTTTCCCGGCAAGGGCGAGGCGCTGGCGCTGCTATGGCGCGAGCGTCAGATCGACTACACGCGCGTGCGCAGCATGGCGGCGCCGGACGGCTCGCTCTACAAGCCGTTCTGGGCGCTGACCGTCGATGCGCTGCGCTATGCCGCGGAACGATTGCAGTTGCGCATGGACGACACGACCGAGGCGCAACTGCTGAAGGAATACACGTGCCTGTCGGCATTTCCGGAGAACCTGGGTGCGCTCAAGCGCCTGCGGCGCGCCGGGCTGCCGCTGGGCATCCTGTCCAACGGCAACCCCGAGATGCTCGACATCTCGGTCAAGAGTGCCGGCATGCAGGGCCTGTTCGACCATGTGCTGTCGGTCGAGGCCGTGCGCCAGTACAAGACCGCGCCGGTCGCGTACGCGCTGGCGCCCGCCGCATTCGACCTGTCCGTGCAGGACATCCTGTTCGTGTCCTCCAATGGCTGGGACGCATGCGGCGCCACCTGGTACGGCTACACCACGTTCTGGATCAATCGCGCCGGCCATCCGGCGGAGCGCCTCGATGTGGCGCCCACCGGCAGCGGGCACGACATGAACGACTTGCTCGGCTTTATCGCCGCCAACGGCGTTCCGGTCTGACGCGCAACCCTTTCACCCATCCCATCGCATACACAGGAGAAGACTGATGGCTATCACGCTGCCCGCGGGCATGAAGATTACCGGCGACATCCTGCCGGCCTATGAAGACATCCTGACCCCGGAAGCCCTGGCTCTGGTCGACAAGCTGCACCGTGCCTTCGAACCGCGCCGCCAGGAACTGCTGGCCGCGCGTGTAGAGCGCGCCAAGCGTCTGGATGCCGGTGAGATCCCCGACTTCCTGCCGGAGACCAGGTCCATTCGCGAAGGCGACTGGAAGGTGGCGCCGGTGCCCCCGGCGCTGGCATGCCGTCGCGTCGAGATCACCGGTCCGGTCGAGGCCAAGATGGTGATCAATGCGTTCAACTCGGGTGCCGACAGCTACATGACGGACTTCGAGGACTCCAATACCCCGAACTGGCACAACCAGATGCAGGGGCAGGTCAACCTCAAGGCCGCGGTGCGCCGCACGCTGACGCTGGACGCCAACGGCAAGCACTACAAGCTCAACGACAAGATCGCTACGCTGCAGGTGCGCCCGCGCGGCTGGCACCTCGACGAGAAGCACGTCACCATCGACGGCAAGCGCATCTCGGGCGGTATCTTCGACTTCGCGCTGTTCCTGTTCCATAACGCCAAGGAGCAGATCGCACGCGGCGCCGGTCCGTTCTTCTACCTGCCCAAGATGGAAAGCCATCTCGAGGCGCGCCTGTGGAACGACATTTTCGTGATGGCGCAGAACGAGATCGGCCTGCCGCAGGGCACCATCAAGGCCACCGTGCTGATCGAGACCATTCTCGCCGCGTTCGAGATGGACGAAATCCTGTACGAACTGCGCGAACACAGCGCGGGCCTCAATGCCGGCCGCTGGGACTACATCTTCTCGTGCATCAAGAAGTTCAAGGTGGACAAGAACTTCTGCCTGGCCGATCGCGCCAAGGTGACGATGACCGCGCCGTTCATGCGCGCGTACGCGCTGCTGCTGCTCAAGACGTGCCACCAGCGCGGCGCGCCCGCCATCGGCGGCATGAGCGCGCTGATCCCGATCAAGAACGATCCGGAGAAGAACGCCATCGCGATGGAAGGCATCATCAGCGACAAGCGCCGCGATGCCACCGACGGTTACGACGGCGGCTGGGTGGCCCACCCGGGCCTGGTCGAGCCGGCCATGAAGGAATTCGTGGCGGTGCTCGGCGACAAGCCGAACCAGTTCGAGAAGCAGCGCCCGGACGTGCAGGTGAAGGCCGCCGACCTGCTCGACTTCAAGCCGGAAACGCCGATCACCGAGTACGGCCTGCGCATGAATATCAACGTCGGCATTCACTACCTGGGCGCCTGGCTGGCCGGCAATGGCTGCGTGCCGATCCACAACCTGATGGAAGATGCGGCCACCGCCGAGATCTCGCGCTCGCAGGTGTGGCAGTGGATCCGCTCGCCCAAGGGCAAGCTCGAGGACGGCCGCAAGGTCACCGCGGAGCTGGTGCGTGCGCTGATCCCCGAGGAACTCGCCAAGGTCAAGGAAGTGGTCGGTGGTGAGACCAGGACGTACGACCGGGCCGCGCAGATCTTCGAGCAGATGTCGACGGCCGAGGACTTTGCGGAATTCCTGACGCTGCCGCTGTACGAGGAAGTCTGAGTCCCGGACGGGACGCTGTCACGCTGTAGACCAAGCCCCCGCGGCCTCGCCGTGGGGGCTTTTTCTGGGCGCCCCGGTTCGATGCCGGTGCCCGGCGGGCCAACTCAAGCTGCGACGATGGCGTAGCCCTGGCCGCGCCATTCGATCAGGCAGAGGCCGTGGCCGAAGGGGTCCGACAGGCGGGCCTGACGGCCCCAGTCGAAGGTCTGCGGCCAGTCTTCGATTTCGGCGCCCGCGGCCAGGGCGCGTTCGATGGCGGCGTCGAGGTCGGCGACTACGAGGTCGAGGTGTACCGGGGTCCAGTGGCGCGCGTAGCTGCGGCGGGCGTCGGCGCGGGCGCTGGCAAGGCTGCCGGGCGCCTTGGCCAGCAGGTAGATGGGGGCGCAGGCGCCCAGCATTTCGGCGACCGTGCCGTCGAACAGGCGGCGTCCGGGTTGCAGGCCCAGCGCCCGGGTGTAGAAGTCGACGGCGCGCGCGAGGTCATCCACGTCGATATTGATCAGCAATTCCATGCGCGCGTCTCCTCCTGACGGTTACTGACGATCCTGACGATTCGACGCGGATTGTGCGCCGGGACTCCTGTCAGCGGATGTCAGTAGACCTTGCTCGCGCGACGTCCGGTGTTGACAACCTCCGGACGCCGCCAAACCGGCCAAAGGCCTCCATAATACGGATATCGACGATAGGGAGGTAATGAGTTGCGTTTCGAGCACCTGGTAGAGATCAACGATCCCGGCAATCCAGCGCTGGAGCCGATGACGGCAGGCCAGCTATGGCAGGGCCTGGTATTGCGCGCGGAGTCGCCCGAGCAGTTCATCCTGGGCCTGGACCGTGCCGAAGTGACGCGCCGGGGCGATGGCTGGATCGAGCGCGTGCTGCATTTCGGCGAGACCAGGATTCGCGACCGCGTGGTGTTCGAGTCGCCACGGCAGGTGCGCTATGAAACCGCGGCTACCGCGGAACACGCCGGCGGCACGCTGACGATGGTGGTGGAGACGCCGGGGCCCGGCGCGCTCCTGCTGCGCTTTGTCTACGAGACCACGATGCCGGCGGTGGACGCGAGCGGCGACGACCGCTACGCGGAGATCGTCAAGTCGGCTTACCACGAGGCCGATCTCGATACCGTGCGCAAGATCCGCGAGATTGCCCATACCGGGCAACTGGGCTGAGCGTGGTACCGGGTGCCGCCGGCGCGGCGGGCCCTGACCGGCCCGACGGGCCTGGGCCCGGCGCCGGAGCTGGCGCCGCCCGGCGGCCGGGTGCGGCACGCGCCGCGAGGTGCTGCCCGCTCAGCTGACCGCGCCGCTGCGCAGTTCTTCCACGAGGTCGATGTACTTCTGCATGGCCTCGTCCCTGGCGGTACCTTTCAGCGATTCCCACGCTTCGAACTTGTAGCGGCCGACGAAGTCCGTCATGCCCGGCTTTTCGCCATGCGCGTCGCCTTCGCTGCCCTGTTTGTAGAGCGCGTACAGGCGCAGCAGGGTCATGTTGCTGGGGCGCTCGCTGAGCGCCTTGACGTCGGTCTGGGCCTGTTCGAAGCGGGCTTGCAGATCGCTCATGGGGTCTCCTGTTTCAAGAATGGCAAGTGGAAAAGGGCGCGCAATGCCGGACGGCGTCGGGGCAGGCATTGCCCGGATGCGTCCGATGATAGCCTTGCCTTCGCGCGGTTCGAGGACAAAAAAACCGAAGAAGCCCTCGGTCGCCCCTCGGTCGCCCCTCGGCCGCCCCTCGGTTTGCCGCCGGGTTTGCCACTTGGTTCGCCGCGCGGTTTGCCCTCGGTTCACCCCGGTCGCGCCTTGCGCGTGAGACAACGGATACAATCGCGGCATGTCCTGGATTCTAGCTGTCGAGACCTCCACAGAGTGGTGTTCCGTCGCACTCGGGCGTGCCGCGAGCGACGGCGCTGCCGGGTGTGTCTTCCGTCATGACCACACGGGCCCGCGCTCATCGTCGCGGGTGTTACCGGCCGTGGCCGAAGTCCTGGCCGAGGCCGGCATCCGGCTGGCCGACTGCGCGGCAATCGCGTTCGGTGCCGGCCCGGGGTCCTTTACCGGTTTGCGTACCGCGTGCGGCGTGGCGCAGGGCCTGGCCTTCGGTGCCGACCTGCCGGTGATCGCCGTCAATACGCTGATGGCCTGCGCCGAATCCGTGCGCACCGGCCAGCCGTCGCTGCCCCCCGACACTGCCGTGCTGGTCACGCTCGATGCGCGCATGGACGAGGTGTACTCCGGCACCTTCGCCTGGGATCCCGCCGCAGGCGAGTGGCAAGTCCGCGGTGCCATGCGGGTGGGTCCCGCCGACGCGGTCACGGCGCCCGACGGCGACTACTGGATTGCCGGCAACGCGCTCGCGGTGTTCGGCGCGCGGCTGACCGTGGCCGCCGGTGCGGCCCGTCAGGTGCCCGACGCCATGCCCGACGCACGCGCCATCGTGGCCATCGCCCGGCGTGCGCTGGCGCGCGGCGACGCCATCGAGCCCGCGGAGGCCATGCCGATCTACCTGCGCGACAAGGTCGCCCAGACCATTGTCGAACGCGAGGCAGTCGCGGCTGCCAAAGCCGCGCGCGCGGCGGGTGGCGCGGGTCAGGCGGCAGCGGTGGGCGCCGCGGGCGTGCCAGGGGAGGCGCGTGAGGCCGCTCGGGCTGCTCAGACCGCTCAGACCGCTCAGACCGCTCAGACCGCTCAGACCGCTGAGGCCGGTGGGGCCGGTGGGGCCGTCCGCGGCGTGACCGGAGGCCCGGCATGAATGCCGCGCTGCAGCCGTCGAGCGCCGGCGCCTGGCCAGAGGTCCCGGTCATGCCGACCTTGCCTGACGGCTGGGCCGTGGGCCGCATGAGCGCGCTCGACCTGCACGCGGTCGCCGACATCGAGCAGCGCGCCTACAGCCATCCGTGGACGCGCGGCAACTTCGAGAATTCCCTCAAGGCGGGTCACCTGGGCCTGACCCTGCGCGATCCCGCCAATGTGCTGGTCGGCTATGCGGTGCTGATGCCCGTGGTCGACGAGATGCATCTGCTGAACATCACCATCGAACCGCGGCGTCAGCGCCAGGGGCTCGGCCGCATGTTGCTGGCCGTGGCGCTGGCCACGGCGCACGACCACCATCTTTACACCATGCTGCTCGAGGTGCGCCCGTCCAACACCGGCGCGCTGGCGCTCTACCGCGAAGCGGGTTTTGCGGAGATCGGCCGCCGGCGCGGCTACTATCCGGCCTCGGCACAGGGCCGCGAAGATGCGCTGGTGTTGCGGCGCAGCTGGCATGCCGGCAAGGAGGCGCCATGAATCGTCGCGCGGAATTTCTCCAGGTACTCGGGATCGGCACCGAATGGGTGCCGCGCCGGGTGCCGCCGCCCGCGCAGGCCGCGCTGGCCGACGACGCGGTGACCACGGCGCCGGTTGGCGACGCCGCGCGGGGGGCGGCTCGGGAATGGCCGGCTGCCGCAGCCGGGCTTGCCCCGGTCGTTGCCGATGGCAGGATCGCCACGGATGCCATGGGTGCCATGGATGACGGGGCGGCGGCAGAGCCAGCCGCGATGGTCGCGGTCGAGGACGCCGTGGCGGAAGTGGCGGAGGTGGCGGAGGTTCGCGCCCGACCGGTCACGCGCACGGACCCCGCGGCGCCGGCCGGCCCGCTTGCCGCCGGGCCCGCTGCGGCCGAAGCCGAATCGTCCGGGCGCGCGGCCGCCATCGCCGCGCTCGACTGGGCGGGGCTGGAGGCCAGCGTGGCTGGCTGCACCGCATGCGGACTCTGCAACACGCGCACGCATACGGTCTTCGGCGTGGGCGACCGCGCGGCGGAATGGATGCTGGTGGGCGAGGCGCCGGGCCAGAACGAGGACCTCCAGGGCGAACCGTTCGTCGGCCAGGCCGGCAAGCTGCTCGACAACATGCTTGGCGCACTCGGGCTGGCGCGTGGACAGAACGTGTTCATCGCCAACGTGCTCAAGTGCCGGCCGCCCAACAACCGCGATCCGGAGCCGGGCGAGGTAGCGCAGTGCGAGCCGTATCTGCGTCGCCAGATCGCGCTGGTCAAGCCGAAGGTCATCGTCGTGCTGGGCCGGTTTGCGGCCCAGTCGCTGCTGCGCACCACTACGCCGATTGGCAAGCTGCGTGGAACCGTCCACGAGTACGAAGGCATCCCCGTGGTGGTGACGTACCACCCGGCCTACCTGCTGCGCACGCTGACCGACAAGGCACGGGCGTGGGAGGATCTCTGCCTCGCGCGCGAGGTACACGATCGTGCGGGAGCTCAAGCCTGACCTCGCACAGGCATTGACCCCTGGCGGACCGGTGCTGACCGGCCGCGAGGCGGGCGACCTGTGGCGCCATGCGCCATCGCAGCGCGTGCGCGACCTCGCGTGGTGTTCGCTGTCGCCGCCGCTGCTATCCCACCTGCCCGCGGAATACGGCGGCGAGCCGTTCGGCCTGGCCAGCTGGCCCGCGCAAGCGCGGTCGACGTGGCAGCGCTGGCTGGCGGCCGCCGATCCGGCCATGCTGCCGGAGACCATCGCCGAACTCAGTCGGCACCCCGATGCCGGCCGCAGCCTGCGGCTCGGCCGGCATGCAGAGCGTCTGCTGCATTTCGCGTTGAGCCATACCGAAGGGCTCGAGCTGCTGGCGTCGAACGTGCCGGTGCGGCATGCGCTGCCGCACGGCGTCCGCACCCTCGGCGAACTCGACGTGGTATGGCGCGATCCTGCCAGCGGCCAGACCGTGCACTGGGAAATGGCCGCCAAGTTCTACTTGCACGTGGGCGCTCCTGGCGCGCCAGCCGGCGACCGGCGCGCGTTTGTCGGCCCCAACCTCGTCGACCGGCTGGGTGACAAGCTCGACCACATCGTGCGGCGTCAGCTGCCGCTCGGCCGCACGCCGCAAGCGCGGGCCGCGCTGGGGCGCGAGATCGATCGCGGCGAGGTCTATCTGCTCGGCTGGCTGTTCTATCGCGATGGCGTGCCGCCACCGGGCCTCGATGCGCTCGGCATTGCCCCGGATCACCTGCGCGGCTGGTGGTCCACGCTCGACGACTGGGTCGCGCGGGCCCGCCGCCAGCCCGGCACGCGCTGGTGCCGGCTGCCGCGCGCGGGCTGGCTGTCCGGTGCGCGCGTGGCGGCGGATGGAAGCGCGGCGGCGGATACCGAGGCAGGCATGGCGGCGGGTACGGAGGTGGGGGCGGCGCTGGGGACGGAAGACGTGGAGGACCTGCACGCGGCGCTGGCGCAGCGCTTTGCGGATCCGCACCAGGCCCATAGCTGGCGGCGTGAATCACCGGTCATGCTGTGCGAACTGGAGCCCGGCGCGGGGCCCGGCAGCGTGTGGCAGGAGCGCTCGCGCGGATTTGTGGTGCCGCCGGGGTGGGAGGCGCGGGCGCGCGAGCGGGCCGGCACGGCCTGAGCGGCCTGAGCGGCCTGAGCGGCCTGAGCGACCTGAGCGACCTGAGCGACCTGAGCGACCTGAGCGACCTGAGCGACCGTACGGCGACCACGGCCACCCCGGCCCCGGATCGATGGGGGCCCGGATTCCGCAGGTGTCTCAGTGGTGCTTGTCCTCGCCGATCAGCGCGAGCGAGTCGAACACCCTGACGTTGTAGCGGTGCAGCCGCATCACCAGGTACATGGTGATGCAGATAAACAGGCCGAGTGCGACGATAACGAAGCTGATCGGGCAGTTGAGCTTGATGAGCAGCGCGTAGAGGCACAGCATCAGCAGCACCGAAACGTTCTCATTGAAGTTCTGCACGGCGATCGAGTGGCCGGCCGAGAGCAGCACGTGCCCGCGGTGCTGGAGCAGGGCGTTCATCGGCACCACGAAGTAGCCCGACATTGCGCCGACGATCATCAGGAACACATAGGCAATCGCCATGTAGAGCGGCATATGCCAGCCCAGCACGTCGAGCATGACGGCCGGCATCGCGTCCTTGGTATAGAACGCCATCAGCAGGACCACGGCGCCCATCGCCACGCCGATCGGCAGCACCGACAGCGACTTGCGCAGCGGAATGCGCGCCGCCGCCAGAATTGCGCCCACCGCCACGCCCACCGCCACCACGGCTTGCAGCAGGGCACCCTGCGACAGGTTGAGGCCCAGCGAATGCTCGGCCCATTTCAGCACGATGAATTGCAGGGTGGCGCCCACGCCCCAGAACAGCGTGGTAACCGCCAGCGAGATCTGGCCCAGCTTGTCGCGCCACAGGGCAATGAAACAGTCGCCGAACTCGGCGATCAGCTTGATCGGGTTCTTTTCCTGCTGCGGATAGCGCGCGCCGGTGTCGGGGATGAACAGGTTGAACATCGAGGCCGTGAAATAGCACAGCATGATCACGACCATGGCCGCTTCGGCCGGGGTATTGATGCCCGTATCGATGTACGGGATGTCGAAACGCAGCAGGATTTCCGAGATATGGACCGAGATCAGCGCGCCGCCGACCACCGTGCCGAGGATGATCGAGCCCACCGTGAGGCCTTCGATCCAGCCATTGGCCATCACCAGCTTTTCCGGCGGCAACAGCTCGGTGAGGATGCCGTACTTGGCCGGCGAGTAGGCCGCCGCCCCGAATCCAACCACGCCATAGGCAAGCAGCGGGTGTAATCCAAACATCATGATGGCGCAGCCGACGATCTTGATGGCGTTGGTGATGAGCATCACGCGCCCCTTCGGCATGGAGTCCGCGAAGGCGCCCACGAAGGCGGCCAGCACCACATAGGACAGCACGAAGAACAGCTTGAGCAGCGGGGTCATCCACTGCGGGGAATGCAACTCGGTAAGAAGGGCAATGGCTGCGATCAGCAGGGCATTGTCGGCCAGCGACGAAAAAAATTGCGCGGCCATGATGGTATAGAAACCCTTCTTCATACTGTCGACTTTGTCTCCATCGCGGGCGTCCGCGCGTGCGGACGGGGGCGCGCCGACCGGCAGCGTCGCGGCTTGCAGGGAATCTGGCACGGCGGCCGTGTCAAAGTGCGGCGAATGCTTGACATTCGCTCGTCGCGCGGCTTGCCTGACCGTCATTGACATATGCTTCACTTTTAAAACATGGCCTGAGCGTCCGGCTTTATATCATGAATCCGGAACGTTACAGCCATCGACTGCACATCGGAGATCGGCCTTTTTTGACAGCAGGTGGCGGGATCGATTCCCGTCGTCCGGCATCGGCTGGGTTCGAGAGTGTGTTCAAATACCGGCTGCGCGCCGTGCCGCTCCCGCGCCGGTATCGGCACCAGGGTCTCGGCCCGGGTGTCACTGCCCCGGTGACCGTGCCAGGGCATCTGTGCCAAGGTACCCCGACGACACACGGGCACAAGGATAGCGTCGCCCGCGCGGCGCCCGGCACGGGGTCTTCCCTGATCCCGACACGGATTCCAGATACGGACACGCCCGTGCGCCAGATGTTCCGAGCTTCTTACCATGCCAAGACCCATTCACGCCGTCATTCACCAGCCCGCCCTCGCCAATAACCTGGAAGTGGTCCGTCGCCGTGCGCCGCAGTCGCGCGTCTGGGCCGTGGTCAAGGCCAACGCCTACGGCCACGGTATCCGCCGCGCCTTTGCCGGCCTGCGCGCCACCGACGGCTTCGGCCTGCTGGATCTCAACGAGGCCGTGCTGCTGCGCGACCTCGGCTGGCAGGGCCCGATCCTGCTGCTCGAAGGTTTCTTCCAGCCCCAGGACGTGGCGCTGCTGGAGCAATACCGCCTGACCACGGCGGTCCACTGCGAGGAGCAGTTGCGCATGCTGGAACTGGCCCGTCCCAAGGGGCCGCTCGCGCTCCAGCTCAAGCTCAATACCGGCATGAACCGGCTCGGCTTTCGTCCGGCACAGTACCGCGCCGCATGGGAGCGCGCGCGCGCCATGTCGTGTGTGGGCAGTATCGTCCATATGACCCACTTCTCCGATGCCGACGGTCCGCGCGGCATTGCGCATCAGGTCGAGGCGTTCGATGCCACCACGGCCAACCTGCCGGGCGAGGCCAGCCTGTCCAATTCCGCCGCCGTGCTGTGGCATCCGCAGGCCCATCGCGCCTGGGTGCGGCCCGGCGTGATCCTGTACGGCGCCGCGCCGACCGGTGTCGAGGCCGATATCGCCGATACCGGCCTGCAGCCGGCGATGTCCCTGCATAGCGAGCTGATCGCGGTGCAGGACCTGCAGCCTGGCGATACGGTCGGTTATGGCTCGCAGAGGCCGGCGGAGCGGCCGATGCGCATCGGCGTGGTGGCCTGCGGTTACGCAGACGGATACCCGCGCCATGCCAGCGGCTGGGGTGAGCGGCGCGCGCCGGTGCTGGTCGACGGCGTGCGCACCGAACTGGTGGGCCGGGTGTCGATGGACATGCTGTGCGTGGACCTGACCCCGGTGCCCAAGGCGCGCGCGGGCACCCCCGTCACGCTGTGGGGCCATGGCCTGCCGATCGACGATGTGGCCGCCGCGAGCGGCACGGTCGGCTATGAACTGATGTGCGCGCTGGCGCCGCGCGTGCCCACCACGGTGGCGACGGTGACCGGCGCGGTCGATCTGGCCGGCGCCTGAACGCTGGCGGTTGCCCCCCGAGCGGGCGGGCCGGTGGTCTGGCCGGCGCCGTCGCCGGCCACAGCGCGTCTTCGTTTGCCCGTCATCGCTCGCCATGGCGCGCCAGGGCTGGCCGGCCGTCCGGCGGCAGGCAGCCAAGGTAGCCTGGATCTCCGTTTCATTACCTTCCTGGAGCCGGTTTGGCCAAGACCAAGACTGTCTATACCTGCACCGAATGCGGCGGCACCACGCCGCGCTGGCAGGGTCAGTGTCCGCATTGCCAGCAGTGGAACACGCTGGTGGAAACCATCGCCGAGTCGGGCTCGGCCGCGGCGCGGCGCTTCCAGCCGCTGGCTGCCTCGGCGGTGGTGCGCAAGCTGTCCGAGATCGAGGCGGCCGATGTGCCGCGCTTCTCCAGCGGCATCGATGAGTTCGACCGCGTGCTCGGCGGCGGCCTGGTGGCCGGTGGCGTGGTGCTGATCGGCGGCGACCCCGGCATCGGCAAGTCCACCTTGCTGCTGCAGGCGCTGGCCAACCTGGCGGGCGAACGCCGCGTGCTCTACGTGAGCGGCGAGGAATCAAGTGCGCAGATCGCGCTGCGCGCGCAGCGGCTGGGCGTGGAGAGCCCCTCGCTGGGCCTGCTGCCCGAGATCCAGCTGGAGAAGATCCAGGCCACGCTGGAGGCCGAGAAACCCGAGGTCGCCGTCATCGACTCGATCCAGACGCTGTATTCGGAGGCGCTGACTTCCGCGCCGGGTTCGGTGGCGCAGGTGCGCGAATGCGCGGCGCAACTGACGCGCATTGCCAAGAGCAGCGGCATCACCGTCATCCTGGTCGGCCACGTGACCAAGGAGGGCAGCCTGGCGGGGCCGCGCGTGCTGGAGCATATCGTCGACACGGTGCTGTACTTCGAGGGCGACACCCATTCTTCGCACCGCCTGATCCGCGCGTTCAAGAACCGCTTTGGCGCGGTCAACGAACTGGGCGTATTTGCCATGACCGAGCGTGGCCTGCGTGGCATCAGCAATCCGTCGGCATTGTTCCTCTCGCAGCACGAGGAAACCGTGGCCGGCTCGTGCGTGCTGGTGACGCAGGAGGGCACGCGCCCGCTGCTGGTGGAAGTGCAGGCGCTGGTCGATACGGCTGGCGTGCCCAACCCGCGCCGGCTCGCGGTCGGGCTGGAGCAGAACCGGCTGGCGATGCTGCTGGCGGTGCTGCACCGGCATGCCGGCATTGCCTGCTTCGATCAGGACGTGTTCCTGAACGCGGTGGGCGGGGTCAAGATCACGGAGCCGGCAGCGGACCTTGCGGTGCTGCTGTCGATTCACTCGTCCATGCGCAACAAACCGCTGCCGCGCGGGCTGGTGGTGTTTGGCGAGGTCGGCCTGGCTGGCGAGATCCGGCCCAGTCCGCGTGGGCAGGAGCGCCTCAAGGAGGCCGCCAAGCTCGGCTTCACCATTGCCGTGATTCCCAAGGCCAACGCACCCAAGCAGAAGATCGACGGGCTCGAGGTGATTGCCGTCGAGCGGATCGAGCAGGCCATCGACCGCGTGCGCCATCTCGATTGAGCGCCCGCACCGGATCGTCATCGGCGGCATTCTTGCTGCCGCGCTGAAACCTCTGGCGCCTTGGTGCGGGCTCGGTGCCGCACCAGCGCCATGCGATCCGGCCGGGCTTGCGCACCGGCGCGCTCCATTGCGCTCCATTGCGCTCCACCGCGCGCACCATTTCTTGCACCGAGCGGGCGCCGGGCGTGCACCTGCCCGGCGCAGCCGGACCGCTGGTCTTGAGCCATCGCCTCGCGCCCCCCCGTGCCATCGGGCATGGCACGCATGTTGCGAACGTCCCCGCGATATTTTTTCGAAGGAGTCGTTCATGCGTTCCGTTGCGGATTCGGTTGCAGACGGTGCTGGCCTCGGTGTTCCGCAGGCAGTGCCGCTGGCGCGCACGCGCTGGATTCAGTTGTTGCTGGGCCTCGCCTGCATGATGGCGATTTCGAGCCCGCAGTACGTGTGGACGCTGTTCACCAAGCCGCTCTCGGCCAAGCTCGGTGTGCCGCTGTCGGAGTTGCAGATCACGTTTTCGCTCCTGATCGTGCTGCAGACGTTCTTCTCGCCGTTCCAGGGCGCGCTGATCGAGCGCTTCGGGCCGCGTCGCCTGATCGCGCTCGGCACGGTGCTCTCCGGCCTGAGCTGGATCCTCGCTTCGCAGGCGCACACGGCCGGCATGCTGTATCTGAGCTACGGCATCGTCGGCGGTCTGGGCACCGGCATCGTCTACGTCGGCGTGGTGGGGCAGATGGTGCGCTGGTTCCCGGATCGGCGCGGCTTTGCCGTGGGCATGGTCGCGGCCGGCTACGGCATGGGCGCCATCGTCACGACCTTCCCGATCGCGGCGTCGCTCGCCGGCAAGGGGCTGGAGTCCACGCTGTGGCAGTTCGGCCTGCTGTTCGCCGTGGTCGGCTTCCTCGCCTCGCAGGGTTTGCGCGCGCCGGCCGCCGACGAGGCACTGCCACGCGCCGCGCACGCGGCCACCGGCGTGGTGGATGTGCCCACCCGTACCATGCTGCGCACGCCGCTGTTCTGGCTGCTGTTCGTGATGATGACGATGATGTCGACCTCGGGCCTGATGGTCACATCGCAGATGGCAGCCTTTGCCAAGGACTTCGGGGTGTCCGGCGCGGTCGTGTTCGGCATGGCCGCACTGCCGCTCGCGCTGACCATCGACCGCCTGACCAATGGCCTGACGCGGCCGCTGTTCGGCTGGGTGTCGGACCGCTGGGGCCGCGAGAACACGATGTGCTTTGCGTTTGCGCTGGAAGCGGTGGCCATGACCCTGTGGCTGCTCACGCGCGAGAACGCCGTCCTGTTCGTGCTGCTGTCCGGTGTGGTGTTTCTTGGCTGGGGCGAGATCTTCTCGCTGTTCCCGTCGACGCTGACCGATACCTTCGGCACGCGCTACGCCACCACCAACTATGGCTGGCTCTATATTTCGCAGGGCATCGGCTCGATCTTCGGCGGTCCGCTCGCCGCGCTTATGCACGAGCGCCTGGGCAGCTGGATGCCGGTGTTCGGCGTGGCCATCACGCTCGATATCGTCACCGCGCTGCTGGCGATCGCGGTGCTCAAGCCCTGGCGCCGGCACTATCTGGCGGCGGTGCGTCAGGCTGCCTGACGGGACTCGCGCCGCCGCGCGGCGGGCGCGGCCGCGGGCAGGCGCGAGGCGGGTGAGGCGCGGGTGAGGCGCGGGTGGGGCGGGTGTGTGGCGCGTGTGTGTCAACTCGCCGCGGCGTCTTGCGCGCAGGGCGCGGGCAAGGTCACGAAAATGGGCCATAATGCGCGTCGACACTTCGTCATGCGCCGCATGACACTTCCTGTAACCGACGCCCATGCAAGCCAATTCCCGCGCTTATTTTCTGCTGATCGCCATCGTCTCGTTCGCGCTCGTCGGCGCCGCGCTCTATCTCCAGATCGCCGAGGGCTACCAGCCGTGTCCGCTCTGCATCATGCAGCGCTTCGCGTTTCTCGGCATTGGCATTTTCTGTCTGCTGGGCGCGATTGCGCAGAGCACGCGCTCGCTGTGGCAAGGCCTCGGCATGCTGTCCGGCGTGGCGGGAATCGCGGTGGCCGGCTATCACGTTTCGCTGCTGCTGAATCCCAAGGCCTCGTGCGGCATCGATCCGCTCGAGAACTGGGTCAACCAGTTGCCCACCGCGCGCGTGCTGCCGCAGCTGTTCTATTCCGATGGCCTGTGCACCGCGCCGCTGCCGCCGCTCCTGGGCCTGTCGATCCCCGCGTGGTCGCTGATCTGGCTGGTGATCCTGACGCTGACGCTGGCGGTGGGTCTGATCCGTCGCGAGAAGCACTACCGCTGAGTCGGGTGCCATGCCGGCGGGGCTGCGCTCCCGGGCGGGAGGGCAGCGGCAGGTCTCCCGTCAGGTCACGCGGTGCGCGGCCGGGGGCAGGCGGTCTTCGAGCCAGTATTCGGCATTGACCTCGAAGTTCTCCTGCAGGGTCGCGAGGTCGACCATCTGGCGGCTCCACAGCATTACCCACTGCCCCAGCAGATCGACATCCTGCTCGATCTGCTTCGACATCGTATTGGCTCGCCCGGCCCGCGCGCAGTTGTGCAGCCAGGCCACCCATTCCCGCGCAAAATCCTGTTGTTGCGCCTGCAGGCGCTGGCACATGGCTTCCTGCAACCGCAGCAGGCCGCTCCAGTCACGCGCATCGAGCAACGGCATCAGGCTCACGGCCCGGGCGCCCGCGGCGGTGGCGCGAGCCGCGCGGCCATGGCTCAGTCGCGTCAGCGTCAGCGCATGCCGCAGCGCGCAGGGCTGGCTTGCGGCCAGCCAGTGCCACGTGCGGTCGATGGTATTGGCGATGGATGTATCCATGGTGTCTTCCCTCAACCGCCAAGCCGGCGCAGCATGCCGTGGATGGCCTGGATCTGGATGGCGTCGCGCGAGTAGTAGTCGGGGCGCGCCGCACCGGCGCACGTATAGCCCCACCAGTCCCAGCAGCCGTCCGGATTTTGCGTCGTGCTGTTGTCGGTACCTTGCGCCTGCGGGTAGAGCACGATGAGGTTGTTGCTGTCGGCGATCTCGTTGTAGCCGGTGGTGGTGATATAGCGATTGCCGTACGGCGGCTGGTTGGCGTAGTCGGACTGGCCGAACGAGAAGTCGATGTAGTTGTACCCCTGCTTGCAGCCGTGCAGCACGATATGGACGCGGGCGCTGGCGCCTTCTGCAACGGCGCGCGGCACGTAGGCGTAGCCATACGGGCTCATGCTCGCGCGCGGCGCGTTGCCGAAGAACTCGGTCTGGTCGAAGCGCAATAGCTGCCCGCTCAGGTGCCGGGCCGGCGCCTTCAGCTTGCCGTAGATATGGCGCAGGATGTCGTGCGACTGGATAAAGCCGCCGTTATTGATATACGGCGGCTGGTTCGTTGCCAGCGGCGAGTCCTCGGCGTTGGCGGTGAGGATCGAATGGCCGGCCGGTACCGTGTCGTCGTACCGGATGTCAGCGGGGTGCACGCCGAGCAGCTCATAGAACGCGCGCGTGCGCGCCACCACGACGGAATCGACCACGCTGTCCTGGCTGCCGGTAAAGATATAGAGACGTTGCCCGCCCAGATGCGCAATGGCATCGATGGCGCCGGCCTGCGCAGTCTGGCGTGCGAGCTGTGCGAGTGCGCGCGCATCGGGCGCGTTTTCCGGGACCAGCGGATTCATGCACAGGTGCAGCGCGCTCAGTTCGTAGGCATCTTCCGCGACCGGCGCGGCCGCGCGAAAGGTCTCGGCGCAACGGTACGGACCGCCGGCGATAATGCCGGCACCGCAAAAGCTCGCGGAGTGTGCAAGATGCAGCTGCACCGTCATGAAGGCACCGGACGACAGGCCGGAGATGGAACTCTTGCCTCGCTCGACCTTGTACGCGCCAAGCTGCCGCACGTCGCTCTCGACTTCGCTCGCCATTGTCGACATTGCCAATCCCCAGGGTGGATGAGCGGCCGATTCTGAGGTTTCAAACGTACGCTATGCAACGCGTTTTTCCATGGCGGCAAGGGCGTTGCGCACACCCGTCAGTGAGCCATCGGAGATCGACGAAATCGAGACCCGTTCAACTGGGGTGCTGCATCAGGTCAAGGTAAAGGCGCGGTGATTGTGGTTCCAATCGTCCAGTGGGCGGGACTCAGCCGAGCGCCATCGCCCCATCACGCGATCTGCTCGATCTGTTCCTGCAGCTCCAGCCAGCGCTCTTCGAGCTGCCCGAGTTCGCCGGCGACCTCGCCCTGGCGCTTGAGCATCTCCATCAGCTTTGCCTTGTTGGCCTCGGCGTAACTGTTCTCGTCGGCCATGAAGCGGTCGATCGCTTCCTTGTCGGCCTGTAGTACCGTCATCCGTTTCTCGATCTTCTCCAGCTCCTTCGTCAGCGGCTTGCGCAGCTGCGCCAGGCGCTGGCGTTCGTCCGCTTCGGCGCGGCGCTGGTCCTTGCGGTTGGGCGCGGGGGTGCCGTCGCCGCCGGCGGCATGCGCGGCGGTGGCGGCGTTGCGCTTGGCGGCAGCCTGCTGCAGCAGCCAGTCGCGATAGTCGTCGAGGTCGCCGTCGAACGGCCGGATGGTGCCGTCGGCCACCAGCATGAACTGGTCGGACGTCGCGCGCAGCAGGTGGCGATCATGCGAGACCAGGATCAGCGTGCCTTCGAACTGCGCCAGCGCCATGGTGAGCGCTTCGCGCGTGTCGAGATCCAGGTGGTTGGTCGGTTCGTCGAGCAGCAGCAGGTTGGGCTTCTGCCAGACGATCAGCGCCAGCGCAAGCCGCGCCTTCTCGCCGCCCGAGAACGGCGCGATCGGCGCCGTGGCCATGTCGCCGCGGAAGTTGAAGCTACCGAGGAAGTCGCGCAGTTCCTGCTCGCGCGTATCGGGCGCCAGCCGTGCCAGATGCTGCAGCGGCGAATCGTGGTCGCGCAGCGTCTCCAGCTGATGCTGGGCAAAGTAGCCGATCACCAGCCCCTTGCCGAGCCGCAGCGTGCCGGCCATGGGCGGCTGGGTGCCGGCCAGCGTCTTGACCAGTGTCGACTTGCCCTGGCCGTTGGCGCCGAGCAGCCCGATGCGCTGGCCGTTCTGGATCGACAGCGTGAGGTTGTGCAGGATGGTGACGGGGGGCTGCGCTTCCGGATAGCCGCAGTCGACGCCATCGAGCACCATCATCGGATTGGGCGCGGACTCGGGCTCGCGGAATTCGAAGGCAAAGCCGGCGGCGGCGTGCACCGGTGCCAGCCGTTCCATCTTCTCCAGTGCCTTGACCCGGCTCTGCGCCTGGCGCGCCTTGGTGGCCTTGGCCTTGAAACGGTTGATAAACGATTCCAGGTGCGCGATTTCCTTTTGCTGGCGCGCATAGGCGGCCTGCTGCAACGCCATCTGCTGCAGGCGCAGCGTCTCGAACTGCGTGTAGTTGCCGCCGTAGCGGCGCAACTGCAGGTTCTCGATATGGACCGTGACGTTGCAGATCGCGTCGAGGAATTCGCGGTCGTGCGAAATCATGACCAGCGTGCCCGGATAGCGCGCGAGCCAGTCTTCGAGCCAGACGATGGCATCGAGGTCGAGGTGGTTGGTCGGCTCGTCGAGCAGCAGCAGGTCGGACGGACACATCAGCGCCTGGGCCAGGTTCAGGCGCATGCGCCAGCCGCCCGAGAACGACGCTACCGGTTGCGCGACCTGCGCCAGCGTAAAGCCGAGCCCCAGCAGCAGCGCCTCGGCGCGCGCGGGCGCCGTATAGCCGTCGGCATCGGCAAAGGCGGCATGCGCCTCGCCCTCGGCGGTGCCGTCGCCCGCGGCCTGTGCCGCGGCGATGCGGGCCTCGATCTCGCGCAGGCGCGTATCGCCGTCGATCACGTAGTCGACCGCGCTGCGGTCCACGGCGGGGGTTTCCTGCGCCACGTGCGCGACGCGCCAGACCGCCGGCACGAACACGTCGCCGCCGTCCGCGTGGAGCTCCCCGCGCAGCATGGCGAACAGGGTCGACTTGCCGCTGCCGTTGGCGCCGACGAGGCCGACGCGCTCCCCGGGGTTCAGCGTCACGCTGGTATGGTCGAACAGCACCTTGGTGCCGCGCTGGAGAACGAGCTGGTCGATTCGGATCACGGAGAGAACTGGCGATGGGCGTGTGAGGCAGGCCGGTATTGTAGCGCGGACGCGCGCTTCCCCTTTTTTCTAGGGGAATACCCGTAATCTGCGCGCGCGGGGTTCTCCTGGTATGCCATTTGCGTGTAAATTTATTTACATAAACGAACGCACCGGGTAAGTGCCTTTTCATGGTGCTTGTCTGGCGGCCCGGGGGATAGTGCCCGCCGGGCGTTCCCGAAACCGGTGCAAACACACGCAAACTGGCCCCGCATGCACGACGGTCTGTCGATTTCCGAGCGTATCGCCCGCAGCCTGCCGACGCTGACGCCCGCGCATCAGCGCATGGCGCGCTACGTGCTGGACAACCTGTTCCGCGCCGCAACCATGCGCATCGACGAGTTCGCCACGGCGGTGGACGTGTCGGTAGCCACGGCCAACCGTTTTGCGCGCGCGCTCGGCTTCGAGGGCTATCCGCAGTTTCGCGCCGAGCTCGTGCGCGGATTCGAGGCGACGCTGGCGCCGGTGGAACGGTTGCGCACGGAGCTCGAGCGGCCGTCGTCGGTGGCGGACGTCATCGCGGCGGCGCTCGAAGACGGCGCGCGCAATCTCGAGGCCACGCGGCGCGCGCTCGATGTCGATGCGTGCGAGCGGGCCGTCGATGCGATCCTCGGGGCCGAACGCGTCTATGTGATGGGCTTTGGCGCCAGCGGCTTCCTGGCCGGCCTGTTGCAGCATGGGCTGGAGATGCATTGCCGCATGGTGACGTCGGTGTCCGCCGCGGGCGGCGCCTCGCATGCCGCGCGCCAGTTGTTCAAGCTGCAGCCGCAGGATCTCGTCATCGCCATCGCCTTTCCGCGCTACGTGACGGACACCATGCTGCTCGCGCAACGTGTCAAGGCGCATGGTGGCCGCTTGCTGGCCCTGACCGATGGTCCCACCTCGCCGCTGGCGCCGCTGGCCGATATCGCGCTGTATGCGAACGCCGGCAACCGCCTCTCGGCCAACTCCGATGCCACCGTGCTGGCGTTGATCGAGGCCCTGTGCGGGGCGGTGGCGTATCGCTCGGCACGCTCGGTCAAGGCCGCCGCCGAGATGACCGAATTCCTGCTGCCCTGGCTGTATGGCGCGCCCGGTGCGCGCGGTAACGGCCAGGCCGGCGCGGTACCGCCCGAGAACGGTGCCGCCGGTACCCGAGGTGCCCGCTCCCAGCGCGGCGCCGCTCCCAAATCCACAGATTGAGTTCCTGCTGATATGAATCCCGCTGTCATTGCCATTCACGGTGGCGCCGGCACGATTACCCGCGCCGCCATGGACGCGCAACGCGAACGCGAATACACCGAGGCCCTGGAGCACGTGCTGCGCGCCGGCCAGCGCGTGCTGTCCGAGGGCGGCAGCGCGCTCGACGCGGTGACCGAGGCCGTACGGCTGCTCGAAGACTGCCCGCTGTTCAACGCGGGCAAGGGCGCGGTGCTGACGCACGCCGGTACCTACGAACTCGATGCCTCGATCATGGATGGCGCCACCCTCAACGCCGGCGCGGTGGCCTGCGTCAAGCGCGTGCGCAATCCGGTGCTGGCCGCGCGCGCGGTGCTGGAGCACAGCGAGCATGTGCTGTTTGCCGCCGATGGCGCCGAGGCGTTTGCGCAGGCGCAGGGCCTGGCACTGGTCCCGCCCGACTACTACTTTACGCAGGCCCGCCACGATCAATGGCAGCGCGCACGTGCCACCGCGGGCATGGCGCTGCTCGACCACGATGCCGCCGCGCTGGCGGCGCAGGCCGGACAGGGCAAGCCGGAGCCGACCGATCCGCTCGATCCCGACCGCAAGTTCGGCACGGTGGGCGCGGTGGCCTGCGATGCCAGCGGCAACCTGGCCGCGGCCACCTCGACCGGCGGCGTGACCAACAAGCAGGTGGGCCGCGTCGGCGATACGCCGGTGTTCGGCGCCGGCTGCTACGCCGACGACATGGCCGCGGTGTCGGCCACCGGCACCGGCGAGATGTTTATCCGCACGGTGGCGGCCTTCGATGTGTCGGCGCAGATGCGTTACGCCGGCCTGTCGCTCGACGAAGCGGCGCGCCGCGTGGTGATGGAGAAGCTGCCGGCCATCCAGGGTCGTGGTGGCCTGATCGCGGTGGACCGCGCCGGCAACGTGACGCTGCCGTTCAATACCGAAGGCATGTACCGCGGCATTGCGCGCGTGGGCGAGCCTGTCAACGTCTGGATCTACGGTTGAGCATGAATTCTCGGAATCATTCCTCCGGCCTGGTGCTGCCCCCCGAACGCGTGGTGGCGGTGCGTGGCCTCACGGTGCGCTTTGCCACCAGCGAGCGCAGCGTGGAAGCGGTGCGCAACCTCTCGTTCCATGTCGATCGCGGCGAGACGCTCGCCGTGGTGGGCGAGTCGGGCTCGGGCAAGTCGGTAACCTCGCTCGCGCTGATGCGGCTGGTTGAGCATGGCGGCGGCCGCATCGTCAGCGGCAGCATGTCGCTGCGCCGTCGTGGCGGCGATGTGATCGACCTCGTCAATGCCAGCGATGCCACGCTGCGTGGCGTGCGTGGCGCCGACGTGGCCATGATCTTCCAGGAGCCGATGACCTCGCTGAATCCGGTGTTCCCGGTGGGCGAGCAGATTGCGGAATCGATCCGCCTGCACCAGGGCATGAACCGCGCGGCCGCGCGTGCCGAGGCGCTGCGCATGCTGGAGCTGGTGCGCATTCCGGAAGCGCGACGTGTGCTGGACCGCTTCCCGCACCAGTTGTCCGGCGGCATGCGCCAGCGCGTGATGATCGCGATGGCGCTGTCGTGCAAGCCGGCGCTGCTGATCGCCGACGAGCCGACTACCGCGCTCGACGTGACCATCCAGGCCGAAATCCTGCAGCTGATCCGCAGCCTGCAGGCCGAGATGCATATGGGCGTGGTCTTTATCACGCACGACATGGGCGTGGTGGCCGAGGTGGCCGACCGCGTGCTGGTGATGTACCGCGGCGAGAAGGTGGAAGAGGGCACGTCCGACGACGTGTTCCACGCGCCCGCGCACCCCTATACGCGCGCGCTGCTGTCGGCGGTGCCCAAGCTCGGCGCCATGACCGGTACCGAATTGCCGGCCAAGTTCCCGCTGGTGCAGGTGGACGATGCGGCCGCGGCCGCGGCCGAGACGCCGCAGGACACCGTGGCGCGCGACGCCGAGCCCATCCTGCGCGTGCGCGACCTCGTCACGCGCTTCGATGTGCCGGGCGGCCTGCTGGGTCGTGTCACGCGCCGGGTGCACGCGGTGGAGAAGGTCAGCTTCGATCTCTACCCGGGCGAGACCCTCGCGCTGGTAGGCGAATCGGGCTGCGGCAAGTCGACCACGGGCCGCTCGCTGCTGCGCCTGGTGGACTCGCAGAGCGGCACCATCGAGTTCGCGGGCCAGAACATCAGCCAGCTCACGGGACCGGCACTGCAGAGCCTGCGCCGCAATATCCAGTTCATCTTCCAGGATCCGTTTGCCTCGCTCGACCCGCGCGTGCCGGTCGGCTACTCGATCATGGAACCGCTGCTGGTGCACAAGGTGGCCGGCGGCAAGCAGGCGGAAGATCGCGTGGCCTGGCTGCTGGAGAAGGTGGGGCTGACGCCGGCCCACGCCGCGCGCTATCCGCACGAGTTCTCGGGCGGCCAGCGCCAGCGCATCTGCATCGCGCGTGCGCTCGCGCTCAATCCGAAGGTGGTGGTGGCGGACGAGTCGGTGTCCGCGCTCGACGTCTCCATCCAGGCCCAGATCGTCAACCTGATGCTGGACCTGCAGCGCGAACTCGGCGTGGCGTTCCTGTTCATCTCGCACGACATGGCGGTGGTGGAGCGTGTGAGCCACCGCGTGGCGGTGATGTACCTCGGCCAGATCGTCGAGATCGGCCCGCGCCGCGCGATCTTCGAGAATCCGCAGCACCCGTACACCAGGAAGCTCATGTCCGCGGTGCCGATCGCCGATCCGGCGCGGCGTCACATGAAGCGCGAACCGTTGTCCGATGAAATCCCAAGCCCGATCCGCGCGGTCGGCGACGAGCCCGTGGTGCAGCCACTGGTGCCCGTCTCCGGCAGCGGCGCGCATGGTCACTATGTCGCCCGCCATCCGGTCGGCGGCGCCTACTGAAGTTCTGGTCCTGTCCACTAGGAGAATAAAAGAATGTCTACCCGTATGGTTTCGCCCAGGCTGATCGCCGGCGCCGTGGCAATCGGCGCGATGGGCATGCTGGCCAGCCCGGCGTTTGCCGCCAAGGACGCGGTGATGGCCGTGGACTCCACGTTCACCACGCTCGATCCGTACGATTCGAACGACACGCTGTCGCAGGCCGTCACCAAGTCGTTCTACCAGGGCCTGTTCGGCCTGGACAAGGACCTCAAGCTGCAGAACGTGCTGGCCGAGAGCTATGAGGCAAGCAAGGATGGCCTGACCTACACCATCAAGCTCAAGAAGGGCGTCAAGTTTCACGACGGCACCACGTTCGATGCCAACGCCGTCAAGGCCAACTTCGACCGCGTGACCGATCCGGCCAACAAGCTCAAGCGCTACACGCTGTTCAACCGCGTGGCCAAGACCGAGGTGGTTGACGCCAACACGGTCAAGATCACGCTGAAGGAGCCGTTCTCGCCGTTCATCAACGTGCTGTCGCACCCGTCGGCCGTGATGATCTCGCCCACCGCGCTCAAGAAGTACGGCAAGGAAATCGCCTTCCATCCGGTCGGCACCGGCCCGTTCGAGTTCGTCGAATGGAAGCAGACCGATTACCTCAAGGGCAAGAAGTTCGCGGGCTACTGGAAGACCGGCTACCCGAAGATCGACACCATCACCTGGAAGCCGGTGGTGGACAACAACACGCGCGCCGCGGTGATGCAGACCGGCGAGGCCGACTTCGCGTTCCGCATTCCGTTCGAGCAGGCCGCCGTGCTGAAGTCGAGCCCGAAGGTCGACCTGATCGACGCGCCGTCGATCATCGCGCGCTATGTCTCGTTCAACACCCAGGTCAAGCCGTTCAACGACCCGAAGGTGCGCCAGGCCATCAACTACGCGATCAACAAGGAAGCGCTGGTCAAGGTGGCCTTTGCCGGCTACGCCACGCCGTCCGAGGGCGTGGTGCCCGCCGGTGTGGACTATGCCGAGAAGCTGGGCCCGTGGCCGTACAACCCGGCCAAGGCGCGCGAGCTGCTGAAGGAAGCCGGCTACCCGAACGGTTTCGAGACCACGCTGTGGTCCGCGTATAACCACACCACCGCGCAGAAGGTGATCCAGTTCGTCCAGCAGCAGCTGCAACAGGTCGGCATCAAGGCCACCGTGCAGGCGCTCGAGGCCGGTCAGCGCGTGGAGAAGGTGGAGAGCGTGCAGAAGCCGGAAGACGCCGGCGTGCGCCTGTACTACGTGGGCTGGTCGTCGTCGACCGGTGAGTCGGACTGGGCGCTGCGTCCGCTGCTGGCTTCGGAATCGATGCCGCCCAAGCTGCTGAACACCGCGTACTACAAGAACGACCAGGTCGATGCCGACATCGCCGGCGCGCTGCGTACCACCGATCGTGCCGAGAAGGCGCGGCTCTACAAGGACGCGCAGGAACGCATCTGGAAGGATGCGCCGTGGGCGTTCCTGGTGACGGAGAAAGTGCTGTTCGCACGTTCGAAGCGCCTGTCGGGTGCGTACGCGATGCCGGACGGCTCGTTCAACTTCGACGAGATCGATATCAAGCAGTAAGCGGCCCAGGCCGTGGATGGACGCCCTCTCCGGGGCCGCGCTTGCGGGCGCGGCCACACGGGGAGGGCGAAGCAAAGAAGTGGTAAAAAAAGTCGCGGTATTACAAGAAACAACAAGGCAGTAAAACCGTAACGGCCGTCCGTCCGCGATATGCGGGGGCATGGATGGACGGCCGGCGGTTCCTTTTTCCGGTGTGCGATGCTGAATTACTTCCTCAAACGATGTCTGGGCGTGATCCCGACACTGCTGCTGGTGGCGGTGCTGGTGTTCCTGTTCGTCCATATGCTGCCGGGCGATCCCGCGCGGCTGGCCGCCGGCCCCGAGGCCGACCAGGCCACGGTCGAACTGGTGCGCAAGGATCTGGGCCTCGACCGGCCGATGCATGAACAGTTCGTGCGCTTCTTCACGAACGCGCTGCAAGGGGAGTTCGGCACCTCGCTGCGCACCAAGCGGCCCGTCAACGAGGAGATCGGCGAGCGCTTCCTGCCGACGCTGTACCTGACGTTGACGTCGATGGCCTGGGCCGTGATCTTCGGCATGGGCATCGGCATCTGTTCCGCCGTGTGGCGCAACAAGTGGCCGGACCGCCTCGGCATGACGCTGGCGGTGTCCGGCATCTCGTTCCCGGCCTTCGCGCTCGGCATGCTGCTGATGGAAGTGTTCTCCGTGCAGCTGGGCTGGCTGCCGTCGATCGGCGCCGATAGCTGGAAGCACTACATCCTGCCTTCGCTCACGCTCGGTGCCGCCGTGGCGGCGGTGATGGCACGCTTTACGCGGGCATCGTTCATCGAGGTGCTGCAGGAAGACTTCGTGCGGACCGCGCGTGCCAAGGGTGTGCGCGAGACCGTGGTGGTGGTCAAGCACACGCTGCGCAACGCCATGATTCCCGTGGTAACGATGATGGGCCTGCAGTTCGGCTTTCTGCTGGGCGGCTCGATTCTCGTCGAGAAGGTGTTCAACTGGCCCGGCCTCGGCCGCCTGCTGGTCGACGCCGTGGAGATGCGCGACTACCCGGTGATCCAGGCCGAGGTGCTCCTGTTCTCGCTCGAATTCATCCTGATCAACCTGGTGGTGGACCTGCTCTACACGGTGATCAATCCCGCCATCCGATACAAGTAAGAGAGGCCGGCATGTCCGATATTTCCACGCCCGCCAACGCCGGTCCGCACGAAGCGGCCACCGTCAACCCGTTCTCGCGCGAGCCCGTACGCACGCCCTGGAGCGAGTTCTGGCGCAAATTCCGCAAGCAGCACCTGGCGCTGGCCGCCGGCGCGTTTGTGCTGATGCTGGTGGTGATCGCCATCCTCGCACCGCATCTTGCGCCCTACGATCCCGAGAACTACTTCGACTACGATGCGCTGAACGCGGGGCCGTCCGCGTCCCACTGGATGGGCGTCGATTCGCTCGGCCGCGACATCTTCAGCCGCATCCTGGCCGGCACCCGTATCTCGCTGGCCGCCGGTTTCTTCTCGGTGATCATCGGCGCCATCGTGGGCACCGTGCTGGGTCTGCTGGCCGGGTATTACGAAGGCTGGTGGGACCGCATCGTGACGCGTATCTCGGACGTGCTGTTCGCGTTTCCGGGCATCCTGCTGGCGATCGGCATCGTCGCCATTCTCGGCAACGGCATGCCCAACGTGATCTTTGCCGTGGCCATCTTCAGCATTCCCGCGTTTGCGCGCCTGGTGCGCGGCAACACGCTGATGCTCAAGCACCTGACGTACGTGGAAGCCGCGCGCAGCATCGGCGCGTCCGACTGGACCATCCTGATGCGCCATATCCTGCCGGGTACGGTGTCGTCGATCGTGGTGTACTTCTCGATGCGGATCGGCACCTCGATCATCACCGCCGCCGGCCTGTCGTTCCTCGGGCTCGGGGCGCAGCCGCCCACGCCGGAGTGGGGCGCCATGCTCAACGAGGCGCGTGCCGACATGGTGACGGCGCCGCACGTGGCGATCTTCCCGAGTCTGGCGATCTTCCTGACCGTGCTGGCGTTCAACCTGCTCGGGGACGGCCTGCGCGACGCGCTCGATCCCAAGATCGACCGCCGCTGATCATGCCGGCTCCGGTCATCGCTCCGGTTATCGCTCCAGTCATCGGCCAGCTGCCGGCGGGTGCGCGCAACGCGATCACCGATGTCGCCGGCGTGACGGTCGGCCATTGCACGCTGGCGCAGGGGGCCTGCCAGACCGGCGTGACGGTGGTGCGGCCCCATGCCGGCAATCCCTATACCGACAAGGTGCCTGCCGCCGCGACGGTGCTCAATGGCTTTGGCAAGAGCATCGGCCTGGTGCAGGTGGAAGAGCTGGGCGTGCTGGAGACGCCGATCGCGCTGACCAACACGTTCTCGGTGGGCGCGCTGGCGCAGGCCCAGATCGGTGCCGCGATTGCCGCCAACGCGGAAATCGGCCGCGCCTGGCCGACCGTCAATCCGCTCGTGTTCGAGTGCAACGACGGCTATCTGAACGACATCCAGGCCATGGCCGTGCATGCCGGGCACTATGCGCAGGCGCTCGCCGACGCCGGGGCCGAGGTGGCGCAGGGCGCCGTCGGCGCCGGTCGCGGCATGTCGTCGTTTGGCGTCAAGGGCGGGATTGGCACGGCCTCGCGCGTGGCCGGGAGCTATACGGTGGGTGCGCTGGTGCTGGCCAATTTCGGTACGCCGGAATCGCTGGTGCTGGCCGGCCGGCAGGTGGGCCAGACGCTGGTGGCGCGGCTGGCGGGTCATGGGCCGGCCACGTCCCCCCCGACCGCGCCCGAGAAAGGCTCGATCATCATGATCGTGGCCACCGACGCGCCGCTCGATGCGCGCCAGCTGCGGCGCCTGTCGTTGCGCGCCGGCGCCGGTCTGGCGCGCACCGGGTCCGTGTTTGGCCATGGCTCGGGCGATATCGCGCTGGCGTTTTCCACCGCCTACACCGTGCCGCATCTGGCCGACCGGCCCATGCCCGCGCTGGCGATGGTGCACGAGACCCGCCTCGACCCGCTGTTTCGCGCGGCGGCCGACAGCGTCGAGCAGGCCATCGTGCATGCGCTGTGGCATGCGGAGGCGGTCACTGGCCGCGACGGGCATCATCGGCACGCGTTGCGGACGTTGCTGGGTGCGATGCCCGGTGATGCGCCGTGATGCCTACCCCGAGGGCGACGAGGGCGACGAGGGCGACGATGGTGACGATGTGCCGACGCACCGCAAGAGCCACCGCATGCCGCCGTGAAGCGCGCGGCGATTTCCTGACCGAGTGACCATGAAAATCCTGATCTCCGCCGATATCGAAGGCGTGGCCGGCGTCTTCCATCCGGAACAGACGCGCGCCGGCAATGGCGAATACGAGCGCGCCCGCGCCTGGATGACCGCCGAGGCCAATGCCGCCGCGCAGGGCGCCTTTGCGGGCGGGGCGAGCGCCGTGATCGTCAACGATTCGCATGGCGGCTTTCGCAACCTGCTGCCCGACCAGCTCGACCCGCGTGTGGAGCTGGTGCTGGGCAAGCCGCGCTATCTCGGCATGATGGCGGGCGTGGAGCAGGACTGCGACGGCGTGTTCATGATCGGTTATCACGGGCGTGCCCAGAGCCGCGGCGTGCTCGCGCATACGATCAACAGCGGGGCCTTTGCGCGCGTCTGGCTCAACGGGCTCGAGCTCGGTGAAGCGGGCATCTATGCGGCGCTGGCGGGCGAGTTCGATGTGCCCGTGCTGCTGGCAAGCGGCGATGACGTGTTCGTCAACGAGACGCGTCCGCTGATGCCGTGGGTGCGCTATGTCCAGACCAAGCGCGCGGGCGGGCAGGGCAGCGGCACCTCGCTGTCGCCGGCGGCGGCGCGCGATGCCATTGCGCAGGCGGCCGAAGCGGTGACGCGCCAGGCCATCGAGCGGCCCGAGGCGCGCTGCTTCGAGCTGACCGGACCGGTGGGGGTGCGCCTTCAGACCATGACGCCGGCCCATGCCGACCTGTTCTGCCAGTGGCCGGCGCTGGAGCGCGTGGACGGCGACACGCTCACGTTCCGCGCCGACTCGGTGCAGGCCGCGGTGCGCATGCTGAATTCCCTGTCGGCGATGTCGTTCATGCTGAAGTAACACGCCCCCCGCGTTCCTTGCGCGCTTCCTGCACGATCTGCCGCGCAGTCGGCGCGCGATTGCGGCGATAATGGCGCCTGATCGTTTTCTATCCGGCGCCGTACCATGGCCATCACCGACTCCACGAGCTGGCGGCCCGTCCGCAAGGACTTCGTCGATCCCGCGACCACGCGCTGCCACGCACGCTCGGCGCGGGGCGGGCGCCATCATGGCTTTCCCACGGGGCACGCCTATATCCTGCGCGATGGCCACGGACATGAATACCCGTTTGGCGCCGACTGCGCACGCGCCTTGCTCGGCGATGCCAGCGCGCTCGACCGGATTCCCGATTACACCGTCCGCGATGCCGCGGGCGCGGCTGCCCCGGCCGCCAACGCTGGCACCCGCGAGGCCGTCGCCGCCCCCGCGCGGGCCCGCCGGCCCAGTGCGGATGCGCGCGAGATCGAGCGCCGCAATGCCGCCACGCGCTATGTGGTGCTGCGCATGGAGAAGGTCGCCGCCGTGCCACGCGTGCAGCCGACCGTGCGGTTCGCGCCGCTGGAAGGGGTCTACCAGCAGATCGTGCGAGGCGAGCCGCTGACGCCCGCGCAGGTGTCGCGCGTGCTCGCCATCGAGCGTAGCGCCACCACGCCGCCCCGGCTCAAGAGCGAGAATCTGCTCGACGTCTATACCGCGCATATCCATCTGGAACGCCTGATCGCGGCATCCGGCAGCGTCGAGAACATTCGCTTCCTGCGCAGCTTGCACGACTGGCTCGCGCGCCATCTGGTGCTGTCGCGCGCGCAGCTCGACGCGGCCGGCATTGCCATGCATCCGCACGCCTTCCACACCGCCGCGGCCGGCGCCGGGGTCCGCGAGACGTTCTGATCGCGCTGCCCCGGTGGCGGCGCGAGGGGGCACGGAGGGCACGGGGGGCACGGGGGGCACGGGGGGCACGGGGGCGGGGACATCAGGGGCACGAGGTGGCAGAGCGCCGCGATTTGGCGTCTAATCAGGCATCGCCACTCGGCTCCGGCCTGCGCCGCCATGCGTGCTTCCGATTGCTTCGCGCCCAGCTATGCCGCGGCGCGCCAGAAGTTTCTCGACGCCGCCCGCGCCGCCGGCGCCGCGCTGACCGCGTTCCCGCACCCCACCCACCATGGCGCCGACGGCGAGGCGCTCGCCATCGATGTGGCCCTGGCCGGCCGCGCCGACGCGCCGCACCTGATGATGGTCACCTCGGGTGTACACGGCGTGGAAGGATTGTGCGGCGCGGGCGCACAGGTGGCGCTGCTGCGCGACGAGGCGCTGCGCCAGGCATGCGAGCGCGCCGACGTGGCGTTGTTGCTGGTGCACGCCGTCAATCCGCACGGCTTCTCGCACCTGCGGCGCGTCAACGAAGACAACGTCGACCTCAACCGCAACTTTCTCGATTTCGACCAGACGCTGCCGCATAACGCCGCCTATGCCGAGATTGCGCCGCTGCTGTTGCCGGTGCACTGGCCACCGTCCCAGGCCGACCTGACCGGCCTGATGCAGGCCGTGGCGGCCAGGGGCGTGGCGTGGTACCAGGCGGCCGTGAGCGCGGGCCAGTACCAGGACCCGGACGGCATGTTCTACGGCGGCGCGCGGCCGACCTGGAGCAACTACACGCTGCGCCGCATCATCGCGCGCTTCGGTTCGGGACGCGCCTCGCTGCGCTGGCTCGACATCCATACCGGGCTCGGCCCGCGCGGATACGGCGAACCCATCCACATGGGCCCGGACCGTGCCGAATCGCTCGCGCGCGCCCGCGCGATATGGGGCCGGCATGTCACGTCGGTCTACGACGGCTCGTCCGCCTCGCCCAACCTCAACGGCATGGCATGGGTCGCCGTGCCGCAGACGCTGCCAACCGTCGACTACGCCGGCATCGCGCTCGAATTCGGTACGCTGCCGCTGCCCGACGTGCTGGAGGCGCTGCGCGGCGACCATTGGCTCCATCTGCATCCCGAGGCCGACGAGAACCAGCGCACGCTGATCCGGCAGGCGATGTGCCAGGCGTTCTATTGCGACAGCGAGCCGTGGCGCGAGGGCGTGATCGCGCAGGTGACGGAGGCGGTGGCGAAGGGTATCGTGCGGTAGACCACAACGAGAATAACAATCGCACGATGTCCATCGACACCACGCTACTGATCATCGCACTCGGCGCCATCGTCGCCGGCTTCGTCCAGGGTCTCTCCGGTTTCGCGTTCGGCATGGTGGCCATGTCGTTCTGGGCGTGGTCGGTCGAGCCGCGGCTGGCGTCGGCCATGTCGGTATTCGGCGCGCTGACCGGGCAACTGCTGGCGGCGTTCACGGTCCGGCGCAAATTTCACTTCGCCACGGTACTGCCGTTCCTGATCGGCGGCGTGCTGGGCATCCCTCTGGGCGTCACCATCCTCCCCATGCTGAACGTGCACTGGTTCAAGCTCGTGCTCGGGACCGTGCTGGTGCTGTGGTGCCCGCTCATGCTGTTCTCGGCCAGGATGCCGCGCATCACGCATGGTGGCCGCGTGGCCGATGGCGTGGCCGGCTGGCTGGGCGGCATCATGGGCGGCATCGGCGGCTTTACGGGGGTGTTTCCCACGCTCTGGTGCGCATTGCGCGGCTTCGACAAGGACAAGCAGCGCACCATCATCCAGAACTTCAATCTCGGCGCGCTGATCGTGACGATGGCGGTGTACATCGGCACGGGCATCATCACGCAGGACATGCTGCCGAAGTTCGCCATCGTGGCCCCGGCCATGCTGATCCCGACCCTGCTTGGCACGCGCGTGTATATCGGCATCAGCGACCTCGCGTTCCGCCGCATCGTGCTGACGCTGCTGACGTTGTCCGGTGTGGCGATGCTGGCGGCGGCGGTGCCAAACGTGCTCGCGTGAGGCGCCAGCCTGGTCATTCTGACAACGGGCGTCATCCGTGCATGCCAAAACTACCGGCGGTGCGCCCACCGCTTGTGCACACTGCGCCGCCCGCGCTCGTTCGCTTCGCGCCGGCGACGGGCCCCAGGTCGTGCCGCGCGCTTGTCGTGGCACTTTCAGGCGCCTTCTCGCGTGACCGCCTGCGGGGGCCGCGCCGTGCGTTCTGGTGATCTCCGGGCATCGTGACAGGATCGCGCCCCGTCGGGCCCCGCTTTTGCTACTAAGCTTCTTGGGGTTGCCCGGGCCCGGGCAGTCCGACGTTCCATCTGTGAGGAGATCACGATGAAAACGAAGTTGTTAATACCCTCCGTCCTGGTCGCGGCAGGCATGCTGGCCGCGCCATTTGTCCATGCCCAGAGCGGGCAGATGCCAGGTCAGCCTGGCCAGGCCGCGCCGAGCGGCCCGCGCCCGATGCCGGCACCTGGCGAGCAAGGTAGCTCGCCGTCCACCGCCACGCCCATGCCGCCCGCCACCGGAGGCGGCGCCACTACCCGTCCGCAACGGCCGGGCGGACCGGGCATGCATCACCAGCAGCAGCGGTCCCCCGGCGCCATGCCTCCGGGTGCCATGAGTGGCCAGTCGGGTGGGGCACCGATGGGCGCGCAATCGCCCTACGCGCCGCAGAAGTGGAACAAGGGCGACAAGCTGCCCGCCGAGTTCCGCGATCGGCAATACGTGATCGACAACTACAAGCAGTACGACCTGCCCGCCCCGCGCAAGGGGTATCACTGGGTGGGCATTGGCGCGGACTATTACCAGGTGTCCGGGAACGGCACGATCTACTCGGTCGGTCCGCAATAGGCGCGGGCAGTCGGTCCGTCAACGAGAAACGGGCACACCGTACGATCGACGGTGTGCCCGTTTTTCCTGGCGCCGGCGCGCCGCATGCGCCCGCCCCGAGTCAGTCCGGCAAGGCCTCCGCCGTCACCAGGAACACCTGCTCGTCGCCAGCGCTGACCGGCAGCCAGACGATGTCGAGGTCCGGAAAGGCGGCTTCGACGTTGGCATGCTCGTTACCGATCTCGACCACCAGCACGCCGCCCGGGTTGAGACGCGCCTTCGCGCCGGCGATGATGCGGCGGACCACATCCATGCCGTCGTCGCCGCCCGCCAGCGCAATACGAGGCTCGGCCAGGTACTCGGGCGGCAGGTCGCGCATCGAGGCCTCGTTGACGTAGGGCGGGTTGGTCAGGATGACGTCGTAGGTGGCGCCCGCCGGCAGCGGTGCGTACAGGTCGCCCGCGAACAGCGTGATGCGGTCTTCCAGCTTGTAGTCGGCCACATTGCGGCGTGCCACGGCCAGCGCATCGGGCGAGATATCGACGGCATCGATCCTCGCCTGTGGCCATACATGCGCGGCAAGAATCGGCAGGCAGCCGGAGCCCGTGCACAGTTCGAGCACCGGACCGATCTGGCCGGCCTCGCCCAGCCACGGCTCGAGTCCTTCCTGCAGCAGTTCGCCGATAAAGCTGCGCGGCACGATCACGCGCGAATCCACGTAGAAGCGCAGGCCGTGCATATACGCTTCGTGCGTGATGTACGCGGCGGGCACACGATCGGTCACGCGGCGCTCGATCACCGCGAGTACGGCGTCGATCTCGTCGGGCAGCAGCCGGGCGTCGAGGAACGGATCGAGCGTATCCAGCGGCAGGTTCAGCGTATGGAGCACGAGATACGCCGCCTCGTCATACGCGTTGGCGCTGCCATGCCCGAACGACAGTTTGGCCGCGCTGAAGCGCGATACCGCATAGCGCAGCAGATCGCGTACGGTGTGGAAGACAGCGGTGGGGTGCGTTGCCATGTCGGCCTCCGTTCAGGCGATCAGGCGTTCGAGCACGCCGCGATAGATGTTCTTGAGCGGCTCGATAAAGCGCACTTCCACATGCTCGTCGATCTTGTGGATGCTCGCATTGGGCGGGCCGAACTCAATGACCTGCGGGCAGATCGTGGCGATAAAGCGGCCATCCGAGGTACCGCCCGTGGTCGATAGTTCCGTCTTGACACCGGTCTCGGCGGCGATCGCCGCGGACAGCGCTTCCGACAGCTCGCCACGCGGCGTCAGGAACGGACTGCCGCCCAGCGTCCAGTCGAGCGTGTAGTCGAGCTGGTGCGCATCGAGAATCGCGTGCACGCGCGCCTTCAGGCCTTCCGGCGTGCTCGCCGTGGAAAAGCGGAAATTGAAGTCGATGGTGATATGGCCCGGCACCACATTGGTCGCGCCGGTGCCGGCGTGGATATTCGACATCTGCCACGTGGTGGGCGGAAAGTACTCGTTGCCTTCGTCCCAGACCTCGCCGACCAGTTCGGTCAGCGCCGGCGCCACCAGATGGATCGGGTTGCGTCCGAGGTGAGGGTAGGCGATATGGCACTGCACGCCGCGCACGGTGAGCTTGCCGGAGAGCGAGCCGCGCCGGCCGTTCTTGACCATGTCGCCGAGCGTATCGACCGAGGTCGGCTCGCCGACCACGCAGTAGTCGAGGCGCTCGCCGCGCGCGCGCAGCGCGTCCACCACCTTGATGGTGCCGTCATGCGCGGGACCTTCCTCGTCGCTCGTGATCAGGAACGCGATGGAACCGGCATGGTCGGGATGGCGCTGCAGGAATTCCTCGACCGCCACCACAAAGCCGGCAATCGACGTCTTCATGTCCGCGGCGCCGCGGCCATAGAGCTTGCCGTCGCGATGGCTCGGCAGAAACGGGTCGGACGACCATTGGTCGAGCGGACCGGTCGGCACCACGTCGGTATGGCCGGCAAAGGCCAGCAGCTTGCCTGCCTGGCCCTGCGTGCCGCGTCGCACCGCCCACAGGTTGGTCACGCGGAAATCGTCAGGACCGCTGACGATGGACTCGCAGGTAAATCCGAGGGCTGCGAGGCGTGCGGTGAGCACGGCCTGGCAGCCTTCGTCGGCCGGCGTGACCGAGCGGCGGCGGATCAGGTCTTCGGTCAGGGCAAGAGTGGCATTCATGATCGATATTCTCAGGGACTCAGAACAACCCGGCGTAGGTATCCGCGGCAAAGCCCACGGTCACCTTGCCCGCGCGCTCCAGCACAGGCCGCTTGATCAGCGACGGGCTCTGCTGCATGAGCGCAATGGCGCCGGCTTCCTGCTCGGCACGCGCCTTGTCCGCGTCGGAGAGCGCGCGGTAGGTGGTGCCCTTCTTGTTGAGCAGCGTGGTCAGCGGCACCTGCCGGAGCCAGCCGTGCAGCAAGGCCGCGTCCACACCCTGCTTCTTGAAGTCGTGGAAGGTGTACGCCACGCCGTGGTCGTCGAGCCAGGTGCGCGCCTTCTTGACGGTGTCGCAGTTGGGAATGCCGTAGAGCAGGACGGTCATGATGTCGATGGACGGGAGGAGGACGCGTGTCACGGGCGGGCGCCCGCGGCACGCGCGGTATTAACGGAACAGCAGGTTGAGGGCGACCACCAGCGCGCCGATGCCCAGCGCCACGCCGCCCATCGCCACGGCTGTCATCAGTCGCAGGCGGCGGTCGAGGCGGCCGGCTTCCTTGCGCAGCGCCTCGATCGTGATCGCATGCTGCTCGGCAAGCAGCTTGACCGCCTCGGCCTGCTGCATGGCCGCGGCTTCCAGTTCGGCGATGCGCTCGGCGTTGCGCGTCGCGAGGTCGCGGCCATCCGCGGGCTCGGCGCCGGCAGCATCCGGTGCATCGGGCGCGCCATCCTTGCGCCGTCCCTTCTTGATCTTCTCGATGGTCTTGTTGGCCTGCTCGAGAATGGTCGGCAGCAGGGAAAGCACGGTCGTGACGGTAGCAGGATCCAGGGCCATGAGTCGCTTGCGCAAGGAGGGCATCGCCAGCGGGCGATCAGTCGCCGCGCAGGAGGTCGTTCAGGCTGGTCTTGGCGCGCGTCTGCGCATCGACCTTCTTGACGATCACGGCGCAGTACAGGCTGTACTTGCCATCCTTCGACGGCAGGTTGCCGGCCACCACCACCGAACCGGCCGGCACGCGGCCGTAGTGGACCTCGCCCGTTTCGCGGTCGTAGATCTTGGTCGACTGGCCCAGGTACACGCCCATCGAGATCACCGAGTTCTCTTCGACGATGACGCCTTCCACCACTTCCGAGCGGGCGCCGATAAAGCAGTTGTCCTCGATGATCACCGGGTTGGCCTGCAGCGGTTCCAGCACGCCGCCGATGCCGACGCCACCCGACAGGTGCACGTTCTTGCCGATCTGCGCGCACGAACCGACCGTGGCCCACGTATCGACCATGGTGCCTTCATCGACGTACGCGCCGATGTTCGTGTACGACGGCATCAGCACCGCGTTCTTTGCGATATACGAGCCACGACGCGCCACCGCCGGCGGCACCACGCGGAAACCGGCGCGGGCAAAGTCCTCGGCGCTCCAGTTGGCGAACTTGGTGGGCACCTTGTCGTAGAACTGGGCAAAGCCGCCGGCGCTCATCGGCGCGTTGTCCTCCAGGCGGAACGACAGCAGCACGGCCTTCTTGACCCACTGGTTGACGACCCACTCCTTGCCTTGCTTCTCGGCCACGCGCAGCGCGCCCGAATCGAGCTGGGCGATCACGTTGGCCACGGCTTCGCGGATATCGTTCGGCGCGGACTTCGGCGACAGGCTGGTGCGGTCTTCCCAGGCCTGGTCGATCAGGGCTTGCAGTGCTTGCGTCATGATGGTCTTCTCGGTAGTAATGGGTGAGCGGTGCGGGGGCGCAAGGTGCCGGGAGGCCGGGGCCGCGCCGCCGCTGGTATGGATCTCGTGGGCGTTGCTGGTGCTGCTGCTGGTGGGTCTGCTGGGTCTGCTGGTGCGTCCGCTGGTGTGTTGATACGCGCTGCGCCTCAGCGCAGCGACCGGCAGAACTCGACGATGCGGCGCGCGCCTTCGAGGCATTCGTCCGGCGTTGCCACCAGCGCCATGCGCACGCGGCCGACGCCGGGGTTCACGCCATGGGCGTCGCGCGCCAGATAGCTGCCCGGCAGGACGGTCAGGTTCTGCGCCGCCAGCAGGCGGCTGGCAAATTCGGTGTCCGACAGTCCGGTGCGCGAGACATCGGCCCACAGGTAGAAGCCGGCGTCCGGCAGCACAACGTCGACCACCTCGGCCAGCATCGGCGTGACTTCGCCGAACTTGCGCACATAGGCCGCGCGGTTGTCGCGCACATGTGCCTCGTCGTTCCACGCGGCCACGCTCGCGGCCTGCGCGGCCGGGTTCATGGCGGCGCCGTGGTAGGTGCGGTACAGCGCGAATTTCTTCAGCAGCGCGGCATCGCCGGCCACGAAGCCCGAGCGCAGGCCCGGCACGTTCGAGCGCTTGGACAGGCTCGAGAACATGACCAGGCGCTCGAAGCCGCGGCCCAGCTGGTGCGCGGCCTGGAGCGCGCCGAGCGGCTTGCGGCGCTCGTCGAAGTAGATCTCCGAATAGCATTCGTCGGAGGCGATGACAAAGCCATAGCGGTCGGACAGCGCAAACAGCTGCTTCCAGTCCTCCAGCGACAGCACCGCGCCGGTCGGATTGCCGGGCGTGCAGACATACAGCAGTTGCACGTTGGGCCAGACGTCGGCGCCGATCTGGTCGAACGCCGGGGCAAAATTGCGCGCCGGATCGCTGTTGGCGAACACCGGACGCGCGCCGGCCAGCAGCGCGGCGCCTTCGTAGATCTGGTAGAACGGGTTGGGGCACAGCACCAGCGGGTTGGGCTGCGTGCTGTCGATCACGGTCTGGGCAAACGCGAACAGCGCCTCGCGCGAACCGGTCACCGGCAGCACCTGCGTGGCCGCGTCGAGCGCGGGCAGGTCGTAACGGCGCGCCAGCCAGCCGGCAATGGTCTGGCGCAGCGTATCGCTGCCGAGCGTGGTCGGGTAGTTGGCCAGGCCGCCGAGCGCCGCCGTCATCGCATCCTTGATGAACTGCGGGGTGGGATGCTTGGGCTCGCCGATGCCGAAGCTGATGGCCGGCTTGTCGGCGGGCTTCACGTCCGCCACCAGCGCGCGCAGTTTCTCGAAGGGATAGGTCTGAAGCAGGTCGAGGCGCGGGTTCACGTTGGCGGTCCGGGGCATGCGGTGGAAACGCAGCATTATAGAGGAATGGCGAGCGCCGCTGCGCCCTCCCGCGGCCACCATGCCCGTCCGCCATCGGTCCGCCATCCGTCCGCCATCCGCGCGCCACCCCGGTGCGCCGCGACCACCGCCGCCTGCCCCGGCGGGGCGCCCACCTCCGGATCAGTGCAGGATCGCCAGCGACACCATTGCCACCAGCGGCCGATGCACCAGCTTCTCGATGCGCGCATGCAGGTGCAGCGGCCGCAGCAGCATCTTGATCGTCATCTCGATCGGCAGGTTGTGCCGCACGATCGTGCTGCACTGCGAGTTGAGCCGTGCCACGTCCTGGTCGGGAATATCCTCGCGGTTGCGTTCCACGCGCAGCACATTACGCAGCGCGATCTCGACATCCTCGTTCTTGATTTCCAGCAGGCGCCGCGCCAGCGCGCCGAAGACCTTGAGCCGGCCCAGCCGCTCGTGGCCGTTCAGCAGGTTGAAGTAGCGGAAGAAATACTTGTAGTGGCGCACCTCGTCGCTGGAGATGCGCCGCGCCAGGTCGCACAGCACCGGTTCGTCGGTGGCTGCCTGCAGGGCGCGGTAATAGGACGCGGTGCCGGTTTCGACCACGCAGCGCGCCGCCATTTCCAGCGCGCGCGAGGGCTCCAGGTTGGCGTCGACGCAGGTCTGGCCGTACTCCTCGAAAAAGCGCACGTAGCCGCGCTCCCAGTCGTATTCCGGCCACACATGCTCGACGTAGCGGCGCAGCGCCAGGCCGTGCTGCAGTTCCTCGCGCTCCCAATGGCGCGCCAGCCACTCGGCCGCCTCGGGCGTTTCGGCGTAATAGCGGGCCAGGTTGCCGGCGTAGGTGTCGGAGCCGCTTTCCATAGGACGCGGCCGTCAGCAGGTAGAACAGGGTCCGGTTGTCGCGCACGCGCGCGACATCGATCGCGGCGTAATCGATTTCATCGACGGACCATGGCATGCCGCCGGAAACCGGGACGCCGGGTTCGGCGTCGCGGGATTCCGGGGCGGCCAGGCCTGCCGGTTGCATCGTGGTCATGCTGATTCCTCCTGGCAAGAACCGCTTCGGGGCCGGTGCGCATGGGGTCACGGCAGCGCCCAAGCCCGAGGGGACGCCCGCGCCACGCCGGCATGGGCAGAGACTAGCACTAACCCTAAGAGGTTTCCGTGCGTTTTGCCAGTGTGACCGTTCGATGTCAAACCAATCCGTTCTCGACAGTGCTTTAACCAAGGCACGCAAGCAGCGGAAATACAACGATTTTTGACTTGACACGAGGCGGCTTTCGAGGCGGTTGCAACGGTCGAGAAAGCGTCCGGAAGGGCGTTTGGCGATGGTATGATTGTCGCCATTCTGCCGGACATCCCGGACCGGATGGGACGCAGGCATCACGCCCCCCAGGGCCGTCCGTCCACCGGCGTCCGTCCTTCCATTTCCGTAACGCCGAAAAACCACACGATAACGTGCGACTGTCATCGATCAAGCTGGCGGGCTTCAAGTCCTTCGTCGATCCCACCAATTTTCAAGTGCCGGGCCAACTGGTCGGCATCGTCGGTCCCAACGGCTGCGGCAAATCGAACATTATTGATGCCGTGCGCTGGGTGCTTGGCGAGTCACGCGCTTCGGAATTGCGTGGCGAGTCCATGCAGGACGTCATCTTCAACGGTTCCACGGCGCGCAAGCAGGCGGGCCGGGCCAGCGTCGAACTGGTGTTCGACAACGCCGAGGGCCGCGCCGCCGGCCAGTGGAGCCAGTACGCCGAAGTGGCGGTCAAGCGCGTGCTGACGCGCGACGGCACGTCCTCGTACTACATCAACAACCAGCCGGTACGCCGGCGCGACATCCAGGACATCTTCCTCGGCACGGGCCTGGGCCCGCGCGCGTACGCCATCATCGGACAGGGCATGATCTCGCGCATCATCGAGGCCAAGCCCGACGACATGCGCATCTTCCTGGAAGAAGCCGCGGGTGTGTCCAAGTACAAGGAGCGCCGCCGCGAGACCGAGAACCGCCTGTCGGACACCCGCGAGAACCTGACCCGCGTCGAGGACATCCTGCGCGAGCTCGGCGCCAATCTGGAAAAGCTGGAAGGCCAGGCCGAAGTGGCGCAGCGCTTCAAGACGCTGCAGTCCGAGGGCGAAGAGAAGCAGCACCTGCTGTGGCTGCTGCGCAAGCGCGAGGCTCAGGCCGAGCAGGAACGCCACCAGCGCGCGATCGAGCAGGCGCAGATCGACCTCGAGGCCCAGACCGCGCAGCTGCGCCACGTCGAGGCCGAACTGGAAACCATGCGCGCCGCGCATTACACCGCGTCCGACGGCATGCACGCGGCCCAGGGCGCGCTCTATGAGGCCAATGCCCAGGTCAGCAAGCTCGAGGCCGAGATCCGCTTCGTGGTGGAGTCGCGCAATCGCGTGCAGGCCCAGATCGCGGCGCTGACGGCGCAGCGCGAGCAATGGCAGGGCAAATCCGAGCAGTCCACCGACGACCTCGCGCAGGCCGAGGAAAGCCTGGCCGTGGCCGAAGGTCGCACGGTGGAGGCGCAGGAAACCGTGGCGCAGAAGAGCGACGAGCTGCCGACGCTGGAAGCGCAGTGGCGCGACGCCCAGCAGCGCCTCAACGAGCAGCGCACCGGCATCATGCAGGCCGAGCAGGCGCTCAAGCTGGAGGCCGCGCAACAGCGCAATGCCGACCAGATGCTGCAGCAGCTGGAACAGCGCCGCGAACGTCTGTCGCTGGAAGAAAAGGGGCTGGACCGGCCCGACGAAACCCGCCTGGAGCAACTGCGTGCCGAACTGGCCGAGCAGGAGGCGCTGCTCGAAGAAGCGCAGGCCGTGCTGATGGACAGCGAGGACAGCGTGCCGCGCCTCGATGCCGAACGCCGTGCGGCGCAGGAGCGCGTGCAGAGCGAAGCCGCCGCCATCGCCGCGCTGGAAGCGCGCCTGGCCGCGCTGCGCCAGCTCCAGGAAAACGTGCAGACCGATGGCAAGGTGCAGCCGTGGCTGGAGCGCCATGGGCTGGCCGAGCTGCCGCGCCTGTGGAAGAAGGTCCATATCGAGCCCGGCTGGGAAAACGCGCTGGAATCGGTGCTGCGCGAAAAGCTCGCCGCGCTGGAAGTCTCCAACCTCGACTGGGTCAAGGCGTTCCTCTCGGATGCGCCGCCGGCCAAGCTCGCGTTCTACACCCCGCCGCCCGCCGCGCGCCCGATGGAAGCGCCACCCGGCCTGCGCCCGCTGATGTCGCTGGTGCAGATCACCGAGCCCGGCATCCGCGCGGTGATGCAGGACTGGCTCGCCGATATCTACACCGCGACCGATATCGCGCAGGCCATGGCCGCGCGCCAGACGCTGCCCGAGGGCGCGTCGTTCGTGGTGGCGGAAGGCCACCTGATCGGCCGCAACGCGATCCAGATCTACGCCGCCGATTCGGAACAGGCCGGCATGCTCGCGCGCGAGCAGGAGATCGAGAACCTGCAGAAGCAGGCGCGCGCGCAGATGCTGCTGTCCGACGAGGCCAGGAGCCAGGCCGTGCGTGCCGAGGCCGCCTACACGCAGGCGAGCCAGGCCCTGAGCGAAGCGCGTACGCGCGCCGAGCAGGCCACCCGCCGCGTGCATGCGCTGCAGATGGACGTGCTGAAGCTGTCGCAGGCGATGGACCGCTTCTCGGCCCGCAGCGGCCAGATCCGCGAGGAGCTGGCGGAAATCGTCGCGCAGATCGAGGAACAACGCGCGGTGCGCGCCGAATCGGAAGCGTCGTTCGAGCAGCACGATGCCGCGCTGGCCGACATGCAGGCCGCGCACGAGGACCAGCAGATGGCCTTCGACGCCCTCGACGCGAAACTGTCGCAGGCGCGTACGCAGTTGCGCGACTTCGAACGCGCGGCGCAGGAAGCGCTCTTCGCCGAACGCAATCTGGCCGGTCGCATCGACGAGCTGCGCCGCAATATCCAGATGGCGGGCGACGAGTCCGAGCGCATTGCCGAAGCGCTCGAAAACGCGCGCGCGGAGCTGGAGACCATCAACGAGCAGACCGCGCATACGGGCCTGCAGGAAGCGCTGGAAATCCGCGCCGAGAAGGAAGAGAAGCTCGGTGCCGCGCGCATCGAACTGGACGCGCTGTCCGCACAGCTGCGCCAGTACGACGAGCAGCGCCTGGCGGCCGAACGCAGCCTGCAACCGCTGCGCGACCGCATTACCGAATGCCAGCTCAAGGAACAGGCCGCGCGCCTGAACCAGGAGCAGTTCAGCGAGCAGTTGTCGACCGCGCAGGTCGACGAGGCGGCGCTGGCCGACAAGCTTACGGGCGAACTCAAGCCGTCGTATCTGCAGGGCGAGGTCACGCGTATCAACAATGCGATCAACGCGCTGGGGCCGGTCAACATGGCCGCGCTCGACGAGCTGGCCGCCGCGCGCGAGCGCAAGACCTTCCTCGATGCGCAATCGGCCGACCTCAACGACGCCATCAACACGCTCGAGGATGCCATTGCCAAGATCGACCAGGAAACGCGCGCGCTGCTGCAAGGCACCTTCGATCAGGTCAACCATCACTTCGGCGAGCTGTTCCCGTCGCTGTTCGGCGGCGGCCAGGCACGCCTGATCATGACCGGCGAGGAAATCCTCGACGCCGGCGTGCAGGTCATGGCGCAGCCCCCGGGCAAGAAGAACTCGACCATCCACCTGCTGTCCGGTGGTGAAAAGGCGCTGACCGCGATCGCGCTCGTGTTCGCGATGTTCCAGCTCAACCCCGCGCCGTTCTGCCTGCTGGACGAGGTGGACGCGCCGCTCGACGATGCCAATACCGAGCGCTATGCCAATATGGTGGCGCGCATGTCCGACAAGACGCAGTTCGTGTTTATCTCGCACAACAAGATCGCCATGGAGATGGCCCACCAGCTGATCGGCGTGACCATGCAGGAGCAGGGGGTCTCGCGCATCGTCGCGGTGGATATGGATGCGGCGGTGTCGATGGCGGAGGCAGCATGAGCAGCAGGCAGTGGCTCCGCGTAGCGGAGATGCAAGCGGCCGCGGTGGCGTGCCGCGTCCGACACGATGATTCCATGAAGACCACGACCCGGATGGAGGCCGCCGCTTGATGGAACTGCAGAATGCCTTGATCATTGCCGGCGTTGTCATCCTGCTGCTGTTGATCGCCTATAACCGTTGGCAGATCTACAAGGCGCGCCGTGTGCGGCCGCTGATGCCCGAGGACGAGCTGCCGCCGATGCGCGAGCCGGTGGTCAGCAAACACGTTCGTCCGGAAACGGCGGAGAAGCTCCAGAATCCGCCGCCCGACCAGGTGCAGCGACGCGAGCCGACCCTGGGCCACCTGGGCAAGGGCCTGCAGCAAACCGATGAAGCGCTGGCGGCGGCTGCGGCGCGTGCCGCCGTCGCCAACGGTGCCGATGCCGACCAGGCCGTGGCCGATGAGGTCGCCGTGGCCGCCGCCACGCCGCGTGCGGCGGACGAGGGCGGTGCCGAGGGTGGGACGCAGGATGGCGCACAGGATGGCGCTGCGGACGGCATGAACGGCGACACCAGGGGCCGCGCGGATCAGCGCGCCGCGCCCACGGTCGCCGCCACCGGTAGCCCGAGCGCGGCCCCGTCCGCCCCCGCGTCCGTATCCGCTTCGGCCTCCGCGCCGGCGCCGGCCGAACCCGTGCTCGACGGCCAACCGTCGCCGGCGCTCATCGATCCACTGATCGACTGCATCGTGCCGATGCATCTCGAACGCAAGGCCTCGGGCGATCGTATCCTGCCGCTGACCGGCCGCCTGCGTCGCGCCGGCACCAAGCAGGTCCATCTCGAAGGGCTGCGCACCGAAACCAACGCGTGGGAAGCCGTCACCGCCGGTCATCAGTACGAAGACCTGCAGGTGGCCGTGCAGCTCGCCAATCGCAGCGGCCCGCTCAACGCGCTTGAATTCTCGGAGTTCGTCAACGCGGTGGAGGCGCTGGCCGAGGCGCTCGATGCTTCCGCCGAGCTGCCGGACATGTCCGAGACCGTCGCCAATGCGCGCGAGCTCGATGCCTTTGCCGCGGGCTGCGACGTGCAACTGGGCGTCAATGTCATTTCCGACGGGGCGCCGTGGTCGGCCGCCTACGTGCAGACCGTCGCCACCCAGGACGGCCTGGTGCTGTCGCGCGACGGCACGCGATTCTCGCGTTACCAGGCCGATGCCGACGGTGTGCAGCGTCCGCTGTTCACACTGCAGTTTGGCGAGACCAACTTCCTGCGCGACGATCTCACCGTGCACGCGGGTCACCGCATCACGCTGCTGCTCGACGTGCCGGTGGCCACGCAGGCCAGCAAGCCGTTCAAGACGGTCTGCGAGTACGGATACAGCCTGGCCCAGCGCATGGGCGCGCAGCTGGTGGACGACAACATGCGTCCGTTGACGGAAGCGTCGTTTGTGGCGATCTTCGGCCAGCTCGAGAAGCTCTACGAGAAGCTCGAGGCGCGTGGCATGCCGGCCGGCTCTCCGGTTGCGCTGCGCCTGTTCAGTCTGTAGGAGGCCTGCCATGACCGGAAAGACTCGTGGCGCGCAGGCCCAGGCCTCCGCGCCGGCTGGCGCTTCTCCTTCTGCCGCCGAGCGCGTGCACTGGCTGCGCGAGGAGCTCGACCGCCATGCGTACCAGTATTACGTGCTCGACGCGCCGACCATTCCCGACGCGGAATACGACGCGCTGTTCGGCGAACTCCAGGCGCTGGAGACCGAACATCCCGAACTGCTGACCGACGACTCGCCGACGCAGCGCGTGGGCGGGGCGCCGCTGGCCGCGTTCGACGCCGTGCGGCATCGCGTGCCGATGCTGTCGCTCAACAACGGCTTTGACGACGACGACGTGGTCAACTTCGACCGCCGCTGTGCCCAGGGCCTCGGCCGCAACGCGGCACCGGCCGACGGCGCGCAGGACCTGTTCAGCCAGGCCGAAGCGGTGGAATATGCGTGCGAACTCAAGTTCGACGGCCTCGCCATGTCGCTGCGCTATGAGAATGGCCGGCTGGTGCAGGCGGCCACGCGCGGCGACGGCGAAACCGGCGAGGATGTCACCGCCAACGTGCGCACCATCAAGTCGATTCCCCTCAGGCTGCGCGGCGAAGCGCCGGCCGTGCTGGAAGTGCGCGGCGAGGTCTTCATGTACCGCGAGGATTTCGACCAGCTCAACGCGCGCCAGGCGCAAGCCGGCGAGAAGACCTTCGTCAATCCGCGCAATGCGGCCGCGGGCAGCCTGCGTCAGCTCGACCCACGCATCACGGCCAGACGGCCGCTGTCGTTCTTTGCCTATGGCGTGGGCGAGTTGCAGGGCGTCGATCGTCCGCAGACCCACAGCACCATGCTGGACGGCTTTGCCAGGCTGGGGCTGCCGGTCTGTACCGAGCGCCAGGTGGTAAAGGGCGCCCGGGGCCTGCTGGCTTTCTATCGCGATATCGGCGCGCGCCGCGACCAGTTGCCGTACGACATCGATGGCGTGGTCTACAAGGTCAACGCGCTGACCGAGCAGGAGCAACTCGGCTTTGTCTCGCGCGCGCCGCGCTTTGCGCTCGCGCACAAGTTCCCCGCGCAGGAAATGACCACCGTGGTCGAGGACATCGAGGTCCAGGTGGGCCGCACCGGAGCCATTACGCCCGTGGCGCGGCTGGCGCCGGTGTTCGTGGGCGGCGTGACGGTGACCAATGCCACGCTGCACAACGAGGACGAGATCCGCCGCAAGGACGTGCATATCGGCGACACGGTCATCGTGCGCCGTGCCGGCGACGTGATTCCCGAGGTGGTGGCGGTGGTGGCCGAGCGGCGACCCGCCGATGCGCGCGCGTTCGTCATGCCGACCGCGTGTCCGGTGTGCGGCTCGCATATCGAACGGCTCGAAGGCGAGGCCATTGCGCGCTGCACGGGCGGGCTGATCTGTGCCGCGCAGCGCAAGCAGGCGTTGCTGCATTTTGCGCAGCGCCGCGCCATGGATATCGAGGGGCTTGGCGACAAGCTGGTGGAGCAGCTGGTGGACCAGGGCATCGTGCGTACGCCGGCCGATCTCTACAAGCTGGGCGTGCTCAAGCTGTCCGCACTGGAGCGCATGGCGGAGAAATCCGCGAGTAACCTGATCGAGGCCATCAATGGCTCGCGCACGCCGGCGCTGAACCGCTTTATCTTCGCGCTGGGCATTCGCCACGTGGGCGAGTCGACCGCCAAGGACCTGGCCAGGCATTTCGGCAAGCTGCAGGCCGTGATGGACGCCGACGAAGCCGCGCTGCTCGAAGTCAACGATGTCGGCCCGGTGGTGGCGCAGTCGATTGCGAGTTTCTTTGCCGAGGAGCACAACCGGCAGGTGATCGAAGACCTGCTGGCGTCCGGCGTGACCCCGTCCGAGAGCGAACCGGCGGCCCGCGCGCCGGCGCCGCTGGCCGGCAAGACCTTTGTGCTGACCGGCACGCTGCCCACGCTGTCGCGCGAGGATGCCAAGGAACGGCTCGAAGCGGCGGGCGCCAAGGTGGCCGGATCGGTCTCGAAAAAAACCGACTATGTGGTGGCCGGCGCGGAAGCGGGCAGCAAGCTCGACAAGGCGCAGGCACTCGGTGTGCCGGTGATCGACGAAGACCAGCTGCTGGCGCTGCTGGCCGAGGTCGGGGCGGGCTGACCATGCATGCGCAGCGCGATGTCGTGACGGCGAACCGATAACTGACGCCAGGAGTACCGCAACATGATCCGAAACATCCTCAAGATGGGTGACCCACGACTGCTCCAGGTGGCGCGGCCGGTGACCCAGTTCAACACGCCCGAATTGCGCGCGCTGGTCGAAGACATGTTCGACACCATGGAACACGCCAACGGCGCCGGCCTGGCCGCGCCGCAGATCGGGGTGGACCTGCAGGTGGTGATCTTCGGATTCGACCGCATCCAGCGTTATCCCGACGCGCCGCCGGTGCCAAAGACGGTGCTGATCAATCCCGTGCTGGAGCCGGTCACGGACGAGCGCGAGGACGGCTGGGAAGGCTGCCTGTCGGTGCCGGGCCTGCGCGGCGTGGTGCCGCGCTACACGCACCTCAAGTATTCCGGCTACGACCTCGAAGGCCATCGGATCGAGCGCGTGGCGGAGGGCTTCCACGCGCGCGTGGTGCAGCACGAATGCGATCACCTGATCGGCGTGCTGTACCCGATGCGGATCGAGGACTTCACGCGCTTTGGCTTTACGGAAATCCTGTTTCCCGAACTGCCGGCCAACTACGACGACTGATCACGACGACGGGCGGCTGGCGGCGGCAGCGGCCGGTATGCCCGGACGCCCATGCCGCGCGTGGAACAATGCCGTCCCCGCCAGCAGGATCGTCATCATCAGCAGCTCGGTGCCCAGGCTGGCCAGCGTGGCATCGAGGTAATGCCCGGGCTCGCGCGCGGTGTGGTGCAGCGTCTGGGCGAATACCGTGCCCAGCAGCGCCGAGCCGAGGCCGAACGCCGCCTGTTGCACCGTCGCCAGCATGGCGCTGCCCGCGCCGGCGTGATCGGACGGAATGTCAGCCAGGCCGATGCGATAGAAGCAGCCGACCACGAGTGCATTGCCAAAGCCGATCAGGATCGTCGGCGGCGCCAGATCGAGCAGCGTCGGCTGCGGCCAGACCTGACGCAGCGTGTAGCAGAGCGCGACGATGCCGATCATCTGCACCACGCAGCCGATCATCAGTACCCGCGTGCGGCCCAGCGCCGCGACGATACGCGTGCTCAGCAGCGAGCAGACAAAGTAGGCCGCGCCAAGCGGAATAAAGGCGTTGCCGGCGTCGGTGGGCGACAGGTGCGCGCCGGCCTGCAGCATCAGCGCCAGCACGAACATCAGGCCGCTCCAGCACGCGAAGAACAGGATCGCGATCAGAAAGCCGAAGCGCACGCTCGGCAGCCGCATCAGCGACGGCGGCAGCAGCGGGTGGCGGCCCTGCCGTTCCTGCTGCAGTTCCACCTTCCACAGCAGGCCCAGCAGCGGCACCGCCGCGGCCATTGCCGCCAGCAGCGGCCAGGCCCAATGCAGCGTCGGCCCCATCGACAATGGCAGCAGGATGGCAAGAATCACGAGCGCGAGCAGCAGCGTGCCCGGCACATCGACGCCAAACGCATGCTCGCGGCGCGTTTCCGGGATCAGCCGCGGCGAGAGTGCCAGGATCACCGCGCACACCGGCAGGTTGATCAGGAACGCGCTGCGCCAGCCAAGTCCCGCGATATCGGCGGCCACCAGCACCCCGCCCAGGACCTGGCCGATGATGAAGGCAATGCCGCCCACGGAGGCGAACAACGCCAGCGCGCGCGAATGGGCGTGGCCACGCAGGCCGACGTGGATGGTCGCCAGGATCTGCGGCACCAGCAGAGCGGCGGCCGCGCCCTGCAGCACGCGGGCGACCAGCAGCGTCCACATCGACGTGGCGATGCCGCACAGCAGCGAGGCCACGCCGAACAGCAATACGCCAGCGTTGAAGACGCGGCGGCGGCCGAAGTTGTCGCCCAGGCGGCCACCCATGGCCAGGCATACGGCGAAGGCGACGCCATAGACGGCGACCATCAGTTCCAGCTCGGTGGCGCTGGCGTGCAGCGAATGTTCGATGGCGTTGAGAGCCACGTTGACGATCGAGAAATCGATCTGCGGCAGCAGTTGGCCGGCCAGCAGGACGTACAGGCCGGTGCGGGTCAGGGTGGGGGCGGAAGAGGGGGTGTTCATGGCAACCACTGGCTCGACAATTTCGATGTGCGGTAGTATCGGAGCCTGTTTAGACTGGTACAAGATTCCAGTTAGACTGGTATAAATTGTGTCAGCGTGGGTCGCCCCGATCCCGCCTTATGCCGGAGCACCGCATCATGACCGCCAGACCCGGATCACTTGGGTTCGAGACCGCCACCTCCGCCACCTCCGCCACCTCCGCGGCCTCCGCCTCGTCCATCGAGGACGACCTGCCGCCCGACAGCCGTTCGCTCGAACTCGGCGCGTTTCTGCGCGCACGGCGCGAAGGGCTCGATCCCGCGCGGGCCGGCCTGGCGCGGGTGGGCCGGCGCCGCACCCCGGGGCTGCGGCGTGAGGAAGTGGCCGCGCTGGCCGATATCGGCATCACCTGGTACACCAAGCTCGAGCAGGGCCGTCCCATTCGTGTTTCGGCCCGCGTGCTCAATGCGGTGGCGAGCGCGCTTCAGTGCAGCGAATCGGAGACCGAGCACCTGTTCAACCTGGCCGGCATGACGCGCCCGGCCGAGGCGCGACCCCCGTGCGAAGCGGTGTCGGCGGCGACGCAGCGTATTCTCGACCAGTTGTATCCGTTGCCGGCCGTGGTGGAGAACGCGCGCTTCGACATTCTTGGCTTCAACGATGCGTATTGCCGCCTGATTGGCGTCAACCTTGCAAACCTGCCGCCGGCCGACCGCAACTGCATCTACCTGGGGCTGACGCAGCCGGCATGGAAATCGATCGTGGTCGACTGGCATGGCATGGTCGCGACCCAGGTGGCGCTGTTCCGCGCCGGCATGGCCGAGCATATGCAGGACCCGGTATGGCAGGCCCATCTGCAGCGCTTCATGATGGCATCGGAGACGTTTGGCGAACTGTGGCAGCGCTATCAGGTCAGTCGCGTGGAGAACCACGTGAACCGCTTCTTCCACGCCGAAACCGGCGTGCTGACCATGCAGACCAACAACTGGTGGTCGGCGCCACGCAATGGTGTGCGCATGCTGGTCTATGTACCGACCGACGCGCAGAGCGAGGCGGGATTGCTGAAACTGCCCGAGGTGTGACGGCAGGCGCGGGCTGGCAGCGTCTGCCCGGGCCTGCGTTGCCGGCACCCGTGGTGGTCGCCGGTAACGCGGCCCGCGCGTTCAGAACTTCTCGAACGGTCCGAGAAAGCGCCATTGCCCCGGCGGCAGATCGCCGAGTACCACGCGGCCCATGCGTACGCGCTTGAGGCCGACCACCTTCAACCCGACCTGCTCGCACATGCGCCGGATCTGGCGTTTGCGGCCTTCGCGCAGGACAAAGCGCAGTTGCTCCTCGTTCTGCCAGCTGACCTTGGCGGGCTTCAGCGCGACGCCATCGAGCGCCAGCCCGTGACGCAGGCGGTCGAGCTGCTCGGGCGGAAACACCGCGCTGATATTGCGCTCGACGTCGCCGTCCGGCGATTCCCACACCACGCGCACCAGGTATTCCTTCTCGACATTGGAGTCGTCGCCGATCAGTGCGCGCGCCACGCGACCATCCTGGGTCAGCACCAGCAGGCCGGTGGAGTCGATATCGAGGCGTCCGGCGGGCGCGAGGTTCTTGCGTTGCCACGGCGCAAAACGCTTGCGCGTGGGGTCCTGTTCCCACTGGTTCTCGGGGGCAAACAGCACGGCGGCGGGTTCATAGCCGTCTTCCGCCTGGCCCGAGACATAGCCGACCGGCTTGTTGATCAGCACGGTCACGCGCTCGCCCTGTTCGGAGCGTGCGGCCTGCAGGATTTCGATCTCGGCGTCGGGACGGATGCGCGTGCCAAGCTCGGTCACGGGCTTGCCGTCGACGAGTACCCAGCCACGCGGAATCCATTCGTCGGCCTCGCGGCGCGAGCACAGGCCGAGTTCGGACATGCGCTTGGACAGGCGGACCAGGCCGCCGTCGTCGGCTTCCGGGCGCGTTGCGGCGGGTGTGCCGGAGGCCGTCCTTGGACGCGCGTCGGCATGCGATGCCGCACGCTGCCCCGGCCGCGGCGCGGGGCGCGCACGGTCGCCCGTATCGCTGAAGCGTCGTTCGCGCGTTGGCGCCGGGCGGCCGTCATCGCGACGCCAGTCCTGACCTTCGCCACGCCCGCGCGGCGGGCGCGCCTCGCCTTCGCCGAAGCGACGTGGGGCGCGTTCGGCGTCATCGCGGCGCGGACGTGCAAAGCGTTCACCGTCATCGCGGCGCGGGCGGGCAAAGCGCTCGCCCTCGTCACGCCCGCGCGGCGGGCGCGCCTCGCCTTCGCTGGAGCGACGCGGCGCGCGTTCGGCGTCATCGCGGCGCGGACGCGCAAAGCGTTCACCGTCATCGCGGCGCGGGCGGGCAAAGCGCTCGCCCTCGTCACGCCCGCGCGGCGGCCGTGCCTCGCCTTCGCTGGAGCGACGCGGCGCGCGTTCGGCGTCATCGCGGCGCGGACGCGCAAAGCGTTCACCGTCATCGCGGCGCGGGCGGGCAAAGCGCTCGCCCTCGTCACGCCCGCGCGGCGGCCGTGCCTCGCCTTCGCTGGAGCGACGCGGCGCGCGTTCGGCGTCATCGCGGCGCGGACGCGCAAAGCGTTCACCGTCATCGCGGCGCGGGCGGGCAAAGCGCTCGCCCTCGTCACGCCCGCGCGGCGGCCGTGCCTCGCCTTCGCCGAAGCGACGCGGCGCGCGTTCGGCGTCATCGCGGCGCGGACGTGCAAAGCGTTCACCGTCATCGCGGCGCGGGCGGGCAAAGCGCTCGCCCTCGTCACGCCCGCGCGGCGGCCGTGCTTCGCCTTCGCCGAAGCGGCGCGGGCCACGCTCCGCATCGTCGCGCCGCGGCCGTGGCGGCCGGGCGGGGCGTTCGCCGGGAGCGCGCGCGGTATTGTCGGGCGGGGCAGGCGGGCGTTTGCCGCCGGCCTGCTCGCCGGGCTTCCCATCGCGCGCCTTGGCGCGCCTGATGCCTTCCTGCACCGCCTGCACACGCTTGCGGTTGAGGTCCGAGACGCGCACGGGACGGCTCGCGCCGGTCTTGCGCGCGGAGGCAGTGGTGGCGGTCTTGATGCCCAGCGTCTTGCGGCCAGGCGATTTGCTATCGGTCATTGTCTTGATTGAATGCGAAGCGCGCGCGGATCAAACCGAGAGCGCTTCGAGCAGTTCCTTCTCGAGCTGGAGCTGCAGTCGGTTGTCGGCGGACAGGCGGCCGCCATCGACCAGGAATACGTCCTCGACGCGCTCGCCGAGCGTATTGATGCGTGCGGAAAATACCGACACGCGATGCTTGGCCAGCACGCGTGCAATCAGGTACAGCAAGCCGGTACGGTCATTGGCGGACAGCGACAGAATGTAGTACTGGCCGCGCTCGTCGGCCCGCAGGTCCACGCGCGGCTTGATCGGAAAGCTGCGCGACTGGCGCGACAGGCGTCCCTGCGTCGGCTCGGGCAGCGGGCACTCCAGTCGCAGCCGTTCCGCCAGTTCATGCTCCACCAGCGCGAGAATATCGCGGTAGTCGCCGGCCAGGCCAGGGTCGGTCACCTGGAACGTATCGAGCGCGTAGCCATGGCGCGTGGTGTGGATCTTCGCGTCCTGGATCGAAAACGCCTTGCGCTCGAAATAGCCGCAGATGCGCGCAAACAGGTCAGGCTGGTCCTTCACGTAGACCGCGATCTGCAGGCCCTCGCCGGCGGGCGAGATGCGCGCCTTGACCACCGCGCTGTCGCTGTCCACCTTGTTGAACAGATGGCGCGTCAGCCAGGCGATATCGCGCGCATCGTGGCGCAGGAAGAACGACACGTCGAGCTTGTCCCACAACGGCTTGGCCAGCTCCGGATCGAACGCCTTGAGACGCAGTTGCGCCACCGTATCGTCGCGCCGCTGCGCCCACAGCGAATGCGGGTCGAGCTGCGCGCCGCCCAGTACGCGCAGCGTAATGCGATAGAGGTCTTCGAGCAGCTTGCCCTTCCATGCATTCCATACCTTGGGACTGGTGCCGCGGATATCGGCCACCGTCAGCAGGTAAAGCGCGGTCAGATAGCGCTCGGTGCCCACCACCTTGGCAAACGCGTGCACCACATCCGGATCGGTGAGGTCCTGCTTCTGCGCCACATGGCTCATGGTCAGGTGATGCTCGACCAGCCAGGCGATCAGGTCGGTGTCCTCGCGCGCGATGCCATGCTGCTTGCAAAAGCGCCGCGCATCGACGGTACCGAGGCGCGAATGGTCGCCGCCACGCCCCTTGGCGATATCGTGGAACAGCGCCGCGACCCACAGCACCCACGGCCGGTCGAAGCTCGCCATCAGCTGGCTGCAGAACGGAAACTCGTGGGTATGCTCGACGATGGCAAACCGGCGCATATTGCGCACCACCATCAGGATATGCTGGTCCACCGTATAGACGTGGAACAGGTCGTGCTGCATCTGGCCGACGATGCGGCGGAAGTTGATCAGGTAGCGGCCCAGCACGCTGGTCTGGTTCATCAGCCGCAGCGCATGCGTGATGCCCTGCGGCTCCTGTACGATGGCGAGGAACAGGCGCCGGTTTTCGGGATCGTTGCGCCAGCTCGCGTCCATTACCGTACGCGCGTTATACAGGCCGCGCAGCGTGCGCGGCGACAGGCCCTTGACGCCCGGCGTGCGCTCGTAGAGCAGGAACGTCTCCAGGATCGCGTGCGGATGCTTCTCGTATAGGTCGTCGCTCGTGATCTCCAGCATGCCCTGCCGCTCGACAAAGCGATCGTTCAGCACGCGCGTCACCTTGGACTCGCTCGGGAACAGCATCGCCTCGATATTGAGCAGCAGCACGCTGTTCAACTGCGTGACCGCCTTGGCGGCCCAGTAGTAGCGCCGCATCAGCTGCTCGCTGGCGCGCTTGTGGTTGTTCTGGCGATAGCCGAATGCTTCCGCGAGCGCGGTCTGCAGGTCGAACACCAGCACGTCCTGGCGCCGCCCCGCCAGCAGGTGCAGGCGCGCGCGGATGGTGCGCAGCAGGCGTTCGTTGCGCGTCAGCTCCTGCGCTTCGCGCTCGGTCAGCAGCCCGCGCTCGAACAGCTGCTTCCAGCTGTCGCCAAGGCCGGCCGCCTGCGTCATCCACAGAATGACCTGCAGGTCGCGCAGGCCGCCCGGGCTTTCCTTGCAGTTGGGCTCCAGGGCGTAGGGCGTGTCCTGGTACTTGGCATGGCGCTGGCGCATTTCCAGCAGCTTGGCCTGGAAGAAGTCGCCCGCGTCCATGTCCGCCTGGTAGCGCTGGCGCAGCTCGTCGAACAGCGCGCGGTTGCCCGTCAGCAGGCGCGCTTCCAGCAGCGAGGTGCGGATGGTGATGTCGGCGGCCGACTCGCGGATGCAGTCGTCGACGGTACGCACCGACGAGCCGATCTCGAGCCCCAGGTCCCAGCACAGGCCAATAAAACGTTCCAGCCGCGATGCCGTATCGGCGTCGGGCTCGGCGCGCAGAAGCAGCAGCACGTCGACGTCGGAATAGGGGAACAGCTCGCCGCGGCCATAGCCGCCGACCGCCACGAGCGCGGCATGGGCGGGCAGCTCCAGCCCGCTCCACGCTTCCACCAGCGCGGCGTCGACCACACGGCGCAGGCGCGTGACCAGCGGGTTGACCTGGTTATGCGCTTCGAACTCGGCAAACAGCACCTGCTTGTCGGCGCGCAGCCGGTCGCGGATGCGTTGGCACAGCAGCAACTCCGGCGTGGTGTCCATGGCGGGGGCAAATGAAGACGTCAAGGCGAGTGTGCGTAAAGGCGCCGAAAGCGCGAAAGCGTGGAGACGGGCGGCCCGAAGTAGAAAGGGCGCCCTCGTCGGCGCCCTGGACAGGTGGCGGGCCTCAGGCCGCGACCGGTTCGGTGATGAAGGCTGGCGGCACCGGCGAGCCCGCCGACAGCGTCAGCACCTCGTAGCCGGTCTCGGTCACCAGCACAGTATGCTCCCACTGCGCGGACAGGCTGCGATCGCGCGTCTTGACGGTCCAGTGGTCGGGCATGGTGCGGATATCGCGCTTGCCGGCGTTGATCATCGGCTCGACGGTGAAGATCATGCCGGCCTTGATTTCCATCCCGGTACCGGGACGGCCGTAATGCAGGATCTGCGGATCCTCGTGGAAATTCTTGCCGATGCCGTGGCCGCAGTATTCGCGTACCACGCTATAGCCGGCGGCTTCCGCATGGGTCTGGATGGCGTGGCCGATATCGCCTAATCGGGCACCGTTGCGCACTTGCTGGATACCCTTCCACATGCACTCGTACGTCACCTGCGCCAGGCGCCTGGCCAGGATCGAGCCTTCGCCGACGATGAACATGCGGCTCGTGTCGCCGTAATAGCCTTCCTTGGTGATGACGGTGATGTCGAGATTGATCACGTCGCCGTTCTTCAGCACCCGGTCGCCCGGAATGCCGTGGCAGATCACGTCGTTGACCGAGGTGCAGATGGCACCGGGGAAGGGCGGGTAGCCCGGCGGCGCATAATTGAGCGGGGCCGGGACGGTGCCCTGCACATCGCGCATGTACGCGTGGCACAGCTTGTCCAGTTCGCCGGTGGTGACGCCTGCCTTGACGTGAGGGGTGATGTAGTCGAGAACCTCGGAGGCAAGGCGGCAAGCCACGCGCATTTGGGCGATGTCCTCGGCGGTGTTCAGATAGATGCTCATGCTGCTTCGCCGGAAAATGTGATGACCGAGTCACTGACTGGTCGAATATCGAGTCGCAAGGCGGGATTATCGCACCAACCGGACGCGATGGCTGAAAATGCGCTTGCTTCTATATATAGCAAGGCCGCGGCCAGCGCGCGGCGCGGCGCCGGAACAAATGCCCGGCTTGAACAAATCGCTGCTTTGTTGCTACAATCGCGGGCTGACTTCCTGACGCTTTCATGGGCGGGACAGTCAGTAGCTGTTGCGAAAATGCCGTTGCGAAAATGCATGTGCGCAACCGCATGTATGCATGTGCGCAACCGCATGTGCGAAGACTTCGCAGAAAATTTTTGGTAAATCGCTGGTCCGCCCATCCGGGGTGTTCCTCTTCAGGAATGTCGGGGCGGACTTCAGACCCAACCCTATTGGAGCATCATTCATGTCCGTCACCATGCGCGAAATGCTGGAAGCCGGTTGCCACTTTGGCCACCAGACCCGCTTCTGGAACCCCAAGATGGCCCCGTTCATCTTCGGTCATCGCAACAAGATTCACATCATCAACCTCGAAAAGACGCTGCCGATGTTCCAGGACGCGCTGAAGTACGTGCGTCAGCTGGCGGCCAATCGCGGCACCGTCCTGTTCGTGGGTACCAAGCGTCAGTCGCGCGAAGTTCTGGCCGAGGAAGCTGGCCGTGCCGGCATGCCCTACGTCGACGCCCGCTGGCTCGGTGGCATGCTGACCAACCACAAGACCGTCAAGATCTCCATCAAGCGCCTGAAGGACATGGAAGCCGCCAAGGAAGCCGGCGCGCTGGAATCCATGAGCAAGAAGGAAGCGCTGATGTTCGAGCGCGAAATGCTCAAGCTGCAGAAGTCGATCGGCGGCATCAAGGACATGGGCGGCATTCCTGACGCCATCTTCGTGGTGGACGTCGGTTACCACAAGATCGCCGTGACGGAAGCCAACAAGCTGGGCATCCCCGTGATCGGCGTGGTCGACACGAACCACTCGCCAGAAGGCATCGATTACGTGATTCCGGGCAACGACGATTCGAGCAAGGCCGTGGCCCTGTACGTGCGCGGCGTGGCTGACGCCATCCTGGAAGGCCGCGCAAACGCGGTGCAGGAAGTGGTGGAAGCCGCTCGCGGCGAAGGCGACGAGTTCGTCGAAGTTCAGGAAGGCTGATGCCGGGCCCGCGTCGTGCATGGCACGGGCGGGCGCCGGACGTGAGAAGAGGGGGCACATCCGTCGCCCCCTTTTTTCAAACTGGCATGGTTGTCATCCGCGCAGCGTAGCATCGCGCGCCGGTGATGCCGGATCCAGGCAACACAGACACCGGCCGGGCGCTTTGCGCTGACAGCGCGGGGCGGCCGGCCCGAACCAACCAAGGAGTGACAAATGGCGGCAATTACCGCAAGCATGGTTGCAGAACTGCGCGCGAAGACCGACGCGCCGATGATGGAGTGCAAGAAGGCCCTGACCGAGGCCGAAGGCAACCTGGAAAAAGCCGAGGAACTGCTGCGCGTCAAGCTCGGCAACAAGGCCAGCAAGGCTGCCTCGCGCGTGACCGCCGAAGGCGTGGTCTCCTCCTTCATCGACGGCACCACCGGCGCGCTCGTGGAATTGAACTGCGAGACCGATTTCGTCTCGAAGAACGATGACTTCCTGGGCTTCGCCGCCAAGGTGGCCGAGCTGGTTGCCAAGCAGAACCCGGCCGACGTGGCCGCGCTGTCGGCACTGGAAATCGACGGCGTGTCGGTGGAAGCCACCCGCACCGCCCTGATCGGCAAGATCGGCGAGAACATGACGATCCGCCGCTTCCAGCGCTACGCCAACGGCGGCAAGCTGGCGGCCTACCTGCACGGCACGCGCATCGGCGTGATGGTCGAGTTCGACGGCGACGAAACCGCCGCCAAGGACGTGGCCATGCACGTTGCCGCGATGAAGCCGGTCTCGCTGTCGTCGAGCGACGTGCCGGCCGACCTGATCGCCAAGGAGCGCAGCATTGCCGAGCAGAAGGCCGTGGAGTCGGGCAAGCCGGCCGACATCGCTGCCAAGATGGTCGAAGGTTCGGTGCAGAAGTACCTGAAGGAAGTGTCGCTGCTGAACCAGCCGTTCGTGAAGAACGACAAGCAGTCGGTCGAGCAGATGCTCAAGGCCGCCAACACGACCGTGAAGGGCTTCACGCTGTACGTCGTGGGCGAAGGCATCGAGAAGAAGCAGGACGACTTCGCTGCCGAAGTGGCTGCCCAGGTGGCCGCTGCCCAGAAGGGCTGAGATTGACGGTGGCCGACCGGTATTCCACGCGGGATACCGCCGCTGCCACCGTATAATGCCGAGGGGCGCCGCAAGGTGCCCCTCTGCACAAGTAGGCTACCCGGCCAGGCGCCAAGCCTGGCAGCCCGTTTTCGTCGTGATCCGTGCCCCCGCCATGCCCATCGGGCAGTGCTGCGGGTCACGACGAAAACCGGTTCCTGACCGGCTTTCCCCGTATCACGCGCGGCCGGTGCCGACGGTGCTTCCGTGCCGAAAGCCCCCGAACCGCCCGCGCCTATTCAACATTCGTCTCGATAGAGCGACCCAAGAACCAGCCCGAGGGTGAACATGCCAGCCTACAAGCGCGTCCTTCTGAAACTGTCCGGTGAGGCCCTGATGGGCGACGATGCCTTCGGCATCAACCGCGCCACCATCGAAGCCATGGTCAACGACATCGCCGAGATCGTGAAGCTGGGCGTCCAGGTGGCGGTGGTCATCGGCGGCGGCAATATTTTCCGCGGCGTGGCCGGCGGCGCGGCCGGCATGGACCGTGCGACGGCGGACTACATGGGCATGCTGGCCACCATGATGAATGCGCTGGCACTGCAGGACGCCATGCGCCACGCCAATATCGAGGGCCGCGTGCAGTCGGCGCTGCGCATGGATCAGGTGGTGGAGCCGTATATCCGCCCGCGTGCGATCCGCCAGCTCGAGGAAGGCAAGGTCGTGATCTTCGCCGCCGGCACCGGCAACCCGTTCTTCACCACCGACACCGCCGCTGCGCTGCGCGGCTCCGAGATCGGTGCCGAGATCGTGCTCAAGGCCACCAAGGTCGACGGCGTGTACACGGCCGATCCCAAGAAGGATCCCAGCGCCACGCGCTACACCACGATCACGTTCGACGAGGCCATCTCGCGCAACCTGCAGGTCATGGACGCCACCGCCTTTGCGCTGTGCCGCGATCAGAAGCTGCCGATCAAGGTATTTTCCATCGTCAAGCCCGGCGCGCTGCGTCGCGTCATCCTGGGCGAGGACGAAGGTACGCTGGTGCACGTATGACAGGGGCAGGTCGGGTCAGAATAGGGATCCGGCCAGTCCTTGAGAGTAGAATGGTTCATTTTCGGCCCCGCCCCGGGCGGGACCCTGTCTGGCATTTCCGGAGGTAAACATGAGCGTCGCCGATACAAAGAAGAGCGTCGAGCAGAAGATGCAGAAGTCGATCGAAGCCTTCAAGGCCGATCTGGCCAAGATCCGTACGGGCCGTGCCCACGCCGGCCTGCTCGACCATGTGCAGGTGGACTACTACGGTTCGATGGTGCCCATCAGCCAGGTCGCCAACATCGGCCTGGCCGATGCCCGCACGATCAGCGTGCAGCCCTGGGAAAAGAAGATGGTGCAGGCCGTGGAGAAGGCCATCCGCGACGCGGACCTGGGCCTGAACCCGTCGACCATGGGCGACGTGATCCGCGTGCCGATGCCCGCGCTGACCGAAGAGCGCCGCAAGGAACTGACCAAGGTGGTCAAGAGCGAGGCCGAAGGCGCCAAGGTGGCGGTGCGCAACCTGCGCCGCGACGCCAACGAGCAGTTCAAGAAGCTGGTCAAGGACAAGACGATCTCCGAAGACGACGAGCGTCGGGGCCAGGACGAGGTGCAGAAGCTGACCGACAAGTTCGTGGCCGAGATCGACAAGATGGTCGCCGAGAAAGAGAAGGAGATCATGACGGTGTGATGCCGTCTGCCGCCATGCAGCACATCAGTTCGACGCTCAGCGTTCCCGATACCAGCTACGTGCCCCGACACGTTGCCATCATCATGGATGGCAACGGCCGCTGGGCCACGCAGCGCCATCTGCCCCGCGTGGCGGGCCACAACCGTGGCCTCGACGCGGTGCGCGCCGTGGTGGAAGCGAGCGCCGCGCGCGGCGTGCAGTTCCTGACGCTGTTCGCCTTCAGTTCGGAGAACTGGCGGCGCCCGGCCGACGAGGTGTCGTTCCTCATGCGGCTGTTCACGACCGCCTTGCGCCGCGAGGTGGTCAAGATGCACGCCAACAATATCCGCCTGCGCGTGGTGGGCGACCTGAGCCGTTTCAGCCCGCGCATCCAGCAACTGATCGCCGATGCCGAGGCACGTACCGCGCAGAACACGGGCCTGACCGTGACCATCGCCGCCAACTACGGCGGCCGCTGGGACCTGCTGCAGGCCATGCGCAAGATGCTGGCGCGGCAGCCGATGCTCGACCCCGAGCAGATCGACGAAGGCGTGCTGGCGCCGCATCTCTCGATGGCGTTCGCGCCCGAGCCCGATCTGTTCATCCGCACCGGAGGCGAACAGCGCATCAGCAATTTCCTGCTGTGGCAGCTGGCGTATTCCGAGCTCTATTTCACCGATACCTTCTGGCCCGATTTCGACGCCGCCGAGCTGGACAAGGCGTTTGCCTCGTATCGCCAGCGCGAACGGCGCTTCGGCCGCACCAGCGCGCAGCTGGTCGCGCCCGGCCTGTCGGGAACCGCCTGAGCGGATCCGCGCGCCGTATCGCCTCGGCCAGTCATTCACAGGAAACCCGCAGCGCATGCTCATCACCCGCGTCATCACCGCCCTGTGCCTGTTGCTGTTGATCCTGCCGATCCTGTTCCTGGCACCGCCGGTGGCGTTGGCGGGCCTGGTGGCGGTCATCGTGCTGCTGGCCGGCTGGGAGTTCGGCCGCCTGATCGGGCTGCGCGGCGCCATGCCGTACGTCTACGCCGTGGTGTGCCTGCTGGTGGCGCTGGTATGGGCTACCACCGCGGTGCCCTATGCGGTGACGGTGCTGCTGCAAGCCGCGGTGGCGGCATGGGGTGTGGCGCTGGTGCTGCTGGCGCGCGGCGTGCGCACGGCCACGCCGATGTTTACCGCGCTCGGGGCCGTGCTCGGCCTGATCATGCTGCCGGCCTTCGGCCATGCGGTCATGATGCTGCGTGGCTTTGGCATCGCGGTGCTGCTGTCGGTTGCCGTGCTGGTCTGGGTGGCCGATATCGGCGCCTATTTTGTCGGCAAGGCCATCGGCCGCCGCAAGCTCGCGCCGACCATCAGTCCCGGCAAGTCGTGGGAAGGGGCGCTCGGCGGATGGGTGCTGGTGATGGCGATGGCCATGGCGCTGGCCGCAACGCACGCGTTTGCCCCGACGTGGTTTTCGTCCATGGCCGATCGCCATGGCATGGCGGTGGTCGCCGTTCTGACCACGCTGCTGGTGGCGGCGAGTGTCGTCGGCGATCTGTTCGAGTCGCTGCTCAAGCGGCAGGTCGGCATGAAGGATAGCAGCCGGCTGCTGCCCGGCCATGGTGGCGTGCTCGACCGCATCGACGCGCTGATCCCCGTATTTCCGCTGGCGGCGCTGCTGCTGGCGTGGCTGTGACCCTTTCTGAATTGGCTTCTATGCAACGCATCACCATTCTCGGCGCTACCGGTTCCATTGGCGAAAGCACGCTCGACGTCGTGCGCCGGCATCCCGACCGCTACCGCGTGCATGCGCTCTCGGCGCATCGCCAGGTCGACAAGCTGGCTGCCGCCTGCGTCGAATTCCGCCCGGCGCGCGCCGTGGTCGGTTCGGCCGAAGCCGCGCGCGAGCTGGAGCAGCGCCTGCGCGCCGCCGGGGTGTCGACGGCCGTGAGCTACGGCCCGGCCGAGCTCGACGCGGTGGCCGCCGATGCGGAAACGGATGCGGTCATGGCCGCCATCGTCGGTGCCGCCGGTCTGCGCTCGTCGCTGGCCGCCGCGCGCGCCGGCAAGCGCGTGCTGCTGGCTAACAAGGAAGCGCTGGTCATGTCGGGCGCGATCTTCATGGACGCGGTGCGCGAACACGGTGCCACGCTGCTACCGATCGACAGCGAGCACAACGCGATTTTCCAGTGCCTGCCGACCGACGATCCGCGCTATCGCGCCGGGGTGTCGAAGGTGCTGCTGACCGCCTCGGGCGGCCCGTTTCGCACGCGCGACCCGGACACGCTGCACGACATCACGCCGGACCAGGCATGCGCGCATCCGAAATGGGTGATGGGCCGCAAGATCTCGGTCGATTCGGCCACCATGATGAACAAGGGTCTCGAGGTGATCGAGGCTCACTGGCTGTTCGGCGCGCCGGCGGATCGCATCGAGGTGCTGATCCACCCGCAGAGCATCGTGCATTCGATGGTCGCGTATGCCGACGGATCGGTGCTGGCGCAGCTCGGCAATCCCGATATGCGTACGCCGATCGCCTACGGCATGGCCTATCCGGAACGGATCGACTCGGGCGTGACCCCGCTCGACCTGACCGTTGCTGGCGGGCTGCATTTCGAGACCCCGGACCTTGTCCGCTTCCCGTGCCTCGGGCTAGCCTTCGAGGCATTACGTGCCGGTGGGGTGGCGCCGGCGGTGCTGAACGCCGCCAACGAGGTGGCGGTGGATGCGTTCCTGGCCGGCGGCATCCGCTTTACCGATATTGCGCGCGTGGTGGCGGGCGTCCTGGAACAGCCGCACGGCGGCTCGGCGGACACGCTGGAAGGCGTGCTCGAAGCGGATGCCGGCGCCCGCAGGGCTGCGGGCGAACTCGTCGCGGGCGCCGCTCGCTGACGCTGAAGGGCGGTGCGGTGCGCCTCCCGCTGAAGTCTGAAGGGATATGCCATGCAAACCGTGATCGCTTTCATCGTTGCCCTGTGCATCCTGATTTTCGTGCACGAGATGGGGCACTACCTGGCGGCGCGCGCGTGCGGCGTCAAGGTGCTGCGTTTCTCGATCGGCTTTGGCCGGCCGCTGGCGCGCTGGGTATCGAAGGGGCGTGACCGCACCGAGTGGACGCTCGCGGCGATTCCGCTGGGCGGCTACGTGAAGATGCTCGACGAGCGCGAGCGCGATCCGGACCTCGATGCGCCGATCGACGCGGCCGAGCTGCCGCGTGCCTTCAACCGCCAGCCGGTGGGCAAGCGCTTCGTGATCGTGGCGGCGGGGCCGGTGGCCAACTTCGCGCTGGCGATCGCGTTCTATCTGGTCCTGTTCGCCGGCGGCATGAGCGAGCCGGTGCCGGTGGTGGCCGCGCCGCCGGCCGGCACGGTGGCCGCCGAGGCCGGCGTGCGTGAGGGCGACCGCGTGCTGTCGCTGACCGCGCAGGACCATACGGAGGTCGTGCGCTCGTGGAATGACCTGCGCATGGCGGTGTTCACGAGCGGGTTCGGCGATGCGTCGGCGGTGCTGCGGGTGCGCGGCACCGACGGTGCCGAACGCGATGTGCGGCTCGCGCGCCTGCCCAATACGGGGGGTAACCCCGAGCAGGATCCGCTGGCCACGCTCGGTCTCCATCTCAAGGGTGGGCCGATCACGGTGGCCGAGGTGTTGCCGGACTCCGCGGCGCAGCGCGCGGGACTGCGCGCCGGCGATCAGGTGGTGTCGTTCCAGGGCACGCCGCTGACGCAGGCGAGCCAGTTGATCAAGGCGGTGCGCGGCCAGCCGGGCCAGCAGGTGGTGCTCGGCATCGAGCGCGGCGGCCAGCGGCTGGAGGTGCCGGTCAAGCTGGACAGCGCGGCCGGCGATGCCGCCGCGAGTGGCACGCCGGCCCCGGCCGGCAAGCTCGGCGCGGCGCTCAGCCAGGCCGTGCAGACCGAGATCGTGAGCTATCCGGTCACGCAGGCGGCGGCGCGCGCGGTGGCGCAGGTATGGAATACCAGCGCGCTGTCGCTGAAGCTGCTCGGCAAGATGCTGATCGGCGAGGCGTCGCTGCAGAATCTGAGCGGCCCACTCACGGTGGCCGATTATGCGGGCCGTGCCGCGAATATGGGTTGGCAGCCGTTCATCAGTTTCCTGGCACTGGTCAGCGTCAGCCTCGGCGTACTGAATTTGTTACCTATTCCGGTTCTGGACGGGGGGCATTTGCTGTATTATTGCGTGGAATTTTTGACTGGCAGGCCCGTACCAGACCACTGGCAGGCGACGCTGCAGAAGGTCGGCATCGCCTGCATCTTGCTCCTGACCTCACTCGCTTTGTTCAATGACGTCAGCCGGTTGTTCCTGGCGCGCGGCTAGCCGCGTGCGCATCGGAACGTCAGGCGGCGGGGAGGGCGGTCGTATCCCGGGGGCAGTGATCCCGGGTCGGCCACGCACTGCCGGCAGCATCAGGCAACAGCGTCATCAGGCGCGGCCTGGGCGGCATCGGTTGGCATTGCCGGGCGGATCGGAGCCAAATTCCTGCATCTGGTATTGCATCGCGCCGTGTTGCACCGCGTTGATCGTATTGCGTCGTATTGCGTCGTATTGCGTTGTATTGCACCGAGTCGCGACCGTATCGCACCGTATCGCATCGTATTGCATCGCATCAGATCGAATTGAAGAGAGAGGGGATCGACATTGATCAGAAATAAGCGCATCTCGCTGGGCGTGCTGACGAGTGCGATTATCGCGGCCTGGAGCCCGTCCGGGTGGGCCGCCGATCCGTTCGTAGTCAAGGACATTCGCGTGGAAGGCCTGCAGCGCGTCGAACCGGGCACCGTGTTCGGCTACCTTCCCGTCCGCGTCGGCGAAACCTTCACCGACGACAAGGGCGCCGACGCCATCCGCGCACTCTATAACACCGGGTTCTTCAAAGACGTACAGATCCGCGCCGAGGATGGCGTGCTGGTCGTGCAGGTGGAGGAACGGCCCGCGATCTCGCAACTGGAGTTCGTCGGCATCAAGGAATTCGACAAGGACACCCTGCGCCGCTCGCTGCGTGCCGTGGGCGTGGCCGAGGCGCGCTATTACGACAAGGCCCTGATCGACAAGGCAGAGCAGGAGCTCAAGCGCCAGTACGTCGCGCGCGGCTACTACGCGGCCGACGTGCAGACCACCGTGACGCCGGTGGACCGCAACCGCGTGTCGGTGGTGTTCAACGTCGACGAAGGTCCGGTCGCCAAGATCCGCCAGATCAATATCGTCGGCAACAAGGCGTTCAAGGAAAGCACGCTGCGCGACGAGATGCAGCTGTCCACGCCGAACTGGCTGTCCTGGTACACCAAGAACGACCTGTATTCCAAGCAGAAGCTCACGGCCGACCTGGAAGCCTTGCGTTCGTATTATCTGAATCGCGGTTATCTGGAATTCCAGATCGAATCGACGCAGGTTTCGATTACGCCGGACAAGAAAGACATCTACCTGACGCTGAATATCAAGGAAGGCGAACAGTACAAGGTGTCCGACATCCGCCTGGCCGGCGAACTGCTGGGCAAGCAGGAGGAAATGGAAAAACTGCTGAAGCTGAAGAAGGGCGATATTTTCTCGTCCGAGAAGCTGACTGCCAGTACCAAGGCCATTACCGATCTGCTCGGCACCTACGGTTATGCGTTCACCACCATCAATCCCCAGCCGAACATCGATCAGGCCAAGCGCGAAGTCGCGCTGACGCTGATGGTCGACCCGGGCCGCCGGGTCTACGTGCGCCGCGTCAACGTGGTGGGCAACAGCAAGACGCGCGACGAAGTCGTGCGCCGCGAGATGCGCCAGATGGAAAGCTCGTGGTTCGATAGCGAGAAGCTCACGCAGTCGCAGGCACGTATCAACCGGACCGGCTACTTCACCGACACCAACATCACCACCGAGGACGTGCCTGGCGCGCCCGACCAGGTCGATGTGAACGTGAACGTGACCGAGAAGCCAACCGGCCAGATCAGCCTGGGTCTCGGTTTCTCCTCGACCGACAAGCTCGTGCTGCAGGCCGGCCTGCGCCAGGACAACGTGTTTGGCTCGGGTACCAGTCTCGGCCTCGACGTGAACACCGCCAAGTCGTTCCGCACGATTTCGCTGACGCAGTACGACCCGTACTTCACGGTGGACGGCATCAGCCGCTCGACCGATATCTACTACCGTACCGCGCGTCCGCTGTATTACACCGGCGACCAGGACTACAAGATCGTGACCGCCGGCGGCGGCTTCAAGTTCGGCGTGCCGTTCTCCGAAGTCGACACGGTCTTCTTCGGTATCGGCTACGAGCGTACGCAGGTCTACACGTCGACCAACATCCCGACGCAGTACCAGGACTGGCTGCGCAAGGTGGGCAAGAACAGCGGCGATCCGATCAACAACTTCCCGTTCACGATCGGCTGGGCGCGCGACCGTCGCGACAGCGCGCTGATTCCGACCAAGGGTCCCTATACGCAGGCCAACCTGGAAGTCGGTGTGCCGGGCGGCGATACGCAGTACTACCGCGTCAGCCTGCAGCAGCAGTACTTCTACCCGCTCTCGAAGGCCTTCACGCTGGCCTTCAACGGCGAGGCCGCATACGGCCACGGCTACGGCGACACGCCGTTCCCGGTGTTCAAGTACTTCTACGCCGGCGGTATCGGCTCGGTGCGTGGCTACCAGACCAGCACGCTGGGTCCGAAGGACCAGAACGGCAACCCGGTGGGTGGTGCCTCCAAGCTGATCGGCAACGTCGAATTCGTGTTCCCGCTGCCGGGCTCGGGCGTGGACCGCACGCTGCGCCTGTTCACGTTCTTCGACTTCGGTAACGTGTATCAGGAAGGCCAGCCGATCAAGGTCAACGACCTCAAGTACTCGACGGGTTTCGGTATGTCGTGGCTGTCGCCGATCGGTCCGCTCAAGGTCAGCATGGGCTTCCCGCTGAAGAAGGATGACAACGATCGCGTACAGCGCTTCCAGTTCCAGATTGGTACCGCGTTCTGATTGCGACAAAGGATTCGTTTCATGAAACTCCATACCCCACTGATCAAATCCCTGAGCGCGGCCGCGCTGGCCGCTGCGGCCCTGTGCGCGGCGGCGCCGGCGATGGCTCAGGAGGCGCGCATCGCCGCGGTGAACTCTGAGCGCATCCTGCGCGATTCGCAGCCGGCCAAGGCCGCGCAGGTCAAGCTCGAGCAGGAATTCTCCAAGCGCGATCGCGAGCTCCAGGACATGGCGCAGAAGATCAAGGGCCTGGCCGACAAGCTCGACAAGGACACCGCCGTGCTGGCCGACGCCGATCGTCAGCGCCGCCAGCGTGAAGTGGCCGACCTCGACCGCGAATTCCAGCGCAAGCAGCGCGAGTTCCGCGAAGACCTCAACCAGCGTCGCAACGAGGAACTGGCGCAGGTGCTCGAGCGCGCCAACCGCGTGATCCGCCAGCTGGCGGAGCAGCGCAAGTACGACCTGATCGTGCAGGAAGCCGTGTACGTGAATCCGCGCATCGACATCACCGACGACGTGATGAAGGCGCTGAATGCGAGCAGCACGGGCGGCAAGTAAGCCGTCCGCCGCGCGACGAGCGCTCTTTTTTCAGGAAGTACCGCCATGCAGACACCCACACTGGGTCAGCTCGCCACCGAGAACGGCGCGCAGGTTGTGGGTGATCCCAACCTTGCCGTGGGTGGCCTGGCTCCCCTCGATCAGGCCGGTCCGTCCGATCTGTCGTTTCTTTCCAATCCGTTGTACCTGGCGCAGGCCGTGGCCTCCGGAGCCGGGGCGATCATCGTGTCGAACGCCGACCTTGAGCGCATCCGTGCCGAGGGGCATGCCGACGGGCGCAACTGGCTCGTGGCGCGCAATCCGTATGTGTGTTTTGCGCGTATCGCCCAGCGCTTCGACCGTGCCAATGCGGATACCCGCACCGGTATCGATGCGCGTGCCAGCGTGGCGCCGGATGCCGTGGTGCCGGCCTCGTGCTTTATCGGCCCCAACGTGGTGATCGAGGCGGGTGCGCGGCTGGGCGAGCGCGTGCGCATTGTCGGCAACAGTTTTGTCGGTGCGCACGCCGAGATCGGCGATGACACGCTGGTGTACGCCAATGTCTCGATCTATCACCATTGCGTGGTGGGCGCGCGCAATATCCTCCACAGTGGCGTGGTGATCGGTGCCGACGGCTTTGGTTTTGCGCCGGATATCGGCCCGGCCGGCGTAAGCTACGTGAAGATTCCGCAGACGGGGCGGGCGGTGCTCGGCGACGACGTGGAGGTCGGCGCCAATACCGCGATCGACCGCGGTGCGATGGCGGACACGGTCATCGAGGAGGGCTGCAAGCTCGACAACCAGGTCCAGATCGCGCATAACGTGCGGGTCGGCGCGCATACCGTGATCGCGGGCTGTGCCGCGATTGCCGGCAGTACACGGGTCGGCAGGTTCTGCGTGATTGGCGGCTCCGCCAATTTCGCCGGGCATCTGACCATCGCCGACCGGACCACGGTATCCGGCGGCACCTCGATCACCAAATCGATCCGGCAACCCGGCGGCCATTTCACCAGTGTGTTTCCGTTCCTGCCGCATGGCGAATGGGAGCGCAACGCCGCCATCGTGCGCGGGCTCGCCAAGCTGCGCGAACGGGTGATCCAGTTGGAGCGGCGCCTGCGCGGATCATCCGCGAGGCCCACCCCCTCACAAGACGAAGAGAAAACATCATGACCGCATCCGACATCGACATTCGCAAGATCCTGAAGCTGCTGCCGCATCGGTATCCGATCCTGCTGGTCGACCGCGTGCTGGAGTTCGAACCGCAAAAGCGGATCAAGACGCTGAAGAACGTCACCATCAACGAGCCGTATTTCATGGGGCATTTTCCGGAACAACCGGTAATGCCCGGTGTCATGATTCTGGAAGCGCTGGCGCAATCGGCCGGCCTGCTGACGTTTGGTGCCGACATGGAGCGCCAGGCGGGCTCTCTGTACTACTTCGTCGGCATCGACGGTGCGCGTTTCAAGCGCGTGGTCTACCCGGGCGATCAGCTGCACCTGAACGTGACCGTCGAGCGCTACATTCGTGGCATCTGGAAGTTCAAGTGCAACGCCACCGTGGACGGCGACATCGCCTGCGAGGCCGAACTCATGTGCACGGTCAAGCAGGCCGACGCCTGACGCCGGCGTTCGCCGCCCCGACAGGGGCTGAGGCTTACCGCATCCAGACCACAGACTCCAGACCACAGACCACAGGACAGGACGTATGACGCAAATCCATCCCACCGCACTGGTCGACCCGAAGGCAGAACTTGGCGCCGACGTGAGCGTCGGCCCGTTTTCCATCATTGGTCCGAATGTGCGGATCGGCAGCGGCACCCGGATCGGCTCGCATACCACCGTCGAAGGCCACACCACGCTGGGCGAGGGCAACCGCATCGGACCCTATGCCTCGATCGGTGGCACGCCGCAGGACATGAAGTACGCCAACGAGCCGACCCGGCTCGAGATCGGCAATCGCAACACGATCCGCGAGTTCACCACGATCCATACCGGGACCGTGCAGGACCGCGGCCTGACCCGTATCGGCGACGATAACTGGATCATGGCCTACGTGCATATCGCGCACGACTGCGACGTGGGCAACCACACGGTGTTCTCCAGCAACGCGCAGATTGCCGGCCACGTCCATGTGGGCGACTGGGCGATTCTCGGCGGCATGAGCGGCGTGCACCAGTTCGTGCGCATCGGCGCGCATGCCATGCTCGGCGGTGCGTCGGCGCTGGTGCAGGATGTGCCGCCGTTCGTGATCGCGGCGAGCGACAAGAACGGCAACAAGGCGACGCCCCACGGCATCAACGTGGAAGGCCTGCGCCGCCGCGGCTTCGATGCAGGACAGATCGCGGTGCTGCGCCAGGCGTACAAGCTGCTCTACAAGTCGGACCTGGGCTTCGACGATGCGCGCAACGACATCAACGCGTTGCTGAGCCAGTCGGATGCGGCGACCGGCGCGCCGCTGCGCGCGTTCGTCGAGTTCCTGGCGACGACGCAGCGCGGTATTGTCCGCTGACGCCCGCCGGACGCCGCCAACCATGGTCGATGCCGCTGTGCGGATGGACATGCCCGCCGAAACCGTAACGCAGACAGGCAAGCGAGGCACCATCGCGATGGTTGCCGGCGAAGCGTCCGGCGACCTGCTGGCCTCGATGCTGCTGGAAGGGCTGCGTGCGCGGCTTGGCGAGACGGTCGACTATGCCGGGATTGGCGGCCATCGCATGCAGGCGCAGGGCTTTGTCTCGCACTGGCCGATGGAGACGCTGTCGGTCAATGGCTATGTGGAGGTGCTGGGCTCGCTGCGCGAGATCCTGGCCACGCGCCGCGCGATACGCGAGAAGCTGCTGGGCCATCCACCGTTGTGTTTCATTGGCGTGGATGCGCCGGATTTCAATTTCGGGCTCGAAGTGCCGCTGCGGCGCGCCGGCATACCGGTGGTGCACTTTGTCAGCCCGTCGATCTGGGCCTGGCGCGGCGGGCGTATCCGTACCATCGCGCGCGCGGTCGACCATATCCTCTGCCTGTTTCCGTTCGAGCCGGAAATCTACGCACGTGCAGGCATTCCGGCCACGTATGTCGGCCATCCGCTGGCCGATGTGATTCCAATGGTGCCGGATGTGGCGGGCGCGCGCGACAAGCTCGGGCTGCCCGCGGGCAAGCGCGTGGTGGCCGTGCTGCCGGGCAGCCGCCAGTCGGAGGTGCGGCATCTGGGGGCGACGTTCTTTGGCGCAATGTCCCGCATGCATCGCATGGACGGCAATCTCGCCTTCGTCCTTCCGGTGGCGAGCGCGCCGCTGCGAGCGATTATCGAGACCCTGCACGGGCAGTATCCCGAACTCGATCTGACCATCGTCGACGGGCAATCGCACCTGGCGATGGAAGCGGCCGACGTGGTGCTGCTCGCCAGCGGCACCGCCACGCTGGAGGCGGCCCTGTACAAGAAGCCGATGGTGATTTCGTACAAGGTGCCCTGGCTGACCGCGCAGATCATGAAGCGGCAAGGCTACCTGCCGTACGTCGGTCTCCCCAATATCCTGTCGGGGCGTTTTGTCGTGCCCGAGCTGCTGCAGGACGACGCTACGCCTGAGGCGCTTGCGCGCGAAACGCTGCTGCAGTTGAATGACGAAGGCAACATCGCCTTCCTGCGCGAACACTTCACCACCATGCACGAGACCTTGAAGCGCAATACCGCCGACATCGCCGCCGGGGTCGTGGTGGAGCTCATGCATAGCCGGGGAGTGCGCTGATGCCCCGCCCGAAAGCGCCATCGCCGCAACTGGGCCTCGAACTGACGCAGACCGTCGCCGTGGTGCAGCGCTTGTGCGGCGTCGATGAAGCCGGACGCGGGCCCCTGGCCGGCCCCGTCTATGCGGCGGCCGTGATCCTCGATCCGTCGCGGCAGATCCGCGGCCTGGCCGACTCCAAGATCCTGACCGCCGAGCGGCGCGAGGTGCTGTTCGAGCGTATATGCGAGCGTGCCCTGGGCTGGCATATCGCCTCCGCCACCGTGGCGGAGATCGATTCGCTGAACATTCTGTGGGCCTCGATGCTGGCGATGAAACGCGCGGTGCAGGGGCTGGCGGAAAAGGGCGTGATTCCCGATCTCGTGCAGGTTGACGGTAATCGTTGCCCCGAAGTGGCCTTTCCGGTCGAGGCCGTGGTGGGCGGCGATGCCAAGGTGCGGGCGATTTCCGCGGCGTCGATCCTGGCCAAGGTGGCGCGCGACCGCGAACTGCACGCGCTGCACCAGGAGTTTCCGCAGTACGGCTTCGACAGCCACGTCGGCTATCCCACGCCGCAGCATCTGGCGGCGCTTGAGCAGTTCGGCGCCACGCCGCATCATCGTCGTTCGTTTGCGCCGGTCCGACTGGTGCTCGAACGCGAAACCCCGCCTTTCTGAGTCTGGCCTTGAAGCACGTTACCTCGCGCGACAATGCGCTGTTCAAGCACCTCAAGGCGCTGATCGGATCCACGCATCAGCGCCGCAAGGCCGGCCAGTCGGTGCTCGACGGCGTGCATCTGGCGCAGGCCTACGTGACAGCCCTGGGCCAGCCGGTGAACTGCGTGGTGAGCGAGCGCCACTACGATCATGCGGAAGTGCGTCCGTTGCTGGAGCAGGTGGACACCGAGCGCCTGGTGGTGCTGGCCGATGCGTTGTTCGCGCAGATCGCCACCGTGGCCAATGGGATCGATCTGCTGTTTGTCATCGATACGCCGCCGGGGCATCTGCCGCAGGTGATCGACACCGATTGCGTGATACTCGATGGCGTGCAGGACGCCGGCAATGTGGGCTCGATCCTGCGCAGCGCCGCCGCTGCCGGCGTACCCCATGCGTTCCTGACCACGGGCTGTGCGTTCGCCTGGTCGGTCAAGACGTTGCGGGCCGGCATGGGTGCCAACTTCCACCTCAATATCGTCGAACACTGCACGCTCGACATGCTGGTCTCGCGCCTGCGCGTGCCGCTGCTGGCGACGTCCTCGCACGCGGATGCCACGGTGTTCGATACCGATCTGCGTGCACCGGTGGGGTGGGTCGTCGGCAATGAAGGCGCGGGTGTCAGCACCGAGTGGATGCAACGTGTGTCGCGCACGGTCGGTATTCCGCAACCGGGTGGGCTGGAGTCCCTGAACGTGGCCGCCGCAACCGCCGTCTGCCTGTTCGAGGCCGTGCGGCAGCGTCGCGGCGGTCGTCCCTAAGGCAGCTTGCTGCGTCAGCGCTGGCGACCGGCGCCGGCCGTACCTGCGACGCTTGCGTGCTGGTCCGGACGGTTGTCCACCTTGTCGAGACGCGCGTCGATCCGGTCGAGCCGCCAGCCTGCATGCGTGAAGGACATGGTATTCATTCTTCAATGGATGTTACCGGTCCATCGTGGCACGCTCCCCCGCGTCCGAACAGGAGACGATTCTCAAGCTTTTTTAGTAGTTATCGCGGTCCACCTTGATTTCCTGCAGGATGGTCGTGGCGATTTCCTCGATCGACTTGTGCGTCGACGATAGCCATTTGATGCCTTCGCGGCGCATCATCGCCTCGGCCTCATTGACCTCGTAGCGGCAGTTCTCGATCGCTGCGTACTTGCTGCCCGGGCGGCGCTCGTTGCGGATCTCGGTCAGGCGCTGCGGGTCGATCGACAGGCCGAAGATCTTGCCCTTGAACGCATAGAGCGCCGACGGCAGGCGGCCGCGCTCGAAGTCGTCGGGAATCAGCGGGTAGTTGGCGGCCTTGAGGCCGTATTGCATGGCCAGGTACAGGCTGGTTGGCGTCTTGCCGCTGCGCGACACGCCCACCAGGATGACGTCGGCCTCCTCGAGGTTCTTGTGGGACTGCCCGTCGTCATGCGCGAGCGAAAAATTGATGGCCTCGATGCGGTTCTTGTAGGCTTCGGTATCGGCGTTCTGGTGGAAGCGTCCGATCGCGTGGGTGGACTTGAGGCCCAGTTCCTTCTCGAGCGGCTCGATAAAGGTCTGGAACATGTCCAGGATCATCGCCTTGGCCCGGCGCAGCGCCTTGTTGGACTCGGCGTTGACCAGCGTGGTGAAGACGATCGGCGGCACGCCCTCGTTGTAGAAGGCCTCGTTGATCTTGCCTACGGCGACATGCGCCTTCTCGGGAGTGTCCACAAACGGCATGCGCACCTTGCGGAAACGCATTTCGAACTGCGCCAGGATCGAATGACTGAACGTTTCGGCCGTGATGCCGGTCCCATCGGAGACGATAAAGACCGTACGGACGGCAGGGCGATCGACGGGGGCTTCAGCTACGGGCGCCGGGATCGGCACGGCTGGCGGCGCGGCTGGTGGCACGGGCGGAACCGGCTGCGAGGTGGACTGGTGCGCTGGTGGCGGGGCATCAGGCGTGTCAGGTGCTTCTGGCGCTTCCGGGTGGGACATGTCTGATCAATTATTTGAAGCCGCCGTTTCGCGAAAGTGCGGTGCGGCACGGTAGAATAGCGGCGATCTTTTGGCTAAGCAATTGCGCAGTCACAGGCGGGACAACGATTGACAGCCCGATTGTCGACAATGTGCACCGCAGCATCGGCTGCGTCGAATGGGCGGAGTGCGCTAAGTGGGCGGTGCGCGGAGTGCGCTGAATCCGCTGAATCCGCTGAATCCGCTGATTGCGTCGAATGCTTAGCCAAACGATCGACCCGGGGCAGAACTCCAACAACATACCGGGTGGCGAGAAAGATTTCTTACTTTGTTTTGAGGCTTTCATGACCAACCAGGCCAATCCGGCAATTGACGGCGCATATGTGCTGCCGTTCGAGCAACTGCGCATGCACGACGTGGAAATCGTCGGCGGCAAGAACTCCTCGCTTGGCGAGATGATCTCCCAGCTGGCGCAAGCCGGCGTGCGTGTTCCTGGCGGTTTCGCCACCACCTCGCTGGCGTTCCGCGACTTCCTCGCGCACAACGACCTGACCACCCGCATCTCCGAGCGCCTCAAGGCGCTCGACGTCGATGACGTCAAGGCACTGGCCGAGGCCGGCGCCGAGATCCGCGGCTGGGTGGCCAGCGCCCCGTTCCAGCCGCGCCTGGAACAGGAAATCCGCGACCACTACGCCCGTGTCTCGGCGCGCGAAGGCGCCGAGGCATCGTTCGCCGTGCGCTCGTCGGCCACCGCCGAGGATCTGCCCGACGCATCGTTCGCCGGCCAGCAGGAGTCGTACCTCAACGTCAGCGGCATCGACGACGTGCTCGACAAGATCAAGCACGTGTTTGCCTCGCTCTACAACGACCGCGCCATTTCGTACCGCGTGCACAAGGGCTTCGCCCATGACGTGGTGGCGCTGTCGGCGGGCGTCCAGCGCATGGTGCGCTCGGACCTGAGCGCCTCGGGCGTGATGTTCACGATCGACACCGAGTCGGGCTTCCCGGACGTGGTGTTCATCACCTCGAGCTACGGCCTCGGCGAGACCGTGGTGCAGGGCGCCGTGAACCCGGACGAGTTCTACGTCTTCAAGCCGACGCTGCAGGCCGGCAAGTACCCCATCATCCGCCGCTCGATCGGCTCGAAGCTGATCAAGATGGAATTCACCGCGCCTGGCGAAGCCGGCCGCGTGAAGACCGTCGACGTGCCGCCCGAACTGCGCAACCGCTACTCGATCAACGACGACGACGTGTCGGAGCTGGCGCGCTACGCGATGATCATCGAGAAGCACTACGGTCGTCCGATGGACATCGAGTGGGGCAAGGACGGCAAGGACGGCAAGATCTACATCCTGCAGGCGCGTCCGGAAACGGTGAAGAGCCAGGCCGGCAACAAGGTGGAACAGCGCTTCCGCCTCAAGGGCACCGCGCCCGTGCTGACCAGCGGCCGTGCCATCGGCCAGAAGATCGGTACCGGTCCGGTACGCGTGATCAACGATCCGTCCGAGATGGAGCGCGTGCAGCCGGGCGACGTGCTGGTGGCCGACATGACCGACCCGAACTGGGAGCCGGTGATGAAGCGTGCCTCGGCCATCGTGACCAACCGTGGCGGCCGTACCTGCCACGCGGCCATCATCGCGCGCGAACTCGGCGTGCCGGCCGTGGTGGGCTGTGGCGATGCCACCGACGTGCTGAAGGACGGCACACTGGTGACGGTGTCGTGCGCCGAGGGCGACGAGGGCCGCATCTATGACGGCCTGCTCGAGACCGAGGTCACCGAGGTGCAACGTGGCGACATGCCCGAGATCGAGACCAAGATCATGATGAACGTGGGCAATCCCCAGCTCGCGTTCGACTTTGCGCAGATCCCGAACCACGGTGTGGGCCTGGCCCGCCTCGAGTTCATCATCAACAACAACATCGGCGTTCATCCGAAGGCGATCCTCGACTATCCGCAGGTCGATGCCGACCTCAAGAAGGCCGTGGAATCGGTGGCCCGTGGCCACGCCAGCCCGCGCGCGTTCTACGTGGACAAGCTGGCCGAGGGCATTGCCACGATCGGCGCGGCGTTCTATCCGAAGCCCGTGATCGTGCGCCTGTCGGACTTCAAGTCGAACGAGTACAAGAAGCTGATCGGCGGCTCGCGCTACGAGCCGGACGAGGAAAACCCGATGCTGGGCTTCCGCGGCGCGTCGCGTTACATCGCCGACGACTTTGCCGAGGCGTTCGAGATGGAATGCAAGGCCATGAAGCGCGTGCGCGACGAGATGGGCCTGACCAACGTCGAGATCATGGTGCCGTTCGTGCGGACGCTGGGCCAGGCGGCCAAGGTAGTCGAGCTGCTGGCCAAGCACGGCCTCAAGCGCGGCGAGAACGGCCTGCGCATCATCATGATGTGCGAGGTGCCGTCCAATGCGATCCTGGCCGAGGAATTCCTGCAGTACTTCGACGGTTTCTCGATTGGCTCCAACGACCTGACGCAGCTGACGCTGGGCCTGGACCGCGACTCCGGCATGGAGCTGCTGGCCAAGGATTTCGACGAGCGCGATCCGGCGGTGCAGTTCATGCTGTCCCGTGCCATTTCCACGGCGCTGCGCCTGGACAAGTACGTCGGCATCTGCGGCCAAGGTCCTTCCGACCATCCGGACTTTGCGGCCTGGCTGGCCAAGGAAGGGATCAAGTCGATTTCGCTGAACCCGGACTCCGTGATCCAGACGTGGCGCCAACTGGCGTCCTGATCGGGATCTGATGGCGCTGCGAGGCATTTGGCGTCACAATAGCAACGACCGAAATCGAGACGGCGCCCGGCCTGGCCGGCGCGCCGCGTAGCACCGGCCCTGCGGCAGGTGTTTCCACTGCCCCCGCAGACGCCGCCGGCGTCCCGGGGGTTTTTTGTGGGCGAAAGGTTTTGGGGGACCCGATAACGATGATCGGGGGGATGGCGCAGGGTCTTGCAAGGGGTATCGGCCATGGAGGCGTATTACCTGTGGTTCGCGGCCGCGGTGGTGCTGGTGGTCGCGGAGCTCGCAACGGGGACGTTTTATCTGCTGATGGTGGCGCTGGGCATGGCCGTCGGCGGCATCGCCGCGCTGCTTGCGGTCGGCGCGGGCGCGCAGGCGGTTATTGCAGCCGCCGTTGGCGCGGCGGCGGTCGTGGTGCTGCGCCGCTCGCGCTATGGCGTGACGCAGCGCAAGCGCAATGCGGCCACCGATCCCGACGTCAACCTCGACATCGGGCAGGAAGTCGACGTGCCGGGCTGGGACGACCATCGCCGCGCACGTGTGCCTTACCGGGGTGCCGACTGGACCGTGGAGCTGGCACCCGACAACGCGCCCGCACCGGGCCGTTTCCGCATCGTTGCGGTCCGTGGCAGCACGCTGATCGTGGCGCCGCTCTGAGCGCGCACCCTGGGCCGCGACACCGTCCGTAGTGGCGTGTCCCGCGGCGCTGATCTGGTGCGTAACTGATTTCCCGCGTAGCTGATGTCCTGCATGGCTGATTCCCTGCGTGGCTGTTTTTCCTGACGGAGACCTACATGTATTCCTTTTCCCTGGGCCTGCTTCCGCTGATCGTACTGGTGGGCGCGATCGTGCTGATCGCCAAATGCATCAAGATCGTGCCGCAGCAGCATGCATGGGTGCTCGAACGACTGGGCCGGTATCACGCCACGCTCACGCCGGGGCTGACCATCGTGGTCCCGTTTATCGACCGCGTGGCCTACAAGCACAGCCTCAAGGAAATTCCGCTCGATGTGCCGAGCCAGGTCTGCATTACCAAGGACAACACGCAATTGCAGGTCGACGGCGTGCTGTACTTCCAGGTCACCGACCCGATGAAGGCCTCGTACGGGTCGAGCAACTTCGTGGTGGCGATCACGCAGTTGTCGCAGACCACGCTGCGCTCGGTGATCGGCAAGCTGGAACTCGACAAGACCTTCGAGGAGCGCGATTTCATCAACCATAGCGTGGTGAATGCGCTCGACGAGGCGGCCGCGAACTGGGGCGTGAAGGTGCTGCGCTACGAGATCAAGGATCTGACGCCGCCCAAGGAAATCCTGCACGCAATGCAGGCGCAGATTACCGCCGAGCGCGAGAAGCGCGCGCTGATCGCGGCGTCCGAAGGCAAGCGTCAGGAGCAGATCAACCTGGCATCCGGCGCGCGCGAGGCCGCCATCCAGAAGTCGGAGGGCGAGAAGCAGGCGGCCATCAATACCGCGCAGGGCGAGGCGGCCGCCATTCTCGCGGTGGCCGAGGCCAATGCGGCGGCGATCGAAAAGATCGGTCGCGCCATCCGCACGGAAGGCGGCACCGAGGCCGTCAACCTCAAGGTGGCGGAAGAATATGTGGCGGCGTTCGGCAACCTCGCCAAGCAGGGCAATACGCTGATCGTGCCGGGCAACCTCGGCGAGATGGGCAGCATGATCGCGTCCGCATTGCAGATCGCCAGGGGCCAGAAAGTGCTCTGACGCCGCGCCGCGGCCGGGGGGGGTGGTGGGCGGGGTGTAAGGGTGAGCGGGGCGTAAGGGTGAGCGGGGTGTAAGGGCGGGCGAGACCGGGCGGGGCGAGGGCGGGTGTGGCGGGCGTTATTCCTTGCCGCCGCCCTTGATCAGGCGCGCCTTCTCGCGCTGCCAGTCGCGGTTCTTCTCGGTCTCGCGCTTGTCGAACTGCTTCTTGCCCTTGGCGAGGCCGATCTCGCATTTGACGCGGCCACGCGTGTAATGCAGGTTCAGTGGGACGAGCGTATAGCCGCGTTGCTCCACCTTGCCGATCAGCTTCTTGATCTCGTCGGCCTTGAGCAGCAGCTTGCGGGTACGGACCGGATCGGGCGTGACGTGGGTCGAGGCGCTCTGCAACGGGCTGATATGGGCGCCGATCAGGAACATCTCGGCGTTGCGCACGACCACATAGCCTTCCTTGATCTGGACGCGGCCCGCGCGGATCGCCTTGACTTCCCAGCCTTCCAGCACGATGCCGGCTTCGTATCGTTCTTCGATGAAGTAGTCGAAAAAGGCTTTCTTGTTGTCCGCGATGGTCATGCGATGTGGTGTGTCCGGTGGCGTGTGCCGAGCGGTGATCAGTGGATGGAAAACCGGCCGCAGGCGGCGAGGATGCCGCAAATCCGCGTGTCGGCTAAAATTCGGATTCTAGCAAACCAGACAGGCGCCGGCCCAGCCCCCCAGCCCAGTCGCGCCCCCCGAATCGCATACATGGCAGACGTCCACAAATCCGTCCTGCTCGGGTACTCCGCCGAACAGATGTACGACCTGGTCACGCGTGTCGAGGACTATCCCAAGTTCCTGCCATGGTGCGGCGGGGTGGAAGTTTTCGAACAGACCGAGACCCTGCTCGATGCCAAGATCTTTATCCACTTCAACGGCATCAAGCAGTACTTCCGTACGCGCAATACGCAGGAACGTCCCACGCGTATCGATATGACGTTCGCCGACGGACCTTTCAAGACCTTCAATGGCTCGTGGCGCTTTATTCCGTTGCGGGCCGATGCCTGCAAGATCGAGTTCCACCTGCACTACGAGTTCTCGAGCATCATCCTCGAGAAGATCATCGGCCCGGTCTTCAGCATGATCGCCAACACATTTGTCGATGCCTTCGTCAAGCGTGCGGAGGTGGTCTATGCCAGCGCCTGAGGCCGGCGCGATGGTCCGACTGTCGGTCTGCTATGCGCGGCCGGAGCGCGTGTTTCTGCAGGAAATCGAGGTGCCGGCCGGCACCACCATCATCGGCGCGGTGCAGGCGAGCGGCTTGGTGCAGGCGTGTCCCGAGGTCGACCCGAATACGATGCGCGTGGGCATTTTCGGCAAGCTCAAGACGCTCGATACGGTAGTGCGGGTGGGGGATCGCGTCGAGATCTACCGCGCGCTTACCGCAGATCCCAAGCAGGCCCGGCGCAAACGCGTGCAGAAGACCCGGGAGTCTGGTACGCGCGAAGGCCAGAAATGGCTGCGCGGCAAGGCTGGCGCCGACCAGGCCTAGGGGGGAGCGCCACCCTCGGGGATCATCCTCAGGCCCCGCGCTCAGGCACTATCCTCAGGCACCACCCTCAGGCACCACACTCAGGCACGACCCTCAGGCACCACACTCAGGCGCCACACTCCTGCGCCATGGTGGCATTGATGCGTGCCAACGCGGCGGCGCGTTCGGCGTCGTCGAGCACCTGGCGTGCGCCATCGGGTCCGATGGTGGCAATACGTTGCCCTTGCGACAACCCGGTCGCGTAGTTGCTCAGCTCCTGGCAGCGCGCCGTGCGCTGCGCCAGCTTCGCTTCCTTGGCGGCTTCGTCGGCCTCCTGCTTCAGGCGGGCCGCACGGCGCTTCTCGAACCCTTCCTTCTGGGCTTCCAGCGTGGTCTGCTGCCGCGTCGCGGCGCCCGGCTTGCCGGCATTGCCGTCCGCCCTGGCTTCGACATTGGTGCCCCCCTTGGACTCATCCGCCCGGGCCTCGGCTTCCGTCGGCACATAGGCGCCGGCCATGCGGCCCGGCGCGGCGATGATGTTGCGGTTCGGCACACTGGGCGGCGGCGGCGTGTCGCTGAATACCCGGCGTCCGGCTTCGTCACGCCATTGCCATTGCGACAATGCGGTGCCGGGGAGGGCGGCGATGCAGGCGGCGGCAAGCAGGTACAGCGCGGACGAGCGTGTCATGGCGAAAGCGTCTGGACAGGTTTGCGGTTTGCGCGGCGGTACGGCAGGGCGCGGATGGAAATCCTGGCGGGTCGAGTGACCCGCGCGGCATGCCGGTAGTCTACGCAGACTTGTCGGCGGCGTGCAAGCGCACCGACCAGGCCACGCCGACCATCAGCAATGCAATGGCGGCAACTTCCAGCGGCCGCGGCCAGCGATGATCGAAGCCAAACCCGTATGCCAGCGCGAAGAGCGTCTCGAAGACGATCATCTGGCCGGACAGCGTGAGCGGCAGGCGCCGCGCCGCGATATTCCACAGGTTGTTGCCAATAAGCGACGCCCCGATGGCAACCGCCGCGTTGACGGTCCAGAACCACTGCCAGTCGCGGCTCGCGACGGCGCTCGCCGTGGTGCCTGCGGACGGCCATGCCCAGGACGCCAGCCAGCCCAGCAGCGCAAGCACGGCCGCTACCGCGCCGGTCGACAGGCCATAGAGAGCCGACCACTCGTTGCCGCTGAAATGCGGATTGCGTTGCAGGTGGCGGGCGTTGTCCACCGCGTAGAGCGTCCAGCAGATCAGCGCCCCGGCGGCGCACAGCACGCCGGCAACCTTCTGCCAGACCGGGCGCGCCAGTTCGATCGCCGCGGTACCATGCGCGCCCGCGCTGCCGCCCCCACCGAACAGGTCGAGGTTGATGCAGGCAATGCCGGCCACCACGACCAGCAGCGGCCGGGCCAGACGCGACAGCGGCACCGCCCCATGGTCGCGCCGGCCCATCACCGTCACCGTAATCGGCAGGATGCCGACGATCAGCGAGGTCGGTCCCACGCCGGCCAGCTGCACGCCGAACGCGAGCAGCACGTAGTAGAGCAGGTTGCCCGTGATGGCCTGGCGCAGCAGCGCAACGCAATCCGTGCGGGTGAGCTTGCGCAGGATGCGCCGGAGCATCGGCAGCGTGGCGACGAAGGCCACCACGCCATACGCGAGATAGCGTCCGATCGCCAGTTCCCACGGCGAGAAGGCCGGCAACAGCTTGGGGGCGATGAACACCATGCCCCAGAGCGCGCCCGCCAGCAGGCCGCACAGTACGCCAACTCCCATGGTCTGCCATGATCGAATTTACAAGGGAGGGCGAGCTTAACAAACGGATTGTGGGAAAGCATCAGCAAATCCTGCATTCCTGTATAATCTGCTTTTGCGCCTAGAGGATTCGCTATGCGTCTTGTCCAGAAAGCACTCACGTTCGATGATGTGCTGCTCGTCCCGGCCTATTCGGCCGTCCTTCCCCGGGATGTTTCCCTCCGCACCCGCCTGACCCGCTCCATCGAGTTGAACATTCCGCTGGTGTCCGCCGCCATGGATACCGTGACGGAGTCGCGCCTCGCCATTTCCATGGCACAGGCGGGCGGTATCGGCATTGTCCACAAGAACCTCAAGCCGGCCGACCAGGCGCGCGAAGTGGCGCGCGTCAAGCGTTACGAATCGGGCGTGCTGCGTGATCCCATCACCATTTCGCCGGACATGAAGGTGCGCGATGTGATCGCGCTGTCGCAGCAGCACGGCATTTCGGGCTTCCCGGTGCTGGAAGGCAAGACCGTCGTCGGCATCATCACCAACCGTGACCTCCGCTTCGAGGAAGACCTGGAAGCGCCCGTGCGCGCCAAGATGACGCCGCGCGAAAAGCTGGTGACCGTGGCCGAAGGCGCGCCGCTGGAAGAAGCCAAGCGGTTGATGAACCGGCACCGTCTGGAGCGTGTGCTGGTGGTCAACACCGCGTTCGAGCTGCGCGGCCTGATTACCGTCAAGGACATCCAGAAGGCGGTGGAGAATCCGCTGGCGAGCAAGGACGACCATGGCCAGCTGCGCGTTGGCGCGGCGGTGGGCGTGGGCCCGGACAACGACGAGCGCGTGGACCTGCTGGTCAAGGCCGGCGTCGACGTGATCGTGGTGGACACCGCGCATGGTCACAGCCAGGGCGTGCTCGACCGCGTGCGCTGGGTCAAGCAGAACTACCCGCAGGTGCAGGTGGTCGGCGGCAATATCGCCACCGGCGCCGCCGCGCGTGCGCTGGTCGAGCACGGCGCCGATGGCGTCAAGGTCGGCATTGGCCCCGGCTCGATCTGCACCACGCGGATCGTGGCAGGCGTGGGCGTGCCGCAGATTACCGCCGTGACCAATGTGGCCGAGGCGCTCAAGGGTACCGGCGTGCCGCTGATCGCCGATGGTGGCGTGCGCTATTCGGGCGACGTGGCCAAGGCGCTCGCCGCCGGTGCGCATACCGTCATGATGGGCGGCATGTTCTCCGGTACCGAGGAGGCCCCGGGCGAAGTGTTCCTGTATCAGGGCCGCTCGTTCAAGAGCTATCGTGGCATGGGTTCGGTCGGCGCGATGAAGGACGGCGCCGCGGACCGCTACTTCCAGGAAGACAATACCGCCAACGTCGACAAGCTGGTGCCGGAAGGCATTGAAGGCCGCGTGCCGTACAAGGGCTCGGTCACGACGATCATTCATCAGCTGACCGGCGGCGTGCGTGCCTCGATGGGCTACTGCGGTAGCAGCTCCATCGAGAAATGGCACGAGACCGCGGAGTTCGTGCAGATCACGGCGGCCGGCATGCGCGAGTCGCATGTGCACGATGTGCAGATCACGAAGGAAGCGCCGAACTACCATATCGACTGATTTGCGCGATATGGCCCGCCCCATCGAGGGCGCCCGCAAGGGCATGACGGCCGCGCACCCTCGCCGAAGCTGGCGAGCGTGCGCGGCCGTCCTGTAATAGGAGCGCCAATGAAGGTATTGCTACGAGCGGTCTTGTTTCTCGATGCCGTGCTCGACCTGCTGCTCGGCATCCTGCTACTGATGTCGCCGGTCACGACGCTGTATGCGGCGCTGCAGTTGCCGCAACCGCAGCCCGCGCTGTACGGCCAGATGCTTGGCGTCGGCATGCTCGGTCTGGCCTGGCTGCTGACGCAGGCCACCATCAACGGTCAGTTGACGGTGGCGGTGGCGCGTACGGTCGGCCAGGTCAACCTGGTGAGCGCCATCCTGATCGTGGTTTGGACGCTGTTCCTCGATCTGCCGGTGCAGGGCGCGGGCAAGATCTGGCTGCTCGCGCTGGCCGGGGTGCTGGCCTTTTTTGCCGCGGTACAGATTCCGGCGGCCAAGCGCGTGCGCCGGCGCGAACGCGAACAGGAACTGGCGATGCGCGAGACCGCAAGGAAAGACCCCCGCGATAGCGGGCGCGATGTCCGCGGCGTGGATCGCTACGATACAGAACCGGGCGCCGCGCGCCCGACCCCATCCCCCGAATACCGGCGCGAGCCGGTCATCACGCCGCCGCCGGGCTATGGTCCCGGCACCGAGGTGATGCCCGAGCCCGCGACGGACGAACTGCCACCCGCTCATCATGCACGACAAAATCCTCATTCTTGATTTCGGCTCGCAGGTAACGCAGCTGATCGCCCGCCGCGTCCGCGAGGCCCACGTCTACTGTGAGATCCATCCGAACGATGTGTCCGACGAGTTCGTGCGGCAGTTCGCGCCCAAGGGCGTCATCCTGTCGGGCAGCCACGCCAGCACGTACGAAGACCACCAGCTGCGCGCGCCGCAGGCGGTGTGGGACCTGGGCGTACCGGTGTTCGGTATCTGCTACGGCATGCAGACGATGGCGGTGCAACTGGGCGGCAAGGTCGAATGGAGCGACCACCGCGAATTCGGCTACGCCGAGGTACGCGCGCATGGTCATACCAACCTGCTGAAGGACATCCAGGACTTTGCCACGCCGGAAGGCCACGGCATGCTCAAGGTCTGGATGAGCCATGGCGACAAGGTGGCCGAACTGCCGCCGGGCTTCAAGCTGATGGCGTCGACGCCGAGTTGCCCGATCGCCGGCATGGCCGACGAAGCGCGCGGCTACTACGCGGTGCAGTTCCACCCGGAAGTCACGCACACCGTGCGCGGCCGCGACATGCTCGAGCGTTTTGTGCTCGGCATCGCCGGGGCCAAGCCGGACTGGGTCATGCGCGACCATATCGAGGAAGCCGTGGCCAAGATCCGCGCGCAGGTGGGCGACGAGGAGGTGATCCTCGGCCTGTCCGGCGGCGTGGATTCCTCCGTGGCTGCCGCGCTGATCCATCGCGCCATCGGCGATCAGCTGACCTGCGTGTTCGTCGACCACGGCCTGCTGCGCCTGGACGAAGGCAAGATGGTGATGGACATGTTTGCCGGTCGCCTGCATGCGAAGGTCGTGCATATCGATGCGTCGGACCAGTTCCTCGGCCACCTGGCCGGCGTGACCGACCCCGAGCAGAAGCGCAAGATCATCGGCCGCGAATTTGTGGAAGTGTTCCAGGCCGAGGCGAAGAAGCTCAGCAATGCCAAGTGGCTGGCGCAGGGCACCATCTATCCGGACGTGGTGGAGTCCGGCGGTACCAAGACCAAGAAGCAGACCACCATCAAGAGCCACCACAACGTGGGCGGGCTGCCGGAAACGCTGGGCCTGAAGCTGCTGGAACCGCTGCGCGACCTGTTCAAGGACGAAGTGCGCGAACTCGGCGTGGAGCTGGGCCTGCCGCCGGAGATGGTCTACCGCCACCCGTTCCCGGGCCCCGGTCTGGGCGTGCGGATTCTCGGCGAGGTCAAGCGCGACTACGCCGAGCTGCTGCGCCGCGCCGATGCGATCTTTATCGAGGAACTGCGCAAGACTATCGCCACGGAACAGGATGCCGCTGCGGGCCTGTGCGAGCCGCATCAGGTAGGCAAGACCTGGTACGACCTGACCAGCCAGGCCTTCGCGGTGTTCCTGCCGGTGAAGTCGGTCGGCGTCATGGGCGATGGTCGCACCTACGACTACGTGGTGGCCCTGCGCGCGGTGCAGACCACCGACTTCATGACCGCACACTGGGCGCACCTGCCGTACTCGCTGCTGGGCCGTTGCTCGAACCGCATTATCAACGAGGTGCGCGGGTTGAACCGGGTGGTGTACGACGTGTCGGGGAAACCGCCTGCGACGATCGAGTGGGAGTGAAATCAGGTCCTTCGGGGACTATCGCGGGCTATCGAAAAAATGTCGTAACGTGTTGATTTAAAAGAAGATACGTCACGGCGACTATCGGTAGCTATCGCCGGCCAGCAGAACAGGTTGGCGGTGGAACTGGCGGTAAGAACCGAGGGCCGGATTAAGACCGTCCCGTTCACTATCCAGACCAAACCGGTCTTTGACGGTAAAGGTCTCCTCGGGAAAGCTTGTTTTATGCGGCTTTCCCGGCATCAGCAGGTCTCCTGGCCCCTGACGGTAAAAGCCGTCACAAAACAGGAGAAAAACCTCGATGCTTACCGACACAGCACTGCGCAATCTCAAGCCTAAGTCCAAGATTTATAAGGCTTCAGACCGCGATGGGATGTACGTAACGGTATCGCCTACCGGTACCGTCACCTTCCGCTACGACTACCGTCTCAACGGACGCCGCGAAACTCTCACCATTGGCCGCTATGGACCTGCCGGTATTTCGCTGGCCCTGGCCCGTGAAAAGCTGATCGACGCCAAAAAGGCCGTCGCTCAGGGCAAGTCTCCCGCGCTTGAGATCCAGCGCGAGAAGCGCCGCCTGACCGCCGCCAAGACATTCGACGAGATGACCGGGAAGTGGCTGGCGGGCGCCTGGATGGCCGACAGTACCAAGGCGATGCGCAAGAGCATCGTCGATCGGTGTCAAGCGCAGCCCAAATCTGAGCCACTTCGCGCGCCCGCGCGCAAAGTAAATGTGAACCAGTTGATTAGTTCTTCGTGGCGGGCACGTGGCCGGCCTTGCGTTGCTGTTTCAGCCGATAACTATCTCCTTTGATTTGGACGATGTGCGCGTGATGCAGTATCCGGTCCAACATTGCCGCAGTCAGCGTGGTATTGCCGCCGAAGGTCTGATCCCATTGGGTGAAGGGAAGATTGCTGGTGAGGATCATGGAGCCGCGTTCATATCGCTTGGCGACGATCTGGAAGAAGTGGCTGGCTTGGTCGCCGGACAGGGGTAAGTAGCCGATCTCGTCAACGATTAGCAGGCGTGGGCCGAGGATGTTGTGTCGCAGGACGGCGTCGTATCGCTCCTGACGCCTGGCGGCCTCGAGTTGCAGCATGAGGTCGGCGGCGGTGATGAACTTGGTCTTGATCCCGGCTTGTGTGGCGGCGTATCCGATGGCAATCGCCAGATGAGTCTTGCCGACGCCGGAGGGACCAAGCAACACGGCGTTCTGACTGCGTTCGATGAACCGCAGCGTCGCCAGTTCGTCGATCAACTTCCGAGGCGCTCCCACAGCAAAGCCGTAGTCGTACTCGTCCAGCGTCTTGACCGCTGGGAACCCGGCCATGCGAACCAGCGTCTGGCGTGAGCGGACTTGGCGGGTATCACGCTCATGTTCCAGCACGTGCTCCAGATAGTCCATGAAGCTCCAGTCCTTGTTCACCGCGTCACTGGCCATTGCGCGGTATGCCTGCATCAAGCCCTCGAGCTTGAGCGTCTGGCAATGGGCATCAATTCGCTCCTGTTGCAGGTTCACGCTCGTACCTCAGTCAAAAGTTGCTGATAGACCGACAGGGGGTGTTGCAGCGTGGCGTCCAGCGACGGAGCAGCTTGTGTGACCTTCATGAGCTGGGAGGGCTGGGAGGGCTGGGAGAATGCTGGCAGCTCACGCAAGAACGCGCGCTCTCGCTGAGTGAACAACTCCGCTGGCGCGTATCCGGTTACCGGATGCACACGCTGGTTCGCCACGTCGCGCAGCCACTTGCCGACTTCGGCGTTAGCTGTATCGACGTCCAGCACCAGGCCCGATTGCTTCAACCAACTGGTCAACGGCACGTAGAAGTTGCCACGCAGGTACCGATTGTCAACGCCGATCTAAATCTGACCCACTTTGGCTGAGATCGCCGAAGTAAATCTGACCCACCCAGGCCACTGGCCGCACCATAGTGCGACCCCGTTTATTAAGTCAGCGGGGCTCTCCTGGTCGTTTGACCCGCCTTGCGCTTGTCCTTGAGACGGAAGCTCTCGCCCATGATCTGAACGATGTGCGCATGATGCAGCAGGCGATCAAGCATGGCAGCGGTCAGGGTCTGATCGTCGGCGAACGCACCTGACCATTGCGTGAATGGCAGATTGCTCGTCAGGACCATCGATCCGCGCTCGTAGCGCTTTGCCACTACGTTGAAGAACAGATTGGCCTCATCACGCCCGAATGGCAGGTAACCGATCTCGTCGATCACCAACAGCTTTGGCCCCAGCACCGCTCGGTTGAAGTACTCTCGTAGCCGGCCCTGAGCCTTGGCTGCTGCCAACTGCATCATCAGATCGGCCGCGGAGATGAACCGTGCCTTGTGTCCCGCCATCACCGCGCGCTGACACAGGGCCAGTGCAATGTGTGTCTTGCCCACGCCACTGGGGCCTAAGAGCACGACGTTCTCCGCACGCTCGACAAACGTCAGATGGCCCAACTCCATAATTTGGGCTTTGGGTGCTCCCGCGGCCTGCGTCTAGTCGAACTGCTCCAGCGTCTTGATGGCGGGCATCGTTGCCAGCCGACTCAGCGTGGTGCGCTTGCGCTCCTCGCGTGCCTGCACTTCGCCGGTGAGCACGGCTTCAAGGAAGTCGGCGAAACTCTTCTCCTGCCGCGCTGCATCCTGCGCCAGCGCTGCCCAGTCACTGGCGAGACGTGCCAACTTGAGCTGGTCGCACAGCGCGACGATACGGTCATGTTGCAAGCTCATCGGGCCAACTCCAGCAATGCGTCGTACACCGCCAACGGGTGCTGCAAGCTCTCCACCGGCACGGCCACGCGCTGACGTTCTGGCGGAACGGCCTTGAGAGCTGGCGCCGCAAGCATGACCGCTCGTTCCTGCTCCAGCATCACGGCGGGCACCGCCTTGGTGGTGGCGTGGATGCGGGCGTTCGCGACTTCGTCGAGCCAGCGGCGGACGTGCACATTGGCCAGGTTCGCATCCAGACGAAGTCCGCTGGCTTCCACCGTTGCCGCCAGTGGTACCACGAAGCTGCCCTTGAGGTAAGCGTTGAAGCGCTCCACCTTGCCCTTGGTCTTGGCGCGATAAGGCCGACACAGCCTCGGCGTGAAGCCGCAGGCTTCGGCCAACTCTAGCAAGTCGCTGTTCCATCGGTGCAGGCCTTCGCCGTATGCATCGCGCTCAATGACCACTGCCTTGGTGTTGTCGAACAACACGTGCTCGGGCACGCCACCGAAGTAGTCGAAGGCTTCGCGCAAGCCTGTGCAGAGCGTGCCAGCATCCTCGCCGGACGCGGCGACGAACTTTACGAAGCTCGCTCGGCTGTAGCCCATCGTGGCAACGAACGCCAGCAGAGCGTCACGGCCACGGCGGACATAGGTGAAGTCGGCCTGCATCTGCTTGCCTGGCGCCGTCTCGAACCGGACCAAGGGTTCGGGCTCGCTCGTCTTGAATGGCGCTACCCATGCCTTGAGCTGGCTGATTCCGCCGGTATATCCGCGCTCGCGAATCTCACGCAGCAGCACGGTTGCCGGAATCCATCGGGGGCGAGCCTGCTCGATCCGCTCCTGCAGGTACCCCTTGTACTCGTCGAGCTTACAGGCACGGGGCTCACGTGGTCCATATCGTTGTGCCCCGTCGTCTCGAAGGTACCGGCGTACCGTGTTGCGAGAGCACTCCAATTGCTTGGCGATCGCTCTGACGCTCTCGCCCCTTCGGGCCAATACTCGTATCTCCACTGCTTGCTCCTGAGTCAGCATTGGCAGCCCTGAAAAAGCTGCCATCCTCGCTCAGGTGGGTCAGTTTTACTTCGGCGCTAGGGGGTCAGTTTTACATCGGCGCTAACAACCGATGGAAGCGTTCGACTTTGCCTTTGGTTTGGGCACGATACGGACGACAGAGGCGGGGAATGAATCCATAACGCTTGGCAAGGTCCAGGAGGCCGGGATGCCAGCGGTGATGGCCCTCTGCGTAAGCATCGCGCGACGCGACGATAGTCTTGGCGTTGTCGTACAGGATCTCCCGCGGAACCCCGCCCAACGTCTCGAACAGTGCGTGATGGCAGGTCATCAGCGTTTCCGCCCGCTCGTTCGTGGTGAATCTGGCCCAGCGCCAGCGACTGAACCCCAGAGTCGCGGTAAAAGCGTAAAGCGGGTCAGCGCCACGGCGAAAGACGACGAAGTCGCATTGCATCTGATGACCCGGCGCGGTCTCGAACCGCACGATCGGATCAGCCGCTTGCAAAGGCTTATGCGCGTGCATGAAGGCTTGGAGACTGCGCAGCTGTCCCTGATAGCCTCGCGCTCTTAGCTCGCGCAATAGCGCGGGCGCCGCGATCCAATCCGGAAAGGCAGCTTGCATGCGCTCGCGGATGTAATCGTGAAACGGGTCGAGCTTGGTCGGGCGAGCCTCACGCTGCTTGTAACGGGGGACATCGTCCGCAGCCAAGTAGCGAGTTACGGTATTACGAGAGACGCCCAGCCGTCGCGCGATCTCGCGCAGCGACAGCCCTTGGGCCTTGAGCACATGGATCTGCATCCACTGTTCCTTCAAAAGCATCGTCGGCCTTCGCGCGGAAAAGGCAGACTGTACGGAAAAGTGGTTCAGATTTACCTTGCGCGAAGTGGCCCAGTTTTACTCTGCGCGCAACATCGGGACATCTTGCCTGCCTTCGGGAACCGGCAACTCAACGAGATCGCCTCCGACGACCTACGAGCCCTGTGCAACAAGGTGAAGGAGCGTGGCGCTCCCGCCACTGCGGTGCACATCCGCGACATCGTGAAGCAGGTCTATGCCTTCGCCATCTTGCACGGCGAGAAGGTGGAGAATCCCGCTGCCGATGTGGGGGCCGCGTCGATCGCGACCTTCGTGCCGAAGGATCGCGCCTTGTCGCCGCTTGAGATCCGCCTGATGGCGCGACAGATGGAATCGGTGGCGACCTATCCGACCATCCGGCTGGCGTTACGCATGATTCTGCTGACGCTGGTGCGCAAGAGCGAACTGATCCAAGCCACCTGGGATGAGGTTGATTTCGAGAACGCGACTTGGACCATCCCGAAGCAGCGGATGAAGGGGCGCAACCCCCATGTCGTCTACCTGTCGCGCCAGGCGCTCGACATCTTCGTGGCACTGCACACGTGCGCAGCCGGTTCCAAGTTCGTGCTGCCGTCGCGCTATGACGCCGACCGTTGCATGTCGAATGCGACCCTCAACCGGGTCACGCAGATCGTGGCAGAACGGGCCAAGGCCGCCGGCTTGCCGCTGGAGCCGTTCACCGTCCATGACCTGCGCCGTACCGGCTCGACGCTTCTCAACGAAATCGGCTTTAACCGCGACTGGATCGAGAAGTGTCTGGCCCATGAGGACGGACGTTCTTCGCGCTCGATCTACAACAAGGCGGAGTACGCCGAGCAGCGGCGCCACATGTTGCAAGAGTGGGCCAACATGGTCGATGCCTGGATCGACGGGCAGACCTACGTGCCGAAGCTGATGCCGGAAAACGTGGTCGTACCCGCGTTGAGCGCAACTGCCTGACAGGGTGAAAGGGCGGCTGGGGGGGCTGCAGGTCAACATGGCAAAGGAAGTCCGGTGGTTGCCGCCCCTCGACGTCCAAGCAACGACAGCCGTGGTCTGATGAGCGCCCGCCCTCGTCTTCATTCCTCGCCCGAATCCGTCCGGACAGGGCGAGTTTTTCGCAGGTGGACATCCGGCTTCGGGGTGCCAACGCGAGGGGTTTGCTTGCGCTGCTCGATCCACGCTTCCACTTCGGCCAGGTCCCACACGACGCAGCGCGGGGTCAGGTTGAAGCGACGTGGGAACTCGCCGCGGCGCTCCATTTCGTAGATCGTCGTTTCTGCCAAGGGGACGATCTGACGCAGCTCCTTTCGGCGGATGGTGCGGCGGAAGGGAAGAGCGCTGCGTTTGGGGAACTGCGGCAGCGACTCGTAGGCTTCTGTCCCCGGCAACGGGAGGGACTGATCGGCGTCGATGCCATCCGTGTTCAATGCTTGCGGTAGCTGTTTCACCTCGGACTCCATGAGTGTGCTGCATGGAGTCATGGTGAGGTTCAGTACCTATCGGAGACAACCCGCTAGGGCGTGTTGGGGAACACTCCAGCGGACGTACAGTCCGCTCGGAGCGTTCCGCTTCCAGCTATCCGAGCAATGCTCGTAGGTTGTCGCGAACGAGGCTGGCCACGTCGCTCGCAGGTAGCCGATGCAAACGCCCCAGTTCCTCGACGACGCTTGCTACATCGGTCGGCTGTGAAGGCCTGTCGCCGGTGCGAGTGAAAGGACCATCGGTTTCCGTCAGCATCCGATCCAAGGGGATAGCCTGCACCATCGGTGCGTGCCTCTCATTGCCCAGCATTCCCGCGTTGATGGAGAAGTAGCAGCCCAACGCCAACGCGCGCTTCGCCTCGCTCTTTGTTCCCGTGAACCAGTGGAGAACGATTCTTCCGCGCTCGGGCGGTAGATTCGCTTCGACGAGATCGAGTACCGCTTTGGCCGATCTGATGCTGTGGACCGTAATGATCTTGTCGCCGGCCTGCGCGCAACGCTGCAACACGTGCTGGAAAACACGCTTCTGCGCATCGAGCGACTTGAAGAACCGGGGGCCGGCGTCCAATCCGACTTCGCCAACATAGCGCGTCTCCGCGAGGTATCGATCCCACAGCTCGATCTCGCTTTCACGCTCCGCGACCAGTTGGGGGTGCAGCCCCAGCGCTGCGCGCACATGCTTCGTGCGCTGCGCGAGTTCGTGATTGCGGGGCCACGCGCGAGGTGTCGTCGTTACGGCCAGCGTGAACACGCCGGACGCCTCCGCATCCTGGACTGCCGCTGCATGGTCCGGGTAGAGGTCAAGATGGCAGTGGAAGTCCACGAGGCCCGCAGTGGCGATCATGCGCGTACCCTCATCTTGGTTTCGCCTCAGCACCATCGATGAGTCGTGCGACTTCGCCCAGGCCGCGACGGTAGACATCGGCAAGCTGGTCCAAGTGTGCGGCTTCATCCGCAAGCGAGCCGGGCTTGTGGATCAAGAGGTTCGCGAGCTGGGGCTTACCCTTCAAGCGCTCGATAGCGTACTGGAACGACCTGACCTGTACTCCTGTCGCCTGGCGTGTGTCCAACGGCTGCGCATGAAGATCGGGTACCGTGTACGTCGTCGGGTCGTTCCCGGTCCCCCATGCTGCTGTCAACGCTGCGCGACGGATGAGGCATGGCAGGCAATAGCCACATTGTTCGATACCATGTCCTAGCCATCTGGCCTTGGCGGGCGACGAGCACGACAACGAATCTGTCGCCAGCTTTTTCAAGAGGTCTGGGTTGCGGCAGGCTGCGGCCATCTCGCCCTTCGTCTTGTCCCAGTATGGATTCCGGATCTCGCCATCTATGCCGAGTGCGACGAGCAGGTCGTTCCACCTCGCCATGTAATACGGATGCGTGGTGCGGGTGCTGTTTGATCCCAACCGCAGGGGGTCCAAAGGCACATTCAGCGCGATCAGCCCATTCTCGGGGACACGCAGGACGAAACGGCACCCAAGCCCAGTACCCGCGAACACCCCGAGAGCGAAGAACAGGAACGACCTGCCGCGTGTGCTGTTCTCGCCGCCGACGCCTTCCACAAGACCATCCATGAAGGTCATGCCGACCCGCAAACGCTCGAAAGATGACTTGACGTAGTGCTTCTTCAAACCTGCGAACAGCTTGCCTTGAGCATCGCTCGTCGCGCCCTCGCCGAAGTGGCTGACCAGTAGGGGAGTGGAGCCGTCCTCCAGGAGATCGATCGCCCCGATCAAGCTGTCCAATCCACCCGAGAACAGGCTGACGGAATCAAAGGGAGGAGCGATCAGACTCGGAGGCGCTGCTTGGGTGATCGTCGCGAACCGATCTGGACGTGCCCGGAACCCGATCGTCCAGCGATCGCCCGTCAGGAAATCCAGAGACTTCTTGAGAGTCGGTGCCGCAGCGGTCCAGCGAGATGGATCGCTTACCGGCACAACCAGTCGTATCTCGCGCGTCCATGAGTCCTGCGATTGCTCGGTGCGAGAGATGCGTGTGTCCGCCGCATGGACATGGGCGGCCAAGACCAGCAGGTCAATGCCGATCTCCGAGGGAAACACACCGATTTTTTTCAAGCTAGTCAGCGCGCCACCGATGCCATGATCCAAAGACTTCTCGCCGGCAACGAGTTGCAGGTAGGTCCTTTGTTCATCGGCGCCCGCCGTCACATCGAAGCTGTCGTCAGGACCGAAGCGGCCCGCCAGGAGTTGTCGCTTCATTGGTCCGCCTCCGCATCGCCCAGGGTTTGCAAGATTGCAAATGCAGACTCGTACAGCGCGTCGACGAAACCCTGAATTCGCTCGGGCGTGAGATTCGGCGTTTCCGCACGGGCCCGCGTCAGCGCGTCGCTCACCCCGCCCCGGATGAAGTCGCGCAACTGCTGTTCGACGCGGTGCGCAGCTTGCGTGTCGGCAGGCATGGTCACGGCCTTTGTGCCAATGTCGTTGCAGATGCGGGCTTCTATCGCGTGTGTGGCGTACAGCTCGAAGACTGTCTGCATCTGATCCGGCGTGAAGGTGGTCAGATCGGTAAGCCCTTCACTTGCCAGTTCAACGATGGTTTCAATGTACGCCTCGCGGGCGATGCCTTCATCGACGGTGCCCGCGCCTGGGCAGACGTAGTCGGCTAGGCCGACGAAGATCTCCGTTAGCGGTCGTCCGGCCAACGACTCCAGGTCCAGCGCCCGTAGCGCCTCGCGCACACCCCTTGCTTGTGCATCGGCCAGAAAACCAAGCAGCCGTGCACCCGCTCCGCGCGAGGCACCCATACGTTGGGCAGCCTGGCGCGCGCCGCCGGCTGATGTTGAGACGTATTTTGAAACTGCACGGCCCAGGTTGGCACGGTCGCTGCCGCCAGAACCGGCAAATCGCGTGAAGCTGTTGCGAGCACCGGAGAAACGCTGCGGATCTGCCGTTTTGGGGATGGGGGGCCGGTTCGGCGGCACCGGCGGCGCGGTGCCGTCCGCCGGCGGCTGGCCGTCCGGGACTGCGCCGTCGCCAGGAGGGGCTGCAGGGGCGCCCGCGCCATCGGCGTCACCCAACCATGACGGAACAAGCGGTGTTCCGCCGCCAGGGCCGCCGTAAGCCGTCGAGGTTCCCATCAACGTCCTCCCTTCAAATCCTTGAGCGCCGCTTCGGCGCTGGCCTTGAGGCCGGGGTTATTGGTGACCTTGCTCCAGTCTCCCAGCAGCTTCGTCAGGCGAGCAGCGCATTCGCTGTCCTTGATGACGCCTTGCCAGCCGCTGACAGCCCAAGGCCCACACTTGCCACTTGGCAGTGCCTCCAGGAAATCCATCAACCGGCTCTGGAGTCCAGGCTGCGCCTTCACAAGGACGGCGAGACCATCGATGCCTGCAGGCCTGGTATCGAAGGTGCCCGTGCTCATGATCTTGCTGCGCACTGCCTCGAACACCTTTTCGGCTTCGGGCTGCACGAGCTGCTTCAACTCGGCTTCGTAGCCCTGGACGGTCATCTTGCCGCCGAACAATTTCTCGACCACGCCAGCTAGGTGGCCGAGTACCGACACCGGACCGAAGTAGTCCTTCTTGTCCTTTGTGACGAACAAGTAGGGGCGCAGATCGATTCCTGATAGCTTCGGGGAGAGGTGCGCCCAGTCGCGCACCGTCTCCGATGACTTCCACTCGTTCAACACGGCGTTGTCGGAGGCGGGCACCGCTTCGGCGGCCTTTTGCCCCTTCGACTCGCTATCCTTGCTGTCAGCCGATACCAGGCTCCTCTCCAGCGTTTCGAGGTCTTCACACAGCCCTTGTGGATGGACCGCCGCGACGAACGCGATTTGCTCGAACAACCTTGGGATGAATCGTTCTGCGAGCATCAGCTTCGCGAGTACGGGGAGCTTGATGTCGTCGCCAAAACCGCGTGCAGTCGCAGTGCGCTCGCGCAACAAAAGCGTGTTGAGGAAGCGTTTGATTTGGCGTGGGTTGCCCTTTGCGCCGCTCGCCAGGATGGGGCCGATCTGGTCGCTGAGTGCCAGCGCATTGTTTGCCTTTTCGGCCTGTTGGCCGAGCGCTGTCTTGACCGTCGCGGCATCCAGACCGCCACTGGTCCACGGCCGTTTCAGCTTCTCTCGCGCTGCAGCGATCAGCTTCCCGTAGTTCTCGTCGTTCTCGCCGACTTCGGCGCCAGCGAGCAACAACGTCACATAGATCCGCGTCTCGGTGTCACCCAGGGCCGGGATGCGGAACGGAACTTGTATGAGTTTTTCAAGGTAATTGCGGGCATAGTCACGCGGCCCGGTGCTGTCGGGCAGGTCTGGAAAGTGCTTGCGCACCGCGTATTCGATCATTGCCTCATCAGCCGCGACGACGAAGGCCGTTCGCGCGGTGAACACGAACAGCCGGATGGCTTCGAGCGTTTCAATGGCGGTGTCGGGCAGGCATCGATCAAGGTCGTCGATCAGGACAACGAGCTGCTTGATGCCTGCATCTTTCAGGAGTTGGTCGAATGCCTTGCGGAAGGCCTCCACTTCCTCCGGCACATTCTTGGACTCGCCCGGTTTCAGCGCGGCCTTCGCCTCGTCGATGACTGTCGAGAGGTTTTCTTTCGTGATGAGCTTGGCGGGGTCCGCCACGAGTGCTTCGAGTGAGCCGACGATGGCTCCGATTTGCTCGGGCGTCGGAATGCCGGTGAATGCGGTCAGGGCTAGACCCCCGGCACGCTTGGCGACCTTCAGCCAGTCGATGCGACGGAAGACATCCTTGATAGCCACCGCCGCTTTTTTTAGCGCTGGGCGTTTTTCGACCAAGCCGGTGACGATTCCCTCGATCAACGCGATTTTCGCGTCCTCGAATCCTTGGAAGCGCCACCCATTGAACTTGAGGCACAGGACATCTTCCTGATCGGCAAAGCCAGCCTCGATCATTTCGAGCACACTGGACTTTCCCGCACCCCAATCGCCGTGCACGCCGATCGTTACCGGATGGTCGGGCTTCGCGCGAAGCAGCCCGATGATCGTGGTGGCAATGGCCTCGTTGTTTAGCAGATCAACTTTGGTTTCGTTATCGGTCAGGATCATTAGTCTCTTCCCGTTCATACGCCAACGCCGGCGGCATCACTCCTCGGGCGCAATAGTGTGGCTGTGCCTGCCCCCACGCAGCGGCGAAGTCGGTCATCGTCGAGATTTTTCAGGTCATCCTCGTTGCGAACACCGTGGGACAACAATTCCAAGCGTTGGCCGCGTGTCAGCCGCACCGAAACCTTCGTGAGGGGTAGGGCGCTGGAGGGCAGCCCGAATTCGAGCCGCTGAAGAATCTCGTCCAAGCCCTTGAGGAAATCAGGTTGATCAGGGAAGAGCGTTGCGAGAATCTGATGCGCGGAGCGCAAGTGAAAGCGCGTCGCATCGGCAATGCCGATGATGTTTCCGTAGCCGATGGCCCCGCCAAATGGCGTGGTGGAGTAGCGCTTCTCCAGCACGTCAACGGGCGTTCCCTCGATCCAGTCATGAAGCAGCGCCGCGCGCTTGCAGCGAGCCCAGAACTCGATCTGGTCGCGGCAATACCGCTGCAGCATTTGAGGCATCTGATGTCCGAAGCGCTGCGATGCCTCCCCAGCGCGCACGCTCTCCGATTGGCCCTTCTTCATGACTGGCGTGTAGATGGCGTCCAGTTCATCCAACACCTGCACCATCGCGAGGATGTGGCCGGGCGGCGTCTGCGCTACGTTCAGGTGTCCCATCAACTCGACCAGGCGCAAGCTCGACTCGAACGACAAGGACGAGGAGCCGCAGGCGCGCCCGAGCAGCGTCAAGTGAATGAGATCGCCTTCGCGCTCGGCCAAGCCCGCTTGCAGGAGGCGATCAACCAGCGTGGTTACGTCCCGCTCCACCATCGCGACCCATTGCGGATTCGCGCGCGACGCCGAATATCCTCCGAACGTGTTGACCAGCAATCCCGGAATCTCATCGGCGCGAACGCCGCGCACCTGGCTAAGCAAGCGCAACGTCCATGTCGGCAGGTCGCGTTGCTGGAAGGAGGACTTCACGTCCTCAGGAACGCCCAGCACGTAGCGCTGAAAAAGCTGAGCACGTTCCATTGGCGTTTCCGCCAAGATGATCGCCTTGCCAATCTCGTTGAAGCCCAGCCGTCCGGCACGACCCGCCATATTCTTGTACTCGGCCACGGTAAATTGCCGGCCGTCTTCACCGACGAACTCGTTCTCCGCGAGCACGACCGTGGATGCTGGCGTGTTGATGCCGGCCGCCAGAGTCGTTGTGGCAACCAGCGCGTGAATGCCACCCGTGGCGCTGCGATAACCTCTCTCAACGGCCTCACGCTCCGCTCGCAGCAAGTTGGTGTTGTGAAACGCGGTGCCCCCGCTTAGGCACTCCCGCAAGTCTTGTGAGGCGCCGGTCAGATCCTGGGTCGGCAGAACGTCGAGGACAGCGGTTGCTGGTGGCAGACCCAGTTCCTTGGCGAGATACTTCGCGCAACCTTGGGCGGGGCCACGCATGTTGCGAAAGATCAGCAGTTTCTCGCCCTGTCCCACCAGTTGCTGTGCAAGAGGCACGATCACGTCCTGGGAACTGGGTTTGTCCCGGCGCTGCACGATGCGATGCGAAGACGGCAAGGCCTCGGTCTTCGTGCTTCCATCGGCATCGACGTACTGGAATGTTCCGCGGCGGTCGAGCACGCCTTCGACCAACGGCACTGGCCGCTCGCGCGACAGTAGGAGCGGAACGCCAAGCCAGCGGTCGAAGCTGTTCAGATTGCCGATGACCGCCGACAGGATCACGAGCTGTGGCTCGATACCCCGCTGGCGTGCCCGCAAGAGCAGCGAGAAGATCAGTTCGACCGTGATGCCGCGCTGCGGGTCGGTGATGAACTGCCCCTCATCTAGCACAACCAGGCCGAGCTGCGTCAGAAGCCGTGGCGAGCCGAGGGCGAGGTTAAGAAAGGTCTCGTAGGTGAAAAAGCCCAGGTCATAGCGCCCGGCCAGCACGGGCCCAATGCCGTCAGTGGCGTCTCCACTGCAGCGGGCTACGCGCAGTCCTGCCGCCGCATAGCGCTCGGTGAACTCCTCGAACTTTTCGTTGACTAGTGCCCGATAAGGCAAGAGGAACGCCGCCTTTTTGCCGGCGGTGACTGCCTGAATCGCCGCCACCTCGCCGACCATCGTCTTGCCTGAACTCGTCGGCGCAACCACCAACAAGGAATTGCCGCTGAGTACGCCGAACTCGTTGACGGCCTTGAGCTGCAGCGTGTTGAGGCCTTGAGGAAAGTCTGCTGACCATCGCTCGACGATCTCGGGCGGAAAGCCGTGCGCGGAAAACTCCGCGAACGATCCGGACATCTGCTGTACGGTTCTGGCGGGAAAAGCCGCGGCGTAGTTGTCGCCGCGCTTGAGAATCGGGAAGGTCAGGCCGCCCTGAACATTGCCGAGGAACACGGGCGTTTGCGTGACGCTGATCCGCTCGGCCTCCACCCGTGCCACGCGGATGATCTCGCCCGCGATCTCGGGGAAGCTGACAGATTCGCCGGCGCCGCCGGTCAGGGCCTCGATTACCGCATGTGTGAGTAGACCGTGCCCGGTGCCCGGTTGCTCCCATGCCGATTCGTTGGTTGCGCAGGCGGCCAGGAGGATGCGCCCTTCACCGTAGATGCCGGTGAGCGCGAACGCGTTGCGCGGGCGACCTGCCGTCTCCAGGACGCGTGCCGGCGCTTGACCGCTGAAGCAGCAATCGAGGATGCACAGGACGGCACGGGCCTTCGTTGCCTTGAAGGCATCCGCCAAACCAGCCATCGACAGGGCCGTTCCTGCGAGGTCACTCGCGTTCGTGTCGAACAGTACCAAGTTGCCGTCTGGCGAGCCATGCCCGGCGAACGCGATGACCACCACGTCGTCCGCGCTCGCGGCAGCCAAGGTGCCGAGCATGGCGCTTGAAACTTCCGTGTGCGTCGCGGCTTCATCTATCAGCAGACGTGCACTCAGGCCTTCGATCGTATCGGTGAACAACGCCCACAACGCTGTCGCGTCACGGCGCGCTCCGCTCAATTCGGGTATGGAGCTATCGAGATGCTTGTTGATGCCTACGAAGATTGCTTTGATCGCCATGCATGTCCCCCTTATCCGATTCGCGCAAGGAGTTGTTCGATCACGTCGCTGGCTTGACGCTGCCGCAATGCCCGTACTTCGCGTTGCTCGGGATCATCGCCTTCGCCCAGCTCGAACTTGGCAACCGACACGGGGCCATCCTTGCGATACCCCTCCGTCTTCTCGTCATTGGTGAAACGGCTACGCAGGATCGCCAGCGAGGCTTCGATGACGGCGCCATGCTTGCCAGCTCGTTCTTTGCGGAAGTGTTCGGCCACGGCGTCCATGCCTTCGGGCGCGTGCTCGATGCAATAGATCAGATCGTGCGCGTCTTTACGCTCGAATCGCTGGTCGAACGCTAAAGACTTCAGGCAGGTGAAGCTGACAAGATTGGCATGCTTGATCTTCTCGGTGGCGACGCCGTTGCCGCCCAGCAGCTCCGCCTGGATTTCGGTGACCTGATGCAGGTCGAAGACGATCGATGAATGCGGGATGTTCAGGGCCGAGATCGTCCCCTCGGTCGGCAGGGGCTGTACCTTGCCGCCGGCGAGATCCGGGGCGTCCGCCAGTAGTTCCAGGACCATCAGCGCACCATGTTCGGTGCGGGTCTGCCAACGCCACGAGAGTTTTTTCCCAGCTTCGTTCTCGGCGCGCTCGAAGCCCATCCTTTTGAGGTTGTCCTCCAGCGTGTGATACGCCTCGGTGTCGGCCAGGATTTGCAGGTCGATCACGATGTCCACGTCCAGGGTGCCTGCGTGCGCCGGGACCACAGGCGGCCGCGCGGCGACGAGATACCGTGGTGTGAGCCCACCGACCAGGTAGACCGAATCCTTCCACGGCCCGAGACCGCGCAGCAGCGTCACGAGGACACGTTCGCAGTCCACCGTGTATTGGTCGCTATAACCGTCGAGCGTTGCGGGCTTGGCCATCAGAAGCCGATCCTTTCTTTGCGGAAGTGCTCGGCCATTTCCTTGGAGCGGCCTTCGCCGCGCAGCAGATCGAGATAGATTTGGATTGGGCTAGCCAGCCATAGGCCATCCATCTGCTCGCGAAACAACAGCTCACCCGGAGACTTGGCTTCGATGACGCCCAAGTTAGCGCCTTCGTTGACGACACGTGCATCCAAGTCGCCGATCGCGGCATCGGCGTTCGCCCCGATCAGTACCCGCACGCGCACCTGGGAGACGTTGGAAAGGAACGGTGCATAGCGTTGCGCGGCGGCCTCGTGGCTGACCTCGTACTGGACGTCGTGCGCGTCGAAGGCACGGCCGATCCGCGCCGCCAGCGCGTCGGCCTTTGTGCCTGGCACGTAGTACCGGCGCAGGGCTAGCGGGCGAATGGTGGCGAGTTGCTTGGCCCAGGCGTTCAGCAAGGCAGCCGGCTCGCGAAGGTGGCGCTCCTTGCTTGGGCCTTGCCCACGCGACTCAAGCCAGTCGAAGCGCTCCAGCTCGGTCAGCACTTGCGATGTGGTGGCAGGCGACACCATCGCCTGCTGTGCCAGCTCTGTGACGCCAAACCAGTTCTGATGCTGCACCAACAGGGCATGAAGCACTTGGGCGCGCCGCCCAGTAAACAGCGTCCGCACCGACTTCGTCAGCGCCTTGGGCGGCGGTCTATCGACATAGAGGTAGGCGCCGGGCGCGGGTAGATATAGGCTGCCGCCGCTGTCGTAATAGCCCACGCGCTCGCTTCTGAGCAGTTCCTTCGCGCCGGGGGAGATGGACTCTGCTACGAGAAGCGCCAGGGGTTCGTCCCCGTGCTCTGTTGGCCTCCTGTGGCTTGACGCCCGAAGCTGCCAGATCACTTGGCGGACATCTCGCGGAAAGACGGCTTTCTTGGCTTCGAGCAGTAAGACGAAGGACTTGCCGGCGACGTGCAAATCGACCTGAGCATCGTACCCACGGTCGCCGTGCTTCCCGATGGGCTCCCTATGGTCGAGGTCTGCCTGTACCTCCGGAAGCTCACGCAAAGCCTCTATGAAGCGCGCGATCAGCTGTTGTTCGGTCAGGGATGAGGACTCAAGCATAAGGCACGGATGGCTTGTTCACTGTTCAGTAAATATCAGCACTATACCGAATATTCGGCGTAATTGCAATTTTTACTGCGCAGTGAAAGTGAGGCCGCCTGTGCTCGGGCTGAAGAAGATTCAGTGAGCGTCCCGGCGTTCCAGCGTTAGGTTCGCGGGCTACGCCCCGCGCCTCGGGCCGAGTCGCGGCCCTCCGGCTTTGCCCCCGACGCCATCGGCCACTGCGGGCCTGTGCGCCTCGCCTGCCTGGGTATAGCTGCGAGGGGGAGGGCGGTCTTGCTGTTTCCTTCACCGTACCACGGCGTTCTCGCCGTCAAGGGCGGCGCGCCGATGGCGCTGGCGTCCTGGCGGCCGGCTTCGGCCCCTGACTGCTGCGCTGCGCCGTGCTGGCGACGGTTCCGGGCAATTCCGCCCGTGCAACCGGAGATCGCCATGAGGGCATTCATCACCGACGAACAACGCTTTCTGCTGCTGGCCAATGGCCGCGAATCCTTGGATAACCCCGACTTCGATCCGGCTCCCGTGGTCAAGCTGTTCACGCCGGACGCCGGCGCGACCTGGCTGCTGACCGAGATTGACCCGGACGATCACGACCACGCCTTTAATTTGTGCGACTTGGGCCTGGGGATGCCCGAACTTGGCTGGGTCAGCTTGCAGGAGCTGGCGACCGTGCGCGGGCGACTCGGCTTGCCGATCGAGCGCGATTTGCACTTCCGTGCGGAGAAGCGCCTGAGCGCCTACGCGCGTGATGCGCGGCGGGCAGGGCAGATCGTTGTGGAGCCCAAAGCAAGCGCGCCGTCCAAAGGACGGCGCGCTCATTCTTCTATCACTCCAACGTCACTGCAGAACGGTGCGACCTCGTTAGAACTCCGGCAAGTTCCCCAAGTTATCCCGCTCGGTGCTGTTCCTGTCAGTCGTCAGGTACACATCATCGATGAGATGCACATCCGCGCCCCGCGTCCACGTGTCGTCGGCTGTTTTCATTCGCGTTTGGAAACTGGCTTTTTCAAGACGGATGAGATCCGCCACGAAGGCGCGCGCAACCGTCCTCGGTGCACCGATTGTTTTCGACTTTTCCTCTCGCACCTGCACATATTCAATGTGATTGCGGTCTGTGCTGTAGCGAACTGCCGTAATGCAGAAATCTGCCATATCCCCCCCTATTGTTGACGGCGAATGCCGTTGTCGATAGGTGAGGATACGCGGCTGTTTTTCAAGCGTTGTCGCTCGAACAGGCTATGGGCGTCCCCGCCACCACGTGGCCGGCCGCGCTATCGTGCTTCGCATCGAGCCCCGCTACGCGAGTCTCGCCCCCTACGGGCTTCCATCGCTGACGCCTACGGCCCGGCTTCCAGCTTCGGGCCTGCGCGCTTCGCTTGCGTGCGGTCTGCACATCGAGGCGGCCGTTGCCATGTCCAGCCGTCTCCCCTGACTTCATCACCTTGTCCGCGACTGTAGCCCGCGGTCGTGTGCCGTCAAGGCGCGCAGGGCCGTGTCCTCGGCTGCGCCTGCGGGCCGCACCAACCCTGCGCTTGTTTCCTTGACGGCCCCCGTCCGCGCGCTCCTGACCGTCGCGGGCGATGAACTCAGGAAAGACGGTGGCAACAGGGCCAACCGGGTTCCTCGTGCCAACCGCACAAAACAGCCGAAAGGCTGGGCTCCGAATCTAGGAATCCGGTGTGCGGTTTGAACAGCAAACCCTTTTCGTCAGGAGAAAGACCATGCAACTCGCATCCCGCTTCGCTTCCCGTTCGCCGGTGCTGCGTTCGGAACGTCCCTTGTTGGATGACCAAATCCGAGCCGTCGCGCCTTCCATCTTCGCGGACGCCCCGCATGAAAGCCGTTCCGAGCGGTACAGCTACATCCCCACCGCAACCGTGCTGCAAGAACTGCGCGGGGAAGGTTTCGAGCCGTTCATGGTGTGCCAGACCCGTGTGCGTGCCGAAGACCGCCGCGATTACACCAAGCACATGATTCGGCTGCGCCATGTCAGCCAGATCAACGGGCGCGAAGCCAACGAAATCATCCTGCTGAATTCGCATGACGGCACGAGCAGCTATCAGATGTTGGCCGGCATGTTCCGTTTCGTGTGTCAAAACGGACTCGTTTGCGGCGACACCGTGGCGGACGTGCGCGTTCCGCATAAAGGCGACGTAGCCGCCCACGTCATCGAAGGCGCTTACGAAGTCCTGCACGGCTTTGACCGTGTGCAGGAATCCCGCGATGCCATGCAGGCAATCACGCTGGACGCCGGGGAATCGGAAGTGTTCGCCCGCGCCGCGCTGGCGTTGAAGTACGACGACGACAAGCCCGCGCCCATCACCGAATCGCAAATCCTGCTGCCGCGCCGTCACGACGACAGCCGCAGCGACTTGTGGAGCGTGTTCAACCGCACGCAAGAAAACCTCATCAAAGGCGGCTTGTCTGCCCGTGCCGCGAACGGTCGCCGCCAGACCACGCGCGCGGTGCAAGGCATCGACAACGGCATCCGCCTCAATCGCGCCCTTTGGCTGCTGGCCGATGGCCTGCGCCAGTTGAAAGCCTGAACCCCACAGCGGCAGGGGCAGGCAGCAGCCCTTGCCGCTTTCTTCGCTGCTGCATCCCAACCGCTAGGAGCAATCACCATGAACGCCGTTACCAAAACCGAAGCCTTCGCCGTCGAAACCGCCGCGCCGCTGGAAGTGGCCGACCCGACCAAGAACCTGATTCTGGTTCCGCTGTCGCAACTGTTGCCGCGCCGTTCCAAGCGCAACGTCCGCACGACACCGCGCCAGTCCATTCCCGAACTGGCCGCGAGCATCGCCCGCGTCGGCCTGCTGCAAAACCTCATCGTCATCCTGTCCGCCGATGGCGAGCAGTACGAAGTCGTCGCAGGCGACCGCCGCCTGACCGCCTTGAAGCTGCTGGCGAAGAAGAAGCGCATTGCCGCCGACTACGAAGTGCCGTGCCTGCTGGTGGCCGATGCGTCCGCCCGTACCGTCAGCCTCGCCGAGAACGTGCAGCGCGAGAACATGCACCCCGCAGACCAGTTCGTGGCCTTCGCGGCGCTGGTCGAGGAAGGCCGACCCATTGAAGACATTGCCGCCGATTTCGGCGTGTCCCCGCTGGTGGTGCAGCGCCGTCTCAAACTCGCCAATATATCGCCGCGCCTGCTGACCGACTACCGCGCCGGAGCCGCCACGCTGGAACAGTTGATGGCCTTGACCATCACCGATGACCATGCCGCGCAGGAAACCGCGTACTACGGTGCGCCGGAGTGGCAGCGCAGCGCATCCGCGCTGCGCGACCGCCTGACCGAGCGCGAAATCAATGCCTCGCATCCGCTGGTGCGTTTCGTCGGGCTGGACGCCTACACGGCGGCAGGCGGTGGCCTGCGCCGCGACCTGTTTGCCGAAGGCGATGCCGGAACCTACCTAACCGACGCCGCACTGCTGGAAACGCTGGTGCGCGGCAAGCTGGACGCGCTGGCCGAGGACGTGCGCACCGAAGGTTGGGCGTGGGTGGAAGCCGTACCGCACATGAGCCACGCCGACCGCCAGACGTTCCAGAACGCGCCGCGCCATCGCCACGAACCGACTGCCCGCCAAGCGCGCCGCATTGCCTCGCTGCAAACCCGCCTCGAAAAGATCGACGCCGAACTGGAAGATGCCTACGACGCGGAAGACGAGGACAAGGCCGGGACGCTGGAATCGCGCCGCGAACAGGTGGCCGAGGAACTGCAAGCCGTGGAGGATGCCTTGCAGGGCTACGCCCCGGAGGTGCGTGCCGTGGCCGGTGTCATCGTCACGCTCGACCGCGAGGGTGAAGCCGTGATCTATCGCGGCCTGTTGCGCGAAGCGGAAGCCAAGGCGTTGCGCACGCTGGAAAAGCTGCGGCAGGGTTTCAGCGCGGGCGATGGCGCGAACGACGAAGAAGACAGCCGCACCGACGAGACGCCCCCCACTGCGAGCCTGTCCGACCGGCTGGCGCAGCGGTTGAGCGCCAACCGCACCGCCGCGCTGCAAATCGAAGTCGCACGGCATCCGCAGGTGGCGTTGGCCGCGCTGGTGCATTGCATGGTGCAAACCGTGCTGCAAGACCGCTACCACGGCCACGACTTGCCGCTGGGCGTGAGCCTGAAAGTGCAAGACCGGCTGGAAAGCCTCGCCCCGGACGTGTCGGAATCGCCTGCCGCCGTGGCGCTGCGCAGCTTGCAGGAAGTCGCGGGCGAAGCCTTGCCGCAGGACAGCGCCGAACTGTTCGCCGTGCTGCTGGCGAAGTCGCAAGATGAACTGGTGCGCCTGCTAGCTGTATGCGTGGCTTCCACGGTGGACGTGGTGACGCCCCGCGCTACGCAGCATCAGCCCGGCGCGGAATTGGCGCAGGCCGTGGAGCTGGACATGGCCGCATGGTGGAAGCCGACCGCCGAGGGCTATTTCCAGCACGTCCCCAAGGCCGTGATTCTGGAAGCCGTGAACCAGTACGCCCCGGCGCATTTCACCCGCCTGTCAAAGTTGAAGAAAGGCGACATTGCCAGCGAAGCGGAACGGCTGGCGGATGGTACGGCTTGGATGCCCGCCGTATTCCAGACCGGCCATAACACCGAGCCGGAAGGCGTGCCAGAGGCGGCGGACGAGGCTGACGCCGACGCGCCGGAAGACGCCACCAGCGAGGAGGAAGCGCACGCGCTGGCCGCGTGAAGTAGTCCCATAGCCCCGGCGCACAGCGCCGGGGCTTTCATCCGAACCGGGCGCGGCAGTGGCCGCACCCGGTTTTCAACGCCTGCAGCAAAATCGCCACGTCGCCGCCTTCGACCAGGCGGCGACGTGGCGGGCGTGCAAGCGCCTTGCACGCGGCACGGCAATCCGCGCCCGCTGGCGCGGGCAAGATTTCGATGGCGCCCCGCCGCAAAGTGCGGGGCTTGTGGGGCTACGCCCCGGCTTGCTGCGGCAGGTTGTGCCAAAGCGTGCCGTCCTCGACGCTGACGTACTCGTGAAGCCCATCCGTTCGAGCCTCAAGACGAATCTTGTCATCACGACCAATCGGCGCACCTACCTGATCGAGCTGACCTCGACGAACAAGGCATGGATGGCGTCGGTGTCGTGGGAGTACCCGAAGGACCAGATGCTGGCCCTGCAGCGTCAAGATCGAGCCGCGCAGGCAGCGGCGCCAATCGATTCCGGGCTGTCGTTGGAGAAGATCCGCTTCCGTTACGCAGTCAGTGGCAGCAACCCGCCATGGAAGCCGCAGCGGGCCTTCGACGACGGCGAGAAGGTCTACATTCAGTTTCCGCCCGGTATCGCCCAAGGCGAACTGCCACCCTTGTTTGTAATCGGGGCGCAGGGTGACGGCCAACTCGTCAACTACCGTTTCCGTTCGCCGTACTACATCGTGGACCGATTGTTTGGCGCGGCCGAACTGCGCCTGGGTGGAGACAAGGGCGATGTGGTGCGCATCGAGCGCACGGACGGCACGCGGGGGAATTGACCATGAACCAGGACGACACCTCGGACTTGCCGACCCCCGACGCTGCGCCGAAGGTCGCACCGGAAAACTTGACCCTGCGGGCGCAGCCGCGCGCGGTGACACGCCTTAACCGACGAACGCTAGCGCTGCTGACTGCTGGCCTGGGCGTTGTGGTGCTCGGTGCAACGATGTGGTCGTTGCAGCCGAAGCACCGGCGTGCTGGGAACGAGCCAACAGAGCTTTACAACGTCGATCGCGTGTCGCGCTCGGAAGGACTCAACCAGCTTCCCAGCGATTACTCGAAGCTGCCAGCGAAGGTATCAGAGCTGGGGCCGCCGCTGCCGGGCGACTTGGGACCAGCCATCGTCAAGTCGCAGCCGCCTGTGGTGGCCAGCTACAGGCCGCCCGGACAAGACGCGGCGGCGGCTGAGCGCGACGCGCTGCACAAGGAGGCCGAAGCGGCGGCAGGTTCGTCGGTGTTTTTCCGCTCCAGCAACCAGCGCGCCGCTGCTGCGCCCGCGCAGGTTGCCACTCCCGTCCCGGCCTCCGGCCTCGCGGGCTTCGACCCGCAGGCCGCTGGGCCGGCATCGACCGCGGCGCAGCCCGCCGACCCGACTGCCGTGCAGAACCGGCAGGATCAGAAAGAGGCATTCCAGAAAGCCGGATCTGCAGAAACCCGTAATTCTGGCAATCTGCAAATGCCGACCTCGCCGTATCAAGTCATGGCCGGGACGGTGATCGCAGCGGCGCTGGTGACGGGCATCAAGTCCGACCTGCCGGGCGACGTAATCGGGACGGTGACGGAGCCAATATATGACACAGCGACTGGCCGGTATCTGCTGATCCCGCAGGGCTCGCGCATCTTCGGCAAATACAACAGCCAGGTCGCCTACGGGCAGAGCCGCGTGCAGGTGGTGTGGAACCGGATCATCCTGCCGGACACGTCCTCGCTCACGCTCGATAACCTGGCCGGCGCCGACCCGGCCGGTTACGCCGGCTTGGAGGACGACGTCGATTGGCACTGGGACCGCATCTTCGAGGGTGCCGTACTGACGACGCTGCTGGGCGTCGGGGCTGAGCTGGCGGCACCAGAGAACCGCAATGGTGATCGCGTCATCATCGCCGGCCGCGACAGTTTGCAGGACAGCGTGAATCAGACTGGCCAGGAGATGACTCGGCGCAACCTGAATATCCAGCCGACGTTGACCGAGCGGCCGGGGTTGCCTGTGAGGATCATCGTCAATCGGGATCTGGTGTTACGGCCGTATCAACCTCTGTTTTTCAACCGCGGGATTTCACGATGAATAGTGCAAAGAAGCTGCGGCTCGGACCGCTGCCAAGAACCGAAAGTGTCAAAATGAGCTTTTCTTGCCCTGCAGATCTCAAGGCCGACCTGGATCGCTATGCCGCGCTATATGGGCAGGCTTATGGCGAAACGGTCGATACGGTGGTGCTGATTCCACACATGCTGGAGGCATTTATGGCCGGAGACAGGGGATTCAAAAAATCTCGGGGTTAGAAAAGTAGCAGGAGATGCTCACAGAGGCGCAGAATGGCTGAGCCTCGGTTGCCGTGCGATGGATGCTAGGCACGTCACCTTGGACGAAGTGACTGAAAAATATTGTTAAGTGCATCCGTGAACTCTTGGATAATTAATTATGAATACACCAATCTGTCGATGTTTAAGTAGCGAAAGCTTTGAGGTATTTAACCTGTTGCGACAAGATTCAAACCTATAACTGAGGTGATTCAGTAATAGCTATTCTTCAACGGCGCTGTCTCTACTAAAGGGTATGAGTGATGGGGGCTGAGGTTAAAATTCTTGAGAAGGAACACTTTCCGGGCTGGCCTCGGTTTCTTGATGCTTTGAAGGCAGTAAATTCGGCTGACGCAATCACGGTGATTCGCTTATTTACGCGCCAGAATGCATTGAAGAATGATGGCACCTTTAGTGGCGTTCCTCCGATTTATGATATGAATATCCATCCCGTTGTCAAGGAATGGTTCATTCTCCTAGTTATTGAAGAATTGCGTGAGACGTTGGATCCATCAATCACCAAAGCGGTCCTGGAGGTTCTTCGCTCTGCCTGCGCTCAGATTAATGAAATTCGAGAAAACCATGGGGCGCTGAGTAGCCGCTTGGAACTCCCGGCTGATCTTAAATATGAGAGATTGCTAAGAAAATTATGGTTTACGCATTTGGAGCAGCAGGGCAGCTCGTGGGCGCCCAAGTTTGAGATTGGCCGGAGTCGGCGCATGTTTGTGGAGATATGGGCCACGCTTCTTGCGAACGAAAGTATCCATGTCAAATCGTTAGAGCACACAGCGTTTCTTGATATATCCAATAGGCTGCTGCTTATCATGGGGTTATGGCAGTCTGCGGGCTACCATTCAGATATCCGCAATCTGATGGAGCACACAACGTTCAGTGAAGCACAACTGGCCACAATTGCACAGACAGCGTTCCCGACGCTTCAGGAGGTGCAGGAGTATCTTGGCAAGACTCCTGCATACCCAGGCAGTATTCAAAATCCATTTCGGCGTTTTCCGATTGTTAGAGTGGGTGAGTGGGGTTTGCTCGCTCCTCTTCCCCACATGATGTTGCAATGGTGGGATCTGCAGAATCTTTTTGATGCTATGGAGTGCACCATTGCGAATTTAGGTGCGCAAAACGGGGCAGCCCAGTTCTACGGCGCGTTGGGGTTGGTCGTTGAGGAATATATGCGCGATCTTCTACGCGAAATCGCGTGTGCGTCGGAACGAACGGAATTTGTCGCACCTTTTCATTTTCTACCTGCGCATGATAGCCCCGACGGCTTTCTGCATAGTCAAGATGACCGGACCATAGTCTTTGAGTCCAAATGCTACCGGGTTCCGCAGCAACATTACGAGACTGTTGAACTTGATGGCTTTCTTAGTTGGTTTTCCAACCTGCTTGGTTCAAATGAGAGGGGGCGACAACCTCTTCGTCAAGGGCATGTGTTTTTCTCTGAGTGGTTGGCCTCGAATGATGCAATAGTGTGCAATCTGAGCGGCGCATCTGTCGATAGTAGTTTGTACGTGGTTGTGTCCTACGAAGACGTACCGCTTTTTGTTTCGATGAAGCGCTTTCGTGACTGGTACGGGACCAAAATAGAAGAAGAAGTGCGAGGACTATGGTCACAGACCTTGGTGATTTCTATTCGAGACCTTGAAGTATTTGCTGCAGCGGCGCGCGTTGCGGGGAAGGCGGAAGGTCCACCCCTTCCGTTCTCGCCGGCTGGCACTCTGGCAGATTATCTTCATTACCAGAATACTGCGCCCGATGTAGAGGAAACGCCGGAGGGGCCGCTAATTAAGTTTGGGCTGAGCGCTTGGCTTATTAGACGCTGGCCAGCGGTTATTCACGCCGAGCCGCGGATAATAGAAGAAGCGAGAGACCGACTGTTTCAGAAAATGTATCATGCCGGATTTGGATGTGATCTGAGCTGATACATAATGCTTGATGCTGTGTCCAGGCGCGAAACTAGCCGCCACGATTAGACGACTATCTACTCCACTAAGCTGAAACTAAACCGATGCCGGATATTTGTATTTTATGCGAAAAACCTGCAAGCACAGGAGAACACCTTTTCCCCGCTGCGATGGGCGGTCGCCGAGAGAACCAGGGTATCTATTGTGGTGAACATAACGGGGGATTCTCTGGACTTGTCAATTTATTGGTTGAACAAGTCGCCGCCCTTAACGCCCGTTTAGGCGTATTACACGACCGTGGCCGCAAGCCTCAGAAGTATTCCTTCACTGATGGTGGAACGGGTAGGGCATATACTATTTTTGGCAACCATATTGAACCGAACATGCCAGGGCCGGTTGCCACGAAAATCGATGGTGAAGAGCCCCCGACTTATCATTTCGCAGGGGAGTCACAGTTTCAGCAATGGTTGAAACGCGAACGAAAGAAACCGGGAAAGATCGTTTTCGAAAAACGCGGGGGAATCACGTCGTCTTATTTAACGGAGCGGCCAACCCTATCTTCCGGGTTTGGAGGCACTGAAGGCATTCGAGCGATTTCCTATATAGCGCTGACGCATTTTGCTCATTATTTTCCCGACGAAGCACGCCAGCCTGGCTTGGACGCTTTCAAGGCCTATGTTTTAGGAGGTAAAAACATTCGCTTTGCTTGGTGGGATATTCTTCCCGATGCAATAAAGCAGGCTGCTCAGTTTGAGTTTTCGCACTGGATCATCATAGGCGTGTCCTCGTCGACGCAGAGCGCGTATGCAAGGGTGTCTCTATTCGGTTTCGCGGATTTTTCTGTGAATTTTGGGGCGATCAATGTATGCGCTGACAAGGAGGTTGTTGTCGAAATAAATCCGACTGCGCTTCATTATTCGCACCATGTCAACGAACAGATTTCCGATATCGTAAAAGCATTTCCTATCTACCCCATTGAGCCAGAAGAGACGTATCGTCCGCGAGTAGTACAGACCTGCCTTCAGGCGTTGTCGAAGCTTCTCGGAAAACTTGAGCGTAAAGAATTAGAGCAATTGCTCGACGAGATATTTCCTGTGCTAGCAGAAAGCGCCACCATGACGCGACGTGATCGAGTCGCGTGTATTCATAGCATAGTTGGCATCCAATCCCAGCGCGTCTTGATGCTATTGAAGGCGGCGGTAGCAGGGCTGGCTGAGCAGTTCCGAGCGTCGTACCTGGCGGATGCGGTACGCGATGAGATTGATAGCTTCATCCAGCCAGATGCCGCAGCTCAAAGCGGTTTGTCGGAAAAAACCGAACACCTGCTGGGTTTGGCACTAGCTCGTTTTGAGGCAGAGTTGCTTGACCAGATCGAAACCGGCAGGTTGGATCGTGCGTCTCTCGCGTTGCTCCTAGACGGCGGGCCGGGTGCTGCAGTTGTCGGACCGGTGGTCATGCCATTTCTTAAGGAGGCAGTGGTGAGATATATGGCCGGGCGAGGCGCATAGGGGCAAAGCTAAGTAGGACTGGTCTTGGCGAATGGGGTGCGCCTCTACTTTTTAGGATACTGCTGGTATCATTCTAGGTGATTGACGATACTGTTACAGAGATTGTTGCCCTACAAATTGTATTATTTTCTGTGTTTGCAAGGGCGTGTGATTCTGACGGTAAAAGCGACGGTAAATCCTATGTCAATCATTGCCAACCCCTTTAACCACGCGGATCTCGGTGACCTGTTAATGACCGAGTGGGAGTGAAGCCAATCAGGGCGGTGATTCCGCTTGCGATACTGACGGCCGTAGGATTATCGGCAACGGATCTATATCTACCTGCCGTCTCGTCTCTGCCCTCGGAAATCGGCGGCACCATTCCGCAAGCGCAGGCGACGCTCGCTGTTTTCCTGGCGAGCCTGGCGCTATCGCAGTTGCTCTGGGGCGTAGCCGCTGATCGGTTCGGTGGGAAAGCGGTCCTTAAAGTCGCGATCGGGCTCCAGATCGTGGCTGGGATCGCCTGCGCGATGGCGCCCTCCATAAGCGTTTTGATCGTCGGAAGAGCATTTCAGGGGTTAGGCGTTGGCGCTGCCACTGTCGTCGTTCCTTCGTTGATACGGCAGCGGTTCAGCGACCGCGATACGGTTCGTGCGATGTCGTGGCTCGGTATCGCGGAGAGTCTCGTACCGGCTGTCGGACCGATCGCAGGGACTGCGCTGTTGAGTCTGACCGACTGGCGCGCCAGCTTTTGGATTGTCGCGGGTCTCGCACTCGTGTTGACGCCGTTTGCATTGAGGAGTGTCCCTGAACAGCGGCGCCCCGTGGGCGGTGAGACTTCGCTGGGTTACATGGTGTTGCTGCGTGAGCCTGCCTATGTTGGGTATGCGCTTGGCCATGCGCTCTGCTTTGCGGCGCTTTTGACCTTTGTCGCCAGCGCACCGCAAGTCGTTCAGGTCTGGCTACGCGCGGAACCGCAGACGTTCGCCATTCTCCAGGCTCTCGGCGTATCCGCCTTTGTTGTTTCGGCATCGCAGAGCGGTCGGCTGACCGCCTCGTATGGTATCGATCGGTTGATCGCTGCAGGGGTCGTGCTGCAGGTAGTTGCGACGGCCGCGATGCTCGCGCTGGCTTTACTGGAAGCTCGCTCCGCGACCGCGCTGATTGCAACCTGGGTCCTGTTTTGCGGCGCTCTAGGTCTGAGAGGGCCGGCTACGATGGCGCGCGCCCTCGACGTTTCGCCTGAATACGTCGGCCGGGCGTCTGGTCTTCTTATGTTTCTCGCGCTCGGCCTCGCCGCGGCGGCTACTCAAGCTGTCGCACCATTCCTGGTTGATGGGCTGCTGCCTGTAGCGGTGATCTCGGTCGGATATACACTGGCAAGTGCGCTGATCATCCTTATGGGGCGCCAGTTCCTTGTCCGGAACAAAGAACATGGATCGGGCGCCAACGCGAGCCCGTCGTCCGATGCGACATTCACCGTGACACGCCGCCGTCCTTGAGCTCACAGCCCGGCACCAGCACCAGCACCAGCAACGATTGGGTGCCATTGACGGTAATGCGAGGGTAAGAGAAACATGACCATCTTCGATCGCCTGTCCCGGGCCGGCCTGCAACTTCCGCCGCCCATTCGTCCACTCGGGTCCTATCGGACCGTATCGGTTTCAGGCAACCAGGTGTACGTGTCCGGCCTCGGCCCATTCAAGGATGGCAAGCCGGTGGTCGGCATCGTCGGTCACGATCTCTCGCTGGAGGAGGCGCAGGAAGCCGCGCGTCTGACCATGCTGATGATCCTGTCCTGCATCGACGAGGCATGCGGACTGGACAATATCGTGCGATGCGCGCGATTGACGGTGTACGTGCGCGCGGCGTCGTCCTTTATCCATCATCCGCAGGTGGCCAATGGCGCCAGCGACGTGCTGTTGACCCTGTATGGCCAGGATCAGTTGCCGGCGCGAAGCGCGCTGGGGGTCCATACGCTGCCAATGGGCATCCCGGTCGAAATCGACAGCATCTTTGAGCTCAGGCACTGACGCTCTGCCGGGTTAGCGTCCACTACTCCAGATGCACGTTGGCCTCGCGCACCACGTCGCCCCATTTGCGGATTTCCGCCTCGATCATCGTGCCGAAGCGCGCTGACGGGCCGCCCACCACTTCCACGCCCTGGTCGCGGAAGCGCTTGACCACGTCCGGTTCCGCCAGCACCTTCGCGATCTCGCCGTTGAGCTTCTGCACGACCGGCGCGGGCGTGCCGGCCGGGGCCTGGATGCCGAACCAGACGTTGACTTCATAGCCGGGGACGCCGGCCTCCGCCACGGTCGGTACATCGGGCAGCAGCACGGACCGCGTCTGCCCGGTCACCGCGATCGCCTTCATCTTGCCGGCGCGCAGCTGGTTGATCACGTTGGGCAGGTTGTCGAACATGAGATCGGTCTCGCCGCCGATCAATGCCACCACCGCGGGGCTGCTGCCCTTGTACGGCACGTGGGTCATGCGCGTGCCCGTCATCTTCTGGAACAGCTCCATCGACAGATGGTTGGACGAGCCCGCACCGGTGGAGCCGTAGTTCAGCTTGCCAGGCTGCCGTTTGGCAAAATCGATCACGTCCTTCACCGTCGCCAGGCCGAGGTCGTTGCGCGCAACCAGCACGTTCTGCGTGCTCGCCGCCCAGATCACGGGCGCGAAATCCCGGGTCGGGTGATAGGGCAGCTTGCTGCCGTAGAGCGCGGGCAAGGCGGCAAACGGCAGGGGCGTGATCAGCAGCGCGTAGCCGTCGGGCGCCGACTTGGCCACGAGGCTGTTACCGATCACGGTGTTGCCGCCCGGGCGGTTGTCCACCACCACCGACTGCTTCCACCACGTGGTGATTTTCTCTGCGACCGTGCGCGCGAGCGTGTCATTGAATCCGCCCGGCGGGTAGGGCACCACGATGCGGATCGGCTTGTCGGGATAGCCGTCGGCCTCGGCGGCATGGAGGGACTGGACTGCCAGCGTAGCGAGCAACGCCAATGCAGCGGCCAGCCAGCGACGCGGTCTGGTTGCGGTCATGCATGTCTCCTTCACCATCTTGTTGTGGTTGACGCTCCGGATAGGTACAACTTACCATACCAAACTGGTACTACCAAATAAATATGACCACTTCCCGATGCCTGCGCCACTGATCGTCGCCACCGACCGCATTCACGCGGATGCGCAAGCCTTGCTGGAGGGTGCCGGCCGCTTTGTGGTACGGCCATGGCGGGACGGCGACGGCTATATCGACGATCTCGCGGATGCCGATGTCGTGGTGGTGCGAAATCGCCTGCCGCCATTGCTGTTTGCGCGGGCGGCCCGACTGCGCGCGACCATCCGCCATGGCGCGGGGCTCGACATGATTCCGGTGGCGGAAGCGTCCGCGCATGGCGTGCTGGTGGCCAATGTGCCGGCGGTCAATGCGACCGCGGTTGCCGAATATGTGGTGGGCCAGATGCTGTCGCTATCGCGGCGGTTGGCGGAACAGGAAGACCGCCTGCGTCATGCCGCGTGGCAGGACGGTCGTGCCGTTGCCGACCAGGGCCAGCAGATCAGCGGCAGGACCGTGACGATCATCGGGGTGGGGGCCATCGGCCAGCGCGTGGCCGCGATCTGCGCGCTCGGGTTTGGCATGCGCGTGCTCGGTGTGCACCCGTCGCGCACCGGGACCACCGCGCCGAACGTGACATACGTGGCGCTCGAAGAAGGGCTGGCCAAGGCCGACTTCCTGGTGTTGTCGTGTCCGCTCAATGCCTCGACGCAGGGCCTGATCGGCGCGGCCGAACTCGCGGCGATGCAGCCGTCGGCGTATCTGATCAATGTATCGCGTGGCGCGGTGGTAGACAGTGATGCGCTATGCGATGCGCTGCATGCCGGCCGCGTGGCCGGTGCCGCGCTCGACGTGTTCGCGACCACGCCGTTGCCGCCTGGCGATCCGCTGCGCGCGTGCCCGTCCACGCGGCTGACCCCGCATGCCGCGGGGATCTCCGCGCAGAGCCTGCACGCGATGAGCATGGGCGCCGCAGCGCAGGTGCTCGATGTACTGGCCGGCCGCTTTCCGCCGCACTGGGTCAATCGGGACGCGGAGGCGCAGATCCTTGCGCGCTGGGCGACGTTGCCGCGCTGACGCGTGTCTTGCCTGTCGTTGTGCCTGACCCCTCGCGCGAACGACGTCGTGCCGATCGCGCCGGATTTCCACCAGGAGTATTGCTCGCATGTCCAGAATCCAATCCATCCAGGCCATTCCCCTGTCGTTCCGCCTGCCCGAGGGGAAGACGGTCAAGCTCGGCATCGGCAGCACCATCAAGCGCGACGCCATCATCGTGCGCGTGCAGACCGAGTGCGGCGTGGTCGGCTATGGCGAGGCGCATCCGGGCCGCAGTCCCGGCGCCGTGACGAGTCTGATCGCCAATACGCTGGCGCCGCTGGTGACCGGCATGGACGCCTTCGACACCAATGGCGTCTGGAGCCGCATCCACAAGATGCAACTGGCGAGCCACGGCCTGGGCGCCGGCGCCGCGCTCGCGCTCTCGGGCATCGATATGGCGCTATGGGACGCTCGCGGCAAGCTCTGCAACCAGCCGCTGTACAAGCTGCTTGGCGGCAGCAGCAAGCCGATTCAGGCGTATGCGGGCGGCATCGCGCTGGGCTTCCAGGCGCCGGAGTCGCTTGCCGGGGAGGCCCTGACGTATATCGATCGCGGCTATCGCGCGCTCAAGCTGCGCCTTGGCGATACGGTGGCCAACGATGCCGCGCGCGTCGCCCATGTGCGTAGCGTGCTGGGCGACGATATCGACATCCTGACCGATGTCAACGCCGCCTATTCGATTGACGAGGTACGCCGCCTGATGCCGGCGCTCGAGGACGCGCGCGTGGGCTGGCTGGAGGAGCCGTTTGCCTGCGACAACTTTGGCGCTTACCGCGCCGCGGGTGCGCTCGGCTCGCGCGTGCCGCTGGCGGCCGGCGAAAACCACTACACGCGCTACGATTTTGCGCAGTTGCTGGAGGAGCGCGCCGTGCAGGTGTTCCAGCCGGACCTGTCGAAGACCGGCGGCGTGACCGAGGGCATGCGTATCGCCGCGCTGGTATCGGCGTGGGGTTACAAGGTGCATCCGCACAGCTCGGCCACGGGCCTCAACCACGCGGCGTGCGTGCATATGCTGGCGGCGGTCGACAACCCCGGCTATTTCGAGGCGTGCGTCTCGCACTTCAATCCGTTCCGCGACATGTTCGGACCGGCCTTCGCGACCGATGCGGACGGCTGCGTGAAGCCATTGGAGAAGCCCGGTCTGGGGCTTGAGATCGACGAAGCGGTCTTCAGCGATTTTCCGTTTATCGACGGGCCGGGCTACGTGGTCAAATTCTGATCGTCAGGCGGGCATGCGCCGCAAACAGTAGTAATATCCGGCGCAACATTCCGGGCGCCCGCTCCCGCCAGGTGCGGCGCGGGCGCTTTTCCATTGTTTCCCCATGTCCACCGAAAAGCAGGAACTGACCACCCGCACGCTTGCCGATGTGCTGTCGTTCATCCAGAAGCGCAACTACGATCCCGGTGAGCGGCTGCCCTCCGAGCGTGAACTCTCGGAGCGCTTTGGCGTGGGACGCGGCGTGGTGCGGGAGGCCTTGTCCGTGCTGGAGAACCTGCGTTATCTGACGCGTAAGCCGAACTCGGGCGTATTCCTGACGGCCACGCCCGAGCGCACCAGCCTGGAGACGCTGAGCCTGTTCTCGGAGCTCGGCATCAGCCTGACCACCGACAAGCTGCGCGAGGCGCTGGAAGTGCGGCGCATCGTCGAGGTACAGGCAGTACAGCTCGCCTGCGCGCGTCGCACCGACGCGGACCTGGCGGCGCTCGACGCCATTGTGGAGCGCTTCGATGCGGCGATTGCGGGGGCGCACGAGCAGGCTGCCGATCTCGACTACGCGTTCCATATGGCCATCTTCACAGCGGCGCATAACACGGTGCTGACGCAAATGGTGCATCCGTTTTACCTGATGTCCGCCCATCGCCGCGCCACGTTCTTTGCCGACCGGACGCGGTGCATCGCATCGAATGCGCAGCACCGCGCGCTGGTCGATTGCCTGCGCCGTGGCGATGCCGCCGGCGCACAGCGCATCATGGGAGAACATATCGGGCGTGTGGAAGCGGCGCTGCAGACCGCATCCGAATAGCCGCGCGACGGGCGCGGCCTACCTCGCCTGGTCGAGTTCGATGCCCCTGAGTTCGGGGATCAGGAAGAGGGTGGCCAGCATGTCGATGACATAGATGCCGGCCAGCAGCGCGATGGCCAGCTGGAACGAATATGTCGCGGCCAGCGTGCCCACCACGATCGGCCCCAGTCCGCCCACGGCCCGGCCGAGATTGAACAGCACGTTCTGCGCGGTAGCGCGCGCCGCGGTCGGATAGGCTTCCGAGATCAGCGCGCCGTAGCCGCCGATCATGCCATTGACGAACATGCCCATGACGGCACCGGCCCACAGCATCGTCATCGGATCGGACAGCTGCGCGTAGGCGATCACCATGATGACCGCGCCGGCCTGGAACAGCAGGAAGGCCGGCTTGCGGCCGATGCGGTCGGCCAGGTGGCCAAACACGCAGATGCCGATCATCATGCCGACGATCGTGACCGAGGTCCACATGGCCGAACGGGTCAGCGAGAAGCCGAGCGTCCGGGACAGGTATGTCGGCAGCCAGATCATGATGCCGTAGTAGCCGAAATTCTGTACCGCGCACAGGATGACGATGCCGACGCTGGTGGCCGTGGTCCTGCGGTCCGCCACCAGCAGGCGGAAGGCATTGGGCACCGGCGCGCGACGTACGAACACCTCCGGTTCATGCAGACGGTTGCGGATAAACCAGGCGACAAAGGCCGGAATCACGCCGATCAGGAACATGCCGCGCCAGCCTACCACGGGCAGCAACAGCGGCGTCAGCAGCGCAGCCATCAGGACGCCGGCCTGCCAGCCGAGCGCCACGTACGAGGACACGCGCCCGCGCTTGCCCGCCGGCCAGGCTTCTGCGGCCAGCGCCATGCCGATACCGAATTCACCGCCGAGCCCGATGCCGGCAATGGTGCGGAACACCAGCAGCTCGTGAAAGCCCCGCGCAAACGCGCAAAGGCCGGTGAACACGGCAAACAGGACGATGGTCCAGGTCAGCACGCGGACGCGTCCGTAGCGGTCGCTCAGTGCGCCGAAGACGATGCCGCCGGCCACCGCGCCGATCAACGTCCAGGTGACCAGCGCGCCGGACTGACTGCTGTCGAGCGCCAGTGCGGCACTGATGGCGGGCAACATAAAGCCGAGGATGAGCAGATCGAAGCCGTCCATCGCATAGCCGATGGCGGCGCCCGCCAGCGCTTTCCATGCGTAGGGGGATGGGGACGCTTCGGCCACGGATGGCGCGGTAGAGATCGGCTGGCTTTGCATGGGCACGCGAAGTTGGGACGAAAATGGCGGGAGCCGGCGCGCATTGTAGCGTTGGAATGACGGCCTGCCGGTCGCCGCCAACCGGTCGCTGCCAACCGGGCGCTCCCGCCGGCCGCCAGCCCGATCCCCCATCTCTGCGAGCAACCCCGGCGAGCAACCGCGGCGCGCCGGCCCTGGGCCGTCGACTTCCGCGCTCGTCGTGGCCGCGTGACTCAGCGCTTGCGGTGAAACTGCCGCGTCATGGTCAGGAACGCCGTCATCGCGCTCGACACATAGGCGTCGTGCCGGCGGATGAACAGCGTCTCGACGCGTGCCAGCTCGCGTGGCATGCGGTGGATCGCAATGCGCCCGTACGCGGCAGCCGGGGCCAGCACGCCGCGCGGCAGCAGCGTGATGCCCACGCCGGCGGACACGCAACTCACGATGGCGTCGAGCGAGCCGAATTCGAGCGGGCGGGCCACCACGATGCCGGCGCCCGCGAGATAGGACTCGAGCCGCTGGCGATACGAGCATCCCGCCTGGAACACCACGATGCGCAGGTCGCTGACAGCCGCGAGCGCCTTGAGCGAGTCGATGTCGGGACGGGTGGCCAGCACGAGCTCCTCGGTGAAGACGCTTTCCTGATGCACGTCCGGATGGGCGACCGGCCCGGCCACGAACGCGCCATCCATGCGCGAGGCCACCACGTCGCGCACCAGGCCTGCCGTGGTGCCGGCCGTCACCGCGAGCCTGACCGCGGGGTAGGTGCGCGCAAACTGTGTCAGCAGCGGCGACAGCCGCAGGGCCGTGGTGGTCTCCAGCGAGCCCAGCATCAGCGCGCCGGCCGGCACGCCATCGTCGCGCGCGGCGGCGCGGGCTTCGCCCATCAGCTTGGCGATACGACCCACAAACGGCAAGAGGCGTCGACCGGCCGGCGTGACGAGAACCCCGCGCGCGTGGCGCTCGAACAACACGGTGCCAAGCTCGTCCTCCAGCGCGCGAATGCGCGCGGTGATATTCGACTGCACGGTATTGAGCTCGGCCGCGGCCTTGTTCATGCTGCCATGCCGGGCCACGGCTTCGATCGTCTTGAGGTCGGTGACGTCCATCTCGTACTCGCTGTCTGGCTGGTATAACGGCCCGACTCTACCTGCATTTCCGCACCGGCGTAGATATCTGGAATGCAGATAACAGCGATCACGCTAATTCAGTTCTCATGATCGCAGATCGGGTCTAGCCTTGAGCTCTCAAGGATGACGATGGACCGCGGGGTCAGGAAAGGCAAGGCGCGATGACGACGATGAACGACATGACGTGGGCAAAGCCGAGCTACGCCGAACGCAACCAGCCGTACTGGCACCGCAACCTGATGGTATGCGTGTTCGGTTCCTTCACCACGCTGGTGAGCCTGAGCATGCTGCTGCCGTTTCTGCCGCTATACGTGGAGCAACTGGGCGTGACCGCGCCGGGCGCGGTGGTGCAGTGGTCGGCCGTGGCATTTGGCGCCACCTTCTTCGGTACCGCCATTACCGCGCCATTGTGGGGGCGCCTCGCCGACCGCTATGGCCGCAAGCCGATGCTGATTCGCGCCGCCGTGAGCATGGCGGTGGTCATGTCGCTGATCGGCCTTGCGCATAACGTGACCGAACTCGTGCTGCTGCGGCTTGTGGCCGGGCTGGCGGGCGGCTATGCGTCCGCCTCGATCGTGATGATCGGCACGCAGGCGCCACGCGAGCGTGCCGGTTGGGCGCTTGGCGTGCTGTCCACGGGTGCGCTGGCGGGCAACCTGATCGGCCCGCTGGTCGGTGGCTTCCTGCCTGCACTGGTCGGGATTCGCGGCACCTTTTTCATGGGCGGCGCGATGATCGCGGTGGCGGCAGCGGCTACCATCCTGCTGGTCCGCGAGGACTTCGACCGGACCACGGATGCCAGGGCGCATCCCGGCACGGGCGCGGCAGACGCGCCACCGACCGGTGGATCGCAGCGCCTCGTGATCGGCGCATTGCTGACGACCGCCATGATGGTGCTGCTGGCCAACATGTCGATCGAGCCGATCATCACGGTCTATATCGGCCAGCTCGGCGTGCCGGTCGATCACCAGGCGCGCGTGGCGGGCATCGTGATGGCGGCGTCGGCGTTCGGCAGCATGCTGACCGCGCCGCGGCTCGGCGCGCTGGCCGATCGTGTGGGCAGCTGGAACGTGATCGTGGGCTGCCTGGTTGCCACGGCGGTGGTCATGGTCCCGCAGGCGTACGTGACTGCATGGTGGCAACTGGCTGTGTTGCGCGGCCTGATGGGGATGACCATTGCCGGCCTGCTGCCGTCGATCGCCAAGCTCGTGCGGCATTCGGTGGCGGAACACCGCTCGGGCAAGACGCTGGGCTACCTGCAGTCGGCGCAGTTCTCCGGGCAGGTGATCGGGCCGCTGCTGGGCGGGCAGATCGGTGCCCATCTTGGCTTGCGCCAGGTGTTTCTGGTGACGGCGACGCTTCTGGTGCTGTGCGCGCTGATGAACCGGTCGGTGCGGAGCCGCATGGCCTGACCGCGGGGCTGCCGGTCGGGGCGCGGTCGTGAGCATTGGTGGCGTGGTGGTGGAGTGGCGTGGTGGTGGCGCAAACTTCCCTGAGTCGAGCCATGCACGATAGCGGCTTGCTTGATAATATGCACGGCGGATCGGGGCTTGCCATGGCCGTCGACGCCAACCCGGCAAACCCGATCCCGACACGATTTGACGACCCCGCACCCTCGCACCCTCGCACCCTCGCACCCTCGCACAAGGACGCCCGATGAGCCTTTCGATGTATGACGCCTCGATCCCGGTTTTTATCCGCTACCTGACCAACCTCGCGACCATCCTCGACAAGGGCGCCGCGCATGCGCAGGCGCAGGGCATGGATCCGCAGGACCTGATCCAGACCCGCCTGGTCGCCGATATGGATCCGCTGCCCGCGCAGATCCAGCGCGCCAGCGATGCGGCCAAGGGTTGCGGTGCGCGCCTGGCGGGCCTTGAAGTCCCGTCGTATGCGGACAACGAAGCCTCGTTCCCGGAGCTCCAGGAGCGCATTGCCAGGACCATCGGCTTCCTCAAGACGATCCGTCCCGAGCAGCTCGAGGGCAGCGAGTCACGCGTGGTGGAGCTCAAGGTGCGCAACGGTCCGGTGACGTTCGACGGCAAGACCTATCTGCTGGGCTTTGCCCTGCCGAACTTCTTCTTCCACGTGACCACCGCTTACGACATCCTGCGCCACAAGGGCGTGCAGATCGGCAAGATGGACTACCTGGGCCCGCGCTGACCGCGCCCAGCCGCTACCCGCGTGGCGTGCCCCGCGGGTAGCCATCCGGTGCGAGCGGGGCCTACCTTGCGGAATTCAACGCGCGGACGCGCCGGACTCTTGCACCACGGCCCGCCACTTCACATATTCTTGCTGCACGAATTTGGCGAACTGCTGTTGCGTTCCGCCCACCGGTTCGGCACCTTCCCGAATCATCTGGGCCTCGAGACCCGGCAATGCTTCGTTAACGGCCTTGTTGATGGTGGCAATCACGTTTGCCGGCGTGTTCCGCGGCGCGAAGAATCCGGTCCAGGAGTTGGCTTCGAACCCCGGGTAGCCACGTTCCGCAACGGTGGGGACGTCCGGCAGCGCACGCGACCGTTTCTTGCTGCTGACCGCGAGCGCTCGCAGCTTGCCTGCCTGGATGTGCGAGATCACCGAGGGCAGGGTCGCAAACATGAACGTCAGCCGGCCAGACAGTAGATCGTTCAGCGCATCGGCGCCCTTGTAGGGAATATGCGTCGCCTGTACGCCGCTGCGCTTTGCCAGCATGTAGCCGGCCAGATGGGACGACGTTCCCACTCCGGTGGAGCCGTAGTTGGCGGCGCCGGGATGAGCCTTCATGTACGAAACCAGTTCTTCGATCGTCTTCACCGGCGTGTCGGGACTGGTCACCAGCACGTTTGGCGAGTCTGCAAGCTGAACGATCGGCACCAGATCCGTGGTCGGATTGAAGCGCAGGTTCGGGTACAGGGTCGGATTGACCGTGATCGGCCCTACCGAGTTGACCATCAAGGTGTAGCCGTCAGGCGCCGCGCGTACGACCGCCTCCGTGCCGATATTGCCGCCGGCGCCGGGCTTGTTGTCGACCACGAAAGGCTGGTTGAAGCGCTCCGCGAGCTTCTGGCTGACGCTGCGCGCCAGGATGTCGGTCGTACCGCCGGCCGTGAAGGCAACAATGACGCGCACTGCCTTGGTCGGGTATTCCGCCGCTTGGGCCCACGTCGGGGCGAGGGTCAGCGCGGCGAGCACCGTCAAGGCGGTGCGGCGGGTCATGGGGGGCGTCATGAGTCTGTCTCCGTGGTGCAGTTTGATTTAGTACTTGTAGGAAGGGTCCAGGCGGTCCAGCTTGCGTAGCAACGCTGGCCATTCCATCAGCCCGTAGGGCCGCCGGGTGCCTGGCTGATAGTTGTTCCACGTTGCTTCGAGAATCTGCTGTGGAACCATGGTGAGCCTGGAGCCGGTGGCCATGGCCGCCAGTTGGGAACGGCATGCCAGTTCCAGGCGGCGCATCCAGTTGAACGCCTCGCCAGGCGTGTTGCCGACCACCAGCGCGCCATGATTGCGTAGGATCAGGGCTTCGCCTTGACCCAAGTCCCTGACCAGCGATGCCTTCTCCTGTTCGTCGAGCACCACGCCTTCAAAGCCGTGGTAGCCGATCTTGAGGAATCGCATTGCCGTCTGGGTGATCGGCAGGATGCCGCACTCGAGTGCGGAGACGGCCATGGATGCCCAGCTGTGCGTGTGAATGACGCAGCCGACTTCCGGCCGGGCCTCATGGATGGCACTGTGGATGACGTAGCCAGCCCGGTTCACGCCATACTTCAACGGGCCAAAATCCGGCGCGGACAAGACCTCGCCGGCAAGATTCACCTTCAAGAGGCTGGATGCCGTGATCTCCTCGTACATCATTCCATAGGGATTGATCAGGAACGACTCTTCCCCTGGTACGCGCACGGAGATGTGGTTGGCCATCATGTCCGACATGCCGTAGAGGTCGATCAGCCGGTAGCATGCGGCGCAATCCACGCGCATCTGCCACTCCTCGTCCGAACACCGGTCTCGCATCGAGGCAATTCCAAGCACGCCTTCACTCATGTTTTGTCCTGTGTAGTACGTCCCCGCGCGGAAGGGCGCGGATCGAAGAGCGCAGTCTAAGAACAGATAGCTATGCCAAAAAGTGGTATTTTGGAAAGGTCATTTGACCAATCGTCATAGCAATTCAGCGAATGAAAGAGCTCGACCTCACGTCTTTGCGCTACTTTGTCCGGGTGTGCGAGACCGGCAACATCTCGCGTGCCGCGGAACAGGAGAATGTGGTGCCATCGGCCGTCAGCAAGCGGATTGCCATGCTGGAGCAAGGTTTTCAGGTGGTGTTGCTGGAGCGGCGCAGGCGCGGCGTGGTACCCACCAATGCCGGCGAGACCCTGTTGGCCAACGCCAGGGCGATCCTGTCGAGTGCCAACCGGATTGCACAGGATATGTCGAGCTACGGCAGCGGCGTGCGCGGTCATGTGCGTCTCCTCGGCACCGTATCGGCGATCGCGGAGTCGTTGCCTGACGACGTGGCGGCGTTCATGCAGAAGGAGAAACACCGCGACATCCAGGTTCACATCGAGGAGGAGTTCAGTCGCGAGATCACGCGTCGGGTGCGGGAGGGCAGCGGCGAACTGGGGGTGCTCTGGGATGCCGCCGATCTCGATGGCCTGCAGACCATGCGCTACCGTTCCGACCACCTGGCGATCGTTGCTCACGCGTCTCATCCCCTTGCCGGCAAAGGCCGGGTGGCGTTCGAGGATACGTTCCAGTATGAGCATGTCGGCCTGCAGTCGCCGAGTGCAATCAATTCGATGCTCGACAGAGCGATGGCCATCGCCGGCAGGCGGCTGGAATTCCGGTCGACGGTGTCCAACTTCGAGGCGGCGCTGCGCGTGGTGAGAGCCAACCTCGGCATTGCGGTCATTCCTAGCGAAGTGGCGGGATCGTCGGCGGAGATGTATGGCCTGAAGGTCATACCCCTGACCGATGAATGGGCTCGCCGCAACTACGTCATCTGCTTTCGTGGCCGCGAGTATCTGTCCCGCGCCGCCCAGATGCTGCTGGATTTCCTGGGGTCCCGGAAGAAGCGAAGCGCAGGGGCGTGAGTGTCAGGGCCGGCCGGTGCGGTGTGGGACTGGATATTTGATTAATATTCAAGAATGAAGCTCACACTCGAAGAACTTGCCGCATTCGTGACCGTGGTCGACCGCGGCTCGATCACGGCCGCCGCGGATACGCTCGACCAGACCGTGTCCGGCATCAGCCGCGCCTTGTCGCGACTGGAAGAGAAGCTTGCGACCACGCTGCTGCGCCGGACCACGCGCCGGCTGGAGTTGACCGAGGAGGGCGAGGCCATGCTGGCTCATGCGCGCCAGATCCTGGCCGCGACCGAACTGGCCGAGGAGCAGATGGCGCTGCGGCGCCAGCGTCCGGCCGGGCGGCTGCGCATCAATGCGGCGTCGCCGTTCATGCTGCACGTGGTAGTGCCGCTGGTGGAGGCGTTCCGCGCCTGCTATCCGGAAATCGAACTCGAGCTGAACACCGACGACCAGATCATCGATCTGCTGGAGCATCGCACCGATGTCGCCATCCGCATTGGCGTGCTGCGCGATTCCACGCTCCATGCGCGCCCGCTCGGTTTCAGCCGCATCCGTGTGCTGGCGAGTCCGGCCTACCTCAAGGCGCGCGGACGGCCGCGCTCGGTGGCGGACCTGGCCAGCCATACGCTGCTGGGCTTCAACCAGCCCGAGCACCTGAACCGCTGGCCGCTGCGCTCCGACGATGGCGAAGAGGTGACGATCACACCGCACCTGAGTGCGTCGAGCGGCGAGACACTGCGGCACCTGGCGCTGGCCGGGCAGGGTATCGTCTGCCTGTCAGACTTCATGACCGAGGCCGACCGGCGCGCCGGCGACCTGGTGCAGGTACTGGTGCGCGAGCATCTGGACGTGCGCCAGCCGATTCATGCGGTTTACTATCTGAATACCCAGCTGTCGGCGCGGATCTCGGTCTTTCTCGACTTCCTCTCGCGGCACCTGGGCAGGGCGCTCGGCGGCGAGCACGGCAACGTGGTGCCGCCGCTGATGCCCGAGCGTCTGTGCGAAACCACGGACGCGGCCGACCGGCTGCGCGTCCGTAAGCGAAAACCCTGATCGACTGGTATACTTTCCTGTTTTTCTGCGGGCAGGGGCATGACTTACGCCGTCAAGGAAATCTTCTACACGCTGCAGGGCGAGGGCGCCAACGCGGGCCGGGCGGCGGTGTTTTGCCGTTTTGCCGGCTGCAACCTGTGGACCGGGCGCGAGGAAGACCGGGCGCGCGCAATCTGCCAGTTCTGCGATACCGACTTTGTCGGCACCGACGGTACGCGTGGCGGGAAGTACCGCACGGCCGCAGAGCTGGCTGCGGTGGTGGCCTCGGAATGGCCGCAGGGGCCCGGCAGCGCGGGGGGCAAGCCGCTGGTGGTGTGCACCGGCGGCGAGCCGTTGCTGCAGCTCGATGCACCGCTGATCGACGCGCTGCACGCGCAGGGCTTCGAGATCGCGATCGAGACCAACGGCACGATCGCGGTGCCCGATGGCATCGACTGGGTGTGCGTCAGTCCCAAGATGGGCGCGGAACTCGTCGTGACCCGCGGCGACGAACTGAAGGTCGTCATTCCGCAGCCGGGCCAGGACTTTGCGGCATACGAACAGCTCGATTTTCGCTATTTCATGGTGCAGGCCATGGACGGCCCGCTGGCACGGCAGAATACGGCCGCGGCGGTCGAATTCTGCCAGCGTCATCCGCGCTGGCGCCTGTCGCTGCAGACCCACAAGCTGCTGGGCATTCGCTGATCCATGACCAAACACGTCTCCATTACCCGCCGGCTCGAATTCGATGCCGGCCACCGCATCCCGAGCCATGGCGGCCAGTGCCGCAATATCCATGGCCATCGCTATCGCCTCGACCTCACGCTGTCGGGCGAGGTGCTGCATCGCGAGGGCGCGTCCGACGACGGCATGATTCTCGACTTCGGCGATATCAAGTCGCTGGCGAACGAGCACCTCGTCAACAAGTGGGATCACGCCTTCCTGATCTATCGGGGCGACACCGCGCTGCTGAACTTCCTGCAGACCATGGATGGGCACAAGACGGTGGTGATCGATGCGATTCCGACCGTCGAGAACCTCGCGCAGGTGGCCTTCGATATTCTGGCGCCGGTGTTCAAGGACTGCTTCGGTCATCATCTGCAGCTCACGCGGCTGGTGCTGTTCGAGACGCCCAACTGCTGGGCCGAGGTCACCGCCTCGATGGAACTGCCAGCCCAGGACTGATGACGCCCGTCGACGCCCCCGCGGAGTTTCCCGCGGATTCCTCCGATACTGCCGCGCGCGACCGCCACTACATGGCGGCGGCGCTGGCCGAGGCACGGCTGGCCGAGGCGGCCGGCGAGGTACCGGTGGGCGCCGTGGTGGTATGGAACGACCGCATCATCGCGCGTGGCCATAATCTGCCGATCCGCTCGGTCGATCCGTCCGCGCATGCGGAAATGCAGGCGCTGCGCGCCGCCGCCCAGGTGCTGGGCAACTACCGCATGCCCGAGTGCGAGCTCTATGTCACGCTGGAGCCCTGCGCGATGTGTAGCGGGGCGATCCTGCATGCGCGGCTGCGGCATGTGGTGTTCGGCGCCACCGACCCCAAGACCGGGGCTGCCGGCAGTGTGGTGGACCTGTTTGCGCAGGCCAGTCTCAACCATCAGACCGAGGTCACGCGTGGCGTGATGGCCGACGAATGCGGCCAGCTGCTGCGCGATTTCTTTGGCGCCCGGCGCCGCGCGCAAAAGGCTGCGCAACAAGCCGCACAACAGGTTGCACCACAAGCGGCACCACAAGCGGCACATCAAGCGGCCCATCAAGGCTCGCCGGAGATTGCGCCCCCAGCCGCGCCGCGGCCCGCCCAGCCGGGCACGGACGGGGCCGCCCACCCGAAACCCGAGGCATGACCTCGCCACAGGACCGACCCGACCGCATGAGCCAACCGCTTCCCGCCGTCCGCCTGCTCGCACCCTCCGGCTATCCGCATGACGAGGCGACCGCCGCGCGTGGCTGCTCGTGGCTGGCGCGGCATGGCTGGCAGGTGGGCAATCCCGAGGTGCTGGCGCGCCGGCACTACCGCTTTGGCGGCACCGACGGAGAGCGCCTGGCCGACCTGCACGCGATCGGCACCGGCGGTGCGCAGGAACTGGCGCTGGCGGTCCGCGGTGGCTATGGCATGGCTCGCCTGCTCGACCGCATCGACTTTGCACGGATTGCCGGACAGGCGCGCGCGACGCGGACGCTGATCGTCGGCCACAGCGATTTCACGGCGTTCCACCTGGCCTATCTGGCCGCCACCGGCGGCGTGAGCTTTGCCGGGCCGATGCTGCTGGCCGACTTTGGCGCGGAACCGGTCGATGCGTTCATGTGGACGCATTTCGAGGCCATCGTGCGCGACCCCGGCCATGTGGTGGAGGTCACGGCACCGCAGCCGGCTGGCCAGGCCTTCAGCGGTACCGTCGGCGGTACGCTGTGGGGCGGCAACCTCGCCATGCTGTGCTCGCTGCTCGGCACGCCGTATCTGCCGCGCGTCGACGGCGGCATCCTGTTTCTCGAGGACATCAACGAGCCGCCTTACCGCGTGGAGCGCATGCTGCTGCAGTTGCTGCAGGCGGGGGTGCTGCAGAACCAGCGGGCGATCGTGCTCGGCGATTTCTCGAACTACCGCACCACCGATTACGACAACGGCTACGACATGGAAACCGTGTTCGGCTATGTGCAGGACCGGCTGCGGATCCCGCTGCTGACGGGCCTGCCGTTCGGGCACTGCGCGCGCAAGCTGACGCTGCCGGTGGGCGGCCAGGCCAGCCTGACCGCGCGGGCGGACGGGTTTGCGCTGGCGCTGTCGGGATATCCGGTGGTGCGCTGACGGTCCACGGGCCAGTGCCAATGCCCGCGCCCGGCCGGCGTGGATGGTAAAATCCCGTTTTGCTTTTCTTCCAACCGTGCGGCCCGGGCGCTGACAGGTATCCTGACAGGTATCACTTCCACGCGCTTTTACCGGTGTTTATCCGCCGCATCGACATTTTCCGGCATCCAAGCCGGGCGCTCCCGCGCCATATCCAGACAAGGTTCCTGACGTGCTCTCTACCGCAAACATCACCATGCAGTTCGGCCCCAAGCCGTTGTTCGAGAATATCTCGGTCAAGTTCGGCGAAGGCAACCGCTACGGCCTGATCGGCGCGAACGGCTGCGGCAAGTCCACCTTCATGAAGATCCTCGGTGGCGACCTCGAACCGTCGGCCGGCAACGTGATGCTGGAGCCGGGCGTGCGCCTGGGCAAGCTGCGCCAGGACCAGTTCGCCTATGAGGACATGCGCGTACTGGACGTGGTGATGATGGGCCATACCGAGATGTGGGCGGCCGCGCAGGAGCGCGATGCGATCTACGCCAATCCGGAAGCCACGGACGAGGACTACATGAAGGCGGCCGAGCTCGAGGCCAGGTATGCCGAGTACGACGGCTATACGGCCGAGGCACGTGCCGGCGAACTGCTGCTGGGCGTGGGCATCCCGACCGAGCAGCACCAGGGCCCGATGAGCGAGATCGCGCCGGGCTGGAAGCTGCGCGTGCTGCTGGCACAGGCACTGTTCTCGAACCCGGACGTGCTGCTGCTGGACGAACCGACCAACAACCTCGACATCAATACGATCCGCTGGCTGGAACAGGTGCTCAACGAGCGCAACTCCACCATGATCATCATTTCCCACGACCGCCACTTCCTGAACTCGGTGTGCACGCACATGGCGGACATGGACTACGGCACGCTCAAGGTCTACCCGGGCAACTACGACGACTACATGGAAGCGTCGATGCAGGCGCGCGAGCGCCAGGTGGCGGCCAACGCGCGCGCCAAGGAGCGCATCTCGGAGTTGCAGGACTTCGTGCGCCGCTTCTCGGCCAACAAGTCGAAGGCACGCCAGGCGACCTCGCGCCTGAAGCAGATCGACAAGATCAAGGTCGAGGACATCAAGCCGTCGTCGCGCCAGAACCCGTTTATCCGCTTCGAGTTCGAGAAGAAACTGCACAACCTCGCGGTGGAAGTGGAGGGCGTGACCAAGACCTACGATCGCAAGATCCTCAGCAATCTGTCGATGGCCATCCAGGCGGGCGAGCGCGTGGCGATCATCGGCGAGAACGGCGCGGGCAAGACCACACTGCTGCGCACGCTGCTGAACGGCGCGGTCAAGGGCGGCGTGGCGGCAGACCGCGGCACGGTGAAGTGGGCCGAGAACGCCAGCGTCGGCTACATGCCGCAGGATACCTACGAGGAATTCCCCGAGGACCGCGACCTGATGGACTGGATGAGCCAGTGGACGCAGGCCGGCGACGACGACCAGTCGCTGCGCGGCACGCTGGGCCGGCTGCTGTTCTCGGCCGACGATATCAAGAAGTCGGTCAAGGTGCTGTCCGGTGGCGAGAAGGGCCGCATGATCTGGGGCAAGCTGATGCTGGGCCGCCATAACGTGCTGGCGCTCGACGAGCCGACCAACCACATGGACATGGAATCGATCGAGTCGCTGCAGATTGCGCTGGACAAGTACCCGGGCACGCTGATCTTCGTCTCGCACGACCGCGAGTTCGTGAGCGGCCTGGCCACGCGCGTGATCGAAGTGCGCACGGATGGCACGCTGACCGATTACCTCGGTACGTACGACGAATACCTGCAGTCGCAGGGGATCGACGGCTGACGCGGGTCGGCCGAGCCCGATCGAGACTTCCGGGGCGCACTCGCCCATGCGCCCGGAAGCGCATCCTCTGCAGCCCCCGTTACCCCCGGATCGATACGGGGCCGGCGCTGGCCAGCAACTGGTCGAGCTGCTCGATGATCGCGCGTGCGGTGAGATCGCCCTTGGCCTTCTGCAGGGCAAGACCGAGCATGTCGCGCAGTGCGGCCAGTTCGCCGACCGACGATGCCTTTTCCACCTTGACCTGCAGCACATAGCCGCGCAGGCCGAGATGATGGCCGATGACGTCGGTATAGAAGTGGTAGAGCTGCTGATAGGCATCGCCTTCGTGCGCGGGCGCGAGGGCCGCCGCGAGGGCGGGGGCGGCGGGTGGCGTCGCTGCCACCGCCCCGGCGCCGACCTCCGTGGTCTCGATCAGACCCAACGAAAGCAGGGTATCGAGCGCGTCGGGGCCGACGCCCATGCCGCCGACCTGCGCCAGCAGTTCCGACTGCGGGCGCTCTCCATTGACGATCAGCAGCAATGCGCGCAGCTTGTGCTCCAGCTTGCGTGCGCGTGTGCGGATTTCCTCCTGTCCAGCCTCCGTCTTCCGATATATCGGGTCGACCATGTCTCGCTCCTTTAGTTATGGATCGGCCGCCCGCGGCGAGCCCAGATGGATTCGCGGCCGATTTTCATCCCATTCCCGATACGGGATACGGACTCGACAAATTGCCGGCCGCATTCCGCTCTACAATGTGGTGCACCATAAAAGTAACAAAAAAATTGCAAAACCCGTTTCAACCCTCAGAGAACTGTGGCCATGCAGCAACGAGACAAGCTTTTTATTCACGGTAAATGGGTCAGTCCCCACGGCTCCGGATCGATCGACGTGATCAACGCGAGCACGGAAGCCGTCATGGGCCGGATTCCGGAAGGACATGCGCGCGACGCGGAAGATGCCATTGCCGCCGCCCGTGGCGCGTTCGAAGCGTGGGCGAACACACCGCCCGCCGTGCGCGCCGGTTTTTTGCGCAAGATCGCGCAAGGGCTGCAGGACCGCACCGAAGAACTCGCGCACCTCATCGCCGGAGAAGTCGGCATGCCGCTCAAGCTCGCGCGCATGATCCAGGTCGGTGGTCCGGTCTATAACTGGGGACAGGCGGCATCGGTGCTGGAGCAGTTCGAGTTCGAGGAGCAGGTCGGCAATTCGCTGGTGGTGCGCGAGCCGGTGGGCGTGGTGGCGGCCATCACGCCCTGGAATTTCCCGCTCAACCAGATCACGCTGAAGGTCGCGCCGGCGCTGGCCGCCGGCTGCACCGTTGTGCTCAAGCCGTCGGAAGTGGCACCGCTCAACGCATTCGTGCTGGCGGAAGTGATCGAGGCCGCGGGCCTGCCGCCCGGCGTCTTCAATCTCGTCACGGGCTATGGGCCGGTGGTGGGTGAAGTGCTCGCAAGCCATCCGGAAGTGGACATGGTGTCGTTCACCGGCTCCACGCGCGCGGGCAAGCGTGTGTCGGAACTGGCGGCGCAGTCGGTCAAGCGCGTGGCGCTGGAACTCGGCGGCAAGTCGGCCTCGGTGATCCTCGACGACGCCGATCTGGCGCAGGCGGTCAAGGGCACGATCAATGCGTGCTTCCTGAACTCGGGGCAGACCTGCTCGGCGCATACGCGCATGCTGGTGCCGCGCGCGCGTTACGACGAAGTCCGCGAGATCGCGCGCAAGGTCGTGGCGGGCTTTACCGTGGGCGACCCGCTGGACGAATCCACGCGCCTGGGTCCATTGATCTCCGCCACGCAGAAGGAGCGCGTACTGGGTTATATCCGCCGTGGTCTCGACGAAGGCGCCGAGCTGGTGGCGGGCGGTCCCGAGGTGCCGGAGGGCCTCGACAAGGGGTTCTACGTCAAGCCGACCGTGCTTGGCAACGTGGACCCGAAGGCGACCGTGGCCCAGGAAGAGATCTTTGGTCCGGTCCTGTCGATCCTTTGCTACGACACCGAGGAAGACGCGATCCGCATTGCCAACGACAGCATCTACGGTCTGGGCGGTGGCGTGTGGTCGGGCGACGAGTCCCGTGCGATCCGCGTGGCGCGCCGCATCCGCACCGGTCAGGTGGACATCAATGGCGGTCCGTTCAATATGAACGCCCCGTTCGGTGGCTACAAGCAGTCCGGCAATGGGCGCGAGGCAGGACGTTACGGCATGGAAGAGTTTCTCGAATACAAGTCGCTGCAGCTGCGCAAGCCGAACTGAGCGGCCTGGGCAGTATCTGTGCGCATGCCGGCGAGCGCCGGCATGCCATGTGCAAGGACGATGCAATGCCCGGCTGGCCCGGGCATTTTTTCGCAAGCGATAATCTGCCGTCCATCCCGAGGGAGATCACCCAATGCGCTGGTTCAAACGGCTTGCCTGGTGGCTGGTATCGCTGCTGCTGATTGTGTCGACGGTGCTGATCGGCGGCTATGCGTGGTACCGCCAGGCCTCGCAGCCCGATACCGCGGGCACGCTGCGCTTGCCGGGGCTGCGCGACCGCGTGGTGATCGTGCGCGATCGCAATGCCGTTCCACATATCCAGGCGGGCAACGCGCTCGACGCCTATTACGCGCTGGGCTACGTGCATGCGCAGGATCGGCTGTGGCAGATGCAGATGAACAAGCGCGTGGTGGCCGGCCGCCTGGCTGAAGTGGTAGGGCAGCCAGGCGTGGAGACCGATCGCTTTCTGCGCACGCTCGGCGTGCGTCGCAATGCGGAGGCGATCGTCGCCCAGGCACCGCCGGAAGCGCGCGCGATCCTGCAGGCCTATGCCGACGGTGTCAATGCGTATATCGACACCAGCAAGGCGCCACTGCCGCCGGAATTCCTGATCCTGCGGACCAGGCCCGAGCATTGGGAGCCCGCCGATACCATCGGCTGGCAGACCATGATGGCCTGGGATCTCGGCAGCAACTGGACGCAGGAGGTGCTGCGCATGGGGCTGGCGCAGCAGTTACCCACCGCGCGCATTGCCGAGCTGCTGGCGCCATACCCGGGTGACCGGCCGCTGCGCACGATGGACTACGCGCGCTTCTATCGCCAGCTGGCGCCGCTGGCCACCGCGATGGCGAGCGTGGAGCGCCACGCGCCGGCCGGTTATGTGGAGGGCATGGGCTCCAACAACTGGGTGGTATCGGGCGCGCATACCCGCAGCGGCAAGCCGCTGCTCGCCAACGACCCGCATCTGGGCCTGCAGGCGCCGGCGCTGTGGTATTTCGCGCGGCTGCAGGCGCCGGGACTCGATGTGACCGGGGCCACGCTGCCCGGCGCACCGGTGGTGGTGCTCGGCCACAACCGGCGCATTGCGTGGGGCTTTACCAATACCGCGCCCGATGTGCAGGACCTGTATATCGAGCGCGTGCAGCCCGGGCATCCGGACCATTACCAGACGCCCGACGGTTGGGCGGCATTCGAGACGCGTACCGAAACCATCAAGGTCAAGGGCGAACCCGATGTGACGCTGAACGTGCGCAGCACCCGCCATGGGCCAGTCCTGTCCGATGTGGCGGAGGGGCTGTCGGCGGCCGCGCGTCCGCTTGGCGCGCAATATGTGGTGGCATTCCAGTGGACCGCGCTGCGGCCGGACGACAAGACCTTCGAGGCGAGCCTGCGGCTTGGCCTGGCCAGCGACTGGAAGAGCTTTGTCGCGGCCTTGCGCGAGTTCCATGCGCCCCAGCAGAACATGGTGTATGCCGACGTCGATGGCAATATCGGCTTTATCGCGCCGGGCCGGGTGCCGATGCGTCGGGCCGACAACGACCTCAAGGGGCTGGCGCCGGCGCCGGGCTGGGATGCGCGTTATGACTGGACCGGTTTTGTGCCGTTCGACCAGTTGCCGCGCAGCTTCAATCCGCCCGACGGCGTGATCGTCACGGCCAACCAGAAGATCGTCGGCAACGACTATCCGTACTTCATCACGAGCGAATGGACCGTGCCGTACCGGTACCGGCGCATTCGCGCGTTGCTGGAGGCCACGCCCCGTCATACGCTCGATACGTTTGCCGCGATCCAGGGCGATGTGGTGTCGCTGGCGATGCGCGATGCCTTGCCGTTGCTGTTGGCGGCGCCGGTGGCGGCCGACACGGGGCGCAGTCCGCGTGAGCGCGCGTTGTTCGAGGCCTTGCGGCAATGGGACGGCACCATGCGGGCGGACCGCGCCGAGCCGCTGGTGGCCAGTGCGTGGCTGCGCGAACTGTCGCGCCTGCTATTCGAGGACAAGGTCGGCGACGCGCTGTTCCGGCGGCTATGGGAGCAGCGCAACGTGCAGCAGCCGATGCTGGCGGCCCTGCGCGATCCGGCGGGCATGGGTGCGTTCTGGTGCGATAACACGCATACGCCGGCGCGCGAGACCTGTGACGACACCATCGGGCTGGCGTGGCGGCGCGCGGTGGCGGATCTCGACCGGCGCTATGGCGAGAACCCCGCGACATGGCGGTGGGGACGCGCCCATACGGCCCGCTCCGAGCACAAGCCATTCGGCAAGGTGCCGTACCTGTCGAGCCTGTTCAACCTGCGCGTGCCGACCGGCGGCGATACCTATACGGTGGATGTGGGTCGCAATAACCTGCGTGACGAGCGCGCGCCGTTCGAGAGCACCCATGCGGCCAGCCTGCGCGCGATCTACGACCTCGGCGACCTGTCGGCGTCGCGCTTCATGCTGTCGACCGGGCAATCGGGCAATGCGCTGTCGCCGCACTATCGCGACTGGACCGACAAGTGGGCCGCGGTGCAATCGATCACGATCGGCGCGCCGCCGCGCGCGCCGGCGGGCGATGCATTCGATACGCTGGTGTTGCGGCCGGAGGGCGAGGCCAGGCCGTAGTGCGGTGACATACGCCATATACAATGCGCTGCCATGCTGTGGCCGTCTCTGGCGGCCTGCTCCCGCCATCCGTCCCATTTTTCCGTTCCCATTTCCAGACAGGAGATCGCGATCTCATGGAAACTTCCGACCCATCCTCCGGCGCATCCCGTCGTGCCGCGCCCGCGCGTCGGGCCGACATTGTCATGCATGTCGCCTTCGAGCACGCGGGCGTGCTCGGCGACGTGTTGCGCGCGCGTGGCTACGAACTGCGGCTATTGCAGGCAGGCATCGACGATCTGGCAACGGTGGTGCAAGATCCGCCCGCCTTGCTCGTGATCCTCGGCGGCCCGATCGGTGTGTACGAGAACGACGTCTATCCGTGGCTCGATGCGGAAGTCGAGACGATTCGCCAACGCTTGCGCGATGGCCTGCCGATGATCGGCATCTGCCTCGGCGCGCAGCTGATTGCGCGCGCGGCCGGGGCGCGGGTGTATGCGGGGACGCGCGAGATCGGCTGGGCGCCGGTCAGGCCGAGCGAGGCCGGGATGGCTTCACCGCTGGCGGAACTCGGGCGGGCAGACTGGCAGGTCCTGCATTGGCATGGCGATACGTTCGACTTGCCCGAAGGCGCGACCTTGCTGGCTTCGACCGATGCGGTGAAACACCAGGCCTACGCGATCGGCGCGCAGGTGCTGGCGTTGCAGTTTCACCCGGAGGTACGCGCCGGCGATATCGAGACCTGGCTGATCGGCCACACCGTCGAGCTCGGCAAGGCGGGCATCGATCCACGCGAGATCCGTCGTCGTACCGCCGAGATCGGTGAGTCGGTGGCGGCGGCCGGCAGCCGCATGTTTGCGCGCTGGCTCGACGCGGCCGGCTGCTGAGCCTGCTTGAGCGCGGCGGTGTGTGGGAGCGTTCAGCCCTGCCGGAATCGGCGTGCGGTGCCTTCCGCGGTGATGCGTTCCCACACCGCCTGCTTTTCCTCGTCGCTGAAGAACACCCAGTTGCTGACCTCGGCCGCGGTACGGCCGCAGCCCTGGCAGATTTCGTCGAACAGGGTCGAGCAGATGCCGATGCAGGGGCTGTCGGGGCGGTCGCCGAGCTGGGTGGATCCGTTGTCCTGTGCGGAGGCGGCGGGAAGGACGGCACGGGTCGGGTCTTGAGGCATGCAGGCGAATCGTTGAAGCGGTAGGGGTTGAGGCATCACGGGGTGACGCAGCAGGGCGCCATTATACGTGGCCGGCCGCGGCCGACCCCGCGGCGTCGAACGTCGAAGCCGGTCAAACGCAGCCGATGCGGCCAGACCGGCGCGCTCGCGTCGAGGCAAGCGCGCCCTGCCACCCGGCAAGTCCGCGTCAATACTTCCAGAAGATCTGCTGCAGCGCCTTCGGATCGTTGGTGCGGGTCAGCGCCAGCGCCATCAGGATGCGCGCCTTCTGCGGCAGCTGGTCGTCGGTGACGATCCAGTCGTACTTGTCGTCCGGCTGCTCGCCATTGCGGATGACCACGCCGCTACCGGTGCGCGAGGCGCGCACGATCTGCACGCCCTTGGCGCGCGCGGCCTTGAGCGGTTCGACCATATAGTCGCCCACGCTGCCGTTGCCGGTGGCCGCATAGACGATCGCCTTGGCGCCGTTCCTGACCGCCGCGTCGATGCTGGCCGGATTGACATTGCCATACGCATAGACCACCGCGACCTCCGGCAGGCTGTCGATGCGGTCGATGTCGAACTCGGTCTGCGTGGTATGCGGGCGTGCCGGCGCGCGGAAGTACAGCGTGCGGCCTTCCACCACATAACCCAGCGGGCCGAACGGCGAGCGGAATGTCTCCGTCTTGAACGTGTTGGTCTTGGTGACGTCGCGGCCGGTGTGGATCTCGTCGTTGAGCACGACCAGCGCGCCCTTGCCGCGCGAAGCCGGACTGGATGCGACCAGCACCGCGTCATACAGGTTTAGCGCGCCGTCGGCGCCCAATGCGGTGCCAGGGCGCATCGAGCCCACCACCACGACGGGCTTGTCGGACTTGAGCGTGAGGTTGAGAAAATAGGCGGTCTCCTCGATGGTGTCGGTGCCATGCGTGATGACCACACCGTCCACGTCCGGCTGCCGGGTCAGCTCCGACACACGCTTGGCCAGCTTGAGCAGCCGCTCGTTGTTGAAACTTTCCGAGCCGATCTGGAAGATCTGCTCGCCGCGCACGTTGGCGACCTTGGAGATTTCCGGCACGGACGCGATGATCTTGTCCACCGGCACCACGGCCGACTGATAGGCCGCGGTGTTGGTGGCCGCCGCACCGGCGCCGGCGATGGTGCCGCCGGTCCCGACGATGACGATATTGGCCTTGCGCGCCTCCGCCGTGGTGCCGGTGGCGGCGGCATTGGTGGGCGTGGCAGGGGCAAGCTGGGCGTGAGCCGGCGCCGACAGCAGGGCAGCCGACAGCAGGGCAGCGGCGGCGCAGGTGAGATGGGCAGTGCGCTTCATGATTCTCCTCTTGGGGCAGGGCACGGTTCTTGTGGAACCGCGCCAGTCATCGATTCATGTCAACCGTCCGTCTGGCGCACGTGCGGGATACCGTGTGGCCAGTCGTACGGAGCGAGCACTATAACGGTGCGGTGAAACGATGTCGATCCGGGAGAATCGAGGGGACGCACAGGGCATCCCCCCTGGAGATCGGATCCGGTCGGAAAAGGCCGAATCCGTGTGGACGATCCGATCAGAACGCGTCGCCGGGCACGCGGATCCAGCCCTCCATCAGCACGCGCGCGCTACGGCTCATGATGGCCTTGGTGACGACCCACTGCCCATCTTCCTGCCTGGCCTCCGCGCCCACGCGCAGCGTGCCCGACGGGTGGCCGAAGCGCACGGCCTCGCGCGCTCCGCCACCGGCCGCGAGGTTGACCAGCGTGCCGGGGATCGCCGCCGCGGTGCCGATCGCCACCGCGGCCGTACCCATCATCGCGTGGTGCAGCATCCCCATCGACAGCGCGCGCACCAGCAGGTCGACATTGCCGGCCTCGACGGTCTTGCCGCTCGACGCGGTATACGTGGCCGGCCTGGCCACAAACGCCACCTTGGGCGTGTGCTGGCGCGTCTTCGCTTCCTCGGCATGCCTGATCAGCCCCATGCGCAAGGCCCCGGCGGTGCGAATGGTTTCGAACATCGCCAGCGCCTTGGGATCGCTGTTGATATCGCGCTGCAGCTCGGTGCCGGTGTAGCCGACCGCCTCGGCATTGACGAAGATGGTCGGAATGCCGGCGTTGATCAGCGTCGCCTTGAGCGTGCCGACGCCGGGCACTTCGAGGTCGTCTACCACATTGCCGGTGGGGAACATCGCGCCGCCGCCGCCATCGTCGGGTTCATCGGCGGCCGGGTCCATGAATTCGAGCTGGACTTCGGCGGCCGGGAAGGTCACGCCATCGAGCTCGAAGTCGCCGGTCTCCTGCACCTGTCCGTTGGTGATGGGCACCTGCGCGACGATGGTCTTGCCGATATTGGCCTGCCAGATGCGTACGGTGACCGTGCCGTTCTGCGGAATGCGGCTTGCCTCGATAAAGCCGTTGGCCACCGCGAACGGACCGACCGCCGCCGACAGGTTGCCGCAGTTGCCGCTCCAGTCGATAAACGGCGCGTCGATCGAGACCTGGCCAAACAGGTAGTCGACGTCGTGGCCGGGCCGCGTGCTCCTCGAGATGATCACGGTCTTGCTGGTGCTCGAAGTGGCCGCGCCCATGCCGTCGATCTGCTTGCCGTACGGGTCGGGGCTGCCGATCACCCGCATCAGCAATGCATCGCGCGCGGCGCCGGGCGTCTGCGCGCGCTCGGGCAGGTCCTGCAGGCGGAAGAACACGCCCTTGCTGGTACCGCCACGCATGTAGGTGGCGGGAATCTTGATCTGGGGTACGTGAGCCATGTTGGATTCCTTGATGCGGGTGCCTCAGGCCGCCTGGGCGGATTCGAGGAAGTCCTGCGCGAAGCGTTGCAGCACGCCGCCGGCTTCATAGATCGAGACCTCTTCGGCGGTGTCGAGCCGGCATTGCACGGGCACTTCCACGCGCTCGCCGTTCTTGCGATGGATCACCAGCGTGAGTTCGGCGCGCGGCTTGCGCGCGCCCATCACGTCGTAGGTCTCGGTGCCGTCCAGGCCGAGCGTCAGGCGGTTGGTGCCGGGCTTGAACTCCAGCGGCAGCACGCCCATGCCCACCAGGTTGGTGCGGTGGATGCGCTCGAAGCCTTCGGCCACGATGGCCTCCACTCCGGCCAGCCGCACGCCCTTGGCCGCCCAGTCGCGCGAGGAGCCCTGGCCGTAGTCCGCGCCGGCCACGATGATCAGCGGCTGCTTGCGGTTCATGTAGGTCTCGATGGCTTCCCACATCCGCGTGATCTTGCCTTCGGGCTCGATACGCGCGAGCGAACCGGCCTTGACCTGGCCGTCGACCACGACCATCTCGTTCCTGAGCGTCGGGTTGGCAAAGGTCGCGCGCTGCGCGGTCAGGTGGTCGCCACGGTGGGTGGCGTACGAATTGAAGTCTTCCTCGGGCAGGCCCATGCGGGTCAGGTACTCGCCCGCGGCGCTGTCGGCCAGGATCGCGTTGGACGGCGACAGGTGGTCGGTGGTGATGTTGTCGCCGAGCAGCGCGAGCGGACGCATGCCACGCAGGGTGCGTTCGCCGGCGAGCGCGCCTTCCCAATAGGGCGGGCGGCGGATATAGGTGCTCTGCGGACGCCAGTCGTACAGTGGATCGGCCCGCTCGCCATTGTCCACGGCCAGCGCGAACATCGGTTCGTAGACCTGGCGGAACTGCTCGGGCTTGACGCTGCTGGCGACGATCGCGTCGATCTCTTCGTCGCTGGGCCAGATGTCCTTGAGCGTGACGGGCTTGCCCTCGGCATCGATGCCGAGCACATCGCGCTCGATATCGAAGCGCACGGTGCCCGCGATGGCATAGGCCACCACCAGCGGCGGCGAGGCCAGGAACGCCTGCCTGGCGTAGGGATGGATGCGGCCATCGAAGTTGCGGTTGCCGGACAGCACGGCGGTGGCATAGAGATCGCGATCGATGATCTCCTTCTGGATGGCCGGATCGAGCGCGCCGGACATGCCGTTGCACGTGGTGCAGGCAAACGCGACGATGCCGAAGCCAAGCTTTTCCAGCTCGGGCAACAGCTTCGCTTCCTCCAGATACAGCTGCACGGCCTTGGAGCCAGGCGCGAGCGAGGACTTGACCCACGGCTTGCGCACGAGGCCGCGCGCATTGGCATTGCGCGCGAGCAGGCCGGCCGCGATCACGTTGCGCGGATTACTGGTGTTGGTGCAGCTCGTGATGGCGGCGATGATGACGGCGCCATCGGGCATCTGGCCGGGGACTTCCTCCCACTTGCCGGCAATGCCGCGCGCGGCCAGGTCGGAGGTCGGCAGCCGCTTGTGCGGATTGGACGGGCCGGCCATGTTGCGCACCACGGTCGACAGGTCGAAATGGAGCACGCGTTCGTACTGGGCGTGCGCCAGACTGTCGGCCCACAGGCCGGCGGCCCTGGCATAAGTCTCGACCAGGCGCACCTGTTCGTCGCTGCGGCCGGTCAGGCGCAGGTAGTCGAGGGTCTGGTCGTCGATAAAGAACATCGCCGCGGTGGCGCCGTATTCGGGGGCCATGTTGGAGATGGTGGCGCGGTCGCCGAGGGTCAGCGTCGCAGCGCCTTCGCCGCGGAATTCCAGGTACGCGCCGACGACCTTTTCCTTGCGCAGGAATTCGGTCAGGGCCAGCACGATGTCGGTGGCGGTAATGCCGGGCTGGCGGCGGCCGCTCAGCTCCACGCCGACGATATCGGGCAGGCGGATCCACGAGGCGCGGCCAAGCATGACGTTCTCTGCCTCGAGGCCACCCACGCCGATGGCGATGACGCCGAGCGCATCGACGTGCGGGGTGTGGCTGTCGGTGCCGACGCAGGTGTCAGGGTAGGCCACGCCATGGTCGGCGTGGATCACCGGCGACATCTTCTCCAGGTTGATCTGGTGCATGATGCCGTTGCCGGGCGGGATCACGTCGACATTGCGGAAGGACTTCTTGGTCCAGTTGATGAAGTCGAAGCGGTCTTCGTTGCGGCGATCCTCGATGGCGCGGTTCTTGGCGAACGCATCGGGATCGAAGCCGCCGCATTCGACCGCGAGCGAGTGGTCGACGATCAGCTGGGTCGGCACCACGGGATTGACCAGCGCGGGATCGCCCCCGCGCGCGGCGATCGCATCGCGCAGGCCGGCGAGGTCGACCAGTGCGGTCTGGCCGAGGATGTCGTGGCAGACCACGCGGGCCGGGTACCACGGGAAATCGAGATCGCGCTTGCGGCCGATGATCTGCTGGAGCGAGGCGGTCAGCGTGGCCGGGTCGCAGCGGCGGACGAGGTTTTCGGCCAGCACGCGGGAGGTATAGGGCAGCTTGTCGTAGGCACCGGGCTCGATGGCCTCGACCGCGGCGCGCGTATCGAAGTAATCGAGCGTGGTGCCCGGCAGCGGCTTGCGGTAGGCGGTGTTCATGGCGTGTGGGGTAGGGTGGCGTCCGCGGAAAGACGGGGGTGCCTGCGCACCCCCGCGGTCAGGCTCAGCGCTTTTCGATCGGCACGAACTTGAGATTTTCCGGGCCCGTGTAATTGGCGCTCGGACGGATGATCTTGTTGTCGATCCGTTGCTCGATGATGTGCGCGGCCCAGCCGGAGGTGCGCGCGATCACGAACAGCGGCGTGAACATCGCCGTCGGCACGCCCATCATGTGGTAGCTGACGGCGCTGAACCAGTCGAGGTTCGGGAACATCTTCTTGGCGTCCCACATGGTCGTTTCCAGGCGCTCGGCGATATTGAACATCTTCATCGCGCCGGCATCCTTCGACAGCTTGCGCGCGACTTCCTTGATCACCTGGTTGCGCGGGTCACCGGTGGTGTACACCGGGTGGCCAAAGCCGATCACGACTTCCTTGTTCTCCACACGGCGGCGGATATCGGCTTCCGCCTCATCGGGCGTGTCGTAGCGCTTCTGCACTTCGAAGGCCACCTCGTTGGCGCCGCCGTGCTTGGGACCGCGCAGCGCGCCAATCGCGCCGCAGATCGCCGAGTACATGTCGGAGCCGGTGCCGGCCACCACGCGCGCGGCAAAGGTGGAGGCGTTGAATTCATGCTCCGCGTACAGGATCAGCGAGGTCTGCATCGCGCGCTCCCACAGCTTGGACGGCGTCTTGCCGTGCAGCAGCGTGAGGAAGTGGGCGCCGATGGAGTCGTCGTCGGTCTCGACTTCGATGCGGCGGCCATTGTGGCTGTAGTGATACCAGTAGAGCAGCATCGAGCCGAGGCTGGCCATCAGGCGGTCGGCGATGTCGCGCGCGCCCGGCGTGTTGTGGTCGTCCTTCTCGGGCAGCACGGTGCCGAGCACCGAGACGCCGGTACGCATGACGTCCATCGGGTGGGCGCTCGCGGGCACCCATTCGAGCGCGGCCTTGACGTTGGCGGGCAGGCCGCGCAGCGCCTTCAGCCTGGCCTTGTAGGCGGCCAGCTCGGCCTTGTTGGGCAGCTTGCCGTGGACCAGCAGGTGGGCGATCTCCTCGAACTCGCAGGTGTCGGCGATATCGAGGATGTCGTAGCCACGGTAGTGAAGGTCATTGCCGCTGCGGCCGACCGTGCAGAGCGCGGTGTTGCCGGCAGCCACGCCAGACAGCGCGACGGATTTCTTGGGCTTGGGCGTGGCGAGCGGTTGTGCTTCGGACATATGGGTCTCCTGGGTTGTGCTTGCGGATTGACGCTTCCCTGTCGGCATGATCGGGGTGCCGTTGGCGACTTAGCGCGCCTTGTTTTTGGCGAAGAGCGCGTCCAGCTTCTGTTCGTAGGCATCGTAGCCGATGCGGTCATACAGTTCCTGGCGCGTCTGCATGGTGTCCACGACGTTCTTCTGCGTGCCGTCGCGGCGGATGGCCTGGTACACGTTCTCGGCGGCCTTGTTCATCGCGCGGAACGCCGACAGCGGGTACAGGATCATGGCCACGCCGATGTCGCCGAGTTCTTCGCGGGTGAAGTACGGGGTGGCGCCGAATTCGGTCAGGTTGGCCAGTACCGGTACCTTCACCGCCTCGACAAAGCGGCGGTACATGTCCAGATCGGTCATGGCTTCCGGGAAAATCGCGTCGGCACCGGCTTCCACGCAGGCCACGGCGCGCTCCAGCGCGGAGTCGAGGCCTTCCACGGCCAGCGCGTCGGTGCGGGCCATGATGACGAAGTTCTGGTCGGTACGGGCGTCCACCGCGGCCTTGATGCGGTCGACCATTTCGTCCTGCGACACGATCTCCTTGTTGGGGCGGTGGCCGCAACGCTTGGCCCCGACCTGGTCTTCGATATGCATGGCGGCCGCGCCGAACTTGATCAGCGAGCGGGTGGTGCGCGCCACATTGAAGGCCGAGGAACCGAAGCCGGTATCGACGTCGACCAGCAGCGGCAGGTCGCATACGTCCGTGATACGGCGGATATCGGTCAGCACATCGTCAAGGTTGGAGATGCCGAGGTCAGGCATGCCGAGCGAACCGGCCGCCACGCCGCCACCCGACAGGTAGATCGCCCGATAGCCGGCGCGCTTGGCCAGCAACGCATGGTTGGCGTTGATGGTGCCGGGGATCTGCAGCGGTTTTTCGTCGGCCAGGGCCTGACGGAAGCGGGCACCGGCGGAGCGGGCGAGTTCGGCAGCGGAGAAGGTCATGGTGGGGTCGAAAGCAGCAATAGTGGATCGGAAGGAACGTGCGCTATTGCGCAAATGGTGTGCCAAGGGCGATGGAAACCGATGCTGATTTTCTTGGCATGCCAGTAAGTATCATAAAAACAGAGGCTTATATGTTAAATCTAAAGTTATTTCTATCATTGGGGCATGCGGTGTGGCACGTATGCCGGGACGGTGAATTTCAGCTTTGAAAGCTTATGCATTTCAAAGTTGAAATGCGAACGCCGGGCGCGCACAATGACGCAGGTCCCGTATGCCGGCTGCTTGCCACACATGTCGGCGCGATCCAACCCGGCCCAATGAACTCGGGCCAGATCAACTCGGGCCAGATCAACTCGGGCCAGATCAATATACGCCGCCGGTAGCCGTTCCATGACGCCTGTTTCGCATCCGCTTCCCCTGCCGAATGCCCTGCCTGCACCGGCCCCGCCCGCCGCCGGCGCGCGGCCCCGCATCTGGGCGGTCGGTATCAGCCGCCTGACGCGTGCCTTCGCCGAGCTGATTCCCTCGTACACCGCCCACGCCGAATTCCGGATCCTCGACAAGGGCTACGACGCCGCGGCGAGCGCCATCGCGCGCGACGGTCGCGTGGACGTGGTGGTGGCCGGTGGCTCCAATGGCGCGTACCTGCGCCAGCATGTGGATGTGCCGGTGGTGCTGGTCAAGGTGACGGGTTTCGACGTGATGAGCGCGCTCGCCACCGCGCGCAGGATTTCGCCGCACGTGGCGCTGGTCACGCACGCGGCGACGTTTGCCGAGGTCGACGATTTCGTGCGGACCTTCTCGCTGGCGATTCCGACCTACACCTACCTGACCGAGGACGATGCCACCGCGCGCGTGCGCGCGCTCAAGGAAGAGGGCGTGCGCGTGATCGTCGGACCTGGCATGGTGACCGATCTGGCCGAGCGCTACGGGCTGGTCGGCGTGTTCCTGTACTCGGGCAATGCGGTGCGGCTGGCGCTCGAAGACGCCATCGAGGCGGCCCGGCTGCGGCGCATCGAGGCGAACCGGCGCGACTACGTCAATACGATCCTCGCGCATCTCAACGAAGGGGTGGCCGCGGTCGATGTCGAGGGCCGCATCCAGTCCTTCAACCCTGCCATGGAGCGCTTTCTGGGGACTTCGGCCACTGCTGCAGCCGGCCGCAAACTGGCCGCGCTGGCGCCGGGGCTCGACCTCGACGGCGTGATGCAAAGCGGCACGCAGGAGCTGGAGGCGATCCATCGGCTCGGTGACCGCATGGTGGTGGTCAACCGCATTCCGATCGTCGGCGAGGCCGGTACCACCGGCGCGGTGCTGACCATCCAGGATGCCAATGCGATCCATCGGGCCGACCGCAACCTGCGTTCGCGCAGTCGCACGCGGCGTGCCGGTGTGCGGTACACGCTCGACGACCTGGCCGGCGCCTCGGCCGCGATGACGGACCTGCGCGCACTGGCGCGGCGCTATGCGGGGGTCGACTCGACCGTGCTGATCGGTGGCGAGAGCGGCACCGGCAAGGAGGTGCTGGCGCAGGGCATGCACGACGCGAGCCCGCGCCGGGCCTTTCCGTTCGTCGCCGTCAACTGCGCGGCGTTTCCGGAATCGCTGCTGGAGAGCGAGCTGTTTGGCTACGAGGAGGGCGCGTTTACCGGTGCCCGGCGCGGTGGCCGCGCGGGCCTGTTCGAATCGGCGCACAACGGTACGCTGTTTCTGGACGAGGTCGGCGACATGCCGCCCGCGCTGCAGACCCGCCTGCTGCGCGTGCTGCAGGAAAAGCAGGTGTTGCCGATCGGCGGGCTGGAAGCGGTGCCGGTCAACGTGCGCGTGATCGCCGCCACTCATCGCGACCTGGCCGCGCTGGTGCGGGACGGCTCGTTCCGCCAGGACCTGTACTACCGGCTCAATATCCTGCGCATCGACATGCCGCCGCTGCGCGAACGCGCGCAGGATCTGCCCGAGCTTGCCGAGCTGTTGTTCCGGCGCGCGCAGGAGCGCCTCGGTATCGCGCAGCCGGCGCCCTTGCCCGCGGCCGTGCGCAGGCGCCTGGCCGGCTATGCGTGGCCCGGCAATATCCGCGAGCTGGAGAATGTGACCGAGCGCATCGCCGTGATGATTGCGGGTCGGCGGCTCGAGCCGGCGGCCCTGTTGCGGGATTTGCAGGCAGCGGTGCCGGAGTTGTTTGCCGGCACGGGCATGGCGGATGGCGCGGCGTCTAAGGGCGCGCGCGCGGATACCGGCGGCGGTGTTGATGGCCAGGCGGGTGCCGAAGGGGACGATGGGAGCCCGGCGCTCGGGCAGCGGCGCTTGCCTGCCAGCCCTGACGCAGTGCAGGGGCGCTCGCTGGCGGGGGTGGCGCGTGCCAGCCAGGCCGAGCATATTCGTCGGGTGCTGGCCGAATGTGGCGGCAATCGCGCTGCGGCCTGCCATGTGCTGGGAATCAGTGCCACCACGCTGTGGCGCCGGCTGCGGGAGGGGTGAGGCGGCAGGCTTGAGGCCCGCCTGGGTCGGCCCTTCCTGTGGTGCGTTCGTGTGGGTCGTTCCTGCGGGGCGTTCGTGTGGGCCGTTCCTGTGGGCCACTTCGTGTGGACCATGAGGGCCGTATCGGGATCATGGTGAGACCTGGCCCGGGCCCGGATACGTCCCGCGTTCAGGGGAATTCGCGCTCGGGGATGCTGACGTTGCGCGCTTTGCCTTCCACGCTGTAGAGCGTGAGGATGTTCTTGGCAAAGCTGGTGCCGGTGGCCTCCTGAATCTCCTTGAGCTCGAAACGCTCGGACTTGAAGATCTCGCCCGTATCGAGGCTACGGTAGCGCACGTCGTAGTTGCCGGGCGCGATGTTCTCCATGGTGAAGCTGGTCCCGCTGCGGACGTAGCTGGTACGCACCGGCAGCGGACGGGCCGTGTCGGTCGACACCAGCTTGAGGAAGACGTCCGACTTGTTGCGCGTGTTGTCGACGGTCAGCATCGACAGGCCGTCGGTACGGAGCACCGGGTAACCGGGCAGATAGCCCGAGCGCTCGGGCCATGGATCGCCCTTGGGGGTGAGTGTCGGGCGGATATAACGTGTCTCCTCCCGCGTGGAGACGATGCTGGTGGCCGGCGCGGCCGGCACCGTATCCGTGGCGATCGCCTGGGTCGCGTCCGGGGTCGGCGCGGCCGAGGAGGTGGTCGGCACCCAGTCGCTGAGCAGGATCACGATGGCGGCGATCACCAGCCCATAGACCAGGTACGACCACGAGCGGCCCGAGATCCGGGCCGGGCGGAAGCCGTCCTCGCGCATCGGCTGGTCGCCGGCTTCGGCGCGCTGGCGCGCGCGCTCAGCCTCGGGGCGGGAGCGCTCGCTGCGTTCCGGGCGTTCGGCGCGTTCGCTGCGCCCGGTCCGTTCGGGCTCGGGCTTGCGCGCGCGCTCCTGCCGCGCCTGCGCCTGGGCCTGGGGCTGAGGCTGCGGTCGCGCGCGGGTACCCGCGGGCGGCGGCGTGCCGGTGCCGGGCCGTGGCGGCGCACCGGCGGCGGCGCCGCGCGGCGGTGGGCGCCGCGAGCGCTGTGCGGCTTCCAGCTTCTCCTGAGTGGCAATCCAGCGGTCGTGCTCCTCGCGCTTGACCGGGTCGCTCAGCACTTCGTACGCGGCGTTCAGCAGCCGCATGATGCGGTTGGCCTCCTCGGCGTCGGCATGCCGATCGGGGTGATATTTCTGGCTGAGCGACTTGTAGGCGGCCCGGATGACCTCGGACGGTGCGTCGCGTGAAACCTTCAGATTGTCGTAATGGGTGTGCATCAAGTAGGAACGGCGAAACCGTGATGAGCCGACACGATTAACGGCAGTCTGGGGAAATTCTCAAGTTTCGCCGTTCCGGAACGGCATGGGAAGCCGTCAAACGCACATTCCACATGAACGCCACAGAATACCGCGGCCCCGTGGAAAGGGCCGGCGCGTGGCACGACAGCAGGGGTACGGCAGCAGGGGTACGGCAGCAGGGCACGACCGCACGGGCACGGCGGCACGGGCACGGCGGCACGGGCGCGGTGGCACGGGCGCGGTGGGCAGGGGATGGCGGCCAGTCAGGCCGTGCCGGTGTCTTCCAGCAGGGCGCGCAGCCGGGCCAGCCCGGCCTGCATGGCGCCGATGGAGATGCCGCCATAGCCGAACATGAGCGCTGGCCGGGTCGGCGCCCCCGCATACATTCCCGCCACGCCATGGAGGCCGACCCCGAGCCCGGCGGCACGCCCGATCAGGGCCGCCTCGGCCTGCGGGGCCTGGCTGCGGAGGGTGGCCGTCAGATGGATGCCGGCCGCCGCGGGCAGCGGCGTGAGCCACGGCGCGAGGTCATGTTCCAGATGGCGCAGCAGGACCGCGCGCCGCGCCGCATATTCCTTGTGCATGCGCCGCACGTGCTTGGCAAAGTAGCCGTCGTGCATGAACTTGCCGAGCGCGATCTGGGTCATCGTGCAGCCATGCCAGTCGCCGGCCTGCTTGGCGCGACGGATGGCCGCGCCGAGCGGGGCGGGGGGAATCACGTAGCCCACGCGCAGGTCCGGGAAGATGGTCTTGGAAAACGTGCCGACGTAGGCCACCACGCCGGCGTTGTCGAGGCTCTTGAGCGATTCCATTGGCCGCCCCTCGAAGCGGTACTCGCCGTCGTAGTCGTCCTCCACCACGAGCGCGCCATGGTGCCGGGCCCAGTCGAGCAGCGCGAGCCGGCGCTCCAGGCTCATGGGCATGCCGAGCGGAAACTGGTGGGACGGCGTGACATAGACGATGCGGGCATCGGCCGGCAGGCCATCGACGCGCATGCCGTCGGCGTCGACCGGCACCGGTACCACCCTGGCGCCGAGCGCGGTAAAGATGGTGCGCGCGGGCGGGTAGCCGGGATCTTCCATCGCCACCACGTCGCCCGCGCGCAGCGTGACGCGCGTCAGCAGGTCGATGGCCTGCTGGGCGCCTTGCGTCATGATCACGTCCTGCCAGTCGCCGACCACGGCCCGGCTGAAGGCAAGGTAGCGCGAGACCGCCATGCGCAGCTCCTGCTCGCCGGCCGGATCGCGGTAGGCGCCGCGCCCGCGTGCCTGGATGCGCAGCGCATGGCCGACGCAGCGGCGCCATTGGTCGAACGGAAACAGCGACTTGTCGGTGACGCCGATGCCGAAGTCGTATTCGGCTGGCGTGCCGGTGTTGGCGGCCGGCGTGTCGACGCTGAGGGCCGGCCTGACGTCGGGCAGGGTCTGCCACAGGTGCGCCGCCGCCTGCAGCGTGGGGGTGCGCTGCGGCGCAGGCGCGAGCCGGGTCATTTCCTCGGCGACGAAAGTGCCATCGCCGGTGCGCGAGCGCAGGTAGCCCTCCGCGACCAGGCGCTCGAAGACGTCGAGCGTGGTCTTGCGCGAGACGCCGAGCTGGATGGCCAGCTCGCGCGTGGAAGGCAGGCGCTCGCCCGGCGCCAGGCGTCCATCGATGACACCCGCGCGCAGTTGGCGGTAGATCTGGCCGGCCAGTCCCTGGCGGCCCTGAATCGTCAAATGCACGTTCATGTCGGAAAGGACGTCGGATAAGTCGATCGCCCGGTGCGTAATGACTGGTTACCTCGCGCGCCGGAAGGCTGGTTGATTTTAGGAACCGGTGCTGGCTTTCGCCAAGGTCCATGGGAGCGCTGACGGCCGATTCTAATAAAGGTGCATTTGAATTGCAATTTATCCGCCGGTGCTTGTGAGGAAACACGGCGTCCATCCGCCAGGCACTACTCGCGCGCGCCCGCGTGTGCGACGCTGTGCCGCGCGGCATCTCGAACGCCCGCTGGAGTGGTCACCCCAAAAATGGAAAAAGTGGCTATGGGTTGTTGCATGCCGAATGCGTAATCTGCCGGATTGTCGGCCCCGCCCGGCCGGCACCAGGCGTGCGTTCGCCCATCCTCCCGCTATTGCCATGAATACCATCGCCATCCTGCTGTCGGCTTTCCTGCTGTCGGTGTTCGCCCTCGGGGCGTTCATCTGGGCCATGCAGCGCGGCCTGTTCGATACCTCGCCCGCTGCCGCGCGGGTCATCTTCGCCGAGGGCGAGACCGGGCAGCCGGAGGACCCATCCGCACCGGACGGAGGCCACGGCATGCACGATCCCGCCCGCGACCTGGCCGACCAGTCGTCGGCGCAGATCGTGTTCGTGTTTCTCTGCTGCGCGATGGTCTGGCTGGTGGTGGCGTCCGCCGCCGGGCTGACGGCCTCGATCAAGCTGCACGAGCCCGACCTGCTGGCGTCGGTGCCATGGCTGTCGTTCGGCCGTATCCGCACCATCCACCTGAACGCGGTGGCCTATGGCTGGGCCCCGATGGCCGGCCTTGGCATCGCGCTGTTCCTGTTGCCGCGCCTGCTGCGCACGCCGCTGGTGGGGGCGCGCTGGGCCGTGCTGGGCGCCGCGATCTGGAATGCGGCGCTGATCGCCGGGATCGGCAGCATCGCGGCCGGCATCTCGGACGGGCTGGAGTGGCTCGAGATTCCCTGGCAGGTCGATATCCTGTTCGTGATCGGCGGCGCGCTGGTCGGCATTCCGCTGGTGCTGACACTGGTCAACCGGACCGTGGATCATCTCTACGTGTCGGTCTGGTACATGGGCTGTGCGCTGTTCTGGTTCCCGGTGCTGTTTCTCGTGGCGAATTTCCCGGGGCTGCACTTCGGGGTGGAGCAGGCCACCATGAACTGGTGGTTTGGCCATAACGTGCTGGGGCTGTTCTATACGCCGCTGGCGCTGGCCTCGATCTACTACTTCCTCCCCAAGATCATCGGCCAGCCGGTCAAGTCGTATGGGCTCTCGCTGCTGGGCTTCTGGGCGCTCGCGTTCTTCTACGGCCAGGTCGGCGGGCACCACCTGGTGGGTGGCCCGGTGCCGGGCTGGCTGATCACGCTCTCGATCGTGCAGAGCATGATGATGCTGATTCCCGTGATCGCGTTCTCGATCAACCAGCACCAGACGCTGCGCGGCAACTTCCGCCGCCTGATCGATTCGCCGACGCTGCGCTTTATTACCTTTGGCGGCATGATGTACACGCTGAGCTCGGTGCAGGGGTCGTTCGAGGCGCTGCGCGCGGTCAATCGCGTGACCCACTTCACGCACTACACGGTGGCGCACGCGCACCTGGGGCTCTACGCGTTCGTAAGCTTTGCCTTCTTCGGCGCGATCTACTTCATCCTGCCGCGCGTGATCGGGCGCGAGTGGCCGTACCGCTGGATGATCTATTTCCACTTCTGGCTCGCGGCCGGCGGTATCGGTGTGTACTTCGTCGGGCTGTCGATCGGCGGCTGGTACCAGGGGCTGGCCATGCTCGACGCGTCGCGTCCGTTCATGGATTCGGTGACGCTGACCGTGCCATTCCTGAAGGCCCGTTCGATCGGCGGCGCGATGATGCTGATCAGCCATCTGTTCTTTGCCGCCAACTTCGTCAGCGCGATCTTCGGGCTGGGGCCCAATCGCGATCGTCCGGCCCTGTTCCACCAGGGTCGCAAGCCGGCACAGGGAGTGTGACACCGTGAACAATGAGAGCACCCTGCTGGCAGGCGGCATGACCATGCTGGCGCTGGCCACGAGCGCGCTGGTGGTGATTCCGTACCTGCAGTTGAAAGACATCAAGCCGACCGAGGGCATCAAGCCGTATACCGCGCAGCAACTGCGTGGCCGCGAGGTGTATATCGCCAATGGCTGCATCTACTGCCATTCCCAGCAGCCGCGCGACAGCCGCTTTGCACCCGACGACAAGCGCGGCTGGGGGCGGGTGTCGGTGGCCGGCGACTATTACTACGACAACCCGCACCTGCTCGGCACCATGCGCACCGGGCCGGACCTGATGAATATCGGAGTGCGCCAGCCCAGCGCCGACTGGCACCTGGGACACCTGTACCAGCCACGTGCCTACGTGGGCGGCAGCATCATGCCGAGCTATCCGTACCTGTTCGACGTGAAGGACGCCGCCGAGGCCGGCGACAAGCCAATCACACTGCCACCCGGCTATGCGCCGCCCAACAAGGTCGTGGTGCCAAAGGCGGAGGCGCTGGACCTGGTGGCGTACCTGCAGTCGCTCAACCGCACCGGCGCGGTGCTGCCGGCGGCGGATGGCGCCGTGGATGGTGCGGCGAGCGGCGGCACGGAACGCGCCACTGACGTGGTCGCTAACGTGGCCGCTCACGTGGCCACTAACCGGGCTACTAACGGCGCGGCGGGCGCACGGTAAGGCGGAGACGATGCCGATGGACAATTCTTCCGAACAACGCCACGCCGCGGCCGCCCGCGCGCGTGAACATGCCGATCCGCACGAGAATCGTGCGCCGATTCCCAAGCCGGTGCTGGCGCTGGTGGCCGTGCTGATCGCGTGGGGCGCGTTCTATATCGTGACGCAGCCGATCAATGCACCGTCATCGCTCGGCGACAGCCGCACCATGGCGGACCTGCGCGGCAAGCCGGCCACCGCGGGCGGGGCCGTGGACGGCGCGGCGGTGTTCCAGAGCCGCTGCGTGGCCTGCCACCAGGCCACCGGCATGGGTTTGCCGGGCGTGTTTCCGCCCCTGGCCGGCTCCGAGTGGGTCAATGGCAAGGAGACCACGCTCGCCGCCATCGTGCTGCGTGGCGTGAACGGCAAGCTGACCGTCAAGGGCAATGCCTACAGCGGCGCCATGCCCGCGTTTGCCGACCAGTTGAGCGATGCCGAGCTGGCGGCGGTGCTGACCCACGTGCGCAGCCAGTGGGGCAATGCCTCGCCGGCGGTGACGGCCGGCACGGTGGCCACGGTCCGCGCCGAGACTGCGGCCATGAAGGCGCCTTTCGATGGCGACGCCGCGCTCGGCAGTCCGGGCGGCTGAGCGCCGGACCGTGGCCGCCGTGCGACCGCCAGGGCTGCGTTCGGTGGTGCCGTCGCTGGTACTGTTGCTGGCGCTCGCGGCCAGCGGCGCGGCGATCTACGGCGTGACCGATGGTCTGACCGCATGGACGCTGGACCAGCGCCGCGACACCCGCATCGCGGCGGGCGTCATGCGGTTGCCCGCCATCGACGTGCGCAACCAGCAGGGTGGGCGGGCGCGCTGGTTTGGTGCGGACGGCGCTGGCCCGCGCATCTATCTGGTTGACTTCGTCTATACCCGCTGCCTGACGGTCTGCCGTGCGCTTGGCGCGGAATTCACCCAACTGCAGGAACAGATCGCGCGCGACGGCCTGGCCGGCCGGATCGGCCTGCGCTCGCTTTCCTTCGACCCCCGCGACGACGTGCCCGACCTCGCCGGCTATGCGCGGCAGCATCGCGCCCGCCTGCCGGGCTGGGACGTTGCCGGCCCGGTGGCGCCGGCTGCCATGCGGATGCTGCTGCGCGATGCCGATGTGCTCGCCATTGCCGATGGTCTCGGCGGCTTCGAGCATAACGGGGGTCTGCACGTAGTGGATGCGCACGGCCGCATCCTGGCAGCGTTTCCGCTCGAGGAATTCCGGCAGGCCTACGCCTTTGCGCGACGGCAACTCGATGGGGAAGAGGGGGTGCGGCCATGAACGGCCTCCGCGCGAAGACCGCCCGGCAGGCCGCCGCCGCTCCCGCTATGCCCGGTACGCCCGGTACGCCCGGTACGCCAGCCTCTCCTGGCATGGCCGCAGCCGCCGGCCACCACCGCAGGCGCAGACGCGTTGCCGTTGTGCTGGCCGCCGGGGCCGCGCTGCTCGCCCTGCCGCCCCTGCGCGCCTTGCTCGAAGGCATCATGGCGCTGCAGATGCTGGTGCTGCTGCCCGCGGTCTTCGCCATGGGCGGGCTGCTGCCGTGGCTGCTGACGCCGCGCCAGCGTGGCCGGCTGGCCGGCGTGCTGCGGCCCCATGCGCTGACGCTGCTGGTGCTGGCAAGCGTGGGCTACGGCTTGTGGATGATCCCCATCGCGCTCGACCTGACGCGACTCTCGACGCCCGTCAACCTGGCCAAGTACGCCTCGGTGCTGCTGGCCGGCGTGGCCGCCGGTCTGGCGGGCCGGGTTAGCGCCTGGCCGCTGGTACTGTTTTTTGGCGGCAACATGGTGTGGATGGGCCTGACGGTGGGCATGTTGTTTCTGGATGCCAACACTCGGCTGTGTGCGAGCTACCTTCTTGGCGATCAGCGCATGACGGGGGCGGGGCTCATCGTCTATGCTGTGGCGCTGGGTGGCTGGCTGCTGGTGTGGGCCGCGCGTCGCGCGGACCGTAGCGGAAGGAAATCCAGGGCCGGGAAATCCAGGGCCGCACCAGCGCGCTCCTGAAGCGCGTCCCCGAACTGCGTCCCGGAACTGCGTCCCTGAACTGCGGCTCGCTGAAGTGCGGCTCTGACAGCGCGGCGATGAGTTGGCACGGCCGCCCTAAAGAATTGGAGAACTCTGCCGTTAACGCGGGCCAGTGGGCCAGCGGGCCGCATGGGGTCGCGTCCAGAGAGTCACGGCGGGCATGCCGCCAGGCTCCGGCGACAGAGGAGCCAGCAAGAGCTCTTATTCCGGGCACGCGACGATGACGAAGGCGTCGACAGGTCGCGCCCAATTCAAGGGGCTTATTGCATGCTGAGAAGAATCAAGGCGGAGCAGCTGCAGGTCGGTATGTTTGTGGCCAGGCTAGGCGGACCCTGGATCAACCACCCATTCTGGCGCTCGCGCTTCCTCGTGACCAGCGACGAGCAGGTCGAACAGATCCAGTCGGCCAATGTGCAGGATGTCTGGATCGACATCCTCAAGGGCCGCAACCTGCCGACGCCGGCCACGCCGGACGCGATGGAAGCGGACGTCAGCGACGAACCCGAGAGCGGGTTCGCGGACGAACTCGAGCGCGCGCGCGAGCTGATCCGCTCGGCGCGGGCGCTGGTCGGCAACATGTTCGGCGATGTCCGCATGGGCCGCGCGCTGGAAAGTCAGGGCGCGCTGCTGCTGGTCGATTCGGCCTCGAATTCGCTGACGCGGCATTCGCAGGCGCTGATCGCGCTGTCGCGGCTCAAGGACAAGGACGACTATTCGTATCTGCACGCTTTTTCCGTGTGCGTGCTGATGATCGCGGTCGGCCGGACGCTCAAGCTGCCCGATGGCGAGATTCGCGAACTCGGGCTGGCCGGCCTGATGCACGATATCGGCAAGCTGACCCTGCCGGAGTCCATCCTGCAGAAAGCCACCGATCTGACGCCGTCGGAAGAGGAGGCGATGCGCCGCCATCCGTCGGCCGGCTACCGCATTCTCAATGAGGCGCGGCTGTACACCAATATTCCGCTCGATGTCTGCGTGCACCATCATGAGCGCGTGGACGGGCGCGGCTACCCGTTTGGCCTGGTCGAGCACGAGATCAGCGTGCATGCCAAGATCGCCGCCATCTGCGATACGTACGATTCCCTGACCTCGGCGCGGCCTGGCCACCAGCCGTGGTCGCCCGCGCGCGCGATGGAATATATCGCCGTGCGCGTGGACACCTTGTTCGACCGGCGCGTGTTCAAGGCATTCACGCGTACCGTCGGTATCTATCCGCTCGGCACCGTGCTGCGCTTGCGCTCCAACCGGCTCGCGGTGGTATGCGGGCAGAACGACGACGAGCCGCTGCGGCCGCGCGTGATGACGTTCTATTCGGTCTCGGAATCGACGGCGCTACCGCCGCAGGTGATCGATCTCACCCAGAGCGAGGATACCGTGGTGGCGTTCGAGGATGCGCGCCAGTGGGGGTATTCGGACGAGCAGCTGATGGCGATGTACGCGCCGCACTGCTAGGGGCGGATTTTCGCTGTTCGCGTCGCACCTCTCCGCGCACATCTCCACGCGCTTCCCCTCACTCCCCCTGCCGCGCTTCCTGCCGCTCTCCCGCTTGCGCGAGAGCGGCAGGTTGTCATGATCGGAGAGGCTCGGTCCGAATTAATGCAAACAGAAAAATAATAAGCATTATATCTAGACTGATCTTGATTAATTTGTTTGTGCCGTAGTGATGTTTAAATGACGGAATTCGGTCATATGACGCCGAATTTCGCGTGATGTGTTCTTGCTTTTCAAGGCGGTATTGCTATTTTTTATGCAAGGCTGTCGAGATAAAGTGCCGTCGACATAAACAATAAATAGTTCTCCAGGCATGGTGAGAAGTCGATTTTAATAAAATCGTCATCGGAGAATATGCGATGTCAAGGAACGCAGAAATCATTGTCAGCCGGCAAGGCAAGCTGCTGGGCAAGGCGGTACGCATCGACAGCACTTCGCCTGCAAAGATCAAGGCGGTCCCGGGGGCGCGGTACGTGTTAAAGGAAGCGGATTCGGACGTTTCGCCCGAGAACGTGACGGTCCGCCGCGTGGGTGACGACCTGCAGGTCATGCTGGAGGGGGAGGACGCCCCGGCCCTGACCCTGGAGGGCTATTACGCGCTGTCGGAGCCGTCGGGGCTGTACGGGATTGCCGAGGACGCCGGACTCTATGCCTATGTGCCGACCGATGCGAGCACGGGATTTCTCGCGTTGCCCGATGGCCAGATGGCACCGCTGGCCCTGGGGGGCGAGCCGCTCGGCCCGGCCGAATCGCTGATTCCGACGCAGAGCGAGAGTACGGGCTTGTGGGGGATTCCGCCGTGGTTATTGCTCGCCGGTGCGGGAGCGGCCATCGCCGGCACGGTCGTGGCGGCGACGAGTGGCGGATCGGGAAGCAAGACGCCGGCCCCGGCCCCGGTCAATCCGCAGGCGCTGGACCAGGTGGGGCCGGTACAGGGTGTGCTGACCAATGGCGATGTCAGCGACGACACGCGGCCGGTGATCACGGGCACCGGCATCGCGGGCTATACGATCACGGTCTACGACGGCGAGCAGGTCATCGGCACCACGGTGGTGGGCGCCGACGGGATATGGCGCTTCCAGCCCGAGGCACCGCTTGGCGATGGCGAGCACCATCTCGCGGTCACGCAGGCGGGACCCGACGCGCCGCCGAGCGCGCCGGTGCCGGTGGTCGATGTGGTGATCGACTCGGTGCCGCCCGCGACGCCGGCGGCCACGATTGCCGGCACGGTCGACGGGCTGACCACCAACGACACGCGGCCCACCATCAACGGCACGGGCGAGCCGGGCGATCGGATTACCGTGACCTTTCCCGGCGGCGAGAGCAAGACCACCACCGTGGCAGCCGACGGTACCTGGTCGGTCAAGGCCGATACGGCGCTGCCTGACGGTCCTCAGGACATCGTGGTGAGCGAGCAGGATCCGGCCGGCAATACCACGACCATGACGATGCCGGCAGTGGTGGATACCGAAGCCCCGCCGACCCCGCTCATCGACGGCATGACCGATGACGTGGCGCCGGTCACCGGGCCGGTGCCCAATGGCGGACAGACCAACGACACGACGCCGACGCTCGCGGGGGTGGCCGAACCGGGCAGCACGATCAAGGTCTACGACAACGAGGAACTGATCGGCACGGTGACGGCGGACGGGCAGGGCGCGTGGTCGTTCACGCCCGCGCAGCCGCTGGCCGAAGGCGATCATGCCATCGAGGTGACCGCGACCGACCGCGCCGGCAACACGAGCGAGGCGGCGTCGTATGCGGTGACGGTGGACACCTCGGCGCCGCCGAAGCCCGCGGGTCCGCTCGGCCTCGACCAGGTGCTGGACGATGTGGGGCCGATCCAGGGACCGATCGCGGCGAATGGCGTCACCGATGACCGCCGGCCCACCTTCACGGGGTTCGGCACGGCGGGCGAGACGGTGACGGTGTACGACAACGGCCAGGCCATCGGCCGCGCGCCGGTAGCCGCCAACGGGCAATGGAGCCTGACACCATCCGCGGATCTTGCCGAAGGGCAGCACCGCATCACCACCACGCAGACGGATCTGGCCGGCAATGAGAGCGCCCAGTCGGATGCGTTTGTCTTCAGCCTCGATATCACCCCGCCGGATGCGGCGCGCGTGTCGATTACCGGCGTCACCGACGACGTGGGCACGGTAACCGGCAACGTGGCGGCGGGCGGCACGACCGACGACAGCCGGCCGCTCATTCGCGGCACGGGGGTGGCGGGCGACACCATCATCGTGTCCACCACGGACAGCACCGGCACGCACGAGGTGGGGCGGGCGACGGTGGCCGCCGATGGCACATGGACGCTGGAGCCGGCCTTGCCGCTGCTGGGCGGCGCGAACTCGCTGCGCGCGGTGGACATGGACGCGGCGGGCAACCAGTCTGGCCCGAGCGCGCCGTACGCCATTACGCTGGACTTCGGCAAGCCGGCGCCGCCGGTGATCGGCAACGTGCAGGACAACGCCGGCGCGATGACCGGCATGCTGCAGAAGGGCGATACGACCGACGACAATACGCCCACGATCCTGGGCAATGCGCAGCCGGGCAGCACGGTGACCCTTTACGATGGCACCACGCTGCTGGGGACGACCATCGCGGACGCCAGCGGCAATTTCAGCTTTACGCCCCAGATGGCGCTTGCCGATGGCGCGCACGGCATTACCGCCACGGCAGTGAACCCGGTCGGGCAGGCCAGCGCGCGCAGCGAGGCGTGGCAGCTGAGCGTCGATACCACGGCCCCGGCCGCGGCCAGCAATGTCACGCTCACGGACGATACGGGCGCGGTGCAGGGTCCGGTCAGCAGCGGCGCGACCATCGACGACAGCCGCCCGAGCTTTGCGGGGACGGCCGAGGCCGGCAGCACGGTCACCCTCTACGACAATGGCACGGCGATCGGCACGGCCAGGGCCGACGACGCCGGCAACTGGCGTTTCGAGCCCGCAACGGCGCTGGCCGACGGCCCGCATGCCTTTGCCACCGTCGTCACCGATCCCGCCGGCAACAGCAGCGCCATGACGCCGCTCCTGAGCGTGACGCTCGATACGGCAGATGTGGTGGTACAGATCACCGCCGTCCAGGACGACGTCGGCGCGGTGTTGGGCACCGTGGCCGCCGGCGGGCCGACCGACGATGTGCGGCCCACCATCCAGGGCACCGGTCAGAGCGGCAGCACGATCACGGTGTTCGACGGGGCCACGACGCTTGGCACGACCACCGTCGATGCCACGGGTGCGTGGAGCTTTACGCCCGCCGCCGACCTGGCGGAGGGGGCCCACAGCATTACCGTCACGGCAACCAATCTGGCCGGAAATACGAGTGCCCCCACGCCACCGTTCGCGCTGGTCGTCGATACGACGGCACCGACCGGCGCGGCCATCACCACGTTGACCGAGAACACCGGCGCCACGCCCGGTCCGGTACCCAATGGCGGCGTCACTGGCGATGCGCGGCCCCAGTTCGAGGGCAAGGCCGAGGCCAATGGCAGAGTCGATATCCTCGATAACGGCACCACCATCGGCACGGTAACGGCCGACGAGAACGGCAACTGGCGTTTCACGCCGGGCACCGCGCTGCCCGAAGGCAGTCACGCGTTTACCATCACCGTGACCGATGCGGCGGGCAACACCAGCGTGCCATCCGCACCGATGACGGTGACGACCGACTACACGCCGCCCGATGCGGCCGGCCTGAGAATCACCGGTCTGGTCGACGATGTGGGCGCCGTCACCGGTAACGTGGCGGCCGGCGTGACCACCGACGATGCGAGCCCGGTGATCCAGGGGACGGGCACCGCCGGTGACACCATCATCGTCTCGACGGCAGACAGCACCGGCACGCACGAGATTGGGCGCACGACCGTCGGCACGGACGGCACGTGGTCGCTGGAGCCGGCACAGCCGCTGCTGCCGGGCGAACACACGCTCACTGCGGTAGAGGTCGACCCGGCCGGCAACGCGACCGCTCCCAGTGCGCCGTATGCGATCGTGGTCGATTTCAGCAAGCCGTCCGTGCCGACGCTGGCCAACGTGCTGGACGATGTCGGCATCGTCACCGGCACGCTGCAGAAGGGCGACGTCACCGACGACACGCGGCCCACCTTTACGGGCACCGCGCAGGCCAACAGGGGGTCGTCTCAGAAAACGGAAAATAAAGCACGCTAAGGCATAGCCGAACCTGCCAAGCTTGCTCCACCCTGTAGTGACGCGATCAGCGGGCAGGAAACGTTCCCCCTTCGCGCATGGCAGGCGCACACCAACTCAGACAGCACGGCCTCCATGCGCGCCAGGTCAGCCATTTTCTCGCGCACGTCCTTGAGCTTGTGCTCGGCCAGACTGCTGGCTTCCTCGCAATGGGTGCCATCCTCCAGCCGCAGCAGCTCGGCGATCTCATCCAGGCTGAAGCCCAGCCGCTGGGCTGATTTCACGAAGCGCACCCGCGTTACATCCGCCTCGCCATAGCGGCGGATGCTGCCATAGGGCTTGTCAGGCTCCAGCAACAAGCCCTTGCGCTGATAGAAACGGATGGTCTCCACATTGACCCCGGCCGCCTTGGCGAAAACGCCAATGGTCAGGTTCTCCAAATTGTTTTCCATATCGCTTGACTCCGTACATGAGTACGGAAGTAAGGTTACGCTATCCAATTTCAATTCGAAAGGACAAGCGCATGTCTGAACCAAAAACCGGGCGCGGCGCGCTCTTCACTGGAGGGCTTGCCGCCATCCTCGCCTCGGCTTGCTGCCTCGGGCCGTTGGTTCTGATCGCCTTGGGGTTCAGCGGCGCTTGGATCGGCAACTTGGCGGTGTTGGATCCCTATCGCCCCATCTTTATCGGCGTGGCGCTGGTGGCGTTGTTCTTCGCCTGGCGGCGCATCTACCGGCAGGCAGCGGCCTGCAAACCGGGTGAGGTCTGCGCGATTCCCCAAGTGCGAGCTACTTACAAGCTCATTTTCTGGATCGTGGCCGCGCTGGTTCTGGTCGCGCTCGGATTTCCCTACGTCATGCCATTTTTCTACTGATCGGAGTTCACCATGAAGAAACTGTTTGCCTCCCTCGCCCTCGCCGCCGTTGTTGCCCCCGTCTGGGCCGCCACCCAGACCGTCACGCTGTCCGTACCGGGCATGACCTGCTCCGCCTGCCCGATCACTGTCAAGAAGGCGATTTCCAAGGTCGAAGGCGTCAGCAAAGTTGACGTGACTTTCGAGACACGCCAAGCGGTCGTCACCTTCGACGATGCCAAGACCAGCGTGCAGAAGCTGACCAAGGCAACCGCAGACGCGGGCTATCCGTCCAGCGTCAAGCAGTGAGTCACTGAAAACGGCACCGCAGCACAACGGACGTCATTGTCTGGCGCCACAAACGATAAAGGATCTGTTGCATGACCCATCTAAAAATCACCGGCATGACTTGCGACTCGTGCGCGGCGCACGTCAAGGAAGCGCTGGAAAAAGTGCCAGGCGTGCAGTCGGCGCTGGTGTCCTATCCGAAGGGCACAGCGCAACTCGCCATCGTGCCGGGCACATCGCCGGACGCGCTGACTGCCGCCGTGGCCGGACTGGGCTACAAGGCAACGCTAGCCGATGCGCCACTGGCGGACAACCGCGTCGGACTGCTCGACAAGGTGCGGGGATGGATGGCCGCCGCCGAAAAGCACAGTGGCAACGAGCCCCCGGTGCAGGTAGCGGTCATTGGCAGCGGTGGAGCCGCGATGGCGGCGGCGCTGAAGGCCGTCGAGCAAGGCGCGCAGGTCACGCTGATCGAGCGCGGCACCATCGGCGGCACCTGCGTCAATGTCGGCTGTGTGCCGTCCAAGATCATGATCCGCGCCGCCCACATCGCCCATCTGCGCCGGGAAAGCCCGTTCGATGGCGGTATTGCGGCAACTGTGCCTACGATTGACCGCAGTAAGCTGCTGGCCCAGCAGCAGGCCCGCGTCGACGAACTGCGGCACGCCAAGTACGAAGGCATCCTGGGCGGTAATCCGGCCATCACCGTTGTGCACGGTGAGGCGCGCTTCAAGGACGACCAGAGCCTTACCGTCCGTTTGAACGAGGGTGGCGAGCGCGTCGTGATGTTCGACCGCTGCCTGGTCGCCACGGGTGCCAGCCCGGCGGTCCCGCCGATTCCGGGCTTGAAAGAGTCACCCTACTGGACTTCCACCGAGGCCCTGGCGAGCGACACCATTCCCGAACGCCTTGCCGTAATCGGCTCGTCGGTGGTGGCGCTGGAGCTGGCGCAAGCCTTTGCCCGGCTGGGCAGCAAGGTCACGGTCCTGGCGCGCAATACCTTGTTCTTCCGTGAAGACCCGGCCATCGGCGAGGCGGTGACAGCCGCTTTCCGTGCCGAGGGCATCGAGGTGCTGGAGCACACGCAAGCCAGCCAGGTCGCCCATATGGACGGTGAATTCGTGCTGACCACCACGCACGGTGAATTGCGCGCCGACAAACTGCTGGTTGCCACCGGTCGGACACCGAACACGCGCAGCCTCGCGCTGGACGCAGCGGGGGTCACTGTCAATGCGCAAGGTGCCATCGTCATCGACCAAGGCATGCGCACGAGCAACCCGAACATCTACGCGGCCGGCGACTGCACCGACCAGCCGCAGTTCGTCTATGTGGCGGCAGCGGCCGGCACCCGTGCCGCGATCAACATGACCGGCGGCGATGCGGCGCTCGACCTGACCGCAATGCCGGCCGTGGTGTTCACCGATCCGCAAGTGGCGACCGTGGGCTACAGCGAGGCGGAAGCCCACCACGACGGGATCGAGACCGACAGCCGCACCTTGACCTTGGACAACGTGCCGCGTGCGCTCGCCAACTTCGACACACGCGGCTTCATCAAGTTGGTTATCGAGGAAGGCAGCCATCGGCTGATCGGCGTACAGGCGGTCGCGCCGGAAGCGGGTGAACTGATCCAGACGGCGGCTCTGGCCATTCGCAACCGCATGACGGTGCAGGAACTGGCCGACCAGTTGTTCCCCTACCTGACGATGGTCGAGGGGTTGAAGCTCGCGGCGCAGACCTTCAACAAGGATGTGAAGCAGCTTTCCTGCTGCGCCGGGTGAGAAAAAGGAGGTGTTCAATGAACGCCTACACGGTGTCCCGGCTGGCTCTTGATGCCGGGGTGAGCGTGCATATCGTGCGCGACTACCTGCTGCGCGGATTGCTGCGCCCGGTGGCGTGCACACCAGGCGGCTACGGCTTGTTCGATGACGCCGCCTTGCAACGGCTGTGCTTCGTGCGGGCGGCCTTCGAGGCGGGCATCGGCCTCGACGCGCTGGCGCGGCTGTGCCGGGCGCTGGATGCGGCGGACGGCGACGAAGCGGCCGCGCAGCTTGCCCTGCTGCGTCAGTTCGTCGAGCGTCGGCGCGAAGCGTTGGCCGATCTGGAAGTGCAGTTGGCCACCCTGCCGACCGAGCCGGCACAGCACGCGGAGAGTCTGCCATGAACAACCCCGAGCGCTTGCCGTCCGAGACGCACAAACCGATCACCGGCTACCTGTGGGGCGGACTGGCTGTGCTGACTTGCCCCTGCCACCTGCCCATCCTCGCTGTCGTGCTGGCCGGCACAACCGCCGGTGCTTTCCTCGGCGAGCATTGGGTCATCGCGGCGCTCGGTTTGACCGGCCTGTTCCTTCTGTCCCTGTCGCGGGCGTTGCGGGCATTCAGGGAAAGAGAATGAGCGCTTTCCGGCCGGATGGATGGACGACGCCGGAACTGGCCCAAGCGGTCGAGCGCGGGCAGCTTGAACTGCACTACCAGCCCGTCGTCGATCTGCGCAGTGGTGGGATTGTCGGCGCGGAAGCCCTGTTGCGCTGGCGTCATCCGACGCTTGGACTATTGCCACCGGGCCAGTTCCTGCCCGTGGTCGAATCGTCCGGCCTGATGCCTGAAATCGGCGCTTGGGTGCTGGGCGAAGCCTGCCGCCAGATGCGTGACTGGCGAATGCTGGCATGGCGACCGTTCCGGCTGGCCGTCAATGTTTCGGCGAGCCAAGTGGGACCGGACTTCGACGGGTGGGTAAAGGGCGTGCTGGCTGATGCCGAGTTGCCCGCCGAGTATCTCGAAATCGAGCTGACCGAATCGGTCGCGTTTGGTGATCCGGCGATCTTCCCCGCCCTGGACGCCTTGCGGCAGATCGGTGTGCGCTTCGCCGCCGATGACTTCGGGACGGGGTATTCCTGTCTGCAACATCTGAAGTGCTGCCCAATCAGCACGCTCAAGATCGACCAATCGTTTGTCGCCGGGCTCGCCAACGACCGCCGCGACCAAACCATCGTGCACACCGTGATTCAGCTTGCGCACGGGCTGGGCATGGATGTGGTGGCTGAAGGCGTGGAAACATCGGCGAGTCTTGATCTATTGCGACAAGCGGACTGCGACACAGGACAAGGCTTCCTGTTCGCGAAGCCAATGCCGGCGGCGGCATTCGCCGTCTTCGTCAGTCAATGGAGGGGTGCCACCATGAATGCAAGTGACTCGACCACCACCAGTTGCTGCGTGTGCTGCAAGGAAATCCCGCTCGATGCCGCCTTCACCCCGGAAGGCGCGGAATACGTCGAGCACTTCTGCGGGTTGGAGTGTTATCAACGCTTCGAAGCGCGTGCCAAGACAGGGAACGAAACCGATGCCGATCCGAACGCCTGCGACTCGCTACCGTCAGATTGAGGCATACCCTAACTTGGCGTCAGACCATCCGGCGCTAAATCGTCAGAATAGAGTTGCCTTCCGAATTGATTGACATACGCCGTCAAGGGTCATAGATTTCTTCCTGACACATTTCCCTCAGGAGGATACCTTGCACGGTCAGCGCATCGGTTACGTCCGCGTCAGCAGCTTCGACCAGAACCCAGAACGGCAGCTCGAACAGATCCAGGTGGATAAAGTGTTCACCGACAAGGCGTCGGGCAAGGACACACGGCGGCCCGAACTGGAACGGCTGCTCGCCTTCGTGCGCGAAGGCGACACGGTCGTGGTGCACAGCATGGATCGTCTGGCGCGCAACCTCGACGACCTGCGCCGCCTGGTGCAGGGCCTCACCCAGCGCGGCGTACGCATCGAGTTCCTTAAGGAGCATTTGACCTTCACCGGCGAGGACTCGCCGATGGCGAACCTGATGCTGTCGGTAATGGGCGCGTTCGCCGAGTTCGAACGCGCCTTGATCCGCGAGCGGCAGCGCGAGGGCATCGCGCTCGCCAAGCAGCGCGGGGCCTACCGTGGCAGGAAGAAATCCCTGTCGTCTGAGCGTATTGCCGAACTGCGCCAACGTGTCGAGGCTGGCGAGCAAAAGACCAAGCTGGCTCGTGAATTCGGAATCAGTCGCGAAACCCTGTATCAATACTTGAGAACGGATCAGTAAATATGCCACGTCGTTCAATCCTGTCCGCCGCCGAGCGCGAAAGCCTGCTGGCGTTGCCGGACACCAAGGATGAGTTGATCCGTCACTACACGTTCAGCGAAACCGACCTCTCCATCATCCGGCAGCGGCGCGGCCCGGCCAACCGGCTGGGCTTCGCCGTGCAGCTCTGTTACCTGCGCTTTCCTGGTGTCATCCTGGGCGTCGATGAGCCGCCGTTTCCGCCCATGTTGAAACTGGTCGCCGACCAGCTCAAGGTCAGCGTCGAAAGCTGGGACGAATACGGGCAGCGGGAGCAGACCCGGCGCGAGCACCTGGTCGAACTGCAAACGGTGTTCGGCTTCCAGCCCTTTACCATGGGCCACTACCGGCAGGCCGTCCAGTTGCTGACCGAGATGGCCTTGCAGACCGACAAGGGCATCGTGCTGGCCAGCACCTTGATCGAGCACCTGCGGCAGCAGTCGGTCATTCTGCCTGCCCTCAACGCCGTCGAGCGGGCGAGCGCCGAAGCAATCACCCGCGCCAACCGGCGCATCTACGATGCCTTGGCCGAACCGCTGTCGGACGCGCATCGCCGCCGCCTCGACGATCTGCTCAAGCGTCGGGACAACGGCAAAACGACCTGGCTGGCCTGGCTGCGCCAATCGCCCGTCAAACCGAATTCGCGGCACATGCTGGAACACATCGAACGCCTCAAAGCGTGGCAGGCGCTCGACCTGCCTTCTGGCATCGAGCGGTCGGTGCACCAGAACCGCCTGCTCAAGATCGCCCGTGAGGGTGGCCAGATGACGCCCGCCGACCTGGCCAAGTTCGAGGCGCAGCGACGCTATGCCACCCTGGTGGCGCTTGCCATCGAGGGCATGGCCACCGTCACCGACGAAATCATCGACCTGCACGACCGCATCCTGGGCAAGCTGTTCAACGCCGCCAAGAACAAGCATCAGCAGCAATTCCAGGCGTCCGGCAAGGCGATCAACGCCAAGGTGCGGCTGTTCGGCCGCATCGGCCAGGCGCTGATCGAGGCCAAGCAGGCGGGCCGCGATCCGTTCGCCGCCATCGAGGCCGTCATGTCCTGGGATGCCTTCGCCGAGAGCGTCACCGAAGCGCAGAAGCTTGCGCAGCCCGAGGACTTCGATTTCCTGCACCGCATCGGCGAAAGCTACGCCACGCTGCGCCGCTACGCGCCGGAATTCCTTGCCGTGCTCAAGCTGCGGGCCGCTCCCGCCGCGAAGGACGTGCTCGACGCCATCGAGGTGCTGCGCGGCATGAACAGCGACAACGCCCGCAAGGTGCCCGCCGACGCGCCGACCGAGTTCATCAAGCCGCGCTGGCAGAAGCTGGTCATGACCGACACCGGCATCGACCGGCGCTACTACGAACTGTGCGCGCTGTCGGAGATGAAGAACGCGTTGCGTTCCGGCGACATCTGGGTGCAGGGGTCGCGCCAGTTCAAGGACTTCGAGGACTACCTGGTGCCGCCCGCGAAATTCGCCAGCCTCAAGCAGGCCAGCGAATTGCCGCTGGCCGTGGCCACCGACTGCAACCGGTACCTGAACGACCGGCTGACGCTGCTGGAAACACAGCTTGCCACCGTCAACCGTATGGCGACGGCCAACGAGCTGCCGGACGCCATCATCACCGAGTCAGGCTTGAAGATCACGCCGCTCGACGCGGCGGTACCCGACACCGCCCAAGCGCTGATCGACCAGACGGCAATGATCCTGCCGCACGTCAAGATCACCGAACTGCTGCTGGAGGTGGACGAATGGACGGGATTCACTCGGCATTTCGCGCATCTGAAATCGGGCGACCCGGCCAAAGACAAGAACCTGTTGCTGACCACGATCCTCGCCGACGCGATCAACCTGGGCCTGACCAAGATGGCGGAGTCTTGCCCCGGCACGACCTACGCCAAGCTGGCTTGGCTGCAAGCCTGGCACATCCGCGACGAAACCTACGGGGCGGCGCTGGCCGATCTGGTCAACGCACAGTTCCGCCATCCCTTCGCCGAGCACTGGGGCGACGGCACCACCTCATCGTCGGACGGCCAGAACTTCCGCACCGGCAGCAAGGCCGAGAGCACCGGCCACATCAACCCGAAATACGGGAGCAGCCCAGGGCGGACGTTCTACACCCACATTTCTGACCAGTACGCGCCATTTCACACCAAGGTCGTGAACGTCGGCGTGCGCGATTCGACCTACGTGCTCGACGGCCTGCTGTACCACGAGTCCGACTTGCGGATCGAGGAGCATTACACCGACACGGCGGGCTTCACCGATCACGTCTTCGCCCTGATGCACCTCCTGGGCTTCCGCTTCGCGCCGCGCATCCGCGACCTGGGCGACACCAAGCTCTACATCCCGAAGGGCGACGCCGCCTATGACGCGCTGAAACCCATGATCGGCGGCACGCTCAACATCAAGCACGTCCGCGCCCATTGGGACGAAATCCTGCGGCTGGCCACCTCGATCAAGCAGGGCACGGTGACGGCCTCCCTGATGCTCCGAAAGCTCGGCAGCTACCCACGCCAGAACGGCCTGGCCGTGGCGCTCCGCGAGCTGGGCCGCATCGAGCGCACGCTGTTCATCCTGGACTGGCTGCAAAGCGTGGAACTGCGCCGCCGCGTGCATGCCGGCCTGAACAAGGGCGAGGCGCGCAATGCGCTGGCCAGGGCAGTGTTTTTCAACCGCCTGGGTGAAATCCGCGACCGCAGTTTCGAGCAGCAGCGCTACCGGGCTAGCGGCCTCAATCTGGTAACGGCTGCCGTCGTGTTGTGGAACACGGTCTATCTGGAACGGGCTGCGCACGCGCTGCGTGGCAACGGCCATGCCGTTGATAACGCGCTGTTGCAGTACCTGTCGCCGCTCGGTTGGGAGCACATCAACCTCACCGGCGATTACCTCTGGCGCAGCAGCGCCAAGATCGGCGCGGGCAAGTTCAGGCCGCTACGACCGCTGCAACCGGCTTAGCGTGCTTTATTTTCCGTTTTCTGAGGCGACCCCAACAGCACCATCACGATCTACGACGGCCCCGAGACACCAGTACCATTGGGCACCGCCACGGCCGACGAGAACGGCAACTGGAGTTTCACGCCCGCCACCGCACTGGCGGACGGTGCGCACAACATCACGATCACTGCCATCAACACGGTTGGGCAGACCAGCGATCCCACCGAGGCATGGCGCATCACGGTCGATACCACTGCGCCGGACGTCTCTCGACTCGCCGTGACCGGCGTTGGCGACGACGCTGGCGCGGTCACCGGCAACGTTCCCAACGGCGGCAGCACCGACGACACGCGTCCCCTCATCCAGGGCACAGGTACCGCGGGAGACACCATCATCGTATCGACGACCGACTTCTCCGGCATGGTGGAACTCGGTCGCACCACCGTGGCGAGTGATGGCAACTGGTCGTTTACGCCGACCGCCGACCTTGCCGCAGGTAGCAACGCCTTCTCGGCGGTGGAGGTGGACCCCGCCGGCAATGCGTCAACGCGCAGCGCCAATTACACGATCACGGTGGTCACGGTCAAGCCGCCGGTGGCGATCACCGAGATCCTCGATGATGTGGGCGATGTCACCGGTGCGTTAAAGCCGGGGAGCGCGACGGACGACGGCCGTCCGACGATCAACGGCGTTACGGAGGCGGGCAGCACGGTATCGGTCTTCGATGGCGCGACCTTGCTGGGTACCGCCGTGGCGAATGCCAGCGGGGACTGGACGTTTACACCCCTTGCAGCACTGGCCGAGGGCCTGCACAACCTGACTGCGCGCGCCGTCAATCCGCTGGGACAAAGCAGCGATCCGACCCCGGGCTGGGGCATCAACGTAGATGTCACGCCGCCTGTGAGTGCTTCCACAACGCTCGATCTCATGGATGCCAGCGATTGGGGGGTATCCAACAAGGACAACATCACTGGCGACGCGACACCGGATCTTGAAGGCAAGGTCGTTGCTTCCGCCGAAACGCTCGACAAATTGACCGTGACGCTTTTCGTTGACGTGAATGGAGATAACCAGGCCGGTCCGGGAGACATGTTTCTTGCACGATCCATTCCGGTGCAGGCGGACGGTTCATGGAGCACGAGCCTCGCCAGTCTCAAGACAGGCACCTATGCCCTGAGGGCGGTTCTCGTGGATGAGGCGGGCAATCAGCAGGTGGCCTCGGCGGGAAGTCTGATCGGGCCGACGGGAACGCCCAATTCGCCGCTGGTGATCGAGGCTGGTGGCCGTATGACATATATCGGCGCGAAAGCCGGCGACCAGGCCGGCTGGGAAATGGCGGACGCCGGAGATTTCAACGGCGACGGGATAGGCGACTTCATCGTCACGGCCCCTTATGTTGATGGCAACAGGGCGGATACAGGTGCCGCGTACATTTTATTTGGTGGCGCCGGAGGGCTGCCGCCTATCGTCCATCTCGGTCAGTTAAAAGCGTCGCAGGGGCTGAGAATAAAAGGTCATGCCTTTGTCAAAGATAACCAAACCAATGATCTGATGGGGCTGGTATTAAATAAGTTTGGCGATTTCAACAGAGACGGTTATGCGGACGTCTTCCTTGCCAGCCATTATAACGACAAGGCGTATGTTGTTTTCGGGGCGCCGAATGGAAGCTATGCCGATGGGGTGCTGGATCTCTCGACTATCGATGGAGGGGACTTGGGGACTTCACCGATTGATAATTCTCATGGCTTTCTTATAAGCGAGTTGCCGTTATCGGAAGATAGCGGGATGGGTTACAGCATTGGCGGGTCCGATATAAACGGCGACGGCTATCTCGATCTAATGATATCGAATATCTCAGGCAATAAGGCGGCCGGTAGCACCGGACATGCGCTTGTGATCTATGGCGGCGCAAATATGAATGATTCCACTACGGGATGGAAAAATATAACACTTAGCCAGACTAATAAAGATACAATTTTTCGCGTTCAGCAGGATGTAAAAAATACTTCAATAACGGGAGGCGACGCCTCTAACGTTGCCGGCAATCGCGTCAAGAATGCTAATATTGGAGATAACATTACATCCATCGGTGATGTAAATGGCGATGGCATCGCGGATATGTTGATCATCGACTCGACGTCCGGCGGAAAAACCCAGATTAATCCGCTCACTTCCGGCGGCGGCACTGCATATGTCGTTTACGGAAAGACCGGCGGGCTTCCTGCCACAATGGATCTGAGGAACTTCAAAAACGGCGTTGATGGCGTGCGTCTGCATACGATGCTTGACGACACCCTGGGAACGGACAATTTCGCAAGCCACGTCATGACCTCGGCGCTTGGGGATATCAATGGCGATGGCGTAGACGACTTTGCCATGGGATCCCCAGTCAATCTGGGGCGGGTATGGGTGATTTATGGGAAAGCAGGTGGGTACGCTGCCCGTGACATATATCTCGATGTCGGCGCTCCCAACGATGGGAAAAATTACTTCGCCCGTGACCCTGGGCATGTCAAATCGTTCACCAGTGCCGATGGTTTTGTCATATTAAACAAGGCTTCCACGGTAGCCGCACCCGCCAGGTCGACGGAGCAATTCGGCTATGCTGTCAAGGCCGATGGTGATATTAATGCTGACGGCATTCCTGATTTTGTCATCGGTGCACCTAATACCAAAAACCCCGCTGGTCTCCAGACTGGAGCTATCTATGTAGTTTATGGCACGGGACAGAACATCAGTCAGCCGGTGCTGGCGATTAACGATATCATCGCCGATCCGGCCAAGGGTATAGTGATATATGGCGATAAATCCGGCGAAAAACTCGGCAGCTCGGTGGCGGTGGGCGACTGGAACGGTGATGGTCTGGTCGATATCGCGGCCGGATCGTCGGGGAGTGATGTGTCCGGCAGGGATGCTGCCGGGCAAAATTATGGCGGAACCGATTCCGGTGCGGCATATATATATTATTCGCGGGCCGATTTTACTCAGCCCTATACGAATGGAAATGATATATTGACTGGCACGCTGAATGGCGGTGCTGACGGTTTCGATAGACTATTTGGAGGGAGTGGAAGTGACACCTTCCTGTCAGTAAGTACCGGTGATTACGCAAACGGGGGGGCTGGCAACGACACGATTCATGTGAGTGCGCTTGATTTTAAAGCTGTGGATGGTGGGATGGGGACGGATGTTCTCGTTTTCGATGGGAAGAATCAGAACATCGATCTGAATTTGTTTAAATCGAAGATCACGGGTATCGAGAAGATCGATCTCGGCATCAATGGAAGCAACCTGATGACGATCGGCTACAACGATGTTCAGCGCCTCGGCGCGATGAATCTGGCGAGCAACGACGGCAAGGCGCAGTTCATTGTGACCGGGGACAACACCGACACGTTAGCGCTCCGCAAGCCGACCGGATACAACTGGACCGACGCCGGCCATCAGACCCTCGATGGCGTTTCCTATCACGTCTACACCCTCGGTACCAGCGAGTTATTCGTCGATGACAGGGTGAACGTGACGCTGCTGTAGGCAACGCCGGACGGTGCATGGCATGCGGCAGGACGCATGAAGCCGATTGGCACCGGGCCGGATCGGTGCGCTTTGGGCAGGCAGCCCCTGCATGGGCTGCCATCGGCTGCGTATGACCGCTGGACTTACCCGGCCACGCGCGGCTTGACGCGGCTCGCTGCTTCCTTGGCGTTGGTGCGCGCGGTGTCGACATCGGCGGCATAGGCCAGCGCAACACCCATGCGGCGCTTGGTAAAGCTTTCCGGCTTGCCGAACAGGCGCACTTCGGTCTGCGGGACACGCAGCGCGGCGTCCACGCCATCGAACACCACACCCTGGGCATCCACGCCGCCATAGATGACCGCGCTGGCACCGGGGCTCTTGAGCGCGGTGCTGACCGGCAGGCCCAGGATGGCACGGGCGTGGAGCTCGAACTCGTTCTGCCACTGCGTGATCATCGTCACCATGCCCGTGTCGTGCGGACGCGGACTGACCTCGCTGAACCAGACCTGCTCGCCCTTGACGAACAGCTCCACGCCAAACAGGCCCTGGCCACCGAGATTGTTCGTGACTTCGCGCGCGATATGCTGCGCGGTCTCGAGCGCCTTGGGATGCATCGGGTGCGGCTGCCAGCTTTCCACATAGTCGCCGCTGACCTGCACGTGGCCGATCGGCTCGCAGAACTGCGTGCCGATATCGCCGTTGGCTTCCTTCGCCCGCACCGTCAGCAGCGTGATCTCGTAGTCGAAGTCGATAAAGCCTTCCACGATCACGCGGCCATGGCTGACGCGGCCGCCGGCCATCGCGTAGTCCCAGGCGGCCTTGACGCCCTCGGGGCCGTCGATCTTGCTCTGGCCCTTGCCCGAGCTGCTCATGACCGGCTTGACCACGCACGGGTAGCCGATGCCGCCGTCGATCGCGGCCTGCAGTTCTGCCAGCGAGTCGCAGAACTGGTAAGGGCTGGTGGGCAGGCCGAGCGTTTCCGCGGCCAGGCGCCGAATGCCTTCGCGGTCCATGGTCAGGCGCGCGGCGCGCGCGGTCGGGATCACGCGTACTACGCCCGCGGCTTCCAGGGCTTCCAGGGTCGGCGTCGCGATGGCCTCGATCTCCGGCACCACGAGGTCGGGGCGTTCGGCCTCGATCAGGGCCCGCAGCTGGTCGCCATCGGTCATCGCGATGGTGCGCGCATGGTGCGCTACCTGCTGGCCGGGCGCGTTCTCATAGCGGTCCACCGCGATGGTCTCGACGCCCAGCCGCTGCAGCGCGATCAGGACTTCCTTGCCGAGCTCGCCCGAGCCCAGCAGCATGACTTTGGTGGCGGAGGGGGAGAGGGGCGTTCCGAGGGTCGTCATGGCGGTCTTCCGGTGTTCGGTTGGGCGAGTGAAAACCGGCATTGTAATGGCTACGGTCCGGGCCCGGTCGGCTACGGTCCTGACCCGGTCCGCCGCTCGTCAGCCACGGCGGCCGCGGCGGCGAACGCCTTCCCGCGCGGGGGCAACGGCGGCCCACCCATCGGCGGCCCACCCATCGGCGGCCCACCCATCGGCCGCCGGTGGCCGGCGCGCCGCGGTCCCGCCGCCCCGCCGTCTCCTCAGGACCCGCTCAGTACGAGATCTTCGCGCTGATGCTGAACGCGCGCGGATCGGCCGGCTGCATGAAGTCGGCGTACTGAAAGCCCCAGTAGCGCTTGTTGGTGAGGTTCGACAGCACCGCGCGCAGCGTCACGTCCTTGCCGCCGATACGCGTGTTGTAGGTCGCGCCGGCATTGAACACGGTGTAGCCGCCCAGCGTGATATCGCCGGCCGGACGCAGTTTGGTGGTGCTCGTGTACTTGCCGTCGACACCCACGCGCAGGCCCGGCACGAACGGGATGCGATAGCCCACGCCGCCTGCAAGCACGAGGTTCGGCGCGCCGGCCACGCGGTTGTCGTTGTTGGCGTTGCCGCGCGCATACCAGCTGTCGAGGTACATCGCGCTGCCGGTGAGATCCCATTGGCCGAGGCGGGCGTACGACTCGAGTTCCACGCCCTGGTAGATCTCCAGCCCGTCCTGCGCGAAGTAGTCGCCCTGGCGATACTGCGCGCCGCGCTCCAGGCGGAACAGCGCGGCGGTACCGGTCCATTTGCCCTGGTCGGTCTTGACGCCCAGTTCGTACTGCTTGCTGCGCACGGGGTTGAGCTGCTGGCCAAAGTTGACGAGGCTCGGATCGGTAACCTGCTGTCCGGGTTCGAGCGACTCGACATAGCTCGCGTACAGCATGGTGCTGGGCATCGGCTTGAACATCAGCGCGACGGTCGGCGAGAGCACGCCGCTCTTGCTGTACGTGCTGGTGGTGGTGCCGGCGCGATCGTAGTTGTTCTGCTCGAAGTTGGTATAGCGCAGGCCACCGAGGATCGACCAGCGCTCGGTCAGCTGCACCGTATCGGACACAAAGGCCGCCTTCTGCTCGATATCGCTCGCGCGGTAGTTGCTGAAGCCGCCTTGCGAGTAATACACGTTGGCATTCGGCTGGAACAGGTTGCCGGTGCCAAGCTGGAAGTATTTGTCGGTGCCGATGCTGTAGCGGTCGATCTGCTTCTGCCAGGACACGCCTGCCACCAGCTGGTGCGAGAGCGGGCCGGTGCGGAATTTGCCCTCGACCATCGCATTCCAGAAGCTGAACTGGTGCCCCTGGGTGCCGTCGTAGCGGAAATCGTCGTAGTTGCCGGCGGTATCGAGCAGCACGTACGAGGTCTCGTTACGGCTGCGCGACTGCTTGCTGAAGCTGTAGTTGGTGCTGACCGTCCAGTCGGAATTGAGGTTGTAGCGCAGACCGGTGGTGTACAGCTGGAGGTTGGTGTAGAGATGCTGGTCCGGTCCGGCATACACGCCGCCGCGACCGCTGACCACGCTTGGCAACTGCGTGCCGGCGGGCAACATGTACGTGGCGAAGGTCGGCGTCTGGCCCCAGGAGTTGCGGTCCTGGTAGATGCCGTCGAAGGTCCAGGTGAGGTCGCGTGTGATACGCGCGTCGAGACCGAGCGACACCGAATTGCGATTGACGCCGACGGCGTTGGAAGGCTTGCCTTCCTCGTGCGTGACATTGAGGCGGTAGCCGAACATGTCGTCGGGTCCGGCGCGGCCGCCTACGTCGACGTGTTCCCACCAGACGTGCCCGGTCCGGTAGCCGGCCTCGACGCTCGCCAGGAAGTGCTCGGGCGGCTTCTTGGTGACGTAGTTGATGGTGCCGCCCGGGGTGGCAAAGCCGTACATGAAGGCCGCCGAGCCCTTGAGCAGTTCCACCTGTTCCAGTTGCTCGTAGGGCAGCGTATTGCCATAGCCCACGTACGGCATGCCGTTGATCTTGAACGCGTTCTGCCAGTCCAGTTGCACGCCGCGCACGGTCAGGTAGGCGGTCCAGCTGCTGTTGGCGTTGCTGTTGTCCGAGACCGACGCGTTGAGCGCAAAGATGTCGCCGAGCTTGGTGACCTGGCGGTCGGCAAGGTTCTCGCCGCTGACGATGCTGGTCGAGAACGGCGTGTCGAGCTGCGAGCGCGACCCCAGGGCGCCGCTGCTGACCTTCTTTTCCAACTGCTGACCGCTCTCGTCGACCGCGGCCGCGCTCACCGTCACGGTAGGCAGCGCGGCCTCACCAGCGGGCGCCGCCGCTTGCTGCGCAAAGGCCGCGCCGCAGAGCGGGAAGCCGCCCACCACGACCATGCGGGCGAGGCGGGCGGCGGGCCGGATGCGCAGGTGCCGTGACCAGGCACGGTGCGGGTTGAGGCTGGCAAGCGGCGGGGAAGGCGGATGGGAAGGCGGATGGGAAGGCGGGCAGGAGGTCAGGCTCGATATCATTATGGTCGCTCGAAATAAGAACGTTAACGAGAACGATTCGCGTTACAAAAGCCGAATGATACCCAGCGAGTCACGTGAGCGTCAATAAAAACCGTGTGAATCTGTGGCGTTTATGCGATCGCTTGCAGGGATCCGCCGTCAACAGATGCGAAATGGTGCCGATCTGTCAGGCAGTCATCGCGCGGGCGGCGGGGCGAGGTCAGGCGGCGTGAGGGGCGCGGCCGGTGTCGTATATGGCCGCTCCCGGGACTGGGCGACGGTGCGGCCATCCGGCGCAGATCAATAGGCAATCCGCGCGCTCAGGCTGAACGCGCGCGGGTCGGCCGGCTGGATGTAGTCGGCGTACTGGAAGCCCCAGTAGCGCCTGTTGGCGAGATTGGAGAGCGCCGCGCGCAGCGTCACCTCCTTGCCGCCGATACGCGTGTGGTAGCTCGCGCCGGCATTGAACACGGCGTAGCCGCCCAGCGTGATATCCCCGGCCGGACGCAGTTTGGCGGTGCTCGTGTATTTGCCGTCCACGCCCACGCGCAGGCCCGGCACGAACGGGATGCGATAGCCGATGCCAGCCGCGAGCACGAGGTTCGGTGCGCCGGCTACGCGGTTGCCCTGATTGGCGTTGCCACGTGCATAGCGGCTGTCGAGGTACATCGCGCTGCCGGTGAGATCCCATTGACCGAAGCGCGTGAACGACTCGAATTCCACGCCCTGGTAGATTTCCAGACCGTCCTGCGCCATGTAGTCGCCCTGGCGGTATTGCGCACTGCGTTCCAGGCGGAACAGCGCGGCCGTGCCGGTCCATTTGTCACGCTCGGTCTTGACGCCAACCTCGTACTGCTTGCTGCGCACGGGGTCGAGTTGCTGCCCATAGTTGGCGAGGCGCCGGTCGGAAACCAGCTGGCCCGGTTCGAGCGATTCGACGTAACTCGCGTACAGCATGGTGCCAGGCAGCGGCTGGTACATCAGCGCGGCGGTCGGCGACAGCACGCCACGCTTGCTGTAAGTGCTGGCGATCGCGCCCGTCGCCGCGTAACGGGTCTGCTCGAAGTTGGTGTAGCGCAGGCCGCCAAGGATCGACCAGCGTTCCGTCAGTTGCACGGTGTCGGAGACGAACGCCGCCTTCTGGTCGACATCGCGCACCCGCTTGAGGCGATAGCCGCCCTCCGAGAAGTAGACATTGGTATTGGGCCGGAACAGGTTGCCGGTGCCGAGCTGGAAGTATTTGTCGGTACCGCTGCTCCATGCGTTGCGCTGGTGCTGCCACGAGATGCCGGCCACGAGCGCGTGGGCAAGCGGGCCGGTGTGGAAACGGCCCTGCGCCATCGCGTCCCAGTACGCGTACCGGTTGGCCTGTGGGCCGTCATAGCGGAAATCGTCGTAGTTGCCGGCGCGGTCGCGCAGCACATAGATCCCTTCATTGCGATTGCGCGCCTGTTTGCTGAACGCATAGCGTGTGCTGAGGACCCAGTCGGGGTTCAACTGGTAGCGCAGGCCAGTGGTGTAAAGCTGCAGGTTGGTATAGAGGTGCTGGTCCGGCCCCGCAAAGACGCCGCCGCGGCCGCTGACCTCGCCCGGCAGCGCGCCGCCGGTCAGACGGTAGGTCGCGAACGAAGGTGTCTGCCCCCAGACGTCGCGATCCTGATAAAGCCCGTCGAAGCTCCAGGTGAGGTCGCGCGAGAGGCGCGCGTCCAATGCCAGCGACACCGAGTTGCGATGGATACCGACCGCATTGGATGGCTTGCCTTCCTCGTGCGTGAGATTGAGCCGGTAGCCAAGCATGTCGTCGGGACCGGCGCGGCCGCCCACGTCGGCATGCTGCCACCAGATATGCGCGGTCCGGTAGCCGGCTTCCACGCTGGCCAGAAAGCGGCCGGGCGGCTTGCGCGTGACGTAGTTCACCACGCCGCCCGGCGTGCCGAAGCCGTACATGAAGGCGGCCGAGCCCTTGAGCAGTTCCACCTGCGCGAGTTGTTCGTACGGCAGCGTGTTGCCCATCGCCATGAACGGCATGCCGTCGATCTTGTAGGCGTTGCCGCGGTCGAGCTGCACGCCGCGCACGGTCAGGTAGGACGCCCAGCTGCCGTAGGCGTTGCTGTTGTCGGTGACGGCCGCGTCGAGCGCGAAGACACCGCCAAGGCTGACCACCTGGCGATCGGCAAGATTCTCGCCGCCGACGATGGTGGTCGAGAACGGCGTATCGCGCTGCGTGCGCGCGCCGAGCGCGCCGTTGCTGAACGGCATGTCGAGCTGCTGGCCGCGCTCGGCCTCGGCGAGTTCCGCCAGTGAGCCGCTGGCATTGACGGTTACGGCGGGCAGGGTGGACGTGGCGGGAACTACCGGCGCATCGGGTTGGGCCGCGGCCGCGCCGGCGCCGAGGGCAAAGCCGTGCAGGACGAGCGCCCGCGCCAGCCATGCCAGCGGGCGAGTGCGGAAAGGCCGGAAGACGCCCATCGCGGGGGCAATGAGGGCGAAGGGGGCGAAGGGAGCACGGCGCGCGCAGCGCAGGTGGGCCAGGAAGGGCTGACGGAAGGACCGACGGAAAGACCGACGGAAAGGCCAACGGGGCCGACGGAAAGTCATGGTCTGGATGCCTCACAGGGCGAATTCTCTCGCTAACGCGTGTTTGCTAACGAGAATTATTCGCGTTTGAAAGAGGCGAATACTGCCGATCCAGACCGATCAGCGAAACCGAAATTCTACGAATTCGTTACGGCAACTTCGGCGAAGTGCACGCGAAAAATCATCAATCGCTCGGAAGCGTCCGAGTTTGATTCAGACGCTTCCCGGGCCGCTTTTCACTCCCGCGGGCTACGGCTTCTCCTCCGGCGCGCTCCGCGACAGTGTCGCCTCGATCGCGCCAAGCAGTTCCTGCAGCCGCAGCGGCTTGCCGCAGACCGCGTCGAAACCAGACTCCAGGGCCGCGCGCCGGTCCTGCTGCCGGGTGAAGGCCGTCAGCGCGATAGCCGGTACGCGCCCCAGCGATTCGAGTGCTTCGCGGATGCGGATATCGCGGATCAGGTCGTTGCCGTCGCGGCCCGGCAAGCCGATATCGCTGATCAGCAGATCGGGAGTCGCCGCCGACATCGCTGCCAGTGCCGCGTCGCAATCGCGGGCGGTGCGCACGCGCGCGCCATAGCTGCCGAGGATGGTGGAAAGCGCGGCGGCTGCGTCGGCATCGTCCTCTACCACGAGGATATCGAGCGCGTCGAGAGGAACGGTCTGCGCGGCGACCGCGGGCTCGCTGCGCACGGGATGGGCTTCGGGCGTCTCGCCCACGGGTACCGTGACCTCGAAGGTCGAGCCCTGGTTTTCGCCACCGCTGACCGCGTGCACGGTGCCGCCGTGCATCTCCGCGAGATGCTTGACGATGGCGAGGCCGAGCCCGAGCCCGCCATGCTTGCGCCGGTTGGTATCGTCGCTCTGCGTGAAGCGGTCGAACAGCAACGGCAGGAATTCGGGCGAAATGCCGCGGCCCTGGTCGATCACGGACACGTGCAGGGCGTCTGCGTCGGAGCGTGCCACCACGCGCACGTCGCCCCCGTCGGGCGAGAACTTGATGGCATTGGACAGCAGGTTCCACAGGATCTGCTGAAAGCGTGCCGGATCGATCCAGACACGCTCGATCAGGTCGGGTGCAAGATCGACGTGGAGCCCGATGTGGCGCTCGCGCGCCGACGCTTCCATGCTTTCGATCGCGCTGCGGATGGCGTCGGCCGGATTGGCCAGCTCGCGCTCCAGTTTCATCTTGCCGACGTTGAGCATCGACACATCGACGAGGTCCGCCACCAGGCGGCGCTGGATGGCGATATTGCGTTCCACCGCCGCGAGGCCGCGCCGGCCTTCGTCGGAGTCGATATGCCGGCTCAGCACGTGCGTCCATACCGAGATCACGTTGAGCGGATTGCGCAGTTCGTGCGACAGGATCGCGATGAAATCGTCCTTCATGCGGTTGAGGCGTTCCACGGCGGCGCGCGCGGCCTGTTCTCGCTCGATCAGCTGCTCGCGCTGCCGCTCGAGCATGACGCGGTCGGTGATATTGGAGGCCACCGCCACCTTGACCGCGGTTTGCAGCACCGCCGAGATGCTCCATTCGAAATAAATCGGCGCGCCGTCGCTGGCGATCAGCGGAAACGAGCCTTGCCAGCCTTGCACGGCGCCGCGGCCGGTGGCGGCGACCACGCGTTCGCGCCACTCGCGCGGCGCGAATGCGGCCACCGGCTGGCCGACCAGCGCCTCCGGCACGCGCCGCAGCAGCGTCTGCATGGCAGGATTGATATCGACGAAGCGGCCGTCGAGGTCGATGGTGCAGATGCCGCCGATGGCCTGGTGATAGATCGCGCGGAAACGCGCTTCCGACTCGCGCAGCGAGCGCTCGGCGGCGCTGGCGCGCAACAGCGAGGAAATGGTCGCCACCAGCACCGCGGGCTCGGCCGGGTGGATCAGGTAGGCGCTGGCGCCGGCATCGAGCCCGCGCACCTTGTCGTAGTCGTGCACGTAGGTGGCGGACAGATGGACCACGGGCACGGTGGCGGTCTCGGGCTGGTCGCGCAGGATGCGGCAGACCTGGAAACCGTCGATATCGGGCAGGTTGACGTCGAGCACGATCGCCGAGACGTCGACATCCGCGCGCTGCAGGGCCTCCTGACCGCTTTCGGCCTCCAGCGTGCGATAGCCGGCCGCGGCCAGCACGCGCACGGTGGCATAGCGCGTGACGGGGTTGTCGTCGACCACCATGACCAGCGGCGGCGTGTCGAACGGCGGAATCAGATGCGAATACGGCTCATTGTCCATGGACCATCCCTCGTATCATGCGCTCGCTCCCTTGCCCGGGTCGCCGTCAGAGACATCGGCCGCCGCCAATGCTACCGGCACCGTCACGTAAAAGCGCGAGCCGACGCCGACCTCACTCTCGAAACCGACGCTGCCCCCGAGCAGCTCGGCCAGGCGCTTGCTCAGCGCCAACCCGAGGCCGGAGCCGCGATGGCGGCGCTGCAGCGGCGAATCGATCTGGACGAAGTCCTGGAACACCGCCGCGTGGGACTCGGCGGGAATGCCGATGCCGGTGTCGCGCACCGAGAACGTAATGGTGGCCGGCGCGCTGTCCCGCGAGGCATGGTCGGCGGACGACACGTGCGCCGATACGCGGACTTCGCCGCTGGGCGTGAACTTGAGCGCGTTGGAGATGAAGTTGCGCAGGATATGCGACAGCTTGCGGTCGTCGCTGAAGAGCTTGGGCACCCCATGCGGTGCCTCAAAGATCAGCGACACTTCCGGATTGGTCAGCACGGGCTTGAACATGCCGCGCAGCGCATCGAACAGTGCCACCATGTCGAACCACGCCGGAGAGACATCGACACGCCCGGCCTCGAGCCGTGCCAGGTCGAGCAGGTCATTGACCATGTCGGCAAACTCGGCGGCGGTATCGCGCACAAAGCCCACCTGGCGCTCCTGCTCCGGCGTGAGCGGGCCGTCCACACGATCGATCAGCAGCCGCGTGATGCTCTGGATGGACACGATGGGCGTACGGAATTCGTGGCTCATATACGCCAGGAAACGGCTCTTGAGCTCCGTGGCCTGCCTGAGCTGCTCGGCCTGCATGTCGAGTTCGGAGTAGAGCGCGAGCACGCCGCGATTGGTCTCTTCGAGTTCGGCGCGCAGGGCCACGAGCTCCTCGGTGCGTGCCCGCAGCGCGGCCTGCAGCGTCGCCACGTCGTCCGCCATGGCGGGAGACCGGCCGGCGTTCCGATCGGCCTGGCCAGACGGCGGGGTGGTATCGGGTTCGTATGCGGCCATGTCAGGTCTCCGCGCGGCGGATCACGACCACGGTCGCGTCGTCGCGGCCGCGGCAAAACTTCCAGATCACGAACGCGGCCACCAGGGCCGGGTCGCGTTGCAGCAGGGTGCCGTCGTCGAGTTGCCAGCGCGACTGCACGCCGTCGGAAAAAAGCAGCAGCAGGGCATGCGCGGGCCATGCCACTTCCTGCTCCTGCACCGTGCGCAGTTGCACGCCGGCCGTGCCATGCTGGGTCAGCAGCGTGCGGTCCTCCACGCCGGACAGGATACGCCCAATCACGTTGCCCGCGCCCGCATAGCGGATCCGGCCGGCGCGCGCGTCGAGCCGGGCCGCGGCCAGCGCCGCGCCACGGGTGCCGCGCAGGGCCGCGTGGGCAAGTTCCAGAAACCGTCCCGCGCCGGGCGGGCGGGGGACGTCGAAGGCCGTCAGCGCGGCATCGGCGGCCGCGGCGGCGTCGGGGCCATGGCCAAGGCCGTCCACGACCATCACCTCGGCGACAGCGTCGCCGTTGGCATCCGTATCGATGCGCACGGCCCAGCCGTCGCCGCTGACCCGCTCGCCGGGCGCCGCCAGGCAGACCGCGCCGACCGCAAAGCCGGCCAGCCGGCGAGGCAGGTCGGTGCCGTCGCGCTCGCGATGGAAGCGCGCGAGCACCAGCGTGCCGCCGCCAGGCTGCGAATGGATGTCGAAGTCATCGGCCATGCGGCGGATCGCGCCAAGCCCCTGGCCGGCACTGCCGGCGGTGGAATAGCCGTCGCGCAGGCAGGTCTGGATGTCGCTCATGCCGGGTCCCTGGTCCATCGAGATCAGTTCGATGGCCACGTTGTCCCCGACCGCGCGCGTGCCGATCAGCAGGCGGCCGCCGACGGCATGGCGCAGCAGGTTGTTGCCGAGCTCGTTGACGACCACGGCGATGCGGCCCGACTGGATCGCATCGAAGCCCAGGCGGGTGGCCATGTCGGCCGCCAGCCGACGCGCCTCGCCGACCCGGCTCGGATCGCCCATGGGGATGGCAAGGTGGGGACCGTAGGTGCTATTTCCACCGCGTGATGCTGACACAGGTGCCCTCGCCGACATTGGTACGGATGGCGAATTCGTTCACCAGTCGCTTGCTGCCCGATAATCCCATGCCAAGGCCGCCGCCGGTGGTCCAGCCATCGGTCAGCGCCTGTTCGACATCCGGAATGCCGGGGCCGTTATCCTCGAAATGCAGCCGCAGGCCCTTGCGAACCGCGTCACCGATGACTTCCCAGCGCATTTCGCCGCCCAGGCCATAGACCACGGTATTGCGGGCCAGCTCGCTGGCCGCCGTGATCATCTTGGTCTGCTCGACCAGCGAGAACTTGAGGCCGATGCTGAGCGTACGCACGATCGCGCGCGCCTGGACGATATCGCGCTCGTCGCGCAAGGGGGTGCTGCCGGTGAGGGCGAGTTCGCCGCTCATGTCATCTGGTCCCGCACGGTTTCCAGCATCGCCATGCCGCGCTCCACGTTGAGGGCGGTGCGGACACCGGTGAGGGACAGGCCAAGCTCGACCAGCGTAATGGCCACCGCGGGCTGGATCCCGACCACCACGGTCTCCGCGCCGAGAATGCGCGCAATGCCCGAGATGCTCACCAGCATGCGGCCGATAAACGAATCGACCAGTTCGAGCGCGGACACGTCGATCAGCACGCCACGCGCGCCGGTCTTCTCGATCCGGGTGGCGAGGTCTTCCTGCAGTTGCAGGGCGGTCTGGTCCTGCATGTCGATCTGGATCGTGACCAGCAGGAACTGGCCCATGCGGAGGATCGGAATGCGTTCCATGGCGGGGGGCTCAGACGGTCCGGCGCGTGACCATATGCCCGGTCTTGCGCATGGCCTCGGCCAGCGCGTCGGCCAGCGTCGCGCGGGTCTGGATGCCCTGCAGGTCGATGCCCAGGTGCACGATGGTCTGGGCAATCTGCGGGCGGATGCCGCTGACGATGCTTTCCGCGCCCATCAGGCGGATCGCCGTGACGGTTTTCATCAGGTGCTGGGCGACCAGCGTGTCGACGGTGGGCACGCCGGTGATATCGATGATCGCGAGTTCCGAGCCGGTCTCGACCAGGCGCTCGAGCAGCGTCTCCATCACGATCTGGGCGCGGCTGCTGTCGAGCGTGCCGATCACCGGCACCGCCAGCACACCTTCCCACAGCTTGATCACCGGTGTCGACAGCTCCAGCAGCTCGTGTTGCTGGCGCGCGATGATGTCCTCGCGCGACTTCTGGTAGGTCGACATGGTCCATTGCGCCATGCGGTCGACGATCGAGGATGCCGCCCACAGCACCTCGATCTGGCGGTCCACTTCGCCCCGATGGCGCTGCAGGCCATCGAAGATCGGCCGTTTGAGCGCCAGCACGAAGGCGCTGGTGACATCCGCGGTCTCGCCCTGGGCGGCGCGCGAGGCCGACAGTTGCGCCAGCGCGTGCCGGACTGGCGTCCACTGGTTGCCGGATTCGAAGCTGCTGGCATCGCCATCGGCGTGCACGGCTGCCGCCAGGCCGCGCAGCAGTTCGGTCTGTTCGGCCGCGAGACGCTGGCTGATGCCGCGACCGCCGGCATTGGCATGGTATTCGGCGGTCCAGCCGCGGACGATGGTGTCCTCATCGTCGCGGAGCAGATCGGCGAGACGCTGGTTTTCTTGGCGCATGAGAGTGGCTCGTTTGGGAATGGCAGGGCCGGTGAGCGGGCAGCAATGCGGCACCAGGCGGGATGGATGGGGCAATGCGCGGGCGCGAGGTCCCACACAAAGCGCCAAGGTATTCTAGGAGAGATTGATAGCTCACACTATCGGCGTCCGGCTGATTGACGGCCCAACGCATTCCGGGGTAGTGATTCGCGTTTGCACGTCCCCAAAGGGCGCTGTGGGACGGCGCCGACAGCCGAAGGGGACATCGGCGGCTGGCGCCGGCGGGCTGCTTCGGGACGACAATGTGGCATGGAACCGGACAAGCCCATGGAGAGCAACGACCTGGTGGTGGCGCGGCCCGAGGGCCTGTATTGCCCGCCCGGAGATTTCTATATCGACCCGTGGCGGCCAGTGGCGCGCGCGGTGATTACCCATGCGCATGCGGATCACGCCCGCTTTGGCCACGGCCGGTACCTCTGCGCCGAGCCCGGCCGTGGCGTGCTGCTGGCGCGGCTGCCCGGTATCGCGCTCGATACGCTGCCGTATGGCGAGGCCATTACGCACCACGGCGTCAGGCTGAGCCTGCATCCGGCCGGACACGTGCTGGGCTCGGCGCAGGTGCGCCTGGAGCATGGCGGCCGGGTGTGGGTGGCATCGGGCGACTACAAGGTCGAGGACGACGGCACCTGCGCGCCCTTCGAACCGGTGCGCTGCGATACCTTTATTACGGAAAGCACGTTCGGCCTGCCGATCTATCGCTGGCCCTCGCAGGCCGCGCTGATGGCGGAGATCTTTGCGTGGTGGCAGCTCAATGCCGCGGCCGGGCGTGCCAGCGTGCTGTATGCCTATGCCTTTGGCAAGGCGCAGCGCATCCTGTCTGGCCTGGCGCGGCATGCCGGCGCGGCCCTCGCGCTGCCCGGGCCGATCGTGGTGCATGGTGCGCTCCATGCGCTCAACCAGGCCTATCGCGACGCGGGGGTAACGCTGCCCCCGGTGCAGGCCGCGGGCGAGCTGCCGGCGCGCAGTCCGCTGCTGCGGCGCGCGCTGGTGCTGGCGCCGCCATCGGCGCAGCGGTCGACCTGGCTGCGCCGCTTTGGCGAGGCGTCGGACGCGTTTGCCAGCGGCTGGATGCAGCTGCGCGGCACGCGGCGCCGCCGTGGCGTCGATCGCGGCTTTGCGCTGTCCGATCACGCGGACTGGCCGGGCCTGCTGTCGGCGATCTCGGCGACCGGCGCCGAGCGCGTGATCGTCACGCATGGCAATGTGCCCGTGATGGTGCGTTATCTCTCGGAGGAAGGCTGGCGGGCGCAGGCATTCGATACCGAATATGGCGACGAGGCGGACGAGGGTGAGTCGCGGCAAGGCCCGGCCGAGGCGGACGGCACAAAGGCCGAGCACGATGCCGCCACTGGCGGGGACGCCGCCGCTCGGGTCCACCTCGCCGACCCGCGGGCCGACGCTCCATCCGCGCGGGAGATCGCTCCATGAAGGCCTTCGCCGATCTCTATGCCGCGCTCGACAGCACCACATCGAGCAACGCCAAACTGGCCGCGCTGGTGGCATACCTGCGCGGCGCGCCGCCGCAGGACGCCGCCTGGGCGGTCTATTTTCTTGCCGGCGGCAAGCCGCGCCAGATCGTGCCGGTGGCGCTGCTGCGCGACCTGGCCCGGCAGGCTGCCGGCCTGCCGCCGTGGTTGTTCGAAGAGAGCTACCAGGCCGTGGGCGATCTTGCCGAAACCATTGCGCTGCTGCTGCCCGATCCGGCGCAGACCGATACGGCCGGGCTGGCGGAATGGGTCGAGACGCGCCTGCTGCCGCTGCGCGGCCTGCCGCCCGAGGTGCTGGCCGGCCGGCTCGACGCCTTGTGGCGGCCGCTCGATGCCAATGGCCGGCTGGTCCTGTTCAAGCTGATTACCGGCAGTTTTCGCGTGGGCGTCTCGCGCCTGCTGGTCACCCGTGCCCTGGGCGAAGTCGCCGGTATCGACCCCAAGCGCGTGGCCGAGCGCATGGTGGGCTATACCGACCTGTCCGCGCGCCCGGACGCGGCGCACTACCTGGCGCTGGTCGCCGCCGACGACGAGCCCGGCAACGCGCGCAGGCGCAGCGGACAGCCGTATCCGTTCTTCCTGGCCCATCCGCTGCAGGTGCCGGTCGAGGCGTTCGACGACGTGCTGGGCGCACCGGAGCGCTGGCAGGTGGAGTGGAAATGGGACGGCATCCGCGCCCAGCTGGTGCGCCGCGATGGCGGTACCTGGCTATGGTCGCGCGGCGAGGACCTGATTACCGAGCGCTTTCCGGAGCTGACCGCAGCCGCGGCGCAATTGCCCGACGGCACCGTGCTCGATGGCGAGATCGTGATCTGGAAGGACCGGCGCGTGCAGCCGTTTGCGCTCCTGCAGCAGCGCATCGGCCGCAAGACGCTGGGGCCGAAGCTGCTGCGCGATGCGCCTGCCATCCTGATGGCCTATGACCTGCTCGAGTGGCAGGGCGAGGACTGGCGCGCGCGTCCGCAGGCCGAGCGGCGCGCGCAGCTGGAACGGGTGGTGGCGGACGCGGTGCACCCCGCGCTGGAACTGAGCCCATGCGTGGCGGCGGACAACTGGCCGCACTACGCAACGCTGCGCGAGGCTTCGCGCGACCTCGGCGTGGAGGGCTTCATGCTCAAGGCCGCCGACGCCGCCTACGGCGCCGGCCGCACGCGCGATGTCGGCATCTGGTGGAAATGGAAGATCGATCCGTACGCGGTGGATGCGGTCCTGATCTATGCGCAGCGCGGTCACGGCCGCCGCGCGAGCCTCTACACCGATTTCACCTTTGCGGTATGGAATGCGCCGCCGGGCACCCCGGGGCGCGCACTGGTGCCGTTTGCCAAGGCCTATTCCGGGCTCACCGACGAGGAGATGCGCGCGGTCGACGCGATCGTGCGACGGACCACGGTGGAGAAGTTCGGGCCGGTGCGCAGCGTGGAGCCGACCCAGGTGTTCGAGCTCGGCTTCGAGGGGATTGCCCGCAGCAGCCGCCACAAGAGCGGGATCGCGGTGCGTTTTCCGCGCATGCTGCGCTGGCGTACCGACAAGCCGATCGAGGAGGCCGACACGCTGGCTACGCTGGAGGGCATGCTGCCGACGCCGGGTGCGGCGGGCGAGGATGCGGCATGAAGGCGCCCCCGAGGTCGACCGGGAATTCGCCCACCGGGTCCTCGCTAGCGCCGCAGGCCGCGGCAGCGTCCCCGGCCACGCCGCTGGCCGAGCGGCTCGATGCGCTGTTCGACGCGCGCGGCTGGCAGCCGTTTCCGTTTCAGCGCGAGGTCTGGGACGCGATGGCGGCCGGCTGCAGCGGACTGGTCCATGCCACCACGGGTACCGGCAAGACCTACGCCGCGTGGCTCGGCGCTTTGCGTGCGTTCGCGGCCCCAATGCCGCGTGGCACGCAGCCGCCCCCGCTGACGGTGCTGTGGCTCACGCCGATGCGCGCGCTGGCCGCCGACACCACGCGCGCGCTGCAGGCGCCGCTGGCCGAACTGGGTATCGACTGGACCGTGGCGCTACGTACCGGCGACACCGGCAGCAGCGAACGTGCCGCACAGGCGCGCCGCTTGCCGACCGCGCTGGTGACCACGCCGGAGAGCCTGTCGCTGCTGCTGACGCGTGCCGATGCGCGCGAGGTGCTCGGCCGCGTACGGCTGGTGGTGGTCGACGAATGGCATGAGCTGATCGGCAACAAGCGCGGCGTGCAGGTCCAGCTGGCGCTGGCCCGGCTGCATCGCTGGCAGCCCGCATTGTGCGTGTGGGGCCTGTCGGCGACGCTGGGCAACGTGCAGCATGCGAGCGATGTGCTGCTGTCCGGCGTGCCGCCGTCGCAGCGCGTCAGCGTGCGGGGCCACCAGCCCAAGTCGCTGGTGATCGACACCTTGCTGCCGGACCGCGCGAGCCGCTTTCCATGGGCTGGCCACCTGGGCCTGTCGATGCTGCCGCATGTGGTGCGCGAGCTCGAGGAGAGCGGCACCACGCTGGTATTCCTCAACACACGCTCGCAGGCCGAGCTCTGGTATCAGGCCTTGCTGGATGCGCGCCCGGACTGGGCCGGCCAGATCGCGCTGCATCACGGTTCGCTCGATCGCGCCGTACGGGAGTGGGTCGAGGCCAACCTCAAGAATGGCGCATTGCGCGCGGTGGTGTGCACGTCGAGTCTCGACCTCGGGGTGGACTTCCTGCCGGTCGAGCGCGTGCTGCAGGTGGGCTCGCCCAAGGGCGTGGCGCGCCTGCTGCAACGGGCGGGTCGATCGGGCCACGCGCCGGGCCGCACGTCGCGCGCGACCGTGGTACCCACCCACAGCCTGGAACTGGTCGAGGCCGTGGCCGCGCGCCATGCGGTGGCCGCGGGCCGCATCGAGGCGCGCGAATCGCCGGACAAGCCGCTCGACGTCCTGGTGCAGCATCTGGTGACGGTTGCGCTCGGCGGGGGCTTCCGCGCCGAGGCGCTGCTGCAGGAGGTGCGCACGGCCTGGGCGTATCGCGACCTGACCGACGACGAATGGCAGTGGTGCCTGGATTTCGTGCAGCAGGGCGGCAAGACCCTGTCCGCCTATCCCGACTATCGGCGCGCCACGCCCGATGCGGACGGCGTCTGGCGCGTGCCGGACGCACGGCTGGCGCGGCGGCACCGCATGAGCGTGGGTACCATCGTCAGCGACGCCACCATGCAGGTCCGCTACTGGACCCGCGCCGGCACGGGCGGCGCCTCGCTCGGCAGCGTCGAGGAGGGTTTCATCGCCCGGCTGACGCCGGGCGACTGCTTCCTGTTCGGCGGCCGCCTGCTCGAACTGGTCCGCGTGCAGGAGATGACGGCCTACGTACGGCGCGCGAGCGGCCGGCGCCCGGTGGTACCGCGCTGGAACGGCGGCAAGATGCCGCTTTCCACCGAGCTGGCGGCGACCATGCTGGACGTGCTCGCCGCCGTGGCTGCCGGCGGCGCCGACGCGACGCTCGATCTGCGCCATGCGCCCGAGCTGCCGCTGATCGAGCCGATCGTGGCGCTGCAGGCGCGCTGGTCGGCCTTGCCGTCGCGCCATGCACTGCTGGCGGAGACGCTGCATTCGCGCGAGGGCTGGCACCTGTTCCTGTATCCGTTCGCGGGCCGCTCGGTGCATCTGGGTCTGGGCAGCCTGCTGGCCTGGCGTTTCGGGCAGAAGGCGCCGGCCACGTTCTCGGTGGCGGTGAACGACTACGGGCTCGAACTGCTGACGCCGGCACCGTTCGACTGGGAGCGCTGGCTGCCCGTGGTGCTGGCCGAGGAGACCGCGCGCGACCTGGCCGCCGATGTGCTGGGCAGCCTGAATGCCGGCGAGCTGTCGCTGCGGCGCTTCCGCGAGATCGCGCGCGTGGCGGGGCTGGTCTTCCAGGGCTATCCGGGTGAGGTACGCAGCGCGCGCCAGTTGCAGGCATCGTCGAGCCTGTTCTACGAAGTGTTTCGCCAGCACGATCCCGACAACCTGCTGCTCGGCCAGGCCGAGCGCGAGGTGCTGATGCAGGAACTGGACGCCCACCGTCTGAGCGTCACGCTGAAGCGGCTGGCGGCGCTGCCGCTCGACCTGCGCGTGCTGCGCCGGCCGTCGCCGTTCGCGTTCCCGCTCGTGGTGGAATTCCTGCGCGAGAAGCTGACCACCGAGAAGCTCGCCGACCGTATCGCGCGCATGCTGGCTGAACTCGAGCAGGCCGCCGGGCCGGCGCCCGACTATGCCGGACCGATGCACGATGCGCCGCGCGTGGCGGCGCTCGCGCGTTTTGGCATGAGCGACCACGCGGGACCGGCGGGGCCGCGCAAGCCGCGCCGTGCCCGCAAGCCCTCCAGACCGTTGCCACGGCTATGAGCGAGGCCCTGACCGCGATTGGTGCGAACCCCGTGCGCGTGGCCGCAGAAACGCTCTGGCTGCTGCCCGAGCACGCCATCTGGTGGCCGGGGGGCGCCATGCTGATGGTGGCCGACGCCCATATCGGCAAGGCCGCGGCATTTCGCGCGCTGGGCCAGCCGGTGCCACCCGGCACCACGGCCGACAACCTGGCGCGGCTCCATGCGCTGGCCATGCGCCACCCGGCGCGCGAACTGGTGTTCCTCGGCGATTTCCTGCACGCGCGCGCGGCGCGTACGGCGGCGGTACTGCTGGCCCTGCACGACTGGCGGCGGGCGTTGCCGGCCGGGCTGCGCGTCACGCTCGTGCGCGGCAATCACGACCTCCATGCCGGCGATCCGCCACCGGAGCTGCGTATCGACGTGGTGACCGAGCCGCTGGTAGCGGGACCGTTTGCGCTATGCCACACCCCGGTCGATGGCCGCATGGCATCGCCGGCGGGCTATGTGCTTGCGGGCCATCTGCATCCCGCGTACGCGTTGCGCGGGGCGGGCGCGGATGCGGTGCGGCTGCCGTGCTTCCTGTTCGGGCCGCATGGGGCGATCCTGCCCGCATTCGGCGCCTTTACCGGTCATGCGACGGTGCGGCCAGGATCGGACGAGCGCGTGTTCGTGGTGGGCGACGGGCGCGTGTGGCCCGTGACGCCGCGCGGCCGCCGCTGAGTAAAAGCTACACGCAGGCCCGCCTGGCGCCCGGTAAGAATTGCGCGGAATACGCGCGCCTCCGCGGCGGCGCAACGCCAGGTGCGCTGGCGCCCATCTTGCAAGGGAGCAAGCCCGATATGACAAGACTGCCCCATGCCCGGTAAAGATCAGCGTGGCGCCGGGATGCCCGGCGCGCAACCGTCCGCCATGCCGGCGTCCGGCCGCCAGCCACAGGGACTCGAGCCCGCGCAGGACGTACGCAAAGGCCAGATCACGGCCAGGATGTCGCGCGACGCGTTTCGCCAGCGCTTCCTCGCGCGCTTCCAGGACCCGGCGTTCGAGGCGGAGGCGCCGGCGCTCGACCGTCTCGAAGCCATCGCCTGGGACGCGTACTGCGACAGCCGCAAGGCGCCCGTGACGGCCAAGGCGGGCGCGGGTGCGGCCGATCCGGATTACGACGTATCGGTCGAATGGCTCGCGGCGCGCGACGCCGTGCAGGCCGCCCAGCGGCGCCAGCAGGATCCGGCCTCGCCCTCGCGCGTGTTGCTGGTGGTGGCGGCGGCGCGCAACGACTTTACCTGTCCCGGCGAGATGTCCAAATCCTGGCGCCTGGCCGAGCGCGCGCGCCGCCGGCTCGAAGACGAGGGCATGACGGTGGACCTGCTCGACCTGAGCCACCTGACCTCCGATCCCGATCGCCATATCCACCCGTGCAAGGGCTGCGTATCGACCGCGATGCCGCTCTGCCACTGGCCGTGCAGCTGTTATCCGAACCATGCGCTGGGCCAGGTCAACGACTGGATGAACGATATCTATCCGCGATGGGCCGCGTGCCATGGCGTGATGATCGTCACGCCGGTCTACTGGTACCAGGTCACCAGCCCGCTCAAGCTGATGATGGACCGGCTGGTCTGCGCCGACGGGGGCAACCCCGATCCCAGCAGCACGCATGGCAAGACCGTGACCGAGGCCAAGGCGCTGGAGCTGAACGGCTGGGATTATCCCAGGCACCTGGCGGGACGCGTCTACGGCGTGGCGGTGCATGGCGATGTGGCCGGCATCGAGGGCGTGCGCCGCGCGCTGTCCGACTGGCTCGGCTGGATGGGACTGATCGATGCCGGCCAGCAGAGCCAGCTCGACCGCTTTATCGGCTACTACGAGCCGTATGCCACCAGCCATCGCACGCTGGATGCGGACACCGCGGTCCAGCAGGAGGTGGAGAACGTGGCCGCCGCGGTCGCCCGGGCGGTGCGGCTGCGCCGCGCCGGCAAGCTGCCCGCGCCAGGCGCCGACCTCCACGCGCCGCGCCGCAAGTAAGGCCGGGGCGTCGTGCGCATGTGCGCCGCGGCGTCAGTTGCCCGCGAAACCAAACCCGGCAATGGTTGCCAGCAGCTTGTCGAGATCGACCGGCTTGACCAGGTGCGCGTGGAAGCCGGCATCATGGGTCTGCTGCCGGTCGGACGCCTGGCCGAAGCCGGTCAGCGCGATATAGCAGGTCTGGGCCAGCGCCGGCATGCCGCGCAAGGTGTGGATCACCGCAAAGCCGTCCATGCCCGGCATGGCGAGGTCGATCAGCGCCACGTCGGGGCGCGTGCGCGCGGCGGCGTGAATCGATTCCATGCCGTCGTAGGCCACCGCCACTTCATGGCCGGACATCTCGAGCAGCATGGCCATGCTGTCGGCGGCATCGCGGTTGTCGTCCACCAGCAGCACACGCAGGGGCCGGGTCCGCGGCACGGAGCCAGGGGCGGGGTCGGCCGCGGCCGCCGACTCGGGCCGGCTGGCCAGCGGCAGCCGCACCGTGAAGGTGCTGCCAAGGCCGGCGCCCTCGCTCATCGCGGAGATCGAACCGCCATGCATTTCCACCAGCGAGCGGCTCAGCGACAGGCCGATGCCAAGCCCGCCCTGCGCGCTGCTGCCGGGGCGGTCCTCCTGCACGAACAGGTTGAAGATCTCGTCGAGCGCCGTGGGCGCGATGCCGCGGCCGCGGTCGATGATATGAATCACGAGCGTATGCCCCTGTACGTAGGTGGAAATGACGACCGGCGCGCCGGGTGGCGAGAACTTGGAGGCATTGAGCAGCAGGTTCTGCATGACCTGCGCGAGGCGGGTCTTGTCGACGAACAACGGCATGGTGCCGCGTTCGGCGTCGAACGAGACGGTCTGGTGCTTCGACTCGAGCGCGGGCTGGGCGGCCTCGATGCCGAGCGTGATCACGTCGACCGCATCGATGAGCTCGCGGCGCAGTTCGATCTTGCCGGCGGCAATACGTCCCACATCGAGCAGGTCGTCCACCAGCCGCGACAGATGGGTCACCTGGCGTTCGATCAGGCCGAGACCCTTGTCGGTGGCGGCCTGGTCGCCCGGAAGCAGACGCATGGCCGTCAGCGCATTGCGCACCGGTGCCAGCGGATTGCGCAACTCGTGCGAGAGCGTGGCGAGGAATTCATTCATGCGCCGGCCGGAACGTTCCAGTTCCTCGAGTCGCTTGCGCTCGCTCATGTCGCGCGTGACCTTGGCGAACCCGTGCAGCTGCCGGCGCTCGTCGTAGACCGCGGTGAGCGTCACGTTGGCCCAGAACAGCGAGCCGTTCTTGCGCACGCGCCAGCCTTCGTCCTCCACGCGGCCGCTCTGGCGCGCGGCTTCCAGGATCTGCGCGGGCTTGCCCGCGGCGACGTCGTCGGGCGGATAGAACAGCGAGAAATTGCGGCCGATGATTTCGTCGCGCCGATAGCCCTTGATATAGGACGCGCCGGCGTTCCAGCTCATCACGTGGCCCTGGGGGTCGAGCATGCAGATCGCGTAGTCCTTCACGCTTTCCACCAGCAGGCGGAAGGTTTCCTCGCTCTGGCGCAAGGCCTCGGCGGCACGGCGCTGCTCGGTCATGTCGCGCGTGACCTTGCCAAAGCCGATCAGCCGGCCGTCGAGGTCGCGCAGCGCGGTAATCACGACGTTGGCCCAGAAACGGCTGCCGTCCTTGCGCACGCGCCAGCCCTCGTCCTCGAAGCGGCCCAGATCGGCGGCCGCGCGCAACTCCGTGCCGGGCCAGTCGCGCGCCTTGGCTTCCTCGGTATAGAAGCGCGAAAAATGGCTGCCGAGGATTTCCTCGCGCCGGTAGCCCTTGATGCGGGCTGCGCCGGCGTTCCAGCTGGTGACATGCCCGGTGGCATCCAGGGTGAAGATGGCGTAGTCGCTGATGGTATCGACCAGCGTGCGGAAGCGGTCGGCGGCATTGACTTCCGCCTGGGCAGGGGCCTGGCGAGCGGCCGGGGTGCCTGGTTCGGTCGCGGGTGGCGTAGCGGGGGGAGCAGGGCGGGACATGGTCTGGCGCACGTGCGGATATGTCGCAAGGATACTCGCCTTGGCCCCCCTGGCGCGCGTTTCGGGTGCGCCGGTCGGGCCCGATGGTCGCCGGCGCATGAGAAGGCACCGCCCCGGACGCTGCCTGTTGTTTTTCTGTTTGCCCGATCTTTGTTCGGGTTTGCCCGACCCCGCGCGCTTCAAGTAGACTCCAAGGCAGTCAGCTACTGGCGCCGGCCCGGCCAAATCAACCGTAAAGAACAATCGTCGCAGGCATTTTTTTGACGCAAGGAGACGTGCCGCATGTATGCAGAGACTTTGCTTGACAACCCCACCATCGAGACGCCAGCCGATCCGGTCGAGCGCGATCTGCGCCGCGTGCCGATTCACCCCGATCACTGGTATCCGCTGGCGTGGTCGCGCGAGGTCGGCAAGGGCAAGGCCCATGGTGTGCAATTCGCCGGCGAGCCGATCGTGCTCGTGCGCACCGAGACTGGCAAGGTATTCGCGCTGGAGGACCGTTGCGCGCACCGGCAGGTACCGCTGCACGCCGGGGTGGTGGACGGCGAATCGCTACGTTGCTGCTATCACGGCTGGACCTATGATTGCACCGGCCGCTGCGTCGACGTGCCGTACCTCGGCAAGGAGCGCCTGCCCAACGGCGTGCGCGCCTACCCGTGCCGCGAACACGCCGGCATGATTTTCGTATTTCCCGGCGATCCCGCGCTGGCGGACACCCGCCCGCTGCCGGCCCTGGCCTCGGTGTCCGACCCGCAGTACAAGACGCGCCGCTTTGGCCGCGAGGTCAAGTGCCACTACTCGTTCATGCACGAGAACCTGATGGACATGAACCACCAGTTCCTGCATCGCCGCCAGATGGGCCGCATGCGCGCGCGCTCGCTGGGGCGCCGCCGCGGCGAGGGCTTCGTCGAGGTCGACTACACGTTCACGCGCGAGGAGGGCAAGCAGCCGCTCGGCGAGTCGGTGGTGTTCGGCGGCGGCAAGAAGAACGAGAGCGGTACCAACGAGAAAGACGTGATGACCGTGCGCACGGGCTATCCGTACCAGACGCTGCAGATCCGTACCGCGAGCGGCACCCTGGTGATGGACCTGTGGATCGTGTACGTGCCGCTGGACAGCGCGCAGCGCACCAACCGCACGTTTGGCATGCTGTCGATCCGCCGGCCCAAGCTCGGCTTTGCGCTCGATCTTGGCTGGCCGCTGCTGGTCTGGTTTACCGAACGGATCTTCCAGGAGGACCGCTGGATCGTAGAACGCGAGCAGGAGGCGCACGACAGGCAGGGCGCCGACTGGAACCATGAGGTATTTCCGGTCATCCGCGAACTGCGCGAGCTGCTGCGCGAGAACGGCGGGCGGACGGTCATTCCGATCTACAAGGCGTAGGCCCCGTAGCACCGCCACCGCCGTAGTGCTGCCGTAGTGCTGCCGTCGTCCTGCCGTGGTCCTGCCGTGCGGCCGCACGGCAGACGGTCCGGACCACAGGGCAGATACTGCCCTGCAGGCTTCACCGAGTTGACGGATACTCCGACCTTTCCGATCTTCGACGTGGAGTCATCAACATGCAAGTCGCATTCATCGGTCTGGGTACCATGGGCGCCGCCATGGCGGCCAATCTCGTCAAGGCCGGCCACCAGGTGCGTGGCTGGAACCGCTCGCCGGAGCCGGTCGCCACGCTGGCCGCGGCCGGCGGCGTCGCGGCGGCCAGCGCGGTGGATGCCGCGCGCGGCGCCGAAGTGCTGATCACGATGCTGGCCGACGATCAGGCCACGCGCGCGGTGGTCGATGCGCAGGTGCTCGGCGCGCTCGCGCAGGGCGCGATCCATGTCAACATGGCCACGGTGTCGCTAGCCTTCACCCAGGAAATGGTGGCGCTGCATGCCGCGCACGGCGTGGGCTACCTGGCGGCGCCGGTGCTTGGCCGCGTCAACGTGGCGCGCGAAGGCAAACTGCAGATCGTGGCGGCGGGCGACGCGGCGCTGCTCGACCGGGTGCAGCCGCTCTTCGATGTGATGGGGCAGAAGACCTGGCGCTTCGGCGACCGGCCCGAGCAGGCTGCGGTGGTCAAGCTCGGCGTCAACTTCATGATTGCCGGCGCCATCGAGGCGATGGGCGAAGCGAGCGCGCTGGCCCAGAGCCAGGGGGTGGCAAAGACCGACTTCATCGACATGGTCACCTCCACGCTGTTCGCGGTGCCGGTCTACCGCGGCTATGGCATGGCGCTGGCGAGCGGTCAGTTCGAGCCGCCCGGCTTCAAGCTGTCGCTCGGCTACAAGGACGTGCGCCTGGCGCTGGAAGCGGCCGGGGCCGGCGCGGTCCCGATGCCGTTTGCCAGCTTGCTGCGCGATAACCTGCTCGACAGCCTGGCGCACGGCGAGGGCAACCAGGACCTCGCGGCGCTGGGCAAGGTGGCCGCCCGCCGCGCCAATCAGGGCTGAGCGCGCCGTGGCGGCCATGCGCGGGCGCGCTGTGCCGGGCGCGCTGAACCCGCCGCTCGGAAGGCGCGCCGCGCTCAGAGGGCCAAGCGCTACGCTCAGGAGGCCACGCGCTGCGCTCAGGACGCCGCCAGCAGCGGGTAGTCCGTGTAGCCGCGCGCACTGGCGTGCTCGAGGTCGTAGATGGTGGCGCTATCCACGGCGTTGAGCGGCGCGCGCCGGCGCAGGCGCTCGACCAGGTCGGGATTGGCGATATAGGCCCGGCCAAAGGCCACCGCATCGGCGTGACCGTCGTCCAGCACCGCCTGCGCCGCGTCGAGGTCGAAACCGTCATTGGCGACAATGGCGCCGCCGAATTCGCGCTTGAGCAGCGGCAGCAACGCGCCTTCGCCGCGCGTCTCGCGGACGAACAGATAGCCCAGGCCGCGCTTGCCGAGTTCCCGCGCCACATGGCCAAAGGTCTCGGCCGGATTGGCGTCCGACATGGAGTAGCTCGGCGAGCGCGGCGCCAGGTGCACGCCGACATACTGCGGGCCCCATACCGCGGCCGCCGCATCGGCCACCTCGCACAGCAGTCGCGCGCGATGCGTGACCGGGCCGCCGTAGGCGTCGGTACGGTGGTTGGTACCTGTCTGCAGGAACTGGTCGAGCAGGTAGCCGTTGGCGGCGTGCAGGGTGACGCCGTCAAAGCCGGCTGCCTTGGCATGCGCGGCCGCGCGGCCGAACGCCTTGACCACCTCGCCGATCTCTTCGAGCGACAGTTCGCGCGGTACCACGTAAGGGCGCTGCGGGCGCAGCAGGCTCACATTGCCGTTCGCGGCGATGGCGCTTGGCGCCACGGGCTGGCGTCCGTCCAGCAGGTCCGGATGCGAGATCCGCCCCACATGCCACAGTTGCGCCACGATCCGTCCGCCCGCCGCGTGCACCGCGTCGGTCACCAGGCGCCAGCCCGCGACCTGCGCGTCGGACCAGAGACCTGGCACGTTTGGATAGCCGACCCCGTCAGGCGACACCGGCACGCCTTCGGACACGATCAGGCCCGCCGAGGCGCGTTGCACGTAATACTCGGCCATCAGGGCATTGGGCACGTGAACCGGATCGGCCGCGCGCAGGCGCGTGAGCGGTGCCATCACTACGCGATTGGGCAATTGCAGGCCGCCCAGGGCAACGGGTTCGAACAGAGAGGTCATGGGTGTGCGTCCACAAGATTTCATAATGAAAGTCTCTGGATGGTAGCAGCGCTGCGGAATTCTTGCTGGCCACCCTACCAGGGGCGCAGACGAAGCGCGGAAGGTCGTGCGGGGGGGGAACGCGACAGCAAGCGACAGCAAGCGACAGCAAGCGACAGGAACTGCGAGGGAAAGCACGGGAAAGCGAGGGGAAAGCGAGGGGAAAGCGGCGGAAGGGGGGGCGGGGGAAAGCCCGGGGGGACGGGGGCGGCCGGATACGGTCAGGCCCGCCGGAGGGTACGCGGCCCACGCACCCTCCGGCTCCGGCATCAGCCGATCGACGGCACGGCCGGGAAGTCGATGGCCGTGTCGTTGATGCGGTTGAACACGTTGGTGAATACCGTCAGCGCAATCGCCAGGCTGATATCGACCAGTTGGCGGTCGCTATAGCCCGCGGCCTTGATCGCTTCGAACTGCGCGACCGGGACCGTGCCGCTGGTCGAGGCCAGCGTGCGCACGAAGCTCGCCAGCGCGTCGCGCTTGGCATCACCGGTGCCGCGGCCGGCGCGCAGGTCGACCAGCGTGTCCGGCTTGAGGCCGGTCAGCTTGCCGAGCAGCGAGTGCGCCGCCACGCAGTAGTCGCAGCCCGCCACTTCGCTGACGATCAGCTTGATGGTTTCCTGATCCTGCTTGGACAGCGAGCCGCCGGCCAGCACGCCGTCGGCGGCCAGCACGGCCTGCAAGGCTTCCGGGCCGTGCGCGCCGATGCTGGCGAAGGTGTTGGGCACACTGCCGGCTGCCTTCTTGATCTGGGCATAGATCTCGGCGGTGGCGCCGGTTGCGGTGTCGAGTGCGGGGGTAGCGATGCGGGTCATGGTGAACTCCTCTAAGTGGAACAACGGTTGGTGTGATGCCACTATAGGGAAGCGATTTGAGCTTGATAATGTCGTAAGCGCTCAATAGAATGCCAATTCGTCTCACCCTCCCGCGATGCATGCTTATGGACTGGCTCAGCCACCTGCTCGACATCATGCCGGTCAGCGGCCGACTGGAAATCCGCTGCGTCTACGGCGCCCCCTGGCGCGTGACGTACGAGCAGTCGTCCCCGGGCGAAATGCCCTATCACGTGATCCTGAGCGGATCGGCGATTCTCGAGGACGGCAACGTGCGCGAGCCGCTCTATGCCGGCGATATCGTGATGCTGTCGCATGGCTCGGCCCATGTGCTGCACGACGGCAGCGGCGTGGCGCCCGCGCCGGCGCGTCACCGCGATACCTCCAACATCGTGGTCAGCGAGAACCGCGGCAAGGGCGAGCGGCTCGACATGCTGTGCGGCCGCTTTGTGGTGGCACCGCAGCACGACCGGCTGGTGCGCAGTTATCTGCCGGGGGCACTGATCGTGCGGGCGGGCACGCGTGGCGGCACGCAGGGCGAGAGTGCCGAAGGCAGCGACGTGAGCCAGCCGTCCGAGACCGCGGCCAAGGTGATCGACCTGGTCGGATTGATGCGCAGCGAGTCCGGTGCCGACAGCCTGGGCGGCCTTGCCATGCTCAACAGCCTGTCGGCGGCCCTGTTCGCGCTGGCATTGCGGCTGGCCAGCGAGGCCGAGGCCGCGCCGGTGGGGCTGCTGGCGCTGGCCGGCCATCCGCGTCTGGCACCGGCGCTGACGGCAATGTTCGACAACCCCGCGCATCCCTGGACGCTGCCCGAACTGGCGCAGCGCTGCAATATGTCGCGCGCCACGCTCGCGCGCCATTTCGCCGAGAAGGTCGGCAAATCCGCCAACGAACTGCTGACCGATATTCGCATGACGCTGGCGGCCAGCGAACTGCGCAAGCCCTCGGTGTCGACCGATGCGGTGGCGGACCTGGTGGGCTACCAGTCGGTGGCGGCCTTCCGGCGCGCCTTCAAGGACCGCATGGGCGTAACGCCCGCCGAGTGGCGGCGGGGCGGGGCCGCGGCCGAGTCCTGAGCCCCGAGCCCTGAGCCCGAGCACGAACCCGAGCCTTGAGCTCGTGCTGGCAGACCGCCATCCGCAGGATCCAACCACTACCTATAATCGTTCGCACCCCAATCCTCCGAGGAGTGCAGCAATGACCGCCCCAGAACGTTTCGACGCGATCCTGATCGGTACCGGCCAGGCCGCGCCGGCACTCGCCAACCAGCTTACCGCCGCCGGCATGTCGGTCGCCGTGATCGAACGGGGCAACGTGGGCGGTACCTGCGTCAATGTCGGCTGCACGCCTACCAAGGCCATGGTGGCGAGCGCCTATGCGGCACGCATGGCGGCGCGCGCCGCCGAGTATGGCGTGGTGCTGTCCGGCCACGTGCGGGTGGACATGGCGGCGGTCCGCGAACGCGTGGCGGCCATCGTCGCCAAAAGCCGCAATGGCGTCACGCGCTGGATCGAGAACATGCCGCGCGGGCAACTGGTGCGCGGCCATGCGCGCTTCGAGAGCCCGCGCACCGTGCGCGTCGGCGAGCGTCTGCTGGAAGCGGACCGTATCTTTATCAACGTGGGCGGCCGGGCGCTGGTGCCGGAAGCGATCCGCGGCCTGCCCGCGGTGCCGCACCTGACCAATGTCGATATGGTCGCGCTCGATCGGGTACCGCGTCACCTCGTGGTGATCGGGGGCAGCTATATCGGGCTCGAGTTCGCGCAGGTGTTCCGCCGCTTTGGCGCCGAGGTGACCGTGGTCGAACGTGGCGAGCGGCTGATCTCGCGCGAGGACGAGGAAGTGTCGGCGCAGATCCGCGCGATCCTGGAGGCCGAAGGCATCGCCATCCGCACGCACGCCAACTGCATCACGGTCAGCCGCCATGCGGAGGGTGTGGAAGTCGGCGTCGATTGCGCCGCCGGTGAGCCCACGGTGATCGGCAGCGATGTGCTGGTGGCGGTGGGCCGCGTGCCCAATACCGACGATCTCGGTCTCGACAAGGCCGGTGTGCGGACCAGCGAGAGCGGCCATATCGTGGTCGACGACCAGTTGCGTACCAACGTGGAAGGCATCTGGGCACTGGGCGACTGCAACGGGCGCGGCGCCTTTACCCATACCGCCTACAACGACTTTGAAGTGGTGGCCGCCAATCTGCTCGAAGGCGCCAGCCGCTCGGTCGCCGATCGCATTCCCGTCTACGGGCTGTTTACCGATCCGCCGCTGGGCCGCGTCGGCATGACCGAGGCGCAGGCGCGCCAGGCGGGGCATCGCATCCGCATCGGCAAGCGCATGATGACGCGGGTATCGCGCGCGGTGGAAAAGGGCGAGAGCCAGGGATCGATGCGGGTGGTGATCGATGCCGATACCGACCGTATCCTGGGCGCGGCGATCCTTGGCCCTGGCGGCGACGAGGCGGTGCATTCGGTGCTGATGACGATGGCGGCGGGCGCGCCATATACGCTGCTCAAGGAAACCATGGCGATCCATCCGACCGTCGCCGAGCTGATCCCGACCATTCTGGGCGAACTGGGACCGGTGCAATGATCGGCGCAGGCCGACTTGCTACACTGCGGGCTTCTCGATGACAAGCGACGCAAGGTAGAGCCATGGGGCGCCTGGAGGCAATCCGGATCTTCGCAAAGGTAGCGGAGACGCAAAGTTTTTCGAAAACCGCGGACCTGATGGATATGCCGCGCGGTTCGGTCAGTCGGACCATCCAGGCGCTCGAGGAGCAGCTCGGGGTACGGCTGCTGAGCCGCAGCACGCGCCAGGTAAGCCTGACCGATGCGGGCAAGCTTTATTTCGAAGGGTGCCAGCGCATCCTCGGCGACCTGTCCGAGGTGGAGGCCGCGCTGACCCATGTGCGGACCGCGACCAGCGGCACCGTGCGGGTGGATACCTCGGGCTCGATCGCCCGCGCGCTGGTGGTGCCGGCGCTGGAAGCCTTCTTTGCCGAGTATCCCGATATCGATGTCCGCATCGGTATCGCCGACCGCAATATCGACCTGATCCAGGAGGGCGTGGATTTCGTCATCCGCGCGGGCGCGCTGGAAGAGTCGAGCCTGGTCGGACGGCGCATCGGCAATGCGCGCGTGGTGACCTGCGCCGCGCCGGCCTATCTCGAACGTCATGGCACGCCCGGGACGCTGGCGGATCTCGCACGGCACGTGGCCGTCAACTACGCTTCCGCGCGTACGGGGCGGCTGCTGCCGTTCGAGTTCGTGCAGGATGGCCAGTCGCACCGCGTGGCGATGAAGGGCAAGGTCGCGGTCAACGATGGCTCGGCCTATATCGATGCCGCCGTGCTCGGGCTTGGCATCATCCAGCCGTCACGCTACTACGTCACCGACCTGATCCGGCAGGGCAAGCTCGTCGAGATTCTCGCGCACGAGGCCAGCACGCCCATTCCGCTGTCGATCGTCTATCCGCATCGCAATCACATCAGCTCCGCGGTCCGTACCTTTATGGACTGGATGACGGAGACCTCGCGCCGGCATCCCGACCTGAACGCCTGACGGTAGCGGCGCGCGCGCCGCCTTCGCCTGCACGCGCGCGCCAAGGCGAAGCGTGCTTCGCGTCGGTGCCTGCCGTCATGACCTGCGCCGAACGCGGCTTCGCCTGACGGTTCTGGTCATCGGCGCAAATTCCCCATGCATTCAACGACTTGCCGCCCGCCGGGCGGCTGGCATGCCCTTCGCGATACGGTGCTGCGAGCGAGACGTCCTATCTCGCCAACCCGAGCGGAAAGGAGCGGCAAATGCACGATATCGGAAGTTCCAGACCTGGTGGCTGGGGGACCGGCTACAGCAACGAGTTCGAGCAGGGTTACTCGGCGGAGGCGGGCGGCTATGGCGCCGGCGAGCTGGGTGAGTTCGAGGGCGAGTTCGGACTCCAGGGAGAATTCGAGGGTGAGTTCGAAGGCGAATTCGAAGGCGCGCTGGACGGCAGAGGCGGCTTCGCCAACGAGTTCGAGGGCGAGTTCGAGCAGGAGATCTCCGGCGAGATGCAGGAGATGGAGCTCGCTGCCGAGCTGCTGGCCGTCAATAGCGAACAGGAGATGGAGCAGTTCCTTGGCGGGCTGATCAAGTCGGTTGGCCGCGCCGCGACGAACTTCGCCAGGTCCTCGGCCGGCAAGGCCCTCGGCGGCATCCTGCGCTCGGCGGCCAAGTCGGCGCTGCCGGTGGTGGGCAGCGCGCTCGGCAACCTGGTGGTCCCCGGTGCGGGCGGCGTGATCGGCGGCAAACTGGCCAGCATGGCCGGCAACGCGCTCGGGCTCGAGCTGGAAGGGCTCAGCAACGAAGACCGGGAGTTCGAGGTGGCACGCCGTCTGGTGCGGATCGGCCGCCAGGCCGCCGGCCATCTGTCCACCATGCCGCCGCAAGTCCCGCCGATGCGGGCCGCGCGCGCGGCATTCCTGCGCGCGGCGCGGCAGGTCGCGCCGGGTCTGCTGCCGGCGATGCGCAATATCTCGCGCCACGGCGTGGCGGCCGCGCGGCAGACCGGGGCGCCGATCTTCGGGGGCCCCACGGGCGCGGGCATGCCGGTGCCGGTGGGGAACCAGGCGCCGCTGCCCCAGGGCGGCCCGGTCACGGCCGGATGCCCGTCGTGCGGCACGCAGGTGGCCTTGCCCGGGCATCTGCCGCAGAGCGGGCACTGGCGGCGTTCGCGCAATGGCCGCGCGATCATCCTGTTCCTGCGCCCGCAGCGGCGGATGTACTGAGTGCGGCCAGGGATATCGCGATGAACACGAGTCTCCAGGCCATGCAGCTGCTCGAACAGGAGGTGCTCGGTATCCGCGCGCGCCTCGACGCGCAACTGCCTTATGCCCTGCAGATGCCGATGGTACCCGCCGCCAACGTTAGCGACGAGGCGATGGGCGCCATCGAGCAACATATGCAGGCCGAGCGCCGGGCCTTGCGCGTGCGCATCGCGGCGTTCCTGTGGCAATTGCGCAAGCTCGCACCCACGCCCCGCAACGTCGCGCTCGCGCAGCAGCGCTACGCCTTGCTGAAGCTGTACTTTCACGCCGCGCTCACGCATTTCGAGATCTTTGCCGAAGTGCTGACGCAGCGCAGCCAGCACGGCACCGGCATCTGGCTGTCGGGCCTCGATGTGGCGGCGCAGGACGGGCTCCGGCAGCCGGGCACCGATCTGCGGCCACCACCCGTGATCTGCTACGTCGAACGCGGACATGGCGGGGCGATCCGGCGCGCCCGCACGCGCCTGCCGGGCGGCGGCAGCAATCCCGTGGCGGTGATCCGCATGCCGCGCGAACGCATGGTCGGCACCGGCATCGCCGCGTCCCTGTTCCATGAGGTGGGGCATCAGGCCGCGGCGCTGCTCGATCTGACCAATGCGTACCGGCGCGCCTCGGCGGCGCGCGTGGGCACCGCGCAGACGCCCGCACAGAAGCGATGGCTGGCGTGGGACCGCTGGATCAGCGAGATCGTCGCCGATCTGTGGGCGGTCTCGCGCGTCGGCATCGCCGCCACCTGCGGGTTGATGAGCGTGGTGAGCCTGCCGCGCGCGTTCGTGCTGCGCATCAACCTGGAAGATCCCCATCCCGCGCCGTGGATCCGCGTCAAGCTGTCGCTGGCGATGGGGCGCGCGCTGTATCCCCATCCGCAATGGGACGCGCTGGGACAGGTGTGGGAGCAGTTATACCCGCGCGCGCAGATGAGCGCGGCACAGCGTCATGCGTTCGACCAGCTCGACCGCGCGGTGCCCTGGTTCGTCGCCACGCTGCTGGCGCTGCGGCCGCCATCGCTGGGCGGGCGCACGCTCGGCGCCGCGCTGCGCCTGCCCGACCGGCATCCGCAACGCCTGCTGGAAATCTGGCAACAGGTGCGGGCCCGTCCCCAGGAGCGGCTCGCGGACACCCCGGCGCTCGCCTTTGCCGTGCTCGGCCAGGCGCGCTATAGCGGCCTGCTGCCGGCCAATCAGGAACTGCGGGTGATATCGGAGCTGCTGCAACGGTGGGCGCTGGCGGGTTACCTGCCGTGGACCGCCGGCAGCCGGCAACTGAGTGTGGCGTTGAACCAGCGGCAGCCGATCCGGACCCCGCTGGCCGCGAATGCTTGAACTTCCCGAGGAGAAGCAAGATGGCAAGCAATTTCGAGAACCAGCTCAGCCTGGACGTCAAGCCCGATCTCGACGACTACTATCTGGTGAGCGTGCAGTCGCTGCCGGAAGCCGAAGGGGTACTGGAAACTCATCTGGACTGGGAATTCGGCGCGGGGGCGCAGAGCACCGAACACCGTATCCGCGTGCCGGCCGGTACCCAGGTCGCGGCAAAGCTGACGATGAGGCTGACCGAGTCGATGCGCAAGAAGCTGGCGGGCAATCCCGCCACGCTGATCCAGGCCATCACGCCTTTCCTGGCCGATCCGCAACAGGTCATGCAGGCAGCGTACCGCCTTGCACTCGACCAGCCCGTTGCGCTGACGCGTGTCACGCGCATCCCCATGCCCGTGGACTTTCATGCGCGCATCGACGACATTGCCGTGCGTTCGCAGCAGCTCGACAGCGCCGAATATGAGTCGCCCACGCCGGTCCGCCTGCAACGGACACCGCGTGCGCTGACGGGCGATGTGGCGCTGTGGTTGCTGATCAAGCTGAATTCGCAGATGCTCGGCTGGGACAATTACGTGCGGCAGATCGACTCCCTGTTCTACGAGGACGATGCCACGCAACGCAAGCATGGCCGGCCGCAGCTCTATGAAGGCGCGGCACCGCTGAGCCGTCGGCGCTTCCTGCCATTTACCGATACGGATGCCTACCGGGCGCTCAAGGTCGCCACCGAAGCATTCGTTGTCACCTGGGGCGCGGTGGTGCCATCGGGACCGAATTCGGAACAGATCGCGGAACTGCTGGCGTACGATCCGGCGGCCATTGCGCTGGCCAACGATCGCCTTGGCCTGAAAATCTCCAATCCCAAGGCGCTAGCCACGCAATACTTCGGCGGCGGCGCCTCGCCGACACTGCCGTATCTGCAGCGGGTGGCGTCCGCCCTGCAGGGTTCCGACGTCGGCGAGCGGATCCTGGAGGCGTTGCACGAGGTGCCGCTGCTTACCGCGCCGGGCACGACTGCCACCACTGGCGCGTTGGCGGAAGCAAACGCGCCGCAGGGCAATCATTCCCGCCAGTTGCACAATCCGGATTCCCGCGCGCACGATTGCTGCGGGGATGGCTGCCTGTGGCTCGACCACTGGAATCGCGACATCTCCGCCAAGCTCACCTATCCGCCGCTGATCGAACTGATCTGGAGCTACTGGATGGAAGAGCTGCAACTGGTGCAGACCATGAACGCGATCGCGCGCCGCTTCCAGAACGTGTCGGGTGGGCCGCGCGATCCGCTCGCGCAGTTCGAGCTCGATGCGCTGCGGCCGCTCAACAACATGATCTGGGGCTGGGTCCAGGACGAGCAGCATCGGCTGCCGATCGAACGCCGCGCGGCCGAGTATCAGCACGAGTACGGCTTTCGCCTGATCGGGCGCGCCGTGCCGCAGGTGCAGGCCGCGGACAACCGCAGCAAATTCCTCGGCGCATTCCATACCTTGCTGAACCTGTGCGTGCCGTTCTTCCGCCAGGCCGACGACACCACCGTGGTGCCGGATGGCTTTCCGCTGCTCAACGCCTTGCGCGAAGTCCACCTGATCCTGTCGGAGGGCGCGCATAACCAGTTCCGCGACCTGCCCACCACCTCGCGCGTGGAAATGATGATGCAGCAGTGGATGCTGGCGCGGCCCGAGTTCCGCGAGTTCCTGCCGCGGCGCGCGATGATCGCCTATCCGGAACCGTGGATGCACTCGGTGGAAAGCATGCGCAAGCTGCAGGGTTGGGGCGATACCAACACCTACCAGTTCTGGCAGCTCGCCACCACCGGCGAGCAGATCGTGTCGTCGATCCGCTGGAGCGACTGGAACTCCGTCAGTGATCCGGTCAATGCGGCCAACTGGGCGGCATTTTTCCGGCCGGAGATCCAGGCGTATATCCACTCGTATCGTGCCGTCACGGGCGTCGATATCGGTGCCGAGCCGGTGGACGTGCAGGTGCCCGGCATGCATCTGCTGCGGCGCCTGCATGAGCACCAGGGATACAAGGTCGCATGAACGCGGCAGGGGAGCGCCATGATCGATTTTGCTTCCGCGCTCTACCTCGGCCTGCGGCATCCGGCACGCGCGCTGGGCGACTATGCGGCGTTGACGAGCGGGCATCCGGCCGCGCTGGCGGCGTCGCCGCTGGCGCGCCAGGTGTCCGCCGATGCCGCCGCGTTGCAAGGCAGCGAGGCCGGCATGGTGGCGCCGTCGACGCTGCATCTCGCGATCGATGTTTTCGACGCGCTGGGCCGCACGCATGTGTTGATTGCCGATGAGGCGCTGTATCCGGTGATGCGCTGGGGCATCGAACGGGCCCGCGGCCTGGGCGCGCCGGTGGCGTGGTTCCGACAGGGCGACCTCGGCGAGATCGCGCGGCTGGTCGGGCGGCGCTGCCAGCGCCGGCCGGCGCCCGGTCAAGGCGGCCGGCGCGGTGAGCCACCTGATGAGCCACGTGGTGTGCAACACGCTGTGCAACATGGCGCGCCACGCGGCGAGCGACACGAAGGCCCGGCCGACTGGCCGGCGCGGCCCCCGGCACTGGTCACCGATGCCACGCGCGCCGACGGCAGCCCGGTGCCGTTGCCGCACTACCTGCAACTGGTACAGCGGCACGGTGGACTGGTGGTGATCGACCATAGCCAGATGCTCGGCCTGATGGGGGCGCGGCCCTCGTCCGCCATGCCATGGGGGGCGGGAGGCGGCGGGGCGTTGCAGTATGCGCACCGTGCGCATACTGGGCGGGCGGCCCAGGTGTTGCTGCTGGCGTCCTGGGCCAAGGCCTTTGGCGCGCCGCTCGCCACGCTATGCGGGCCGCTCGACCTGGTACGCGCGGTGGCGCGCGATGGGCCGACCCAGGTGCATAGCAGCACGGCCAGCCAGGCCGCCTTGCTGGCCGCCCGGCGCGCGCTGGCGCTCAACCGGCGCGATGGCGAATCATTGCGTGCGCGTCTATGGCGGCTGCTATGCCGGCTGCGCGCGGGTTGGCAATGGCTCGCGCGCACGCACCTGCCGGACCTCCATATGCCGGTGCGCGACCATCCGCTGCAGCAGGTGCGGCTGGAGAGCGCGGCGCGCACGCTGGCGCTGCATGCCGGCATGCGTGCCGCCGGGTTTCGGACCGCGCTGCTGCGGCAGGCGGATGGCCGCCACGCGCTGGCCGTGATCGTCAGGGCCGACCACGCGGAGGCCGAGATCGATGCGCTGCTGGCGGCGATGGCCAATCTCGCCCCACGCCTGCCGACGCCACATCGGTCGCTCGATGCGACCGACCCATCGCCATCCAGGAAGGAGTACCAGCATGTTTAAGACCGCCGATGGAGACACGCTGGAGCTCGCGCCGTGGCGCATGCGCCGGCTGATGCGGATCGTGGCCGAGATGCACCGTTATCCGCCCGGCACGCCGCCGCAGATGCTGGTCAACGACCTGCGGCAGATCATTGCGCGCGCCCGCCGTGTCAGTACCGAACCGCGCCTCGGCACCGCCAGGTTCGAGAGTGCAGGCGCGTGCTGCCGCGCCTGCCTGCTGGCGCGCCGCCAGGCCGGCACCATGCAGCTGCTCGGGCTCAGCCTTGCGCCGCGGCGCGGCGACCATCTTGCCGAGGCGCGCGGCTGGACGCTGGAATTCGAGTCCGCTCCCCGGTCCACCGCGGGCACGTTGCAACTGCAATGGCAGTACTACCCCTCGCTCGCCGTGGCCGCCGCGCGCACGCGCCATGCCGGCGTCTACCTGCTGTTCCGGCGCTCGCTGCATGCCGGCGCGAGCGAGCCGCTGGAACGGGTCCGGAAGGTCCCGGTGTATGTCGGCCGCTCGAAGGATCTGCCGACGCGGCTACGGGAGCATCGGCAAGCCGCGGCGCGCTACCAGTGTGGCGATCTGCAGGTCTGCGTGGCCAGCATGGCCGATGCCGACACGTTTGCCGTCGAGCATGCGCTGGTGCGCGTGCTGGGCCGCACCGTCGCCAACGACAGGCTGCAGGGCCGGATGACCGTGGGACCGGGCGACGTCACCATCAACAACCTGCTGCCGCTCGGCGTGGTGGCCAGGGGCGAGGGGGCGCGCAAGCTCACCGGCAACAGCCTCTACCTCAAGCGCGGCGATACGCTCGAAATCGGCTGGCCATCATGATCGTCGACTTCCACGTCCATGCGGGGCAGGGCGACGGCATGACGGGGCCATGGGATACCACCGCGCCGCTGGCTGCCTACGCGCGCCGCGCCAGCGCGGCCGGCATCGCGCGCTCGGTACTGTTGCCGGTGTTTCAGTCCGACTATGCGCAGGGCAACCGCGATGTCGCCGCGCTGGTACGCGCCGAACCGCAACGCTGGATCGGCTTTGCCATGGTGCATGCCGAGCGCGACCGCACGCGCTTGCATGCGATGATCGAGGAGGCGGTGCTCCGGCTCGGTCTGCGTGGCATCAAGGTCCATCGCCACGATGCGCGCATCCATCGGCAGGTATGCGATGCCGCGCGCCAGTGGCGCCTGCCGGTGCTCTACGATCCGGGCGGCGAGACCGGGGCGTTGAGCCTGCTGGCCCAGACCCATCCCGATGTGGCCTTCGTGTTTGCGCATCTCGGCAGCTTTGCCGACGACTGGGCGGCACAGCGCCAGGTGATCGACCTGATCGTGCGGCATCCCAATCTGTTTGCCGATACCGCGGGCGTGCGGCGCTTCGATCTGCTCGAAGAAGCGCTCGCGCGCGCGGGACCCGGCAAGCTGCTGTTCGGCTCCGACGGCCCCTGGCTCCATCCGGGGCTGGAACTGGCCAAGATCCATGCATTGCGGCTGTCCGCGACCGCGTTCGCGCGTATCGCCGGGGGCAATGCCATGCGTCTGATGGCGCGTGCGCGCGTGCCCGCACCGCGGCTACTGGCATTCCTCGGGCGGCCGGCCCTGGCGCCGCAGCTGCAGCGCGCGCGGCGTTACCCGTAGCAGCTCCGCGGCGCGACTGGTGGAGCCGGCGCGGCGTTCGGCCACGCGCACCGCGATCGCCTCGGCGATCTGCCCGATGCTCTTGAGGCCGAGCCCCGCATCGAGCGCACCCTCGACCGCGTGCGCCAGCGCACCTTCCCATCCACCCGCCAGGCGCGCCATATCGGCCAGCGCGCCCGGCCAGTCGAGTGCGCCCGTGCTGAGCACGCGGAAGCCGCGCTGACGGTCGGCCATGCGCAGCACCACATGGCGCAACTCGCGCACATTGCCGGGATAATCGCGTGCCATCAATTGCTGCATGACCTCGGGCATGACGCGTGGCGGCGCATCGGCGCGCTCGGCGAGGAAATGCTCGACCAGCAACGGGATGTCGTCACGGCGTTCCGCGAGCGGCGGTGCGCGCACGGTCCACTGCGTAATGCGGAAAAAGAGGTCGCTGCGAAAGCGGCCCGCCGACACTTCCGCTTCCAGATCGCGGTTGGTCGCGCAGGTGAGGCGGAAATCCGACTGGCGCCAGGAGTCCTCGCCCACCCGCTTGTAGGCGCGCTCCTGCACCACGCGCAGCAGCCGGGCCTGCAACGGCAGTTCGAGCTCGCCGATCTCGTCCAGGAACAAGGTGCCGCCATGTGCCAGCGCGACCGCGCCATCGCGTGCCGACACCGCATGGGTAAAGGCGCCGCGCGCATGACCGAACAGTTCGCTGCCCGCCAGCTCGGGACTCAGCGTGGTGCAGTCGACGACGATAAACGGCCCGCGCCGCCGTGCCGGATCGAGGTCATGCATCAGGCGCGCCAGCAGCTCCTTGCCGCAGCCGCTCTCGCCGGTCAGCAGGCAGGCACCGCTGCCGAAGCGGCCGACCTGGGCGATCGCGCGCAAGGTGTCGCGCCACGGGACAGAGCGGCCCACCGCACGCTTGCGCAACCACTCGGCGCTGAGGATCGCTTCCAGTTCATGCAGCCGCGTCAGGCGCAGCGCCAGCTCGGCCAGCAGGCCGTCCTCGTCGTCGGCGGCCACCACATCGCAGATGGCGGCCGGCCACCAGGGCTCCTGGCGGCAATGCGTGCGCGTGCCCGCCGTGCATGCCGCGATAAAGGCGTCCGGCAACGGCGCGCGCCGCAGCCAGTATTCCGCCGCGGCCGCCACGCGTGTCTGGTGCGCCAGGGCAACCACGACCACCAGGCCGTCGCCCGTGGCCGACAGGTCGATATGGTCGGGCAGGCCATGCGCGCGGAGCAGGGGGGCAAGCCGTTGCACATCTTCCTGATGGAACACGACACGCATGCACACCTCGCGTTGGTGCGAAAACTGCGTCGGAGGGAGAGGGGGCGCCGCGCCGCGCGGCATGGTTGGCGCCGGTCCCACAGGATATTAGGCGAAGCGCAGGCACTCGCCATATCAAAGTTGCGCAGTTCTGGGTTGCCTCGTGTTGAAAGCACAAGCGCGTGTTTCATGCGTGAAAACGGCACCATGCGCGATACGGGGAGGTCCGTTGTCGGGACGTTTCATCGTTGCGACATTGTGGGTTCCGGACAGATCAGATGCAGACGCCATCGAGCCGCTGCGGCGCGCCCGGGCTTCACGCAAGCCGCCGGTCGCCGCATCGCCGCATTTCCGCATCGCCGCGCGGACGCGCGTAGACTGGCTTCATCTCAACCACTGTCTTTATCTGGAGCAGTCATGAGTCTCAAAGACAAGCTTGCCGGCAGCGTTCTCGGTTTCGGTACGGCCCCGCTGGGCAACATGTTCCGCGATATCCCGGAAGCCGAGGCGCAGGCCACGGTCGCGGCTGCCTGGGAGCAAGGCGTGCGCTACTACGACACCGCGCCGTTCTATGGCGCCGGCCTTGCCGAGATTCGCCTCGGCGACGCGCTGAGCCAGCATCGGCGCGATCAATACGTGCTCAGCACCAAGGTCGGGCGCCTCGTGCTCGACGAAGTGGAAGACGCCAATGCGCGTGCGCTTGGCGAGAAGAGCGGCCTGTTTGCGAGCGGGCGTCCCAACCGGATGGTCAACGACTACTCGGCCGACGCGACGCTGCGCTCGATCGACGACAGCCTCAAGCGGCTCAGGACCGACCGCATCGACTTTGTGTGGATCCACGATATCGCGCAGGACTTCTATGGCGACGAGTGGCTGTCGTACTTCGAAATCGCGCGCAAGGGTGCGTTCCGCGCGCTGACGCGGCTGCGCGACGAGGGCGCGATCCGGGCCTGGGGGCTGGGCGTCAATCGTGTCGAGCCAATCGAGCTGACGCTCGACCTCGACGAACCGCGGCCCGACGGGTTCCTGCTCGCAGGGCGCTACACACTGCTGGATCATGAACGCGCGCTGCAGCGCCTGATGCCCAAGGCAAGCGAGCGCCAGGCCGAGATCGTGGTCGGCGGCCCCTACAGCTCGGGCATCCTGGCCGGCGGTACGCACTTCGAATATCGGCAGGCCTCGCCGGAGATCATCGCCCGGGTCGAACGCATCAAGGCCGTCGCACAACGGCACAAGGTGAGCATCAAGGCGGCCGCACTGCAGTTCGTGCTGGCCAACCCGGCCGTGGCGGCGGTGATTCCGGGCGCCAGCCGTCCCGCCCGCATTGCCGAGGACGTGGCCGCGCTCCAGGAGAAAGTGCCCGCGGATTTCTGGCGTGAGCTCCGCGCCGAACGCTTGGTGGCGGTCAATGCGCCGCTGCCGACCGATCGCGCGCAAGACTGAAGCGACCAGACGCGCGAAGCGCCGCCGTCACACCGCCCGCATGAACAAGCCACTCATGCGGCATTTTTTTGGCATTAACTTCAAAAAATATCAAGTTATAAATTATTGATTCATCAATATCGATTACTTAAACTCATTTCAACATCACCACAAAAGACCACGGCCGCCAACGGCTGGGTACGGAGACAAATGCTCGGATCGGAACTCGTCATCCGCGCGCTCGCGCGCCGCGGCGTGACCACTATTTTCAGTCTCTCGGGCAATCAGATCATGCCGTTGTACGACGCATGCATCGACGCCAATATCCGCATCGTTCATGTCCGGCACGAAGCCGCCGCGGTCTTTATGGCCGACGCATGGTCGCAGGTGACCGGGCAGATCGGTGTGGCATTGCTGACCGCGGCACCCGGCATTGCCAATGGCGTGGCGCCGCTGTTCTCGGCGAGCCAGGCGGAAAGCCCGGTGCTGGTGATCTCGGGCGATTCGTCGGTTGGCGAGGATGGCATGGGCGCGTTCCAGGAACTCGACCAGGTTGCGATGACCGCGCCGCTGACCAAGTGGTCGCACCGCGTGACCGATGGCAAGGCGCTCGTCTCCGCCATCGATACGGCCTGTGCCACGGCGCTCGCGGATCGTTGCGGTCCGGTGCATCTGGCCTTGCCGTTCGATGTGCTGACGCGGGAAGCGGGACTCGATGCGTTGCCGGCGCCGATGCCGGACCCAGCGCCCGTGGCGCCCGAGCTGGCTGCCATCGACGACATCGACGCCATTGCCGACCTGCTCGGCAGCGCGCAACGCCCGCTGATCCTCGCCGGACCCACGCTGTGCCGCGCCCGCCATCGCCCGACCCTGGACGCCTGCAGCCGTGCGCTCGGCACGCCGATCGTGCCGATGGAAAGCCCGCGTGGCCTGCGCGATCCGTCGCTCGGCGCGCTGGCCGAATCCATGGCGGAAGCGGACCTGATCGTGCTGCTCGGCAAGCGGCTCGACTTCACGGTGGGCTTTGGCCGCGAAGCCGCGATCGGCAAGACCGCGCGCGTGGTGGCGATCGATCCTGACGAAGCCATGCTGGAGCGTGCGCAGCGCCTGCTGGGCGACCGTCTGGCGGCACGCTGCCGCGCCGCGGTGGTGCCCGCACTGGAGGCCCTGCGGCGGCGCAGCGGCGTGGCGACGCCAGCGCGCGATGCGTGGCTGACCCGGGTGGCACAGGCGTGCGCGGAGCGTGGCGCGCCGGCAGTTGCACCGGCTCCCGTCCCGACTGCCGTCCCGGTACCTGCACCGGCGGCGGGACCGACAAGCGCGGCCACCGCTGCAGGCATCCATCCGCGTGCGCTGTGCGAGGCCGTCGACCGCTTCCTGCGGACCGCCCCGACCCCCATTCTCGTGTGCGACGGCGGCGAATTCGGGCAATGGGCGCAAGCCTTCTGCCAGGCGCCCGTGCGCATCATCAACGGCATGTCCGGCGCCATCGGTGGCGGCATCTGCTACGCCATCGCGGCCAAGCTCGCGCGTCCCGAGGCAACCGTGGTGCTGTTGATGGGCGACGGCACCGCGGGCTTTCACCTGGCCGAATTCGATACCGCGGTGCGCGCAGGCGCGGCATTGGTGGCGGTGGTCGGCAACGACCGCCGCTGGAATGCCGAGCATGTCATCCAGCAGCGCAGCTATGGCGAAGACCGGCTGATCGGCTGCACGCTCAGCGCCAGCGCGCGGTACGACGCCGCGGTGGCCGGTCTCGGCGGCTTCGGCGCGGCGGTCGACCAGCTCGACGCGCTGGCCCCTGCGCTCGACGCGGCCACAGCCAGCGGGCTGCCGGCCTGCATCAACGTGCAGCTCGACGGAAAGCCCGCACCGACCTTCGCGCGTACGCAGTCGGGCGCATCCGCACATTGATCGACAAGGGAGACCAGGTCATGCAGGCGACTGTCATGGAGACCACCGTCATGGAGACCACCACAGCCCCGCAAAGGATGTTGACGGTCCGGATTGCACGCGGCACCGGCGAGGGCAGCTTTACCACATACGAGGTGCCGTGGCGCGACAACCAGACCGTGCTCGACGTGGTCACCGAGGTGCAACGGCGCATGGAGCCCACGCTGTCGTACCGCTTTGCCTGCCGCGTGGGGGTATGCGGATCGTGCGCGATGACGGTCAACGGGCGTCCGCGCTGGACCTGCCGTACGCACGTCAGCCGCGTGGAAGAGGGCGGCGTGATCGTCATCGAGCCGCTGCGCAATATGCCGCGTATCAAGGATCTTGTGGTCGACATGTCGGAATTCTTCGAGAAATGGAAGCGTGCCGGCAACACCTTCGTCGGCACCGCCACGCGCGAGGACCCGCCGGCCGCGGTGTCACCCGCCAGCCGCAAGCGCAAGCTGGCCGATGCGGCGATCGAATGCATCAACTGCGGCGTCTGCTATGCCGCATGCGACGTGGTGTCGTGGGACCGCGAGTATCTCGGCCCGGCGGCACTCAATCGGGCCTGGACGCTGTTCAACGACGAGCGCCATGCCGATCCCGGGGACGTTCTGAAGCAAGCCACTTCCGGCAGCGGCTGCAATGCCTGCCATACGCAGGGCAACTGCATGACGCATTGCCCGGTGAGCCTGAGCCCGACCGGAAGCATTGCCGGCCTCAAGAAACAGGCGCTGCTGCAGTTCCTGAAGGGCGGAGGCTGAGATGGAGGCACGCCTGTTCGCCCTCCAGCGCCTGACCGCGATGATCATGGCGCCGTTTGTGCTGGTGCACCTGGGCGTGATCCTGTACGCGGTGCGCGGCGGCCTGACCGCGGCGGAAATCCTCGCGCGGACCCAGGGCAGCTGGGTATGGATCCCGTTCTACATGCTGTTCGTATTGAGCGTGGCGGTGCATGTGCCGATCGGCCTGCGCAATATCCTGATCGAATGGGCGCGCCTGCGCCGCCCCGCGGCGTCGCTGGTCTGCGCCCTGTTCGGGCTGTTGCTGCTGGGCCTGGGGCTGCGCGCGGTGGCGGCGGTGGGAGGGCTGCTGTCATGAAGTCGCCGCGCAATCATCGTGCCTACTGGGCCTTTCTCGGCCATCGCCTGTCCGGGCTTGCGCTCGGCCTGTTCCTGCCGGTGCATTTCTATGTGCTCGGCCTTGCGCTCGAGCAGCAAGCCCGCATGGATGCGTTTCTCGCATTCGCCGAGATGGGCGCCGTGAAGTTCGGCGAGTGGGGCCTCGTGTTGCTGCTCTCGATCCATATGTGCTTCGGGCTGCGATTGCTGGCGCTCGAACTGTTGCCTTGGCGTTCGACGCGGGACGCCCGCCTGTCCTGGATCGGCTGGGGCGGCGCGCTGTCGCTGCTGATCGGCGTGATCTTTGCCCTGGGAGTGATCTGAATGCAAATCGAGACCCACAAGACGGACATCCTGATCCTCGGCACGGGCGGGGCGGGTCTGTTCGCGGCGCTGCACGCGCGCAAGGCCGATCCTTCGCTGCGCGTCACGGTGGCGGTCAAGGGGCTGCTCGGCAAATGCGGCTGTACGCGCATGGTGCAGGGCGGCTACAACGTGGCGCTCTCCGCCGGCGACTCGGTCGAGCGTCATTTTATGGACACCATCGAAGGGGGCAAATGGCTGCCGCGCCAGGACCTGGCCTGGCGGCTGGTGGAAGGCGCGGTCGAGCGTGTGCGCGAACTCGAGAACGAAATCGGTTGCTTCTTCGACCGCAATCCGGACGGCACCCTGCACCAGAAGGCCTTTGCCGGGCAGAGTTTCGACCGCACCGTGCACAAGGCAGACCTCACTGGCATCGAGATCATCAACCGGCTGATGGAGCAGGTGCGTGCGCTCGATGTGGAGGAGATGGAAGAACATCGTGCCATCGAGCTGATTCCCGCCTCGGATGGCTCGGGCATCGCGGGCGTGCTGTTCATCGATATGCGGCGCGGTATCTATCGGCTGGTGCAGGCCAAGGCGGTGCTGCTCGCCACCGGCGCCGGCCCCACCATGTACCGCTATCACACGCCGTCCGGCGACAAGACTTGCGACGGCCTTGCCATGGCCACGCGCTATGGCCTGAGCCTGCGCGACATGGAGATGGTGCAGTTCCATCCCACCGGTTTGCTGGGCGGGCCCGATACGCGCATGACAGGCACGGTGCTGGAAGAAGGCCTGCGCGGTGCCGGCGGCTGGCTGCTCAACGGCGACGGCGAGCGCTTCATGACGAACTATGATGCGCGCGGCGAACGCGCCACGCGCGACGTGGTGAGCCGCGGCATCTATGCCGAGATGCGCGCGGGACGCACCGGACCGATGGGCGGGGTCTATATCCAGATGAGCCATCTGGGCGCGGACAAGGTGGCCAGGACGTTCCCCGGCATGGTCAACCGCTGCAAGGACTGCGGCTTCGACCTCGCGGGCGGCCGCGTGGAAGTGGTCCCCACCGCCCACTACCTGATGGGTGGCGTCGAATTCAATGTCGATGCCAGTACTGCGTCGCCGGGGCTGTTTGCCGCGGGGGAAGATTGTGGCGGGGTGCATGGCGCCAACCGCCTGGGCGGCAATGGCGTGGCCAACTCCACCGTGTTCGGCGGGATCGCCGGCGATGCCATGGCGGCCTATGTCGCGGGCGTGCAGCACTGGAAGGAACCCGACCGCCGCGTGATCGCCAGCGGCATCGCGCGTGCCGAGTATCCATTCTCGCGGCCCGCCGGCCCCATCCACGAACTGCGCGACGCGCTCGCGCAGACCATGTGGGACGACGTCGGGGTATTGCGCCACGACGCCGCTATGCGGCGTGGCCTGGAGGCGCTCGGCACGCACCGCCGCGCGCTGATGTCGATGGGCGTGCCGGATGGCGACCGGCGCTACAACGTGACGTGGCACGACTGGCTCAATCTGCAGAGCCTGGTCGATATGTCGCGCGTGATTACGGTTTCCGCGCTGGCGCGCGAAAACAGCCGCGGCGCGCATTACCGCGAGGACTTTCCCGAGGCCGGCGATCTGCACGGCAGCCGCTATACCCGTGTCACCGCTACGGGCGAGGACGACCTGCGTCTCGACATGGTGCCGGTGAAGTTCGACATCGTGCGGCCCGGCATGTCGCTGATCGCCGGCGACGCCGCACCTGCCGGGCAGCCCCCGGCCGGCCAACCCTCTACAGCTGCAGCATAAGGACCGCTACCATGACCATCTCCATCGACCGGGTCGAGGAAGCCGCGTTCGAGATCATGAAACGCGCGGCGATCGAGATTCCGCAGGACTACCGGCAGGGCATCGCGGCCCTGCAGAAGACCGAGACCGGCAAGCTGCCGCGCTTTGTCATCCACGCCATGCAGGACAACTGGGACGCCGCCGACGAGGACCGCCGCCCGATGTGCGCCGATACCGGGCTGCCGCGCTACTACGTCAAGGTTGGCAACAGCGCCAGCGTGCAACGCGGCTTTGTCGCCGTCGAGCGTGCGCTGCGCAAGGCCACCGCCGACGCCACTCAGGCCATTCCGCTGCGGCCCAATCGCGTGCATCCGCTCTGGCGCACCGACCACAACAATAACGTCGGCATCAATGCGCCCGAGATCGAGTGGTCGTTCGAGCCCGATGCGGACTGGGTCGATATCACGACCGTGCACAAGGGCGGGCTGTTCGGCACGGACTATCGCATGTTGTTTCCGGGCGACGGCATCGACGGCATCAAGCGCTTCGTGCTCGATACCCTGATCGCGTTCGGCAAGCGCGGGCTGGCGTGCCAGCCGGCCATCGTCGGGATTGGCCTGGGCGGCTCCAAGGATACCTGCATGCAGCTCGGCAAGCAGGCCGCCTGCCTGCGCGTGGTGGGCGACCGCAATCCCGATCCGCGCATCGCCGCACTGGAGCTCGAGCTGATGAAGCTGGGCAACTCCATCGGCATGGGCGCGATGGGCTTCGTCGGTTCGTCCATGGTGGTCGACTGCCATATCGAGGTCGGCCATACCCACACCGGCGGCATGCCGATCAGCCTGCATACGTTCTGCCTGTCGTCGCGACGCGCTACCGCGCGCATCCATGCCGATGGCGACATCGAATATCGCACGGACCCCCAGTGGTTCACCCCTTACCTGCGCAGGGAGACGGTCGAATGGTAAATCCGCAAGACGAAGCGCCCAACGAGGATGGACTCAAGGTCTTCCATCTCGATCTGCCGGCCACGACCGACGATATCGCCCGCCTCGAGCTCGGCTCGGTGGTCTATCTGAATGGCCTGATCTATACCGCGCGCGAGGGCGTCTACAAAAAGGTGCTCGACGACGGCCTGGCACCGCCGGCGGACCTGCGACAGCTCAGCAATGTCAACTTCCATTGCTCGCCGGCAGCGGCTCCGGACCCGGGGGGCGGCTATAACGTGGGCGCGGTCACGGCTACCGCGAGCTTCCGGTTCTCGAAGTGGATCCCGCGCTGGATCGAGCAGACCGGCTGCCGCATCTTTATCGGCAAGGGGGGCATGCCGGCCGACGACTACCAGCGCGTGCTGGCGCCGGCCGGGGCGATCTACCTGACTACCGTGGGCTATGGCACCGGTGCGCTGCTTGGGCGCGGCATCCGGCGCGTCAAGGATGTGTTCTGGCTCGACGAGCTTGGCATTGCGCAGGCGATGTGGATGTTCGAGGTCGAGAACTTCGGGCCGTTTATCGTGGAGAGCGATCTCGCCGGCAATTCGCTGTTTGCGCAGCATACGGAAGTGATCAACGCCGGCATCGAGAAACTGTACGCTGGCCTCAAGCCGCCGGCGCTGCATCGCTACGGCGAGACCGACGACCGCAAGCACGAGGTGATGTAGGCCACCGCACCGCACGATATTGCACAGAGAAGGGACACCATGATCATCGATTTTCGGCTGCGGCCGCCGCTCGGCGGCTTTCTCGATACCCTGATGTACGCCGCCGGCGAGCGCCGCGACGGCTTTACGCGCACGGTCGGCTTCGAGCCTTCGCCGGCGGCGCAACAGCAGTCGATGCCGCTGCTGCTGGCGGAGATGGATGCCGCCGGTGTCGACCAGGGCGTGGTGGTGGGGCGGCTGGCCGGGACATTGGGCAGCGTTTCCAACGACGACGTGGCGCGCATCGTGCGCGACTATCCGGGCCGCTTTATCGGCGCCGCCTCGATCGATCCCACCCACCGCGTGGCCGCCTGCAAGACGATCTCCGATGCCGTCGCCAATGGCTTCCGTGCCATCAATATCGAGCCGGGCTCCTACCCGGTGCCGATGTACGCCGACGACCGCCGCCTGTATCCGATCTATGCACACTGCGAGGACCTGGGCGTACCGGTGATCCTGATGGTGGGCGGCACCGCGGGCCCCCACCTCGGCTACTCCGATCCGATCCGCACCGACCGCGTGCTATGCGACTTTCCCAACCTCAAGGTCGTGGTGGCGCACGGCGGCTGGCCCTGGGTCACGGAGATCCTGCATATCGCGTTTCGCCGGCCCAACCTGTACCTGTCGCCCGACATGTATTTCTCTCGCATGCCGGGCTGGGAGGAGTACGTCAAGGCCGCGGATACCTTCCTGGCCGATCGCATGCTGTACGCGAGCTCGTTCCCATTCTGCCCGGTGCACGACTACAAGACATGGTTCGAGACGCTGCCGCTCCGGGCCGAGAACCTTGCCAGGGTGATGGGCGGCAACGCGCAACGCCTGCTGGGGCTATAGGCGATGGACGTCAAGACGCTCTATACGCTGGTGGCGATTGCGGACCGCGGCAGCTTTGTCGAAGCCGGCAATGCCATCGGCCTGTCGCTGTCGGCTGTCAGCATGCAGATGCGCGCGCTGGAGGAGGAGCTCGGCATGAGCATCTTCGACCGCAGCCGGCGCCCGCCCGTGCTGACCGACGCCGGGCTGGCCTTCACCAATCGCGCGCGCGACCTGCTGGCCCATTGGGAGAGCATGAGCGCCGCGCTCAAGCGTGAAGCCGCTGGCGGTGTGCTCAAGCTCGGCTCGGTGCATACCTGCGTGTCCGGCGTGCTGCCGCTTGCGCTCAAGCGCCTGCAGCAGCAGGGCCATCGCATCGACATCCACCTGACCACCGGGCTGACGCATGACCTGGAGCGCGCCGTGTTCCGGCGCCAGCTCGATGTGGCAGTGGTGACCGAACCCGAGATCCCGCGCGTGGACCTGCAGTTCATGCCGTTCTTCAACGAGGAGTTCGTCGTCATTACTCACGCCACCACGCGTGGCGACTCCGACAAGGGTGTGCTGGAAACCACGCCTTATGTGCGCTTCAACCGCACTGCCCGGGTCGGCCTGCTGGTGCAGGAAGAAATGATCAGGCGCCAGATCGCGGTGCGCTCGACCATGGAGATCGACACGCTGGAAGGCGTGATCGCCATGGTGGCCAACGGGCTGGGGTCGTCGGTGGTGCCGGCGCGCGGCGTGCGGAACGAGTTCCCGTCGACCATTCGCACCATCCCCTTCGGCTCGCCGCCGTTGACGCGCCGGCTCGGCATCCTGGTGCCGCGCGATAACCCGCGTGCGCATCTGTCGAAACTGCTGTTCGATGCACTGAGCGCGGTGACTTCGCCGACGGACGCCGAGGCGTCGGCAGGCGGCAATGCGGTCGCGGCCGGATTGTCCGGACGTCGACGTAGTGGATAGCAGCCGCTCGCGGCCCGTCAACGGCAGCCAAGGCAGTACCGCAGCACCGTAGTACCGCAGCCCCGTCGTTACGCAGCACCCGTCGTCACGCAGCACCCGTCGTCACGCAGCACCCGTCGTCCGACCATCATCGCAAGCGGAACGCGCCGGAACGAGCGCGCAGGGGATCCTTTTGTCTGGAAAGCAGCCACCATAACCCGCATCGACAAGCACCAACCATAAGACACCAACCATAAGACGCCAACGGTAGGCATCAGGGGCGCGGCGGACATCGCAGCGCAAACCGGAAGCATCGACCGCGATCGCCGCCAGCCGTGCGGAGACGCCCACCACCAAGGAGACAACCATGAAATCAGCAGGCCCCGGGAAGTTGCTTGAAGAATGGTCGCGCCGCGCGCGTCAATGGCTGGGGCGCTGGCGTCGGCATCCGCTCGTCAAGGAGCTGTGCGGCGATGCCGACGCCAGGCGGCATGGCTCCACGGCAGTGGCCATGTTCGCGTTTGCGATCGCGCCGTTGTATATGGTGCCCGCGCATGCCGAGGAGTGGCCGACCAAGCCGATCCGCCTGGTGGTGCCGTTTGCCGCGGGCGGTGCCACCGATCTGCTGGGCCGGGCGCTGGCGGTGGAGCTGGGCAAGCAATGGAAGCAGACCGTGGTGGTCGACAACCGCCCAGGCGCGGGCGGGGCGGTCGGCGCCGAGGCCGTGGCCAAGGCGGCGCCCGACGGGTATACGCTGCTACTGGCCTCCGGCAGCATGTTCACGGTCAATCCGTTCATTTATCAGAAGCTGCCGTACTCGGGCGAAAGCTTCGAGATGATCAGCAAGGTGGCCAGCGGCCCGATGGTCGTCACCGTCAATAGCAAGATTCCCGCGCGCACGTTGCCGGAGCTCATCAGCTATGCCAGGGCCAATCCCGGCAAGCTGACGATTGCCTCCGCCGGCAATGGCAGTCAGGTCCATATCGCCGGCGAGGCGTTTGCCGAAGCCGCTGGCGTCGAATTCGTCCATGTGCCCTACAAGGGCGACGGCCCGGCCAACGCCGACCTGATGGCCGGCAATGTCGACCTGACGGTCGGCAATATCAACTCCATCTCCCCGCTGCTCAAGGGCGGCCGCCTGCGCGCGCTGGCCGTGACCGGCAAGGAGCGCTCGTCGCTGCTGCCCGACGTGCCGACCGTAGCCGAGGCGGGTCTCGACGGTTTCAGCTTCTACGGCTGGTTTGCACTGATGGCGCCGGCGGGTACGCCCAGGGAGCTTGCTGCCAGGATGTATGCCGATCTTGAGCGCGCCGTGGCGGAACCGGGCATGCAGCAGTACATGGCCTCGCAGGGCATGGCGCGCTCGATCACGCCCAAGGGCCGGCTGCCCGATGAAATCGCACGAGAGTCGGGCCGCTGGAAGGTGCTGGTCTCAAAGCGCAAAATTTCCGTCAACTAGCCCGCCATCGTCCATGCAGAGAGGAGACCGAGATGATCCCGATCCATTGCAGGACGAGGGCGCGCATGATCGCGTGCAACATGGCGCGAACTCTGGCGCGCCCCCCGGCGCCCACCCTGGCGCGAACCACGCCGCGCAGCCTGGCGTGCGCGATACTGGCCACCGGCATGCTGGCCGCGCTGTCGGTGTCGGCCCAGACCGTGCCGGGCTACCCAAGCCGGCCGGTTACCATCGTGGTGCCGTTCAGCGCGGGGGGCGATGCCGATCAATCGGCGCGCAACCTGTCGGTCACGGCCACGGCGGCGCTGGGCCAGCCGGTGGTGATCGTCAACCGGCCCGGCGCGAATGGCGCGATCGGCTCGCAGATCGCGCGCGATGCCGCGCCCGACGGCTACACGCTGCTGCTGGCGCGGGTGGGCTCGCAGGTACTGTTGCCGGCCATGCAGGAAAGCGGCCTGTCGTACAAGTGGAACGACTTCACGTTTATCGGCCTGCTGGAACTCAATCCGGTCGTGTGCGTGGTGCATCCCGAATCGAAGTACAAGACGCTGGCCGACCTCGCGGCGGATCTGCAGGCCCGGCCGGGCAAGCTCAACTACAGCGCGTCCGGTCCCGCCACGGTGCAGAACCTTGCGCCGCAACTGCTGCTGCATAGCCTCAAGCTCAAGCCCACCGATGCTGTCAGCGTGCACTACAAGGGCGGCAATGAAGCCGCCATGGCGGTCATGTCGAAGGACGTCGACTTCAGTTGCAACAACCTGAGCTCGATGGCAGGGCAGGTGGCGGGCGGCAAGCTGCGCGCGCTGATGACCACGACGCCCGAGCGGCTCAAGCAGTTCCCCGACGTGCCGACCGCGCGCGAGTCTGGCTTCCCGGCGCTGGAAGCGGTGATCGGCTGGAGCGCGCTGTACGGTCCGCCCCGGATGCCGACGGACCTGGTCCGCAAATGGGCCGACGTGCTCAAGGCCGCGTCGACGGACGCACGCTGGATTGCCGCCAACGCGAGCTATGGCGGGATTCCGCGCGTGCTCACGCCGGAAGCGACGGCCACCTATGTGTCGGAAAACTTCGCCACGTACCAGGCGCTTGCCCGTAGTGCAGGCATCAGGATGCCATAAGGCTGCCATCAGGCGCGCACGCATGATCGACCACTACGCAATACTCGGCGTGACCATCGCCGCGGCCTATACGGTCTTCGGCCTGACCGGCTTTGGCGCGGCGATGGTGGCCGTGCCGATCCTGGTCCAGTTCATGCCGCTGCAGGCGGTGGTGCCGATGCTGCTGGTGCTCGACCTCGTCGCCACCACGCTGGTGGGGCTGCGCAACTGGCAGTCGGTATCCCGTGCCGAGTTGATGCGGCTGCTGCCCTGCATGGTGGTTGGGGTAGCGCTCGGCACCACGGTGCTGGCGCGCGTCGATTCGCGCTGGCTGCTGGTGGCGCTCGGCGTATTCGTGCTGGCGATGACCGCGCGCGCATGGATGGCAGCGTCCGCGCAGGCGGCGCCGGCCGCCAGGGGCTGGTCGGTTCCTGCCGGCGTCGTGGGCGGGGTATTCAGCGCGCTGTTCGGTACCGGGGGGCCGGTCTACACGATGTATCTGTCGCGCCGGTTGCCACAGCTGGATCAGTTCCGCTCGACCATCGCCGCCGTCATCCTGGTCAGTGCATTGATGCGGCTGGCCGCGTTTGTGGGCAGCGGCCTGTTGCTGCAGGGCGAGGTCTTGCGCAGTGCGGCATTCGCGGTGCCGTTCAGCGTGCTTGGGCTGGTGGCTGGCGGACAGTTGCGCAAGCGGATTTCGCCTGATGCGGTGCGACGCGCCTTGCTGGTCTTCCTGGCCGCCAGCGGCTTGTCGGTGCTATGCCGGGGCTTGCTGATGTAGCGCGCCGCGCCTATCTGAAAAATCGGTAACGCATAACATAAATACCATTTGTTCCGATGACGCGCGTGCGCTACGCTGAGTGACGGGAACATCCCCACACGGCCCCGAGGAGACAGGATGGCCAAAGAAGAGAAGAGCGTCAGCGTCGATCGCGCTGGTATCGATCAACGACGCCGCAGCGCCATGAAGGGCGGCGCTGCCATGACACTGCAGGCAGCCCTGGGACTGGTCGCGCCCGGCGCATTCGCCGCCGGCACGGCCCGCACGCGTGATTTGCCGTTCGAGAATGGTCATCGCGAGCTGGTCGCATTCCCCCAGAAGCGGCCGATGATTCTGCTGACCAGCCGCCCCCCGCAACTGGAGACGCCGTTCGAGGTGTTCGGGCAGAGCGTGATCACGCCGAACGACGCGTTCTTCGTGCGCTATCACTGGAGCGGTATTCCGACCCGCATCGACGCGGCCAGCTATCGCCTCAAGATCGACGGACATGTCGCGCAAGGGCTGGAGCTGTCGCTCACGGAACTGCGCAAGCTGGCCAAGCCGGTCGAGATCGTCGCGGTCAACCAGTGCTCCGGCAATAGCCGTGGCTTCTTTACGCCGCGCGTGAATGGTGGGCAGCTCGGTAACGGCGCCATGGGCAATGCGCGCTGGACCGGCATTCCGCTGCGCGTGGTGCTGGAGAAGGCCGGGATCAAGCCCGGCGCGGTGCAGGTCAGCTTTGACGGGCTCGACCATTCGCCGCTCGATACCGGCCCCGACTTCACCAAGGCCCTGGCAGTCGACCATGCCATGGACGGCGAAGTCATGCTCGCCTGGAGCATGAACGGCAAGGATCTGCCGTTCCTCAACGGCTATCCGTTGCGCCTGGTGGTGCCCGGTTATTACGGCACGTACTGGGTCAAGCACCTGTCCCATATCGAGGTGCTCGACAAGCCGTTCGACGGCTTCTGGATGAAATCGGCGTACCGCATTCCCGATAACGAATGTGCGTGCGTCGAGCCTGGCAAGGCGCCCACCAGCACGGTGCCGATCGGCCGTTTCAATGTGCGTTCCTTTATCACCAGCCTGGCCGCGGACAGCGTGATTCCGGCGGGCCGCGAGGTCACGGTCAAGGGCATCGCGTTCGACGGTGGCAAGGGCATCGAGGAGGTCTCGTTCTCGGCGGATGGCGGCCAGACCTGGCGTGCGGCCCGGCTCGGCAAGGATTACGGCAATTACGCGTTCCGTGAGTGGAGCATCGGCTTCCGTCCCGAGCAGAAGGGGGAATACGACCTGCGCGTGCGCGCCAAGGCGCGCGGTGGCGAGATCCAGCCGTTGACGGCAAGCTGGAATCCAGCGGGCTATATGCGCAACGTCGTGGAATCCACGCGAATCGTGGTTAGCTGAGGGCGCCCATGAACAAACATTCTCATGTCTTTGTGCGTGCCGCCTCAGCGCTGCTGACGCTGGCTGCCGTCACTGCCATGTCCAACGCCATGGCGCTCGAGATCAAGGTGCCGCAGGAGACCGCGACGTTCAAGCCAAGCACGCTGCCGGGCTACAACCTCGCGCTGCAGAACTGCATGACCTGCCATTCCGCGCAGTACATCTCGACGCAACCGCCATCGTCGCCGCGCGCGTACTGGGAGGCCACCGTCAAGAAGATGAAGAGTCCGTTCGGCGCACCGCTGAAGGACGAGGATATGCCCGCCATCGTGGACTATCTCGTCAAGACGTATGGGGCGGAACGCCCGCAGGCACAGGCAAGCGCGGCCGGCTCGAAGTAGGAGGTACCCGGCCAGCGCGGCCCCACACTGCGCCGACGCCGGCCCGGTACGTCACCGCTCTGGCGGGCGCCACCTCCGAGGCCGGTGCCCGCCTTGCCACGCGCGCATGGCGATGGCCACCGTGCGCAACGTGGCGTGCGCTCAGGCCGCCGCCAGCTCGGTATAGCCCTTGGCACCGCCGCCAAAGAAGGTCTCCGCGCCCGCTTCATGCAGCGGCGCCTCCACCCGCAGGCGCTCGACCAGATCCGGATTGCCGATAAACGGCTTGCCGAAGGCGATCATGTCCGCATGGCCCGCGGCGGTCGCATCGAGCGCGCGCTGACGGTCATAGCCGTTGTTGGCGATATAGGCACCGCCGAACGCGGCACGCAACGCCTGCACATCGAACAGGTCGGCACCGTTGCCGGCATGCAGTTGTCCTTCCACCACATGCAGGTAGGCCAGGCCCATCTCGCCCAGTCGACGGGCAAGGTAGGCATGCGTGGTCATCGGCTGGCTGTCCAGCGGCGTATCGCCAATCGCGGTCGAGAGCGGCGAGAGGCGGATGCCGACGCGATCGGCACCCCAGGCGCCGGCCACGGCTTCCACGACTTCCAGCGGAAAGCGCGCACGGTTCTCCAGCGAGCCACCGTAGCGATCGTCGCGGTGGTTGGTGCTGTCACGCAGGAACTGCTCGAGCAGATAGCCGTTGGCGGCGTGCACTTCGACCCCATCGAAGCCGGCGGCCTTGGCCAGGCGCGCGGCATGGCGGTAATCCTCGATGATGCCCACCAGTTCCTCCGTGGCCAGCGCACGCGGCGCGGATGGCGGCAGGTGACCGGCTTCCGTATAGACCGTGCCACCGGCCTGGAGCGCGGACGGTGCCACCGGTGCGGCACCACCTTCCTGCAGGCTCACGTGCGACATGCGGCCCACATGCCACAGCTGCAATACGATGCGTCCGCCGGCGGCATGGACACGCGCCGTGACCGGCGCCCAGGCTGCCACGTGCGCTTCGTGATAGATGCCGGGCGTGTAGGCATAGCCGCGCCCCTGACGCGAGATGTTGGTGGCTTCGGCAATGATCAGGCCGGCGCCGGCACGCTGGCCGTAGTATTCGGCCGCGAGCGGCGTCTGCACGCCGTCCATGTCGGCACGGGCGCGGGTGAGGGGAGCCATGGCAATGCGGTTGCTGACATCGATGGCACCAAGGCGGGTCGGGGTGAAAAGCGTAGCGGCAGACACGGCAGCTCCAGTGTGTGCGGGGATTCGGCATGAGGGCTGGCAGCGGCCGGATCGGACGTGCGTTGCCAGCGCCTCGTTGGAAGCGAGTATGGTGTCTGGCTACTCATTGATCCAATTTATTTGTCGAATTCCAGTTATATTCACCAGAATATGACTGGATGCGAGGAGACATCGGCGACGGATTGGCGAAGGTGTTCGGGTGTTGCCGATGAACGGGCAGTGCTGCCATGATCGTGGATCATGGCGTGCCTGCCATGGATCGGGCGTCCGCGCGGTCGCGCTGCGCCAACGGTCCGATCGCAATCGCGATCTTTCCCTGCAAGCCGTTGTCGGACCGCTCGAGTCGGGCATGGGCGAGAGGGATGTCGGCGAGGGAATAGATGGCACCGACGTGCGGCCGCAGTCGGCCGCGCTCGACCAATGCGCTCAGTTCATCGAGCTTGCCGCGGTTTTGCCGGGTGAACACGAAGTGGTAGCTGGCGTTCTTGCCCCATGCCTGAATCACGTTCTGCGGCTGCGGGGTATCGACGATCGAGACGACGCGACCGAGTTGGGCGAGGGCGTCTGGGCTGCGGGACAACGTGCTGCCGCCGATGGTGTCCAGCACCACATTGACGCCTTTTCCGCCGGTTTCACGCAAGACCGCGTCGACATAGTCTTCTCTCCGATAATCGATGACCACGTCGGCGCCCTGGCGTCTGGCAAACGCGAAGTTGGCGTCGCGTACGGTCGTGAATACTCTGGCTCCCATCGCTTTCGCGAGCTGGATCGCGAGATGCCCGACGCCGCCCGCACCGCCGTGGATCAGAATGCTTTCTCCCACCCGCAGCGCCGCCCGCGCGACCAACGCCTCCCACACCGTGCCGCCGACGAGGCTCAGACTTGCGGCTTCGACATGGCTCAGGGAAGCGGGTTTTTTCGCCACGATTTTCTCGGAAGCGACGTGGTATTCGGCATAACTTCCGGGGCCGTCGAAGATCTGCGGGGTGTACCAGACTTCGTCGCCGGGGCTGAACGCCGTCACACCGGAGCCGACGGCTTCGACGATCCCAGAGACGTCGTGGCCGGTAATGGCGGGCAGCGGCACCAGGTCCGCGTAGTCACCGCGCCGGACCTGATAGTCCAGGGGATTGACCGAGGTCGCCTCGACCCGGACCAGGACTTGTCCTGCCTCAGGCGCGGGCTTTGGCACGTCGCTCAGCGCAAATGCCTCGGGGCCGCCGAATGTTTTCAGTACAAGTGCTTTCATGGTGAGATCGCTCCGATCGTTTCGGTAAATAGGGATATCGGTAAATATCGATATTCATAGACAAAAAATTACAGCTCCTTCCCGATGCGCTGGGCGAGGGCGCTGATGGCGGCTTCGTTCCGCTTGTAGTAAGTCCACTGTCCAATGCGCCGGACCTCGACCAGACCTGCACGCTGCAGCGTGGCCAGGTAATCCGATACCGTCGATTGCGACAGTCCAACCCCTTCCTGGATGCTGCTCACGCAAACGCCCACGGTGTGAACGTCGCCTTCATCCTGCGGCGGAAAGTTCTTCACGGGATCCTTCAGGCCGCGCAGGATATCGAGGCGTGTCCGGTTCGAGAGGGCTTTGAAGATGTCGAGCAAGTCCATGTCGGCAGTATATCGAGATTTCCCGATATGTCAAATCGGGCGGGCGCACGGTGCGCAATGCACGACGGTGCGGCTGCAATCGCGATGTTGGTGCCGAACCAGGGTCTCCAGCACGTTAGCGCGATGCGGGCGAGCAGTTCCGGCTTTGGGTGCGCTTCCGCTTGATGAGCAACGAGCCCCATGCCAGACCGAGCATGCCCGCGCAGAAAGATCCCACCAGTACACCAAATTTGGCGGCGTCGATGTGGCCTTCGTCGCCAAACGCCAGCATGGCGATAAAGATCGACATCGTGAAGCCGATACCAGCCAGGAGCCCGACTAGCACGATCCATGACCATGTCACACCCTCTGGCAGTCGGCATAGTCCCAGGCGGACGGCCAGCCACGTTACGGCGACAATGCCCAGGGGCTTACCTGCGCACAGCGCCAGGGCGATACCCGTCGTTATCCATAGAAGCTCCGCGGACGAGACATCCACGCCGCCGAGGCTGACGCCGGCATTCGCGAGCGCGAACAACGGCATGATGCCGTAGGCGACCCATGGGTGCAGCGCCATCTGTATGCGGACGACGGGTGGGAGGATCTCGCGTTGCGCAACGCGGAGCTCCTTGATAGGTCGACCTAGCCGATGCGCATCGGGGGAGGCGCGTGTGGCGTCACTGTCGAGCTCACCCGCGATACGCGAGACGATCTTCGTTGGACGCTCGCGCATGGGCGTCGATGTGACGGGAGTCATCAGTCCAAGCAATACGCCGGCCAGCGTCGGGTGGGCCCCGGTTTTCAGCAAGCCGATCCATACGATCGCGCCCGGAATTACGTAAGCGTTAGCGGTTCCGATACCCATCCGCTGCAAACAGAACGCCAGTGCGACGCCCGCACCCGCGATGACGAAACCGAAGTAGTTCAGCCCATCGGAATAGAAAAGGGCGATGATGAGCACCGCGACGATGTCGTCGATGATGGCTAGCGCGAGCAGGAAGACGCGCACATTGCCGGGAATCCCGCGTCCGAGCAGCGCGAGCACGCCGACGGCGAAAGCGATATCGGTTGCCGTGGGCACCGCCCAGCCATCGCGGCCCGGTGGTTGGTGATTGAGCGCGAAGTAGATGCACGCGGGTGCCACCACGCCACCGAGCGCCGCGGCGATTGGCAGTGCTGCTTGCCTGAGGTCGCTCAACGCGCCTTCATGTATCTCGCGCCGGATCTCCAGGCCGACCACCAGAAAGAAGATGGTCATCAACGCATCGTTGATCCAGAAATGCAGCGGCTACACGAACTGATAGCTGCCGACGCCGAGCGTCAGAGGCGTATGCCACAGGTCGTGATAACTGTGATTGTCGGGCAGATTCGCCCATACCAGCGCAATGGCCGCGGCCACCAGCAGCACGGTGCCGCTGACGGATTCGATATGGAGAAAGCGCTCGAGCGTGGCAAACGCACGTTCGGTGAGAAGTTGGGCGCGCGGAAGATCCTGCTGCGAAGGCGAGCGGTGGTTCATGGGGCGTGAGGGCGTAAAAACCTGAAGACGTGGCAAAGACGCGCGGCGGCCCGACCTGCGCGATTTACCTGTCCCGTTGCACTCACGCGCAACTAACACCCGCGGGCGATTATACCTTGTGACCGTGCCAGCGCTAAGCCCGCGATGACGCATGGGCACTTGTGCCTCACGTCGGCTGGACGGTCACTGCCGTGTGGCGTAAAATGCGGGCGGCGAGAAGGTAGTCAAGTCCGTGCCGGAGTTCCCTCCTTCTTCCTGAATTTCCCTGAAATTCCCCGAACAACGCGTTTCTGCTTCTCTGCTTCTCTCCTTCTCAATAGCGCCCCCGATGTAACTGCTCCGCGTCTCTCTTTCGTTTCAACTACCTGACCGAACGAGAGGGCTCGCGGAATCGGCGCGCATATCCGGCATACCGTCGTACCCTGAACCGACTCTTCACCAGGCCGTGCATTGCCATCGGACGTGACGGGCACGGGTGCGCAGCCGCCGCGCTCTTCGTCCCTTCGACCCTTCGTCGGCCTGATTCGACCATCTTCGGCCTCCGGGCTCTGATATGAAGTCTCCTTCCTTCCGAGAGGAATGGTTCGCCAACGTACGTGCGGACATTCTTGCGGGTGTCGTGGTGGCGCTTGCGCTAATCCCCGAGGCCCTGGCCTTTTCCATCATCGCTGGCGTCCCGCCGCAGGTTGGACTTTACGCGGCCTTCAGTATCGCTGTCGTCTCCGCCATTGCCGGTGGCAGACCCGGCATGATCTCGGCCGCAACCGGTGCGGTCGCTTTGCTGATCGGCTCGCTGGTAAAGGACCACGGCGTGCAATATGTGCTTGCCGCGGGCGTCCTTGCCGGTCTCCTGCAGATTGGCGCGGGATACCTGCGCCTGGGTGCCGTGATGCGTTTTGTCTCGCGATCCGTCGTCACGGGTTTCGTCAATGCGCTGGCCATACTGATTTTCCTCGCGCAGCTACCGCAGCTTTACAACGCGACATGGTATGTGTACGCAATGGTGGCAGGGGGACTGGCCATCCTCTACCTGTTTCCGCGCGCGACAAAGGTTGTGCCGTCTCCACTGGTGTGCATAGTCGTTTTGACAGCCATCTCGATGGCTCTGGGGCTGGACTTGCGGACGGTCGGAGACATGGGCGCATTTCCGCAGGAGCTGCCGACCTTTGCGCTGCCACAGGTGCCGTTCGCCTTCGATACCCTTCGCATCATCTTCCCGTACTCGGTAAGCATCGCCGTGGTTGGCTTGCTGGAGTCGTTGATGACCGCGAGTATTGTCGACGACTTCACCGATACGCCAAGCGACAAGAACCGCGAATGCCGCGGTCAGGGGTACGCCAACATCACTGCCGGCTTTCTAGGTGGCATGCCGGGCTGCGCCATGATTGGCCAGACCGTGATCAATCTGAAGTCCGGCGGGCGCGGCCGGCTCTCTACCTTCGTGGCCGGCGCCTTCCTTCTCGTACTGGTGGTCTTCCTTGGTCCTTGGGTACGCCAGATTCCCATGGCGGCGCTCGTGGCGGTAATGATCATGGTGTCGATCAGTACGTTCGACTGGCGCTCGATGGCGAAGCTGCGCACGAACCCTAAAAGTTCGTCCGTGGTCATGTTGACGACCGTGGTGGCGGTGGTCGCGACCCACAATCTGGCGATAGGCGTCGGGCTCGGGGTGCTACTCAGCGCCATCTTCTTTACCGAAAAGGTACGCCGGATCCTGAGCGTCGAATCGGCGCTCGACCAGGCTGGAGAGCAGCGGCGTTATCTGGTTCGCGGCCAGGTTTTCTTCGCGTCTTCGGAAGCCATGGTCGCCGAGTTCGATTTCAGGGAAGCTATACGCTCCGTGCGTCTGGACCTTTCGCACGCGCATTTTTGGGATATTACGGCCATTGAAGCGCTTGACCGTGTGGTTCACAAATTTCGCCGTAATGGCATCGAGGTGGAAGTAGTGGGGCTGAACCGCGCCACTGCAACGATGATCGAAAAATACGCGACGCACGACAAGCCGGACGGCGATGCCGCCGGGTTGTCGCATTAAAGGGCGTGATCTCCTCCCGCCTGCGCGCCCCTCCGTCTATCTTCGGACAGCTTCAGGATGGGCAGCGCGGTGCGCAGATTGTCAGGCTGAATCCTTTCCCAAAGGGTGCCTTTTCCCGATGCACGGCCCAGTTGGTCTTCGCGCCTGAGCCATTGCTCCACCGTCCGGATTCGACCCGGGTGGATGTCGTCGAGCAAAGCGTAGTCACGCTTGATGATCCCGTGTTTCCACAGATTCCAGAAACCGGTGAAGTTGTCACGGAAGCTCATGGTGCTGCTGTCGCCCGGATCGGCGTTGTATCCGCTAGGCAGATGCGCCGCCGCTTTAAGCGGGCCACTCCAGTACGCTTCCAGCTCAGTATCGACATACTGCGCTGGATGTCCCGTTACCCGTTCGAATGCCTCGGCAAGCCTGGCATACTCGACGTGTTCGATGGCGACCTCCAGATTCATGCCATTTGCGCGTTCCCGATTGTCGAAGAGCCAACGCGCGTAGTACCCGCAGTCCTCCAGTGCGACATGCGGAATCGCACCATGACCGAGCGGCACTCTCCAGGTGGCAACCCCGTCTTCTACGGTGGGCGTCATCGGCGTCATCGACGAGATGGCCATCTCCATGTATGGGCCGGTGGTCAGCAGGGCGGCGCCCATTCGGTCACGATTCGTCTGGTTCTGAAAGAGTATCCATTCGCCTATGCGGCCTTTGCCATCGTAGTGGCCGGTGCGAAAGCGCGAGTCGTAACCAGACGCTTTGAGCCCGTAATCGAGGTTTCCATATACGAAGAATTCCACGCCTTCTTCGATCGCTATTTCATAGCATCGGATAGCCCAATAGATTTCCGTCTTCTCGCCGGTGTTGAATCCATCGAGATTGATGTACGCCGCGTTGCAATGACGAAAGCCATTGCGCAGAACGGCTTCATCGGCGAAGGTGCCCTTGAGGATCGACACATTGCCGAGTGCGGATAGCACCTTGGCCCGTCGCGACTCAGGATCACGGCTCAAGGCGCGCACCGTATATCGCCCGTCGGCAACGAGGGCACGAATGACTGGCAGGCCCTGCGCCCCGGTCCCCCCGATGACGAATATTTCCGAAGATTTGCGTGACGACATGGATTGGCGGACAGGAAGTAACTGAATTTCGCGCTTCGCGTTCATGCGCGTCGTCCGGACGATTTGCCGAACGATTGCCAGCGGGCCGCTGCCGAGCGGGGTTGCCTGCCACCTTGCAGCAGAAAAACACCACCGAGGATCGCCCCCATCGCCAGCACCTCCACCAGGCCCATTGGCTCATGCGCGATCCAGGAACCCATTACCAGTGCCACGACCGGCGGAATGTAGGTCACGCTGGAAGCAGCGACTGCGCCGAGCCGCGCGATGATGAAGTAGTAAAGGATATAAGCGATACCGGTGCCGGTCAGACCCAGTCCGAAAATGAGGCCAAGCAGGGCCCGCGTGTCGCCAGTGACCCGCGCCATGCCATGGAAGTCGGTGACGCAGCCGACCAGAACGAGCGCAATGCCGATCTGCCATGTGGAGAGCGCCAGCGGCGACAGGTCAAGATCCGACAGAAAGCGACGCGCGTAGACGAACGAGCAACCTACACTCAGCGAGCCGGCCACCATGTAACCGACTCCGGCAAGACTGACGCCCGCGGCGTGCGCGCTCCATGGACGCGCGATCAGCAGTACGCCGGCGAATCCGCATACGATGCCCGCCATCATGCGCACGCTGGGACGCTCCTGGCGCAGCAACACCCAGGCACACAGGAAGGAGAAGAGGGGAATGGCACCGCTCAACATGCCGGCAACACTGGAGTACAGCAGGCCCGTTCCCTTTGCGAAGGCGTAGTAGTAGATCACTGTCGCCAGCAGGGACATCACCAGGAAGTGGTGAACGTGCCGGACATGCCGCCATGCGAGCGCCTTGCTGAACAGCGCGACCGCCAGCAGTGGGAGAAAGCCGAAAAGGACACGCAAAAACACGATCTGGCTGGCAGTCAGTTCGATGCTTGCCCACTTCATGAACATGAAGTTGGTGCCCCAGATCAACCCGAGGGCGGCAAAGGCAAGGTAGGCGGGGTTCATGACACTGGACCAGGGCAGGGGAGGAAGGTCCTATTGTGTTCGGCGTGAACCTGTCGTACAAACGATTAAATGTTGGCTATGAAATAGAAAAACTGCATCATGCGACCGATTCCTCCCCTGAAAGCACTGACTGCGTTTGAAGCCGCGATGCGGCTCGGCAGTTTTACTCTTGCTTCGCAGGAGTTGAACGTCACGCCTGGCGCGGTTGGCCAGCAGATTCAGAAGCTCGAGCAATGGCTCGGCACCGAGCTGTTCGTGCGGCAGATCCGGCAGGTGACGCCGACCGAAGACGGCCGTACCTATTTCGCGCAGATCCAGCCGGCCCTGGCCGAGCTGATTCATGCGAGCCACCGCATTCGCGGGCGCCGCGGCAGCGGTCTGCGGCTGTCGATGCCACCGAGTTTTGCGGCAAAGTGGTTTGCCCCGAGGATGGCCGACTTTCTGCAGGCTAACCCGGGGATTTCACTGAGCCTGAGCACAACGACGACGATGGTTGACTTCGAACTCGATGGCGTCGATCTCGCGGTGAGACATTTTGACGGCAACGATCCACAGTTGTCGGTTCAACTTCTTTGCCATGACGAAGCTCACGCATATTGCCACGCGACATACGCGGACCAGCATCGATTGGGGCGCCCTGACGATCTGCGCAGGGCGACGCTCCTTCATAACACGCTGCATCCACACTGGGCCGCCTGGCTGAGTCGGTTCAGCGATCTCGCCGAACCCGAGATCGAAGCGATTGCCGGCATTGGCTTTGATCAGTCGCTAATGGCGATCGACGCGGCGGTGCGCTCGCAAGGCGTCGTGCTGACAAGCCCGCTGCTGGTGGAGAGAGAACTTGCTCGGGGGGAACTGATCGAGCCGTTCGGCGATGCGCTTCCCTTAAGCGCGGGGTACTACCTCGTCCATCCTGCCACCGCCGGAACCAGACCGAACGTTCAGGCGCTCAAGACCTGGTTCCTCGATTGCATTGCCACCGGACCGGGCCATGGCGTCCTGTAATCGTGATCATGAATGGAAGAAGGAAGCTGCTTTTTGCGTGCCACGAGAGCGTCGCAAATGCGCGGCGCCGGCCTCGCTCACTTTGACCTCGGCGACGCCCCCAGGTGAGTGGATTCGAGTCAGATACCCTCGCGCATTGGCTTCTTCCCAAACCGGCAGGCGAGGGCACGAGGTGCGCCAGGTTTCGATGACCTCGCTGTACGGGCGTGCATCGGGTCCGACCCATTCCAGAAGATCAAGCACCAGGGGCTCGACGGCATCACGGGTGTCGGGCCCGGTGTGACGGAACCGGGCTTGTCCAAGAACTGCTGGGTTGACAACGTGGATCGGGTGTCCGGCCGCGAAGGACACGACCTGCTCGAAGATGTCGGAGAACTGTAGCTCGAACTCGTCTTCTGTCACGTAGCCGATGTGGGGCGTACACACCACGTTGGGCATTTGCAGCAGTGGATGCCGCGGATCGCGCAGCGGTTCTTTATCGTAGACGTCCACGGCCGCCATGCCGGGCCTTCCGTCGTGCAATGCCTGTTTCAGCGCGCCCGGCGCGATCAATCCAGCGCGACTGGTGTTCACAAGCAGGGCAGTGGGCTTCATCCCGGCCAGGTCTTCCGCCGTGACGATGCCACGCGTTGCCGGTACCAGACGCATGTGCAGCGACAGGACGTCGCAAGTCTCGAAGAAAGTCTGCCTGTCGGGTGCGACGTCCCAGCCATCGTCGCGTGCACGCTGCAGCGAAGTCTCGCTGGCCCAGATCAATACCTTCATGCCGAACGCCGCACCGTAACGTGCCAGCTCGGCGCCGATGCGGCCATAGCCGTAGATGCCCAGCGTGCGTCCGCGCAAGGTCTTGCCCACGCCGATCTGCCAGCGGCCGTCCTGTAGGGCCCGCATTTGCTGCGGAATCTGGCGCATGGCCGCCAGAATCAATCCCCAGGTCAACTCGGCGGCGGCATAGGACGGGGTATCGGCATGCTGGTTCGAGGAAACGATCACACCGTGCGCGGTGCAGGCATCGATATCGAGATGCGGAAAGACGCTACGCTGGCTGATCAACTGCAGTTTCGGCAGCCGGGCGATCAGCGGTGCACGGATTTCCGTACGCTCGCGGATCAGAACGAGGACTTCGGTATCGCGCAAGCGCTCGGCCAACGCATCCACGTCCTGCACGTGATCGTTCCATATGGTCACGGTATGGCCGTCCAACTTGCGGAAACAAGGCAGGCCGCGCAGCGTGTCGAAATAATCGTCCAGGATGGTGACGTTCATGGCTTGATCGGTCATGGCGGCGCTCCGGTCCACATCAGGCGCAACCAGTATAGGTCCGGGAAGCGGACATTCTGATTTGGCCCTAACAATCAAAAAGTTTTACAACGCGTATTATGTTAAATGGTGACTGTGGGCGGGACTGCCAAGACTGGCGCGGGTTCTGGCCGATTTCCATCCCACTCACGTGGTGATGGCCGCTCTACCAGGACCCGCCCATATTCAAAGGCCCCCTGCAATAAGACCGGGGCTTTTTTCAGGGGTCCTCAATGGTTGCGCAGCACGCCAATTTCCACGAATTCAGTCACTACGCCTCAGGTCTGCCGCCTCAGGCGCTCGCACGCTTTCTCCGATGCTCTCCTGCCACCGCACGTGCATGGCAGACAGGACGCCGCCCGGCGCCCTGGTGGGCTGTTGCTGTCCTGCGACTCGACCACATCGAGCGCATGGATATGGCCCGTCAGATGGGTTATGCACACGCGCTCAAACGGTTCGGCGTTGTCCGCGGCGAAGTGATCGAATTCCCGATGCGCCAACCACGGACTCTGCCGCTGGCGCCCGTCGCCGTAGGCGAACTCATGCAGGCATAATCCATGACAGACAATCGCAGCTTCTACGCCGAAACCGTTGCCGAACAGCAAGCCGCTGGCATCGTCCACGACCCATCACCACGGGGCGTGCCCGCTCCGCGCGTCGCGCTGTTGCAGGCGCTGCTCGCGGTGGAGGGAATACCGATCAGTGAGGAACAGGCCGCGCGCGTGCTCGCCTCCCTCGGATGACAAAAAGCCCCGGTTTCTGAACTGCACCCCAAGAGTTGGACACTGATCCAACCCTTGGGGTGTTTTTCATGGCGAAGCACGACGAGCAATTGAAGCTCAGAGTAGTAAAGCGATATCTGGCCGGAGGTATAGGCTTTAGGGAGCTAGCGCGGGAGTATGGGGTGGGCCGTACGCTGGCCCGCGAGTGGGTTGCGCTGCATGAGCTTCACGGTCGACGCGGGTTACGACGCAAGGGGCACAGCAAGTACAGCGCGGAATTCAAGCTGGCGGTGCTTGAAGGCATCCAGCGGGACAACCTGTCGCAATCTGAGGCGCGAGCGATCTGGGGGATTCGTGATCCGGGTGCCATCAGCCGTTGGGAGCGCCAGTATCATGAGGGTGGTCTGCCTGCACTATTGCCTCGTCCCAAGGGACGTCCCCGGAAGATGCCGAACTCATCACCACCCGAACCCATTGCGCCGGAATCCGAACAGGACCAGCGTACCCGTGAGCAGTTGCTCAAGGAGAACGAATACCTGCGCGCGGAGGTGGCGTACCTAAAAAAACTCGATGCCTTGATTCGAGCGGAGCAGCGTCAGGCGCCGCGCGCAAAGCGCAAGTAGTACTCGAATTGAGGCAGCATCATCCATTGGCCGTTCTGCTGGCGGTGGCAGGACTGGCGCGCAGCACCTTCTACTATCAGCAGAAGGCCCTGCTGGCAGGAGACCGTTACGCTGAACTCAAGCAGCGCATTCGAGCGATCTATGAGCGCCATCGAGGCCGATATGGCTATCGGCGCATTACTGCGGCAATTCGGCAGGACGGCGAGGTAGTCAATCACAAGTTGGTCCGGCGCCTGATGCTGCAGTTGGGCCTGAAGTCGCTGGTACGACCGAAGAAATACCGCTCTTACCGGGGAGGGCTCGGACTGGCAGCTCCGAACCTGCTCAACCGACAGTTCGCCGCACAACGGCCTAACGAGAAATGGGTAACGGACGTAACCGAGTTCAACGTGAAGGGGCAGAAGTTGTACCTGTCGCCGGTCATGGATCTGTACAACGGCGAGATCGTCGCGTGGCAGAGTTCCACACGGCCCACGTTCGATCTGGTCAGCGGCATGCTGAAGAAAGCGATCTCACGCCTCAAGCGTAGTGAGCGGCCATTGTTGCATTCGGATCAGGGCTGGCAATATCGGATGCCCGCCTATCGACGGCTCCTGGGCAAAAAGGTCCGTCAGAGTATGTCCCGTAAGGGAAATTGCCTCGACAATGCCGCGATGGAAAGCTTCTTCGGAACGCTCAAGTCGGAGTTCTTCTACCTGAACGAGTTCGACAGCGTGAAGCAGTTGCAAAGTGGGATCCGACAATACATCCACTACTACAACAACGAACGTATCCGACTGAAGCTAAAAGGGCTGAGTCCCGTGCAGTACAGGACCCAGCCCTTGCAAGCCTAGTCTTCTTGAACCGTCCAACTTCTGGGGTTCAGTTCATTTCCCGGGGCTTTTCATTTTCCCTTCGATATGACTTTCGAGGGGATCAGCGCTTCTTGCGCTTGCGGAATTGGCCGTTCGCCTTGCGCGGCGGTGTGCGCCGTTTCTTCGTTGCCATGGTTCTCTCTCCCGGTTGTCACCACAAAATGCGGTCCTGTTGATCCTTGAGCGTTATCGTGCCCTGCGTCGCGATCCATTCCTTGAGGCGCGGGAAGCGCGACAGGATGACGGCGGCGCAGATGACACCGCCGATGACTATCAGCGTTTCCCGTCCAATTTCAGCCGGCGTCGGCAGCCACCCGTGCACACTCATTCCCCGATTCCCAGCTTTGCTTCGATGCGGGCAAGACGCGTCTCGAGTCGTACCACGTAGCGGAAGCCGAACAGCGGCACGCCCAAGAGGTTCACGACGCCACAGGCGAGCGCTACCGCTTCCGCCGCGCCCATTACTTGCCCTTCCCCTTTTCCGGCATGAACACGGCCACCGCTGATACCACGGCGCCGACGACCTGTGCCACCACGTTCACCTTGTCCGGGTTCGCCCCGAGCGCGATTGCCATGCCCGCAAAGCCGGCCCACGTGGACGGCTCGCGCAAGCGTTGCAGAAAATTCACGATGCTCTCCTGATTCGCGGATAGAGGAAGGCCGCACCGCCCGCGTTCTCGGTCACGGCCCAAGGGGTCACAGGGCGCGCTGCATATGTACCTGTGTAACTGTCAATCGAATAGTCGGGCTGTCGGTCACCGCTCACCAGTGAGTTGAGGAACGTCCCTGCCGGGCACGCGAAAGATGCATCCCACGTGCGCCCCTCCGCTATAGCGCGCTCGCATTCGGTCATGTCCGTCCTGGGGATACCCAGCACGTCACCAATACCCAGCACTGCCCCGCTCGCTGCATCCCCCACCGCCCCCACCAGCGCGCTCGCTGCACCCGCAGCCGCACCCTGTAGTCCGCCGTTTTTTTTTACGACGAAGACGATTGCTGCAATGGCGCTCGCGGCCAGCAGCAGCTTTGCAGTGCTGTCGCGCATGTCAGCCCGCCCAGCTCATGAAGTTGCCCAAGGTCGGCACTTCGACAGGCGATCCGAAGGTATAGGCACCGTTCAGGTTGCCGAACTCGCCGGGCGTAAATCCGTCCGTCGCGTCGCGACCCAAATATCCGAGCCAGCCGCTATTCGCGTTGTAGTCGAGCGCGGCGGACGTCCCACCGCCAAACAGGCCGGACACTGGCGCACCGCCGATGACGGCATCGGGCGAGCCCGCCCCGAACAGGCCTGCGATGGTGCCCACGATGCCGATTCCCGCCTGCGTGTATGCGATGTTTCGTTGCGCCGTCAGATCTGGGCGCAACTGCGTGGCCGTGCCCATCGGCACGCCCGTTGCCGAGAACGCGGCGCGCGACCGCATCGCGAGGAACGCCATAGCGCCGATGGCGGCGATCAGCAGAAAATCCGGCCCGCCGCCCCCTGCATGTCCCTTAGCCATACACCACACCCCCTGCCGCTTCGAATGCGGCCTGCAAGTCCGCGAGCGCGCGCTCGGGCTGGCCGTAGCCAGCACCGGGCATGCTCGCCCAAATTTTTCGCACTTTGCGCACTGCCTGCGCGAAACGGCCCGCGTCCACGTCGCCCAGCGCGCCCGCCTCGCGAATCAACTCGATCGCGGCGGCGTCCTGGCTCTGCGGCGAAAAGTCCGGCAGGCCGAGGCGCGCGGCCAGCGTGTCCCACGTTCGAATCAGGAACTGATAGGCGCCCGCCGCGCTGCTCGTGATCGGCTTTCCGTTCGACTTGCGCGTGATGTACTGGCGCGGGTGGTCCGCGAGCGAGTCGAACAGCCCGCCGCCGAACAGCGTGCGATATCCATCGCGCCCCGCGGTGCCCTCCGCCGTGCGGATCGTCAGCAGGAATGCGGATCGATTCAGCGATGCCTGTCCCATGTCGATGTCCTGTTCGCCGCCGAACAGCGTGCCGTCGGCGGCGTCGTAAAAGTAGTTTTCAGCTTGGTCAAGGATGTCGGGCATCTGCGCGCCGGGTTCCTCGCTTCGCTGCCAGTCTCGCCAGACCACATAGCCCACGGCGGCGAGTGCCAGCAGCGCGAACTCATACCGCGTCATCGTCAGAACGCCTCTTCGTAGAACTCGAAATTCACGCCAATATCCTCGCCAACATTGGCTAGGCCATTCAGCACGATCAGCCCGCAGCCCGGCGCGATCTGGATTGGCTCTGAGAATTTCAGAACCCGCAGAGCCTTGTCGAACGCCATGAGGTTTGTAGCGCCGATCAGAGTTGCAGACGATTGGACGCGCAGTTCCGCCGACGAATTCGTAGCCCCGATCTTCTTCGAGGCCGGGTTCCCGAAGATCGTACTCAGTGGCCCGTTATGGCCGCGCACGCCGACACCGCTAGATAGTGTTCCGCCCGTGATAACGGACACCTGCTCAACGAACAGGTTTTTGGTATTTCCAGCCGGGTTCCAGAGTTCGACGTGCGGATATAAAGCGCCCCCTGCGGTTTGGTACGCGTAGCCGCTGAATGCAAGCCCGCCCATCGTCCGCGCCTTGCCGCCGTCGATGACATCGACGGTGCCCGCGATGCGCTGGTCAAAGAAGTCCCCCGAGCCGATCAGCAGGAAGCCTTGCAGCGGCACGCTGCCACGATTGAAGACGACCCAGCGTGTCACCTGTTCGCTGAATCGGAAGCCCTGTCCTGGCCTCAGGCTGATATTGCCCTGTGCGTAGTTCGGACGAATCTCGATCTTTGCGAACGGATCGACAGCAGACAGAAACTGGATGCGGTCTCCGGCCACGTCAATATTCTGCGCGCCACCTGGCTGGATGTTCAGGTCGTATTGTTGTACCGATTCAATGATTCCCACGGTCACCCCTTAAGCTTGCTCACGGCCACGATGCCGGCCAGCACGAGACCACCGGCAACAAGGAACTTCTGGCCCGTGCTGATTTCCTGCACGTTGCTGTATGCCTCTTTGACGTTGGCCGTTGCGTTCTCATTTACCGTCTTGGCCGTGTCCAGCAGCTTTCCCATGGCATCGAGGAAGCCCTTTCCGTTCACCGCCTGCTGGTCGAACGTCAGCTTCATGCCGTCCTTGAGAATGCCCATTGCATCCGCCGTGGACTTGAATGCGCTCTCGGTACTGCCGCGCGAGAAGTCGAACGCCATGCCGATGGCGCCGTTGTCCAGCACCGTATTTCCCGATCCGTTGACGCCGACGCTCGCACCATCGTTCACCATCCGGTTGTCGGTATTGGTCGTTGTCGTCGTTGTCGTGCTGACGTTGGACGAACTACTTTCGCGCTTGGCGCCATCGCCAAAGAAACTACCCATGATCTTTCCCCATGCGCTTGCGCATTAGCACCGCATCACTTCGATAGCCTAGGCGCTGCAGCTTGCGCACCATGCCCCTCCGGCACGTTGTCACGCGGATGGAATCTGCTTCCCTGCACTGCCACTCGATCAGCGGCATGACCTCCGCCACAAGATCGCAGTCCGCGCGTCCATGGGCCAGCGCCACTTCGACTTCGATAGCGTCAAGGTACCTGTGCGCAATCGCCACGTACCACATGACCGGCTCGCCGTCCCGGTAGACACGGCAGAACACGCCGCCATTGCGGAGATACTCAGTGGTCGGCCGAAGCCCACCACTGGTATCCGTCTTGCGCAGCGTCTTTCCCGAGAATGCCGTCAGGATTTCCGCGTCGTGCGCGTCCGTCCACGGCTCCGGCTTTATCTCCATGCGCATTTAGCCGCGGCTCCGGAAATACGCGAGCGCAATCACTGCGCCCGCGATCAGCACCATCGGGTTTTGCAGCAGGCTCAATGCCTGCCCCGCCGTCGCCTGCACTGCGCTGGTGACGGTGGGCAACGCCCTGGCATCGCTGCCACCGGTCGCAACCACCCAACCCGAGCCGTCGAAATGCTGGTCGAACATGCCGGACCCAGAAATCGCGGTGTTGCTGGGATCCGGCCCGCCCATCATCTGTCCGGCCACGGACGCGGCGCCCATGATGCCTGCGGCCCATGGGTTCGCGGCGGCAACGCCACCGATTCCGACGTTGATAGGCAAGCCGGCCATCAGGTTTTCTCCGCGATCAGCCAGATTGCCAAACCGGCGATCGCAATCGGCATGAGACCGCCGCCAAAGAGCGCGAACGCCGGCATTGCCCCCTGCGGCGCGGTCGTGACAGTCAGGCCACCCGACTGAATGACCGCCGCCGTGTTGGTGTTCTGTAGCGCGCGCACGGTCTGCACGTCGATGAGACGCGACAGACCGAGGCGCAGCACATCGGCGGCACTCTGCGCCAGCGGGTTCAAGTCGCTGGCACCCCCCGCCGTGCTCACCATCGGGTCGGAGTAGTACGACTGTGGCTGGACTTCATCCCACATGGCGCCTCCCGATTACAGGTTGAACGGCAGGTCGATGCACTCGACGTACACGTCCAGACCATCGGCAGCGGTCAGGAACGCATTGAACTCCAGCGCCGCAGCATCGGCGGTTTTCAGCGCCCCCGACTGGTTGTTGTCGAAGATGAAGTCCACGCAATAGTGCTTGGACTGCGGCACCTTACGCTGCTCCTGCTGCATGAACCGGGCCACGCGGCTCGTCGCTTCGAACACGATGAGGCCGTTCTTCTTGACCTCCATCTTGTTGACGTTGCCGTCGGTGGTCGACGTCCAGTCGGTGCCGGCGTAGAAGACGTGCACGCGCTTGATAAGCGCGCCCTTGGCCGCGAAGTTGATCGGAAACTTGCCGGCAACGCTGGTCGACGCCGGGAAGTACAGCAGCTTGTGGATCAGTTCACCGGCGCCCTGGCCTTGCGGCGGGGTGAGGAACATGTAGCCGGCCAGTTGCGGCGCGGTAGCGCCCGCGATGGTGATTTCCAGATTCAGGTTGTCGGGCCACGCGGTCAGGTCGAATCCGCCTACCTCCTTGCCATCGATGCTGGGCGCGTCGCGCTCGGTGAAATCGATGGTCAGAAAATTGGCGTCGTCGTAGATACCCTTGTACTTGTTGATGGCATCGAGGCGAGTGCCGCTCACGTTGTACACGGTGCGCGCGCCGATCTTGACCTTGATATCGGTGATCATCGCCTTCGTAAAGGCGGTGCCGGCCAGCGCGAGCACGATGCGCGTCAGCGTGTTGGCGTAGCGCGGCACTTGCAGCGTGGCGACGCCCGATGCTACGACGTTCAGGAACGGAGGAAGTTGTTGGACGATTGCCATGTTTTTTCTCAGCCCACCAGTGCGGTGGCAACGAGTTGATCGGTCACCGGCAGGCGGCGCAGGACGTAGATGGTCAAGAGCACCAGCGCGGTTGTCTTGACGGCGTTTTTGACTTCGCTCACGAGGCGTCTCCTCCCACGACTCAGCCGAGGAACTTGCGCAGCGAATCCGGCAGGTACTGCTTGCCGAAATTGATGATGACCAGCGAAACAGCCGTCATGGCGACGGCCTTGCCGATTTCCTTCACGCTCATGGTTTTCTCCCGATAGGATGCGTGTTTGCAAACTCGGGGCTGTCCCCCGCTGTTGAGCCTTCACTATGGAGAGCGACAGCGGGGTCCCACAAGGCGAGGCCGTTACGTTACGTTCTCGGCATCGGATTCGGGCAACGTACGTACGTTACGTTCGAGCGGTGCGGTGTTGTTCCCGCGTGAATCCAGTTGCCCGTACCCCGTTTCGCCCGTCTTCATATTCCGCTCGATGTACTGGAACACGTTCGCTTGGTCGTCGGCGCGCAGGTTCCTGACGTCATCCACGGGCACGCCGAGCACCGCCGACATGACCGCGATATCGTTTTTGTCGTTCAGGCGGCAGCAGTGCAGCAGTGTGCAGTTGCCGAGGAACGTTTTGTCGATCACCGCGGGCCGTTGCGTGACCGCGAATAGCGTCATCGCACGGTGCCTCCCCTTGCGCGACAGACGCGACCAGTAGGGCGGCGCATAGCTCGCGCTGGTGACGTCTGCCACCTCCTCTACCACCACGCACAGGCGTTCGATGTGATACGCGATTTCGCAGAATAGATCGAACTTCCAACGATACGTGCTCATGTCGTCGCCGGGCTGGTAGACGATGCTGAACGTATCCGTGCTGGTGAGCGCGGCGAGCCGCTCCACCAGTTCGCGAGAATCGGTCACGGTGTCCCCGAACTCGGTGTATTCGTCCTGGGGGTCCCAGATCAGCAGCCGCGGCGGTTTCATGATCCGCAAGCCGTCCTTGAGCCATCGAGATTTTCCACTGCCCGACGCGCCGATAACGCCCACGATGCGGGCAACGTTCTGACTTCCGACCATCATTCCCCCACTGCGCGCAGTCGCCCGCCGTTGTCCTGCATGTTGGCTCCGAGTCTTTCGTTCACCTGAGTCGGCACCACGGATGACGGCGGCGCATCGTCCACCGTTCGCGCCGCCTCCTGTTCGGCCCGCCATTGCTTGTGGGCGACGACCGTAGCGAGCGCGAGCGGCCCGGCCACCATCAGCAGCCCGATTTCCGGGCCCGCCATGATGCCGCCCACGGACAAGCCGTATTTGTTCGCCACAGGCACGATGGCCGCAGCGAGGGCCTTGATCGCCTCCGGCGTGTAGATGGTCGGTACGTACGGCAGCGCGGGCGATAGCGCGGCCACCAGCACGTTCAAGGTCATCTCCCATTCGACAGCCGGGTCGATTGGCTCGGGCTCGCCCGGCAGGGGCGGCAGGTCGGCGCCGGCTTGGCTCTCGAATGCGTGTGCCTTGCGCCGCAGGGTATCCAGCGCGTCAAGCTCGATCAGGCTGCCCATGACATGAGCCCTCCCCCTACCTGATTTGCCGTACGTACGGGATCGGGCGCCGTTACGTTACGTTCGTTCGTTGGACCGTCGCCAATGATGAAGCGCTCGCGGATTCGTTCGTCGGCGTCGTCGGATCGGGCGAATAGCTGGATGCCGCAGCCGGGCGCGGTGCACGTAACGCACACCCGCCCGTTTTTCATCGGCTTCCAGCGCGCGCCCTGGCCACATACCGGACAGGTGCACGTGCTCGGCATATCAGGCCCCCTGCCCGGCTTGGAGCGCCGCGCGGATGATGGTTTCGACCGCGACAGTCGCCGTGGTGTCGGGTGGCAGATTGGCGATAGCCGTCACGCCGGCAGCCATCATTTCGGTCGTCGGCTCGGTCGGTGGCGACAGCGCCTGTTCGGCCATGGCAAACACCATTTCCGCCTGATGCAGCGCGGCGCCGTACTGAGTGGCACCGGTGTCGCTCACATGCGGCCCGACGCTCTGTACCTCCGCTAGCAGCGCCGCCAGTTCAGTCTTGATGGTGGACATGTGACGCTCCCTTGAGTTGATCGATTGCCGATGCCATGTCTTTCAGCAACTGGCGGATGTCGGCGGGCAGGATGCCGCCATAGACCAGCAGCGCCCGGTCGGCGCGCTGCGCAAAAGTCCTCTCACTCACGATGTTTCCCCTCTGCGTTGATGGCCTTGCGGCCCCGAATCGGCCCCTTCGAGCCGCCTTATCCAGTCGGGCCGGCGTTCTACCGGACCCGACGCGCTGCGCGCGCCGTTGGGGCGCGTACAGTTATTGACACGAGTCCGAGTGCTCGCGGCTTCGCCGCTGCGCTCAACCCGTGACCATTGGTAGCGCGTCGCCGGCACGAACACGGCATCGCACGTCAGATCACCCGACACAGCCATGCGGTACCACTGCGGCGCCTCTACGCCGCGCGGCACGCGCCGCAGCGCGAGCCCGTATCGGCCCGCCTCCATGCTCTCGGTGTAGCGAATCGAAATGCGGCGCCTCTCGCCGGCCACGCCGCCCTGTGCCCGGGCGTACTCGGCCCAGCTTGCGGCCTTATCGTCGGTGCGCTGCGCGGCGTTCCAGGCGGCAACGATGGCCGGCGCGTCCTGCGCGTCCGGCAAGTCTTCTGCCTTCACCCGCCGCAGCTCTCGCCATACACCTACCGGCGCCCCTCCGAATGCTTGAAATTGCCGGATGCCCCACGTTGCCGCCCATGCCTCGACGCGCTGCGCCGGCACGATTACGTCATCGCCCAGCCAGTCGGCTTGCACCGTGTAGCCTTCACCCGTCTTGTGCTCACCCACGGCGTGGCCGTCGATGTTCTTTGCGATGTACTTCGCGATGTAGCCCACCGCCGACCCTTTAGCGCGGTCGATATGCTCGAATCGCACCCGGCGCTGCTGTGCGCCGGCTTCGTCGCCGCTATCGCGCAGGGCGTGCGTGCGGATGACTTCGCAGACCTCGTGCGTGCGATCGGAGAACAGCAGGCCGTGCCAGTGCGGGCATCCATCGTGGTGCGGCTCCGCAACGCGCATGCCGAAAAATGTGATGCCACGGCGCCCAAGGTCGGCCCGGATGCGCGCCCATACCTTACGCAAATAGCCCTGCGCCGCACGCGGGTCCGCACCTTCATACTTCGGATTCGGTTGGAACTTGTGTCCGGCCTGACGCACGGCGTGGAATCGGCTCGGGCACGTGATCGTGAACATGACGCCGGCAAAGCCTGCCGCGTCGGCAAGCTCTTCGCTTCCCTTGAGCCGCGTCATCAACTCGCCCCGGCGCAGCGCCTTGTTTGCGACTGACCGCTCCGCCAGTTCGGCCAGCGTGAATTGCTGGCCGTGCTCGTTCTCGAGTTTCACCGCTGCCAGAGTCGCGGCGTTGCGGCGGTTCTGTGCCACGCGACGCCGAACGGCATCGTTGCTCGCGTAGGGGTCGCTCCGGTAGTGGACGTAATGCAGTCGGATGTTCGAATGTTCCAGCGCGCGGATATGCTTCGTGCGCAGGCGGCGGCGCCACCATAGTTCACAGCGCACGCGCGCTACCTTGTCCGCCGCGCCCGGGAAATCCGGGGGCTCGACACCCTGGCGCTCGCACTCGCGCATGCACACGATCAATGCATCGTCAGGGGCAAGGCCGTTCGTACGTAGGAGCACGTCCGCCGATATCTGGCGGGCCTTCATGCAGATTTCGTAGTCGCTCGCGTCGGGGCGTACCGGCATGTCTTTCGGTGCATGCTCGGCCATGAATGCGGCCACCGCAGTCGCTGCCGCTCCGAGATCAAACATGTCCGGCCGGCCTAGCTTTTCGGCGCTGGCCCGCCCTGCCCTGTCCGCCGCGCGCATCGCCCGGTTGTACCAGCGCATCGGCACGCGCGCCCGCGCTTCCCGAAGTTCGGGAAGCGCGGGCATCGCCTCTGCCGCGTCGCGCAGGTATCCCCACATGGTCAGTAGCGCCAGTTCTTGATGGCTGACTTGTGGGTCGCGAGAATCGCGCGCGCCTGTTCCAGCGCGGCGAACGCGATCGCGTCGCTACGCTCGCTGCGCGCTGCAGCGCTGCTCGCATTGGCCGTCTGGTGGCTCGGGTGGAGTGGCTTCGGGTCGTTCTTTGGGTTGTAGCCCATGTCACGCTCCCAGCCAGTAAAAGAAGCGATCCAGCAAGACGCTGGCGCGCGTGGCGCGGCGGAAATACGGGCCATCTATGGTGAAGCCGCCGAGGGCGGCGCGGTAGATGCGGGCGGGCTTCATTCGTTCACCTCTACGATGCGCGCGACGATCACATCCGGTGCAACTCTCACCAGCACGACGAAGTGTTCGTCGCACCCGCCTTCGTCCACATCGCAGAGAACAAAATGCGGAATCCGCATGACGACGCCGGCCTCCGCTGCCACCTGATTTGCTGCACCACAGTGCGGGCACTTGGCCGAGATTTGTAACTTCATGTGACCACCCCCTGTATCCCTACCCTGTCGGAGAAGGCCCCCAACCCCGGGGGCAGGCGTGGCGCCACGCTGGCGGATCAGGCCAGCACTGGCGGGGTAGGCACCAGCCGGCGCCACGTCTGGGACGGAATATAGTCACCCCCGATTTACATGTCAATGAAAGATGACGTCACCCTCCATTGCGCTTGACAGTCACCGGCCAATGACTATCCTGCGGTCTGGGTAGACTTCTTAGGGGTAGTGATGAAAACGACTCTTGAATACGTGGACGCCGTGAAGGTCAGACTTGACCTGCCGTCCGACTATGCGATTGCCAAGGCGCTGTGCGTTTCGCGTCAAGCAGTGAGCCAGTACCGTCAAGGCAAGGCAGCCTTTGATGACCTGACAGCCGTCCGTGTGGCAGAAATCCTTGGACTGAACCCGATGGAAGTCATCGCGGCCGCGAATCGTGAGCGCGCCAAGAGCGACGATGCACGCCGCGTGTGGACCGGCCTTTTCGACCGCTTCGCCGTAAATTTTGAAGCCCTGCTGACCGTGATGGGACAGCGCCGGAGCCCCGCTCTGGCGTAGGTCAGCAGGTAGTCCCGTCCGAGCCACCACGTATTATGTTAAATAAAGGATCTGCCATAAAGATCAGCCACGTGTATCCCGTGTACTTCCCCCATGAAACATACACACGTGATGGTATAGTCGCCGCGCTGTATCGGAATGCTCCAGGCGGCACTGCAATGCGTTCTTCGGCGCCGTGATCCTGGGCCCGACCCACAAGGCGTTTGGCGATGCGGTACGCCCCGTCAACGTGCAATTGCGCCTGGGGTATGCAAGGGAACTGATGGGCACCGGCCGGCAAATCACGGTTCTCTCGCAGGACGGTACGCTGTTCCCGGCGCCGGGTGTGGCACTGTCGCGCGACTATGTCACGGGCGGCGCCAGCGTAAGCTTCCGGCCGTCGAAGGCAACGATCGTCTCGCTGGGATACGACGGGCTGATCAATACCGGGCACGCTTCGGCCCAGTCGGGCTACGCGCGGTTCGATTACCGGTTCCGAGCGACCTCAGGGGCGGACAGGACGAAGATGGCGCGGCACCATCGGTTCTCGACCTGAGCGCCCCCTCTCCGGCACCATCCGCACCGGCTTAATAGAACGCCACGTTGAACGGGCTCGGCGCGGTCGGCGCGGCGCCACCCACGACCACCGGCGCGCCCGTAAGCGGGTCGAGCCGATACACGGTGACATCGCCCGAAGTGGAGTTGGCCACGTAGAGGAAGGAGCCCGTGGCGTCGAGTGCCAGGCCAATGGGCTGGATGCCCGCCGCTATCGTGGTGATCGGTGACAGTGCTCCCGTGGCCGGATCGATCTGATATGCGGTGACGTTGTCGTCGGCCTGGTTGCCGACGTACAGGTAACGGCCGGTGGGATGCACCGCGATGCCGCGCGCGCCGGAGCCTGCCGGGGCCTCGGAGGCCAGCGTCAACGTCCCCGTATCCGGGTCCACCCCGTAGACCGCAATCTTGTTCTGGCCCATCAGGTTCACGTACAGGAATTTTCCATCGCGGCTCATCGCGATGGTGTAGGTATTGGCGACCGTGAAAGGCGATCCCGCGATCTGCGATAGCGCGCCGTTCGCGCCGATGTCGTACACGAAGATACTGGCGCTGCCGCTGTCGCTCACAAAGGCATGCTTGCCGGTTGGATCGATCACCATCCCGCGCGGGCCGAAGCCGGCAGCGAACGGCGATCCGGGGACCGCCGTCAATGCGCCGGTGCTGCCATCGACGGCGTAGGCGGAAACGCTGCCGGACAGGCTCAAAGCGTAGAAAAAGTTTCCGCTCGGGTGCGGCACCACGGCCTGCACCGAGGTGTTGGTCGTATAGGGCGAACCGGCTGCCTGGGTCAGCGCCCCGCTGCCGGCATCGATCTGGTACACCGCCACCCCGCCGCCGCTGGCGCTGTTGCTGTTGCCGGCAAAGAGGAACCGGCGCAACGGGTCGACGGCAACGATATAGGGGGACGGGAACGGCGTCGTGACACTACCCGTGGAAAGCAGCGCGCCGGTCGTCGCGTCCGCGGCGAAGGTGCTGATGTCGCTCGACGCGACATTGGCGACATAGGCAAACCGCGAGGTCTGCGTGGTGCAGTTGACGGTGACGTCGCTCACGTCCGTATCGGCCGCGGTACCGGATGCCGCGCCCACCGTGCATTGCTGGAGCGGGAAGGCGGGCGGCGTCTTGACCGTAACGGTGTACCCCGCCCCGCGCGCCACCGGCGTGGAGAACACAAAGGTACCGTTGCCATTGATCACCAGATCATCGCCGGCGTTATTCTGCAAGACCATCCCGATGCCGGTGATCCCGCTGGCCGTGCCGCGGATGTTCACGCTGGTGGTCGAGCACGTCACCGTGGCGGTGTTGGCGCCGGTCTCGCTGGCCGTGCCCGCACCGCCGTTGACGGTGCAGAGCTGGTTAGGCGCAGTCGGCTGGGTTTTGACGGTCACCGCATAGGGGGAACCCGCCGCAACCGGATTGCCGAAGGTGAATTGGCCGTTGGCGGCCACGCCGAGATCGTCGCCGGCGTTATTCTGCAGAATCAGGCCCTGTCCAATCAGCCCGGTGACAGATGCGTGGACGGCCACGTTGACCGGCGGCGGCGAACCGTTGCCGCCAGCGGCGCCACCCCCACTACCCCCACCGGCGCCGGTGTCCCCATCCCCGCCGCAAGCGGCCAGCGACAGCGCGCTCAACAGCATGACGGCAATCCGTGAAACACGCTGGCGCGCCCGCGCCTGTGGTTCGACTGTTCTTGTCATGACCAACCCGCCCCGTATTTGTTATTGCCCGACGCGCATGATCAAACGCCCCAGGTTACTCGTTGCGCCGAATAGTAGCATCGCGATGCCAGCCTGAGAATTGGTAGGAATTACAAAGGCTTGCCCTACATTTGCGGACAGATCGCAGCCCGTACCGCGCGCGGCGATATCTGACCGGACACTGGTAATTGCGGGCCTGGCGACTACCATGAGCCGAAAATACCGGCGCGGAGGCTTCCATGGCGCGATCGCGGAGACCGCATCCCACCTCGGCGCAATGCCAGAGCGCGATTGCCCGTCTGCTTGCGCAGGGACATCTCGACGAGGCGCGCAGACACGTCAAGGCACACCTGAGGCTGGCCCCGGCAGATCCATGGCTGCTTAACGAAGCGGGCCGCCTGAGCCGGCGTGCCGGGGACCTGGCCGAGGCCGAGCGTTGCTATCGGCGGCTCCTGGCCCAGAATCCGTGCGATGCCGGCGCGCTCAATGGCCTCGGGCTGACGCGCTATGACGGCGACGATCTTGTTGCCGCGGAGCAACTGTATCGGCAGGCATTGCAACACGTGCCCGCTTACAGCGCCTGCCATAACAATCTCGCCGTGCTGCTGCACCGGTGCGATCGGCACCAGGAAGCCATTGCCGCGTATCGGGCCGCGCTACAGCATGATCCGCACTATCACGCCGCGCGTTACGGGCTGGCCACGGTGCTTGCCCACGCCGGCGAGCTGGCCGCCGCCGAAGCGTGCGTACGCACGTATCTGCAAGCGTATCCGCACGACACCCGCGCACAGACGACACTGGGCATGGTCCTGCTGCAACAAGGCCGCTTTGGCGAAGGATGGCCGCTGTATCGGGCGCGCTACGCGGCCGACAATCCGCAGCGCTTTGTGACCCTGCCCGACTGGCCGGTGCCTTACTGGCAGGGCCAGTCGTTGCAAGGCCGCACACTGCTGGTGCTGTGCGAGCAGGGTTTTGGCGATGCCCTGCAGTTTGCGCGCTACCTGTGCCGCATCAAGGATGAACATGGCGCCGCGCGCGTGCTGCTGGTATGCCGCGAGCCGTTACGAACGCTGCTGGCTACGCTCGCGAACGTCGACGCGGTCCTGGTCACGGCCCCGCGTGACGCGCTGCCACCGTTCGATGCCTGGTGCATGCTGCTCGATGTGCCTGCGCATTTTGTCGAGAGCGCCACCCCGTTTGCGCCCTGCCCGCCCTACCTGCGGGTGCCGGAGCCGGTGAGCACGTCGTTGAGATTGCCGGAAGACCGCCACCGACCCGGCGCAAAGCGGATGCGCGTCGGCCTGGTCTGGCGCGGCGCGGCGGCGCATCTCAATGACCGCCACCGCTCCTTGCACGGCCTGGATGATCTCGCGCCGCTGCTGGGCCGCACGGATATCCAATGGGTCAGCCTGCAGAAAGGCGCGGGCGAAGACGACGCGCGCACGGCCGCGCGGCAGGGCAAGCTGCTCGCGCTCGGACACACCCTGCACGGCTTTGCCGATACCGCCGCGGTGGTGGCGCAACTCGATCTGGTGATCACGGTCGATACCGCGGTCGCGCATCTTGCCGGTGCGATGGATGTGCCGTGCTGGGTCATGCTGCCCGCGCTGGCGCGCGACTGGCGCTGGCTCGAGGGGCAGACCCGCTCGCCGTGGTATCCGCGCATGCAGCTGTTCCCGCGCGGCGCCACCGAAAGCTGGCGCGAGGTGGTGGCGCGCATGGCGCGGCAACTGCCTGCGTCTGCCGCGCCCTCCTCCACCGCTCAATAGTCCACGGTCATCGATACCTTGAACGTGCGCGGATTGCCGATATACAGCGTGCTCGCCGAGGTGGAAACACCTGCCCAGTAATCCTTGTTGGCGACGTTTTCCACGGCGGCGCGCAGCGTGTAGCGCATCTGCGACGCCTTGAAGGTATAGCGGGCACCGAGGTCGAAGCGGTTCCACGACGGCAGCGCGATCGTGTTCTGCGTGTTCGCGTACTGGCGGCCAGTCTGGATAAAGCGGCCAGATACGGTGGCGCCGGCCAGGAACGGCAGATCGTATTCCCCGCTCAGCGTCAGCGTGTAGTTAGGCACGCCCACGCCCTTCTTGCCTTCGGTGAGCGGATTGCCCGTGTTCTGGTACGCCGAATCGATATACGACACGCCGCCCAGCAGACGCACGCCACGCAGCGGTTCGCCAAACACGTTCAGTTCCACCCCGCGGTTGCGCAGGTCCTGCAGCCCAAACACGTTGCCCGCCTGAGTAGTGCCGATCGGTTGCTCGATCTGGAAGAAGGCCAGGGTCGTGCCGAACCTGCCCGCGTCGTACTTCACGCCGGCTTCATGTTGCTTCGACTTGCTGGGCGGGAATACCTCGCCGCGATTGACGGCGGTATTGCCGGCGGTCGGGCCCTGCGCCAGGCTCTGGATGTAGTTGTAGTACAGCGACAGGTTTTCCAGCGGCTTGACCACCAGCCCGAACATCGGCGACGTCGCCGACTCGCTGTATGCCGAAGTCTGCGCGCCATTGGCGGTGGCATAGCCGCGCACGTTGATGACCTGCTGACGCACGCCCGCGGTGAACAGGATGCGGTCGTTGAGGAAGCCGAGCGTATCGGACAGCGACACGCCGTTGAGGTTGACGCGCTGCGTCACGTACGGATCGGACATGTTGCCCGTGGCCGGGGCGGCCGGATACGGCACGATCGGCGCGTGATAGAGATTGGTGGCAAAGCTGCCCGAGAACTCGAACGCGGTCGCCTTCTTCTGCTCCAGTCCGGACCAGCTCAGGTTGACCGTATGCCCGACCGGACCGGTCACGAACTTGCCGCGCACCCCCACCTCGCCGCTGTAGGTGTCCTGCTCGAACGGCACGGTCAGGCGCGTGGCGGTGCCAAAGCCATTGTTGCCGACGCTCGCGCCGCTATAGCTGCCGAACTCGTTGGTATGGTGCGCGCCGAAGGCGGCGTAGGCGGTCCAGTCCTGCGCGACATCGTATTCGGCGCGGATCGTGCCGTAGATGTCCTCGAGGGACGAATTGGTCCACGGCTGGGCGAAGTTGGTGGTGGCGGACGGCACCGGCGGCAGCGCCGTGCCCGTCAGGCTGACCGTGCTGCGGCCCTGGTAGATGCGTTGCTTCTGGTAGCCGAAGTCGGCATTGACGCGGAATTTGTCGCCCTGGTAATCCATGCCGAGCGTGAACAGACGCTGCTGGCGGCTTTCGTTGTCGATGGCGGTATCGCCGCCACGTGCCATGGCGTTGACGCGTACGCCGAACTGCTTCCTGTCGCCGAAGCGGCGTCCCACGTCGATATGGCCGCCGGCCTGGCCGTCGCTGGTGTAGTCGAGCGTGCCCTGCGTGACCGGTGCCGCGGTGGCGTACTTCGGTACCAGGTTGATGGTGCCGCCGACACTGCTGCCGCCGGGGGAGACGCCGGTCAGGAAGGCGTTGGCGCCACGGAACACTTCCACGCGCTCCAGGCCTTCGGTGGAAGCGAGCTGGCGCGGCGCAATGCCGTACAGGCCGTTGTAGCTGATGTCGTCGGAGGTCAGCGTAAAGCCGCGCACGACGAAGGTTTCGGAGAAATTGCCGAAGCCCGAGCTGACACGCACGGCCGGATCGTCGGCCAGCACCTGTCCCACTGTCCGTGCCTGCTGGTTCTGCATCTGCTCGGCCGTGTAAGACGTAATGCTGAACGGCACATCCATGAAGTCCTGGTTGCCGAGCAGGCCGATGCGCGCGCCGCGTGCCACCTGGTCACCGGCATAGGCGGGCGGCAACTGGTCGGGCGTGGCCTCACCGCGCACGGTCACAGTGGGGAGCGTCGCGGACTGGGCAGGCGCGCTCGCTTCCTGGGCGGCGGCCAGGGTCGGCAGCGTGCCGGCGGCGGCCAGTGCAAGGACGAGGTGGCGCATCTGGAGCGGCGCACGAACATGGCGCGAAGCCGCGCGGGTATGGACGGATGACAAACTGAAACTCCCTGAAGGTAAGAAGCCGGCGCTGGCGAAGCCGTCGCCAGGCCGCGGAGAGACCCGATTTCCGAAGTGGATGGCTGCCGCTACGTCGGCGGCAGCCTGGTTGGCTACGACAACATGAGAAATCCGACTGCAAGCATGGAAAGCGCGGCCGCCGCCGGTGCCAGGCGGCGGGTCAGGCGGGGTGCGGTGGAGACCAGGGCGACCGTGCCCCACGCGCAGACCGACAGCACGCCGGCCCAATAGAGCAGGCCGAAGGCCCAGCCTTCCGTGACCACGCAGGCCACGAGCGCCAGCGCGAGCGCGAGATAGCCCTGAGTGCGCAGGCGCAGCACGTGGGCACGCGCGGGCTCGCTGCCGCGGCCGTGCAATTCCGCGTGATGACGGTCGATGGACTGGGCAAGCCAGGCAAAGCCGCTGAAAGCGAAACCGAGCCCGGCAAAGCCGGCCCAGGCGAGACCGCTCGTCATGACAGGTCTCCCGCCATCGCGCGCGGCACAACCGGTGCACGCAGCCGGGGCTTGCGCCCGAGCCACCATGCGGTGGCGCCAAAGCCGGTGCCAAGCGCCAGTACCACCAGATCGAAACCGATCACCGGCGCGGGCAGACGCGTGAGCGCCGCCGAGGTCGTCACGGCATCGAGCACTGGGAGGGTGGCAAACAGCACCGCGACGAGGCCCAGCATGGCGCGCCACATGCCCCGCGTGGGACGCCACTGGCCCAGCAAGGCGACCGCTGCCCAGGCGATAAAGAACGCGCGAATCTCCATGTCGGAACGGTGCGCAAGGTCGGCCGGCAGCAGCCGGTTGGCCCAGAAATACGCGGCAAACGCCATCGGCACGCCGGCAATTGCGCCCAGGTTCAGTGCCTCGACCAGGCGCAAGCCGAATGGCGTGCGTCCGGTCTGCGCGATGGCGCGCGCTTGCTGCTGGCGGGTCTTCACCGCCCATAGCAACGCGCCTGTCGCGACCATCAGGCAACCCGCCAGACCGGAAAGGAAGAACAGCGCGCGCAACAGCGGCGGCGCAAAGCTGGCGATATGCAGGCCGACCATCACGCCGCGCGTGGCATTGGCCGGCGGCACCGTATCGCCGAGCATGGCGCGTAGCGCGCCCGTGGCGCCATCGAAGACCACCGTGGGCGGCTGCGACGTCAGGTTGCGGCCGTTGTCGCGCATGACGGAGACCAGTGCCTGCGCATCGTTGGGCCGATCGATGGAGATCCGTAGCGGCCGGGTGCCGTCCCAATGGTCGATGGCCTGCCGCACCATCGGTCCGATCGGGGCCAGCGGCGCGGCCACGCCGGCCGCCTTGACCTGTGGCGCCCGCGCGGCGAGTTCGGCGTTGAAGGCCTTGTCGTCGCCGCGGTACACCGCCTGGATGCCCCAGGGCATATACAGGAACAGCAGCGTGACCAGACCCGTATAGGTGATCATCAGGTGGAACGGCAACGCGAGCACGGCGGCCACGTTATGGCCGTCGAGCCAGGACCGCTGGCCCTTGCGCGGGCGAAATGTGAAGAAGTCCGCAAAGATGCGCCGGTGCGTGATCACGCCGCTGACAATGGCCACCAGCATGAACATCGTGCAGACGCCGATGATCCAGCGCCCCCATTTGGCGGGCATGTAGTGCAGATCGAAGTGCAGCCGGTACAGGAATTCGCCGCCGCGCGTCTCGCGCGCGCCGGGCACGGGCGCACCGGTGGTGGCGTCGAGGTGGCGGGTTTCCAGTCGTGCGCGTGCGCCCTTGCCGGCATCGTCGGGCCCGGCCTTGCGCAGCCAGAACGCCGTAATGGTGGGCCGACGGTCGTTCGGCATCTGGATAAACCAGCGCTCGGCGTCGGGGGCTTGACGCTGCAGGAAGGCCACCGCCTGCTCGGCGGCCGCGACCGGCGCCACCGGGGCGGCCAGGCGCGCATGCCATTCGGGCTTCATCCAGGTGGAAATCTCTTCCTTGACGTAGCTGGCGGTGCCGCTGCAGTACACCAGGAACAACACCCAGCAGACCAGCAGGCCGGACCATGTATGTAGCCACGCCATGGCCTGGCGCAGGCCCTGAGGCTTGTTGAGGTCTGACATCTCGGACGCCCTGCCGCTACTGCACGCGCATGGCGAGCCAGCCCAATGCGAATACCAGGCCGGGCAGGACCAGACCGCCCCAGGCGCGCACGGCCGAGCGCGCGACAAACACCCAGATCACGGCCAGCACGTACCAGACGAACGAAAGCATGGTGGCCGTGACCACGGCTTCGGCGCGGACCATGCCGGCCCAGCGCACGAGCGCCAGGGACAGGCAGCCGGTTGCCAGGGCGGCCACGGCATAGCCTCCCAGGACGGCGGCGGTCGCACGCGATGCCACCGCGAGGCGGTATTGAATCGAGGGGCGCTGGGTCATGCGGAACAATTACCTGCGAATCAGAATACGAACGCGCATGATAATGGTTCTCATGTTCATTGTCTGCACTTGTAGGATGACGCGCATGTCTGGCGTTGCAGACAATGGGAGACATGTCGTAAAAATGTTAAACATCGGCGAGCCGGTTTCACGGCTCGACGGATTAGAATGGCGTGCCCCCTGGAGGCCTTGATTCCTTGCATAACAAAGATTTGGAGACGTAATGAACTTTGCATTCCCCCGCCGCGTTGCCACGCTGGTCACCGTGGCCGCCGCCGCCTTTGGCGCCATGCCCCTCGCCCAGGCCGAAGACGCCTGGCCCAACAAACCGATCATGCTGGTCTCACCGTACGCACCGGGTGGCACTACTGACGTGCTGGCCCGCCTGCTGTCCACCCGCCTGGGCGAAAAGCTGGGCCAACCGATCGTGGTGGAAAACCGTCCCGGCGCCGGCGGCAACATCGGCACCGCATACGTGGCCAAGGCCAAGCCGGACGGCTACACGTTCCTGCTCGCGGCAAGCGGCCCGATCGTGATCGCCGGTGCGCTCTATCCGAAGCTGAACTACAACCCGCAGAAGGACTTCACGGCGGTCTCGCCGCTGGCACACACGAGCTTCGTGGTGGCGGTCAACGCCAAGTCGGGCCTGAACTCGCTCAACGACATCATCGCCAAGGGCAAGGAAGGCAAGCTCGCCTTCGGTTCGGCCGGCTCCGGCACGCCGCAACACATCATCGGCGAGATGTTCAACGTGGCTGCCCAGACCAAGATCCAGCACATTCCGTACAAGGGATCGGGCCCGCTGCTGAACGACCTCGTCGGTGGCCAGGTGCCGCTTGCGTTCGAGAACCCGCTGCCGATCATGCAGCAGGTCAAGGCCGGCAACCTGAAGGTGATCGCCGTGACCGGCGCGCAGCGCTCGCCGGCCATGCCCGACGTGCCTACGCTGGCCGAAGCCGGCATCAAGGGCTTCGACGCCCAGCCGTGGTACGGCCTGCTTGGCCCGGCCGGTCTGCCGCAAGCCATTACCGATCGCATGAACGCCGAAGTGCAGGCCATCCTCGCTTCGCCGGACGTCAAGGCGCAACTGGCCGGCCTGGGCGTGGAGCCGATGGCCATGAAGCCGCAGCAATACCAGCAGTTCATCTCGACCGAGATCACCAAGTGGGGCGCCGCGGTGAAGGCGTCGGGCGCAACGGTCGACTAAGCGGTATCCTCCGTACCGATCGCACGCCTCCCCAAGCTCACGCGCGCGCCTCGCCCACGGGCAAGGGCGCGTGGGAGCGTGGGGAGCGCGCGGCAGCCTGACCTCAACCCACGCCCCACGCAATGCCGCCGCTGCCCGACTCCGCTTCCAACTCCGGTCCCAACTCCGCTGCCGATTCCCCCATCGACTACCCTGCCCTCGTGGCGCTGGCACAGCATTCCGACGCCGTGACCGCGCCGTGCGCGTGCGTCAAGTCGCTCTCCGCCGCCTGGGAAAGCCAGCCGGTCTCGTTTCCCGAAGACCAGCTGCGCGAGGTCGGCACCCTGCGTGTCAGCGAGGACGAACCCCCGTTCGACGAATACCATCCCGCGCGCACCCAGTTCTGGTCGCCGGAAGCACCCATCGCCCCGCGCTATTTTCCGTATAACCGCTGCGACGTCTGGGCCTGCACCGTGTGTGGGCGGCACTTCCTGCGCTATGTGGAAGGCGGCGGGTACTTTGTCGACCGCCGCATCCGCAAGCTCGCCGCGGCGCTGCTCGTCGACGCACCGCTGTAATTGCCGCGCGGCGTGCCGCCCGAGGGGCGGCGGCCACGCTCACCGGCGTTTGCCATCCGCTAGAATCGCGGCAGATTTCCACCACCTCATATCTGCAGTGACGCTTCCGCAGGGTTTTATCCTGACCCGGCACTGGCGCGACACGCCGGCAGGCACCGAAGTCGACTTCTGGCTGGCCACCGACGATGGCCCGCGCCAGCTTCGCCTGCCCTATCAGCCCTCGGTTGCCTTTATCCCGGCCGAGCAGCGCGCGCTTGCCGAAACGGTGCTGCAACCAGGTTCGCGGCACCGGGGCAGCGCGGGCAAGGTCGAGGCCGAACTGCGGCCACTGCAACTGCAGGACTTCCGGCAGCGTCCGGTCATCGGCGTCTACTGCGCGCAGTATCGCCAGCTGCTGCAGGCGGAGAAACTGCTGCGCCAGGCCGGCATCGATGTGTACGAAGGCGATATCCGGCCGCACGAGCGCTACCTGATGGAACGCTTCATCACCGCCCCGGTGCGCTTCAGCGGACAGCCGGATGCGGACGGCGTGCTGCGCGACGCCCAGCTCAAGCCCGATCCCGACTATCGGCCCAACTTGCGGCTGGTGTCGCTCGATATCGAAACCAATGCGTTCGGCGAGCTCTACTCGATCGCGCTGGAGGGCTGCGGCGAGCGTCAGGTCTATATGCTGGGGCCGGCCAACCGCGATACACCCGCCGATCTCGACTTCACGCTCGAATATTGCGAGTCGCGCGCGGCACTGCTCGAACAGCTCAATCAGTGGATGGCCCGTCACGACCCCGATGCGATCATCGGCTGGAACCTGGTCCAGTTCGACCTGCGTGTGCTGCATGAGCATGCCCGGCGCCTGCAGGTACCGTTGCGGCTGGGCCGCGGCGGCGCCGTGCTCGAATGGCGCGAGCACAGCCAGCAGCAGCATTACTTTGCGGGCGCGGCGGGACGCCTCATCATCGACGGCATCGAGGCACTGCGCTCGGCAACGTGGAGCTTTCCGTCGTTCTCGTTGGAAGCGGTGGCGCAAACGCTGCTCGGCGAAGGCAAGGCGATCGACAATCCGTATGACCGCATGGATGCGATCGATCGCATGTTCGCCGAGGACAAGCCCGCGCTCGCGCATTACAACCTGCAGGACTGCGTGCTGGTCACGCGTATCTTCGAGCAGACGGAACTGCTGTCGTTCCTGCTGGAGCGCGCCACCGTCACGGGGCTGCCGGCCGACCGCAGCGGCGGCTCGGTGGCGGCGTTCACGCACCTGTACATGCCGCTCATGCATCGCCAGGGCTATGTCGCGCCCAACCTTGGCACCTTGCAGCCGGAGGCCAGCCCCGGCGGCTTTGTCATGGATTCGCGGCCGGGGCTGTACGAGTCGGTACTGGTGCTCGACTACAAGAGCCTGTATCCGTCGATCATCCGCACCTTCCTGATCGACCCGATCGGCCTGGTGGAAGGCATGGGCAGCAGCGATCCGGCGGCGTCGGTGCCGGGTTATCGTGGTGCGCGTTTTTCCCGCACCCGGCACTGCCTGCCGGCCATCGTCGCGCGGGTATGGCAGGGGCGCGAGGCCGCCAAGCGCGAACACAACAAGCCGCTGTCGCAGGCGCTCAAGATCATCATGAACGCGTTCTACGGCGTGCTCGGATCCAGCGGCTGCCGTTTCTTCGACCCACGGCTGGCGTCCTCGATCACGCTGCGCGGACACGAAATCATGCGGCAGACGCGCGCGTTGATCGAGGCGCGCGGCTACGACGTGATCTATGGCGATACCGATTCGACCTTCGTCTGGCTCAAGCGGCCGCATTCGGAGGCGGATGCCGCGGCCATTGGGCACGATCTGGTGCAGCAGGTCAACCAGTGGTGGCGCGAACATCTGCGCAAGACATTCGACCTCGACAGCGCGCTGGAGCTGCAGTTCGAAACCCATTTCCGCCGCTTCCTGATGCCGACCATCCGCGGCACCGACCTCGGCAGCAAGAAACGCTACGCGGGCCAGGTGCTGCGGCCCGATGGCCGTAGCGAAATGGTGTTCAAGGGGCTGGAGACCGTGCGTACCGACTGGTCTCCGCTTGCGCAGCAATTCCAGCAGACGCTGTACCAGCGCGTGTTCGACCGCGAGCCGTATCAGGACTATGTGCGGGAGACCGTCCGCAAGACCCTGGCGGGCGAGCTCGACGATCAGCTGGTCTATCGCAAGCGCCTGCGCCGGCAGCTCGACGACTATCAGCGCAATGTGCCGCCGCATGTGCGCGCCGCGCGCATGGCCGACGAGTTCAACGCGCAGCAGGGTCGGCCGCGCCAGTACCAGCATGGCGGCTGGATCAGCTATGTGATGACGGTGGCCGGGCCCGAGCCGCTGGAGACGCGCCGGTCGCCGATCGACTATGCCCATTACATCGGCAAGCAGTTGCAGCCCGTGGCCGATGCGATCCTGCCGTTTCTCGGGGATGACTTCGATACGCTGCTGACGGGGCAGATGGAGCTGTTTGGCGGCGGCTGAACCGCGCATGTTGCGGCGCGGCGAGGCCGTGCGCGCGCAAGCCGTTAAACTGGCGGCTGTTGTGCGTGGCGTTCTGCCTGGTGTGCTGTCGGCTCGTCTGCGCCACCATCGTCGCCACTCACGCATTCACGCATTCACGCCATTCCGGCATCACTGCCATCACCGCCACCCTCAACCTCGCCGTCATGTCCGTCGCCCCAACCTCTCCCGCCCGCTCCAAGGCCCTGCGCATGGCCGCCAGCGTACTCGTGCTGCGCGATGGCGCCGACGGCATGGAAGTCCTGCTGATGCAGCGACCCGAGCGCAGCGACGACCGCAGCAGCGGCGCCTACGTGTTTCCCGGTGGCACGCTCGATTCGCAGGACGCGGCACTCCATCCGCTATGCGTCGGCCTCGACGATGCCGCCGCGAGCGCCCGCCTTGGGACGCCGGGCAACGGGCTCGATTTCTACCTGTGCGCGATTCGCGAGGCGTTTGAAGAGGCCGGCCTGCTGTTCGCGCGCGACCGCGCCGGCCAGCTGATCGCGCTCGACGATCTCGACACCGCCACGCAGGACACGCTGCGCGATGCGGCGCGCTATGGCGGCAAGGGTCTGTCGCATGTGTGCGAGACGCTGGACCTGCGCATTGCCGTCGACGAACTCGCCTATGTGAGCCACTGGCTGACCCCGCCGGGACTGGCCAAGCGCTTCGACACCCGCTTCTTCCTGGCTCTGGCGCCCGCACGGCAGACGGCCACCCACGATGGCGTGGAAGCGGTCGACCATCGCTGGATCCGGCCCGTCGATGCGCTGCACGAAGCGAGCGGCATGTCGTTCGTCAATGTCACGCGCAGGATGCTGCAGTCGATCTCGCACTTCACCAGCGCGGCGGCATGCATCCAGCATGCGCGCCAGCTGCGCAGCATCGTGCAGATCATGCCGCGGCTGGCCACGGGCGCCAGGGGCGTGCTTCCGGTCATGCCCGAGGAAGCGCCCTATGCGGAGATCGGCAAGATCGATCCGGACGGCGCCGGCCATGGCCGCTATGCGCTGGAGCCCGATGTCGCGGTGACACTGTCCGAACGCGTGATCCGCGTGACGGCGAACAACGGCAGCGTGATGACGGGGCCGGGCACCAACACGTATCTGATCGCCGGTGCGGACAACCAGTGGGCCGTGCTCGACCCCGGCCCGGACGACACCGCGCATATCGATGCGGTGCTGGCGGCCGCGCCCGGACCGATCCGCTGGATCCTGGCCACGCATACCCACCTCGACCATTCGCCGGCCGCCGTGCGCATGCGCGCCGCCACCGGCGCCATCGTGCTGGGCCGCGTGACCACCGTGCGGGATCGGCAAGACCCGACCTTCGCGCCCGATCGCATGCCCGAGCATGGCGAACGCATCGCGTTGAGTACGCATACCACGCTGCGCGTGGTACACACCCCGGGCCATGCCTCGAATCATCTGTGCTTCCTGCTGGAGGAAGAAAAGATGCTGTTCACGGGCGACCATGTGATGCAGGGATCGACCGTGGTCATCAATCCGCCGGACGGCGATATGCACGCGTACCTGGCGTCATTGCATGCGCTGCTCGCGGAAGACATCGACTGGATCGCCCCCGGCCACGGTTTCCTGATGGCACGCCCGCACGATGCGATCCGCCTGTTGATCCGCCACCGGCAACAACGCGAAGCCAAGGTCGTCAACGCGCTGCGCGCGCTCGGCCCGGCGGATATCGCCACGGTGCTGGCCAGCGTCTACGACGACGTGCCGGCCCGCATGCATCCGGTGGCGCAACGTTCGTTGCTCGCGCATCTGCACAAGCTGGTGTTGGACGGCGTGGCGGTAGAAGCCGACGGCCGCTGGCAACTGGGCTGAGCGGGCGCCTGCAGGCCATGCCGCGCAAGCCAGTCCGGGTCCGCGAGCCCGGACGGTCAACCACGCGTCAATAACAGCACCGCGAAGTGTGTGCGCGTTTCCTGTTCCGCACGCATCCGTCGCGAGGAGAACGGCCGCTTGCGGCAAGTTCCGGCACGATCCGTCCGCGTGCCGTGTTCTGGTGCTAAGTTCCGGTACACCGCAAACGTGTATGGCTTCACGCCAACAAGGACAGTGATTGCAGATGGATTCCTACACCTCCGCTACGATGCGTATCGGCGGCGCCCAGGTGGCGCGGCTCGGTCTGGGCGCCATGCGCCTGTCAGGGCCCGGCATGTTCGGCTTTCCGGCCGATATGTCCAATGCGCGCAAGGTATTGCAGCGAGCCGTGGAGCTCGGCGTTGATTTTATCGATACCGCGGATGCCTACGGGCCGCAGGCCAACGAGCAGCTGATCGCCGAGGCGCTCGCGCCCTATCGCAAGGGTCTGCAGATCGCGACCAAGGCGGGTTGCGTCAACGGCGGACCCAATGTACCGCCGCCATGGCCTTCGCTGGGTCGCCCGGAGTACCTGTTCCAGCAGGCCGAATTGAGTTTGCGCAACCTGAAGGTCGAGTGTCTCGATCTGTGGCAACTCCATAACGTCGATCCGCACGTGCCCATCGAGGAAAGCCTCGGTGCCGCCGCGCGTCTGCAGGAACAGGGCAAGATCCGCGACATCGGACTATCGAACGTCAGCGTCGAGGATATCGAGCGTGCGCGTCGCGTGGTCGATATCGTGAGCGTGCAGAACCTGTACAACATCGCCTATCGCGGCGAGCAGCCGGTGCTGGATTACTGCGAAGCGCACGGCATGGCGTTCCTGGCCTATTTTCCGCTCGGCGGCGGATGGTTTCCGATGCCGAGCGAGTTGCTCTCGCGCGCCGCAGCCAGACACGGCGCCACCGTGGCGCAGCTCTGTCTTGCCTGGCTGCTCCAGCGCAGTCCATCCATTCAACCGATCCCCGGCACCAGCTCGCTGCCGCATCTCGAGGAAAACGTGCGGGCGCGAGCATTGCAACTCAGCGCGACCGAGTGGGCAGAGATCGACGATGCCATCGTCGCGCTCGACTCGCCCGCCCGCACGCGGACGGCGCGCCAACTGATCGAAGCGCCGCTGGGCCACTACTGAGCAGGAATTCCCGCGTCCTGCGGCGCCAGCGCACCCGCTGGCGCGACGCGTGCGGAAGCACCCGCAAGCGCACGGGCGCCCCGCCCGCGCGGCCGCTCATGGCGTGAGGAACCCTTCGAGCGCGGTGACCACGCCCTGAGCGAACATCGCGAAGACCGGTTCGCTGACAAAGCCCATATGCGGCGTGACCACGAAGTCCTGGCGCCGGCGTAGCGGCGCGTCGGCCGGGACCGGTTCGACATCGAACACGTCGAGCGCTGCCAGGGCCGGGCGGCGTTGGTCCAGCGCACGCGGCAGCGCGTCCATATCGATCAGCGCGGAACGCGAGGTATTGACCAGGATCGCGTCAGGACGCATCAGCGCGAGGCGCTCGGCATTGATCAGCCGCGTCGTGGCCGGCGTCGGCACCAGATGCAGGCTGACCACGCGCGAGGTGGACAGCAGCGCCTCCAGGCTGACCGCCGTCACGCCCTCTTCCGCCGCGCGTTGGGGCGTCATGCGCGGACTCCACGTCACCACTTCCATGCCGAAGGCCTTGCCGACGCGAGCCACGCGCTTGCCGATCTCGCCGAGGCCGATCAGGCCCAGGCGTGCGCCATGCAGGACGCCCGGCAACGGCGCGCTCGCGGCGGGTCGCCAGCCGCCGTTGCGCATGGTCGCGAACTGCGCTTCGAGTTGACGGGCCGCCGCCAGGATCAGCGCCCACGTCATTTCGCAAGTGCTTTCCTTGGACGGACCCCATTCGGTGTTGGCAACCGGAATGCCGCGCGCGCGCAGCGCTTCCTGGTCCAGCGTGGTGTTGCGCGTGCCGGTAAAGACCACGAACTTCAGCCGCTCGGCCAGGCGCAACGTGGCCGCATCGAGCGGCGTGCGGTCGCGCACGAGCACCAGTCCCTCGGCCTCGCGCAGCACCGCCGTCAAGGCCTCGCCTTGCACCGGCTCATGATGGAAGACCACCTCGGCGCGCGCCTCGATGGCCGACCAGTCGGCCAGCCGCGTCAGCGCGCGCTCGTAGTCGCCGAGTACCGCAATACGGGGGCGCGTCATGATTACGGACGGGCCAGCGCCGTGATGGTGCGCACGTCGGGGCTCTGACCGAGCTTCCAGCAGGCATCGATCAGCTGGCCCACCTTGCCTTCGCCCAGGATCGGATCGGCCAGCGCATGGAACTTGGCGCCAAGGTCGGCATCGCTCATCGGGCGCTGCAGCGATCCGATCGCGTGCTCGACGTTGACGCGTACATCGCGGCCATCCTTCAGCACGGCCTTGACCAGCGCGGCCGCCTCGTCGACGCCGCCATCGGCGGTGGCCACTACCTTGCGGCGCAGCGCCACCACGTCTTCGCGCGTGACGATATGATCCGAGAATTCCTCTTCCCCGGCGCGACCGAAGATCAGGCCGGCGGCGCAGCCGTGGTAGACACTGAACTTGGCCAGCAGGCCGTCGCTCGGTTCCTTCTTGCCGGTCAACTCCAGCACCAGCGGATGCACGGTCAGTTCGATGCGTTCCACATCGGCAGGCGTGACGCCCTGCTGGCGCAGTTGCACGCACGCGTCGATGCTCGGGTGGATCACGATGCCGCAGGCAAACGGCTTGTACGTGTTGAACGAGATCTCGAAGCGGCTGCCGAGCTCGTCGGTGATTTCGTTCCAGTCGGCCTTGGCCGAGATCACCTGCATGAAGCCACGCGGCGCTTCCAGCGCGCGCGCGCTCGCCGTATAGCCATGGCGCGCCATCAGCGCGGACATCAGCCCGGCGCGGGCGGCGCCGCCCGGATGAAACGGCTTGGTCATGGTGCCGAACTGCTCGCGCAGCCCCACCGGTTGCGACGCGGCCAGGCCAAGCGCCATGGTGGTGCGTTCCTCGTCGAGTTCAAGCAGGCGCGCGCACGCCGCGGCCGCGCCGAGCATACCGGTCGAGCCCGTGATGTGCCAGCCGCGGTCGTAGTGGTCCGGATACATCGCGTTGCCCACCCGGCAGGCGACGTCGATGCCGAGCACCACGGCATCGGTCACCGCGCGACCGCTGGCGCCGATATGCTCGGCCAGCGCCAGCGCGGCCGATGCCACCGGGCCGGCCGGGTGGATGATGGTCTTGAGGTGCGTGTCGTCAAAGTCGAAGGTGTGCGACGTAATGCCGTTGACGAGCGCGGCGCTGGCCATGTCGACCTTGTCGGCGCGGCCGAGCACGGTGGCCTGGGCGGACGGTTGCAGCATCGCGACCGCCGCCAGCGTGGCTTCGGCGGCTTCGTGACGCGCGGCGCCGACGGCGCAGCCCAGCCAGTTCATGAAGGTGCGGTGCGCCTCGTGGTCGACGGCATCGCTCCAGCCGCGCGAGGGATGGGTGGCGACATACTTGCCGAGTATGCGGGTGACCGGCGGCGCGTTGAGGTCGGCGGCGACGTGGGTATTGCGGGCCATGGATGCTTTCCTTGTTCAGTCTGTGAGCAGCCGGATCAGCTGTCGAGTTTGATGCCGCGATCGCGCGCGACCTTGCCCCAGCGGGCCACTTCGTCGGCGATATAGCGGCGGAACTGGTCGGGTGTCATCGGTTGCGGCTGCAGCGCTTCCGATGACAACTTGTCCGCGAGGTCGGGACTCTTGAGCACCGTGGTCAAGGTGCTGTTGAGCTTGGCGACGACGTCCGCGGGAATGCCGGCGGGGCCTACCACGCCATACCACTGCATGGCGTCGAAGCCCTTGAGACCGGCCTCTTCCAGCGTGGGCGTGTCCTTGAGCAGCGGATGGCGCGCATGGCCGGTCACGGCGATCGCCTTGACGCGTCCGGAACGGATATGCGGCAACGCCGCCGAGAGGCCCGGGAACATCGCCTGGGTCTGTCCGCCAATCAGGTCGTTGAACGCCGGCGCAATGCCGCGATACGCGGCATGCGTCAGTTGCAGCTTCATCTGCTGCGCGAACAGCTCCATCGTCAGGTGCGTGAGCGAGCCCGGTCCGGACGAGCCATATGGCATGCCGGGATGCTTGCGCGCGTAGTCGACGAACTCGCTCAGATTGGACGCCGGCACGCTGGCCGTGACCACCAGCACGTTGGGCGTGCCACCGATCATGCCGATCGGCGTGAAGTCCTTGACCGGGTCGTAGGGGACTTTGCGCGTGGCCGGGTTGGTGCCATGCGTGGCCACATAGCCCTGCATCAGCGTATAGCCGTCCGGAGCGGATTTCGCCGTCATCTGGCACGCGATGACGCCGCCGCCGCCGGCCTGGTTCTCGACCACGAACGACTGGCCGAGCAGGCGGCCCCAGCGATCGCCCACGGTACGGCCGATCAGGTCGGAACCGCCGCCCGCGGAGACCGGGACGATATAGCGCAACGGCTTGTTGGGAAACGGGTCCTGTGCCTCGGCAAAGCCGGGCACGGCGAGCAGCATCGCGCTGGCCTTGAGCAGGGTGCGGCGGGTCTGGTTCATGTCTTCCTCCTGCGCCATGGATGGGAGTCGGGCGCTATGTTCTGGATCGCTCCCCGGAGCACCGCCACTGCAGGGGCGAGCCGAGGGAAGCCGTATCATCGCTGCCCGGTGATAGACTGTGAATTGCAAGTTTCTTCAAGATTGATGCAAGGTCTGCATGAATTTCAATTTGTCCGATCTGCGCGCCTTCGTGGCGGTGGCCGAACTCAGCAGCTTCCGCGCCGCCGCGGCGGAACTGCACCTGTCGCAACCGGCGCTGTCGCGGCGCATCGAGAAGCTCGAGGACGTGCTCGGCGTCCGCCTGTTCGACCGCACCACGCGCTCGGTCGAGATGACCGCCGTGGGACGCGAGTTTTCGCGCAAGGCGCGCGAGCTGCTCAACGGACTCGAGGAATCGCTGCTCGGCATCCGGGACGTAGCCACGCGCATCACCGGGGAAGTGACGGTCGCGTGCGTGCCCTCGGCGGTGCGTTACTTCCTGCCGGCCGTGCTGCGCCAGTACCACGCGCGTTATCCGCGCATCGTGGTACGACTGATCGACGAGGGCGCCAACGAGGTGCTCAACATGGTGGTGCGCAACGAAGCCGACTTCGGGCTCAACTACATCGGCACGCAGGAGCCCGATGTGGAATTCGAGCCGGTGCTCAAGGAGCCGTTCGTGGTGGCCTGCCCGCCCGACCATCCGCTGGCACGCAAGCGCAAGGTCGCGTGGGCGGAACTTGGCCAGTACGACGCATCCCACGCTCAAGAGCGTGCCGCTGGTAGAGCCGACGGTCACGCGCACGGTCGGGCTGATCCGCCGCCGCGGCCGCTCGCTGTCGCCGGCAGCGCAGCAACTGTACGAAATGTTGCGCACCGCCAACAGCGACACGCCGGCGGCGGGCACCCGCCGGGTCCGCAGGAAAAGCACGGCGTAATCCGTCCTGTCAGACGGATCCGACTGGCGGGCCGAGAGATCGCTGCCTACATTGATTGTCAGACGCCAAGCGCAGGCCCCTTCCCTACAATCCGGTCTCATTCCGGCCCGCCGTCCGCAAGCGACGGCACTGCGGTCGCAACTTACGACTGTGACGAACCATGCTGCCTCTCACCGTGATTGTTGCGTATGTGCTGGCCTGCATCGTGGCATTGGCCTTCGGTGCCCGCTGGGTACTCAAGAACGACCCGCTGCTGCGCCAGCAGGTGATGGACCCGGGCAATCGCCAGGGTGGAGACAAACACCGCTAGGCGGACGGCGCGAAGGCGTGCCGCCGGCGCAGGTTTGGCGCTGTGTAGCGCTGTATCAGTTCCCTTGTTAGCCCGGAGGTAGCATTCCGGGCTTTTTCTTTTTCGTCGTCGCTTCGTTCGTCGCTTCGTTCGTCGCTTCGTTCGCCGCTTCAGTTCACCCTCTCAGTTCGCCGCCTTGCGGTATCGCTTCGCGGTAAGCGCCTGAACGGCCTTGGGCGGCACACGGGCACGGTCTCGCGCCGCCGTCCTACAGCGGGAGGCGCGCCGCGCCGACACCGGCGGCGTGCCGGTTGGCTATGGTGTTAGCAGTAGGCATTGTGCCTGCCACGCGCATCCATCATGTCCATCGCCACGCCTGCCGCCACGACCCCATCCAGTCCTGCCGAAGCCAGTCCGGAGCCTCCCGAGGCGCCGCTGGCGGCGGCCACGTCCGAAGACACTCCACCGCCCTGGGCCCCCTCGCTGCACCGCGCCAGCGTGGCGCTGACGATCCTGGCCGTACTGGCCTCGCTCTACGCGCTGCACGCCGCACGCACGTTTCTCGTGCCGGTGGTGATGTCGGTGGTCATCGCCTATCTGCTCGATCCGCTCGTCGCAACGCTGCAGCGGTGGCGTGTGCCCCGCACCGTCGGCGCGACGGTGGTGCTGCTGGCGGCGATGTGCCTGCTGTCCAGCCTGGCCTACCTGCTGCAGGGGCAGGTAGAGTCGATCGTCGACCGCTTGCCCGAGATCGCCAGCAAGCTGTCGCGCTCCGTGGGTGCGCTCATGAGCGGCGACGATTCGATGATCCAGAAGGTCCGGCGCGCCGCAACCGTGCTGAGCGGCACCGGCCAGCCGCCGCCCGCGCGTGGCGCGCAGATCGTGGTCGAGCGGCCCAGCGATGGCCTCGGCAACGTGTTGTGGCTGGGCTCGGCCAGCGTGTTCGCGATGATTGCGCAGACCACGGCGGTATTGTTCCTGACCTGGTTCCTGCTGCTGGCGGGCGACATGTTCAAGCGCAAGTTCATCAAGATGACCGGCCCCACCATCACGCGCAAGAAGATCAGCGTGCATATGCTGGACGAGATCAACCGGTCTATCCAGCGCTATATGCTGATGCTGGTGGTGACCAACGCCGCGCTCGGTGCGTGTACGTGGCTGCTGCTCAAGTGGATCGGCCTCGACAACGCAGGCACCTGGGCGCTGGCGGCGGCCGCGCTGCACCTCGTACCCTACTTCGGTGCGGTGCTGATTGCCGCATGCCTTGGCGTGGCGACGTTCATGCAGTTCGGCACGCTTGGCATGGCCGCGGTGGCCGCGGGTGGATCGCTGTTCATTGCCACGCTGATCGGGTCGGTGGTCACAACCTGGATGACCGGGCGCATGGCGCGCATGAACGCCGTGGCGGTGTTCGTGGCGCTGCTGCTGTTTACCTTCCTGTGGGGCACCTGGGGCATGTTGCTGGCGATTCCGCTCGCCGTGATCGTCAAGGTGGTGGCCGACCATGTCGAGGGTATGGAAGTGATCGCCGAGTTTCTCGGCGAGTAGCCTGGCAGATCGCGACGCATGCAGGTTTCATGCGGCAAAACTTTGCCGCAACGCAAAATGACGACCCGCTCCGTATCGCCTATAAAGCGATAACGTCGCGGAAAACAGTTTCACGCGGCGAAATCCAACAAGATTCGGAGACAACGCGTGACGGTTCCCAGCACGTCCTTGCAGAAGGCCTGTCGGCTGCTGCGCGCGCTATCGGATACGCGCCATACGCGCCTGACCGACGTGGCGGCGGCCGCTGGCGTGGACAAGGCTTCGGCGCTGCGCCTGCTCGAGACGCTGGTCGCCGAAGGCCTGGTCGAACGCGATGCCGAAACCAAGGCCTTTTCCCCGGGGCGCGAATGGCTGACGCTGCAATCCGCTGCACTGCGCCGACTCGACCTGCGGCCCATTGTCCGGCCCGCGCTGATTCGCCTGGCCAACACCTTCGAGGACTCCGCCATCCTGTCCGTGCCCAGCGGCTGGGAGTCGGTCTGCATCGAACTGCGCCTGGGCACCTTTCCCATCCGCGCCAACTATCTCGATATCGGTAGCCGCCGCCCGCTCGGCATCGGCGCCGGCAGTCTGGCGCTGCTGGCGGCGCTGCCCGATGCGGAGATGGAGACCGTGCTCGGCTGCATCGCCCCGGCGCTGCGGCGCTACCCCCGGCTGAGTGCCGACGCGCTGCGCCGGCATGTGGAGGCCACGCGCGAGCGCGGCTATGCGGTGCTGCTCGACGTCGTGGTCGAGCGTATGGGCGGCATTGCGATTGCGCTGCCCGACGCCGATGGCTACCCGCTTGGTGCCATCAGCATGGCCGCACTCAACGAACGCATTACCGAACGCGAACCCGCGCTGGCGCGCGCACTGCGGCGCGAGGCGGAGACCATCTGCGCGACGTGGCGCGGCCATGCGCCGGTGCCGACGGCCGGCGCGGCCAGGGTGGCCGACAAAGCGGACGAGCCAGCGCGCGCACCAGCCCGGGGGAGCGGCACGGCAAGTGCCGCCACCCACCTGTCCGCAACCCGTACGCGCACCGCCCGCCCCGCCCCGGGCCGGCCCGCGTCCCACATCGAGGAGGTCTGACCGCATGCGCTGGAAGCAACGTCCTGAGGGCTCCAACTGGGGAGATTTCGGTCCCGACGACCAGCTGGGTCGCGTCAACCTGCTCGGCGCCGAACAGGTGGTCAAGGGCGCGCAGGAGATCCGGGCGGGCCTGAGTTTCTGCCTGTCGCTGCCGCTCGACTATCCAGGCGGCAACAAGCTGAATCCGCGCCGCCATCCTCCCGTGCTGCGGCCGACTTTCCGCGAAGACGTGCCTTACCTCAACTTTCCGCTGGCCAAGGTGGATCCGGCCGCGACCGACGTAATCAGCGACGACCAGGTCCTGCTGTCGCTGCAGTATTCGACCCAGTGGGATTCGCTTGCGCACGTGGGCGCGCTGTTCGATGCCGATGGCGACGGCCGCGCCGAGCGCGTGTACTACAACGGCTACCGTGCCAACGCCGACATCGTGGGCCCCATGGAGTACGCCGAGGACAATCACTTTGCCGCGCACCCGTGCGGCCACGAGCATAGCCATGCCGATGCGCTCGGCATCGAGAACTTTGCCGTCAAGGGCATGCAGGGACGCGGCGTGCTGGTCGACCTCGCGCACGTGTTCGGCACCGACTTCCGCAATGTGGGCTACGACGACCTCATGCACGCGATGGAAGCCGGCCGGGTGGAGGTGGAACGCGGCGACATGCTCCTGTTGCGCACCGGCTTTGCCGAGGTGGTGCTGTCGATGGCGCGCAATCCGGACGAGACCGTGCTGCACCATAGCTGCTGCGCGCTCGACGGCCGCGACGAACGGCTGCTGCAATGGATTACCGATGCCGGCATGGCCGCGCTGATCGCCGACAACTACGCGGTGGAGCGCTATCCCGCCCGCCCGGCGCCGCCCGGGCAGGCCACGCACCCGCTGCTGCCGCTGCACCATCACTGCCTGTTCAAGCTTGGTCTGCCGCTCGGCGAACTCTGGTACCTCAAGGACCTCGCGGACTGGCTGCGCGCACACGGCCGCAACCGCTTCCTGCTGACCGCGCCGCCGCTGCGCCTGCCCGGTGCGGTGGGCTCGCCGGTGACGCCCATTGCCACCGTGTAGTACCCCCATAAGAAAACAGAGGAGACAGACATGCAAATGACCTTTGGCCGCAAGGCCATTGGCGCGCTCGCCATGACCGCCATCGGCGCGCTCGTCGCATTGAGCGCGGGTCCGGCCGGCGCGCAGGCCAGGCCCGGCATTTCCGACGATGTGGTGAAGATGGGCCTGCTGCTCGACATGAGCGGGCTCTACGCCGACGTGACCGGTCCCGGCAGCGCGGCCGCCGCGCAGATGGCCATCGACGACTTTGGCGGCAAGGTGCTGGGCAAGAAGATCGAGCTCGTGGTGGTCGATCACCAGAACAAGGCCGATATCGCCGCCAGCAAGGCGCGCGAGTGGTTCGACACCGGCCATGTCGACGCCATCCTCGACGTCGCCGCGTCGGCGCCGGCCCTGGCCGTGCTCGATGTGGCGAAGCAGAAGAACAGGATCGTGGTGTTCTCGGGCCCCGGCAGCGAGCGCATCACCAACGACCTGTGCACGCCGGTCTCGGTCCACTATGCGTACGACACCTACGCACTTGCCAACACCACCGCCAAGGCCATGGTGCAGCGCGGCGGCAAGACCTGGTTCTTCCTGACCGCCGACTATGCCTTTGGCCATACCTTGCAGCAGTCGGCCACCACGGTCGTGCAGGAAGCCGGCGGTACCGTGCTGGGCGCGGCACGGCATCCGATCGGCGCGAGCGACTTTGCCTCGTACCTGCTGCAGGCGCAGGCCAGCAAGGCGCAGGTGATCGGCCTGGCCAACGCGGGCGGCGACACCGTCAATGCCATCAAGGCCGCCTCGGAGTTCGGTCTGACCCGCAACGGCGCGCAGCGCATGGCGGGCCTGCTGCTCTACATCAACGATATCCACGCGATCGGACTCAAGACCGCGCAGGGCCTGGTGCTGACCGAGGCGTTCTACTGGGACATGAACGATGCCACCCGCGCGTGGTCGCGCCGGTACTTCGAGAAGGTCAAGAAGATGCCGAACATGAGCCAGGCCGGCGTTTATTCGTCGGTGACGCACTACCTCAAGTCGGTGCAGGCGGCCGGTACGGACGAGACCGCGGCCGTGATGAAGCAGATGAAGACGCTGCCGATCAACGACTTCTTCGCGAAGAACGGCCGCATTCGCGAGGATGGTCGCATGATCCACGACATGTACCTGTTCGAGGTGAAGGCGCCGTCGGAATCGAAGTATCCGTGGGACTACTACAAGGTGCTCGCCACCGTCCCCGGCGACCAGGCGTTTATGCCGCCGTCCAGATCGCAATGCCCGTTGATGAAGAAATGACCCTGAGCTACATACGCGGCGTGGGTAACACGCCCTTCGGCCGGCTGCCCGGCAGTACCCCGTTGACCCTGATGGCGCAGGCCGCGGAAGGCGCGCTGGCGGAAGCCGGCCTGCGCCGCGACGAGGTGGACGGTGTGCTGTGCGGTTATGCCACCACGCTGCCGCACCTGATGCTGGCCGACCTGTTCTGCGAGGCGGCCTCGCTGTCTCCGGCCTATGCCCATGGCATGGCCGGCGGCGGCGCCACCGGCGGGCTGATGGCGATGCTGGCGCACGACCTGGTCCGTGTGGGGCGCTGCCGCAACGTCCTGGTGGTGGCCGGCGAGAACCGCCTCTCCGGACAGAGCCGCGACCAGTCGGTGCAGACGCTGGCGCAGGTCGGCGATCCGGCCATCGAGGTCCCCAACGGTGCCTCGGTGCCGGCGTACTACGCGCTGCTGGCTTCGCGCTATCTGCACGAGACCGGGCTCGACGCCGACGCGCTGTCGGATTTCGCGGTGCTGATGCGCAGCCATGCGCAGGGGCATCCCGATGCGCACCTGCGCGAGCCGATGACGCTGGCCGAGGCGCGCGCCGCGCGTGCCATCGCGGCGCCGCTGCGGTTGTCCGACTGCTGCCCGATCTCGGACGGTGCCGTGGCCGTGGTGGTGTCTGCCGAACCCGGCCGCGGCGCGCCGGTACGCATCGCGGGCGCCGGACAGGCGCATCGCCACCAGCACCTGTGCGCGCTGCTGGACGTGATGGATACCGGCGCTGCCGAGTCCGCCGCGCGCGCCCTGGCGGAGGCGGGCTGCGGTGTGGGCGATGTGGATCTGCTGGCGATCTACGACTCGTTCACCATCACGCTGGTCATGCTGCTGGAAGAGCTTGGCGTCGCGCCGCGTGGCGGCGCTGCCGGCCGCCTGCGCGCGGGAGACTTCGGCCGCGACGGCGCCCTGCCCCTGAACACGCATGGCGGGCTGCTCGCCTTTGGTCACTCTGGCGTGGCTGGTGGCCTGATGCACCTGGCGGAAGCCAGCCGCCAGCTGGCGGGACGCGCGGGTGCGAGGCAACTGGCGTTGGCGCGCCGGCGCGCGCTGTTTCATGCCGATGGCGGCGTGCTGTCGTCGCACGTGAGTCTGATCCTGGAGGCCGCATGACGAGTCAAACCAACAGCCGCCAGACCGGCAGTCCTTATCTGGAAGGTCTGGCCGCCGGCGTAGTGCGTTATCAATGTTGCGACCACTGCGGCGCGTGGCAACCGGGCGTGCGGCTGGCCTGCCATACCTGCGGGAGCGCGGCATTGCGCTGGCAGGACGCGAGCGGCCATGCCACGGTCTATGCCGTTACCGAAGTCACGCGCGCGCCGACCGATGCCTTCCGTGAACTGGCGCCGTACACGCTCGTGGTGGCAGCGCTCGACGAAGGCCCGCGCGTGATGGGCCATGCCGAGCCCGGGACGTGTCAGGAATTTCGTGTGCTGAGGTCGGTTAAAAGATCTCAGCTGATGGCGGCGGTGAATCGCTCGCCGAACAGAATGGCGAACTGATTGACTGCTTGCCGCCAGGTGATAGGCGGCATCTTCCAATCCTTTTCGATGTTGCGCAAGGCCAGAAACAGCAGTTTGCTGGCGGCTTCGTCGCTCGGGAAGTGGCCGCGGTTCTTGACGATCTTGCGCAACTGCATGTGCATGCTCTCGATGGCGTTCGTCGTATATACGATTCGACGCACCTCGGGCGGATAGGCGAAGAAGGGGATCACCTGTTCCCATTGGCGCTGCCACATGGCCGCGACGGTAGGGAATTTGCGCCCCCACTCGCTCTGCGCAAAGGCGTCGAGCGCCGCTGCCGCCGCCTCGGCCGTGGCGGCCTGATAGATCGGCTTGATCGCGGCAGCCAGCGACTTGCGGTCCTTCCAGCTCGCCAGATTCAGCGAATTGCGGATCAGATGCACGATGCAGGTCTGGATTTGGGCGGCCGGATAGACCGCCTCGATCGCTTCGGGGAAGCCGCGCAAACCATCGACCACCGCGATCAGGATGTCGTGCAAGCCGCGGTTCTTCAACTCGTTGAAGACCTTCAGCCAGAACTTGGCGCCTTCCGTTTGCTCGATCCACAAACCCAGCACTTCCTTGCGGCCGTCGGCGCGGATGCCCAACGCCAGATAGACCGCCTTGTTCTTGACCGTGCCTTCGTCGCGGATCTTCAGCCGCAGCGCGTCAAAGTACACGATCGGATACATGGCCTCGAGCGGGCGTTGCTGCCATTGCTCGACGTCGGCCAGCACCTCGTCGGTGACCGTGGAAATCAGATCGGGCGACACCTGCAGCCCGTACAGTTCCAGCAGATGGCCCTGAATCTCGCGCACGCTCATGCCGCGCGCATACATGCTGATGACGTGGTCGTCGAAGCCCGGCAGCCGGCGTTGATACTTGCCGACCAACTGCGGCTCGAACGTCGCCTGCCGATCGCGTGGAATATCCAGCGTCAGTTCGCCGTTGGGCGTGAGGACCGTCTTGCGGCTTGTGCCGTTGCGGTGGTTGCCCGCCTTGCCTTGCTCGGCCTCGGTTTCCAGATGGTGGCTCAACTCGGCCGCGAGCATGCGCTCGGCCAGTTGCTTCTTGAGCTGGCCGGCCAAGCCCGATTCGCCCAGGATCGACTCGGCATCCTTGCTCTGCACCTGGGCAAGCAGTTGATCGATCAGCTCATCGGGGAACAGCTTCGGCGCCTTCGGGTTCTTGCTCTTCTTGGTCACGGTTGCATCGGTCATAGGACGTTATTTCCGTTATCGTCTCATGGCCTCGGCACACTAAAAATCTGACAGGCCCCGAGCCCGGCGTGCGCATCGGCGACCACGTCTGCGCCGGCTTCCTGCCGTTTGGCGACGGGACGCTGCTGCGGTTCCGCCGCGCCTGAGCCACCCTCGTCCGCTCCTCTCGCTTCAGCCCTGTCCGCACGCTGCTCGCGCGGCGGAGAGGGCATCAACCTGTCGAATTGCCATGAACGCCACCTCCACCCCCACCTCCACCCCCTCCTCGCACCTGAACGCACTGCTCGCCCCGGCCTCCATCGCCGTGATCGGCGCCTCGGACAACATTCACAAGATCGGTGGCCGGCCCATCTACTACATGCGCCAGCACGGCTATGCCGGCACCATCTATCCCGTCAATCCGCAGCGCGAAACCATCCAGGGGCTGACCGCCTATCCGTCGCTCGATGCGCTGCCGGCGTTGCCGGAGCTCGCCATCGTGGTCGTTGCCGGCGAAGCGGCGGTGCAGGCGGTGCGCGACTGCGCGCGGCTGGGCGTGGCGTCGGCCATCGTGATCGCTTCCGGTTTTGGCGAGGCGGGCGAGGAAGGCAAGCGCCAGCAGGATGACATGGTGCGTATCGCCCGGGCCGGCAACCTTCGCATCATCGGGCCCAACAGTCAGGGCCTGGCCAACTTCGGCAACGGCGCGGTGGCGAGTTTCTCGACGATGTTTATCGAGGTGCCGCCGCAGGACGGCCCGGTAGCGGTGGTCAGCCAGAGCGGCGGCATGGCGGCGATGGTGTATGGCCTGTTGCGCGGCCAGGGTATCGGCGTGCGGCACGTGCATGCCACGGGCAACCAGGCCGATGTGACCGTGAGCGAACTGGCGCTGGCGGTGGCGCACGACCCCGACGTCAAGCTGCTGCTGCTCTATCTCGAGAGCCTGTCCGATCCCGACATGCTGGCGCAGGCCGCCGCGGTGGCGCGGGCACGCGGCGTACCGGTGGTGGCGGTCAAGGCCGGCCGCACCGGTGCCGGCCAGCGGGCCGCGGCTTCGCATACCGGCGCGATGGCCAGCGAGGATCGCGCGGTGGACGCATTCCTGGCGCGGCACGGCATCTGGCGCGCCGACGACGCGCATGCGCTGGCGCGTTGCGCGCCGCTGTACCTGCGTGGCTGGCAGCCTGGCGGGCGTCGCCTGGTGGTGGTCAGCAATTCGGGCGCGAGCTGTGTCATGGCCGCCGATGCCGCCGATACGCTCGGTCTGTCGATGGCACCGCTGGCCGACCAGACCCAGGCCGCGCTGGCCGGGCGCCTGCCGGGTTTTGCCGCCACCGCCAACCCGGTGGACGTGACCGCCGCGCTGCTGACCAACAGCGCGCTGTTCGGCGATGTACTGCCGGTGGTTGCCGCCGATCCCGCGGCCGATCTGTTCCTGCTCGATATCCCCGTCGCCGGCATGGGCTACGACGTGCCGCGCTTTGCGCGCGATGCCGCCCACTTTGCCGATACGGCGGGCAAGCCGATCGCCGTGGCCGCCTGGCAGGAGTCGGTGGCCAGCGTGTTCCGAGCGGCCCAGGTGCCGACCTTTGCCAATGCCGCCGACGCCCTCGCGGCATTCCGGCAACTGACCGGTCACCAGGAACTGCTGCGCGCCCTTGCGGCCGACCCGCCCGATGTCGCGCGCGAGCAACGGCAGGTTCGCGCCGGTGTTACCAGCCGCACACTGTCCGAGGCCGCCAGTCTCGCGCGTCTGGCGGCTGCCGGTGTCAACGTGGTCGACCATACCTTATGCCAGAGTGCCGACGATGCCGTCGCTGCCTGGCGTCGCATCGGCGCACCGGTGGCCGTCAAGGCCAGTTCGCCGCAGGTCCCGCACAAGAGCGAACACGGCCTGGTGATGTTGCATTGCAACGATGCCGATACCATCGCCCAGGCGTTTGCCGCGCAGACCCGGACGCTTGCGCAAATGCACGCTTCCTGCGAAGGCGTGATCGTGGCACGCATGACACGCGCACAGCGCGAACTCATGGTGGGCGCGCATTGGGACCCGGTTTTCGGGGCCGTGCTGCTGGTTGGCGATGGCGGCAAGTACGTCGAGGTCCTGCGCGATACCGCGCTATTGCTGGCCCCCGCCAGCGAAGCGGCAATCGCGCAGGCGCTGTCGAAATTGCGCATCGCACCATTGCTTGCCGGCGTGCGCGGCGAGCCCGCGGTCGACATGGCGGCGCTCTGTGCGCTGGCCGCGAGGGTGGGTCGCATGGTGCACGATGCTGCCGGCGAGATCGTCTCGGTCGACCTGAATCCGGTGATGGCGGGCGCCGATGGTGCGGTGGTCGTGGACGCGCTGATCGAAGTCAGAGACTGAACGGGTCGCGATGTGGGGGTTGCAGTGAAGCAGCACAAGGGCTTCTATTGTTCATGGACTGGAACACACTGTCAGCAGAAGTGGACTATGTGCGTGACTTACCTGCCAGTACATTAGGCGGCCCGCGTGTTCCGAGCCATATGTCCGGATGTTTGATATGTCAACGGCAGATGTAGACGTATGAGGACGTGCGAGGCTGCACAACAAGGATCCCCACAAAATGAAAGCCCATCATGCCTGCCTGGCGGCACTGTCCATGCTGCCGGTGGTCGCTTCCGCCCAGGGAAGCGGTATCACCCTCTACGGTGTCGTCGACGACGGCATCGAGTACATCAACCACCTGCCCCGCGCCAACAACAGCAGCGCTTCGGTCGTGCGCATGTCCGCGGGCAACCTCTCGACGTCCCGCTGGGGGCTGCGTGGCCGCGAGGATCTCGGCAGCGGTCTGGCGGCAGTCTTCCAGCTCGAGAACGGCTTCGACCTCGATACCGGAGTTGCCAACCAGGGCGGACGCCTGTTCGGACGCCAGGCCTACGTCGGTCTGCAGAACCGGTTCGGGACGCTGAGCCTGGGCCGTCACCAGAATCTGGTCTACGACTTCTCGTCCGCCTTCGACCCGATGAGCATCGCCACGCGCTACTCGCTGCTGATGCACGATCGCTGGATGTCCAGCCGTACCGACAACTCGGTCAAGTTCTTCGGCCAGACCGGCGGCGTCTACTACGGGCTGCTGTACAGCACCGGCTACGACAGCAGCGCGGGCGGCGAAATTCCGGGCGACTACAAGGCGGGCCGCGAAATGAGCGGCGCGGTCGGGTACGCGGCGGGACCGCTGGCGTTGCGCGTGGTGTATGACGACCTGCATGGCAGCACGCTGGCCACCGACGACAACCGCGAACGTCGCGCCATGATCGCTGGTACCTATGCGTTCGGCCCGGCCAAGGCCTTTGTCGGCTATCGCTGGTACTACGGCGACTTCACGACCAGTTCGCTGCGCACCAATCTGTACTGGGCCGGCATGCAGTATCAGCTCACCCCGGTGATCTCCGTGACCGGCGTGGCCTACTACACCGACGTGCGCAATAGCGGTGGCGATCCGTACAGCTTTGTGCTGTCTGGCAACTACGCCTTCTCCAAGCGCACCGACGTCTATACGGTGCTTGGCTTCACGCGCAACCGGGAAGGTTCCAACCTGAGCCTGACTGGTTTCGGCCCGTCACTGAACCCGTCGGCCACCACCTTCGTGAACACGTCGGAACAGGTGGGCGCGGGGCAGAACCAGTTCGGCGCGGTGATCGGCATCCGCCATCGCTTCTGACCGGCACGCAACGTTTTCCCTTCGTTGAACATTGGGCCCGCCGCATGGTGGGCTTTTTTTCGCCGGCAAGGCGCGAAAGCCGTTCGTAGCCTTTTGTACGCAGCAATCTGGCATGAAACCATGACGCCTGGCGAGCGGCCCGGGAGCACGCGAAGAGCCGGTTGATAATCTGACTTTTGCCCGCACCTACCCGTCACCGTCAGGCCGAATGCCCATCCTGGGACAGGTACCTACAGGAGTCATCGATGAAAACGTACGAGAAGACGAGCGCCGCGCTTGCCAGGCTGTCGCCCGAGGAATATCGGGTGACGCAGGAGAGCGGAACCGAACGTGCAGGCACCGGGGCGCTTCTGCACAACAAGGAGCCGGGCATCTATGTCGACATCGTCTCCGGCGAGCCGCTTTTCGCCTCCTCGGACAAGTTCGACTCGGGCTGCGGATGGCCGAGCTTCACCAAGCCGATCGAACCGGCGTATGTGACCGAGCTGCGCGACACCAGCTATGGCATGATCCGCACGGAAGTGCGCTCGAAGCACGGCGACAGCCATCTCGGCCACGTATTTCCCGACGGGCCGCGCGATCGCGGCGGCCTGCGTTACTGCATCAACTCGGCCTCGCTGCGGTTTGTGCCGCGCGCCGACATGGCGGCGCAAGGATACGAGGAATATCTCAACCAAGTGGAGGACATCTGATGACGACTGAGCGCGCTGTTCTTGCCGGCGGTTGCTTCTGGGGGATGCAAGACCTCATCCGCAAGCTGCCTGGTGTGGTTTCGACCCGGGTGGGATACACCGGTGGCGACGTGCCGAACGCGACCTACCGCAATCATGGCACCCATGCCGAGGCGATCGAGATCGTCTTTGACCCCGCGCAGATCACGTATCGCCGCCTGCTCGAGTTCTTTTTCCAGATTCACGATCCGACGACGTTGAACCGCCAGGGGAACGATCGTGGCATGAGCTATCGCTCGGCGATCTATTTCACCGACGACCGGCAAAAGGCGATCGCGCTCGACACGATTGCGGACGTCGATGCGTCGGGCCTGTGGCCGGGCAAGGTCGTGACCGAAGTGGAGCCGGTCGGCGATTTCTGGGAAGCCGAGCCCGAGCATCAGGATTATCTCGAACGTATCCCGAACGGGTACACGTGCCACTATGCCCGTCCGGAGTGGGTGTTGCCCCGCCGGACAAGCAACGCGGCGTAGCCGACCGGTTGGCTCGCGGCGCCATGCCGCGGGCCACTACGGATAAGGCGTCGGCGCTGTGCCGCCGAGCGCTCCGCTGTGAGGTTCGCGATGCGGCCGTTGCGCTCATATCGGCCAGTGCATTCAGACCTGCGCGGCAACGGGGACCCGGAACGGGGCGCCAAGACGATTGAAGGCGTTCATCGCGGCAATCGTGATCGTGAGGTCGACCAGATCCTTTGGCGCAAATGCCGCCGCGGCGGCCGCGTAAGCTTCGTCCGAAGCATGCGTTTCGCTCACGCGCGTTACCTCCTCCGCCCATGCCAGCGCAGCGCGTTCCTGGTCGGAGAACAAGTGCGGCACCTCTTCCCACACCGGTAGCAATGTGATCTTGTCAATGGACATGGTTTCCCGCAGGTCGCGGCTATGCAGGTCGATACAATGCGCGCAGCCGTTGATCTGCGAGACGCGGAGGAAGACGAGGTGGACGAGTGCCTCGGGCAGGTTTGTCTTCTTCGTGACGTAATGGTGGATGCCGAAAAGCGCCTTCGCGCCGTCGGGTGCGATCTCCTGCCAGTTCAAGCGTGCCATCTGGGGTCCTTTCCTGTCGTCGAGTTTGAGAACGGTGGCGGCGAACGCGCCCGGCGCCGCATCGACGCCGCGCGCGATTCATGTCATAACGACACGTTACGCCTCCAGTATTGGCTTCGACAGACCCAAGAACTGGCGAAACGACTGATCCAAGATGCCCGACTCCCAAACGCCTGCCGCGCTTTCCATCCGGCTGGACCGTACCGCCGCATTGCCCATCGGCGACCAGATCTATGCGAGCCTGCGCCAGGCAATCCTGGACGGGCGCCTGGCCCCCGGGGGGCGCCTGCCGGCTGGCCGGGTGCTCGCGGCGCAGCTTGGCGTCGCGCGCGGCACCATACGCGTGGCATACGATCGTCTGAGCGCCGAGAACCTGGTATTCGGCGCGGGGTCCGCGGGCACGCGCGTCTGCGCGCAACTACCGCAACCACCTCAGCGACCACGAAGCCGTGCCGACCCCGAAGTGCCACTCGATGGTCCGCTGGCCAGCTTCACCCGCCCCTATTCGAGCGCGCCGCAACCCTTCCAGATGGGCGTACCGGCCCACGACGCGTTCCCCGCCAAGGTTTGGGCCCGCATACGCACGCGTGCCGTTCGCGCCGACGCCGTCGCCTATACCACCTACGCCGACCCACGCGGCGAGCCGGCGTTGCGGGAGCAGATTGCGAGCCACCTGGCCGTCAGCCGACATCTCCGCTGCCATCCCGATCAGATCGTGGTCACCAGCGGGTACCGGCATGGCCTGATGCTCGCGCTGACGGCGCTGCGCGCGCACGGACGTACGGCGTGGCTCGAGGAGCCCGGCTATCCGCTGGCACGGCGCGCGCTGGAACTGGCGGGCGTTGCGATCGAACCGGTGCCGGTCGATGCCGAAGGGCTGCGCGTGGCCGACGGCATCGCCAGTGCGCCGGACGCGCTGCTGGCGCTGGTGAGCCCTGGTCAGCACGCCCCGCTGGGCGTCACGTTATCCCCGTTACGTAGACGCGCCCTGCTCGACTGGGCGGCGACGCGAGGTGCCTGGATCATCGAGGACGACTATCTGGGCGAGCTGCAGCTCGATGGCCGGGCGGCGCCGGCCCTTGCCGCAGGCGACGGCGCCGAGCGCGTGATTCATATCGGCACGTTCAGCAAGACGATCAGTCCTGCGCTTGGCCTCGGTTTCGTCGTCGCACCGCGAGCCTTGACGGAACGTCTGGTCGAGGTGGCCGCCGTGTGGGCTCCCGCGCCAAACCGGACCACCCAACTGGCAGTCACGGAGTTTCTGGAGGACGGTCACTTCCTGCGCCACCTGCGCCAGATGAAGGCCCTGTACGCCGAACGCAGACGCCGCGCGCTGGCAATTGTCACCGCGTTTCTGCCCGGCACGCTGACGGCAGGCCTGGGACTGATCGCACCGCTGCCACCAACCGCCGACGACATTGCGCTCGTCCGCCTGGCCCGTGCCAGCGGCCTTGCCCCCTCCGCCCTCTCCGCCTGGCACTTTCGTCCCAGCCAGGCGCAACATGGCTTGCTACTGAGCGTGACCAACCTTGGCCCCGACATCGTCGGCACTGCATGCGCCAAGTTGGCAACCATCGTCGCATCCCATTGCACCGCTCGGTAGGGGTCGCTTCGGAAAACGGAAAATATTGCACACCAAGGCTTTGGCTGCGGGAGGGCTGGATTGTCTTCGCGCAAAGGCGCCACCATGCAGAACCATTTGATGTATATAGAATAAATCTTAATTTTTTGAATTAAAAAAATTCAGAGTTTTATTAACACTTGACACTGAAATTATCGGTTAAAGTGCGCGCCAATCCGCACCTTGCACTTGACCGAGAATATGAACCGCTGTTGCCATCGAGTTGTTTTCAACCGGCACCGTCGCACGCTCATGGCGGTCCCGGAATCGGCCGCGAGCCAGGGCAAAGGGCGCAACAGCGGTATCGAGACCCCGCTGCCGACCGGCTCGACGCACACCGCGCGCCTTGTGTTGCCGATCCTGGTAATGTCGATCTGGATGGCACTGGGCATGCCGGCAGCTGGCTGGGCGCAGGTGGTGGCGGACCCCAATGCGGGGGCAAACCGGCCCACAGTTGACCAGACAGCCAATGGACTGCAGCAGGTCAATATCACGCGACCGTCGGCCGCCAGAGTATCTACGAACGCCTACACGCAGTTCGACGTGCCGAAGGCGGGCGTCATTCTCAATAACGCTCCAACCATTACTAGCACCCAGCCAGCGGGGTACATCACCGGCAATCCCAATCTGCTCCCCGGGGGCTCTGCCAGGATCATCGTCAACCAGGTAACGAGCACACTGCCGAGTCAGTTGCGCGGATATCTGGAAGTTGCGGGTCCGCGCAGCGAAGTGATCGTGGCCAACCCAAACGGGATCTTGGTGGATGGCGCTGGCTTCATCAATACCAGTCGTGCCACGCTCACCACCGGCGGGCCCGTATATGGCGGCAGCGGCAGTCTGGACGCGTTTCGCGTCACCGGTGGCCGGATCACGGTCCAGGGCGACGGACTCAATGCCGCGAACGCCGATCAGGTCGATCTGATCGCACGAGCGGTGCAGGCCAATGCCGCATGAGTTGGCTACGAAGGCCGTAAATGAAATTCTGGAAAGGGGCGTGAAGACTACCGGGGCTGGTGGAAGGTACCCTAATGGGTGGGTAACATACACCTTGCCAGATGGGCGGGCGGCTAGCTGGACGGCAGCAGGCGAGTTCATCGGATTTAGAGGAATGCAATAATGAGCAGATTAGTGTTCGAAAAGGTAGGCGACATCAACTTCGTTTATCCGTATCTTTGCGTCTATATGCGTGGAGAACAGGAGCCTTTTATGGAGATCGGCGTTACCGACTTTAAGGAGCTTCAGTTCACAGTTTACGCGTCTGGACAACCTGTCGTTCTACAGTCAGAGGAGTGGGAGGAAATCCAACGGAGGGCCGCGGAGTTTCTACCTCGAGTACTCGCCGACGAAGACGCATGTTCATGAAACAAGCCACGTTGGTCCATCGATGTCGATGGCGCTCGAATATGTCTTCTGGATGCTATTAGTTCCGCTTTAGGTGAATCTAAAACAAAAAATTTGCTCATTGTCAGGCATGGGAGGAAATCCGGCAGGCGGCAGAAGTTCTACACAACGTACGAACACGCGTTTTCGTGAAGCGGCAGGAATTTTCTGTGGCGCATTAATAGAGGCATGAAACTACTTCGGTCCTATACGACCTACGTTTCCCTTCGCCTCATCTTGGTGTTCCGCTGAGCGAATGAGTTCCCACTCTGTGGAGCGGCCCCACGTATCTGAGGACACAAGGACTCTCTTAAAATAAGGGATAGTCTTGTGCCTATCAGTAAGCCTAGTCATTACGTGGAACCCATCGAAATTCTGACCGAGCCGGAGCGCCGTCGTCGGCGCACGGCGCAGGAAAAAGTCGCTATCGTGCAGGAGACGCTGGCCCCTGGCGCCTCGGTGTCTGCCGTGGCCCGGCGGCACGGCGTGAATCCGAACCAGGTGTTCGGCTGGCGCAAGTAATACCAGGAAGGCAGTCTGGCAGCGGTGCAAGCTGGCGAAACTGTAGTCCCGGCATCGGAGTTGGCCGCCGCAATCAAGGAAATCAAGGAACTGCAGCGCCTGCTTGGGAAGAAGACGATGGAAGTCGAGATCCTGAAGGAGGCTGTTGAGTGGGGCCGCTCAAAAAACCTGATTGCGCGCTCGCCCTTGCTGCCGGGGGACGACCATTGAAAACGGTCTGCGAAGTTCTCGGCGTAGCGCGCTCCGGTGTGGCGGTGAAACGGGTTCGTCCGTCCGATTGGCAAGATGGTCGCAGCGCTAGAGTGACTGACGACACGGAACTGGTCGAAGAAATCCAGGCCCACGTTGCGCACCTGCCAACCTACGGCTACCGGCGCATCTGGGCGCTGCTGCGCCGCACTCGCGAGCTGGTCGGCGCACCGCGCACCAACCACAAGCGCGTGTATCGGGTCATGCGCGAGCATCATTTGTTGCTGCGCCGTCCCGGCGTGCGCCGAGACACTCGGCGGCACGACGGCCGCGTGGCCGTGGACAGGAGCAATAGCCGCTGGTGCTCCGACGGATTCGAGTTCCGGTGCGACGACGGCACGCCGCTGCGCGTGACCTTCGCACTGGACTGCTGCGACCGAGAAGCGATTAGCTGGGCGGCAACGACTGGCGGCCATAGCGGGGACGTGGTGCGCGACGTCATGCTGGCTGCCGTCGAACAGCGCTTCGGCACCACGCATGCCCCGCAGCCCATCGAATGGCTTACGGACAACGGCTCGGCCTACATCGACCACCGCACGCGCAGCTTCGCTCGCGAACTGGGCCTGGAGCCGCTGACTACGCCGGTACGTTCACCGCAAAGCAATGGCATGGCCGAATCGTTCGTGAAGACCATGAAGCACAACTACGTCGCCTATATGGACAAGGCCGACGTGCCAACGGCACTCTCTCGCCTGGCCATTGCGTTTGAACACTACAATGCGCGCCACCCGCACAAAGCCCCGAAATATCGCTCACCTCGCGAGTTCAGACGGACTGCAGTGTCATCAACCTAGCGGTGTCTGCGTGTCCTGAGGTACAGGGGCAACTCCATCCGGTTCGAAAACGGCCGACGGCCAGCCGCGAAACGACACTGCATCTGTTTATGGCTCAAAAACCGGGTATGTAGTTATCAATGATCGAACGGGAGAGGTTGTACAAGTTAGCGGAAGGAATGATCCAGGTTGGATCCCGGATAGTCGTATCAAATGGAAGTAAGAAAAATGAAAATTGATCCACAACGTCGCTACGAATTGGCTGATGCCTTTTTCGAGTTGGACGGGAGCGTAGTTATGAAACTGGCTGCGGGCGCGGCGGAGGCTATCTGTAACGCTGCGGAAGCACGTGGGCTCCTTGTCACGCGCGTGGAGGGCGGGATTTGGCACTATCCCGGATTTGAGGCAAGAATTGACTGTATCTGGGATGGCGCAGACCCCCCGGTGAGTCGTGATGAGGCTGTGGTCAATAATCGAGCTGCCCGTGACTTTATCAGTGAAGAAAAGTCGGAACATGATACTTTCGTTATTACGGCATTGCGCTTTGCAAGTTAGACGGAAACAGGACCAAGCTTCCGTTGATCCGTGCGGACGACCCGGGTATTGAGTCGCGGGGTAATCCCCCCGCTGGATAAGCGGGTCGGCAAGTAGAATATTCCAGCAAAGGGAGTTCTACGGATGAAGAAGTCGAAGTTCACGGACAGCCAGATCATGGAGGCGCTCAAACGCGCGGAGTCGGGCCTGGCGGTGCCGGAGATTTGTCGCGAGCTGGGCATCAGCACGGCTACCTTCTATAACTGGCGCGGGAAGTACGGCGGCATGGATGTGTCGCTGATGGCGCGGATGAAGGAGCTGGAGGCGGAGAATACCCGGCTGCGCAAGATGTACGTCGAGGAAAAGATCAAGGCCGACATCGTTGCTGAGGCGCTGGCAAAAAAAGACTGAGGCCATCTACCCGCCGCGAGATGGCCAGGGACGCAGTGGCACGCCGGGGAGTGTCGATCCGGCTTGCCAGCGAGGCATTTGGCGTAGGCCAGACGTGCTACCGCTATGAGCGTCAGCGCAATGCGGAGAACGAGCAGATTGCAGATTGGCTGCTACGACTGACCGACAATCACCGCAACTGGGGATTCGGGTTGAGTTTCCTGTATCTGCGCAACGTGAAGGGCTTCGGCTGGAACCATAAGCGCGTCTACCGGATTTACCGGGAGCTGGAACTCAACCTGCGCATCAAGCCGCGCAGGCAACAATCATGAGCGCCCGAACATGGGCATCGGTGGCATGACGCCAAAACAGCGGCTCTTGGCCGCAGCATAGTCTCTACTTCCGCCCCGCGTTAAAAGCGGGGGGATTACCGGTAGGCGGCCGCAGCTCGGCCGTTTCCGATGCTGCGGCACAACAGACAGGGCTTGAAAAAAGCCAGATACTGTATATATTCACAGTAACTGTATGAATGAACAGTATCGAGGCCTGTGATGGAACATCTGATCCGTGTACAGAATGAATACGACCGCCAGGTGCTGGGCTGGCTGCGCGTGCGCGTGGGCGATGCCGCCCTGCAAAGCGTCGCGCGCCGTGTCGCCGTTGACGGTCAAAAGCCTTATATTTCAACGATTTGCCGCAGCCTGGGGATTCGGCCGCCCTCGCGCCGGGCGTTCCGCGACGAGGCCGCGAAAAGCCACCGCGCGGTGGGCGAGCGCTATCTGGCCAGGATCCGCCAGATCCTGAGCGCGCCCTCGGCACCGGCGCATGCCGCCGCGACGAGCCTGGGCACGGCTCTCCGTTCCGAAGGCCGCCTGCAGGGCTCGTTGTTCTGAGTGGGGCGTGGCGGCGCTGACGGCCGTTAGCCGTCGCTCGCGCCATCAGAAAGTTCCGGCGGCCAGTGGCTGAGCGCCGAAGCGCTTCGGGTGGATCCAGGCTGCTTCCGGCCGATTCAGGCCGCCGGTCGGGCCGGTTCAGGCCGCCGGTCGGGCCGGTTCAGGCCGCCGGTCAGGCCGGTTCAGGCCGGCAGGTCTGTCACGCGCATGGCCGGCGTGATCTGCAACGGGTCGGTCATCAACTCGATCAGGGCTGGCTTGCCTGCCGCCCGCGCGCGCGCCAGCGCCGCCGGGAAGTCTTCGGTCCGCTCGACCCGCTCGGCCCAGGCACCGCACGCGGTCGCCATGCCGATGAAATCGGGATTGGCGATGGTCGTGCCGCTCTGCCGGCCCGGATAGCGGCGTTCCTGATGCATCCGGATGGTGCCGTACATGCGGTTGTTGACGACGATCACGATCAGGTTGGCGCCGTGCGCGGCCGCCGTAGCGATCTCCTGCGGGTACATCAGGAAGCAACCGTCGCCAGTCAGGCACACCACCGTCTTGTCCGGCGCGCGCAGCTTGGCTGCAATGGCGGCGGGCAGCCCATAGCCCATCGCGCCACAGGTAGGCGCCAGCTCGGTGCGGGCGCGCTTGTAGGCATAAAAGCGGTGCAGCCAGACCGTGTAGTTGCCGGCACCGTTGCTCAGGATGGCATCCTCGGGCAGGGCCGTATTCAGGTGCGACATGGCGGCTGCCATATCCACCCCCGTCAGTTCCGCATGCGGCTTCGGCACCGACACGAACGCTTCGTGCTCGGCGCGTGCGCCCGCCGTCCACGCATGCCACGCGGGCGCATTGGCCGGCTGCAGTGCGGCCAGCATCGCCGCCCCGGATTCCACGCCGGCGTGGATCGGCAGCGCGGCCTGATAGACGCGGCCGAGCTCGGCGCTATCGGCATGGATATGCACGAGCGTCTGCTCGGGCCGCGGCGCTTTGAGCAGCGTGTAGCCATCGGTGGCGATATCGCCCAGGCGCGTGCCGAACGCGATGATCAGGTCCGCACCCTTGACGCGTTCCGCCAGCTTGGGGCTCACGCCCAGGCTCAGATGGCCCACGTAATGCGGATCGCGGTTGTCGAGCACGTCCTGGCGGCGGAAGGCGCAAGCCACCGGCAGGTCCCACGTCTTGACGAAGCTGGCAAAGTCCCGCACGGTCGCCTCCGTCCAGTTGGCCCCGCCCGCAATCACCAGCGGGCGGCGCGCCTGTGCAAGCGCATCGGCCAGCGCCCGTGCGTCGTCAGCCCGGGGCGCGGCCGCCACCGCGCGATACGGCGCCGCATCGGCACATTCGCACAGGTTGTCGAGCACATCTTCAGGCAGTGCCAGCACCACCGGGCCGGGACGGCCCGAGGTAGCCACCTGGAACGCACGCGCGACCATCTCGGGGATGCGTGCCGGATCGTCGATCTCCGCCGCCCACTTGGCCATGCTGCCGAACACCGCCGCGTAATCGACCTCCTGGAAGGCCTCCCGTCCCTTGTGCGCGCGGGCGATCTGCCCGACAAACAGGATCATCGGCGTGGAATCCTGCGCGGCGATATGGACGCCGATGCTGGCATGCGTGGCACCGGGTCCGCGCGTCACGAAGCAGATGCCCGGACGGCCGGTCAGCTTGCCGTCGGCCTCGGCCATATTGGCCGCCGCCCCTTCGTGCTTGCAGACCACCAGATCGATTTTCGGCTGGTCATGGAGGGCGTCGAGCACGTCGAGAAAGCTCTCGCCCGGCACGCAGAAGATGCGATCGGTACCGTGGATACGCAGCTGATCGACAAGAACGCGGCCGCCAGTGCGAGCCGGTTGGGGGGTGGACTGAGCGGTCATGGCAGAAGATTCGATGAGGACGGGAAACCGGAAAACCTGAATTGTTTGCGATTGTTCCGTTTGACGGCGGTCGCTGCGCGGTCTATCGTGCATTTCTGTTATGCAAATCCCGCAAGACACCGCCGCGGACAGGCGTGTAGATTTGCTGGCGGAGCGCTCGTGAGAACGCCCTGAAAACTACAGAACAACAGGAGACCACGCAATGCCCTACCCCCTTCGCATCATTCGTCCGATGCGGCCGCTGCTGGCCGCGCTTTGCCTTGGCTGCATGGCGGTCGTGCCGCAGGTGCGGGCGCAGAGCGCGGACAAATGGCCGAGCAAGCCCATCAACTACGTGGTGCCCTTTGCCGCAGGCGGTACCACCGACCTGCTCGGGCGGCTGATCGGGCAGCGTCTGTCGCAGGTGCTGGGGCAATCCGTGGTGGTGGAGAACCGGCCCGGCGCCGGCGGCAATATCGGCTCAGACTACGTCGCCAAGGCGGCACCCGATGGCTACACGCTGGTGGGCGGCACGGTCAGCTCGCATTCGATCAACGTGAGCCTGTACCCCAAGATGCCGTATGACCCAGTCAAAAACTTCCAGCCCATCACGCTGATCGGCACGCTGCCCAACGTGCTCGTGGTCAATGTCAGCAGTCCGTGGAAATCGGTGCAGGACGTGATCGCGGCGGCCAAGGCCAGGCCGGGCTCGATCAATTTCGGTTCGTCTGGCAACGGCACCTCGCAGCATCTGTCGGCCGAACTGTTCGCCAACATGGCGGGCCTCAAGCTTACGCACGTGCCCTACAAGGGCAGCAGCCAGGCGGTGCAGGCCCTGCTCGGCAACCAGGTGGACCTGGTGTTCGAGAACAGCATCGCCGCCATGCCGATGATCCAGTCGGGCAAATTCCGCGCGCTCGCCACCACCGGCAGCAAGCGCGCCGCCGAACTGCCCGATGTGCCGACCGTTGCCGAGGCCGGCCTCACGGGCTACGAGATCGTGTCGTGGCAGGCGATCTTTGCGCCGGCCGGCACCCCGATGCCGATCGTCAACCGCCTTGCCACCGAGATCGGCAAGATCATCCGCGAGCCCGAAATCCGCAACCGCCTCGCCGCGCTCGGCGTGGAGCCGTCCGGCGCCGGTCCGGCGGAACTGGGCGCGTTCCAGAAACGCGAAGTCGCCAAATGGGCGGAGCTGATCAAGGTGGCCAACATTCGACTGGAGTAAACGCAGCATGAGCGAACATCGCATTCCGGCCGACGGCCTGCACCGGTGGGTGCAGGACCTGTGGCTGGCCGCCGGCTCCGACGCACGCGAGGCGCGGCTTACCGCGGACCATCTGGTGCTGGCCAATCAGTCCGGGCACGACTCGCACGGCGTGGGCATGATTCCCAAGTACGTGCTGTCGTGGCAAGCCGACCAGTTGCAACTGAACCAGCGCGTGACCGTGGTGCACGAGTCGGAAGCCATCGTCAGCCTCGACGGCAATCGCGGCATGGGTCAGGCGGTGACCGAGGAGGCCATGCGCATCGGCATCGAACGTGCAAAGGTGCATGGCGTCTGCGTGCTGGGCCTGCGCCGCGCGCACCATCTGGGCCGCGTCGGCCACTGGGCCGAGCAGGCCGCGGCGGCGGGACTGATCTCGATTCACTTCGTCAACGTGCTGTCCAAGCCGATCGTGGCGCCGCACGGCGGCTACGATGCGCGCTTTGGCACCAACCCTTTCACGATCGCCGTGCCGGTGCCGGGCCGCCCGCCACTGGTGCTCGACTTTGCCACCAGCGCGGTGGCGCTCGGCAAGGTGCGCGTGGCCCATAACAAGGGTGTACCGGCCCCGGCCGGCAGCCTGATCGACGATCACGGCAACCCGACCGACGATCCGTCGGTGATGTTTCCCGCGAGTGGCGGGCCGCGCGGCGCGCTGCGTACCTTCGGCGAACACAAGGGCTATGTGCTCGCCGTCATGTGCGAGCTGCTCGGCGCTGCGGTGACCGGCGGCCACACCATCCGCCCCGAATCGCTGACGCACGAGCATGCGGTGTGGAACAACATGCTGGCGATCGTGTTCGATCCGGCGCGGCTCGGCAGCAGCACCACGTTCGGGCACGAGGTCGAGGCATTTGTCGAGTGGGTCAAGGCTTCGCGGCTACAGCCCGGCATCGACACCATCCGTTTTCCCGGCGACCCGGAGCGCGCGTGGCGCCAGCTTCGTGCCGAAACGATTCCGGTCGATGCCGGCACGCTCGCCCAGCTCGACGATGCCGCCGCGCGCGTGCTGCAGTCGCGCGGCAACTCGCCCGGGCCGCTTTCGCGGCTCGCGCTCGATTGATCCGGATGCACACAGGAGTACCCATGACCACTGCCCACCTTCCCCACCTGTCGCCGCTGCCCAATCGCTTCCGGGCCGACGTGCTGGCACGCAAGCGCCTGATCGGCTGCTGGAGCTCGCTCGGCCACCCCATTACCACCGAGATCGTCGGCCTGGCCGGCTTCGACTGGATCCTGCTCGACGGCGAGCATTCGCCCAACGACGTGCTGAGCCTGGTGCCGCAGCTGATGGCGCTCAAGGACAGCGTGAGCGCGCCGGTGGTGCGCCCGCCGTGGAATGATCCGATCATGCTCAAGCGCCTGCTCGATATCGGCTTCTACAACTTTCTGATTCCGTTTATCGAATCGGCCGACGAGGCGCGCCGCGCGGTGCAGTCCACCCGCTATCCACCTGACGGCGTGCGCGGCGTGTCGGGCGCGCAGCGCCAGAACCGCTACGGCACGCTGCCGGACTTCTTCAAGACCATCAACGAGAATATCTGCGTGCTGGTGCAGATCGAGAGCCGCAAGGGTGTGGCAGCCGTGGACGAGATCTGTGCGGTCGATGGCGTCGACGGCATCTTTATCGGCCCCAACGACCTTGCCGCCGCCTATGGTCACCTGGGCAACCCCAATCATCCGGACGTGCAGGCCGCCGTGCAGCGCATCTACGATGCCGCCAACCGCGCCGGCAAGGCCATCGGCACGCTCACACCGGTGGAAGCCGATGCACGCCGTTACCTGGACATGGGCGCGCACTTCGTTGCCGTGGGTCTCGACCATGTCCTGCTCCGCGACGCCACGCGCGCGCTGCGCGAGCGTTTTGCCGGTTGATACCGCCTGATGTACCCACTCTGAATGGAATGTTGATATGAGCAAGATCGGATTCATCGGACTTGGCGTGATGGGCAAGCCCATGGCGCTTCATCTGCAGCAAGGGGGCCATACGGTGTATGCCCATACGCGCAGCGGCGTGCCGCAGGAGCTGCTGGACGCGGGCATGCAGTCGTGCGGCAGCGCCGCCGACGTGGCCCGCGAGGCGGACGTCGTTTTCCTGATGCTGCCCGACACACCCGATGTGGCACGCGTGCTGTTTGGCGACAAGGGCGTGGCCGAGGGTCTCTCCAGGGGCAAGACCGTGGTGGACATGAGCTCGATCTCGCCGATCGAGACGCGCGAGTTCGCCGCGCGCCTGGCCCAGCTCGGCTGCGAGTATGTCGATGCGCCCGTCTCCGGTGGCGAGGTCGGGGCCAAGGCCGCCACGCTGTCGATCATGTGCGGCGGCAAGCAGGATGTCTTCGATCGCGTGCTGCCGCTGCTGCAGCTGATGGGCAAGAACATCACGCTGGTGGGCAATGTCGGCGATGGCCAGGTGGCGAAGGTGGCCAACCAGGTGATCGTCGCGCTGACCATCGAGGCGGTGGGCGAAGCGCTCGTGCTCGCGGCCAAGGCGGGCGCCGATCCGGCGCGCGTGCGGCAGGCGCTGATGGGCGGCTTTGCGAGCTCGCGCATCCTGGAGGTGCATGGCGAGCGCATGATCAAGCGGACCTTCGATCCGGGCTTCCGCATCGAGCTGCACCAGAAGGACCTGAATCTGGCGCTGTCCACCGCCAAGGCGCTCGGCGTGGGTCTGCCCAATACCGCTTCCGCGCAGCAGCTGTTCAATGTGTGCGTGGCCCAGGGCGGCGGCGCGTGGGACCATTCGGGCATGGTGCGCGCGCTCGAACATATGGCCTCGTTCCAGATCGGCGACACGCCGAAGGGCTGAGGTGGCCGCGCTGGATCCTTCCGCTCGCCAGTCGGGTCACGCTACGGGTGGCACCACGACTCGCACCACAACGCGCACCACGACACGTGCTGCCAGTGGCCCTGCGCCGGGCGCCTCGTTGAACGCTCCGCTGAACTCGGACGATCTCGCGTGGTTTGTCTGCGTGGCCAATACGCAGAGCATCTCGCGCGCGGCGCTCGAGCTTGGCGCCGACCAGTCGACCGTGAGCCGCCAGATCGCGCGGCTCGAGGCCGCACTCGACACGCGCCTGTTCCATCGCAGTGGGCGTGGCGTGGTGCTGACCGATGCCGGCAACACGCTGCTCGGCTACGCGCGGCAGGTTGCCAGTACGCTGTCGGAAGCGCGTGCCGCCGTGCGTGCCTCCACCGCGCAGGGGCCGTCGCAACTCGTGATCGCGGCGCAGCCGACCATCGCCAATACCGCCTTCGCGGCCATTGGCACCGCGCTCAAGCAGCGCTTTCCGGCCACCCGGCTGCGCTTTGTGGAAGGACTTGCCAGTCCGATCCTGGCCTGGCTGGCCGCGGGCGAGATCGACGTCGCCCTGCTCTACCTGCCGGAGCAGCAAGGCGCGCTGAAGGTGGACATCCTGCTGGAAGAAGACCTCACGCTGGTGACGCCGACCTCATGGAGCCACCTCGGGCCGACCTTTCCGGCGCGTCGTCTCGGCGAGATTCCGCTGATCCTGCCGAGCACCGGCCATGGCCTGCGGCTGCTTGCCGAATCCCTGGCGGCGCGCGTCGGCACCACGCTCAATATGGCGCTCGAATGCGATGCGTCCAATACGGTATCGATGCGGCTGGTGGAAGATGGATGCGGCGCGACGCTGCTGCCGTTTGCCGCGGTCGCGGACCGCGTGGCACAGGGGCGCCTGCATTCGGCACGGCTTGTCGAGCCGGTGGTGACACGCCAGGTGGCACTGGCCACCGCGCGCAACCGGCCGGCGGTGCCCGAGCTGTGGGACATCATGCAGACCGTGCGGATGTCGGTGCGGAATATCGTGATGTCGGGCGCGTGGCCCGGCGCGCGACTGGTGTGAACGCCGTGTGAGCGCTGGTGCGAATGTCGCGCTGGTGTGAATGTCGCTGGTGTGAGTGTCGATGCGCCGGTGCGGGCGTTGGCCCCACCATGCCGCTGGCGTGGCTGCCGGTGCTGGCAAGCGCGAACCGCGCCTACCGGCACCGTCAAACGGTATGACGCGCGGCGACACCGCACGGCGCGGTGTCGCCTGGCAGCTTACTGCTTCGTGCCTTGCTGCAACTCCTGCTTGGCCTGTTCGTTAGCCTCCTTGTAGGCTTCCTTGCGCTCCTGCTTGGCCGCGCCGACCTCCTGCTTGTACTCCGACTTGGCGGCCTTCTTCTGTGCCGAGTATTCATCGCGCGCCTGCTTGCGGGCTTCCCGGCGTTCGACCAGCGGATCCTTGGGCGGCTGGATCTGCGTCATGCCCGGTGGCACGGCGTTGGTCGCGTTGGCCGGTGCCGTGGTCGTCTGCGCAAACGCGGTCGCGGACATCAGGCCGGCGGCGAGCGCGCCAATCAGCGTCGAGTAACGAAGGGTACGATTCGAAGACATGTTGAGACCTCTCAGGATGTAGTTATCGGACAGCGCCACCGGCAAGACACCGGGCAGCGTGGCGCCACACGTTGGCATGCGAAGACCTCGTGCGACGGTGGGCGCGTCATAGGCAATGCGGCAGGCAATTGCGTTGTGGCAGGCAATTGCGTTGTGCGAATTGCCTTGTGCGAATTGCCTTGTGCGAATTGCCTTGTGCGAATTGCCCCGTGCGAAATGCCTCGTGCGCCGTGTCATACGAGTCCTCTCCGCCGTGCACGGAAGTTTAGAAGCCACATCGTGTCGCGTGTGCCGCATTCACACATCTCCTTACAAAAACACGCGCGCGCTGACAGACAGAACCCGACAACGCCACAGTCGGGGCCATTTTTTCGCGGGTTTTGGCGCGCGCACCGCTTGCGATCACCCGCGCGCTGGACCACACTGAAATCAGTGCGACATGGCCGGAGGTCTTATGCATCTCGAAGGATCCTGTCATTGCGGCGCGGTCCAGTTCAGCCTGGAATCCGATTCGCCGTACCCTTACCTGCATTGCCACTGCTCGATCTGCCGCAAGACTGCCGGCGGCGGAGGCTATGCGATCAATCTTGGCGGCGATGCCAATACCCTGCGCGTACGCGGCCAGAAGAACGTCGGGATCTATCACGCCGTGATGCGTGAGCCCGGCAAACGGCCGACGCGGTCCAAGGGCCAGCGCCATTTCTGCGTCAAATGCGGCAGCGCCCTGTGGATGTGGGACCCACGCTGGCCGGATCTGGTGCATCCGCATGCGAGCGCCATCGATACCCCGCTACCCAGGCCGCCGGAGGTGGTCGAGGCCGGGCTCGCGTGGGTCGCGCCATGGGTCGATGTGCCGCGCGGCAAGGGCCACCGGCATTGCGACACATGGCCCGAGGAATCGCTGCACGACTGGCATGAGCGGCACGGCCTGCTGTCTTCCAGGGAGATCTCATGACGCGTCGACCGCTTTCACTGTTGTCGCTGTTCGCACCACTGCCGCTGGTGTGCGGCGCGCTGTTGCTTGCCGGCTGCGGGGAATCGTCGCGGTTGCCGGATTCCGCCACCTTCGGCCCGACCCCGCTACTGTCCGAACCCAAGCAACAGACCATTCCCACCGTCCATATCGCGCCGGCCAAGGGCTGGTCGAATGGCCACAAGCCCGTCGCCGCCGACGGCATGCAGGTGACCGCGTTTGCCGACAAGCTCGACCATCCGCGCTGGGTGTACGTGTTGCCCAATGGCGATGTGCTGGTGGCGGAGTCTAACGCGCCGCCCAAGCCTGACGACGCCAAGGGCATTCGCGGCTGGGTCATGAAGCAGGTCATGAAGCGCGCTGGCGCCGGTACGCCCAGCGCCAACCGCATCACGCTGTTGCGCGATACCGATGGCGACGGTGTAGCCGACGTGCGGGCGGTCTTCCTGCAGAACCTGAACTCGCCGTTCGGCATGGCCATGGTCGGCAGCGACTTCTATGTGGCCAACACCGATGCCGTGCTCCGCTTTCCGTACCAGCCGGGTCAGACCAGCATCACGGCTCCTGGCCAGAAGGTGGTGGACCTGCCGGCGGGCACCATCAACCATCACTGGACCAAGAACATCATCGCCAGTCCGGACGGCACCAGGCTCTATGCGACGGTGGGTTCCAACAGCAATGTCGCGGAGAACGGCATCGACAAGGAAGTCGGGCGCGCGGCGATCTGGGAGATCGATCCGCGCACGGGCCAGCATCGCATCTACGCCAGCGGACTGCGCAATCCCAACGGCATGGCGTGGGAATCGAACACCGGCATGCTGTGGACCTCGGTCAACGAGCGCGACGAGATCGGCAACGACCTCGTGCCCGACTACATCACGTCGGTGCGCGATGGTGGCTTTTATGGCTGGCCCTACAGCTACTACGGCCAGCATGTCGACACCCGCGTCAAGCCGCCCGCGCCCGATATGGTGGCCAAGGCCATCGTGCCGGACTATGCCGTCGGCGCGCATACCGCCTCGCTCGGCATGACCGCGGCGCAGGGCAACAGCCTGCCGCAGCGATTCCAGCAGGGCATGTTCGTGAGCCAGCATGGTTCCTGGAACCGCAAGCCGCGCTCGGGTTACAAGGTGATCTTCGTTCCGTTCGACCAGGGCAAGCCGAGCGGCGCGCCATTCGATGTGCTGACCGGCTTTGTCGACGACGACGGCGATGCGCAGGGCCGCCCGGTCGGCGTGGCCATCGACAAGCGCGGTGGACTGCTGGTGGCGGACGATGTCGGCAACATGATCTGGCGCGTGAGCGGCGCGCGCTGATGCGATACGCCGGCGCGGGCGGCCGGCTGGCTGCGCGGCTTGCCTGCGCTGGGGGCCGGTCGGCTTCCCGGTCGGCTGCCGCTAGCGCCGGCTGACGACTTTCTCGAACCAGTCGTCGAGCATGGCCTTCTCGTACCGCAACGGATCGTTGCTGGCGTACAGGCTCACACCGGATTGGAAGTTCATGTTGTTGACGTGCTGCTTCTCGGCGCGGGCAACCACGTCATCCCCATGCCGCAGCACATAGCTCAACGTCATGCGGGGCCACGTCGCATCGCGGATCACGCGAATATCGCCGGAACGGTAGTGCCAGTCGACATAGCCAGCCAGGTCGACGTCGAGCACCCGCACATCGAGCGAATAACCCGCCGGCAATTCGCGACTGGCCAGCTTCTGCAAGTGCGCCCGGATCGCGTCAAGCACGCGCGGATCGGCACCATAGCTCGCAGAGGGCGAAGCGTCCGTATAGGCTTCCGGATGGACGAACGTGACCACCAGGGCACTCGCGGGGCCTTCCGCGCCGGTGGCGGCAGGCGTCTCCGCGGCGGTGGCGGAACCAAGCGCCGCAAGCAGCGCGATGGCGACGGCGGTAAATCGGGACATGGCACGCCCCCTGGCAAGATCAGCGGCTTCCATCTTAGGACAGGCAGCTTTCAATCCTCCACTGTCGCCGCGACATTCGCCCTCCATTCGCCCTCCATTCGCCCTCCATTCGTCCGTCGCTTCGCCCACGATGCGCCGGCGTTCCTTCCACCATGCGTCCGCCGTGCGCTCGTCCCGTGCCCGCTCGCCCCTCACGCACGCATCCAGCCGATACGGACAATCGCGTCGATGCCGGACATGACGGTGCCCGCGCGGCGCGCATCCCGGCCTGCCACCGTGGTGCCGGCCCATGCCCAGCCCCGCGCAGGCGAGAACTGCATTAAGCTTGTGTCTTATTGCCATGCCGGCGGGAAACACGACATGCCTACCTACGACTACCGGTGCGAACAATGCGGTGACTTCGCCAGGATGCGACCCATCTCGCAACGCGACACGCCCTACCCCTGTCCTGGCTGCGGCGCACCGGCCGCACGCGCCCTGGTCGCCGCCCCCTCCCTCGCCGGCACGACGGCCGGCTCCCTCGACCGCAACGACGGCGGCGCCTCCCACATGCACAGCGCCACTTGCGGCTGCGGCTCCGGCGGCGTCAGGCTGGCGGGACGGGCGGGTTAGGCCTGGCTGCCTGGGGCGGCGAAGGCCGCTTCATGCTGCGTTGTGACACGGGCGGTCAGGCGAATATGCCTAGCCCTGCGCGCTGCGAAACGCGGCGTCGATATCGCCGGCCAGCCGCATCAGCAATGGCGCGAGTTCGCGCGCGGCCTCCTCGATCGGCGCGCGCGTGGAGAGGCTCACGTTGAGCACATGCACCGGATAGTGGCCGAGCTGCATCGGCGTGGACATCGCCACCACCTCGGGTTGCCAGCTGGCGATGCACCAGCCCTGCTGCCGGACCTGCGCCACCGACGCGCGGATATCGGCTTCCAGTTCGGGCCAGTGGGCGGGAAAACGCCGCGAAAAATGCGTCATCAGCGCATCGCGCTCGGCCGGCGGCGCGCTGGCCAGCCAGGCGCGGCCCAGCGAGGTCAGGGCCATCGGCACGCGCTGCCCGGCCGCCACATTGCGCAGCGAGGCACGGCGGCCGTAGCGGATCGATTCGAGATAAACCATCTCGTCGCGATCCGCCATGGCGAGTCCCACATTGAGATGTTCGGCCTGCGCGAGGTCGCGCATGAGCGGCGCGGCCACATGCAACACGGTCGATCCCGTACGCATGGCGTGCGCCAGGCTCAGTAGCGGTACGCCCAGACGGTAGGCGCGCAAGGCGGCGTCGTATTGCAGAAAGCCGGTGTCGACCAGACTCTGCGTCAGGCGGCTGACGGTGGAGCGGGCCAGCCCGGTACGCTCGGCCAACTCGCCATTGCCAAGGATCTCGGAGCCGGGGCGAAACGCGCGCAGGATCTCGATACCCCGCTCGAGCGAGCGGTTGGCTTGCGTACTGGCCGGGCGGCCCCGGGCCCGGCTACGGGCGTCCTGCGAATCCACGTTCCTGTCTCCTGCGCGGCCATGACCGGCGGCCGTATTTCCGTCATGCGGAAATATCTGATCCAGCGCGCGAGTCTCGCACAGTGCGCTTGTGCCCTCAAGCGTCAGCGTGCAAGCCAGTCGAGCAGCAATGCGTTGACGGCGGCATGGGCCTCGTACTGGACCCAGTGCCCGGCGCCCGGCACCAGCGCGCCCTCACGGCCCGCGCGGCCCGCGATCATGCCGGCCAGCACCGCCTCGGGCACGGCCGTCACATCGTTCTCGCCCCATGCCATCAGCACCGGTCCGCCAAAGCGGTCGAGCGCGTCGGCCAGCCCGCCCGCGCGCGAAATCTGCTTGCTGCGGAAGCGCGTGTGGCGACAAGACTCGGTGTAGGCAAGCATCGCCAGCGCATCGACCTGGCGCGGATCCTCGATCATGAATGCTTCCACGTTGTGCCGCATGGCATCGGCGAGGGCCTGCGCATCGGCGGCCTGGCGGCAGTCGACCAACGCGCGCTGCTGGCGGCGCGGGCCGGCATGGCCGCCGGGGCCGAGCAACGCCAGCTTGCGCACGCCCGGCAAGGCGCTGGCCAGATGCGAGGCGGTCAGGCCGCCGAACGAGAAGCCGATCAGATCGACCGGCCGCGGCACGGACGCGCCATCCGCCACGGCCGGCAACTGCGCGTAACCGGCCACCACGGTCTCGACCAGCGTCTGCAAGGCGGGGCCGGACGGATCGCCCGATTCGCCAAAGCCTGGCAGGTCGGGGGCCCACACCGTGTGGTGCGCGGCGAGGGCCTCGATATTGCGTACCCAGTGCAGCCAGCTACCATGGCCGCCATGCACCAGCAGCACATCGGGTCCCGCGCCAAAGCGCCGCCATACGATCTCGCAAGCGGCGGCATCGGTCACGAAATAGCGCGCCTGCGCCGTCAGCCTGTCGACAAATGCCGCCGCTTGCGCTTCCTGCGCGCGCGACACGCGCTCCAGGACCTCGCCAGAAGCCACTTCCACCATCTTGCCTACTCCTGCTCAGTACTGCCTTGCATCGAGGACGACCACCCCATCCGCCGCGCGCACGCCCTGGCCGGCCGGCAGCACGAACACCGGGTTGATCTCCGCTTCGACCAGACGAGCACCCATGGTTGCCGTCATGACCGAAAACGCGACAATAGCATCCGCGAGCGCTTCCACGTCAGCTTTGGGCCGGCCGCGGTAGCCATCGAGCAACGGCCACGTCTTCAAATCCCGGATCATGGACGCGGCTTCGGCGCGCGACAAGCCGCCTTCCGCCGGCAGCAGCCGCAGGGTGGTGTCCTGGAACAGTTCGGCCGTCACGCCGCCCATGCCGAGCAGGATCGCGGTACCCAGCGCATCGCGGTGCATGCCGAGAATCAGCTCCACGCCGCCGGTCACCATTTCCTGCACCAGAAAGCGCGAGGGGGTGCTGCCCGTGCGTTCCCGCACGTCGTCGCGCATGCGGGCCAGACGCGCGCGCACGTCCTGCGGCGCCACGTCGACCGCCACACCGCCCACGTCGCTCTTGTGCGTAATGGCCGCCGACAGGATCTTCAGCACCACGCGTTCGCCCAGACCCTGCGCGGCCGCCACGGCGGCGTCACCAGCATCGCCAGCATCGCCAGCATCGCCAGCGTCGACCACGACTTCGCGCACGCCGGGTACGCCAAAGCGCGCAAACAGCTGCTTGGCCGCAGCCTCGTCGAGCGGGCCGGCCGGCAGATCGGCGGTATCCACATCGTGGCGCGCGGGCACGCCCGGTTCCGGACGCGCAAAGCCGCTCGCATGGAGCATGGCGTCGAGCGCCACCGCACAGCTCTCCGGCGCGCTGAAGGCCGGCACGCCACGCTGGTTCAGCACCGCGGCCACCTGCGGCGCATGCGGGCTGACGTAGGCCAGCACCGGCTTGTCGCTCTCCGGCAGGCAGTCGTTGATGGCATCGGCCATCAACGCGGGCATCGCCAGGCCCGAGGAGCCGACGATCACCGTGACCGCATCATAGGTCGGGCTTGCCAGCAGCGCGCGGATCGCGCCGCGCAGCAGGTCCGGCTGCAGACCTGCCAGCGTGACGTCGATCGGATTGCGGTCGAGCGCGGCATGATCGCCCTGCTGCAGCGCGCGCAGCAGGTCCGCGGTGGCGGCATCGGGCGGCGGCGTCTCGAAGCCCGACACGCCGAGGCTATCGGACACCAGCGTGCCGGCGCCGCCGGTCGAAGTCAGCACCGCCACGCGCCGGCCATGCAGAACGCGGCCCGTGGTCAATGCGGCCGGAATATCGATGAGATCGGAAAACGCCTGCGCACGAATCACGCCGACCTGCCGGTACAGCGCATCGTACATACGATCGGCGCCGGCCATCGCACCGGTATGCGACACCGCGGCGCGTGCGCCCGCTTCCGAGCGGCCAATCTTGAACGCGACCACGGGCTTGCCCGCTGCCGCCGCCTTGAGCGCCGCCGCGCGGAATTTTTGCGGATGCCGCACGCTCTCCACGTAGAGCGCAATCACGCGCGTGGCCGGGTCGTCGGCGAGATAGTCGATAAAGTCTGCCAGGTCGAGATCGGCCTCGTTGCTGGTAGACACCAGCTTCGACAGTCCGATGCCGCGCGCCGCGGCCCGCGACAGCAGCGCGCCGAGGATGCCGCCGCTCTGCGACACCACGCCGATGCTGCCGGCCGGAAAGTGCTCCATCTCGAGCGCGCCGCTGGCCGAGAGCGGAATGCCGTCGGTCACGTTGACCAGCCCGATGGTATTGGGCCCGAGCAGACGCATGCTGCCGGCGGCCTCGAGCAGCTCGGCCTGGCGCCGCGCGCCCTCCTCTCCCGTCTCCGTATATCCGCTGGCGAGCACGATGGCGGCAGTGGTGCCACGCTGCGCGAGCTCGCGCACGGCCCGATGCGCGCGCTCGGCACCAAGCAGTACGATGCCGACGTCAGGCACTTCCGGCAGTGACCCGATATCGGCATAGCAGCGCATGCCGCCGATCGCGTCGACCTTGGGATTGACCGGATAGATCGCGCCACCAAAGCCATGCCGCGTGAGATACGACACCGGCCGGCCCGAGGTCTTGTTGGGATCGGCCGAGGCTCCGATCACTGCCACGCTGCGTGGCTTGACGAGGCGGGCGATGGCGGCCGCGGTGGATGCCGACGTGGATGGTGATGTGGACGGCGGCGTGGAGGCGGTCGCGGCGGCGCCAGCAACATGCGAGGTAATCATGCGCGTCAGCTCCCGGACTTGGCGGCGGCCGTTCTGGCCAGGAACGCCAGCACCGATTCGCGGTGCTCGTGGCTCGTATAGCAGATGCCCTGCGCCTGGCTGCCCTGCGCAAAGACCTGGCTCGCGGTCAGCTCGAAGGTCTGGTTCAGAATGGTCTTGCCCAGCGCCAGCGCGGTGGCCGATCCCTGCGACAGTGCCGTAGCCCATGCCACGGCCTCGTCGACGAGCGTCTCCGGTGCCTGGCTCAGGCGGTCGGCGATACCGAGCCGCAGCGCCTCGTCCGCCTCCACCTTGCGCCCGCTGAAGATCAGCTCCTTCGCCGTAGACAGGCCGGTACGACGCGGCAGGAAGTACATGCCGCCGCCATCGGGAATCAGGCCGCGATGGATATACGACCACGTAAAGCTGGCCGCCTGCGACGCGATCACGAAATCGCATGCCATCGCCAGGTCGGCACCGAGGCCATTGGCGCCGCCATTGACGGCCGCGATCACGGGCTTGGGCATATCGTGCAGCAGCGCCACCGAATGATGCACGCGCTGCTGGCGCGTCCAGCCGTTGAAGCCGACCTCGCCCGCCGGCGCATCCATGCGGCGCTGCATGCCGGCCACGTCGCCACCGGCGCAGAAGCCCTTGCCGCTGCCGGTCAGCACCAGCGCGCGGACCGTGCGATCGGCGGTCACGCGTTCCAGCGCGGCGATCAATTCCGTGCGCATGTCGTCGCTGATGGCGTTGCGCTTGTCGGGACGGTTCAGGGTCAGCACGGCGATGCCCGCGCGATCCTCCAGCGATATCAATTTGAATTCGTTCATGGTGCGATGGTTGAAAACTTGAAGACTGCGAATCCAGGCCCTGGAATGGGGAGCGACGAACCGGATGCCGGGTTTGCCTAGTTCAGCGTGATGCGCGCGTCCTTGACGACCTTGCTCCAGCGCGCCTCCTCACCGTGCACATAGCGGGCAAAGTCCTCCGGCGTACCGGGCGTCACCATCAGCCCTTCGGCTTCGGCGCGCTTGCGAAAGGCGTCGGCGGTCACGGCCTTCCTGGCCGCGGCATTCAGGCGTGCGATGACCGCATTGGGCGTACCGGCAGGCGCGAACAGCCCATACCAGCTCTCGGCGACGTAGCCGGGCACGCCGCTCTCGGCGATCGTCGGTACCTTGGCCAGGTCGGGGCTGGGGGAACGCTGCGCGGTGGTCACGCCGAGCGCGCGCAGCTTGCCCGATTCCAGCAGGTTGCCGACCGCCGAGGCGGTGGCGAACATCAGGTCCACCTGACCGCCCAGCAGATCGGTAATGGCCGGACCCGCGCCCTTGTACGGGATATGCGTGAGGTCGACGTGGGCCAGGCTCTTGAACAGCTCGCCCGCAAGATGCGCCGAGGTGCCCGGCCCCTGCGAGGCAAACGAGAGGCGGCCGGGCCGGGCGCGCGCGGCCGCAAGCACGTCCTGCACGGTCTTGTACGGACTGTCGGCACGCACCACCAGCACGTTGGGCGAGCGGCCCACCAGCATCACCGGCGCAAAGGCCTTCTCGGTGTCGTACGGCAGCTTCGGCTGCAGGCTGGGGTTGACCGCATGCGCGAACGTGGCCATCACCAGCGTGTAGCCGTCGGGCGCGCTCTTGGCGACATTGTCGGTACCGATGATGGTGCCGCCGCCAGGACGGTTGTCGACCACCACCGGCTGGCCCAGATCCTGGGCCATCGCCACGCCCATGGCACGTGCGACCAGGTCGGTGCCGCCGCCCGGCGAGAACGGTACGACGATGCGCAGCGGCTTGTCGGGAAACGCCGCGTGGGCCGGCGCCGCGACCGTCGACAGGCAGGCGGCGATGGCAAGCGCGGCCGTGGCCGGCAGCGCGGGAAAAGTCTGGCGGGCCCGGCGGGCCCACTGCAGGGGCTGGAAAAAGGTACGAGTCACGCGTGTCTCCTGTTGCGTTGTTATCGCCATCCGATTTCCATCCTGCGGAATCGGCGGCACGTTGTCGTTGCTGGGAGATTAGGCCGTTTGCCGGCCTGCCGCATCCGTCGAATTCCATTGAATGGAATCAATTGGCTTGTCAGCCAGACCCTGGCGCACAAAAAAATAGGACGGCCCGTGCGGATCACGCACGGCCGTCCCAAGGAGTGTCCGGAGCTTCCGGCGCGTGGCTTACGCGCGCAGGCGCGCGATCACGTCCGGATTGGCCAGGTTGGCCGGCATGCCGGCGAAGAAGCTGTTGATGTTGTCGAAGGCGCCACCGTAGTACGCCTCGTAGTTGTCCTTTTCGACAAAGCCGATATGCGGCGTGCATAGCGCGTTATCGAGTTGCAGCAGCGGATCGTCGGCCCCCAGCACCGGCTCGCGCTCGTAGGCGTCCACCGCCGCAAAACCCGGGCGCCCCCCGCGCAGCGCCGCCGGCAGCACGCCCGGCGCAATCAGCTCGGCCCGGCTCGTGTTGACGAGCAACGCGGTAGACTTCATGCGAGCCAGGTCGGCCGCGGTGACGATACCCTCGGTCTGCGCATTGAGGCGGATATGCAGGCTCACGATATCGCTCTCGGCAAAGAACGCGTCGCGCGATGGCGCCACTTCGAAGCCATCCTTGCGCGCATCGGCGGTCGAGGCCTCGCGTCCCCACACCCATACCTTCATGCCGAAGGCCTTGCCAAAGCCGGCCACCTGCTTGCCGATGCGGCCATAGCTCCAGACCCCGAGCCGTTGTCCGCGCAACTGCTGGCCCAGGTGGCCCTGCCACTGTCCTGCGCGCAGGCGATTGACCTCGGCCACCAGGTGGCGCCGGCTCGCGAGCATCAGCGCCCAGGTCAGTTCGGCCGTGGCCGCGCCCGAGCCGCTGCCTTCGGCCACGGCAATCCCGCGTTCCGTGCACGCCGCCAGGTCGACGTGTCCGGCCACCTTGCCGGTCTGACTGATCAGCCGCAGTTTGGGTAAGCGGTCCAGCAATTCGGCCGTGATGGCGGTGCGTTCGCGCGTCAGCACGATGGCGTCGGCGTCGGCAAAGCGCGCGGCCAGCGCATCCGTGCCCTTGACGTTGTCGTGATAGACGGTCACATCGTGGCCCGCCAGGCGCGCATAGCAGTCGAGGCCGCGCACGCAGTCCTGGTAATCGTCGGGGATGGCGATTCGCATGGGAAGTCCGTTGGGAGAGAGAAGACGATGCGCCATATCGCGATTGGCGCCCCGGCCAGTTATCGGGTCCGCACAGTGTAGGAAGAAAATCACGGCCGGAAAGGGGGCATTTCCGTTGCCTGGAAATACGCCACGTCGGCGCGCTGGCCGGCGCGCGCGCACTGGCCTAGATTCGAGGCTGCGTCCCCCAGGCGCCGCCCCACCGCCCTCACCCCATGGAGGGTGGGCCGGCAGCCGACGCACCACGCATAACAATGACAAAGGAGCGCCCCATGCCCACCTATCAGCTACAGGTCAACGGCAGGCAACAGTCCGTCGACGTCGATAGCGATACTCCCCTGCTCTACGTGCTGCGCGACAACCTCGGCCTGCACGGTCCCAAATTCGGTTGCGGCCTCGGCCAATGTGGCGCCTGCACGGTGCTGTTCAACGGCACCGCCACCCGTTCGTGCCTGCTGCCGGTGTCCTCGATCGGCAACGGCAAGGTCACCACGCTCGAAGGCCTGGGCACGCCCGAGGCCCCGCATCCGGTGCAGCAGGCGTTTATCGACGAGCAGGCCGTGCAGTGCGGCTATTGCATCAATGGCATGGTCATGACATCGGTGGGCCTGCTGGCGCAGCATCCCAAGCCCAGCGAGACCCAGATTCGCGAGGCGCTTGCCGGCAACCTGTGCCGCTGCGGGACCCATACGCGCATCATCAAGGCCGTGCGGCGAGCCTCCGGCCAGGCCACCGCCACGGTTGCCGCGGACGCCGCGGCCACCACCACGCAGGAGGCCTGACCATGGATCGTCGCGCATTTCTCAAGGGCAGCGGCGGGCTGCTGGTCTCGTTTACGCTGCCGGGACTGGTGCCGCCAGCGCTGGCGCAAGGCGTGACCGGCGTGACCGGCGTGACTGGCATCGACGCCGCCGGCAAGACGGTGACCCGAAGCTCCAATGCCAAGGGCGAGGTCGATGCCTGGCTGGCAATCGGCCCGGACGGCCGTGTCACCGTCTATAGCGGCAAGGTCGACCTCGGCACGGGCGCCCGCACCGCGCTCGCCCAGATGGTGGCGGAAGAACTCGACGTGGGTTTCCGTCAGGTCGACCTGGTCATGGGCGATACGCTGCTCACGCTCGACCAGGGCCAGACCGCCGGCAGCCTGACCATCCAGGACGGCGGCACCACGCTGCGCCGGGCCGCCGCGTGCGCACGCCGGGCGCTGGTCACCAAGGCGGCTGCGCAATGGGAGGCCGACCCGGCCACGCTGACGGTGATCGACGGCGTGATCGCCGGCGGCAGCCGCAAGGCCAGCTATGCCGAGCTCGTCGCCGGCAAGCCGCTGCAGGTGGCGCTCGACCCCAACGTCCCGCTCAAGCCGCCGGCTCGCCATACGCTGGTAGGCAAGAACGTGCCGCGCGTCGATATTCCGGGCAAGGTGACGGGTCAGTTCACCTTCATGCAGGACTTCCGCCTGCCCGGCATGCTCCATGCTCGCGTGATTCGCCCGGCCGGCCCGGGCGCCAGGCTGGTCAGCGTCGACGAAAGCTCGATCCGCGCCCTGCCCGGCGCGCGCGTCGTGCGCAAACAGGACTTTCTCGCCGTGCTGAGCCCCAGCGAATGGGGCGCCATCAAGGCTGCCCGCACGCTCAAGGTGCAATGGGACGATCCGCCGCACTTTCCCGACCAGGCCGATCTCTACGGCTACTGGCGCAAGCTGCCGGTCAGCAGCGTCGAGACGCCCGCCGACAAGGGCGATGTGGCCGCCGCGCTGGCCGGGGCCAGCCAACGGCTGGAAGCCACCTACGAATTTCCGCCCAACACACATGGCTCGATCGGCCCGGCCTGCGCGGTGGCCGATTTCCGCGACGGCCAGTGCACGATCTGGTCCGCCGCGCAGTCGACCCACTCCCTGCAGGGCGAAATCGCCATCACGCTCGGCCTGGACAAGTCCAGGGTCCGTCTGATCTATCTCGATGGCGCCGGCTGTTATGGCCGCAACGGCCACGAGGATTGCTCGGCCGACGCCGCGCTGGTGTCGCAACTGGCCGGCGCGCCGGTACGCGTGCAGTGGATGCGCGCCGACGAGCATGGCTGGGACCCGAAGAGCCCGCCGACGGCGATCGATCTCAAGGGCGGCCTCGACGCGCAACGGCGCCCGGTCGCATGGCAATCGGCGTTCTATGCGGCCGCGCAGAAAGGCACGATCGCCGAGTTTCCGCTGCTGGCGACGGTGACGTCAGGTATTGCCCGTCCGGCTTACGTGACCGGCAATATTTCGAAGAACGCTGACGTGCTCTATGCCCTGCCCAATGTCAGCACCAAGGTGTACCGCGTCAAGGACAGCGCCTTCCGCACCGCGCATCTGCGCTCGCCGGGCCGCCTGCAGAATGCCTTTGCCAACGAGGCGTTCTTCGACGAACTGGCCATGGCCGCCGGCGCCGATCCGCTGCAATGGCGTCTGGAGTACCTGTCCGACCCGCGCGCCCGTGCCGTGCTCCAGGACGTGGCCAGGCTCGCCGGCTGGAACGCGCGCGCGGCCCGCGCCATCCGCCACCAGGGCGATCCGCGCGAGGTCGTGCGCGGCCGCGGTCTCGCCTTCGTGCGCTACGACAACGACCGCACCTATGTCGCGACCGTGCTCGAAGCGGCCGTCAATCGCAAGACCGGCCAGATCCGCGTGACCGATGTCTGGTGCAGCCACGATTGTGGCCAGATCATCAACCCGGACGGCACGCGCAACCAGATCGAGGGCGGCATCGTGCAGACGGTCAGCCGGGTGTTGATGGAGGAACTCCATTTCGACGCGCATCGCGTGACCTCGGTCGACTGGGCGAGCTATCCGATCCTGCGCTTTCCGGATGTGCCGAACATCCATGTCAGCCTGATCGACCGGCCCGACGCCGCACCCTGGGGCGCTGGCGAAATGGCGCCGGCCACCATCCCGGCGGCCATCTCGAACGCGGTGTTCGCGGCTACCGGCGTGCGGTTGCGCTCGGTGCCGTTCCTGCCGGAGAAGATGCTGGCGGGATTGAAGGCGGGCAGCGGTAGGCGCGGCAAGCCCGCCCGGGCGGAAAAAGTCGGCGTCTGAGTCCGAAGAGTGCGGCATCCACCGCTTCTTTCGCCGCGGGCGGGCGTAGGTGCGGTGGCCGCCGGACTGGCATGGATCGCAAATGCGATTCATTATCAATCGCAACCTTAGCCATAACCAATTGGCCGAGCGGGCCCGCAGTGTCCACAATAGCTTGGAAGGGTGGCATGAGCCGCCCGGACACTACATCAGGTAACCGATCATGCCGCCGCCGCTCGAAACCGCCGTACTGCCGTCCCGCCCCGCACAGGTCGCTGCGCAGCCGCGCTCGCGGTTTGCCTTCCTGGGCGCCGGCGCGCTGGTCGCGGTGGGCTACATGGACCCGGGCAACTGGGCCACGGCCATTTCGGGCGGCGCCAGGTACGGTTATGCGCTGCTGTCGGTGATTGCCGCCGCCAGCCTGGTGGCCATGTTGCTGCAATGGATGGCTGCCCGCGTTGGCGTGGTGACCGGGCGCGACCTTGCACAACTGAGCCGCGAGCGTTTCTCGCGCCGGACCACCATCGGGCTGTGGCTCGCCAGCGAGATCGCGATCATCGCCACCGATGTGGCCGAGATCGTCGGTAGCGCGGTGGCGCTGCAGTTGCTGCTCGGCGTCAATCTCTGGGTGGGCGTGCTCATGGCCGCCGTCACCACGGTCGCCATGATGGCGGTCCAGCGCGAAGGCCGGCGTACGCTCGAAGGCACCATCGCGGTCCTGATCCTGATCGTCGCGCTCTGCTTTGTGGCGCAACTGGCGATGGCCCAGCCCGAATGGCGCGCGGTGATCGGCGGCCTCAAGCCGTCGGCCGAGCTGGTGCGCAACGCCGGCATGCTCTGGCTTGCCGCCGGCATCGTCGGCGCGACCGTCATGCCGCACAACCTCTACCTCCACTCCGCCCTCGTGCGCAGGTTCGCGCCGGAGCGCGGCGACGCGGTGCAACGCAAGGCCGAGATGACGCAGATCCTGCGCGGCGTCAATCTCGACACCTTCGGCTCGCTCGGCTTCGCGTTCCTGATCAACGCCTCGCTGCTGATCGTGGCGGCCGCCGTGTTCCACGCCAATGGCCTTACCGAGGTGACCGACCTTGCCGATGCGCACCGCCTGCTCGACCCGTTGCTTCATTCGGAACTCGCGAGCCTGCTGTTCGCCGTCGCCTTGCTGGCCTGTGGCCTCAACTCGACCGTGACCGGCACGCTGGCGGGCCAGGCCGTGATGGAAGGGTTTCTCAACCTCCACATGTCGCGCCTGCGTCGCGCGGTGTTGACACGGGCCATTGCCATCGTCCCGGCCCTCGCCGCGGTGGGTGTGTTCGGCGAACACGGCTCGGCCGAGCTGCTCGTGGCCAGCCAGGTCGTCTTGAGCCTGGCACTCCCGCTTGCCGTGGTACCGCTCGTGATGTTCGGCGCCAATCGCGGCCTGATGGGCGAATGGCGCGTCAAGGGCATCGCGCTCGGGGCGGCATGGACCTCGGCCATTGCCATCGTGTTGCTCAATATCGTGCTGCTCTGGCAAAGCGCGCTGGCCTGACGCCAGGCCGGGCCGGAACGTGGGCCGGCCCGCTTCAGACCGCGGCGGCGGAGGCTTCCCGCTCGATCTCCGCTCCCCCGCTGGCCGCCAGCACCGTCGCGGGCCCGGCCGGCCGTTGATAGAGATATCCCTGCGCGCAATCGACGCCGATCTCGGCCAGCAACGCATGCTGGGCCTCGGTCTCGATCCCTTCCGCCACCACCACCAGGCGGAAATGATGGGCCATGGCCACGATACTGGCCAGCAGCGCCTTGGCATCCTCATCCACGTCCTGCGTGAACTGGCGGTCGATCTTGAGATAGTCGAACGGAAAAGTGCGGAGCAGGTCGAGATTGCTGTTGCGCGTGCCGAAGTCGTCCACGGCAAGTCGGATACCCGCGCGGCGCAGGCGATCGAACGCTTCCATCACCACGCCCTGGTCGGCAAGCAGATGGCGCTCGGTGAGTTCCAGCACCAGCGCCGCGCCGGCCGGCATGCGGTTTTGCAGGGCAATGAGTTCGGCTTCGAAATCCTTGCGGCGGATATTGAGCGGCGCCACATTGACCGCGATATGCATCGGCATGGCGGGCCGGTAGCGCTCGATATCCTCGACCACGCGCTGCAGCACGAAGCGCGTGATATCGACGATCAGCGGCGTCGATTCCACGACCTCGATATACGAGCCCGGCGGAATCGTGCCCCAGCGCGGATGCCGCCAGCGCAGCAGCGCTTCCACGCCCACCCGCTGGCGCGTCCGCACCGACACGATCGGTTGATAGACCACCGTGAACTGGTCACGGCGCAGACCGGTACGGACGGCCTGCAGCAGCAGCCGTCGCGGCGCCGCGACGATCAGGAATCCCGCGAGCAGCAGCAGGCCGATCAGCAACCCGATCGGGCCGAACATCAACGCGTACCTGCGCGTGGTGGCCTCGACAAACGCCGGCGACGCGGTGACCGTCACCAGCAACGGAAACGTCTGCGAGCGCACGCGCGTGCTGGTGCCTTCGGGCACCGGCGCATCGCGGAACGTGCCATCTTGATAGATGGACGAGCGGCCGACCGACGCCACCACCTCGCCCGCGCCAAAGCCCGTGCCATGCATCAGCGCATCGACGAGGTAGACGCCCTCGATCAGATAGAGCACGCCCCGGCCGCCCGCCTGCGCGTCAGCGTTGACATCGGTGCCGGTGCCGGCCTTCGTGTCGGTCGTCGCATCCGCCGTGGCGTTCGCCGGCGCCCCACTCGCGGGCTCGAACAGCACCAGCGCAGGTGCCCCTTCCCGGAACGGCGTGCGCCCGGCCAGCGCAATCAGACGCGCGTGTGTGTCCGTAGCGACCCCGAAATACCATGACAGCGGCACCCGGATGCTGCCGCGCGTGGACGAGCAATACGCCACGCCATCGGCGACCGTGGCCGCCGCGCGCAGGTACGGAACATAGCTTTGCCGCTCGTTCAGGGCAGCGGCGATCGCGCTGCACGGTTGCCCTGCCAGCGGGCCGATGCGGCCCTGCCCATGCCTTGCCACGGAGCCGATCATGTGTTCGAGCGACGCCACCACCTCGGCGGCAATCGCGTGCTCGCGCTGGCGGATCACGTCGTCGGCATGCCGCCCGCCAAACCAGAGCGCGGCGGCGGTCGTGCACGTGCAGATGGCCAGCCACAGCAGCAACGCAGCTGGCGAGGGCGACCATCCGCCGAACGCTTCTCGCCAGGTCTTGCCGATCAAGTTCGCCCCCAGTCGCCCCGCGTCATTTACCGTAACCCTTGACCCAGCCCATGAAAGACCGATTGTGCGGACGCGCGCGCGGCGGAGATGTCAGTGGGTGTCCTACATTGCAACAATCGGACGTCGGAGGGATGGCATCGAGTCCGCGTGTGTGCAGGAAGCGGCCGGTTTGGGCGGGCAACGCCAGCTACGACGTCGGTTCGAGCTTGCGGTACTGGTTGTAGTGCCGGATCGCCCGGTGCGGATCGCCCAGCGCTTCGTGCAGTCGCGCGGCGTTGTAGTGCGCATCGGCAAAGTCTGGCGCAAGGTCGATGCAGGCATGGTAGCTCCGCAGCGCCTCGCGCGTGACGCCCGCATCTTCGAGCGCCACCCCGAGGTTGAAGTGCAGCACCGGCTGATCGGGCAGCCGCTTCAGCGCCGCGCGATAGAGCGCGATGGCTTCCCGCACGCAACCGCGGTCGCACAACAGGCAGCCGAGGTTCAGGTACGCATCGAGGAAATCGGGATCGGCCGCCAGCGCCGCCGCGTATGCCGCGCGCGCCTGCTCCGGCGCATGTTCCTCGGCCGCCACGCCACGCTCGAAATGCACGAGCGCGTCGTCGGCCGGCACCATCGCCTGCCGCCAGCCAGCCCGAGTTTCGCCTGCCCTCCCTGCGCTGGTGCTCCCTGCGCCGGTGCCCCGCTCGGTGGTGCCCCGCGCGTTTGCACTGGGCAGTGCCACCACGGCGCCGGGCGCGGGCCCCTGCCGCGCGCCCTCGCCCTGCGCCTCGAAGTCGAACACGAACTGGCCCGTATCGACGTGCCATTGCCCGTTGCGGTCGCGCACCGTGATATCGCGTCCGGCCGCGCCGACGCGCAGGCCGGTGGGAGGGCGACCCTGCTGCTCGACGGTCTGCAGGCGCTTGAGCGCACGGGTGATATTTCGCGTGGAAATGCGCGAGGCGCGCAGGGATTGTGCGGTGCGTAGCAGCACCACATCCTGGAACGTGAACCGGTATTCGCGCCGCACACCCCGGCGCGGCGCCACCACGCCGGCCGCGATCAGGGCGGTGACGACAGTGCGCGAAATGCCGAGCAGCGTCTGGACATCCCGCATCGTGTAACCATGCATATCACCGCATCCCAGGTCCGCGTGGTCCCATCTAACCGTGCTTGCGCGCGGCGCGCTTCGGTGCCGCCGCTGGCGCCGGGGCCGGCGCGGCGCGCCGGGCGGTCTTGCGCGGCACGGCTTCCACCGCTGCCTCGCGAGCCGCCCTGGCGCCGCCCGCCTTCGTCGTGCCCGCGGTGCCCGCGGTGCCCACCGTTCCCGCCGTTCTGGCCGCCGGCTCCCCCCTGGCGGTCTTCGCCGCGGGCTGGCGCTTGCCGGTGCCGATGCTCTTGCGCAGCGCTTCCATCAGGTCGATGACCTCGCCGCCCGTCGCCACCGGCGCTTCGGCCGCCACCGTGATCTTCTTGCCCGCGATCTTCTTGTCGATCTGTTCGAGAATGCGTTGCTTCTCCTCGTCGACGTATGCGGCGGGATCGTATCCCTCCACCGAGTTCTGCTCGATCAACTGCTGCGCCAGCGCCAGTTCCGCCGGTTGTACGTCGGTATGCTCGACATGCAGATCCGCCATCGAGCGGACCTCGTCGGCATACAGCAACTGCTGGAGGATCAGGCCATCCTCGCCCACGCGGATCTGCACCATGTACTGCTTGCCTTTCCACGACCACTTGGCCAGTGCGCAGGTCCCGCTCTCGCGCATGGCCTCGGCCAGCAGGTTGTAGGGCTTGGCGCCACGCTTGTCCGGGCCCAGGTAGTAGGCCTTGTCGAAGTAGATCGGGTCGATCGCGCCAAGCGGCATGAACGCCACGATATCGATGGTCTGCTGTGCCGCTTCCTCCAGTGCCGCCAGCTCGTCCGGCGTGAAGGTGACATAGCGGTCTTTCTCGAATTCGTAGCCCTTGACCATGTCCGCCCGGTCGACGATCACGCCCTCCTTGAGGCAGATGTACTGCTGCCGCAGGCGCGATCCACAGCCCTTGTGCAGCAGGTTGAACCCGATCGCCGATTTGCTCTCGGTGGCCGAGTAGACCTTGACCGGGATCGATACCAGTCCGAAGCTGATCGATAACGACGCAATGGATCGGGCGGCCATGGCTTCCTCCTGCGACACGACAAACGTACCGGCAAGGTTACACCCAGCGCCGGCCGCGATACCAGCGCGACATTCGCGAGTGCCTTGGCCGCCGCGTCACGAGGCCGCCGCGGCCTCGCCCCGACGATCGCGCTCGGCCCGGCGGAAGGCACCCGGCGCCATGCCGAAGTGCTGGGCGAATACGCGGCCGAACGCCGCCTGCGAGGCATAGCCGCATTGCTCGCCCACCGCGGCCGCCGACAGTCCGCCGTCGCGCAGCAGCCGCGCCGCGCGTTCCATGCGCAACGCGGTCACCAGTTCAAGCGGCGTGATGCCACCCAGTTGGGCAAAGCGCCGCGCCAGCGTGGCGCGCGACACGTTGCAGCGCTCGGCCAGTTCGTCGAGCGTCCACGGGTGTTCGGGTGCCCGCACGATGGCCTCCACCGCACGGGTCATGCGCGCATCCGCCATCAGCGCGATCAGGCTATGCGCCACGCCGCCGCGCGCGATCAGCGTACGCAGCAGCACCGTGAACAATGTGGTCGACAGGCCCGAGATGATGGCGGTGCTACCGCCGCGCGGCGCCTCCGCTTCCGCATGCATCATGCCGATCAGCCCGCGCAGCCAGCTCACTTCCGACTCGTCGCCAACGTTGGCGGTGGGAACGCGCACCACCTCGGGCAGTGTGCGCAGCAGCAGCATCGCCGACGGATTCAGTACGAACGTACCGCACAGGATATTGAGCGGCGCAGCCGCGCCCGGCACCACGATCTCGGTCACCACGCCGTTGAACTGGCGCGTGGGCGCGCGCCGCGTACCGCTCTGCATGGCGCGCATGGTATGCGCGGCGCCGTGCGGAAACAGCAGTACGTCGCCCGCGCGCAGTTGCAGCTGTTCGCCGCCCACGGTCAGTTGCGCCTCGCCGTCCAGGATGACGTGATAGGGCACGTGCCCCGGCGCAGCCTGTTCATGATGCGCGGACCATGCGCCCGCTACCCGGCAATGCAGGTCTACCGTGCCGGCCGGTTCCAGCAAACGGACGAATTCGCTGAGGGTATCCATAGGTGATACGAATGAGCAAAAAGGTGCGCCGATTCTAACTCATTCACATCGATTCGGTGCGTACTATGGAACCCATGGAGACGCCACTACCGCGCTTCCCAACCAGAACCTCAGGAGAATCATCATGACCCGCCTTCATACCAGCCCCGTCAGCGAAGCCACCGGCCAGACCGCTCAACTGTTCGACGCCATCAAGAAAGCCATTGGCAAGGTGCCGAACCTCTACGCCACCATCGGCACCAATGCACCGGAGGTACTCGCCCACACGCTGGCCAGCGGCCAGTTGCAAAAGCACGCCTCCCTGTCGCAGCGCGAGTACGAGGCCATCAACCTGGCGATCAGCGAGGCGACCGGCTGTGACTACTGTCTCGCCGCCCATACGCTGACCGCCAAGATGAAGGGCTATACGGTGGAACAGACGCGCCAGCTGCGTCAGGGCAGCTACCCGGAAGACGCCAGGATCGATGCGCTGGTGCGCTTTGCGGTCGAGGTGGTCACCACGCGCGGCACGCTGCCGGCCGCCACGGTCGAGCGCGTCAAGGCCGCCGGCTACGATGACCGCCAGATCGTGGAGGCGGTCCAGGCCATCAGCGCGATCCTGTTCACCAACATGATGAATCGCGTGAACGACACCACGCTGGACTTCCCGGCCGTCGACTGACCCTCGCCGGACCACGCGGCAGCCCGGCCTGGAGCCGCCCACCGCTTCCCGGATCCGGCTGCACGGTACGGGAAGCGGTGGCACGGGCAGCGCACCGGTCATGCCCTGCCCTGCGACTTCAGCCGGCGCGGGCCACCAGCGTCGCCAGCACCGCCCGCAGCGATATCCCGCCCTTGCGCACGGCATCGTCAGGACCTTCGAAGCGGATCCACGCTTCGTTGAAGCCATCGATCATCTGTGCACGCGGGGTGGGATTGCGCATGCCCTGCGCGCGGAAGCGCGCTTCCCATTCGGCGCGCGGCACGGCGCGTGCCTGCACCGGACGACCCAGCAGGGACGACAGCGTGGCCGCGATCTCGAGCGGCGTCACGCGTTCCGGGCCTTCCAGTTCCACCACGCGATGGCCGTGCCATGTCTCCTGCAGGAGCGCCGCGGCCGTGCGCCCCACGTCGACGGTCGCGACCATCGGCACCGGCTTGTCGAGCGGCTGCAGATAGCTCTCCAGCACCCCGGTTACCTGCGCCGGCTCGATATCCCACATGGTGTTCTCCATAAACCATCCGGCGCGCAGGAAGGTGACCGGCATCGGCAACTGGCCCAACTGCTCCTCCAGGTAAGACAACTGGCGCAGCAGGTTGGGCTGACGCGCCTGCGCGCCGATCGTGGACAGGCACACCACCCGGCGTGGCGCTGCGGCGACCAGCGCCGTCCGCAGCGCATTCACCATGCGCCGGGACTCGGCAAAGTCTTCGGACGGATCGAAGACCGGCGGCAACAGCACGAAGACGCCCTCGGTGCCGGCAAACGCCCGCTCCAATGCCGCTGCGTCATGCATCTCGGCCAGCGCGGTTTCGTAGCCACGCTCCGCGAGCGCCTGCGCCTTCTCCTCCGAGCGCACCACGGCGCGTACCGGGCAGCCATCCGCGACCAATACCCGCCCCACTACGCCACCTACCTGCCCCGTAAATCCAGTTACTGCAAACATATCGTCCTCCTGCTTCCATGGGCGGCACGATGGCCGCGGTGACGGCATTGTGGGTCGCCGGGCCGGATTTCGCGATAACATGCCCGTCACTTGATTCATGACTACGAGGCATTAAACATGGGGTTCGATCCGCGCATGCTCGACGGCATCGGTGTCGTCATGGCCATTGTCGAGAACGGCAGTTTCGTGCGCGCCTCCGAAACGCTCGACATGACCCAGTCCGGCGTCAGCCGCGCCGTGGCCCGGCTGGAAGCCCGCCTTGGCATCCGCCTTTTCGATCGCACCACGCGCTCGGTCACCCTGACCGACGACGGACGGCGCTTTTATGACGACGTCAGCCCGTTGCTGGCGCAGCTCGAGGAAGTCACCACGGCGGCAACGCAGGGCGTCAAGGCCGTACGCGGACGCCTGCGGGTCAATATCGATCCGTTCTTTTCGCGGCTGGTGCTGGGCCCGCGCCTGGGCGCGTTTATCGAAGCGCATCCCCATCTCACGCTGGACCTGGTCACGCGCGACACGCTCGGCGATATGGTCGCGGACGGGTTCGACGTGGCCCTGCGCTTCGGCTACCCGCGCAATGCCACGCTGGTCGCGCGCAAGCTGCTCGATGCGCCCGTGGTCACACTGGCCGCGCCGACTTATCTCAAGCGGCGCGGGCGTCCGCAAACGCCCGCGGACCTGGAAAGCGACCGGCACAACTGCATTCACTTTCGCGACCCGGAAACCGGGCGTCCGTTTTCATGGGAATTCGTACGCGGCGATGAGCGGGTGGTGGTGCATCCGCCAGGACGGCTGGTGGTCAATGAAGGGGGCACCATGCATAGCGTCTGCCTGGCGGGACACGGGATTATCCAGACGCTCGAATATGCGGCGACTACACTGATTGCCGAGGGCCACCTGATCCGATTGTTGACAGATTGGCCGGATGAGACATATCCGCTTTATGCGCTTTATCCATCGCGCCAGCATTTACCGGCCAAAGTGCGCGCATTTGTCGATTTTGTGGTGGAGCTTTGTCGCCATTAGCGGCACACTAAAAACCAGTTTGTCCGCACCAAAAATATCACCCGAACGGGGCAAAATAGATACGATGCGCCACCCGATTTGTACTGAATTGGTATAGGACGGGCAATTTCAATTTCATCTAAATCTAACAGCAATAAAATTAAATTCACATTCGGCAAGGCAGTGCCAAAATATGAGGGCGATGCCGTAGCGGATGACATCGCCATGTCCAGCAAGCCTCTCTGGCCGGTTCCGGCATGCTTGTATCACACTCTGACAGACCAACCAGAATAGCAGAGCAGATCAGGAGAAATCCGTAATTGACAAAAGGGGATGATGCTGTGAAGCACTACAATCGCGATAATTTCATGCTTACCCAGAGCATTGGATTTCATCTGAACCGGGCCCGCAATAGCTTGTTGATGGAGATGGATTCGGCACTGCGGCCGCTCGACATCAATGGCCAGCAGATGGGCATTCTCATGACGCTCATGCGGGGAACGGCGACCACGCCATTCGAAATCAGCAAGCTGCTTAGTATCGACAGCGGGCTGATGACGCGCATGCTCGACAAACTGGAGGAGAAAGGACTGTTGTCGCGCAGCCGAAGCATCGATGATCGCCGCGTGGTGAATCTGGATCTGACCGACAAGGGACGCGGCATAGCCGCGCAGATTCCCGATATTGCGCCGGAAGTCCTGAACGAACGACTTAAGGGTTTTTCCGAAACCGAATTTGCCGAATTCGGCAGGCTGCTACAGAAATTCACTACCCGAAATTGAGGTTGCCCGACTGGCGGCGCTCCCCGTCGCCGGCCAGTTGCCGGCCCCTGTGGTGCCGGCAGTCCGCGCGCCATGCGACTCTCCGCGTCACACCCCCGTGGCGCACCGTGGCATGGCGCGCACCGGGACCTGTCCGAGGCGCTGGGACCGGCATACTGTGACGAATCGGTGATCTTCGTCTCATAAATCAGAAAGTTGCCATTTTTGTGATGATTGAGCAGTGGTCAAATGCGGGCTCGCGGCAAGAGGAGGAAGCGCCGCACCCGCGCGGTGGACGAGGCAGAGGTGGATGCGCCGCCCGCGCGGCTAAGCCAGGGCTAAGCCCTCGCTAAGCCTTCGCTAAGCCTTCGCTAAGCCCTGGCTTAGCCCTACCTTCCAACGCAACAACCCTCAACATCTCGCCAGCTTCATACGATGACAACGTTCCGCCTTGCCACCTGCTGCGTCCTGTTTTGCCTGTCAACCAATACCCGGGCCGAGAACGTGACCCTGCGGATCACCGGCACCATCCAGCCGGCGGCATGCATGCCGACCGTCGTCGGCGTCGACAGCCAGAATGCCATTCACTACGGCACCATCGCCGTCCCCGAACTCGAAGACAACAAGTTCAAGGCGTTGCCGGACAAGACCATCACGCTGCTGATCTCCTGCGACGCGCCGACGCGTGTCGCGGTGAATTTTCTCGACAACCGCTCGGACTCGATGATCATGGGTCTGTCCGCGTCGATCGGGCCCTATGGCGACGTCGGCTCCTATGGTCTTGGCATGCATCGGGACAAACGGCTGGGCGGGTACGTGATCGTGCCCGAACTGGCCGCGACCGCCGATGGCAGCCCGGTAGTGCCGGCGTGGTCGACCATGCCCGGCAAATGGAATCATTACCACGCGGCGGGTGCCAACGCCATGCTACGACCCAACATCGCCCATGCATGGACCAGCGGCAAGGGCGTGATCGCGACGCCGGACGCCTACCAGCAGATCACGCAGAAATTTACCATCAAGGCCGCGCTGCAACGCAAGAACAAGCTGCAGCCGATCACCGGTCCGATCGAGCTCGACGGGCAGACCACGATCTCGTTGTTCTATTTTTGAACCACACGCGTGCCGCTGCCGCGGCACGATTCACGATATCTCGACCAGGCCCTCGACCGCGCGCCAGCCCTGTTCCACGGCAGCGGTCAGAGAGGGACTCGCCGCGCTGTCGCTGTTGGCGATACGCACATTGCCGACGCCCTTGCCGGCCTGGGCCAGGGCTGCCTGCAGCGTGGCATCGTCAGCAGACAGCGTGCTGGGCATATAGCTGTAGCCGTGTGCCCAGCGGTTGACGGTGATGGCGCGGATGACATCCTTCGAGGCAAAACCGGCGGGTCCCAGCATCCGGTCGAGCTGCGTGCGGATGCCATGTTCGAGTTCGTTGAACGGCGTGCCGAGCAGGAAGGCGCGCCCCGCACGGAAGCGCTCGCGCGCGCTCATGCCACTGTCCGGTACGGTCGGCACATAGAGCATATGCAGCACGACCGGATCGTCGGGCGTGGCGGCGGACGCATTGCCGGGGGATCCGGTGGCTGGCGCGGCGGTGGCCGGGGTCTCCAGCCACAGGTCCGTATAGGCCATGGCCGGCGCGTGGATGCGCCACGCCTTGAGCGCGGCAAACGCGCGCCAATGATCGAGCGCGACCTTGGTATAGAGCATCGGTGCCTTGACCTCGGCGCGCAACGCCTCCTTCTGCGCGGCGGGCAGGCTCGGCAGGATGAACGGAATCATCATGTTGTAGCCGGCCAGCACCACGTGCTGGGCTTCCACGCGATGCAGGTTGCCGCGCCAGCCGTATGTCACGCGCGTGATGCGCGTATCGGGTTCGACTGCAATCGCGGTGGCTTCCAGGCGAATACGGACGGGATTGCCGTCATGGTCGAGGCGGCCGTAGTCGAATGCGGCGCGGCCGATGTCTTCGGCTCGCCCTGCCGCCGCCACGCCCGGTACCAGGTCGCGCGCGAGCAGGCGCGCCAGCGACGCGTTGCCATCGGCAAACCACAGGCGCGACGCCGGCGATTTGCCAAGGCGCGGATTCAACGCGGGCGGCGGCATATTGGCGCCCGCCGGCAGGCCGATCGCCATCGCCTCCGCCACCGAGATGCCATCGGCATCGAGCGCGTAGGCATCGTTGCCGCGGCTGCGCAAAAAGCGTAAGCCGGCCAGGCCGAGGCCGGCGCGGTCGCGCAGGAACGTCGCATAGCGCGTGCGGGCCAGATAGGCGGCACGGTCGCCCGCGGCCATGCCGGCCAGGTAGTCGGTGTCGCCCGCGGCCAGTCGCACGAGCGCGGCCCGGTCCTGTGCCGGGAGCGGTGCCGCCGCGAGAAAGCGCTGCAGGCTCGGGGCATCGCCGTTGCCTCCGTTCTTGCCACCCGGGTTGCCACCGCCGATGTTTCCGTTGCGCGCATCGATGAGATCGGCAAACGGATCGCCGGCAACCATGCGGTCCTGGCCAAAATGATCCGCATCGAAATAGACCGCGCGGCCCATCCCGAACGCGGCATAAGGCGTCTCCGGCATGACCGGCGCGCGCGCCGCATCGAGCCCGAGCCCCGCCAGCAGCGTCTGCACGGCGGCATTCCCTGGCGCGGTTGCCGGCATTTCGGCGCTGCCGCCATACGTCACGAGCTGCCGCCCGCGCACGCTGAACTCGTTGCGCTTGGCATGGCCGCCAAAGTCGTCGTGGTTATCGAGGATCAGGATGCGACGGTTCGCGCCGAACTTGCGACGATAGAACCACGCCGCCGCAAGGCCGCTGAGGCCGCCGCCGACCACCACCAGGTCGTAAGCTTCCTGCGCCAGCACCGTCGGATACGTTGCGCCTTCGCGCGCAAGGCTGTGCGCGAGCGTAAACGTGCCGGCGTGGTTGCCACGCAGCCCGGTCAAGGCGGGTGGATACGGCGCCAGCCCGGCCGCAGCAGGCGCGCTCGCGGCCTGCAGCAAGGCCGACGGTGCCATGCCCGCGGCAATGGTCAACGCGGTGCCGTTGAGAAAGTCCCTGCGGGTGATGGTCATGACGACGTCTGTCTCTCGGATGGATGGCGCGTCCGCCGGGCTGGGCCCTTCAGCGCGCGTGCGCCGCCGTCGCGGCAGGTGTGCCCATGGCCTTGCGGCGCTCGCCCACCAACGCCTCGGTCACGGGCGCGGCGCGGTTCCCCCAGCTACCGCGGATAAAGGTCAGCACGTTGGCCAGTTCCTGGTCGTCCATGGTCCAGCCATAGCCAGGCATGTGATAGTCGGTCGGCGCGGTACTCACGCGCGCGGTCACCGCGCCGTCGAGCAGCAGGTTGACCAGCGAAGCGGAATCCGGATCGGCCACGGTCGGATTGCCGGCCAGCGGCGGAAATACCCGCGCAAAACCCTTGCCGTTGGCGCCGTGACACGGCATGCAGAATTGCGCGTACTGGCGGGCGCCGGTACTGTCGAAGCGGCCCTGCTCCAGTTGCATGGCAAGCGCGGGGTCGTAGCGGAACGGCGTGGTCTCGCCGCGCGCGCCCGGTATCGACTTGAGGTAGGCGGCCACGGCATCCAGGTCGGCATCGGCCATGAACTGCGTCGACGAGGCGATCACCGTGGACATCGGCCCGAACGACGTCGCATGCGCGTTGCGGCCCGTGCGCAGGTATTCGGCGATCTCGCCCCTGGACCATGCGCCGAGTCCGGTGAGCTGGTCGCCCGTGAGGTTGGTGGCCGACCATCCCTCCACCACCGAGCCCGCCAGGAAGTGCCGGCTGCGCTCGTCGAGCCCTTTCTCGCCAAACAGCATGCCGCGCGGCGTGTGGCACGCACCGCAATGGGCGACCGCCTGGACCAGATAGGCACCCCGATTCCATGCCGCGCCCCTGGCGACATCCTGGCGCACGGGCCGGTCGTCGAGGTGCAGCCAGTTCCAGACCACGAGCAGCCAGCGCTGACTGTACGGCCAGCGCATTTCCGCCGCCGGCGCAACTTGCCGCACCGGCGCGACTTCGGTCCGCAGATACGCGTAGAGCGCGGCCACGTCGTCGCGCGTCATACGCGCATACGACGTGTAGGGCATGGCCGGATACAGGCGCTTGCCGCCACGGGCCACACCGTGCCGCACGGCGCGGTCGAAGTCCTCCAGGGAATAACGGCCGATACCGGCATCCGGGTCAGGGGTGATATTGGTCGAGTACACCGTGCCAACGCCGGTGCGCAACGGCAACCCGCCGGCCAGCGGCGCGCCACCGGCACTGGTGTGACAGGCTGCGCAATTGGCCACCTTGGCGAGATAGCGTCCGCGCTCGGCCAGGGCCGCATTGGCGGACGGTGCCGGTGCTGTACCGGCCGCGGTGCCAGGACCCGCACCAGGCGTGGGCGCGGACGCAGGCGTGGCCGCGCCGGCCGGGTCGACGAGCGCGGCAAACGCCAGCGTGATCAGCACGGCCAGGCCCGTGGCCATCAGCCATCTTGCGGAGGAGCGCATGGAGGAAAGGTCGCGGGTTGTCGGAGTCGGCAATGGCTCGTGGGCCACCGATGCAGCAGCCTGGTCGGGTTGGTATCAGGTTCCATGGGAGCCGTGTCATCCCCCATCAAGGCGCTCATCGATAGGGCAAGCGCGCGTACGGCGGCCGCCGATACCACGCAGTGTGCCAGCTTTGGCGCGCCACCGGCCAAAGCCTGCACAGTTTCGCGCGTCCCGGGTGCACCAAACAGCATCAGATCCGACATAATTTTGCATATCAGATCATCTCCCGCTCCCCGCGATGAAACGCTACGAAGCCCTCGCCGAAACGCTGGCCCAGGATATCCGCAACGGCAGCCTGCCGCCCGGCACGCGCATGCCATCGATCCGCAAGACCGTAGCCCAGTACGGGGTGAGCCCGTCCACCGCGTTCCAGGCGTACTACCGGCTCGAGGAACGCGGCCTGGTGCGTGCGCGCGAACGCTCGGGCTACTACGTGGCGGGGGCGGCCGGCCGCACGCTGGCCCCGCCCCGGGCCCGCCCTTCGCAACAGCCGTCGACCGAGGTCGATGTCTCGGCGCTGGTGTTCTCGGTACTGGACGGCGCGCGTGACCGTTCGCTGGTCCAGTTCGGCTCGGCCTTTCCATCGCCGGACCTGTTTCCCTGGGACCGCCTTGGCCGCTCGGTATCGCGCGCGGGCCGTGCGCTCGACCCATGGCACTCCGTCAACGACCTGCCGCCCGGCAATCCGGTGCTGCGCCAGCAGATCGGCCTGCGCTACCTCGGCGCCGGCGCACCGCAGCGGCCCGAGGACATCATCGTCACCAATGGCGCGCTGGAGGCCCTCAACCTGTGCCTGATGGCCGTGACCGAGCCAGGCGATGTGGTGGCGATCGAATCGCCGGGTTTTTACGCCGCCCTGCAGGCGCTGGAACGGCTGCGCCTGAAGGCCGTGGAAATTCCGGTCGACCCGGTGACCGGTGTCGACCTGGACGCGCTGGCGGCGGCCTTGCGCCAGCATCCGATCAAGGCCTGCTGGTTTATGACGCAGTTCCAGAACCCGACCGGTGCCAGCATGCCCGAGCCGCGCAAGCGCGAGCTGGTGGCGTTGCTCGCGCGTCATCGCGTACCGCTGATCGAGGACGACGTCTACGGCGAACTCTATTTCGGCAAGCGCGGCCCGTTGCCGGCCAAGGCCTTCGACACCGAAGGGCTGGTCATGCATTGCAGCTCGTTTTCCAAGACGCTGGCGCCCGGTTTTCGCATCGGCTGGGTGGCACCGGGGCGCTACGGCGAGACGATCCGGCGCCTCAAGCTGATGACCACGCTCTCGGCCGGGGTACCGATGCAACTGGCACTCGCGGAATATCTGCAACACGGCGGCTACGACAAGCATCTGCGCAAGCTGCGGCATGCGCTGGAGGCACAGCAGGGCCATATGCTGGAAGCGATCGGCCGGCATTTTCCGGAGGGCGTACGCGTGTCGCGGCCCGACGGCGGCTATTTCGTGTGGGTGGAGTTGGCCGGCAGCTTCGACGCGCTGGCCTTGCACCGGGCGGCCCTCGAAGCCGGTATCGGCATTGCGCCGGGCCCGATTTTTTCCGCGCGCCGCGAGTATCGCAACTGCATCCGCCTCAACTATGGCCATGCGTGGAACGAGGCGGCCGCCGCGGCGGTCCGGCAGCTCGGGCAACTTGCCATGACCATGTCCGGCTGAGCGGGAGTGCAACGCCGTCAGTGGCCGCTCTTGTTACCGCTCTTGTTACCGCCCTTGTTACCGCCCTTGTTACCGCCCTTGTTACCGCCTTGGTGCGGCCCTTAGTACCGCCGTTGCCCGGCCGTTAGTCCCGCTGTCGGTCCCGAACGTCCGTACCCGTTGTCGGCCCATGGCGGTGCAGTCGCCCGTGCAACCACGCCCCGCGACGGCAGGCGCCGCGCTCAGCGTGCGCGCCCGCGCCGCAGGCGATACTCCACCAGCCCAAAGCCCCATTCGATCAACAACGCCATGGCCGCGGCCGGCATCGCGCCGGCCAGCAACTGCACGTGGTCATTGAGCGCCAGCCCGGTGGCGATGCGTTCGCCATAACCGCCCGCGCCCACGAACGCGGCGATGGTCGCGGTGCCCACACTGATGATCGCGGCGGTCTTGATGCCCGCCAGCAGAACCGGCATGGCCAGCGGCAGTTCCACATACCGCATGATCTGCACCGGCCGAAACCCGAGCGCACGCGCGGCGTCGCGCATGCCGCGCGAGATCTGTTCGAGCCCTGTGCAGGTATTGCGCACGATCGGCAGCAACGCATACAGGAACAGCGCCACCAGCGCGGGCCACACGCCGATGCGCCCCAGCAGGGGAATCAGCATGGCCAGCAGTGCCAGCGACGGCACCGTCTGCAGCACGCTGACGCCGGCCAGCACGCCCTGCCCGATCCGGCGATAGCGCGCGGCCACGATGCCGAGCGGCACGCCAACCAGGATGGCCGCGCCCACCGAGCCGAACACCAGCGCCAGATGGCGCAAGGTCAGGCGCCATGTATCGGCACTAAACAGCGTGCGCGCCAGGTTGCCACGCATCTCGCCGGTGCGCGGCGGCGGTACCTCCAGGTGGTTGCCGATCCGGCCGGCCAGGAATTCCCGCGCGGCGGCCGCAAACGATTCGCCGTCGATTTCCACCGCGGCGTTCATATCGATCATCTGGTCCACGTGGATCTTGCCCGCCAGCGCCTGCAGCGCGGGCCAGATCCGGGGGAAACGCGCGGGCACGTCGAGCCGGTACACCACCACCGCGTGGTACTGCGGAAAGAAATGCCGGGGGTCCGCCAGGACGTGCAGATGGTATTTGCGGATCTTGGCGTCGGTGGAATAGATATCGATCGCGTCCACCTGCCCCTGTGCCAGCGCCTCGTAGGCAACGCCATGATCGATGCCGATCGGCTGCTGCGGCAGGCCATAGGCCCGGGACAATCCCGGCCAGCCATCCGCGCGACCGAGAAACTCGTGGGACAGCCCGAGCTTCAGTTGTGGATAGCGCGCGAGATCGGCCAGCGTATGGAGCGTACCGGCCCGCGCAGCCGGCACCGCGATCGCATAAGTGTCCTCGAAGCCCAGCGGAATGGCGGCGCCGAGTCCCATCGGCGCAAGCGCCGCGTTGATCTGATCCAGGTCCGCATTGGTCGGCAGCTTGAGAATCTCGCTCGCGAGCGTGCCCGTGTAGTCGGGGTACAGGTCGATGCTGCCGGCCTTGAGCGCCTCGAACACGATCGCGGTATTGCCAAGGCCCGCGAGATGCCGCGCGTCGCCATGCAGGCGTGCGGTCTGCGTCAGCACCTCGCCCAGAATGTACGACTCCGTAAAGCGCTTGGAGCCGATCCGCAGGGTGTCCGCCCCCGCGCCACGCACGCCCAGGCCAATCATGACCAGTACCAGCAGCAGCGCCAGGCGTCGCACCACGCTAGTCCCCGCCGCCCGGCGCCAGCACTTCGCGTGCGCCATTGCGGCCCATCGGCGAGACCATGCCGGCGTTCTCCATCTGCTCCAGCAATCGTGCCGCACGGTTATAGCCGATGCGTAATTGCCGCTGCACGGCCGAGATCGAGGCACGACGCGTGTTGAGGACAAAGGCCGCGGCTTCGTCGTAGAGCGGGTCCGCTTCGCCATCGCCGCCGCCATCGCCGAACAGGTCGCTGCCAGCCGCGTCGGGCGCATCGCCGGCGAGAATCGCCTCATCGTAGTCGGGCTCGCCAAACTGCTTCCAGTGCTCGACCACGCGATGCACTTCCTCGTCCGCCACGAACGCGCCATGCACGCGTTGCGGATAGCCCGTGCCCGGCGGCAGGAACAGCATGTCGCCCTGTCCCAGCAGGCTTTCGGCCCCCATCTGGTCGAGAATCGTGCGCGAATCGATCTTCGACGACACCTGGAATGCCACGCGCGTCGGAATATTGGCCTTGATCAGGCCGGTAATGACGTCCACCGACGGACGCTGCGTGGCCAGGATCAGGTGGATACCGGCTGCCCGTGCCTTCTGGGCGAGGCGCGCGATCAGCTCCTCGATCTTCTTGCCAGCCACCATCATGAGGTCGGCGAGCTCATCGATCACGACCACGATCAGCGGCAGCGTCGACAGCGGCTCCGGCGCGTCCGGCGTCAGCGAGAACGGGTTCGGCACCTTCTGCCCCGCGGCCTGCGCGGCGCGGATCTTCTGGTTGAAGCCGGCCAGATTGCGCACCCCCAGCGCCGACATCAGCCGGTAACGCTTCTCCATTTCGCCGACACACCAGTTGAGCGCATGCGCGGCCTGCTTCATGTCGGTCACCACCGGCGCCAGCAGATGCGGAATGCCCTCGTAGACCGAGAGTTCCAGCATTTTCGGGTCGATCATGATCAGGCGCACATCTTCGGGCGTGGCCTTGTACAGCATCGACAGGATCATCGCGTTGACCGCGACCGACTTGCCCGAACCGGTCGTGCCGGCCACCAGCAGGTGGGGGGCACGCGCGAGATCGGTGACCACCGGGTTGCCGGTAATGTCCTTGCCCATCGCGAGCACGAGGCGCGAGCTGTGCTGCTGGAAGGCCGCGCCGCTCACGATCTCCGAGAGCCGGATCATCTGCCGGCGGGCATTGGGCAGCTCCAGGCCCATGCAGGTCTTGCCCGGGATCGTTTCCACCACGCGGATCGACGTCACGCCGAGCGCGCGCGCCAGATCCTTCATCAGGCCCACCACCTGGGCGCCCCGCACGCCCACGGCGGGGTCGACTTCGAAGCGCGTGATCACCGGCCCGGCGCTGGCGCCGACCACGGACACCGGCACCTTGAACTCTGCCAGGCGCTGTGCGATCAGCTCACTGGTTTGCTGCAGGTGGGCCTCCGAGACCTGCTCGGCATGCTCGTTCGTCGGCGCCAGCAGCGTGCTGTCGGGCAGGCGGTAGTCCAACACGCGCGGCGGTGCGGCAGGTGGCTGCATGGCGGGCACCACGGCCGGAGCCGGAGCCGGAGCCGGAGCCGGAGCCGGAGCAAGCGGCACCGTGCGGCCCACCACCGCCGGCAAGACGATGCGCGGCTTGGGCGTTGCGGTCTCGACCAGCACGTTGGCGTCGAGCACGCCGTCGGCGACATCGCCCCTGGGGGCCGGCAATGGCGAGGGCAGCGCGGCCGCTTCCTCCACTGCCCGCGCGACCGCTTCCGCGGGGGTCGGCAGCCGAGGTGCGACCTCCGCAGGCGCAGACGCAGCGGACCCGGCGGTCGGCGCCGACGGTGCGTGCGACGCCGCCACGGTGGCGGCAGGCGTCGCGCCATGCGCATCCGTGGCGGCCGGCGCGGAGCCTGAGATGGCGGCAGCGCTCGGATCCGACGTCAGGATCCCAACTGCCGGCATGCCCGCCGCATCCGCGCGCGGCGCATCGCCATGGCGATGCGCCAGTTCGCGCAGCTCTGCCAAGAGGTCGAGCGCCTCCTGGCGAATGGCAGCCAACGCGGCGTCCGCCGCCTCTGCCGCCTCTGCCGCCTCTGCCGCCTCTGCCGCCTCTGCCGCCTCTGCTGCCTCTGCCGCCTCTGCCGCCTCTGCTGCCTCTGCTGCCTCTGCTGCCGCTACAACCGCCGCCGCCTCTGCCACCTCCGCAGCCTCGGCCAGGTGTGCCGCTGCGACAGCCTCTACCGGCTCCGCGACCTCTGCGGCATCGACAGCTGCCACGCCAGTGTGACCTGACACGGGCGCGGCGCCACCGACGGCTTCCGGCTCCAACGGGGTCTGCGCTGTCAGCGCCGTTCCCGCGCCCGCCATCGCCGCCTGCGCTGCGGGCAGCGTGGTAATGCCGGGGCGCCTGTCAGCCTGACCCTGCAGCGCCAGTTGCGGGTTGCGGAACGGACTGCTGATGATCGTGCCGCGCGCGGGCCCGGCACCTTGCCCGCCGCGAGCCGAGGCGGTCGAGGCCGCCGAGGCCAAGGAAGCTCCGCTTGCCTTTCCAGCGGATACAGGCGTGGCGGCCTTTGCCGCGGACGCGGAGGTAGCGACACCGCCGGTACCGGCAACCCTGCCGGCCCTGGCGAGCGATGGCGCGGCCGCGACAGTCGCGGCCTCCATCGCCGTGGCCGTCGCTGCCTGCGCGGCTTCCGCCACCGGCCGGCTCCAGATCTCGCCCGGTTGCGGCGGCGACGCGCGCGTGCGCGGCGGCGGCTGCCATGGCGCCTGCTTGCGCGCGGAGATCGCCTCGATACCCTTGTGCCGCGGAGTGCCACTGCTCAAGGAGGCGGAGGCAGCCGTAGCACCGATCGACGCATTCGAGGCGGTTGACGACGAAGCCATGGAAATCGACACCGCCGAAGGAGACACGGCGGCAGGAGACGCCGCGGATTGGGACGCGCCCGGATGAGATATCCCGAACTGGGACCCCCTCGAATGGGACACCCCGGACGACACCATGTTGTCGCCATTGCCATCGTCCGCCGCGCCCGGCTTGCGCAGTAACAAGAGACTGCGCCAGGTCTCGCCAAACACCATCGGCACCGACAGCGCAAAGATCCCCAGCATCAGTAGCAACGCGGCGGTCCAGCCCACCACGCCGGTGGTCATGCCTGCCAGCGCATGGCCGGCGGCACCTCCGGCGAGTGCTCCCTCCCCTTCCGTTCCGGTGAGCGCTTCCAGCGCGGCGCTGGTGCACATCACGATCAGGGTACCGAGCCATACGCGCAACGTGCCGCGCCCCAGCAGGCGGCGTTCGCGCGTGAGGACGCGAAGCGCCAGCCGCCATGCAAGCGGCACGATCCACAGGGTCGACAATCCGAACCAGCCCAAGCCCATGTTCGACATTCAAGGTGAAAACTACGGGCAGCGATTGTAGCGGGTAAGGCGGCGATCGGTCCGCCTCGATCCGCATCGTGTCACTTATTTTGCAGTGAAATTTGCAACGAAATCTGCTGTCACGGCGCAACACGGTCGCGATCAGCGCTGGCAACGGGGGTGCCGACCCCATCCCGCCCCCATCCCGCCACCATCCCGCCACCATTCGGCCATCGTCCGCCATGGCGCGTGACAGCACCCTGCCCGTCGGTGTCCCCTCCCGCGTGCTCCGCCGGCACGCGCATGGGAGTAGTATCAGCGGATCACCTGCCAGACACACCCGCACCAAGCCGCCATGTCACCGCCCGCCAACGACCTGCGCATTCTCGTGGTCGAGGACGATCCGTTCCAGCGTACCGCCGCCGCCGACCTGCTGCGCGCGTGCGGCATCGCACGGCTCGAGTTCGCGGGCAACGGTCTGGAAGCCGCCGCGCGGCTTGCGTCCACGACCTTCGACATCGTACTGTGCGACATCGAAATGCCGGTGGCCAACGGCCCCGAGCTGATTTCGGAGCTCAGCCGCCGCGGCCCGGCCGCGCTGGCCGGGCCGCCGCCGGTATGGGTCTGGTTGACCGCGCTCGCCGACGACATCCTCGATTCCCATCGCGATCTCATGGTCACGCTCGGTTTTCCGCGCGTGTACGCCTTGCACAAGCCGCTGCGCGCAGCGTCCCTGGCGCCGGTCATCGACGACGCCCGTGCACGCCGTGCCAGCACGCCCACGCCAGCACGCGACGATGTCATGCCCCCTGACGACGACTTGCTCGCCGCCATGGGTCACGGCCCGCTGCCGGGCGGCGACTTCCATATCGAATGGCAACCGCAGTTCGATCTCGTCACGGGCCGCCTGACCGGGGCCGAGGCGCTTTGCCGCTGGCACCACCCCGTGCTGGGACCGATTCGCCCCGACCTGTTTATCGCGCGGCTCGAAGCGCTGCATGCGGCCGACGCGATCCTGTTCCTTGCCACCGACCGATGCCTGGCCTTGCAGCAGCGCCTGCTCGCGGCAGGCATCGAGATTCCGCTGGGCGTCAATGCGTCCGCGCAGACGCTGTGCCAGCCCGGTGTGCTGGAACGGTTCGAGGGCATGGTCGCGAGCGCGCGCCTGCCGCGCCGGCTGCTGACGATCGAACTTACCGAGGGCTTTCCCGTGGCCGACCCGATGGCGCTGTCGGTCGCGCTCAATCGGCTGCGCGTGCTCGGCTACGGCGTGGCGATCGACGATTTCGGCGTGGGCATTGCCACGCTCAAGCTGCTGGCCGACCTGCCTTTCACGCAGATCAAGCTGGACCGCTCGTTCGTGTCCAGCGTCGACACCGAGAACCAGCGCACCGTGATCTGCCGCACCATGATCCGGCTCGCGCTGGAGCTGGGGCTGGAGTGCGTGGCCGAGGGTATCGAAACGGAAGCGCAGCGCGCCGCGCTGCAGAAGCTCGGCTGCCGGCTCGGACAGGGCTACCTGTGGTCGCGCCCCCTGGCGCTGAATGCGTTTGTCGCGCGCGCCCTGGCGGCAACGCCATGGACGGCAGCGGCCGCAACGCCGGCGCCCACACCGGGCTCCGCGCGCACCTCACCGTCCGAACCGGGAGACGCTCCACCGGCAACGCACTAGATCCTGCCTACGCGCGCCTGCCCACACCGGTGCTATTGCCCCGCGCGGAACGGATATTTGGCAAAGATCTGCGCCACCACCTTGTCGATCGCCGCCTGATTGTTCCGTGGATCCGCCTCGTCCGCCGCGCCACGCGCAATGCCTTCCCACACCAGCTGGTTCCTCCTCGCGTCCACCAGATCGATATTGAGCGTCCCTTCGGTGTAGGTATAGGTGTCGGAATAGAAGCCATAGCCGGGCCAAGGCGCATACAGTCCGCCACGGTAGGCGTAATACCCCACGTAGCCGGGCGGCGGGAGCGGCGCGGGGTCGCTGACGATGCGCTGGTGCAGCCGTGCATTGAAGTTGACCAGCAGGTCGGGCGACTGCGGCGCATACCGGTAGCCGCGCGCGGTCATTTCGCGCTGCACCGCTGTCTTCAGATATTGCGTGGTGAGGCTCTCGTAACCCTGGTGATCGGTGCCAGGCCGCGCCACGAAACCAAAGGTCCGGTACGCCGAGAAGTTCGTGGCCGGATTGAAATCGCTGCGGATATCGGGGCCGGTGGCACACCCCGCCAGCGCCAGGGCGGCAAGGGTCGCGATGGCGGCGCCACCGGGGCGACGGGACCAGGGCAGACGGGACTGGCCGGGGACGGACTGCAGCGCGGACATGGCGGCTCCTCGAAAAATTGGCGGTCGTGCTGGTGCTGCGGGTGCTGCGGGTGCTGCGGGTGCGTTACGGGGTGGCCCTGGCGGCGCGGCCCTCGGCCCCGTGACCCCGGCCGCCGTCCGATCGTTTCCTAGTTCCATCTGCCATCGAGACCGCCCACGCTGAAGCGGCCCGCGCCGAGCAACGCAACCGCGAGCGCCGCGGCCAGGTACATGCCCTGCAATTCGAGCGCCCAGCCGCCCGAGTCGGACATCATGCCGAGCTGGCCGGCGTGCACGAGGCTCAGCGCAAAAATCATGTTGATCGCGACGATCAGCCCTGCGAGCCGCGTCCACAGCCCCACGATCAGCAGCAACGGCGCCAGGATCTCACCGACATACACCAGGTACGCCACCGGCTCCGGCAGGCCGGCCGCGGTGACAACCTTGATGACGAAAGCGGGCCCGGCCATGAGCTTGGCAAGTCCGTGCAGCAGGATCAGGATGCCGAGCACGATTCGAAGAATGGCCTTGCCGAGGTCTTGTGATCCTTGCATGCGACTCATCGTCATCGCTCCTTGCCGAGTGAGGAAAAAGAGTGAGGGAACATTGCCGGTGCGCCATTGCCGACACGCGCCGGCTCGCTCAAGTACCTTAGTGCGCGGCGGCGTGAAGGTAAAGGCTCAAGCGCCGGAAATCGTGCGATGCGAAAGGCGGCTTTCTATGCTGTCGGCGGCGCATTCCAGCCTTCCTCCCCGGCGCCCGGCGCGCGATGCGCGGCCCCGGGCGATGGCAACTCGAACATCCCGAATCGCTCCGCGTGCTCGGGCAGCAGATCGCCGAGGAAGTCCAGGAACAGCCGCAGCGCCGGCGTAACACCCTTGCGCGACGGGAACACCGCGTGCAGCACGCCCATCGGCAGGTCCCATTCCGGCAGCAGCACTTCGAGATCTCCGCGCGCAATCTCCTCGCGGCAATACATGCGCGGCAGCATCGCGACGCCGCGCCCGGCCAGGCAAGCCTCGCGCAGCAACGCAAATTCGTCGCTGACCAGTTGGGGTTCGTATCCCACGTGCACCGACTGGCCGGTCTTGCAGAACAGCGTCCACACATGCTTGCCGTCGTGCGGCTTCTGCCCCACGCCCGGCACGCCCTCCAGCGCCTGCGGCGTGCGCGGACGGCCGATGCTGTCGAGCAGCGCGGGCGCCGCCACCAGCATCAGCTGGCTGCGTCCGAAGGTACGTACGGCGAGGCTCGAATCGTCGAGCACATCGCGCACACGCAGCGCGAGATCGACGTTCTCGCCAATCACGTCCACGCGCCGGTTGGTCGCTTCGATCTCGAGCCGGATGCCTGGATTCGCCCGCATGAAGCCGCCGATCGCCGGTGCCAGCAGAATCTGCACAATCGCCACCGGGCAAGTGACATGCAACCGCCCGCATGGCTTCTCGCGCGCCAGGTCGACGATCTCGCGCGCCGCCTCCGCTTCCGCCAGCATGGCCTTGCAGCGCGCATAAAACGCCTCGCCGAGCTCCGTCACACGCACTTGCCGCGTGGTCCGGCGCAGCAACTGCACGCCCAGATCCTTCTCCAGCTGGGCGATACGCCGGCTCAGCCGGGACTTGGGCACGCCCGTGGCGCGACTGGCGGCGGAAAAACTGCCGTGCTGTACCACCCGGGCGAACAGGGACAGGTCATTGAGGTCTTGCATGGCGATGGGCGGAATTGGTTGTTGCACTGATGGAACGATAATTTCTATTTTGCCTCACTACCGCTACCAATGCCCAGCCGCTATCTTTCGTTCATCCAAACCAAACATTGTGTGGAGTGACGAAATGAACATCCTGCAGATCGATTCCAGCGTCCTTGGCGACAACTCCGTTTCGCGTGGCCTGACGGCCAGCGTGGTGGCCGACCTGGTCGCGCAGAACCCGGGCGCCAAGGTAGTGGTGCGCGACCTGGATCAGGACGTGCCGGCCCACCTGACGCATGACCTGCTGCCCGTGCTGGGCGGCCCCAAGGAAGGCCTGAACGCCCTGCAGCAGGCCGAACTGGAACGCACCGAAGCGTTCCTGGCCGAATTCCTGGCCGCCGACATCCTCGTGATTGGCGCGCCGCAATACAACTTCGGCATCCCCAGCCAGCTCAAGGCCTGGATCGACCGCGTGGCCCAGGCCGGCCGCACCTTCCGCTACACCGAGAACGGCCCGGTCGGTCTGGCCAAGGCCAGGCGCGCGATCGTGGTGTCGTCGCGCGGCGGCGTGCGCCAGGATCCGAATGCGCTCGACCTGCATGAAATCACGCTCGACACGGTGCTGCGCTTCCTCGGCGTGCCTGAAGTCACGATCGTCCGCGCGCACGGCCTTGCCATGGGCAACGACAGCCGCGAAGCCGGCCTGAGCGCCGCTCGCACCGCGATCGCCGCCCTCAACGACAGCGGCCGCGCCGCCGCCTGAGGGACGGCGCCGAGGGACGTACCTCAGCGACGTACCTCAGCGACGCACCTCGGCGACGCACCTTATGCTCGCGCCTTAGGCACGCACCCCGGCGCCGCGGCCCGGGGAGCTTGCCGGGCGCCCTGCCTCCGCCCGCCGGACGCAGGGCGCCCGTGCGAGGCCGGCCACCCGCATCCGACGGCGCCGTCATGCCCCGCCGGCTTCCGGGAGGACGCGAGGCGGGCGCCTCCGTCCGTCTCCCGGCATCGGTGTCATCCCCCACGTCAGCATCGTCCGACACCCGCACCAGCCCTCCCCGCCTCGCTGCCACCCGTGTTCGGGTCTATGATGGTCGGAACGCAGACCGACACTCCGGGAGCCCGCATGACCTCAGCCCTGCTGCCCGCCGCGGCCAGCCACCCCCCGCACGAACCCGCGCTGTCTTCCCAGTACCGCCATATCCGCGCCGCCACCGAGGCGATGGTGGCGGACCTGTCGGATGCCGACGCGACCGTGCAGTCGATGGACGACGCCAGCCCGGCCAAGTGGCATCTGGCCCATACCACCTGGTTTTTCGAGGAATTCGTGCTGGCGGCGCGCGTGCCGGACTACGAGCCGGTCGACCCCAGCTATCGCTACCTGTTCAATTCGTACTACGAAGCCGTCGGCGCGCGGCACCCGCGTCCGCGCCGTGGCCTGCTGACCCGCCCATCGCTCGACGAGGTGCTGGCCTACCGGGAGGCAGTGGACGAGGCCATGCTGAGCCTGCTGGCCGACGCCCAGACCGACGAGGAAGCCGCGCTGATCACGCTCGGCCTCCATCACGAACAGCAGCATCAGGAACTGCTGCTGACCGACATCCTGCATCTGTTCGCACAGAATCCGCTGCGGCCGGCATTCGCTCCCGAACTGCCCGCCGCGGTCGTGGCGGATCCACGGCCGGCGCCCGAGTGGATTGCATTTTCGGGCGGCGTGGTCGCGATCGGCCATGGCGGCGACGACTTTGCCTTCGACTGCGAGGGTCCGCGCCATAACGTGCTGCTGCAGCCGTATCAGATGAGCTCGCACCCGGTCAGCAACCGGCAATGGTTCGAATTCATCGAGGACGGCGGCTACCAGACCGCGGGACTATGGCTGTCGGACGGCTGGCGGTGGGTGTGCGACCATCGCATCCAGGCCCCCGAATATTGGGAAGAGCGCGACGGCACCTGGTGGCAGATGAGCCTGCGCGGCATGCACCCGGTCGATCCGGACAGCCCCGTCACCCATATCAGCTTCTTCGAGGCGGACGCCTTCGCTCGCTGGGCCGAGCGCCGCCTGCCCACCGAGGCCGAATGGGAACACGCGGCCCGCAACCTGCCGCCCACCGGCAACTTTGTCGAAGGACGCGCGCTACGTCCGTTGCCGGACCGGCAGAACACCGCCGGCACCCTGCGCCAGATGTTCGGCGACGTGTGGGAATGGACCGGCAGCGCATTCCTGCCCTACCCGGGATTTCGCCCCAGCGCGGGCGCGGTGGGCGAATACAACGGCAAGTTCATGAGCAGTCAGATGGTGTTGCGCGGCGGTTCCTGCGTCACGCCCGAATCCCATATCCGCGCCACCTACCGCAACTTCTTCTATCCTCACCAACGCTGGCAGTTCACCGGCGTACGGCTGGCCGACGACCGGTGAGCCGGCCTGTGGCCATCACGACTTCGGCGCCGCCGGCTTGACCTGCGGCGGCGGTTCCTTGCCGTAGAGCTTGACCCAGCGTGCGCGCAGGCCGTCGGCGATTTCCTGCTGGTTGTACAGCAGCGCGAAGTCGATGACGTTCATGCCCTGCTGGTTCTTCAGGCGCATGTCCGCGCCCTCGTCCAGCAGCAGCTTGACCGTCTCGATATGCCCGCCGCGCGCCGCCATCATCAGCGGCGTGGTGCCGTTGGGGCTTTCCGCGTCGATATAGGCGGCATGGTCGACGAGGTACTTCACCACGTCGTTGTGCCCGTTGGTCGCCGCGTAGTGCAGCGGCGCCCAGCCCGTCTTGTTGATCTCCGCCTCCTGGCCGTCGACCATCAGCTTGATCGAATCGAGGTCGCCCTGCAGGCTGGCCATCATCAGCGCGTTCTCGCCCGCGGGGTTGGTCTTGTCGAAGTCGATGTTCTTCGCCTTGATCAGAGCGGCCGCCGCCTTCTTCGATTTTTCGCGCAAGGCGACCACCAGCATCGGGTTGCCCTTGTCGTCGACGAGATTGGGGTCGACGCCGCGCGCGAGCAGCTTCTGGATCGTCCTGGCGTCGTCAAACTCCACCGCCTTGCGCATATCGTCCACGGGCGCGGCCCAGGCAAGGCTGGCGGCGCCAAGCCAGGCGGCCGTGGTGGCGACCACCGCCGCACGGCGAATCCGGTTCACATCAAACATTAGCATTCCTGTCTATGTGCTTGAACAGATTGAAAAAATTGTCCGTGGTCTGTTCCGCCACCTGAGCCACCGGCAGGCCGCGCAGGTTGGCGATGAACTCGCCGACATGCCGCACCCACGCGGGTTCATTGGTCTTGCCGCGATAGGGCACGGGCGCCAGATACGGCGAATCGGTCTCGATCAGCATGCGGTCCAGCGGCACCTTGCGCGCGGTCTCCTGCAAGTCGGCGGCGCTCTTGAAGGTGACGATGCCCGAGAACGAGATATGGAAGCCCTGGTCGAGCGCCTGGCGCGCGATGTCCCAGGTTTCCGTAAAGCAGTGCATGACACCGCCCACCTCGCCCGCGTTCTCCTCGCGCATCAGGCGCAAGGTGTCGTCCGCCGACGAACGCGTATGGATGATCAGCGGTTTGCCGGTCTGGCGCGCGGCGCGAATATGGGTGCGGAAGCGCTCGCGCTGCCATTCCATATCGGCCACGCTGCGCCCGTTCAGGCGGTAGTAATCGAGCCCGGTCTCGCCGGTGCCGACCACGCGCGGATGCGCGGATAGCGCCACCAGCCGCTCGACGGACGGTTCCTCGCTGTGTGCGCCAGGTTCGTAATCGGGATGTACGCCGACCGAGGCATACAGGTTGGGATGCTGCTCGGCCAGGGCGCGCACGCGCGGAAAGTCTTCCAGCGTGACCGAAATACAGAGCGCATGCGTGACCTGGTTGGTCCGCATATGGTCGAGCAGCTGCGGCAGGCGTTCCGCCAGTTCAGGAAAATCGAGATGACAGTGGGAATCAACAAACATGGCAATTCAATGACTGGCGCGGCAGCCCCTGGGGGCGCATGGACGAGCCCGACCCGGCGCATTGCCGGGCGGACCACCCCATGGATCTTACAGGGTCCGCGACCCAAGGTCGGCTACAGCGTCTGCGTCGGGCGGCCCGATTCGATCGCCTTGCCGAGGATTTCCTCGACCGCCTTGCGCAGGTTCCGGCCGTTATCGTCGTCGGGCAGGTGCACCCCCACGCCGGGCGTCTTCAGCGGCGTACCGGCAGGGGTGATCCATGCCACCTCGCCGGCAATCTGATATTTCTGGCGGTCCAGCAACGACAGCACGAGGAACACCTGCTCGCCCAGCCGGAACGGCCGGTTGGATGGCACGAAGATGCCGCCGCGCGTCAGGAACGGCATATAGGCCGCATACAGGCCCGCCTGGTCCTTGATCGACAGCGACAGTACATTCGGCCGCGATGGCGCCGCGGCGCCGGCCGTCGCCGGCCCCGCCGCTACCGGGCGCGTCGGCGCCCCCGTGACTGCAGTATTCATGATGACCCCAGGTTTGCTGGCCGCTCTCGCGCGGCCTATATGAATAAACCAATGACGCCGGCAACCGGCTTACGACCACCGATCAACGACCAACGACCAACGACCAACGAATTGGCCGCCTGCCGGACCCGGCAATGGCGACACCCTAACGAAACAGCTGGCGGTAGTCGAGAAACACCGACTCCATCACCAGCCGCGCCGCCAGGGGATGATTCTCGTGGCGCCGATGGGCGACCAGCCGTGCCGCAAAACCCTGCAACCGATGCGCATCGGTGGCCTGCGCGCAGCGCGCGAGCACCGCATGTTCCTTGGGAAAGTAGCGCACCGCCTTGCCGCTCCTGGCATCGAGCCGCACCGCCAGCAGATCGTACGTCCAGCGCTGCAGGATGCCAAGCACGGCCGGCACCGGAAGCTTCTGCACTTGATCTGCCGCAGACAAGGCGTCGAACGCGGCGCCACTGCCAAGCTGGCCGACCAGCCAGCGCTGCAGCGGTTGCTCCTCCGCTTCGGCGGCATGCAGCGCGGTCAGCGGCGCGCCGCCGGCCAGCGCCAGCTGTGCCTCCGCATCGGCCACCCCCTGGCTTGCCAGCCAGCCCAGCGCCGCCGCGTGCGAGGGCCGTGTCACGCCAAACTGGCGGCAGCGCGACAGAATGGTCGGCAGCACGCGATCGAGCCGGTCCGTCACGAGCAGGAACACTGTCGACGGCGGTGGCTCCTCCAGTGTCTTGAGCAGGGCGTTGGCACCCTCGGTCTGCAACGCATCGAGCGGGTACACCACCACCACGCGCAGCCCGGCCCGGTGTGTCCCCACGCCCACGGCCTCGATCAGGCTACGCACCTGCTCCATGCGGATGATCTTGCTGGGTGCCTTTTTCTTGCTGCCGCCCTCGGTCTCGCCTTCGCCATCGGCGCCGGCCTCCAGCGCTTCGGGCCGCACGACGGTGAAATCCGGATGATTGCCCTGGCTGAACCAGTGACAGGCACCACACTTGCCGCAGGGCTGACCGTCGCCGAGCGGCGCTTCGCACAGCAGCCCCTGCGCAAAATGGAGCGCCAGATCGCGCTTGCCGATGCCTTGCTGCCCATGCAGAAGCAACGCATGCGGCAGCCGGCCGCGCAGGTCGGCCAACCGTTGCCAGTCTTCTCGTTGCCAGGGATAAAGCATTGCGTCTCAGTCAGTTAGCGGCTGGCTCTCATGTGCTTTCTCAGCACCGGCACCAGACATCACAGCAGCAATATACTGGTTTCAATTCAAAGCGTTGTGAGAATTTTCTCAAGTTCGACCCGAATATCCTCGATGGAGCGCGTGGCATCGATGACGCGGAAGCGCGCCGGCGATTGCGCGGCCCGGCGCAGGTACTCGGCCCGGGTCCGCGCAAAGAATGCGCGCGACTCGGCTTCGAACTTGTCCGGCGCGCGTGAGGCGGCCAGCCGTTCGCTCGCGGTCTCCAGCGGCACGTCGAACAGCAGGGTCAGGTCGGGCTGGAGGTCGCCCTGCACCCATTGCTCGAGCACCTCGAGCCGCGCCGTTGCCAGGCCCCGCCCGCCGCCCTGGTAGGCAAAGGTGGCGTCGGTAAAGCGGTCCGATATCACCCAGTCGCCGCGTTCCAGCGCGGGCGCGATCACCTCGGCGATATGTTCGCGGCGCGCCGCGAACATCAGCAACGCCTCGGTCTCCAGATGCATGGGGCGATGCAGCAGCAACTGGCGCAGGTCCTCGCCCAGCGGCGTGCCGCCCGGCTCGCGGGTCGTGACCACGGCGCCGTTGCCCGGGCGCGCGCGCAGGCGCTCGGCCACCCACTCGATATGCGTGCTCTTGCCCGCCCCGTCGATGCCTTCGAAAGTGATGAATTTGCCTCGCATGAAGCCTTATTTGCCGCGTTGGAACTTGTCCACCGCGCGATTGTGTTCGGGAAGGGAACTGGAAAAATGACTGCTGCCATCGCCGCGCGCCACGAAGTACAGCGCGTCCGACGGTGCCGGCGTAGTGGCCGCGGCCAGCGATGCCAGCCCCGGCAACGCGATCGGGGTCGGCGGCAGCCCGGCACGGGTGTACGTATTGTACGGGGTGTCGGTCTGCAGGTCGCGCTTGCGCAGGTTGCCGTCGAAATGCTCGCCAATGCCGTAGATCACGGTCGGGTCGGTCTGCAGCATCATGTTCTTGCGCAACCGGTTGACGAACACCGCCGCGATCATCGGCCGCTCGGTGGCCTGCCCGGTCTCCTTCTCGACGATCGAGGCCATGACCAGCGCCTCGTAAGGCGTCTTGTACGGCAGATCCGGGGCGCGCGCATTCCATGCATCCGTCAGGCGCTTCTGCATGGCGCGATAGGCATGCCGGTACAGCTCCACGTCGCTGCTGCCGCGCGCAAACAGGTAGGTATCGGGAAAGAACATCCCCTCCGGCGACGGCTCGGGGGCGCCGATCGCGCGCATCAGGTCGGCGTCGCTCATGCCGAGCGTGTCGTGGCGCAAGGCGGGATTGGCGTCCACCGCCGCGCGCATCTTGCGGAACTCCCAGCCCTCGATCACCGTAACCACATAGTGCGTGACCTCGCCGCGCGCGAGCTTGTCGAGCACCTGGAGCGGGGTCACGCCCGATTCGAACTGGTAGCCGCCGGCCTTGAGGCTTGCGCCCTGCCCGGTAATGCGCGCCAGCAGCACGAACAGGCGGGCATCGACTGGCACGCCGCCGCGCTGGATCTGGCGCGCCACGCTGGTCACGGCGGAGTTAGGCTTGATGATCACCTCGACGGGCGAGGCAGCGAGGGTCAGCGGTTGATTGGCCCACCAGGCAAAGCCACCGGCGGCGGCAATCGCCACGACCACGAGTAACCCGACCAGGCGCAGGAAGAAACGTTTCATCTTGTCTTCATTGGAATCGCGCCATGCCCCCACCGGCGGGTCGGGATCGGATGGCAGCCGGCTGGCATGGCGCAAGCCCCATATAATACCGGGAGCCTTGCGCCGCCACGAGAGCGTACCGGCACTTCGGGGCCCAGCCTGGCCGGGGCGTCGCTTGATGTGTCATACAAGGTGTCGCCCAAGGTGTCGCCTCAGGTGTCGCCTCAGGTGACACCGATCGTGTTAGCTATCGTGTCGCCAATCCGTCCCACTCCGTCATTGTTGATGGCGCCATCACCCCCATATGCACGAGGGTGCCGAATGACGTCAATCCTGATCGCATGACCGCATGACCGCAAACGAATTCCCGCCTCTCTCGTCCAGCATCGATGCCCTGCGCACAACCGGCATCGTCTGCGCGCCCGCCGGCGTCGGCCTGATCCGTGTGAGCGGCGACGACGCCGCGAATTTTCTCCATAGCCAGCTGACCAACGCGGTGGAAGACCTGTCCCCTGCCACCGCGCGGCTGGCCGGCTTCTGCTCGGCCAAGGGCCGGCTGCAGGCCAGCTTCCTGATGTGGCGCGATGCCGACGGCATCGTGCTGCAACTCTCGGCCGACATCCTTGCCCCGATCCAGAAACGCCTGACCATGTTCGTCGTGCGCGCGAAGGCGCGGCTCACGGACATCTCGGCACAGACGCGGTTGCTCGGCGTGGCAGGGCCGCAGGCGGCCAGCGCGCTCGCCGCCGCAGGCCTGCCCGCGCCGGCGCAGGCGTTCGCGGCGGCCAGCGCCGACGGCGTGACCGTTATCCGCCTGCCCGACGGCGCCGGCCAGCCGCGCTGGCAGGTGGCGCTGGCAGCCGAACGAAGCGAAGCGCTGCGCGCGAGCCTGGCCCGGACGCTGGCCAGCGCGGGCAGCGAGGTGTGGGACTGGCTCGAGGTGGAGGCCGGCCTGCCGCGCATCGTGGCGGCCACGCAGGAACAATTCGTGCCGCAGATGATCAACTTCGAATTGATCGGCGGCGTGAATTTCCGCAAGGGGTGCTATCCGGGGCAGGAAGTCGTGGCGCGCAGCCAGTATCGCGGCACGCTCAAGCGGCGCATGTGGCGAGTGCATGGCGAAGGTGCCGTGCCCGCGCCGGCGGCCGAGGTCTTCCGTCCCGAGGAAGCCGGGCAGCCGTGCGGCATGATCGTCAATGCCACGGCCGCGCCGGACGGCGGCTGGGACGGCCTGGCCGAGCTCAAGATCGACGCCGCCGCAGGCGCGCTGCGCCTGGGGGCGGCCGATGGTCCGGCCCTGGTCACGCGTGCGCTGCCGTACGATGTGCCGCTGCCCAATGAGGCAGGCTGAGCGGCAAACCGCATGCAACGCCAACCGCCAGCCGCGATCTGGAGCGCACCAGATCGACCGCACCGATCGACCGCACCGATCGACCGCACCGATCGAGCGCACCGATCGAGCGCACCGATCGATCGCACCGATCGAACGCACCGATCGAACGCGTCAGATGGATGCGCACCACATCGAGCGCATCAGACCGAGCACATTTATCGATGCGCATCGATTTGTGCGCATGCAGGGGAGGCACGCCGTGAGCGATCATCTGTTCGTGTATTTTCGCGTGCCCGAGGCGCGCGCGGCCGAGGCCCTGCCGCAGTGGCATCGCTGGATGGAAACGGTCGCCGAGGCGACCGGGATTGGTGGTACGCTGATGCGCAGGCCCGAGACCCGGGCCGGCGTGCAGACGTGGATGGAATGCTATGCCGATGTGCCGCCCGCGTTCGATGCAACGCTCGACGGGCTGTGGCGGCAGAGCGGATTGGCAAGCTGGATCAGTGGCGAGCGGCAGGCCGAGCGCTTTGTCGATCTCGATGCGCTGTAGGCGCGCCGGGATCGTGGCTCGCCGATGCGGCGTCGATGCGCGGCAAGCCATGTGGCGGTCGCCTCGGGTTCGCACCACCTGCGCCGACACCCACGCCGACACGCACGTAGACACGCACGTAGACACACAGGCACGGCGTAGACACACGCAGACGGACACGCAGGCAATACGCAATACGTAAAGAAGGACACGAGACATGTGCCTCATTCTGGTCGCCTGGCACGCTCACCCGGACTATGCCCTGGTGGTGGCCGGCAACCGCGACGAATTCTATGCGCGCCCCGCGGCGCCCGCGCACTGGTGGCACGATGCCCCGCACGTGCTGGGTGGCCGTGACCTCGCCGAAGTGATCGGCGATGCGGGCACGTGGATGGGCATTGCCAATCTGCCCGGGCAGGATACGTGGTCGGGTGCGCGCTTCGCGGCCCTGACCAATTTCCGCGCGCCGTCCGAGAAGCGCGTCGATGCGCGCTCGCGCGGCGAGCTCGTCTCGCATTTCCTGCGCGGCGAGCAGGCGCCCAGGGACTATCTCAACGCGCTTGCACGCGACCATGGCGCGTACAACGGCTTCAACCTGCTGGCCAGCGACATGCATGACCTGTGGTGGTACAGCAACCGCGCGCCGTCGCGCCAGCCGCAACGGCTCACGCCGGGCGTGTATGGCCTGTCCAACGCGCTGCTCGATACGCCGTGGCCCAAGGTGCGCAGCCGCGTGGGCGCGATGTGCGAGGTACTCGCTGCCGACCGTGGCGACAGCGGTGCCAGCGCCGAGCCCTATCTGCAGATGCTGGGCGACGAGCGCCAGGCGCTCGATTTCGAATTGCCCTCGACCGGCGTGTCCTACGAATGGGAGCGCGTGCTGTCGTCGGCGTTTATCCGCTCGCCGAGCTATGGCACGCGCGCCAGCACGCTGCTGCGCGTGCGGCACGACGGCCGCTTCGACTTCAGCGAGCGCAGCTTTGGCGCGGAGGGCCAGATCGGCGAAGTCAGCTACCGCGGCCAGCTCGACATGGCGCGCGATCCGGACGTACCGGCACCGCGCTGACCTGCCTCCATGCCGCAACACGTTCCAGGCGCGCTGGTAACGCGCGCGTCCGGGGCTTTGCAGCGCCGCGCGCTTCGCCCACAATACGGCGACAATCAGGAGCAGCATTCCAGACCAGTCTCGGGCCCGGTCCATCGCCGCCCCGCAACGAGGAGACATCCATGCCGCGCTTTGCCGCGAACCTGTCGATGATGTACCAAGAGCACGGCTTTCTGGACCGCTTTGCCGCCGCCGCGTCGGACGGCTTCCAGGCCGTGGAGTATCTGTTCCCGTTCGAACATCCTGCCGCGGAGATTCGCCGCCGCCTTGACGACAACGGGCTGACGCAGGTCCTGTTCAACGCGCCGCCGGGCAACTGGGCCACGGGCGAGCGCGGCACCGCCGCCCTGCCCGGCCGCGAGACCGAATTTCGCACGGGCTTTGCGCAGGCCCTCGAATATGCGGCCGTGCTCGGCAACGAGCGTGTACACGTGATGGCCGGCATCGTGGCCTCCGATGCCGACGCCGCGCGCTGCCGTGCGGTCTATCTGGAGAACCTGGCCTATGCCGCGGCGTCCGCCGCAAAGCATGGCCTCACGGTGCTGATCGAGCCGATCAATACGCGCGACATGCCCGGCTATTTCCTGAGCCGGCAGGACGATGCCCATGCCATCTGCGCGCAGGTGGGCGCGGCCAACCTGCGCGTGCAGTTCGACTGCTATCACTGCCAGATCATGGAAGGCGACCTCGCGGTCAAGCTCAAGCGCGATATGGCCGGCATCGGCCATATCCAGATCGCGGGCGTGCCCGAGCGGCACGAGCCGGACCTCGGCGAGGTCAATTACCCGTACCTGTTCGACGTCATCGACGGCCTCGGCTATGACGGCTGGATCGGCTGCGAGTACCGGCCGCGTGCCGGTACCTCGGCTGGGCTCGGCTGGGCCAGGCCATATCTCAAGCGCTGAGACACCGCATGCGGATATTGATGACCGGCGGTGCCTACCGGGAGGATGCGGGCGTGTGACGACGGGACGGGCTTCCGCCCACTGGTCGCCCCGTCCCCCGTCCCCCGTCCCCCGTCCGTCGTCCCTCGCCCCTCGTCCCTCGTCCCTCGTCCGTCGCCCCACTTCACGCCGCCAGCAGCGCCGCAAAGCGATCGGCCAGCGTCGCCCGCGAGCGCGTCGGCCAGATCGCGCTTAACTCGAACGGTGGCAGATTATCGCCATCGCGCACATCGTGGAAACTCACGCCGGCAAACTGCAGCGCGGTAACCGATCGTGGCAGCAACGACGCGCCGCACCCGGCCGCCACGCAGGCCAGGACCGTCAGCGAGCGATTGGCGTCCTGCACCACATTGGCCTCGCAGCCAGCCTTGCGAAACGCACTGAGGATACCGGCGCGAATCACCGGCAACTGATCGCCGGGAAACCACACCAGGCCGAGGTCCGACAACTCGCGCAGGCCGACCTGGCCGTCGGCGGCCACCTCGTACGTATTGGGTACCACCGCCAGCAGCCGCTCGCGCACGATCAGCTTCTCGCGCATGCGGCCGCCCACCGCCACCGGCGTGTGCAGCAGGCCGATATCGATATTGCCCTTCTCGAGCGCGCTGGCCTGCTCGGCGTTGCTCATTTCCCGGAGCACCAGCTCGATATTGGGCACCTCGCGCCGCAGCGCCGCGATGGCGCGCGGCAGCAGGCTGAACAGCGCGGCCGAGACAAAGCCGACGGTCAGCCGGCCGCCGCGCTGCGCGCCGATCTCGCGCGCGCGGTGCGAGGCCGCGTCGATGCGTGCCACGCTGAGCCGCACGTCCTCGACCATGGCCTCCCCGGCCGCGGTCAGCGCGGCGCCACGCCGCGTGCGCTCGAAGAGCTTGACGCCGAGGTCGCGCTCCATGCGCGTCAAGGCCTGGCTCAAGGCGGGCTGGGCAATGTCGAGGGCCTCGGCGGCGCGGGTCACGCTACCCGCGTCAACCACGGCGAGGAAGTACTTGAGGTTTCGCGTCTCCATTCCGGGTCCTGTCCGCGCCTGATCCAGTGGCGCACGAGCATATCAGAATGATATGAAAGATAAACGTTTCCATAGTATGCACCGGATATCTGCCTGCATAGAATGCGGCCATCAGCGCCTTGCAGCCGCAAGCGTACGCACAACAAGACCGCGCCGCTGACGGGTGGCACAGGAGAGACACATGAACTGGTACCGCGAGATATCGTCCACGGAGAAGCGCACGTTGTGGGGCTGCTTCGCCGGTTGGGCGCTCGACGCCATCGATGCGCAGTTGTTCAGCCTCGTGATTCCGACCCTGATCGCCACCTGGGGCATCGGCAAGGGACAGGCCGGCCTGATCGGGGGCGTCACGCTGGTCGGGGGTGCGCTGGGCGGCCTGCTGGCGGGCGTGCTGTCCGATCGCGTCGGCCGCGTCCGCGCGTTGCAGATCACGGTGGTCTGGTTCTCGCTGTTCACCTTCCTGTGCGCCTTTGCCCAGAACTATGAACAACTGCTCGTGCTGAAGGCGCTGCAGGGCCTCGGCTTTGGCGGCGAATGGACGGCAGGCTCGGTGCTGCTGAGCGAAACCATTCGCGCGCGCCATCGCGGCAAGGCCATGGGTATCGTGCAAAGCGCGTGGGGCTTCGGCTGGGCCGGCGCCGTTCTGCTCTACACCGTGGTGTTCTCGTGGGTATCGCCGGACTGGGCATGGCGCGTGCTGTTCGCCATCGGCGTGATTCCGGCCTGCCTGGTGCTCTACCTGCGCCGCAATATCGTCGAGCCGCCGCGCGAGACCCGAAGCGTGCAGGACCCGGTGAAAAAGCAGAGCGCGATGGCGATCCTGGTCGGCATCTTTCATCCTTCGGTGCTGCGCCAGACCATTGTCGGCGGCCTGATCGGCCTCGGCGCGCACGGCGGCTACCACGCGGTGACCACATGGCTGCCGACGTACCTCAAGACCGAACGGCATCTGTCCGTGCTCGGCACCGGTGGCTATCTCGCCGTCGTGATCGTCTCGTTCATCATCGGCTGCTTTGTCAGCGCCTGGCTGCAGGACAGGATCGGCCGCCGCTGGAACGTGATCTTCTTCGCGCTGGCCTGTGCCATCACGGTCAACCTCTATGCGCTGCTGCCGATCGGCGACCTGGGCATGCTGTTCCTGAGCTTCCCGCTTGGCCTGTTCTCCGCCGGCATTCCGGCCACCATGGGCGCGTTGTTCAACGAGCTGTATCCGCAAGGGGTGCGCGGTACCGGGGTGGGCTTCTGCTACAACTTCGGCCGCATCGTCGCCGCGGTGTTCCCGTTCCTGGTGGGCCATATGGGCAACTCGATGCCGCTCGGCACCGCGCTTGGCATCGATGCGGGCATCGCGTATGGCCTGGTGGTGGTGGCGGCGCTGTTCCTGCCGCGTGCGCAAACGCAGCCGGTTCCCGAGGCTGCCGCGCAACGGGCCTGAACGCGTGTGCCCGAGCCACGTGCCCGCAGCATGTGTCTGAAACCCGTGCCTGAACTGCGCGCCCGACCAACGTGTCCGCGGCGCGCCTGAATCGCATCCACGATGGACCGTCTTCCTACCGCGGCAATGGCTGGCGTCGAGGCGCTCGGCGCCGACAATGTCCGCTGGCTGGCCGGCACCGCCGCCCCCGTCGAAGGCGTCGACAGCCATGCGCATGTGTTTGTGCGCGGCCTGCCGCTGGCGGCCGAGCGACGCCATGCGCCCGACTACGACGCCACGCTCGACGACTATGTCACTCACCTGCGCGTGCAGGGTCTCTCGCATGGCGTGCTGGTCCAGCCCAGCTTCCTCGGGACCGACAATTCGTTCTTTCTCGACGTGCTGCGGCGCTATCGGCACCGCTTTCGCGGGGTGGCCGTGGTCGAGCCCGGCATCTGCGACGTCGCGCTCCAGAACCTGGCCGACGCGGGCGTGGTCGGCCTGCGCCTGAATCTGATCGGCCTGCCGCTACCCGATCTGCGCGGCGGTGCCTGGCCGGCGCTGTTCGCACGCATCAATGCGCTGGGCTGGCATGTGGAGATCCATCGCGGCGCGAGCGACCTGTCCGCCCTGCTGCCCGCGCTGCTGGAGCAGCGCTGCACGATCGTGATCGACCATTTCGGCCGGCCCGATCCGGACCTTGGCGCACGCGACCCGGGGCTCGATTACCTGTGCTCGGTGGCGTCGACGGGCCAGGTGTGGGTCAAGCTGTCGGCGGCGTATCGGTCGGCGGCGTATCGGTCGGCGTCGTATCGCAGCGTGCGCGCTGCCGCCGGCAGCGAGCTTGGCGCCGTGCTGACCGCGCGGCTGCTCGATGCGTTCGGTCCCACGCGGCTGGTGTGGGGCAGCGACTGGCCGCATACCCAGCACCGCGACGTGATCGACTATGCGGCAGCGCGTGCCGCACTGGAGCGGTGGATTCCGGACGCGTTCACGCGCAAGATCGTATTGTGCGACGCGGCGCGCACGCTGTTCCGGCTGCCATAGCGAGAGGTCCGCGGTGGCGCGGCCGCAGCAGGTGCGCGCGCCCGTGGCCGCCTACGCGAGCGGCCGTACCACCTCGTAACCCTCGATGATCTCGCGCACCGGTCCCGGAATCGGCGCGGACTTCTGTGTGGCCGGATCCGCGCACACATAGACGATCTCGCCGGTGATCAGATGCTCGTCGCCGCGATACATCTCCACGCGAAACAGCATGCTCGAACGGCCCAGGCGCGCCATGCGGCCGCGGATATCGAGCGAGTCGTCGAAGCGTGCCGACGCATGGTATTCGAGCGTGGACTTGACCACGAAGATGTCGACGCCATGGGCACCCAGCACGTCCTCGGGATAGCGGATGCCGAGCGCGCGCCAGTATTCGGTCACGCAGATATCGCAGTAGGTCAGGTAATGGGCGTTGAAGACGATCGATTGCGGATCGACCTCGGCCCAGCGCACGCGCAGCGGCATGCTGTGGCGAAAATCGGCTTTGGCCATGACGGCGACGGCTCCGTATTGCCGGGCGGCACTCGCCGCCCGGGGGGCTCAGGGACGCTGCGGGAGCGTGGCGGCAAACGTTACTGCAGCTTGGCCAGACCCAGCTTCTCGATAATGGCCTTCTCGCGCTTGACCGTCTCGGCGGCAAACTGCGTGTATTGCTGGCTGCTCATGTAGAACGGTTCCATATCGAACTTGGCCAGCGATTCGCGGTAGTTCGGCATTTCCATCGCCTGCTTGAACGCGTCATGCAGCTTCTGCACGATCTTGGGGTCGGTGCCCTTGGGCACCACCAGCCCGAACGGCGAGGTCTGCACGATGCCCATGCCGAGTTCCTTCAGCGTCGGCACATTGGGGAAGCGCGCCGACCGCTTGTCGCCCCAGGTCGACAGCAGGCGCCACTTGCCCGACTCGACATAAGGCGCCCACGCCGGCGTATCGGCCACCGACATCACATGGCCGCCCAGCAGCGCCTGCATCGACTCGGAGTTGCCCTTGTACGGCACGTGGGAGAACTGCACACCCTGGTTGAGCGCGAGCTCCTCCATGGTGATATGCAGCGTGGTCATCGCGCCCGGCGTGCCATAGGTCAGCTTGCCCGGGTTGGCCTTGGCGTAGGCGATGTAGTCCTGCATGGTCTTGATCGGCGAATCGGCCGGCACCACCAGGCCGAACGAATAGCCGGCCAGGTTGATCACGTAGCTGAGATCCTTGACCGGGTCCCAATTGATCTTGGTGGTGTACGGCAGGCGGAATACCGGCAGCGGCACCTGCGCGAGCGTGTAGCCATCCGGCGCCGCCGATTGCATCAGCTGCGCGGGCAGAACCCCGCCGGCGCCGGGCTTGTTCTCGACGATCACCGGCTGGCCCAGGATCTTCGAGGCATTCTCGGCCAGTACCCGGAACGGAATATCGGTGGACCCGCCCGCCGTGTAGCCGATCACCAGCCGAATCGGCCGCTGCGGAAATTTGTCGGCCTGCGCATGGGCCGGCATGGCACCCAAGCCGAAGCTGGCCACCGCGGCCAGCAGGCCTGCGCGGGAAATGAATTGACGGCGTTGCATACTTTCCTGTCTCCTTCTTTCATGCTGCGGTACAGCACGTGCTTTGTGAAAAAACCCCATCCGCTATGTGTCGGAACGGAATGCCGTTCTCAACGCGGCCACCGCGTCGGCATGTGCCTGCCCGACGGCGGTGACAAAGCGGCCCATCTTGAAGAAATCGTGAATCATGGTCGGATAACGGGCCAGCGTCGTAGCCACGCCAGCCGCCTGCAGCTTCTCCGCGTAAGCCACCCCTTCGTCGTGCAACGGGTCATAACCCGCCACGGCGATCCACGCCGGGCTGCAGCGCCGCACATCGGCCCCGCTGCCACCGCCATCGAGCGGCGCAAAGCGCCAGTCGTCGCGGTCCTCGGGCCCGCTCAGGTATTGGGAGAAGAACCACTGGATCATCTCGGCCGTCAGCAGGTAGCCCTCGGCCAACGCGCGGTGCGAAGGGGTGTCCTGGCGCGCGCAGGTGCCCGGATAGATCAGCAGCTGGAGCACCGGCGCCAGGCCCTGGTCGCGCGCCTCGATGGCGCAGGCGGCAGCTAGCGTGCCGCCGGCGCTATCGCCACCGAGCGCGATACGGCTGGCATCGGCGCCCAGGCGCGCCGCTTCGGCAAACACCCAGTGCATGACGTCGAACGCATCGTGCGCCGCAGTCGGAAAGCGCCATTCGGGGCCGAGCCGGTAATCGACCGACAACACCAGGCAGTCGGCCTCGACGCCGAGCTTGCGGCACAGTGCATCGTGCGACTGAATGCTGCCCACCGTAAAGCCGCCGCCATGGAAATACACCAGCAGCGGCATCGGATCGGTCCAGCTAGGCGCGCGCGGCGCGTACAGCCGCACCGGAATCTGATGGCCGTCGCGCGCCGTCACGCGCAGGTCCTCGGTGGCATGCACCGGCAGCGGCGCGATGTCGAGAATCGGCGCGCTCTTGTCGTACGCGATCCTGGCGTCGATCGGGTCGAAGGTATGGAGCGGCGGCCGTTTGGCGCGCGCGATCATGTCGAGCAACTGGGCCACCTGCGCATCGAGCGCCTGGGCGGGCCTGCCGGGCAGCGGCGAGGCCGCGGGCGGAGCCGGCGATGGTGGGTCCTGCGGAGGCTGGGCGGACAAGGGACGTGCGGACATCGCGTTGAACCAGGAGCGGCAGACGGTACACCGCGTGACGGCCATGCGGCGCCCGCCAGTGACTGGCTTACCAATAGTGAACGGTCGTTCGTTTTCCGTATGATGCCACCGTTTGTGGCACGCAGGCTTACGAAATTACCCTCATCCGCAATTTGTCGCCACCTTTGCCGCCTATGCTAGAGATATCCGCACGCACATGACAGGCGCCGGCCACGGCATGGAGACAACATGACAGGCGAACATTTGCAGGTAGTGCACGGGGACATTACCCGGATGGAAGTCGATGCCATCGTCAACGCCGCCAATAGCGGCCTGATGGGCGGCGGTGGCGTGGACGGCGCCATCCACGGCGCCGGCGGCCCGGCCATCGGCAATGCCTGCCGCGCCATCCGCGACGCGCAGGGCGGCTGCCCCACGGGCCAGGCCGTCATCACCACCGGCGGACTGTTGCCCGCGCCCTACGTGATCCACGCGGTGGGGCCGGTCTGGCAGGGCGGCAGCCAGGACGAGGATGCCTTGCTCGCCAATGCCTATCGCAACAGCATCCGCCTGGCGGCGGAGCACGACCTGCGCACCATCGCCTTTCCCAATATCAGCACCGGCATCTACGGCTTTCCGCGCGAGCGCGCCGTCGATATCGCGCTTGCGGCCGTGCGCGACGCCCTGACCCGCGCGCCCTCGATCGAACAGGTGACTTTTGTCTGCTTCGACGACGAGAACTTCCGGCTGTACCGGCAGCGGCTGACCTGAGCCAGCCGCCCGCCCACGTCACGGCAGCGCGCTGCGGATCAGCAGATTGATACGCTCGGGCTGCTCGTGAACGACCCAGTGGCTGCCTTCGGGGATCCGCTCCAGGCGCAGGTCGGGCACGAAATCGCCCAGCCCGTCGACCAGCGATTTCGGCAAGGCACGATCCTGCTCGCCCCAGATCACCAGCGTCGGCACGCGCACCACGAACGCCGCCGGGTCCAGCCGCGAGAGGTCCGGAGCGGCCTCGCCCGGGGCGGGCGGATGCATGGGCGAGGCGCGGTAGTAGTTGACGCCGCCGGTCAGCGCATGCGAACCGTCGTCGCCGGGCTGCGACCATGCCGCGCGATAGCGTGCGCGCGTCTCGCCGCCAAACCAGGCTGGCGCCTGGTCCGCCTCGCCGGTCAGCATCTTCTCCAGCAGTGCAAAGTCGCTGGCGGCGAGTGCCTGTTCGGCGCCTGGCTTGCGCAGCCAGTTCATATAGGCGGACGCCTTCTGTTGCGCCGGATCGGCCGCCAGCGCGCGCGCAAACAGATACGGGTGCGGCGCATTGACGATCACCAGGCGCTCCACCAGGTCGGGATACTGCAGTGCCAGATTCCAGCACACCGCGCCCCCCCAGTCGTGCGCCACGATCACGCAGCGCGTGTAGCCGAGCACACGCACGAGCTGGACCAGATCCTCGACGATGTGGCGCGGCCGGTAGGCCTCCACATCGGCCGGCTTGCCCGACAGGTTGAACCCGCGCAGGTCCGGCGCCACGGCAAAATGGGTCTGGCCGAATTCCGCAAGCTGGTGCTCCCAGGCGTACCAGAATTCCGGGAATCCATGCACGAACAGCAACAGCGGCTTGCCCGATTCACCCGCGCTGGCATAGTGCAGCCGCATGCCGTTGGGCAGATTGGCGAACTGCAGGTGGTGAATCACGGCAGGTGCGGTCATGAGGGTCTCCATTGCCAGTCCCTCTCAGTCGCGCAAGGCCCGTACCAGGGCCGCGCGCACCTCGGGCTTGTCGCCGAATGGATCGGGCGGATTGCGCTGCGCGACCATCGCCTCCATGCGCTGCCGCACACCGTCCAGTGCCTGCGGGTGGGAATAAATATAGAAGCTTTCGTCGCGAATGGCGTCGAACGTGCGCTGCGCAACGTCTTCCGCCGAGACCTTGCCGGACGAGACCGCCTTCTCCGCCTGGGCCTGCGCCACCCGTTGCGAGCGCGTGGGCGGCACCGCGTTGGCAAGCGTGGCGGGACGATTACGGTGCGACTGGCTGATGCCGGTCGGCACGAAATAAGGGCACAGTACCGAGCAATGCACCTGATCCGTGACCAGGCCAAGGTCCTGGTACAGCGTCTCGCTCAGCGCCACCACGGCATGCTTTGACACGTTGTAGATGCCCATGGCCGGCGCGTTGAGCAACCCCGCCATCGATGCCGTATTGACGATATGGCCGCGGTAGTCGGCATCCTTGCGCGCAGCTTCCAGCATCAGCGGCGTAAAGATGCGCACGCCATGGATCACGCCATGCAGGTTGACGCCGAGCACCCAGTCCCAATCGCGCTCGGTACTCTCCCACAGCAGCCCGCCGGCCCCTACCCCGGCATTGTTGAACAGCAGATTGACCTCGCCGAAGGCCGACATGGCGGCGTCGGCCAGGGCCTGCACCTCGGCCGCGCGCGCCACGTCGGCGCGCAGGCCGATCACCTGGGCGCCCTGCGCCTTCAACTCGCCGACGGTCGCATCGAGCACGTCTTCCTGCACGTCGGCCAGCACCAGCCGCATGCGCAGCGCGGCGCCGAGGCGGGCAAAGACCTTGCCAAAACCGGAGGCGCCCCCGGTAATGACGGCCACCTTGTTCTCAAACTGCTTCATGGCGGGTTCCTGTTGTCAGGGTTGCCGGAGGCTGCGGGGCGGCGCGCACGCGGCATCGCGTTCATCGCGTTCAGCGCGTTCAGCGCGTTCAGCGCGTCAATTGCGTCAATCGCGCTGATCCGCGTCAGTCGAGCAGGTCGGGTTGTTCGCGCACGATGCGGGCGTAGAGCGGCTGGAACTGGAACCAGCCGGCCTGCGCGGTGCCGACGATCGAGTACGCCTGGCGCGCGGCGCCATCGCCGATCATCTTCAGCGGCGCGCCCGTGCGGGCGGCCGCGGCCTCGGCCAGCAACTGCACCTGGCACGAACGCTCCATGGTGATAAACCACCAGGCCGCCTCGTCGACGGTCTTGCCGACCGTGAGGAGGCCATGGTTCTGCAGGATTGCGGCCTTGTGAGGGCCGAGCGCGTTGGCAATGCGCTGCCCCTCGTCGAGCTCGACCACCACACCGCCAAAGTCGTCGTAAAGCGCGTGGTCCTGGTAGAACGCGCAGACATCCTGCGTGAGCGGGTCGAGCGTACGGCCGAGCGTCGACCAGGCGCGCCCGTGCGTGCTGTGCGAATGGGCGGCGGCCACGGCATCCTCGCGCGTCTGGTGGATGCGCGAGTGAATCGCAAAGGCGGCCGCGTTGACCGGATAGTCGCCCTCCACCACATTGCCCTCGTGGTCGCAGCGAATCAGGTTGGAAACCTTGACCTGGCTGAAATGCACGCCGAAGGGATTGACCCAGAAGGTGTCCGTAAACTCGGGGTCGCGCGCGGTGATATGGCCGGCCACGCCTTCGTCGAAGCCGAACTTCGAGAACAGCCGGAAGGCCGCCGCCAGCCGCTGCTTGCGGTGCAGGCGCTCCTCGCCCGGCGTGGCGAACTTCGGCGGGCGCGGCAGGTTGCGATAGCGGGCCTTGACCTCCTCGGACAGGCCGATGTCGGCGCTATCGCTGGCGCGCGCCGCGTGTTCGGGTGCGTTCATGATGTCTCCTCTTCTTTTTTTGCGGCTCGTTGGCTCGTTGGCTCGTTGGCTCGTTGGCTCGTTGCCCGTTGCTCGCCGGCCGGATCGCCCCGGGTCCGGCCGCGTGGCGCCGGTCCCGGCGAACCGCGCCGGCTTACACCAGCTTGACCAGCTGCTTGCCGAAATTCTTGCCCTTGAGCAGGCCCATAAAGGCTTCGGGTGCACTGGCGAGACCCTGCGCCACGCTCTCGCGGAACCTGAGCTGCCCCTGCGCCACCATCCCGCCAAGTTCCTTCAGCGCCTGCGGCCATACGTCCATATGCTCGGAGACGATAAAGCCTTCGATCCTGGCTCGCGACACCAGGATCGCGCGCGGATTGCGCAGCGGCAGGTCCTGCCCGTCATAACCGGCGATCAGCCCGCACAGCGCAATGCGGCCGAACGCATTGAGGCGGGCCAGCACCACATCGAGGATATCGCCGCCCACGTTCTCGAAGTACCCATCCACCCCGCCGGGCGTGACTTCCTTGACCATCGCGTAGAGCGCCTTGGCATCGGCCGCGGCCTTGTAGTCCACGCAGGCGTCGAAGCCGAGCTCCTTTACCACGTAGTCGCACTTGTCCTTGCCGCCGGCCACGCCGACCACGCGGCAGCCAGCCTTCTTTGCCAGTTGCCCGACCACGCTGCCAACGGCACCCGAGGCCGCGCTGACCATCACGGTCTCGCCCGCCTTGGGCGCGATGATGCGGTTGAGCCCATACCATGCGGTCACACCGGGCATGCCGACCGCGCCGAGGTACGCCGACAGCGGTACGTGCGTGGTGTCGACCTTCTGCATGCCACCGCCGTCGCTGACGGCCATCTCCTGCCACCCGAACATGCCGACCACCTTGTCACCGACCTGCCACTTCGGGTTCTGGCTCGCGACCACCTCGCCCACGGTGCCGCCGATCATGACTTCGCCAAGCGGCTGCGGGTTCGCGTACGACTTGCCTTCGCTCATGCGTCCGCGCATATACGGATCGAGCGACAGGAAGTGATTGCGGACGAGCACCTGGCCGTCGGCCAGTTCCGGCACCGGCACGGTCTCGAGCCGGAAATTGTCGGGCGTCACCGCGGCCGTCGGCCGCGAAGCCAGGACGATGCGCTGGTAGGTCTGCTGTGCGGACATGGTGGATTCCTTGTGATGGTCGGGCGGGAAGGGGGTGGCGCGGCGGCGTCAGCCGTCGGCGCCGGTATCCGCCGCCCCAGGGGCACGCCGGGGCGGCGAACGCTTGATGAACTTGAAGGTGCCGGACGCGCGCGCGACGATCTTGCCGTCGGCATCGACGATCTCGGCCTCGCAGAACGCCATCGTGCTGGTCCGGTGCATGCATTGGCCGCGCGCCGTCAGCTTGCTGCCGCGGCCCGGCGACATGAAGGTCGTCTTCATCTCGATGGTGACCACACCGCGCCCCTCGGGGTCGGTGGAACGGCCCGAGATGGCCATGGCGACGTCGAGCATCGTCATCAGCACGCCGCCGTGCGCCATATCCCAGCTGTTCTGGTGGCGTTCGAGCAGATCGAGCTCGATCTCGCTGTGCCCGGCTTCCATGCGGTTGCAGCGCACACCGAGGTCGAGCAGAAAGGGGATCTTGTGAAGAAAACCGTTATGTTCCGTCATGATGCAAAAAGCGTGTAGGGCCGATAGAAGCGGCGGGCCTGCGAGACGTGTCGCGCGCCTGGCTCGATGGAATGCGGGTTGCGGGCCGGACAGCGACTACGGCGCCGCGCGACCGCCATTAGACCATCAGTCCGCATGCCGGTGGGCACGGACCGGGCCGCAACCGGACGCCACGCCGCCGCGGTAGCTGCCCTCACACCGCGCTCACGCCGCCATCGACGGCCAGCACCTGCCCCGTGATGTGCTTGCCGGCATCGCTGGCAAACAGCAGCGCGGCGCCCTTGAGGTCCTCGTCGTCGCCCAGCCGGCGCAGCGGCACGCCCGCGCACATGGCTTCCACCCCGAGCCGCTCGATCGAGCCCTGGGTCATCTTCGACGGAAAGAAACCCGGCGCCAGCGCGTTGACGGTGATGTTGTGCTCACCCCATTCCGCCGCCAGCGTACGCGTGAAATTGATCACGGCACCCTTCGACGTATTGTAGGCAATGGTCTCCATGGTGCCCGGCGGATTGCCGGCCAGCCCGGCGATCGACGCCACGTTGACGATGCGCCCGCGCCGGCGCGGAATCATCGACTGCTTGCCGACCTGCTGCGTGAGCAGGAACAGGCCCCGGATATTGAGGTTCATCACCTTGTCCCACGCCTCGACCGGATGGTCCTCGGCTGGCGCCCCCCAGGTGGCGCCCGCGTTGTTGACGAGGATATCGATCTGACCGAGTTTTGCCATCGCCTGCGCGGCCAGCCGGTGGATATCGGCGTCGCGCGCGCCATCGGCGGCGATCCAGTCGGCCTCGATGCCGCGCGCCTTGAGGTGAGCCTGGGCCTGCTCCAGTTCGTCGGCCTTGCGCGCCGACAGCACCAGGCGCGCGCCCTGCTCGCCGAGCGCCTCGGCGATCTGCAGGCCGAGGCCGCGCGAGCCGCCGGTTATCAGCGCGGTGCGGCCGCTGAGATCGAACAGTTGCTGGATCGTATGCATGGGGCTGTCTCCGTGTGGTCCGTGCGGGCCTGGTGGTTTAGAACCAGGCGTCCTGCATGTCGAGCGTGGTGCGGTCGAGCGACGCCAGCAGATCGAACTGCGGCGTGGTCCGAGGCAACTCGAAGCGATAGAAGTACGCGGCCGCGGCGAGCTTGCCGCGATAGAAACCGGCATCGTCGCCGCTGGCCGCCGGCAACGCGCGCTGCGCGACCAGCGCTTGCTCCAGCCAGATCCACGCCACCACCACATGGCCGAAGGCTTCCAGGTAGACGGTGGCGTTGGCGAGCGTCACGTTGGGGTCGCCGGCCGCCCACAACGTGGTGGTGACCTCCGCCAGCCGCTGCGCTGCGGCACCCAGTGCGCGCGCGTAGCCGGCCAGAGCGGCATCGCCGGCCACCAGCGCGCGGGCACAGGTGGCCTCGATGCGTGCGCCCAGCAGACGCAGCGCCGCGCCATCGCGCATGACGACCTTGCGGCCGAGCAGATCGAGGCCCTGGATGCCATGCGTGCCTTCATGGATCGGATTGAGGCGGTTGTCGCGATAGAACTGCTCGACGTTGTACTCGCGCGTGTAGCCATAGCCGCCGTGGACCTGGATGGCCAGGCTGTTGGCTTCCAGACACCACTGCGACGGCCAGCTCTTGGCGATCGGGGTCAGGATATCGAGCAGCAGCGACAGCGGCGCGGCATCCTCATCGGCGGCGCGCGCCGCGCGCTCCTGGTCGACGAGCTTCGCGCAATAGAGGTTCAGCGCGAGCCCACCTTCCACATAGCTCTTTTGCGCGAGCAGCATGCGCCGGATATCGGCATGCTCGACCAGGCGCACCTGCGGGCTGGCCGGATCCTTGCCGCCGGGCCCGAGCGGCCGCCCCTGCGGGCGGTTGCGCGCGTAGTCGAGCGCATGCAGGTAGCCGGTATAGCCGAGCGTTACCGCACCGAGACCAACGCCGATGCGGGCCTCGTTCATCATGTGGAACATGCAGGCGAGCCCCTGGTGCGGCGCGCCCACGAGATAGCCGATGGCCCCGGCCTGGCCGGCGGGCCGGTACTTCGTGCCTTCGCCAAAATTGAGCAGGCAATTGGTGGTGCCGCGGTAGCCCATCTTGTGATTGAGCCCGGCCAGCACCACGTCATTATGTTCGCCGAGCGTGCCATCCGCATTGACAAGGTACTTCGGCACGATAAACAGCGAGATGCCCTTCACGCCCGGAATCAGCTTGCCGTCCGGTCCCGGAATCTTGGCCAGCACGAGATGGACGATGTTGTCCGAGAGCTCGTGCTCGCCCGCCGAGATCCACATCTTGTTGCCGCGCAGGCGATACTGCGCGCCCAGCGGCGACTCGCATTCGTATTCGGCACGCGTGGCGATATCGGATAGCGACGAGCCCGCCTGTGGTTCCGACAGGCACATCGTGCCGAAAAAGCGCCCTTCCAGCTCGGGCCGCACGAAGGTATCGATCTGTGCCGGCGTGCCATGCGTCAGCAGCAGGTTGGCGTTGCCGATGGTCAGGAATGGATACGAGCTGGTGCCGACGTTGGCGCCCTTGAAGTAGGCGAACGCGGCTTTCTCCAGCACCACCGGCAATTGCATGCCGCCATACGCGTAGTCCTGGCCCGCGGCCATGAGGCCGGCGTCGCAGAAGGCCCGCAGCGCGGCCTTGACTTCGGGAATGATGGTGACGGTGTGGCCGTCGAAGTGCGGCTCGTGCTGGTCGCTCTTCTTGTTGTGAGGCGCGAACAGGTCGGTGGCGATGCGCTCGCAGGTGTCCAGCGCGGCATCGAAGGTCTCGCGGGAATGATCGGCGTAACGCGGGATGCGCGCCAGCTGCTCCACCTCGAGCCATTCGTACAGGAGGAAATTGAGATCGCGGCGCGAAAGGATTAACGACATGACGGGAGGGGCTCCGGAGTCGGGACATCGACAATGCCGCAGGCAGGTGCCCTCTCCCCACGCGGGGAGAGGATCGGGTAATGCCGGTCAGACAGGCCAGCCCGGAAGGCCAGCCAGAACGCACCTGCGTTCAGACCACTTCGAACAGTCCCGCGGCGCCCTGCCCGCCGCCGATGCACATCGTCACCACCACGTACTTCACGCCGCGGCGCTTGCCTTCGATCAGCGCATGGCCAACCAGACGCGCGCCAGAGACGCCGTACGGATGACCCACCGCGATCGCGCCGCCGTTCACATTGAGACGATCCATCGGAATGCCGAGCTTGTCGGCGCAGTACAGCACCTGCACGGCAAACGCTTCGTTCAGTTCCCACAGGCCGATGTCGTCGACCTTGAGCCCGGCCTTCTTCAGCAGCTTGGGCACGGCGAACACGGGACCGATGCCCATCTCGTCGGGCTCGCAGCCGGCCACCGCAAAGCCGCGGAAGATGCCGAGCGGCTGCAGGCCGCGCGCCGAGGCCACCTTCGCATTCATCACGACCGCCGCCGAGGCGCCGTCGGAAAACTGCGAGGCATTCCCCGCCGTGATCACGCCGCCAGGCAGCGCGGTACGGATCTTCGCCACGCCTTCGAGCGTGGTGTCGGGGCGGATGCCTTCGTCGGCGGAGATCGTCACCTCCTTCGTCAGCAACTGACCGGTGGCCTTGTCGGCCACGCCCGCCAGCACCGTGATCGGCACGATCTCGTCCTTGAACTTGCCGGCCTCCTGCGCCGCGGCGGCGCGCAGCTGGCTCTGCACGCCATACTCGTCCTGGCGCTCCTTGGCGATGTTGTAGCGCTTGGCCACGTTCTCCGCGGTCTGCAGCATGCTCCAGTAGATTTCCGGCTTGTTCCTGCCCAGCCACGATTCCTGGATCATGTGCCGGTTCATCTCCTGCTGCACGCACGAGATCGACTCGACGCCGCCCGCCACGAAGATGTCGCCCTCGTCGGCAATCACGCGCTGCGCGGCCATGGCGATGGTCTGCAGGCCGGAAGAGCAGAAGCGGTTGACGGTGGCCCCCGGCACGCTCACCGGGCAGCCGGCGCGCAGCGCGATCTGGCGCGCGATATTGGCGCCGGTGGCGCCTTCCGGATTGGCACAGCCCATCAGCACGTCTTCCACCTCGCCCGGCTCGATCTTCGCGCGCGCGATGGCGTGCTGGACCACATGTCCACCCATGGTGGCGCCATGGGTCATGTTGAATGCGCCCTTCCAGCTCTTGGCCAGCCCGGTGCGGGCGGTGGATACGATGACTGCTTCGTTCATGTCTTGCTCCTCGGTATCTTGGTATCGCTTGTCGATATATGCGGGTTCAGCGAGAGGATCGGGTGGCCAGGCGTTGGTCCAGCACTTGCGCGCAGGTCATGCGCGCCACGCCGGCGGCTTCCAGGTCGCGCCAGGCGGCCGCGAGCGAGCCGTCGAGATCGATCGCGCGGCAGGCGTCCTCGATCACCACGGCGTCGAAGCCGGCGGCGCGCGCATCGAGCGCGCTCCATGCCACGCAGAAGTCGGTCGCCAGCCCGGCCAGGTAGATCCGCCGTACACCATGCTCGCGCAGGTAGCCGGCCAGCCCCGTCGGGGTGATGCGGTCGGCCTCGAGAAACGCGGAATAGCTGTCGACGCCGGCATGGTGCCCCTTGCGCAGGGTCAGCCGCGCATGCGGCACGCGCAGGCCCGCATGCAGCGCGGCGCCGTGCGTCTCCTGCACGCAGTGGTCGGGCCACATCACCTGTTCGCCATAGGCCAGCGTGCGGGTCTCGAACGGCCGCGCGCCGGGGTGGTTCGACGCAAACGACGCGTGTCCGGCCGGGTGCCAGTCCTGCGTGAGCACCACATGCCCGAAGGCCGGCGCGAGCCGGTTGATCACGGATACCACGTCATCGCCATGCGGCACGGCCAGCGCGCCGCCGGGCATGAAGTCGTACTGGACATCGACCACCAGCAGGCAGTCCTGTGCGTCGCTGTGCATGGACCCTCGATCCTCTTGCATCGGTAGGATGGGCCGGCCTCAGCCGTTGAAGCCCTTGCCTTCTTCGGCGAGCTTCTTCAGCAGCGGCGCAGGCTGCCACGCCTCGCCGTGGTAACCCTTGGCATAGCGGTTCATGGACTGCAGCACGTTGAACAACCCCACCTGGTCGGCATACAGCATCGGGCCGCCGCGGAACAGCGGGAAGCCGTAGCCCGTGAGGTACACCATGTCGATGTCCGAGGCCTTCGAGGCGATACCCTCCTCCAGGATCCTGGCGCCTTCGTTCACCAGCGCGAACACCAGGCGCTCGACGATCTCCTCGTCGGAGATCTTGCGACGGGCGATGCCAAGCGACTTCGAATGCTCGACGATCATGTCGTTGACCTGCTGGTTGGGGTACGGCTTGCGGTCGCCCGCCTTGTAGTCGTACCAGCCGGCGCCGGTCTTCTGGCCAAAGCGGCCCATCTCGCACAGCTTGTCGGCCGTCTTCGAGTACTGGATATCCGGCTTTTCCACCGCGCGGCGCTTGCGGATGGCCCAGCCGATATCGTTGCCGGCCAGGTCGCCCATGCGGAACGGACCCATGGCAAAGCCGAACTTCTCGATTGCCTTGTCCACCTGCTCGGGCAACGCGCCTTCGTCGAGCAGGTAGCCGGCCTGGCGGCTGTACTGCTCGATCATGCGGTTGCCGATAAAGCCGTCGCACACGCCCGATACCACGGCGGTCTTCTTGATCTTTTTAGCCACCTGCATCACCGTGGCCAGCACATCCTTGCCGGTTTCCTTGCCCCGCACGACTTCCAGCAGCTTCATCACGTTGGCCGGGCTGAAGAAATGCATGCCGACCACGTCCTGCGGACGCGCGGTAAAGGCGGCGATCTTGTCGACATTGAGCGTGGAGGTATTCGAGGCCAGGATCGCGCCCGGCTTCATCACCTCGTCGAGCTTGCGGAACACGGTTTCCTTGACGCCCATCTCCTCGAACACGGCCTCGATCACGAGATCGGCATCCTTGATGTCGTCATAGGAGAGCGTCGTCGTCAGCAAGCCCATGCGCTGGTCCACTTTCTCCTGCGTGAGCTTGCCCTTTCTGGCGCTGTTGTCGTAGTTCTTGCGAATCGTCGCCACGCCGCGGTCGATGGCTTCCTGCTTCATCTCCAGCATGGTGACCGGAATGCCGGCGTTGAGGAAGTTCATCGTGATGCCGCCGCCCATGGTGCCGGCGCCGATCACGGCCACCTTCTCGATCTTGCGCGTCGGCGTGCCGTCCGGCACATCGGGAATCTTGCTGGCGGCGCGTTCGCCGAAGAACGCATGGCGCAGCGCGCGCGATTCGGGCGTGCCCACCAGGTACATGAAGCCCTCGCGCTCGGCCTTGAGGCCGGCCTCGAATGGCTTCAGCGAAGCAGCCACGGCATCGACGCAGCGTACCGGCGCCGGGAAGTTCTTCGCCACGGCTTCCACCGTATTGCGCGCAAAGGCGAGGAAACCTTCGGCATTCTCGTGGCGTACCTTGAGATCGCGTACCTTCGGATACGGGCCCGGTGCGGCGGCCACCTTCAGCGCAAACCTGATGGCGGCGGGCAGTACGTCGCCGTCGACGATCTCGTCGAACAGTTTCGAGCCGGCAAACTTCTCGGACAGGACCGGCGTGCCGGTCACGATCATGTTGAGCGCATGCTCCAGGCCGATCAGGCGCGGCAGTCGCTGCGTGCCGCCGGCGCCCGGCAGCAGGCCGAGCTTGACTTCGGGCAGCGCGATCTGGGCGCCCTTGGCGGCGACGCGGTAGTTGCAGCCGAGCGCCAGTTCGAGCCCGCCGCCCATGGCCACGGAGTGGATCGCCGCGACCACCGGCTTGGCGGAGGCTTCCACCGCGCGGATCACCGAATGCAGCGTCGGCTCCTGGGTCGCCTTCGGCGTATTGAATTCACGGATATCGGCGCCGCCCGAGAACGCCTTGCCAGCCCCGGTAATGACGACGGCCTTGACGGCGGCATCGTCCAGCGCACGGGTCAAGCCTTCGACGATGCCAAGCCGGGTACTGTGGCCGAGGCCATTGACAGGTGGATTGTCGAGCGTGATGACGGCAACGCCGTCCTGAACCTGATACTGCGCTGTCATGCTGGTTCCTTTGGGATAAGTTGTCTCGGGATTCGAATTCTCGAATGATGTGTGCTGCCCGGACCGTCTGTCGGCGCCGCGCTCGCCGGCGGCTGCCCGTCGCCGGATACCACGGGCGGGCGCGATGACGGTCTCTGTTCTGTGTTCCGTGTTCTTCCCTTGCCGCACCTGGCCTGGGAGGCCATGAGCGGGACAAGCATACACAAAATAGCACGGTCGTTCAATTTCATTTTGGACGCACAGATCCGCGCCATGCGGGCGCTTCATGCCGGCCTTCCGTGCCATGCATGGTGAGCCCCGGCCCTGGCCCCGACTGTCCGGGTCGACCCCAAGGAAATCCGCCGATGGCGGCGGCATCTCTCGCTGCTCGCCGCAAGCTTGCCATTGCGCTCGCGGCTACACCTCGAGCCACTCCTTGCGGATCTGGGCGTCGGCCTTGAGTTCGGCGGGGGTCCCTTCGAACACGATGTGGCCGTGGCCCATGACGTAGACGCGCTGGGAGATGTCGAGCGCGATGGCGAGTTTCTGTTCGATCAGCAGCACGGAGACGCCGCGTGCCTTGAGGGTCTTGAGGAAGTCCGCGACCAGGGCGACGATCATCGGGGCGAGGCCTTCGGTGGGTTCGTCGATCAGGACCAGGTCGGGGTCGCCCATCAGCGTGCGGCACAGCGTAAGCATCTGCTGTTCACCGCCCGACAGCACGCCGGCGGCCGTCTCGGCGCGCTCGCGCAGGCGCGGAAACATGTCGAACATGTCGTCCATGCGCCAGCGTGGCGTGGCCTGGCGCGGGTTGCGCTTCTCGCCCAGCTGCAGGTTCTGGCGCACCGTCAGCGTGGGAAAGATGTCGCGGTTCTCGGGAACATAGCCGATCCCGCGATGGGCGATCTCGAACGTGCGCAGGCCCAGCAGGTCTTGCCCGCGCAAGCGCACGGCGCCCTCGGCGCGCACCATGCCGAGGATCGCCTTGGCCATGGTCGAGCGTCCCACGCCGTTGCGCCCCAGCAGCGCCACGATCTCGCCTTCGTCGATATGCAGGTCCACGCCATGCAGGATATGGCTCTTGCCGTAGTACGCATGCAGCTTGCTGACGTCGAGCATCCGTTGAGCCATCAGTGCACCCCCGGGGCGTCGTCGAGCGTGGTACCGAGGTACGCCTCCTTGACCTTGGCGTTACCGCGAATGGCCGCCGGGGTATCGGTGGCGATCACCTCGCCATAGACCAGCACCGAAATGCGGTCGGCCAGGCCAAACACCACGCTCATGTCGTGCTCCACCATCACCAGCGTCTTGCCAGCCGTCACCTTGCGGATCAGCTCCACCGCATGGTCCGACTCCGATCGGCTCATGCCCGCCGTCGGCTCGTCGAGCAGGATTACCTCGGCACCGCCCGCGATGGTGATGCCGATCTCCAGCGCACGCTGTTCCGCGTAGGTCAACAGTCCGGCCTGGGTATGGCGGCGATGGGTCATGCCGATCAGCTCCAGCACCTCCTCGGCCCGCTCGCGCGCATCGCGCAATGCCGACAGCCGGTGCCAGAACGAATAGCGGTAGCCCAGCGACCACAGCACCGCGCAGCGCAGGTTCTCGAACACCGACAGCCGGTGAAAGATATTGGTGATCTGAAAGCTGCGCGAGAGCCCGAGGCGGTTGATCTCGAACGGCCGCAGCCCGCCGATATCGCGCCCGTTGAGCCGCACCGAGCCCGAGCTCGGCGCAAAGCGGCCCGACATCAGGTTGAACGTGGTCGACTTGCCCGCTCCGTTGGGTCCGATCATGGCATGACGTTCGCCACGGGCCACCGCGAGCGTCACGCCGCGGATGATTTCGGTCTGGCCGAACCGCTTGCGCACGTCGGTCAACTCCAGCGCCGGCACGTTTGCGCTCATACGCTTCCTCCCGTTTCCGCCTGTATCCGGTCAAGCTGCGCGCGCACCCGCGCCGCCGCCCACCGCCATGCCACCGCGCCCACCGCCCACAGCACCGCCGCCACCACCCAGGGCACCGGCGTACCCGCATCGAAGCCGATCCCGGCCAGCGACATGGCGGTGCCATTGGCACTGTCGACCTGCACCTTGTAGACCATCTCCACGGTCAGGATCAGCGCCGCGAGCAACACCAGCGCCGCCAGCGTGCCCTGCCCGTACGACGGCAGCATCTGCCGGAAGCGCCGCGCCGCGATCAGCGGCACCTGCCGCAACAGCAGACTGGCGATGCCGCCGGGCACGAACATCACCATCAGCACGAAGAACAGCCCGAGGTAGAGCAGCCACGCCTTGGTCAGGTCCGACAGCGCCACCGCGAACAGCATGAACACGATCGCGCCGATCACCGGCCCGAAGAACACACCCGCCCCGCCGATAAACGCCGCCAGCAGCACGCCGCCGGACCGTACCGCGCTGACGTTCTCGGCCGACACGATCTCGAAGTTGATGGCCGACAGCGCGCCGGAAATCCCCGCGAAGAACGCCGACAGGATCAGCACCAGGTAGCGCACCCGCTGCGTGTTGTAGCCGATGAATTCCACACGCTCGGGGTTGTCGCGCACCGCGTTGGCAATGCGTCCGAGCGGCGTCTGCGTCCACGCATACATCGCCGCCATCGACACCAGGCACCACGCGGCGATCAGGTAGTACACCTGCCGTCCCGGGCCGAAGGTGATGCCGAGGAACGATTCGCCGACCACACGATTGGTGGAAATGCCACCCTCGCCGCCAAAGAAATCGGGAAACATGAGCGAGCTGGCAAATACCATCTCGCCGATGCCCATGGTGATCATGGCAAAGGTGGTACCGGACTTCTTCGTGGTCACATAGCCGAACAGCACCCCGAAGAACGCACCGGCCAGTCCGCCCACGAGCGGCAGCAGCGAGACCGGAAACCACACCTTGCCGGCCCCGATCATGTTCAGCACATGCACCGCGATAAACGCGCCCAGCCCCGAATACACCGCGTGTCCGAACGACAGCATGCCGGTCTGCCCGAGCAGCATGTTGTACGACAGCGCGAAAATGATCATGATCCCCATCTGGGACAGCAGCGTCACGGCGAAGCCACCGGAGAACACCAGCGGCAGGATCGCCATCAGCAGCGCCGTCATGCCCCAGATCAGCCAGCGCGCGAGGTTGAATGGCCGGTAGCGCAGGGTGCGCCCGGTCACCGCGCGCGCCGTGGTAGGCTGCGGAGTGGACTGCGGGGTGGACTGCGGAGTGGACTGCGGGGTGGGTTCCGAGGTGGGCTCCATGGTGGCCTCCGGCGTGGGCTCGGTGGTGGGCTCAGGGGTGGGCGGCAAGGTCGTGGACGCCATCGCTCAGCTCTCCCGGGTACCCATCAGCCCACGCGGGCGGACGATCAGCATCACCACCAGCAGCAGGTACGGCAGCACCGGCGCCACCTGCGACACCGTCAGTTGCCACAGCGAACTGAGTGGCGTGGCGTCCGTTACCGTCAGCCCGAGACCGCCGAACAGGCTGGCCAGCGAGGCGTCGATGGTGACCGCAAAGGTCTGCAGCACGCCGATCAGGACCGACGCGATAAACGCGCCCACCAGCGAGCCCATGCCACCCACCACCGCCACCACGAAGACGATGGAGCCCACCGCCGCCGCCATCGACGGCTCGGTGACAAACGCATTGCCGCCGATCACCCCGGCCAGCCCGGCCAGCGCGGCCCCGCCGCCGAACACCAGCATGAACACGCGCGGCACGTTGTGACCCAGCGCCTCCACCATCTCCGGATGGGTCAGCGCGGCCTGGATGACGAGCCCGATCCGCGTGCGCGTCAGCACCAGATAGATTGCCACCAGCATGCCGAGCGACACCAGCATCATGAAGGCGCGATACTTGGGAAACGACGAGGTGAACACCGTGAACAGCGGCCCGTCGAGCTCGGGTGGAATCCGGTATGGCACCGCGGCCAGCCCCCATACGAGCTTGACGCCCTCCTCGATCAGGTAGGCCAGGCCAAAGGTGAACAGCAACTCGGCCACATGGCCGTACTTGTGCACGGTGCGCAGCCCGAAGCGTTCCACCAGCGCGCCGGCACCGGCCACCAGCACCGGGGCCAGGATCAACGCCGGCCAGAAGCCCACCTTGGCCGCGATGGTGTAGGCGAAGTACGCGCCGAGCATGTAGAAGCTCGCGTGCGCAAAGTTGAGCACGCCCATCATGCTGAAGATCAGCGTGAGCCCCGATGACAGCATGAACAGCAGCAGACCGTAGCTGATGCCGTTCAACAGCGAAATGACGAAGAATTCCACCGCGATGTCCTGGTGTGAGGTCGTGACCGTGCTGCCGGTCCGCCCCCGACTTCATGGATCGATGCCGGCCGGCGTGCGAGCACGCCGGCGCGCGGGGCGGACCCCAAGCGGTAACGCCGCGCTCAGCCGCCCGGACGCTTCATCTGGCACGAGGTCGGCTGAGCCGCCACGTACTGGTCCAGCACGGCGTTGGTTTTCCAGCCATAGCCGGTGTTTTCCTGGTCGTAGCGGACATCCTTGCCGTTGACCTTGGTCCACGTCGCCACCACCAGCGGCTGCTGCGCCTGGTGGTCGCTGGCGCGCATCTCCACCGTGCCGTTCATGCTGTCGACCTTCATGCCGCCGAGCGCCTGCGCCACCTTGACCGGGTCGGTCGAATTGGTGTCCTTCATGGCCTTGGCCAGCATCGCGATGCCCGTGTACGACGCCACCACGTAGAAATCGTCGTTGTACTTCTTCTTGAACCCGTCGATGACCTCGGAGCCCTTGAAGCCATTGTTGTTGGCGTTGTAGTAACCGACGTAGCGCACCCGCTCGGCGCCGGCCGCGCCCATCGCCGTCGGCACGCCCGTGGTGGTCGCGTAGTACGTATAGAAGTTGGTGGTCAGACCGGCGTCCTTGGCCGCCTTGACCAGCAGCGCAAGATCGCTGCCCCAGTTGCCGGTGATCACCGTATCGGCACCGGACGCCTTGATCTTGGCCGCATACGGCGCAAAGTCCTTGACCTGCGCGAGCGGGTGCAGGTCGTCGCCGACGATCTGGATATCGGGCCGCTTGCGCTTGAGGTAGTCCTTGGCGGCGCGCGCCACCTGATGCCCGAACGAATAATTCTGGTTGATCAGGTAGACCTTCTTGACGTTGGGATCCTTGGCCAGATAGGTGGTCAGCGCCTCCATCTTCATGTCGGAGTTGGCGTCCAGCCGGAAATGCCAGTAGCTGCATTTGCTGTTGGTCATGTCCGGGTCCACCGCCGCATAGTTCAGGTAGACGATTTCCTTGCCCGGATTGCGCTCGTTATGCTTGGCCACCGCATCCTCGAGCGCGAGCCCCACCGAGGAGCCGTTGCCCTGCACGATATAGCGGATGTTCTGGTCCGCCACCTGCTTGAGGATGGTCAGGCTTTCCTGCGGCGACAGCTTGTTGTCGAACCCCACCATCTCGAACTTGTGCGGACCGCCCCAGCCTTTCTGGTTGGCTAGCTCCGCCACGTACTGCCAGCTCTTGAGCTGGTTCTGCCCCACCGGGGCCATCAGCCCCGACAACGGATCGATAAACGCGATCTTCACGGTATCGGCCATCGCCGTGGAAGCCAGCGAGGAACCGAATGCCGCCACCACCGCCATGGCTGCTGCCAGCGGATGCATCTTGGTCATGCCTGTCTCCTTCACTTGTTGTCGTGGGCGGTGCCCCGCGGGGCCGCCTGGAATGGTCCGACCCGCCTCAGGCGGCCGGCAGCCGGTAGTCCCGGAACTGTTCGCGCAGCTTGAGCTTCTGCATCTTGCCGGTCGCGGTCAGCGGGATATCGGTGACAAAGGCGACGTCGTCCGGAATCCACCACCTGGCGACCTTGCCCTCGAAAAACTGCAGCAACGCCTCGCGCGAGACATCCATGCCCGCGCGCTTCATCACCACCAGCAGCGGCCGCTCATCCCACTTCGGGTGATGCACGGCGATGCAGGCGGCCATATGTACCGCCGGATGCGCGGCGGCCACATTCTCGATATCGATTGAGGATATCCATTCGCCCCCGGACTTGATCACGTCCTTGCTGCGGTCGGTGATTTGCATGTAGCCGTCTTCATTGATGGTGGCCACATCGCCGGTGGGAAACCAGCCGTCCACATGGGCGCTGGCATCGTTGCGGAAATACCGGTCGATGACCCACGGTCCGCGCACCATCAGGTCGCCGAAGGCCTTGCCGTCCCAGGGCAGCTCGCGCCCCTCGCCATCGACGATCTTCATGTCGACACCAAAGATGACGCGGCCCTGCGTCTCCAGGATCTTGTGGCGCTCTTCCTCCGGCAGCGCGGCATGGCGCGCGAGCAGCTTGCAGGTGGTGCCCAGCGGCGACATTTCCGTCATGCCCCATGCGTGGATCACCTCTACATCGAGGGCCTCCAGCGCGCGAATCATCGCCGGCGGCGCGGCCGAGCCGCCGATTACCGTGCGGCGGAACGACGAGAACGTCAGCCCATTGGCCTGCACGTGTTGCAGCAGGCCAAGCCAGACCGTGGGCACCCCGGCCGAGAACGTCACCTGCTCCTGCTCGAACAACGCGTACAGCGACGCGCCGTCCAGCTTGGGCCCCGGCAGCACCAGCTTGGCGCCGACCAGCGGCACCGAATACGGCAGGCCCCAGGCATTGACGTGGAACATCGGCACCACGGGCAGGATCACGTCGCGCGCCGAACAGCCAAGCGCATCGGGCAGCGCCGATGCGTAGGAATGCAGCACCGTCGAACGGTGCGAATAAAGCGCGCCCTTTGGATGGCCGGTGGTGCCCGAGGTGTAGCACAGGCTCGAGGCCTGGTTCTCGTCGAGTTCGGGCCAGGCGTACGCGCCATCCTGCGCGTCGATCAGGTCCTCGTAGCACAGCAGCGGTATCTTCGGCTCGGCCGGCATGTGGTCCCGGTCCGCCAGCAGGATCCAGCCGCGCACCTGCGGGCACTGCGCGGCGATGCCCTCGACCAGCGGCAGGAACGTGGCATCGAAGCACACGTAACGGTCTTCGGCGTGATTGACGATATAGGCGACCTGTTCCGGAAACAGGCGCGGGTTGATCGTATGGCAAACCGCGCCCATGCCCGACACGCCGTAGTAGATCTCCAGGTGCCGGTAGCCGTTCCAGGCCAGCGTGCCGATGCGTTCGCCCTGTTGCACGCCGAGCGCCTGCAGCGCCTGGGCCAGCTTGCGGGCGCGCAGTTCGCAATCGCGGTAGGTATAGCGGTGGAGATCGCCCTCGGTTCGCCGCGACACGATTTCGGTGGAACCGTAATAGCGGGCGGCGTGTTTGATGATCGAAGAAATGAGCAGCGGCGCGCCCATCATTTGACCCATCAATGCCATTGAGTGGTCTCCATAAGGGTCTCCATAAGGGTGTCCGGCAGGATCTCCGTCAGGATCTCCCTCGGCCCCGGCGTTATGTGGGTTGAACAAAAAACGAACAACCGTGCTAATTTTGGACCGACCAATGCAGCGCGTGGCGATGGATCGGCGCGCTGCCACGCACGTTCGCCGGACACGCCAGCGCACTCTCCTTCGCCAGCATGCCGGTCCTGTCATGCATGCCATCGATAGCGGTCATGCTTCGCCACGAACACCGGCGGCAGATCCGGCGCACGGCGCGCCCATGACCGCGACCGATGGACAACCCTTGCCCGACAGGGGAAAACCGGTGCAAGTACAATACTGCGTGACATGTAGCGTCTCAACATGTCGTTTTCCCTAGCCTTCCAAGGCACGCGCGCCCGCACGATCGATGGCATGCGCGCCGACCACTCGCCCCGCCATGCCTCCTTCTCCCGACGCCAGCACGCCCGACCACGCCATGCCGCGCACGCCGTTCGCCGTGCCGTTCACGACTGCCCCCGGTTTTGCCGCGCTTGGCGAACGCTTTTTTGCCCGGCTGCCGCCTACGCCGCTGCCGTCACCGTACCTGGTCAGCGTGGCGCCCGACGCCGCCGCGCTGCTCGGCTGGGATGGCAGCGTGGCGCAGCAGCAGGCCTTTATCGAAACGTTCGGCGGCAATGCCGTGCCCGAGTGGGCCGATCCGCTCGCCTCGGTCTATTCGGGGCATCAGTTCGGCGTATGGGCCGGACAGCTCGGCGACGGCCGCGCGATCCGCCTGGCCGAAGCGCAGACCGCGCGGGGGCCGTGGGAGATCCAGCTCAAGGGCGGCGGGCTGACCACGTACTCCCGCATGGCCGACGGCCGCGCGGTGCTGCGCTCGTCGATTCGCGAATACCTGTGCTCGGAAGCGATGGCGGCACTCGGCGTGCCGACCACGCGCGCGCTCGCCATCGTCGGCTCCGACGCGCCGGTCCGCCGCGAAACCATCGAGACCGCCGCGGTGGTCACGCGCCTCGCGCCGAGCTTCGTGCGTTTCGGCCATTTCGAACATTTCGCCGCGCGCGAGGACCATGCGTCGCTGCGTCAGCTGGCGGACTTCATCATCGACCGCTTCTACCCGGCTTGCCGCGACGAAGCCGAGCCGTACCAGGCGCTGCTGCGCGAAGTCTCGCTGCGCACCGCCGATCTGGTGGCGCACTGGCAGGCGGTGGGCTTTTGCCATGGCGTGATGAATACCGACAACATGTCGATTCTCGGGCTGACCATCGACTACGGCCCGTTCGGCTTTCTCGATGGCTTCGACGCCAATCACATCTGCAACCACACCGACCAGCAGGGCCGCTACGCCTACAGTCAGCAGCCGCAGGTCGCGTACTGGAACCTGCATTGCCTGGCGCAGGCGCTGCTGCCGCTGTGGCGAGCGCCGGTGGCGGCCGGCACCGCAGCGGACGGAGATCCGGCGGCGGCCACGGAGGCGGCCAGGGACGCTGCCGTGGAAGCCGCGCGCGCGGCGCTCGATCCGTTCCGCGACCGCTATGCGGCGGCGTTCTTCCGCCACTACCGTGCCAAGCTCGGCCTGCGCGCCAGCGACGACGGCGATGAAACGCTGCTGACGGACCTGTTCCGCGTCCTGCATGCGCAGCGCGTGGACTACACCCTGTTCTGGCGCAACCTCGCCCATGTGTCGGCGAAGGATGGCGCGACCGATGCGCCCGTGCGCGACCTCTTCCTCGACCGGGCCGCATGGGATGCCTGGGCGGACCGTTATCGCGCGCGCCTGCGCAACGAGCAGTCCGACGATGCCGCGCGTGCGGCGGCGATGCGCGCCGTCAACCCTAAATACGTGCTGCGCAACCATCTGGCCGAAACCGCCATCCGGGCCGCGCGCGAGAAGGACTTCAGCGAAGTGAACCGCCTGCTGGCGGTGCTGTCCCGTCCCTTCGACGAGCAGCCCGAGGCCGAACACGATGCCGCGTTGCCGCCGGACTGGGCGGCCGGGCTCGAGGTGAGCTGTTCCTCGTGACGCGGCGACGCGGCACCACCCTGTAAGGCAAGGTATCCTTCGCACGACTCATGGTGGATGGCGACGATCGCCAGGCCTGACAAGGAAACGACATGACCACGACCAAGACCGACGCCGAGTGGCGCGCCCAACTGTCCGACATCGAGTATCGCGTGACGCGCGAAGCGGCTACCGAGCGTCCGTTCACCGGCAAGTACTGGGACCACTGGGACCAGGGCATCTACCATTGCGTCGGCTGCGGCACGCCGCTGTTCGAATCGTCGACCAAGTTCGATGCCGGCTGCGGCTGGCCGAGCTACTTCCGCCCCATCCATGGCGAGGTCATCGCCGAACACGCCGACCATAGCCACGGCATGGTGCGCGTGGAAGTTCGCTGCAAGGAATGCGGCAGCCACCTGGGCCATGTGTTCGAGGATGGTCCAGCGCCGACCGGTCTGCGCTATTGCATCAACTCGGCTGCGCTAAAATTCGACGATCGCGATCCGGCCGACCGCGCGGGTGATGCCGCCGGCAGTCCGGACGCCAATCCCGATCCACAGCGCTGACCGTCCTGGGCGACCACCCATGGCGCCACGCGCCGCGGATTTCGCGTACCGTGCGGCGCCGCGCCGCCGCACACCCCGCACACCCTTTACCGTCGAGCCACCGCCCGCATGAAATTCCTGTTCGACCTGTTTCCGGTCATCCTGTTCTTTGCCGCCTTCAAGCTGTTCGGCATCTATCCCGCCACCGGCGTGGCGATTGCGGCCACCATCGCCCAGATCGCCTGGGTGCGCGTGCGCCACGGCAAGGTCGAGCCAATGCAGTGGATCAGCCTGCTGATCATCGTCGTGTTCGGCGGGGCCACCATCCTGCTGCATAACGAAACCTTCATCAAATGGAAGCCGACCGTGCTCTACTGGCTGTTCGCGGTCACGCTCATCGCTTCGGCGGTGGGCTGGCGCAAGAATCTGATCCGGGCCATGATGGAAAAGCAGGTCACGCTGCCGGACCCGGTATGGGGCCGCCTCAATGCCGCCTGGGCCGCGTTTTTCGCGGTCATGGGCGTGCTGAACCTGTACGTTGCCTATCAGTTCTCCACCGATACATGGGTCAACTTCAAGCTGTTCGGCAGCATGGGGCTGATGGTGGTGTTCATCGTCGCGCAGAGCATCTGGCTGTCGCGCCATATGCCCGAGCAGGAAAACCGGCCAGACTGAGGGCCGGATCCGATGGCTCGAGGTGCGCGCAGGCTCGCGCCTCTGCTGGCTCTCGTCGCTCACCTATTCTTTCATTACCAGGACTGTTCATGGCAGCCGATCCCGCCCAAATCGAGGCGCTGCTGCGCGCGGCGCTCGCCCCTTCCTTCCTGACCGTGCGCGACGACAGCGCGGCTCATGCCGGACATGCCGGCGCGGCGTCCGGTGGCGGTCATTACGACGTGACGATCGTCAGCGAGCAATTCGCGGGCCAGAGCCGGGTAGCGCGCCATCGCATGGTGTATGATGCGCTGCGCAGCCTGTTCCCGGCGCAGATTCATGCCCTGGCCGTCAGTGCGTTTACGGCCCAGGAATATCAATCGCGCTAGAATCCCGAGTTACGTACGCGGAAGCCTTTCCTACGCAGCACGGGAACGAGCGTAGACCATTGGCAAGCGCAGAACATTCAAATGCGCAGACCATTTGAACGCGCAGACCATTTGAACGCGCAGACCATTTTTCGATGACTGGCGCAACACCCGGTTGCAAGACCACGGGTTGCGCGACACCCTTCAGCCCTTCAGCAACTTCCCCAGCAACTTTCAGATCCTGATTCCATGAAGACCACCGTCCTCTCGTTCAGCCTGGCCGCTGTGCTTGCCGCTGGCAGCCTGCCCGCCTTTGCCCAGAACGCCGCCGTCGTGAATGGCAAGCCCATCCCCTCGGCCAAGCTGGACAAGCTGATCGCCGGCACCGGCCAGCCCTCGAGCCCCGAGCTGCGGGATCGTGCGCGCACCATGCTGATCGATCGGGAACTGCTGTTGCAGGAGGCCAACAAGCGCGGCATCACCCAGCGTGACGACGTCCAGGAACAACTCGAGCAGGCCCGCCTGAACGTGCTGGCCGGCGCGGTCTTCGAAGACTACGTCAAGACCCACGGCGCCAACGACGAGGAACTGCGCAAGCAATACGACAAGATCAAGGCGCAGTTCGGCAACGGCAAGGAATACCATGCCCGCCACATCCTGGTGGAGAAGGAAGCCGATGCCAAGGCGATCATCGCCAAGATCAAGGCAGGCGCCAAGTTCGAGGACATGGCCAAGGCCTCGTCGAAGGACACGGGCTCGGCTGCCAATGGCGGCGACCTCGACTGGGCCAACAGCGGCAGCTACGTGCCGGAATTCTCGGCCGCCATGACCGGCCTGCAGAAGGGCCAGATGACTGATACGCCCGTCAAGACGCAGTTCGGCTGGCACATCATCGAGCTGGTCGATGTGCGCGAGGCCAAGATCCCGTCGTTCGAGGAAGTCAAGCCGCAACTGACGCAGATGCTGATGGGCGACCAGAACTGGCAGCGCGAGCAGTTCCAGGCCATGATGAAGTCGCTGAAGGACAAGGCAAAAATCCAGTAAGGATCGACGCCCGAACGCAAAAAAGGCACCGCGAGGTGCCTTTTTTGCTTTTGCGCCGCTGGTGCGGCCTCGTCCGACCTGAATCGCCCATTTGCACGATGACATCTGACCGACGGCCTCGGTAATATCGGACCACCTGTCACGGAGGCGATACAAGACGATGGCCGCGGCGAGCAGTTACTGGCATATGTGGCACCTCTACTCGCGCGGCATCGTCTATTGCGCGCTGGGAATGCCCAATGTCGAGTGCACGGGCATGCGCTGGCGCAACCTGCACGCACACCTGCCCGTGCGCGACCGCTACGCCCACGCCAAGCTGCTGCAGGCCACCATCGCCTTCATGGAAATCCGCGGCGAGATCGCGGTTCCGCCCGATGCGGACCGCATGCGCCTGCTCTATTCGCGCTACCTGCCCTGGAGCGCCCAGTTCAAGCCCGCCGCCGGTCCAGCGGCACAGGCGTCCCCGGCGTCACCGGCATAGGCGCCCCTCCTCCTGCCTCAGACTACCGCGCCCGCCCCTCCGGGAATGCCCGCATTTGCCCAATCCGTTGTTGACACTCGTCATCGCGTGACCTACAACTTCGTTCACATAACAGAACGATTTTGTAGACAATCCTGTTGCCAATTCGACCAAGGAAGGCGCGACAGGGTCTCAGGAGACGACCATGATGCAAGTGACATCCGCGCCGGGCATCGATACCATCGGCACAGCCCATCCCGAAAGCAACGCCTTGATCAAGCCTGGCTATGACGAGCGGCTTACCAACGAGGACCTGGCGCCACTGCGCAGGCAGACCTGGGGCACCTACAACATCTTCGCGTTCTGGATGTCCGACGTCCACAGCGTGGGCGGCTATATCACCGCGGGCAGCCTGTTCGCGCTCGGGCTGTCGAGCTGGCAGGTGCTCGTCTCGCTGCTGATCGGCATCCTGATCGTCCAGTTCTTCTGCAACCTCGTCGCCAGGCCCAGCCAGGCCACGGGTACGCCTTATCCGGTCATCTGCCGCGCCTCCTTCGGTGTGCTCGGCGCCAATATCCCGGCCATCATCCGCGGCCTGATCGCGGTGGCGTGGTATGGCATCCAGACCTACCTCGCGTCGAGCGCGTTCCTGGTGCTCGCGCTGCACTTCTTCCCCTCGCTCGCACCCTACGCCGACGTCAGGCTGCACGGCTTTGCCGGGCTGTCGACGCTCGGCTGGTGCGCCTTCATGACGCTGTGGGTGTTGCAAGCCCTGGTGTTCTGGACCGGCATGGAGACCATTCGCAAATTCATCGACTGGGCCGGGCCGGCGGTCTACGTGGTGATGATCGCGCTGGCCATCTGGCTGGTGGCCAAGGCCGGCTGGGAAAATGTCAACTTCACGCTGAGCTTTCTCAAATACACCGGCTGGGATGCGGTGCCCGTGATGCTGTCCGCCATCGCGCTGGTGGTGTCGTACTTCTCGGGCCCGATGCTGAACTTCGGCGATTTCTCGCGCTACGCCAAGGACTTCCGTGCCGTGCGCCGCGGCAACTTCTGGGGCCTGCCGGTCAACTTCCTCGGCTTCTCGCTGCTGACCGTCATCACCACCTCGGCCACGCTGCCGGTGTTCGGCAAGCTGATCACCGACCCGGTGGAAACCGTCAGCCATATCGACAGCACGTTTGCGATGCTGCTCGGCGCGTTCACGTTCATGACGGCGACCATCGGCATCAATATCGTCGCCAACTTCGTCTCGCCGGCGTTCGACTTCTCCAACGTGTCGCCCCGGCATATCAGCTGGCGCACCGGCGGCATGATCGCGGCGGTGGCCTCGATCTTCATCACGCCGTGGAACCTGTACAACCACCCGACCATGATCCATTACACGCTCGACGTGCTGGGCGCCTTTATCGGTCCGCTGTTCGGCATCCTGATCGCCGACTACTACCTGGTGCGCCGCCAGCAAGTGAAGGTGGACGACCTCTACACGCTGCGCCAGGGCGGCACCTACTGGTACCGCAAGGGCTACAACCCGGCCGCCGTGGCCACCATGATTCCGGCTGCGATCATTCCGATCCTGTGCGTGGTGGTGCCGGCATGGCAGGGGCTGGCCAACTACAGCTGGTTTATCGGCATGGCGATTGCATTGGTGCTGTACCGCGCCCTCGCGCCGCGCATGATGGCGTCGCACCTGGCGTGAAGCCGCCGCAACCCTGTCCCATACGTCAATCGTCATTGCCATGAAACTGAAGATCATCAACCCCAATACCACGCAGGGCATGACCGACAAGATCGGCCAGTGCGCCCGCGCCGTGGCCGCCAGCGACACCCGCATCGAGGCCGTCAGCCCGCGCATGGGTCCGGCCTCGATCGAAAGCCACTACGACGAGGCCCTGAGCGTACCGGGCATCCTCGACGAAATCCGGCAAGGCGAGCAGGCGCACGTGGACGGCTATGTGATCGCATGTTTCGGCGATCCGGGTCTCTACGCGGCGCGGGAACTGGCGCGCGGACCGGTGATCGGCATTGCCGAGGCGGCGATGCACGCGGCCAGCATGATCGGCACGGGTTTTAGCGTGGTGACCACACTGGGGCGCACCTGCAATATCGCCTGGCACCTGGCCGAGCGCTACGGCATGCAGCGTTTCTGCCGCAACGTGCGCGCCTGCGAGCTGCCCGTGCTCGACCTCGACAAGCCCGGCTCCGACGCGCGCCGCATCGTCACGGACGAATGCCGGCGCGCGCTGGCCGAGGACCGTAGCGACTGCATCGTGCTGGGCTGCGCCGGCATGACCGATCTGTGCGAAGAGATCGCCGACGTGCTGCGCGTGCCGGTGATCGACGGCGTGGCCTGCGCGGTCAAGCTGGCGGAGGCGCTCGTGTCGTTGCGCCTGGCCACCAGCAAACATGGCGACTGGGCGCGGCCGCTGCCCAAGGCCTATACCGGCATGCTGGCGCCCTATGCACTGAATTGCGCTGCACCGAGTTGAGGCGGCGCGCGGCCGCCGTCGCCATTCTTGTGTACGATATGCCCAACTTTTGTCATCATTCCCGTACAGAAACGGGGCATATCGTTCCTTTCATGGCAACCAAGCGCAAAGCGGCCACGGCCCCTGCCCGTACCGCCGATTCAAGCGGGGATTGGTCGCCCGGTACCCGAGCCGGCGCCGCCGCGCACAGCGACGCGGTGGCCGGCAACGGCGGCGGCAACAGCAGCAACAGCGGCGCCAGCGGCCTGGACGCCGCGGCCAGCGAGGCATCGCTCAACGCATCGATCTACCAGGACCTGCTGACGGCCATCATGGAGCACCGGCTGCTGGCCGGCACCAAGCTCGTCGAAGAGCGCCTGTGCGAGGTCACGGGCGCGAGCCGCGCGCGCATCCGCCAGGTTTTTGCGCGCCTGGCGCACGAGAAACTCGTCACGCTCATTCCCAATCGCGGCGCCTTTATCTCGAGCCCGACCGTGGAGGAAGCGCGCCAGGTGTTCCAGGCGCGCCGCATGGTCGAGCGCGAACTGGCCGGCCTGCTGGCCACCCAGGCCACCGCCGCGCAGATCCGCACGCTACGGCGGCATGTGCAGCAGGAAGACGCCGCGCGGGCGCGCAACGACCGCGCCGCGGTGATCCGATTGTCCGGTGCGTTCCATATCGTGCTGGCCGAGCTCGCCGGCAATGCCATTCTCGAGAAGCTGGTGCGCGAAATGGTGTCGCTCACATGCCTGATCATCACGCTGTACGACCGCCCCGGTGCGCCGGCCTGCCCCGAACACGAGCACCGCGACCTGATCGACGCCATCGAGCAGCGCGATGCCGCCCGGGCCGAGGCGCTGATGGCGGACCACCTGCGCCATATCGAGGGGTCGCTCGACCTGACGGCACGAGACAATGGCGCCCCCGACTTTCATAGTATTTTCCATCGCGAATAACCCTTTGCGCGATGCAGCATTGATTGTCTCGGCACGAATCTCCGACGTGGTCTATGCTTTACGTGCCTGCTATCTCTTTTTCAGGAGTTGAAGGATGACCTGGACCACCCCCGCCTATACCGATCTGCGTTTCGGCTTCGAAATCACCATGTATATCGCCAACCGCTGATGGTGGCCGGCCCGCGCGCCGCCTCCATCTGCCTGGCAAGGGCCCGCCCCGAGGCGGGCTTTTTCATGACGGTCCGCGCGGACCGCGCCGGGGTCGATCGGGCCGGGGCCGATGCCGCGCTAGTCTCGACGGGATGCGATGACCACCATACGCGTGCTCGGCTCGGCCGCCGGCGGCGGCTTTCCCCAATGGAACTGCAATTGCGCCAACTGTGACGGCGTGCGTCGCGGCACCATTGCCGCCACCGCGCGCACCCAGTCGTCGCTTGCGGTCTCGGCCAATGGCGAGGACTGGCTACTGATCAACGCGTCGCCCGATGTGCTGGCGCAGATCCGCGCCACGCCGGCGCTGCAACCGGCGCGCGCAGTGCGCGATACCGGCATCGCGGCGGTGCTCCTGATGGATGCCCAGATCGATCACGTCACCGGCCTGCTGATGCTGCGCGAGCATCGCCAGCCGCTGCCGCTCTATGCCACGCGCACGGTGCTGCGCGATCTCGACCAGGGTTTTCCGCTGCGCGGCATCCTCTCGCACTACTGTGGCGTGGAGACCGTCGAACTTGCGCCCGATGGGGCGCCGTTCACGGTGCCCAGGCTGCCCGGCGTCGACTTTCACGCGCTTGCCCTCGACAGCAAGCCGCCGCCCTATTCTCCGAACCGCGCGTCGCCGCAGCCCGGCGACAACATCGGCCTGCGCATCGTCGATCGCGCCACGGGCCGCCGCGCGTTCTATGCGCCCGGCCTTGGCGCGATCTCACCGGCGGTGCGCGCGGAGCTCGACGCGGCCGACGTGGTCCTTGTGGATGGCACCTTCTGGACCGACGACGAAATGCCGCGGCTCGGCCTCTCGTCCAAGCGCGCCCGCGATATGGGCCATCTCGCCCAAACCGGCCCGGACGGCATGATTGCAGCGCTGGACCGATGCCCGGCCGCGCGCAAGATCCTGATCCACATCAACAACACCAACCCGATCCTCGTGGAAGACTCGCCCGAGCGGCGCGAACTGGCCGCGCATGGCATCGAGGTGGCTTTCGACGGCATGGAGATCGCATGGTGACCGCCCCGCCTCCCCCGGTATCCGCACAGGATCGCGCCGCGTTCGAAGCGCGGCTGCGCGGCATGGAGTCGCGCTACCACATCCATCATCCGTTCAACCGCCGCATGGCCAGCGGCCAGTGCTCGCCGGAGCAGATCCGCGGCTGGGTGGCGAACCGCTTCTACTACCAGGTCAACATTCCGCTCAAGGACGCGGCCATCCTGTCCAATTGCCCCGATCGCGACACGCGCCGCGAATGGGTGATCCGCATCCTCGACCACGACGGCACCGACACCGAACCCGGCGGCATCGAGGCCTGGACCCGGCTGGGCGAGGCGGTCGGCCTGACGCGCGAGCAATTGTGGTCGCAGGCACTCGTGCTGCCCGGGGTGCGCTTCGCGGTGGATGCCTATGTCAACTTTGCGCGGCGCGCGCCGTGGCAGGAAGCGGTTTGCTCGTCGCTGACGGAGATGTTCGCGCCGGCCATCCACAAGGAGCGGCTGGCCGGGTGGCCCGAGCAGTATCCGTGGATCCAGCCCGAGGGCCTCGCCTATTTCCGCTCGCGCATTCCGCTGGCCCAGCGGGATGTCGACCACGGCCTGCGCGTCACGCTCGACTATTTCCGCACGCCTGCGGAGCAGGACCGTGCCGTACAGATTCTCCAGTTCAAGCTCGACATCCTGTGGGCGATGCTCGACGCGGTGGAAAAGGCGTATCCTCGATGAACGACATCTCGATGCCCCGGCTCGACAAGCTCTACCGGCTGCAGTGGGAAGAGGCCCAGAAGGCGTGGGTCCTGCTCTACCCGGAAGGCATGGTCAAGCTCAACGACAGCGCGGCGGCGATACTTCAGCGCTGCGACGGCGCGCATACGGTGGACATGATGGTCGACGAACTGCAGCAGGCCTTCGGCGTCGAGGGCATTGCGGGGGAGGTGGAAACCTTTGTCAAGCACGCCTGCGAACGCGGCTGGCTGGTCTGAGCCGGCGCCGCTACCCGTCAGTCCGCCGCTGTGGTTGCTGGCGGAGCTGACCTACCGCTGCCCGCTGCACTGCGCGTTCTGCTACAACCCGCTCGACTACGCACGTCACGCGCGCGAGCTCGACACCGGGCAATGGCAGCGCGTTCTGACCGAAGCGCGCGCGCTGGGTGCCGCGCAGCTCGGGTTCTCGGGCGGTGAGCCGCTGCTGCGCGAGGACCTCGAAGCCCTGGTCGCCCATGCGCGGCAACTGGGCTTCTACACCAACCTGATCACCTCGGGCGTCGGTCTCACCGATGCCCGCCTGGCGGCCTTGCGCGAAGCCGGGCTCGATCATATCCAGCTGTCGTTCCAGGATTCGACGCGCGAGATGAACGACTTCCTCTCGAGTACGCGCACCTTCGCGCTCAAGCAACGTGTGGCCGGGCTGATCAAGGCCCATGGCTATCCGATGGTGCTCAACTGCGTGCTTCATCGCTTCAACCTGCCGCACGTGGGCGCGATCATCGACATGGCGCTGGAGATGGGGGCCGAGTATCTCGAACTGGCGAATACGCAGTATTACGGCTGGGCCTGGGAAAACCGCCTCGCGCTGATGCCGACCGCCGCGCAGCTGCGCGAGGCCGAAGCAGTGGTCGAGTCGTACCGCGCGCGCATCGGCAAGCGCTGCCGCATCCTGTTCGTGGTGCCCGACTACCACGAGACACGTCCCAAGAAATGCATGAATGGCTGGGGCTCGGTGTTTCTCGGCGTGGCGCCCGATGGCGCCGCCATGCCGTGTCATGCCGCGCGCGGGCTGCCGGGGCTCACGTTGCCGCACGTCACCGAACAGTCGCTGGCGGACATCTGGTATCGCAGCGACGCCTTCCAGCGCTTCCGTGGCACGGCGTGGATGCCGGAGCCCTGCCGCTCGTGCGACGAGCGCGAGAACGATCTTGGCGGCTGTCGCTGCCAGGCCTATCTGCTGACCGGCGACCCTACGCGCACCGATCCGGTGTGCGACAAGTCGCCAGACCATGACCGCGTGCGCGAGGTGGTGCTGCAGAGCCAGCATCCCGCGCCGGTGGAGGCCCCGCTCGTGTTTCGCGCCGATGCCGCGTCGCGCCGGCTCAGCGCGCGCCAGCGCTGAGGTCGCGCGCGGCGCAGTGGCGTGATTCGGCTTGAGTCGGCTTGAGTCGGCCTGAATCGGCGCAGCGGCCCGCGGTGTCGCCATGGCGCGCATTGGCGCACGTCATCGCGCGCCAGGATTGGGGTCTGCAGGGGCCGCAATCGCGCGCTTCAACGCAGCGGCCATCTTGCCGGCCGGCAGATGCCCCGCATCGATCCACTCCAGCCTTGCCTGCGGCATGACCTGCCGGAGGCGCCGGGCATTGCGCGGATGACAGACGCGGTCGTGGCGGCCGTGCAGGATCGTCACCGGAATGCCGCGCAGCGCGGCGATCCGCGCGGCGGCCAGCACCGCCGGCTTGCCCAGCCAGGCCCGGTGACGCAGGTAATGCGCCTGGATCCGGTACTTGTGCCGTTGCGCCGCACGCTGCCGCGCCGTCGTGCGCACGTGCCTGGGCTGCGGCAACCTCAGCGCGCTGCGTTCGACGCGCGCATAGCCAGCCGCGAGCTGCGCCTGCGCGTGGCGGGTCCCTTGCAGCAGCCGCGCCACCACCGCGCCGAAGGCCGCTTGCGCATGGGTCATGCGCGCACCGTGGCGCGGCAGCCCATGCAGCATCAGCGCGCCGCGCTGGCGCGGTGAGAACAATCTGAGAATATCGTCCCAGCCGGTCAGAAAACTCCCGCGCAGCACGATGCGCGCGACTGCCTCCGGATGCCTTCCCGCATACGCCAGCGCCAGCGCCGCGCCCCACGAGCCGCCTACCACGCTCCAGCGCACAATGCCGAGGTGCTTGCGCAAGGCCTCGAGATCCGCGATCAGGGCCGATACGGTATTGCGCCGCAACGCTCCCGCGGGCTTCGACCGGCCCGCGCCACGCTGGTCCGGCATGACGACGCGATGCCGCGCGAGGTCGAACCACGCGAGCATGCCGGGGTGGCAACTGCTGCCAGGACCGCCATGCAACACGAGCCAGGGCTCGCCATTTGAAGGTCCGGCGATGGACACATGCAGACGATGTACATCGGGCCGACGAAGGTAGAACGATGACGTCACAGGCCCTTCCCGTTTCAACAAAATTTAACGTATGCGCGCTTGGCTGCACGACCTCATGCGCATAGCATAGCCGGCATCTCGTTCTCGTGTACTTCCCGTCCCCCGTGGCAAGCGTCCATACGACTTGCCACACGAGCGATTTCTCGACATGACCGACCTCGACATGAGCGACCTCGACATGAGCGACCTCGACATGACCGACGCCTTCACCTTCGCGAGCTGGTTCTTCATCAGCATCGCGGTACCGTCGCTGGCGCCAGTCGTGTTACTGCCGTTGATGCGATTCAGCACGACATTTCGCGCGAAGAGCGATCGCGTTCTGTTTCGCTCGATCAGGGACGGACAGCTCCTGTGGACGGTCATCGCAATGTCCGCCGCCAGTTGCCATGCCGCGACGGAGCTCATTGGGCAAGACCTGCCTCGGTGGAAGGTTCGCCTGGTCTGGACCCTGTTCAGCGTTGACGTGGTCCTGCTCTGCATGGCCGCGGCAACCGTGCTGATCAAGACCGCGGAAGCCTCGCAGCACAGGGACGAGCGCGCCGACCACGCGCTCGTGCAGGCATCGATCGGCGGCGCCCTGGTTTCCGCCGTCATATTTGCAGCGCTTTGGATCATCGCGCACTAACGTTTGACGCCACGCAGGAGGGATAGATGCGGTACTTCATTGAACGACTCACCACGGACAGCGACTTTCGCGAGGGCGCCATGTATGGCGTCCTGTTCCTGGGCCTGACGTCCGCAGTGGCCGTCGTCACTGCGGTTTCCCTGGTGCTGATTGCGCTCGAGTTGCGCTAGCGGAGCCGGCCAGGGCCAGGCGACCGGAGTGGGCAACGCGTGCCATCGCGGCCGTGCTGCCCACTCCGGGTGGGGATATCGCCACGGCTAGCGCCCTATAGCCATATAGCCATATAGCCATATAGCTCTATAGCCCTACTGCCCTACTGCCCTATTGCCTTATTGCCCCTTCATCGCCTCCGCCAGCCGCTTGATGATCTCGCCTTCGCTATGGAAGGCTTTCTTCGCGTATGCGTCGTACTGCTCCGGTCCCATGTAGTTGGTGTCCATGCCGTATTGCCGCGTCACGTTGAGAAGCTTGGGATCCTTGAGCGCGTTGCGGAACGCGTCGTCGAGGCGCCTGACCACGGCCGGTTTCATCCCGGCCGGTCCGATAATGCCGAACGGCGAGTTCGACCATACCGGATAGCCGATCTCCTTTAGCGTGGGCGCATTCGGAAAGTCCGCGGCGCGCTTCTCCGATAGCGTGGCCAGCACGCGCATCTGCCCGCTCTGCACATAGGGCAGCAGCGTATTGGACAGCACCGCCACGTCCGACGACCCGCTCAGCAAGGCGGTGATGGCTTCCGCATCGCCCTTGTACGGCACATGGGTCCAGTTCGATTGCGTCACGCGCGCCAGCTCGGAAATCGTCAGATGCTGGCTACCGTAGATGCCCGTGGTGCCATAGCTGATGCCGCGTGGATTTGCCTTGGCATCGGCCAGCAGTTCCTGCATGGTCTGCCATTTCGCATCCTTCTTCACCGCGACGGCAAAGTTGTAGTCGGCCACCATCGAGATGTAGGTCAGGTCCTTGAGCGGGTCGTAACGCATCTTCTGCACATGCGGCAGACGGAAGATGACCACCGGCGCCATGCTGAGGGTATAGCCGTCGGGCTCCGTGGAAACCATCTGCGTGGCGCCAAGCGTGCCGCTGACGCCGGGCTTGTTTTCCACCACGATCGGCTGGCCCAGTTCGCGGCCGGCGGCATCGGCCAGGGCGCGGCCCACCTGGTCGGTCACGCCGCCCGCGCCATACGGCACGATCAGCCGGATCGGTCGGGTCGGAAATTCATCGGCGGCATGGGCGACCGAATACACGGCAGGGAAAGCGAGCGAGGTAGCGCCGGCAACCATGGCCAGCGCAAGCTTCAGGGAACGACGGAACGGGCTACGGCGTTGCATAGGGTCTCCTTTGGGTATCCGCCGGATTCGGATCCGGTCTTGGCACCGGCCCAGTATGCCCATGCCCCCGCGCCGTGGTCGAACCCCGTGACCGCTACCCCGCCCTTATCCACCGATTTCATCGGCGCCATGCCAGCGCTGCATTTCCGGGAAAACCCCGAAAAACAAAAAAGCCCGCCGCAGTTGCCTGCCGGCGGGCTTTCTTCAGTCCGTGCGCGGGATTACCCCACCCACTTGCGCGCGTTGCGGAACATGCGCATCCAGGGGCTGCCGCCATCGGCCACCTGCTTCCAGGCGTCCGGCGCCCAGCTCATGGTGGCAGCACGGAACACCCGCTCCGGATGGGGCATCAACGCGGTAAAGCGGCCGTCGACGGTGGTCACCGAGGTAATCCCCTGCGGCGACCCGTTGGGGTTGAGCGGATACGTCTGCGTAACATTGCCGAGGTTGTCGACAAAACGCAGCGCCACCTTGGCCGCGCCGATATCGCCTTGCTGCGAGAAGTCCGCAAAGCCCTCGCCATGCGCCACCACGATCGGAATGCGGCTGCCTTCCATGCCGGCAAAGAAGATCGACGGCGACTGCTCCACCTGCACCGTGACAAAGCGCGCTTCGTACTGCTCGGACTGGTTGCGCGTGAACTTCGGCCACGCATTCGCGCCCGGGATGATCGGGGCAAGGTTGCTCAGCATCTGGCAGCCATTGCAGACGCCCAGCGCAAACGTATCCTGCCGATTGAAGAACGCCGCAAACTGCTCGGCCATCTGCGCATTGAACAGGATGGTCTTGGCCCAACCCTCACCGGCACCGAGCACGTCGCCATAACTGAAACCGCCGCACGCCACAAAGCCCTTGAAGTCGGCCAGACTGGCGCGGCCGGCAATCAGGTCGCTCATATGCACGTCATGCGCGTCAAAGCCCGCACGGTCCATGCTGTAGGCCATCTCGATCTGCGAGTTGACGCCCTGCTCGCGCAGGATCGCCACGCGCGGACGCTGGCCGGTGGCGATATACGGGGCGGCGATATCCTCGACCGGATCGAAGGTCAGCACCGGGCTGATGCCGGGATCGTTGGCATCGAGCAGGCGGTCGTATTCGCTGTCGGCACAGGCCGGGTTGTCACGCAGGCGCGCGATGCGCCAGCTGACTTCGGCCCAGTTGCGCTGCAGATCGGTACGGGCGGCGCCATACACCTTCTTGGCATCCCGATAGATTTCGATCTGGTCGCTGGTATTGGGCTTGCCGATGACATGGCTGCAGGCCGACAGACCGGCCTCGCGCAGCACGCCAAACACGGCATCGCGCTGATCCGCGCGCACCTGGATCACCGCGCCGAGTTCTTCCGAGAACAGCGCGCGCAGGGTCTGGTCGTTGCGGCGCTCCGCGACCTGCTGCGCCCAGTTCTTGGCGTCGCCGTAGTCCTGTTCCTGGCTGGGGTCGAGCGTCAGCATGTCGACGTTGAGCGACACGCCGCAGTGGCCGGCAAAGGCCATCTCGGCCACCGCCGCCATGAAGCCGCCATCGGAACGGTCATGGTAGGCCAGCAGCTTGTCCTCGCGGTTGAGGCGCTGGATCACGTTGAAGAAGTTCTTCAGGTCCTCGGCATGGTCCACGTCCGGCACGCTGTCGCCCACCTGCTGGGTGACCTGCGCCAGGATCGAGCCGCCCAGGCGGTTCTTGCCGCGGCCGAGGTCGACCGCGATCAGCACCGTGTCGCCCTGGTCGGTGCGCAGTTGCGGCGTCAGCGTGCGATTGACGTCGTCCACCGCGGCAAAGGCCGAGATGATCAGCGAGACCGGCGCCACCACTTCCTTGTCGACGGTCTTGCCGCCTTCGGTGTCCTGCCACTTGGTGCGCATCGACAACGAATCCTTGCCCACCGGAATGCTGATGCCGAGTGCCGGGCACAGTTCCATGCCCACCGCGTGCACGGTGTCGTACAGTCGTGCGTCTTCACCGGCCACGCCGCATGCGGCCATCCAGTTGGCGGACAGCTTGACCTTGCCCAGGTCCTTGACCGACGCGGCGGCCAGATTGGTCAGTGCCTCGCCGATGGCCATGCGGCCCGATGCCGGGGCGTCGATGACCGCCAGCGGCGTGCGTTCGCCCATCGTCATCGCCTCGCCGGCACGGCCCTTGTAGTCGAGCGTGGTCACCGCCACGTCCGCCACCGGTACCTGCCACGGGCCGACCATCTGGTCGCGCGCGTTCATGCCGCCCACGGTGCGGTCGCCAATCGTGATCAGGAACGACTTGCTGGCCACGGTCGGATGGCGCAGCACGTCGCGCACGGCCTGCTCCAGCGAGATACCGGTGACGTCGACCGGCGGCAGGGACTGCGCCACGCGCGTGACGTCGCGGTGCATGCGCGGCGGCTTGCCAAGCAGCACATCCATCGGCATGTCGACGGTGAAGTGCTCCTTCATGGAAGCATCGACCTCGGCATCGACCAGCTGCAGCTGCTTTTCCTCGGTGGCGATACCGACCACGGCGAACGGCGCGCGCTCGCGCTCGCACATGGCCTGGAAGCGCGAAAAATCGTCCGGCGCGATCGCCAGCACATAGCGCTCCTGCGATTCGTTGCACCAGATCTCCGCCGGCGACAGGCCGGACTCTTCCAGATGCACCTTGCGCAGGTCGAAACGTGCGCCGCGGCCGGCACCGTCCACCACTTCCGGGAACGCATTGGAGAGACCACCGGCGCCCACGTCGTGGATCGACAGGATCGGGTTGGCATCGCCCAGTTGCCAGCAGGCGTTGATCACTTCCTGGGCACGGCGCTCCATTTCGGGGTTGCCACGCTGCACCGAATCGAAGTCCAGATCGGCGGTATTGGTGCCGGTGGCCATCGAGCTGGCCGCACCACCACCCATGCCGATGCGCATGCCGGGGCCGCCCAGCTGGATCAGCAGCGTGCCGGGCGGCAGCTCCTGCTTGTGCGTATGGGAGGCGTCGATATTGCCGATGCCGCCGGCAATCATGATCGGCTTGTGATAGCCGCGCACGGTGCCGCCGACATTCTGCTCGTACACGCGGAAGTAGCCGCCGAGGTTGGCGCGGCCGAATTCGTTGTTGAACGCGGCGCCGCCGAGCGGGCCTTCGATCATGATCTGCAGCGGCGACGCGATGCGGTCCGGCTTGCCGGTCACGCCCGGCTTGTCGTCGGGATTGCGGTGCGCCACCGGCTGGGCGGCATCGCGCGCATTTTCCCACGCCTCCACGGCGTCGGGCAGCATCAGGTTGGATACCGTAAAGCCGGTCAGGCCCGCCTTGGGCTTGGCGCCGCGGCCGGTCGCCCCCTCATCGCGGATCTCGCCGCCGGCCCCCGTGGAGGCGCCCGGGAACGGCGAAATCGCGGTCGGGTGATTATGCGTTTCCACCTTCATCAGCGTATGGGTCAGCGCCTCGTGGCGGCCATAGCGCTGGTCGTCGCCGCGCGGGAACCAGCGCTCGGCGACGTCGCCTTCCATCACGGCCGAGTTGTCCGAGTACGCCACGATCGAACCCTGCGGGTTCAGCTGGTGCGTATTGCGGATCATCGCGAACAGCGACTTGTCCTGGCTCACACCGTCGATGGTCCAGGTGGCATTGAAGATCTTGTGGCGACAGTGTTCGCTATTGGCCTGCGCGAACATCATGAGCTCGACGTCGGTCGGATTGCGCCCCAGTCGGGCGTAGGCCTCCAGCAGGTAGTCGATCTCGTCCTCGGACAGCGCCAGGCCCATGGCCGTATTCGCCTCCACCAGCGCGGCACGGCCGCCGCTGATATCGACAAACTGCAGCGGCTTGGCCGGCAGTTCCTGGAACAGCCCGGCGGCTTCCTCGCGCGAGCCGATCACGGTCTCGGTCATGCGGTCGAACAGATGGGCGGCCACGGCGGCGCGGGTGTCCGCGTCGAGCGTCTTGCGGCCGCGCAGCAGGCCCTTCTTGCAGATCACGGTGATCTCGATGCCACGCTCGATGCGGTGCACATGGGTCAGGCCGCAGTTGTGCGCGATGTCGGTCGCCTTGCTGGCCCACGGCGAGATCGTGCCGAAGCGCGGAATGACGACGAAGCGGTCGCCCTCGCCCGGTTCGGCGAACGGCGCGCCATAGGTCAGCAGCGCCGCGATACGGCCCTGGTCATCGGCGGACAGCGGGGCGTTGGCATCGACGAAGTGGAGGAATTGTCCATGCACCGATTCGATATCGGCGTCGATCTGCCTGAGGGCGGTGAGGAGGCGTTGCTGGCGGAAGGCGGAAAGCGCCAATGGGCCGGGGAAGCACGAAAAATGCGCCATGATCGTTGCGGTCGGGAGGCAGGAGGTAGGGGCAGCGGCCGCCGGCACCGCTGTTTGGGATGCCGGCTGGCGAAAACCGCTATTGTACCTTGCCGGCGCCGCCTTTTTGCATTGCGCAATGGGATCGATTGGGACGCCGCTGCCCGCTTCGGACTGTGGTCCCGGCGCCACTTTCAGTCTAGAGCGATGTCGCCGAGCGCGCTGCCTGCTCGTACAGCCCCGTCAATACCCGCAGCAGGCGCGCCAGTTCGCCGATTTCGAGATTTTCCTCGCTGCCTTCGGTGAAATTGCTGGTCAGGCATTGCTCGCGGATCTCACGGTACCGCGCACACGCTTCGGCGCCGGCCGGCGTGGTGGCGTAGGTGGCCTCCTTGCCCACCCGCTCCCCCGCCACCAGCCCCAGCCCGGTCAGCTTCTTGAGCGCATAGGTCACCAGGTGGGTGTCTTCGACGTTGAGCACAAAGCAGATATCGGCCAGCCGCTTGGCGCGGCCGCGGTGATTGACGTGGTGCAGCACCAGCACGTCGAGGAAGGTCAGGTCGCGCACCCCGGCCGCGCCCATGCAGCGCACCACCCAGCGGCTGTAGGCGTTGTAGGCCGTATTGAGCCCGAACTCGAATTCCGACAGTTCCGGGCTGCGCACCGAAACCAGGTGCGACGACGACACGATATTGACGCCCGCCGCGCGCGACAGCGGCGTGGCGGGAAGGAGCGGCGCATCGGCGCCGGCGGCGTTGCCCGGGGCGGGCTTGCGTGGCATGAATCAGGTCTCCGGTTAACAAGGGCAGCGGGTCGCGGGGCTCGGCGGCGTGTCAACGAGGTCACCAGCAGCATCATAGGCAGCGCCAGCGGCAGGTCGGCTGCGGGTCGGCTGCGGGTCGGCCGCGGGTCGGCCGCGGGTCGTCACCCTGGCGATAGGTGAAAGCCCGGAGCGCCGCGTCGCAATAATGGCTTGACAGTTTATTGGCAAATTATGAGCATGAACACCATCTCGAGGGCCTGATGGGCACGGCCCTTGCATCAGTCCAGACCGTTTCTTCTCCATCGCGCATCGATCGAGCCGTCGGTGCGCGGTGCCCCGGTAGTCCAACCCGCGCACACCGCGCATTGCAACACCAGGAGAAATCGAGATGCGAGTCAAGGTATTGGCAGTCGTGGCGGCGAGCCTGTTCGGCACCTTGTCGATGATGGCCACGGCGGCACGGGCGGATGCAAAATGGGACCTGCCCACGGGCTATCCGGTGAGCAACCTGCATACGGAAAACCTCCAGCAACTGGCCGACGACGTCGCGCGCGCCACCGGCGGCAAGCTCAAGATCCAGCTCCACCCCAATGGCTCGCTGCTCAAGGCCAACGAGATCAAGCGCGGCGTGCAGACCGGCCAGGTGCAGATGGGCGAGATCCTGATGTCCACGCTGGCCAACGAGAACCCGGTGTTCGGTGTCGACGCGGTGCCGTTCCTGGCCACCAGCTATACCGACGCATACAAGTTGTGGCAGGCCTCCCGCCCCGTCACCGAGAAGATCCTCGACCGCCAGGGCATGAAGCTGCTGTATGCGGTGGCATGGCCGCCGCAGGGCATTTATGCCAACAAGACCATTGGCGCCGCGGCCGACATGAAGGGCCTCAAATGGCGCGCCTACAACCCGGCCACCTCGAAGATCGCCGAACTGGTCGGCGCGCAGCCGGTCACCATCCAGGCGGCCGACCTCGCCCAGGCGCTCGCCACCGGCACCGTCAATTCGTTCATGTCGTCCGGGGCGACCGGGGTCGATACCAAGGTGTGGGAGAGCGTGAAGTACTTCTACACGGTCGATGCCTGGCTGCCCAAGAACATGCTGGTGGTCAGCAAGAAGGCGTTTGCCGCGCTCGACAAGCCGAGCCAGGATGCCTTGCTCAAGGCCGTATCCGACGCCGAGCGGCGCGGCTGGCGCGTGTCCGAGCAGAAAACGCGCGACTACCTGGAGATCCTGGCCAAGAACGGCATGACGGTGCAGCCGCCCTCGGCCCAGCTCAAGTCCGACATGCAGAAGGTCGGCCAGACCATGGTCGACGAATGGGCGCGCAGCGCCGGCGACGACGGCAAGGCGATTCTCGAGGCTTACCGCAAGTAGCCGCGCGGTCGGCCCCATGGTGCGACCCGGGCGGCCACGGCCGCGCGGGTCCACCCTGCCCGCCGCCACGTTCGTCGCGTTCGTCGCGTCCTTTGCATCTGTTGCATCTGTTGCAGTCTGCCGCGCGGCCGCGCCTGACGCCGTGCCGCGTGCCGCCGTTTCAACGTCTTTCACGTCGCCCGTTGCCATCATGGAAGTTTCCGTATCCCGCAAGCGCTGGCTGGACCGGCTGCTCGATGTCTGCGCCGTGCTCGGCGCCCTCTGCATTCTTGGCGTCTGCCTCGTGATGATCCTGATGTCGCTCTCGCGCGAGACCACCATCGCGCTCAAGGGCGGCGACGATATCGTCGCGTGGCTGTGCGCCGCCTCCGCGTTCCTGATTCTCGGCCAGACCTTCCAGCACGGCGGCATCGTGCGCGTGGAAATGCTGCTCGATGCCGTCGGCCCGCGCCGACGCTGGTCGCTCGAAGTGCTGTCGCTGACCATCTGCCTGGTGTTTGCCGCGTATGCGGTATGGGCGCTCGGCACCTTTACCTGGCAGAGCTGGGAGATCCATGACGTGTCGCAGGGCCAGATCGTGATTCCGCTGTGGATCCCGCAAAGCTTTGCCGTGATCGGCTGCGCGGGCTTTCTGCTCGCCGTCGGCGACGAATGGCTGCGTGTGGTGCGGCGCCAGAAGCCGCGCTATCAGCTCGCGCAGGAAGCCAAGCTCGCCGCCGGCGATTTCGGGGAGACGGTCTGATGAGCACCGTACTCGTTGCCCTGATCCTGCTGGTGGTCATGATCGTGTTCCTCGCGGTGGGTGCGTGGATTCCGGTGGCCATCGCGGTGACCTCCTGGATTGGCCTGGTGGTGTTCTCCGACCACGATGCGCTGGTCAATCTCGCCAATGCCTGGTGGTCGTCGAGCGCGTCGTACACGCTGGCCTCGCTGCCGCTGTTCGTGTGGATGGGCGAGATCCTGTTCCGCACCAAGCTGTCGGAGCAGATGTTCAACGGCCTTTCGCCATGGCTGAACTGGCTGCCGGGCCGGCTCATGCATGTGAACATTCTCGGCTGCGGCATCTTCGGCTCGGTGTCGGGCTCGTCGGCGGCCACCTGTGCGACCATCGCCAAGTCGGCACTGCCCGAACTGACGCGGCGCGGCTACGACGAACGCATCACGCTCGGCTCGCTGTCCACCGCCGGCACGCTGGGCATCCTGATTCCGCCCTCGATCACGATGGTGGTCTATGCGGTGTCCGCGGATGTCTCGATCATCCGCGTGTTCCTGGCGGGTTTTCTGCCCGGCCTGCTGCTGATGCTGCTGTTCTCCGGCTATATCGTGGTCTGGGCACTGCTCCATCCGGAGAAGACGCCACCCGCCGAGACCTTCGGCTGGCGCGCGCGCCTTGCCTCCGTCCGCCAGCTGTTGCCGTGCATCGTGCTGATCGCGTTCATCACATGGATCATGCTGACCGGCTACTCCACCGCCACCGAGGCCGCCGCCTATGGCGTGGTGGCGTCGCTCGGACTGGCATGGGCCGGCGGCTCGCTCACGCGGCAGGCGTTCTGGGATAGCCTGATGTCGGCCACGCGGCTGACCGCCATGATCATGTTCGTGCTCGGTGCCACCTCGTTCCTGTCGGTCACCATGAGTTTTACCGGCATTCCGCGCGCGCTGGCCGAGTGGGTGGCGGCGCTGCACCTGTCGCCGTGGTCGCTGATCGCGGTGCTCACCATCATCTATATCCTGCTGGGGACGGCGCTCGACGGCATCTCGATGATCGCGCTCACCACGGCGACGGTGCTGCCGATGGTGCAGGCGGCGGGCTTCGATCTGGTATGGTTCGGCATCTTCATCGTGTTGCTGGTGGAGATCGCGGAAGTGACGCCGCCAGTCGGCTTCAACCTTTTCGTGCTGCAAAGCATGACCGGCAAGGACAGCAACTACATCGCACGGGTGTCACTGCCGTTCTTCATGATGATGGTGCTTGCCATCGCGATGATTACGGTGTGGCCCACGCTGGTGACGTGGCTGCCGGACGTGGTCATGCAGAAGGAGCTCAAATAGCCGCGCGCCCACGGCAGGCGCAGGCAGCCAGACGGGTGGCGGATATCCCGGCGGGGGTCGCTGACAAGGATTTGCCAGCATCATGCACGTGATCGTCATCGGCGCCGGCGCCATCGGCGTCTGTTCCGCGTGGTACCTGCGCCAGGCCGGCTTCGACGTGACCGTGATCGAACGGCGCGCCGCCCCGGCCCAGGAGAGCAGCTTCGGCAACGCCGGCGTGATCGCGCCCGGCTATGTCACGCCGTGGGCCGCGCCCGGCATGCCACGCAAGGTGCTCGGCATGCTGATGGCGCGCGAGGCACCGGTGCGCTTCCGGCCGAGCCTCGATCCTGCCTTGTGGCGCTGGATCGCGCGCTGGTTGCGCGAATGCCAGCCGGACCGCTATCGCGCCAACAAGCTGCGCATGCAGCGGCTCGCGTTCTACAGCCGCGACTGCCTGCATCGACTGCGCGCCGAACTCGAACTCGAATACGAGCAGTCGCGCGGTTACCTTCAGTTGTTCCGTACGCAGCAGGATCTCGACCTTGCCGCGCCCGGGCTCGCGCTGCTGCGCGAACACAAGGTCCTGCACACGCTGGTCGACGCGACCGGATGCCGGCGCATCGAGCCGGGGCTGGCCGAGGACACCGCACTGGCCGGCGGCCTGCATCTTCCCGACGACGAGTCGGGCAACTGTCCGCTGTTCGTGCGGCGCCTGCACCAGCATGCCGAAGCCGCCGGCGTGCGCTTCCGCTTCGATGCACCGGTGGCGCGCGTGCGCGCGCCGCATGCCGACGGACTCACCGTGGAGCTGGCGCCGGCGCGCCGCGGCGCGGCTGCCGAAACGCTCGCCGCCGCGCGCGTGCTGGTTGCCGCCGGGGTCGGCAGCGTGGGCCTGCTGCGCCCGCTCGGGCTGCGTGTGCCGCTCTATCCGGTCAAGGGGTATTCCGCGACGGTGATGGTGCGCGACGAACTGCAGGCGCCGCTCGGCGCGCTGATGGACGAGTCGTACAAGGTTGCCATCACGCGCATGGGTAACCGCTTGCGCGTGGCCGGCACGGCCGAACTCGGCACGCGCAAGCTCGATCTGCGGCCGGATGCGCTGCGCACGCTGATCCGCGTGGCGCGCGACTGGTTCCCGGTGGCCGGCGCGTGGCAGGAAGCGACCCTATGGGCCGGCGCGCGGCCGATGCTGCCCGATGGTCCGCCACTGATCGGCGCAACCTCGGTGCCGGGACTGTTCCTTAACCTGGGGCATGGCTCCACCGGCTGGGCGATGTCGTGCGGATCGGGCAAAATCGCGGCGGACCAGATGGCCGCCAGTGCGGGCCATGGCGACGGCCCGGCGATCGACATGGAAGGGTTGACGCCGGCGCGCTACCGGCTGGCCTGAACTGAACCCGCGGAGATTGCGATGAACCCGATGGATCCCGACGCCGGCGCCGCAGGAGCGGCCGGCACCGCTGGCGGCGCCAGCGCCCCTGCAGCCGCCAGTCCCGCCGCGCCTGGCAGCAGCGCCGGTGCGCCGGCATCATCGATGTCGACCACCTCATCGATTTCGCCCACATCGTCGGCAGCGTCGGCAGCGTCGGCAGCGTCGCCCCCGACAGCAGCGTCGGCCACGCCGGACTGGTTCGCGCTCGATGCCGGCCCGCAGCCGGCGCCGTTGCACGACGTGGCCACCATTCGCGGCATCGAACACGCCGGCCTGCAAAGCCTGCCGCCCTTCACGCTGATGGCGCGCGCCGGGGCCGCCGCCGCCGACTGGATCACCCGTCATGCACCGCCGGGCAAGCTACTTTGCCTGGCCGGTCCGGGCAACAATGGCGGCGATGCCATGGTGGCCGCCACGCGCCTCCACCAGGCCGGCCGCCGCGTCGAAGCCTGGCTCGCCGGCACCCCCGACCACCTGCCGCCCGACGCCGCACGCGCCTGGACCGAGGCCCGTACCGCGGGCGTGCCGCTACTGGTGATGCCGCACGACCCTGGTGCGCCCCTGCCCCCGTGGCCGGCCGGTTGCGCCGCGATCGTCGATGGCCTGCTTGGCATCGGCCTCAACCGCCCCGCGGAAGGCCAGTTGGCGCGCTGGATCGAGCATGTGAACCGGTCCGGCCTGCCGGTCTTCGCGCTCGATATCCCGAGCGGGCTCTTTGCCGATACCGGTGCCGGCCAACCCGCGATACGCGCACGCCGCACGCTGACATTCCTCGCGGCCAAGCCAGGCCTGCTGACGCTCGACGGCCGCGATTGCGCCGGCGAGATCGATATCGCGCCGCTCGGCCTGCCGTATCCGACCCCGGATCTGCCCGCCGCCAGGCTCAACCAGCCGGCCGGTTTTGGCGCCGCGCTGCCAGGGCGCCGCCACGCCGCCAACAAAGGCACGTTCGGTTCACTGGCGGTGATCGGCGGACATACCGGCATGACCGGTGCCCCGCTGCTCGGCTCGCGCGCGGCATTGTTCCTTGGCGCCGGCCGCGTCCATATCGGCTTTCTTGCCCGGACCGCGCCCGCGCTTGACGTGGTGCACCCCGAACTGATGCTCCACGCCGTAGCGGACATCGCCATCGACGCCATGTCCGCGCTCGTGATCGGTCCCGGCATGGGGACCGATGCCGGTGCGCAGGCCACCTTGCAGGGCTTGCTCGATGCCTGCATGCAGGCAGCCACGCCGCCGGCACTGGTGCTCGATGCCGATGCGCTCAACCTGCTGGCCGCGCACGACGCGCTGGCCACGCGCCTGATCGCCGCCCGCCTGCCGCGCGTGCTGACGCCCCACCCGCTGGAGGCCGCGCGCCTGCTTGGCAGCAGCGTGAGCGAGGTCCAGCGCGACCGTCTTGCCGCCGCACGTGCGCTGGCGCGACGCTGGCAGGCCGTGGTCGTGCTCAAGGGCTCGGGCAGCGTGATCGCGGCCCCCCCGGCTGCCGCCCACCATCTCGACAGCCAGGATATCGACGCCCACGACATCGAAACCGTGACGATCAACCCCACCGGTAACGCGGCACTCGCCACCGCCGGTACCGGCGATGTGCTGGCCGGCATGATCGGTGCATTGCTCGCGCAAGGCATGCCGGCACGCCACGCGGCCTGCGCGGCGGTCTGGATACATGGGCGCGCGGCCGATTGCCTGGTCGCCGCCGGCACCGGCCCGGCCGGCGTGACGGCCAGCGAGCTCTACGTGCCCGCGCGCCGCATTTTCAACGCGTTGCTGCACGGCGCACCCTGCTGAGCATCGCGGGCGCCCCGTGTGGCCCGCACGGGCATGCGCGGCCGGCGTCGGACAACATCCGATAGGGCGCGCGCCGGTTGCCTGCTATGGTGATGGCTTGCACTCAAGTGCCGCCATGCACCGAACTGTGATGCAATGCGGCCCGACTTTCCGCCATTGGCGTCATGGGCTGGCGATATACTTGCCGTCTCACCTGCCGCGCCGCAGGTTGCCTTGCCGACGCTTGTCGTCCCCGGGTGCGCACGCCCATGGGATCGTCGTACGCGTCCGGCGCACCCGCGCACGCCACGTTTTTTTCGAGTTCGCATGCCGACAGATCTACACGCCTGGAATGCCCTGCTGCAGCACCACGAAACCTTGCGCGAGACGCAGATGCGCGAATGGTTCGACGCTGCCGATGCAGACCGCCGCGTCCAAGCGTTTTCGCTGGAAGCGGCCGGCCTGTACCTCGATTTCTCGAAGAATCGCATCACGCCCCAGACCTTCGACCTGCTGATGCGCCTGGCCGATGAAGCTGGCGTCCCACGCCGGCGCGAAGCCATGTTCGCGGGCGAACATATCAATGCCACCGAGGACCGCGCCGCGTTGCACGTCGCACTGCGCGCGTTGCCCGACGCCCCGTTCCGCGTCGATGGCGTCTCCGTCATGCCCGGCATCCACGACGTGCTGCGCCGCATGCGCGTCTTTGCCGAGCGCGTGCGCGGCGGTGCATGGAAAGGCCATACGGGCGCGACCATTACCGACGTGGTCAATATCGGCATCGGCGGCTCCGACCTAGGCCCGCGCATGGTATGCCGCGCGCTGGCGCACCTGGCCGATCCCGCTGGTCCGCGCATGCATTTCGTCTCCAACGTCGATGGCACCGAACTGGCCGAAACGCTGGTGCGCCTGGACCCGGCCCGCACGCTCGTGATCGTCTGCTCCAAGACCTTCACCACGCTGGAAACCATGGCCAACGCATGCAGCATGCGCGAATGGTTCCTGCGTCAGGGCGTCTCCGAGCAGCACCTCGCTCGCCATTTCGTGGCAGTGTCGACCAATACCGAGGCCGTGCGCGAATTCGGCATCGACCCGGCCAACATGTTCGAGTTCTGGGACTGGATCGGCGGCCGCTTCTCGCTGTGGTCGTCGGTCGGCCTTTCGATCGCGCTGGCGGTCGGCTACGACGCCTTCGAGGACCTGCTGCGCGGCGGCCGCGCCATGGACGAGCACTTCCGCACCGCCCCGCTCGCGCGCAACATGCCGGTGGTGATGGCGATGCTCGGCATCTGGTACCGCAACTTCTTCAACATGCCGACCAGCTGCATGGCGCCATACTCGACGTCGCTCGAGTTGTTCCCCGCGTTCCTGCAACAACTGGAGATGGAAAGCAACGGCAAGTCGGTGCAGCTCGACGGCCGGCCGGTGCGCGCCGATACCTCGCCGGTGGTGTGGGGCACGGCCGGCACCAACGGCCAGCACGCGTATTTTCAGATGATCCACCAGGGCTCGCAGATCGTGCCGGTCGACTTTGTCGCGCCGCTGGTGCCGCCGCGCAAGCTGACCGGCCACCATGCCAAGTTGCTGGCCAACTGCTTTGCCCAGGGCGAGGCACTGATGCGTGGCCGCAGTGTCGAGGAACTGCGCGCGGCCGGCGTCACCGATCCCGCGCGCGTGCCGCATATGGTGTTCCAGGGCAATCGCCCGAGCAATACGCTGCTGATGGAAGACCTCACGCCGCATGTGCTCGGTGCGCTGATAGCACTCTACGAGCACCGCACGTTCGTGCAGGGCGTGATCTGGAAGATCAACTCGTTCGATCAGTGGGGCGTGGAGCTTGGCAAGATCCTGGCGCGGCCGATCGAGGCGGAGCTCAAGGGCGATGCCGCCACGTCCACGCACGATGCTTCCACCCGCACGCTGATCGAACGGGCGCGCGGCGTGCTGTCCCGCTAGGCGCCGGCGGGCCTCTCAGACCTCCGTGCCGATCAGTTGATCGCTGGCCACGCGGCCAGCCTCGATGGTCAGGATGCGGCCGCAGCGCGCGGCCACCGAGCGGTCATGCGTCACCAGCACCAGCGTGGATCCGGCGTCGCGATTGAGCTCGAACATCAGCGCGATCACGGCCTCGCCGGTGGCGGTGTCAAGGCTGCCGGTCGGCTCGTCGGCAAACAGGATGTCCGGCCGCGTCACAAAGGCCCGCGCCAGCGCCACCCGCTGCTGCTCGCCGCCGGACAGCGTGCGCGGATAATGGGACAGCCGCGCGCCGAGACCGACGCGCTCGAGCATTTCCACCGCACGCTCGCGCACACGCGCGGTCTCACCGCGCAATTCCAGCGGCAGCATCACGTTCTCGAGCGCGGTCAGGTGACCGACGAGCTGGAACGACTGGAACACGAACCCGACATGACGCCCGCGCAAGGCCGCGCGCTGGTCTTCATCGAGCGTGAACAGGTCTTGCCCGTGGAGCTTGACCGCCCCGCTGCTGGGCAGATCCAGGCCGGCCAGCAGCCCGAGCAGCGTTGACTTGCCCGAGCCGGAGGCGCCGACAATGGCCAGCGTCTCGCCCGGCGTGACGGAAAACGAGACGTCGTGCAAAATCGTCAGCGAACCCGTTGCGTCGGCTACGGTCTTTCCGAGTGACTCGACAGCGAGAATGGAAGAAGACATGGGCAAGAGTGGTGAAATGGAGAAGCACTGGGGACCGCGGCGGGTGTCGCAGCGGACGTCGCAGCGGGTGTCGCAGCGGACGTCGCAACTGACATCGCAATGGGAGCCGCACCAGCACCTGCGTGGATTGTCGCATTGGACCACACATTGGCGCGCAAGTTTGCTCGCCCCGGCAGCAGTGTGCGTGGCCCTTGCCGGCCCGGCATCGGCAGCGCCGGCGGCCACCGCAAGCGCGGCGGGCACGGCAGCGGCGGGCACGGCAGCCGCTGCCACCACCACCGCGCCCGCTGCCAGCCGAACGCCAGCCACGGCCGCCCCCGCGGTGCTCGTGCTCGGCGACAGCCTCTCGGCCGAATATGGCATCGCGCGCGGCAGCGGCTGGGTCAGCCTGCTGCAGCAACGCCTGCGCGCGGAGCGGCTCGATTATAGCGTCGTCAATGCAAGCATCAGCGGCGAAACCACGGTCGGCGGCAAGACCCGCCTGCCCGACCTGCTGGCGCGCCACAAGCCTGCCGTCGTCATCGTGGAACTGGGCAGCAACGACGCCCTGCGCGGCCTGTCGCTGCAGAACACCGAGGCCAACCTGCGCAACCTGGTGACCACCGCGCAGAAGGCCGGGGCCAGCGTGGTGCTGGTGGGCATGCGGATCCCGCCCAACTACGGACCCGACTACACCGAGCGCTTCTTTGCGCTGTTCGCCAAGGTGGCCAGGGAGTACCGTACCGCGCTGGTGCCGTTCTTCCTGGACAAGGTGATCACGCATCCGGACTGGTTCCAGGATGACCGTATCCACCCGACGGCGGCAGCGCAGGCGACATTGCTGGACAACGTGTGGCCGCAGTTGAAACCGCTGCTCAAAGCGGGCAAGCGCGGCGGCGATTGAAGGGATCGGGTCGAGCCGCTCAAAACCAACACGGCTCAAAACAAGACCGCTCAAAACAGAAACGGCTCTAAATAGAAACAGCTCTAAACAAACGGGGTGGCCTGAGCCACCCCGTTTCTCGTTCCAGACCTGCCCGGATTACTGCGCGTGGTCCTGGCCCGCATCCGCTGCGGTGATCGGACGCAGGATCTTCACCTTCGCGCGCGCCTTGAGGCTTTCGTAGTACGCATTCAGGTCGGCCTGCCCCACCAGTTGCGCGAGTTGCTGTGCTTCCGCCTGGCGCTGTTCCGGCTTGGGTTGCGCCGGCGTGCTGACCTTGTTGATGCGATAGATCGCATAGCCGTCATGGCCGAGATCGACGCCGACGAACGCGGGCAGCTTGAGCGTGTCCGCGCGCATCACGGCCTCGGCGGCCTTCGGCGGCACACCGTCGCCGCGCGTGCGGGACACCGCGATCGACGGACCAAAGCCCGCCGTACCCGGATCCTTCTTCAGCGCTTCGAGCCTGGCCTCGCCGTCCTTGCGCGCCAGTTCGGCAGCCTGCTGGGCGATATAGGCCTGGCGCACCTGTGCTTCCACCTCCTCGAACTTGCGCACCGACGACGGACGGTAATCGACGATCCGCGCCGACACCAGCGTGTTGGGGCCGACCTGCACAGCCTCGGTATTACGCTTGTTCTTGATCGCATCGTCGCTGAACAGGGCCTTCAGCACCTTCTCGTTGTTGAGCGGGTTCTGTGCGCCCAGCGCCGGGTTCGGCGCGCGCGTCACGTTGTCGGCGGTCTGGATGGTCAGGTGGAACTTGTCGGCCGCCGGCTTGAGGCTGTCGGCCTGCTCGTACACCATGTTGCCGAAGGCATCGGCCTGTTCCGCATACTGCTTGGCGGCGAGCTGCTTGCGCAGTTCGTTTTCGAGCTCGGCCTTGACCGCTTCCAGCGGCTGCGTGGCCGCAGGCTTGATCTCGTCGAGCTTGATGATGTGATAGCCGTAGTCGGTTTCCACCACGTCGCTGATCTGACCCGGCTTGAGCGCGTACATGGCGTCCTCGAACGGCTTGACCAGCGCACCACGGCCCATGAAGCCGAGGTCGCCACCCTTCTCTGCCGAGCCCGGATCCTGCGACTCCTTCCTGGCCACTGCCGCAAACGTCTCCGGATGCTTGCGCAGTTCTTCCAGCAGCCTGGTCGCCTTCTCCTTGGCCGCGGCACGTTGTGCGGCCGGTGCGTCCTTGGCGGCGGCAATCAGGATATGGCTGGCACGACGCTGCTCCTCGGTCTTGAAGCGCGCGAGGTTGCTGTCGTAGTAGGACTTGAGCTGCTCGGGCGTGACCGTCTGCGAGGCGGCCAGCGCATCGCCGGACAGCACCACGTATTCCACCTTGGCCTGCTCGGGCACCGTATAGGCCGCGGTATGCGCGTCGTAGTACGCCTTGAGGGCGGCGGCGTCGGGCGTGACCTTGGCGGTGAAGTCTGCCGGCTTGATCACCAGCGCCTGCACTTCGCGCTCCTGGTCGCGCACGGCGAGCAGCCGGTCGAGCAGCGACTTGGGCATGAAGCCCGTGGCAGCCACCGCATTGCTGAGCTGCTGGGTCGCGAGGTCGAAGCGGATGCGCGCATCGAGCTGGTCCGGGGTCATGCCCTGGGCGGCCAGCAGTTGCACGTAGGCCTTCTCGTCGAACTTGCCGTCGGCGGCCTTGAGCTGCGCGATGGCGGGAATGCTCTGGATGGCGGCGGCCACTTCCGCATCGGACACCGTGAGGTGCTCACGTGCGACTTCGGCCGATACCACGCGCTGCAGAATCAGCTGGTCGAGCACCGCCTGGCGTGCGGCCGGGCCCTCGAACTGGCGCGGATCGTAGCTGGCGCCGAGGATCTGACGCATGCGTTCGGTCTGGTCGCGTACCACGTTATCGACTTCCTGGACCGAGATGGCACGGCCATCGACCTTGGCGGCGTCGTGCGAGCTGTCCATGAAGCGCGAATAGCTTTCGACGCCGAAGAACACGAACGACGGGAAGACGAGCACCAGCAGCAGCAGAAGCATCAGGCGCCGGTTGTTGCGTACGAAATCAAGCATGCTGATTCGGGTAAGGGGTTGGCACGAAGGTCAAACTTCGCGATTCTAGCAGGACCGCGCACGGATTCTTGTCAGAATCGGGGGGACGACTCGAGGAGTGCGATGCCAAGATCGGCTCGGAAATGAAAAACGCCCGCATTTGAACTGCACCCCAAGAGTTGGACACTGATCCAACCCTTGGGGTGTTTTTCATGGCGAAGCACGACGAGCAATTGAAGCTCAGAGTAGTAAAGCGATATCTGGCCGGAGGTATAGGCTTTAGGGAGCTAGCGCGGGAGTATGGGGTGGGCCGTACGCTGGCCCGCGAGTGGGTTGCGCTGCATGAGCTTCACGGTCGACGCGGGTTACGACGCAAGGGGCACAGCAAGTACAGCGCGGAATTCAAGCTGGCGGTGCTTGAAGGCATCCAGCGGGACAACCTGTCGCAATCTGAGGCGCGAGCGATCTGGGGGATTCGTGATCCGGGTGCCATCAGCCGTTGGGAGCGCCAGTATCATGAGGGTGGTCTGCCTGCACTATTGCCTCGTCCCAAGGGACGTCCCCGGAAGATGCCGAACTCATCACCACCCGAACCCATTGCGCCGGAATCCGAACAGGACCAGCGTACCCGTGAGCAGTTGCTCAAGGAGAACGAATACCTGCGCGCGGAGGTGGCGTACCTAAAAAAACTCGATGCCTTGATTCGAGCGGAGCAGCGTCAGGCGCCGCGCGCAAAGCGCAAGTAGTACTCGAATTGAGGCAGCATCATCCATTGGCCGTTCTGCTGGCGGTGGCAGGACTGGCGCGCAGCACCTTCTACTATCAGCAGAAGGCCCTGCTGGCAGGAGACCGTTACGCTGAACTCAAGCAGCGCATTCGAGCGATCTATGAGCGCCATCGAGGCCGATATGGCTATCGGCGCATTACTGCGGCAATTCGGCAGGACGGCGAGGTAGTCAATCACAAGTTGGTCCGGCGCCTGATGCTGCAGTTGGGCCTGAAGTCGCTGGTACGACCGAAGAAATACCGCTCTTACCGGGGAGGGCTCGGACTGGCAGCTCCGAACCTGCTCAACCGACAGTTCGCCGCACAACGGCCTAACGAGAAATGGGTAACGGACGTAACCGAGTTCAACGTGAAGGGGCAGAAGTTGTACCTGTCGCCGGTCATGGATCTGTACAACGGCGAGATCGTCGCGTGGCAGAGTTCCACACGGCCCACGTTCGATCTGGTCAGCGGCATGCTGAAGAAAGCGATCTCACGCCTCAAGCGTAGTGAGCGGCCATTGTTGCATTCGGATCAGGGCTGGCAATATCGGATGCCCGCCTATCGACGGCTCCTGGGCAAAAAGGTCCGTCAGAGTATGTCCCGTAAGGGAAATTGCCTCGACAATGCCGCGATGGAAAGCTTCTTCGGAACGCTCAAGTCGGAGTTCTTCTACCTGAACGAGTTCGACAGCGTGAAGCAGTTGCAAAGTGGGATCCGACAATACATCCACTACTACAACAACGAACGTATCCGACTGAAGCTAAAAGGGCTGAGTCCCGTGCAGTACAGGACCCAGCCCTTGCAAGCCTAGTCTTCTTGAACCGTCCAACTTCTGGGGTTCAGTTCAATTCGCGGGCGTTTCTTGCTACTGGCGGAGTGGACGGGACTCGCCTGCGTTTCGCAGGCCGCTGCCGCGCCGGTAGGCGCGGCCCTTCTCGTCCCGCCGGGAGCCGCGCAGGCGGCTCCCTCCACTCCGCACAAATGAAAAACGCCCGCATTCGCGGGCGTTTCTTGCTACTGGCGGAGTGGACGGGACTCGCCTACGTTTCGCAGGCCGCTGCCGCGCCGGTAGGCGCGGCCCTTCTCGCCCCGCCGGGAGCCGCGCAGGCGGCTCCCTCCACTCCGCACAAATGAAAAACGCCCGCATTCGCGGGCGTTTCTTGCTACTGGCGGAGTGGACGGGACTCGAACCCGCGACCCCCGGCGTGACAGGCCGGTATTCTAACCGACTGAACTACCACTCCTGTGTCGGTCCCTGCGTGGATGAAAATGCGACCTGCGTCGATGGAGAGCAGTGGTGGGTGCTGAGGGGTTCGAACCCCCGACCTACGCCTTGTAAGGGCGCCGCTCTACCAGCTGAGCTAAGCACCCGCTCGACCATCGCAGATGTCATTGTCATTGTCGACAACATCCACTCGGTAATCTCGCTTCGCACGGCTCGGCAGGTACTGCTTGATTGCCGCTGTTTGCGTTGCGAGGCCGCGATTGTAATCCAGGTTTCCGCGCTTTGCCAAGCACCCGACGCAATAAAAAACGCCATGGGCGCGAGCCCATGGCGTCTTATCGCAACTGTCGGCTAACCGCAGCTCAGTGGTGCGTCATCTCGACCGAGGTCGTCGACTTGTCCGCCACTTCGGCAGGCTTGTCCACTTCCTCCGGCAGCGGCTCGGGCTTGCGCTCAAGCGCCAGTTCCAGCACCTTGTCGATCCAGCGCACCGGTACGATCTCGATCGCGTTCTTCACGTTGTCGGGAATCTCGGCGAGGTCCTTCACGTTCTCCTCGGGGATCAGCACCAGCTTGATACCGCCACGGTGGGCAGCCAGCAGCTTCTCCTTGAGGCCGCCGATCGGCAGTACTTCGCCGCGCAGCGTGATCTCGCCAGTCATCGCCACATCGGCACGCACCGGAATCCCGGTCAGCACCGACACCAGCGCCGTCGTCATCGCACCGCCCGCGGACGGACCGTCCTTCGGCGTGGCGCCTTCGGGCACGTGGATGTGGATGTCGCGCTTCTCGAACATCTCATCCGCGATCCCGAGCCGGCGGGCACGCGAACGCACCACCGAACGTGCCGCTTCGACCGATTCCTTCATCACGTCGCCGAGCGAACCGGTGCGGGTGATATTGCCCTTGCCAGGCATGATCGCCGCCTCGATGGTCAGCAGATCGCCGCCCACCTCGGTCCACGCGAGACCGGTCACCTGGCCCACCTGGTTTTCCTTGCCGGCCAGACCGAAGTCGTACTTGCGCACGCCGAGGAATTTGTCGAGGTTTTCCGAATCGACCTTGACCGGACCCGACTCCTTCTTCAGCAGCAGCAGCTTGACCACCTTACGGGCGATCTTCGACACCTCGCGCTCCAGCGAGCGCACGCCGGCTTCCCGCGTGTAGTAGCGAATGATGTCGCGAAGCGCGGCCTCGGTCACCTCGATCTCGCCCGCCTTCAGACCGTTGTTCTTGATCTGCTTGGGCAGGAGATACCGCTCGGCGATGTTGACCTTCTCGTCCTCGGTATAGCCCGACAGGCGGATCACTTCCATCCGGTCCAGCAGCGGCGGCGGAATGTTCAGCGAGTTCGACGTCGCCACGAACATCACGTCCGACAGGTCGAAGTCCACCTCGATGTAGTGGTCCTGGAACGTGTGGTTCTGTTCCGGGTCCAGCACCTCGAGCAGCGCCGACGACGGGTCGCCACGGAAGTCCATGCCCATCTTGTCGATCTCGTCGAGCAGGAAGAGCGGGTTGCGCACGCCGACCTTCGACAGGCTCTGCAGAATCTTGCCGGGCATCGAACCGATATAGGTCCGGCGGTGACCGCGGATCTCGGCCTCGTCCCGTACGCCACCCAGTGCCATGCGCACGAACTTGCGGTTCGTCGCGCGCGCCACCGACTGGCCGAGCGAGGTCTTGCCCACGCCGGGCGGCCCGACCAGGCACAGGATCGGCGCCTTCACCTTGTCCACACGCTGTTGCACCGCGAGGTACTCGAGAATGCGTTCCTTGACCTTCTCCAGGCCATAGTGATCTTCGTCCAGCACGCGCTCGGCATTGGCAAGGTCGTTGTTGACCTTGCTCTTCTTGCGCCACGGCAGATTGACCAGCGTGTCGATGTAGTTGCGCACGACGGTCGCCTCGGCCGACATCGGCGACATCAGCTTGAGCTTCTTGAACTCGGCGTCGGCCTTCTTCTTGGCCTCCTTGGGCATGCGCGCGGCCTTGATGCGCTTGTCGAGCTCTTCGAGATCGGCGCCCTCTTCGCCTTCGCCCAGTTCCTTCTGGATGGCCTTGACCTGCTCGTTCAGGTAGTACTCGCGCTGGCTCTTCTCCATCTGGCGCTTGACGCGGCCACGGATGCGCTTTTCCACCTGCAGGATGTCGATCTCGCCTTCCAGTTGCGACAGCAGGCTCTCGAGACGCTCGGTCACATTGACCATCTCAAGAATCTTCTGCTTCTGCTCGAGCTTGATCGGCAGATGCGCGGCAATGGTGTCGGCCAGGCGGCCGGCCTCATCGATTCCCGACAGCGAAGTCAGGATTTCGGGCGGGATCTTCTTGTTGAGTTTGACGTACTGGTCGAACTGCGACACGATCGCGCGGCGCAGGGCCTCGGTTTCGGCGCTTTCGACCGGCGCGGGCGGCACGGGCACGGCTTCGCACATGAAATGCGAATCGTCCTCGCTTACCTCGGTAATGTTCGCGCGCTGCGTGCCTTCGACCAGCACCTTCACGGTGCCGTCCGGCAGCTTCAGCATTTGCAGGATATTGGCGATGCAGCCGACCTCGTACAGGTCGTCAGCGGTCGGCTCGTCCTTCGCCGCCGTCTTCTGGGCCACGAGCATGATGCTCTTGCCCGACTCCATCGCAGTCTCAAGCGCCTTGATGGACTTCGGGCGACCCACGAACAGCGGGATCACCATGTGCGGAAACACCACCACGTCGCGCAGCGGCAACAGTGGGAGGCGAATCGGCTCAGCCGGGAGGAGTTGTGTTCCGGACATCATTTTCCCCAGTCAGTCATTTAAGGCGTAAATAGGGTCGCGGGAATCGATTACAAGACAGCAATCACCGGCAAATCATCAATTCCCTCGTGCGGGACAAAAATGCTGCATTCCGCACTTGCCACCCACTCTGAAACAGCATACCCGCGTTTGCTCCCGTTCGTCGTTTGAATTGAAGAAAAAAAGCCGCTCGCTTTCACGCGAACGGCCGCTTGATTTTTGCGCCGGTGTGACATCGACCACTTTCCCGGCATCGCCATCAGTTCGATCCTGCCACCTTTGGCTGCTGCTCCTCATACATCAGCAACGGCGGCGCATCGCCGGTGATCGTGCTTTCGTCGATCACCACCTTCTGCACGCCCTTGTAGTTGGGCAGGTCGTACATGACGTCCATCAGCGATTGTTCGAGAATCGACCGCAGGCCACGGGCGCCGGTCTTGCGCTTGATGGCCTTGCGCGCAATCGCCGACAGCGCCGCCGGGCGGATTTCCAGCTCCACGCCTTCCATCGCCAGCAATTTCTGGTATTGCTTGACCAGCGCGTTCTTGGGCTCGATCAGGATCTGCACCAGCGCGGCCTCGTCGAGCTTGGCCAGCGTGGCCACCACCGGCAGACGGCCGATCAGTTCCGGGATCAGGCCGAACTTGATCAGGTCTTCCGGCTCGGTGTGCGGCAGGACTTCGCTGACGTCGCGTTCCTCCTTGCTCTGCACCTGCGCGGCAAAACCGATGCCGGTCTTGTCCGAACGCTGCATGATGACCTTTTCCAGGCCATCGAACGCACCGCCGCAGATAAACAGGATGTTGGTGGTATCCACCTGCAGGAAGTCCTGGTTCGGATGCTTGCGCCCACCCTGCGGCGGCACCGAGGCCATGGTGCCCTCGATCAGCTTGAGCAGGGCCTGCTGCACACCTTCGCCCGAGACATCGCGGGTAATCGACGGATTGTCGGATTTGCGCGAAATCTTGTCGATTTCATCGATATAGACGATGCCACGCTGCGCCTTCTCGACCTCGTAGTTGCAGTTCTGCAGCAGCTTCTGGATGATGTTTTCGACATCCTCGCCTACGTAACCGGCTTCGGTCAGCGTGGTGGCATCCGCAATCACGAACGGCACGTTGAGCAGGCGCGCCAGCGTCTGCGCCAGCAGCGTTTTGCCCGAGCCCGTGGGGCCGATCAGCAGGATGTTGCTCTTGGAAAGCTCGACGTCGTCTTTCTTGCCAAGATGCTTGAGGCGCTTGTAGTGGTTGTACACCGCCACGGCCAGAATCTTCTTGGCCTGTTCCTGCCCGATCACGTACTGGTCGAGACTCTCGCGAATCTCGTGCGGGGTCGGCAGGTCGGAGCGGGTGGCAGCGGCGGCGTCCTTCTCGGACGCGGCAGCTTCGTCGCGGATGATCTCGTTGCAGAGGTCGATGCATTCATCGCAAATGAACACCGACGGGCCCGCGATCAGCTTCTTGACCTCGTGCTGGCTCTTGCCGCAGAACGAGCAGTACAGAAGCTTTTCACTGGAAGAACTCTTTTTGTCCGCCATAGGAATCAGTCACATTAGCTGTGTGTGCCGCACGGAGCCGGGAGCCGGCCTGCGCGGGAAACGCATGAATCGCATCATACGCCAAAACAATTGGCCCAGCCGACGGGGCTTGCCCGCGGTATGGGGTCAATGTGGGTGAAAAACAAAAAACGAGGCCCCCGGGCCTCGTTCTTCCGCGCAGGCTGCGCCAATGACCACACCGGCGGCCCGGCAACGTCGGACCCCGGCGTTGCCGCCAGCGCCACTCCTCACCCGCGGCGCGTGATGACCTTGTCGATCAGGCCGTAGTCCACCGCCTGGTCGCCGCTCATGAAGTTGTCGCGATCGGTATCGCGTGCGATCTTCTCCACGGGCTGGCCGGTCACTTCCGACAGGATGCTGTTCAGGCGTTCGCGCAGGTACAGGATCTCGCGCGCCTGGATCTCGATATCCGAGGCCTGGCCGCGCGCGCCGCCGAGCGGCTGGTGAATCATGATGCGCGAGTTCGGCAACGCGCTACGCTTGCCCTTGGTGCCAGCCGCGAGCAGGAACGCGCCCATGCTCGCCGCCATGCCCATGCACAGCGTCTGCACGTCCGGCTTGATGAACTGCATCGTGTCGTAGATGGCCAGGCCCGCCGAAACGGAGCCACCCGGCGAGTTGATGTAGAGCGAGACGTCCTTGTCGGGGTTTTCGCTCTCGAGGAACAGCAACTGTGCCACCACCAGGTTGGCGGTCTGGTCGTTGACCTCGCCAACCATGAACACCACGCGCTCCTTGAGCAGGCGCGAGTAGATGTCGTACGCGCGCTCGCCCCGGCCCGACTGCTCGACCACCATCGGCACCAGCCCCAGACCCTGGGTCTCGAGGGCCGAAGCCTGCGTGGTGGCGAGACGGTCCAGCAAATCATTGCGGGTCATGCCATTGCGGGTCATGCAGGTTCTCCAGGTATTCAAGAATCACGGCCGGCGCCACATGCTTCATGCGCTCACCGGCCGCTGCGCGAGCATCAGGCCTGTTGCGGATTCGTCTCGGCGGTCAGTTCCTCGAACGACACCGCCTTGTCCGACACCTTGGCCTTCTCGCACACGAAATTTACCACGTTGTTTTCGAGCACGTAGGCTTCCATTTCGGCCAGGCGCTGCTGGTCACCGTAGTACCAGCGCATGACTTCCTTCGGGTCCTCGTAGCTCTTGGCAAAGTCCTCGATCTCGGCCTTGATCTGCTCGGGCTTGGCCTGCAGGCCGTGCGCCTTGACGATCTCGGCGAGGATCAGGCCCAGCTTCACGCGGCGCTCGGCCTGCTGGGTGAACATGTCGGCCGGAATCGGCATGTCCTTGGCATTGGGCATGCCACGTTGCTCCAGGTCGCGGCGCGCCATTTCCACCAGGCGCTCCTTGTCCTGCTCGACCAGCGCCTTGGGCACGTCCAGCTCGCTCACCTTGAGCAGCGCTTCCATGACCTGGTCCTTGAGCATCGCGTGCGTGCGGCGCTTGACTTCGCGCTCGAGGTTCTCGCGGATGTCGGCGCGCATCTTCTCGACGCTACCGTCGGCAATGCCAAGCGACTTGGCGAACGCGTCGTCGATGTCGGGCATGTGCGCCCACTCGACCTTCTTCAGCGTGATGGTGAACTCGGCGGTCTTGCCGGCCACTTCCTTGCCGTGATAGTCGGCCGGGAACGCCAGCGGGAAGCTCTTGCTCTCGCCCACCTTCAGGCCCACCGCGGCGGCTTCGAACTCGGGCAGCATGCGGCCTTCGCCCAGCACGAACGCGAAGTCGTCGGCCTTGCCGCCGGCAAATTCCACGCCGTCGATCTTGCCCACGAAGTCCACGGTCACGCGGTCGCCGTTCTTGGCGGTCACGTCAGCGCCGCCATCGCCATGGGCACCGGCGTCGCCACGCTCGTGATAGTGCACGCGCTGCTTGCGCAGGATGTCCACGGTCTTGTCGATCTCGGCGTCGCCGATCTCGGTCCTGGTGCGGGTCACCTCGGCCGTGGCCAGGTCACCGATCGTGACTTCCGGGTACACCTCGAACGTGGCTTCGAAAGCCACTTCGTCGTCGGCCACGCCGTCGGTCTTCAGGTCGAACTTGGGCTGCCCCGCGACCTTGACGTCCTGCGCCTGGGTGATGTCGAAGAACTTGCGCGCGGCCTTGTCGAAACGCACTTCGAATTCGACCTGCTGGCCATACTGCTTCTCGACCATCTTCATCGGCACCTTGCCCGGGCGGAAGCCGGACATCTTCACCGTCTTGGACAGGCGGACCAGGCGCTCCTGGGTTTCCTTTTGCACTTCGGCCTTGGGGATGGCCAGGGTCACCTTGCGGTCCAGCTTGCCGAGATTTTCAATGACGTTCGACATGGTCGTTGATCCAATCCAGAAATGTTGTTGTCTCTTGCGCGCGCGCCGGGGGAATTCGGGTACCTGCCATCGGGTACCTGCCGGTACCTGCCGGCTCCCCCGGCGCACGCGCGAATTTCGGGTCCGCGCAAACGGAAAACGCGGATTATCGCATGGTTTTCATTCGCTTCCGGCAGTTTTTACCCTGCCCGCATCGTGGGCATGCCGGCCTTCCGTTTCCGCCCGGCCGTGGCGCAATGCGCGCACCAGCAGCCGCGCGGGGTCCACGGCATCGGCGAGATCCGCTTCCAGCGGCAGCGGCTCGCCCTCCACCTGGCTGGCGATCAGCTCGCCGGCCAGCGCTGCCCATGTGAGGCCGCGCGAGCCAAACGCAAGCGCCGCATAGAGGCCCGGCAGGCGCGGCAGGTCGCGCAGGTGGGCGCCACGCAGCGCGCCGGCGTGGGCCAGTGCCTGCGCCTCTTCCGGCAGCCGGCCGATCATCGGCAGGCGGTTATGCGTGACCGTGCGTACGCCGACGTAACCGTGCAGCGCATGCGGGTCGAGCCGGCCGAGGGCGGCTGCGCGGTCCGGCAACAGCGCGGCCAGCCGCGCGAGGTTGGCCGCGTGCACTTCGGCGCGCGCCACCAGCGGACCTTCGTCGGGGTCGTAGCTCGAGCCGACCCGCACGCTACCGTCGGGCGCCGGCGGCAACAGATAGCCGCTGCCGGTGACGACGCAGTCGGGCCAACGGCCGCGCGGCGCCACCTGTCCGGCCTGGGTCGGCGACAGGTCGGTCAGTTGGCCCCGTACGCGGCGCAGTGCGCGGAACGGTGACGGCAGCAGCGCCTCGGCTTCGTACGCATTGGCGAGCACCAGCACCGGCGCCGCGGCAAGCACGGCACCGTCGCGGGCGCGCGCCTGCCAGATGCCATCGGCATGCGCCAGGCTGGCCACCTCGCAGCCGAAGCGCGCGGTGACGGCATCGGCCGCACGCGCGAGCTGCGCGGCGCAGATATCGGGCGGCGCGACCCAGCCGCCCTGCCCGAACCACAGCCCGCCGCGCGGCACGCTCGCGCCATGCGCTTGCGCCGCCTCCTCGGCCGACATCCAGCGCACGTACCCGGGTGGAAATCCCAGGGCCGCCAGGGCCGCGTGCTGCGCCGCGTTGTCGGCGGCGTCCTCGCCGATATGCAGCACGCCGCAGCCCTGCCACCCCACCGGATGCCCGGCCGCGGCCAGGGCCTGCCAGGCGCGTAGCGCATAGAGGTTGCCGGCGCGCGAAAGGCGCGACAACAGACTGTCGTCCGCCGAGATATGCGGGTGCATCGCGGCCGCGCGATGGGCCGAGGTTGCACGGGCCGGACCCGCGTGACGATCGAGCAGCGTGATGCGCCAGCCGCGCGCGGCCAGTCGTTCGGTCACGGCGCAGCCGGCCAGGCCGGCACCGATCACGATGGCATGCCGCTCGGGCCAGTGGGCCGCCGGCGGCGGCGCCTGGCGGCGATGCTTCCATGCCGGCGCAAAGCGGGCCACCGTCATATCGCGCTTGCCGCCGAAGCCCGGCACCTTCTCCACCGCGAAGCCGGCGGCCTGCAGGCCGCGCCGCACAAATCCCGCCGCGGTATAGGTGGCCAGCGTGGCGTCCGTGCGTGCCAGGCGCGCCAGCCCCCGCAACACGGTGTCCGACCACATGTCCGCGTTGCGGGCCGGGGCAAAGCCATCGAGATAGAAGGCGTCGGCGCCCACCACGAGGCGCGGCAGCATCGCGTCGACATCGCCGAATGCCAGCGTCAGCGTGACCGCGCCGCCCTCGAACGCAAGCCGGTGGATGCCGGGCAACGGATCGGGCCAGGCGTGCCGGAGCTGCGCACCGAGTGCTGCCAGGTCGGTGGCCGGCGCCGCCTGGCCCGCATCGGCGGCAAATGCCGACGCATACAGCTGCGCGAGCCCTTCCCGCGTGAACGGATGCTTTTCGATCGACACGAAGTGCAGGCGCGCACAACGCCGTGGATCGTCGCGCCACGCCTGCCATGTGGCCAGAAAATTGAGCCCTTGGCCAAAGCCGGTCTCGACGATGACGAACTGCCGTTGCCCGTCCCAGCGCGCCGGCAGGCCATTGCCGCCCAGAAAGACGTGGCGCGCCTGCGCCAGCCCGCCGCGGGTGCTGTGGTAGACGTCGCCGTAGCGCGGCGAAAACGGGATGCCTTCGGGAGAGAGAATCGGCTCGGCAGGCTCGATGGCGCGCGGCATGGCGTGATGATCGCTAAAAATTCGCGGAAAGACCGGGAGTTCGCGGAACGGTGGCGGAAGGTTTGCGGAAGGATCGCGGAAAAAATCGGTCGGAACGAAGGCCGCGGATGGTAGCATAGCGCCCCCGGCGCCCCGGCCAGGGCCGCCGCGCCATGTTCACCAGCTCCGCGCCATGTTCAGCTACCGCCACGCCTTCCATGCCGGCAACCATGCCGATGTGCTCAAGCACGCCATCGTCGTCCAGTTGCTCGATTACCTGACGCAGAAAGACAAGCCGTTCTGGTATATCGACACGCAGGCGGGCGCCGGCCTGTACGCGTTGGACCACGCCTATGCGCAGAAGAACGCCGAATTCGAGACCGGTATCGGCCGCCTCTGGCATGCCGCGCAGCCATTGCCTCCGCTGCTGGAGGCGTATCTCGAGCAGGTGCGTGCGCTCAATCCGGATGGCAATCTCAAGCACTACCCGGGCTCGCCCTGGCTGGCATGGCAGATGCTGCGCGAAGCGGACCGCCTGCGCCTGTTCGAACTGCATCCGACCGAGATCCAGGTGCTGCGCGACAACTTCCGCGGGTCCGGCCGCCGCGTCATGCTGTACGACGGTGACGGCTTCGAAGGCATCAAGGCCATCCTGCCCCCGCCGCCGCGCCGCGCGCTGGTGCTGATCGATCCCGCCTACGAGGACAAGAACGACTACGCGCGCACCGTGCGGGCGGTGCAGGACGGTCTGCAGCGCTTTGCCACGGGCATGTACGCGGTCTGGTATCCGCAGGTGCAGCGGCGCGAAGCCGCGCTGCTGCCCGAGCAACTGAAGAAGCTGCCGGTCAAGAGCTGGGTGCACGCGTCGCTGACGGTCAGACATCCGGTCGCGGGCGGCCTGGGCCTGCATGGCAGCGGCATGTTCGTCATCAACCCGCCCTGGACCCTCAAGGCCGAACTGGAAGCCGCGCTGCCGCGCCTGGTGGAACTGCTCGGCCAGGACGACGGCGCCAGGTTCACGCTGGAATCGCTCGATAGCTGATGCGTCGTGCGTTCATGACGTCAGACTGACCGCCTGACGCGACGCAGCCCGGCCTCGACCGCAAGGCCAAGCAGAATCCCGATGCTGTCGGCGACCACGTCGATGGCATCGGCATCGCGATATGGCGTCAGGCTCTGCAGCCATTCGATCAGCACCCCGTACCCCACCAGACAGATCAGGATGGCCCAGCCCCTCCCGGGCCAGGCCCGTCGCGCGAGCAAGGCCAGCGTGGCGAACGCCAGCATGTGATTGCTCTTGTCCCAGCCCGTGGTCGGCATCGACGTGCTCGGCGGCAGCAATGCGAGCGCCAGCACGATCAGCGCGCAGAGCCAGAAGGCGATGCGAAAGGTCGAAGCAGACATTCGCGCAAGACTGTGCATGTCGACGGGAAAGGTTGCGAAGGGAGATCGCCGCGCCATCGCGGCCAGGCGACAGCATACACGTCGCCCACGGACCGCTTTGTACGCCAGCAGACCGATGCGCGCCGGTCGCACCGCCGTCGTAGACGCCGAACGGTCATGACTGGCATGCTTCCTGCTGCCATGGCTGCATCGGCACGCTGGCTGTCGCCCCAAGGAGCAACCGATGAGGAACCCCTGGCTGAAGAAGAATCCCATGCTGAGCATGTGGCTCAGCGGCGCCAATGCGGTGGCCGGCGCGGCGCGCGGGCGCGCGGCGGCCGAGGGCCGGCGCCAGACCGCCATGGCCACCGCCGCGATGACCAAGGCCGCAACGGACGCGTGGCTGGCGGCATTGACCCCGCCCGGGCCCGCCCGCAAGCGCCCGGCCAGGCGCCGCGGCAAATAGCCGGATCTACATGGTCGCCGCCGGCAATTTGTGCAAGCAACGACGCGCATGAGCGACGGGATGCCACCGCCCCGCCTCCCCGCCCGGGGCGCGTCGCCTGCGGCCCGGGAGCCGGACCGCGCCTCCACGGGTACCGACAGCTTCGTCAAGGTGCGCGGCGCGCGCGAGCACAACCTCAAGAATATCGATGTCGATATCCCGCGCAATGCGCTGGTGGTGTTCACCGGCGTGTCCGGCTCCGGCAAGTCGTCGCTGGCGTTTGGCACGCTCTACGCCGAAGCGCAGCGGCGCTATTTCGAATCCGTCGCGCCCTATGCAAGACGCCTGATCGACCAGGTGGGCGTGCCGGAGGTCGACAGCATCGAAGGCCTGCCACCCGCCGTGGCGTTGCAGCAGCAGCGCGGCACGCCCAACGCGCGGTCGACGGTGGGCAGCGTCACCACGCTGTCGAGTCTGGTACGCATGCTGTATTCGCGTGCCGGCACCTATCCCGCGCGGCAGCCCATGCTGTACGCCGAGGACTTCTCCCCCAACACCGTCGAGGGCGCCTGCCCGCAATGCCACGGGCTTGGGCGCATATACGATGTGACCGAGCAATCGATGGTGCCCGACGATTCGCTGACCATTCGCGAACGCGCCGTGGCCGCGTGGCCACCGGCCTGGCATGGCCAGAACCTGCGCGACATCCTCGTCACGCTCGGTTACGACGTCGATACGCCGTGGCGCGACCTGCCGAAGCGGGACCGCGACTGGATCCTCTTCACCGACGAGCAGCCCACCGTGCCGGTGTACGCGGGCTTTACGCCGCGCGAGGTGCGCGCCGCGCTCAAGCGCAAGCTGGAGCCGAGCTACCAGGGGACGTTCACCGGCGCGCGGCGCTACGTGCTGCAGACCTTTGCCACCACGCAGAGCGCGCTGATGAAGAAGCGCGTGGCGCAATACATGATCGGGCGCGAGTGCCCGGCGTGCCATGGCAAACGGCTCAAGAAGGCGGCCCTGTCGGTGACGTTTGCCGGGCTCGACATCGCCGCCTTCGCGCATCTGCCGTTGGCGCGCGTAGCGGAGATCATGCGGCCGATCGCGCACGGCGAAGCCGCCGGCGCGGCCGCTGCTGACCGTACTGCCGTCGATACCGTGCCAAGCCGCAAGGCGGCACGTGCCGACACGGCGCGGCGCGTGGCGGCCGGCGGCTCGGCGCACAAGGCCGCTCCCGACGTGCGGCGCACCCCCAATTTTTCCGCCGAGAAACGGCTAGCCTCGCAACGCATCGCCGAGGAACTGATGGAGCGGCTGACCACGCTGATCGACCTCGGCCTGGGCTACCTGTCGCTCGATCGGAGCACGCCGACGCTATCGTCGGGCGAACTGCAACGGCTGCGGCTGGCCACCCAGATCTCGTCGCAACTGTTCGGCGTGGTCTACGTCCTCGACGAACCCTCGGCCGGGTTGCATCCCGCCGACGGCGAGGCGCTGCTGGTGGCGTTGCGCCGCCTCAACGCGGCCGGCAATTCGCTGTTCGTGGTGGAGCACGACACGCAGATCATGCGCGAGGCGGACTGGATCGTCGATGTGGGGCCCGCGGCCGGCGAGCATGGCGGGCGCGTGCTCTACAGCGGCCCGCCCGACGGCCTCGCCAGGATCGAGGCGTCGCGCACCGCGGCCTACCTGTTCGGGGCGCCGCCAACGCCCCGGCGTGCGCCGCGCGAGCCGGCCGGATGGCTCCGGCTGACCGATGTCTCGCGCAACAACCTGCATCGCGTGGATGCGGATATCCCGCTTGGCGGCTTTACCGCGGTAACGGGGGTGTCCGGTTCGGGCAAGTCGAGCCTGATCAGCCAGGCGCTGCCCGAACTGGTAAGCCGGCACCTTGCGCGCGAGGGAGGACGCGAGGGAGCACATCATGCGGGACGCGCAAACCATCACGACTCCCATGACGCCCACGACGGTGACGCCGACGAGCGCGACCCGCTGTTCGCGATGACCGGGACCCCCACCGAGGGCCGCATCGCGGGCGGCATGGCATCAGTGCGCCGGCTGGTGCGCGTGGCCCAGACGCCGATTGGCCGCACGCCACGGTCGAACCTGGCGACCTATACCGGACTCTTCGACCATGTCCGCAAGCTGTTCGCGGCGACGCCCGCCGCGCGCAAGCGGCGCTACACGGCCGGCCGCTTTTCGTTCAACGTGGCGCAGGGCCGTTGCCCGACGTGCGAAGGGGAAGGCTTTGTCAGCGTGGAGCTGCTGTTTCTGCCGAGCGTCTACGCGCCATGTGCCGCATGCCACGGCACGCGCTACCGGCCGCAGACGCTGGAAATCACGTGGCAAGGCCGCAATATCGCCGAAATCCTGGACCTGACCGTCGACGCGGCCTGCGAGGTGTTCGCCGACGAGGCACCGGCGATGCGCGCCCTGACCGCGTTGCGCGATATCGGGCTCGGCTATCTGCGGCTGGGGCAGCCGGCCACGGAACTCTCGGGCGGCGAAGCCCAGCGCATCAAGCTGGCCACCGAGTTGCAGCGCGCGCAGCGTGGCGACACGCTGTACGTGCTCGACGAACCCACCAACGGCCTGCATCCCTCGGACGTGGATCGCCTGCTGGTGCAGTTGCAGGCGCTGGTGGACGCGGGCAATACCGTGGTGGTGGTCGAGCACGACATGCGCGTGGTGGCGCAGGCGGACTGGGTCATCGATATCGGCCCCGGCGCCGGCGACCAGGGCGGCCGCATCGTGGCCAGCGGCCCGCCGGCCGCTATCGCCGCCATGGCGGCGTCCGGCGCAAGCGTGACGGCGCGCTACCTGACAGCGTGGCAAGGCGCGGCGGGCGGATAGGCCATCACGGGCGCCACCGGCTCGGGCGAGACGTGGAAACGTCGGGGGTCCAAGCAGAAAACAGCAGAAGAGATGGTGCGAGGGAGGGGACTCGAACCCCTACACCATTGCTGGCGTCAGGACCTAAACCTGGTGCGTCTACCAATTTCGCCACCCTCGCAGTCCTTGTCTCGTTGGGACGAAGCCCGTCGCCGAACCGAATGCGCCGGCAGATAAAGCAAAAAAGGCGGCTCGGACTGCCCGCCTTTCTGATCGGCTTAACTGCCGTCGGCTTACCTGCTGTCGGCTTACCCACCGTCGGCTCACCTACCGTCGGCTCACCTACCGTCGGCTTACCTACCGTCGGCTTACCCACCGGCTTACTGGTCGACGTACGGATCGACTTCCGTGCGGCATGCCAGGCATGCCGGGCGCTGCACCTTGCGTGCAGCACAACGAGGCTGCGGATTGTAGCGCAACGTTGGAGGGGAATCCAGCCCCCTCCCCGTTCCCGGTCAGTACCTCTGGTCGGGCCGGCCTACCGCTTGACGCGGATACAGGCCAGCACCAGCACCGTTGCACAGGCTTCCAGCGCCGCCACGAAATACAGGCCGGACGACAGCTGGCCCGTATTGGTCTTGAACCAGCCGATCATGTACGGCGCCACAAAGCCCGCCAGGTTGCCGATGGAGTTGATCAGCGCGATACCGCCCGCGGCGGCGGTGCCGGCCAGGAACGCGGACGGCAGCGACCAGAATACGGGAAAGGCGGCCAGGATGCCGATCGACGCGACTGTCAGCGCCACCAGGGCCAGTACCGCGCTCTGCAGCCACATGCCGGTGAGCGTCAGGCCCACGGCGGCCAGCAGCGTGGCCAGGGCGCAGTGCCAGCGGCGCTCGCCGGAGCGGTCCGAGTGCACGCCGTTGAGCACCATGGCGATGGTGCCGGCAACGAACGGAATCGCGGACACCAGGCCGATCTGCAGGTTGCCCTTGACGCCGAGCTCCTTGATGATCGACGGCGACCAGAACGCGATGGTGGCGTTGCCGCTGACCACACAAAAGTAAATGGCGGCACAGATCCAGACGCGCGCGTTGGCAAACGCGTCGCGCAGCGCCGAATGTTTGGCCGGGTCGCGCGCGTCCGCCTCCACGTCGCGCATCACCAGCGCCTGCTCGGCGCTGGACAGCCAACGGGCATCGACCGGCTTCTCGGGCAGGTACATCAGCACGGCTACGCCGGCCAGCACCGACGGAATGCCTTCGAGCACGAACAGCCATTGCCAGTTGGCGAGACCATCCACGCCGTCCATCGCGCTCATGATGTAGCCGGCCAGCGGGCCGCCGACCACGCCCGCGATGGCGAACGAGGTCATGAACAGGCCATTGATGCGCGCGCGCCGTTCGGCCGGGAACCAGTACGTCAGGTACAGCACCACACCCGGAAAGAAGCCCGCCTCGAAAATTCCGAGCAGGAAGCGCAGCGCATAGAACTGCAGCGGCGTCTTGACGAAGATCATCGCCATCGAGGCCAGGCCCCACAGGATGGTGATGCGCGCAAGCGTCTTGCGCGCGCCAATCTTCTCGAGCAGCAGATTGCTCGGCACCTCGAACAGGAAGTAGCCGACAAAGAAGATGCCGGCGCCAAAGCCGTATACCGCCTCGCTGAACTGGAGGTCCTGCAGCATCTGCAGCTTGGCAAAGCCGACGTTGACCCGGTCGATCCACGCAAGGATGAACAGAAACACCAGAAACGGGATCAGGCGCACCGTGATCTTGCGGTACGCATCATTGCGGTGCCGGGCCAGTTCGCCCGGTGGCAGGCCATCGATGGCGCCGGGGGCGCCGGTGAGTGCGGATGACATCGCGGAAGACATCGGTGAATACTCCTGGGCTTGTGGTAGGCGGGGCCGCGCTACGTTGGCGCGGCCCTCGGTGAGGCGGTGCTGAAGTACGACTGACGGCGACGGAGTAAGGCGAAGCGCGGTCCTACAGCGCGCCTTCGATGGCGCCGGCCACCTGCAGCACGCGCGCGTCCTGTCCATGCAGGCCGCACACCCCAAGGCCGATGCCATTGCCGAGCGGCAGGCTCGCGGCGCAACCGTCGAGGAAGTTGATCACGCTCGGATTGCGCAGCACCAGGCCGTTGGTGGCGAAGAAATCCTCGTCACGGGTCAGTGCATCGAGGCGCGGCGGACGCACCGCGACGGTCGGCATCAGCCAAGCATCGGCCTCGCGCAGCCGTTCCGCCGCGCGTTGCTGCATGGCCCGGCGCGCGGCCAGCAAGGCGATGTAGTCGGCCGCGCCCTGCTGCTCGCCGCGGCGGATCCGCATGGCCACGCGCGGATCGTAGCGGTCGCCATACAGCGTCAGCATGGAACGGTGCCAGGACCACGATTCCGCCGCGGTCAGGCCGCCGCCCGCGTTGATTTCCGGCAGCTGACGCAGCTCGGGGAAGTCGAACGGCACGATCTGCGCGCCACTGGCGGACAGCAGCGCGAGCGCCGCCTCGAACGCTTCGGCCACGTCGGCATCGAGCCCCTCGCAGACGAAATCGCGCGTCACATAGAAGCGCAGCCCCGCCAGCGTGGCCGGTCGCGTATCGAGCGTCTCGCCGCTGAGCACGGCATCCATCGCGGCACAGCACGCGACCGAGCGCGCCAGCGGGCCGGCCGAGTCGAGCGAGGTCGACAGCGGCACGCCGCCCTCCAGCGAGACGCGGCGCGCGGTGGGCTTGAAGCCGGTCAGACCGCAGAACGCCGACGGAATGCGGATCGAGCCGCCGGTATCGGTGCCGAGCGCGGCCACGGCCATGCCCTCCGCCACGCTGACCGCGCCGCCCGAGGTGGAGCCACCCGCGATACGGTCTGGATCGAGCGGCGTGCGCGGCGTGCCGTAATGGGGATTGAGCCCCAGCCCCGAGAACGCGAACTCGCTCATATTGGTGCGGCCGATCAGCACGGCGCCGGCCGCGCGCAGGCGTGCCACGGCCACCGCATCGGTCGTCGCCGGCTCGCCATGGCATGCCGCGAGCGCCTGCGAGCCGGCCCGCGTGACCTGGCCACGCACATCGAACAGGTCCTTGATGGACACCGGCAGACCCGCCAGCGGCGACGCCACCAGCCCGGCCGCGCGGGCCTGGTCGGCGGCGCGCGCCGCGGCCAGCGCGCCCGGCGCGTCCACCTCCATGAATGCCGTGCCGCCAGCGCGCCGATGCGCGTCGATGCGGGCCAGCGCGGCTTCGGTCAGCGCCAGGCTGGTGGTACGGCCCGCCGCCAGGTCGGCGGCCAGCGCGGCGATGGTGGGGGCCTTGTTGGGGGCCTGGTTGGTGGCCTCGTTGGTGGCCTGGTTGGGGGCCTCGTTGGGGGTCCGGTTGGAAGTCATGGGCGCGCTCACTCGGCCACCGCCAGGCTTGCCACGCGGTACGCATGCCGCAGCGTGCGGTTGCGCACCGGGTCGTGCAGTTCCACCTCGAAGGCCTCGCCATGGCCCAGCTCGCCGATCACGGCCTGCGTGCCGCAGAACATCGCGGTGCCGCGCGGCAAGGCGTCCTCGCCGGTCAGGCGACGCACCAGCTCGCGCGGATCGAGCAGGCGCGTGACCTTGCCTTCCTGATACAGCGCGCGCTTGCCGTCGCGCACGCGCCAGCAGCGCATCTCCAGGCTGTCCCAGTGATCGGCCACCTCGTCGAAGCGCCACACTTCGCGGCCCATGGGCTTGCCGCACATCTGCTTGGACACCGTCACGTCGTAGGCCTCGACCTTGCGGTCGGTGTGATCGGAGCCGATGCCGATATACAGCGCATCGGCCGTCTGCAACAGCACGAATTCGGTCTCGCCCGACGAGTCGTCGCGCGGTACTTCCAGGATATCGCTGGTGGTCAGCAGCGAGGCGGCCAGCGGATAGAAGCACGGCACCGCCGCGGGCGGCTTGACGCCGATGTCCTGGAGCTCCTGGATGTGGTGCTGGACGGCGTCCGCATCGCGGCCGGTCCAGCCGGCAATGATCAGTCGTTCCACGTCGAAGGCGAGCGCGCCCCCGCCGGCTACCTGGAATTGCAGTGTCGGCATTACGTAAATCCTCTGGGTCTGGGGTCTGGGGTCTAGGTCTGGCTCTGGGAAGGCAAGGTTCAGAGTGTCCGGATGATGTTCTTGCGAAACTCGTCGATGTGTTCGCGAATGGCCTCGCGCACAGCCGGTATGTCGCGGCGCTCCAGCCCGTCCACGATATCCAGGTGTTCCTGGTAGACGTTCTGCAGATGCTGCGGGTCCGACAGCGAGAGAAACCAGAAGCGCGCCTGCTTCTCGTGCAGGCTGCGCAGCAGGTCGGCCAGCACGCGATTGCGCGACGCGGCCGACATGGCGGTATGGAACTTGAGGTCGAGCGAGGCCAGCGCGGGAATATCGCGGCGCGCGATCAGGTCCGGCGAGCGGTCGACGATATCGCGCATCGCCTTGAAGTCGCTGTCGTGGCCCCGCTCGCACGCCAGCGTGGCGCACAGCACCTCGTTGGTGGCACGCACCTCGATCATGTCCAGCACGTCGTTGAGCGACAGCGGCGCCACCAGCACGCCCTTGCGCGGCATGATCGACACCAGGCCCTCCACTTCCAGCCGGTGCAGCGCCTGGTGCACCGGGGTACGGCCCAGACCAAGCAGCGTGGCGACCTGCGCCTCGTTGAGCGGCTCGCCCGGGCGGAACTCGCACGCGATGATGCGCCGCTTGATCTCGATATAGGCGTGCTCGCGCATCGCCGCGCCGCTCTGCGCGGGCGACGGCGGCGCGTGGTCCGTGTCATCGGCCTGCGCCGCGCCGACCAGTCGGATGGATTTCGCCATGGGGGTGTGCCGGGATTGCTTCGATGGCTGTGATACTAGTGTGATATTTCACAGCGCACAAGCCCGGAATTTCTCAGGGTTAACGCCAACCCGTCCCCGATGCACCCGATCCGCCCCGGCGTCGCGGGCAGCGTGGTGCATCGGGCCACCAACCTGGTGCACCCGATGCACGGCGATCAGGCGCGCCCGGACGCCATCCCGCGCATGGTGCGGTGGCGTACCGGCATCAACCGGCCACGCCGAGCATGGCCTGCAGCAGGACATTGGCCCCGGCCTCGATATGCTCGGGCAGCGCGTCCTCCAGCTCGTTATGGCTGATGCCGTCCTTGCACGGCACGAAGATCATGCCCGTGGGCGCGCGCTGTGCAACGTAGACCGCGTCGTGCCCGGCGCCGCTCACCACTTCCATATGCGGCAGGCCGAGCCGATCGGCCGCGCGCCGCACCGCGGCCACGCATGCGGGCGCAAACGCGCACGGCTCGAACTTGACCACCTGGCGAATCTCCACGGTCACCGCGGCGGCCTCGGCAATGCCGGCAAAGGCGGCGCGCATGGCGCCATCCATGCGGTCGAGGCCGGCCTGCGTGAGGTTGCGAAAGTCCACCGCAAAGTCGACCCGGCCCGGAATCACGTTGCGCGAGTTGGGCCGTACCTCCAGATAGCCGACCGTGCCGCGGCCATGCGGCGCTTCGTCGCGTGCGATGCGGTTGACGGCCTCGACCATGCGCGCGGCCGCGAGCATGGCGTCGTGCCGCAGCGCCAGCGGCGTGGGGCCGGCGTGGGCGTCCATGCCGGTCACCGTCACGTCGTACCACTGCTGCCCGAGCGCGCCGGAGACCACGCCGATCGGCAGGCCGGCCGCTTCCAGCACGGGACCTTGCTCGATATGGGCCTCGAAGTAGGCCGCGTACATGCCGCCCGGGACCTCGCCCGCGCGCTGCGTGCCGCGGTAGCCGATGGCGTCGAGCGCCGCGCCCACGCTGATGCCCGCGCGGTCGACCTGGGCCTGCGCGTGCGCCACGTCGAACACGCCCGCGAACACCCCGGAGCCCATCATCACCGGCGTAAAGCGCGTGCCTTCCTCGTTGGTCCAGATGGCGATCTCGAGCGGCGCGCGCGTGGCGATGCCGAGATCGTTGAGCGTGCGCATGACCTCAAGCCCGGCCAGCACGCCGAAGTTGCCGTCAAACTTGCCGCCCGACGGCTGCGTATCGATATGGCTGCCGGTGGCCACCGCCGGTGCATGCGGATCGGTGCCCGCGCGCCGCGCGAACACGTTGCCGATCTCGTCCACGCGCACCGCGAGGCCGGCCTCGCGGCACCACTGCACCACCAGGTCGCGGCCGCGCCGGTCTTCCTCGGTCAGCGCGATACGGCAGACGCCGCCCTTGGGCGTGGCGCCGATCGCGCCGAGATCCATCAGCGATTGCCAAAGCCGTGCACCATCGATGCGCGGCGTGTGAAGCGAGTCCATGTGTGTGCCTTCCGTGAGTCGGGGAAATGTCGCGCGAACGTTCGCCGCAGGGGGCGATGAGGTCGTGACAGGCAGGTCGCGAACCCTGGCCGGGTCGCGCACGCGCGTCGTGATCACCAGCAAAAACCAGACCATCGCGCGCACCTTACGGACGGCTTGCATCGCGCCGATGGCAGCGGCGTGGCGCGTGGTGAACCGGTGGCACATGACTTGCTAGCCAGTGAGCAAGCGCTTCTCTCCTCGCGTCTTCCTCTCTTCCCCACTCAGGAGCATTGCCTGTGCATTCCTATCCGTCCTCCCACGCGAAAGGTTTCCTCTCCGGTGTTCGTGCCCAGGGCATCGGTACCCTGGCGGCCGCGCTCGCGGTTTCCGTGCTCGCCTTGCCCGTGACCGCCAGTGCCGCGGACAAGGTGCTTCGCATCGGCATGACGGCGGCCGACATTCCGCGCACGCTGGGCCAGCCCGACCAGGGCTTCGAAGGCAATCGCTTCACCGGCATCCCGATGTACGATGCGCTCACGCAGTGGGACCTGTCGAAGAGCAACGGACCGAGCCTGCTGATTCCCGACCTGGCCACCGAATGGAAGGTCGACGACAAGGACAAGACCCGGTGGACGTTCAAGCTGCGCCCCGGCGTGAAGTTCCACGACGGCTCGGCCTTCAATGCCGATGCCGTGGTATGGAACGTCAACAAGGTGCTCGACAAGACCGCGCGACAGTTCGACCCGAGCCAGGTGGGTGTGACCGCCTCGCGCATGCCCACGCTGCGCAGCGCGCGCAAGATCGACGACATGACGGTGGAACTGGTCACGTCCGAACCCGATTCGTTCCTGCCGTATAACGTCTCCAACCTGTTCATGGCCTCGCCCACGCAATGGGAGAAGAAGTTTGCCGCGGTGCCGGCCTCGGTGACCGATCCGGCCGAACGCAGCAAGCAGGCATGGGTGGCGTTTGCCGCCGATGCGTCGGGCACGGGGCCGTTCCGCATGACGCGCTTTGTGCCGCGCGAGCGCCTGGAGCTCGCACGCAATCCGGCCTACTGGGACGCCAGGCGCGTGCCGAAGATCGACAAGGTGGTCATGCTGCCGATGCCCGAAGCCAACGCGCGCACCGCCGCGCTGCTGTCCGGCCAGGTCGACTGGATCGAGGCGCCCGCCCCTGACGCCATTGCGCAGATCAAGAGCCGCGGCTTCGAGGTCTACGCCAACACGCAGCCGCATATGTGGCCGTGGCAGTTGTCGTTCGCGCCCAATTCGCCCTGGCTCGACAAGCGCGTGCGCCAGGCCGCCAACCTGTGCGTGAACCGCGCCGGCCTGAAGACCCTGCTGGGCGGCTACATGGCCGAGGCCAAGGGCATCGTCGAGCCGGGCAACCCGTGGTGGGGCAATCCGAAGTTCGATATCAAGTACGACCCCAACGCCGCGCGCAAGCTGATGCAGGAAGCGGGCTACTCCGCCGCCAAGCCGGTCAAGGTGAAGGTGCAGGTGTCCGCCTCGGGTTCGGGCCAGATGCAGCCGCTGCCGATGAACGAGTATGTGCAGCAGAACCTCAAGGAGTGCTACTTCGACGTGGACTTCGACGTGGTGGAATGGAACACGCTGTTCACCAACTGGCGCATCGGCGCCAAGGACCCCAGCGCGCACGGCGCCAATGCGATCAACGTGAGCTTTGCCGCGATGGATCCGTTCTTTGCGATGGTGCGCTTCGTCAGCACCAAGACGCAGCCGCCGGTGTCGAACAACTGGGGTTATTTCGGCAATGCCGAGTTCGACAAGCTGATCGAAACCGCGCGCACCTCGTTTGACGAAAAGGGGCGCGACGCCGCGCTGGCCAAGTTGCATGCACGCATCGTCGAGGAAGCGCCGTTCGTGCTGATCGCCCATGACGTGGGGCCGCGCGCGATCTCGAAGAAGGTCAAGGGCGTGGTACAGCCCCAGAGCTGGTTTATCGATATCGCGACGATGTCGATGGACTGAGGAGGACGCGCGGACGCGCCGGCGCATCGCACGTCCGCGCCACCCTGACGACTCACCCTGGCCGGCCGCCGCTGCCCTGCTCCCTGTTTGCTTCGAGTCTGCGCCGTGTCGGTTCCCTGCCTGCTCCCGTCCTGCTCCGTGCAGGGAGGGAGCGGGGCCGGCGCGCCGCCGTTGACATGCGCACATCGCAATGACCTATCTTCTCCGCCGTCTGCTCTACGCGTTGCCCATCCTGCTCGGGGTCGCGCTGTTGTGCTTCTCGCTCGTGCATATCGCCCCCGGCGACCCGCTGGTGTCGGTGCTGCCCCCCGATGCCTCGGAAGAACTGCGCCGCCAGCTGACCGCGCTCTACGGCTTCGACAAGCCGTTTCTCGAACAGTTTTTCCACTGGCTGGTGCGCGCGCTGCACGGCGACCTCGGTACCTCGATCGCTACCAGCCGGCCCGTGATGCAGGAAGTCTCCACTGCCGTGATCAATTCGATCCGGCTGGCTTCGGTGGCCACGCTGATCGGCTTCTCGTCCGGCTGCCTGTTCGGCTTCGTAGCCGGCTACATGCGCGATTCGGTGTCCGATCGCGTGGCCTCGTTCCTGTCCGTGCTGGGCGTCAGCATTCCGCACTACTGGCTTGGCATGGTGCTGGTGATCGGGTTCTCGGTGGTGCTGGGCTGGCTGCCGGCCACCGGCGCCGGGCCCGACGGCTCGGGCGACTGGGCCTGGAACTGGGAGCACCTGCAGTACATGCTGTTGCCCGCGGTGACGATGTCGGTGATTCCGATGGGCATCGTCGCGCGCACCATCCGGGCGCTGGTCGCGGAAATCCTCTCCAACGAGTTCATCGTCGGACTGCGCGCGCGCGGCCTGTCGGACCTGGCCGTGTTCCGCCATGTGGTCAAGAACGTGGCGCCCACCGCGCTATCGGTGATGGGCCTGCAGCTCGGCTACCTGCTGGGCGGCTCGATCCTGATCGAGACCGTGTTCTCCTGGCCCGGCACCGGCTTCCTGCTCAACTCGGCGATCTTCCAGCGCGACTTTCCGCTGCTGCAGGGCACGATTCTCGTGCTGGCGGTGTTTTTCGTGCTGCTCAACCTGCTCGTCGACGCGCTGCAGACCCTGTTCGATCCGCGCATCGAACGGCAATGACATCCTCCGACTGACATGACGCAAACCAGCGACGCAACCCGGCGTCGGACATGAAGGTGCCCATGGACCTGACTCTCGACAAACGCACGACGCCCGTCGTCGTGCAGCGCTCGCCCGGCTACTGGGCCACGGTCGGCCGCCGGCTGCTGCGCAACCGGCTGGCCATGCTGGCCGCGCTGATCCTGCTGGCACTCGTGCTGATGGCGCTGTTTGCGCCGCACCTGATGCCGGCCGATCCTTATGCCACGTCGATCCTCAAGCGGCTCAAGCCGATCGGCACCGAGCACTATCCGCTCGGTACCGACGAACTGGGCCGCGACATGCTCTCGCGCCTGATGCTGGGCGCGCGGCTCTCGCTGTTCATGGGCATTACGCCGGTGCTGCTCGCGTTTGTCATCGGCAGCGCGCTCGGCATCGTCGCCGGCTACGCCGGCGGCTGGACCAACACCGTGATCATGCGGCTGACCGACATCCTCTACGCGTTTCCGTCGGTGCTGCTGGCCATCGCGCTGTCGGGCACGCTCGGTGCCGGCGTGGGCAATGCCCTGCTCTCGCTGACCATCGTCTTCGTGCCGCAGATCGTGCGCGTGGCCGAGAGCGTGACCACGCAGGTGCGCGGCCGCGAATTCGTCGACGCGGCACGCGCATCGGGGGCGTCGTCGCTGACCATCGTGCGCGCGCATGTGCTCAACAACGTGCTCGGGCCGATCTTCGTCTATGCCACCAGCCTGATCTCGGTATCGATGATCCTGGCCTCGGGCCTGTCGTTCCTCGGTCTCGGCGTCAAGCCGCCGGAGCCCGAATGGGGCCTGATGCTCAACACGCTGCGCACCGCCATCTATACGCAACCGTGGGTGGCCGCGCTGCCCGGCGCGATGATCTTCCTCACGTCGATCTCGTTCAACCTGCTGGCCGACGGCATCCGCTCGGCCATGGAAATCAAGGACTGAGCATGAGCGCCACTCAGGAAGCCGCGGCCCGCCTGCACGAGGCCGCCGCACCAGCGAACGCACCAGCAGACGCACCAGCGGCGGCCGCACCCGCTGTCGACAGGCGCGATCGCGATGGTCGCGACGTGGGTGGCCCCGCCCAGCCGCTCGTGATCGCCCGCGACCTGGTCAAGCATTTTCCGCTCAAGTCCGCGCTGCCGTTCCGGCGCGGCGGCGTGGTGCGCGCCGTGGACGGCGTCAGCTTCGATGTGCGCAAGGGCGAGACGCTCGGCGTGGTCGGCGAATCGGGCTGCGGCAAGTCCACCACCGCGCGCCTGCTGATGCAGTTGACCGCGCACGACAGCGGCGAGCTGATTTTCGACGCGCAGGGCGTGGGTTCGCCGCAGTTGCCGATGAAGGCGTTTCGCAGCCAGGTGCAGATGGTGTTCCAGGACAGCTATTCCTCGCTCAATCCGCGCCTGACCATCGAGCAGTCGATCGCCTTCACGCCACGTGTGCATGGCGTGGACGCCCGCGAAGCCACCGAGCGCGCGCGCCAGTTGCTGGCGCGCGTGGGGCTGGATCCGGCGCGTTTTGCCGGCCGCTATCCGCACGAACTGTCCGGTGGCCAGCGTCAGCGCGTGAACATCGCGCGCGCGCTGGCCCTGCGGCCGCGCCTGGTCATCCTCGACGAAGCGGTTTCCGCGCTCGACAAGTCGGTGGAGGCGCAGGTGCTGAACCTGCTGCTCGACCTCAAGGCCGAGTTCGACCTCACCTACGTCTTTATCAGCCACGACCTGAACGTCATCCGCTACCTGTGCGACCGCGTGATGGTGATGTACCTGGGCAAGGTGGTGGAGATCGGCGATACGGATGCGATCTTCGCCCACCCCGCGCACCCGTATACCCGCGCGCTGCTGGCCTCCATGCCGTCGATGGATCCCGACCAGCGCACCCAGGCGGCGCCCCTGGCGGGCGATCCGCCCAACCCGATCGATCCGCCGCCGGGCTGCAGCTTCCATCCGCGCTGCGCCCGGGCCGAACCCGTATGCGAGCGGCGCGCGCCGGTCCTGTGCGATGAACTGGCGGGACATCCGGTGTCCTGCCTGATGGCGATGCCCGATGGCGGTCATTCGCTGCCGCTGCGCCGGCTGACGCCGGGCCTCCACGCGGCGACGCCATGATGGCGCGGGACATGACGATGACGGACCTGACCGCGCCCGACCAGAATGCGAAGGACACCACGATGATGCCATCCGAACGGATTTCGACTTCTTCCACCGCGCCCATGGTCTCGGTGCGCGACCTCCATGTCAGCTTTCATGGCGGTGGCAGGACCATCCAGGCGGTTAATGGCGTTTCTCTCGACGTCGGCGCCGGTGAGGCGGTCGCTCTGATCGGCGAATCCGGCTCGGGCAAAAGCGTGACGCTGCGCGCGCTCATGCGGCTCCATCCGCCGCGCCGTACCCGCATGCAGGGCGAAATACGCATCGATGGCGAGGATGTCCTGGGCATGGACAAGCGCGCGCTCGCGCGGCTGCGCGGGGGCAAGATCGCGATGGTGTTCCAGGAGCCGCTGCTTGCGCTCGATCCGGTCTACACGGTTGGTCAGCAGATCGTGGAATGCATCCGCACCCATGCCCGCGTGACGCGTGCCGAGGCGCAGGCCGCGGCGCTACGCGCGCTCGAGGCGGTGCGTATCCCCAGTCCCGAACGGCGCCTGCGCGCCTATCCGCACGAGATGTCGGGCGGCATGCGGCAGCGCGCCATGATCGCGCTGGCGCTGTCGGCACAGCCGAAGATCCTGCTCGCCGACGAGCCCACCACGGCACTGGACGCCACCGTACAGATCCAGGTGCTGATCCTGCTGCGCGAACTGCAGCGCGAGCTCGGCCTGTCCATCGTGTTCGTGACGCACGATATCGGCGCCGCCGTGGAGATTGCCGATCGCGTCGCGGTGATGTACGGTGGCCGCATTGTCGAGGAAGGCCCGATCCGTACCCTGCTGCGCGAGGCGCGGCATCCATACACCGTCGCGCTGCTGCAGAGCCGCCAGCATGGCATGGACCGTGGCCAGCGCCTGCAGGCGATTGGCGGGGCACCGCCCGATCTTGCCGCCCTGCCGCCCGGTTGCACCTTTGCCCCGCGCTGCCCGCACGCGCGTCCCGCGTGCGTGGCCGAGGTACCGCGCACGGTGTCCCTCGACCATGGGCATCGCGTCAGTTGTGTACTGGTTTCCGCACCGGCCGCCCCCGCCAGCCCCGCGCCGGCGGCCGCCTGACGCCATCCGATCCAACGCTGTCGATTCAACCCCGTCGATCCAACCCCATCGATCCCCCGTGAGGACGTTTCCGATCATGACCCTGGCCACCCATCCCGCCCGTGCCTTCATGCCGTATCCCGAGGCCGCCGTGCCCAATGCGCCGGACGGCCCGCTGGCGGGCCTGACGTTTGCCGTCAAGGACCTGTTCGACGTGGCCGGCTATCCGACCGGTTGCGGCAATCCGCACCTGCTGGCGCGCTCGGGCATCAAGACCGGCACCGCGCCCACCGTGCAGGTACTGCTGGACACCGGCGCCCGCTTTATCGGCAAGAGCCATACCGACGAGATGGCCTTCTCGATGAACGGCAAGAACTTCCACTACGGCAGCCCGTACAACGGCGCGGCGCCCGACCGGATTACCGGCGGCTCGTCGTCGGGTTCGGCGTCGGCGGTATCGAATCATCTGTGCGACTTCGCACTCGGCACCGATACCGGCGGGTCGGTGCGCGCGCCGGCCAGCCACTGCGGACTGTTCGGCATTCGTCCGAGCCATGGCCGCATCTCGCTGGCGCAATGCATGCCGCTGTGCGAAAGCCTGGATACCTGCGGCTTTTTCGCGCGCGATATCCACACTTTTGCGCGTGTGGCCGACGTCCTGTTGGGCAGCGATGCCACGCCGCTGCCGGCCGCGCCGCGCGTGCTGCTGGCGAGCGACCTGCTGCCGCTGCCGACCGAGGAGGCGCGCGCCGCGCTGGCGCCGACCGTGGCGCGCGTGGAGGCGGTGCTCGGCAAGGGTACCCCGGTCGAGGTGGCGGACCGCCCGCTGTCCGAGCTCTACTGGGCCTTCCGCTATATCCAGGGGTGGGAAGCGTGGCAGTCGGGCGGCAAGCTGATCGAGGACTACGGACTCGAGCTCGGATCCGACGTGGCCGGTCGTTTTGCCTTCAGCAAGGGCGTGACGGCGGAACAGTTCGAGACGTCGAGCGCGGTGCGGCGCGCGTTCACCGCGCACCTGGGCCGGCTGCTCGGCAACGACGGCGTGCTGGTGCTGCCGACCATGCCCGATATTGCCCCGCTGCGCGCCTCGCCCATGGAAACCTTCGAGGACTACCGCACACGCGCCGCGCATATGCTGTGCCTGACGCCGCTATCGGGCTTTCCGCAGCTCAGCCTGCCGCTGTCCGGGCGCGACGGCGCGCCCTATGGCATTTCACTGCTGGGTCCCAGGGGCAGCGACCGCAGCCTGATCGCGGTGGCGCAGACGCTGATGGCCAGCTGGGCCTGAACGCCTGAACGCCTGAACGCCTGAAGCCCCGGACGCGCCAATCCCGAGGCATACTGTGCCGATCCGGTTGCCGGCCACTCCGGCAGCCGGCCACTGCCCACCCGACCCCGCCACGACGACCGAACCCAACTTCCTTATGCCCCAGATCCGCATCACCGCTGCCGGCTATACCTTCCTGGCCGAAACCCACGCCCACGCGCCGCAGACCGTCGATGCGTTCCTGCGCCTGCTGCCCTATCGGCAGAAGCTGATCCACGTGCGCTGGAGCGGAGAAGGCTGCTGGATTCCGCTGGGCGAGTTCGAGCTCGGAGTCGGCTTCGAGAACCATACGAGCCATCCGTCGGTCGGCGATATCCTGTTTTATCCGGGCGGCTACAGCGAGACCGAGATCATCCTCGCTTATGGCAGCTGCTGCTTCTCCAGCAAGATGGGGCAGCTTGCCGGCAACCACTTCCTGACCATCGTCGAGGGCCGCGAGCACCTGCGTGCGCTCGGCACCAAGGTGCTATGGGAGGGTGCGCAGGATATCGTGTTCGAACTGGTGCAGGGGTAGGCGTAGGCGCATCCGCCGACAGCGCTGCGCCACCGCGCCTCATTCAGCCTCATTCAGCCTCATTCAGCCTCATGCAGGTCACGCAGCCTCACGCAGGGTCACGCAAGAGGCCACACCGCCATCAGCCAGTGCGTGACCTGCGGCCCGGCGAGCACCATCAGCACGCCGGCCAGCACCATGGTCAGGCTGGCCACCACGCCCTCCTCGGTGCCGCGCTGGCGCGCCCGCACGGTGCCGAAGCCGTGCGCCGATGCGCCCAGCGAGGCGCCGTTGGCCACCGGCGACAGCCGCATCAGGCCGAGCACGGTATCGCCGGCGATCATGCCGACCAGCCCGGTAATGACGGTAAATAGCGAAACGAGATCGGCCGAGCCGCCGGTATGCGTGGCCACCGCCACCGCGAACGGCGTGGACACCGAGCGTGCCATGAGGCTGCTCGACACTTCCGGGCTGAAGTGAAACATGCCGGCCAGCCAGCGCGCGCTGACCAGCGACACCAGCATGCCGACCACCACGCCGAGCGTGAGCGCGAGCCAGTGCCGCCGCACGATCGCGCGGTGCGCGTAGATCGGAATGGCGAAGGCAACCGTCGACGGGCCGAGCATCCATACCATCCAGCGCGTATCGGCAACGTAGTCCGTGTAGGGAATGCCGGTGGCCAGCAAGAGCCCGATGGTCAGCGCGGGCACCACGATCGCCGGCGACAGCCACACGCGCGGGCGCCGCAGATAGAGCGGCTTGAGCGCGAAATACAGCACGCAGGTCCAGACCACACAGAAGGCCGAGGCAAGCGCATGGGCGGGGATATGCATTGTCAAGGCCCCTTGCGCCGCGCTTGCAGCCATTGTTCGAGCCGGCAGCCAAGGTGCACGGCCAGCGCCGTCGCCGCCATCACCAGCACGGTCCCGAGCGCCACCGCGAGCACGATCTGCACGCCTTCGCGGCGAAACAGCGCGCCATACTGCATGACCGCCACCACGCACGGAATGAAGAACAGCACCAGCTCGCCGAGCAGCCATTGCGCGCCATCCTCGATCCAGTCGGCCCGCGCGCGGCCCGACAGCAGCAAGGCCAGCACCGCCAGCAGGCCGATCACGCCGGGCGAAATATCGAGCCCGGCCACCCGCGCCAGCGCGGCGGCGGCCAGCCAGATCGCGACGATCGCGCCAACCTGCGCCAGCCGGCGTGGCAGCCCTGGCGACATCATGCGCAGCGATGGTGCGGCGGAGGGTGTCGCCGACCGTGCCACGGACGGCGCGGCCGCTGGCCGGATCGAGGACGTGACCGCCGGCGCGACCGCCGGCGAGCTAGCTGGCGATGTCGCTGGTGCAGGGGATGAGCGGCGCCCGGAACGCGCACGGCATACGGCTTTCATGCCGTGGATTATCGGATGCTCCCTGCTGCCATCCAACGCCAGCCCTCCGCATCCATTGTGCAGAAATGCACAACGTCCCCGCTTACAGATCCGGCAGGAACATGGCGCGGTCGGCGTCGACCTCGTCGGCGATAAAGCGGGCCACCTCACGCACGTGGGCGGCACGCTGGTGGTCGACATGGACGTGCATATGGAAGGTGCTGGTCACCGTGATCTGGTCCGGCAGCACCGGCACCAGTTGCGGATAGTGGCCCGCGATATAGGCCGGCAGAATGCACAGCCCCTGCCCGGTCAGCGTGGCCTGCAGCTGCGTCAGCAGGTTGGAGGAACGCAGGCGCGGCCGGATCGGCACGGTGGTGACGTTGCCAAAATCGAGCTCGGGCGTGAACAGCAGGTCTTCCATGTAGCCGATAAACGGATGCTGCGCGAGGTCTTCCTGGCTGCGAATGCGCGGCGCGGCCTTGAGGTAATCGCGCGCGCCGAACACCAGCATGCTGTATTCGGTCAGCCGGCGCGATGCCACGCGCAGATGTTCCGCGCTGGCCAGGCCGATGGCGATATCGGCCTCGCGCTTGGCCAGGCTGAACAGGCGCGGCGCCACGATCAGTTCGATCTCCAGGCGCGGATTGCGCGCGAGCAGGCGGCCCAGGCGCGGGGCGAGGAAGTAGGTGCCAAAGCCGTCGGGCGCGCCGATGCGCACCGTGCCGGCAATCTCGTGGCCGCCGCGCGCGGCTGCCTTGCTGGCCAGCAACGCGCTTTCGATGGCCTGCGCGGTCTCCATCAGCCGCTCGCCGGCGTCGGTCAGCTCATAGCCGAGCTGGCTCTTGTGGAACAGCCGGCTGTCGAGCGCGCGTTCGAGCGACTGCACGTGCCGCGCCACGGTGGTGTGCTCGGTGCCGAGCTGTTCCGCGGCGGCACTGAGCGTGCCCGTGCGCGCCACGGCAAGGAAATAGCGGAAGTCGTCCCAGTTCTCTTTGGCGGGGCGGGATGGCATGGAGGATGGCTCCTGGAGATCGGCGATGCAACGAGGGACGCAGCGAGGGACGCAGCGGCAGCGCGGCTATTTTCCCGCAGCGCGCTGCACGCAGTCGAGCAATGCCTGCACCAGCCGGTCTTCCGCCTCCGCCTGCCGGCACACGAACGAAATCTGGCGCGATGGCGCCTGCTCGCCCAGCGATAGCACACGCACGGGAAACGCGGCCAGCAGATAGGGGTCCGGCTCCGGCAAGATCGAGATGCCCAGCCCGCGCGCCGCCATGGCGACGATGGCCGGAATCGACAGCAGTTCGATGCGCGAGCGCGCCTCGGGGGCAAAGCGGTTGACATAGCGCGCCGCCGCCGAACCGGCGATGGTGGTGCGATCGAAGCGAATCCACTCGTAGGCGCGGAACAGCGCCGCCATGCCCTTGTTGCCCGAATCGGCCGGCGCCACCAGCACGCAGCGCTCGCGGAACAACGGCGTCCAGCGGACCCGCGTGGAAGCGCCCGTCTCGGGCTGCGCCACCACCGCGGCATCGATGCGGCCCGAGCGCAGTTCGTCGACCAGCGTGGCCGAGCGGCCGCGTTCCAGCCGCACATCGAGGCGCGGATACGACTCGCGCACGCGCGCCGTGAACCCTGGGAGCAACTTCACCTGCATCGGTTCGATCACGCCGAGCCGGATCCGGCCCTCGACCGCCGGCGCCGAGCGCCGCCGCAGCGCTTCCAGCGCGTCCATGGTGCCCTGCATGGTGGCGCACACCTCGTGCGCAAACGCGTTGGGGCGCACCTGCAACGCCGAGCGGTCGAACAGCGGCTGGCCGAAAAAGGCTTCGAGCTGCTTCATCTGCAGGCTGACCGCGCTCGGCGACAGGTTCATTTCTGCGGCCGCGCCGGCAAAACTGCCGCAGCGCACCACCGCGGCCAGCGTACGGAAGAACTCGACTTTCATGGCGCCGCCTGATGAGGTTTTCTCATCGATAAATTGAAAAACGTCACTTTATCTCAATAGCACGCGCCTCTACGATGTGTCCTATTACGCGACATAACAAGATCCATACAGGAGACAAGACGATGAAGCTGTTCACCCCGTATACGCGCGCTGCCGTGGCCGCCCTGCTGCTGGCTGCCGCCGGCACTGCCGGTGCCGCTCCCTCCGGCCCCACCCCCGGCACCGCTGCCGATGCCACCGCCATCCCCAAGACGCTCCGCCTGGTGGTCCCATTTCCGCCCAGCGGCAGCAATGACGTATTCGCACGGTTGCTGAGCGACCAGTTGTCGAAGCGACTCCATATCACCGCGATCGTCGACAACAAGGCTGGCGCGGGCGGTGCCATCGGCGCCGAGTTCGTCGCGCGCGCGGCGCCCGACGGCGCCACCCTGCTGGTCACCTCGTCGACGCTGACCGCCAATGCGGCGGTGCAGCCCAAACTCGGCTTCGATCCTGTGCGCAGCTTTGCGCCGGTGGCGATGCTGGCCAGCGGCCCGATGGTACTGGCGGTCTCGTCGACCTCGCCCTATCAGACCGTCAACCAGCTGATCGATGCCGCCCGCAAGACGCGCGGCGCCATCAACTACGGCTCGGCCGGGATCGGCTCGATCAACCAGATGGCCAGCGAACTGCTCGCCGGCGACAGCCAGAGCGAATTCACCCATGTGCCCTACAAGGGGATCTCCAACGCGCTGACCGACCTGATCGCGGGCCAGGTGCAGTTCGTGATCGCAAGCTTTCCGTCGGTGCAGGCACAGGTCAAGGGCGGCAAGCTGCGCGCGCTCGGCGTGACCTCGCCCACGCGCTCGAAGTTCGCGCCCGACTGGCCCACCGTCGCCGAGGCGGTCCCGCACTATTCGGCGGAACTCTGGTGGGGCGTGTTCGCGCCGGCCGGCACGCCGGCTGCGCTGGTCGAGCGCCTCAACGCCGAGATCCGCGCCATCATCGCCAGCCCCGAGATGCGCGCCACCTTCGCGCGCGAGGGCGCCGAACCGTCGGCCATGACCGCGCCGCAGTTTGCCGCGCATATCCGTCAGGAAGCGGCACGCTGGAAGCAGGTGGCCAAGGATCGCCATATCACCGCGGAGTGACCCGCCGCCCATGAACCCACGCTTACGCTGAGGAATTTCCGCATGTTCAAGTCTCTGGCGCTCACGCCCGACGCCAAGGGGCCGCTCGACGGCATCCGCATTCTCGACCTGTCGCGCCTGGTGGCCGGCAATACGCTGACCATGGCGCTGGCCGACCTTGGCGCCGACGTGCTCAAGGTAGAGCCGCCCGGCGGCGATACGCTGCGCGACTGGAAGGTGCGGGACGTGGCCACCGCGTGGAAGGCCTACAGCCGCAACAAGCGCAGCCTGTGCCTGAACTTCCGCGCGACCGGCGCCATCGCCGTGATTCTCGATCTGGTGCGCCATGCCGATGTGCTGATCGAAAGCTTCAAGCCCGGCACGCTGGAAGCGATGGGGCTCGGCACCGAAGTCCTGCACGCGCACAACCGCAAGCTCGTGATCGTGCGCGTCTCGGGCTGGGGCCAGGATGGTCCCTATTCGCACCGGCCGGGCTTCGGCACGCTGGTCGAGGGCATGTCCGGCTTTGCCTCCATGAACGGCTTCGACGATCGCGAACCGGTGCTGCCGCCGATCTACCTGGGCGACATGACCGCCGGCCTGTACGGCGCGGTGGGCGTCCTCAGCGCCGTGCGCCATGTCGAAGTGCAAGGCGGCGCAGGCCAGGTCATCGACCTGCCCCTGCTCGATCCCACCTTCGCCATCCTCGGCGCACAGGCGGCCAACTACCGGCTCACTGGCAAGGTCAAGCCGCGTACCGGCAGCCGCTCCACCAACAGTGCGCCGCGCAATGCCTACCAGACCGCCGACGGCAAGTGGGTATGCCTGTCCGCCTCGACCCAGGCCATGGCCGAGCGCCTGTTCCGCGTGATCGGCCGCGCCGACCTGATCGCCGATCCACGCTTTGCCACCAATGCCGGGCGCGTGCGCCACGCCGCCTTGCTGGACGGCATCATCGGCGAGTTCCTCGGCAAGATGACGCAGGACGCCTGCGTCGATTTCTTCGACAAGGCCGGCGTTACCATCGGCCCGATCTACGACATGTCCGATATCGAACGCGACCCGCACTTCCAGGCGCGCGATATCGTGGTGGAGCTGCCCGATGCCGAGATGGGCCGGATTCCCGTGCACAACATCTCGCCGCGACTGTCCGGTACACCGGGTGCGTTCCGGCGCGTGGCGCCGCAGCTTGGCGAGCATTCGGCCGAGGCGTTGCGCGAGGCCGGCTACAGCGATGAACGTATCGCCGCGCTGCGGGCGGCGGGCGTGATCGCCGAGCCGCGGGAGGCCTGACATGGCGCCACGACAACCCCGCTGGCGGCAGCGCCCGCCCGGTGCAAACTGGGGCGACTTCGGTCCCGACGACCAGCTCGGCCGCCTCAACCTGATCGGCCCGGAACAGATCCTGGGCGCAGTACGCGAGGTGCGCGCGGGCACCACCTTCTCGCTGAGCCTGCCGCTCGACGTGCCGCGCGCCGGCGTGCTGAACCCGCGCCGCAGGCCGCCCGTGCTGCATCCCTCGGAGCGGGACGGCAAGCGCTTCTTCAACTATTCGCTGGGCCAGGACGTGCCGGGCGCCACCGATGTGGTCAGCGACGACCACGTCATGCTGTCGCCGCAGTATTCGACCCAGTGGGATGCCCTCGGCCATATCAACTGCCGCTTCGACGCCGATGGCGACGGTCATGCCGAATGCGTGGGCTACAACGGCTTCTCGGTCGGCAGCGGCAGCGCCGCCGACGGCAGCTTCCATGGCGCCCAGGCCCTCTCGGTCGCACCGATGGCGGCGCGCGGGATCCAGGGACGCGGCACGCTGCTCGACCTGCGCCATCACTTTGGCGACACGCGCCGCGCGGTCGGCTACGACGACGTGATGCGCGTGATCGAGGCCGACCGGCTCGAGATCCGTCGCGGCGACATCCTGTGCGTGCATACGGGCCTGGCCGACCTTGCGCTGTCGCTCTCCGCCACCGACGATCACGGCTTCCTGCGTACCGCCTGCGCGGTGCTCGATGGCACCGATACGCGCCTGTTGCAGTGGATCGATGTTTCCGGCATCGCCGCCATCGCGGCCGACAACCACGCCGTCGAGGAACGCCGCCACAGCCTGCCGCCGGACGCCACCGGCCCACTGTTACCGCTGCACGAGCTCTGCCTGGTGCGGCTCGGCATTCCGCTCGGCGAGATGTGGCACCTGACGCCGCTCGCCGGCTGGCTGCGCGCGCATGGCCGGGCCTCGTTCCTGCTGACCGCGCCGCCGCTGCATCTGCCGCGCGCGGTCGGGTCGCCGGTCAATCCGCTCGCGACCGTCTGATCCTTCGAGCCACCCGGCACCCGCCCGGCCTCACGCACATCGCCAACAAACCAGAGGAGACCTTCATGCCCTGCTTTCCCGGCCGCCACGGCCTGCAACCGCTCCATCGCCATGCCGGCAAGCTGCTCGCGGCGCTCGCCGCATGCGTGCCGCTGCTGGCCAGCGCCGCCTACCCCGACCGCCCGATCCGCATGATCGTGCCCTACTCGGCCGGCGGCGGCGCCGACAATACGGCGCGCGTGGTGGCGCAGCAGATGAGCCAGGCGATGGGCCAGCAAATCGTGATCGACAACCGTCCCGGCGCGGCCGGCGTGATCGGCGAGGAAGCGGTGGCCAAGGCCACGCCCGATGGCTATACGGTGCTGTACGACGCCTCCGCCTTTGCGGTCAATCCGAGCCTGCGCAAGCTGTCGTTCGATCCGCTCAAGGACTTCATCCCGATCTCGCTGGTGGCCACCGCCGCCAATATCCTGGTGGTGCCGCCCAGCGCGCCGTACCAGACCATCGAATCGTTTCTCGAATACGCGCGCAAGCATCCCGGCAAGCTGACCTTCGCCTCGGCGGGCGCCGGCAGCGGCTCGCACCTCGCCGGCGAACTGCTCAACGCCAAGGCCGGCATCGACCTGCTGCACGTGCCGTACAAAGGCGGCGCGCCGGCGCTGACCGATGTCATGGGCAACCAGGTGTCGTCCTATTTCGGCAACGTGGCGTCGACGCTCAACTATGCCAACAGCGGCAAGCTGCGCGCGCTGGCGGTCACCTCGCTCAAGCGCAATCCGGGTCTGCCCGATACCCCCACGCTGGCCGAGAAGGGCCTGAAGGACTTCGAGGTGCTGGAATGGAACGGCATCTTCGTGCCGCGCGGTACGCCGGACGAGGTGGTCCAGCGCCTGGCAAAGGAAGTGCAGGCGGCGGTCGCCAATCCGAAGGTATCGGCCAGGCTGCGCGAGCTGGGGCTGGAGCCGGTCGGCAACTCGCCGCAGCAGTTCGGCCAGTTCGTGCAGAAGGAAGCGACGCGCTGGGGCGCACTGGTCAAGGCGCGCAACATCCGCGCGGAATGAGCCCATCATGAGAAGCAAGCTCTTTGTGCCCGGCTCGCGTCCGGAACTGTTCGCCAAGGCGCTCGCGAGTGCGGCGGACGCGCTGTCCTTCGACCTCGAGGACGCCGTGGCCGAGCCGCGCAAGGCGGCAGCACGCGCGGCATTGCGCATGCTGTTGCAAACGCCAGCCGCGCATGCGACCGGCAAGACACTGATCGTGCGCGTCAACGGCGTCGAGACCGCGCATTTCGCCGACGATATCGCCGCCGTGGTGCAGCCCGGCCTGCATCTGGTCAATGTGCCCAAGGTCGAGCATCCCGACCAGGTGCGCGCGGCCGCGGCGGCCGTGGCGCGCGCCGAGCGTGCCAACGGCGTGACCGTGCCGGTCAGGCTGCTGCTCAATATCGAGTCGCCACGCGGGCTGCGCCTGGCCGCCGAACTCGCCGGTACCGACGCGCGCGTGGCCGGCCTGCAGCTGGGCCTGGCCGACCTGTTCGAGCCGGCCGGCGTCCATCGCCGCGAACCCACGGCGGTGGCGCAGGCCATGTTCACCTTGCGCATGGCGGCCGCCGAGGCCGGCGCCTTCGCCTACGACTCGGCCTTTGCCGATGTCCGCGATGCCGACGGCTTTCGCGCCGAAGCCGCACTCGCGCGTCGGCTCGGCTATCTCGGCAAGAGCTGCATCCATCCCAGCCAGATCGCGCTGGCCAACGACGCCTTCCGCCCCACCGACGCGGAAATCGCCCATGCGCGCCGTGTCGTGGCCGCCGCCGCCGAGGCGGAAGCCAGCGGAACCGGCGCCTATCTGGTCGAGGGCCAGATGGTCGACCGCCCCTTCGTCGAGCGCGCGCGCGATTCTGGCGCAAGCCGGCTGAATCGCCGGCGGCCGGGGCGGCCGGGGCGGTCCGACCACCGCCCGGCCGCATCTGGCGCATCGCGCGCCGTCGCGATGCTTAACCCGCCATCACCCCCGCATGCGCCTCCGGCCGGCGCACGCGGAACCACGCGGCGTACAGTGCCGGCAGGAACAGCAGCGTCAGCACCGTGGCGATGATCAGGCCGCCCATGATGGCAGCCGCCATCGGGCCCCAGAACAGCGAGCGCGACAGCGGAATCATCGCCAGCACGGCCGCCGCCGCGGTCAGGATGATCGGGCGGAAGCGACGCACCGCCGATTCGACGATCGCATCCCATGGCGCCGCACCGGCGGCGATATCCTGCTCGATCTGGTCGACCAGGATCACCGAGTTGCGGATGATCATGCCCAGCAGCGCGGTAATCCCGAGCTGCGCCACAAACCCCATCGGCGCGCGCAGCAGCAACAGCGTAGCGGCCGCGCCGATCAGCCCGAGCGGGCCGGTCAGGAACACCATCACCGCGCGCGAGAAGCTGTGCAGTTGCAGCATCAGCAGCGTAAAGATCAGGAAAATGCACAGCGGCAGCTGCGCGGCGATCGACTTGCCAGCCTTGCCGCTTTCCTCTTCCGCGCCCGCGATCGTGATCAGGTAGCCCGGCGGCAGGTCCGCACGCAGCTTGTCGAGCTTCGGATTGATCTGCGCGGTCACGGTCGGCCCCTGAATGCCTTCCACCACGTCGGCCTGCACGGTCACGCCGAAGTCGCGATTCTCGCGCCACACCACGCCCGGCTCGGAGCGCAGCGTCACCCGCGCAATCTGCGTCAGCGGCACCACGCGCCCGCTATTGGTCGGCACCAGCGCGTTGGTCAGGTCGGACATCGCGTCGCGCTCGTTCTTCGGCGCGCGCATGACGATATCGATCAGCTTGTCCGCATCGCGATACTGCCCCACCGGCACGCCGGTCAGCACGGTCTGCGTGACGCGCGCAATCGCGTTGGTGGTCACGCCAAGCGCCCGCGCCTTGTCCTGGTCGATCTCCAGACGCAGCATCTTGACGTTTTCGTTCCAGTTGTCGTTCACGCCCACCGTGTTCGGATTGGCGTTCATGATCGCCTTGACCTGATCCGCCACCTTGCGCACGGTGGTGGCATCGGGGCCGATCACGCGAAATTGCACGGGATAAGCCACCGGCGGCCCGTTCGGCAGCAGCTTGACGCGCCCGCGCAGTTGCGGAAAGTCCGTGGCCAGCACCTGGACGATCCGTGCGCGCAGCGCGTCGCGGGTCTCGGTGCTGGTAGGCATGACGATTACCTGCGCCACGTTACTTTGCGGAAAGATCTGGTCCAGCGGCAGATAGAAGCGCGGGGCACCGGTGCCGACGAACGTAGTCAGGCTGTGCACGTCGCGGTCGCGCTGCATGATGCGCTCGAAACGGCTGGCCTCGGCCTCCATGTGCGCAAAGCTGGTACCTTCGGGCATCCATAGCTCGACCATCAGCTCGGGCCGGCTGGAGTCTGGAAAGAACTGCTTCTCGACAAACTGGAAAGCAAAGATGCCGAGCGCGAAGGCGGCCAGCGTAATGGCGATCACGGTCTTGCGCCATTGCACGCATCCGTCCACCAGCCGGCGGAAGCGCGCATAGAACGGCGTGTCGAACACCTCGTGATGGCCGCTGCCGGCCGGTCGCGTCTTGAGCAGCAGATAGCCGAGATAGGGCGTGAAATAGACCGCCGCGAACCACGACAGCACCAGCGCCAGCGCCGTTACCGCAAAGATCGCGAAGGTGTATTCGCCCACCGTCGAGCGCGCCAGCCCCACCGGCAGGAAGCCCGCGGCGGTAATCAGCGTGCCGGTCAGCATTGGCATCGCGGTGGAGGTGTAGGCAAAGGTCGCCGCCTCCATCTTCGAGAAGCCCTCCTCGAGCTTGCGCACCATCATCTCGACCGCGATGATCGCGTCGTCGACGAGCAGGCCGAGCGCGACGATCAGTGCGCCCAGCGAGATCTTGTGCAGCCCGATGCCAAAGATGTCCATGAACAGGAACGTCACGGCCAGCACCAGCGGAATCGTCAGCGCCACTACCAGGCCAGGCCGCACATCGAGCCGCAGCGGCCTGGTATGCAGGCCCAGCGAGACAAAGCTGACGCCGAGCACGATCACCACCGCCTCGATCAGCACATGCACGAACTCGCCCACCGAGCGCTTGACCGCCTCCGGCTGGTCCTGCACCTGGTCGATCTCGATCCCCACCGGCAACTGCCCGCGCAGGCCGCTCATCACGCGGCGCAGTTCCTTGCCGAGCGCGATGATATCGCCGCCCTTCTCCATCGAGATGCCGAGCCCGATCACATCCTTGCCGTTGAAGCGCATGCGCGTGGACGGCGGATCGATATAGCCGCGATATACATGGGCGATGTCGCCGAGCCGGATATTGGCGATGCCATTGGGCCCGCGCAGCACGAGGTTCTCCAGGTCCTGCACATCGGCGAACTGGCCGGTCAGGCGCACCTGCAGGTTGTCGGTCGGCGTCACCAGCACGCCGCTGCCGGTCGGGTTGTTCTGCTCGGTGATCTGGTTGGCGATGGCGTTGATATCGAGGCCGAGCTGCGCAAAGCGAGCCTGGTTGAACTCGATATAGACCTTCTCGTCCTGCAGGCCCAGCAGCGTCACCTTGGCCACCGCGGGCACGCGCAGCAGCGCCTGCCGCACGAGGTCGGCGTATTCGCGCAGTTCCTTGTAGCTGAAGCCATCGGCGGACAGCGCGTAGATCGAGCCATAGACATCGCCGAACTCGTCGTTGAAGTACGGCCCGCGCACGCCCTGTGGCAGCGTCTGCACGATATCGCCGATCTTCTTGCGCACCGTGTACCAGATCTGCGCGGTATCCCTGGCCGGCGAGTTGTCGGCGAGCTGGAAGATCACCGTGGTCTCGCCGGGCTTTGAGAAGCTGCGGATCTTGTCGGCGTAAGGCACCTCCTGCAGCTGGCGCTCGATCTTGTCGGTGACCTGCACCGCCATCTGCTCGGCGGTGGCGCCCGGCCAGAACGCCTGCACCACCATCACGCGGAACGTGAACGGCGGATCCTCGTCCTGCCCCAGCTGGAAGAAGGCCAGCAGGCCGCCGAGCAGCAGCACCACCAGCAGGTAACGCGTGAGCGGCTGGTGCTCCAGCGCCCAGCGTGACAGGTTGAAGCGGGAATGGTCCATGCGGATGTCCCCGCTCAGCCCTGGCGCGCGGCAGCCACGGCACGCGCCGGACCTTGCGGCGGATCGCCCGGGCTGCCCTGGCTACCCTGGCTGCCGGCCTCGCGCGCGGGCGCCCCGGCCGGCGGCGGCAGGGTCGGGCTGATGCGCTGCATCGGCTTGACCTTCTGCCCGTCCTTGAGCAGGTGCACCCCGGCCGTGACGATGGTCTGGCCCGGTGCCAGCCCTTCCCGGATCACGATGTCGTTGCCGAGCGGCTCGCCGAGCGTGACCGGTACCGGCCGCACCGTCCCCGTGCCGCCCTGGCCGGGCTGGTAGACCCATACCTGGTTACGGCCCTGGTCCTGCAGCAGCGCGGTCAGCGGCACGCGAATGGCGGCGTTCTCGGCCGTGCGCACGAAGGTCACCACGGCGGTCATGCCGATACGCAGGTCGGCAGGGGGATTGGGCACCGAGACGCGGGTGGGATAGGTACGCGTGACCGGGTCGGCGGCCGCCGAAATCTCGCGCACACGGCCCGGCAGCTTGCGATCCGGCTCGGCCCAGGTATGGATCGTCACGTCGCCCACGGCACGCAGCATGTTCACCTGGTCTTCGGGCAGGCCGATCGCCACTTCCTTCTCGGCCGTCTGCGCCACGCGCACCACCGGCTGGCCCGGTGTGACCACCTGCCCGACTTCGGCGTCGATGGCGGTCACCACGCCATCGGCGTCGGCCGTCAGCACGGCATAGCCGGTCTGGTTGGACTGGTTGCGCAGGCTGGCCTCGGCCTGTTCCAGGCGCGAGGCGGCGGCATCGTAGTTGGCCTGGCGGCGATGCTGCTCGGCCGCGCTGATAAAGCCCTTGTTGAACAGTTCGTGGTAGCGCCTGAGGTCCGACGCGGCGAGATCGCGGTCCGTACGCGCGGCGTCGTAGGCCGCGCGCGCCCCGGTCTCGGCGAGGGCCAGATCGGTCGGGTCCAGCCGCGCGAGCGGCTGCCCCTTGCGCACGGTGGCGCCCACGTCGACCACGCGCGCCGCGATCTTGCCGCCCACGCGAAAGCCGAGGCGGGATTCCACGCGCGGCCGTATCTCGCCCGAGAATTCGAAGGCGGTGCGGCCCGCGGCCGGGTGCAACTGCATCAGGCGTACCGGCCGGACCGCTTCCGCGGGCGGCGTAGACTGGCCGCAGCCGGTCACTGCCAGGGCCGTTGCAAGCATCGTTGCCGCCACCACCGCCATACGGCCGGCGTGGCGCCCGCCCCTGCCTCGCGCGGCGGACGGCATGCCGCCCGTCAACGCGCGCGGGCGCGCGTCGCGCGGCGCCGCGCAGGCGGGTATCTCCACATCGGCGGCCGCAATTTCCGGCCCGGAACAAGGCACTTGCATTGTTGGATAGTCGTCGTTGTCTGAACGGAAAGCACAGCGGCGGCCGTAGTGGGGTAGCGGAACCGACATTGCACTGTCGCGCCGCCTGGTCATCTGGCACCTGATCATGTCGCACCTGATCATGTGGCACCTGATATGTGGCATCCCGATCATGCGGTAACCCGGTGGTGGCTGGCGGCAGTAAATAACTGGCCGGTCAGTAATATAACGACCTCGCCCCGGGTGCGTCAAACGCCAGTGCGCGCCGACGCGGCCAAACGCATGCTGGAGCGACGGGGTGGCTGGAGTGGCGATCCGGAGGCGCCCCCGGCACGGGGCGGCAGCCCCCGCACGGTCCCCGGCGCTATCTGGTCCTCCGCCTGGCACGCACGGTGGCAGGTTCTGTGGCACGATTCCCCTACCATTTGCGGCGCCGCCGCATTGCTGCGGTTAGAATGCTCGCCCGCAGCCCCCACACATCCCGAGGCCGGCGTGACGCCCGATCAGTATTGTCAAGACAAAGCCGCCCAGAGCGGCTCCAGCCTGTATTACAGCTTCCTGTTCCTGCCCCAGGAGCAACGCCGCGCGATCACCGCGCTGCATGCCTGGCGGCGCGAGCTCGACGATCTCGTCGACGACAGCCATGACGCGGGCGTGGCCCACCAGCGCCTGCACTGGTGGCGCGCCGAGGTGGGCCGCCTGTTCGACGATCATCCCGACCGCCCGGTCTCGCACCCGGTCACGCAGGCATTGCTGCGTCATCGCGACCGGCTGCACGCCGACGAGATGGCGCAGGTCCTCGACGGCATGGAGATGGACCTCAACCAGTCGCGCTACCTCGACGAGCCCGCGCTGGAGCGCTACTGCCAGGGCGCAGGCAAGGCCTTCGGCCGGCTCAATGCGCGCATCCTCGGCTTTACCGACCCGCGCACCCTGACCTTCGCCGAAAAGCTGTGGCTGTCGCTGTTGCGGGTCAGCATCATCCGCGATGTCGGCGAGGATGCGCGCCGCGGCCGCATCTACATTCCCGTCGATACCTTGCAGCGTTTCCAGGTGCCGGCGGCGGACATCCTGCAGTCGCGGCATTCCGAACGCTTTGTCGCGCTGATGGCCGAGCAGGCCGAGCGCGCCCGCACGCTGCGGCGCGAGGCCCGCGACCTGCTGCCGCGCGCCGACCGGCGCGCCCAGCGGGCCACCATCGTGCTGTGCGCGATTTCGCACGCGCTGCTCGACGAGATCGAGGCCAGCGCGTTCCAGGTGCTGCACCAGCGCATCGCCCTGACACCGATGCGCAAGCTGTGGATCGCATGGAAGACATGGCTGCGCAACGGCTGATGCCGTTGCCGGCATGACCGTTGCACTCCCCAGCCCCTGCCCGACGGGGCAGACGGCTCCCTTTTTCGATTACCGCCCATCATGACTCCGACGCTCGGCCAGACCATCCTCGACCACGCCAACACGCTGGCCCGCTTCTCCGACATGGAAGACGGGCTGACCTGCGCCTATCTGACGCCCGCGCATCGCGCCACGCAGGCACAACTCGCGCAGTGGATGGAAGCGGCCGGCATGACCGTCCGCATCGATGCCATCGGCAACGTGATCGGGCGCTACGCGGCAGACCCGGCCACCGAGGCGCCCAGGGTGCTGATGACCGGCTCGCATTTCGATACGGTGCGCGACGGCGGCCGCTATGACGGGCGACTCGGCATTCTGCTGCCGATCGCCGTGGTCGGCGCGCTCCATGCGGCCGGGATTCGTCTGCCCTACCACTTCGAGGTGGTCGGCTTTGCGGAGGAGGAAGGGCTGCGCTTCAAGACCAGCTTTCTGGCCAGCAGCGTGCTGGCCGGACACTTCGACGCGGCCTTGCTCGACCGTGTCGATGCCGATGGCGTGACCATGCGCGAGGCGCTGGCGGCGGCCGGCTTTGCTGACGGTGGTGGCGAGGCGGCTGACGGGCTGGCGGCGCTGCGCGCGGCGGCGGTGGACCCCGCCACGCTGGCCGGTTTTGTCGAAGTGCATATCGAGCAGGGTCCGGTGCTGCTCAACGGCGGCCTGCCGCTGGGCATCGTCACGCAGATCGCGGGCAGCAGCCGCTTCCAGGTGCGCGTGGAAGGCCTGGCCAGCCACGCGGGTACCACGCCGATGCACATGCGGCGCGACGCCGCCGCCGGCGCGGCCGAGATGATCCTGCTGGTGGAGTCGCGCTGCGCGCAGGTACCGACCCTGGTCGGCACGGTCGGCCAGTTGCAGGTGCCGAACGGCTCCAGCAACGTGATTCCGGGCGCGTGCATGTTCTCGATGGATATCCGCGCCGGTGAAGACGGCATTCGCGAAGCCGCCATCGCCGATATTCTTGCCGGCATCGAGGCCATCGCGCAGCGGCGCAGACTGGTGGCGCGCGTGGACCGCGTGACGCCGGTCAATAACGCGCCGTGCGCGCGCTGGCTGATGGACCAGTTCGGGGCGGTACTCAGGAAACGTGGCCTCGACGCGTTCGAGCTGCCGTCCGGCGCCGGGCACGATGCGATGATGATGCACCGGATTACCGATGTGGCCATGCTGTTCGTGCGCTGCGGCAATGGCGGCATCAGCCACAATCCGCTGGAGACGATCACGGTGGAGGACGCCCAGCTGGCGGCGGAAGTCCTGGTGGACTTCCTGCGCCACTTCCGGCCACGCGGGCAAGACTGACGTAACGCGATGGGCGGAGGGTGGGCCGCCTTGCGGCCGGCTAGCCGCCCTCGTACATTTCGCGGCTGAGGTCCAACAGGTTCTTGCGCAGCGCCTTGCGCTCGTCGGGCGACAGCCGCGGATTGCCGCCGCCCGGACCCTGCCGGGTGGCGCGCTCGGCCATATCGCGTTCGTTGCGGTAGCGGTCGGGGCGCCCCCGGGTCTCGCGCGGGTCCGGACGGTCGCGGCCGGGCGGGACGGCCCGGCCATCGGAGGCGGGGCCGCGATGGTGAAGCAGGTTGGCCATGCCGGCCGACTGGGCCTCGGCGGCCTGCGGCATGAGTGCGCAGGCCATGACCAGTCCGGCAATCGCTGCCACCCGTGCGCGCCTGGCGCGACGCAGGGTTTGCCCGTGCCGGTTTTGCTTCACTTTCATTGGATAATGTCGATTTTGGCTTTGGCTGCCAGCCGTCCGCGTCGATGCGCCCGCCGATGCGCCAGTCGAGGTACCTGTCAACGCGCGGGTGCGTCGGCGCGTAGTGTGTCAACACATGGGTGTCAACACATGGGTGTCGACACATGGGTGTCGGCGCATGGGTGTCGACGCATAAGTGTCAACGCATGGGTGTCGACACGTGGGCGTCAGCACCCGGCGATGCGTCGACCGTTTACCGTTCAAACGGTACCGCCGTCATCGGAAATGGCTGCCACAGAAAAACAGTGGGGCGAGTGTAAATGCAGTGTGGGTGCACGCAGCCATACCACCGGGTAAAGTATGTAACGTTTTGTTAAGCCATTTTGAGCAAAACCGATAGTCGCTAAGATACCGCCATGGAAAATACGAGCCACAAGATTCTCGTCGTGGATGACGACCCGCGCTTGCGCGACCTGCTGCGCCGCTATCTTGGCGAGCAGGGCTTTACCGTGCTGGTCGCGGAGAATGCCACCGCCATGAACAAGCTCTGGCTGCGTGAGCGTTTCGATCTGCTGGTGCTCGATCTCATGATGCCCGGCGAGGATGGCCTGTCGATCTGCCGCCGCCTGCGCGGCGCCAACGATCAGACCCCCATCATCATGCTGACCGCCAAGGGCGAGGACGTGGACCGTATCGTCGGCCTGGAAATGGGCGCCGACGACTACCTGCCCAAACCCTTCAACCCGCGCGAGCTGATCGCCCGCATCCATGCGGTGCTGCGCCGCAAGGGCCCGGCCGAAGTACCCGGCGCGCCATCTGAAACACCCGAGACGTTCGCATTTGGCGACTTCGTGCTGAACCTGGCCACCCGGACCCTGACCAAGAACGACGAGGAAATCACGCTCACCACGGGCGAATTCTCGGTGCTCAAGGTCTTCGCCCGCCATCCGCGCCAGCCGCTGTCGCGCGAAAAGCTCATGGAAATGGCACGCGGCCGCGAATACGAAGTGTTCGACCGCAGCCTCGACGTGCAGATCTCGCGCCTGCGCAAGCTGATCGAGCCGGATCCGGGCAATCCCAGGTTTATCCAGACGGTCTGGGGTCTCGGCTACGTCTTCATCCCCGATGGCGTGAAGTAATACGGTCCGTCCACAGTCTGCATCGTGGCGACCGCTCTCGGCCGTACCGCAACGCGGTTCTTCGGTTCGCTGTTCTGGCGAACCTTCATGCTGATCGCCCTTTTGCTGGCGATCTCGCTGGGCATCTGGTTCCAGAGCTACCGGCTGTTCGAACGCGCCCCGCGCGCCCAGCAGATCGCCATGCAGGTAGTGAGCGTGGTCAAGCTCACGCGCGCCGCGCTGCTGTATTCCGATCCGGCGCGGCGCCGCTTCCTGCTGCTCGATCTCGTGCAGAACGAGGGCATCAAGGTCTATCCACGCGAGAAGGACGACGACTTCGCGGTGCCCACCGCCAACCCCTTCCTGACCCAGCTGGTGCAGCAGGAGATCCGCGGGCGGCTCGGCGAAGACACCGTGATCGCGACCACCGTCAACGATATTCCGGGCGTGTGGGTCAGCTTCGAGATCGAGGGCGACGACTACTGGGTGGCCATCAGCCCCGAGCGCTTCGAGCGCGTGCCGGGCATCCAGTGGTTATGGTGGAGTATCGCCGCGCTGCTGCTGTCGATCTTCGGCGCGGCGTTCATTACGGCGCGCGTCAACTACCCGCTCAAGCGGCTTGCCAACGCGGCGCGGCAGATCGGCGCCGGCGGCGATCCGCCGCCGCTCAACGAACACGGCGCGAGCGAAGTGGCCCAGGCCAACCACAGCTTTAACCAGATGGTGCGCGACCTGCGTCAGCTCGACGACGATCGCGTGGTCATGCTGGCCGGCATTTCGCACGATCTGCGCACGCCGCTTACGCGTCTGCGGCTTGAGACCGAGCTGTCGCCGGTCGATAACGCCACGCGCGAGGCGATGATCGCGGATATCGAGCAGATGGACGCGATCATCGGCCAGTTCCTCAACTACGCGCGGCCCGCGCAGGAGATGGTGGAACCAGTGGACCTGTCCGCGCTCGTGCAGGATGCGGTGGGCGTCTACGCCGCACACGACGACGTGCGCGTGCATGTGCGCGCCAGCGGGCCGGTGATGGCGGTGGCCAACCGCATGGAAGTGCAGCGCATCCTGGACAACCTTGTCGAGAATGCGCGCCGCTATGCCAAGGACGACGACACCGGCATGGCGGTGGTGGAGATCACCACGCGCGCCGAGGACAAGGAGGCCGTACTCACGGTGGCCGACCATGGCCCCGGCGTGCCCGAGGCTCAGCTGTCGCTGCTCACGCGGCCGTTCTATCGGCTGGATAGCGCGCGCAGCGAGGCCAAGGGCGCGGGGCTCGGCATGTCCATCGTCAACCGCATTCTCCAGCGCAATGGCGGCCGGCTGGTGCTCGCCAATCGTTCCAACTCGGGCACCGGCCTGGTGGTGAGCGCGTTCTTCCGGCGCGCCTGAGCCGCGCGCCCGTCACCACCGCCTACTGCGCGGCGCGATCGTCACGCTGACAGGTTTTCGACAGCTACTGATATCCAATTGAAAGCCCGTTGACAGGGGAATGACAGCGTCGCGGCGCACACTGGCCGGCATCACAACATGCTGCCGGACTCCACCGGTGGCGTCCGAGAGACAGCCATGTCCAGCTCCACCTCCCCCGCCGCCCAGCACGGATTCCGCACGGTGTTCCGCGTCGTCAGCGGCAATTTCCTCGAAATGTACGACTTCATGGTGTACGGCTTCTATGCCGCCGCCATTGCCCGCACGTTCTTTCCGAGCGGCAACGACTTCGCGTCGCTGATGCTCTCGCTTGCCACCTTCGGCGCGGGCTTCCTGATGCGACCGCTCGGCGCCATCGTGCTTGGCGCGTATATCGACCGCCATGGCCGCCGCAAGGGCCTGATTCTCACGTTGATCATGATGGCGATCGGCACGCTGCTGATCGCGCTGGTCCCCGGCTACGCCTCGATCGGCGTGGCGGCGCCGCTGCTGGTGCTGGCCGGCCGTCTGCTGCAGGGCTTCTCCGCCGGCGTCGAGCTCGGCGGCGTCTCGGTCTATCTGTCCGAGATCGCCACGCCCGGCAGGAAGGGCTTCTATGTGGCGTGGCAATCGGCCAGCCAGCAGGTGGCGGTGATCTTTGCCGGCCTGCTCGGCGTGGTCCTGCACGCCACGCTCGCACCCGCGGAGATGGACGCCTGGGGCTGGCGCGTGCCGTTCCTGATCGGCTGCCTGATCGTGCCGTTCCTGTTCATCATCCGTCGTTCGCTCGAGGAAACCGAGGCCTTCCGCGCCCGTCGCCATCGTCCGGCCGTGCGCGAGATCTATCGCTCGATGCTCGACAACTGGCGCATCATCGTCGCCGGCTGCCTGATGGTGGTGATGACGACCGTGTCGTTCTACATGATCACCGCCTATACGCCGACCTTCGGCAAGACCGTGCTCAAGCTCGACGAAGTGGACAACCTGGTCGTGACGATGTGCGTCGGCCTGTCCAACTTCATCTGGCTGCCGGTCATGGGCGCGCTCTCCGATCGCGTCGGCCGCAAGCCGCTGCTGGTCGTCTTTACCGTGCTGACGCTGCTTACCGCCTATCCCGCGGTATCGTGGCTGGTGGCGGAACCATCGTTCGGCCGCCTGCTCGCGGTGGAACTGTGGCTGTCGTTCCTGTACGGCAGCTATAACGGCGCGATGGTGGTGGCGCTGACCGAAGTGATGCCGCCCGCGGTGCGCACGGCCGGCTTCTCGCTCGCGTACAGCCTGGCCACGGCGCTGTTCGGCGGCTTCACCCCGGCCATCTCGACCTACCTGATCCACAGCACCGGCAACAAGGCCGCGCCGGGCCTGTGGCTGATGTTTGCCGCCGCATGCGGCCTGGTGGCGACGCTGGTGATCTTCCGCACGCGCCGGCAGGCCGAGGCCTTGCAGGCGGCCTGAGCGCACTCAGCGCCCGCCGAGGTCTTGCCCGCCGCCTCCACCCGCCCGCACGCCCGGCTTGCCTGCCGCCGGCGCGCGGGCGTGGCATACTGTCCGTTCCTGCCCCTGCCGTGATGGCGTGACATCGTCGTGACGGCTGCCCATGACAGCACCTATCGGGCCGTTTGAGATTATCAATTGGCCCGGCACGATGCTGTTGCGCATAATTGATCCTTGTTGCAAATCGCGGGCAACGCGCCCGGTGCACCCGCTGCTTGGGATGCATGGGATGGGCGTGGCCGTTGAGGCCGTGCCTGTGTGTTGTCCCTGTGTAATCTGTGTGTCGTCCGTGTGTCGTCCGCGATTTGCCTGTCTCTCTTCAACCGCATCTCAGGAGAAGTCTTATGAAGACCGTTGGTGACAAGATCGAAGCCTTCCACGTCGTTGGTGTCAAGCCTGGTTTCAACAACCACGAAGAAAACGGCCAATCGGCTTTCGAAGACATCACCGAAAAGTCGTTCGAAGGCAAGTGGAAGATCATTTACTTCTACCCGAAGGACTTCACCTTCGTGTGCCCGACCGAAATCGTGGCCTTCGCCAAGCTGAACGGCGATTTCGCCGACCGCGACGCGATCGTGCTGGGCGGCTCGACCGACAACGAATTCGTGAAGCTGGCATGGCGCCGCGAACACAAGGACCTGAACAAGCTGGACCAGTGGCAATTCGCCGACGTGACCGGCTCGCTGGTCGACCAGCTGGGCGTGCGTGACCAGGCTGCCGGCGTTGCGCTGCGCGCGACCTTTATCGTCGATCCGGACAACGTGATCCAGCACGTGTCGGTGAACAACCTGAACGTCGGCCGTAGCCCGGACGAAGTCCTGCGTATCCTCGACGGTCTGCAAACGGACGAACTGTGCCCGTGCAACCGTGCCGTGGGCGGCGCAACGCTGTAATTGCCGTAGCCTGGATGCCGCGGGCAGAACTGCCGCGGCCAGGTCAGCGCGCGTTGGAGGCTTTGCCTCCGCGCGCGCCGAAGCCCGCTCGATGCGGGTTTTTTGAGCCCTTTTCGATAGGAGAAATAAATGGAATTTCTCGGTACGATTAAGAACCTGATCCCCGATTACGCCAAGGACATCCGCCTGAACCTCGACGGCACCATCGCGCGCTCGTCGCTGGAAGGCAACGACGCCGTGGGCGTGGCGCTGGCCGCAGCGTTTGCCGCGCAAAGCCGCGTGATCGTCGACGCCATTCGCAATGCGAACGTGCTGTCGCCCGAGGAAACCAATGCCGCCCTGACCGCCGCCGCGCTGATGGGCATGAACAACGTCTGGTATCCGTATATCGAGATGGCGGACGATCCCGACCTGGCGAGCCAGCCGGCCGGCCTGCGCATGAATGCGTACGCCACCCATGGTGGTGTGGACAAGCGCCGCTTCGAGATGTACGCGCTGGCCGCGTCGATCGTCGGCAAGTGCCACTTCTGCGTGAAGTCGCACTACCAGCTGCTCAAGAATGAACAGGGCATGACGGCGCAACAGTTGCGCGACGTCGGTCGCATTGCCGCGGTGATCGGCGCCGCTGCCAACGTGATTGCCGCGCAATGAACGTCAATGCCACCGCGCGGCGTGAGGTCGCGGGCGGCAGCATGCGGACCGTGATGCCGCCGCGGAATTTGCAGGACACGCGACAGACCCTGCGGCACACCGAGCCTTAAGCAACACGCGCGCCCTGGCGCGCGTTTGCATTTGGCACGCGACATGCGAACGTATCCGCTGTTGTGTCACGACCAAGGCAGGGTTCGCCACCGCTGCATTTGTGTGTCGATGGGCCTACAATCCACCCATGACTGCAACTTCATCGTCACCATGAGCACCCTGCCGTCACATACCTCGCCCCGCTTTCGCTATCGCCTGGCGGCGGCGCACGACTGGGGCGACATTGCCGCGGTCACACAGCAGGCCTATGGCCAGTACGAGCTGGAGATCATGGAAGATTGCCGCGCGTCCTTCCAGCGCGGCATGCAATCCGTACTCGCCGCCAAGGACAATCCCGACATGGAATGGTGGGTCGCCGAAAGCGACCACGGCATCAGCGGCGCCGTGCTGTTCTGCCATCCGGGCGCCACGCTGCCTGCCCTCGACGGCAGCACCATCACGCTGACGCAGCCCGAGGCGCGGCTGTTGTCGGTGGGGCCGCAGGCGCGCGGCCTTGGCCTCGGTCATACGCTGATGCAGATCTGCATCCAGCGTGCTCGCGATATCGGCGCCAGCACGCTGGTGGTCCGCACCATGCCGGAAATGGATGCGGCCAAACGGCTGTGCGAGCATATGGGCTTTACCAAACGCACCGAAGCTGGCGCGCGTACCGGCGCCATGGCGCGGCTGGTCGACTACACCTACGCGATCGGGCCCGAGGACAATCCGGCGCCGTCGCCAGCGCCGGGCCTGTAAGCGCGGTCCAGCGCGGCGCCGTCCCCGCGCGGGCCTGCCGACAGTACCCGCCGACAGTACCCGCCGACAATCCCCGCCGTCAGTCCCGCATCGGTCGCCACCTCAGTCCTGCGCGTCTCCGCCGCGCCGCCAGATCAGCACGGCGGCCTGTGCCACGATGCCTTCCTGCTTGCCCTCGAAGCCCAGCTTCTCGTTGGTCTTGGCCTTGACGTTGCAACGCGTGACGTCGATGCCGAGATCCTCGGCGAGGTTCTTCACCATGCCGGCGATATGCGGCGCGAGCTTCGGTTGCTGCGCGATCACGGTGGCGTCGACATTGCCGATCTCGTAGCCGGCCGCGCGCACGCGCAACGCGCATTCGCGCAGCAGCAGGCGGCTGTCCGCGCCCTTGAAATCGGGATCGGTATCGGGAAAATGACGGCCGATATCGCCCAGTCCGGCGGCGCCGAACAGCGCGTCGGTCACGGCGTGCAGCAACGCGTCGGCATCGGAATGGCCGAGCAGCCCGCGATCATGGGGAATGTCCACGCCGCCGAGAATCAGCTTGCGGCCCGGCACGAGCGCGTGGACGTCATAACCCTGACCGACGCGGATATCGAATGGATTCAATGCGACTCCTTGTTTGAATCGTGCGTGATTGTCCGTGTGCAACGCGCCGCCGCGCGTCCGGACGTTACTGGCGCGCCGCGGTCAACAGCACCTCGGCGAGCGCGAAGTCTTCGGGATACGTCACCTTGAAATTGCGCAGCGAGCCGTTGACGAGGCGCGGATGCAGGCCGAGCCGTTCGATCGCGCTGGCTTCGTCGGTGACCACGGCGCCGGCTGCCATTGCGTCCTGCAGCGCCTGGCGCAGGACCCCGACGCGGAACATCTGCGGCGTCTGCGCCTGCCACAGGCCCTCGCGCGACACCGTGGCACCGATGCGCGTGCCGGCCTCCGCGCGCTTGAGCGTATCGGGCACCGGCACCGCCAGGATGCCGCCGATGGCAGCGTCCGGATCGTCGTCGCCATCGGCCTCCACCGCGCGCACCAGCGTATGGATCATGGCGGGCGTCAGCCCGGGCCGCGCGGCATCGTGCACAAGTACCCAGTCGCTGTCGGTGGCGCCCACCTGGGCCAGGTGATGCAGCCCGGCCAGCACCGAGGCATGACGGCTGTCGCCGCCCACGAAGGCGGTATCGAAGCGCAGGCCGGCAAACATGGCCGCGCCGAAGCGCGATTCCAGCGGCATGTCGTCGGGCGCCAGCACCAGCGCGGTGGCGGCGATCGCATCGCAGGCGGAAAACGCCGCCAGCGCATGCCAGATCATCGGGCGGCCGGCCACGGTCTGGTATTGCTTGGGCACGCTGCCGCCGGCGCGGCTGCCGGTACCGGCACAGGGAATCAGGGCAAAGCGACGATCGGGCACGGCGGCAGCACCAGGGCGGGAAACGTTATGGGAATGTCTGTCAAGACCGACGGTCAGGCTGGAATGTCAAGATCGTTGAGCGGCCGGCAAGGCGGCCGGTCCGCATTCTATAATACGGCCCTTGCTTGCCGCCATGTTGGCGTCCAGGCGCGCCCTTCCGCCTGCCCCGGTTGCGCCGGTTTGCGCCGGTTTGCGCCTGTTGCTCCGACCGCCCCACCCGCACTGCCCCCAGCACTGCCGGCGGGGTGTCGTCGTTTCGTATCGTCCCGTTGCCAATGCCTGACACCAACGATCCGCTTTCGCTTCACCGCCTGCCGTTCCTCCAACTGCCGCTGGTCAAACCCGGCCAGCGCCATGTCATGCCCGGCCTGACCGGCTCGTCCGATGCGCTGCTGGTGGCCGCCTACATGCGTGCGCATCGCGCGCAGGTGCCGATGCTCGCGGTGGTCTGTGCCAATGCCACCGACGCGCAGCGGCTGGCGGAAGAAATCCCGTGGTTCGCGCCCGAGCTGCGCGTGCGCCTGCTGCCCGACTGGGAAACCCTGCCGTACGACAGTTTCTCGCCGCACCAGGACCTGGTCTCGGAACGTCTGGCCACGCTGCACGATATCCAGGGCGGCCAGTGCGACATCATGCTGGTGCCCGCATCCACCGCGCTGTACCGCCTGGCGCCGCCATCGTTCCTGGCGGCCTATACTTTCTTCTTCAAGCAGGGCGAACGGCTCGACGAGGCCGCGCTGCGCGCGCAGTTCACGCTGGCCGGCTACGAGCATGTGAGCGCGGTGATGCGGCCCGGCGAATACAGCGTGCGCGGCGGCCTGATCGACCTCTACCCGATGGGCTCGGCGCTGCCGTACCGGATCGACCTGTTCGGCGACGAGATCGAGACCATCCGGGCCTTCGACCCCGATTCGCAGCGCAGCCTCTATCCGGTCAAGGAAGTGCGGCTGCTGCCGGGCCGCGAGTTTCCGCTCGACGAGGCCGCGCGTACCGCCTTTCGCGGCCGCTGGCGCGAGGTGTTCGAAGGCGATCCGACCAAATCGCCGATTTACAAGGACATCGGCAACGGCGTGCCGTCGGCCGGTATCGAGTACTACCTGCCGCTGTTCTTCGAGGCCAGCGCCACCGTGTTCGACTATCTGCCCGCGGGTACGCAGCTCGCATTTGCCGGCAATGTCGACGAAGCGATCCGCCGTTTCTGGGCCGATACCACACAGCGCTACACCTTCATGCGGCATGACCGCGAACGGCCGCTGCTGCCGCCCGCGCAACTGTTCCTGTCCGAGGAGCAGTTCTTTATCGGCGCCAAGCCGCTCGCGCGCCTGGTGTTGCCGCACGACGCGCCACCGGCCGAGACGCCTGCGTTCGCCACCGCGCTACCCGATGTCTCGGTCAACCGCCGGGCCGACGACCCGCTCGTCAACCTCGAAGCGCTGCTGCTGAACAAGACCAGGCGCGTGCTGATGTGCGCGGACTCGGCCGGCCGCCGCGAAACGCTGCTGCAGATGTTTGCCGAAAGCGGGCTGCGCCCCCAGCCGGTGGAGGACTTTGCCGCGTTCCTCGCCGGCGACGCGCATTTCTCGATCGCGGTGGCGCCGCTGCAGAGCGGCTTCGCACTGCCGGCAGGCGCGCTTGCCTTCGTCACCGAGGCCGAGCTCTATGCCGGCACCGCGCGCCGCGCCGGCCGCCGCAAGCAGGAGCAGGCCAGCGCCGTCGATTCGATGGTGCGCGACCTCGCCGAGCTCAAGATCGGCGATCCGGTGGTCCATAGCGAGCACGGCATCGGTCGCTACCAGGGTCTGGTCACGCTCGACATGGGCAATGGCGACGAGGAATTCCTGCACCTCGACTACGACAAGGGTGCCAAGCTGTACGTACCGGTGCACCAGCTGCACGTGATCTCGCGCTATTCGGGCGCCGATCCCGAGACCGCCCCGCTCCATCACCTCGGCTCGGGCCAGTGGGACAAGGCCAAGCGCCGGGCCGCACAGCAGATCCGCGATACCGCGGCCGAGCTGCTCAACCTGTATGCGCGCCGCGCCGCGCGCGAGGGCTTTGCGTTTCCGCTCTCGCCCAAGGACTACGAGGCCTTTGCCGAAAGCTTCGGCTTTGAGGAAACCCCGGACCAGGCCGCCGCCATCGCCGCCGTGATCGCCGATATGACCTCGGGCAAGCCGATGGACCGGCTGGTGTGCGGCGACGTCGGCTTCGGCAAGACCGAGGTGGCACTGCGCGCGGCCTTCGTGGCCGTGCTGGGCGGCAAGCAGGTGGCCATGCTGGCACCCACCACGCTGCTCGCCGAGCAGCATTTCCAGACGCTCTCCGACCGCTTTGCCGAATGGCCGGTGCGTATCGTCGAGCTGTCGCGCTTCAAGACGAAGAAGGAGATCGACGCCGCCATCCGCCAGATCAACGAAGGCAGTGTCGATATCGTGATCGGCACCCACAAGCTGCTCTCCGACGAGGTCAAGTTCCAGCGGCTGGGGCTGGTGATCATCGACGAAGAACACCGCTTCGGCGTGCGGCAGAAAGAAGCGCTGAAGACGCTGCGCGCGGAGGTCGACGTGCTGACGCTGACCGCGACCCCCATCCCGCGTACGCTCGGCATGGCGCTCGAAGGCCTGCGCGACTTCTCGGTGATCGCCACCGCGCCGCAGAAGCGGCTGGCGATCAAGACCTTCGTGCGGCGCGAGGAAGATGGCGTGATCCGCGAGGCCATCCTGCGCGAGCTCAAGCGCGGCGGCCAGGTCTACTTCCTCCACAACGAGGTGGAGACCATCGAGAACAAGCGTGCGCGCCTGGCCGAGCTGGTGCCCGAGGCGCGCATCGCGGTGGCGCACGGGCAGATGCACGAGCGCGAGCTGGAACGCGTGATGCGCGACTTTGTCTCGCGCCGCGACAATATCCTGCTGTGCACCACGATCATCGAGACCGGCATCGACGTGCCGACCGCCAACACCATCCTGATCCATCGCGCCGACAAGTTCGGCCTGGCGCAGCTCCACCAGTTGCGCGGCCGCGTGGGCCGTTCGCACCACCAGGCCTATGCCTATCTGCTGGTGCACGATGTCGACGGCCTGACCAAGCAGGCGCAGCGCCGGCTGGAGGCCATCCAGCAGATGGAGGAACTGGGCTCGGGCTTCTACCTGGCGATGCACGACCTGGAAATCCGCGGCGCGGGCGAGGTGCTCGGCGACAAGCAGTCCGGCGAGATCCACGAGATCGGCTTCCAGCTCTACACGGACATGCTCAACGCGGCCGTCAAGGCGCTCAAGGCGGGCAAGGAGCCCGACCTGATGGCGCCGCTGGCCGCGACCACCGAGATCAACCTCGGCACCCCGGCGCTGCTGCCCAACGACTATTGCGCGGATGTGCACGAGCGCCTGTCGCTCTACAAGCGCCTGGCCAACTGCGAGACCGCCGAGCGCGTCGACGATATCCAGGAAGAACTGATCGACCGCTTCGGCCGGCTGCCCGCCCAGGCCCAGGCGCTGGTGGAAACGCACCGCCTGCGCATTGCCGCGGCGCCGCTCGGCGTGCGCAAGATCGACGCCGGCGAGGCGAGCATCAGCGTGCAGTTCGTGCCCAACCCGCCGATCGACGCGATTCGCATCATCGACCTCGTGCAAAAGAACCGGCATATCAAGCTGGCCGGGCAGGATAAGCTGCGTATCGAGGCCAAGATGCCGGACGTGGCGGTGCGCGCGCAGACCATCAAGCAGACGCTGCGCCAGCTGGCCTAGAATTTGCACACCAACCGCACACGAACCGATTACACCCGTACCGATTACACCCCGAACCCTTACCTCCGACGCCAACAGGCAGACCGCGCCATGCACGCAGACTCTCCAGCCGCCCCCTCGCCTTCGATGCCATCTTCGTCCCGCGCCGCCCCGGACGACGCGCGCGGTAGCGCGCTGCACTGGACGCAGCGCCTGGTGTCGTTCGACACCACCTCGCGCCACTCCAACCTCGGCCTGATCGAGGCCGTGCGCGACCACTTCCTGGCCCGTGGCCTCAAGCCGCATCTGAGCTACAACCCGCAGGGCAACAAGGCCAATCTGTTCGTGACGGTGCCGGCCGCCGATGGCGCCACCGATGGCGGCATCGTGCTGTCGGGCCATACCGACGTGGTGCCGGTCGACGGGCAACACTGGACCAGCGATCCGTTCCAGCCCGTGATTCGCGATGGCAAGCTGTACGGACGCGGCACCTGCGACATGAAAGGCTTTATCGGCACCAGCCTGGCGCTGCTGCCCACCGTGCTGGACGCGCGGCTGCGCGAGCCGGTGCACTACGCGCTGTCGTTCGACGAGGAGGTCGGCTGCATGGGCGCGCCCTATATGCTGGCCGAGTTGCGCGAGCGCGGCGTGCGTCCCGCCGGCTGCATCGTCGGCGAGCCGACCAGCATGCGCACCATCGTCGCGCACAAGGGCATCAACGCGTACCGCTGCTGCGTCAAGGGACACGCCGCGCATTCGTCGCTGACCCCGCGCGGCGTCAATGCCATCGAGTACGCGGCGCGGCTGATCTGCTTCATCCGCGATATCGCCGACGAGCTCAAGGCCAACGGCCCGTACGACCAGGCTTTCGACGTGCCGTTCACCACGGCCTCGACCGGCACCATCAACGGCGGCATCGCCATCAACACGATCCCTGCGTTGTGCGAGTTCATGTTCGAATTCCGCAATCTGCCGGGCGTCGATCCCAGGCCGATCATCGCGCGCATCCAGGCCTATGCCGGCGATGTGCTCCTGCCGCGCATGCGCGCCGAGCATGCCGACGCGGACCTCGTGATCACCGAGCTGGCCACCGCGCCCGCGCTCGATGCGGCCGAGCAGGAGGCCATCACGCAACTGGTGCGCGCGCTCACCGCCGACCGCAATATCAACAAGGTGGCCTACGCCACCGAGGCCGGCCTGTTCCAGCGCGCGGGCATTCCCACCGTGGTGTGCGGCCCGGGCGATATCGAGCACGCGCACAAGCCGGACGAGTTTGTCGCACTCGACCAGCTCGAAGCCTGCGAGCGCTTCCTGCACAAGGTGGTGGACAGCCTGCGGATGTCGTGAAGGGCCTGGGCGCCGCGACGATGCGGCGCCCCGCTGCCGCTACAATAGCGCCTTCGATTCGACGCCCCTCCCGCGAAGTCCCCGCCATGCCCCTGATTCTGCAGAGCCTCAGCCCGCTGTCCACCGCCGATCTCGACGCCATTCGCCCGCTTGCCGGCGCCTCCGCGCTGGTGCCGCGCTCGGCCACCGTGGCCGAGGCCGAGACCTGTGCGCCGCTGTCGCCGGCGCTGCACGAAGCACTCGATGCGTACTGCATGCCGCGCGCGATCGACTGGGCCGTGGTGCCGTCCGGACGTCGCCTGTCGGACTTCCGCCTGGTGGCCATGGATATGGACTCGACGCTGATCACGATCGAGTGCATCGACGAGATCGCCGATTTCTGCGGCCTCAAGGCCGAGGTTTCCGCCATTACCGAAGCCGCCATGCGCGGCGAGATCACCGATTTCAACGAAAGCCTGCGCCGGCGCGTGGCGCTGCTCAAGGGCCTCGACGCCTCCGTGCTGGACCGCGTCTATGCCGAGCGCCTGCGCCTCTCGCCGGGCGCCGAGCGCATGCTCGCGGGCGTGCAGGCGCTGGGCCTGCGCACGCTGCTGGTGTCGGGTGGGTTTATCCATTTCACCGAGCAGCTCAAGCCACGCCTGAAGCTCGATTTCACACGCGCCAATACGCTCGAGATCGTCGATGGCAAGCTGACCGGCAACGTGGTCGGCGAGATCGTCAACGCGGACGTCAAGGCACGGACCGTGCAGGAAGCCTGTGCGCGCATCGGCGCCGACCCGGCGCAGGCCATCGTGATGGGCGATGGCTCCAACGACCTCAAGATGATGGCCATCGCGGGCCTGTCGGTCGCGTTCCGCGCCAAGCCGATCGTGCGCGCTCAGGCGAGCGTGGCATTCAACCATGTGGGCCTCGATGGCCTGCTGGAGCTGTTTCCGCACTGAGCCCCGCAAGCGTCGCCCTCGGGGGCGCGCTTTATTACAAATGTGTCGTATTCCATTGATTTTCTTGTGAAATCAAATGCGAATCATTATTATTCGAACTTCCGTTACTGACGAATGACCGGATGTTCATGCAAGGCATTGCCGTCCTGCTTGGCCTCGTCGCTGCCGCCTGCCTGTATCTGGCGGCGCCAAACCAGGTACTGATTCCCCCCGCGCGCCTGCCGCTGGCGCCGCGCGTGCTCGGCTGGCTCGGGCTGGCGCTCACCGTCGCCTCCGCATGGATCATGAGCGTGGCCGAAAGCTGGGGCGTGGCCATTGCCGCCGCGCTCGTCACGCTGACCTGCAGCCTGTCGCTGTGGCCGTTTCTCGGCACCTGGGCGCACCAGCGCCGCGGCGCCCGCCACCCTCGCGGCAGCAGGGGGGCTAGCGACCACAAGAATGTCGCCGACAGCGACGAAGATAGTGCCGGCGATAGTGCCGACGACAGCGCCGAGGACAGCGCCGACAACAGCGCCGACAACCGCGCCGACAACTCCCTCACCCCCCGGAGCTGCACATGATCGGTACCAAATGGCTCGCCGGCGCGCTGCTGGGCCTGCCGCTCGCACTGGCGCTATGCACGCTCGCCATCCTGTGGTTACCGGGCGGCTGGGAACGCGGCCTCGTGGTCGCCATCCTGTTGTGCCTGCCGGTATGGGTGGCCATCATCAGCCTCAGCCTGCTGTTTGGCAGTAGTCGCGCCGCATGGCTCTGGCTGGCCGCCGCCAACCTGGCCTGCTTCGGCATCCTGTGGGCGCTGCGCGCATGGCAGGCAATGCCGCCCGCGCTGGCGCCCGCGTCGCTTGGATCGTGAGGACCGCGTCATGACACCCAATACCCTTCGCCGCTACCAGACGCTGCATACCTGGGTCGGCCTGATGGCCGGCTGGGCGCTGTTCATCGCCTTCTTTGCCGGCGCCATCACGGTGTTCCACCACGAGATCCACGTCTGGCAGAACCCCGATCGCCTCGTCGGCCGCCATGCCGCCGCAGTGGGGATGGCAGACCCCGAGGTGGCGGGCCCCGAGGTGGACGCCTTCGTGCAAAAGCTGGTGGCGGTGCATCCCGATGCCGCCAACAGCGTCTACGTCGGACTGCCGAGCAAGGAAGAGCCGGACTTCAATGCTTATTGGCAGGACGCCGCCGGAGCCTGGCACCATATCAACGGCGCACGTCTCGATGGCGATGCGGCCGCGCAGCAACAAATCTCGCTCGACGGTGTGACCGGCGAGCTATCGGCCTTCCTCAACGCCCTGCACTACTCGCTCGGACTCGATACCGGCGGCATGTACTTCATGGGCGCGATCTCGGTGCTCTACGGCCTGGCCCTGGTCTCGGGCGTGCTGCTGCATCTGCCGCGGCTGCGCAGGGACCTGTTCGCGGTGCGGCCGGGCCGCAACCTCAAGCGCTTCTGGATGGACGCGCACAACGTGATCGGCCTGTTCAGCCTGCCCTTCCATCTGATCTTCGCGGTCACCGGCGCGCTGTTCTGCCTGTCGATGCTGCTGGTAACGGTGCTCAACCTGCTGACCTTCGACGGCAAGCTGATGGAGCGCATTCCGGGCGTGATCGGCGCCGCGCCCGAGGTGATCGCCGCCAACCGGCCGGCACCCACGCTGCCTGCCGCGGAATTGCTGCGCATCGCCCGCGCCCACGGTGGCGCGCATTTCACGCCCGAGGCGATTCGCTACCAGCGCTATGGCGACGCCAACGCGGTGGTGGAAGTACGTGGCGACAGCGCGCGTGCGCTGGGCAACGCCGGCGCCATCGGCATCCATGCCGCCGCCGGCGAACCCGATGCAGGCCAGTTGATCGCCAATCAGACGCCGGGCGCACGCGATGGCAACCATGCGCTCTACAGCGCGCTGTACGCATTGCACTACGGCAGCTATGGCGATCTTGCGGTGCGCCTGGTCTATCTGCTCGCGGGCCTGGCCGGGGCCTTCCTGTTCTACTCGGGCAATCTGCTGTGGATCGAATCGCGCCGCAAGACGCGCCAGGCGGACCAGCCGCGTGTGCACCGCCTGCTGGCGCAGGCCACGGTTGGCGTATGCATCGGCTGCTGCATCGGCGTGGCGCTGTGCTTTCCGGCCGCGCTGTTGTGGCCCGAGCGCGCCGTCAGCCTTGTGTACTGGCCCGTGTTTTTTGCGGCCATCGGCTGGGCGCTGGTGCGGCCGCCGGTCCGCGCCGCGATCGAACTGCTCTATGCGGCCGCGCTTGCCTCGCTTACGGTGCCGCTCTCCAATGCCATCCTGACCGGCGACAACCTGTTTGCCGCCGCGCTCGGCGGCCACTGGGCCGTGGCCGGCTTCGATCTCGGCGCAATCGCGCTGGCGGTGGGATATGTGGCGCTGGCGCGCGCCACGCAACGGCGCGCCCGTGGCGGCCCTGCCGAATCGGTGTGGGCGCTGCGGACGGCGCAGCGCGCATCGGCTGCGGCCAGTGCCACCGCGAGTGCCACCGCCAGTCGCGCAGGCGGTGAGGCGGGCAGCGCCGCCGGCAGCAACGCCGAGGGCGCGTCGCCCGCGATGCACGGCAAAGCGTCCCAGGCGACGTTCGGGACGAACTAGGGACTCCACGGGACGAACCAGGGGCACCGCGGGACGAACTGGCACCCGGCGTTATCCCTGGCGTTACCCCTAGCGCTATCCCTAGCGCTATCCCTGGCGCTATCCCTGGCGCTATCCCTGGCGCTATCCCTGGCGTTATCCCCGGCGCCATTCAAGCCAGCCGTATCAGGCCAGCGTGGCTTCCAGCGCCTGCTTGAGATCGGCGATCAGGTCGCGCGTATCCTCAAGCCCGATATAGAGCCGCACCAGTTCGCCGGCATGCTCCCAGCCCGCGGGCGGCCAGGTGCCCGACGCGCGCATGGTCTGCACGTGATACGGCACGGCAAGGCTATGCGCACCGCCCCACGACCAGCCGATCGCAAACAGCCGCAGCGCCTCGACAAAGGCGTCGACCTGCGCGCGCGAGTAGCGGTCATGCAGGATGATCGAGAATAGTCCGCTCGCGCCGGTGAAGTCGCGCCGCCATTCGGTATGGCCAGGACATTCCGGCAAGGCGGGATGCAGCACGCGCGTGACCTCCGGCCGTTGCATCAGCCATTCGGCGATCTCGCGCGCGGCCCGGTCATGCGCGGCCAGCCGCACCGGCAGGCTCTGCAGCCCACGCAGCACCAGGAAGCAGTCGTCGGCCGATACGCCCCATCCCATCACCATGCGCGTGCGGCGCAGCCGGTCGTGCAGTTCGGCGTCGCGCGTGATGACGGCGCCCATCAGCACGTCGCTGCCGCCCGACTGGTATTTGGTCAAGGCCTGTACCGAAATATCGATGCCCTTGTCGAACGGCTGGAAATACACGCCCGCCGACCACGTATTGTCGATCGCGGTCACCACGCCGCGCGCGCGCGCGGCCGCGACGATGCCCTCCACATCGGGCACCTCCATCGTCACCGAGCCTGGCGCTTCCAGCCAGATCAGTCTGGTGTTGGACTGGATCATCGACGCGATGCCGGCGCCGATCATGGGATGGTAATAACGCACCGAAATGCCATAGTCGCGCGCCAGCCATTCGGCATGGTCGCGGTTGGGGCCGTAGACGTTATCGGGAATCAGCACATCGTCGCCGCTCTTGAGCAGCGCAAAGTCCACCAGTGAAATCGCGCCCATGCCCGACGGCAGCAGCAGCGTCTGCTTGCCGCCCTCGATCAGCGCAAGGTGCTGGCACAGCGCTTCGCTCGTCGGCGTGGCGTGCAGGCCGTAGCGCCAGTAGGTCTTGGTGGGATCGCCATAGGCGCGCAACTCCTCGAGGTTGCGGAACACCACGGTGGAACCCCGATAGGTGGCGTGCGAGAACGAGGCAAAGCCCGGCGCGATATCGAGCGCGGGCTGCACGGCGACGGTCTGCAGATAATGCGGGCGCTGCGCCGGCGCATCCTGCGGAAGCGCGGCCGCGGGCCTGGAAGTGCTATTGCTGTTGGCGTGATCGGACACGGTGATATTCCTTGCAATCGGGCGCAAGTGATCGAACCACTTGCACCGATGACGATAAACGGAAGATCGTCCGAGCTTACCAGCAAATGCCGGGCTGTCCACACTATCCGCGCCCACGCACCCATAGCAATGGGGCTCGCGCCGACGCCGGAACGTGGCTTCAATATCCCGAGATCGAGGACCTCGGCGGCGCCGGCGGCGCGTAGGTGACACCGCTCGAGGGCCGCATGTCGAAGGGAGGTATCACGAGGTAGCCGTAGCCGCCCGGACCGCCATGTCCGCCATGTCCGCCGTGGCCACCATGGCCGCCATGGCCAACGATCGCGGGTCCGCCGCCCACGACCGGCCCGCCACCCACGACGGGACCGCCCGGTCCACCCGGTCCAAACTGAGGCCGGATCATGAACGGGAGCACGATGGCGGGATCGAACGCGTCGGTCCAGGTGCCGCGCACCACCCCCTGGTTGTCGATCTGCCCTTCCCAGTTGCCCGATACGCGCGTGCCGTCGTCGGACTCCTCCATCAGGAAGCTGCCGTTGTCCCACTCGCCGGAAAGCAGGCGCACGCCCTTGGCATCGCCGCGCGTGTATTCGCCCTGCAGGCTGTCGCGCGTATCGGTCTTGCGGCCGATGCGGAGCCTGACCGGCTTGTCGCCGACCGTGCCCACATAGACCGGCAGTTGCGCGTACTCGGGCCGGGGCGCGAGCGGCCCCACCGGGCCGCTCGACAGCGCGCTGCCGCGCCTGGCCTCCCCGGCACGGATCGCTTCGTTGATGCCGAGCGCTCCGCCGTTGCCGGTCGAGAGCGTGGTGCCATCGGCTGCGTGGGCTTGCGGTAACCCGAACGCCCCCAGGGCGGCCAGGGTGGCCAGAGTGGCCATGGCGGCGGCAAGACGCGGCAGGGTCGGAGACAGGCGCAACACGATCAACCTCGCAGAAAAGGAATGCGCCGCCAGTGTACCGTCAGATCCGCTCGAAGATCGCGGCGATACCCTGGCCACCCCCGATGCACATCGTCACCAGCGCATGGCGGCCCTGGATCCGTTGCAGTTCGTGCACGGCCTTGACGGTAATCAGCGCGCCCGTGGCGCCAATCGGATGGCCCAGCGAGATCCCGGACCCGTTCGGATTGACCTTGGCCGGATCGAGGCCAAGCACCTTGGTCACGGCGCACGCCTGCGCGGCAAACGCCTCGTTGGCCTCGATCACGTCCAGATCCCGGACCGACAGGCCGGCCCGCTCGAGCGCCATGCGCGTGGCCGGCACCGGACCGATGCCCATGGTCCTGGGATCGACGCCGGCATGGCCATACGACACCAGGCGCGCCAGCGGCCTGAGCCCGCGGCGCTCCGCCTCGGCACGCTCCATCAGCACCACGGCGGCGGCGGCATCGTTGAGGCCCGACGCATTGCCGGCCGTGACGGTGCCGTTTTCGCGCACGAAGACCGGCTTGAGTCGGGTCATGTCCTCGATGGTCGCATCGTGACGCACGTGCTCGTCGGTATCGAACACCACCTCGCCCTTGCGCGTCTTGAGCGTGACCGGAACGATCTGGTCCTTGAAATAGCCGGCGCGAATGGCAGCCGATGCCCGGCGGTGCGACTCCAGCGCGGTTTCGTCCTGCTGGCCGCGCGAGATATCGTGCTCTTTGGCGACGTTCTCGGCGGTCACGCCCATATGGATATTGTGGAACGGGTCGTGCAGCGCGCCCAGCATCATGTCGAGCAGCTTGGCATCGCCCATGCGCGCCCCCCAGCGCGCCGCCGGCGCCAGGTACGGCGCGCGGCTCATGCTCTCCGCGCCGCCCCCGATGGCGACCTCGGCGTCGCCGAGCAGGATCGACTGCGCCGCGCTGACGATCGCCTGCAGGCCCGAGCCACACAGCCGGTTCAGCGTCAGCGCCGGGGTATGAATCGACACGCCCCCCTCCACCGCCGCCACGCGTGCCAGGTACATATCCTTGGGCTCGGTATGGATCACGTTGCCGAATACCACGTGGCCCACATCGTCGCCGCTTACCTGCGCGCGGGCCAGCGCCTCGCGCACCACCAGCGCGCCGAGCTCGGTCGGCGCCATGTCCTTGAGGCTGCCGCCAAAGGTCCCGATCGCGGTCCGAACGCCGCTTACCACCACCACTTCACGCGTCATGTCTGTCTCCATGATTGATGTTGCGGTGCACAGTATAGTCCCGGCGGGCGGCAGCGAACGACCGTACTTTTACCTAATCGTCCTACAAGTTCGTGGGATTCTTAAGATGGCCGTGCGTGGCGGACGGCCATTCGGGCCAGCGCTTATTGCACCTCGCCCCACAGGTCGTGACCATCGGCGCCGGTGATCTTCACCGACACGAAATCGCCCACGCGGTAGCGCTGGGCAGGCGTGGCGGCGGGGTCGACATAGACCAGCCCATCGATCTCGGGCGCGTCCGCCGACGAGCGGCCGATGCCGCCGTCCTGGTTGACGTCGTCGATCAGCACGCGCAGGGTCTGGCCGACCTTGCGTTGCAGCCGGCGCGCCGACACCTCCTCGGCCACTTCCATGAAGCGCGCGCGGCGCTCCTCGCGCACCTCGTCGGGCAGCGCGCCGGGCAGGTCGTTGGCGGTGGCGCCGTCCACCGGCGAATAGGCGAAGCAGCCCACACGGTCGAGTTCGGCCTCGGCGATAAAGTCGAGCAGCGTCTGGAACTCGGCCTCGGTCTCCCCCGGAAAGCCGGCGATAAACGTGCTGCGGATGGTCAGATCCGGGCACACCTCGCGCCAGGCGCGAATGCGGTCCATGGTCTTCTCTGCGTTGGCCGGCCGCTTCATGCGGCGCAGCACGTCGGGGTGCGCATGCTGCAGCGGCACGTCGAGGTACGGCAGCACATGGCCCTGGTTCATCAGCGGGATGATCTCGTCCACATGCGGGTACGGGTAGACGTAGTGCAGGCGCACCCACGCGCCGTATTGCGCGGCCAGCTCGCCGAGCGCGGCCACCAGCTCGGTCATGCGCGTCTTGAGCGGACGGCCGTTCCAGAACCCGGTGCGGTATTTCACGTCGACGCCATAGGCGCTCGTATCCTGCGAGATCACGAGCAGTTCCTTGACCCCGGCCTTGAACAGGTTCTCGGCCTCGAGCATGACCTCGGCCACCGGACGCGATACCAGGTCGCCGCGCATCGACGGAATGATGCAGAACGAGCAGCGGTGATTGCAGCCTTCGGAAATCTTCAGGTAGGCATAGTGCTTGGGCGTCAGCTTGATGCCCGCCGCCGGCACCAGATCGGTAAACGGGTCGTGCGGCTTGGGCAGGTGCGTGTGCACCGCCTGCATGACCTCGCCCAGCGCATGGGGGCCAGTCACGGCCAGCACCTTGGGATGGACCGACGAGACGATGTCGTGCCCGGCCGCATCCTTCTTGGCGCCCAGGCAGCCCGTCACGATCACCTTGCCGTTCTCGGTCAGCGCTTCGCCGATCGCGTCGAGGCTCTCCTGCACCGCCTCGTCGATAAAGCCGCAGGTATTGACGACCACGAGGTCCGCGCCGTCGTAGGTGCCGCTGATCGCGTAGCCCTCGGCGCGCAGCTGGGTAATGATCTGCTCGGAATCCACAAGGGCCTTGGGACAGCCAAGTGAGACGAAGCCGACTTTCGGCGTGGAGGACAGATTCGATTCAGACGACATGGGGCACCGCGCTATGCGTATTGGGGTATCGGGGGTATCGGGAAAGCGTGCGCGTGTCGGACCGTCCCCGGTGACGCCGCGCTGGGCTTATGGCCTGTCGGCGAGCCTGCCGGGCGCCGTTGCCATGAAAGTGCGCGATTTTACCCCGAAGTCGCGGGTGACTCCCGGCCGCGCAGCGATGTGCCCCGCCAAGGCCCCGCTGGCCCCGGTTCCTACCCATTGGCGCTGGCTGCGAGCCAGCTGCGCCGGTCAGCGCCGGCGGTTGCCCCGGACAGCGCGCGCCCGGCGCGGTCGTCGGCGCAACGCCGGGGCGCGCGTTACTTCTTGTCGGGCTGGTTGAACGGAAAGCTGCCGAACATGTTCTTGGCCTGATTCTGCATCTGCTCCTGCATCTGCACGAACAGGTTCTTGCTCTGCTCGATGTAGTTGCTCATCATGCCCTGCATCATCGGGCCCTGCATGTTCATGAACTGCGACCACATGTCCGGGCTGAACGCCTCGCCCGAATACAGGCCCTTGGAATTCTCGGCCAGCTTGTTCTGGATATCGATGAAGGCCTGGATGTTCTTCTCGAGATAGGTCCCCATCATGCCCTGCATGGCGTGACCGTAGAAACGGATGATCTGCGAGAGCATCGCGCTCGAGAACATCGGCACGCCGCCGGTTTCTTCTTCCAGGATGATCTGCAGCAGGATGCTGCGCGTAAGTTCCTCGCCGGACTTGGCGTCCACCACCTTGAAGTCCTCGGTATCCATGACCAGCTGCTTGACGTCGGCAAGCGTGATGTAGGTGCTGGTCTGCGTATCGTAGAGCCGGCGATTGGGGTACTTCTTGATCAGTCGCTCTGCGCCTTTCTTTGTCGTGGCCATCGGTGCTCTATCCTTTGTCGTCGCTGATGCCGGGTGGCCGGCCATCGCTGATTTCCGCTGCTGCACCGCACTGCATGCGGTGCGCAACGGCGTCCGCCTGGGCGGGCATGCGACCGGCATGACGCAGAGGCATTACGTTGGGATGGACCTTGGACCCGACTGGACTGCGCTCCGCCTTGTTTTGGTGCCGGTTGCGCCGCTGCTCTGATTCTATGCTCAAGAAAGCACTATGGAAAGCCGGCACAGTTAAGGAAAACCCGCAGCAAATCGTGCGAATCCGCACGTTGCGGACGGGCTTCCGGGGCGGCCCGCCCGGAAGACGGGCAAGCGAATGCGTGCCATGCGGTGCTTGTGCACCGCGCTGGCTGCGCCGCCGCAAACGCGGTCGGCCTGTCGGTATCAACCCAGGCATCGACGCAGGCATCAACCCAGGAGGTAACCCCGGGTATCAGCCCGGGGTAGCGCCCGTGGGTATCAGCCGCCCGGGTGTCGGCACGGGCCTCAACCCATGTGCAAACCGCCGTTGAGCGAGAAGTCGGCGCCGGTCGAGAAGCCCGATTCCTCGGACGACAGCCACGCGCAGATCGAGGCGATTTCCTCCGGCAGGCCCAGACGCTTGACCGGAATCGTCGCCACGATCTTGTCGAGCACGTCCTGGCGAATCGCCTTGACCATGTCGGTGGCGATATAGCCCGGCGACACGGTGTTGACGGTCACGCCCTTGGTGGCCATCTCCTGCGCGAGCGCCATGGTAAAGCCATGCAGGCCGGCCTTGGCGGTCGAGTAGTTGGTCTGGCCGAACTGGCCCTTCTGCCCGTTCACCGACGAGATATTGACGATGCGGCCCCAGCCGCGGTCGGCCATGCCGTCGATGACCTGCTTGGTGACGTTGAACAGCGACGTCAGATTGGTGTCGATCACCGCATCCCAGTCGGCGCGCGTCATCTTGCGGAACACCACGTCGCGCGTAATGCCCGCGTTGTTGATCAGCACGTCGACGTCGCCCACCTCGGCCTTTACCTTGTCGAACGCGGCCTTGGTCGAGTCCCAGTCCGCCACGTTGCCCTCCGACGCGATGAACTCGAAGCCGAGCGCGCGTTGCTGTTCGAGCCACTTCTCGCGGCGCGGCGAGTTGGGGCCGCAGCCGGCCACCACCTTGAAGCCATCCCGGGCCAGGCGCTGGCAGATCGCGGTTCCGATGCCGCCCATACCGCCGGTCACATATGCAATGCGCTGAGTCATAGTCGCTCCTAGTTGGCTCTCTTATTGATCGTTATCTGCTTGTTATCGCTGCCCGCGGGCGGCATGCCGCCCGGCCGACGCGGCCATCGCGGGCATTACCCCTCACCGCTCCACTGCGAGCGCAACGCCCATGCCGCCGCCGATGCACAGCGACGCCAGTCCCTTCTTTGCGTCGCGGCGCTTCATTTCATGCAGCAGCGTCACCAGGATGCGGCAGCCCGAGGCCCCGATCGGATGGCCGATCGCGATCGCGCCGCCGTTGACGTTGACCTTCGACTGGTCCCAGCCCATCTGCTGGTGCACGGCCAGCGCCTGCGCGGCAAAGGCCTCGTTGATTTCCATCAGGTCGAGGTCCTCGACGGTCCAGCCCGCACGGGACAGGCAGCGGCGCGAAGCCGGCACCGGGCCCATGCCCATCACGGCCGGATCGACACCCGCATTGGCATACGCCTTGATCGTGGCCAGCGGCGTCAGGCCCAGCTCCCGGGCCTTGGCGGCCGACATCACGACGACCGCGGCCGCGCCGTCGTTGATGCCCGACGCATTGGCGGCCGTGACCGTGCCCGACTTGTCGAAGGCCGGCTTGAGGCCCGCGATGCTGTCGAGCGTGGCGCCCTGGCGCACGAATTCGTCGGTCTTGAACGCGACCGGGTCACCCTTGCGCTGCGGAATCATGACCGGCACGATTTCCTCGTCGAAGCGGCCGGCTTTCTGGGCCGCTTCGGCCTTGTTCTGCGAGCCCACCGCGAACTCGTCCTGCGCCTCACGCGTGATGCCATATTCCTTGGCCACGTTCTCGGCGGTAATCCCCATGTGGTACTGGTTATAGACGTCCCACAGGCCGTCCACGATCATCGAATCGATCAGCTTGGTGTCGCCCATGCGGAAGCCGTCGCGCGAGCCGGGCAGCACGTGCGGCGCGGCGCTCATGTTCTCCTGGCCGCCGGCCACCACGATCTCGGCCTCGCCGGCGATGATGGCGTTGGCGGCCAGCATCACGGCCTTGAGTCCGGAGCCGCACACCTTGTTGATGGTCATGGCCGGCACCATGTCGGGCAGGCCGGCCTTGCGCGAGGCCTGGCGCGCGGGGTTCTGGCCCGAACCCGCCGTCAGCACCTGGCCCATGATCACTTCGCTGACCTGGTCCGGCTTGACGCCGGCGCGTTCCAGCGCGGCCTTGATCACAATGGCGCCGAGTTCCGGTGCGGGAATCCTGGCCAGCGAGCCGCCGAACTTGCCCACGCCGGTACGGGCGGCGGAAACGATGACGATGTCGGTCATTTGAAATCCTCTCGATGAAATATGCAGATCGGTAAGATCGGTTCGAAAAGCGGGCCCGGCCAGCGCCGGGATCCCGCGCAAGTCATGCCTTCGTCTTGACGTAGCGGCCCGGCGCGGGCTCGATCGCCTTGTAATGCGCGTTGCCGTAGGCGGTGGGCGCCGCGCGCTTGGGCCCGGCCTGCTTGCCGAGCCAGTTGTCCCAGTCCGGCCACCAGCTGCCGGCATGTTCCTGCGCGCCCGCCAGCCACTCCTGTGCGGAGCCCGGCAGCGCGTCGTTGGTCCAGTGGCTGCGTTTCTTCTTTGCCGGCGGATTGATCACGCCGGCGATATGGCCCGACGCGCCGAGCACGAAACGCAGCTTGTTGCCGAGCAGCGCGGTGGACGCATACGCCGAAGTCCACGGCACGATATGGTCGTCGCGCGAGCCGTAGATATACGTGGGCACGTCGATCGCGCCGAGATCCACCGGCGCGTTGCAGACGATCAGCTTGCCGGGCGTCTTCAGCTCGTTCTGCAGGTACGTATGGCGCAGGTACCAGCAGTACCACGGTCCCGGCAGGTTGGTCGCGTCGCCGTTCCAGAACAGCAGGTCGAACGGCACCGGCGTCTTGCCCTTGAGGTAGTTGTCGACCACGTAGTTCCACACGAGGTCGTTGGGCCGCAGGAACGAGAACGTATTGGCCAGTTCCACGCCGCGCAGCAGCGCGCACGGTGCGCCAGCCGCGCCGCCGATGGTGGCCTCGCGCAACTGCACATGCGCTTCGTCGACGAACACGTCGAGAATGCCGGTATCGGAAAAATCGAGCAGCGTGGTCAGCAGCGTCAGGCTGGCCGCCGGGCGTTCGCCGCGCGCGGCCAGCACGGCGAGCGCGGTGGCGATGATGGTGCCGCCCACGCAGAAGCCGAGCACGTTGATGCGGTCCTGGCCGCTGATATCGCGTGCCACCTCGATCGCGCGGATGGCCGCATGCTCGATGTAGTCGTCCCAGGTGCGTTCGGCCATGCTCGCATCGGGGTTGCGCCACGACACCAGGAACACCGTATGGCCCTGCTCCACCGCGTGCCGCACCAGCGAGCTCTCGGGCTGCAGGTCGAGGATGTAGTACTTGTTGATGCACGGCGGCACCAGCAGCAGCGGCCGCGCGTAGACCTTGTCGGTCAACGGCTTGAACTGGAGCAGTTGGAAGAATTCGTTCTCGTAGACCACCGCGCCTTCACTGACGGCGACGTTGCGGCCGACTTCGAAAGCGGCCTCGTCGGTCTGCGAGATCTTGCCGCGCGTCAGGTCCTCGAGCATATTGCGCACGCCCACACGCAGCGATTCGCCGCCCGATTCGATCAGGCGCTGCTGGGCATCGGGATTGGTCGCGAGGAAGTTGGCCGGCGACATCGCATCGACCCATTGCGACACCGCGAAGCGGATGCGCTGGCGCGTCTTGGCATCGGCCTCGACCGCATCGGCCAGTTCGGTCATGGCACGCGCGGTCAGCAGGTAGAACGCGGCGGCGTAGCGGTATGGCGCGTTGTTACGCCAGGCGTCGCTGGCAAAACGACGGTCGTTGAGTGGCGTCCCCTCGCCATTGGCGCCCGGTGCGGCGGCCTGCTGGCCCATTTCACGCCAGAGTTCGCTGAAATCCTGCAGGTAGCGTTGCTGGATCTGCGCCAGCTGGGACGGGGCGATCTTGACGCCGCCGGCTGGCGTGCCGTTGCCGAAGGCGCCCTGGAACATCCTGGCGAATGCCTCGCCGCCGGGGAAGGTGCCCGGGAACGAGCCAGGGAACGAACCGGGGAAGGCCGCGCCCGCCTGCATGCCGGGCGGCATCTTGCCGTTCATCTCGGGAGCCCACTGACGGGACCATTCCAGCCAGGCTGCTGGATCGAATGGCCCCGGCATGAATTGAAACGGTTGGGACTTGCCTTCCTGGGTGGAAGCTGCCGCACCTTTGCCGGTCGCCATGATGTATTCGTCTCTCTGCCGTCGCGTTAGAGTTGCTTTACGTCTTGTCTACGGTCGGCGGATACGGGTAACTGTCTCCCGACCCGCCACCCTGATCCGGGTGCGCTGCCTCGTTGCGATGACGATTTCATCGTGTCATCGCGCCACGGGCGCGTGCGCTAAGCTTGCCGGCAACACTGCAGGAAAATCGCCTTGCTGCGCGCGCTTTTCCCGAGAACCTGGACGGTTCCGATACATTGAAGGCATTGTTGCCTTGCAATGGAGACGCTGTCAATGCGGAATTCTGCAGAACGGCGTTACCTGTAAGAGGCGTACCTGACGGAAGCACCACCGTCTATCACATAGAGATTAAATACCAATGTATATCGTTGCGGTCGCCTGGCTGTACGTCGCCTTGATGATGGCGATTACCGAGACGACAGTGGTCGCCGGTGTGCTGACTTTTTTCGCCTATGGGGTGGGACCGGTGGCACTCGTGCTGTATATCCTCGGCACCCGGGGCCGGCGACGCCGGCGCCAGGCGCTGGAAGCCATGGCAGCGCGGGAGAACGATCAGGCGCCGGGCAATGGGCCGCCTGCGCCATGAGCGCAGGCCCCGCCCGCGCCGTTCAGTCCGCCAGCCAGACCAGCGTAGCCATGCGCCCGGTCACGCCGTCCCGGCGATAAGAATAAAACCGTTCGCGATCGGCAACCGTGCAGGCATCGCCGCCATAGACCTGCGTGCAGCCTGCGCGGGCCAGTCGGGTACGCGCAAGCGCATATAGATCGGCCAGATATTTGCCCGGTGCACCCGCGCGAAAGGCGGCCGCGACGGCCTCGCGTTCGCCGGGCCGGGCCGCATCGAGGAAGGCCTCGCGCACCTCCGCGCCGACCTCGAAGGCGTCGGGGCCGATGGCCGGCCCGAGCCAGGCCAGCCACTGTGGCGTGGCACGCGGGTGCCCTGCCACGGGTGCCGCCATGCGTGCCGCCATGCGCGCCAGCGTGGCCTCGATCACACCCGCGCACAGGCCCCGCCAGCCAGCATGGGCAGCGCCCACCACGGTGCCATCCGTATCGCATAGCAGCACGGGCAGGCAGTCGGCGGTCATGATCGCGCAGACGTGTCCCGCGGTAGTGGCAATGCTGGCGTCGGCCCGCGGCGTCGCGGCACCCGGGCCATTCCCGTCGCGATCGCTATCGCCGCCATCGTCGGCGGTGGCCACCGCGCAGCCATGGACCTGATCGAGCCAGCGCGGCATGGCCGGCAACCGCGCCGCCAGCCGGGCGCGGTTGGTCGCCACGGCGGCGGCGTCGTCGCCCACATGCGTGCCGAGGTTGAGGCCGCCCGCGCTGCCGTCGGCGAGCCCATACGGTGCCGCGCTGACGCCGCCATGGCGCGTGGTGGACAGCGCGCGCACGCGCGCCGGCGCCGGCCAGTCGGGCACGATCCAGGCGTCCACGGTGGTCATCGCCGCGCTGGTCCCCATCGCCTCACTCGTCGTCATCGTCATCGCCCTGCCATGGCTTGCTTTCATCCCATGGTTCGTCGTCTTCCCACTCGTCGTCCGCCTGCGCGCCCTCGAAGTCGAGCGCATCGATCAACGCCTGCAGGTCCTCTGGCGGCGGCGCCTGCCAGGACACCGCCTTGCCCGTGACCGGATGCACCAGGCCGAGCTTGTAGGCATGCAGCGCCTGGCGCGCCAGCGGCACCGGCAGCGGCACCCGGATGGCCGGGCGCTGGCCGCGCTGCGTGGCGCGAAAATAGACCGGGTCGCCCACCAGCGGATGTCCGATCGATTCGAAGTGCACGCGGATCTGGTGGGTGCGCCCGGTCTCCAGCTTGCACTCGACCAGCGACACCTTGCCGCGCCCGAGCGGCACCGTACCGAGCGTGCGGAAATGCGTGCGCGACGGCTTGCCGCTGCTGGTATGGACGATCGCCATGCGCGTGCGCTCGCGCGGATCGCGGCCGATCGGTGCGTCGATGGTGCCTTCGTCGGGGGTCTCGCCCCACACCAGCGCGATATAGGTTCGCTTGACGGTACGCGCCTGCAACTGCCGCACCAGATCGGTCTGCGCGGTCAGCGTGCGGGCCACCACCATCAGCCCCGAGGTTTCCTTGTCGAGTCGGTGCACGATGCCCGCGCGCGGCAGCGTGGCCGCCGCCGGATAGCGATGCAGCAGCCCGTTGAGCACGGTCCCGCTCCAGTTGCCGGCGGCCGGATGCACCACCAGCCCGGCGGGCTTGTCGATCACCAGCAGCGTGGCATCCTCGAACACGACGGACAACGGCACGTCCTCCGCGGTGAAGGCCAGCGTCTCGGGCGCGGCGCGCGGCTGCACCTCGATGCGCTGCCCCATCTGCACGGCGTCCTTGGCACGCCGCGGCTCGCCGTCGACGCGCACGGCGCCCTCCTCGATCCATTGCTGGATACGACTGCGGGAAAACTCGCTGAAGTGACGCGCGAGCAATTTATCGAGCCGCTCACCGTGGGCGGCGCTGTCAACTTCGAGGGAAAGTGGAACCAGGTCGTCCTGGGGTGCCGCCGGCGTGGCCGCGTCGGCAAAATCCTCGCCGTCATCGAGGTCTGTCTGCGACAATGCGGCCGGTGCCAGGCGCTCACGTTCACGGGGAACCCCCGCAATGCCGGTTTCGGCCTGGGGGGTTCGGCTATAATGCTTGGCGCTATTTTTCATCCGGGATAGGTTGCCCATGCATTTGCAGAGCACAAGATTGCAGAGCACAAAAAGCACGAAACGCGCCGACTGGCGCGCGAGGGTTGGAGCCATGTTGCTCGCCGGCGGCTGCATGATGCTGTCCGCGTGCGGCCTGCTGGGGGACCAGCCTGACGAGACCGCCGGCTGGTCGGCGAACAAATTATATGCGGAAGCCAAGGACGCCATGGATGGCGGCGACTACACACGCGCCGTCAAGCTCTATGAAAAGCTGGAAGGCCGCTATCCGTTTGGCCGCTATGCCCAGCAGGCACAGATCGACACGGCCTACGCCAACTACCGCGATGGCGAGACCGCCGCGGCGCTGGCGGCCATCGATCGCTTCATCCAGCTGCATCCGAGCCATCCGAACATCGATTACGCCTACTACCTGAAGGGCCTGATCAACTTCAACGACAACCTCGGCTGGCTGGGCCGCTTCTCGGGCCAGGACCTGAGCGAGCGCGACCCGAAGGCGGCCAAGGCGGCCTATGATGCCTTCAACACGCTGATCACGCGTTTCCCGGACAGCAAGTACGCCGAGGACTCGCGCCAGCGCATGCAGTACATCGTGAACTCGCTGGCCTCGCACGAAGTGCACGCCGCGCGCTACTACTACCGTCGCGGGGCCTACCTCGCCGCGGTGAACCGCGCGCAGCAGGCGCTCAAGGACTACGATGGCGCGCCCGCCAACGAGGAAGCGCTGTACATCATGATCCGCTCGTACGATTCGCTCGGCATGAAGGATCTGCGCGACGACGCCGCCCGCGTGATGGAACGCAACTATCCCAACAGCGACTTCATCAAGTACGGCGAGCGCCGCAAGGACAAGCCCTGGTGGGATGTGTTCTGAGGTCTCGCCAGCGACGGCCGACAAAAAAAGCCCGACCTCATCGTGTCGGGCTTTTTGTTGCCTGCGCCCCGGCCTGCCGCCAGCCGGGTTGCGGCACGGCAGGCCCGACGGCTACGCCGCTGCCTCCGGTGGCGCGCGCAGCCCCTCCAGGAAGCGGATGACCGTCTCCTCCTCGCGCGTGCGCGTGAACGGCGGCAGGCTCTGCCAGATCTGCCGCCCATACGGCTTTTCCACCAGTCGCATGTCGCAGATCGCCAGCACGCCGCGGTCGGATTCGGAACGGATCAGGCGCCCGGCGCCCTGCTTGAGCGTGATGACCGCGTGCGGCAGCTGGTGTACCGCAAACGGGCTCAGGCCCTTCTTCTGCAGCACCTCCATGCGCGCGGCCAGCACCGGATCGTCGGGCGGGGCAAACGGCAGCTTGTCGATGATGACGAGCGAGAGCGCCTCGCCGCGAACGTCGACGCCTTCCCAGAAGCTCTGGCTGCCTACCAGCACCGCATTGCCGAGTTCGCGGAAGCGGTCCAGCAATTCGGTGCGGCTGGCCTGCCCCTGCACCAGCAGCGGCAACTGCAGGCCGCGCTCGGCAAACGCGTCGTAGAGCATATCGGAGGCCTTCTGCACCGCGCGCAACGTGGTGCAGAGCAGGAAGGTGCGGCCGCCGGCCGCTTCGATCAGCGGCAACGCGCGCTCGACCACCGCCTCGGTGAACTGTGGCGACTGCGGCTGCGGCATGTCGCGCGGCACGTAGAGCAGACCTTGCGACGCGTAGTCGAACGGACTCGGCAAGGTCAGCGAGCGGTCCTTGTCCAGGCCCAGCTGCGCCGCGTAGTGGGCAAAGTTGCCCTTGACCGACAGCGTGGCCGAGGTAAACACCCACGCGCGCGGCTGGCCCTCGCGCTGGCGCGTGAAAATCGGCGCGATCGACAGCGGCGTACGGTGCAGCTGCACCGATTGCGAGAAGACTTCGACCCAGCGCACGGTATCGGGGCCGAACGAGGCGGCAGCCGGGGCGTCGCCGGCGTCGCCCTCGGCACCGGCGCCTGCCGCACCCGCGCCGCCTGCGCCGCTACCCGTACCGCTGCTGGTAGCGGTGGCCGCGGCCGGCGCCTCGCTGCGCCACGCCGCCAGCCGCTGCGATAGCTCCACGGCGCGGCGGTGGCATTGCTCCAGCGACTCGGCCCGCTCGGCCTGGCTTGCCAGCGCGGTGACAAAATCGTTCAACGCGGTGTCCACCGCATCGAGGGTCTCGAAGAACGGCTCGCGCATGCGCGGATCGGCCTCGATCTGGCCGAGCGCGAGGCGCACGTTGTCCTTGCCAAATGCCAGGCGCAGGTCACGCGCGGCGCGCTCCAGGGGCGCGCCAAGCCGCACCCAGTCCACCGCATCGCGTGCATGGGACAGGCCCTCGGCGACCGTATCGCGCGCGATTTCCAGCAACTGGCTGGTCGAGAGCGTTTCGCCAAAGAACAACGTGGCGGTCTCCGGCAACTGGTGCGCCTCGTCGAAGATGATGGTGTTGGCGGCCGGCAGCAGTTCGGCCATGCCGGTATCGCGCAGCACCACATCGGCAAAGAACAGATGGTGGTTGACCACCACGAGGTCCGCCTGCTGCGCCTCCTTGCGCGCGCGCATGACAAAGCATTCCTTGTAGCTCGGGCATTCGCTGCCCAGGCAGTTGTCACGCGTGGAGGTAACCAGCTGCCACACCGGCGCGTTCTCCGGCACGGCGGCAAGCTCGGCCTTGTCGCCCGACGCGGACGTCTTGGCGAAGTTGCCGATATCGCGCAGCCATACCGCGTCCTGCTTCGAGGCGAGCCGGCCATTTGCCTGCGCGCGTTCGAGGTGGTAGTGGCACACGTAGTTGGCGCGCCCCTTGAGCAGCGCAACCGAGATCGGTACGTTGAGCGCATGCCGCACGGTGGGGATGTCGCGCAGGAACAGCTGGTCCTGCAGGTTCTTGGTGCCCGTGGACAGGATGACCTTGCCGCCCCAGAGCATGGCCGGGACCAGATACGCAAAGGTCTTGCCGGTGCCGGTGCCGGCTTCGACGATGACGGTGTCGTGGCTGGCGATGGCGCCCGCGACCGCTTCGGCCATCTTCTTTTGCGAGGCGCGCGGGCGATAGCCCGGAATGGCGCTGGCCAGCGTACCGGTATCGGCGAAGATCGTGCCGAGCTGCGTGGCCTGGCTGGCGGCCTGACTGGCCGACGCGGGCAACAGCGCCTGCGCGCCGTCGAGCGTCACATCGTCGGCGGCGCCGGCATCGTTGGCGTCGCCCACCTCGACGGCGTGGCGAGAGGCCCTGGCGTCGTTGGCGTCGTTGGGCTCGGAGAGAGTTTCGTTGGAAGTCGCTGACACAATCGGGGTTCGGGGCACCGCCGCTCAGGCGGGCACATCGGGTTCCAGCTGAAGCTGCAGCAGCGTGATCGCATCCTTGAGCTTCAGCCGTCGTTTTTTCAGGCGGCGCAGTTGCAGTTCGTCGTGCGTGGCATCGGCGGACAGGCGGTCGATCAGATAGTCGAGATCGCGGTGCTCGATCTGCAGCTCGATGATCTGCCGCGCGAGCGTATTGAGGTTATCGTCCATATGCGTCCCTTGCTCTCACCGGATGTCCGCGCGCGCCGGTCTTGCCGGCATCGGCACCGTCGCCATCAGAATCCGAACGGGCTCGGGGTGCTCTGCGAATTCTGCTTGTCCTTGGCACGCTGGCGACGCTCGTCCAGGTCCTTCTGGCGCTCCGCCGCCTGGCGTTGCTTCTCCTGGAAGGCCTTGACATTCTCCTGGCGCTGGCGCGCCGCCTCGGCGCCCTTGCGCTGTGCTTCCTGCACGCGCGCGTCGAAGTCGGCCTGCTTCTGCTGGTACGCCTGCGCATTGGCGGCTCGACCGGGCGCGTCGGCGGCACGCTGGGCATCGCGTAACTGCTGCTCCTGCTGCTTGCGCTCGTACGACGCGCGGCTGGCGGCTTCATTGGCCGCGCGGCCGGGCTGGCCGGCCTCGTATTCGGCCTGGCGCAGCGCCTGCTCGCGGTCGCGCACGGCGGCCTTGTAAGCGCGCTCGGCATCGCCGACCTCCAGTTCGCGCTTGCGCAACACCTGCAGTTCTCCGCGCTGGATGTCCTTGGCCTGCTCGATACAGTGGTTGGTGAGGAACTTGCTGTAGCACTCGCGCTCGGCCACGCCGAAACGGTAGTTGGTCCACGCGCGCGAATCGCCGATGGCCCTGCGCTCGCCCTCGAAGTCGCGCGGTGCCGGCGGTTCCGGCGGGATGGCCAGCGCACCCGCGGCGCTCCCGCCAGCGGGCGTGGCTGCAGACGTTGCGGCCGGTGCCGATGCCTGCGCGCGAGCGGCCGCGACCGGCAGCAGCAGCGTGAGCGCGGCGGCGGTCAGCACGGTCGCGAGCACCGTCGCCACGGCGGCACCGCGCACGGCACGTGGCGACGCCGCGGCGGCGGCCGAAGCCGGCGAGCGGAACACAGCGGCCGAAAAATCGAGGGAACCCGAGGAACGAGGTGCCGGCATGATGGACGAGAAGACGGAGGCGACCATGGCGGCCGGGCGGGACAGGACGATCATGCCCGCGATTCTAGCATTTGCCCTGCCCCCGGCCCCGCCGCGCCCCCTCCTTTCGCCCATCCTTTCGCCCATCCTTCGGCCCCTCCTTCGGCCCCTCCTTCGGCCCCTCCTTCCGCCCTTCCTTCGGGTCACCCGGCACGCCCGCGCGTGCGTCGATCGAACAGCATGGCAAAAGGTCGCTTCCCGTCACTGGACCACGCGCCCGCTTGTGGCAAAATGCCCCGCTTTCGACTGACTGTTTTCCCCGATGTCCAACCTGCCTGCTTCCGTCACGCAAAAGATTGTCTCGCTCATCGCGGCCGAACTGTCCGTGCAACCCCGCCAGGTGGCCGCCGCCGTGGAACTGCTCGACGAAGGCGCCACCGTGCCGTTCATCGCGCGCTACCGCAAGGAAGTGACCGGCAATCTCGACGACACCCAGCTGCGTACGCTCGAAGAGCGCCTGCTGTACCTGCGCGACATGGAAGAGCGCCGCGCGACCATCCTGGCGTCCATCGAGGAACAGGGCAAGCTGACCGACGAGCTGCGCACGGCCATCGAGGCCGCCGAGACCAAGCAGGCGCTCGAGGATCTGTACCTGCCCTACAAGCCCAAGCGCCGCACGCGCGCCCAGATCGCGCGCGAATGCGGGCTGGAGCCGCTGGCGCAGGCGCTGCTGGCCGATCCCACGCTCGATCCGCAGGCCGAGGCCAGCAAGTACGTCAACGGCCAGCCCACTGCCGAGGGCGGCGTGCCTGACGTCAAGGCCGCGCTGGACGGCGCGCGCGACATCCTGTCGGAGCAGTTCGGCGAAACCGCGGAACTGCTCGGCAAGCTGCGCGAGCACCTGTGGCAGAACGGCGTGGTCAGCGCCTCCGTGATGGAGGGCAAAGAGACCGCCGAGGAAGAGAAGTTCCGCGACTACTACAACTACAGCGAAACCATTCGCACGGTGCCGTCGCACCGCGCGCTGGCATTGTTCCGCGGCCGCAATGCCGGCGTGCTGATGGTCAAGCTGGGCCTGGGCGAAGAACAGGACGCCATGGTGCCGCATCCGTGCGAAGGCATGATCGCGCGCCATGTGGGCATCCAGAACCTGAACCGCCCGGCCGACAAGTGGCTGGCCGACGTGTGCCGCTGGTGCTGGCGCGTCAAGGTGCAGCCGCACCTGGAAACCGAGCTGCTGACCCAGCTGCGCGAAACCGCCGAAGGCGAGGCCATCAAGGTGTTCGGCCGCAACCTGCATGAACTGCTGCTGGCGGCACCGGCCGGCCCCAAGGCCGTGATGGGCGTCGACCCCGGTATCCGCACGGGTTGCAAGGTGGCGGTGGTGGATGCCACGGGCAAGCTGCTGGAAACCGCGACCATCTATCCGCATGAGCCGCGCCGCGACTGGAACGGCTCGCTCGCGACGCTGGCGCGCATGGCAAAGCAGCATGGCGTGGCACTGGTCTCGATCGGCAACGGGACCGCCAGCCGCGAAACCGACAAGCTGGTGCAGGACCTGATGCGCAACATGCCCGAGCTCAAGCTGACCAAGATCGTGGTGAGCGAAGCCGGTGCCTCGGTGTACTCGGCCTCGGAACTCGCGGCAAAAGAGTTCCCCGATCTGGACGTCTCGCTGCGCGGCGCCGTATCGATCGCGCGACGCCTGCAGGATCCGCTGGCCGAGCTGGTCAAGATCGATCCCAAGTCGATCGGCGTGGGCCAGTACCAGCACGACGTCAATCAGCGCGAACTGGCCCGTACGCTCGATGCCGTGGTGGAAGACTGCGTGAATGCAGTCGGCGTGGACGTCAACACCGCCTCGGCGCCGCTGCTCGCGCGCGTGTCGGGTCTCAATTCGGTGCTGGCGCGCAATATCGTCGAGTTCCGCGATGCCAACGGCGCGTTCCCCAACCGCGATGCCCTGAAGCAGGTGCCGCGGCTGGGCGACAAGACGTTCGAGCAGGCGGCGGGCTTCCTGCGCATCAACAATGGCGACAATCCGCTCGACCGTTCGTCGGTGCACCCGGAAGCCTATCCGGTGGTGCAGCGCATTCTCGACCATATCAAGAAGGGCCTGCCCGATGTGATGGGCAACCGCGACGCGCTGCGCGGCCTGTCCGCACAGCAGTTCACCGACGAAACCTTCGGCCTGCCGACGGTGCGCGACATCCTGTCGGAACTGGAAAAGCCGGGCCGCGACCCGCGTCCCGAGTTCAAGACCGCGACCTTCCAGGACGGCGTGGAGGATATCAAGCACCTGCAGCCGGGCATGGTGCTCGAAGGCGTGGTGACCAACGTGGCGGCATTTGGCGCGTTCGTCGACATCGGCGTGCACCAGGACGGCCTGGTTCACATCTCGGCGCTGTCGAACAAGTTCGTCAAGGACGCGCACGAGGTGGTCAAAGCCGGCCAGATCGTCAAGGTCAAGGTGATGGAAGTCGACGTCAAGCGCAACCGCATCGGCCTGACCATGCGGCTCGACGACGAGCCCGGCCAGGCGGCGCCGCGCGGCGCTGGCGGCAATGACCGTGGGCATGACCGCGGCGGTCAGCGTGCCGGTGGCGGCAAGGGCTTGGGCGGTGGTCGCCGCGAACCGGAACCGGTGGGCGCGATGGCGGCGGCGTTTGCCAAGCTGAAGCGATAAGCGGTAAGCGCGGTAAGCAGTATCCATGCGGTGCGGGGTCAGGCTCACGTGGCCTGACCCCGCACCGCTCTCGCGCCCGTTAGCGGGTCGTCCTCTGCGAGCTCAGCCCGCCTGGGCTCAGCTCACCCCCCACCCCAGCTCAGATCTCTACCTTCGTTCCCAACTCCACCACGCGGTTGGCGGGAATCGAGAAGAAGTCGGACGGCTTGGCGCCGTTCTGATGCATCCAGGCAAACAGGCTCTCGCGCCACATCGACATGCCCGGCAGCTTCGACGGGATTACCGATTCGCGCGCGATGAAGAAAGACGTCTCCATCAGCTCGAAATCCATGTTCAGCTTGCGGTGCGCCAGATCGAGCACGCGCTGCACATCCGGGGTTTCCTTGAAGCCGTATTCCGACTTGAGGATAAACACGCCGCCGCCCAGGTCCTTGCAGGTCAGGCGCTGGTCGTCGTCGACGTACGGCGTATCGCGCGTGACAAAGCTCAGGAACACCACGCGTTCATGCAGCACGCGGTTGTGCTTGAGGTTGTGCAGCAGCGAGACCGGGACCGACTCGGTATTGCCGGTCAGGAACACCGCCGTGCCTTCCACGCGATGCGGCGGGTGCGCCAGCAGGCCGGCGATAAACGGCTCGAGCGGAATACCGTCTTCCAGGCTGCGCGCGCGCAGCAGCTTGCGGCCGCTGTGCCACGTCATCAGCAGGAAAAACGCCGCGCTGCCCATCAGCAGCGGGAACCAGCCGCCTTCGGCCACCTTGAGCAGGTTGGCCGAAAAGAACGTGAGGTCCACCAGCAGAAAGCCCACGCCAAGGATCGTGACGAACACCGGATTCCATTTCCAGACGCTGCGCATGACCACGGCGGCGAGGAAGGTCGTGATCAGCATGGTCGTGGTTACCGCGATACCGTACGCGGCGGCGAGGTTCTCTGACTTCTTGAACGAGATCACCACGGCCACCACCAGCAGCAGCAGGATCCAGTTGATCACCGGCAGGTAGATCTGACCGATCTCGGCCGCCGAGGTATAGCGGATGCGCATGCGCGGCACAAAGCCGAGCTGGATGGCCTGACTGGTCAGCGAGAACGCGCCCGAGATCACCGCCTGCGACGCGATCACCGTGGCACACGTGGCCAGCAGCACCATCGGCAGGATCAGCGGTGCCGGCACCATCAGGTAGAACGGGTTGCTGACCGCTTCCGGGTGCTGCAGCAGCATCGCGCCCTGGCCGAAGTAGTTGAGCATCAGACTCGGCATGACGAGGATAAACCAGCCGATGCGGATGGGACGGGCACCGAAGTGACCCATGTCGATATAGAGTGCCTCGGCACCGGTCAGCACCAGGAACACCGCGCCCAGCACGATAAACGCCTGCAGCGAGTGTTCGATCAGAAAGTGGATGCCGTACCAGGGGTTGATCGCCTTGAAGATTTCCGGCGACTGCATGACGTTGTACACGCCCAGCGCGCCCAGCGTCAGGAACCAGACCACCATGATCGGGCCGAACAGCTTGCCGACGGCGGCCGTGCCATGGCGCTGGATCAGGAACAGCGCGACCAGGATCACCAGCGTGATCGGTATGACGAAGTGCGACAGCTGCGGCGCGGCCACCTCCAGGCCTTCCACGGCGGAGAGCACGGAAATGGCCGGCGTGATCACCGCATCGCCGTAGAACATGCATGCCCCGAAGATGCCGAGCATCATCAGCAGGCGCGCCTTGCGCGAGCGCGGGGTGGCGGTGCGCAGCACCAGCGCCATCAGCGCCAGCACCCCGCCCTCGCCATCGTTGTCGGCGCGCATGACGAACACCACGTACTTGAGCGAGACCACGATGATCATCGCCCAGAACAGCATGGAGATCACACCGAGCACGGCATCCGCGCTGAACGGGATGCCGTGGTCCTGGCTGAAGCACTCCTTGAGCGCGTAAAGGGGGCTGGTGCCGATATCGCCGAACACCACGCCGATCGCCCCCATGACTAGCGCACGTGTGCTGGGGCTTTCGACAAAGTAATGACTGGTTGCGGATTGGGTCATGGTCTGGGTCTGGTGGACCGGCTTGCGCCCTCGGCCAGGCTTGGCGGCCGGCCAGTCGGGCCGGCACCGCAGCGCGCCATCGGGGGTGATACCTGGGTTGATACCTGAGTTGATACCTGAGGTGATATCGCGGTGGATATCGCAGTTTCTCTCACGCAAGCGGTTCCGGTCCGCGTTGGGCTTGTCGCCTTCTCATCTTGCACGGTATTGCGTTGCACAAACGCGCGCCATTCTAGTTGAACTGCCGTCTGGCGACCACTGTGGAAATCGCCCGTGCCCGGCCCCATTGACCTGCAGCGACCCGCCAGGCATGGGGGGCGGGCGCAGCGAGGTCAAGGCCCGCACGCGATGCGCGGGTGCTCTGCCGCACCCATGTGGCGTTGCGATGGCACGACACAGCGTGCTGCATTTATCACATTGCGGAAGCGCAAGCGGGCGTTCAAACACCGAGGTAGCGATCCAGCAAGGCCGGCCGCGCGCGCAGTTCCGCGGCGCCGCCGGCCATCACGACCTGGCCCTTTTCCAGCACCACCACGCGGTCGGCGTGGTCGAGCACGGCCCGGTAGTTGCGGTCGACCACGATCGCGGCAATACCGGACGCGCGCACGGTGGCGATGACCTGCCAGATCTCGTGCACGATCTTCGGCGCCAGGCCCTCGGTCGCTTCGTCGAGCACCAGGCAGTCGGGGTTGGTCATCAGCGCGCGGCCGATCGACAGCATCTGCTGCTCGCCGCCCGAGAGCTGTTGGCCGCCATGCGCGAGCCGCTCGCGCAGGCGCGGAAACAGGTCGAGCACGCGCGCCTCGTCCCAGTCGCGGCGGCCGCCCGCGCCCGGGCGCGCGGCCATGATCAGGTTCTCGCGCACCGACAGGTTGGGAAAGATCCCACGCCCTTCCGGTACATACGCCACGCCGAGCCGCGCCACCTCGTGCGGCTGGCCGTGCGAGAGATCGCGCCCGGCCACACGGATCTGGCCCTCGCGCTGGCGCACATGCCCCAGCAGGGTGCGCAGCAGCGTGCTTTTGCCCATGCCGTTGCGGCCCAGCAGGCCGACGGTCTCGCCCACGCCCACGCGAAAATCGATGCCGCGCAGGACATGGCTCGAGCCGTACCAGGCGTGGATGCCGGTAGCGGCGATGAGGTCGTGCGCGCCGGGGTTCGTCCGCGTCATGGCTGCACTCCCGGCGCCACGCCGGTTGGCGTGGCCCCTGGGGCATGGCTGGCCTGGACGCCGGCCGCCCATGCGGCGCCGGCGGCCCGGCGTGCCGAACCTGGTGTCAAACGTGGTGCCGATCCCGGGTCCGTGCCCCCGCCCTCGGCCTCCCCGTCGCCGCGGCCATCGTCCTCCCCAAGGTACGCCAGCTGTACCTCGCGATTGGACCGGATATCGGCCGGCGTCCCGGTCGCGATCACGCTGCCGTTGACCATGACCGTGATGCGATCGGCCACCGCGAACACGGCTTCCATATCGTGCTCGACCAGCAGGATCGCGTGGCCATCGCGCAGCCCGCGCAGCAGCTCGAGCATGCGCCCCGACTCTTCGGCGCCCATCCCGGCCAGCGGTTCGTCCAGCAACAGCGCCACCGGTTGCGTGGCCAGGCACATCGCCACTTCGAGCTGGCGCTTCTGACCATGCGCCAACTCGCTGGCGAGGCGGTGCGCATGCGCCGACAGGCCGGCGCGCTCCAGCGCCTCGTCCGCCAGCGCGCGGCTGGTGCGGCACGACAGCGCGGGCTCCCACAATCGCCAGGCACGCTGCGCGCGCGATTGCGCCGCCAGCCGGCAGTTCTCGCGCACGGTGAGCGGCAGGAAGATATTGTTGCGCTGGTAGCTGCGGCCCACGCCATGGCGCGCCAGGCGCGGCTGGTCCCAGCCCGTGACGTCCTGGCCCTGCAGGTGCAAGCGCCCCGCCGACGGCGGCAGCTCGCCCGACAGCAGATTGATCAGCGTCGATTTGCCGGCGCCGTTGGTACCGATCACCGCGTGGACCTCGTGCAGCTCGAGCGTGAGGTCCACGTCGTTGACGGCCAGCAGCCCGCCGAACCGGCGCGTCAGCCCGTGTGCCGCCAGCACGGGCGCGGCGGCGTCGGCCGCCGCGAGGGCATCGGCGAGCGTGTCGATCATATGGCCTCCCTGCCCCGGGCCTCGTGTGAACCTGCATGCGGGACGGCATGTACGCCGGTATTGGCGCCGGTATTGGCGCCGGTATTGGCGCCGTCATGTGAGCCTGCCTGCGGGTGGACATGTGGGCCGGCATGGCCGACCGTCCCGCTCTCGCCGCCCTCCGCCGGCGGCACGGCCTGCTGGCGTTCGCGCACGCGGCGCCGGCCGCGCATACCACTGCGCAGCACCGAGGGCAGGCTGACCAGTCCACGCGGCAACAGCGCCACCGCGACGATGATGAAGGTGCCCATCAGCAACTGCCAGTGCTTGGTCAGCGTACTGAACCATTCGGCCAGCAGCACGAACGAAAACGCGCCCAGCACCGCGCCGGCGAGGCTGCCGACGCCGCCGAGAATCACCATCAGCATGGCGTTGCCCGACTGGTGCCACGAGGCGATTTCCGGATTCACAAAGCCGAACTGGATGGCGTACAGATAGCCGGCCAGTCCGGCCAGCATGCCGCCGGCGACAAACGCGCCGAGCTGGTAGCGATAGGTCCCGTAGCCGGCCGCCCGCATGCGCTGCTCGTTGTGGCGAATGCCGACCAGTGCATGGCCAAAGCGCGAGCGCAGCAGCATCGCCAACCCGGCCAGCGAAACCACCAGCGCGCCCAGCACGAACCAGTAGAACGCCACCGGCTCGGCAATCGAAACCGGCCGCTCGCTCAGCAGGCCGAACTCCGGTCGGAAGTAGATATACGTGCCATCGCTGCCGCCCGCGATGCCGGTGTCGTGGAACACGAAGTACACCATCTGCGCAAAGGCGAGCGTGACCATGATGAAGTACACCCCACGGGTGCGCAGCACCAGCGCGCCAACTGCAAGCGCCAGCAGCGCAGACGCCCCCAGCGCGCCGAGCAGCAGCAGCCAGCCGTTGCCGGCCTCGCCCTGCGGCGCCAGCATCGCGGTGGCATAGGCGGCAATGGCGAAGTATGCGGCATGGCCGAGACTTACCAGGCCGGTATAGCCGATCAGCAACTGCAGCGAGAGCGCGAAGATCGCCATGATCATCACCTTGCTGAGCAGCTCGATATAGAACTTGTGGCTGTCGGCGGTCAGCACGAACGGCGCCGCCACCAGCAGCGCCAGCGCGGCCACCCAGCCCAGCGCGGCAAGCCACGCGGGGCGGCGCGGCGGTGCGGCCGGGTCGGACGAGGGAATCGAAGGCATCGATGACATATGTGTCTTCAGGTTCCCGCGCTCAGCCGGCGCGGAACAGCCCCTGGGGCTTCCAGAGCAGGATCACGGCCATGAACAGGTAGATCAGCACGCCCGCGGCGTCCTGCCAGAACACCTTGCCGAAGGTATCGACAAAGCCGAGCAGCAACGAGGCCACGAGCGCTCCCTTTACCGAGCCGATGCCGCCGATCACCACCACCACGAAGCAGACGATCAGCACCTGGCCGCCCATGCCCGGATAGACCGACGATACCGGCGCCGCGATCATCCCGGCCAGCACGGCCAGCGCCACGCCCAGCGCGAATACAAAGCGATAGAGCAGCGTGATGTTGATGCCGAGCGACTGCACCATCTCGCGGTTGGCGGCGCCCGCGCGGATCATCATGCCGAGCCGCGTGCGGCGGATCACGTAATACATCGCGCCCGCCACCAGCAGGCAGACCGCGGAGATAAACAGCCGGTAGACCGGATAGGTCATGTCGTTGCCGATCGGCAGCGCGCCGTCGAGCAGCGCCGGTACCGGCACGCCGTGCACGTCGTCGCCAACCAGAATGCTGCGCAACTCCTCGAACACCAGGATCAGGCCGTAGGTCATGAGTACCTGCTGCAGATGGTCGCGCTGGTAGAGATAGCTGAAGAACAGCCATTCGAGCAGGTAGCCGAACACGATCGCCAGCGCGATGCCGAGCGGCAGCGCCACGAACAGGCTGCCGGTCAGGCCGGCCAGCGTGAAGGCCAGGTAGGCGCCCAGCATGTAGAAGCTGCCATGGGCGAGATTGATCACGCCCATGATGCCGAAGATCAGCGTGAGCCCGCTCGCCACCAGGAACAGCAGCAGTCCGTACTGCACGCTGTTCAGGCACTGGATCAGGAAGGAAACGACGTCCATGCCACCCCTGGGCTCGATTACAGGCGGCAGCCGCGCGCGGGATCCGCGAGCGCGCGCACCGCCACGGCGCTGACCTTGTTTTCGCGGCCCTCGACCTTGCGGAGGTAGAAATCCTGCACCGGGTTATGCGCCTTCGACAACGTAAACGCGCCGCGCGGGCTGTCGACGCGCGCCGCCCCCATCGCCTTGAACAGGTCGGCCTTGCGCGTCATGTCGCCCTTGACCGCGTTGGCGCCGGCGGCCAGCAGTTGCGCGGCATCGTAGCCCTGCACCGCGTACACGTCCGGCTGCAGCTTGTAGGTCCTGGCATAGTCGAGGCGGAACGCCTTGTCGCGCGCGTTGGTGAGGCCGTCGGCATAGTGCAGCGTGGTTTCCAGGCCTTGCGCCGCGCCGCCCTGCGCTTCGAGCGTGCCGTCGGTCAGGAAGCCCGATGCATACAGCGGAATCTTGTCCTTGAGCCCGGCCGCGGCCCAGTCCTTGACGAACTTGACCGCGCCGCCGCCGGCAAAGAACACGAAGACCGCATCCGGCTTGAGCGAGGCGATCTCCGTGATCTGCGCCTGGAATTCGACGTTCGGGAAGGGCAGGCTCAACTCCTTGACGACCTTGCCGCCCTTGGCCTCGAGCGCTTCCTTGAAGCCCTTGACCGACTGCTCGCCGGCCGCGTACTTCCACGTCAGGGTCACCACGCGCTTGAGGCCGCGCTCCGCCACCACCTGGCCCATCGCATAGCCCGGCTGCCAGTTAGAGAACGAGGTGCGGAAGATATTGGCGCCGCACAGCGGGCCGGTGGCCTCGTCGGCACCGGCATTCGGAATGATCAGCAACGTGTTGTTTTCCTTGGCCACCTTGACGATGCCCATCTGTACCCCGGAATGCACCGTGCCCACCACCACATCGACCTGGTCGCGGCGGATCAGCTTGGTGGCGTTCTCGGGTGCCTTGGCCGGATCCGATTCGTCGTCGACCTTGAAGTACTCGACCTCGCGCCCGCCGAGCTTGCCGCCCTGCTCCTGGACATACATGCGAAAGCCGTTCTCGATGGCGGTGCCGAGCGCGGCATAGGTACCCGTGTACGGCAGCATGAAACCCACCTTGATGCGGCTGGCCGGCGTCTGCGCCTGCGCGGCGGGTGCGGCCGGTCCGGCGCCCAGTCCGACGGTCAGCGCGGTAGCGGCCACCACGGCCGGCAGACGCGCGCGCCAATGGCAACGCGACATGAAGCACGACGTGAAACGATGCATGGGTTCTCCTCCTGTTGGTCTGTGGCCGGTGGACCGGCGCGCACCGGCCGGGGTCTTGCCCCGGACCGGTGCGGCGGCCGCATTGTTCTAAGCTCGAAGGTTGTCGTCGGTGCCGTGATACGCGCTCATCTGCCGTGGTGCCGCGCCATGAAGGCGGTGGCCGCCGCGATCAGCGCCTCCGGCTGGTCGCGCTGCGGCGAATGCCCACAGCGCGCGAGTTTAAGCAGCGCCGTCTGCGGGGCATATCGATGGATACCCTCGATCTGCGCCATGGTGCCGTACTCGTCGTCCTCGCCCTGCACCGCCAGCACCGGGCAGCGGATCTGCGGCAGCAACGGCCGCAGGTCCCACGCGCGGAAGGCCGGGTCGAGCCAGATGTCGTTCCAGCCCCAGAACGCGGAGTCGACGTCGGCGTGATGGCGCGCCAGGCGTGCGCGCAGGTCGGTATGCAGATAGGCCTCGCGCGTGGCGGCAATGCTGCGCACCGACAGGTCCTCCACCACGATATGCGGCGCCAGCACGACCAGCCCGGCCACGGCGCGCGGAAAGCTGGCGGCATGGATCAGCGCGATCGAGCCGCCGTCGCTATGGCCGAGCAGCCAGGGTGCGCCATGGCGGCGGCCGGGGCCGATCTGCAGCGCCTCGAATAGCGCCGGCAGCGCCTCGCGCGCCTGCCGGTGCATGAAATCGACGCCCCACTTCTCCGCCGCCGGGCGCGGCGTGGAGGCGCCATAGCCATAGCGCGACAGCACCAGGCCGCGCAGGTCGGCCGCCTCGCACAGGCGCCGCGGAAAATCGCGCCACATGCTGACCGAGCCCAGGCCCTCATGGAGAAATACCACGAGCGGTCGCTCCACGTCCGCCGTGCCCAGCCACTGGATCTCGAGGTCGATCTGCCGGCCGTCGAACGGAATGGTTACCTGGTTGTCCGGCATGCGGGCTCCCGGCTGCTCACGCACGTCCGGCGGCTTCCTCGCGCTGACGCAGGCGGAAGCGCTGGATCTTGCCGGTGGCCGTCTTCGGTAATTCGTCCACGCATTCGATCAGGCGCGGATACTTGTACGGCGCCAGCCGCGCCTTGACGAACGCCTGCAGCTCGGCGGCCATGCCGTCGTGCCATGGCTGGCCGGGCCGCAGCACCACGAATGCCTTGGGCTTGACCAGCCCCTCGGCGTCGCTCACGCCGATCACGGCGGCCTCCAGCACGGCGGGATGCTGCGCCAGCGCTGCCTCCACCTCGAACGGCGAGACATAGATGCCGCCGACCTTGAGCATGTCGTCGCTGCGGCCGGCATAGACGTAGTAGCCGTCCTCGTCGCGAAAGTACTTGTCGCCGCTGCGCGTCCATGCGCCCACGAAGGTATCGCGGCTCTTGTCGCGATTGCACCAGTACATCAGCGCCGCCGACGGCCCCTTGATATAGAGATCGCCGATCTCGCCCGGCGCGCACGGCTCGCCGCGTTCGTCGAGCAGCTTGAGCTCGTAGCCAGGCACGGGTTTGCCCGTCGTGCCGTAGCGGACCTCGCCCGGGCGGTTCGACAGGAAGATATGGAGCATTTCGGTGGAGCCGATGCCGTCGAGGATGTCGCAGCCGAAATGCGCGTGGAAGCGGTCGCCGATATCGCGCGGCAGCGCTTCACCGGCCGAAGTGCAGACGCGCATGGCCACCTCGCGGCGTGGCGGCAGATCGGGCGCCGCCAGCATGCCGGCGAACAGCGTCGGCACACCGCAGAAGACCGTGGGCCGATGCGCGGTCAGGCGGCGGAACACCGCCTGCGGCGTGGGCCGCTCCGCCATCAGCAACGTGGTGGCGCCCACCGCGAGCGGAAAGGTCAGCGCATTGCCGAGGCCATACGCGAAGAACAGCTTGGCGGCCGAGAACACCACGTCGTCGGTACGCAGGCCCAGTACCTGGCGCGCGTATAGATCGGCGGTATGGAACAGGTTGGCGTGCGTGTGGACCGTGCCCTTGGGACGCCCCGTCGAGCCCGACGAGTAGAGCCAGAACGCCATGTCGTCGGGGCCGGTGCTGGCGACTTCGGCGGTGGCCTGGTGCGCGGCCACCATGGCGGCAACGGTGGTGGTGCGGGCTCCCGCATCGCCCTCGCTGCCCTCGCTGCCCTCATCATGCCCGGGCGCAGCCACGATCAGCTGGGCTGCCGCCCCGGCGCGCGCGCGTGCCGCCGTCATGACGGGACGCAGCGGCGCCGAGACTACCACCGCGCGCGCGCCGCTGTGATCGAGCATGTACGCGTAGTCCTCGGCGGTCAGCAGCGTGTTGACCGCGACCGGCACCACGCCGGCAAGCAGGCAGCCGAGGAACGCGGTCGGGAAATCGATGGTATCCAGCGCGCACAGCAGGACGCGCTCCTCGCGCCGAAAACCGGCGTGCCGCAGCGCCGCGGCAAAGCGGCGGCAGCGTTGGTCCAGCGCCGCAAACGTGATCGCACCGGCATCGTCGATATAGGCCACCTTGGCGCCGCGCCCCGCGGCAAGATTGCGCGACAGCAGGTCGTGCGCGGCGTTATAGCGCGGCGGCAGTTCGGTCACCACCGGGGCGGGGGCCATGCCACTGCCATCCGGCGCCGCAGCCGCCGGGTGCATGGCGGCGTGGGCGGCGCCGGCGGGCGCGGTGACGGAAATGGGGGGCATCATGTCTCCACTCCTCTGGGCCGGTCGGTCCATCGGGATGCCGGGCCGGACGTCGGCAGGTTGTCTGATTGTCTCGACAGCCGAGGCGTCACAACCCCATGGCCGCCGCGGTTGATGCATTTTATTTCATATCATCTATTATGCAAGCAAGGGTATGCACTATATGGCACCTTTTGGCCGCGCCCTGGGGCGGGAGGGTCCCGTAGTGGGGGTCCCATGGCAGGATTCATCGCGACGGTAACCGCTCCGTATAATGCGACCCAGCCGGTCACGAGCCGCCGCCCATTTCCACTCAACACGCATGCGCCGCGATCCCGATCCGCAGTCCCATCCCGCATCGATCCCGGAAGAGCGCGCCAGCGCGGCCACCGCCGCCGCGCGCGACCCCTACCTGACCCAACTGGGCGAGCGCATCCGCTCGCTGCGCGCCGCGCGCGGCATGTCGCGCAAGGACCTGGCGCGCGGCGCCGGAGTCTCGGAGCGCTATCTGGCCAACCTCGAAACCGGTACCGGCAACGCCTCGGTACTGCTGCTGCGACAGGTCGCGGGGGCGCTCGATGTGCCGCTGCCCGTCGTGCTCGCCGAAGTCGACGGGCAGGCCGAGAGCGGGGCCGCCACCGGCCAGCGCGCCACCGACTTTTCGCAGCTCGTGCAGTGGCTCGCGCAATTGCCCGCCGCCGACCTCGCGCGCGTACGCGATGCCGCCCGGCAGTCACTGGCGCCCGCCGCCGCACCGTCCGCGCGGCATCGCCGCATCGCGCTGATCGGCTTGCGCGGCGCCGGCAAGTCCACCCTGGGACGGGCCCTGGCGGCGGCGGAAGACCTGCCCTTCGTCGAGCTGAACGCCGCCATCGAGCGCGAGGCCGGCGCCAGCCTGTCCGAGATCCATTCGCTGTATGGCCAGGCCGCTTATCGCCGCTACGAGCTGCGCGCACTGGAACGCGTGCTGCGCGAGCACGACGCCATGGTACTGGCCACCCCGGGCAGTCTCGTGTCCGAGCCAGCCACCTTCAATCTGCTGCTGTCGCACTGCTACACGGTCTGGGTGCGCACCACGCCCGAGGAGCATATGGCGCGCGTGGTGGCGCAGGGCGATATGCGCCCCATGGAGGGCAACCGCGAGGCCATGACCGACCTGCGACGCATCCTGCAGGCGCGCTCCCCGCTCTACGCACGCGCCGACCTCGCCATCGACACCAGCGGGCAGGACGCCAGCACCTCGCTGGCCGCGCTGCGCGCGCAATTGCGCCAGGCTGGCGCCTGAGCGGACGACCGCGCGAGTGGTACCACGCTCCAGTGCCCCCGCCGGGCCTGCAATGGCGCCGACACATCTAATGCACTATATTTCACAACATTAAACGGCGCACTATATTGCACTGCACATCGGACACGGTGGACACGGGCTCATAGGCGGCGCCGACCTCAGAAGCTCCTTCCCTTCTGAAACGGGCTGCCTATAATGTTTCTGAAGAAACAAACGCACAGGCAGGCGCGGAGGCAGGAGCAGAGGCGATGCAACCGAGGCAGATTCCGGAGTCAGATCCCACCGCCGGGCCCGATCCCGGCACCACGTTGACTAAGGCCGTGATGCGCGCGGCCGGCTTTCTCGGCATCAGCCAGGCCGTAGTGGCCAGCGTGCTCGGCATCAGCACCGCCTCGGTGTCGCGCATGGCTTCCGGCGGCTACATCCTCGACGCCCATCGCAAGGAATGGGAGTTCGGCGTGCTGTTCGTGCGCCTGTTCCGCTCGCTCGATGCCATCCTTGGCCATGACGAACAGGCCCGCCTGTGGCTGACTCACGATAACCTCGCGCTGGGCGGCAAGCCGCTCGAACTGATCCGCACCACCGAAGGTCTCGTACGTGTCGTTCACTACCTGGACGCCACCCGCGGTCGCATCTGAGCGCCAGCCGTTCGCGCTCACGCTGTGGCGGGCGGTAGAGGCCCAGCATGTGGTCTCGACCATGCCGCTGGTCGACAGCCTCGACGAGCAGGCCGTGCTCGAGCGCGTGCTCGATGCCGGCAAGCCGCAGGTTCCCGCCGATGCGCGCACCCTGCACTACCTGATCTTTACGCCGTTCCGTTATCCCCCCTCGCCATGGGGCTCGCGCTTTCGCGCCGCGCAGGACCCCGGCGTGTTCTACGGCACCGCCGAGATTCGCACCGCTTGCGCCGAGCTTGGCTACTGGCGCTGGCGCTTTCTGCTCGACAGCCCCGCCCTGCCGCGCATCGATGCCCGCGCGCAGACCCTGTTCCAGGTGAGCGTCCGCACCGAGGGCATCGCACTCGATGCGTCACCATTCGCGCAAGACGCCGCGCAGTGGACCGATCCCGATAACCACGCGCCGTGCCAGGCCTTTGCTCGCGTGGCCCGCGAGGCAGGCCTCGGCATGATCCGCTATACCTCCGTGCGCGACCCCGCGCATGGTCCGGCCGCCGCAGTGCTGACGCCGCGCGCCTTCGATCAGCCCAACCCGCTCGCCACCACCACATGGATGCTGACCGTGCGGCGCGATCGCGTGATCTGGCAACGCGACGATCTGCAGCAGCGCGACAGCTTCGAATTCGAAGCCGCACAGTGGCAACGCACGGCCGCATGAACCTCGCGCGCGCAATGCGATCCAAGCAGAGGTTGAGCAGTGGAACATTGCGTGCGCAGGTCACGCATGGAGCGCCCACCGAGCGCCCACGCACCACCCCGATCTACGCGAGTCTGGCGCGCGCATGGAAAGTCGGTGTTGCAATGCGCAATCGATTGTCATATACTCTCAGCTTCGACGGACGCGGGGTGGAGCAGTCTGGCAGCTCGTCGGGCTCATAACCCGAAGGTCGCAGGTTCAAATCCTGCCCCCGCAACCAATCGCCAACATCGTCGTCGAACCATCAAACCCGCTGCTTCAGCGGGTTTTTTGTTTTGCGCCTTTTTTTGCGATGCCTTTTTTGCGACGCCCTCCTCTCCCTCGGTTTCGCGCGGCGTATTCGCTCCCCCGCTCATTTCTTTTCTCCCGCCTGCTCGCTTCTCCGCGGTCACCCGCTGACTCCCTCCCGCCGCGCAATATCTGCACCCATGCCGGTGCGAGTTGCAACCCCGCTCCGTAAAGTGGCGCACCGCACGTCCCACGCGCGGGAATGAGTCTTGCGCAAGTCATGGCTCCATCACTCACTTGGCAAACGGAGAGACGATCATGACGACACGCAAGACGATGGCAATCTGGATGACCTGCGCCATGCTGGCGAGCGGCACGGCCTGGGCCCAAGGCGGCGGGGGCGGTGGCGGCGCGGGGGGCGCGGGCGGCGGCAGCGCCGGCACGGGCACCGGCATGGGCGGCGCGCCGGGCACCAGCTCCGGCTCGGCCACCGGCACCACGGGCCCCGGCGATACTCCCGCAACCGCCGCCCCTGGCACCCGCTCCGGCAAGCAACCGGGCATGACACGCGACTCGTCGCGCGACATGCGCCGCAACGGCACGCACGACGGGCGCACTAGCGGCAGCAGCGGCACCCGCAGCGGCAGCGGGCAGATGGGCACGGCGCCGGGCACCACCCCCGGCACGACCCCTGGCAGCACCATGCCGGGTACCACACCGGGCGGCACCATGCCGGCCCCAGGCAGCAGCGGCCGCTGATGGCGGCGCCAGCCGATACCGGCGCCTGACGCCGGCTATCGGCACGCGGGGCAACGGTCGGCGCGGTGATACACTTGGCGCCATTCCTCCCGGACGCCCCTCATGAAATTCTGCTCGAACTGTGGTCATGCGGTCGTGTTGCGCGTGCCTGATGGTGATAACCGCCCGCGCAGCGTGTGCGACAACTGCGGCACCATCCATTACGTCAATCCGCGCAATGTCGTAGGCACCATTCCGGTCTGGGAAGACAAGATCCTGATCTGCAAGCGCGCGATCGAGCCGCGCTATGGCTTCTGGACGCTGCCCGCGGGCTTCATGGAAATCGGCGAGACCACCGCCCAGGCCGCGGCGCGCGAAACGCTCGAGGAAGCCGGCGCGCGCGTGCGGATCGGCGAGCTGTTCTCGATGCTCAATGTGCCGCACGTCCACCAGGTCCACCTGTTCTATCTCGCGCAGCTCGAGGACCTCGACATCGCGCCCGGCGAGGAAAGCCTGGAGGTCAAGCTGGTCGAGGAAGCCGATGTGCCGTGGGACGAGCTGGCCTTTCCGACCGTGATCCATACCCTGCGCAGCTTCTTTGCCGACCGCGCCGCCGGCCGGCTGGCCGATGGCAGCTTCCGGCTGCACAGCCTCGACATCGACAAGCCGATGCGGCCGCTGACGAGCCGCGCCACCGTCACCCCCTGACGGCATGATCACCTGGCTGGACCCGCAGGACCCGTTTCCGCCGGTCGAGCGGGCGCTGGGTCCGGACTCGGACGCTCCCGGCCTGCTCGCGGCCAGCCGCGAGCTCACGCCGCAGCGGCTGCTGCTGGCGTACCGCCAGGGCATCTTTCCGTGGTACTCCGAAGGCCAGCCCGTGCTGTGGTGGAGCACCGATCCGCGCATGGTGCTGCCACCCGAGGCGCTGCGCGTGTCCACCACCCTGCGCAAGACCCTGCGGCGCGTGCTGCGCGATCCCGATTGGGAAGTGCGCGTCGACGACGACTTCCTGGCGGTGATGCGCGCCTGCGCGATGACGCCGCGCGACGGCCAGTTCGGCACCTGGATCACCGACGAGATCGTCGCGTCCTATGGCGCGCTGCACCGCAACGGCCTCGCGCACTCGGTCGAGACCTGGTACCGCGGCGAGCGCGTGGGCGGTCTCTATGGCGTGGCGCTGGGGCGCATGTTCTATGGCGAGTCGATGTTCGCGCACCGCACCGACGCCTCGAAGATTGCGCTCGCCGCGCTATGCGCGTTCCTGGTCCGGCACGGCGTGCGCATGATCGATTGCCAGCAGGAAACCGAGCATCTCGCCTCGCTGGGCGCGCGCCCCATCGCGCGCGCCGAGTTTCTTGCGCATGTGCGCGTGGCCACCGCGCAGCAGGACATCGCGCCGTGGAACTTCGACAAGGGCGTGCTCGCGCACTGGGCCTGGGCCACCGCGCCAACCTGACTCCCCCCGGCGCGCGCCGCGCGCCCGAACTGCGCACGTCCGCCCGCGAAAGCCCTCGACCTGAGCCCGGAAGGCTCTGATAGACTCCATCCAGGCACACTTTCCGACCGGGATCTCCCGGTCCATTTCCGGTGGTCCTTTTCTGGCGGTCTTCCCCCGGGGGGCCGCGCCCGATGCCATGAGCAAGCTCAAGGAACTTCCGCTTTCCGCGCTGCAGTTTTATGCAACGGCGCCGTATGCCTGCAGTTACCTCGACGGCCGCATGGCCCGGTCCCAGGTGGCCACTCCCGCGCATCTGATCAACGCCGATGTCTACTCGCGCCTGGTGCGCGCCGGCTTCCGCCGCAGCGGCATCTTCACCTACCGCCCCTATTGCGACGAATGCCATGCCTGCACGCCGTGCCGTGTGCTGGTCGACCAGTTCCGCCCCGACCGCAGCCAGCGCCGCGCCTGGCGGCAGCACGGGCACCTGCAGGCGCTGGTGGCTCCCCTCACCTACGTGGAAGAGCATTACGCGCTCTATCTGCTGTACCAGTCGATGCGTCACGCCGGCGGCGGCATGGACCAGGACAGCCGCGACCAGTACGAGCAGTTCCTGCTGCAGAGCCGCGTGAACTCGCGTCTGGTCGAGTTCCGCGAGCCGCCGGGGTCGCCCGAAGCGGGACGGCTGCGCATGGTCAGCATGATCGATGTGCTCGACGACGGCCTGTCGTCGGTCTACACGTTCTACGACCCGCTCGAGACCGGCGCCAGCTACGGCACCTACAACATCCTCTGGCAGATCAACCAGACGCGCGAGTTGGGCCTGCCGCACCTGTACCTCGGCTACTGGATCGCCGACAGCCGCAAGATGGCCTACAAGGCGCGCTTCCGTCCGCTGCAGGTGCTGACAGGTAACCAGTGGCAGGCATTCGAGCCGCCCGCCGCGGTGCGCGAGACGCCTACCGCGACGGACACGGCCGAGGACCCGCCCGCCCCCCGCGGGATTAGCGCGCACGGGAGCTGAGCGCCCCCCACGCCCGGCCACGGCCCAGCCATGGCCCACACCCATGGCCCACCCATGCGCCGGGCCTCAAGGCCAACGGCGCGGGCCCCATGTCGCGCACGGTGCGCGCATGCCGCCACGTTACAATGCCGCCCTGATTCCGACTCCCAGGCGGCCACGGCCGCGCCCCCCTCACGTGCTCAACGCGCTCTATCCCCTGTTCCGCCCCGCCCTGTTCTCGATGGACGCGGAGGATGCCCACCATTTCACGCTGAACAACCTGCTGCGCGCGCAGCGCATGGGGCTGGCCGGCTGCCTCGGCAACCGCATCGCCGACAACCCGCGCACCGTGATGGGCGTGCGCTTTCCGAACCCGGTCGGCCTGGCCGCCGGCCTCGACAAGGATGGTGCCTATATCGACGGCCTGGCCGCGTTCGGCTTCGGTTTTATCGAAGTAGGCACGGTCACGCCGCGCGCGCAGCCGGGCAATCCGCGCCCGCGCATGTTCCGCCTGCCGCAGGCCGAGGCGCTGATCAACCGCATGGGCTTCAACAACGGCGGCGTCGATGCCTTCGTGGCCAACGTGCGCGCCTCGCGCTGGAAGGCCGAGGGCGGCGTGCTGGGGCTCAATATCGGCAAGAACGCCGATACGCCGATCGAGCGGGCCGCCGACGACTATCTGTACTGCCTGGAGCGCGTCTACCCGCACGCGAGCTACGTCACCGTCAATATCTCGTCGCCCAACACCAAGAACCTGCGCCAGCTGCAAGGTGCCAGCGAGCTCGATGGCCTGCTGTCGACGCTCAAGAGCGCGCAGCAGCGCCTGGCCGACCAGCATCGGCGCTACGTGCCGCTCGCCTTGAAGATCGCCCCGGATCTCGACGACGACCAGGTGCGCAATATCGGTGACGCACTGGTACGCCACGGCATCGACGGCGTGATCGCCACCAACACCACGATCTCGCGCACCGCGGTGCAGGGCCTGCCCCATGCCGACGAAGCCGGCGGCCTGTCGGGACGCCCGGTGTTCGAGGCCTCGACGCGTGTGGTGCGCGCGCTGCGCGCCGTGGTGGGCGAGGCGGTGCCGATCATCGGCGTGGGCGGCGTCTTCAGCGGCGCCGACGCACGCGCCAAGATCGAAGCCGGCGCGCAGCTGGTGCAGGTCTACAGCGGATTGATCTATCGCGGCCCGGCCCTGGTACGCGATTGCGCAAACGCACTGCGCTGAGCAGCGGGCGCCACGGCGCCGTGCCGGATCGATGCCGAAATCGGCAATCCGGCGCAATATACTGCGCCTGGCGCCTCACCCGAGGGCAAGATTCAGCACGATATGCCGCGCCGCCGCATTAAAACGGGGCCCGGCGTGCGCCGAAAATGGTATCCTCGCAGGCTTCCCGTCGTGGCATCCGCCACGGCCGTGCCGCGCCTGTCAGGCTGGTTCACGGCACCCTTCCTGCAATCCTGAGATCCCATCCTTCGGGGGAGAACAATTACATGCTGCGTCTCAAGGCATCTGCCCATTCCCAAACCCTCCTCGGCGGCGCGCTGGCGCTGGCGCTGCTCTACGGCGGCGCCGTGCAGGCCCAGACCGTCAAGGTCCTGTCGATCGTCGACCACCCGGCCCTCGACGCCATCCGTGACGGCGTGCGCGACGAGCTGAAGACCGCCGGCTACGACGCCGACAAGAACCTGAAGTGGGAATACCAGAGCGCGCAGGGCAATACCGGCACCGCCGCGCAGATCGCGCGCAAGTTTGTCGGCGACCAGCCCAACGTGATCGTCGCCATCGCCACGCCCTCGGCCCAGGCCGTGGTGGCCGCCACCAAGAGCGTGCCGGTGGTCTACTCCGGCGTGACCGACCCGGTGGCCGCGCAACTGGTCAAGGGTTGGGGCCCGTCGGGCACCAACGTGACCGGTGTCTCGGACAAGCTGCCGCTGGACAAGCAGGTGGCGCTGATCCGCCGCGTGGTGCCCAAGGCCAAGACCGTGGGCATGGTCTACAACCCGGGTGAAGCCAACTCGGTGGTGGTGGTCAAGGAACTGAAGGACCTGCTGGCCAGGCAGGGCCTGACGCTCAAGGAAGCCGCCGCGCCGCGTACCGTGGATATCGGCCCGGCCGCCAAGAGCCTGGCCGGCAAGGTGGACGTGATCTACACCAACACCGACAACAACGTGGTGTCGGCGTACGAGGCCCTGGTCAAGGTGGCCAACGAATCGAAGATTCCGCTGGTGGCGGCCGATACCGACAGCGTCAAGCGTGGCGCCGTGGCTGCGCTGGGCATCAACTACGGCGACCTCGGCCACCAGACCGGCAAGGTCGTGGTGCGCATCCTGAAGGGCGAAAAGCCGGGCGCGATCGCCTCGCAGACGTCCGATAAGCTGGAACTGTTCGTCAACACCAGCGCGGCCGAGAAGCAGGGCGTGACGCTGGCGCCGGAACTGGTCAAGGAAGCCAAGACCGTCATCAAGTAAGGCTCCGGCCGCCGCCGTCGCGGCCCGGGACCCCGGGAAGCGGCGCCACGGATACGACGGCGGCCACCCGCCTCGCGCGGCCCGCGCCGACACGATCGGCGGGCCGCGTGGACACGGTTCCGGCGTCGCGCCCTACCCCGCGCGACGCGCGTGCCGGACCCCGCAACAGGATTTCCTCATGTCCCTCTTCTCGCTTCTGGGTGCCCTGGAGATCGGCCTGATCTTCAGCCTCGTAGCCCTCGGGGTGCTGATCTCGTTCCGCATCCTCAATTTTCCGGACCTGACCGTCGATGGCAGCTTTCCGCTCGGCGGCGCCGTGGCGGCCACGCTGATCTCGGCCGGACAGGACCCGTTCCTGGCCACCGCCGCGGCCATCGTCGCGGGCGCGCTGGCCGGCTTTGTCACCGGCTGGCTCAATGTGCGGCTCAAGATCATGGATCTGCTCGCCAGTATCCTGATGATGATCGCGCTGTACTCGGTGAACCTGCGCATCATGGGACGTCCCAACGTGCCGCTGATCACCGAGCCGACGCTGTTCACGATCCTGCAGCCGGAATGGATGCCCGACTATGTCCTGCGTCCGCTGCTGCTGCTCGTGGTGGTAGTGGTGGCCAAGGTCGGCCTCGACTGGTTCTTCTCGTCGCAACTCGGCCTGGCCATGCGCGCCACCGGCGCCAACCCGCGCATGGCGCGCGCGCAGGGCATCGCCACCGGCCGTGCCACGCTGGCCGGCATGGCGCTGTCGAACGCGCTGGTCGCGCTCGCGGGCGCACTGTTCGCGCAGACCCAGGGCGGCAGCGATATCTCGATGGGTATCGGTACCATCGTGATCGGGCTGGCCGCGGTGATCATCGGCGAGACCATCCTGCCGGCACGCCGGCTGGTGTGGGTCACGCTCGCGGTGGTGCTCGGCGCCATCCTCTACCGCTTCTTTATCGCGCTGGCGCTGAACAGCGATTTCATTGGCCTCAAGGCCCAGGACCTGAACCTCGTCACGGCCGCGCTGGTGACGCTGGCGCTGGTGCTGCCGGCCACGCGCAAGAAGCTGTTTGCGCGCAAGAACGGAGGTGCCTGACATGCTGCGTGCACAAGACCTCAAGCTCACCTTCAATCCCGGCACGCCGATCGAGACGCGCGCGCTGCGCGGCCTGAGCCTGGAGATCCCGAGCGGCCAGTTCGTTGCCGTGATCGGCTCCAACGGCGCCGGCAAGTCGACCTTTCTCAATGCGATCAGCGGCGACCAGATGGTCGACGCGGGCCGCATCCTGATCGACGAGACCGATGTCACGCGCCAGCCGGCGTGGGACCGTGCGCACCTGGTGGCACGCGTGTTCCAGGACCCGATGGCCGGCACCTGCGAGGCGCTGACGATCGAGGAGAACATGGCGCTGGCGATGGCGCGCGGTTCGCGCCGCGGCTTTCGCGCGGCACTCAACAAGGCCTCGCGCGAACTGTTCCGCGACAAGCTGCGCCTGCTCAATCTCGGCCTGGAGAATCGCCTGACCGATCGCATCGGCCTGCTCTCCGGCGGCCAGCGCCAGGCCGTGAGCCTGCTGATGGCATCGCTGCAGCCATCGCGCATCCTGCTGCTCGACGAACATACCGCCGCGCTCGATCCCAAGACGGCCGCGTTCGTGCTGGAACTGACCGCGCGCATCGTCGAGGAAAGCCGGCTCACCACGATGATGGTCACGCACAGCATGCGCCAGGCGCTGGATTACGGCCAGCGTACCGTCATGCTGCACCAGGGCCAGGTGGTGCTCGATGTTTCGGGCGAGGCGCGCAAGGGGCTGGATGTGCCGGACCTGCTCAAGATGTTCGAGCAGACCCGGCACGAGCAGCTCGACGACGACGCCCTGCTGCTCGGCTGACCCGCGGGACGGGGCGGGCGCCAACGCCTGCCTGCCAACGCCTGCCTGCCAACGCCTGATGGTTCGCGTCGGGCGGTTTTCCTTTGGCAAAGAACCGTTGCGCGGCGAAAGGGGCGCGCCGTGAGTGCCGCTAGCATGGGCCGTGTCCGCTTTATTGGCGAGAAGGCCCGCATGCCCAACCCCTATACGCTCAATACGTCCCACGGCGCCATCGCGGTCGAGGAATCCGGTCGCGGCGACCTGCCCGTCCTGCTGATCCACGGCAACTCGTCGTGCCGAGGCGTGTTCCGGCACCAGATGCACGGCCTGCTGGCCGATCATTACCGCTTTATCGCCTTCGACCTGCCCGGCTGCGGGCAATCGGCCAATGCCATCGATCCCATCCGCACCTATACGCGTCCGGGCTTTGCCGATGCCGCGCTGGAAGTGCTGGCCCGGCTCGGGGTCGACGAGGTGGTGCTGTTCGGCTGGTCGCTCGGCGGGCATATCGCGCTGGAAATGGCCGCGCAGTTCCGCGGTGTGCGCGGCATCATGATCTGCGGCACGCCACCGGTCGGCCGCGACATGTCGGTCGGCTTCCAGCCCGCGCCGCATATGAGGCTGGGCAGCCAGCAACAGTTCACGCCCGAAGATATCGATACGTTCGGGCATGCCATCTTCGGCGACAAATTTGCGCCATTCCTGCGCGAGGCCCTTGCGCGGGCGGACGGGGTTGCGCGCAAGACCATGTTCGAGGCGGCGCGGGCCGGTGCCGGTGTCGATCAGCGCTGGGTGGTCGAGAACCTGCCGGTGCCAGTGGCCGTTGTGAATGGCGCCGACGATCCGTTCCTGCGGCTCGACTACCTCGACAGCCTGGCCTACGCCAATCTGTGGGAAGACCGCTGCATCCGTCTGCCCGGCGCGCGGCACGCGCCGTTCTGGGAAGCGCCGGAGGTTTTCAATCCGGTGCTCGCGCGGTTCCTGCGCGATATCAGCGAGGTGAGGCGCGCCGCCGCCCAGGCTTGATGGCGATGCGGCGGTGGGCATCTCACATCGTTGCCGCCTTGTCGAGCCAGCGCCGCAACTGATCGGTCACCGCGGTACTCGAGAACGAGCAGCTGTCCTGCGCAAACGCCGCCGACATCTCCAGGCGCCGCAACAGCTCCTCCATCGCCTGCCCGAACACGGGCGGCAGCGTCAGCGAGGGTGCCGCCCCCCGCCATGCCGCGATCAATGCCGTGACCGGCTGCGCGCCCGCCACGTGCTGGTCAAGCGCGGCGCGCATGGTCGCCAGCGTTTCCGCATTGCTCCCCATATCGCCGCTCATGCGCGTACCCTCCGCTCCTTGTACAGCTCGCGGAACGTCCGTCCGCTCGGCGCCGGCATATCGCGCGTCTCGGTCCAGCCCTTGCCCGCCATCGGCAGACTCGCGATCAGGCCGCTGCGGCCGCCCAGGCGCGACAGCAGGCGCGCGCCCACGCGCGTGGCGAATGCATAGAGTCCGGGGCGGCGCGCCATATAGCCCCATACCTGCAGCGCCATGCGCTCCTGCCATGGCCGCAGGCCGCGCTCCATCTGCTTCTCGCGCAGCTTGCGCAGCAGGTCGGAGAGCGGGATCGAGGCCGGGCACACGCGGTTGCATTCGCCGCAGAGCGTGGCGGCCTGCGGCAGGTCGACGGCATTGGCCAGGCCGACGTAGCTCGGCGTGAGCACGCTGCCCATCGGGCCGGGGTAGACCCAGCCATAGGCATGGCCGCCGATCTTCTGGTAGACCGGGCAATGGTTCATGCACGCGCCGCAACGGATACAGCGCAGCATCTCCTGGAATTCGCCGCCGATAAGACCGCTGCGGCCGCCGTCGACCAGCACGAAGTACATATGCTCGGGACCATCGCGCTCGCCTTCGGCACGCGGACCGGTCAGCAGCGAGAAATAGTTGGAGATGGCCTGCCCCGTGGCCGAGCGTGGCAGCAGGCGGATCACGGTGGCCAGGTCTTCCAGCGTTGGCAGTACCTTCTCGATGCCGGTCACGGCCACATGCACGCGCGGCATGATGGTGCACATGCCTTCGTTGCCCTCGTTGGTGACCACCGCCACCGAGCCGGTTTCCGCGATCACGAAGTTGCCGCCCGTCACGCCCATGTCCGCCGACAGGAATTCGGGCCGCAGCACGCCACGCGCCTCGCGCGTCATCTCCGACACATCGGTCAGGCGCGGCTTGTTGTGGACGCGTGCAAACAGGTCGGCAATCTCTTCCTTGTCCTTGTGGATCACGGGGGCGATGATGTGCGACGGCGCCTCCGCATCGTTGATCTGCAGGATGTATTCGCCGAGGTCGGTCTCGACGCTCTGCACGCCCATCTCGCCCAGCACCTGGTTCAGGCGCATTTCCTCGGTCACCATCGACTTGCTCTTGATGACCTTGCGCACGCCGTGCTTCTGCGCGATCTCGGCCACCAGCCGGGCCGCGTCGGCGGTGGTTTCCGCATAGAGCACGGTGGCGCCACGCCGGGTGGCGGCCTCCTCGAAGGTGGTCAGCCAGACATCGAGGTTCTCCAGCGCGCGGTCGCGGCGCTCCTTGAGCGCGGCGCGCGTGGCATCGAAGTCGATCGCCTGGATCGCCTCGGCACGCGCCGTCACGAACTTGGTCGAGAGCTTCTTGAGGTTCTGCTGCAGGCGCTGGTCGGCCAGCTTCTGGCCGGCGCGCGCCTTGAATTCCATGCTGTGGACTTGCATCGTGGGCTCGTCTGGTTATGCGTCGCCGGCCAGGACCTGCGCGATATGCAGCACGCGCGTGCGGGTGTCGCCCGAGCGGCGCAGCCGTCCTTCGATATTGAGCATGCAGCCGAGGTCGCCGAGGACCACCGCGTCGGCGCCGCTGGCCTGGATATTGGCGCATTTCTCGTCGACGATGGCCGTCGAGATATTGCCGTACTTGACCGAGAAGGTGCCGCCAAACCCGCAGCACGCCTCGCAGTTGTTCATCTCGGTGAGCGTCACCCCGGGCAGCTTGCCGAGCAGCGCGCGCGGCTGCTGCTTGACGCCGAGCTCGCGCAGGCCGGAACAGGAGTCGTGATAGGTGACGTGGCCGGCAAAACTGGAATCCAGCGTCTCGATCCGGGCAACGTTGACGAGGAAGTCCGTCAGTTCGTATACGCGCTCGCGCAGGCGCTCGTAACGGCCATGCAGTTCGGGATCGTCGCGCAGCAGGTCCTGGTAGTGCTGGCGGATCATGCCGCCGCACGAGCCCGAGGGCACCACCACGTAGTCGAACATCTCGAACTCGCGCAGGAATTTCTCGGCCAGATCACGCGATACCGCGCGCTCGCCCGAGTTGTAGGCCGGCTGGCCGCAGCAGGTCTGCGCCTCCGGCACCATCACGTCGTAGCCGGCATTTTCCAGCAGCTTCAACACGGAGAAGCCGATCTCCGGTCGCATGAGGTCCACCAGGCAGGTGGCGAACAGGCCGACTCGCATCGTTTTCCTTTTCCAGACCCAAAACCTGGCAATTATGCCGCGCCGCCAGCCGCGCGCGGCTCAAGTTGTTCAGCCCGCGGCTCAATCCTGCTCATCCGGGTATCGCCCGCCATATGGACTTCGCACGGATTTGGTACGTTTCACCTATTGAAATTTTCACGATGCGAGATAGAATCGGTCAACCGCTTAATTTGCCGCATGGCAACATTTCCCATGGCAGAAGCAGACAAGTCTCCTGGCAAGACATCGATCCAGGTCATCGAACGCATGATGACACTGCTCGACGCGCTCGCCCAGCATGCCGATCCGGTCAGCCTGAAAGAGTTGTCGCTGGCCACCGGCCTGCACCCCTCCACCGCTCACCGCATTCTCAACGACATGGTGGCGTGCCGCTTCGTGGACCGCTCCGACCCGGGCAGCTATCGCCTCGGCATGCGGCTGCTGGAGCTCGGCAACCTGGTCAAGGCGCGCCTGTCGGTGCGCGATGCGGCGCTCGCGCCGATGCGTGCACTGCACCGCGTGACGGGCCAGACGGTAAACCTGTCGGTACGCCAGGGCGACGAGATCGTCTATATCGAACGCGCCTACAGCGAACGCTCGGGCATGCAGGTGGTGCGCGCCATCGGCGGCCGCGCGCCGCTGCACCTGACCTCGGTGGGCAAGCTGTTCCTCGCCGCCGATGAAGCCGTGCGCGTGCGCAGCTACGCTACCCGCACGGGCCTGGCCGGTCATACGCGGACCTCGATCACCGATCTGCCCAAGCTCGAACGCGAGCTGAACTGGGTGCGCACCAACGGCTATGCGCGCGACAACGAGGAGCTCGAACTCGGCGTGCGTTGTATTGCCGCAGGCATCTACGACGATTCGCGCCGCCTCGTGGCCGGACTGTCGCTGTCGGCACCGGCCGATCGCCTGCAGGACAGTTGGCTGCAGAACCTCAAGGACACCGCGCTGCAGATCTCGCGCGGCATGGGGTATGCGACCGATGGCCCTGGCGCGGGCAGTGGCAATGCCTCCGCGCACCACGCCGCTGGCTGAGCCTGCCCCCATCGCAGGGGCGTCCCTCACCCGGGCGCCCCGTTTGCGTTATCCGTCTTCCTTTCCTGGCGCCTTCCTTTCCTGGCGCCTTCCTTCCTAGCGCCCTCCTTCCCGCGTCCATCCATGTCCAGCTCCGCCTTTGCCACCCGACTGACTGAAGCGCTCGGTCCCGATACCGTCCTCACCGGCGCCGACGATATCGCCCCCTGGCTCGCCGACTGGCGCGGCATGTATCGCGGCCAGGCCCAGGCGGTGGTACGGCCGCGCACGGTGGAGGCGGTGTCGCGCTGTCTGGCGCTATGCCAGGAGGCGCACGTGCCCGTGGTGCCGCGCGGCGGCAATACCGGGCTGTGCGGCGGCGCCACCCCGGACGGCAGCGACGCCAATGTGGTACTGAGCCTTGATCGCATGAACGCGATCCGCTCGCTCGACACCATCGCCAATACCATGGTCGCAGAGGCCGGCTGCATTCTCGGCAACCTGCGCCGCGCCGCCGCGGACGCCAACCGCCTGCTGCCGCTGTCGCTGGCGGCCGAGGACTCGTGCCAGATCGGCGGCAACCTGTCGACCAACGCCGGTGGCGTCAATGTGGTGCGCTACGGCATGACGCGCGAGCTGGTACTCGGCGTGGAGGCGGTGCTGCCCGATGGCGAGGTGTTCCATGGCCTGCGCACCCTGCGCAAGGACAACACCGGCTACGACCTCAAGCAGTTGCTGATCGGTGCGGAAGGCACCCTCGGCGTGATCACCGCCGCGTCGCTGCGGCTGTTTCCGCGCACCGATACGCGCAGCGTGGTGCTCGCGGCAGTCGCGTCGCCGCGGCAGGCGCTGGAACTGTTCGCGTTGCTGTTCGAGCGGTGCGGCGCGCGCGTGCAGGCCTACGAGTTCTTTACGAGTGCCTGCGTGGATCTCGTGCTCGCGCATGCCGAGGGGGTGCAGGAGCCGTTTGCGCAACGCTACCCGGCCTATGTGCTGATGGAACTGGCCGACAGCACCGACGAAGCCGCGCTCAACGGGTTGCTCGAACAGGTCATCGGCGACGCGCTGGAACGCGAGCTCTGCCTCGATGCCGCGGTATCGGCCTCGCTCGCGCAACTGCAGGCGCTATGGAAGCTGCGCGAGGAAATTTCCGAAGCGCAACGTGCGGACGGCCCGCACCTCAAGCACGACATCTCGCTACCGATCGAACAGATCCCCGCCTTCATGACCACGATGGAAGCGCGCCTGCGCGCGCAGAACGCGGACATCCGCCCGTTCATCTTCGGCCATTTCGGCGACGGGAACCTGCACTACAACCTGTCGCGTCCGGCCGGCGCGGCGCGCGACTGGGCCACGCGCCACGGTGAGGCGCTGACCGCCGAGGTACTCGACGAAGTGGTGCGCTATGGCGGCAGCATCAGCGCCGAGCACGGCATCGGCCAGCTCAAGCGCCATGCCTTCCTGGAGACCAAGGACCCGCTCGAGCTGCGCCTGATGCGCGAGATCAAGCGCGCCTTCGACCCGGCCGGGATCATGAACCCGGGCAAGCTGCTGTAAGTCGCGCGCCGGCAAGCGCGCCTGGCTCGCCATAAAAAAACGCGCCGTGGGCATCCAGCCCCGGCGCGTTTCCAATCGGCTGCGGCGATCGTCAGATGCCGCGTGCCTGCTGCGAGACCAGGACTGCGTGCGGCACGCCAGGGCCCTGCGTAAGGTTTGGAGAGCTCGGGAACGCGTGCGGCGCCGGCACCGACGGCGAATGCTCCAGCCAGTCACGCACGCGCGTCGCATCGGCAAAGCGCGACAGCTTGCCCACCGAGTCCAGGAACACCATTACCACGTTGCGGCCATTCACGCGCGCCTGCATCACCAGACACTGACCCGCTTCCGAGATAAAACCGGTTTTCTGCAGGCCGATGTCCCAGTTGCCGCCCCGCACCAGCCGGTTGGTGCTGACGTAGTGCAAGGGACGGCCCAGCACGTTCACTTCATGTTCGGTCTGCGTCGAATACTCGCGGATGGTCGGATTGCGATAAGCCGCGTTGACCAGGCGCACCAGATCCATCGCGCTCGACACATTGCTGCTCGACAGGCCGCTCGAGTCGACGAAGTGGCTGTCGTTCATGCCAAGTTCGCGGGCCTTGCGGTTCATCGCCGACACAAAGGCGGGCAGCCCGCCAGGATAGCTGCGGCCCAGCACCGACGCCGCGCGGTTCTCCGACGACATCAGCGCCAGCAGCAGCAGTTCCTGCCGCGTGAGCTGGGTACCGAAGCGCAGGCGCGAGCTGCTGTGCTTCTCGGTGTCGCGGTCTTCCTCGGTGATCGTCAGCACCTCGTCCATCGGCAGATGCGAGTCCATCACCACCAGCGCGGTCATCAGCTTGGTGATCGACGCAATCGGCAGCACCGCGGTCGGATTCTTCTGGAACAGGACTTCGTTCGAGCTCTGGTCCATCACCAGCGCCACCGACGAGCGCAACGCCAGCGCGTCCTCGGTATCGCGCAGGCCCATCGCCTCGCCCAGTGACGGCTTGGCCGGCACGAACGCGGCACGGACCGGCGCCGCGCGTTGCGCGACCACGTGGCGCTTGCCATGGCGGAGCACGATCACCTTGCGCGTGGACGTGCCCGCCTCTTTCGCGGCAGCCACTTTTTTGGAGGATTTGGAGGCTTTTACGGTCTTCTTCGCGGATTTGCCGCTAACTTGCGAGGATTTCGACTTAGCGGCAGCATCCGCCACCGGCACGGCCAGCAGCGACACGCTCACCAGTGCGGCAGTCGCAAGGCGGGTCAGGGGCGAAGGGCCGAAAGCGGGTCCGAAAAATCGGGAAATAAGGAAATCGGTCCGGAACATGATTCTTCTGTGCAGCGCGGCATCAGGATGGCGCTAGTTTAGGAAAGAAAGAAATTGTTAGCAAGATTAAAGACTTACGGAGGCTCGTTAAAGTTCGATTCACAAACATTTCCGCAATGCGAGAAATGCGCCTGATACTCCATATCGACTTGCCGGCACCTGCGTTGTTGCACGTACCGACCACCCCGGCTGCCCTTCGATGACTATCGATGCACGTGACAGGATGGTTACGCCATGTCTTCATATCGGTTGGCGCGAGCTGAAATTGAATCTCCGGCGAGCGCCCGGAAACGTCAGGAAAGGAAACGCGCGAACCCGCTGACCGGTTCACGCTCCGTGATCAGCTGATTTTCAATCGCTTCCGGATTGGCATAGCCCAGCGCCATGCCGCATACCACCATCTCGTCCTCGGTCAGCCGCAAGTGGTTGCGGATGATGCTGTGGAATTGCGTGAAGGCCGCCTGCGGACAGGTATCGAGCCCCCGTCCGCGCGCAGCTACCATGATGCTCTGCAGGAACATGCCGTAGTCGAGCCAGCTGCCCTGCTCCATGATCCGGTCGATCGTGAAGATCATTCCCACCGGCGCGTCGAAAAACTGGAAGTTGCGCGCATGCTGTTCGTGCATGCGGGCCTTGTCCTCGCGGCTGATCTGCAGCAGGCCATACAGATCCCAGCCGATCTTGCGCCGGCGCGCGAGATAAGGATTGACCCACTCGCGCGGATAGTACGGATACTCCTCGCGATACTTGCTGTCACGCTCGGGGTCGTCGTAGGCCGCCAGCACATCCGCGCACAGCCTCGCCTTGGCATCGCCCGACAGCACATACACGCGCCACGGCTGGGCATTGGTGCCCGATGGCGCCCGGCTCGCCACCGTGAGGATTTCCTCGATGGTTTCGCGCGGCACCGGCGTATCGAGAAAGGCGCGGATCGAGCGGCGCGTGACAATGGCGCGGTCGACGATTCCGGCGTCCGTCTGGCTGTCCTGCGCGGTGGGCATGGCACTCGTCATGCTAGCGGGTCTCCTTGTTGGTGTTGGTCATGACCAGTCGCTCGAGCGCCGTCCGCAGCGCCGGCGGCAACGCCGTCGGACGACGCGTCTCACGGTCGACATAGACGTGCACGAAGTGCCCTTGCGCCGACGCGACGTCCTCGTCGTTGCGGAACAGGCCCACCTCGTAGCGCACGCTCGACGTGCCGATGCGCGCAACCCGCAGCCCCGCGACCACCGTGTCGGGAAAGCTTAGCGACGAAAAATAGTTGCACTGGGTCTCGATCACCAGCCCGATGACCTGGCCCGCGGCAAAATCGAGCACGCCTTCCTCGATCAGGTGCGCGTTGACGACGGTATCGAAATAACTGTAGTAGACAACGTTGTTGACGTGGCCATACACATCGTTATCCATCCAACGCGTGGTGATCGGATGGAAGTGCGCATACGCACCGCGGCGGTCCGGTTCGGCTTTCATCGAGGATGGCATTCAGCGTCGGATCACAAGGGCCACACCCACCGCAGCAAGCGCCATGCCTGCCGCCGCGAGCGGCGAGAAACGCTCGCCGAACAGCAGCCAGGCCATCACCGCGGTGGTAGGCGGGGTCAGATACATCAGGCTCGAAACCTTGGTGGCGGCGCCCTGCCGGATCAGCAGGAACAGCAGCGAGATCGCCCCGATCGACAGCGCGACCACCGACCATGCGAGCGCGCCGACCAGCTCCAGGTCCCAGTGCACCACGCGCGTCTCGAAGGCAAACATGAACGGCAGGCACGCGAGTGCCGCTGCACCGAACTGGATGACCGAGCCCATGCGCAGGTCGAACACCGGGCAGAAATGCTTCTGGTAGAGCGTGCCGATGGTGATGGAGAACAGCGCGGCGACGGACAGCGCGAGACTGGCCGGCGACAACCCGGTGGCATGGAGCTTGTTGGCCACGACCAGGCCCACGCCGACGATGCCCAGCATCAGCCCCGCCCACTGCACCGGATGCACGCGTTCGCCCATGCGCGTGACGATGAGCGCGGTCAGCACCGGCTGCATGCCCACGATCAGCGCGGACAGACCCGCCGGCATGCCGAGCTTGATGGCCGCCCAGACGCCGCCGAGATAACCGGCCTGCAGGAACAGGCCCGCCACCGCGAGATGGCCGACACGGCGCCAGTCGGTGCCGGCGCCATGCGCGCGTTGCGGCAACGGCACGCGCGCCACGATCACGAACGGCACCATCAGCACCAGCACGCCGACAAAACGCAGAAACAGCAGTGTCATCGGCTCGGCATGCGGCATGCCGTACTTGGCGACGATAAAACCGGTGCTCCAGATCAGCACGAACAGCCACGGCATGGCGGCCACCCACAGCCGCCCGCCGGCGGAGGCGCGCGTCTCCACGACCGTGGCACCCGGGGCGGTCACGACGCCGCCTCCGCGCACGCGGCGGGCACCCCCGCCGGGGTGCCGGCAGGTTGCGACGCGCGCCAGGGTGGCGCTGCCGATACAACTGGTGATAGCGGGCCGCCATCGTTACGGTCTGGAGGTGCACGGCCACGGTATTCTCGATCTCGTGGCCATAGCCGCCCGCCATGGCGACGGCGATCGGCAGGTCGCGCGCGAGCCCGGCCTCGAACACCAGCGCATCGCGCCGGGCCAGTCCCTGCATCGTCAGGCGCAACCGGCCCAGGCGATCGCCCTCATGCGGGTCGGCCCCGGCCAGATAGATCAGCAGGTCGGGGGTAAAGCGCGCGAACAGCGTAGCGAGCGCGCCGGAGAGCGCTTCCGCGTAGGTATCGTCGTCGCAACCGTCGGGCAGGCCGACGTCGAGATCGCTCGCTTCCTTGCGGAACGGATAATTCTTCTCGCCATGGAGCGAGAGCGTAAAAATGGTGGGATCGTCGCGCAGGATCGCCGCGGTGCCGTTGCCCTGATGGACATCGAGGTCGATCACCGCGACCCGGCGCACGCGCGCCCGCTCGGGCGCCCCGCCCCGCTCCCGGTCGCCAGCCCCGCCTGCCCCGCCTGCCCCGCCTGCCCGACAGTTGGCCCGATCCTCGGTCCCTGTGCCGGTCCCTGTGCCGGTCCCTGTGCCGGTCCCGTGACCGGCCCCGTCGCGCTGCAGCGTGCGTGCGGCGATGGCTGCGTCGTTGAACACGCAGAAGCCGGCGCCCTTGTCGGCGTAGGCATGATGGGTGCCGCCGGCCAGATTGACGGCGATGCCTTCGGCAAGCGCCACGCGACAGGCGGCGATGGTGGCACCGGCCGACCGGCGCGAACGCTCCACCATCTCCGGCGACCACGGAAACCCGATCTCGCGCTGGCGCGCGGGGTCCAGCGCGCCAGACGATACCGCCGCGATGTAGTCGGCGGTATGCGCAAGGCCGAGCGCCTCGTCATCGGCGCGCGGCGCCTCGCGCAAGGCAATGTCTTCGACTCCGGCCATCACGGCGTCACGCAGCATGCTGTACTTGCGCATCGGAAACCGATGGCCGGGCGGCAGCGGCAGGACAAAGTGATCGGCGTAGAAAGCGAGCATCGGCTGGAGACGGAGGGTAGCGCGTGGGCAGTGCATGCCGGCGCGGCACGGGCGCGGTCCGGCCACGCACAGTGGCCGCACCATGGGACCCCACCCTGGGATGACCGGGCCCCGCGCGGCGGCAGGATAACGTGCGATGGTAGCACCGTCGCCGTGCGCACGCGGAAAGGCATGGAAACACCTTTGCCTTCCCGCACCGCGGCATCACCGATCGGCCGATCTTGATAGGGAGATACCCTGAGGCGAACGCCCTCAGGTGGCGAGCCGTGCCTTTTCAGAGGAGATTTCCGCACGATTTATTGTGCGACGCACAAAAAGCGCTTGACTCCAATGAGACAACCCTTAGAATTGGAATTGTTGCGGCGCACCATGGTTATCCGGAGGTTACCCCGAAGGTCCGAAGGACCGAAGGCAGGCCCCCTTCCAAGGTGCCGACGCAAAGGTTAAATCAATACGCTCGGGCTGGCTGCGAAAAGCCGCAGGTGATACCGCGGACTTCACGGCTCTGACATCTGGGCGACTTAGTTTTCAATTTGCTTGACCTTGAAGTTTGCATCTTCGAGCTCACCACTTCACCACTGGAGACCAGCAATGATTCTCACCCCGGAACAAGTAGCAGCAGCGCAAAAAGCCAACCTGGAGACCCTGTTCGGTCTGACCACCAAGGCCTTCGAAGGCGTTGAAAAGCTTGTTGAACTGAACCTGCAGGTGGTCAAGGCCACGTTTGCCGAGAATGTCGATAACGCCAAGAAGGCGCTGTCGGCCAAGGACGCGCAGGAGCTGCTGGCCATCCAGGCCTCGCTGGTCCAGCCGGTTGCCGAGAAGACCCTGGCCTACACGCGCCACCTGTATGAAATCGCCTCGGAAACCCAGAGCGAGTTCACCAAGGTTGCGGAAGCCCAGCTGGCCGAAGGCTCGAAGAAGGTGCAAGCCCTCGTCGACAACTTCGCCAAGAACGCACCGGCCGGTTCGGAATCGACCGTGGCCATCGTGAAGTCGGCCATCTCGGCCGCCAACAACGCCTACGAGTCGGTCCAGAAGGCCACCAAGCAAGCTGTGGAAATCGCCGAAAGCAATTTCCAGGCTGCCGCGACCGCCGCGAGCAAGGCTGCCCAGCAAGCCAGCGCCACGGCCCGCAGCGCCGCCAAGAAGTCGGCCGGCGCCCCGGTCTGATCGCACGGCATCGCTAGCTGTACCCGCAACCGGCTCCGGCCGGTTGCCCCCAACGACCGGCCTGGCGCCGGTCCGTTGGCAAAGCCCACCGCGCATGACACATCATGCATGACGCATCGCCATGCGGCGCGCTTTGCCAACGGGATTCAAACCTGGGATTCAAACCTGGGATTCAAACCTGGGATTCAAACCTGGGATTCAAACCTGGGATTCAAACCCGGGATTCAAACCTGGGATTCAAACCTGGGATTCAACCCCTGGGAGTCGACACAGAGGCTCGACACAGAGGCTCGACACAGAGGTGTCGACACTGCGGCTGACACTGCGACCCCGTACCCCTGTCTCCTCGGTACCGAATCTGAAGGTATCGTTCAAACCCGGCGTCCCAACGGACCGCCGGGCTTTTTTTTGCTTCTTCGCAGCGTTCCGGCGCTGCTTTCCGCGCGTTCGTCGTCAGCCCCTCGCCACGCGGACGAGGGGTTGACGCTTAGCGCTTGCGCGGCGGGGGAACGTCCGTGCAGACGCCTTCGTAGATCTCGGCCGCCATGCCGATCGACTCGCCGAGCGTCGGGTGCGGATGGATGGTCTTGCCGATATCGACCGCATCTGCGCCCATCTCGATCGCCAGGCAGATCTCGCCGATCAGGTCGCCGGCATGGGTGCCGACGATGCCGCCACCGATGATGCGATGGGTTTCCTCATCGAAGATCAGCTTGGTAAAGCCCTCGTCGCGGCCATTGGCGATGGCGCGGCCGGACGCCACCCACGGGAACACGCCCTTGCCGTACTTGATGCCCTGCGCCTTGCACTGGTCTTCGGTCAGGCCGGCCCAGGCCACCTCCGGATCGGTATAGGCTACCGACGGAATCTGCCGGGCGTCGAAGTACGCCTTCTCGCCATGCGCAGCTTCGGCGGCCACGTGGCCCTCGTGCACGGCCTTGTGCGCCAGCATGGGCTGACCGACGATATCGCCGATCGCATAGATATGCGGCACGTTGGTGCGCATCTGCTTGTCGACCTCGATAAAGCCGCGCTCGGTCACGGCCACGCCAGCCTTCTCGGCGCCGATCTTCTTGCCGTTGGGCGTGCGGCCCACCGACACCAGCACGAGGTCGTAGCGCACCGGGTCCTTCGGCGCGGCGTCGCCCTCGAACTTCACGTAGATGCCATCCGGCTTTGCTTCCACGCCGACGGTCTTGGTCTTCAGCATCACGTTGTCGAAGCGATGCTTGTTCATCTTCTCCCACACCTTGACCAGGTCGCGGTCCGCACCCTGCATCAGGCCGTCGAGCATTTCCACCACGTCGAGACGCGCGCCGAGCGTGCTGTAGACGGTCGCCATTTCCAGCCCGATGATGCCGCCGCCGATGACGAGCATCTTCTTGGGAATCTCGGGCAGGTCCAGCGCACCCGTCGAGTCGAAGATGCGCGGGTCTTCCGGAATGAACGGCAGCTTCACGGCCTGGCTGCCGGCCGCGATGATGGCCTTCTCGAAACGGATGACGGTCTTCTTGCCCGTGGTCGCCGCGCCGTCGCCGTCGGTCTCCTGCACCTCGAGGTGGTGCGGGTCGAGGAAGGTGCCGATGCCGCGCACGACCTGCACCTTGCGCGCCTTGGCCATGCCGGCCAGGCCGCCGGTCAGCTTGCCGACCACGCTGTCCTTGTACTGGCGCAGCTTGGGCAGGTCGATCTGCGCCTCGCCAAACACCACGCCATGCGCCGCCAGCGCCTTGGCTTCGTCGATCACGGCCGCGTTATGAAGCAGCGCCTTCGACGGAATGCAGCCCACGTTCAGGCACACGCCGCCGAGCGTGGCATAGCGCTCCACCAGCACGGTGTTCATGCCCAGGTCGGCCGAGCGGAAGGCCGCCGAATAGCCGCCGGGGCCCGAGCCCAGCACGAGCATCTCGCACTGGATATCGGCGCCACCCGCATGCGTGGCGGCAGCGGGAGCCGCGGTCGGGGCCGGCGCTGCCGCCGCGGGGGCCGGCGCAGGCGCGGGCGCAGCGGCCGGAGCCGGTGCCGCAGCCGCGCCGGCAGCGGCTTCCAGCGTGCAGATCACGGCGCCCTTGGCCACCTTGTCGCCGACTTTGACGCGCACCTCGACCACCTTGCCGGCGGCCGACGACGGCACGTCCATGCTGGCCTTGTCCGACTCGAGGACGATGAGCGACTGCTCTTCTTCCACCGTGTCGCCGGGCTTGACCAGCACCTCGATTACCTCCACCGCGTCGAAATCGCCGATATCCGGCACCTTGACTTCGGTCACACTCATGCTTAGCTCCTCAATGCGCGCCGCCCCGCCACGGGGTCAGGCCGCGCCTTCGTTGTGGGTTGCCGCGTCCTGCAGGCGGACGACATGGACATCGATCGGTCCCGCCGAACTCTTGTCGAACTCCACGCCCGCATCGACGCCGATACGCGCGATCTCGCCGGCGCCAAGGTCGGCACGGTCGTACACCGCGTGCATCGCGCCGAGCGCGTAGTTGCGTCCCGAGCCGATGCCCCAGAAGCGGTCGAACGAAAACACCTCGCGGTACGAGTACACGCCGTAAATGCCGTACGGATTGGCGATCAGGCAGACGATCTGCGACGACTCGTAGGGATCGTCCTCGTCTTCCTTGGTATTGATGAAGTATTCCGACTTGAGCCGCTCATGCACCTTGAGGAAGGTGCGGAACACATCGTCGCGCGAACCGAGCCGGCATTCCTCGCCCATGCCCGCCAGCAGGCTGCGCATGACGGGAAAATGCGCGGTGGTACCCGCCAGCGCGACAAAGCTGTCGCCAATCGGAAATACTTTCTGGTTGCGCTCGTAGGCGCGCGACAGACGGGTATCGCCGAAGGTGACCAGCGCGTCGGCCGCGATCGCCACCTCGGCGCCTTTCCTGACGACAACGCAGGTAGTCATGGCTGGCCTCCGGAATCGGGTATCTGCGCGAATGCGGCGGGCATCGGAACAGGTGGTCCGGCATCAGGCCGGCCCACCCGTCGCGCTGACGTCGCGTTCAGAGAATGATGCGGCGGAAATCCGCCAGCAACTGGCCGAGGAACGCGTTGAAGCGGGCCGCCTCGGCACCGTCGATGACGCGATGGTCATACGACAGCGACAGCGGCAGCATCAGGCGCGGCACGAACTGCTTGCCGTCCCACACCGGCTTCATGTACGACTTGCTGGCGCCCATGATGGCCACTTCCGGCGCATTGATGATCGGCGTGAAGTGCGTGCCGCCAATGCCGCCCAGCGACGAGATCGAGAAGCAGCCGCCCTGCATCTGGTCCGGCTTGAGCTTGCCTTCGCGCGCGGCCTTGGCCAGCTCGCCCATTTCCTGGCTGATTTCGAGCACGCCCTTCTTGTCGGCGTCCTTCAGCACCGGAACGACCAGACCATTCGGGGTATCGGCGGCAAAGCCAATATTGAAGTACTTCTTGAAGACCAGGTTGTCGCCGTCGAGCGAGGTATTGAAGTTCGGGAACTTCCTGAGCGCCGCCACCGTAGCCTTGATCAGGAACGCGAGCATGGTCACCTTGACGCCGGACTTCTCGTTTTCCTTGTTCAACTGCACGCGGAACGCTTCCAGGTCGGTGATATCGGCCTCGTCATTGTTGGTGACGTGCGGAATCATGACCCAGTTGCGATGCAGGTTTGCGCCCGAGATCTTCTTGATGCGCGACAGCGGCTTGCTTTCGAATTCGCCGAAGCGGCTGAAATCGACCTTCGGCCACGGCAGCAGGTTCAGTTCGCCGCCACCGCCGGCGCCAGCGGCAGCCGCCTGCGCGGGCGCCGCGGCCTGGCCGGTCATCACGCCCTTGACGAAGCCCTGCACGTCTTCCTGCGTGATACGGCCCTTGGGACCGGTACCTGGCACGCGCGATACGTCCACGCCGAGCTCGCGCGCGAACTTGCGCACCGACGGGCTCGCATGGGCGGCCTTGCCGGTGGCACCTTGCACCGGTGCGGCAGCAGGCGCCGCCGCGGGTGTGGGAGCGGGTGCCGGTGCCGGTGCGGCCGCCGCGGGAGCGGGAGCGGATGCCGCCGCAGCCGGGGCCGGCGCGGCCGCGGGGGCCGGGGCAGCCGCGCCGCCGGCGCCTTCCAGCACCAGGATCAGCGTGCCTTCGGACACGTTGTCGCCGACCTTGACCTTCACTTCCTTGACCTTGCCGGCCTGCGGCGACGGCACGTCCATGGTCGCCTTGTCCGACTCGAGCGTGACGAGGGCGTCCTCGGCATTGATCGTATCGCCGGCCTTCACATGGACCTCGATCACCGGCACGGCGTCGTAGTCGCCGATATCGGGCACCTTCACTTCGATGGTGCCGCCGCCTGCGGCGGGTGCCGGGGATGGCGCGGGAGCGGGCGCGGCCGGGGCCGGAGCAGCCGCGGCGGGAGCCGGAGCCGGCGCGGCGGCAGGTGCGGCGGCCGGGGCAGCGGCCTGGCCAGCCGGCTCCAGCATCACCAGCACGGAGCCTTCCGCCACGTTGTCGCCCACCTTGATGCGGACTTCCTTGACGGTGCCCGCCTGCGGCGACGGCACGTCCATCGTGGCCTTGTCGGACTCCAGCGTCACCAGCGCATCCTCGGCGTTGATGGTATCGCCGGGCTTGACATGCACTTCGATGACGGGAACGGCGTCATAGTCGCCGATATCCGGCACCTTGATTTCAATCGCTTGACTCATTCAGTGTCTCTCCTGGGCAGCCAGCATGTGCGACAGACGTAGCGCGCGAGATTACTCTCACCGCAAGGATCTGTCATGTCGCCACGCCGCATGGCGCCCGCCGGGGCAGCCGGGGGCGCCCGCGGCACGGCGGGTGCCGCGCTGCGGGGGTTTCTTGCGTCTTGTGCGGGGAATCAGACCGACATCGGGTTCGGCTTGGACGGGTCGAGGTTGTACTTCTTGATGGCCTCGGCCACCTTCTCGCGCGGGATCGCGCCTTCATCGGCCAGCGCCTTCAGCGCGGCCAGCGTGACCCAGTAGCGATCCACCTCGAAGAAGTGGCGCAGCTTCTCGCGCGTATCCGAGCGGCCGAAGCCGTCGGTGCCGAGCACCACGTAGCGGCGCGGCACGAACGGGCGGATCTGCTCGGCGAAGGCACGCACATAGTCGGTCGAGGCGATGACGGGACCGCGCGCACCCTTGAGCTTCTGGGTGACGAACGACTCGCGCGGCGTCTCGGTCGGGTGCAGCAGGTTGTAGCGGTCCACGGCCTGGCCTTCGCGGGCCAGTTCGGTAAAGCCCGGGCAACCCCACAGGTCGGACTCCACGCCCCAGTCCTGCTTGAGCAGGTCGGCGGCGGCGATCACTTCGCGGAAGATCGTGCCCGAGCCCAGCAGTTGCACGCGCGGTGCATTGCTGTTCTCCACGCCCTTGCGGAACTGATACATGCCCTTGATGATGTCCGCTTCCACGCCAGCCGGCATTTCCGGATGCTCGTAGTTCTCGTTCATCACCGTCAGGTAGTAGTACACGTCTTCCTGTTCGGCGTACATGCGGCGCAGGCCGTCCTGCATGATGACCGCGAGTTCGTACTGGAACGTCGGGTCGTACGAGATGCAGTTGGGGATGGCGGCGTGGAACACGTGCGAGTGGCCGTCCTCGTGCTGCAGGCCCTCACCGTTGAGCGTGGTCCGGCCCGAGGTACCGCCCAGCAGGAAGCCGCGCGAACGCATGTCCGCAGCCGCCCAGCACAGGTCGCCGATACGCTGGATGCCGAACATCGAGTAGTAGATGTAGAACGGGATCATCTGCACGCCGTGCGTCGAGTACGCGGTGGCGGCGGCGATCCAGTCGCACATGGCGCCGGCTTCGTTGATGCCTTCCTGCAGGACCTGACCGGTCTGCGATTCCTTGTAGAACATCAGCTGGTCGTGGTCTTCCGGCACGTACTTCTGGCCCTGCTGGTTCCAGATGCCGACCTGGCGGAACAGGCCTTCCATGCCGAACGTGCGCGACTCGTCGGGGATGATGGGCACCACGTGCTTGCCGATCTGCTTGTCCTTGAGCAGCGTATTCAGGATCCGCACGAAGGCCATCGTGGTGGACACTTCGCGGCCTTCGCCGGTAGCCTTGAGCAGCGCCTCGAACGCCGACAGCTCCGGCACCTTGAGCGGCTCGGCCTGGCGGCGGCGGGCCGGCAGGTAGCCACCGAGTTCCATGCGGCGCGCGCGCATGTATTCCAGTTCCTTCGAGCCCTCCTCGAAGGTGAGGTACGGCACCTGCTCGAGCTGGTCGTCCGGCACCGGGATCAGGAACTGGTCGCGGAACTTGCGGATCGACTCGACCGGCATCTTCTTCTGCTGGTGGGCCACGTTCATGGCCTGGCCGGCATCGCCCATGCCGTAGCCCTTGATGGTCTTGGCCAGGATCAGCGTCGGCTGGCCCTTGTGCTCGCTGGCGGCCTTGTAGGCGGCGTAGACCTTGTGCGGATCGTGGCCGCCACGGTTCAGGCGCCAGATGTCGTCGTCGGACCAGTCCGCCACCATCGCCTTCAGTTCCGGCGTGTTGAAGAAATGCTCGCGCACGTAGGCGCCATCCTTGGCCTTGAAGGTCTGGTACTCGCCGTCCACGCATTCCATCATGCGCTTCATCAGCAGGCCCTTGGTGTCGCGTGCCAGCAGGGAGTCCCAGCGGCTGCCCCACACCACCTTGATCACGTTCCAGCCGGCGCCGCGGAATTCCGCTTCCAGTTCCTGGATGATCTTGCCGTTGCCGCGCACCGGACCGTCCAGGCGCTGCAGGTTGCAGTTGATCACGAACACCAGGTTGTCCAGCTTTTCACGGCCGGCCATGCCGATCGCGCCCAGCGATTCAGGCTCGTCGGTCTCGCCGTCGCCGAGGAAGGCCCACACCTTGCGGTCGCCTGCCTTGGCCAGACCGCGGCTGTCCAGGTACTTCATGAAGCGGGCCTGGTAGATCGCCATGATCGGGCCGAGGCCCATCGACACGGTCGGGAACTGCCAGAAGTCCGGCATCAGCCACGGGTGCGGGTACGACGAGATACCCTTGCCGTCCACTTCCTGGCGGAAGTTGTCGAGCTGGTCCGGGGTCAGGCGGCCCAGCAGGAAGGCGCGCGAATACACGCCCGGGGCCGAGTGGCCCTGCACGAAGACGAGATCGCCGCCGTGCGCCTCGGAGGGCGCGCGCCAGAAATGGTTGTAGCCGACGTCGTAGAGCGTCGCGGCCGAAGCGAACGACGAGATATGACCGCCGACATTGGTGTGCTTGTTGGCACGCAGCACCATCGCCATCGCGTTCCAGCGCGTGTACGAGCGGATGGTGTGCTCGATGTCCTGATCACCGGGGATGCGGGCCTGCAGCTCCACCGGGATGGTATTGATGTACTGGGTCTCGGCGTGGAACGGCTGCGTAACGCCGTTCACGCGTGCGTATTCGATCTGCTTGTCGATCAGGAAGGCCGCCCGCTCCGGGCCCTCGGCGGCGATGACACCCTGGAGGGCATCGAGCCATTCATGCGTTTCCTGGGGATCTGCGTCGTTGGCGCTGCTGGCGCCGAGGATCTGCTCTGGTACAGCTGACATGACTGTCTCCTGGGTGAATTCCTGCCCGACCCCGCCGGGTAGGCGGGACGAGTCGGCCGAGAGTCGGCCCGTATGACGATGTGACGTCGCGGCGGCTCCATGGTTGCCACCGGGATCTGCCGCAAGCGCGGCGTGGCCGATGACGGATCCTGTACCGGATCCTCACGCACGGCAGGCGCATGAAGCCCGCCCGCATTATTGGTCGAAGCGATTCTATGGAAGCACAGGAGCGGCTGACAAGCGAAATTTTCAGATTACGGTGTCGTTTCTTATAATGTGAAATAATGCGGCAGTGCATCAGAAACCGCATTGCGCCGCACCATCGGTGCCGCATGCCAGGCGGAAAGTGCCTGACTAGATAGATGCTTTCCCCAAGCGACGCACCGCAATATTCTCGCTAAACTGGCCGGTCAGCCTCAAACCCCCCTTATGCAGTTTCTTCGCCGACTTCTCGCTGGCCTTCGCATGGCCGCCCTCCCTCCGTCCGCAGCAGGCGCCGCCCGCCCCGGTGGAGGCGAGGTCGCGCCTGGCGCGTCCGGGGCCGCCGGCACGGCGGAGATGACACCGGAGGCTGGCGCCAAGCCCGCGCCCCCGGCTGCCGGGGCGCGCGGTAGCGCCCAAGGTCCCGGGCAAGGTCATACCCAAGGTCACCCCCAAGGTCACCCCCAAGACGGCGGCCCGTTCGTGGCGCAGATGGGTCCGCTCGACGCGCTGCATCCGGTCCACCCTGCCGCTGCCGGGCTGCGCGCCCCGCATGGGGACACGCACGGCGCCGCGCACGAGGCCAGTCACGCCGACCACACCGATCCGGGCGATCACGGCGAGCCCGGCGAGGGCCCCTATGCCGCCGCGCCGCGCCGGCTGTGGTGGCTGCGCTGGCGCAACCTCGTGGCCACCAGCTGGTTCATGTTCATCCCACTCGTTGCCATCGTGCTGTTCACGGTGGCGATGGGCGTCATCCTCTGGTCGCTGCACGAAACGGAACGCCAGCAGCAGCGCGACGCGCTCTACCGCGATGCCGCCTGGGCCCAGCAGCGCGTGCGGCTGTCCCTGCTGAGCAACCAGGACCAGATGGCCTCGCTCGCGCGCGACATTGCCGCCGCCCAGCTCGACCAGGGTGCGTACCGCACCGCCGCCCAGGAAATCCTGCGCGAGAACCCCGAGATCGTGTTTATCAACTGGCTCGACGCCACGCGCCGCGGACGCTGGTCGCTGCCGTCGACCTCGGAGTTTGCCGGACGCCTGCGCGAGACTCAGGACCAGCCGCTGGAGCCCGAGGTGCTCGACACCTTCGACGCCGCGCGCGAGACGCAGCGCGTGGTGTATTCACGCCCGCTCATGAACGATCGCGGCGACAGCTTCATGCTGATGGAAGTGCCGATCGTGCGGGACAACGAATTCCTCGGCACGCTTGGCGCGCTGTATTCGATCAACGGCATCCTGACCCACCTGCTGCCGCCCGAGCTGACCGAGCGCTACCGCTTCTCGCTGATCGACAAGAACAACCAGACACGTGCCAGCACGTCGTTACGACCGGTGCCCGGCAATGCGCTGTCGTACGAGGTGCTGCTCGACCCGCCAGGCCATTCGCTGTCGCTACGCGCGGATGCGTATCCGCCGCCGTCGAACCTGCCCAACAACATGCTGTTGTGGCTGGTGGTGGGGCTATCGTGCTTCCTGCTGTGGAGCCTGTGGAGCATGTGGCGGCATACCAGCCGCCGCTCGGAAGCGCAGCGGGCGCTGCTGGCCGAGACCTCGTTCCGGCGCGCGATGGAAAACTCGATGCTGATCGGCCTGCGCGCGCTCGATCTCAATGGCCGCATCACCTATGTCAATCCGGCGTTCTGCCGCATGACGGGCTGGCAGGAGACCGACCTGGTCGGCCGCATGCCGCCTTTCCCTTACTGGCCGCCCAACGACCAGCAGGAAATGCAGAAGCAGATCGACCTCACGCTGCAGGGCAAGTCGCCGGCCACCGGCTACGAGATGCGCGTGATGCGCCGCGACGGCAGCAGCTTTTTCGCGCGCATGTACGTCTCGCCCCTGGTGGACAGCCGCGGCCGCCATACGGGATGGATGAGTTCCATGACCGACATCACCGAGCCCAAGCGCGCGCGCGAGGAGCTGGCCGCCGCGCACGATCGCTTTACCACGGTGCTCGAGAGTCTCGATGCCGCGGTCTCCGTGCTCGCCACCGACAAGGCCGAGCTGCTGTTTGCCAACCGCTACTACCGCCAGCTATTCGGCTGGGAAGCGGAGGGCCATCTCAAGCTCGCCGGCGACGACTTCGACAAGGAGCAGATGTCGAGCGACAACACCGACTATGTCGATGCCTATGCCGGCCTGCCCGCGTCCGAACTGATGCCGTACGCGTCGGACGCGCGCGAGGTCTTCGTGCCGGACATGCAGAAATGGTTCGAGGTGCGCCGCCGCTACATCCAGTGGGTCGACGGCCATCTTGCGCAGATGCAGATCGCGACCGACATCACCGTGCGCAAGGCCGCCGAGGAAATGGCGCGCCAGCACGAGGAACGCCTGCAGTTCACCAGCCGCCTGACCACCATGGGCGAGATGGCGTCGTCGCTCGCGCACGAGCTCAACCAGCCGCTGGCCGCGATCAACAACTACTGCATGGGCGCGGTGGCACGCCTGCACTCGGGCCGCAGCACGCCCGAGGACCTGATTCCGGTGCTGGAGAAGACTTCGGCCCAGGCCGTGCGCGCCGGCACCATCATCAGCCGCATCCGTGGCTTCGTGAAACGCAGCCAGCCCCAGCGCCGCGAGGCCTCGCTGCACGATATCGTGGCCGATGCGGTGGGCCTGGCCGACCTCGAGGCCACGCGCCGACGCGTGACCATCCTCACGCGCCTGCCCGCCCCGCCGCTGCTGCTGTATGTGGACCCGGTGCTGATCGAGCAGGTGCTGGTCAACCTGCTCAAGAACGCCGTGGAAGCCATGGCCGGCCTGCCCGCCCTGCGCGCGGCCGGTGTGGTCAGGCTCCACGCGCGCGTGGAGCCGGTGGAGTTCGGCCACTGCTGCTGCATCGACGTGATCGACCAGGGCCCCGGCGTGGACGAAGCCACCAAGGAACGGCTGTTCGAGCCGTTCTTCAGCACCAAGTCCGATGGCATGGGCATGGGCCTCAATATCTGCCGCTCGATCATCGAGTCGCACCAGGGCCGCCTCTGGGTGGAGAACAACCCCGACGGTATCGGCTGCACCTTCAAGATCACGCTGCCGATCCATACGGCCCCGCCTGAGCAATAATTACGGCATGCGCCTGCCGCATCACGAAGATGCCGCAGGCGCGCCCAGTCCGGTTACACTCGCTGCAAATGAACTTGCCCCAGGAGACTTCATGACCGCAACGCCGAACCCCACGCCTCACCGCGGCGAGACCGTCTTTATCGTCGACGACGACGAAGCGATGCGCGACTCGCTGACCTGGCTGCTCGAGGGCAATGGCTACCAGGTCCGCAGCTTCAATAGCGCCGAGCAATTCCTGGCGGCCTACGACGCCGGTCAGGTCTCGTGCCTGATCCTGGATGTGCGCATGCCCGGCATGAGCGGTCCGGAACTGCAGGAACGGATGATCGCCGAGAACATCAATATTCCGATCGTCTTCATCACGGGCCACGGCGACGTGCCGATGGCGGTTTCCACCATGAAGCGTGGCGCGATCGACTTTATCGAAAAGCCGTTCGACGAATCGGAGTTGCGCGCGCTGGTGGAGCGCATGCTGCAGAAGGCCCGCACCGACCACTCCGCCGCACGCGAGCAGCGCGCGGCCAAGGACCTGCTCGGCAAGCTGACCACGCGCGAACAGCAGGTGCTGGAACGCATCGTGGCCGGCCGCCTCAACAAGCAGATCGCCGACGACCTGGGCATTTCCATCAAGACGGTGGAGGCGCACCGCGCCAACATCATGGAAAAGCTCAATGTGAACACCGTGGCCGACCTGCTGCGTCTCGCGCTGTCGCGCAACAGCTGATCACACGCCCCCGCCCAGCGCCTGGTATAGCGACATGTGCGCGCGCAATCTGCCCAGCCGGTTGCGCGCCACGGCGGCGCGCGCCTCGCGCAGGGCGCGCTGGTCGTCCAGCCAGAAGCGGATATTAGTCTTGCCGGCCCGGTAACGGACCGCGCTGACCGCCTCGACCGCCGCGGCCTGTTGCATCGCCGCGCCGACATGCGTCTCCTCGCGGGCGAGACTATCGCATACGGCCAGCGCTTCATCGACTTCGGCAAAGGCCTGGTACAGCGTCTTGCCGAACGACACCACCGATTCCTCGTACTCGGTGCGTGAAATGCCGACCGCCAGCCGCGTGGCATTCCAGTTGAAGACCGGCAGGAGCAGGCCACCACCGAGGGTACCCAGCGGGTTGGACAGTACCTGGCCGAGATCGCGGCTGCTGCCGCCCACCGATCCGGTCAGCGACAGGGTGGGAAAGAAATTGGCGCGCCGGGCATCGTAGGCCGCGAGATTGGCGCGGATGCGCGCCTCGGCCGCCGCCACATCGGGCCGCCCCGCCAGCACGCTGGCCGGTATGCCGGCGGCGATGGCCGGCACCACGCCGTCCGGCAACACATAGCGGGCGACGACCGCTTCCGGCAGCGTGTCCTGCAGCACGACGACCAGCGCCTTGCGCTGGGCCTCGCGTTGTTGCAGCAACTGCTCGAGCAATGCGCGACGGCTGGCCAGCGTGCGCCGGGCCACGGCGGGCTCGTCATCGGCGGCGGCGCCCGCCGCGTGCCGTGCCGCGGCCATGGTCTCGAGGCGCCGCGCATCGGCGATATCGGCGTGTGCATCGGCAATGCGCGCATTCAGCTCGGCAATCGTCCAGTACAGTACGGCAGTGGTGCCAACCAGCGACAGCATCACGCCCTGTCGATCGAACGCCGTCGCTTCGGCGCGCCAGGCCGCGACGTCGCGCGTACGCGCGAGCTTGCCCCACAGGTCGATTTCGTAGCTGAGGGACAGCGTCAGCCCGTAATTGCGCGTGCTCGGCGCGCCGTCCTTGAGCGTCTTGCGGACCCCGCCGTCGGCGCGCAGCGTCGCATCGGGCGTCAGGTTGGTATCGGCCAGGCCGGCTTCGAGCTGCGCGCGGCGCACACGGATGGCCGCCATCGCCAGATCGGCGTTGCGGGCCAGCGCCCGTGCGAGCAGGCTGTTCAGCTGCGCATCGCCAAAGACCTCCCACCAGCGCCCCGTGTCGCTGCGCTCAACGCCCTGTATGCGCGCAACGCCCTCGACGCGCTCGCTCCGGTCCGACGCGCTCGCGGAGGAGGCAGGCGCCATCTGGCGCGCCGCGTCCCAGCCGTCGGGCAAGGCCACCGTGGGACGTTCGTACGGGGTCTGCAGCCAGCTGCCACAACCACTGCACAGGCATGCGGCGAGTCCCCATCCCGCCATGAAAAACCGTCGCATGAGCTATCCCCTTGCCAGCGCCACGATCGGATCGAGGCGTGCCGCATTCCGCGCCGGAACATAGCCGAAGCCCACCCCGGTCAGGGTGGCCGTGAGGCAAGCGCCCACGACGGCGGACAGTGAAAAATGCATCGCAATGGCATCCTGGAACAGGCCCACCATCGCGCCGATCGACCAGGCCAGGGCCACGCCGAATACACCGCCGATCAGGCAGATCAGTACCGCTTCGATCAGGAACTGCTGCTGGATATCGCGCTGCCGCGCGCCGACCGCCATGCGGATGCCGATCTCGCGCGTACGCTCGCTCACGGACACCAGCATGATGTTCATCACCCCGACGCCGCCCACCACCAGCGAGATCACGGCAATGGCCGAGACCATCAGCGTGAGCGTGGTGGCCGCCTGTTCGACGCTTTTGACGATGTCGTCGTTGGTCGAGACAAAGACGTCGTCGCGGCCATGGCGCTTGCGCACCGTGCGCTCGACGTCCCGGGCCTGGGCCTTGCCCTGACCGGGCTTGAGACGGATCCGGATACTGTCGAAATAATCGCGCGTGCTCAACCGGCTCATCTGTGTCGAATATGGCATCCAGACTCGCCGCACCGGACTGTCGCCGAGCAGCGACCTGCGCGGGGCGATCACGCCGATCACGCGGCAGGGCACCTGCCCCACCAGCACGATCTCGCCTAGCGCATTGGCGTCGACACCGAACAGCCGGTCGCGCAGCACGCGATCGATCACCACAACCTGGGTGAGGCGCACGATGTCCTCGTCGGAAAACGAGGTGCCTGCCGATACTGGCGTACCAGTTACGCGAAAATGGTCGCTGCCCACACCGATCACCTCGACGTTGAGCTTGATATTGCCAAAGCGCAGCATGGCGGAATCGGACACCACCGGGCTGACGCTGTCGACATAAGGCAAGGCCGACAACGCCGGCAGGTCGGCCGCGACGAGCGCGCGGCGCGTCTGCGGACTGTCGTCGCCCCAGTCCTTGCCGGGAAAGACGTCGATGGTATGGGTGCCGATGGTGCGCAGGTCCGCCACCACCCGACGCTTGGCGCCCTCGCCCAGCCCCGTCACCGCGATCACCGAAGCAATGCCGATCACGATGCCCAGCATCGTCAGCGCGGTACGCAGACGGTGGCTGCGCATGGCCGCCCAGGCCATGGCCAGGGCGGTACGGGCGCGATCGAACCGCAAGCGCCGAGGCGTCGCGGTCGCGGACGCCAGCCGCGGCGCACGCCCGCGCGTCTGCGCCGACGCAACCTGGCGGTCCGCGACGATACGGCCGTCGCGAATCTCGATGATGCGATCCGCATGGGCGGCGACGTCGGGGTCGTGCGTGACGATGACGATCGTATGTCCGCGCCGGTTAAGTTCACGCAGATGTCCCAGCACCTCCTGGTGGCTGGCACGGTCCAGCGCGCCGGTCGGTTCGTCGGCGAGGATCACCGTCCCGCCATTGATCAGTGCGCGCGCAATGCTGACGCGCTGCTGCTGCCCACCCGACAACTGGTCGGGCCGGTAATCGAGCCGGTGGGCCAGTCCCAGCCCGGTCAGCAATTCGCAGGCACGCGCATGGCGCACGCTGGCGGCGATCCCGGCGTACAGCGCCGGCATGCTCACGTTCTCGACGGCGGTCAGGTGGGGCAGCAGGTCGTAGCGCTGGAACACAAAGCCGAAATACTCCCGCCGCAGCCCGGCCAGTGCATCGGCATCCATGGCGCGCACGTCCTGGCCCGCGATGCGGTAGCTGCCCGAGGTCGGGCGGTCCAGGCAACCCAGGATATTGAGCAGCGTGGACTTGCCGGACCCGGAATGTCCCATGATCGCCACCAGTTCGCCACGGTAGATGGTCAGGTCCACGTCGTGCAGCACCGTCATGGCGTCGCGGCCGTTCCGGTACACCCGCGACACGCCGCGCAAGGCCAGCAACGCCTCGCCATCGTCGGCGCGGTTGCCGTTATCACCGTCGACGCCGTCGTTGCCGCTGTTGCCGCTGTTGCCGCTGTTGCCGCTGTTGCCGCTGTTGCCGCTGTCGCAGCTGTTGCCGCTGTCGCAGCCATCGCAGCCGTCGCCATCGCCCATGATGCCCCTGCGCATCAGGTCTGCCTGCATGATGCCGGGCTTCATGGTGCCTCCTTTCCGGCCTCGTCGGCGCCGGGCGCTTCGACCACCAGTTCGCCCTCGGCGAGCCCGCTGAGAATCTGCGCCGACACATGGTCGTTGAGACCGACCTCGACCTGGCGCGCCTCCAGCCGCGCGTGCTTGCCTGCGGGACGCACCCGCACGGTATAGCGCCCCGCCCGGTCGGGCCCGACCAGCGCACCCACCGGCACCAGCAGCGTATCGCGCGCCCGGCCGAGCACGATGGAGACCTGCGCGGTCATGGCGGGCTTGAGCATGCCGTCCGTGTTGACCACTTCGAGCAGACCGTTGTAGTAAATGCCCCCGGAGATCCCGCCCGCGGAGCCCGGCTCGGGCGCCGCATCCTGCCGCGCCAGCGGCGGCGACGGCTCCACGCTCTGCAGCGACACCTGGAACTTGCGTTGCGGTGCGCCAAGAATCGAGAACCACGCCTCCTGGCCCGCGTGCACGCGGACCACGTCGGCCTCGGAAATCTTCGCCTTGACCTGCATGCGGTCGACATCGCCGAGCACGAGGATGGTCGGCGCGGTCTGCGCCGACACCACGGTCTGGCCTTCCTGCGTCACGATCGCGATCACCTGTCCGTCCATCGGTGCCACGATGCGCGTATAGGCAAGATTGGCGCGCGCCGTCTCCACCGCCACGCGTGCCTGCTTCAGCTGGGCCTCGGCCGCGGCGACGTCGGCCTGCGACGCTTCCGCCTGGCTTTGCGCGGCTTCGAGATCGGCGGGGGAATTCGCGCCCTGCTCGCGCAAGCGGGTCTCGCGCATCAACGTGAGGCGGTGCTGGCGCAGCAGCGCCGCCTTGGCTTCACGTTGCGCCTGGGCGTGATGCAGCGCCGCCTCGGCGCGACGCAGCTCGTAGCCCGGCAACTGCGGGTCGATCTCGGCGAGCAGTTGCCCTTGCCTGACGCGCTCGCCCAGTGCCACTTTCAGCGAACTGAGCTGGCCGTTGACCTGGGCGCCCACATTGACCTGCCGGATCGGCGCCAGCACGCCGGACGCCAGCACGACCTCCTCGATCTCGCCACGCCGCACCGCCACCGTGCGCCAGTCGGGTGCGGCGGCAGGCATCGCCAGCCATCCTGCCGTGCCAATCCCAAGCAGGCCCAGGGTCACCATCGCCACCAGGCCGCGCCGGTGGCGGAAGCGAATTTCAGGCAGCCTCATGGGCACCTCCGGTATGAGTCGTGCGCGTGACGGGCGTGCGCGTGACGCGCTTCAGCTTGCCGTCGTGCAGCAGATAGATGGTGTCGAACAGGTCGAGGTGCGCGCTATCGTGGGTGACGACGATGGCCGCATCGGCATGCGCGACGATCGCGGCCATGACCTGCCGCGCGCTGGTGCGATCGAGATTGGCGGTCGGCTCGTCGAAGATGCCGACCGCACGTGCCGCGTACAGGACGCGAGCCACCAGCAGTCGCTGGCGCTCGCCGGCCGACAGCGAAGCGGTGGCATCGGAGATTCTGGTGTCGAGCCCGGCCGGCATGGCCGCGATGCGTGGCCCCAGGCCGATGGCCTCGAGCAGCCGCGCACACGTCGCATGGTTCGGCTCGGGTGCGGACATGGCGACGTTGTCGAGTATCGATCCGCTGAACAGCACGTCGTGCGCGGTTTGCAGATAACAGTATCGGCGCAGCGCGTGCCAATCCGGCACCGGCGCGCCATCGATGCGCAAGGCGCCGGCCTGCGGGACATCCATGCCCGCGAGCAATGTCATCAGCGTGGTCTTGCCCGAGCCCGACGGCCCCAGCACCGCGATCTTCTCCCCGCGCCGGATGTCGAGCGCGAGATCGCGCAATATGGCCGCGCCGCTCTCGTGGCGGAACTCGAGACCCGCGATGCTCAGTCCGGCCTGCCACTGCGCGGGCTGCTCGGGGCACGCGTCCCGTTCCTGCTCGAAGATGTCCTGGGCGCGGGCCTCGGCCACGCGGTTGGCGCGCGCCGCGACCCAGGCATCGAACCCGCGCGCGGCGGACGCGATCGCAATCTGGCGCAGGAACGCGAATGCGTAGAAGCCGCCGAACGTCAGCTGGCCACTTGTCATCGCCGCCGCGACCACGCCGAGCATGACCAGCAATTCCAGGTTGTCGAGCAGCGCATAGGTAGTCCGCTTGCGGACATCGAGGTCGGCCACCTCGCGCCAGTTGGCGATGATGGCGGCCACCTGGCCGGCATGCGTCGCCACGCGGCGACGTACCGCCAGGGCCGCCTTCCACGCCGAGACGCCTTGCACGGTTTCCAGCAGGAATTGATGCTGCGCGGCGGCTACCCGCTCCGACTCCAGACGCAGGCTCTGCGCCTCGCTCATATAGCGTTGCGTGATCAGCCCGGAGATGGCGATACCGCCCAGGCTGATGACCGCCAGCCACGGCTGCAGCCAGGCCATGATCCCGGCGCTGACGAGGGCAATCGCCGCCGCGCAAAGCATCGTGTTATCGAGCCGCAGGCGGTCCAGCGCCGCGCGGCCATACGCCATGAACCGCTCGACCAGCTCGCCCGGCGTGCGGCGCGAGAAATAGCGCAACCGGTTGTTGGCCAGCCGGCCGAAACCGCGGCTCATGGCCAGCGCGCCCGCGGCCGCGCAGCGCCGATACAGCATCCGCTCGCTATAGCGCTCGAACCCAAAGGCACCAAGCTGCGCCAGCAGGAAGGCCAGCCCGATCTGCCAGTACGTCGCCATGCCAGTCGGACTCAGCGCGCTGTCGACGGTCATGCCGACAAACAGCGGCGCCAGGAACGACAGCGCCGCGGCGGTTGCCATGAGGGTGGCCAGCTTCGCGCCACCGGCACGCGCGAGCGACATCGTGCGGCGCCGCCGGCGCACGCGCTGGCTCGGCAGCGCCGTCACGGATTCGCCGAGGATCAATGCATAACCGGAGGCCAGGTCGGACAGCACCGCTCCGGGAATCAGGTTGACGCCCATGGCGGGATCGAACACCTGGAACAAATCGCCGGCGGCGCGCATCGCCAGCACGAAATGATTGCCACCGACATGCACGATCGCCGGCAGCGGCAGTTCCGCCAGCGCATCCCCGGCAAAGCGCACCGGATCGGTTGCCACGCCATGGCTCGCCAGAATGCCCGCGAGGTCCTGGAGCGACATCCCGAGCAGGGGCGCGCCGTGATGCGCGCGCAGCTGGGCCAGGCTGACATCGATGCCGAGCGCCTGCAGCAGCATGGTTGCGCAGGCGACACCGCACTCGGAGGTCTCGCCCTGGTAGACGGGCTCGATGTCCCGGAGTCGCGGGAGCGACGAAGATGATCTGAAGCTGAACATGACTACCGGTCCGCGCCGTCGTTAAAATAGAACAGCGACGGGAAGTGCCAGAGAAGCCACTGGTCGCCGTGCTCGCGCAAGGCCTGCTCGATGCAGCGCGCCACGCCGTCGGTGTCGGCGCACGGATCGAACACGCGGATCGCCAGCCGGCCGTCGGCCCAGTGGATGTAAAAGGGAATCACCGTCGCGCCCGCCAGGCGCGCGAGTTCCTCGGCGCCGCAATGCAGCCGGGCCGGGCGCCCGAACAGCGACACCGGCCGGGTCCGCATCTGGCGTCCCAGCAGTCCGGTGGTGAATTGCGGCAGGATGTCGGGGAAGATGACGAGGTTGGCGGTGCCCGCGCGAAGTTCGCGGATCATCGCGCGCTGCTGCGCCGGCGCCTCATCGGGGTGGTGCTGGATCAGTTCCAGGCCGCACGCCTGCAGGCGAATCATCTGGCTGGCCCCGAAGTACCCGTCCGGATAGATCGAGTAGACATGCGTACGGCGTGGCGCGACCATGGCGACCGTCATGGCAGCCACGGCGTCGGCGCAGACATGGAGCGGCGCGAAGATGCACGGTGTCCCGCCCGGCACGCGCTCGTCGCGGGTGCGCGCCAGCGTGGCGGCGCAATCGGCAATCATCGCCATGAGGCCTGGCTCGGTGTGGTAGAGCGCCGAATGCAGGGCAAGCCTGCGGCGTGCCACGCTGGCATAGCGCAGGCGCGCGGGTACGCCGAGGATGCGGCGATGGTTGCCGGCCCACGTCACGGCGCGCGCGCGATCAAGCGCGGCATTGGCGCCAAAGCGCCATGGCAGGCCGCACAGGCGTATCGCCGCGGCGGTTCCCGCGCAGGCCCAGAATGCTGCTTGCAGGCCATCGGCGAGGGATCGCTTCGTATGCGCGAGACGCGCCTTCAGGCGCGCTCCGCCGAGCGCGAGTGCAAGGGAAAACTGCATGATGAGGAAGGACGATGCCACCCGGCCGGCGCCACGCATGGGCGTGGCAATGGGCACGGCATGGGCCGGTCAATCGTGGTGAAAGCGGGCTGATCGCGCGGTGACGACGCGGTGATGGCGTGGTGACAGCGGAGAAGTCAGCGGGGAAGTCAGCGGCATGCGGCCGGCTGCGATGCAGTCCGGCGCGCATGCCGTACCGGCGACGTCGTCAGGCCGGGCGCCGCGGCGCCAGCCCGACGACGTCATGGCAATTACTTACGCTTGGTCTTCTGCGAGAAGACGCGCACGCAGTCACCGACCTTCTGATAGACATAGGTGTACGTCCAGGTCGTACCGCCGATGATCTTGGCGGCTTCGGTCATGGCGACCTTCTGGATCTTGCTGCTTTGCATGTTTTCTTCCTGAATGAATTGAAGTTGAACCAATGGGATACCCGGCCCGGATCCGCGGGCGGATGCTCGCTGACCCTGGCCGTCCGTCATGCATGACGGCAGTGACGATAAGCCGCGGCCCCCCCTTCCGCCCATAGGGCGTGGATTACTTTCCGATCCTCACCGCACCTCGCCAGGGACGTGTGCCCGCGCCAACGCTGATGCATGCGCCGAGGACTTATAATCGCGGCTTGACGCTGGCGCGGCCCCGCGTCGACGTGGCAAGCCGCCCCGGCGCCACCCGCCGCCCGCGCTCGCCCGCCTTTCGATTCCACGGCCATCCTGACATTTCCATGCCTGCTCAACTGATCGACGGCAACGCCCTTGCCAAACATATCCGCACCGAAGCCGCCCAGCGCGCCGCCCGCCTGACCGAACGGGGCCACCAGCCGGGCCTCGCCGTGGTACTCGTGGGCGAGGATCCGGCCAGCCAGGTCTATGTGCGCAACAAGGTCAAGGCGTGCGAGGACAATGGCTTCCATTCGTCGCTGGACCGCTATCCGGCCGACCTGTCCGAAGCCGACCTGCTGGCGCGCATCGACGCGCTCAACCGGGATCCGAAGATCCACGGCATCCTGGTCCAGTTGCCGCTGCCCGGGCACATCGACAGCCACAAGGTGCTGGAAGCGATCGCGCCCGAAAAGGACGTGGACGGCTTTCACGTGGCCAACGCTGGCGCGCTGATGACCGGCGCCCCGCTGTTCCGCCCGTGCACGCCGTATGGCTGCATGAAAATGCTCGAGTCGATCCAGTATCCGCTGCGCGGCGCGCGCGCGGTGGTGGTGGGCGCCTCCAATATCGTCGGCAAGCCGATGGCCATGCTGCTGTTGCAGGCCGGCGCCACCGTCACCATCTGCAACAGCAAGACACGCGACCTGGCCGCGCATACGCGCGAGGCCGACGTGATCGTCGCCGCGGTGGGCCGCCGCAACATCATTACGGCCGACATGGTCAAGCCGGGCGCGGTGGTGATCGACGTCGGCATGAACCGTGACGACGCCGGCAAGCTGTGCGGCGACGTGGATTTTGCGGGCGTGCGCGAGGTGGCCGGCCATATCACGCCGGTGCCGGGCGGCGTGGGGCCGATGACGATTACCATGTTGCTGATCAACACGCTCGAGGCGGCTGAACGGGCCGCTGAACGGGTGGCCGAAGGCGCCGCACACTGAGGCGCCGAAGCGTCATGTCGCCGCCCCTAATGCCGCGATAAAAAACGCGTACTGGAAATTTCGTGGCGCAAGCCTCATCTTGCACATGTGTGCCGATCGAGGCCCGCCTAACACCGAAACGTTGCGAGAACCCGCCATGGACCAAGCCAAGCACGCCCAAGCCAATCCCCTGCTCGATTTCACCGACCTGCCGCGCTTTGCCGAGATCCGGCCCGAGCACATCGGTCCCGCGCTGGATGTCCTGCTGGCCCAGGCCCAGGCTGCCGTGACCCGCACCGAGGACCCGGCCACGCCGTCGACCTGGCGCGATGCGGTGGAAGCGCTGGAAATCGCCACCGAGCCGCTCGGCCGCGCGTGGGGGGTGGTCGGCCACCTCAGCGCCGTGGTCGATACGCCCGAGCTGCGCAAGGCCCACGCCGAGAATCTGCCGCGCATGACCGAATTCTGGTCGTCGCTCGGCCAGAGCCTGGCCCTGTACGAGAAGTACAAGGCAGTGGCGGCCGGCCCCGAGTTTGCCGGCCTGAGCCCGGCCCGCAAGCAATTGCTGGAGAACGAACTGCGCGGCTTCCGCCTGGGCGGCGCCGAACTGCCGGAAGACCAGAAGCCCCGGTTTGCCGAGATCCAGGAGGAACAGGCGCAGTTGTCGAAGGCCTTTTCCGACCGCGTGCTCGATGCGACCAATGCTTACGCGCTGATCGTCGAGGACGAAGCGCGCCTGGCCGGCATTCCCGACGATGCCCGCCAGGCTGCCGCGCTCGCCGCGCAGAAAGACGGCAAGACCGGCTGGAAATTCACGCTGCACTTCCCGTCGTATTTTCCCGTGCTGCAGTACGCGGACGACCGCGCGCTGCGCCAGACCATGTACGAGGCCAGCGTCACGCGCGCCTCGGAGCTCGGTCCGCAATACGGCGGCGGCCAGGCCGACTGGGACAACACCAGCAACATGCGCGACCAGCTCGCGCTGCGCCGCGAAGAGGCGCGCATGCTCGGCTACGACAACTACGGTGAAGTGTCGCTGGTGCCGAAGATGGCGGAGTCGCCGGCCGAGGTGCTCAAGTTCCTCGGCGAACTGGCGGTCAAGGCACGCCCCTACGCGGAGAAGGACTGGGCGGAACTGCGCGCGTTTGCCTCCGCGGAATTGGGGCTTGCCAGACTCGAGCCGTGGGACGTGGCCTATGCCTCCGAGAAACTGCGCCAGCAGCGCTATTCGTTCTCCGAGAACGAGGTCAAGCAATACTTCCCCGAGGGCAAGGTACTGGAAGGCCTGTTCGGCGTGATCGAGAAGCTGTTCACGGTACGCATCCAGCCCGACGACGCGCAGACGTGGCACCCGGACGTGCGCTTCTTCCGCGTGGTCAATCCGCAGGGCGCGTTGCTCGCGCAGTTCTATATCGACCTCTATGCGCGCGAAGGCAAGCGTGGCGGCGCATGGATGGACGACGCGCGCGGGCGCAAGGAGCGCGACAACGGCACCGTGCAGACGCCGGTGGCGTACCTGACCTGCAACTTCTCCGCTCCGGTCGGCGACAAGCCGGCGCTGTTCACGCACGACGAGGTGATCACGCTGTTCCACGAGTTCGGCCATGGCCTGCACCATATGCTGACGCAGGTGGGCGATCTCGGCGTGTCCGGCATCAACGGCGTGGAATGGGACGCGGTGGAACTGCCGTCGCAGTTCATGGAGAACTTCTGCTGGGAATACGAGGTGCTGACCGGCATGACGCGCCACGTCGACACCGGCGAACCCCTGCCGCGCGTGCTGTTCGATCGCATGCTGGCCGCCAGGAACTTCCAGAACGGCATGATGACGCTGCGCCAGATCGTGTTCTCGTCGTTCGACATGCATCTGCATACCGACTTCGACCCCGAGGGGACGAAGTCCGTGCTGGAGCTGTCGCGCGAGATCAACGACCAGGTGCACGTGGTGCCCCAGCACCCACTGTCGCGCTGGCCCAATACCTTCAGCCACATCTTTGCGGGCGGCTATGCGGCCGGCTACTACAGCTACAAGTGGGCCGAGGTGCTGTCCGCCGACGTCTACGCCGCGTTCGAGGAAGCCGCCCAGTTGTCGGGCAGCGTGCTCGACAGCGAGACCGGCAAGCGCTACCACCGCGAGATCCTGTCGGTCGGCGGCAGCCGTCCGGCGATGGAGTCGTTCGTGGCGTTCCGCGGCCGTGCACCGCAGATCGATGCGCTGCTGCGGCATGGCGGCATGGCGGAAGGCGTGCCGGCCTGAGTCGTCGCCGCGCGGCGCATGAACTTCCCCTTCCCGATCCGCAAGGAGTGCCCGCCGGGCGCCTGCGTGTGCAAGCGGGAGCTGCTGCTCGACGATCCGCACGCGGATATCCGCATCCTGCGGCTGACGCGGGAAGAGGAACAACGCCTGATCGGCCGGCTGGAGATGCTCTCCAGCCTGGCCGAACTGCGCAACATGGAAGCGCGCATGCACGCGCAGCTTGGCATCGTACTCACCATCACCCCGAGCGCGCGCGAGGTGCGCACCACGCGCGGCATCCATATCCAGCTTGCCGACCAGCCCGGCCTCTGCCGCAAGACCAGGCAGGCCATCCCGGCCGCCATCCGCCGCAGCATGGAGGCCCATCCGGAAATCGCCTACGCCATCCTCGACGGCTACGACCTGATGGGCCAGGGCGGGCTGGACCTGGCGGGCGACGACGATCCGCCGCCCTGACCGCGCCGGGTGCGGGACCCTGCGCCACATGCAATACAATTTGCGCCATCTCATCTGTTCTGTCCCGCTTACCCCATGCGAATTGCCTCCTGGAATGTCAACTCCCTCAAGGTCCGCCTGCCGCAGGTGCTGCAGTGGCTTGCCGCACAGGACGCGGCGGGAACGCCGATCGATGCCTTGTGCCTGCAGGAGCTGAAGCTTCCCGACGACAAGTACCCGCTGGCCGAGCTTGAGAGCGCTGGCTTTCATAGCGTCTACACGGGCCAGAAGACCTACAACGGCGTGGCGATCGTGGCGCGCGATGCCAGCATGCCGGCCGGGGTCGACGTGGTGCGCAATATTCCGGGCTACGAAGATACGCAGCAGCGCGTGGTGGCCGCAACCTACGGCGATGTCCGGCTGATCAGCGCGTATTTTCCCAACGGCCAGGCGCTCGATTCCGACAAGTTCGTCTACAAGCTCGACTGGCTGCGCGCCATGACGCGGTGGGTCGAGCACGAGATGGCGCGCTATCCGAAGCTGGCGCTGCTGGGCGACTTCAATATCGCGCCCGAGGACCGCGACGTGCACGATCCCGCCAAGTGGGAAGGCCAGAACCTCGTGTCGCCGCAGGAGCGCGATGCATTCAAGGCGCTGGTCGCGCTTGGCCTGGTCGATTCGTTCCGCATGTTCGAGCAACCCGAGAAGATGTTCTCGTGGTGGGACTACCGCATGATGGGGTTCCGCCGCAACGCCGGCCTGCGCATCGACCATATCCTGCTGTCGCCCGAGCTGGCCCGGCGCTGCTCCACCTGCGGCATCGACAAGGAGCCGCGCCGCTGGGAGCAGCCTTCGGACCACACCCCCGTGGTGGCGACGCTCGACCTCGCATGACGCGCGCGGACGGAGTGCACGGGCTGCGCCGTCTGTTTCCCTGGAGCCGGCGCGTTACGCCGGCCGGCCTGCGCGCCGACCTGATCGCGGGCCTGCTCGGCGCGGTGCTGGTGTTGCCGCAAGGTGTGGCCTTTGCCACCCTGGCCGGACTGCCGCCGCAGTACGGCATCTACACGGCCGTGGTGCCCTGCATCGTGGCCGCGCTGTTCGGTTCGAGCTGGCACGTGATGTCGGGCCCGACCAATGCGAATTCGCTGGCGTTGTTCGCCATGCTGAGCCCCGTGGCGTTTGCCGGCAGCCCGGCCTATATCGCGCTCGCGCTTGCCGTGACGATGCTCGTAGGTGTGCTGCAACTGGCGGTGGGGGTGTTGCGGCTCGGCTCGCTGGCCAACTTTATTTCGCCTTCGGTGCTGCTCGGCTTTACCTGCGGCGCCGCCACGCTGATTGCCCTGTATGCGCTCAAGGACCTGTTCGGTCTTGCCGTGCCGACCGGCACCAGCGCCTTTGGCGTGCCACGCTTTCTGCTCGAACATCTGGACACCGTCAACTGGAGCGCAGTGGCGGTCGGCGCCATCACGCTCGCGGTCACGCTGACGTGCCGGCGCATCTCGCGGCGCCTGCCGTTCATGCTGCTCGGCCTGCTGGCGGGCTACGGCACCGCGCTCGCGCTCAACGCGAGCGGCTGGAGCGGTGCCCGTCATGTCGATGTGATCGGGCCGATTCCGTCCGCGTTGCCGCCGTTCCATCTGCCCGATATCCACTGGCGCACGGTGCCGGATCTGCTCGGCATCGCCGCGGCGCTGACCATCGTCGCGCTTGGCCAGTCAATCTCGATTGCCAAGGCCGTGGCGCTGCGCTCGGGCCAGCACATCGATGCCAATCGGGAATTCATCGGGCAGGGTCTGTCGAATATCGCCGGCGGCCTGTTTTCGAGCTACATCTCGTGCGGATCGCTCAACCGCTCGATGCCGAACTTCGAGGCCGGCGCGCGGACGCCGCTGGCAAGCGTGTTTTCGGCGCTGCTGCTGGTAGGACTGGTGGCCGTCAGTGCACCGTTGCTGGCGCAGATTCCACACGCCGCCATCGCGGCGATGCTGCTGCTGGTCGCATGGGGTCTGTTCGACGTGGCGCGCCTGCGCCGCGTCGCCCGGCTCTCGCGTACGGAATTCGCCATCGCCATCGGCACGTTCGTCGCCACGCTGGCGATCCGGCTCGAGATGGCCGTGCTGCTCGGCACGATCCTCTCGCTGGTGGCGTACCTCTACCGCACCTCGCGCCCGGCCGTGCGCAGCCTGGTACCCGATGCCGACGATCCGGGCCGGCGCTTTACGCCGCTCGACGAGCTGCCGCGACCGCAACCCGAATGCCCGCAACTGAAACTGCTGCGCATGGAAGGCGCGATCTATTTCGGCGCCGTGCAGTACGTGACCGATCGTCTCCATTGGTTGCGCACGGTCGACGCCAGCCAGACCCATCTGCTGGCGATGACCAAGAGCATGAACTTCATCGATCTTGCCGGCGCCGAGATGTGGGAAGCCGAACTGGCGGAGCGACGCGCGGCCGGTGGCGATCTCTATTTCCACCGTCCGCGTACGCAGGTACTGGAGACGTGGGAACAGACCGGTTTTACCGCCAAGCTCGGGCGCGATCATATCTTTTCGACCAAGCGGCAAGCGCTGCACACCATTATCGAACGGTTGTCGCCGGACATTTGCGCGCAATGCCAGGTCCGTATTTTCGAGGAATGCGCGCGCCGCCCCGGAGGACCGGATCACGCCTCGCACGGCCTCGGTCCGGACGCACGACAAGACACCGGTATCCAGGCCGAAAGTACGGCTGCGACGAACAACGGTTCTGCCGGTGGGTGATTCGGCGGGACGGTAGTTCGGGTGAGATCCGGGGAGATTCGGGGGGTGGTTCTGGACAGATGCGCGCCGGCAAGCCTGGCGGGAACAGCGAGGCTCAGGACAGATGCCGGCGGCGGAGGGTCGCTGCTGGGTCGCGCGCGGTCTGGATCGCGGTCTGGATCAGACCGGCGCCACGTGGGCACGCTTGACGACGATCGGCTGGGGCACGCCCTGCTCGATCAGCACCACGGCCGCGCGCTCGATGGTCTCGCGACCGGCGCGGAACGCTTCTTCGAGCGACAGCACCTGGTCGGCACTGAAGCCTTCCCACAGCGCTTCGCGCGTCACCACACAAGTTACCTGCTCGCCGTCGACGATCGCATGGAACAGCAGTCCCTCGTTATTGATGTCGTAGCGCTCTTGCTCCTGGAATTTGATTTCCATCATCACAGCCCTCCATATGCAAGTGGAGAAGCATCCTAACATGGCTCGGCCGGACTCGTGTGCGATGACCCGCAACTCGCCATGTGAATGCGATCTATCCAATGACAAATCGGACCGCGTCAAGGTTCCGATGCATGCGATCTTCGCGCATGCATGTGTCAATCGCATGGGAGACGCGTCGGCGGCGCCCGATCGCCGGCGTCATCGCGGCGATGGATCCGCCATGTTTGACAAGCGCGAAATTGATGATAGAATCTCGTTCTTCGTTGGGGCGTTAGCTCAGTTGGTAGAGCAGCGGACTCTTAATCCGTAGGTCGAGTGTTCGAGTCACTCACGCCCCACCAGCGAATTCAGAAAGTCAAAAAAAGGTCGGCACCGCAAGGTTGCCGGCCTTTTTGCATTCCCCCTTCCCCTTTTGCATTCCCCCTCCTTCACTCCCCCTGTTTCATTCCCCTTTTGCATTCCCTTTTTGCATTCGTGCTGCCTCCCTGCCGGGTGCTGCCTGCCGTGCTTGCGGTCAACCTTCCCGGCCGGCGCGTGGACTCGCGCGCCGCGCTCATCGACGAGCGCTGGCGAACAGTCCATGCGCGAGGCGCCGGTGTTCGGCTAGCACACGCGGCAGCTCGACGGTCTGCAGGTGGCCGTCGCGCACGACCACGCGTCCGTGTATGACGCTCATCGCCACCGTGCCCGGCGTACAGAACACGAGCGCGGCGACCGGATCCTCGCCTGCGCCGGCATGGGCCACGCCGGACATGTCGAAGGCGACGATATCCGCCGACATGCCGGGCGCGAGCGCGCCGATATCGTCGCGATTCAGCACGCGCGCGCCACCGAGCGTGGCGATCTCCAGGGCTTCGCGTGCGCGCATCGCCGCCGGACCAAACCCGACCCGCTGCAGCAGCATGGCCTGGCGCGCTTCGCCAAGCATGTGCGCGCCATCGTTGGAGGCACTGCCGTCGACGCCGAGCCCGACCGGCACGCCCGCATCGCGCATGGCACGGACCGGCGCAATGCCGGACGCCAGGCGCATGTTCGAGCACGGGCAGTGCGCCACGCCGGTGCCGGTCCGCGCGAACAGCGCGATGCCGGCGGCATCGAGCTTCACACAGTGGGCGTGCCAGACATCCGGACCGACCCAGCCGAGATCCTCGGCATACTCGGCCGGCGTCATGCCGAAGCGCTCGCGCGAATAGGCGATGTCGCTATCGTTCTCGGCCAGGTGGGTATGGAGCGATACCCCATAGTGACGCGCCATCTGCGCCGACTCGCGCATCAGCTCGCGCGAGACCGAGAACGGCGAGCACGGCGCCAGCACCACGCGCAGCATCGCATGGCGCGCATCGTCGTGATACTGCTCGATCAGGCGCTGGCTGTCGCGCAGGATCGCGGCCTCGCTCTCGACCACCGCATCCGGCGGCAAGCCGCCCTGGCTGCGGCCCACGCTCATCGAGCCGCGCGCGGCATGGAAGCGCATGCCCATGTCGCGCGCCGCCGCGATCGAATCGTCCAGACGCGCGCCGTTCGGAAAGAGATAGAGATGGTCGCTGGTGGTGGTGCAGCCGGACAGCATCAGCTCGGCCATCGCCGTGCGTGTGGACGCCGCGATCATCTCGGGGGTCAGGTGCGCCCAGATCAGGTAGAGGTGGGTCAGCCAGTGGAACAGCTCGGCGTCCTGCGCGGCAGGCACGGCGCGCGTCAGGCTCTGGTACATGTGATGGTGCGTATTGACCAGGCCGGGCAGCACCACGTGGCCGCGCATGTCGATGACTTCGGCGCGGCTGCCGTTGACGGGCGCGCCGTTGGCCATGTCTCGATAAGGCGGCGGCAGGTCGGCGGTGGCTCCCACCCACGCGATGACGGGGCCCTCCGCCACCAGGGCGCCTTGCGCGATCTCGCGGCGGTCGCCGTCCATGGTGACGAGCACGTCGGCATTCTTGAGGATCAGGGTCATGGTGGAATCGGTGAGAGAGACAGGACCCCGCCCAGTGTAGGGCCGTGCCACGGCAGTGCCCAAGCGCAGAATATCGCCCTCGGTGTGCGCAAAAAACGCACACCCGCGGCGCCTCCCGTATTCACGCCTCAAGTATTTGCCCCCGTATTCGCGCCCCCGTATGCCCCCCCCTTTTGGGCCACCCCTCACGCCGGGCGCTCGGCCAGTGACGCCATGGCGGCCGTCATCGCCTCGGCCATCTGCGTCGCCGCCGCACTCATGAGACCCCGTGCGCGCGCCACCAGTTGCAGCGTCTGGCGCGGCAGCCCGGCGTCGCGCAGCGGCACGAACACCACCGCGCCGCGTGCCCGGGCCTCCATCACATCGAGCGGGTTGAGCAACGCCACCCCGCTGCCCGCCGCCGCCAGACGCTGGAGCAACCCGATCGAGGTCGATTCGACGACCGGCGCGATCTCGAGCGCGGCCTGCGCGAACGCGGTATCGATCAGCGCGCGCAATGACAGCGTGGGCGCTGGCAACAGCAATGGATATCCGGCGCACTCGGCCAGCAGTGCCGACGACTGCGCGGCCAACGGATGACCGGGCGCCACCACCGCGCCGATGCGCCAGTCGCTGCCGGCGACGATACGAAAGCCGGCGTTGGCGGGCAGGTCGTACGCCAGGCCGAGGTCGGCGTCGCCCTGCTCCACCGCGCGCGCAATGCCGTCGACCGGCAGGTCCGCCACACGCACCACGATGCCCGGATGCCGCTGGCGGAAGTCGTGCACCAGCGCCGGCATCCACGCGCCCGCCAGGCCCGCGGTCACGGCGACGGTGACCATGCCGCGCCGCGCGTCCTGGAACTCCGCGATACGCGCGCGCAGCGCATCGTGTTCGCGCAGCGTCTGACGCGCATGCGCGACCACCATCTCGCCAAGCGGCGTCAGCACGAGGCGGCGCTGGATCCGTTCGAACATCGGCGCGCCGAGCTCCGCCTCGAGATCGAGAATCTGGCGGTTGATCGCGGTGGCCGCCACATGCAAATGGAGAGCCGCCTGGCGGATCGAGCCACGGCGGACCACTTCGTCGAGATATCGGAGAACACGGGCATGCATGGCGCGCATTGTAATCACGCGCGGGCTTGCGCATCGCCAACGGCGCGGGAGCCGGTCGGGCGCCGACGTCAGCCGCCCTGCGGCCGATCTTCGGCCACGCGCAAGCCGCCGACAAGACTGCACAGCCAGTGCTTGCGTCTTTCTGGATACCTTGCTAGAATCTTGGACTTCGTTGGGGCGTTAGCTCAGTTGGTAGAGCAGCGGACTCTTAATCCGTAGGTCGAGTGTTCGAGTCACTCACGCCCCACCAGCGAATCGTTGAAAAAGCCGGCACCGCAAGGTCGCCGGCTTTTTTTATGCTTCTTCGAGATGTTCTTCGATATTGCCCCTGATCGAATCGCACGTCGTTTTACAAGTTTTACCAGTTACCGACTAGTCGGCGTGCCGCCATCCCGGTAGAGTCAGTGCCGGGCTTTTCCCATCCGGCGATGCCGTGCCCGCATCGTCGCAATCAGAGAGGATAGAAGATGTTCAAGAAGACCGTTCCGACCCTGATCGTTGCCGCTGCCGCGGCCTTCGGTACCGTCCAGTTTGCCCACGCGCAAAACAAGAACTACACCGATGGTGGCGATCTCTACAGCGGCTCGCACACGAAGAAGGCCAGCCCGCATGCCAATGCGGCCAAGTCCGGCAAGTTCGACCCGTACACCGACGGCGCCAACAAGTCGACGCGCTCGAACCTCGCGCCGAACAAGAAGGCCGACCCATACACCGATGGCGCGAAGACCGGCAAGACCGATCCGTATACCGACGGCGCCAAGACCGGCAAGGCTGACCCGTACACCGACGGCGCCAAGACCGGCAAGGCCGATCCGTACACCGACGGCGCCAAGAAGTAAGCACCTCCGCGCCGCACCCGGCCTGCTTGCAGCGCCGCCAAAGAGCCCGCCCGCGCGGGCTCTTTGCTTTTGTGCGCGCGCCTTGCGCCCATGCGCATGACCCGCGCGAGTGCGCCATGGCGCCCGGCGTGGTCGCCATAAAGCGCCCCCTGCTCCGCCTCCGCCAAAAGAATGACTAGGATTTTCCCGAGCCGTCACGCAAATGTCCCTACATTACTGGTAGTGTTCCGGCCATCGGGATCCACACTCGCCGCAGGAGAGAACGGAGAGTGCCCGTGCCGACCGGGCCGGCCTTGCTCCGGCCATAGATGTGCCACGGCGGCAATCAAGATTCGGGAGACCAAAGCCAATGCAGCCCAAAGCACTCGAAACGAACGAACCTGTTGTGCTGGCCCTTGTCGATGCGGTCACCGCATGGCAGATGGCGCTCGAGCAAACCTTGTCCGCATACGGACTGACCTATTCCAAATGGCTGCTGCTGCGTGCGATTCGCCAGGAACACCTGGCGCGGGCACAGCCATTCCAGGGTGCCATCTTCATGGACGGCACCCAGACCGAGCGATTGCTGCGCGAACTGCGCGAGGATGGCTGGCTCGAATTCGACGAGGCCGGCACGCCGTGCATCACGCCCACCGCACGCGCCCGCATCGAGCGCGCCGCACAGGCGGTCAAGGCCCTGCATTCCGTATCGGTGGGCCATCTCAATACCGAAGAACGCGCGGCGCTCGGCGGCCTGCTGCATCGCATGACCGGCACGCTGCACGATCACGCCGAACGGCATAGCCGCCTGGCCGCGTGAAGCCGGGCCCTGCGGGCGGGAACGGCGCCTGAACGCCGCGTGAGCGCGGCCCAGGCACCGTCACGTCAGCGGCACCGTGCGGCAATGCCGCACGGCATTGCCATTGTTGGCGCGCCGCACACCGGTATTTTTGTCACCCCGGCGTCCACAATCTTTCCTAAAGTGTGAGCATGCACCGGCACATCGCCGAGGAGATGCCATGCCCCCGGAAAACGAAGAAAAAGTCGCACTCCTGCTGGAAGAACTGCTGGCGTTGGCGCGCGAGCGCCTGCCGGCACAGACCTTCGGCATCGTCGAGCCGCTGCTGCGGCACTACTATGACCTGGCCGATGCCGAGGACCTGCTCGGACGCGACGTGGCGGATCTCTATGGCGCCGTGATGGCGCACTGGCAGACCGCACAGAAGTTCCAGACCGGCACCGCGCGGCTGCGCGTGTACAACCCCAATCTCGAGGAACACGGCTGGCACTCGGACCATACGATCGTCGAGATCGTCAACAACGATATGCCGTTCCTCGTCGATTCCGTGACGATGGAGATCAACCGGCGCGGCCTCGCCCTGCATTCGGCGATCCATCCGGTCTTTCGCGTATGCCGTCACGCCGGGGGAGACACGGCGAGCAGCCCGACCGGCGGCATTGCCAGTCTCGGACTGGGCGGGCCCGAAGCCAGGGACGCCGGCCCGGGCCAGTGCCAGCTCGAGTCGTTTATCCATTTCGAGGTGGATCGCATTGGCGGCGCCGCCGAACTGGAACAACTGCGCAGCGGCATCGCCAGCATCCTGGTCGACGTGCGCGCGGCGGTCGAGGACTGGCCGGCCATGCAGCGCACCGCGCGCGAGACCATCGACAGCATGGCGCGCGCAGCCGATGCCGCCACGCCGGCCGCTGTCGAGGCGCGCGCGTTCGTGGAGTGGCTGCTCGACGACCATTTTACGTTCCTCGGTCATCGCGACTACGAGCTGATGGCACGCGACGGCAACTTCTACCTGCGGGGCGTCGCGGGATCGGGCGCGGGCATCCTGCGCGAAGCGCTGCGTGTACCCGGCGACGATGACCTGACGCCGCTGCCGGCGGCGGCACGCGGCATCATCGAGGGCGAATCGCCGATCTTCCTGACCAAGGCCAACTCGCGCGCCACCGTGCACCGTCCCGGCTATCTGGACTATATCGGCGTGAAGCTGCTCGACGCCGACGGCAAGCTGTTTGGCGAGCGCCGCTTCGTGGGGCTGTACACCTCGACGGTCTATATGTCGCCGAGCTCGGAAATCCCGGTGGTGCGCCGCAAGTGCGCCAACATCCTGGCGCGCGCGGGCTTTCTCACCAAGGGACACCTGTACAAGTCGCTGGTGACCATCCTCGAACAGTATCCGCGCGACGAGCTGTTCCAGGCCGACGAGGACGAACTGCACGACATCGCGCTCGGCATCCTGCGCCTGCAGGAACACCAGCGCACACGCCTGTTCGTGCGGCGCGACCGCTTCGACCGCTTTGTCTCGTGCCTGGTGTTCGTGCCGCGCGACAAGTACAACACCGACCTGCGTCAGCGCATCCAGAAACTGCTGATGCAGGCGTTCAACGGCAGCGGTTGCGAGTTTACGCCGCTGCTGTCCGAGTCACCGCTGGCCCGCATCCAGCTGACCGTGCGCGGCCAGCCGGGCACGATGCCCGAGGTCGACACGCGCGAACTCGAAGACCGCATCGTGCAGGCCACCCGCCGCTGGCAGGACGACCTCGCCGCCGCGCTGCACGAAAGCCGGGGCGAGGAGCACGGCAACCGGTTGCTGCGCCGCTATGGCGATTCGTTCCCGGCCGGCTATCGCGAGGACTACGCCGCCCGTACGGCGGTGCGCGATATCGAGCTGATGGAGCAGGCGCGCGCGCATCCGAGCGGCCTCGCCATGAACCTGTACCGCCCGATCGAGGCCGCGCCGGGCGCGTTCCGCTTCAAGGTCTTCCGCGCCGGCGAACCGATCGCGCTGTCGCACAGCCTGCCGATGCTCGAGCATCTGGGCGTGCGCGTGGACGAGGAGCGGCCCTACCTGATCGAGCCCGATGCGGGCCTGCCGGTGTGGATCCACGACTTTGGCCTGGAAATTGCCAACGACGCCAGCGGCCATCGGCCCGACGTCGAGATCGAGCGCATCAAGCCGCTGTTCGAGGATGCCTTCGCGCGCGCGTGGAACGGCGAGATCGAGAACGACGATCTCAACCGGCTGGTGCTGCGCGCCGGCCTGGCGGCGCGCGACGTGACCATCCTGCGCGCCTATGCCAAGTACCTGCGCCAGGTCGGCTCGACCTTCAGCAACGCCTATATCGAGGGCGCGCTGACCGCCAACCCGACCATCGCGGCCATGCTGGTGGCGCTGTTCGTGGCGCGCTTCGACCCGGCGGTCGCGTGCGGGCAGCCCGGCACGCCGCCCGATGCGCGCTGCCAGAAGCTGCTCGACGACATCGGTGCCGCGCTCGACCAGGTGCCCAATCTCGACGAGGACCGCATCCTGCGGCTGTTCCTCAATGTGATGACGGCGACCGTGCGTACCAACTACTTCCTGCGCGACGCCGAGGGCGCGGCGCGCCCTTACCTGTCCTTCAAGTTCAATCCGGCCCTGGTCGCCAACCTGCCCGAGCCGCGGCCGATGTTCGAGATCTGGGTCTACTCGCCGCGCGTGGAAGGCGTGCACCTGCGCGGCGGTCGCGTCGCGCGTGGCGGCTTGCGCTGGTCCGACCGCCGCGAGGATTTCCGCACCGAAGTGCTGGGCCTGATGAAAGCGCAAATGGTCAAGAACACGGTGATCGTGCCGGTCGGCTCCAAGGGCGGCTTCGTGGTCAAGCGGCCGCCGCCAGCCACCGACCGCGATGCATTCCTGGCTGAAGGCGTGTCCTGCTACCAGACCTTCCTGCGTGGACTGCTCGACCTGACCGACAACCTCGTGGCCGGCGAGATCGTGCCGCCGCCGCAGGTGGTGCGCCACGACGAATCGGACCCGTACCTCGTGGTCGCGGCCGACAAGGGCACCGCCACTTTTTCGGACTACGCCAATGCGATCTCGGGCGAATATCGCTTCTGGCTCGACGATGCCTTTGCCTCGGGTGGCTCGGTCGGCTACGACCACAAGAAGATGGGCATCACGGCGCGCGGCGCATGGGAAAGCGTCAAGCGGCATTTCCGCGAAATGGGCACCGATATCCAGACCACGCCGTTTACCGTCGTGGGCGTGGGCGACATGTCGGGCGACGTGTTCGGCAACGGCATGCTGCTGTCCCCACAGACCCGCCTGCTGGCCGCGTTCGACCATCGCCATATCTTTCTCGATCCGGACCCCGACCCCGCGCGCAGCCTGGCGGAGCGCGCGCGGATGTTTGCGTTGCCCCGTTCAAGCTGGGCCGACTACGACACCACGCTGATCTCACCCGGCGGCGGCGTCTATCCACGCACCGCCAAGTCGATTGCGTTGACGCCGCAGGTGCGGGCCGCGCTGGGCACCGAGGCCACCTCGCTGTCGCCGGCCGAGCTGATTCACGCGATCCTGATGGCGCCGGTCGACCTGCTCTACAACGGCGGCATCGGCACCTATGTGAAATCGAGCGAGGAGACGCATCAGCAGGTGGGCGACCGCGCCAACGATGCGGTGCGCGTCAACGGCAGCGAGTTGCGCTGCAAGGTGGTGGGCGAAGGCGGCAACCTGGGCTTTACGCAGCTCGGCCGCATCGAATTCGCGCGCAAGGGCGGCCGCATCCATACCGACGCCATCGACAACTCGGCCGGGGTCGACTGTTCGGATCACGAGGTCAATATCAAGATCCTGCTCGGCATTGTCGTGCGCGATGGCGAGATGACCGAGAAACAACGCAACAAGCTGCTGGCCGAGATGACCGACGAGGTCGGCCTGCTGGTGCTGGAGGACAACTATTACCAGACCCAGGCACTCTCGGTGGCCGGGCGCGAGGCGGCCGCGCTGATCGACGCCGAGGCCCGCCTGATCCGCTGGCTGGAGCGGGCCGGTCGCCTCAACCGGCCGCTCGAGTTCCTGCCGTCGGAGGAAGCCATCGCCGAACGCAAGGCGGCCGGCGCCGGACTGACCTCGCCCGAACGCGCGGTGCTGCTCGCGTATAGCAAGATGTGGCTGTACGACGAGCTGCTGGTCTCCGACCTGCCCGACGATCCGCTCGTCGGTGGGCTGCTGGCGGATTACTTTCCGGTGCCGCTGCGCGAGCGCCATGCGGAGGCGATGCAGCGCCATCCGCTGCGCCGCGAGATCCTCGCCACGCATCTGACCAACATGCTGGTCAACCGCATCGGTGCCACCTTTGTCCACCACCTGATGGAGGAGACCGACGCGCGGCCCGCCGATATCGTGCGCGCCTGCATGCTGGCACGCGACGTGTTCGGCCTGACCGCGCTGTGGCAGGCCATCGATGCGCTCGACAACCGCGTGGCCGACGCCGTGCAGGCGCGCATGTTCGGCGCCTTGGGCCGCCTGCTAGAGCGCGCCACCCTGTGGTTCATCCGCTATCTGCGCGGCGGCGGCACCGTCGACGCCGGGGCGACCCGCTTTGTCGAGGCGGCCCGCTGGCTGACCCCGCAGTTGCCGTCGTTGCTGCCGGAAGAGGCGGCCAGCGCGCTCGCGACGCGCCTGCGCGAACTTGGTGAGGCCGGCGTCGACGATGCGCTGGCGATGCCGGTAGCGGCCAGCGATATCGCCGCGGCGGCGCTCGACATTGCCGAAGTCGCGGCCAATTGCGGCCGCAGCCTCGACGCGGTGGCCGGCGTGTACTTTGCGCTCGATACGCATATGAACTTCGGCTGGCTGCGCGAGCGCGCGCTGGCGCTGCCGGCGGACACGCACTGGGACCTGCTGGCCCGCACCACCACGCTGGAAGACCTGGGCCGGCTCAAGCGCGCGCTGACCACCAGCGTGCTGGGCAGCGCGCCTGCCCTCGATAACACCGAGGCCCTGATCGAGACCTGGCGCACCACCCGGCGGACGGCGCTCGACCGCTATGCGCAGATGCTGGCCGACCAGCGTGCGTCCGGCACCTCGGGTGTGGCCGGACTGTCGATGCTGTCGGTGGCGGTGCGCGAGATCGGCCTGCTGGAACGCGGCTGATGGCGCAGGTCAGGCGGGAGACGCGGAGGTCGGACGAGGTGCCGGGGCAGGCGACGGGGCAGGCGGTGAGCAAGACGGTACCGCGCTCGCCGGCGTATGGATTGAAGATGAGCAATGGGTGGCCACGCGGGGCGCGCGCAGCCGACGGCGATCAATCGTCGATCGCGTCCGCGTCGTCGATATCGCGCAGCGGTTCCATGTCGTCGCCGAGCGCGTCATGCATGTCGTCTTGCTCGCCGCGCGCGCGAAACTCGATACCGAGCCGGATGAAAAGATCGAACGCGTCCGCCAGCAGATGCTTCTGCCGCGGCAGCAGGCTCGCATAGGGCATGTCGTAGATCGACTGATGCGTGCCACGCGCGCCCTTGAGGCCGCGGTCGCGTGCGATGTCCGACAGCAAGGCGGCAAAACCGGAGAGGTCCTGCGCGGCGAGCGCGGCATTGAGTACCTTGGCGATGACCTGCGGGGTCGCGCCGGCCCAGCCGATCACCTCGGCGTTCGATGCGGAGTCTTGGGATAGATCGCGAATGTCCATAATGTTCTTAACGGTCCCGCGTCCAGCGTCTTGAGGCAAAACGGCTTCGCAACGCGCGTTCCTGCTTGCGGCCGGGTGCGGCTCAGGGCCGTCGTCGTCCGCGCGTGGGTTGCCCTTCGACGACCGGCGCGTCACGGCGCACCTGCTCGTATCTGACGGTACCGTCGGATCGCTGGCTGACGCGCAGCGCATTGCGCGCCCCACACAGCGGGCAGCGGAACATGGGCCCCTGCCCCTCGTTCTTGATCGTCACCTCCGCGGGCGACCAGCGGGCACCGCAGGGTTGGTTCTGGCAGACAAGCATCATGGACTCCAAAAATACGCGCGCGCATCGTAACACGCGTGTCGGCGCCGTCACATCCTCCCGGCGCGGTAGGCATTCCCTACCTTGGCAGGGGCCGCGCGCGGGCGCGGGCGCCGGCGCGCATGTGCTTACGCGTCGAGCGGTCGCGCGCCCATGCGCCAGGTATTGGGCGGTTCGCCCAGCGCGGTGCTCTGATACATCCACGCGCCACACTCGGTACAGCGCCAGCGGCTGTCCACCTTGCAACGGTTGGACATCGCATTGATGCCTGACGCCATCAGTTTTTCGTGGGGCGGCACACTTGCCGGTTCGCCCACCAGCAAGTGGCAGAGGTCACACGCGTGCATGTTTGCGGTCTCCTGTCATGCAGCCTTCGTGATCGGCGCGAGGGGTTACCCTGGATTGTCGAAAAGGTCGGTCGGCAATCCATGTCGACAAGGCGTCCGGCACGATGGCGCGAATCGTGGACGGGTCAACGGTGGACGAATCAACCATGGACCGGTCAACCATTGTTCTGTACCCAGTGCCGGGCCCATGCGCCCGCCGCCATACGCGCTTCGGCCGCGGTCAGATAGGTCGCCGGCGGACCGCCGGCCTCCTGCACGACGGCGCCGGCCTCCCAGATATCGCACCACGCCTTGTAGCGCGCCGGGCCCAGGGCCTGCCAGAACAGGTGAATCACAAAGCCACGATACTCGAACATGTCGGCGCCGGACGCGAGATCGTCCGCGCCGGTTGACGGGGAAACGCTGGCCGGCGCGGCGGCACCGGCAGCCGTGGCAGCGCGCACGGTGGCGGCCGGCGCGACCGCATCGGCTGCCTCCGGCATGGCGGCATTGTCGGGCGGCGCGGAGGCGGGCCCCAACTCGGGGACCCACGCCGTCTCCGACACCTCGCGCCGGCGGCTGGCCCAGATGACACTTGCCGCCGCCATCAATGCGCCGGTCAGCATTCCCGCCGCAAACCAGCAGCCCCTGCCCTCGACGTGCCTCATCGCGTCTCCCGAAGCCACCTCCTCACCCGTCAGAGACGCGCCGGGCCAGCAGAGGTTCCCGCTTCAGCTTAGTAGCAACGCGTACCGCGCGCGCGGCTTTGCAGCATCGAGTGGCGCGCGCGAGACACCGGCAGCCACGCTAGCGCCGCCAGTGCATGCCGGCATCGTGGGCACCGGCATAGCGCGCGCGGGCGCCCAACGCCCGTTCGATCCGCAGCAACTGGTTGTACTTGGCGGTGCGGTCGGCGCGCGACAGGGAACCGGTCTTGATCTGGCCGCAGCCGGTGGCCACCGCGAGGTCTGCTACCGTGACATCCTCGGTTTCGCCGGAACGGTGCGACATGACGGCCGCGTAGCCGCCCGCACGCGCCACCGCCATGGTGTCGAGCGTTTCGGTCAGCGTGCCGATCTGGTTGGGCTTGATCAGGATGGCATTGGCGAGGCCGGCCTCGATACCGTCGCGCAGCAGACGCGGATGCGTGCAGAACACGTCGTCGCCCACCAGCTGGCAATCGTCGCCAAGGCGCTGGGTCAGTTGCTGCCACCCCGCGGCATCGCGCTCCGCCATGCCGTCCTCGATCGAGCCAAGCGGATAGCGCGCCGCCAGCGTGGCCAGGTAATCGACCTGCTCCGCCATGGTGCGCACCACGCCTTCGCCGCGATAGACATAGCGGCCATCCTCGAACAGCTCGCTTGCGGCCGGATCGATGGCGAGCACGATCTCGCCCCCCGCGCGATAGCCGGCCCGTTCGATGGCGCTGACGATCAGGTCCAGCGCGTCCTCGGCGGTGCGCAGGTCCGGCGCGAAGCCGCCTTCGTCGCCGACATTGGTATGGAAGCCGGCCGCCCGGATCAGGCCGCGCAAGGTATGGAACACCTCAGACCCCATGCGCAGCGCTTCCGCGAAGGTGGGCGCGCCCACCGGCGCGATCATGAACTCCTGGAAGTCGAGCGCATTGTCCGCATGGGCGCCGCCGTTGACGATATTGATCAACGGCACCGGCAGCAGCACGGCGTCCGCCCCACCCACGTGCGCATGCAGCGGCAGCCCTGCCGAGGTCGCCGCCGCCCGCGCGCTTGCAAGCGAGACGCCCAGCAGCGCATTGGCACCCAGCCGTGCCTTGTTCGCGGTGCCATCGGCGGCAATCAGAATCTGGTCGACCTCGCGCTGATCGCGCGCATCGGTTCCGCGCAGGGCCGCGCGCAACTCGGTGTTGACCGCATTCACCGCGCCGAGCACCCCGCGGCCGAGATAGCGCGCGGCATCGCCATCGCGCCGCTCGACCGCTTCGCGCGCGCCGGTGGAAGCGCCGGACGGTACCGTGGCACGACCGCGGCTGCCGTCGGCGAGCGTCACCTCCACCTCGACCGTCGGATTGCCGCGGCTGTCCAGGACCTCGTATCCCATGACCTCTCGGATGCGACTCATCGCTTTTCCTTTCGTGAGAAATTGACAACGACGATCAGCGTATTAGCCTTTCCAGCACGGTGAAATCGAGTTATTTTCCACACTCCGTCAGTTTTTCTCACCAAATCCATGCGTCAGCTCCCTCCGCTCTCCACCTTGCGCGCGTTCGAGGCAACCGCGCGCACAGGCTCGGTCACGCGCGCGGCCGGGGAACTGCATCGCACGCACGGCGCGGTCAGCCGCCAGTTGCGGCAGTTGCAGGAGCACGCGGAGTGCGCGCTGTTTGAGCGCGACGGCACCGGCGTCCGGCTCAATCCGCAGGGACGCGCGCTCTACGAGGTGGTGCGCTCGGTGTTCGAGCAACTGGAGCAGGGATACGGCCGCGTCCTCGACCAGGCGCGCGGGCCGACGCTGCACGTGGCCTGCAGCGCCACGTTTGCGATGCGCTGGCTGGTGCCGGCGCTCGTCGACTTCTATCGGGTCCGACCCGATATCCGCATCCGGCTATCGATGACGTCCGCGCGCGAGATCCGCACGGAAGGCGCCGATGTGGTGATCGCCTGGGACCTGACCTCCTATCCCGCGGGCGACCGGCAACGCGCGATTCCACTGGGGCCGGTGCAGTTCGGGCCGGTGTGCGCGCCGGCCTATCGCCGCTCGGCCAGCAAGGGTATCCGCATCACGCACGACTTCACGTCGAGCGCATGGGATCAGTGGGAAGCCTTGACCGGCAAGCGCATCGCGCCCGCGCCGGGGCCGACCTTTCCGCATACCCATCTGTGCATCCAGGCCGCACTGGCGGGGCTCGGCGTCGCGCTGGTCGAGCGGCGGCTCGTGCGCGACGAGCTCGCCAACGGCCTGCTGCTGGCCCCGTATGGCTTTACTCCGTTTGCGCAGGGCCTGATGGCGGTACCCGCGGCACGCGAATTGCCGCGCGATACCGATGTATTCATCGACTGGCTCAGGGCGCGCCTGCAGACCTGAGCCGCCTTGAGCCTCGCTGAGCCGGCCGTCAGCCGTCGACCCCCACGATCACGCTCGCGGCCTTGAAGATGGCCGTCGCCGGTTTGCCGGCCGCGAGCCCGAGCCGCGCGGCGCTGCTGTTGGTGATCACGGCGGCGATCGCCACCCCACCCGCGGCGGTAATGGTCACGTCCGTATTGACGGCGCCGGTCCGGACCTCGGTGACGGTGCCCGCAATGGCATTGCGCGTGGACAGCATGGCCGGATCGCCATCGACCATCACGATCACCGAGGTCGCCTTGACCATCGCCACGGCTTTCCTGCCCTGGGTCAGACCGAGGCGCCTTGCGCTTTCGCTGGTGACGGTGGCCACGATCTGCTGGCCGGTGGGCAAGCCAATGACAATCTCGTCGTTGACCGCACCGGCATGCGCCGCCACAACCTCGCCGGCGAACTGGTTGCGTGCACTCGTTTGCATGGTGATCCCCTGGCTGGACTGAGCGGTCATATTGCCGCAGATGTCCCGCCCGGGCCAGCCGCACGCGCGGGCAGGCGGACACGCGGTACCGCCACGGGCAGATCGAAACTCAGCGTGGTGCCCTGCGCGCGCTCGATCAGGCGAATCTGGCTGCGATTGAGCTGCAGCATGCGCTGCACGATCAGCAGGCCAAGTCCACCGCCGCGATGCGCGCCGTTGGACGGGAACGGGCGCTGGAACAGCGACTCGCGCAGCGTCGCCGGAATACCTGGCCCGGTATCGCTGACGGTCACGCGTACCCTGCCGTCCTGACTGGCAAGGTCGATCTCCACACAGCCTTCCGAGGGCGTATGGCGAATCGCGTTGTCGAGCAGATTGGTAAGCACGCGTTCGATCATGCCAAGATCGGCCGTGACCGGCGGCAACGCGGGCGGCACGCCGGCGCGCAACTGCAGGCCCTTGGCGCCCGCCGGCAGCGCGAACTTCTCGAGCACGTCCTGCGTCAGGTCGACCATCGAGAAATCCTCGGGCACGGCCTGCACCATGCCGTGCTCCAGCCGCGCAAGCTCGAACAGCGCCTGGGCCAGCCCGCAGACCTTGACGCTCTGCGCCAGCGCGATGGCCAGGTAACGCTGCCGCTCCGCATGCCCAAGCGTATCGGCCTTCAGCGACAACGTTTCCAGATGGCCATGCAGCGACGCCAGCGGCGTGCGCAGGTCGTGCGAGATATTGGCCATCATCTCGCGGCGCTCCTGGTCCTGCTGGCGCAGCGTGCGCCATTGTGCCTCGATGCGGGTGGACATCTGGCGGAAGGCGCTGTCGAGCGCAACGATCTCATCGCGCGGGGGCGTTGCCACGCCGGTGGGGCCGCTCTGGGCTGCCCGTACCGGCTCACTCGATAACCCGCCCGATGAGCCGCCCGATGAGCCGCCCGATAACCCGCCCGATGACCCGCTCAATGACCCGCTCAATGACTCACTCGAGCCCCTGCCCCCCTGCCCACCGACCGGCGCCGCACTGGCGACCACCGGCACCGGCCCCTCCGAATCGAATTGGCGCATCGCCTCGGTCAGGCGCCGCAGCGGTCGCGTGATCAGCGCAAACGCCACCACGCCGGCCACCAGGCCCAGCAACGCCACCAGCCCCATCGACCACAACGTGGTACGCAACACCGAACTGGCGGACGCGCGCGCCACCAGCTGGTCATGCGCCTCGCCCTGCAGCACCACATAGATATAGCCGCCCTGCCGCAACGGCGCCGCGCTGAATACCTTGCGCGCGGTGGCGCTGCGCGGGTCGTCCCCGAGGATCGGCAGCGCACCCCGGTCGAGCAGCCGACGGACCGGCGCAAGGTCGACGCGCTCCCGCACCAGATGGCCGGCAGGCGCGTCGTAGCCGCGGATATTGCCCTCGGCATCGAGCAGGTACACCTCCATGCTCGGATTCACCACCATGAGCTGGCCGAACAGTTCGCGCCAGGCCTCGGCATCGAGCGCGCTCTGGTCGGCCGGCAGTGCATTGCGCGCGATATATTCGGCAAGACCGCGCGAGAGGTCCTGGATGACCTCCATCTCGCGCAGGTGGCTGGCGCGGATCTGCAGCCAGGCGGAGGCGCCGCAGCATGCCAGCAGCAAGCCGGCAAACACCAGCGAGAGCCGTTGGGTCAGGGACAGGTTCACGCCCCGTCTCCCTGCGTGCCGCCGGAGGCGTGCGGATCGGCCACGAAGCGATAACCGCGCCGCCAGATCGTGAGGATGCGCGCGGGCTGCGCCGGATCGGTCTCCACCTTGGTCCGCAGGCGGTTGATATGGGTATTGACGGTGTGCTCGTAACCCTCGTGCTGATAGCCCCACACCGCATTGAGCAGATCCATGCGCGACAGCACCTTGTCGGGATGACGCGCGAAGAAATACAGCAGGTCGAATTCACGCGGGGTCAGCTCCAGCCGGCGGCCGTCGATACTGACCTCGCGCGTGAGCGGATCGATCGCCAGGCCGCCGAGGGAAAGCGTGCCCCCATCGGCGCGCACATCGCGTGAGAGCGCATCCACGCGCCGCAGCAGCGCCTTGACGCGCGCCACCAGTTCCAGCATCGAGAAGGGCTTGGCGAGGTAGTCGTCCGCACCGAGTTCGAGGCCGAGAATGCGATGGACCTCGCTCGAGCGCGCACTCGTGATGATGATTGGCGTATAGCGCGTCATCGCCCGCGCGCGCCGGCAGATTTCCAGGCCGTCGACGCCGGGCAGCATCAGGTCGAGGACGAGCGCATCCCACCCTCCCTGCTCCAGGCGCCTCAAACCCTCGGCGCCGTCGGCGCAGTGGACGACCTCGTAACGCTCGTCGCGCAGGTGCAGGCACATCACGTCGGCAATGCCGACATCGTCCTCCACCACCAGAATTCGCTTGGGATGTTCCATGGCGCTATTGTGCAGAAATCCGCGCCGCGAGTTATCACGGATTGTTTAAGGTTTGGCGAGGACTTGTGGATCCCCCGGGGCCTAGCATGCCATTCACGATCGATGGCATTTTGCCCCGGAGTTTCCCATGCTGCTTTTCATCCTGGCCTATCTCGGTGGTGTGCTGACCATTCTCAGCCCGTGCATCCTGCCGGTGCTGCCCTTCGTCTTTGCGCGTTCGGACCAGCCGTTTGCGCGCAGCGGCCTGCCGCTGCTCGCCGGCATGAGCCTGACCTTTGCCGCCGTGGCCACCCTCGCCGCCGTGGGCGGCGGCTGGGTGGCGCAAGCCAACACGTTTGGCCGCGGCCTGGCCATCGTGCTGCTGGGTGTATTCGGCCTCACCCTGCTGCTGCCACGGTTTGGCGAGCGCCTCATGCACCCGCTGGTCCGCGCCGGCGGCCGCCTGTCGGCGCTGGCGGGCGATCCCCGCGGCGCTCCAGGCCACGACCGCAGCACCCGTACGGGATCCGCCTCGTTCGTACTGGGCATCGCCACCGGGTTGCTGTGGGCGCCGTGCGCGGGCCCGATCCTGGGTCTGGTGCTCACCGGCGCGGCGCTCAACGGGGCCAGCGCGAGTACCACGCTGCTGCTGCTGAGCTATGCCGCCGGTGCCGCCACCTCGCTCGCCGTGGCGCTACTGATCGGCGGGCGCGTATTTGCCGCCATGAAGCGCTCGCTGGGCGCCGGCGAGTGGATCCGCCGCGGTATCGGCGCCGCCATGCTGACAGGCGTGGGGGCCATTGCCCTGGGCCTCGATACCGGCGTGCTGGCCAATCTTTCCACGGTGGCCACGGGCGGCATCGAACAGCATCTGGTCGACCGGCTTGCGCGCCGTCCGGTGGACCGGGGCGCGATGCGGACTGGCACTGCCCATGCCGGCGGCGCGGACGTAATGGAAGGCGCCGCCGCCGCCATGGCCATGCGCGTGAGCGCGCCGCAACTGTCGCTCCCGGTCGAGGGCCAGTTGCCCGAACTCACGGGCGCGGTGCAATGGCTCAATTCGCCGCCGCTTACCGCGCAGGGCTTGCGCGGCAAGGTCGTGCTGATCGACTTCTGGACCTATTCCTGCATCAACTGCCTGCATGCGCTGCCCTACGTCAAGGCATGGTCGCAGAAGTATCGCGACAAGGGGCTGGTGGTGATCGGCGTGCATTCGCCCGAATTCGCGTTCGAGCGCAATGTCGACAACGTGCGGCGCGCCATGAAGGACCTTGGCCTCGACTTCCCCGTGGCCATCGACAACGATTTCAAGATCTGGCGCGCCTTCAACAACGAGTACTGGCCGGCGCATTACTTTGTCGATGCCCAGGGCCGCATCCGCTATCACCATTTTGGCGAAGGCAAGTATGCGGAGTCGGAGGCCGTGATCCGGCAGCTGCTGATCGAGGCCGGCCGCACGGACGTCGCCACGGTGGCCCTGGAGCCCACCCCGGCAGCTACCGGCATTGATGGCACGCGCGACGACGGGGCCCAGCCGCCGCTGGCGCTGAACCCCTGACCGGTCCATGCCCTGCCCGTCTCTTTCCATCCCGTGTTCCACCATGATCAGGAGCGACCATGACTGATTTCGCCACCTTGCAACGCTGGACCCGCCCGAGCGCGGCCAGGATCGCCGGCATCGCCGCCCTGTTCGTTACCGCCGTCACCGCCGTCCTCTGGCAGCGGCCCGCGCTGTCGGCCGAGGATGCGGTGAGGATTCCCGCGCCGATGCAGGACGAGCGACCCGGCAGCGCGAAGACCGCCACGGCGGTGTTTGCGGGCGGCTGCTTCTGGGGTGTACAGGGCGTATTCGAGCATGTACGCGGCGTCACGCGCGTGACCTCGGGCTATGCCGGCGGCAGCGCCGCGAGCGCACAGTACGAGACCGTCAGCGGTGGACGCACGGGCCATGCCGAATCGGTCGAGATCCGGTACGACCCGTCACAGGTCACCTATGGCCGGCTGCTGCAGATCTTCTTTTCGGTGGCCCACAATCCGACCCAACTGAACTATCAGGGCCCCGACCATGGCCCGCAGTACCGTTCGGCGATCTTTCCGCTCACGGCGGGCCAGCGCGACATCGCGCAGGCATATATCGCCCAGCTCGACCGCGCGCATCTGTACCGGGCGCCGATCGTGACGCGCGTGGAAGACTACCAGGGCTTTCATGCCGCCGAGGACTATCACCAGGATTTCCTCAGCAAGAACCCCAACTATCCGTATATCGTGTTCAACGACCTGCCCAAGATCGCCAACCTCAAGCAGGTATTTCCGGACCTCTACCGGCAGGATCCGGTCCTGCTCAAACCGCTGGGCAAGCTGTAACGCATAGCGTGCGGGCGACCGCCTGGCGGTTGTCCGGGGCCGCGTGGGGTCGCCCGTGGTCGCCCGGGGTCGCCTGTGGCTGTTTGCCGGTGGCGGCGCAGGCTACCTTACTGGCCGGCGGCGACCTGCCCCACGTACGCCTTGACGGCGGCGGCCGCTTCGCGCGTGCGATAGGCCAGCGCCACCTCCGACACGATCGGCTTGCCGGCGATGGGCCGGTACTCCACCCCGGGCAGCGACACGCACGCCGCCAGCGTACCCGGCACCACCGCCACGCTGTTGCCGAGCGCCACGCGCGCGAGCACCGCCGCAAGCGTGCCGCCGCGCGGGCCGATGGTGGCAGAGAACTTGCCGCGCCGCGCCACTTCGAGGGTGCCCGCGGCCTGTTCCGGCACCACGAAGGTGGCCTCGCGCAACTGCGCTGGCTGGACTTCGCGTTCGCGCACGAGCGGGGAATCGGATGGCAGCGCCAGCAGGAACGCATCGCGATAGACGGTAAGCGTCTTCACGCTGTCGGGCAGCACCATCGGTGGCCGGCAATAGGCGACATCGATCTCGCCTTCGTCGAGCATCGGGCCGATCCGGTCCATCACCACCTCCTGGATACGGATCTCCACGCGCGGGTGCGCGTCGCGAAAGGCACGGATATTCTGCTGCAGCACGCCCGCATACGCGGCCGAGCCCACATAGGCAATCTCGATGCGGCCGATTTCGCCGCGCTCCGCCAGCGCCGCCACCTCCATGCCGCGCGACAGATGGTCGAGCACCGCATGCGCCTCCGGCAGGAACGCGCGCCCGGCCGCGGTCAGCTCGACCGAGCGGCGCGTGCGGTGGAACAGCCGCGCCCCCAGCAAGCGCTCGGCCTCCTGGATGCGCCGCGTCAGCAACGGCGGTGCCAGGTCGAGCACTTCCGCCGCGCGCGAGAAATGCAGCTGCCGTGCGACTTCCGCGACGGCGCGCAGATGGACGATCTCTAACTGTCTCATGCGCTGCCTCATATATTGACGATCTGGTAAACAATTTCGCCACTTTATAGCAATGACAGGCAATAGGCGCAACGCTACCATCGCGGCCTGTCGATACTGTTTTCGCGACGCGCGTGCCGGGCGCTGCCGCCGGCAGTCCGGTCCCACGCGCCCCGCCCCGTAGCCCGCGCTTCCATGTCCACCTCCAGCCCCGACCATCTCGCCCACCTGGCCCAGCCGGGCCGTCCGCGCACCGACGCACCGGGCCGCGGCACCGACGCACCAGGCCGCGGCACCCGCAACTTCATCCTCGGCACGGCTTCCGCCACCTGCGCGCTGATCGTGCTCGATACCAACGTGGTGGCGGTGTCGCTGCCGGCAATCGCGCGTACGTTCCAGGCCAGCTTCGCCGATGTGGAATGGGTGGTCAGCGCCTACATGGTCGCGTTTGCATCGTGCCTGTTGCCGGCCGGCGGCCTGGCGGACCGCTTTGGCCGCAAGCGCATGATGCTGCTCGGTCTGGCGGTCTTCATCCTGGCCTCGGTTGGCTGCGGGCTGGCTACCACGGCGGGCATCCTCAATATCGCGCGCGCGGTCAAGGGCGTGGGCGCGGCCATGCTGCTGACGGCGGCGCTGGCGATCATCGCCAATACCTTCCACGAAGGTGCCGAGCGCACGCGCGCATGGGCGATCTGGGGCACCTGCATGGGTATCACCACCACCATCGCCCCGCTGGTCGGCGGCGTCATCACGCAATGGGCGGGATGGCGCTGGATCTTCCTGATCAACGTGCCGATCTGTCTGGCGCTGGTAGCGTGCGTACGCCATGCGGTGACGGAGTCGCGCAACCCCGCGAGCGCGCGCATCGACGTGATCGGCAGTACGCTGTTCGGCATCGCATTGATGCTGGCCATCTGGGCGCTGATCGATGTTCCCGCGCATGGCTGGGCCTCCACGACGACATGGTCGCGCTTTGGCGCGGCGGCGCTGCTGCTTGCGCTGTTCGTCCTGCACGAGCGCCGCACCGCGCATGCCATGATCGACCTGTCGCTGTTCCGGCAGCCGCGCTTTGTCGGCGCCGTGCTCGGCATGTTCGGCTATGCGGCATGCGCGCAGGTCATGATGACATTCCTGCCGCTCTACCTGCAGAACGCGTTCGGCATGTCCGCCGTGCGCGCCGGGGTGAGCATGCTGCCGTTTGCGCTGGCGATGATCGTGGGGCCGTTTCTCGGCGCGCGCCTGTCGGCCCGCTTGCACGGCAGCAGCAGCGTGCTGGTGGCGGGGCTGCTGCTGATCGGCACCGGCAACCTGCTGGTCGCCGCCGTGGCGAGCCAGGCGAGTTATCTGCTGGTCGCCATCGGCATGATCGTGACCGGCCTCGGTGCCGGCGTGATGAACGGCGATACGCAAAAGGCGATCATGGCCTGCGTGCCGGTACACCGCACCGGCATGGCGTCGGGTATCAGCACGACCACGCGCTTCTCCGCCATCGTTACCGCGGTAGGCGTGCTCGGCGCGGTGCTGGCCTCGCACACGCAAAGCGCATTCGAGGCCGCGCTGCCGGCAGGCGACGGCTGGCGCCATGTACTGGGACCGGACTTCCTGACCCGGGTACTCGCCGGCGATATCCACCAGGCGCTCGCCCAGCTGGAACCCGCGGCGCGCGGCACCATCGCGACGCTGGCCAGCGGCGCCTTTGCCAGCGGCTTTGCAGCCGCGCTGACGGTCGCGGGCGCGGTCGCCCTGACGCTCGGCGCCACGGTCTGGTCGCTCTATCGCTGGCAGGGCAGGCTCGATCGGCCTTGAGGCACGTGGCGGCACCGATTGGCCTGAAGCGGCGTCGGCACGTGGCAGGGCCGCAGCGCTCGGCAATGCGTTTCAGAATCGTCTCATATACACGGCACGCCAGATCCTCCAGCATGAGTCGGTCATGAAATCCAGCATCGCTGGTGGGAGGACAAATGCACCGACACACAGCCAATCCTATTGAGCCGGCCAATCCTGTTGATCCGGCCAATCCTGTTGATCCGGCCGGTCACATTGAACCGGCCTGCCATATGGAACCGGCCAATCCTGTCGAACCAGCCGCCGCGCTTGACGGGGCCGGCCCCTGCCACGCGCCAGCCGCTCCCGCGCGGGATGGCAGGCCATCGCGCCGGCGGCAAAGGCGACCGGCACAACCGGTGTGCCCCACCACCGAGCACCCGGAAGTCGCGCGACCACATGATGAGGCGCCGCCATCTCCACCACCTGTCAAACGGGAGGGCGATTGAGATGACATGGGATCCGATTGTCTGGGAGCAACGGTATGGCCTGCTGTTCAGGTGCTGGTTGTCGCGTGCCTATCACCAGAAGCGCGAGCGCTTCTATGACCAGTGCGACAACCTGGCCAAGGCGGTCTCCGTGGTCGGCGGTTCGGCCACGGTGGCGCAACTTCTGAACCACGATGCCATGGTCGTTACCGCCGCGCTCATTACGGTCACCGCCACCGGCAGCCTGCTCTTCGGATTTGCGCGCAAAGCACGCTTGCACGCCGATCTGGCGCGCTCGTTTGCCATGCTGGAAGCGCGCATCGTCGGCAGCGGCGTGTTTGACGCCGCGCAAATGGACGCACTGCAGGCGGAGCTGGTGGCCATGGAAGTCAGCGAGCCGAGAGCCCTCGGCGCGCTACTCCGCATCTGCCACAATGAAATCGTCTGCGCCGAGGGCCATCGCGAGCTGGTCCAGCGGGTGGGCCCGTGGCAGCGCGCGCTCGCCCATTTCTACGACTTCGATCTCTACTCGCGGCAGCCGTCGTGACGCGGGGGCCTCGGTAACGACAGCCTCGTCCGAGGCCTTTGCCAACTCAGCTGCCGACCCAGTTGCCAACTTAGCAGCGATAGTCGCCGCCGTCGCGGTCCAGCAGTCGCAATAGCGCCGTCCATTCGCGGTCCAGGTGAACCGTGTCGAGATACGCGTAGTCGTCGTGCTGTTTGGCCGCGTGCTCGCAGACTTCCGGCGACGGGATCGTGACCTTCTGACCCATCGACAACGTCTGCACCTGGATTTCGCAGGCGCGGTTCAGGTAGAACATGCGCGTAAACGCTTCCGCCACCGAGCGGCCCGTGGTCAGCAGCCCGTGGTTGCGCAGGATCAGGTAGTTGGCATCGCGCATCGATGCCACGATGCGCGAGCGCTCGTCGAGGTCGAGCGAAATGCCCTCGTAGTCGTGGTAGTTGACGCGGTTATAGAACTGCATGCTGATCTGGTTCAGCGGCAGCAGCCCGCATTCCAGCGCGGCCACGGCCATGCCGGCGTCCGTATGCAGGTGCACCACGCACTCCACATCGTGGCGACTCTGGTGCAGCGCGCTATGGATGGTAAAGCCGGCGGCGTTGACCTCGAAGCGGTTGTCGCCGATGGGGCGGCCTTCCGTATCGATCTTGACCAGGCACGACGCCGTGATTTCGTCGAAGAACCAGCCATGCGGGTTGATCAGAAACTGATCGGTCGTGCCGGGCACGCGTACCGAGATATGCGTGTAGATCAGGTCGGTCAGCTGGAACTTGGCGGCCAGCCGGTAAGCGGCTGCCAGTTGCACGCGCACGGCCCACTCTTCGTCGCCGATATGGCGCGGCTTGCGGTTGCGGTGCGGATCGGTGGTGGAAATCATGGGCGGAATTCCTGTGGATGGGGTTGGGCAAGTCGGGGCAAATGGAGGCAGGTCCGGAGCCGTTACGGCAGCAGTGCCGAGATCACGATCTCGACGCGGTAGCCGGGGTCGGCAAGCCTGACCTCGCCGCAGCAGCGCGTCGGCGTCTCGCCGGGCGCCACCCATGCGTCCCACACCGCATTGAAGCCGTCGAAGTCAGCCATATCGGCCAACCAGATCTGCGCGGTGAGCGCGCGGCGCCGGTCGGTACCGGCTTCCGCCAGCAAGGCATCCACCTTGGCCAGCGCTTCCCGGGCCTGGCCGGCGATATCGCCGGATTTGTCGTCGGCGACCTGGCCGGCAAGAAAGACCATGCCGTTGGCAATCACGGCCCGGCTGCGCCGATGGTTCTGGTCGAGCCGTACGATCGATGCGGAAGATGGGGTCATGGCAGGCCTCACGCGTTGGACTTGACGATGCGGCGGCAGTGGTCCAGCGCAGCCTCGATTAGGTTCTGGTTGGCTTCCGGCGTGCGAAACGCCGAATGGGCCGACAGCGTGACATTGGGCAACGTGGTCAGAACGTGGCCGGCCGGCATCGGTTCGACCGTGAAGACATCGAGTCCCGCGTGCGCGAGTTTGCCGCGCTGGAGTGCGGCGATCATGGCGTCTTCATCGACCAGTGCGCCGCGCGCCGTATTTATCAGGATCGCGCCATCGCGCATCGACGCGATGCGTTCGGCGCTGATCATGCCGCGGGTCTCGTCGGTCAGCAGCAGGTGCAGCGATACCACGTCGCTTTGCGCGAGCAGCGTGTCCAGGTCGACGAAGGTTACGCCGTCGTGCGTCCTGGGCGTGCGATTCCAGGCCAGGACCCGCATGCCCATGCCACGCGCCAGGCGCGCCAGCTCCTGCGCAATGCCACCAAAGCCGACCAGGCCGATGGTCTTGCCGGTCAGCTGCACCGCATCCGAGCGCAGCCAGTGGCCGGCGCGCATCTCGCGGTCCATACGCGCAAAATTGCGCGCCGCCGCCCACATCAGCGCAAACGCGCACTCCGCCACCGCCGTATCGCCATAGCCCTTGATGGTGTGGACCGTGATACCGAGCTCGGCCAGTTCCTCGGGATTCATATAGCTGCGCGCGCCGGTGCCGAGGAACACCACGTGCCTGAGCCCGTGGCACTGCCGCGCGATCTCGGTGGGCAAATGGGTGTGGTCGATGATCGCGATCGGTGCACCGCCCAGCGCGGCCGGCAGGCCTTCCGGGCGAATGTCGGGCTGGCGGTTGACCTCGAGCGGCAGATCGTCGGCGCGATGCAGACGCAAAGACACTTCCGACAATGTGGGATTGGCGTCGACGAAGACGGCGCGCCATGCACCAGCAGCGCCCGTCCGATTATCCATGGCCGTGCCGGCGGGAGATGAGGAGTTGCTCGAAGTCATTGTTTTTACTCTGCAAAAATGGGATGTAAGCGGAAATCTTGCCGTCGAGGTCTGGGTCAGCCCGGACTGGTTCATTTCGGTGCGAGGGAACCAAAACAGGGAACACAGCCCCTCATGACGGTGAAACGCAGCATAGCGCTTTACAGAATACAGATCAATAATTAAAGTCTGTATACAGGACGGAGTGCAGCAGGACGAAGGCCCTGCGGTACCCGCCATCCCTGAAACCTGCCCATGGAGCGCCCCATGTCGATGCGCCGCGTTGTTTCGCGTCTGGTCTCGCCGTTCGGTACCGTAACGGCTCCGCTGATCGTCTCGCTTTCCGCCAGCCTTCTGGCTTCTACGGTGTTCACGCTGTCCGGCAACGCGATTGCCCAGGACACCCGCGCGTGGCCGGGCAATACGATTGCGATCGTCAGCGGCTTTCCCGGCGGCGCCGCCACCGACCTCTACGCGCGCAAGCTCGGGGCTGAACTGACCCGCGAACTGGGCGTCTCGTTTATTTCCGATAATCGTCCCGGAGCCGGCGGTAATATCGCTTCAAGCCTGGTGGCCCAGGCGAAGCCGGATGGTTATACGTTCCTGCTCGGCACTGCCGGTACGCACGCGATTAATCCTGCCCTATATTCGAAACTGTCATTTGACGTGGTCAACGATTTCTCGCGCATTGCATTATTGGGTACGCTGCCCAATATCCTGCTCGTGAATCCGGAAAAGCACCCCGAGATCAAGACCTGCCAGGATCTGATCAGCGCGGCCAGAAAGGCCCCGGGCAAGCTCAACTACGCGTCCACCGGCAATGGCGCCTCGGGTCATCTGGCCGGCACGCAGTTCGCCACGGCCTCGCAGACCACCTACGTCCATATTCCGTACAAAGGCCAGGGACCGGCCATGACCGCCCTGCTCTCGGGCGAGGTGGATTTCTTCTTCAACCAGAGTTCGCCGAGCCTCGGCGCGATCCAGTCGGGCAAGGTACGCGCACTGGCCGTGACATCGGCCCAGCGCGTCAGCGTGCTGCCCGACGTGCCCACGGTAGCGGAAGCCTGCAACCTGCCCGGCTTCGAGAGCACCACGTGGTATGGCCTGTTTGGCCCTGCCCACTTGCCGGCCGATATCCAAAGCCGCATGTCGAAGGCGGTGCTCAAGGTGATCCAGACCGACAGCTTCCGCCAGTGGCTGGTCAGCCAGGCCATCCAGCCGATCCAGGATGGCGGCCCCGAAGCGTTCAAGCGTACCCAGCTCGCCGATATGAAGACCTGGGCCAAGATCGTCAAGGATTCCGGCGCACACGTGGATTAATGGCCGAGAGCGCGCGGACCACGCGTGCGCCGCCATCCTGTGTATACGCACCAGTGCACAGCATCGAATTCAGGTATATTCCTGCCTTCGCCGCCCCTGGCGAAGGCAGTGATGACTTGAAAACAGGATCGAATACCGTGGCGAACGCAGCAAGCGACAGCATCGTCGAGCAGGTCTACGACAAGCTCAAGCAGATGAGCGTCGGCTATGACTTCAAACCCGGCGAGCGCCTCAACGAGGGCGTGCTCGCGAGCGCGCTCGGCGTCAGCCGCACGCCTCTGCGCGAGGCGCTGACCCGCCTCACCACCGAAGGGCTGCTGCGTTTCTCGCCCGGCAAGGGCTTCTTCTGCCGCGACCTCGACGCGCAGGAAGTGTTCTCGCTGTACGAAATGCGCAAGATCGTCGAAACCGAAGCGCTGCGCCTTTCCATCACGCGGGCCAAGGACGAAGACATCGACGCACTGCTGGATTTTCTGGAGCAGACCGGTCCGGAACCGGGCGACCGTACGGTGGAGGAACTGGTCCGGCTCGACGAGACCTTCCATGAGCGGCTGATGGCGATGTCGGGCAATCTCGAAATGCTGCGCGTGCTCAAGAACATCAACGCGCGCATCCGTTTCGTGCGCTGGATCGACATGGAACGCTGCGACCGTCGGGTCAGCCAGAACGACCATCGCGAAATCCTGCTCGGCCTGAAAGCACGCACCCCCGAACAGTGCATTCCCGTGCTGGCCAGGCATATCGATCGTCGGCACGACCAGATCTCGGCCGCGCTCAAGGAAGGCCTCGCGCAGATCTACATGGGCTGAGCCGGTGCGTCGGGGTAGAGCGTCAGCCGGATCGCGGTAAGCGCACTCAGAACCCGCCGGACACTCTCCGTACTCTCCGTACTCTCCGTACTCTCCGTACTCTCCGTACTCTCCGTACTCTCCACACTCTCCACACTCTCCGCATTCCCCGCGCTCCGCGTCTCGAGTCGCGCCGCGCACCCGACTGCCGCGATGGCGCGATCGATCCGCGCCGCCAGCGCCGGCGACGGCGGCAAGGCACGCCCGACCTGAGCGCGCCGCAGGTAGTGGCATTCAAGCGTCCGCAGCATTCGCACCAGCGCTCCTCGCGTCCGCGCCGGCATCGTCTCCAGATCGCGCTGCAGCACCAGCGTGCCAAACCCGACCTGCAACTCGGCAAAGCCGTCCTGCGATGCGCGGCCGCGCTGGCCGGCCAGTAACGGTACCAGCCGCAGCAGGCGATCGAGCATGCGCCCGCGCAATGGCGGGTGCGCGGCCAGCGCGTCGGGGTCCGCGCCCGTGGCGATATCGCGCCAGCTCGCATGCACCAGCCGGCGCGACACCACGCGTGCGCCGAACGGCCGCACGACCACTACCCACAGCGGTGCAAACGCCATGGCCGCAAACGTCGCCAGCGTGGCATTGAAAAGGGTGCCGAAGTTCGTATCGTAGAGCGCCTGCACATTGGCGAACGAGGCCGCATTGACGGACAGCAGGATCGCAAACAAGTTGAAGCCGGGGCGCGCGATCAGCGCGCCAATCACGAGATAGGGCACCGACAACAGGCCCGCCAGGCTGGTGAAATCGTGTGCATGCGGCAACACCACGAACAGGTAGAACCACGACACCAGCAGGCACACCAGGCTCCAGCGCACAAAGCGCCAGGCGGTGCGGCGCGGTTCGTCGGTGGTCGCGTAGATACAGGCGGTGAGCGCCGCCAGCGCGGTAGGCCCGGCCCCGTCGATCCAGCCCGACGCCATCCACAGCAGCCCCGCGACCAACGTCGCCCCGCCCGCCGTCAACGCATAGACCAGCAACATCGCATGGTCGTGGTAGCGCGCATCCTCCGTGCCGGCATCGGCATGCCGTAGCACCGGCATGCCGCGCTCTGGCTGTCCGCTTGCCGCTCGACCGCTCGCGTCGCCGATTTCCTCGCCCATGCGTTGCTGAAGCGCAAGACAGTCGTGCCATAGATCGACCAGCGTATCCAGATGCTGGCGTGCCGCCGTCACCAGACCCGCATGCCAGGTCTCCGCCGACGGCACGCGCGCGCACGGCATGGACGTGAACGGCATGGGCGCCAATGGCATGGACACCGACGGCATGGACACCGCCTGCAGGGGCGCCAACGCCATCGGCGCGGGCGTGGACATGTTGTCACCGCCGATCCACGCGGCAACCTCGGCCATGCGCGCGGCCAGGACCGGCGGCACACCGTCCGGATGGCGCCGCAGGGCCTGCGCCACGCCGTCGAGCAGGGCCAGTTCCGGCAGCAGCATGGTCATGCGGGCGTGCAGCGCGCGGGCGCAGCGCACCGACAGCGCGGTCTCGGCATCGTAGGCCAGATGCGTGATCAGCGTGTCCAGCGCACGGATATCGGCCGCCAGCCGGTAGCGGCTGTCATCGCGCACGGCATCCGCGGCGCGTCCCGGCACCGGACACAGCATCGCCGTGGCCCAGCGTGCCGCATCGGCCAGCCAGATCCGCGTCTGCGCCTGCATGGCCGTGGCCACCCGCGCCGGCAGCACCACCGAACCCACCACGCTCGCGCACAGGATGCCGATGCAGATTTCCTCCACACGCGCCACGGCCAGGTCGAACACCTGCGTGGGATCGTTGACGGCCGGCAGCGCAACAATGGGCAGCGTATAGGCCGCCAGCAGAAATACATAGCTGCGCGGCGAACGCTCCATCAGCGACAGGTACAGCAACAGGCCGACCCAGCACGCGATGGCGCCCATCAGCAGCGGCGGCCAGTTCACCAGCGCCGGCACCATGGCCACGGCGGCGACCGCGCCGAGCAGCGTGCCGATGACCCGGTAGGCGCCTTTCGAGCGCGTGGCGCCGGCGAGCGGATGGGACACCAGGTAGACCGTGGCCATCGCCCAGTATGGGCGGGGCAGTCCCCCCGCGAGCCCGATATAGAGGGCCAGCATCGCCGCGGCGAAGACCTTCGCCGAGAAGATCCAGTCGCGTCCGCCCGGCCACGAGAATACGGCTGCCATAGCGTTCAGGGCACCAGTCCGCCAAGCCGCATGGCGAGGCGCATCGCGCAGGCCACCACGAATACCGTGCCAACGCCTGCCAGCCACAACAGCAGCAGCCAGCCGAGCCGTACCCCAAGTTTGCGCGAGGCCATCAGTGATAGCCCTCCCCTGCCTTCACCTTGCCGCGGAACACGTAGTACGACCACGACGAGTAGGTCAGGATGATCGGCACGATCAACAGCGTGCCCACCAGCGCAAAGCCCTGGCTCTGCGGCGGCGAGGCGGCCTGCCAGATCGAGACGTCGGGCGGGATGATATGCGGCCACACGCTGATGGCAAGCCCGGTGTAGCCCAGGAACACCATCAGCAGCGCATAGAGGAACGGCGCCACATGCGGACGGTTGCCGAGCACGCGCACGATGCCGAACGCCGCGGCCAGCACCAGCACCGGAACTGGCGCAAACCAGTACACGTTGGGCACGGAGAACCAGCGGTGGGCAATGTCCGGATGGGCAAGTGGCGTCCATACGCTGGTGATGGCGATGCACAGCAGCATCAGCCCGGTCAGCGGCGTCGCCGCGGCGATCATGCGGCCCTGCAGGCGGCCTTCGGTCTTCATGATCAGCCACGTGCAGCCGAGGAACGCGTATGCCACCACCACGCCCACGCCGGTGAACAGCGGAAACGGCGCCAGCCAGTCGAAGGCCCCGCCCGCGAACGCGTTGCCGCGTACCGCGATGCCGTCGATATACGCGCCCAGTGCCACGCCCTGGAAAAAGCCGGTCAGCAACGAGCCACCGATAAACGCCTTGTCCCACAGATGGCGGTTGCGGTCGCTCGCCTTGAAGCGGAATTCGAACGCCACGCCGCGAAAGATCAGCGCGAGCAGCATCAGCATGAGCGGGATATAGAGGGCGCTGAGCACCACCGCATAGGCCAGCGGAAAGGCCCCCAGCAGCGCCGCGCCGCCCAGCACCAGCCAGGTCTCGTTGCCATCCCATACCGGCGCGACCGTGTTCATCATCACATCGCGCTCGACGCGGTCGGGTACGAATGGAAACAGGATGCCGATGCCCAGGTCGAAGCCATCCATGATCACGTACATCATGACGCCGAAGTAGATCAGCGCCACCCAGATAAGCGGAAGATCGATACCCATGATGATTTACCGGTTGGAGAGTCGAGCGGGCGCGGGATACCGCGGCGCGGAAATATGCCCGGGATGGTTGTCCCCCAGCGCGTTGCCATGCGCGTTGCCATGCGCGTTGCCATGCGCGTTGCCATGCGCGTTGCCATGCGCGTCGGCATCATGCTCGTGCAGCGGCTGTGGTCCCTGGTTGACCAGCTTCAGCATGTAGCGGATGCCCGCGCCAAACACAAAGCAGTAGATCACCACAAACGCCGCGAGCGAGGCCGCGATGGGGCCCACGTCGTGCCGCGACACCGCATCGCTGGTGCGTAGCAGGCCGTACACCACCCACGGCTGCCGCCCGATCTCGGTGGTCATCCAGCCGGCGAGCAGCGCGATCAGTCCGGTCGGACCCATCGCCACCGCAAGACGCAGGAACGGCTTGCTGCGAAACAGCGCGCCGCGACGGCGCAGCAGCAAACCCAGCAGCCCGAACGCGATCATCAGCACGCCCAGACCCACCATCGCCCGGAAGGTGAAGAACAGCACCGTGGCATTGGGGCGGTCCGCTTTCGGAAAGTCCTTGAGACCCCGGATCTGGCCGTCGAGCGTATGCGTGAGAATCAGGCTGCCGAGGCGCGGGATCTCGATCGCATAGCGGGTCTCCTCCTTCTCCATATCCGGAATGCCGAAGACGATCAGCGGAAAGCCATGGCGATCGCCGGGCGCCGCTGTGTTCCAGTGCCCCTCCACCGCCGCGATCTTGGCCGGCTGGTACTTCAGCGTGTTGAGGCCATGCGCATCGCCGACCACGGCCTGGATCGGCGCCACGATCAGGACCATCCACATCGCCATCGACAGCATCTTGCGCACGGGCGCCTCGGCCCGGCCGCGCAGCAGCAGCCATGCGCCGGCGCCCGCGACGAACAGCGCGGTGGACAGGAACGCCGCGATGCCCATATGGGCCAGCCGGTACGGGAACGACGGATTGAAGATGACGGCGAGCCAGTCGGTCGGTACCACGCGACCGTCGACAATGGCGTAGCCCTGTGGCGTCTGCATCCAGCTGTTGGAGGCCAGGATCCACGTGGCGGAGACCAGCGTGCCGATGGCCACCATGATGGTCGAGAGAAAATGCAGCCCCGGTCCCACGCGGTTCCAGCCGAACAGCATCACGCCCAGGAAGCCGGCCTCCAGGAAGAACGCGGTCAGGACTTCGTAGGTCAGGAGCGGGCCCGTCACCCCGCCGGCAAACTCGGAGAAGAAACTCCAGTTGGTGCCGAATTCATAGGCCATCACCAGGCCGGACACCACGCCCATGCCAAAGTTGAGGGCGAAGATCTTGACCCAGAAATGAAACAGGGTCTTGTAGACGGGGTTCTTCGTGCGCAGCCAGCATCCTTCCAGGATCGCGAGGAAACTGGCCATGCCAATCGTGATCGCGGGAAAGATGATGTGGAATGAAACCGTAAAGCCAAACTGGACACGCGCGAGATCGAGTGCGGTAATACCATGCATCGTAGTGCTCTCTTCGTAGGTCTGCGGCATTCATGCATGCCGTGCTGCGAAGATTACGAGGGCACACCGTGGAGCGACGGATACAGTTGCGCGGGTTAGGACGAAGCTCAGCACCGGCGCGCGAACTGTGCTGCCCGGCTGTGCTGCCCGACTGTGCTTCCAGATGAGGCGCCGCACTGTATCCATCGCGGCGCCGGAGCCGCCGTCCCGCCGTCCCCGCGCGCGCGACTCACGCCCTACACCACGCCCTACACCACGCGCTACACCACGATCTCCCGCTTGCCGTCCGCGCGGCGCGCCAGCAGGTCGGCCAGCCGGCGCAGTCCGCCCGCCAGCACCACCCGGTCCGCCGCGCCGCCCAGCGATATGCGGATCGCATTCGCCGTGCGCGGGCCCACCTGGAAGGCCTCGGCCGGCGTCACGCGCAAGTCCTCCGCGCGCGCCGCCTGGGCGAGCGCCTGCGAGGTCCAGTAGCTCGGCAACGTGTACCACACGTGGATCCCGCCGGGCGGCACCTGCCCGGCGCTCGACAGCCATTGCCGCGCGATGACCTGGCGCGCGGCGGCCTCGCGCCGGATCGCCTCCAGCAACGCGGTGGCCGCGCCGTCGTGGATCCATTGCGTGGTGAGCGCCGTCGTCAGCGGCGCCGACATCAACGCGAACGAGCGCAATGCCGCCAGCACGGCGTCATCGCCCACCGTCGCCGGCAACACCATGAATGCGGTACGCAGGCCGGGACTCAGGCACTTCGACATGGTCGACACATAGCAGACTTGGGCCGGCGCCAGGCGCGCCAGCGGCGGTGGCGCATCCGGCGTGAGCAGCCAGTAAGGGTCGTCCTCGACGATCAGCACGCCGCACCGCGCGGCCACGGCGATCAGCTCGTGCCGGCGCGCCTCGGGCATGGTCTGCGTGGTGGGGTTCTGCGTGGTCGGGTTCAGGTAGACCAGCCGCGCCCCATGCTCGCGGCAGGCCGCCTCGAGCGCGTCCGGCCGCATGCCGGCGGCATCCACCTCGGCCGCCACCACGCGCCGGCCCAGTTGTTCCGCGGCCAGACGCAAGCCCGGATAGGCCAATGGCTCGGTGACGATGGCATCGCCCGGCGCGGTCATGGCCAGGATCAGCGCGGCCAGCGCGGCCTGCGCGCCGGGGCACGCCATCACGCGTGCAGGCTCCACCGGCCCCAGCATCGGTGCCAGCCACATCACCCCGGCCGCGCGATCGCTCGCACTGCCGCCGCCAAGCTGATACGTCATCAGCAAGCCTGCATCCGCGCGTAGCAGTACCTGCGACACGCCGCGCCGCAACAGGTCTTCGAAGTCGATGCCGTCGGGCGGCGGCGGCACGTTCATGCTGAAGTCCACCCGCTGCGCCAGTTCCACGCGCGGTGCCGCGACGAACGTGCCGAGCGCGCCGCGTGCCTCGATCAGATGGCGCTTGCGCGCCTCCGCCAGCGCGCGTGTGACCGTGGTCAGGTCCACCTTGAGCCGTGCGGCAATTCGTCGCTGGGGCGGCAAGCGGTCGCCCGGCGTCAGCCGCCCGTCGGCCACGGCCTGTTCGATCAGGTCCGCTATCTGCAGGTAGCGGGCGCCCGCGCCGGTCCGGAAGCCCGTCAGCCAAAGCCCGGCCTCCTCATCTTGTATGGAGATTTTTTCGCGCATATTCCCGTGATTTCGCCGTTGTATGGGGCTTGTCTTACCTTATTCTCCGGCGCGACGTCCCGTATATCCATACATTAAAACCCTCGTATGCGTACTTGTCCATCACCGTCCGGCCCAGGCTGGCGGCGTGCCGCGAGCCTGGCGCTCGCTGCCGGCACCATGCTGCTGCTGTCCGGCTGCACCCTGGAGTTGCTCTCCCCCAAAGGCGATATCGGGCATCAGGAGAAATCGCTGATCCTCGTCTCGCTGTTCCTGATGCTGCTGGTGGTCATCCCCGTCATCATCCTCACCCTCGTGTTTGCGTGGCGCTACCGCGCCTCCAATACCCGGGCCGAGTACGCACCGAAGTGGGCCCACTCGACGAAGATCGAGATCGTGGTATGGACCATCCCGTGTGTCATCGTCGCCTTCCTCGGCTTCCTGATCTGGGAGTCGACGCACAAGCTCGACCCCTACCGTCCGCTCGACTCGCAGGTGGAACCGGTCGAAGTGGAAGTCATCGCGCTCAACTGGAAGTGGCTGTTCATCTATCCCCAGTACGGGGTGGCTTCGCTGAACCAGCTTGCGATTCCGGTCGATACGCCGATCAACTTCAAGCTCACCGCCGAGTCGATGATGAACTCGTTCTTCATCCCGCAACTCGGCAGCATGGTCTACGCCATGGCCGGCATGCAGACGCAGCTGCATCTGATCGCGGATACCCCGGGCGTCTACCTCGGACAGTCGGCGGCCTATAGCGGCGCCGGCTTCTCCGACATGCACTTCAAGACCCACGCCACCTCGCGCGCCGAGTTCGATGCGTGGATCGCCGCGGCACGCCAGTCCGCGACCCCGCTTACGGAAGCGGTGTACCGCCAGCTGGAGCAACCCAGCAGCAAGGACCCGGTCACGCTGTATGCCACCGTCGCGCCGCAGCTCTTTGCCAGGGTCGTCGACAAGTACATGAAGAGCGCGGACCCGGTCTGCCGGACCGACAGCCCCGCCTCGCTGCAAGCGTTCAACGCCATTACCAGTACCCGTCCCGCTTCGCCCGCGAATGCGGCCGCGGTGCAGTAGTCAGGGAATCGTCAGCCATGCTAGGCAAACTCAATCTCGATGCCATTCCGTTCCACGAGCCGATCATCATGGTCACGCTCGTGGTGGTGCTGCTCGGCGGCGCCTCGCTGCTGGGCGCCATTACGTACTTCGGCAAATGGAAGTATCTCTGGACCGAATGGATTACCTCGGTCGATCACAAGAAGATCGGCGTCATGTACATCGTGCTGGCGCTGGTCATGCTGCTGCGCGGCTTTGCCGACGCCATCATGATGCGCCTGCAGCAGGCCATGGCCTACGGCGATGCCGCCGGCTACCTGCCGCCGCACCACTACGACCAGATCTTCACGGCGCACGGCGTGATCATGATCTTCTTCGTCGCCACGCCGTTCATCCTCGGCCTGATGAACGTGATCGTGCCGCTGCAGATCGGCGCGCGCGACGTGGCCTACCCGTTCGTCAACTCGCTGAGCTTCTGGCTCTCCGCGATGGGCGCGGTGCTGGTCATGCTGTCGATGTTCGTCGGCGACTTTGCCGCCACCGGCTGGGTCGCGTATCCCCCATTGTCCGAACTCGGGTATAGCCCCACGGTCGGGGTCGACTATTACATCTGGTCACTACAGATATCGGGGCTGGGGACCACACTGACCGGCATCAATTTCATCGTGACCATCCTGCGCATGCGCGCGCCGGGGCTCAACCTGATGAAGATGCCTGTGTTCACGTGGACCGCGCTGATCACCAATATCCTGATCGTCGCGGTGTTCCCGGTGCTCACCGCCACGCTCGCGCTGCTGACGGCCGACCGCTACCTCGACATGCATTTCTTCACCAACGAGCTGGGTGGGAATGCCATGATGTACGTGAACCTGATCTGGGTCTGGGGCCACCCCGAGGTCTATATCCTGATCCTGCCCTGCTTCGGCGCGTTCTCGGAAATCATCTCGACGTTCTCGGGCAAGCCGCTGTTCGGCTACAAGTCGATGGTCTACGCCACCTCGTCGATCGGCGTGCTGTCGTTCTTCGTCTGGCTGCACCACTTCTTCACGATGGGCTCTGGCGCCAACGTGAATGCGTTTTTCGGCATCATGACGTCGATCATCTCGATCCCGACCGGCGTCAAGCTGTTCAACTGGCTGTTCACGATGTACCGCGGCCGCATCCGCTATCACTCGGCCACGCTGTGGACCATCGGCTTCATGGTCACCTTTGCGGTGGGCGGCATGACCGGCGTGCTGCTGGCCGTGCCCGGCGCGGACTTCGTGCTGCATAACAGCCTGTTCCTGATCGCCCACTTCCACAACGTGATCATCGGCGGCGTGCTGTTCGGCTGCCTGGCGGGCATGAGCTTCTGGTTCCCCAAGGTGTTCGGCTTCACGCTCAACGAGCGCTGGGGCAAGATTTCGTTCTGGTGCTGGCTGATCGGCTTCTACCTCGCCTTCATGCCGCTCTACGTGCTTGGCTTCAAGGGCATGACGCGAAGGATGAATCATTACGCCAATGTCGACTGGCATCCGTACCTCGTGGTCGCGCTGATCGGTGCGCTCGTGATCGCCGCCGGCATCGTGTCGCTGCTGATTCAGCTGGCCGTCAGCATCCGCGACCGCAAGCAGAATCTCGACCTCACCGGCGACCCGTGGAATGGCCGCAGCCTGGAATGGGCCACCGCCTCGCCCGCACCGTTCTACAACTTTGCCGTGGTGCCGCACATCACCTCGCTCGAACAGCACTGGGACGACAAGGAAAGCGGCCGCGCCTACGTACAACCCGCGCGCTACGAGCCCATTCACATGCCAAGGAACACCGGCGACGGTTTCATCATCTCCGTTCTCGGCCTGGTGTGCTGCTTCGCACTGGTGTGGCACATGTGGATCGTCGCGGCCGCCGGTCTGATCGGCATCATCGGCACGTTCATCGCGCGCAGCTACAACCGCGACGTCGATTACTTCGTGCCGGTGGAGGAAGTGGCGCGCATCGAGAACGCGCGCCATGCGCAACTGAAGGAAGCAGCCTGAGCCATGAGCCAAGTCCTTACCGCACATGTGGGCGACCATGCCCACGATCACCACGATCACCATGACAGCGGCGCCACGCTGACGCTGGGATTCTGGATCTACCTGATGAGCGACTGCCTGATCTTCGCGACACTGTTCGCGACGTTCGGCGTGCTGGTCGGCAACACCGCCGGCGGCCCTACCGGGCAGCAGTTGTTCGAGCTGCCGTTCGTGCTCGGCGAAACCATGCTGCTGCTGTTCAGCAGCTTCACGTTCGGCGTGGCCATGCTGAACCTGTACGCGGGCCGCCCGCAGCGCACCATCGTGTGGCTCGGCATCACGTTCCTGTTCGGCGCGGCGTTTATCGCCATGGAACTGCACGAGTTTGCCGAGCTGCTCCACCGCGGCGCCGGCCCCGAGGTCAGCGCATCGCTGTCGGCCTATTTCGTGCTGGTCGGCACGCACGGCCTGCACGTGAGTTTTGGCTTGCTGTGGATCCTGGTGATGATGCACCAGCTCAAGACCTTCGGCCTCGATGCCATCACGCGCCGGCGCATGGCCTGCCTGAGCCTGTTCTGGCACTTCCTGGATCTGATCTGGATCTGCGTGTTTACCTTCGTCTACCTGCGGGAGTTCGTATGAGCGGCCAATCCTCTCACACGGTGCAATCGCTGCATACGGCCTCGCACGGCAGCCTGCGCAGCTATATCGTCGGCTTCGTGCTCTGCCTGGTGCTGACGTTTGCGTCCTTCGGCGCCGTCATGTATGGCGTGGTGCCGAAGAGCATGGGACTGACCACGATCGTCGTACTGTGCGTGGCGCAGTTGCTGGCGCAGCTCGTGTTCTTTCTCCACCTCGGTACCGCACGCGAGCAGCGCTCCAACACCGGCATCTTCGTGTGCACGGCACTGCTGATCGGCATTATCGTGGCGGGCTCGCTATGGGTCATGCATAACGCCAATGTCAACATGATGCCCACCCATATGACGATCGAACGCGCCAAGGCGAAGGACTGATTCGCCGCCGGTCGCATCCGCTGGTGCCCCCTGCCGCAAGCGAGCGCGGGCGCCGGCCGCGCATGCCTGGGTGAGACCGGGGTAGCCGGTGGCATCGCATGGCCCTCGCGGCGCCAGGCGCGCGGTCAGCCCGGGGGTGCCGCCAGCGAGACGATCCGGCAAATTTCTGCGCCGATTGGATTATCGCGCCGGCTGCCCCAGGCCTACACTGCCTGTTATCGCGCCCCCACACGCATCAGGCATTGCCATGACCCTTCCCGGCAGCATCCGACGCGCCGTTGCCGCCGTCGCGTTCCTCGCAGGAGCCTTTCCCATGACCTCTCCGGCCCAGGCCGCCCCGGCGTCGTACAGCGCGTCGATCGACAGCCGCTACGACTTTGCCACCACCGTCGCGCGCTTCAAGGCCGTGCTGGTCACCCGCCAGATCCGGTTGTTCGCGGAGATCGACCAGCGCGCCGCCGCGCAGGACGCCGGCATGACGCTGCGCCCCACGCGGCTGTTCGTGTTCGGCAACCCAAAGGGCGGCACACCGATCATGGCCGCCTACCCGCATGCCGCGCTGGAGTTGCCGCTGCATGCGGTGGTCTGGGAGGACGACCAGCATGGCGTGCACATTGACTACCAGGACACCGCGGCGCGGCTGGGCGCGCTGTACGGCGTGCCGCCGGAACTGACGGCACCGGTGGCGCAGGTACCGGCCCTGATAAAGGCGGTGGCGGGCCAGGAGTAACGAGGCGTCGCGCCGCCATTGGGCATTCCGCCCGGCCGACGCTCCCGCCGCTGCCATGACGGCGCCCCGGCCGACACCGCGGCCGATGCTCCCGGCGACGCCCCGGCCGAGCCCTTACGCGCCGGTCATTCAAGTTTTCCCTTTCGCATCCGTTGACCGAAATAGGTCCCCCTGAGATTCAGCGGCGCACGACGGGTGCAGACCTCGACAGACGTAGCAGGCAACCAGCAGTGGGCAACAGATCCGCGCGCCGCAACGACAAGAGGAGAGGAAGACAATGTTGAAGCACCTGTCGATCCGGGGCCAGTTGAGCCTGATGGTCGCGTTTTTTGGCCTGGCGCTGGTAATCGGCGCCGCCACGGGCCTGCTGTCCATGCGCGCAGGCAACGAATCGCTCAAGCAGATGTACACCGTCGACACGCCCGCGGTGGCCGATCTCGAAGGCAGCGCGGGCCAGTTGCTGCGGCTGCGACTAGCGCTTGCAACCTATGCCTCGCTGATCGAGCTCAACGACCAGGAAGGCGCCAACGCCGTACTCAAGCGCTTCGACCAGTACCTCAAGACCTCCAACGAGCGGTTGTCGCACTATGTCGCCGGCGCCGGTCAGGATGCCGAACAGCAGAAGCTCATCAAGGACATGCAGGACAAGCGCGACAAGTTCCTGGCCGAAGGCATCCAGCCGGCCCTGGCGGCGCTCAAGTCCGGTGACCGCCAGGCCTTCCTGCAACTGCAGGCACACAAGCTGTCCCCGCTCTACAGCGCCTACGAAAAAGCCATGCTGACCCTCGAGAAGCTGCAGATGGACCATGGCGAGCAGCGCTACAAGGAGGCCCAGGAGCGCTTCCGCATGGTCTGCTGGGCGGTTGCCATCGGCCTCGCCGGCGGCCTGCTGCTGGCCTGGATCGGCCGCGCGGCCATGATGCGCGCGATCGTCGTGCCGGTGAATGCGGCCATTGCCCAGTTCGAGCGCATTGCCAGCGGCGACCTCACCGGTCGCGTGGCGGTCGTCAGCCATAACGAAATGGGCAAGCTCAGCGCGGCGCTCCAGCAGATGCAGGCCGCGCTGATCGAAACCGTCGGCACCGTGCGCGGGGGCACCGATGCGATCCATATCGGCGTGCGCGAGATCTCGGCGGGCAATACCGACCTGTCACAGCGTACCGAGGAACAGGCGGCGTCGCTGGAGCAGACCGCGGCGAGCATGGAAGAGCTGACCTCCACCGTCAAGCAAACCGCGGAGAACGCCAGGCAAGCGAGCGAACTTGCGCACGGCGCGTCCGGCCTGGCGTCGCAAGGCGGGGAGTTGACCGGCCAGGTCGTCGGCACCATGCAGCATATCGTCGACGACTCGCGCAAGATCGGCGAGATTGTCGGCGTGATCGAAAGTATCGCGTTCCAGACCAATATCCTCGCGCTCAACGCGGCGGTGGAAGCGGCGCGCGCCGGCGAACAGGGCCGCGGCTTTGCGGTGGTGGCCTCGGAAGTGCGCTCGCTCGCGCAACGCAGTGCCGGCGCCGCCAAGGAAATCAAGGGCCTGATCGACGCCTCCACTCAACGCGTGGAATCGGGCGCGGAACTGGTGGCACGCTCGGGCACGACGATGACCGAACTCGTGGCGGCCATCGCGCGCGTGAGCGACATCATGAACGAGATCGCCGCGGCGGCGGCCGAGCAAAGCAGCGGCATCGACCAGGTCAATGTCGCGGTGGCGCAGATGGACGAGGTCACACAGCAGAACGCCGCGCTGGTGGAACAGGCGGCAGCGGCGGCGGGATCGCTGGAGGAACAGGCGGGCCGGCTGGCGGATGCGGTGGCGGTGTTTCGGGTCGAGGGTGCACCGCAGGCACCGCGCTACGAGGTTGCCCCGCTATCGGGTGACCTGCGGGGTGACCTGCGGGGCAACCTGCGGGACAACCCGCGCGCCCTGCCGGCGTGATACGGAGGGACTGCGGATTGGATCTGGACCTTCTGGTCCGGACGTTCCGGATCCGGATGTTTGGGCCGGGACGTTCTGGCCGGGGCGAGAGGGATTACCGGGGCATGTCAACCCCGGTCCTGCATCGTGATCCGACGCGGATTGACGGCGTAGTACGCCAGGATGAACGATGCGGCGAGCGCCAGTCCCGCCACCGCGAACGCAATGCAAGTCGTACCGGCAATGCCGTTGCCCTTTTCTGACATGAAAGCTCTCCGTTGGGTCCGAACCTCCATCGTAGCAACCGGACGCCAATGGTTCAAATCGCGTCGCCTTTGGCGCCGCGCCCGGAAGTCCATCCCGCCAAAGCAGGGAGGCGCGCCCCTGCCGTTGCCTGCCCTCGCCCGCATAAAATGCCACCCCGGCAAAGGAAGACTTTGCCGACAAGACAACCAGACTCAGGAGAAATAGAAAAATGCGTTACGCGAGCATCGCGGGGTATCTGTTGCTGATCGGGGCACTCGGGGGTTGCGCACTCGGTCGCGACGTGGTCACGGTCAAGGCGCCCGAGGCCAGCACGGTCACTGCTAGCAACGGCAAGTCGGTACGGATCGAGTCCGTGCTGGATGGTCGCAAGTTCGAAGCGGCACCGTCGCAGGCCGACATCCCCTCGCTCGATCCCGATGCCGATAATGGTCCCGACGCCAAGTCACGCGCCATCGCCCGCAAGCGCGGCGGCTTCGGCAAGGCGCTCGGCGACGTGGCCCTCGCGGAAGGCCAGAGCGTCTCGGGCCTGGTCGAACAAGCCATCTCTACCGGCTTCAAGGAATCGGGATATACGGTCGTCAAGAAAGGCGACGCCAACTATGAATCGGCCACGCCGGTTTCCGCCACCATCAACCAGTTCTGGGCCTGGTTCTCGCCGGGGGCGTGGTCGGTCAAGGTCAGCCAGAAATCGGAAATCGAACTGAACGGCGCGGTCATCCAACCGGCCGGCACTGCGACGATTTCCACGAACGTGTCGGAGTCCAAAGGCGCGGTGATGGTGGACGACTGGAAGGACATCGTAGAGAAGGGGCTGAAGTCGATTACGGAGGAAACGCGGAAGATTCTCTCCCGCTAAAGCGTCGGCGGATGGCGGGCGGGGCGGAAGCCTCAGGCGGGACGCTACTGCGACCGCTCGCATCTTGAAGATATAAAAAAGCGCCTAATCGACACCAAGCAATGGACATCGGCTTCCTTTTCCTCCTCCTCTGGCAGTTCATCAACGTTACCGTCGGACTTTTCGTTGTGGTAGCGATGTCCACCTATCCGGTAGACGACCCAAATCGGAAAAAGAGGATCACCCTCACGTCGGTTATCGGCGCAGTCTGCTTCGTACTTGGCGGATTGTGTCTCGCGTGGCTTGGAATTGCGGGACTGCTGCTAATGGCAATCGGTCTCGCCTCGTTTGCAATGGCGAGCGCGCATTTCGCAAGAGCGAAAGGATATGGGGCCATATCCGGTCTGTTGGCGGCGCTCTTGCCGCTCGGTTCTCTCACGCTGATCTTCGTAAAGGCGAAGAACTCCACTCATCGCGGCTGGGGCTGGAGGCGGATCGGTGCCGTAATAGCAGCGATCGTCGTCTTGCCCTTTGACACGGTGGTGATCGCGATGCTTTTGGGCAGATGGTTTATGTAGGGTGAACCGCCCCGGTTTCCGTGGAGGCCCCTTCGCTTGAGTCAGGCCTTACATCGACACTGGCTTCGGCGCTTCAGTGGCCCTCAACTTACCCATGAGCAGCAACTGAGCGGGCTTCTCGACGAAGCGCCACAGCAGGTAGGACAGCAACAGTACGAAGGCCCAGTAAGCAAGATAGCGCGCCAGATCAGAGTATTCCGCGGCGAAGTCCTTGCGGAGAAGCCAAACGCGCGAGACAAGCTGGTGCACGAGATAGAGCGAGAAACTGATCTCGCCCAACAGCACCATCGGTCGCAATGCCAGCGCTCTGCCCAGAACGCCGCGACCCGAGGACATCGCGAACAGCATGACCGCAACGAAGGGCGATGCCCCACTGATCGTCAGCCATGAGCGGAAGCCGGAGTCGACATATCCGGACGATTCAAGCAATCCGCTGATACGTGGCATCTCGAACAGTCCCCAGATCGCGCCCGCCATGGCAACGATTTCGATGACGTTGATTGCTACTATGTTCATGCTCTCAAGCCTGCCAGTGAACCGAACATAGAGCGACGCCGCGCTCATCCCGAACACGAACTCCAATAGATGCGCAGGCGGAAAAATGTAGGTATATGAAGCGATTGTCGGGCCGGTGTGGCCTGGTTTCCAGTCGTCCAGGGCAACGGACCCGGGCACAGTGACGGACACGAACAGGAGCACAACGGCAAGCATGCATTTCCAGTGCCACGTGTGCGACCATCGCGAAATCAGAAACGGAAACATGGCGTAGAGGAACATTTCCACCGACAGGCTCCAAGCCACGCCATTAAAGCCGAAGTAGTACGTTGAGTATGGCACCCATGCCTGCAGCAGCAGGCCGGTCGTGAAGGTGCGTCCGTAGGTAAGGGGATCCTCGAGGCCAAGCACGTAGAGAAAGATATAGCAGTACGCCAGCATCGTTACGGCGTGCGCTGGCCAGACGCGCGCAAATCGAGCACGCATGAACTGTGTGAACGTCAACCGCGCGCTGTCCTGCATCTCGCGGTGGGCGTAGAACAGCACGAACCCGCTTAGAACGAAGAAGAATGACACTCCCTGGGCCATGATCAAGCGCTTCGTTATCTCGATGCCTATGTGGAAAAAATCCGCTGTGTGCGTTGTAACGATCATGGCTGCAGCAAAAAAGCGCAGTGACGTCAACGCCTGTTGCGCGCAGAGTAAAACTGGGCCACTTCGCGCAAGGTAAATCTGAACCACTTTTCCGTACAGTCTGCCTTTTCCGCGCGAAGGCCGACGATGCTTTTGAAGGAACAGTGGATGCAGATCCATGTGCTCAAGGCCCAAGGGCTGTCGCTGCGCGAGATCGCGCGACGGCTGGGCGTCTCTCGTAATACCGTAACTCGCTACTTGGCTGCGGACGATGTCCCCCGTTACAAGCAGCGTGAGGCTCGCCCGACCAAGCTCGACCCGTTTCACGATTACATCCGCGAGCGCATGCAAGCTGCCTTTCCGGATTGGATCGCGGCGCCCGCGCTATTGCGCGAGCTAAGAGCGCGAGGCTATCAGGGACAGCTGCGCAGTCTCCAAGCCTTCATGCACGCGCATAAGCCTTTGCAAGCGGCTGATCCGATCGTGCGGTTCGAGACCGCGCCGGGTCATCAGATGCAATGCGACTTCGTCGTCTTTCGCCGTGGCGCTGACCCGCTTTACGCTTTTACCGCGACTCTGGGGTTCAGTCGCTGGCGCTGGGCCAGATTCACCACGAACGAGCGGGCGGAAACGCTGATGACCTGCCATCACGCACTGTTCGAGACGTTGGGCGGGGTTCCGCGGGAGATCCTGTACGACAACGCCAAGACTATCGTCGCGTCGCGCGATGCTTACGCAGAGGGCCATCACCGCTGGCATCCCGGCCTCCTGGACCTTGCCAAGCGTTATGGATTCATTCCCCGCCTCTGTCGTCCGTATCGTGCCCAAACCAAAGGCAAAGTCGAACGCTTCCATCGGTACCTGCGTGGCAACTTCTACGTGCCGTTGACCAGTTGGTTGAAGCAGTCGGGCCTGGTGCTGGACGTCGATACAGCTAACGCCGAAGTCGGCAAGTGGCTGCGCGACGTGGCGAACCAGCGTGTGCATCCGGTAACCGGATACGCGCCAGCGGAGTTGTTCACTCAGCGAGAGCGCGCGTTCTTGCGTGAGCTGCCAGCATTCTCCCAGCCCTCCCAGCTCACGAAGGTCACACAAGCTGCTCCGTCGCTGGACGCCACGCTGCAACACCCCCTGTCGGTCTTGTGGGGTTGCGCTTAGTTTGGCATAACAGAGAAACCGCAAAAAAAGGCCGGAAAGCCAGGAATCTCAAGGCTTCGCGCGGATTTCCCCGTTCTGCGCCATTTGGCACAAAACAGTCAAAAAACGAGCACTTCGTGAACAGGTTTTGCGCAAGGTTTGGCACAGAACGGGCTCTAGTGACTACTTCTTGTCCATGACCGCTCGGTAGAGCTTGTCGATCTGCTCGTTCGACAGATCAATCATCGACACCTTCCCGAATACCTTGCGCATGTAGTTAAGCCTCCAGCGGTCGCAGCCCAGCTCTTTGCACCGAGCATGGATGGCCTGGACTCGCCTATCGCGCCAGCCAGGGGACTTCGTCGCGCCCGGCATACCTTCCAATCGCGACCGCCAGCGAACGAGATAGCTCTCCGCCCGTTCAAAGAGGTCGGCCGCAATCTCGGCATAAGAATTGACGTGCATATGCGAATTTAACCGTCGCATGACGGTGGCGGGCATGACCTGATGCCCCTCTAGAACCCTTGATACGCCTACGATTTGGTCTCGCAGATCCAGTAGCCGGCGCTTCTGAGAAGCGTCGAGTGTTCCGCCGCAATTCTGGACTACCGTGATCTTAGGCTGCAGCCTGAACACGTTGTTGATCTGATTCCCATTGCCGAAAAAAACGGTCCCCCCGTTGAAGTTCAGGACCGTCCCTCCGCCACTCCCTTGCATCGATGTCTGGGCTCGTCGCGGCCCCAACACCTTGTCCAGTTCCGCTTGCAGGCGCTTTTGCGCTTCTTCCACTGTACCGCTCCTTCAAATGTGCCCGTAGGCTCGACCCAACAAAAAACGGGGCTGTTGCCCCGTCGTGCGTCGCACTTTCAGACCTTCGCGGTAAGCGTAAAAGTGCGAACCTAAGTTCGCACTTTCATTAGACCGTTCGCACTTCGGGAAACCCCTTTTACTTCAACAAGTTAACGACAAAAAATCCTAGAGCAATACCCCCCGAAAGTGCGAACCTCATGCGACCAAGCGCAGGTATCGCTCAACCCTCTCTGGTTCTAGCTTCCCGGTGTCCTTAACGTACTCAAACAGCAGCATCGCGAGCTCCACTCGCTTCTCGTTTGACACGTCGAGCCCACGGTCCGCAATCATCTCTTCCAGGCGCTGAACGATCAGAACGAGAGTTTGCACGTCTTTGAGCGCCAACGCAGGCGCCGTGCTTTCGCCTTGCTTGGTGCCCTCCTTACCCCAGATGAGCCAGTCCGCGCTGACGTCGGCCACCCCACAGATTTCTGCTATTCGCGTGGCCTTGGGCTCAGCTTTTCCTGTCAGATAGGTCTCCAAGGTACTCCTTGGGATGCCCGTTTTTCGGGCTAAGGCGTCCCCGCCTCCCACCTTCTCCGCGCATATCCGAATGCGATCAGCAAGGTCCGTCATTGCTTGCACCTTTCCTTAGTCGAAGCTGCAACGTCCTTGCAGCTTCCGGTCGAGCCTTGCAGCTTCGAGGAAACACCAAGCAAATCAATCAGATAGCAGCAACCTGTTAGGTTCATAGCAGTTATCGAAGATGCAAGCCGCAGGAACCTGTTGCGTGTATAGCAGGTTTCTGTTATGTTTGCGCTCATGGACAAGTTAAACACCTCAAAAAAACCAGCCCTCGCTGCGAACGAGGACTGGCATCGAGTCGATATCAAAGCGGCTCTAGAGAGGGCTGGCTATTCCCTCCGACAGCTCAGTCTCCAGCACGGGTACGCCCCTGGTTCGCTTAAGGCGGCCCTGGACACGCCGTGGCCTGGCGCGGAACAGATTATCGCCCGCGCCATTGGCGTCGCTCCCACGGTTATCTGGCCCAGCCGATACGACGCCGCTGGCCATCCAAAGAGTGGTCGCAATCAGCGCGGCATTGGCCGCTGGTCTACCCGTAAGTCTAGCAGCGCACTTAACCATCGCAATGTTGAAAACGCGGTGGCTGCTTAACCATCAACCGTCCCAAGGATTTGACATATGAAGCGGCGAGCAAATCAGGCGAAGGCGGCAAACCAGTTGGAACTGTCCTTTTTCGAAGTGCCTCCACAACCCAAGAACGAAGACGGCTGCCTCGATGTTGCGATGAACATCCGCGAGGCGCTGGCCGACACGCTCTCCGCTGCGTCGGCGGGCGGCAAAGACCGACACGACATCGCGGCTCAAGTCTCGCGCCTCTCCAATCATGGCCTAACCAAGAACATGCTGGACCGATTCTGCGCACCGAGCGCCGAGGGTTGGCGCTTCCCGGCCGAGATCATCCCCGCATTCATCGTGGCCACGGGCGATTTCCGCGTGCTGGAGATTCTCGCGGCAGCGTGCGGGTGCAAGGTGTATCGGGGCGAGGAGGCCATGCTGGCCGAAATCGGCGCGTTGACGCTGCAGGAGCGGACGGTTAAGGACCGCCTAGCGGAACTGCGCCGAACCATCCCCAAGTCTCTGCTCGACCGCCTTGCCGAAGACGATGTTAAGTCGTTGGGAGGGCGTCTGTGATGTACTCCATCCGGGACATTGCAGCCGCGCTCCGTGTCGCCCGGCAAGCGGCCGACGATCGAGCTCGGCGCGAGAACTGGCCGCACTCGGTGGAGACTACTCGCGGAGGCCGCCGGAAGGTCTTCGCTCGCGACGCGCTCCCGAGCGACGTACGTCGGGCAGTCGAGCGCCACGCTGCACTGTCCGTGCGGGAAATCGAGGCTGCGCAAGTCGATGCCGCAATCGCGAAAGTTCGGACAGCGGCAGCGCAACATGCGGCGGCACGCGCACGGTGCGGCGAAGCAAACCTCAAGCGCCTGCTAGAGGACATGCCAGAAGGCGTAAAAGCCCGGCTCGACGGCCGTTTCGCCATCGTTCGCAGCTGGGAGCAATGGTTTGCCTCCGCCCAGCCGATGACGCGCTCCGTGAGTTGGGAAGCCTACGCCCAAGCGTACAACGCGAACGAGCTCCAGATTGCGCACGACGTGAAGGCGATCTTCGACAAGGTGTCGGCGCGCACGGTCCAGCGTTGGGTGTTGGAGTTTGAGCGCGATGGCATGGCGGGGCTGATCGACGAAAACGACGGCCGCCCGCGCAAGGACGTCAACGCATTTACGTCGCAGCCCATGCTGGAAAAGGTCACGCTGGCCATGCTGATCGCGCGGCCGCACCTTGGCGTTCAGCACCTGCTCGATCTGATCGAAGGGGCATCACGCGACGCGAAGACGGGCGCATTGCTGTTCCAAGTCCCGACCTATCACCAGGCGTATCGATTTCTCAAGGCGTGGAAGTCGCGCAACGCCGAGCTGCTCATGGCGTCCACTAACCCCGACCAGTGGAAGAACAGCAAGATGGTCGCATTCGGCGATGCGTCGGCCGACGTGCTGCGCCTTAACCAGCGTTGGGAAATGGACGCGACGCCCGCGGATTGGATGTTGACCGACGACGAAGGCAAGCAACGCCGTTACACCGCGTCCGTCGTGATCGACGTCTACAGCCGCCGTATGGTGGTCGTGCTTGCGCCGACGCCCAAAACGGAAACCCACAAGTTCGCGTTGCGCGCAGCCCTGCTGGCGTGGGGCGTGCCCGAGGAAATCGTCACCGATAACGGCAAGGACTACCAGAGCCGCGAATTCATCGAAACGCTGCGGCAGCTCGACATCAAGCACCACACCACGGCGCCATTTTCGCCCTGGGAGAAGCCACATGTGGAGCGGGGCATCCAAAGCATCCTGCATTCGAATCTCGAAGCCCTGTCGTCGTTCGTCGGACACAACGTGGCCGAGCGCTCAGAGATCGAGGCACGCAAGAGCTTTGCCGAGCGTCTGTTCAAGAAGGACCACGTCGTCGAGCTGGCGATTGCCGCTGGCCAGCTGCAGGCGCTGATCAACGACTGGCTCTCGGGTACGTACGAGCAGCGCGAGCACGGCGGACTGTCCGAGACGCCGTTTGCGCGTGCTGCGGCCTATCGTGGTCAGCTGCGCCACATTGAAGACGTGCGCGCGCTCGACATCCTGCTCGCCCCGCCGGCCGGCAAGGGCACCTACGTGGTCACCAAGAAGGGACTGACGGTCGAGGGCGCCAACTTCATTGCGGTAGAGCTTTCCCTATACGTCGGCCGCGAGGTGGCCGTTCGCCAGGGCGAAGACCTCGGCCACCTGGTCGTGTACCACGAGGGAGAGTTTGTCTGCGTCGCGGTCTGCCCGGAGCGTACCGGCGTATCGCGCAAAGACATCGCAGCTCATGCCCGAGAGCTGCAGCGGATCAACGTGCAGACACAACGCAAGGCCGTGCGAGCCACCAAGGTCAACCCGGACGAAACGATCCAGTCTCTGTTGCGCAAGCGCGCCGAGGCGTCAGGAAAGCTCGTCAGCCTTCCGGCACCGACCGTGGCGCACGGTACCACCGGCCTCGCGGCCGCAGCTGCCGCGAAACGCGCCCTGTCCGGCGCGCCGCGCGCGGCCGAAGTCCCCGCCGATCTGCAACGCCTGATGGACGCCCGTAAGCGCGCCCAGAGCGAAGCGGCTGCACAGCCGGCACCGAACAACGTCATTACCCGTCCTGAAACCCCGCAGATTCGCTTCCGGCGGTGGATGGACCTTAACGAACGCGTCATCAACGGAGGATCAATCGACGACCCACAACTGAAACGCTGGCACGAGAAGTACCAACAAAGCTCCGAGTTCTCGGCAATGAAAAAACGCCACCAGGAGGGACAACTCCTGATGGCGTCCGGCGATCGTCGAACGGTTGCAGCCGTTTAACACGCCAACTACGGGATGAACCGCAAAACCATTATGGCTAAAAATCCGAACAACATCAAACCGACAACAGGCGCACACCCGGCAGGAGTCGCCCATATCGCCACGCTCGACCTCGTTGCAGCGACGCTGGAGCGCCTCGATGGCCGCCGCAGCGGGCTGCCTGGTATCGCTGTGCTCCACGGCCCTGCCGGTTGGGGCAAGACCTTCGCCACCAACGTCCTGGCCAACGAGTTGCGCGCGTACTACGTCCAGTGGCGCAGCGCCTGGCGATCGAAGACTCTGCTGGAGAAGATTCTGTTCGAGATGGGTGTTAAACAGCATGGCCGCGAGACCGTGCCGAAGCTGCTCGACATGGTGTGCGAGCAGCTGAGCACGTCGCGCCGCACGCTCATCCTCGATGAGTTCGATTACGCCACGAAGAACGACACGCTGATCGAGCTGACCCGCGACATCTACGAAGGCTCGCAAGGCTCGCTGCTGCTCGTTGGCGAGGAGTTGCTACCTAAGAAGCTGGAGAAGTGGGAACGCTTCCATTCCCGCGTCCTGACGTGGGCACCGGCTCAGCCCGTCACGGTGGACGACGCCGCGAAGCTGGCAAACATCTACGCCCCCGGCCTGCAGATCGATGATGCGGTCTTCGAGCGCCTCGTGGACCTGGCCAAAGGCTCGGTGCGCCGCGTATCGGTGAACCTCACGCAGATGCACGAACACAGCCTCACTCACGGCGTGGACGAGTTCTCCATGGCTGAGTTCGAGCAGGTGTCGATCTACACCGGCCGCTCGCCGGAACGGAGGCTGTGATGAACGCCGATACGTTGACGCTCTCCAGCTTCGAACACTGCCACTACCAGATCGGCCGCACCGACGCGCCCGAGATCAAGGCTCGCGGCATCGTCCAGACGACGCTTTCGGCCGACCAGCGTGGCGCCACGATGGACATCACCTTGAGCGGCGCCCGTCGCCACCAGCGCGTGATGGCGTCTATCCCTCTCTCGGTTGCTGATCTGGACGGCCTGATCCACCAGTTTCAGGCAATGCGCGAAATGATCCGCTCCCATGGAGAAACCAACCATGGCGCGTAAGCCCGCGACCCTAGAAATGAAAGGCGGGAAGTCACCGCGCCAGCGCGTGTGGGAAGCCATCCGCAAGCTGCGCAAGGGTTTCACGCAACCCGACGTCGCCGAGGTAGTCGGCGGCTTCGAGAGCGTGACCAAGGACTACATCACGAGCCTGCTCAGAGCGGAAATCATCGAGGTTATCTCGGAGGAGAGGGTGGGAATCTGCGTGCGTCGCACCTACCGTCTCGTCCGCGATAACGGCGTTGAGGCGCCTCGCATCAAACGCGATGGCACACCGGTTGTCCAGGGGGCAGGAAACGAGTCCATGTGGGGAACCATGCACCGCATGTTTGAGCGCAAGGACTTTAACTTCCGTGAGCTTGCGGCTTTTGCCAGCACGGCTGCGCATCCGATCAGCGAGGAGACCGCGAAGGCGTACGTCCAGGCGCTGGCGGCGGCAGGCTATCTGAACTGCACGAAGCCTGCCGTACGTGGCCGCAACGCAGCTCCCGCTCGTTGGACGCTGATCCCGCGCATGTTCACGGGACCGCGTGCGCCGATGATCCAGCGGACCAACGCTGTGTTCGATCCCAACCAAGGTCGCGTGGTTTGGACCGATACGAAGGGATTCGAGAGTGAGCAATAAGCCCAAGACTCGGCCGTCCTACATGGACACGGTGTGGTTCGCCGACCTGCGCGACCAGGTGCGCGCGAGTACGCAGGCGAAGGTCGCCGAGCGCCTCGGCGTGTCCCGCTCGACGCTCACGGTCTTCCTCAATGGCTCGGGTGAATACGGTAACGGCGGTGCCAAGGGGGATCGCTTCGAACGCCGTTATCGGGAGGCCTTCGAGCAGATCCCGTGCCCGCACACCGGGGAGACGGTTGGCGTGACGCACTGCCAGGCGAAAGCCCTGCGGAGCGCACCTACCCATAACCCAATGCAACTTAACCATTGGAAAGCTTGCCAGGTCTGCGCCTACAAGCCCGACGTGGTCCTGTTCCGGGACAAGCGTCGGGCGAAGGCAGAAAAGCAGGAGTTACCGATGGCCGCGCTCGATACGAAGACCCTGCCGCTGCCGGAAGTCGGCGCCCCGCAGATTGACCTCACCTCTCTGGAGAAAGCATGAAAAGCAACCAACGCCACACGCTGCTCAAGCGCCAGACGGGCGCTGTTGTTTTGCCCCGCGCCCCGCGCTTCGACGGCCCAATCGCTACGGAACTGCGCGATGCCATCCGTCGCATGCGGGCCGAACTGCGACGCAGCCTCGAACGCGTTCGCATCTACCGGCAGCTCACTGCCATTGAGCGCGAGGCCGATCGTGCTGAGCGCGAACTCGCTTGGACGCGCGACGAGCTGGAGAAGCAGGAGATCAACTGGACGCAGCTCCAGTACGTCCACAAGCGCGACCGGGACGCCCTCGTCGCTCGCCTTCAGCAACTCTCGGAGGGTGGCAAGTGAAGACGCCTTTCTCCTTCCGCAAGTTCCTTCACACCCGCCTGGGCGCCGCGATCTGGACGCTCTTGGTGGCCCTCCTGGCCTATCAGTTTGGTCAGGCATCCAACGCGCAACGGCTCTACCGCTACGAAAGCCCGAAGCGCTTTACCTCTGCAGGAGTTGAAGCCGTGACCCTTTCCAACCGACAAATCATCATCGCCAAGATCAAGGCCAACCCCGGCATCCGCACGCCCGAGCTGGCCGACGACACGGGTATCGATAGCCCGGCATCGTTCATTGCCGGTGAAATCGAGCGTAACGAGATTCTGGTGACGAAGGTCGATAACCCGCACGGTGGCCGACCGGCAAACTCCTACCGCATCAATCCGGACAACCCGCCTGACGAGACGCTCGCACCGCGTCAGCGAGTCGTTAAGGCAAGCGGGCACAAAGTGCCGGCCAGCACCGAATTCAGCGCGGCGCTGTCGTCGCGCGGCAGCCTCACGATCAGCGATGGTCGCAAGACGGTGGAGCTGACGCCCTCGGACACCCTTGGCTTGGTCGCCTACCTCGATCGCATTAACGTCGATCAGGTGCTCAAGGAAGCCGGAGTCGTTTGATGCCGATGCCGTCTTTCCGCTGCCCTTGCTGCCGGAATGAGCTGACGCTGGAGGTCGTATTCGCGCACGAAGGTGTGCGCGAGTCGGTCCAGCATCTGGTGAATGCTCACCCGGCGGCAAGCAAGCTGCTCCGCCCCATGCTGGCCTACGTCGGCCTGTTCGCCCCGGAGAAGACCGACATGCGCTACGAGCGTGTGGCGTCGATCCTCGGCGAGCTGGTGCCGATGGTTAAGGCCGGCACGGTGCGCGACGGTCACGGCACCGAGTGGTCAGCGCCGATGGAGTACTGGTGCCAGGCATTCGAGGAGATGATTGCCCGCCGCGATGGCGGCGGGCTCAAGCTTCCCCTCAAATCCCATGGCTACCTGTGCGCCATCGTCGCCGGCTATTCGAACAAGGCCGATGCCCGCGCTGAGCGCGTCACCGAAGCGCAGCGCGCGGGACATGCGGGCTTTGGCACCGCGCCCGCTCGCATGCAAACCACCACCATCCACGAACCGGCACCGCGCTCTGCGACCTCTGCAGAGGCTCGCCAGGGGGCGCTGCGTGCCGCGAACAGCCGCAAGGCGATCAACACCCAACAGGAAACGCAATGAGCGAAGCAAACATCCCGGCCGGCTACGTGCAGGACGCCCGTGGCCGGCTGATCCAAGAAAGCATGGTTAAGCCTATCGACCGCGCCCGCGACCAGATCGTCACCGAGCTGGTCGAGCTGGCGAAGAAGCAGAATGCCGCGCTGGCCGAATTCAAGAAGCGCGTGTTCGGTGATACCGAGGCGTTCATCTCGATGTCGGCCGAAGAGTATGGCGCCAAAGTCGGCGGCGCCAAAGGCAATGTCACGCTGCACAGCTTCAACGGCCGCTTCAAGATCCAGATCCAGCGCGCGGACAACATCACCTTCGACGAGCGCCTGCAGGCTGCCAAAGCCATGATAGACGAGTTGCTCGCGGAATGGACCGAAGGATCGCGCCCGGAGATCCAGGCGCTGATCCAGAGCGCGTTCGACACGGACAAGGAAGGCAACCTGAATACCGGCCGCATCTTGTCGCTTCGTCGCCTGGACATTCAGGACAAGCGCTGGAAGCAGGCCATGTTCGCCATCGCGGACAGCGTCCAGGTCATTGGCACGAAGTCCTACGTCCGAGTGTACGAGCGGATCGGCGACACCGAGAAGTACCGCCCGATCTCCCTCGACATCGCCACCATTTGAGGTCGCCATGGGAACGCTTTCGAAAGAGCAGATCACCGCGATCGACTACGAGTTGGCCTCTCCGTTTGGGCGGGTCGTCCTCGCCTGTGATGGCTACACGATCACCGTATCCGTCGAGGCGAAGGGGCCGCGCAAGTACGTGCTGATGGTGTACGTGAATGGATGGTTCAAAGGCGAATGGATGAAGGGTGCATGCGAGGAAGCAACCCGCTTCCTGCGCCCCGTCCCTTACGAGCTGTACAAGCCCGCGCAGAAGGCCGAAATCCTCCGGGACTTGGGGAAGCGCGAAGGGACGAAGTTCCTCGCCAAGTACAACCGGACGGGCGTGATCTATGAGCCGAACTGGCAATCGGTGCGCTCGATGCTCAAGCACTTCTGCAAGCACAACGAGCTGGTATCCGTGACGTCCATCGGCTTCCAGTCCGCCAGCGAAAAGACTAAGGCCGACACATCGGCAGCCGCACTGGCGCCCGTTCTTTAACCACGATTTAACCCCGACCGACAGAGGATGTAACGATGAACAAGCAAGAGCTGGTAGCCCACATCGCCGATGAAATTGGCCTGAGCAAGTCCGAGGCAGAGCGCACGCTTAACGCCGTGATCAGCGGCATCACGAAGACGCTGGCCAACGGTGGCACCGTGGCGTTGACGGGCTTCGGTGCGTTCTCCGTGGTGCGTCGCGCAGGGCGCGTCGCGCGCAACCCGAAGACCGGCGAGGAATTGACCATCCCCGCCACGCGTGCGCCGAAGTTCAAGCCCGGCAGCAATCTCAAGGCGGCGGTGGCCTAACGCGAAACACCCGCGCGAGCGGGTGTCTGTCGGGCGTGGTGGCCTGGCACTGATGAGCAGCCAATCAAGGATAAAAATGACAGAGCAAAGCATTGAGCGGACCGCGATTGCGATCTGCCGGGTCATGTACCCCGAAGCGTGGGGTGCGGGGCAAGCGTGGGAGCAATTTCCCGAATCGACGCGTAAGGCAATGCGTGACGCGGCCCACGCTGCGTGGTGCGAGCTTGGTGCCGAAGTGTGCGCCGTGGTCGGCGACGATGGCTACGCCGGCACCTTTCGGTCGATGGACCACTATCGGACGGCGCTGCGATTGGCATTCTCGACTGGCGCCGCGTGCTGATCGTGGACACCGCGGATTCTCGTCGCTAACCAGCCAACACCAAATGCCCGCTACTTCCACCCTCGCAAAGATTCACATCGCCAAGAAGCAGCTCGCGATGGATGACGACACCTACCGTCAGATGCTCGAGAGCGTGGCCGGCGTTCGGTCGGCCAAAGACCTGACGCCCATCGGCGCGGCCAAGGTGCTCCGCCATCTGGAGAAGTCCGGCTTCAAGAATGCTCGCCAGCATGGCCGGCGCCCCGCTGCGGCTGGCGCAGACCGTCAGAAATTACTCGGCAAGATCGAGGCACTACTGGCCGAAGCGAAGCGCCCATGGTCGTACGCGGATGCCATGGCCGCCCGCATGTTCCAGATTGACAAGCTCGATTGGTGCGACGCCGATCAGCTGTGGCGTATCACAGCCGCGTTGCAGAAAGACGCCAACCGTCATGGGAGGTAATGTGGATCTGTCTGAAGTCACCAACCTGCTGCCCGCCGTCGCTCAGGCGCTCGTCCGGACCATCGGCATCACGCAGACAATTCGCCTGGTCGAGCGGCTCGGCGGTTCCACCTTTCCCGTACCGCTGCGCAAGAATGCGGCGGGCGAAGTCCGGTACCAGGTGCTCGCCGAGGCGGTCGGAGAAGACGCGGCAACGCAACTTGTGTCCGCCCTCGGTGGCATCGAGGTGTACATACCGCTGTGCTCGGCCGCGCTGCGCGAAATCCGCGATCGCGAAATGCGTACCGAGTTCGATAGCATGACGGGCAAGGAGCGGCAGTACAGCGCGCTCAATGCCGTGGCCGAGCTGGCCGTGCGATATCGCATCTCCGATCGGCAAGTCTGGCGAATATTGAACCAGACAGACCGGGATGGACCCCAGTCCAAAACTCAGGCTACACTGTTCTGACCCCACACCGAAGCCCCGCACCGCGCGGGGCTTTTGCTTTCCCCTTCCCCTGACACGCGCCACCCTTCGCCTTACGCGCGTGCAGCACGAGACTGGTGCCTGTCTACATTGCATCAGCAGAGGGAAACGTGCAGCCACGCGGCATCCGCAACAACAATCCGGGCAACATCCGCTGGGGCGATGGCTGGCAGGGTCTGATCGCGCCGCACATGCGCACCGACAAGGACTTCTGCCAGTTCTCCGATCCCGTGTTCGGCATTCGCGCGATCTGCATGTGCATCCTTAACTATCGAAGCAAGTCCGGAATCCCCGGTGTCGGTGCGCCCAACATCGATACGGTGCGCGAGGTGATCAGCCGCTGGGCGCCGCCGAGCGAGAACGACACCGAATCCTATATCGCGGCCGTGGCCAAGAGCGTGGGCGTCCTGCCGAACCAGCACATCGACCTGACGAACCCGGCGGTCATGCGCGGTCTGGTGCCTGCCATCATCCAGCACGAAAACGGCCAGCAGCCCTACAGCGCGGCCGTGATCGATCAAGCCATGCGGGCGGCCGGCATCGTATGAGCCGTGTTACCGAACTCATCACTGACGAGCGCACGGGCCGGCTCTCCCACACGAAGCTATGGCCGAACGTCGCCAATGCTGTCGCGACGGTGATGTTTGTGCGCACGGGCTGGCTCGGCCAGCTCACCCCTGAAATCTGGTGGGCCTACCTCGGCGGCGTCGGCGGCTACACCGCCGTGATGCGCATCGCTCTGGCTCTGCGCGAAAGGAAAGCCCAATGAACGGACTTAACCGCCTCGAGGCGATCGTGCTGGGTGTCCTTGCGCTGCTCGCAGGCGCCGCGATCGCAACGCCGGCTGCGCTCTGGTATGGCGGAAGGCACGCAACGGCTATCGCTGACGCGAAGCTGGCAAGCGAGCGGGAGCAGCTGGCCACCAGCAACGCTCAGGCCCTGCGTCATGCCGGCGAGGTGATGGCTGAAGAGACCGCGCGTGGCAATCGGCTCAGCGCTCAACTCGGCGTGGCCCAGGACGAAATCAGCGCACTCGCGCGTCAACTCCAAGAGAAGGTGAACGATGTCTCGACCGTCTACCGGCCGGCGCCAGGCGCTGTGCCTCAGCCTCTTCCTGTCTGTATCTTCACTCGCGGCTGGCTGCGCCAGTACAACGCCGCCATCACCGGCTCTGATCTGCCCGCTGCCACCGAAGGCGCCAGCGCACCTGCTCAAGCGTCCGACGCCCGTGGAGCCGCTACGGGAGACGACCTCGCCCCCGTCGGCATCGACCAGCGGTCGATTCTGAGCCATCACATCGACTACGGCGCGCGCGCTCGCATGCTGGAGGAACAGCTCAATCGCCTGATCGATTACGAGGAGGGCAAGGATGCTCAGTAATCGCGCGCTCGACCACGCTTCGGAGATCGAGCAGGCTGATCGCGACGAAGCCCTGCGCCGCGTGCGAGAACGGCTCTCCACTGGCGCCTCTGCCGAGGTGTGCCAGGACGAAGCGTGCGGCGAGCCGATTCCGGAGGCGCGGCGCATCGCGATTCCTGGTTGCCGCTTCTGCGTCACGTGCCAGACGCGCCGGGAGAGAGCTCGATGACGATCGCATTTCCGGAAATCTTGGAAGCGTTCAAGGCGCTGTTGTCCGTGGCGGCAGCGATCGGCGGCCCCTTCCTGACATGGTGGCTTGCGCGAGAGCGCGCCGAACGGCAGGAGGTCACGGCCACGGCCAAGGCGCTCGGCAGCGATCTGGCCGAACTGCGGCTGGACATCGCCAGGAACTACGCACGGCGGGAAGAAATCAAGGACAGCCGGCAGGAGGTGCTGGACGCGGTTGATCGCCTGTCAACGAAGGTAGATCGCATCTACGACAAGCTGGACAACAAAGCAGACAAAACCTGATGACCCAAAAAGACGAAAGCGAAGAACTGCGCCTGCTGCGCCAAATCGGTACGCAGGTTAGCGGCATGGATACCAAACTCGATGCCATGGACGCGAAGATCGATCGCATCGAAGGCCGTGCCATCCGCCTCGGTGCGACCGCTGGTGCTGCCGCCGGCGGCATCACCGGTGGCATCGTGGCCGTGGGCGTCCTTCTGGCCAAGTTCAAGCTGGGAGCCTGACAGCATGCCAGGCGTGGAGATCAAGTTCAAGGACGGAACATCCCAGCGCTTTCCGTATCCCGCGTATGTCGTCGGATACGAGGGCGCGTTCGTGATTATCCGAACCGAGTCCGAGAAAAAACACTCCTTCCCGGCGCAAGACGTCAGGGAGGTCATCGAAACACCACGCCCCCGCTTTTGACCATGGCCCACCCCAAAGAGACGCGTGACGTCGTCCGCCGCGCCTACGTCTTCGATCGGTTGACGCTGGAGGTCGCAGCGATGAAGGCTGGCGTAGCCTATGCCACGGCGCGCCGTTGGAAGACCGACGCTTTCGAGGCAGGCGACGATTGGGACCGTGCTCAGAGCGCGCATCTCATCGCTGGCGGCACGCTGGAGGAGATCGCTCGCGGTGTGCTGGCCGGTCTCGTCACGCAATACCAGGCCACGATGGAGGAGCTGGCGGCGTCGGAGAATGTTAAACCGCAGGAAAAGACCAAGCTGCTGGCCAGCCTTGCGGACAGCTTCCAGAAGACCGTCTCGGCCAGCAAGAAGATTCTGCCGGAGACCAACGAGCTGGCCGTGGCCATGGACGTCATTCAGCGCCTGGCGAGCTGGGTCAAGGAAAACAAGCCCGAACACATTGCAGCGTTCGCGCAAATCCTCGAACCGTTCGGCAACGAGCTGAGCCGCGCGTATGGCTGAGAAGTTTTCCGTTAAGGACTTCCGCGACGAGCTGGAGGAGCTGGCCGCGCAACTCAGGCGTGATATCGAGTCGTTTCAGTCCGGCCTGGACAGCAGCGCGGCCGCGATCGCCGAGCGCCGCCGCCGCGTGCTGCTGGGCGACTTCCAATTCTTCGCCTACACCTACTTCCCCCACCATATCCGGGGCACGCCATCGAGCTTTCAGGGGCATTTCTGCCAACGCTATCCGCGCGTGCTGGAACAGACCGGCGGTGCGCGCGAGTGGTGGGTGGCGCCTCGCGGCGAAGCCAAGTCCTCGCTGGCCACGAAGATCGGGCCGGCGTACTGCGTCATCCAGGGCCTACTCCAGCAGCCGAAGGTGCAAAAGGAGCTGCAGCTCGAAGGCAAACTCCCGCCGTTCAATGACTACGTCGTGTTGCTCGGCGCGGAGACGAAGCTGCCGGCCAAGCTGATCGAAGTGGTTAAGACCGAGCTGACGGCCAATGCGATGCTTGAGCTGGACTTTCCGGAGGCATGCGGAAAGACCGGCCTCTGGCGAATTGGCGAGGCTGTGTTCCAGACCAACGTCAAGCTGGAATCGTTTGGCGCCGATCAGGCCGTGCGCGGTACCTTCCACGGGGCGAGCCGGCCGAAGATTCTCATGGGCGATGACTTGATCACCGATGCCGAGGCCAAGAGCCCGACCGAGCGCGAGAACCGATGGAACTGGCTGCAGCGGGCAATCGACTACCTCGGGCCACCCGATGGCAGCGTTAAATACCTCGGCGTTGGCACTGTGCTGGACAAGGATGACCCGATCTCGCGTGCCAAGAAGACCATCGGCCATGTCGTGCATCACTTCCGGGCCATCGAGCAAATGCCCGCCCACATGGATCTGTGGGAGAAGTGCGAGGAGATGATGCTCAACACCGACCGCGCTGCGATCGAGGAGGCGGCCGGCCGTGGAGAAACGCTGCCAGATCAAGCTCTGCCGTCGTTCGAGTTCTACCTCCAGCACAAGCCGCAGATGGATGAAGGTGCCAAAATCTCGTGGCCATCCGTGCGCTCACTGTTCTGGCTGATGCGTCAGCGCGCCAAGGCACCGAGGGCATTTAACACCGAACTGCAGGGCGACCCGCGCACCGAAGATGACAAGGTGTTCGGGCATATCACTTTCTGGGTTCAGAAGCTCCAGCACTGGCTCATGTTTGGTGCCTGTGATCCGTCGATGGGCCTCGGCAAGAAGTCTGACCCGTCGGCTCTGCTGGCTGGCGGCTTCGATACATGGAACGGCAAGCTCCACGTCATCCACGCAGAGATCAAGCGGCGAGTGCCGTCAAAGCTCGAATCCGATCTGATTGAGATGCAGCGCGAGTTCCGCTGTCGCGCTATCGGCTTCGAGAACAACAACGCCTATGAGCACTCCCGCCAGACATACATCCAGGCGGGTATGCGTAAGGGCGTTCCGCTGCCACTGATCGGCGTGACGGCTACTGTCGCGCCAGAAGTCCGCATCGAAGGTCTGGAGCCTTTTGTTACTGACCGGATGGCCCCGAGCATCCTGCTGCACAAGGCGTTACGCGCGCTGCTCGACGAACTGGACACGTGGCCGGAGCCACAGACGCATCACCACTATGACGGCCTCACGGCGCTGCACATCCTTTGGGTGATCGCCAGTAGCCGCGCCGCCGGCATGTACGACTACACCCCTGTTCCAAAGCGCGCGCCGGACATTGCGCGCGATGACGACGACTTGTACGCGGGCGCAGCTGGCGCCTGGTAGGAAACCATCATGGCAAAGATCGTTGATCAACATGGGCGGCCCTTTGACGGGGCCGCTCTGTCCGAGCCGCAATCGGCTCGCCTGCAGGCGCTGCATCACGACTACGCAGGGCACCCGTCTCGCGGCCTTACGCCGGCCAAGCTGGCCCGCATACTGGAGCAGGCCGAGCTGGGCGACCTATTGGCGCAGTCCGATCTCTTCCAGGACATGGAGGAGAAGGACGGCCATATCTTTGCGGAGATGAGCAAGCGCAAGCGCGTACTGCTCACCGCGGATTGGGCTGTCAACCCGCCGCAGGACGCCAGCGCGGAGGAAAAGCGCCAGGCCGCTCTGATTGGCGAGTGGTTCCGAGACTTGCCGGACTTCGAGGGCATGATGCTGGACATGCTCGACGGCATCGGGCACGGTTTTTCGCCGCTGGAGATTGGCTGGTCGCGGGTGGACAAGATGTGGCTGCCTGACAGTTTCACCCATCGGCCGCAGCGCTGGTTCATGACGCCTTTTGCATCGCCGGACGAGCTGCGGCTGCGCGGCAGCGCCGTGAGCGGCGAGGAGCTGTGGCCCTTCGGCTGGGTCGTCCATCGCCACAAGGCCAAGACCGGGTTTATCGGTCGTGGCGGCCTGCACCGCGTGCTGGCATGGCCATACCTGTTCAAGAACTTCGCCGCGCGCGATCTGGCCGAGTTCCTCGAAATCTACGGCCTGCCGCTGCGCGTGGGCACGTATGGCCCAGGTGCCGGCAAGGACGAGAAGATGGCGCTTCTGCGCGCCGTGACCGAGATCGGGCACAACGCCGCCGGCATCATTCCCGAGGGCATGAAGATCGATTTTCAGACGGCAGCGGTCGGCACCAACGATCCTTACGAAGCGATGATCAGCTGGTGCGAGCGCACTCAATCCAAGGTCATCCTGGGCGGGACGCTGACGAGCCAGGCAGATGGCAAGTCGTCGACCAATGCGCTGGGGAACGTGCACAACGAAGTGCGCCACGACCTCAAGGTGTCCGACGCCAAGCAACTGGCCACGACCATCCGCCGCGACGTCATCTACGCGATCTGCGCGCTTAACTTTGGCGTGACTGACCGGCGGCGCCTGCCGTCAATCGCGTTCGATACGCGCGAGCCCGAGGATATGAAGCTGTACGCCGACGCGCTGCCGAAGCTGGTGGCGATCGGTGTCCAGGTGCCGCTTGGATGGGCGCATGAGAAGCTGGCAATCCCCGTGCCCAAAGACAATGAACCGCTGCTGACGGTGCCGCGCCCGGAGATGGCGGTTCCGCCCGAGCTGCGGCCCGAGGCGCCGCCGGCTGGCACCAAGCCCAAGGCGGCACTGACGTATCGCGCAGTGCTGTCCAACGACCAGGGCGAGCGCCTCTACCCCGATCAGAACGCGGTCGATCAGGCCATCCTCGATTTGCCTGCCGAGGCGCTGGCCGATGGCATGGCCCAGCTGCTCGCACCCGCCATTCAGGCGATCCAGGCTGGCGAAGAGCCAGACGAAGCGATTGCCGCGCTGGTGGCCAGCTACCCGCTCCTGGACGATAACGCGGTCTCGCAGCTGCTGGCGCGTGCCATCTTCGTCGCGGATGTCTGGGGACGCGTCAATGGCGACAGTTGATCTGGCCTACGCCTTCGGGCTCGCACCCGAGGAAGCGATCCGATATTTCGAGAGCAAGGGCTACGCGGTCGGATTCAAATGGCAGGACGTTTGGCAGGAGGCGCACGCCAAGGCATTCACCGTGGCCGGTGTTATGAAGCTGGACGTCCTGCAGGACATCCGTGGCGCACTGGATAAGGCTCTACGAGACGGCGGAACGCTCGCGGAGTTCCGCAAGGGCCTGTTGCCCACACTTGAGGCGAAGGGCTGGATCGGCAAGGGCTTCGTCATTGATCAGGAAACGGGTGAAGTCCTGGGCAAGCGCCTGACGCCGCGTCGCCTGAAGACGATCTTCGAGACCAACATGCAGGCGGCTTACAACGCCGGCCGCTACACATCTCAGCTCGAGAACGCAGATAGCCGGCCGTATCTGGAGTACGTCGCGATCCTGGACAGCCGGACCCGGCCCACTCACCGTGCCCAGCACGGCAAGGTCTTCCGCGTTGGTGATCCGTTCTGGCGGTACTTCTACCCCCCGAATGGGTGGCGGTGCCGGTGCCGGGTGCGTGCCCGCAGCAAGGCAGACGTGGATCGGCTTAACCTCGCTGTGTCGGATAGCGCTGGCCACCTCGAAGAAGTCGAACAGGTCATCGACCGCGACGGCAACACACGCCGCGTGATGGGCTACCGAGACCCGATCTCGGGCAAGACCTTTCTGGCCGACCCCGGCTTTGCATACAACCCCGGACGCGCCGCCTTCCAACCGGAACTGGACCGCTACGCCCCGGATGTCGCCCGCCAGTACGTCAAGGGCACTCTGACAGGGCCGGCATTCAAAGCCTGGTACGCAAACGCGGACACCGTCGTGAAGGCGGCACGCGCCAGCATGCCTGACGCGGCCGGCTCAGCGGTGCGCGCGAAGGTAGACCCCGAACTGATCAATGGGCAGCGGTATCCGGTGGGCATTCTCGGTGCGGCTGATCGGACCGCCCTCGGCGTCGAGTCGCAGACGGTCTGGCTATCCGATGAAACTCTGGTGAAGCAGCTGGTGAACCGCGAGGGGCAAAACATCGGCCTGAATGATTACTGGCGCGTCCAGGGCGTCATCGAAGAGGCCCAGCTCGTCGTGAAAGATGGCGACACCAGCCTGGTGTTTGTCCGTCGCGAGGAAAAGCTCTATCACGCGGTGATCAAAGCCACCAAGAGCGGGAAAGCGCTGTTCCTGACATCGTTCCGGGAAACCAACATGGCCGCAGCTCAGCGGGCGATGCGCAAAGGGCAAGTCGTGCGCAATGAGCTGGAAGGGAAGTAAGCCTCGGGAGGGACTCCCTAGTCCCCTCACGCGGTCCGCCCCTGGGGCGTCCTACGGCCGGGAGATTCACCGTGTTTCCGAGGCTTAACGGAGAGTATAAGGCATGATCGAGATCAAGGTGGATGGTAGCAGGATCGCCAAGGCGCTGGGACGGCTACGGGAGTTCCAGCGCAGCAAACGGCCGCTGATGCGTCAACTGGTAGCCATCATGCACGACGCCGTGGAGGAGAACTTCGCCCAGGAGGGCCGTCCCAAGTGGCTCGGCCTGGCCAAGTCCACGCTCAAGCGCCGGCCGGACGGCAAAATCCTCCAGGCGAGCGGCCGGCTGGCGGCTTCCATCCAGTCTCATGCGGACGGCGATTCGGCGGCGGTCGGCACCAACACGAAGTACGCGGCCATTCACCATTTCGGCGGCGAGATCACGCGGGCCGCGCATTCCGGCTGGGTCCGACTGCGCGCGGACGCCAAGGGGCGGCTGCTGCGCCAGGGTAGCGAGGGCCGCGCTGCTCGCCTGGCGGTGTTCGCCAGAGATGACCACAAGCGTGCCCGCAAGGTCCGCTACACCGTGGGCGAAGGCAAGGTAAAAATCCCGGCGCGCCCGTTCCTTGCGCTCACGCCTGCTGACGAAGACAATATCGAGAAGACGGCCACCGACTACCTGGCTGGGCTCTTCGAATAGCGCCCTTCGGAAATCCGGGCCGCAGAGCGATTTTCGGGCCGTGCAGCTACCATGGGTGCACCCACCCCCGGAAAGGTATGTTAAGGGCAGGTTAAATTCGTTCCTAACCGCCTTTCCACCCTCATCATCCCCCCGCACCCGCGATTCACCCGCCGGGTGACACGGTTCCACCTCTGCCGCTGAGCATGTGGCCGCCAAGATGGCGGCATGACGATCCGTGCCCTCATCGCCCACCTGTCTGTCGAGATCCCGACCGGCGCCAGCGTTATCCAACTGCTGCCGGCCGGCTCGTTTCGCGCCAATGACGGCCGCCCGACCGAGTGCGATGCCTGGCACATCGATGACACGATCGCTGCCACGGTTGTCGCGGCAGTCAACTCGCGGGGGAAGCCCTATGTAATCGACTATGAGCACCAGACGCTGGCCAAGGCAACGAACGGCCAGCCGGCGCCGGCATCCGGCTGGTTCACAACGGTCGAGTGGCGCCCCGGCGACGGGCTGTACGCGGTCGATGTCGAATGGACCGAGCGCGCCGCCGCCTACATCGCCGCCAGGGAATATCGCTTTCTCTCCCCCGTCTTCACCTACGACAAGACCGGCGCCGTGGGCCAGCTGTTGCACGTTGCGCTCACCAACACGCCCGCACTCGACGAGCTCGACGAAGTCTCGCTCGCTGCGGCGTCGCGCCTGATCGCCGATTTATCCGCCCAGACGGGGGCACCTCCCGTCGATTCCACTCAGGAGCCTCAAATGGATGAACTGCTGGAGCAGCTGCGTTGGCTGCTCAACCTGCCCGTGGGCGCCACTGCCGACGACGTCAAGGCCCAGCTGCAGAAGCTGATCGGCCAGCTGTCCGAAGGCAAGGGCACGGCCGCCGCCTCGATCAACGTCGGCGAGCTGCTCGCTGAGCGCGACGAGCGGATTGTGGCCCTGTCCGCGAACCAGATCGACCCGGCGCGCTTCGTGCCGATCGACGTGGTCGATGGCCTGCGCGGTGAAATCGCCGCACTGACGGCGACGGTCAATGCCGCAAGCACTCAGGCAAGCAATACCACGGTCGATGGGCTGATCACCGCCGCGCTCTCGGATGGCCGCCTGCATCCGACCATGGAAACGTGGGCACGCGGCCTCGGCCAGTCCAATCTGCCCGCCCTGCAGGAATACGTGAACAAGGCCCAACCGATCGCTGCTCTCACATCACGGCAGACCGGTGGCGTCACGCCGCCCACGGTCGCGCTGTCGGTCAGCGCCCCGGACGCGACGCAGCTGGCCATCTGCTCGGCGATGGGCATCACGCCCGAAGCGTTCGCCGCCGCCAACAAGCCGGCTGCCTGAGTTAAGGCAGCCATCCCGTAACGCCTGGAGACCAGCATGACTGCGCTCACTGCGGACCGCAACACCACTAACCGAGCCGGAACCGACTTCGAATTTCCGGTGGCGGCCAACACCAAGATTTATGCAGGCGCCATCGTCTGCATCGACAACACCAAGGCCCTGGCCACCAAGGGTGCCACGGCGACCACGCTCAAGAGCGTCGGCATTGCCCAGGCGGGCGCCGACAACACCGGCGGCGCCGATGGCGCGATGCGCGTGCGCGTGCGGCGCGGTCTCTGGAGCCTCGCCAACTCGGGCGCGGCTGACCAGCTCACGCTCTCGGACGTCGGCGCTGACTGCTACGTGGTCGACGACCAGACGGTCGCCAAGACCAGCGGCAGCAACACCCGATCGGTGGCGGGCAAGGTGCGCGACGTGGACGCCAGCGGCGTCTGGGTCGAGTTCTAAGCAAACCGACTTTCTAACTCTCGGAGATCCAGATGAAACTGACCCGTACTCGTGGGTTCCACCTCGGCCTCGGACTGACCCTCGCGGTGGCGGTGGCTGTTGCCATCATCGCCAGCGTCGTCGGCGAGCCGGCCAGCCACGCGCATGCACTGGCGCTGTCCGGCCTGCAGCCCGGCGACTTCGACGAGCGGCTGCTCGGCATCGTGGGCGCCGGCATCGTCATCAACCGTGGCAACCTCAACTCGCTATTCCAGGGGTTTCAGGTACTGTTCCAGAACGCGTTCGACGGCGTGCCGGCGGACTGGGAAAAAGTGGCCATGAAGGTGCCGTCCAAGTCCGGACGCGAAGTCTATCCGTGGCTCGGCCAGACTACTCGATTCCGCGAATGGATCGGCGATCGGGTGCTGCAGAACCTGATGCTGCATGACTTCACCATCCGCAACAAGCCGTGGGAAAACACCATCACGATCGACCGCGACGAGATCGAGGATGACACCTACGGCGTCTACGCACCGATGGCTTCGCAGCTCGGCCAGGACGCGAAACAACACCCGGACGAGCTGAACTTCGGCCTGCTGGCCAGTGGCTTCAACTCCGCGTGTTACGACGGCCAGTACTTCTTCGACACCGATCACCCGGTGCTGCAGGCCAACGGCTCGACGGGCTCCGTGTCGAACTTCCAGGGGGGCAGTGGCACCGCCTGGTATCTGCTCGACACCACCAAGATGGTCAAGCCGCTCATCTACCAGGTGCGCAAGGACTACAAGTTCGTGGCCATGGATCAGGAGACCGACGAACAGGTCTTCACCAGCAAGAAGTTCCGCTACGGCGTCGATGCGCGCTCGAATGTCGGCTTCGGCCTGTGGCAGCTCGCGTTTGCGTCGCGGGAGGAGCTGACGCCGGAATCGTACGCGGATGCCCGCGCCCAGCTGATGGAAATGAAGGGGGACAACGGCAAGCCGCTCGGCGTTCGCCCGTCGCTTCTGGTCGTGCCGCCGTCGCTCGAAGGCAAGGGTCTGGAAATCCTCCAGGCCGAGAAGAACGCGAACGGCGCAACCAACATCTACCGCAACACCGCCCAGCTGCTCAACACGCCCTGGCTGGCCTGACGGGATAACACCCCGCCGATGACTGCCGCGTGACGCCGTAAGCGCGGAGGAAGACTGAGCCGGAACCCACGGCGCCGTTGATGGGTTCCGGTGCGTCTCACACCAACTGCAGGAGAGCCAACATGGCCACGAAGGTTAAGGTATTGCGCGTTGTCAGCCGGACGGACCGCTTTCGTCGCGCTGGACACGAGTTCGGCGCCGAGCCGAAAATTATCCCGGTGGAATCGCTTTCGGAAGACCAGCTCACCGCGCTCAAGGGCGAGTCGAATCTGGTCGTCGTCGAGGTCGAGGTTCTGATGGACGACGCCGGCAACATGCAGGAGGTCGGTCCCGCAGGAATCGACGATGCGCACAAGCTGCTGCAGGAGTGGGCCGAGGAGCTTAACGCTCGGCACAACGAACTGCAGGTGCGCGAGGACGCCGTGAAAAAAGCCGAAGCCAGCGTCAAGAAGGCCGATGACGCCCTGACCGACCGCGAAGACGCGGTGGCCAAGCGCGAGCAGGCGATCGCGGACGCGGCCAAGGATACCGCTCGCGGCAGTTCGGGCGGCGGCACGAAGAACGGCGGCAAGTAAGCGGCCATGGCCTACGCAACGCGTGACGACATGGCGGCCCGCTTTGGCGAGGACGAGCTTATCCAGCTGAGCGACCGCGACGACCAGGGCGAGATCAACGTCGGCGTTCTGGCCGATGCACTGGAGGATGCAAGCGCTGAGATGGACAGCTATCTCGCCGGCCGCTATGCCGTCCCGCTTGCGCAGGCTCCCCGCTTCCTCGCGGGCCTGTGCATGGATATCGCCCGATACCGCCTCTGCGGTTCGGGCGGACGCCGCAGCACCGAGGACATCGACGACCGGTACAAGAACGCCGTGAAGTTTCTCGAGAAGGTAGCCAACGGCACGGTGTCAATCGGACCCGTATCGCAGACAGCCACTGTTCCGCCGGCAGACAACCCCGTGGTGTTTCAGAGTAGCGGCAAGGCATTTGGCCGCGACAGGGGCGCACTGTGACCATGCCGATCATTACTGCCGTCGAGCTGGCCATCGTGCAGCGTCTGCGCGTTGGCTTGGGCAAGATGGTTAAGTCGGTCGAGACGTACGGTGGCGAACTGGACGACGACACCGAAGATGTCGTGCGCGCCTTCCCGGCCGCGTGGGTCACGTTCGGCGGCGTACGTGACTCCAAGCCGTATTCGACCGCCCGCGAGAAGTGGCGCAAGGAAGCGCTGTTTGCCGTGATGGTTGGCGCCCGCAGCGTGCGCAATGAGCAGTCCGCTCGTCACGGCGGCGCTGGCCGGCGCGAGGTCGGTACCAACCAGCTGATCTATGCCGTCCAGCGCCTGCTTACCCAACAGGACATGGGGCTGCCCATTCGAGAGCTCGAGCCAGCCAAGGTCAGAACCCTTCGTCACGTCATCGTGCGCAGCGAGTCGTTCTCGTGCTTTGCCATTGAGTTCCACACTGCCTGGATCGACGAAGCGCTGCCCCGCGATCGCTTCCCGGCACCGGATGGCCCGGACCACCCTGACGCCATCTTTGCCGAGCACGGCGGCCAGCTCAGCGTTCCAGATCCGGACTGGCTGCGCACCGGCCTGAATTACCACCTGGCGCCCGACGATGGAAAGCCGGACGCCACCGACCTCATCGGCCCCGATAAGGAGTAAGCCATGAAAGTAAAAGCTGCGCCCGGTTTGCGGGTGCCCAAGGAAGACGACCCGCACCGCTACATCACGGAAGACGAAGCGGTCGAGGTTCCGAGCAGCGCGTATTACCTGCGCATCGTCGCGGAGGGTGACCTGATCGTGTCCAACGACGCGGCGGACGCCCCCAAGAAGGCAAAAGGGAGCAACTGATGGCAAGCCCGAATATCAGCTTCGATCAAATCCCGAGCAGCATCCGCAAGCCAGGGAAGTATTTCGAGTTTAATACCAAGCTGGCGGTGCGCACGCTGCCTGGAAACCTGCAGCGCGTTGTCGCCATCGGGCAGCGCCTGGCATCGGGCACGCAACCCGCGCTGGTATCGGTCGATGTATTCAGCGACGAGCAGGCGGCTCTGCTGTTCGGCCGTGGCTCGTACGCGCACCTGATGGCGCAAGCCGCGATCAAGGCGAATCCGTATCTGCAACTCACGGTGATTGCGGTCGATGACGCGGAAGCGGGCATTGCGGCCACCGCGGATGTCACGATTACCGGCCCCGCCACCTCTGCCGGCGTCGTCAGCCTCGTGGTGGGTGACGTGCGCACGGACGTTGCAGTCTCGGTGGCCGATACCCCGGCAATCATTGCAACCGCGCTCGCCGCCGCCCTGGCAAAGCAACCCAACCTGCCTGTCACGGCAGCGGCCAACCAGGGCAAGGTCACCGCAACGGCCCGCCACAAGGGCGCTGCTGGCAACGCCATCAAGCTGAGTACGCTGTGCACGGTCGAAGGTGTCACCGTGGCCGCGGCCGCCATGGCAGGCGGTCAGATCGATCCGGACATTGCGCCGGCCCTCGCGGTCGTGGTCAATGGCGGTCACAACATCGTGATCGACCCCTTCGCGACCCAGGCAAGTCTCGCCGCGATCCGGACGCACCTCGACTTCGTGTCCGGGCCGCGCGAGCAGCGCGGCGCCATCTGCGCGTGGGGCTGGCCTAATTCGCTGTCCACGGGCATCGCGCTGGCGTCCGCAAACAACAATGGCCGCACGAGCTGCGGCTGGCATCGTGGCTCGATCAAGCTGCCATGCCAAATTGCGGCTGCGTACGCGGCAGTCATCGCGAGCGAGGAAGACCCGGCGCGCCCTCTTAACACGTTGCCGCTTGCCGGCCTCGATGTGACGCCGATTGATCAGCGGACCAGCATCACCGAACAGGAGAACGCGCTCTACAACGGGCTGTCGCCCTTCGAGATCGGCCCCGGAGATGTCGTGCAGATCGTGCGATCGATCACGACGTACACGAAAGACCCGCAGGGCATCGACGATGTCTCGCTGCTCGACCTGACGACGATCCGCACGCTGGACTATGCACGCAAGGCGTATCGCGAGCGCATCGCATTGCGCTTTCCGCGCGAGAAGCTGTCGGAGCGTACGCCTGAGAAGGTCCGTTCGGAGCTGCTCGACGTCTCGTACAAGCTGGAGGAGCTGGAAATCCTCGAAGCCGTGGACGCAAACAAGGACGGCCATGTGGTGGAGCGCGACAGCCAGGACGTGAATCGGCTGAACGCTAAGATTCCCGTGGACGTGGTGAACGGCCTGCACGTGTTCGCCGGCCGCATCGATCTGCTGCTGTAACCGCGAGCAAGTCTCGCACCGATAGGAGAACCGATATGGCTCTGCAGGAATACGCCGGATCGATCGTGATGGAGGTCGATGGCAAGGAAGTCGAAGTCATCGATCTCAGCGATACGGTCCGCACCGGGCGCAAGCTCGTGAAGACCATGAACCGCACGGGGCGTGCTAAGGGCTTCGCCAAGGGTATTGCCGAGTACGAGCTGAGCGTGACGGTCGCGATCCCGCTCAGCGGCGATATGGACTGGCTGGCGATCGAGGGCGCCAAGATCACCATCTACCCGAACAGCCCAGGCGGTCAGCGTGAGAGCTACCTCGACTGCTTCACCACCGAAGCGGGCAACAAGTACTCGGTGGACAACGAAGCCCGCCGGGATCTGAAAATGCAGGCTCTGCGCAAGGTGACGGAATGATCGAGACTGGCGAACTTATTTACGGCATCGAGTTCCCGCCGGAATCGGGCGTGTTCCATCACGCCTTCTCCATGCGCCTGCCCACGATCGACGACAACGTGGCGGCGATCGAGGAAGTCGGCTCCACGTCGAGCATCCGCATCAACGTCGCGATGTTTGCGCGCTGTCTGGAAAGCCTGGGCACGATCCCCAAGGATTCGATTACCACGCAGCTCGTGGGTACGCTGATCGACGACGACTACGACGAGCTGGCGGCAGCGCGGGATCGGCTCAAAAAAAAGCGGAAGACTTCGAGCAGTACCTCTCGGACTACCGACTCGGAGTCGTCCTCCTCGGCCGCCACGGAATTGCCGAGTCAACCGTCCGGCGCCTGACGGCACCCGAGCTTGAGGGGTACTTCCGCGCGATCGCGCGGTTGTACACCGGCAAGGCTGATCAGGACAGCGACACCAAGTCGCGACGAATCACCAGCAAACGCAGGAAGAGGCCGACTTAACCCATGTCCACCAACCTTGAAGTCGCCCTGCAGCTCAAGGCGCGCGACGATGCTTCCCGCACCGTCGCGCGTGGCATGGCGGACATTGACAAGCAAACGCAAGCCGCTGAGAGGTCGGTCGCGGGGCTGAACCGCGAGAACCGACGCATGGCTGACGCACGCCAGATCCTCGGCATTCGATCGGAGCGTGCGATTCAGCGCGAGATTCAGCAGACCGAAGCAGCGTACAAGCGCCTGCTGGCTTCCGGCACGATGTCCGCCAGGGAGCAGGCACGGGCATTCGAAGCAACGCGTCAGCGCGTGCGTGAACTGCGCCAGGAGATGCAGGGCGTCGTTACTGCCCAACGGTCGATATCCGGGGCCGCGCGTACGCTCGTGGGTGCAGGTGCGGGTGCCATGGCGGCAGGCTATGTGGCAGCCGCTCCGGTACGTCGAGTCGCAAACTACGATATGCGCCTGGCGCAGATGGCCAACACGGCGTTTGCGGACACGACAGACAAAGATGGCCGCGCCCTGTCCATGGACGAGCAGCTCGCACGCCGTCGCACCGGAAAGGCCCAGCTGGAAAGCCTCATCACTGCCGCCACGGCCGAAGGCGGCACGCGCTCGGATACGGCCAACGCCCTGGACAAGCTGATTGCCCGAGGAATCTTCTCGCCCGAGCAGGCCGGCAACCTGCTGCCGACCATTAACAAGGCGGCCACCGCCGCCGGTTCGTCGGCCGAGGATATTACGGACGTCGTCATGGCGGCCGTGCAGAACGCCAAGATCCCGGTCGAGGAGATCCCGAAGGCGCTGGGCATGGCGCTGCGAGCCGGCCAGATGGGCGGCTTCGAGCTGAAAGACATGGCGCGGTGGCTACCCAAGATGCTGGCAATGGGCGGCCTATCCGGCCTGCGCGGCCAGGACGGGCTCGCTTCCATCCTCGCGGCCAGCCAACTCGCCGTGACCGCCGCAGGAGGAAGCGACGACGCCGGCAACAACGTCGTCAACCTGCTGCAGAAGATCACCTCGGCCGACACGGCAGCGGACTTCAAGAAGCTCTCCGCAAAGACCCTCGGCGATAAGCGCAAGGGCGAGGCCGGCATCGACCTGTACGGCACGATCGCCCAGGCGCGCAAGGAAGGTGTAGATCCCGTCGAGGCATTCTCTCGTCTGGTGCGGCGCGTCGCCGAGGCCGACAAGGGCTTTGCGGAGATGCAGAAGCGGGTTAAGGAGAGCGGCAATGATAAGGACAAGACTGCTATGTATGGCAGCATGGCCGACATCCTCATGTCGCGCGGCGTAGGCAAGACCATTCAAGACCGCCAGGCGATGCTCGGCCTGCTGCCGATCCTGTTCAACCCCGCTGCTTATCAGAACATGAAGAGCGGCATCCTGCAGGGCGACGAGACAGCGCTCACAGTCAACCAGGCATTCATCAAGGAACAGGCAGCGTTCAAGTTTCAACAGGGCCAGAACACCATCGAGAAAGGCGAGTACGACTCGATCGGCAAGCTCAACGGCGTCGTCGGTGACGTGACCGGCAAGCTGGCCGAATATGGCGCCCAATACCCGGCGCTGACCGCCTCTCTTGTCGGGGCCACGGTGGCTGTGAAGGCGCTGGCCGCCGCCGCGCTGGCCAGCAGCGCGACAAGCATCCTCTCTCGCGGTGCCGGCGGAGCTGGAGCAGCGGCCGGTGCTGCCGGTGCGGCCGGCGCAGCGGGCGCTAGCCGCGTGGCTGGCATGGTTGCCGGCGCCGGCAGGTTTGCGCGTGTCGCGGCGCCTGTAGCGCTGCTCGCATCAGGTTTTGATGCGTACAACGTCAGCCAGAACAGCATGCTCACGGACGCGCAGCGCAAGAGCGAGTACACCCGCGTGGGTGGGGGTGCCACTGGCGCCCTCGCAGGCGCAGCAGCAGGCGCTGCGATCGGCTCTGTGGTGCCAGGTGTGGGCACGGCGATCGGCGGCATTGCTGGCGGCATCCTCGGGAGCCTGGGCGGCGATAGTCTTGGCAAGATGCTCGGCGACGCGTTGTTCCGTGCCGAGACAGCCAAGCAGCCACAGCCGATCACCGTGCCAGTGTCCGTCAACGTTGACGGCCGCGTTGTCGCGGAGTCTGTCAATCAACTATTCGCGGTCAACGCGCGGAGGCAATAGTGGCTTGGGAAGACACTCTTCTCGATGCCTCCTTTCGGGGCATTCAGTTTGACTGCGTTCGTACCCGCGACTCTGCGTCACGCGATGTGGCTCGTCACGCCTACCCGTATATGGACGGGGAGGACACAGAGGACCAAGGGCGCCGAGGCCGCCGTAGCAACATCTCGGCGATCTTCTTCGGCCCCGACTACGAGACGCGGCTGCAGACCTTCATCAAGGCGCTAGACCAGCTCGGTTCGGGCGAGCTGATCCATCCGGTTTTTGGCAGCATCAAGGCCCAGGTGATGGACTACGACATCGAGCACGAAGCCGACTCCGTCGATGCGTGCACGGTGTCCATTGACTTCCTCGAAGCAACACCCGGGAATCCATTTTTCGTCCAACAGTTGCCGGCGCAGAAGGCGCGGCAGGCCAGCCAGCTCGCGGCGCTGGCGAGAAGCGGCGGGATCGGGCTCTTCGCCGGAGCACTCTCCCAGCTCAAGTCCTTGCAAGGCAGTCTTGGCTCTCTGACGGCGCTCAAAGGCGTCATGACGGGAGTGCTCGGCGCGATCCGCGCGCAGGTTAAGGGGATCATCGGCACGACGCTCGATCTGATCGACTTCCCACGCGCATTCGCGGGCGACCTGGTCGCGATGGTATCCGGCATGGTGGATCTGCGGTCGTTCGATATCGGCGTCATCAAGAGCGACTGGAAGAGCTTGGTCTCTCAGCTCGACTATGTCGTTCGGTTGCCTGCAGCGGTCACGGGCGGCACCGTTACGGCCTACGGCGATACAGGAGGATCTGGCGGTACGGGTGGTGGTGGCGGAGGTGGAGGCGGCACCACGCCCCCCGTAGCCTCGACGCCGATTCCTGCAGATCCGGTACAGGTCAAGATCGTCACGGCCGTTGTTCAGATCGCAGTGGCCACGGCGCTCGCGGATGCCGCAACTGTCGTGCTTGTGGACGAAGCCGAAGATCCGACGCTACCGCCGCAAGACATCGAGATTATCAACAACGATGTGCGGGACCACGTCCAGACGGCCATCGAGACGACCCGCGATCTGTATCCGGTGGAACAGGCGCGGCCGGTCATCCAGGCACTGCGGGATGTCGCTGCTGCCGTGCAGGAGGCCGCAGTCGCTGTCATTGATGCGCGCCCCCCGCTGAGCACGCGCACTGTTACCTCTCCGGGCAATCTGCACCTGGTGGCGTTTCGCTGGTATGGCGACTACGCGCGCGCGGCCGAGCTGCTGCGCCTGAATCCGCAGCTTCGCAATCCGAACGACATCAAGGCCGGAGACGTCCTTTACGCATATGCCCAATGAGCAAGACACCACGGATGTCGTGAGCCTCCTGATCGGGGGAAAAGTCCACGGCACCTGGACAAAGTACGAGGTGGACTCCGACCTGATGATCCCTGCCGATGCGTGGCAGGTGGAGCTGGGCATGCCGGCGGGACAGTTCCCTCCGATCGTCGAGGAAGGTGCGTTGACCGAGGTGCGCATCGGCAACGATACGGTCATGACCGGCCGCATCGATGAGATCAATCACACGGTATCGAAAGGCACCAATGACCTGTCCATCAGCGGCCGCGACGGCGCGGGCGTGCTGGTCGATTGCTCATCTCCGATTTTCACGGCCAAGCTGGCCACGCTTGCCGAGATCACTGCAAACGTCATCAAGCCGCTCGGATTGACAAAGATCCGCATCGACGCGGACAAAACCGCTGTCACGGAAAAGATCAACGTCGAGCCAGGCGACACCGCCTGGGACACGCTCGTCCATGCAGCCGAGGCAAACGGACTGTGGCCGTGGTTTGAACCAGACGGTACGTTGGTGGTTGGCGGCCCCGACTACAGCAAGCCGCCGGTGGCCAGCCTCATCATGAACCGCAACGGCCGGGGCAACAATCTCATCAGCCTGGCACATACACGATCGATGTGCGATCGCTACTCCGAGGTGACGGTTCTTGGTCAGTCGCACGGCACCGCAGTAGAGACCGGGCAGAACGCGATACGGGCCACTGTGCAGGACCAGAGCGTGAAGCTGTACCGGCCGAAGGTCGTCACGGACCACGACGCCATCAATCGAGAGACCGCACGATCGAGGGCGCGCAAGATCATCTCGGATTCGCGCCTCAAGGGCCGTACGCTCTCGGCAAAAGTGAGAGGTCACCGGACCAGCGACGGCGTTCTATGGACGCCTGGTCAGCGCATTCACGTCAAAAGCGAACCGCACCGGATCGACGGGATCTTCTTCCTCATGTCGCGCCGGTTTGTGGGAGGCCGCGGCGAGGGGTCGGTCACGATACTCACGCTCAAAGAGGACGGCGTATGGGTGCTCGACGCGCACCCTCACACGCGTGCAAAGAAGCGCGCCAAGGGCCGTACGGCAAAAGGCGAGATCTTGGAGATCATCGATGTGGGGTGAGGTAGACAAGCGCATCAAGCGCGCCATGTCAGGCGTGCGCAATGCGTTTCGCGGCGTGTTGGCGCGAACGGACAGCGAGAGCGCGGTGCAACTGATCCAGGGCGACGGTGTCGCCACTGAAAAGCTGCAAGACAACGAGCTCTTTCAGCAGTACGGCTATACGTCGAACCCTCCAGCTGGGACTATGCTCGTTGTGGTGCCGGTGGGTGGCATGACTAGCCATGGCATCGTGGTCGCGACCGAGCACGCCACGTATCGCCTCAAGTCTTTGCAGCCCGGCGAGGTCGCTCTCTACACAGACGAAGGCGCTAAGGTCGTACTCAAGAGAGGCCGCATCATCGAAACGGATTGCGACGTCTATCGCGTCAACTGCAAAAGCTTCGAGGTCAACGCGACCGATAAGTCAGACTTCAACACCCCAATGCTGACGGCAAGCCAGCAACTGACCGCCCAGGCACAGATTCACGGCAACGGTGGCATGGCGATTAAAGGGGGCGACGGTGCATCGTTCGAAGGCAATGTGCGCCAGACCGGCGGCAACGTTACGACAGACGGCGATGTGGTTGCGTCTGGAACGAGCCTCCATGGTCACCGCCATAATGAAACAGGAGGCATCACCAGCCCGCCGGCCTAGCGTTGAGTCGGCTCTGATACGATGGTGGCTCGCAGCTCCAGTAGCTGAATACACACCAAGAAGAAGACAACATGAGCGAGAAGAACAATCCGCTACAGACGCTGGCCGCTTGGATCGACGAGCAGCATGTCGATATCAGGAACGACATTTGCTGGCTGGTTGGATACTCGGCTTCCAGGATCATGGCCGGATATCCGGAGGGCTATGCCGAGGACCGCCCGCAGGCGTTTCTAGATTGGCTGACTAGGCAGGACCAATTGGCCTATCACGCTGTCGCGGCGAAGGCTATCGCCGTACGCGCGCAGATTGCCTATCTTGTCGGCCAGCGCGGCACTGAGGAGTCTTGGAAAGAATCTCGGGCCAATATGCAATGGGCGATTGAGCGTGCAAAGGAAGAAGGCAATCAGGAGATGGTTGACTTCGGAGTCCAACAGCTCAGCAAGGCACCCGAGCGTGAAGCACGATGGCTTGATACAGCGGCGAAATGGCACGATCTCCTAGATGGTGCAATTTCGGATTCAGCCATCAAGGCTTGGGTGACCGAGCAGATGTACCTGACCAACCTGAGCCTCAAACAAGGGTACTGAAGTCCTTCCACCTGCATCATATGCCCTCCATGCACAGAGAATCTGTGCATGGATGCGCTTCTCGATCCGCTGACCGGCAGCTACGACGGTTCGCGGACCACCACTCTCTCAAACGCAGTCTACCTGCGGCTGCAAACGCCGCTTGGTAGCTGGTGGGCCGACCCGTCGCTCGGGTCTCGCCTGCACGAGCTCAAGCGGGAGAAGGATACTCCGCGCGTCGCGGTACTCGCCAAGCAGTATGCCGAACAGGCGCTACAGCCTCTCATTGCAGATGGCCGAGCACAGTCCATAGCGATCGATACGCTGCGCCTGCGTGCCGGCTGGCTCCTCCTGCTTATAGAGGTTCGCCAGGCCGGTGGCCAGGTCGCCCGCCTCCAGCACCCCGTGCGAGTCGTCTGATGCCATTTATCGTTCCCACGCTCACTGCAATCCGTGACGATTTGCTTCGCGACCTGCGGGCAGCGCTTCCAGACGCAGACGTCGGCGTTGACAGCGACTACTTCGTGCGAGCGACGTCCATCGCCAGCGCCGTTGAAGGGCTATACGAGCACCAGGCATGGCTGGTTAAGCAAATCTTCCCTGACACGGCCGATAGCGAGTACCTCGCGCTTCATGCGCGGGTGCGTGGGCTTAACTACAAATCGGCCGTGTCTGCGGGCGGAAAGATTGCGCTGACCGGCACGCCCAACGCAGCCTTTGATGCAGGACTGGTTGCCAAGTTTGGCGACGCGAGCTACACGACCACCGAGAGCGGAACGCTGGACGCCACGGGCAACGCCGTCGTGTCTGCCGCCGCGCAAGCCGCAGGCATCGTCGGGAACCTCGCCGCCGGCACGACTGGCTCGCTGATGGCGCCGCCTAACGGAATCGTGAGTAAGGTCACGATCGTCTCGATGGTGGGCGGCGTGGAGGTAGAGACTGACGCAGAACTGCTCGCCCGCTTGCTCGACTTGATCCGCCGTCCGCCCGCCGGCGGCAACCGCTATGACTATCGCCGCTGGGCCATGGAAGTGCCCGGCGTGTCGGCTGCTTACGTCTATCCGTTACGACGCGGGCTGGGAACGGTGGACGTGGTGATTACGTCGGCGGGCGAGCTGCCGTCTGAGGCCACCATCCAAGCCGTTCAGACGCATATCGACGACCTGCGTCCGGTTACGGCAAAAAACTGTCTGGTGCTGGCGCCGACTCCACGCATCGTGGATCTGAGCGCGTTCGTGCAGCTGAGCGGACTCGCGCTCGAAGCCGCCAGGGCGCAGATCGCCACGGCCGAGGCCGCTTACTTCAACCAGATCGAGCCAGGCACTACGGCCTATCGCAGTCGTATCGAAGCCATCATTTCCGGTATCTCCGGGGTGGTGGATCGCCAGGTCGTAGCGCCGGCCGGGAATGTCGTGCCGATCGTGAACGAGGCCGTAGTCGAGTGGCTGCGCCTGGGCAACGTGCAGGTGCAGCTGCTGCCATGAAGCACGCGGAGCTGCTCGCCCTACTGTTACCACCGGAGAGCTACGCGCCGAGGGAATTTCCGCTTGCGCAAGAGCTTGCGGCGGAAGGCAATACGCTCGATGCCGCGATGGCATCGGTCACGCGCGCAGCGGGTGGCATTACGCCCTTTTTCGCTGGTCAGTTGCTCCCCGATTGGGAGCGAGTCTGCGGCATCGCGCCGAGTGCGAACGCGTCATACCAGGAACGCTTGCAGATCGTGCTCGCGAAGCTCGCGGAGACCGGGGGGCTCTCCATTCCTTACTTCAAGCGACTTGCAGCGGGAATGGGGTACGAGATCCAGATCGAGGAACCACAGCCATTTCGTGCGGGCATCAATCGGGCCGGGGACCAACTTTGGACGCCAGCCATCATCTGGGTGTGGCAGGTCATCGTGCGCAGCGGCGTTGTCCGGGAGTACCGGTTCCGCGCCGGCCAGTCCGCTGCAGGCGAGCCGTTGACGTCGTTCGGCGATCCGGTCATTGAGTCGGTGTTCCAGGACTTAAAGCCCGCCCACACCTTTGTCTATTTCGCCTACCAGGAGGCTTAGCAATGCAAGACCTGATGTCCCCCGTCGATACGCAGGACAGTCTGTTTCACGACGGTAACCCCGCTAATGGAACCATCGGCACTCTGGTAACGGCGCTGTGGCTTAACGCTGTGCAGAGCGCAGTGCGCGACGTTCAGTCGGAGCTTAAGAATCTGTTGACCGGCTTCGGTGGCACTCTCGACGTGCAGAAGAAGGACCAGTTGAAAACGGTCCTGCTTAACGCGTTGGCCAACTATGCGCCGCTGGACGCGCTCGGCGCATTTGCGCCTCTGAACTCCGCGACGCTCACGGGCACTCCGAAGAGCACCACGCCCGACCAGTTCGATAACACCAAGCGCATTGCCACAATGGACGCGGTCCAGCGTGCCGTGGGCAACATGGCGGGTGTGGCCACGTTCGTCCAGACAGGTAGTGTGTCGGCGTCCGTGGCGGGGAAGTGGATCAATTGCGCAATGACTGCCACGGGCCAGGTTCTAACGTTGCCAGCACTGAGTGCGGTGCCTGATGGTGCGACGTTCATTTTCCAATCGCTCGGCAATCAGCCATTCACGATCGTGCGTGCGGGAACTGACCAGATGAGCGCAAACGGCGGGATCATCACGGGCGTCCTGGTGAAGCCCGGGGATGTTGCCATCTTCACACGCGCCGGTGGGGCGCTTTGGGCGTTTAGTGGCTCCGCTGCACTGCGCGTGAACAATTCGGATCTGTTCGGCCTGTGGTGGGGTAGCAGCATCGGCTACCAGCGATTGCCCAGTGGCTTGATTCTGCAATGGACGTCCGGAACCGTACCGCACAACGCGCTTCAATCGAGCTTAGCGTGGCCTATCGCGTTCCCCAGCGCATGCCTCGCCGCATGGGGCACCATTGGATCAGGCATCGCGGTGAACGCCGTAGATCGCAGCATCGGTGTAGATGGAAATGCTGGTGTAGCGCTGGTCACGGTGCAGAGTAGTAACAGCGGCTCAAGCGGCGTCCGCTGCTTCGGCGTCGGCATCTGATCCATATCGAAGAAGCGCATCATGCAAAAATTTGCACATATCGACTCGAGCCGCAGGGTGCTTGCCTTCTATGCGGAAGGCATCCATGAAGACATCCCGACGCCGTCGGTTGCGATCAGTGACGAAACACACGAGGCACTACTGGATGGCCAAGCCACCGGGAAAGTGATGATGATCTCCGAAGAGGGACATGCCCTCCTAGCGGACCCGTCCCCTCCGTCTGATGACTACTTGGCGGGCGAAGCAAGGCTCAATCGAGATCGTTTGCTGGCAGCGACAGACGGCATGGTCCTGCGCCATAGCGACGAGCTGCAGGAAGGCATAGCCACGACGCTCACGGCGGAACAATATCAGGCGCTCATGCGATACCGCCGGGAACTCCGAAACGTCCCCGAGCAGTCGGGCTTCCCCGCGTCTATCGTATGGCCGGAGACTCCGCTGCCATGATGGCGCGCTTCGCACTCCAGGTCGCCCTGGACATACTCGCCAATCTTGTGGGCTACGCTCTCGATTGGCTGTTCCCCGCGTTCGCAAATGCTGAGGGAAATCTGCCTGTCTGGCTGCGATGGTTTCAGACCCACGATGCCACTCTGGATGGGGTTGGCCGGGATGGAGTCATCGAGCCGCGATTCGTGGCCAGCACGTCTTGGCTGCGGACTGACGATGGCGCTCCCAGGAACACGCTTTGTCGATACCTCTGCCGCGTGGCGTGGCTCTATCGAAACAACGCGTACGACTTCTCGATCGACGTCCTCGGGGCACAGGGACCATTCCAGCTCGATCGTGCGTCAGGAGCGCTCTACGCGCCCGTAGCGCACGCTTCGCCCACCAATCGATATCCAGCCCAGGGCGGATGGCGTTGCGAGCTGTATCGCGGCGCAAATGGCCACCTCTACTTTCATTTCTGGTGGGTGCTAGATCGGGGCAACGGAAAATGCCACGAGGCAAACGTCGGCTGGAAGATCGCCGCCGGCAGCGAACGCGCGCAGCTCGTGTGCAGGTACTCGCCATGGCGCGCGTACGAATCAAATCCAGTCGCCTAGAAGTCTAGAAGACTAGAAAAGACGCGGCGACGTGAACGGTGTTGGAGCACCGTCCACGACCCGCCCCTGCAGCCAGGGACTGCAAGATTGGCCAGGGCCGCGCCACCTCGCGAGGCGGGCGGAATCCTACCATATTCCTTCAAAGTCACATGACGAGCCCGATTATTCCCTGGCTGGGCGGCAAGCGCCGCTTGGCCGACAAGCTGTTTCCGCTGTTTCCCGCGCACGAGTGTTACGTGGAGGTTTTCTGCGGTGGCGCTGCTCTCTATTTCCTCCGGCAAGTGCCCGCGCCGGTCGAGGTAATCAACGACATCAACGGCGATCTGGTGAATCTGTATCGGGTCGTCCAGCATCATCTGGAGGAGTTTGTCCGCCAATTCAAATGGGCGATCTCCAGCCGCCAGGTCTTCAAATGGCAGCAGATGAGCAACCCGGAGACACTGACCGACATCCAGCGTGCTGCGCGCTTCTATTACCTGCAACACCACGCTTTCGGCGGCAAGGTGGACGGTCAGAACTATGGGACGGCCACGACCGCTCCAATGGTCAACTTGTTGCGGATCGAGGAGAGCCTGTCGGCCGCCCATCTACGGCTGGCCAGCACCAACGTGGAAAACCTGCCCTGGCAAGAATGCCTGCAGCGCTACGATCGACCACACACACTGTTCTACCTTGACCCGCCGTACTGGCAAACAGAGGGCTACGGCGTGCCTTTTGGCTTTGAAAACTACGTCGAGATGGCCTCCCTGATGCGGTCCTGCAAGGGTAAGGTGATGGTTTCCATTAATGACCATCCCGAGATTCGACAGGCGTTTGACGGCCATCACATGATAGGCCTGGACATCAAGTACAGCGTGGCCAATGCCCAAGTTAAGCCGGATACAAGCCGTGAACTGGTGATCACCAATTGGGCACCAGCGGAACTCGGCCAGCTGTTCTAGGGCTGTTGCGCAGGTTAAGAAATCGTCGATCCGACCGATGTACCGGAGTCTGACGCTTTTTCTTAACCATTCTGGATCATATATGGCCGCCTACCCTGCACCGAATTTCCTATTAACTACATGGATATCCGAGCTTCCGGAGGAGGTGTCTGGCACGTTGCTGGCTTCCGTTGCAGCACTCCGGCACTACGCAGGGCTATCCTGCGCCGAGGGTATACCGACGCCGGGCGAATTGGGGGTCTGGTTGTCTGAAAATACCGGGCTGGACCCCGCTATCACCAAGTCGAAAATCCTGACCCTGCTGGCCCATCTCGGCCCAGAACTGGAGAAACGGTCTGACGCCGCTTGGTGGAAACGCCACGCCGAGCACGTCCGGAAGGCTACCAAGGAGACGGTCCACTTACTCATCGAGGAAGGTAGATCTCACTTTCTGGCTCAGGCGGAACGGCTCCTGGCAGACCTGCCGGGCGAGCAAGCGCAATGGGAGAAGGCCGTAGGCGAGTGGCGCGAAATGCTTGGTGGCCAGCTATCCCCCGGGTCGATCGAGCAGTGGAATTCCGATGCAACTGACCTCTGGCTTGCCAGAGGACTCCACTAGCCGGCGTGGCGGCTGGGCAATAGCCTGAGGAGGCCTGAATCGGCCGTTTTTAACTCTGCGACCGGAATGCCAAACCGCGCGCAAAATCGTGCCAAACCGCGCGCGACGTTACAGGTCTATCAGCAACTTTTGACTGAGGTACGAGCGTGAACCTGCAACAGGAGCGAATTGATGCCCATTGCCAGACGCTCAAGCTCGAGGGCTTGATGCAGGCATACCGCGCAATGGCCAGTGACGCGGTGAACAAGGACTGGAGCTTCATGGACTATCTGGAGCACGTGCTGGAACATGAGCGTGATACCCGCCAAGTCCGCTCACGCCAGACGCTGGTTCGCATGGCCGGGTTCCCAGCGGTCAAGACGCTGGACGAGTACGACTACGGCTTTGCTGTGGGAGCGCCTCGGAAGTTGATCGACGAACTGGCGACGCTGCGGTTCATCGAACGCAGTCAGAACGCCGTGTTGCTTGGTCCCTCCGGCGTCGGCAAGACTCATCTGGCGATTGCCATCGGATACGCCGCCACACAAGCCGGGATCAAGACCAAGTTCATCACCGCCGCCGACCTCATGCTGCAACTCGAGGCCGCCAGGCGTCAGGAGCGATACGACGCCGTCCTGCGACACAACATCCTCGGCCCACGCCTGCTAATCGTTGACGAGATCGGCTACTTACCCCTGTCCGGCGACCAAGCCAGCCACTTCTTCCAGATCGTCGCCAAGCGATATGAACGCGGCTCCATGATCCTCACCAGCAATCTTCCCTTCACCCAATGGGATCAGACCTTCGGCGGCAATACCACGCTGACTGCGGCAATGTTGGACCGGATACTGCATCACGCGCACATCGTCCAAATCAAAGGAGATAGTTATCGGCTGAAACAGCAACGCAAGGCCGGCCACGTGCCCGCCACGAAGAACTAATCAACTGGTTCACATTTACTTTGCGCGCGGGCGCGCGAAGTGGCTCAGATTTGGGCTGCGCTTGACAACGCCGGAAGGATCTTTGCCATTGAGTGCCCTATGGAGTCCGACGGCACTCTAACAACGAAATATCAAAATCGACATACCTCATTCGGGTCACACTTTTTTATATTTGAGACCTCCTGCCGCACTACTTCTTCGTCGGCACCGAACCTGAGGCGCAGGCCAGCATCCGCGTGAGATGCATCACACCGTGCCGGGTGGATGCAGCGAGACCCGGATGCTTAAGCGCCCGGCAGAGGAAGCTGGTCCTGATCCGCCGAACACTCCAAGGCGCGCCTCGTCGCGAATGACCTGCGCTGACTTGCAGCAGGTCCATGGCATCAGACGTTGGTTGCGGGAAGTTTTGCCGGTGGGTTCACTTCGTGCCGAGCATGTCTGTCGGCAGCAGCGACCAAGCCGTGAACCGGCGATCAGGCGGAAAGTTTGAGAGCGTGCTATGTCGCGCCAAGCAAGCTGAATGCTCAGTCGCTTCTCTCATGCCCAAACAAAAAACCCGCTTGGCATACACCAAGCGGGTTTTTATTTCTGGTCGGGGCGAGAGGATTTGAACCTCCGACCACCTGCACCCCATGCAGGTACGCTACCAGGCTGCGCTACGCCCCGAAAGACGACGATTATAGCAGAGACATTTCGACGATGGCTAGTCACACGCGCATGATTTATCCGTGCCGTGCGATCTCCTTCAGTTGGGCGAGCAGGTGTTGTACTTCAACCAGTTCGCCGCGCAATGTGTTGATGTCGACGGTGAGCGCGGGACGTTCGATGCTGTTCGCTGCGGCGGCCGCTTCCGCTTCCTGTGCGGCTGCGGCGGCAGCGTGATGGCGACCATCGTCGAGCCGGTTGCGTGCGCCGTTGATGGTGAAGCCCTGCTCGTACAGCAGCTCGCGGATGCGGCGGATCAGCAGGACTTCGTGGTGCTGGTAGTAGCGCCGGTTGCCGCGGCGCTTGACTGGCTTCAGCTGCGTGAACTCCTGCTCCCAATAGCGCAGCACGTGCGGCTTGACGGCGCAGAGCTCGCTCACTTCACCAATGGTGAAGTAGCGTTTCGCGGGAATCGGCGGCAGCGTGACGCGCTCGCTGGATTTTTCCGTCATGCGATGGGGAGAGAGGTTCGGAGGCGTTTGTTTGAAGCGTCTTCAACCACCACGCGCGAGAGGCGATGACGCACGCGCGGCAAGGAAGCATACAGACAGCGATGTCGCCGGGCAATCTGCCGAAAGGATCAGGCAATCCTGAACGGTACGTCAGCTGCCGCCGTTTCAGCCGGACACTGCCACCCCTGCCCGCTCCTCCACCAGGCCCTTGAGCTTCTGGCTGGCGTGGAACGTCACCACGCGACGCGCGGTGATGGGAATGACTTCGCCGGTCTTGGGATTACGGCCCGGACGCTGCGGCTTGTCGCGCAGCTGGAAGTTGCCGAAGCCGGACAGCTTGACGCTGTCGCCCTGCTCCAGCGCTTCACGAATGACGTCGAAGAAGGCTTCGACCATGTCCTTGGATTCGCGCTTGTTCAGACCCACCTGGTCGAACAGCATTTCGGCGAGCTCGGCCTTGGTGAGCGTAGGCACCTCGGTCGCGCGGGCTTCCGGCGATGCGTCGTCGAGGGTGGGAGCGTGCCGGTCGCCCATCTCGCCCAGTCCTGCTGCATTCATGGAAATCGCGTCTCGGTCGTTCATCTTGATCGCTCGTTGGAGTGGTGTATCTGGCGATCCGCCCGGGAGCCGTGCCCGGGCGCTCCAGTTCTTCAACGGGCAGTTCAGCCGCGCAGGCGGGCGTCGAACGCCGCTGCCAGCGCCTCGACCATGCAGCGCACTGCCTGATCGACGGTTTCGTCCTGAAGCGTCGCCCCAGTATCTTGCAAGGTCAGTCGGAACGCAAGGCTTTTCTCGTCGGCCCCGATCGAAGCGGAAGCCGCCTTCGGACGGAACTCGTCGAACACGACCAGGTTCTGGCAAAAGCGACCAAGGTCGGCCTTGTCCAGCGCCTCGCGCATGGCGTCGAGCATGTCCTGCACGCGCACCGACTGCTTGACCACTACAGCCAGGTCACGCACGGCGGCCGGGAAGCGCGAGATCTCGGTGTACGCGGGCAGGCCCACTTCGCGCAGCGCCAGCAAGTCGAGCTCGAACACCACCGGCGCCTGCGTCAGTTCATATTCCTGCAGCCAGCGCGGATGCAACTCGCCCACCACGCCCACCGCCCTGCCGCCCAGCAGCACGCGCGCGGCACGCCCCGGATGCAGCGCGGGATGAGACACCGGCTCAAAGCGCGGTGCGTGCGGATGGAACAGCGCCTCCACGTCACCCTTGACGTCGAAGAAGTCGACGGCGCGCGTGGGTACGCCCCACTGCTCGTCGAACGCCGGACCATAGGCGATGCCGGCCGCCATCATCGGCTGGTCGTATCCGGCTACGGTCAGGCCGCCGTCGACCACCTCGGCATCGCGATGGAACACGCGGCCGACCTCGAACAGGCGTACGCGCGCGGCCTTGCGATTCAGGTTGTAACGCACCTTGTCGACCAGACCGCCAATCAGCGTGGAACGCATCACAGCCAGCTGGCTCGCGATCGGGTTCAGCAGGCGGATCGGGTTATCGTTGGCGGCAAAGTCGCGCTCCCACTTCTCTTCCACGAAGGCAAAATTGATCACCTCCTGGTAATCGCGCGCGGCAAGGGCGTGGCGTACCACATGCGTGGAGCGACGTGCCTCGTTGGTGGGCCGCATCTCGCTCTGCGCCACCGGCGGGCGCGCCGGAATCCGCTCGAAACCGTAGATGCGCGCGACTTCCTCGATCAGGTCCTCCTCAATCTCGATATCGAAGCGGTAGCTCGGCGGCGTAACCTCGAACACCTCGCCTTCGGCACCCTGCGTGCGCGCGAACGGCAGTTGCAGGCGCTGGAACACATCCGCGATTTCAGCCGCTGTCAGTTCGATACCCAACACACGCTCCGCGCGCGCCACGCGCAGCGCCACCGGCTTGCGCTCGGGCAGGTTGACCACGAGGTCGTCGACGGGGCCGGCCTGGCCGCCGCAGATCTGCAGGATCAGCGCGGTAATGCGCTCGATATGCTCGACCGTGGTGGCATAGTCCACACCGCGCTCGAAGCGGTGACCGGCATCGGTCGAGAAGTTGTAGCGGCGCGCCCGGCCCTGGATTGCCTCCGGCCACCAGAACGCGGCCTCGAGATAGATATTGGTCGTATCGAGCGACACGGCGGTACTGTCGCCGCCCATGATGCCAGCCAGGCTCTCGATCTCCCTGTCGTCGGCGATCACGCCCACCTGCTCGTCGACCTCGACCGTATTGCCATTGAGCAGCTTCAGTTGCTCGCCCTTGCGGCCCCAGCGCACGTCCAGGCCACCGTGGATCTTGTCCAGATCGAACACGTGGCTCGGGCGACCGAGTTCCAGCATCACGTAGTTGGAAATATCCACCAGCGCCGAGATGCTGCGCTGGCCCGAACGCTCGAGCCGTTGCACCATCCACGCCGGCGTGGCGGCGCGTGCGTTTACGCCGCGGATGACGCGGCCCGAGAAGCGGCCGCACAGGTCGGGCGCCGACACCTTCACCGGCAGCTTGTCCTGGATCGTCACCGCCACCGGCGACATGTCGGGCAGCGACAGCGTTGCACCGGTCAACGCCGCTACCTCGCGCGCCACGCCATGGATCGACAGGCAGTCGGCCTTGTTGGGCGTGAGCTTGATGGTGAAGACCTGATCGTCGAGGTCGAGATACTGGCGAATATCCTGGCCCACGGGGGCGTCGTCCGGCAGCACCAGCAGGCCGCCATGATCTTCCGACAGCTTCAGTTCGCGCGCCGAGCACAGCATGCCGTAGCTCTCCACGCCGCGCAGCTTGCCCACCTTGATCTCGAACGGCGCGCCACCGACCTCGGCGGGCGGCAGCACCGCGCCAACCAGCGCGCACGGCACCGAGATGCCGGGCTTGACGTTGGGCGCGCCGCAGACGATCTGCAGCGTCTCGCCGGTGCCGGCATCGACCTGGCATACGTTGAGACGGTCCGCATTGGGATGCCGCTCGGTGGCCAGCACGCGGGCCACCACGATCTTGCTGAAGGGCGGCGCGACCGGCCCCACCTCTTCCACTTCGAGGCCAGCCATGGTCAGGCTGTGCGCAAGGGCGTCGGTGGAGACCTTTTCAGGATTGGCAAAGGTGCGGAGCCAGGATTCCGAGAATTGCATGGCGCTTCTGATCGGTAAGTTCTGTGATGTCGGGTGCGAGGCGGTGCGTAGGCAACCGGTGCGCGTCAGGCAAACTGGCGCAGGAAGCGCACGTCGCCCTCGAAGAACAGGCGCAGGTCGTTGATGCCATAGCGCAGCATCGTCAGTCGCTCGATGCCGGAGCCGAACGCAAAGCCAATATAGCGCTCGGGATCGAGGCCCATGTTGCGCATCACGTTGGGATGGACCTGGCCCGAGCCCGAGATCTCGAGCCACTTGCCGTTGCCGAACGCCATGTCGATTTCCGCCGACGGCTCGGTGAACGGAAAATACGACGGACGGAAGCGCACCTGGATATCGTCGCGCTCGAAGAACTTGCGCAGGAAGTCCGTGTAGACGCCCTTGAGGTCGGCAAAGCTGATGTCCTCGCCGATCCACAGGCCTTCCACCTGGTTGAACATCGGCGAGTGCGTGGCATCGCTGTCCACCCGATAGGTGCGGCCCGGGCAGATCACCTTGATCGGCGGCATGGCGCGGCCGGCGTACTTCTGCACGTGCATGCGCGCGTAGCGCACCTGCATCGGGCTGGTATGGGTACGCAGCAGCAGGAGCTTGTCGTCGCTGTCGCGGCCATCGACATAGAACGTGTCCTGCATCGAACGCGCCGGGTGGTTGTCCGGGTTGTTCAGCGCGGTGAAGTTCATCCAGTCGGTTTCGATCTCGGGACCATCGGCCACGTCAAAGCCAATCGAGCCGAAGATCTGTTCGATCCGTTCCCACGTGCGCATGACGGGATGCAGGCTGCCGCGCGCCACGGCACGGCCAGGCAGTGTCACATCGATCGCCTCGGCGGCGAGGCGCGCATTCATCAACGCGTCGGAGAGCGCCTGGCGGCGCGCCTGCAGCGCGGCCTCCACCTGCTGCTTGGTCTGGTTGATGCGCGCGCCTTCGGTCTTGCGTGCCTCGGGGTCGAGCTTGCCGAGCCCCTTGAGCAGTTCGGTCAGCGCACCGGTCTTGCCGAGGAAACGCGCCTTCTCGTTTTCCAGCGTGGCGTTATCGTTGGCCGCGGCAAAAGCGGCCTGTGCGTCAGCGACGATTTGATCCAGATCCAGGGACATGACGGCAATCTTGGAAAAGTTGGCACGGCTCGCGTGCGATGTTGCATCTCGAATATCGCCTCCGTATGACCCTACGGTGACGGCATTCGACATGCTTGTCGAAATAAAAACGGGGCTCAGGAGCCCCGTTTTTATGTGACCTTACGGTCGGTGCTTGCCCAGGAACGCCGCGGGGGCGCCCCTGGAGCCGGCATCAGGCAACGGTGGCTTTCACCTGGTTGACGATGGCGGCAAAGGCAGGCTTGTCGTGAATGGCCATGTCCGACAGCACCTTGCGGTCCAGTTCAATCGAAGCCTTCTTCAGGCCGTTCATGAACACGCTGTAGGTCATGCCATGCTCGCGCGTGGCAGCGTTGATACGTGCAATCCAGAGTGCGCGGAACACGCGCTTCTTGTTGCGACGATCGCGGTATGCGTACTGGCCAGCACGCATGACCGCCTGCTTGGCGATGCGATAGACATTATTGCGACGGCCGCGGTAACCCTTGGCAGCGTCGATAACTTTCTTGTGACGGGCCCGTGCGGTGACCCCACGTTTGACTCGAGGCATGAAACTCTCCTTTCGTGTTCGTTAGGGTTACGCGTACGGCATCATCGAGCGGACCGACTTCAGGTTCGTCTCATGGACGTCCTGGGTGCCGCGCAGGTGACGCTTGTTCTTGGTGGTCTTCTTGGTCAGGATGTGACGCTTGAAGGCCTGGCCGCGCTTGAACGAGCCGTTCGGACGCGCCGTAAAGCGCTTGGACGCGCTTTTCTTGGTCTTCATCTTAGGCATGAAAAACTCCAGCTCTAATGACATGCATGCAGGTGGACGGCTGGCGCCGACACTTGTAAGACCCGCATCCACTTGTTGTTGTGCCCGCCCCATGGGCATGCCATGACGCGCGACACGTTCCGTACAAAACGACACCGGGATGCCGTGCATCCCGGTCGCCGCTTCGCACAGGAATTACTTTTTCTTCTTGGGGGCCAGCACCATCACCATCTGGCGGCCTTCCATCTTCGGCATCTGCTCGACCTGGCCAAGTTCCTCCAGATCCGACTTCAGACGCTCCAGCATGCGCGCGCCGATTTCCTGGTGGGCCATCTCACGGCCGCGGAAACGCAGCGTGATCTTGGTCTTGTCGCCCTCTTCCAGAAACCGTTTCAGGTTGCGCAGCTTGACGTTGTAGTCGCCATCATCCGTGCCAGGGCGGAATTTCACCTCCTTGACCTGGATGATCTTCTGCTTCAGCTTCGCTTCGTGCGCGCGCTTGGCTTCCTCGTACTTGAATTTGCCGTAGTCCATGATGCGGGCTACGGGCGGAGCCGCGTTGGGGGCGATCTCCACCAGATCCAAGTCCTTGTCCTCGGCCATGCGAAGCGCATCCATGAACTTGACGATGCCGAGCTGCTCGTTATCAACCCCTACCAGGCGCAACTCGGGCGCGCTGATCTCACGGTTGATGCGGTGACCTTTGTCTGTAGCGATGTTGCGTTACCTCAAGAAGACAAAAAAACAAGCCGTGCTCGACACCTCAGGCTTTGCTGGCGACATCCTGCTGCAGACGCTCAACAAACGCGGATACGGACATCACGCCGAGATCCACATTGCCACGGGCACGCACGGCCACTTGATTGGCATCCCGCTCCTTATCCCCGACCACCAGCAGGTAAGGGATCTTCTGGAGGGAGTGCTCGCGGATTTTATACGTAATTTTCTCGTTACGCAAATCCGCCTTGGCCCTAAACCCTTGTTTTTGCAAGAGTTGCACTACGTTTTCAGCATATTCCGATTGTGAATCGGCAATATTCATGACCACAACTTGATCCGGAGCCAGCCAGGCCGGCAGTGCGCCGGCGTGATTTTCCAGCAGGATGCCCAGAAAACGCTCGAACGAACCGAGGATCGCGCGGTGGAGCATGACCGGCCGCTTGCGCGAGTTGTCCTCGGCGACGTACTCGGCACCCAGGCGTTCCGGCAGCACCAGGTCCAGCTGCAGCGTACCGCACTGCCACGAGCGCCCGATCGCGTCCTTGATGTGGTATTCGACCTTGGGACCATAGAAGGCACCCTCGCCTGGCAGCTCCTCCCACTCCACGCCGCATGCGCGCAGCGCAAGGCGCAGGCCTTCCTCGGCGTGATCCCACGTCTCGTCGGATCCGGCGCGCTGCTCGGGCCGCAGCGACAACTTGACCTTCACATCCTTGAAGCCGAAGTCGTCGTAGATCGCGAACGCGAGCTCGTTGAAGGCCTTGGCCTCCTCGACGATCTGCGCCTCCGTGCAGAAAATATGCGCATCGTCCTGCACGAAGCCACGCACGCGCATCAGGCCATGCAGCGCGCCCGAAGGCTCGTTGCGATGGCAGGCGCCGAACTCGGCCAGCCGCAGTGGCAGGTCACGGTACGAACGCAGGCCATGGTTGAAGATCTGCACATGGCCCGGGCAGTTCATCGGCTTGATCGCGTAGTCGCGCTTCTCCGACTCCGTGACGAACATGTTCTCCTTGTAGTTCTGCCAGTGGCCCGACTTCTCCCACAGCGAACGGTCCATCACCTGCGGCGTGCGCACTTCCTCGTAGCCGGCGGCAGCCAGGCGCGTGCGCATGTACTGCTCGACGTTCTGCCAGACCTGCCAGCCCTTCGGGTGCCAGAACACCATGCCGGGCGCCTCCTCCTGCAGATGGAACAGGTCGAGCAGCTTGCCCAGCTTGCGGTGGTCGCGCTTCTCGGCTTCCTCGAGCATGTGCAGGTAGGCGTCCTGGTCCTCCTTCTTTGCCCAGGCCGTGCCGTAGATGCGCTGGAGCATCTCGTTGTTGGCATCGCCGCGCCAGTAGGCGCCGGCCACCTTCATCAGCTTGAAGACCTTGAGTTTGCCCGTGGACGGCACGTGCGGGCCGCGGCACAGGTCGACGAAGTTGCCTTCGCGATAGAGACCGATTTCGTCACCGGCCGGAATCGACGCGATGATTTCCGCCTTGTACTTCTCGCCCATCGATTCGAACAGGGCGACGGCTTCGTCGCGCTTCCACACCTCGCGCGTGACCTTCTCGTCCTTGCGCGCGAGCTCCGTCATCTTCTTCTCGATGGCCGCGAGATCCTCGGGCGTGAAAGGACGCTTGTAGGCGAAGTCGTAATAGAAGCCGTTGTCGATGACCGGCCCGATCGTCACCTGCGCCTCGGGATAGAGTTCCTTGACCGCATAGGCCAGCAAGTGGGCCGTCGAGTGACGAATGACATCGACGCCATCGGCATCCTTGTCCGTGACGATCGCAAGCGCGGCATCCTGATCGATGGTGAAGCTCGTGTCGACCAGCCGGCCGTCCACCTTGCCGGCAAGCGCGGCCTTGGCCAGGCCCGAACCAATGCTCTGCGCCACTTCGGCCACCGTGACGGGGCCGGGAAACTCGCGACGGGAACCGTCCGGCAGCGTGATTGCGATCATCTTGCACCTCTCGAGAAATCCGGCGGCGGGGCCTCGCGCCGACACGGCCGGATCAAACAGCATGTTTGTGGCGCCGGACCGCGCAGATATCGATTCCCGCGTGCCGGCTACGGACTATTCATGGCCGCTCCGCAACGGAGCGAAGACGGCAGCTTATCAGGCAGCTGATGAACGACAGGCGAAAAAAAACGCGGCCAAGGCCGCGTTTTTCTATCACATCCCGGATCGCTCCGGGTCGAAGGGCGTACCTCGACTACTGTCGCTGACCAGCGGTAGTAGTTCGCGGTGTCATCACCATTTGGTAGTGCCTTTCGATGTTGTGTTACTGCGTTGTACTGCTTGGGTACGACTTGTTCGTTGGTAGGCTCGATTGGACTCGAACCAACGACCCCCACCATGTCAAGGTGGTGCTCTAACCAGCTGAGCTACGAGCCTAGCGAAGCCGCAAGTATAACATCACTTTCTTTTGGCCTGCAACACCCCTTGCACGTCCGTGATCAAGGAAAGCGCGCGCTGCAGTTGCGTGGCCTCCGCGACCTCCGCCGTGAACTGCATGCGGGCCACGCCTTTGCTGGTGAGCGTCTTCACGCCGGTCACGTTGATCTTCTCGCGCGACAGTACTTCGGAGATATCGCGCAGCAGCCCCTGCCGGTCCACCGCCTCTACCTGGATATCGACCGGATAGACCGCATCGCTGCGCTTGCCCCATTCGGTCTGGATCACACGCTCGGGCGCGCGTGCCGACAACTGCAGGAACGTATGGCAATTGCGCCGATGGATCGACACACCGCGCCCGCGCGTGACAAAGCCGACGATCTCGTCGGGCGGTGCCGGCTTGCAGCAACGCGACATCTGCGTCATGAGCGAATCCACACCCACCACCAGCACGCCGCTCTTGGCGCCGCGCGCCACGCTGGTGGCACGGCTCTTCTTGGTGACCGCCTCTTCCTCGTTGAACTGCGGCTCGGCTTCGCCTTCGGGATGGCGCAGCGCGTGTTCCACATGACGCAGGCTGAACTCCTCCCGCGCCACCGCCGCAAACAGCTCGTCGGTGGTCCTGAACTGCAGGCGCGTGGCCAGGTCGTCGAGATTGACCGCAGTCTTGCCTTCGCGCTGGAGCGTCTTTTCGATCAGCGTGCGGCCCTGCGCGATGGTCTCCTGCGAGTCGAGCGCGTTGAACCACGAGCGCACCTTCTGCCGCGCCCGGGTACTGGCCAGGTAGCCGAGCTCGGCGTTGAGCCAGTCGCGCGAGGGGCCGCCCTGCTTGACCGCCACGATCTCGACGGTCTGTCCGTTCTTGAGCGGCGTGTTGAGCGGCACCATCGCGCCGTCCACGCGCGCGCCACGGCAACGATGGCCGAGATCGCTGTGCAGGTAATAGGCGAAGTCGAGCGGCGTGGCGCCCTGCGGCAGCGCCACCACGCGTGCCTGCGGCGTCAGCACGTAGATATGGTCGTCGATGGCGGCATGCTTGAGCTGCTCCCACGGCGAGTCCTCGTGCGCGACCGTATGGTCGGCATCGTCCTTCCACGCGAGCAGCTGCCGCAGCCACGCGATCTTTTCGTCGTAGCGTTCGTTGGCGGCGAAGTTGCCACCATAGCCCTTGGCACCGGCCTCCTTGTAGCGCCAGTGCGCGGCCACGCCGTACTCGGCGAAGTGGTGCATCTCCTGGGTGCGGATCTGCACCTCGAACGCGCGTCCGTCGTCGCCGATCACCACGGTATGCAGCGAGCGGTAGCCGTTGGACTTGGGTCGCGAGATATAGTCGTCGAACTCGCGCGGAATCGGCTGCCAGATATGGTGCACGATGCCAAGCACGGTATAGCAGTCCTTGATGTCGTCGACGATCACGCGGAACGCGCGCACATCGTACAGGTCGGCGAAGTCGAGCTCCTTGCCGCGCATCTTCTTCCAGATACTGTAGATATGCTTGGGCCGCCCGCTCACCTCGGCGCGAATGCCCGCGGTGGCGAGTTCCGTCTGCAGGCGCGCGATGGCCTCGGTGATATAGCTTTCGCGCTCGATGCGCTTTTCGTCGAGCAGGCGCGCGATGCGCTTGTAGGTCTCGGGCTGCTCGAAGCGGAAGGCGAGATCCTCGAGCTCCCACTTCATCTGCCAGATCCCGAGCCGGTTGGCCAGCGGCGCATAGATATCGAGCGTCTCGCGTGCCACGCCCGGCAGCGGCGCGGCCTTGGTCTGTGCCAGCCAGCGCAGCGTTTGCAGGCGGGAGGCCAGACGCACCAGCACCACACGAATATCCTGCGCAAAGGCGAGCAGCATCTTGCGCAGCGCTTCCACCTGCTCCTGGCGCGCGGCGGCCTCGGCCTTGGACGACTGGGAGGATTGCAGCGCCTGCGCGGACTGGCCGGCGTCGGTCTGCGTGACCGCGATGGCGCCGATGCGCAGCAGTTGCCGCACGCCCTTGACCAGACGCTCGACTTCCTCACCGAAGCGCGGGCCGATCTCGGCCTCGGCGCCGTCGACGAATGCCGCCACCGGGAACAGGCAGGCGGCCGCGCGCGCGGCGTCGTCGACGCGCAGGCCGTCGAGAATGCGCAGCATGCCCTCGGCATGCGACAGCACGCTCTCGCCGGTGGGCAGCCGCGCGGGCTCGCCCTGTCGCTCGGGCCCCTCGCCCTTCTCGCGCACATACGCGAGCGCGCATTCGACGAGGTGCGCGTCCGGGACGCCGGCTGTGCGCCCCGTTACGTCGGTCGACGTCACCATGTCACGGCGCTCCGCTTCAGTTCAAGGCAGCGGTCACCACCACTTCGATCAGGTAGTCGGGATTGGCCAGCCTGGCTTCCACCGTGGCACGCGGCGGCGTGTTGCCCGGTGCGACCCACTCGTCCCAGACCTCGTTCATCTCGCCGATGCGCGTAATGTCGGTCAGGAAGATCTGGCACGACAGGATGCGCGTCTTGTCGCTGCCGGCCTCCGCCAGCAGGCGGTCGATATGGCCCAGCACCTCGCGGGTCTGGCCGCGCAGGTCAGCCTTGGGATCGACCTCCGGCACCTGGCCGGCCAGGTAGACCACGCCGTTGTAGACCGCGTATTCGGAAAGGCGCTTGCCCACGTGGGCGCGCTTGAGTGCGTTGGTGCTCATGATGTATCGATGCGTAATCGGTGCCGGACCACCGGCACCGGGTAGGCGGCAACCTCAGGTGCCAAGGAAAAATTCGCGTGCCACCGCGACCTGCGCCGGATCGACAAAGGTCGGGGCGTGCCCCACGTCGGGAATCTCCACCGACGTGACCTGCTTGCCGCGTGCCGTCATCTCGGCAACGGTCTCGCGCAGCAGCAGGTCCGACTGCGCCCCCCGCACGATCAGGATCGGGCAGGTGGCGGATTCGAACTGATGCCACAGCGCGGCCTCGGCGGCCGCGGCGAGTTCGGGCGTAACCTCCTTGAACGGCACCGCCAGCGCGGGATCGTAATGGAGGCCCCACTCCATGCCCTCGGCCGATGGCAGCGGCTTGAGAATGGCGGCGTTGAGCTCGCGCCATTGTTCGGGCGTATGGCGGCCGAACGACGCGCTGATGGTCTGCAGGTAGGCCAGGCCTTCCTCGAACGTCTTGAAGCGCACCGGCAGGCCGAGATACGCGCCAATGCGCTCGAGCGCGGGTGCCGCGATCTTGGGGCCCACGTCGTTGAGCAGCAGCTTGCGCACCGGCGAGTTGGGCAGGCCCGCCAGGCTCATGCCGATCAGGCCGCCCATCGAGGTCCCGAACCAGTCCACCTGCTCGACATTGAGCCGCGCGATCAGCGTAACCATGTCCGCCATGTATTGCGGAATCACGTAGCGGCGCGGATCGGCGAGCCAGTCGGAGCGGCCACGGCCCGCCACATCGGGACAGATCACGCGGTACTCGCCCGCCAGCGCGCGCGCCACGGTATCGAAATCGCGGCCGGTGCGGGTCAGCCCGTGCGCGCACAGGAGCACGCGCGGATTGGCCGGGTCGCCCCACTCGTGATAGGCCATGCGATGCAGGCCGGCGGTGCTGATGCACTGGACAAAGCCGAGACGCGGACTGGAGGACATCTGGATTCCCTCGAAAGGCGGCTCCGCGCGGCAAAGGAATCGGGCGGAGCGGCAAATGGGCAAAGCAGGATTGTACGCCGCGACGAGTACAATGCCACAGCACATCCTACCGGCCGGGCCCGGCGTGCCCGGCTACCTCATTCCCTTCGATGGAGGCATTCATGCTCAAAGGCAAGACCGCACTGGTTACCGGCTCCACCAGTGGCATTGGACTCGGCATCGCGCAGGCCCTGGCCGCCCAAGGCGCCAATATCATCGCCAATGGCTTTGGTGACGCCGACGGCGCAAAGCAGGCGATCGCCAATGCCGGTAGCGGCATCAAGGTCGGTTACCACGGTGCCGACATGAGCAAGGCCAGCGAGATCGAGGACATGATGCGGTATGCCGACAGCGAGTTCGGCGGTGCCGACATCCTCGTCAACAACGCCGGCATCCAGTACGTCGCCAACATCGAGGACTTCCCGGTCGAGCGCTGGGACGCGATCATCGCCATCAACCTGACTTCGGCCTTCCACACCACGCGCCTGGCGCTGCCCGGCATGAAGCAGAAGAACTGGGGCCGCATCATCAACGTGGCTTCGACGCACGGACTGGTGGCCTCGGCGCAGAAGTCGGCCTACGTGGCCGCCAAGCACGGCATCGTGGGTTTCACCAAGGTCACGGCGCTGGAAACGGCGCAGACCGGCGTGACCTGCAACGCGATCTGCCCGGGCTGGGTGCTGACGCCGCTGGTGCAGAAACAAGTGGAAGCGCGCGCGGAGAAGGAGCACATCGACATCGAGCAGGCCAAGCGCGAGCTCGTGATCGAGAAACAGCCGTCGGGTCAGTTCGTCACGCCGGACGAACTCGGTGCGCTCGCGGTATTCCTGTCGAGCGACGCGGCACGCCAGGTGCGCGGCGCGATCTGGAATATGGATGGGGGTTGGGTGGCACAGTAAGTGCCGCGCCGCACGTGGCACGATACGCCACGTGCGGCTGACGACTTACCGGTTACTTCAGGGCGGTTACCTCAGGCCCGTTACTTCCAGGCCCGTTACTTCCAGGCCCGTTACTTCAGCGGCGCACCGGTCTTCGACTGGATTTCGTCGCGGGTCACCCCCGGCGCCATTTCCACCAGCTTCAGGCCCGACTCGGTCACGTCGATCACCCCCAGATCGGTGATGATGCGGTTGACCACGCCCACGCCCGTCAACGGCAGGTTGCAGTCCTTGAGGATCTTGATGTCCTCGCTGCCGTCCTTCTTCTTGGCCGTGTGTTCCATCAGCACGACCACGCGGCCGACGCCGGCCACGAGGTCCATCGCGCCGCCCATGCCCTTGACCATCTTGCCCGGAATCATCCAGTTGGCAAGATCGCCGTGCTCGCTGACCTGCATCGCGCCGAGGATGGCCAGATTGATATGGCCGCCGCGAATCATCGCGAACGAGTCGGCCGACGAGAAGATCGACGAGCCGTCCAGCGTCGTCACGGTCTGCTTGCCGGCATTGATCATGTCGGCGTCCACTTCGTCCTCGGTCGGAAACGGGCCGATGCCCAGCAGGCCGTTCTCGGACTGCAGCCATACCTCCATGCCCTGCGGCACATGGTTGGCCACCAGCGTCGGCAGGCCGATGCCGAGGTTCACATAGAAACCGTCCTCGAGTTCGCGGGCCGCGCGCGCGGCCATTTCGTCACGTGTCCATGCCATGATGTTTCTCCTTGATTGCAGGGTTACTTGGCACGCACGGTGCGCTGCTCGATGCGTTTCTCGGGATGGGCGTTCAGCACCAGGCGCTGCACGAAGATGCCCGGCAGGTGCACGTCATCGGGATCGATCTCGCCGGTCTCGACGATCTGCTCGACCTCGGCCACGGTGATCTTGCCCGCCATGGCACACATCGGGTTGAAGTTGCGCGCGGTGCGGCGGAACACGAGGTTGCCGGCCTTGTCGGCCTTGTCGGCCTTGACCAGCGCCACGTCGGCCGTCAATGACTGTTCCATGACGTATTGCTGGCCATTGAACTCGCGCACTTCCTTGCCTTCGGCCACGATGGTGCCGACACCGGTCTTGGTGAAGAACGCCGGAATGCCGGCGCCGCCGGCGCGCAGCTTCTCGGCCAGCGTGCCCTGTGGCGTGAACTCGAGCTCGAGTTCGCCGGCCAGGTACTGGCGCTCGAACTCCTTGTTTTCGCCGACGTACGACGAAATCATCTTCTTGATCTGCCGCGTGGCCAGCAGCAGGCCGAGGCCGAAACCGTCGACGCCCGCGTTGTTGGAGATGCAGGTCAGCTGCTTGGCACCGCTGTCGCGCAGCGCGGCGATCAGGGCTTCCGGGATGCCGCACAGGCCGAAACCGCCCACGGCGATCGTCTGGCCGTCACGGACGACGCCCGCGAGCGCCTCCGCGGCGCTGGCGTAGACCTTGTTCATGCTTTGCTCCTTGTTCCTCGGTGTTCGGGGTGATTCGATTCCCTCGGGTTGCGTGCCCTGCTCGGGTTGCCTGCCCTTCCGCGTCGGCGCCACGGGAATGAGTGGCGACGACGCCGGGAAATTGTAACGGTACAATCCGCGCTGTGGTGACCGTCGTTTCGCAATCCACGCGGCCATCGTTTCGTAACCGGTGCGACAGGATACGACAGGGCGTACCCGCTACGCCATTACGTAAAAGTACATAAGGGACAAGACTACCCAGGGGACCATGCCAGCCATCGATTACCAGACTGCCTTCCAGCTGGCGCCGGTCGGTCTCGTGCTGTCGCGCGAGCGCATGATCGAGGACTGCAACGACGAGGTCTGCCGCATCTTCGGCACCACGCGGGCCGCCCTCATCGGCGAGTCGTTCCAGGTGCTATACCCCAGCGCGGACGAATTCGAGCGCACGGGCGCGCGTATCGTGCCGATCATGAACACCCGGGGGATGTATTCGGACGAGCGCATCATGAAACGCGCGGGTGGCGAGCTGTTCTGGTGCCACGTCACGGGGCGCGCACTGGACCGGCGGCAGCCGCTCGGCGCGGGCATCTGGACCTTCGAGGACCTGTCGCAGAAACGTCCGGTAACGGCGGAGCTGACGGCACGCGAACGCGATATCGCGGCGCAGCTGGTGGAAGGCAGGACCAGCAAGGAGATCGGCAAGCTGCTGGCAATCAGCCCGCGCACGGTCGATATCTACCGTGCGCGGCTGATGAAGAAGTATGGCGCGCACACTTCGGTGGACCTGGTGCAGCGGCTGGTAAGCCGCTGACAGGTTGCGGCCGGCGGCCGGATCAGCGCTTGGCGATCGAGGTTTCGGCCTGGGTCACGAGGTCGGCGCCGATCTGCTTCTTCCACTTGTCGTAGACCTTGGCCGTGGCCTTGCGGAAGGCGTCGCGCTCGGCCGGCGTGAGCTGCGTCACCTTGACGCCGTGCTGCTCCATGTCCTTCCAGGCCGGTGCGCCGGCGTCGATCAGGCCCTTGCGCGCGAGTTCGACTTCCTGCTTGCCGGCGTCGATGGCGGCCTGCTTCACGATGTCGCGGTCGGCCGGCGTCCAGCTTTCCCAGATCTGCTTGTTGACCACGAAGATCAGCGGGTCGGCCACATAGCCCCACGTGGTGACGTACTTCTGGCCCACGGTGTAGAGCTTGGCGGCGGCGAAGATCGACTGCGGATTTTCCTGGCCGTCGACCGCGCCCGAGGCCATGGCGGGCTGTGCGTCGGCCCAGCTCATCTGCGTCGGGTTGGCGCCGAGCGCGTTGAAGGTCTCGATGTACAGCGGCGAGCCGACCACACGCAACTTGAGGCCCTTCATGTCTTCCGGCTTGCGGATCTCATGCTTGGAATTGGAGACCTCGCGGAAGCCGTTCTCGCCCCAGGCCAGCGGTACCACGCCGGCCTTCTCCAGCGTCGTGAAGATATGCTTGCCGACCGGGCCCTGCGTGAGCGCGTCGATGGCCTTGTAATCGGGCATCAGGAACGGCAGCGAGAACAGGTTCAGTTCCCTGACCTGCGGCGACCAGTTGATGGTCGAGCCGACCGCCATGTCGATCACGCCCTGGCGGATCGCGGAGAACTCGCGGGTCTGGTCGCCGCCCACGAGCGAGGTGCCCGGATACAGCTTGATGTTGATGCGGCCGTTGGTGCGCTGGCGCACGAGGTCCGCCCAGATCTCGCCGCCCTTGCCCCACGGGAAGGCCGTGCCCACCACGAGGGACATCTTGTATTCGGACTTGTAGGTCTGGGCCATGGCGCCAGCGGGGGCGAGCGCCGCGGCGGCGATCGTGGCGGCAACGGACAGCATCAGGGCACGGCGTTTCATACAACTCTCCTGGTTGGGAATCGATGGGTCTGGTTATGCGAAGCGTGAAGCGAATCGTGAAGCGAACCGGCGGGCGTCAGTAACCGAGACGGTCGGGCAGCCACGTGGCGAGCGGCGGATAGGCCAAGACCATCAGCATGGCGATAAACATCGCCAGCAGCATCCAGATCACCCACGGCACGGTTTCCTCCATGCGTACGCGGGCAATCCGGCACGACACCATGAGATTCACCGCCAGCGGCGGCGTGAACTGGCCGAGCGCGACCTTGAGCGTGAGTACCACGCCGAACCAGACCGGGTTCCAGTGGAACGCGTTGGCGATCGGCAGCAGCAGCGGCACGAAGATCAGGAAGATCGAGATGCCGTCGAGGAACATGCCTACCGTCATCAGCAGCAGCACGATCAGCGCCAGCACGCCATACTCGCCGAGGCCGGAGCTGGCGATCGCGTTGGCGAGCGGGTCGATCACGCCGAGCGTCGACAGCGCATAGGCGAAGATGCCCGCCAGCGCCACCACGAGCAGGATCACGGCCGACGTTTCCGCGGCTTCCTGGAAGATCACGAACAGGTCGCGCAGGCCGATCGAGCGATAGATCACCATGCCGACGAACAGGCCGTAGACCACCGCCACCACGGCGGCCTCGGTCGGCGTGAACCAGCCCGCGCGCATGCCGCCCAGAATCAGGAACGGCGCCACCAGGCCCCACGCGGCTTCGCGCAGGCTCTTCCAGAACGGCGGACGCGGCAGCGCGGCTTCCACCGCGCCCATGTTGTGCTTGCGCGCGAGCCAGACCGCCGGCACGATCAGCGCCACGCCAGCCAGGATGCCCGGCACCATGCCCGCCGCAAACAGCGCCGGCACCGACGCGCCCGGCACCAGCACGCTGTAGATGATGAACGCCACCGACGGCGGGATCAGGATGTCGGTGGCGGCGGCGGCGCCGACCACCGAGGCGCTGTACGCGGCGGGATAGCCCGCGCGCGACATCGCCGCGATCATCACGCCGCCGACCGCGGCCGCGTTGGCCGGGCCCGAGCCGGAGATGCCGCCCAGGAACATGGCGACCAGAATGGCGACCAGCGGCAGCATGCCGGGGCCGCGCCCCACGATCGCGATGGCAAACGTGACCAGCCGCTGCGCCACGCCGGAACGATCGAAGATCGACCCCACCAGCACGAACATCGGAATCGCCAGCAGCGGATACTTGGCCAGGCCCGCGTAGAAGTTCTGCGGCACCGCCAGCAGGCCGAACATCTGGGTATCGAGGTTGGACAGCGCGATCGCCACCACGCCACCGAGGCCGAGCGACACGCCGATCGGCGCGCCCAGCAGCATCAGCAGGATAAAGACCGCGAACAGGATAATGGCGACCAGCGTCATCGTGCCTGCCCTCCCCGCCCGTCCGCGGCATTTCCGTCGCCGCCGCCGGCCTCGTGCCGCCGGCTTGATTCGCGGAGTGCGCGCAGATTGCGCAGCGCGAGCCCGAGCGCGCGCAGCACGATGGCGATCGACAGCACCGGCAGCCAGACCGAGTACCACCAGCTCGGCACGCCAATACCCGGCGAGGTTTCGCCAAACGTATATTCGTCCCAGGTCACGCGCGCGCCGAGTACGGCCAGCGCGAGGAACATGACCGCCACCGCGACCGCCGACAGGATCGCGAGCCGGCGCCGGCGCGCCGCGCTGCCGCGCTCGAAGAAGAACTCGATGCGGATATTGCGATCGCGCGCCACCGCGGCACTGCCGGCCACGAGCGCGAGCACGATCATCAGGAAGACCGAAAATTCCTCGGTCCAGGCGAACGATTCGTCGGTGAAGTAGCGGACGATCACATTGGCGAAGGTAATGCCGACCAGCAATACCATCACGATCACGCCAATCCAGTCCTCGATACGCGGGGACACGCGGAATTCGCTGTCCTTCGCTTCGTCGACCGCCTCGGCAATGACCGCGGAATCGACGACGTGCTGCGGGGCAGCTTGTGGCGGCATGGCGTCGCGCCGTGCCTGCTCCTCTTGATCCATCTACCCGGCCTCCGGTCCGGGCCGCCCTGGCCTGTCTGGCCGCGCGGCATTTTTTCGTGTTATGTCATGGCTGTGTGCAGCAGCCGATTATGCCAACAATGGCGCGTACTGTCGTCTCGCGGGGCGACCGTATTGTTCACGATGCACGGCACACGATGCGAATGCCCTGTGCCCCAGGGGACCGGATAAGCCCGGGGGGCGGACCTCGGCGGCGCCGCGCGCGCGCTTGTGGCGCGCCGCGCGGCAGGACCCTGGCCGTGCGTTCAGTGCATGCTGCCGGGACGTCCCGTCAGACCATGCCGTCGTCGGCGGTCATCACCGCGCCGTTGATAAAGCGCGAGGCATCCGAGGCCAGCAGCAACAGCAGGCCGTCGAGATCCTCGGGATGGCCAAGCCGCTTGCGCGGCAGCATCTGGATCAGCTTCTGCCCGGCATCGGTTTCCCAGTGATGACGGTTGATCGCGGTCTCGATGTAGCCCGGGCAGATGGCGTTGGTATTGATGCCGTGGCGGGCCCATTCGAGCGCCATCGCCTTGGTCATATGCACCACCGCGGCCTTGCTCATGCAGTAGATGCCGATCTGCGACAGCACCTTGAGCCCCGCCACCGACGCGATATTGACGATGCGCGCCTGCGGCAGCGGATTGCCGAGCTTTTCGGCGCCCTTGGCCCGCGCGATCATGCGCTTGGCCACTTCCTGCGCCACGAAAAAAGCGCCGCGCGTATTGGTGTCGAAGACGAAATCGAAGTCGTCGGCGGTCACGTCGACCAGCCGCTGCGTGGTGGAGACGCCGGAATTATTGACCAGGATATCGATCGAGCCGGCCTCGGTTTCCGCATGCGCCACGGCGGCGCGAATGCTGTCGGGGTCGGTGACGTCGAGCCGCACCACATGGGCGCTGCCGCCGTCGGCCTCGATCGAGGCACGCAGTTCCTTGAGACGGTCCACGCGGCGCGAAGCCAGCACGACCTTGGCGCCGGCCGCGGCCAGCACGTTGGCAAAGCGCGTACCGAGTCCGCTCGACGCGCCGGTCACGAGCGCGACCTTGCCTTCCAGATTGATCGACAAACCCATAATTACCTCGGTGAGGGGCACGTCCAGACCTGCCGGACGCCCGCCGCCCGCCCGCGCTCTGCAGCGGAAGGCGGCATACCAAAAAAAAGAACGGTCGTTCCAAAAAATGTCTTGCCTGAGGGTGTCGAGTCCCGGACAATGCCGAGGATTCTAAGAACTTGGTCCCCAAAGGGAAAGAGGAAAAACGCGTAGAGGGGCTTGGCGCCAGCCCGCCTGGGCATGGTGCAAGGCATCCCGGGGCTCCCGCGGCGCCGGCGCCCCCCCCGGCTCCGATGGCCCGGCGACAGCGGGTGCCCCCCTGTCGCTACTGCCGCCGCCACCGCGCGCGACCTCGCATCCCGGTTCATGCCGGTTCGCTACAGCTTCTCCCATAACCGCAGGTCCGCATTCACGCGCTGCAACGCGCGGCAGGCATGCCGCCAGAACAATGTAGAGGGTTAGAGACAATGGATCAGCAACAGCTCCTGGAGCAGTACGGCCCCCGTGAAGCCATGGAGTATGACGTCGTCATCGTTGGCGCCGGCCCCGGCGGCCTGGCCACGGCGATCCGGCTCAAGCAGCTGGCCCGGGAGAAAGGCGGCGACGTCAATGTGTGCGTGCTCGAGAAGGGCTCCGAGCCCGGCGCGCATATCCTGTCCGGCGCGATCATGGATCCGCGCGCGCTCGACGAGCTGCTGCCCGACTGGAAGGCGCTGGGCGCGCCGCTGAACCAGCCGGTGACCGAAGACCGCTTCCTGTTCCTCGACGAGCGCGGCGCCAAGGGTGCCCCGCTGCTGCCGGAATGCTTCCATAACCACGGCAACTACATCGTCAGCCTGTCGAACGTCGTGCGCTGGCTCGGCCAGCAGGCCGAGGCGATGGGTGTGGAGATCTTCCCCGGCTTTCCGGCCGCCGAAGTGCTCTACAACGAGGACGGCTCGGTCAAGGGCGTGGCCACGGGCAACATGGGTATCAACAAGGAAGGCGAGCCCACCGAGAACTTCCAGCTCGGCATGGAGCTGCACGCCAGGTACACGATCTTTGCCGAAGGCGCGCGGGGCCACCTCGGCAAGCAGCTGATCGCGCGCTACCAGCTCGACGCCGGCAAGGATCCGCAGTCGTACGGCATCGGCATCAAGGAGCTGTGGGAGGTGGATCCCGCCAAACACAAGCCCGGCCTGGTGATCCATACCGCGGGCTGGCCGCTCGACCCGGCCACCTATGGCGGCTCGTTCCTCTACCACATGGAGGACAACAAGGTGGCGGTGGGCTTTGTGGTGGGCCTCGACTACAGCAACCCGTGGCTGTCGCCGTTCGAGGAATTCCAGCGCTTCAAGACGCATCCGGAGATCCGCCCGTTCTTCGAAGGCGGCAAGCGCATTGGCTATGGCGCGCGCGCGATCACGGCCGGCGGGCTGTTCTCGCTGCCCAAGACGGTGTTCCCGGGCGGCGCGCTGGTGGGCTGCGACGCGGGCTACCTCAATGCCTCGCGCATCAAGGGCAGCCACGCCGCCATCAAGACCGGCATGCTCGCGGCCGAGGCCGCCTACGAGGCGTTGCAGGCGGGGCGCCAGCACGACGAACTGAGCGCCTACCCGGCTGCTTTCGAGGCCAGCTGGCTCCACAAGGAACTGCTGCAGGCCAAGAACTTCAAGCAGTGGTTCAAGAAGGGCAGCACGGTGGCCACGCTGATGACGGGCATCGAGCAATGGCTGCTGCCGAAGCTCGGCATCCGCAATCCGCCGTGGAGCCTGCATCGCGACAAGCCGGACCATGTCTACCTGAAGCCGGCCGCCGAGTGCGCGCGCATCGAGTATCCCAAGCCGGACGGCAAGTTGACCTTCGACCGCCTGAGTTCGGTCTTTATCAGCAACACGAACCACGAGGAAAATCAGCCGGCGCACCTGACGCTCAAGGATGCGAGCGTGCCGGTCAATATCAACTGGGAGAAGTATGCGGGCCCCGAGTCGCGCTATTGCCCGGCGGGTGTGTACGAGTTCGTGAAGAACGACGAGGGTCGCGAGCGCCTGCAGATCAATGCGCAGAACTGCGTCCACTGCAAGACCTGCGATATCAAGGATCCGACCCAGAATATCGTGTGGGTGACGCCGGAAGGCGGCGGCGGTCCGAACTACGTCAATATGTAAGGCTCAGGTTGTAAGGCTCACGGCGGGGCAGCGCGTGAAGCGGCATCGTGTACGTGCGCGCGCAATGCCTCCGCCGGCGACGCAAACGACTGCGTGAGCAACTGTTCGAGTGCCTGCTGCCGGTCCGCCTCCGAGAGGCCTTCAAACTGCTCGAACTGCATCCGCTGTCGGGCGTATTCCGCATATTTGGTCTGCCACGCCTGGTCCTGCTGGGCCTGCATGGCATAACGCTGCGCGACGTCAGCGCCATACTCCGTCGCCAGCGTGGCGGCAATCGCCTGCGCGTCATGGCCGGCCGACAGCATGCTATCGATCCGCTCGCCAATCTGTTGCGGCCGCAGGTTTTCGGCGCGCGCCGCGCGCACCGTGTCCGGCAGGCGCGCATCGGCAGCCTCCAGCCGACGCGCGCGAGCTTCGGCGTCGAGCGTCGGATCCGACACGATGTCAAGGCGGTCGAGCATGACGTCATCGTACCGATCGTCTTCGTCGAACCATACGGCCTGCACATCGGACAGGTATTGCTGGCGCAGTGAACGCCGCCGGTGCCATTGCGCACGCAGTGTCCCCAACGCGACCGGTTCGGCAAGCGCGTCCTCGCTGGCCGACGCTCCGGACTCCGCCGCCAGCCGGCCGAGCGCGTCGACATAGTCGCGATAGCGTTGCCACAGCTGCCACGCCTGCGTCGCCGCCGGTTCCGGCACGCGGGCGCGGATATCGTCGTACACCATGCGCTCCAGCGCTTCGCTGCCGTGGCCCTGGTAGACCGCCAGGAAGTAGTCGTAGTAAGTGCGCAGCGCGCGTGTCAGCCGCAAGTTGCCGCGCTCGTCGAGTTCCGGGCCCGGAGGCACGTCGACATCGGCGGCCCATGCCGGCATCACGGCATGGGCCATGGCCGCCGGCGCTGTGACCTCGACCGTCGCCGGCATGGCGACCGCAGGTGCCGGTGCCGGTGGCGCCGGCAGCGGGCGCAACGCCCACCACGCAAGACCGGCCAGCGCGCAGGGGGGCAATATCCACACCGCGTACCAGTGCGCGCCCCGGCGCTCAGAGGTTGTCACGGCGCAACCTGTTGGCGTGATTGAGCAGTACCGTGCGCGGATCGACATCCTGATGCATGCCGAGGATCTGGTTCACTTCGTCGAAGTGATTCCAGTAGTAGCTGGTCGACAGTACCTTGCCCCACTTGCTGCTGCACACCGACACCAAGCCGTCGTTGGGGCCGACACCTTGCTGCTCCAGCCGCCGCGCGGAGATGGCAAACTTGTACGTGGAGGGGTCGAGCAGATTGGAGCGCAGCAGGCTGAAGCGGCCGCCGCGGCCGGTCCAGGAATACGCGGCATGTACATAGGTGGTCTTGTTGCCGTTGGCATCGACACCTTCGCGCATCTCGGTGGTGGCCCCTTCGGTCCGGCAATCGGGACCCAGCGCCGAAGGCGTGCCGGGCTTGAGCGCCGCATCGAGCCGCGCATTCTGCGCGGCCGCGCCACTGGTCGACAGGCTCCTGACATTGGCCTGCCAGTCCTGCGGCAGCACCCGGCCATTGCTCACGCCCTGGATGGTGCCCAGCGCTTCGTAGAACACCGTGACCACGCCGATCAGCAGCGGGCCGAGCACTGGCACGTGGGCAAGGCGGCTGCCGGCTTGCCGCAGGCTTTCCTGGCCTTCGATCCCCCGGTGCGGACTGCCGATCGTGGTGATCGACGCCACGTCCTGCGGCGCCATGGCGGCAAAAACACGGGAAGTGGTGCCTCCCTGGCTATGACCGATCAGGTTGACCTTGTCGGCGCCGGTGGCAAGCTTGATGCCGCGCACGAAGGAAGCCAGCTGCAGCGCGCGCTGCTCATCGCTCTCGTAGGCCGAGAGCGTGGCCACGTAGACGCGTGCGCCGTGGGCGCGCAGCAACTGGGGCATGCCATACCAGTAATCGACCACGCCTCCCATTTTCCCGGCGCCGCTGCGGCCGTGAACCAGCACGATCGGATATCGGGTGCTGGCGTACTGGGAGGCCGGCGCCGCGGCAAGGGATGCGCCGCCGGGCATGGCAATCGCGGCCGCCACGCCTGCGCCGATGGCGCCCCTGAATGTGGTCCTGAATGTGGTCCTGAATGTGGTCCTGAATGTAGTTCTGAATGGGCCACCGACATTGATCGTGGCCCTGGCTGCAGCCCGGCACGCGTCCCTGCACACGTCCCTGCACGCGTCCATGAGGTTCGACATCACAACTTCCCGAAGTAAGAAAAATCCGTCGAATGCTAGGCCCCGCCCACGACGGGGTCTATCGCGATTCTGCGAATTTTCCGATGTGATGTCGTCAGGATCAGAGCGGCATGCGCGTGGCGTTCAGCAGTTGCTCGTAAATGAAACACTGCAACAAGGTGAGCTCGCGCTCGCCCAGCGCGTCGAAAGCGACGCCGAATGCCGGAAATTCCTCGTCCTGCTGCGTATTGGCCGCCGCGCGCACCAGCGCGTCGACGGTGACATCGCTATCGAGCGAGGCGGTGCGCAGACGGAAGCGCAGGCGGATGCGGCTGCCGATGGCCAGGCCTGGCGCAGAGGTCTGCACCAGTGCGCCGCCGGTGCTGAGATCGGACAGCAGGCCAAGGCGGGCGAGCCCGCTGGCCACCTGCCCGGCGATGGCGTCGTCTTCCGCATCCTGGCGCTCACCGCCTTGCGCATCGGCGGGCTGCCCTGCCATGGCCCGGCTATCGGACAACTGACTATCGGAGAACTGACCATCGGCGCCCTGACCATCGGTCGCCTGCACCAGATAGGCGGCCAGCCGCGTGGGGACGCGCGCCGCGCGGCGGACCGGCATCTGCTCGGTCTGCTCCGGGGCCGACAGCACGAGGTAGCGGAACGGCGTGCGGCACACGGCGGTCACGGTGGTGGTGAAGCTGTGAATGGCCTGCCCCGAAAATCCGCGCAGCAGCAAGGTCTCGCCCGCCTGCACATTGAGGTCGCGGCCGCCGAGATTGGGCCACGTCACAAACAGGCCCTGCTCGATAAAGCCGATCAGGCGGCTGGCCGCGGCGCGCGACGCTTCCCCCGGTGTCTTGACGTGCAGCAGCGTGCCGATCTGCAGGCCCAGCGGCCCCGCGTTGAGGCGGGACAGCGGATGCCCGACCGGATCGTTCTCGGCCTCGGACGCTTCGTCCGGCCGGCACACGATGCCGTGATGAAAAACGAGCGCGAGGTCGCGCGCGTCGGGAATCACGCTGCCGCTGCCGAGCACGAGGTTACCCTCGCCGTCGAGCAGCGACCATGGCAGCGGTTGGCCCACGGGCAGGTCGTGAGGGGAAAGCTGGATCATGGCTGGCGTCTCCATGAGTCGCGCGTGCATGAGATCGATCTCATTGCGCGGCGCTTGTGGCAGGAATATGGCAACTCGAATTGCCCTTTGATGGGTCAGCTATCGACCGGATTGACCAAAGCTTGACCCTTATCTGGTGGGGATGCGGGGACAGGCGATCCGTGCGTGCACGGGGCCGCACCTCCCGCAGCCGCCTGCCCCGCTTCGCCGACAGCGCCGGATGTCTTGACGGGCCTCGCGCGATTGGCCAGAATCAGGCACCTTCGAAATCTGTCTGACAGCCTGACATATCGATGCTATCCCCACCGCATGCCATACCGGAACCCCTGTCCCGGCCCGCCTCGCTCCCCAACCGCATTGCCCAGCACCTGCGCGACGAGATTGGCGCTGGCCGCTTTGCCGCCGGCGCACGCCTGCCCGCCGAAGCCGCGCTGGCCGACGCGTTTGGCGTCAGCCGTCCGATCGTGCGCGAGGCCATTGCCCTGTTGAAGGCGGACGGCGTCCTGATTACGCGCAAGGGCTCGGGGGCCTATGTGTCGGAGACGCCAGGGGGGCAGGTCTGGCGTGTGGCCAGCGTGCCCGACGGGGGCCCGACGCTGGCGCAATTGTTCGAGCTACGGCATGTGGTGGAAACCGCGTGCGCGGAGATGGCCGCGCAGCGTCGCACCGCGGCCGATATCGCGGCGATCCGCGCCGCGCTCACCGCCATGCAGGCGCATGCGCAGGATTTCGCGAACGCGGCGGCGGCCGATATCGCCTTTCATCACGCCATTGCGCAGGCGGCGCACAACCCCTGCTTTACCGGGCTGACCGACTTCGTCGGCCAGCAGTTGCTGGCGGCGCGCCAGCGGGCGTGGGAGAACAGCGCCCGGCTATCGGCGACGCGTGGCGTACCACGTGCGGCCGATGCCGAGCACGCGGCGCTGGTCGAGGCCATTGCGGCTGGCGACGCCGCCGGCGCGCGCGCGGCCGCCCTCGCCCACCTGGCCGCCGCGGCGGCGCGCATGGGCCTCACGGCCCCCAGATAAATCGCAAGGAGAACAGATGGAACAGGTGGATTGCGTCGTCATCGGCGCCGGCGTGGTGGGGCTTGCGGTGGCGCGGGCGCTCGCCCTGCAGAGGCGGGAGGTGATCGTGCTCGAGGCCGAGAACGCCTTCGGCACCATCACCAGCGCGCGCAACAGCGAGGTGATTCACGCCGGCATCTACTATCCGGCCGGCTCGCTCAAGGCCGAACTGTGCGTGCGCGGCAAGTCCATGCTCTACGACTACTGCGCGTCGCATCACGTTGAGCATCGCCGCTGCGGCAAGCTGATCGTGGCCACCAGCGCGGCGCAGGTAGCCACGCTCGAAGGCATTCGCGCCAAGGCCGCGGCCAATGGCGTGCACGATCTGCGCATGCTGTCGCGCGCGGAAGCCCAGGCGCTCGAGCCGCAGCTCGCCTGCCATGCCGCGCTGCTGTCGCCGTCCACCGGCATTATCGACAGCCACGGCCTGATGACCGCGTTGCTGGGCGATGCCGAGCAGGCCGGCGCGATGCTTGCGGTGCAGTCGCCGGTGCTGGCGGGTGCCGTGACTGCGCAGGGCATCCGCCTCGAGGTGGGCGGCGAGACCACCACCACGCTGCTGGCGAAGACCGTGATCAACTCGGCGGGACTGACCGCCCCGGCGCTGGCGCGCCGTATCGAAGGCATGCCCGCGGCCCAGGTACCGCCGCAGTATTACGCCAAGGGGTGCTATTTCACGCTGGCGGGCCGTGCGCCGTTCTCGCGCCTGATCTATCCGGTGCCCGAAGCGGCCGGACTTGGCGTGCACCTGACGTTGGACCTCGGCGGCCAGGCCCGCTTTGGCCCCAATGTGCGATGGATCGACGACATCGAATACAGCGTGCCGCCGCACGATGCGGATGGTTTCTATGCCGAGGTACGGCGCTACTGGCCGGCGCTGGCCGACGGCGCGCTGCAACCGGGCTATGCGGGTATCCGGCCCAAGATCAGCGGACCGGCCGAGGTCGCCGCGGACTTTCGCATCGATGGGCCCGCGGTCCATGGTGTGCCGGGGTGGGTCAACCTGTTCGGCATCGAGTCGCCCGGATTGACGTCGTCGCTGGCCATCGCGGAGCGCGTGGCGGCGCTGGTGTAGCGCTCCGGCGCGCTGCGCCTCACCCCTTGCGGAACGTCATGTACACGCAGCCGGCGCCCAGCAGCGCCGCGGCGGCCGCCAGCCCGAAGGTATGGGCGGGCGCGAGCGTCTTCCACGTCCACCCCATCGCCAGGCCGCCGAGCGTGCCGCCCACGCCGTACGAAATGCCCGTATAGAGCGCCTGGCCGCGCCCCTGCAGCGGTCCGGCGAACCAGTGCTGCAGGCGCTTGAGGCTGGCGCTGTGATGGGCGGCGAAGGTGGCCGCGTGAAGGACCTGGACCAGCGCCATCAGCCAGGCGAACTGCGCCAGATAGCCGGTCATGCCAAAGCGCACCGCGGCCAGCACGAAGGTGCCAGCGAGGATCGTGCGCAGCGGCAGCCGCGCGAACAGCCGGCCCTGGTAGAAGAAGAACACGATCTCCGCGACCACGCCGATGGTCCACATCGCGCCGATGGCGAGCTTGCTGTAGCCCAGCTGCTCCAGATAGAGCGAATAGAAGACGTAGAGCGCCGCGTGCGCAAACATCATGAGAAAGGCCGACGCCAGAAACCAGGCCACGTCCGGACGGCGCAGCAGTGGCAGCGCCGGCGGCGGGCGCACGCGCGGACCGTCGTCCACCGCATCGCGCATGCCCTGGACCACGATGGCGAACAGCGCCAGCATCGCGCATGCCAGCCACGGAAACGCGAGGATGCCAAAGCGCTCGAACAGCGCGCCGCCGGCCAGCACGGCGGCGATAAAGCCGACCGAGCCGAACATGCGCACCCGGCCATAGCGATGATCGAACGCGCCATGGCGGCGCAGCGTGGAGATGGTCAGCGCATCGCCAAGCGGTGACATCGCGCTGGTGATCAGGTTGAGGCCGACCATCATGGCCATCATGCCGCCGTAGCTGTCGACTCCCGGCACGACCATGAAGCACAGCAGCGCCGACACCGCGGTCAGGCGCAGAATGCGCACGCGCGTATGCATGACGTCGGACAGCCAGCCCCACAGATAGGGACCGACGATGCGGCTGACCTGGAAGCAGGCCATCAGCACGCCGATCTGCACCGGCGCAAAGCCGCGTCCGGAGAAATACAGGCTGATATAGGGCGAGATAACGCCGACGTAGCCGTAGTAGCCCAGGTAGAACAGGCCAAAACGGAGGTAGGTGGCGGTATCGATGCCGGCCCCGGCCACTGGCGCCTGCGCCTGCGGCCGGGATCCCGAATTCAGGCCCAAACGGCGATCCGGGCTCAGGACTGGGCGGGGATGCGCGGCGTGTCGACGCGCACGTCGCCGCACTGCGCGCGATGGCGCAGCGCGTGATCCATCAACACGAGCGCGAGCATGGCCTCGGCGATCGGCGTGGCACGAATGCCGACGCACGGATCGTGACGGCCGAAGGTCTCGACCGTGGCGGGCTGGCCGCCCTTGTCGATCGACGCGCGCGGCGAGCGAATGCTAGACGTCGGCTTGATCGCGAGCGATACCGTGAGGTCCTGCCCGGTGGAAATGCCGCCGAGCACGCCGCCGGCGTGATTGGTGCGGAAGCCCTGCGGCGTGAGTTCGTCGCCATGCACGGTGCCGCGCTGCGCCACGCTGTCGAAGCCGGCGCCGATCTCGACACCCTTGACCGCGTTGATGCCCATCATCGCGTGCGCGATATCGGCGTCGAGCCGGTCGAACAGCGGCTCGCCCAGGCCCACGGGCATGCCGCTCGCCACCACGTTGATGCGCGCGCCGACCGAGTCGCCATCGTGGCGCAGCGCATCCATATAGGTCTCGAGCTCGGGCACGATATCGGCGTTGGCCGCGAAGAACGGATTCTCGGGCACGTGCTTCCAGTCGGTAAACGGCACGGCAATCTCGCCTAGCTGCGCCATATAACCGCGGATCTCGGTCCCGAACTGTTCTCGCAGCCACTTCTTCGCGATGGCGGCCGCCGCCACCACCGGCGCCGTCAGGCGCGCCGACGAACGGCCGCCGCCGCGATAGTCGCGGATGCCGTACTTCTGCCAGTAGGTGTAGTCGGCATGGCCCGGACGGAAGGTCTCGACGATATTGCCGTAGTCCTTGCTGCGCTGGTCGGTATTGCGGATCAGCAGGCAGATCGGGGTGCCGGTGGTCTTGCCCTCGAATACACCCGAGAGGATTTCCACCTGGTCGGGCTCCTTGCGCTGCGTGACATGGCGCGAGGTACCCGGCTTGCGGCGGTCGAGGTCGCCCTGGATGTCGGCCTCGCCGAGGGCCATGCCCGGCGGACAGCCGTCGACCACGGCGCCGATGGCGGGGCCGTGCGATTCGCCGAACGTGGTGACTGTGAACAGCAGGCCGAGGGTATTGCCGGACATGATGGAAACCGCGCAGGAAGTCTGAAACGGCCTACATTGTACGGCCATTGGCGGCCGCTGCGGCCGCGCATGCACCATGGCGGGCCGCGCCGGCGCCCGTTGCGGGTGCCGCCGGAGCGCCTCAGCGCATGCGGGGCGCGTGGCCGGGAGCCCCGCCAGCGGCGGGGCCGGGGGCGCCGGGGGTGGCCCCGCCAGCGGCGTCGAGCGGGAAAAACGCGAAGTCGGGGAAATAGGCCTGCCGCATGCGCGCCAGATAGGCCACGAGGTTGGGACGCGCTTCCGCCGCCGCGCGGATCGGCGTCTCGAACACCGGCGACATCAGCGCGCTGGCAAAGGCGAACAGCGTGGCGTCGGCGCCGCACGGGCGCGCGCCCATCAGGTACGGCTTGTCGGCGAGGATATCGGCGATCGCGCCCACGCCGTGGCTGGCCAGCGCGGTGAGCTCATCGTCGCTGTAGCGGCCCGCGCCCTGGTTCCACAGCATCTGCCGAACCTTGCGCCGCGCCAGATGTTCGACCAGACCCCGCATCGGCGCCGGCACGCGGCGGAAGAACTGGGCCGGCCCGCGGTCGAAATTGCCGCGGTCGAGCCAGCGCACGCGCGCCACCGCCCAGTACAGGTTGTCCTCCATGAGCTTTTCGGCGGCCCAGGCGATACCGCGCTGGGCGGGGTCGAGCCCGTCATCGAAGTCGATGTGATAGGTCTTTTCCAGGTAAAGGCGGATCAGCGTGGAATCGGCGACGATGCGGCCCGTATCGTCCAGATACGGCAGCTTGCGCTTGGGCGCGCGCAGCAGGCTGCCGCGCCGCGTCTGGTACGGCAGGCCGGCGAACTTGAGCAGCATCTCGGTCTTGGTGACGAACGGGCTGGCATCCGGCAGGCCGAAGGCGGGGCCGAACGTGTAGAGCGTGAGCATGGTCCCTCCTCCGGTGTGCGATCAAGGTGGTGCGAAACAGGGTGGCGGCGGTCAGCGCCACTCCCCGCGCAAGGCCAGTACGGTCTGCTGCAGGCCTTCGGGGGTCACGTGTTCCGGCGGCACCGGCGCGCCGACCACCAGTTCGAGCCGGCTCTGGATGCCACGCCGGAACGGCCGCGACATGGCGGGGCCGTCCTTGCGCGAGAAGAAGCTGCCCCACAGGCCGCGCAGCGCCATCGGCACCACCGGCACCGGCGTGCGCTGGATGATCTGCTGCACGCCGCCGCGGAAGACGTTCAGCTCGCCCGTCGCCGTGATCTTGCCCTCGGGAAAAATGCACACGAGATCGCCGTCTTCCAGCGCGGCCGCCACCGCATCGTAAGCGCGCGCGAGCATGGCGGGGTCCTCATGGGCCGGCGCGATCGGAATCGCCTTGGCCTGGCGGAAGAACCACGACAGGAACGGGATGCGGAAGATGCGATGGTCCATCACAAAGCGCACCGGGCGCGGGCTGGCCGCCATCAGCACCACCGCGTCGGCAAAGCTCACATGGTTGCAGACCAGCACCGCGGCGCCCTCCTCGGGGATATTCTCAGCGTTGATGCGGCGCAGCCGGTAGATCGTATGCACCAGGATCCAGGCGATAAAGCGCAGCAGGAATTCCGGCACCAGCGTGTAGATGTAGATCGCCACCACCGCGTTGAGCAGCCCCACCACCAGGAACAGCTGGGGAATGGTGTAGCCGGCCGTGGTGAGTGCCACGCCGAGCAGCGACGCCGCGATCATGAAGAAGCTGTTGAGGATATTGTTGGCGGCGATGATGCGCGCGCGATGGGTGGGCGCGCAGCGACTCTGGATCAGCGCATAGAGCGGCACGCTGTAGAAGCCGCCGAACATCGCCACGCCGAACAGGTCCATCAGCACGCGCCAATGCCCGGGGCCGGCCAGGAACCCGGCCACGCCGGTCAGCACCGTGCCCGGGGCCTGGCCCTGGCTGGCCGCATACAGGTCGACCGCGAACACGGTCATGCCGATCGAGCCGAACGGCACCAGGCCGATCTCCACATGCCGGCTCGACAGCCGCTCGCACAGCAGCGAGCCGAGGCCGATCCCGAGCGAAAACACGGCCAGCAGCAGCGTGACCACGTTCTGGTCGCCGCCGAGCACGTCCTTGGCAAAGCTGAAGAACGAGGTCAGGAAGGTCGCGCCGAGGAACCACAGCCACGAAATGCCGAGCAGGCTCAGGAACACCACGCGGCGTTCGCGCGCGAGCATCAGGTTGCGCCAGGTTTCGGTGAACGGATTCCAGTTGATCCTGAGGTCCGGTTGCGGCGCGGGCGACAGCGGAACGCGCTGCGAGACCAGGCGCCCGGCCACGGCCAGGGCCACGCACACCAGTCCCACATAGTGCGGGCCGACCACGGTGCCGTCGCGCGTGAGCCCAGCCAGCTCGCCGCCGACGATGGTGCCGAGCAGGATCGCGACGAAGGTGCCCATCTCCACCAGCCCATTACCGCCCACCAGTTCGGTCTGGTCGAGATGCTGCGGCAGGTAGGCGAACTTGACCGGGCCGAACAGCGTGGAATGCAGGCCCATCAGGAAGGTGCCCAGGTAGAGCAGCGGCGCGCTGTGCCAGACAAAGCCGGCCAGGCCCAGCAGCATGATGGCGATTTCGAGCGACTTGACCAGCCGGATCAACCGGGATTTCTCGATCTTGTCGGCAATCTGGCCGCTGGTGGCGGAAAACAGCACGAACGGCGCAATGAAGATGGCCGAGATCAGGAACGCGGCGGAATGGGCATCGACGCCTTCGAACAGCGCCGTGTGGTAGGTCACCAGCGAGGTGAAGGCGACCTTGAAGACGTTGTCGTTCATCGCCCCCAGAAACTGCGTCCAGAAAAACGGGGCGAAGCGCCGCAGACCGAGCAGGCGGAACTGGCTGTGTTGGCTCATGGATGGGTGGGTTGGCTCGCCGCGTACCACGCCCCCGGGCGGCGGCGGCTGGAAGAAAGCCGGCGGCAAGCGCGCGCGATGGCTTCAGATGGAAGGGGGACGGGCGGCGCGGGATCGGCTGAGCGGGATCGGCTGAGCGGGATCGGCTGAGCGGGATCGGCTGAGCGGGACCGGCTGAGCGGGACCGGCGCAGGGGCAGGCTGCGACGGCGCCCCCGGCTACGGCTGGGCGCGCTCTTCCGGCCAGTCGCGGATATAGGCCTTGAGCATCTTGTTCTCGAAGCTCTGCTCCTCGACCACCGCCTTGGCGACGTCGTAGAACGAAATGACCCCCATCAGCGTACGGTTATCGAGGACCGGCAGGTAGCGGGTGTGGCGCTCGAGCATCATGCGGCGCACCTCGTTGACGTCGGTTTCCGGCGTGCACGTCAGCGGCGCGTCGTCCATGATCTTGCGCAGGCTGTGGGGACCGACGCTGCCGCCGTTCCTGGCCAGCGTCTCGATGATCTCCCGGAACGTCAGCATGCCGACCAGTTCGCCGTATTCCATGACCACCACCGAGCCGATATCGTGCTCCGCCATGGTGTTCACCGCCTCCAGCAGGGGCGTATCCGGCTTGACGCAATACAGCACGTTGCCCTTGATCTGAAGGATGTCGCTGACTTTCATGATGGTCTCCCGCCGCGCGGACGGTCGCGTCTCGCTTTCTATAGAGGATGCGGCGATCCTAGCCCAAACCGGCGGGGCAAGTAAAGCGAGCGAAACTTCGAGATTGCGGCCGCGCCGGCTCACCGAGGTTACACCCAATGGCACGCCGGCCGTCCGGTGCTACGATGGCCGCCGGAGACAACCACGAGTGAACCGCCATGTCCGGAACCCGTTTCGACACGCTGACGCTGCACGCCGGCGCCGCACCGGACCCCGCCACCGGGGCCCGCGCCACGCCGATCCACCTGACCACCTCGTTCGTGTTCCGCGACAGCGAACACGCGGCCTCGCTGTTCAACATGGAGCGCGCGGGCCATGTGTACTCGCGCATTTCCAACCCCACCGTGGCCGTGTTCGAGGAACGCGTGGCCGCGCTGGAGGGGGGCGCCGGGGCCATCGGCACGGCCTCGGGCCAGGCCGCGCTGCATCTGGCGGTGGCCACGCTGATGGGCGCGGGCTCGCATATCGTGGCCTCGTCGGCGCTGTACGGCGGCTCGCACAACCTGCTGCATTACACGCTGCGACGCTTCGGCATCGAGACCACCTTTGTCAATCCGCGCGATATCGACGGCTGGCGCGCCGCCATCCGGCCCGAGACGCGGTTGCTGTTCGGCGAGACGCTGGGCAATCCGGGGCTCGACGTGCTCGATATCGCCACGGTGGCGCAGCTCGGCCAGGAGCATCGCATTCCGCTGCTGGTGGACTCGACCTTCACCACGCCGTACCTGCTGCGGCCGTTCGACCACGGCGCCGGCCTGCTCTACCACTCGGCCACCAAGTTCCTGGGCGGACATGGCACCACCATCGGCGGCGTGCTGGTGGAGGGCGGCACCTTCGACTTCGATGCGTCGGGGCGCTTTCCCGAACTGTCGGAGCCCTATGCCGGGTTCCACAACATGGTGTTTACCGAGGAAAGCACGGTCGCGCCGTTCCTGCTGCGCGCGCGGCGCGAAGGCCTGCGCGACTTTGGCGCGGCGCTCAACCCGATGGCGGCGTGGCAGCTGCTGCAGGGCATCGAGACGCTGCCGTTGCGCATGGCGCGCCATGTCGACAACACGCGGCGCGTGGTGGACTTCCTGGCAGCGCATCCGATGGTCGAGTCGGTGGCGTACCCGGAGCTGACCACGCACCCTGACCATGCGCTGGCCAGGCGGCTGCTGCCGCGCGGCTGCGGCGCCGTGTTCAGCTTCAACCTGCGCGCGGACCGTGTGGCGGGCCAGCGCTTTATCGAGAGCCTGACGCTGTTCTCGCATCTGGCCAACGTCGGCGATGCGCGCTCACTGGTGATCCATCCCGCCTCGACCACGCACTTCCGCATGGATGCGGCGGCGCTGCGCGCGGCGGGGATCGGCGAAGGCACGATCCGGCTATCGATCGGCCTCGAGGACGCCGACGACCTGATCGACGATCTCAAGCGCGGCCTCAAGGCGGCCGAGCGGGCGATGAACCCCAAGCACGCGGGAGGCCGCTGATGGAACTGCACCTTCCCGGCCACCCGCAGGACCAGGCGGCCTATGCATATACGGGCGGCAAGCCGTTCGATGCCACCCTGCCCTGCGTCGTGTTCGTGCACGGCGCGCAGAACGACCACAGCGTCTGGAGCCTGCAGTCGCGCTGGTTTGCCAATCACGGATTTGCCGTGCTCGCGGTGGACCTGCCCGGCCACAACCGCAGCGGCGGCGCGCCGCTTGCCACGGTGGAGGCGATGGCGGACTGGATCATGGCGCTGGTGGCGGCCGCCGGGGTGCGCGCGCCGGTGCTGGTGTTCGGCCACAGCATGGGTTCGCTGATCGCGCTCGAATGCGCGGCGCGCCATCCGCACGCCGTGCGCGCCATCGCGCTGCTGGCGACGGCGTACCCGATGAAGGTGTCCGAGGCCCTGCTGGAAGCGTCGCTGCACCGTGAGGCGGAGGCCATTGCGATGGTCAACCAGTGGTCGCTGTCGAGCCTGGCCAACAAACCGGCCGCACCGGGCCCGGGCGCGTGGATGCATGGCGGCAGCCAGCGGCTGATGGAACGGGTGGCGCAGCGCAATCCACAGGCCCATGTGTTCCATACCGATTTCTCTGCCTGCAACGCCTATGCGCATGGCGACGAAGCCGCCGCCGCGGTGACCTGCCCCGCGCTGTTCGTGACCGGCACCAGGGACCAGATGACCTCGCCCAGGGCGGCGCAGGCGCTGGCCGCGCGCATGACGGCCGCGAGCGTGGTCACGGTGCCGTGCGGTCATGCGCTGATGGGCGAGAAGCCGGACGAGGTGCTCGACGCGCTGGCCGCGTTTGCGCGGCGCGTGGTCGGGCAGTAGCCGTCGTGCCCGGCCGGTTTGCGGTTGTCCCATCCTGGAGGCCACCATGCCCGATACGCATGCCCGCGAGTTCGAGAATTTTGCCGCGTTCTACCCGTTCTATCTGAACGAGCATCGCCATCCGGTCTGCCGGCGCCTGCATTTTGCCGGCTCGACGATGGCGCTGTTGTGTCTGCTGGCGCTGGTGCTGACCGCCAACGCGTGGTGGCTGCTCGCTGCAGTGGTGGCCGGCTACGCGTTGGCGTGGATCGGGCACTTCGCGTTCGAGAAGAACCGGCCCGCCACGTTCCGGCATCCGCTCTACAGCCTGATGGGCGACTGGGTGATGTACGCCGATATCTGGCGCGGGCGGATACCGTTCTAGCCGGCGCGCTCAGCCCTGCGGGCCCGCTCCGCCCTGTCCCTGCCATCCGGGCGGCACCACCTCCAGCACGCGCCGGGCGCCGTCGGGCTTGCCGCCCTGGCGTGTGCCACCTTCCGCCATGCCACCTGCGGGCGTGCCTCCTTCGGACGCGCCTCCTTGCGGCCGGCGTTCTTCCTGCTGGCGAAACACCACCTCGAGCGGCTGGTCCAGCTGCGGGTTGTCGAGCATGCCGCGCAGCCGCTCCACCCCCTGCATCTGATGCGCGAGCGCGGTGCGCGGCAGGCGCGGCAGGTTGAGCACGAGCCGGTCGTACAGCGTGCGCAGCGTGACCTGGGCCGGGTCGCACAGCAGCGCCCAGTGCGCCTGCCCGCGTTCCTGCTGGAGCTTGCCGATCAGGTGCATGGCCTTGAGGCGGGCCAGCAGCACGGCGAGGTAGTCGGCCTCCACACGCAGGCGGCGGCCCATATCGAGCTCGCCCACGCTGCGCGGCACGTCGTCGCGCGCGCGATACAGCAGATACAGCACGCCGAGCGCGTCAAAAAACTCGCTGCCGGCAAAGGTGCGGCGGCGCCAGTGGCCCTGGCGCACCACCGGCAGGTTGGCGGCAATGGTGGCGCCCAGCAGCGTGACCAGCCAGCTCACATACATCCACAGCAGGAACAGCGGGAATACCGCAAAGGTGCCGTACACCGCGGTATAGGTGGGGATATGCGTAATGAAATAACCGAACGCGCGCTTGGCCACCTCGAAGGCGATGGCCGCCACCACGCCGGCCACGAACGCGTCGCGCCACTCCACATAGGCATATGGCACCGCCATATACAGGAAGGCGAAGGCGAGCGCGGACAGCAACACCGGCGTCAGTCCGACCAGCAGGCTCACGCCGAACGGAATGGTGCCGACATAGCCGGCGGAGATCGAGATCAGGTACGAACTGATCGACAGGCTGCCGCCGATCAGCACGGGGCCCAGCGTGAGCACGGCCCAGAACACCAGGATGCGCTGCGCCAGCGGCCGGCGCCGCTTGACCCGCCAGATCGCATTGAGCGCGTCCTCGACGGTCAGCATGGTCAGCACCGAGGTAATCATCAGGCCTGCCAGCCCCAGCGCGGTAAGGCCGCGCGCGCTCTTGGCGAACTGCCCGAGGTAGCGCGACACCGAATCGCTGATATTGCCGCCCGGAATCAGGTTCTGGAACAGGAAGGTCTCGATCTGGCCGCGGAAATCGCGAAACACCGGAAACGCGGCGAGCAGCGCGAATGCGACCGTGAGCACGGGCACCATGGCCAGCACGGTGGTAAACGTCAGGCTGGCGGACACTTGCGGCAGCCGGTCCTCGCCGGCGCGGCGCATGGCGTAACGGGCGAGCGCGCGCACCTTCTGCAGGTTCCATTCCCTGCGCAGGCGGGCGATGCGAGCAGCGGTCATGCGGCAAAGACTCCTTGCTGAAACGATAGGGTAGCTCGATGGTGCATCGGCACTGTCATGGTCACGACACTGGTACGGCACTGGCACGGCATTGGTACGGCATAGGCACGGCGTAGCGACCTGCGGCACGGCCATGGAAGGGCACCAGGGCCCGCAACTATAATACGCGCATTGTTCACGGCGCCGATGTCCGCGCCTGGGCCCACACCGCGCGCGGTCGCCGACCGCGGCGTCCATGACTGCCGGATCCTCGCTTCATGCTCGACATCCTCGTCCTGTTCTACAGCCGTCACGGCAGCACACGCAAGCTCGCCGAACTGATCGCCGCCGGCATCGACAGCGTGCCCGGTGCCCAGGCCCGCCTGCGCACGGTGCCGCCGGTTTCCACCGTGTGCGAGGCCACCGCTCCCGATATCCCGCCCGAGGGCGCCCCCTACGCCGAGGCGCGCGACCTGGAAGAATGCGCGGGCCTGGCGCTCGGCAGCCCCACGCGCTACGGCAATATGGCGGCGCCGATGAAGTACTTTATCGACGGCACGCTGTCGCAATGGCTGTCCGGCACGCTGGCCGGCAAACCCGCCTGCGTGTTTACCTCCACCGGCAGCCTGCATGGCGGACAGGAAACCACGCTGCTGTCGATGATGCTGCCGCTGTTCCATCACGGCATGCTGGTGATGGGCCTGCCCTACTCCGAAGCGGGCCTGATGACGACCACCGCGGGCGGCACGCCCTATGGCCCGAGCCATCATGCGCACGTCGACAACCGCGGTCCGGTGACCGAACAGGAAAGCGCGCTGGCCATGGCGATGGGACGCCGCCTGGCACAGACCGCGCTGCGCCTGGCCGGAGCCCCGGCATGACGGCCGCCGGCGGCACCGACGCCGAGCTCCACAGCGCGCGGCTGCATCGCGCGAGCCTGCTGAGCCTGCTCGCGCTGATGGCGCTCTGCATCGCGTGGGAATGGTTCCTGGCGCCGCTGCGGCCGGGCGGCTCGTGGCTGATCCTCAAGGTGGTGTTCCTGCTGCCGGTGCTGCGCGGCGTGCTGACGCGCAACCGCTATACGCTGCAGTGGTCGTCGATGCTGATCCTGCTTTATTTTACCGAGGGCGTGGTGCGCGCCACCAGCGATCGCCAGCCCTCCGCCCTGCTGGCCTGCATCGAGGTGGCGCTGACACTGGTGTTCTTCTTCAGTACGATTTTCTACCTGCGCCCGTACAAGCGGCGCGCCCGCGCCGGCCAGGCCGGCCGGGTCGACAAGACCGGCAAGGCCGACAAGGCGGGCTCGCCCCGCTAATCCAGGAGACAGGTATTGACATGAGCCACGCATCGCACCTTGCATCGTTCCTCGATCTCTGCCGCGCCGCCATCGGTGCGCAGCACGTACTGACCGAACCGGAGGACAAGGCCCCGTACCTGACCGACTGGCGCCGCCGCTATACCGGCGATGCACTGGCCGTGCTGCGTCCGGGCAACACGCAGGAAGTGGCCGAGGTGGTGCGCGCCTGCCATGCGCATCACCTGGCGATCGTGCCGCAGGGCGGCAATACCGGGCTGTGCGGCGGCGCCACGCCGGCCCCCGGCGACGCCGCCGCGCAGGGCGTGGTGGTGCTGTCGCTGCTGCGCATGAACCGGATCCGCCAGATCGATCCGCTCAACAACACCATTACGGCCGATGCCGGCGTGGTACTGCACCAGTTGCAGGACACCGCGCGCGAGCACGGCCGGCTGTTCCCGCTCAGCCTGGCGGCGGAAGGCAGCTGCACCATCGGCGGCAACCTGGCGACCAATGCGGGCGGCACCGGCGTGCTGCGCTATGGCAATACGCGCGACCTGTGCCTGGGCCTGGAGGTGGTCACGCCCAGCGGCGAGATCTGGGACGGGCTGCGTGGCCTGCGCAAGGACAACACCGGCTACGATCTGCGCGACCTGTTTATCGGCGCCGAAGGCACGCTCGGCATCATCACGGCGGCGGTCATGAAGCTCTACCCTGCCCCGCGCGCCAAGGTCACCGCGCTGGCGGCGGTGGAGAGTCCGCGCGCGGCGCTCGCGCTGCTGGCCATCGCGCAATCGCACGCGGGCTCGTTGCTGACCGGCTTCGAGCTGATGTCGGCACTCTGCCTGACGCTGGTCACGCGGCACTATCCGCAGCTGCGCTATCCGTTTGCCCAGATGCACCCGCAACTGGTGCTGCTGGAGCTGTCGGACAGCGAAAGCGAAGACCATGCGCGCGCGATCTTCGAAACCATGATGGAGGCCGCGTTCGATGCCGGCGTGGTGACGGACGCGGTGGTGGCCGAATCGATGCAGCAGTCGCGCGACTTCTGGAACCTGCGCGAGCATATCCCGCTCGCGCAGGTGGACGAAGGCAAGAACATCAAGCACGACATCGCGGTGCCGATCTCGCGCGTGGCGGACTTTATCGAGAGTACCGACAGCCTGCTGCAGGACGTCTTTCCGGGCGCGCGCATGGTCACCTTCGGCCATCTCGGCGACGGCAACCTGCACTACAACGTCTCGCCGCCGGAGGGGGCCGACCACGACGCCTTCCTGAGCCATCAGGATATGGTCAACCGCATCGTGCATGACAGCGTGCATGCGCACGGCGGTTCGATCTCGGCCGAGCACGGGCTGGGCCAGCTCAAGGTCGGCGAGAACCAGCGCTACAAGAGCGAGGTGGAGCTGGCGATGATGCGCGCGATCAAGCAGGCGCTCGACCCGAAGGGCGTGATGAACCCGGGCAAGGTCGTCTGACCTGCCCGTGATGCGGCGACGCGGCACCGGCGCGCCTGCCCGGTGCCGCTCAGTGCCGCTCAGTGCCGCTCAGTGCCGCTCGGTGCCGCTCAGTGCCGCGTGACCTGCGGCGCCTGGCCGTCGAACAGCTCCGCGCAGAGCGCTTCGCCCTCTTCCGTCAGGCTGGCGGTACCGCGGCCTTCCTCGTCGATGGCAGCTTCGGCCAGTTCAAGCTGCTCCAGCTGGGTCAGCACCCGCCGCAGCACGCTCATCTGCACGCCGGCGCGCTTGCTGATGCGCGCGAGCGACCAGCGCCGGCCGTCGGTTTCCTGGCTGGCGCTCCACAGCACCTGCAGGATGCCGGCCACGGCCGGGTCCATGTCGTCGCTGGAATTCTGCTGGTCTTCCTGGTCGTTCTGCTCTTCCATCGGGGGTCTCCAATCTCGTTGTTATCCTGACAGGGCCTGCGCGGGTCCCGTCGTGCGTGCCTGCAGCGAGGTCACGAGCTTGCCGAGCGTGACCACCGCGGCCTCGATCTCGTGCGTCCATGCGGCACTGTAGTTGAGCCGGATGCAGTTGGTATAGGTCGGCGCCGGCGCAAAGATATGGCCCGGCGCCACCGTGATCCTGCGTTCGAGCGCGGCGTGGTAGAGCGCCATCGCATCGACGCCCTCGGGCAGTTGCACCCACAGCACGTAGCCGCCGGCCGGGCGCGAGGTACTGGTGCCGGGCGGAAAAAAGCGCCGGACGGTGGCGGCCATGATGTCGGCCTGCTGCGCATAGGCCTTGCGCACACGGCGCAGGTGAAAGTCGTAGCCGTCGTTCTTGAGGAACTCGGCGATCGCCAGCTGCGGAATGGCCGGCGTGGTCAGCGTATTGAGAAACTTGAGCCGTTCCACCTGCTCGCGGTAGCGCCCCGGCAAGGCCCAGCCGATGCGCCAGGCATTGGTCAGCGTCTTGGAGAACGAGGCGCAATGCAGCACGATGCCGGCGGTGTCGTACGCCTTGAGCGAGGTCGGATGCGCATCGCCGTAATAGAGCTCGCCATAGACATCGTTCTCGATCACCGGGATGTCTTTCTCCGTGAGCAGCGTCACCAGTTGCCGCTTGCGTTCGTCGGACATCTGGAAGCCGAGCGGATTCTGGAAGTTCGGCATGACCATGCACGCCGCGATATCGCGCTCCTCGATCAATCGCATCAGCGACGGCAGGTCGATGCCCTCGACCGGATCGGTCGGCACTTCCACCGCGCGCATGCCGAGCCGCTCGATCGCATGCAGCATGGCGTAGTACGTGGGCGACTCGACCGCAATCGCGTCGCCGGGCCTGGCCACCGCCTGCAGGCACAGATTGATGGCCTCGGTGGCGCCGATGGTGATGATCAGCTCGTTGGGATCGATCGTATAGCCGTTCTCCAGATAGCGCCGCGTGATCTGGCGGATCAGTTGCGGCTGGCCGGGCGGCAGGTCGTCGAGCACGTTCCAGGTGGCGTAGCGGCGCCCGATATTGTTGGCGTACTGATTGATGCGCTGCCACGGGAACAGCGTGGGATCGGGATACGGCGAGCCGAGCGCGATGGCATCGTCGGCGCGGATCGAACGCAGCGTGGACAGCACCAGCGAGCTGACATCCACCGCCGAGGGCTTGGGGTCGGGCCGCGTGGGCCGCAATTCGACCACGGGTTCGTCACGGCGCGCGCGCACGAAGTACCCCGATTGCGGCCGGCTCTCGATAATGCCGCGGCTTTCCAGCAGCACATAGGCGCGGATTACCGTGGTGATGCTGAGCCGGTGATGCTGGCTGGCCTGGCGCACCGACGGAATCTTCTCCCCCGGCAGCAGTACCCCCTGTTGCACCAATGCCTCGATATCCGCCGCAAGCTTCTCGTATAGATTCACCGCCAGTCAGCCTTTCGTCCGCTTTTTCGCCCGCCTTTTTCCCGCTTTTTTCCCGCTTTATCGCCGGTTACGCCAGTTCTGTTCGTCAGGAAAGCCGCTCGCCGCCGCCCCCCCGGGCGCCTTCAGCAAAGCCAACGGCTGAGATCGTAATACGGAACGTGGGGTTGTGTCCGCCCCGACATGGGTGGCGCTAGGCGGACCAGCCCGGCGGCATCGCCGAGCGTGGCCACCGAACCCCATGGCTGCGCAGCGGCGTGCACCCGCCCGGTGCCGTCGCCGCCCGGGGCGCGCGCGACGCCCCAGAACGCGTCCGCCGCGCCGTCGCCTGCCCATTGCCGCGGCACGGCAAAGGTCGGTGCCAGCCGGTCCACCGGCGGGAAGATGCTGGCGCGGCCCTGCAGCCGGCGGATCATCGGCGTGGCCAGCAGAACGAACGTGATATAGGCCGCGACCGGGTCGGCCGGCAGGCAGACTACGGGACAATCGCGCAGGCGACCCAGCAGCACGGTGCGACCGGGCTGCATGTCCACCTGGCGGCAGATCAGCTCACCGCCGGCGGATACCAGGGCCGCGCCAAGCCGATGGCTGGCACCGCTGACGAACACGACGTCGCATTCCCACTCGCCCCACGCTCCCCCCACGGCCGCCCTGCCCGCGCCGCCGCCGCCCGGGTCCGCCAGGTCGACCAGCGCGTCATGCAACCGTCGCTCGTCGTCGGCGACGTGCTTGCGCCGGCGTACCAGCGCGCCGAGCGATTGCACGAGCGCCTCCAGCATGGGGCCGTTGGCGTCGGGGCGGTCGGTCGCTGGCAAGTCGTTCGCGGTGCGATCGTCCGCGATCAGCAGCGCGACTTCGACCAGCCGGAACACGGGCACCTCGGTATGGCCCTGCGCGGCCAGCGCGGCGATATGGCCCGGCTGCAGCAACGTGCCCGCTGCGGGCAGCGCTTCGTCCCCACGCGCCGCGAGCTGGCGCGCGAGCACGCGCCCGGCGGCGAGTTCGAGCCAGACGGTCTCCGCTTCGCGCACCGGCGCCACGCTTTCGGCAAAGCGCGACTGGGCCTGATCGAAGCTCAGCATCGCGCGCCTAGCGGTACGCCGTGGCGAAGTTGCACGGGCGCGTGCGACTGTCGAGCTGTGCGCGCAGCAGGCCGTTCCATGCGGTCAGGCACGAATCCTCGGAGCCGGGCATGCAGAAGATGACGCGGCCATTGGCGGTGCCGGCCAGCGCGCGCGACTGCATCGCCGAGGCACCGACGCTCTGGAACGAGAGCGCGCGGAACAGCTCGCCGAAGCCGTCGATCTCGCGATCGAGCAGCGGCAGCACCGCCTCGGGCAGCGAATTGCGCGCGTGCAAGCCGGTACCGCCATTGGTGAGAATGACCTGCACATCGGGCGCGACGATCCAGTCGCTGAGCACGCGGCGGATCTGGTAGCGGTCGTCGGCCACGATCTCGCGCCGCACGCAGCGGTGACCGTCCGCGCTCAGCAGCCGCGCCAGCAGGTCTCCCGAGGTATCGTTGTCGGCCGTGCGCCTGTCGCTCACGGTGAGGACGGCGCAGGACAGTGCAAGTTGATGATCGAGTGCCACGGTGTCTCCTTCCTGGTCGGCGCGGTGGATGGTCTCAGCACGAGGCCCGGTCTGCGCGGGCGGTGGGCTGTGCCGGGGATGCGCCGGTGTATTCGACATAGCCGTCCTTGCGGCAGAAGCTCAGCAGGCGCACGCCGGCGGCCTCGGCAATGCGGATGGCGAGCGAGGTTGGCGCCGAGATCGTCGCCACCATCTGGATATTGACGCGCGCGGCCTTGCGCACCAGTTCGTAGCTCGCGCGGCTCGACAGGAAGACGAAGCCCTCGTCCAGCGGCACGCATTCGCGCACCAGATGGCCGATCAGCTTGTCGAGGCCGTTGTGCCGTCCCACGTCCTCGAACACGTGCCGCACGTCGCCTTCGGGGCCGCACCATGCGGCCGCATGCACGCCGCCGGTGGCCTGCATCAGGCGTTGCCACGCCGGCAATTCGGCGGCGGCGCGCTCGATCATCCGGCGGGTCGGTACCAGCGCCTGGCGCGGGGCGGCGATCGGTGCCGGCGCGAGGTCGAGCAGCGCGAGGCTCTCGATCCCGCACACGCCGCAGCCGGTGCGGCCGGCCAGCGCGCGGCGCTGCGCCTTCATCGCCATGAACGCGCGCTGGCTGATGCGCATCTGGACCTCGAAAGCGTCGCAGCCCGGCACCACCTCGATCTCGTAGATCTCGGACGCGCTGTCGACGATGCCCTCGGTCAGCGAGAAGCCGATGGCGAACGCTTCGAGGTCGAGCGGCGTGGCCATCATGACCGCGTGCGAAATGTCGTTGTAGACCAGCGCGACCGGCACTTCCTCGGCCACGGTATCGACGTCGGCGGCAGCCGTGCCGGCCTTGTGGCGCACGATGTCGCGCACGAGGTAGCCCGGCGACGGGGTGGGTTCAGCTGGGATCATGGCGGACTCGCGTGGCAGGCATGGCGCCATGGTAGCCGACATGATGCGGGGCGAGGCATACAGTTGCGGGGATGGGCGACAAGGACAGCGGGCATGGCAGTCCGCGCCGCGCCGCCGTCCCACCACGGCCACGCCACCGCCACGCCCCGCCGCGTGCCGCACTGCACCAGCCGCGCGGGCGCTCGTGCACGGCAGGCGGCGGGGGCGCAGCGCCGGCCGATGCTCAGCCCTGCGCGCCCGCGCGCCGCAGGATGACCGGAATGGACTTCGAGGTCGGCGTGCCCGAGCGGTCGCCGATGCTCTCCAGTGGCACCAGTGGGTTGGTCTCCGGATAGTAGGCACCGAGGCAGCCCTGCGGAATGTCGTAGTCGACCAGCAGGAAGTCCTTCGCCTGCCGCTCGATGCCGTCGTCCCACACGCTCGTGATATCGACGCGCTCGTCGGCATGGAAGCCCAGGCGCTCACGGTCGGCGGGATGGATGAACACCACGCGGCGCAGGCCGAAGATGCCGCGATAGCGGTCGTCGAGCCCGTAGATGGTGGTGTTGTACTGATCGTGCGAGCGCGTGGTCATCATCACCATCAGGTCCTTGCCGTACTTCTCGCGCGCGCGGCCGATCGGGGTGTCCTTGTCGATCGCGTGCACAAGGAAGGTGGCCTTGCCCGACGGGGTATTCCACACGCGGCGGTGCGAGGCCGGCGTCAGGTGGAAGCCGCCGGGGCGCGCGACGCGCTCGTTGTAGTTCTCGAAGCCCGGAATCACCTTCTCGATGGCATCGCGGATGCGGCTGTAGTCCTGCGCATACCACTTCCAGTCGACCTTGGCCGAGCCCAGCGTGGCATCGGCGATGCCGGCCACGATCGCGGTTTCCGACATCAGGTCGGGCGAGGCCGGCTTGTTCATGCCGTACGAGATATGCACCATGCAGACCGAGTCCTCGACCGTCACGCCCTGCGCCACGCCGTCCTGCATGTCGATCTCGGTGCGGCCCAGGGTGGGCAGGATCAGCGCGTCGCCCCCCATGATCAGGTGGCTGCGGTTGAGCTTGGTGGCGATATTGACCACGAGGTCGCAGTTGCGCAACGCCTGCCAGGTGCGCGGCGTGTCGGGCGTGGCCATGGCGAAGTTGCCGCCGAGGCCGACAAAGACCTTGGTGCGGCCGTCCAGCATGGCCTGGATCGCGCCCACGACGTCCTGGCCATGGTGGCGCGGCGGCTCGAAGTGGAACACCTGCCCAAGGCGGTCGAGGAATTCCTCGCCCGGCTGCTCCTCGATGCCGACCGTGCGGTCGCCCTGCACGTTGGAATGCCCGCGCACGGGCATCAGGCCCGCGCCCTGGCGCCCGATATTGCCGCGCAGCATCATCACGTTGGACAGCAACTGGATGGTGCGCACCGAATTCTTATGTTGCGTCAGGCCCATGCCCCAGCACGCGATGGTGCGCTTGCTGTTGACATAGAGCTCGGCCAGCGCGTCGATATCGTCGCGCGACACGCCCGACTCGGCCACGATATCGGCCCAGCTCTCGGCGCGCAGGTCGGCCACGAAGGCGTCGAAGCCCGAGGTGTGTGTGGCGATGAAGTCGACGTCGATCACACGCGCGGTGCCGGCCGCGATGGCGGCATCGTCGAGTTCGATCACGCGCTTGCCCAGTCCCTTGAGCAAGGCAAAGTCCCCGGCCAGCCTGGGCCGCACGAACATCGACGCGATCCGCACGCCGTTGCCGGCCAGCATGTCGGACGGATGCTGCGGGCTGGCAAAGCGTTCCAGGCCGCGCTCCTTGAGCGGGTTGACCGAGACGATGGCGGCACCCCGTTTGGCCGCCTCGCGCAGCTCGTTGAGCATGCGCGGGTGGTTGGTGGCCGGGTTCTGGCCGAAGATCAGGATGGCGTCGGCATGCTCGAAGTCGTCGAGCAGCACCGAGGCCTTGCCCACCCCCACCGTCAGCGGCAAGCCGCGGCTGGTGGCCTCGTGGCACATGTTCGAGCAGTCCGGGAAATTGTTGGTGCCGTACATGCGCACGAACAGCTGGAACAGGAACGCGGCCTCGTTGCTGGCGCGGCCCGACGTATAGAACGTGGCCGCGTCCGGGTGCGGCTGCGCGCGCAGATGACGCGCCACCAGCTGGAACGCGTCCTGCCAGCCGATCGGCACGTACTTGTCGGTCTGCCGGTCGTAGACCATCGGATGGGTGAGCCGGCCATGCTGCTCGAGCTCGTAGTCCGATTGCGCAAGCAGCTCGGTGACCGTGTGCCGGGCAAAGAAGCCCGGCGTCACCCGCTTGCTGGTCGCCTCCGCGGCCACCGCCTTGACGCCGTTCTCGCAGAACTCGAAGGTGGAGGCGTGCTGCCGGTCCGGCCACGCGCAGCCCGGGCAGTCAAAGCCGTCGGGCTGGTTCTGCTTGAACAGGGTCTTGTACTTGCCACCGGCAACCTTCTCCTTGACGAGGTTGATGGCAACGTACTTGAGCGCACCCCAGCCGCCGGCCGGGTGCTTGTAAGGGGCGACATGGCCCTTTTCTGGCGTGGTGTTACTCATAGGGGGGCGACTTCCTGAAGCGGCGCGGGACGGATTCGTCCCACAGCATGGAAGCAAGCCTATGGGACCGCAGCGCCGCGCAGAGCACACAGACTGTACTGGTCCGAAGGAGTACAGTTGTGCAGCGCACCCTCATATATGCCTCATAAAGCCCTCAAAACGCCAAACTGTACTCACCTTTTTGGTGCCGGACCGTGTTCCCGGTGGTGCGCGCCCCCCTTTGGTTCAGACCATCGCCGGCGCACGGGTGGCCGGCATGCGTGCCAGGCCGCGCAGATTGCCGCGCTGGCGCCATTGCGGATGCTCCAGCTCGGTCAGCGCGAGATCGGGCAAACGGGTCAGCAGTGTCCGCAGGGCCACCTCGATCTCGAGCTGGGCCAGGCGCACGCCGAGGCAATAGTGGATGCCACCGCCAAAGCCGAGGGGCCGACCCGCGTCCGGACGCCGGATATCGAGCCGGTCCGGCTCGATAAAACGGGCCGGGTCGCGATTGGCCGCGCCGAGCATCATGAATACGAGCGTGCCTTTGGGGATATCGACACCTTCGAGGGTCACGTCCTCGAACGCCACGCGCGTCATGGTCTGGACCGAGGTGTCGTAGCGCAGGCACTCGGTGACCGCCTGCGGCACCAGCGACGGGTCGGACTTGAGCAGTGCGAGCTGGTCGGGGTGGCGGTGCAGCGCCAGCACCGTGTTGCCGATCAGGTTGGCCGTGGTCTCGTGGCCGGCACCGAACAGCAGCAGGCAGTTGGAGATGACTTCGTCGTCGCTGAGCCGGTCGCCATCGACCTCGGCCTGCACGAAAGCCGAGATCAGGTCGTCGCGCGGGTGGGCGCGCCGCTCCTGCACGACGCCGCGGAAGTACGCCTCCAGCATCTGCGCATCGGCATTGCTGCTGGCGAGCGTGTCCGCGTCGACCGGCGCGACGTCGAGCACCGCGGCAATGCCGGCGGTGGCCGAGCCGATACGCAGGCCATCCTCGACCGGAATGCCAAGCAGGCGGCAGATCACCGAGACCGGCAACGGGTAGGCCAGGTCGTTCATGAGGTCGAACGCGCCCGCTTGCGGCAAGGCATCGATCAGGTGATCGACGGCCGCCTGCGAGACCTCGCGCATCGAGGCGATATTGGGCGCGCTGAAGGCGCGCGTGGCCAGGCTGCGCAAGCGCGTATGCGTGGGCGGATTCATGAACAGGAACATGCGGCTCAGGGCCTGGAACACGGGCTGCCCGGCACCGGCCTCGCCATAGCGCGCGCGCACGCCCTGCAGCAGCGCCTTGCCCAGCCGACGGTCCGTCATCATGGCTTCGATCAGGGCGAAGTTGCCGGTCAGCGCCAGGTTCGGCCCCACGAACACGAGCGGGCCGTCCGCACGCAGACGGGCATAGAGGGGATAGGGGTCCCTGAAGAACTCCGGCGTGGAGAGATCGCTCAGCTTCATGTCATCGCTGGCCGTCCGCTCGATCGGGCGGCCATACTCCTTTCGGAGGGGATTCTAGGGAGCGATGACGCACGGGGTTTTCAAATACGACGCCTTTGCGCCGCAAAGGCGCGCCGCGCTGGGGCGATACCCGGCAACTGCCCGGGCCGGGCAGGCCGGCCCGGGGGTGGCGTCGGCACGCGCCGGCTCAGCCGTTGCGCTGGAACAGCGCGCGTTCCGCCAGATGGCGGTGATTGTCGGGCAGCGAGCGGACCAGCCGGTAGAAGTAGATGGACGCGTCGCAAACCTTCTCCGGCTGGCCGGCATACGCCTGCACGTCGTGCAGCACGCGCGCGTGTTCGATCGGCAGCAGGCGCATGGTGGTCGCGATCACGGCCGCGGCCTCGTTGCGGTTGAGCCTGCCGGGCGGACGCGGCTTGGCGGTGAGCATGGCCATCAGCATCGCCTGGTCCTGCTCGACCAGATACGCCGGCAGCGTGCCTGCCACGTCGAGCGTGCCGTCGAGCAGCCGCTGGCACGCTTCGCCGCTGACCGCGCGTGCCGACGACATCTCGGTGACGTAGAGGTCGACGAAGCGGTCGAGCAGTTCGTCGCTGGCCGTGCTCAGCAACGTCGGCATCGCGGCCGAGATCACGCCGCGCATGGCCGCTCCGACCTCGCCGTCGCTGCCGCCCGCCTCGCGCACCTGCCAGCCCCGCTCGACCAGCAGTGCCAGCGAGCCTGGAAAACGCGCTTCGTAGGCCTGGAACAGCGGCTGGGCCGCGACCATGCGCTGCAGGTCCTCGCGCGAGGCGATCGTCATGGTCTTCGCGGCCGTCTCGCCACCGAGCGATACCCGCGTCAGGACATGCGCGGCGAGCAGTTCGTCGCGGGTGGGATACCACGCGCTATGGGACGGCGTCTCGGCGATGCGCGCCACGAACGCCTCGGGCAGGCCGGCCGCCCGATAGCTCGCCAGCATGCGCCGCGTGGCCTCGCCCTGCGCCACGGGATTGATGCCGGCCAGGCTCGGCCGATGGAAGCCGATCTTCGCATTAGGGGTGGCCGCACGATCCTTGCCGGCGAGAAACACATAGGTGCAGGCGCTCGCGCATTGCGCCTCGACGTAGGTATTCATCTGCCGCGCACCCACCAGACGCGCGAGCGCCTCGGCCTCGTGCAGCCGGCCGCCCGGCGAATCGAGCACAAGCGTCGTGGCTTCGGGCGCGGCGTCGAGCACCGCCTTGACCCGGCCCGTGGCGCCCTCGCCCAGCATGCCCCGCAGCACCACCGTGCGGCCGTCCGGCGAGGCCCTGACGTCGACCTTGCCGAGTGGATCCTGACCCAGCGCGATCAGCACGTACTCCTTGAGCAAGGGCCCGGTCGACGTCACCAGCGCGTAGAGCAGCGCGAGCGCCCCGATGGCGATCATGATGCGCGCCAGCACCGACCACAACCGGGCGCCGCCGCGGCTGGCATGGCGGCCGGCCGAGCGCCAGATGCCGACCGACGACCATAGCGAGAACAGCAGCGTGAAGGCCAGCGCGGCGAGGCCCGTCGTCGCCACCGCGCGCAGCGACTGTCCCGCCGCGAGACGGTCCGCCCAGGGCACGAGCGCGCCTACCGGAACCGAGAGAAGACCGCCGTTGATCCAGTACGACACGGGCAGCGACAGCTCGCCGCGCCAGTGCCGGGCGAAGTAGCCCGTCATGATGGTTGACCCTTTCTGTTCTTGTCGCGCTGCTTATGGTGCGGCTTGTGGTGCGGCTTGTGGTGCGGCTTGTGGTGCGGCTTGCTGCGCGTGCAGCATAGCGCCCCGAACCGGCACCGTCAAAACCGTGCGCGCCCGACTGTGGTCTTTTCATCCATTGAAAATTTCGGGCATTTGTTTGACGCGCTTTCGACGCGCTTTCTACCATGTGCGACACAGAGTTTCCTTCAACGAAACCCACGCGGGCGTCCCATGCGACCCGCAGGAGACAGCCCGATGACCTGCCCGACCCCTGCCCTCCGTACCGGCCTGCGCCGGCGCCTGCTGGCCGCCCTGCCACTCGCCTGCGCCTTGCTGGCGGCGCCCGCCGGCGCCGCGGAAGCCTTTCCGTCCAGGCCGATCCGCCTGGTGGTGCCGTTCACGCCCGGCGGCACCACCGACATCCTGGCGCGCCTGATCGCGCAGAAAACCGGCGAGGTGCTGGGCCAGTCGGTCGTGGTCGACAACCGCCCGGGCGCGGGTGGCAATATCGGCGCGGAAGCGGTGGCGCGCAGCGCGCCGGACGGCTATACGCTGCTGATGGGCACGCTCGGCACGCAGGTCACCAACCAGTTCATCTACGCACGCATGCCGTATGACAGCGCGAAGGACTTCACCCCGGTGACACTGGTCGCCAACTCGCCCAACGTGCTGCTGATCAACAGCACGCTGAACGCGAACTCGGTGGGTGAACTGATCGCGCTCGCCAAACGCGAGCCCGGCAAGATCAACTACGCGTCGACCAGCACGGGCGGCTCGCCCCACCTGTCCGGCGAACTGCTCAACATGATGGCCGGCGTGAGCATGCAGCACGTGCCATACAAGGGCGCGGCCCCGGCCATGACCGATCTGCTGGCCGGCCAGGTCAACCTGATGTTCGACAACCTGCCGTCGGCGCTGGCGCAGATCCAGGCCGGCAAGGTGCGCGCGCTGGCGGTCACCAGCGTCAAGCGTGCCTCGGTGCTGCCCTCGGTGCCGACCGTGCGCGAGTCGGGACTGCCGGGCTACGAGGTCAACTCGTGGTTCGGCCTGCTGGCGCCGGCCGGCACGCCGCCCGAGCGAGTGCGCCAGTTGCAGCAGGCGGTGGACAAGGTGCTGGCGATGCCGGATGTGCGCAAGCGCATCGAGCAGCTTGGCGCGGAGCCCGGCGGCGAGGGTTCGGCCGCGTTTGCCGCCGAGATCCGTGGCGATACCGACAAATGGTCGCGCGTGATTCGCACGGCCGGCATCAAGGCGCAATAGGCCGATAGCCCCGGCGCCGCCAGACGCCGCGCCTCCCTTAATCTCTCCCGCACAGGGCCCGGCCGCGGGCCGCAACGATCATGACCCAGAACAGGACACTCCGCATCGGCTCGGGCTCGGGCTGGTGGGGCGACCGCGTGGAGCCGGCGGAACGCTCGGCCCGGCTCGGCCAGCTCGACTATCTCTGCTTCGAGACCATGGCCGAGGCCACGGTCTCCGCCGCGCAGGTGCGCAAACGGCGCGATCCGGCCTTTGCCGGCTACGATACCTACCTCGACGAGCGCATGCGCGCCGTGCTGCCGCCGTGCATTGCCAACGGTACCCGCATCATCAGCAACCAGGGCTGGATCCACCCGCTCGGGGCGGCACGCCGCGTGGCCGAACTGTGCGCGGAACTCGGGCTGCATGGCGTGAAGATCGCCGCGGTGACCACGACCGACCTGACCGGCAGCATCTGCGACCTCGACCTGACCCTGCTCGAAAGCGGCGCACCGGTGTCGTCGCTGCGCGAGACGCTGATCAGTGCCGAGCCGTATGAAGGCGCCGGGCCGATCGTCGCCGCGCTGCGCGCCGGCGCCCAGATCGTCATCACCGGCCGCGTGGCCGACCCGTCGCTGTTCCTGGCGCCGATGATCCATCATTTCGGCTGGAGCACCGACGACGCCACGCTGCTGGCGCGCGGCAGCGCGATCGGGCATCTGCTCGAATGCGGCGCGCAGGTGACCGGCGGCTACTTTGGCGATCCCGGCTACAAGGACGTGCCCGAGCCGTGGAACCTGGCGTTTCCGATTGCCGAGGTCGAGGCCGACGGCAGTGCCGTGATCGGCAAGGTGACCGGCAGCGGCGGCCGCATCGACCTGGAAACCGTCAAGGAGCAGATGTTTTACGAGGTGCACGATCCGCGCCGCTATATCACGCCCGATGCCATCGTCGATTTTTCCACCGCGGTGCTGGAGCAGGTGGGACCGGACCGCGTGCGCATGCAGGGTGTGAGCGGCCTGCCGCGCACCGATACGCTCAAGGTCTCGCTCGGCTGCACCGAGGGCTTTATCGGCGAGGACATGTTCTTCTATGCCGGCCCCGGCTGCCTCGGCAAGGCACAACTGGCGCAGCGCATCCTGGAAGAGCGTTTCCGCATGGCCGGGTTGCGCGCCGACGAACTGCGCATCGATTTCCTTGGCGTCAACGCGATTCATGGTGCGGCCTCGCCGGCGCCCGCGTGCGAGCCCAACGAGATCGCCGTGCGCGTGGCCGCCCGTGCGCGTACGCGCGAAGAAGCCGCCAAGGTCGGCCGCGAGATCGACAGCATGGCCGTGTGCGGGCTGGCCTCCACCGGCAAGCGCGTGCCGCACCAGGATCGCACGCGCGAGATTATCGGCGTATGGTCGGCTCTGGTGCCGCGCACGCTGATCACCTCGCAGGTCCACTTTCTCTGATCCGGAGCTTGTCATGCGCGTACCGCTTCGCCGCCTTGCCCACACCCGCTCGGGCGACAAGGGCAATACCTCGAACACCGCCGTGATCGCCTATGCGCCGGCGTTCTATCCCCACCTCAAGGCGCAGCTCACCGCCGACGCCTTCAAGGCGCACTACAACGGACCGGATGACAGGGGCCAGGGCCCGCTGATCACGGGCCCGGTGACACGCCATGACGTGGACGGGCTGCACGTGCTCAACTTCGTCGCCGAGGGCGCGCTCGGCGGCGGCGTGTCGCGCAGCCTGGCGCTCGACAACTATGGCAAGGCGCTGGCCAGCGCGGTGCTGCGCTTCGAGGTGGAGATTCCCGACGACCTTGCGCCGTTGCTGCGCGGACCGAAGCACTGAGCCCCTGGTGCCGGCATCGCGGTGCGCGTCCACGCGCTGGTGATGCGGCGCGCCTCCAGCCGCAGCTGGCGCGCCAGGCTGGCCTCGCGCCCGCGCAGACGCGCGCTTTGCGCGGCCACGCTGAGGGCGCCGATGGCGCGACCTTCGTAGTCGAGGATCGGTACCGCGATGCCGCCCATGTCCTGCACCACCCAGTCGAGGAACAGCACATAGCCGCGCGCGCGGGCCGCGTCGATTTCCGCGGCGATGGCGGCGGCATCGAGGCGCGGATAGTTGCCGAGCTTGCACGCGGTCTGCTGGAGCCGGCGCGTGCGCTCCGCCGCCGGCAGCCAGGCCAGCACCGCGAGGCTGCCGGCGCCGACGCCGAGCGGTCGGCGCGTGCCCACCGTCACGTAGTTGGCGTGAACCGGACACGTGCCCTCTTCTACCGCCGAGCACACCGCTTCGCCTCGGCTGGCCTCGGTCAGCACGGCGGTGTCGCCGAACTGGTCGACGAGCCGTTGCAGTGCCGGCCGCGCCAGCTGACGCAGGTCCACGCGGCGCTGCGCCACATCGGCCAGCTGGAAGATTTCCGGACCGATGCCGTAGCGGCGCGCCTCGTCGCGCGTGGCAAACCCTTCCTGCACGAGCAGGTCGAGCATGCGCGAGGCGGTGGCGGGATCGAGCCCGGTCGCACGCGCCACATCGCACATGCGGCGCACTTCGGGATCGGACAGCGCGCGCAGCACCGCAAGCGCGCGCTGCACCGGCGACGGGCGCGATGGCATGGCGCGCCTCAGTCGAAGATCAGCGGTACGCCGGTGCGCGCCTGCACCTGGTCCGGCGTGACGTCGGGTGCCAGCGCCACCACGCGCAGGCCGGCCGGCACCACGTCGATCACGGCCAGGTCGGTGATGATGCGGCTCACCACCTTCACGCCGGTGAGCGGCAGCGTGCAGCGCGGCAGGATCTTGAGGTCGAAGCCGCCGTCCTTGCGCCGCGCCACATGTTCCATCAGCACCACCACGCGGGCCACGCCGGCCACCAGGTCCATGGCGCCGCCCATGCCCTTGACCATCTTGCCGGGGATCATCCAGTTGGCGAGGTCGCCTGCCGCGCTGACCTGCATCGCGCCGAGGATGCTGAGGTGGATCTTGCCGCCGCGCACCATGGCAAAGGCCTGGTCGCTGCTGACGATGGAGGTGCCGGGCACGGTGGTGACGGTCTGCTTGCCGGCGTTGATGAGGTCCGCGTCGACCGCGTCCTCGGTCGGGAACGGTCCGATGCCGAGCATGCCGTTCTCCGCCTGCAGCCAGACGTCGATGCCGGCCGGCACATGATTGCCGACCAGCGTCGGCAGGCCGATACCGAGATTGACGTAGAAGCCGTCCTGCAATTCCATGGCCGCGCGCGCGGCCATCTGTTCATGGGTCCATGGCATGGGAGTCTCCTCGCTCAGGCGGGGCGCGTGGTGCGCTTCTCGATGCGTTTCTCGGGATGGGCGTTGACGACGATGCGATGCACGTAAATGCCGGGCAGGTGGATATCGTCGGGCGCCAGCGTGCCGGTCGGCACCAGCTTCTCGACCTCGACGATGCACAGCTTGCCCGCCATCGCCACCGCGGGGTTGAAGTTGCGCGCGGTATAGCGAAAGCGCAGGTTGCCGGCGTGGTCCGCCACGTCGGCCTTGACCAGCGACACGTCGGGCACCAGCGAGCGCTCCATCACGTACTGGCTGCCGTCGAATTCGCGCAGCTCCTTGCCTTCGGCCACCAGCGTGCCGACCCCGGTGCGCGTGAAGAACGCGGGTATGCCGGCGCCGCCGGCGCGCAGCTTTTCCGCGAGCGTGCCCTGCGGCGTGAATTCGAGCTCGAGTTCGCCGGCCAGGTACTGGCGCTCGAATTCCTTGTTCTCGCCCACGTAGCTCGCGATCATCTTGCGGATCTGACGCGTCTCGAGCAGCTTGCCGAGGCCGAAGCCGTCGACGCCGGCATTGTTGGAGATCGCGGTCAGCTGCCTGGCGCCCGTGTCGCGCAGCGCGTCGATCAGCGCTTCCGGAATGCCGCACAGGCCAAAGCCGCCCACGGCGAGCGTCATCCCGTCGCGCACCACGCCGTCCAGCGCGGCGGCCGCGGAGCCGTAGATCTTGTTCATGTTGGGTTGTCTCCTCCGGATCCGTTCCGGTTCTTGGATGGGACTGCTACGGGTACTGCGTGGGGTACCGCGTCGGCGCCACGCAAGCTCCCGATGTCATGCGTGCACACGCGCCGCCTGTGCCCACGCGAGATCCGCCACGCGCGCAAAGCGCGCGCCCATGGCTTGCGCATCGGCGCTGGCTGCGGTGCCACGCGCCGCGCGGCCCTTGATGCCGTGCAGGATGGCCGCAAAGCGGAACATGTTGAAGGCGATGTAGAAATCGAGATCGGCAATGCCCGCGCGCCCCGTGCGCGCGCAGTAGGCCCGCACGTAGGCCGCCTCGTCCGGCAGGCCGGCCGCGGCGAGATCGAGTCCGGCAATGCCGCCGAGGATGTCGCGCGGCATGCGGTACATCATCGCGTGATAGGCAAAGTCGGCGAGCGGATCGCCAAGCGTGGACAGTTCCCAGTCGAGCACCGCGATCACGCGCGGCTCGGTGGGGTGGAAAATCATGTTGTCGACGCGGAAGTCGCCATGCGTGATGGTGGTCTCGTCGGTGGCCGGCAGATGGGCCGGCAGCCACTCCACCAGGCGATCCATGGCAGGATGCCGTCCGGCCAGTTCGTCGGCGAGGTATTGCTGCGACCAGCGCTGGATCTGCCGCGCCACAAAGCCACCGGGGCGGCCGTAGTCGCCGAGCCCGATGGCGCCGTAGTCGACGCGATGGAGCGCGGCCAGGGTCGCGTTCATCGCATCCATACAGGCGGCGCGCTGGTCCCGGGGCACTTCCGGAAAACTCGCATCCCAGAAAATGCGGCCGTCCACCATGTCCATCACGAAGAACCAGCTGCCCAGTACCGACTCGTCGGTGCACAGGCCGTACACGCCCGGCACCGGGTAATCGAGCTGGCCCAGCGCCGCCATCACGCGCGCCTCGCGCTCCACCGCATGCGCGCCCTTGACCAGTTCGCCGGGCGGCTTGCGGCGCAATACGTAATGACGCGCGGGCGTGCGCAGGCGGTAGGTCGGATTAGACTGGCCGCCACTGAACTGGTCGATCTGCAACGGTCCGGCGAAGCCCGCCACATTCTGCTCCATCCAGCGCAGCAAGGCGGCTTCGTCAAGGCGGTGGCGTGCGCCCACCGGCACGGTCGTGGCGCGCTCAGCCATGGCGCGGCGCTCCGAGCGTGTCGCGCTTGATCTTCCTGGCCAGCGACCACTTGTGGACCTCGGTGGGGCCATCGTAGATGCGGAACGCGCGCAGTTCGCGGAAGGCCTGCTCGACGATGGTATCGCGCGATACGCCATTGCCGCCGAGGATCTGCACGCAGCGGTCGGCCACGCGGAACAGCGCCTCCGACACCGCGACCTTTGCCATCGAGCTCTCGGCGGTGCCGAGCGAGCCGGCGTCGAGCACGCCCGCGCACCAGTCGATCATCAGCGCGGCCTGCTGCAGGTCGATCAGGTTCTCGGCCAGCATGAAGCCCACGCCTTCATGATCGATCAGCAGCTTGCCGAAGGCCTTGCGCGTGGTGGCATAGGCGCGCGCGATCTCGTCGGCGCGCGCCACCGTGCCGAACCAGCGCATGCAGTGGGATAGCCGTGCCGGCGACAGGCGCACCTGCGCATAGCGGAAGCCTTCGTCCACCTCGCCGAGTACCTGATCGGCCGGCACGCGCAGGTTGTCGATCACGACCTGGGCATGGCCGCCCGGCATCGAGCTGTCGATGGTGTCGAGCACGCGCTCGGTGCGGATGACCGGATGCGGCAGATCGACCAGGAACATGGTGGCCCTGGCGTGCTCGCCACTGCCCGTGCGCGCCATCACGATGCCCACGCGCGCGCCTTCCGCGCCCGTGATGAACTTCTTGCGGCCGTTCACCACCCAGTCGTCGCCATCGCGCACGGCGGTGGTCTGCAGCATGGAAGGATCGGAGCCGGCGCCGCCCTCTTCCGCGGGTTCGGTCATGAAGAACGCCGAGCGCGCCTCGCCGCGCACCAGCGGCGCCAGGAAGCGCTGCTTCTGCGCGGCGGTGGCCACCTTGCCCAGCAGGTACATGTTGCCCTCGTCGGGCGCCATGGTATTGACGGCGACCGGCCCCAGCGGCGACAGGCCCGAGCGCTTGAGCACCGCCGCGGTTTCGCGCTGGTCGAGGTGGGAACCGTCGGGCAGGATATGCGGCGTCATCACGCCGGCGGCGCGCGCCTGGGCACGCAGCTCCTCGACCAGCTCCGCCGTGGGGCCGTGGCCGCCGCAACGCGGATCGCGCTCGTACGGCACCACGACCTCGCGCACGAAGCGCTCGACGCGGTCCGCAATCTCACGGCTTCTTTCGGTGGGACATTCGGTAAACATGGGGTTTCCTTGCGGCGCGCGTGCGCCAGTAACGCTTACAGCGTATTGACCACGTGGCCACCGTCGACCGTCACGACCGTGCCCGTCATATAGCGCGAGGCATCGGAAGCCAGCAGCAGCAGCGGACCGTCGAGGTCGGCGAGCTGCCCGAGGCGGCGCTGCGGGATGCGCATGATCAGCGCCTTGCCGGCGTCGGTCTGCCAGAAGTCGCGGTTGAGTTCGGTGTCGATATAGCCGGGCGCGATGGCATTGACGCGAATGCCATAGCGCGCCCATTCGAGCGCGAGCGTCTTGGTCAGCTGGATCACGCCGGCCTTGGAGACCGCATAGGAGAGCACCCCGCCCGCCTGGCGCAAACCCAGGATCGAGGCGATGTTGACGATGCTGCCGCCGCCGCGCTCGCGCATGCCCGGGGCGAGCGCCTGAGCCAGGAAGAACATGCCCTTGAGATTGGTGTCCATCACCGCATCCCAGTCCGCCTCGCCATGCCGCAGCGCCGCGCCCTCGCGCACCAGGCCGGCGTTGTTGACGAGGATGTCGACCGGGCCGGTCGCGGCCACCAGGGCCGCGCGCGAGTCGGCATCGGTGACGTCGAGCGCGACGCTTTGCGCGGGACCGGAGGCGGACACCTGCGTGGCCACGGCGTGCAGGGCCTCGACGCGACGCGCCGCGAGTATCACTTCGGCGCCGTGCGCGGCCAGCACCTGCGCAAAGTGGGCGCCCAGTCCACTGGATGCGCCGGTCACCAGCGCGCGCTTGCCGCGCAGGCCGAGCCACGTTTCCTCCATCGATGTCTCCGTCCGTTTTTATATCAGGACGAAATTGTAGGATGATTTCATCCCATGTCAACCTGAGGAAATCCCCGGCGCCGCCGTCCGCGGACAATCCATTAAAATCGCGCTGGCGACGTCGGGGCTTGCGCCCCGCCTTGTACCCCGCCCTGCCGCCGCGGTGCACCCCGCCGTGCACCCCGCCGTGCACCCCATCCATTCTTTTTCTATCCGCCACGCACCTGTGTCCGCCCAAGCCGCCTCCGATTCCCGTCACGAGCCTTTGCCCGGGTGCGCACATGAGGGCGCGCATGAGGGCGCGCATGACGCCTCGCGCAACGATGGCGGTCATGGCCGCAGCGCATCGGATACGGTGTTCTTCGGCATCATGCATGGGCTGGAACTCGGCAGTTTCGTGCCGGGCCAGCGGCTGGTGGAAACCGACCTCGTGGCCGAGTTTGGCGTGGGCCGCAACTCGGTGCGCGAGGCGCTGCAGCGGCTGGCCGCCGAGGGCATTGTGGAATTGCCGCGCCATCGCGGCGCGATGATCCGCCGCCTGACCCTGCAGGACACGCTCGATGTCCTCGATGTGGCGGAGCGCATGACGGGCCTGCTGGCGCGCGCCGCCGCGCGTGGCAGCCAGGACCGCGCCCATGCGCAGGCGCTGCGCGCGGCCATCCAGGAACTCGCGGCCGCGGAAAAAACCAGGGGTGCCCGCGCCGCCGAGTCCTTTGCCGCCGCGCGGCGGCATTTCTACCGGACCCTGCTGGAGATGGGCGGCAATCGCGAACTGCGCCGGCTATTCCCCACCATCCATATGCCGATCGTGCACGCGCAGCATCGCCTCGCGTCGCTGCCGCAGATGCGGCTGGCCGACTACCGGCGCATTGCCAGCGCCGTGCTCGGCGGCGACGCCGACCAGGCCGAAGCCGCCGGGGCGGCGCACGTGCAGAATGTGCGGGCCGGCATCCTGGCGGCGCAGCCGGGTCCGGCCTGACGCCCGCCATCGGCACGCGAGCGCCGGCGCACGGCGCCCCTACACCCCACGCCCCGCATCCCGCTCCGCGCATCACCGCACTTCCCACCACTGTGCGTGCTGGCGCTAGCGCACCGCGCCGGTGACGGCGCTCAGGGTTGCGCGGCGACGGCCGGCACGTCCGGCGCGTCCGCGGCGCCGGCCAGCAGCACGAGATCGGCGATGGCCTTGCCGCCGGCCGACACATGCATGCGCATGGCCTCGGCGGCGGCATCGGCCTGGCCCGCGAGAATGGCCTCGACCACCACGCCATGCTCGCGATGGGAACTGGCCACGCGCGCATCGTGGATCAGACCCTTGCTTTGCCAATAGATGGCCAGGCGCCGCCGCAGCTGGATGATCTGTTCGGACAGGAAGGGGTTGGCGGCGGCCTGGTATAGCACGTCGTGAAACGCGCGGTTGGCCTCCACGTAGGCTGCCGTATCGGCACGCGCGGCATGGCCGCCGGCAGCCTCGTGCGCCTGCGCGAGCGCGGCCTTGCCCGCCTGGGTGATGCGCTGCGTGGCCAGCCGCGCGACCACGCCCTCCATTTCCGCCAGGGTCTCGAACATGGCCACCAGTTCGGCCGCGCTGGGCTTGTGCACGAACATGCCGGCGCGCGGCACGATCGTCACCAGCCCCTGCGCGGCCAGCATCAGCAGCGCCTCGCGCACCGGCGTGCGCGAACTCTCGAACTGATCTGCCAGCGCCTTCTCGTCGATCTGCGCGCCCGGGCGCAGCGCGCCACTCTGGATGGCGGCGATGATGCTTTCGCGAATACGGTCCTGTAACGATTGCACGGGTTAACCCCTGTTCGCCCACTCGTAAAATATCTGTAGGCTTTTTAGATATATCAACTAAGGTCTGAGATATTACGACATGGATGATAGCGCACCGGTTCTTACCGTGGATCGTCCCGGCACGGGACATACCGCCACGATATCGCTACAACGGCCTTCGGTGGCCAACCGCATCGGGCCGGGAGATCTCGCCGTGCTGCGCGACCATCTGCAAGCCGTCAATGCTATGCCGCATGTCCTGGTGCTGCGCTTTGTGGGCACCGGCAAGTATTTCTGCAGCGGCTACGACATCGGCGCGCTTGGCGACAAACGTGGTGCGGGCGCGGTCGACTTCGGCGACGTCATGGACCTGGTCGAAGCGGCGCGGCCGGTGACCATCGCCGCGGTCAACGGCGGCGTCTACGGCGGCGCCACCGACCTGTGCCTCGCCTGCGACTTCCGTATCGGCGTGCCCCACTGCGACATGTTCATGCCCGCCGCGCGGCTGGGCCTGCATTTCTATCGCGGCGGCATGGCGCGCTACGTATCGCGCCTTGGCGTCGATGCCGCCAAACACCTGTTTCTCACCGCCGACCGCATCGACGCGGCCACCATGCTGCGCATCGGCTTCCTGACCGAGATCGTGCCGGCCGACACGCTGCCTGCGCGCGTGGACGAACTGTCCGCGCAGCTCGCCGGCATGGCGCCGCTCGCGCTGCTCGGCATGAAGCGGCACCTGAACGCGCTGGCCCGTGGCCAGCTCGACGCGGAGGCACTGGCGCACGATATCGCGCGCGCCGAAGCCTCCGCGGACCTGCGCGAAGGCGCGGCGGCATGGCGCGAAAAGCGCGCACCGGTATTCCGCGGCCAGTAACGGCGCGGGGGCATCACCCGATAACGACATGGCGAGACCGCCAGCGAGGAGACAAGGCATGATGACAACGACGTATCGCGTGGCAGCCATCGCGGCCGCCGCACTGGCCTGCCTGCCGGGCGCCGCCACGGCCCAGGCGGCCGGCTACCCCAACAAGCCGATCCGGCTCGTGATCGGCTTTCCCGCCGGGGGCGGCGCCGACAATACCGCACGGCTCTACGGCGATGCGCTGAGCCGCGAGCTCGGCCAGCCCGTGGTCGTCGACAACCGCCCCGGCGCCGGCACCACCATCGCCGCGGAGTTCGTCGCCAAGGCACCGCCGGATGGCTATACGCTCTACATCGCCACCGCGAGCCTGATGGGCGGCGACAAGGTGCTCTACAAGAATATCCGCTACGAGCCGGCCGACTTTGCGCCGGTGACGCGGCTGGTGGCCGCGCCGCTGATCCTCGCGGTCAACAAGGACACCGGCATCCGCAATGTGCAGGAACTGCTCGACAAGGCCCGCGCCGAGCCCGGCGCGCTCAACTACTCGTCGTCCGGCAACGGCGTGATCACGCATCTTGCCGGCGTCTATTTCATCAAGCTGACCGGCGTGAAGATGACCCACGTGCCCTACAAGGGCGGGGCGCCGTCGGCCCAGGCCGTGGCCGCCGGCGACGTGCAGCTGACCTTCGGCACCGCGCCGTCGGTCAAGCCGATGATCGATACCCATAAGGTCATCCCCATCGCCGTCACCTCGGCACAGCGCTCGACCGCCAGTCCGCAGTTGCCGACCATCGCCGAGAGCGGCGTCAAGGGCTACGACCTGTCGGCCTGGTATGGGCTGTTCGCGCCGGCCAGAACGCCGCCCGAGATCATCGACAAGCTGTTTGCCGCCACCGTCAAGGTGATGGCGGACCCCGAGCTCAAGAAGAAATTCCTGGCACAGGGCGACGAAGTGTCGGTCTCCGAGTCGGTGGCGGCCTTCCGCGATTTCGCCACGCGCGAGGGCAAGGTGGGCGTGGACCTCGCGGTGTCCAGCGGGGCGAAGATCGATTGAGCGGGAGCGCAGCATGACCAACGACAACCACTCCTTGCCGCTGGCCGGCATTACCGTGGTGGACCTCACGCGGGTGCTCTCGGGCCCCTACTGCACCATGATGCTGGCGGACCTCGGCGCGCGCGTGATCAAGATCGAACACCCTGACGGCGGCGACGACTCGCGCCAGGTCGGACCCTTCGTCGATGGCGAATCGGCCTATTTCGCCTCGATCAACCGCAACAAGGAATCGATCGCGCTCGACCTCAAGCGCGCCGAGGATCGTGCGGTGCTCGATCGCATGCTGGTCGGCGCCGATGTCCTGGTGGAGAACTTCCGCGCCGGCGTCATGGACCGGCTCGGCTATACCTGGGACGCCCTGCACGCGCGCCATCCGCGTCTGGTCTATGCCTCGATCTCGGGCTTCGGCCAGACCGGGCCCTACCGCAACCGGCCCGCGTACGACATGGTGGTGCAGGCCATGGGCGGCCTGATGAGCGTGACCGGCGAGGCCGGCGGCAATCCGGCGCGCGTCGGTGTCTCGATCGGCGATATCGGCGCGGGGCTGTACGCGACCATCGGCATCCAGGCGGCGCTGCTCAAGCGCGCCCACACCGGCCTGGGCGAGCGCGTCGATATCTCGATGCTCGATTGCCAGGTGGCGCTGCTGGAGAACCCCATCGCGCGCTATTCGGCCACGGGCAGCGTGCCGAAGCCGCTGGGCACGCGCCATCCGTCGATCACGCCGTTCGACATGTTCGCCACGCAGGACGGCTTTATCGTCATCGCGGTGGGCAACGATGCACTGTTTGCGCGGCTGTGCGAGGCGCTGGGGCGCGTGGACTGGGCGCGCGACGAACGCTTTGCCACGGTGCCCGCGCGCAATACGCACCACGAAGCCCTCAAGCAATGCCTGGAAGCGCGCCTGGCGGACGGCACCACCGCGCATTGGGAAGCGATTCTCGAAGCCGCCGGCGTGCCGCATGGCCCGCTCAACGGCGTGCCACAGATCGTCGACGACGCGCACGTGGCGGCGCGCGGCATGCTGCTCGAGATCGGTATCGGCGCCGGCAGGACGCTGCGCGTGGCCGGCAATCCGGTCAAGGTCGGTGCCAGCCCGGCCCACGCCGTGGTCCGCAATCCGCCGGCGCTCGATCAGGACCGCGCCGCGCTGCTGGGCGAATTCCCGGCATCATTCCCGGCATCATTCCCGGCATCATTCCCGGCGTAGTTTCCGGCGTAGTTTCCGGCATCATTCCCGGCGTAGCACACGTCTCCCTTCCGCCCCCTGCGCTCCGCCTAAGCCTCCTTTCCGCCCCACCTGCCGCCCCTCCGTCCCCCCGCTGCCGGCGCCGCCACGGGCATGGCGGCCCTGGCCAGCCGGGCGGACCGGGGCATGTTTGCGCGCATGCATCACATGGATGGCGCGCGCATGCGCTACCATGCGGCTATGCGCCGGCGCCGCGCGCCCGCGCGCCGCCCCCTTCCCAGTCATGCGAAAGCCGGCCCCTGCGCCCGCTTTCCGCCCTGCCCTATGCCCGCTGAATGGATCATCAAAACATCTCGCTCATCACCACGCTCGCGGCCGGTTTCGGCATTGCCCTGATCCTCGGCTTTCTCGCGGAGCGCCTGCGGATACCGGCGCTGGTCGGCTATCTGCTGGCAGGCATCATCATCGGGCCGGCCACGCCGGGCTTTGTCGCGGACGTCAATCTCGCTTCGCAGTTATCCGAGATCGGGGTGATGCTGCTGATGTTCGGCGTCGGCCTGCATTTCTCGCTGCGCGACCTGCTCGCGGTCAAGCGCATTGCCGTGCCGGGCGCGGTGGCGCAGATGGCGCTGGCCACGGCGCTGGGCATGGCGGTAGCCTGGTGGTGGGGCTGGAACTGGGGCAGCGGGCTGATCTTCGGGCTGTCGCTGTCGTGTGCCAGCACGGTGGTACTGCTCAAGGCGCTGGAAACGCGCAACGTGCTGGAAAGCATGAACGGCCGCATCGCGGTGGGCTGGCTGGTGGTGGAAGACCTGGCCACCGTGCTGGTGCTGGTGTTGCTGCCTCCGCTGGCCGGCGTGCTGGGCGGCGATGCGCCCGCCGCGGATGCCGGCTCGCTCTGGGGCACCATCGGCTGGACGCTGCTGCAGGTGGCCGCCTTCGTCGCGGTGATGCTGATCGCCGGCCGCCGCATCCTGCCGTGGCTGCTGTGGCAGGTGTCGCGCACCGGCTCGCGCGAACTGTTCACGCTGTCGGTGGTGGCGTGCGCGATCGGCATCGCGTACGGCGCGGCGCAACTGTTCAGCGTGTCGTTTGCATTGGGCGCCTTCTTCTCGGGTATGGTCATGCGCGAGTCCGAGTTCAGCCACCGCGCGGCCGAGGAATCGCTGCCGTTGCGCGATGCATTCTCGGTGCTGTTCTTCGTCGCGGTGGGCATGCTGTTCGACCCGCGCATCCTGATCGAGGAGCCCGCCCACGTGCTCGGCGTGGTGCTGATCATCATGTTCGGCAAGTCGCTGGCCGCCCTGGCGCTGGTGATCGCGTTCCGCTATCCGCTCAACACGGCGCTCACGGTCTCGGCCAGCCTGGCGCAGATCGGCGAGTTCTCGTTCATCCTGGCCGGGCTGGGGATGTCGCTCAAGCTGCTGCCGCAGGAAGGCATGAGCCTGATCCTGGCGGGCGCGCTGATCTCGATTGCGCTGAACCCCTTGCTGTTCGCCTTTATCGAGCCCGTGCGGCGCTGGATCCTGGCACGTTCCGCGCTGGCGCGCCGGCTGGAGCAGCGTGAGGATCCCTATGCGGAACTGCCGATGGAGACCGAGCGCAAGTATCTGGAGGGTCAGGTGGTGCTGGTCGGCTACGGCCGCGTGGGCAGGCGGATCGCCCATGCGCTGGAGGCACACGGCGTGCCCTACGTGGTGGCCGAGCAGAACCGCGAACTGGTCGAGAGCCTGCGCAATCGCGGCATCGCCGCGGTGTCCGGCGATGCGGCGGAACCCGCGGTCCTGATCCAGGCCCATATCGCCAATGCCGCGCTGCTGGTGGTGGCCACCGCCAACCCCCTCGATGTCCGTCAGATGGCCCATATCGCCCGCACGCTCAACCCCGGCATCGAGATCGTGCTGCGCACGCATAGCGAGGAAGAGTCGGTACTCCTGACACGCGAAGGGGTCGGCAAGGTCTTCTTCGGCGAGGAAGAACTTGCCAAGGGCATGTCCGGCCATGTGCTCGCGCGCTTTGCGCCGCGCACGCAGGCGGCCTGACCGCCGATTGTTTCCGCACGGCGCGGGCTGATTGTTTCCGTCCGGCCGTGCCGCGCACAACGGCATGGCCAGGCGGTCGCCGTGGGCGCCATGGGCGTGTACCATCGCACGCTGTGCGGCGCGCTACCGTCGTCGCACTGACAGCCGTCGCACTGGCGGCCGTCACCCCGACAAGCGAGGCACCGGCAGCCCCGGGGAGCCGGATGCCGGATGCCGGATGCCGGCCGCCGGCCGCCGATAGCGCAAGCCCATGACCGATCCACTGCAGAAACTCTGTTGGGATGACCTGCGCCTGATCAAGGCGATTGCCGAGCGCGGCAGCCTGGTCGCAGCCGCCGAGGCGCTTGGCATCAACCACTCCACCATCTCGCGTCGCCTGGCCCAGGCGGAACGCACGCTGGGCGCGGTACTGTTCGACCGGCACCGCACCGGCTATGCCCCCACCGGTGCCGGTGCGGACATGATTGCGCTGGCCGAGCGTGTGGAGCGCGACATCGTCGGCGTGACGCGGCGCCTGTCGGGCGCCGCGCCGGGCCTCAAGGGCACGCTCCGCATCGCCACCAGCGACGCGCTGCTGCTGGACTTCCTCATGCCGGTCGTGGCCGCCTTCCGCACCGACAATCCGGCCATCCGCATCGACATCATGATCGGCAACAAGCCGCTCAATCTCGCACGCGGAGAAGCCGATATCGCCTTTCGGGCCACCACCGCGCCGCCGGAGAACCTGTTCGGACGCAAGGTCGGAACGGTGGCATGGGCGATCTATGGCCGGCGCATCGACTACGTGGGCCAGTCGTGCCCGCGCGATGCGCTGTACCAGCAGCGCTGGGTCTCGTACGGCAAGGGCCTGGCGGGTCTCAAGGCCTACCCGTTCATCGACGACCATGTCCATGCCGACCACATCGTGTACCGCAGCGATTCGGTGGCCAGCGTGGCGTCGGCGATCGCCGCCGGCATCGGCATCGGCCTCCTGCCGTGCATGCATGGCGACCTGCAACCGGGGCTGGTGCGCATCAGCGCGGTGGAACCCGCGGTCTACGACGAGCTATGGGTGCTGACCCATCCGGACATCCGCAAATCGGAACGCGTGCATGCCTTCATGACTTACTGCGCGGAGGCGCTCGGCGCGCAGCGCGACATCATCGAGGGCCGCACCTTGCGCACGGGCCCGTATCCCGACCGCCCGCTCTGATATCCGCATCGATGCGGATGAAGTTCCGCCCAAATGCACGGTTGCCAACGGCGATGGACTCTTAGAATCGTCGTGGCGCCGGCGGCATGGGCAATCCCTCGCTCCGGCCGGCGCCCGCCCGGCGCTGCATCGCGCCGGCGCTCGATACCAAGCATTCACAGAGGATTCCCGCATGAGCATCAAAGCCGTCGCCAAACCCGCCCGATCGCTGCTGAGCCCGACCGATCACGCGCTGATCCTGATCGACCATCAGTCGCAGATGGCATTCAACACCAAGTCGATCGACGTGAACAACCTGCGCACCAACGTCGGCATCGTGGCCGAGGCGGCCAAGGGGTTCAAGGTGCCGACGATCATCTCGACGATCTCGAAGGACACCTTCGCCGGTCCGCTGTTCCCGGAAGTGACCGAAGCCTTCCCGCATGCCGACATCACCGACCGCACGACCTCCAATGCGTGGGAAGACGAGAACTTCATCGCGCGCGTCAATGCCGTCGGCAAGGATCGCCTGGTCATCGCCGGCCTGTGGACCTCGGTCTGCTGCAACGGTCCGGTGCTGTCCGCGCTCGACCAGGGCTTCGAGGTTTACGTGCTGACCGACGCGTCGGGCGACTGTACGCTCGAAGCGCACGAGGCCGCGATCCAGCGCATGATCCAGGCCGGCGCCCGCCCCATCACGTCGCTGACCTACCTGCTCGAGCTGCAGCGCGACTGGGCCCGCGTGGCCACGTACGACCTGACCACCGGCATTGCCCAGCGTCACGGCGGCGCGTTCGGCATCGGCATCCAGTTCGTCAAGTCGATGTTCGCGCACTGAGACGCTGGCCGGCTCGCGGCGGACACCCTGCCCGTCGCGAGCCGGATCGCCGGGCGTGCCGCCCGCTACAGGATTTCGTCGCGCAGGTAGTACCAGCGATACAGCATGGCCTGGCCGAGCCGACGGAACGGCGTGGCCCAGTGCAGCGGCAGCGGCGAGTCGTAGATCGGCAGCGTAAAGGCCGAATCCGCGCGGCCCGCGATGCGATCGGCCATGCGCCGGCCCGCATGGGCCGAGAACGAGACCCCATTGCCGCCGTAGCCGAGCGCGTAGAACACCGACTGCGCCGGATCGGGCTGCACGATGCGCGGCATCATGTCGTGGCTGACGTCGACCCAGCCCCACCAAGAGTAGTCGATCTGGATGCCGCGCAGCGGCGGAAACTTGCGCGCGATGGCATCGACCAGCAGCTGGTAGTGCCGCTCCGCGGGCGCATCGGCGCCCGTGATGGCACTGCGGCTGCCGATCTGGAGCCGGCGGTCGGGCAACAGACGGTAGTAGAAGCGCAGCGTGCGCGTATCGGTGATGAACGTGGTCGAGCGGAAGCCCGTGGCTTCGATCTCGGCATCGGTCAGCGGGCGCGTGACGATCGAATTCGACAGTACCGGGAAGCACCTGCCGCGCAGCAGCGGCGTCAGGCCCGGCGCCGTATAGGCGCCCGTGGCAATGGCCACCGCGCGGGCGCGCACCGTGCCGCCCGGTGTCCGCAGGTAGTGGCTGCCATTGCGCGACTCCCAGCCGATCACCGGACTGGCCGGGTGCACGCTGGCGCCCAGTTCGCGCGCCATGCGCAGGTAGCCGTAGGCCAGCTTGAGCGGATGCACGCCGATGCCATCCGGCTCGAGCAGCGCGCCGCATGCGTCGCGGTCATCGCAATACCGCTCGCGCAGCTCCGCCTGCGACAGCATGCGTGTGTCGTAGCCAAACACCTCGCGCATGACGCGCGCCTCGTTCTGCAGGAAGGCCAGCTTCTTGGGACGATGCGCGGTATAGAGGTGGCCGCCGTCCTGGGCGTCGCAGTCGACTTGCGCGACCAGGCCGCGAAACGTCTCGAACCCGCTGCGGATCTCCGCGTCGAGCCGCCTGGCGGTCTCCATGCCCCACCGCTCGATCCATTGCGAGCGATAGAGCCGGCCGCTCGCGTTCTGGCCCTGGCCGCCGTTGCGGCTGGTGCAGCCCCATGCGGCCTGGTTGGCCTCCAGCACGGTGGCACGGATGCCATGCTCGCGCGCCAGGAACAAGGCGGTGGCCAGGCCGGTAAAGCCGGAGCCGATCACCACCACGTCGGCGTCGACATCGTGGGCGATGGGGCCGTCGTCGGGCGGCGGTTCGCCCGCCGACGCCACCCAGTAGGTGGGCGCATAGGCGCGGTCGTGCCCGGGGCCGGCCGAGACGAGCGGGTCGTAGCGTGGGTCGTAGGGTTGGCCTGGCGTGCGCCCAGGCGTCGCTGTCTTCGTGGCTGGCGTCGCGGCGTCCGCCCCCGCGTTTGCCGTTGCGCCCGAGGCGGGTTGGCGGTCGAGCTGGATCGTGGTCATGGTGCGCTCCGTCGGATCAGGCCGCGCGCAGCGGACGTTGCTTGCGATATGCGCACTTGACGTGGATCTTGCCGTCGCGGAATGTGAACAGGTCCACGCCGTCCGCTTCCAGCACGCGCCCTTCGCGGTCGGTGCCGTGGAACGTCCATTCGGATACGCCGCGTGTCCCGGCCACGAAATGGCGGCCGTTGCGCCATTGCGCATCGGGGAAATTGAGCCAGGCGGCGGCGAACGCCTGGCGTACGGCCGCCTGGCCCACATGGCGCGTGCCGCAGGCGTTGTCGCCGGCAACGGTTTCGAAAATGCAATCGTCGGTCATGAAGGTCATGAGCGCGTCGATATCGTGGCGGTTCCACGCATCGGCGAAGGCTTGCAGGACGTCGACAGTAACGGTATCGGACATGGTGGCGAGGCGTTGATTCGGAGTTGGATGCGCCGGCGGCGCGGGATGCGGCGGCGTTGACGTCAAGGTACGCCCGCAACGGCCGATGCAGGTAGGTCCAGCGTGTGACGATCGTTCGGGCCAGTGCGGGCGCCGCTGGTGCCAGCAGCAGTGGCGATGCCGGTGGCGGCGCCGCCAGAGACGCGACACGCGCGCCATGCCTCCGCCAGCGCGGCGCGCGGCAAGACGCCGCGCACGCCGATGGCGATCAGCACGCCGGGCGTTGCAGCGGGCCCCGGGCCGGCATGCCGGCGCACGCTGCCGCGCTTGCCGGCGAACTGCACTTCGCTGGCACCGAGCGCGTGGGTCTGCACCACCCCCTTCAGGCGCAGCACACCGGCCGGCATGGCACGCAGCAGCGCGCGCACGGCGTCGGTATCGAACACCGCATCGGCCGCGTCGAGGGCCATGCTGTCGAACAATGCGCCGTGATCGGCAGTGCCGCAGCAACAGGCCCCGGGGTGGTGGGCGCACGGCGACCATCGCGCGCTCGACATCGACGGCAGCGCCAGTCCGGTCAGCCATGCCAATGGCACATCGCCATCGGTGGCATGGACGATCGGCGCGGCGCCGGCGTGCGCGGCAATCCAGGCGTCTAGCGCGGGATCAGGCGCGCGGCCGTCCATCTTGTTGAGGATCACGACATCGGCCGCTGCCAGCTGCGCGGTAATCACGTCGGCGACGCGCGGATCCTCGGCATGGGAACGGATGGCCTGCGCGTCGGCCATCACCACCACACCATCGAGCGCCAGCGCGGGATCGGCCAGGCCGGCCTGCGCGATGCGCCACGGATCGGATACGCCACTGGCCTCGATCACGATCCATTCGGGCGGCTGCGGCGCCTCGATCAGCCCCGCGAGCGTGTCGACCAGGGCATCGCCGATCTGGCAGCAGACGCAGCCGTTGGTCAGGCTAATGGTGTCCGCCGAGCGGCTGCGCACCAGCGCCGCGTCGATATTGACCGCGCCGAAGTCATTGACCAGCAGTGCCATGCGCACGCCTTCCATGCGCGCCAGCAGGCGATTGACCAGCGTGGTCTTGCCCGCCCCGAGAAATCCGCCGATCACGGTCAGCGGGATGCGCGCCCGCCCCCGCGCCAGCCGTACCGCGCCAGTCATGCGCGCGGCGCCGCGAACACGCGGCCGCCCACCACGGTGCCCCACACGCCGATATCCTTGAGCTCGCTCGCCGGCACGCCGAGCGGATCGGCTTCCAGCACGCAGAAGTCCGCGCGCTTGCGCACCGCGATCGAGCCGATCTCGTGATCGAGCTTGAGCGTGAACGCCGCCCCCATCGTGATCGCATGCAGCGCCTGCGGCACCGTGATGCGCTCGGCCTCGCCCAGCACCACGCCGGCGGCGGTGCGGCGGTTGACCGCGCACCACGCGGTGAACAGCGGCGCCAGCGGCGTGATCGGCGCGTCCGAGTGGATCGCGAACGGTACCCCCAGGCGCGCGGCGGTGCCGCACGCGTCCATGCGGTGGGCGCGGTCCGGCCCCATGGTCAGGTTCAGGTGCGCATCGCCCCAGTAGTAGATATGGTTGGCAAACAGGTTGACGCACATGCCGAGCCGCGCCATACGCTGGAACTGCGCTTCGTCGGCCATCTGGCAGTGCTGCAGGGTATGCCGATGATCGGGGCGCGGATGCGCGGCCAGCGCGGCCTCCACCGCATCGAGCGCGACCTCGGTGGCCTCGTCGCCATTGGTATGGATATGCAGCTGGAAGCCGGCCCGGTGGAACGCGAGCACGGCCTCGTGCACGGTCCGCGGCGACAGCACCCAGATGCCGTTGGGCGCACCGTTGAAGTAGCCCGGCCAGCGTAGCCGCGCGGTAAAGCCCTGGATCGAACCGTCCACGACCAGCTTGACCATGCCCGCGTGCAGCTTGTCGTGGCTGGCCGCGATGGCGGCGCGCACACGTGCCACGCCGGCCTCGCCGACTACCGCCTCGCCCGGCCGGAACGCCGGCACCAGTCGCAACGGATACGCATCCTCGGCGCATACGCGCTGCATCATCTCGATGCTGTCGTCGGCGAGTTCGTTGACGAGATCGGTCGCGGTGGTCACGCCGGCCAGCAGCGCCGATTGCGCGAACATGCGCAAACCCAGCTCCGACATGCCGACCTTGCGGAACAGGTTGCCGATCAGCCGGTTGACCGGGAACATCGCCGCGAATTCCTGCAGCTCGCCATTGGGCTCGCCATCGGCAAAGCGCGCGATGCCCTCGATATCGGTATGGCGATCGATTTCCGCCGCGCGCAGCGTGGCGGTATTGACGTTCATCAGATGCATGCTCGCATGCGTGATGACGATCGGCCGCGTCAGCGATACGCGGTCCAGCTCGTTGACGGTGATGCGTGCGTCGCCAAAGAAGATCGGGTCGAAACCCCACGCCAGCAGCGGCGTCTCGGCCGGCACGCCCTGACGCGTCATCTCGGCCTCGGCCTCGACCAGGCGCGCGACCACCGCCGCAAACGTATCGAGCCCCCGCCACAGCTTGCCGTCGGGGCTGCGGCGGTCATGGAAGCCCACATACGGAAACTGCCAAAGCCCGCCCTCCATCGCATGCGAATGGCCTTCGACCAGGCCGGGCATCAGCACCTTGTCGGCAAAGCGCGTATCGAGCGCGTATGGGCCCCAGGCCGCCATCGTGTCCGCGTCGCCGACGGCGAGAATGCGGCCGTCGCGCACGGCAACGTGCGTGGCGGTGGGCTGCGCCGGGTTCATGGTCAGGATCTTGCGCGCGACAAAGACCGTGGTGGTGGAAGCGGTAACCGGGGCGGAAGGCGTAGTGGACATAAGGCAATCAGGTAGCGGGCAACGAGGTAACGGACCATCGGATCGCGGCAATCGGGCCGGACGGGAGCGGGCAGATCGCAGCGGACACGATTCAGACGAGAGGCATCGCCAGCGGCGGCAGGGGCGCACCATCGCGCGTGGCGACCAGATGGCAGCGCACCGCGCGCCCCTGCCCGACCTCGCGCAGCGCGGGCGGCTCGGCATGGCAGCGGGCCTCCGCCACGGGACAGCGCGTAGCAAAGCGACACCCCGGCGGCGGCGCGAGCGGACTTGGCGGGTCCCCTTCCAGGCGAATCCGCCGCGCCGCGCGCGCGCGGCCGCCACGCACGGTCGGTACCGCCGAGCTGAGCGCCACGCTGTACGGATGCAGCGGTTCGGCAAAGAACGCCTCGCGCGGCGCACGTTCCACGATCTGCCCGAGGTACAGCACGGCAACCTCGTCGCACAGATACTCGACCACCGACATGTCGTGCGAGATAAACAGATACGAGATGCCGCGCTGCTGCTGCAGGCGGCGCAGCAGGTTCAGCGTCTGCGCGCGCACCGCGATATCCAGCGCGGACACCGGCTCGTCGCAGATCACCAGGTCGGGCTCGCTGGCCAGCGCCCGCGCGATATTGATGCGCTGGCGTTGCCCGCCCGAGAACTGGTGCGGAAACAGATGGCGTTGCTCGGGCCGCAGGCCGACCGCCTCGAACAGCTCGGCCACGCGCGCGTCGCGCTGCGTGGCCTCCCCTACCTCCATCAGGTCGAGTGGCGCGCGCACCGCGTCGCCCGCGCGCTGGCGTGGATTGAGCGCGGAGTACGGGTCCTGGAACACCATCTGCACGCGCCGGCGCGCATGACGCAAGGTGTCGCCGGACATCAACGTAAGATCGCGCCCACCCAGGCGCACGGTGCCGGCAGTGACCTGCGCCAGCCGCGCCACCGCCAGCGCGGTGGTCGATTTGCCCGAGCCCGACTCGCCCACCAGCGCGAGGGTTTTGCCGCGCTCCACCGAAAACGACACGCCATCGACCGCGCGCACCACCGGTGCGGACTTGAACAGGCTGCCGCCGCGGCCACGAAAATGCACCTTCAGGTCATCGACTTCGAGCAGCTTCATACCGTGGCCTCCTCGGCGGCATGCGTGGTGTGGTCCGACAGCGCCCAACAGGCGGCACGCTGCGTGCCACTGACGGTGGTCAGCGCCGGCACCTCGGCCGCACAGCGCGCCTGCGCAAGCGCACAGCGCGAGCGAAAGGCGCAACCGCCACCGAGTTCCCAGATCGACGGCACCATGCCCGGAATCTCCGGCAATGGCGGACGCGTACGCCGGGCCTCGCCCTCGAGTTCGGGCAGGCAGGCGATCAGCCCACGCGTGTACGGATGCGCGGGCTGGTGCAGTACGTCGTGCGTGGTGCCCTCTTCCACCACGCGGCCTGCATACATCACGGCCACGCGGTCGGCCATCTCCGAGACCGCCCCCATATCGTGGGTGATCAGCACGAGCGCGGTCCCTTCGCGCGCCTGGCGCGCGCGCAGCAGGTCGAAGATCTGCGCCTGCACGGTGACGTCGAGCGCCGTGGTCGGTTCGTCGGCAATCAGCACGCGCGGCTCGCACGCGAGCGCCATGCCGATCATCACGCGTTGCTTCATGCCGCCCGACATCTGGTGCGGATAATCGTCGATACGCGACTCGGGCGCGGGAATGCCCACCACCCGCAGCAGGTCGATGGCACGGGCACGCGCCGCGTCACGCGACAGATCCAGATGCAGCCGCAGCGTTTCCACCAGCTGACGGCCCACGGTCATGACCGGGTTCAGGGAAGTCATCGGTTCCTGGAAGATCATGGCGACGCGATTGCCACGGATCTCGCGCATGCGCGCCGGCGTGGCGCGCAACAGGTCTTCGCCTTCCAGGCGAATCGTGCCGCCGGTGATGCGGCCGGGCGGCTGCGGAATCAGGCCCAGTACCGCGAGCGAGGTCATGCTCTTGCCGCAGCCGGATTCACCGACGATGCACAGCGTCTCGCCGGCATTGACGTGGAAGCTCACCCCGTTGAGCACCGTGGCGGCCCCGCGCGACGTGCGGAATTCGAGCCGCAGGTCGTCGACCTCCAGCACCCGTTCGGCGGCGCCACGTGCAGGGCTCCGGTCCGTGCCGCCAGTGGAGACAGTCTGGTTGGCCATGGTCATCGCTCCCTCAGCTTGGGATTCAGCGCATCGTTGAGACCGTCGCCGATCAGGCTGATCGCCAGTACGGTCAGGAAGATCGCGAGGCCGGGAAATGCCACGGCCCACCAGCAGCTCAGCAGATAAGGCCGCGCCGAGCCGATCATCAGGCCCCAGCTCATGCGGTTGGGATCGCTGAGCCCGAGGAACGACAGCCCCGCCTCGAACAGGATGGCGGCGCCGATCGCCATGGTCGCCGCCACCACCAGCGGCGGCAGCGCATTGGGCAGGATCACGCGCCAGATGATGCGGGCATTGCCGGCACCGATCGAGCGCTCGGCGCGGACAAAGTCGAGATTGCGAAAGCGCATGAACTCGGCCCGTGTCAAGCGCGCGGTGGCGGTCCACGTGGTCAGGCCGATCGCCACCGAGATGGTGGTCAGCGTCGGCGAGAACAGCGTGACCAGCACCATCGCGAACAGCAGCGCGGGCAGGACCTGGAAGAACTCCATCACGCGTGTCAGCGCTTCGTCGACCACACCGCCGTAGTAGCCCGCCATGGCACCCGCGCCAAGGCCGATCATGACCGACAGCAGTGCCGCCACGGCGCCCACGGCAAGGCTCGCGCGGCCGCCATAGACCAGGCCGGTGAGGATGTCGCGGCCGAGCTGATCCGTGCCGAGCCACGCCTCGGGCGTGCCGATCGGGCTCTGCGGCGCGGCCACCATCTCGAACGGATCGGCGTCCATCAGCATGGGGCCAAAGAGCGCCACCAGCACGATGATCAGCAGCAGCACGCTGCCGGCCACCGCGGCATGGCTGCGCACGAACATGCGCGCGGCCTCGCGCAGCGGCGACGACGCCGCTTTTGTCACGACGGGCACGGCCGGCACGGCCGACACCGGATGGGCGGCGGCGGGCATCTGGGGCACCGCGACCGGCGTCGACGCCACGGACGGCGCCGCCATCGGCACGCCAGGCACGGCCGGCCCGGCAGCAGGATTGGGAGTGGAGTTCATGCGGTACGGATGCGTGGATCGATCAGCCGGTACACGACGTCGGTGACCTGGTTCATCAGCACGACCATCACGGCAGAGCCGAGCAGGATGCCCAGCACGGTCGGATAGTCGCGGCGCAGGATGGAGTCGAACGCGAGCCGGCCCAGGCCGGGCCAGTTGAAGACCGTCTCCACGAGAATGGCGCCCGCGATCACGTTGCCGAACTGCAGCCCGAGCACGGTGACCACCGGCAGCAACGCGTTGCGCAGCGCATGGACGTAGAAGACGCCGGCTTCCGACACGCCCTTGGCCCGCGCGGTACGGATATAGTCGGCGCCGAGCAGGTCCAGCACGCTGGCGCGCGCCAGCCGGCTGTATTGCGCCAGGTGGACCAGGCTCAGCGTGACGGTGGGCAGCACCATGTGCCAGGCAACGTCGAGCACGCCGGCCAGACCGGTGCTGTCGGCCGCCATGGAGCGCATGTCGGAGACCGGCAGGATCGGCCACGCCGAGGCAAACACGATGACCAGCATCATGCCGCTCCAGAACACGGGCGCGGCGTTGCCCATCATCGACAGCACGGTGATCGCCTGCGACAGCAGCCCGTGCGGCTTGCGCGCGGCAAACACACCGAGCGCGGTGCCGATCACGAACGCCGTCACCACCGACGCCACCACCAGCAGCAGGGTGGCCGGCAGGCGGTCCAGGATCAGATCGGCCACCGGCAGGTTGAAGAAGTACGACATGCCAAGGTCGCCATGCGCGACGCGGCCGACGTAGACCGCAAGCTGCTTCCACAGTGGCTGGTCGAGGCCATACTCGGCGATCAGCTGCATACGCAGCTGGTCGCTCATCCCTCCCATGGTCCCGGCGATGGTCTCCACCGGATCGCCCGGCGCCATGCGAATGAGCAGGAAGTTGAGCACCACCACCGACAGCACCAGCAGCACCGCGTGGCAACCCTTGCGGCCGATCTTCAGCAACGCATTCATGATCGCGCCCTACTTGAAGTAGACCTCGTCCAGCGGCGACGCCGGCCCCCAGATCGAGGTGGGCAGGTTGCCGAGCTTCTTGCTGGCCACGGTGTAGTACGGGATCTCGTTGATATAGACGATGGGCACGTCGTCGGTAACGAGCTTCTGGAAGGTCGCGTAGTACGCCTTGCGCCGCGTGGCGTCGAGCGTGCTGGCGGCGGTCTCGAGCACTTCGTCGACCTTCGGGTTGCGGTACGACTGCGTATTGGTCCAGATGATCGGCTTGATATTGGTCGACATGTAGGTCCGTGCCACGCCGATGACCGGATCGCCCCAGTTGAAGACGCTGTCCATGGTCAGGTCGAAGTCATGCGCGGCCACGCGCTTGGCCCACGAGGCGAAGTCGGCCGAGGCGCGCACCTGCACCGTGATGCCAAGCTTCTTGAGCTGGGCGCGCACGTATTCCGCCACGTTCTTCTGCTGCTCATCGGATCCCGGCAGGTAATCGATCGTCAGCGTCAGCCGCTCGCCATTGGCGCCGCGCTTGAGACCCGCTTCGTCGAGCAACTGGTCGGCGCGCTTGAGGTCGTACGGATAACGATGCAGATCGTCGGTATAGAACGGGCTGCTACGTACCAGCGGGCCATCGGAGACGGTCGAAAAGCCGTTGTGCAGCGCCTTGACGATAAAGTTCTTGTCGAGCGCGCTGGCGATGGCGCGGCGCACGCGCACATCGTCGAGCGGCTTCTTCTCCAGATTGAAGGCGAGCCAGTTGAGGCCGCCGATGCCCTCGTAGCCCTTGCGCGTCAGCACCAGGTTCGGATTGGCCTGCATGCGCTTGAGGTCGGTGGACACCGAGGCAAACGCCATCATCTGGATGTCCCCGCGCTCCATGCCGAGCGCCAGGCTTTGCGCATCGGGGTTGATCGTGACCACCACCTTGTCCAGGTACGGACGGCCCGGCAGGAAGAACTTGTCGAAGCGCTGCATCACGATGCGCTGGCCCGGCACGAACTCGACCAGTTTGAACGGACCCGAGCCGACCAGACCGTTGGCGTTGGCCGGATGGGTCGACACGTCGCGCCCGTCGCCGTAGACATGCTTCGGCATGATCGGGCACAGGGCCGGCGACATGGCCAGCACGATGGCCGGATGTGGCTTGCTCATGCGGATGATGGCGGTGTAGCGGTCCGGCGTTTCCACCTTCTCCACCGGCGCCAGCATGGTCTGGAACGGATGCTTGGCCTTGATGGTCATGATCGAGAACGCGACATCCTCGGACGTGATGGGCTTGCCATCGTGAAACACCGCGTCATGGCGCAGGTTCAGCGTGAGCGATTTGCCGTCGTCCGACACCTTCCACGACTGCGCGAGATATGGCTGCGGCCGCCACTGGTCGTCGAAACGTAGCGGACTGGCGAACAGTTGCGTCGACGGCAGCGCGGTCGCCAGGCCCGACTGCACCGCACCGTTGAGATGGCGCGGCGTCTGCGTGCTGCCGATGACGAGCGTGCCGCCAGGCTTCGGCGTATCGGCGGCGCTCGCGGCATTGGCGATCAGCCCGGCCGCGGCGAAACATGCCACGGGCAGCACCATGCGGCGCAGGTGGGAAACGAGGGGGGCGAGGCCTGTCATGAAGTTCTCCTGGAGATCATGGCGCTGCAATGAACGGAATGCGGTGAGAAACAAGATAAGAGAGCGGCCGTTCGTCCACGTAGCGCCAACCCGCCACGATCGATGGTGCCAGCGTCCGGCGCGCGCCGGCGCGCTCAACTGGCCAGTGTGAACAGACCGATGGCAATCAGTGCAAGCTGCACCACGCGTGCGAATCGTGCCGACGGCAGGCGCGCAAACAGTGCCTCGCCGGCCATCGCGCCCGCACAGAAAAAGGGCAACAGCAGCGCGCTGCTGCGCAATGCGTCCCAATGCAGCTGGCCGTGCACGAGCAGGCCCAGCGATGCACCGGCAAACAACAACATGAAATAGGCGAGCAGGTTGGCGCGCACCGCGGGCGCGGACCCGCCACGGCCGCTGAAGTAATAGACCACCGGTGGCCCACCCAGGCCACCGATCGCGGTGAACAGACCGCTGGTGGCGCCGGCAAGCGTGGTAGGGACATGTCCGCCGCCATGGCGTACCTGCACGCCGAGCAGCGCGAGCAGCCCCATCAGCAGCACCAGTGCGCCCACGCCACGCCGCAGCAGGTGCGGGTCGAACTGCGTCACGACGTCGAGCGAGAGCTGATGGCAGGCGAGCGCGATGGCGGCCAGCACCGACACGCGCCACCAATCGACCAGCGCGATATGGCGCCGGATGCCCTGCCACGCGGTCAGCCCGTGCAGCAGCACGATCAGCACCGCCGCCTGCGCGGGCGAGACCACCAGCGCAAACAGCGGCGCCATGATCAGCGCGGCGCCAAAGCCGGTCAGGCCCTTGGCCAGACCGGCCAGGGCGGTAATCGCCGCCAGCGCGGCGAAGGTCGGTCCGTCCATCTCAATCGCGCGATGGCGCGCGATGGATGGCGAAGTTCGAAAACGCCTGGCAGGCCGGCATCAGTTCGATGGTATTGACGTTGACGTGCGGCGGCAGCGTCAGCAGCCAGTGCACGGTCTCCGCGATGTCCTCGGCGCGCAACGGCTGCGTGCCGTCATAAACGCCGGCCGCGCGCGCGGCGTCGCCATGGAAGCGCGTCACCGAGAATTCGGTACCGCCGCACAGCCCCGGTTCGATGCAGCTCACCCGCACGTTGTGCTGCACGAGGTCGGCACGCAGGTTCAGGCTGAACTGGTGCACAAAGGCCTTGGTGCCGCCGTACACGTTGCCGCCCGGATAGGGATAGGTCCCCGCGATCGAGCCCAGGTTGACCACGTGGCCGCTGCGGCGCGCCACCATCTGCGGCAGCACCGCATGCGTGCAGAACAGCAGCCCCTTGATATTGGTGTCGACCATGGTCTCCCAGTCCTCGAGACTGGCGGCATGTGCGGGTGCCACGCCAAGCGCAAGGCCGGCATTGTTGATCAGCGCATCGATCGGGCCGATGGTCTCGGTCACATAGGAGATGGCGGCCTGCACTTCCGAGCGGCAGCGCACGTCGAGTTCGAGCGGGTGCAGGTTGGGGCCGCAGCGTGCCGCCAGCGCGGCCAGCTTGTCGGCGCGCCGCGCGGTGGCGACGACGATGTGGCCCGCATGGCAAAGCCGTTCGGCGATGGCCTCGCCGAAACCGGCCGAGGCGCCGGTAACAAAGACGATCATTGCGCGCACTCCCGGCAGCCGGGGCGCAGCGCCAGGCAAATGACTTGCATGGACACGTTGGCCTCATAGGTGGTTCAAGCTTGAGACCAGTGTCGCGCACGCTGGACTGGCATGGTTAATGCCAGAGACGACTTTCGATCGTACCAGCCGGACCTGTCATGCGCCCCACCACCGTGCACCAGCTCATGTGGCACCAGTTGCTGCCACCTCCCGAACGCGAGGGCTCCACACTGCAGAGCCAGTTGCGCACGCATATCGTCAATGCGGTGCTCGACGGCCGTCTGGTCGCCGGCACCCGCTTGCCGTCCAGCCGCGAACTGGCGGAGATGCTGGAGATTTCGCGCAATACCGTGGTGCTGGTCTACGAGCGCCTGACCGAGGATGGCTTTGTCGAGAACCGGCCGCGCTGCGGGTACTTCGTCAGCCAGCGCAACCTGGCGCAGCCGCCGACCACGCCGGTCGAGGTGATGGACGACGCTCACGCGAAACTGGTGCAGCCCGGCACCACACAAGTGCAATGGCATGCGCGGCTGCGCGGTCGGGTGGCCGACAGCCGGTGGCTCGACAAGCCGCGCGACTGGCAACGCTATCGCTATCCGTTCCTCTACGGCCAGTTCGATCCCACGCTGTTTCCGGTCGCCCACTGGCGCGAATGCAGTCGCCATGCGCTAGACGTCGGCGCGATTCGCGGCTGGGCGCCCGATGCCATTGATCATGACGACCATTCGCTGGTGGACCAGCTGATCCGTCGCGTGCTACCGCGGCGCGGCATCGCCGCGCGACGCGAGGAGATCCTGCTCACCGTGGGCGCGCAGCAAGGGCTCTATCTGCTGGCCGAATTGCTGATCGCGCCAGGCACGCGCGTCGCGGTCGAGGACCCCGGTTATATGGATGCCCGCAATATCCTGCGGCGGCGCGGCGCCACGCTGGTGGGCCTCGACGTCGATGCGCACGGGCTGGTGCCGGACGAAGTCCGGCTGCGCGATTGCCGCTACCTGTATTGCACGCCGAGCCACCAGTGCCCGAGCGGCGTTACGCTCGACAACGAGCGGCGGCTTGCTCTGCTCGAATGGGCGCGGCGCGCGGACGGCGTGCTGATCGAGGACGACTACGATGCCGAGACGCAGTACCAGGGCCAGCCGCTGCCGGCCATCAAGGCGCTCGACCGCGACGACCGCGTGATCTATGTCGGCAGCCTGTCCAAGACCTTGTCACCGGGCCTGCGTATCGGCTATATCGTCGCGCCGGCGGAGGTCATCGCGGAACTGCGGCAGTTGCGACGCATGATGATCCGGCACCCGCCGGCCAACAACCAGCTGGCGGCAGCGCTCTTCATCGAGCATGGCCACTATGACCGGCTGATGTTCCGCATGCGCGACGCGCTGGCCATCCGCGCCGATGCACTGACGGAAGCGCTGCGCCGCCACATCCCCACGCTGTCTTTCGTCGCGCCTTCCGGTGGGTCGGCACTATGGGGCCGCTTTACCGACGGGGTGCGTACCGCCGAACTGCTGGAGGTGGCGCGCGCCCACGGCATCCTGATCGAGCCGGGCGAGCCGTTCTTCCTCGACTCCGACGATGGCGGCCATCACATCCGCTTTGGCTTCTCGTCGATTCCGGTGGAACGCATCGACGCGGGGATTCGCGAGCTCGCCAGGTTGCTGGCACGCTAGCCGGTGCGGCCGCCTGCATCCGTCGCCACACCGGGAAGGTGAACCGCCCGGACCATGCTGGCCGGCGGCGTCCTGATCGCCTTCGCTGCCGTGGGCCCGGCTGGCGGTCCTGCCGGCCGCGGGGATGGCCTACTCGATTTGTCATTTCTTGGCTCTACGAAGCGGCCATGTCTCGCGGTACCTTGAAGCCTCACTCAACCCAGGTACCCGCGCCATGTCCCACACCTTCGCCCTCCAGCATCTCGACACCCCCGCCGACCTGCGCCGCGCCTTCGCGGTCATGCAGGAACTGCGGCCCCACCTGCGTGACGTCGAGCAATTCGTTGCACAACTGATCCGCCAGCAGGAGCGCGGCTACCGGCTGCCGGCGGCGCTGGAAGGCGACCAGGTGGTGGGGCTGGCCGGCTATCGCCTGACCGAGAACCTGCTCTACGGCCGCTTTGTCTATGTCGACGACCTCGTGGTCACGGCGCGTTTGCGCCGCACCCAGGTGGGTGCGCAACTGCTCGACGGCGCCCGCGCCCAGGCGGTGGAGCACGACTGCAAGACCTTTGTGCTGGATACGGGGCTCGACATGGCGCTCGCGCAGCGCTTCTACTTCCGTCAGGGGCTGCTTGCGCGCGGCATGCACTTCGTGCAGCCGTTGCAGCCGCGCTGAGCGTCCCTGACGCGCCACCGGCCACTCGTCGCCACTCGTCGCCACTCGTCGCCACTCGTCGCCAACCGGCGCCAACCGCTGGCCACCGGCCCCGGGCGCGCCCGCCGGGGCTTACAGCAGCGCCAGGATGCGCTTGCCGAGCGCCTCCGCGCTGGCCTGCGACGCCACGTTGGTGAAGTTGAGCAGCAGCGCAGGCGCAATCCTGCCGCGCGCCCACAGCGTCAGCGCCTCGCCACTGAGGCCGGCCGCGCGCATGCGCGCGACCAGCTCGCGGTCGGACTGCTGGTGCCGGAGCCGCAGGACCAGGTGCATGCCACCCGCCTGCGCCTCGATCTCGACGTGTTCGCCGAGCACGCGGGCAAGGCCGGCCGCGGTGGCATCGCGACGTTCCGCATAGAGGCGGCGCATGCGCTGGATATGGCGCGCAAAGTGTCCTTCCGCCATGAACGCGCTGACCACTGCCTGCGTGAGCTGCGGGCTGCCGCCGGCGAACACCTGCAAGACCTGCTGGAAGCGCGCCACCTGCGCCGGCGGCACCACCAGGTAGGCCAGGCGCAGGCTCGGGAACAGCACCTTGCTGAAGGTACCCGCATAGAGCACGCGCCCCTCGCGATCGAGACTCTTGAGCGCCGAGAGTGGCCGGCTGGCGTAGCGGTATTCGCCGTCGTAGTCATCCTCGACGATCCACGCCTTGTTGCGCACAGCCCAGTCGAGCAGTGCGAGCCGGCGCGGCAGCGACAGCGTGACGCAGGTCGGCGACTGGTGCGCCGGTGTCACGACGACCGCGCGGGCGCGCGGTGCGCGCGTCATCGCGTCGGATACACGCATGCCCTCGCCGTCCACGCGCACGGGCATCAGCTGCATCTGCATGTGGTGCAGCAGCTCGCGCGTGGGCGGATAGCACGGATCCTCGATGCAGACCTGGTCGCCAGCTTTCAGCAGTGCGTGCGCGATGGTGCCGAGCGTATGGCGGTAGCCCGAGGTGATGAACACCTGCTCAGGCGTGCAGTCGATGCCGCGCGACACCTGCAGGTAAGCGGCAATCCGTGCGCGCAGTTCGGGGTGGCCGTGCACGGCGCTATGCGTGGTATCGACCGGTTGCAGCGTGCGCACGCACCGCGCGCCGAGCCGCGCCCACAGCTTGCGCGGAAACTCGTCGAGCGCCGGCAGGCCCATCTGGAAGGGTCGCACCGCGGCGGAGGCATGCAGGCCGGTCGCCAGGGTGGCATCCGCCAGTGGCCCGGCGGGCGGGGGGGCGAGATTCGATGCGCGGCGGGTGCCGTGGGGCCGCACCTGCCCCGCCCCCTGCCCCCCACCGTGACTTGCCGCCTGGCCCGCCGCGCGCGGGCGCAGGGTCAGGCCCGGCGTAACGACCGTGCCGGCCTGGCCGCGCGCCTGGATATAGCCTTCCGCCGCCAGCAGCGAATACGCGGCGTCGATGGTGCCGCGCGCGAGGCCCAGCTCCTTGGTCAGCGCGCGGACGGAAGGCACGCGGTCGCCGGGCTTGAGCGTGCCGCTGTCGATCGCGCCGCGGAAGCGGTCGTAGATCTGCCGATAGAGCGGCGCGGCCGCCGTCGTATCCAGTGGCGAGACAAGGCTGGTCTTCGCTGCGGTCATGGCCCAGGTCGATCGCTCGAAAAATGGAAAATCGATCATACCACCGCGTCTGCGGCAGCCCGGCCGCGCGACACCACCCGCGTTACCGCATGTGCCATCGTCACGCCATCGTCACGTCATCGCCACGTCATCGCCACGTCATGGCGGCTGCCAGTCCGCAAGGAATACGCCGTCATGTCATCGCGCGCGCCGCGTCATGGGCGAGCGCGCACGCCATGGCCCTAAGGCCAATGCCGGTCCGCGCCACGCGCGCCTATGCTAGGATCAGGCGCCGCCGCCGGCATGCGTGCATGCATGCCGCCTCCGATCACGCCATCTCCGCTCCCATGGCGACGCACACTTCCACTTCGATGCGGACCACCCGCCCCGCCTGGCTGCAACGTCTGCCCGGCCTGCAGGTGCTCAGGACTTATGAGCGGGCGTGGCTACCGCGCGATATCGCCGCCGGGCTGGTCTTGACCACCATGCTGGTTCCGGTTGGCATTGCCTATGCCGAAGCGTCGGGCGTGCCGGGCGTGTACGGCCTGTATGCCACCGTGGTGCCGCTGCTCGCCTATGCCCTGTTCGGCCCCAGCCGCATCCTCGTGCTCGGGCCCGATTCCGCGCTGGCCGCGCCGATCCTCGCGGTGGTGCTGGCCAGCGCCGCCGGCGATCCCGCGCGCGCGGTCGCCACGGCCAGCCTGATGGCGATCGTGGCCGGCCTGTTCTGCATCGTGCTGGGCCTGTTGCGGCTCGGGTTTATTACCGAGCTGCTGTCCAAGCCGATCCGCTATGGCTATATGAACGGCATCGCGCTCACGGTGCTGATCAGCCAGCTGCCCAAGCTGTTCGGCATTCGCGTCGACGATGCCGGCCCGCTGCGCGAACTGTGGCAGTTGGGCCAGGCCATCGTGCGTGGCGAGGGCAACGCGTATACCGCCGCCATCGGCGTCGGCAGCCTCGCCATCATACTGCTGCTCAAGCGCTATCTGCGCGTACCCGGCTTGCTGATCGCCGTGGTAGTCGCCACCGTGGCGGTCGGCGTGCTGAACCTCGACGCGCAGGGCGTCAAGGTGCTCGGCGAGATCCCGCAGGGCCTGCCCGCCTTCGTGGTGCCATGGCTCGACGGCGCCGACCTGGTCCGCATCGCGCTGGGCGGCTGCGCGGTGGCGCTGATTGCCTTTGCCGATACCAGCGTGCTGTCACGCAGCTTTGCCGCACGCGCGCACGTGCGCGTCGATCCCAACCAGGAAATGGTAGGCCTGGGCGCGGCCAACCTGGCGGCGGGCTTCTTCCAGGGCTTTCCCATCAGCAGCAGCGCCTCGCGCACGCCCGTGGCGGAAGCCGCCGGCGCGCGCACGCAGCTCGCCGGCGTGGTCGGCGCCATCGCCGTGGCGATCCTGCTGATGTTTGCGCCGACCCTGCTGCGCAACCTGCCGCACAGCGCGCTGGCCGCGGTGGTCATCGCATCCGCGCTCGGGCTGTTCGAGGTACGCGACCTGCGCCGCATCTATCGCATCCAGCAATGGGAATTCTGGCTGTCGATGCTGTGCTTCGCGGCCGTGGCCACATTTGGCGCGATCCCGGGCATCGGGCTCGCGGTGGTGATCGCCGTGATCGAGTTCCTGTGGGATGGCTGGCGCCCGCACTTTGCCGTGCTCGGCCGGGTGCGCGGCTTGCGCGGCTATCACGACCTCAAGCGCTATCCGCAGGCGGAGCTGATTCCCGGCCTGGTCCTGTTCCGCTGGGACGCGCCGCTGTTCTTTGCCAATGCCGACCTGTTCCAGCAGCGCCTGCTCGAGGCCGTGGACGACGCGCCGCCGCCGGTGCGCCGCGTGGTGGTGGCCGCGGAGCCGGTGACCAGCATCGACGTCACCTCCGCCGACATGCTGCGCGAGCTCGTCGACATGCTCGACGCGCGCGGCATTGCGCTGCACTTCGCCGAAATGAAGGACCCGGTGCGTGACAAGCTGCGACGCTTCGAACTGGCGCCTCTGTTCGGCGACGACCGCTTCGCGCCCACCGTCAGCAGCGCGGTCGATGCCTACCTCGACGCCATGGGCATGACGCACGAGGACTGATGCACGAGGACTGATGCACGAGGATTGATGCACGAGGACTGACGGCAGCGTACCGACGCGCGAGGATGGATGCAGGCGCTAGGCTCGCTCGCGCACGCGTGCCACCAGCATCAGCACGGCGCCCAGCAGGGCCAGCACCGCGCACCCGAGCAGCCAGTCGCGCGCGAGCACGTTCACCAGATAGCGCGGCGGATCCGAGGCGATCCGCACCATCTGCACCTCCAGGCCGTGCAGGGCGATGCGGAACAGGTTGAGACGCTCCGGCAGCGGCCCTTCGCTGGGATCGCTGAAGAAGACGCCGAGCGCTGCCAGCGCCAGCGCAGCACCGACCAGCCACGTGCCGACTCTGTACATGATGGTTCACCCCCTGCAAAAAGCGTCGACCATGGCGTGCGCGATTGCAATTGGTCCTTGGTCCAGCATTGGACCAAAGGCCCTTGGCAAAGCCCGTCGTCATCGCCCAGATTGATAGGACACGGCGCGTCGCCAGGACGGCATGGGATGAGGTATGGCAAAGGCACAACGGCGGACCGAGGGAGACCACGCCCCCGCGGAAGACCTTGGATCGAAGGCATACGAGCGTGCGCTGCGTCCGCTCCACGAGCAACTCGTCCATATGCAGCGCTGGGTCCAGGCGACCGGCGCCAAGATCTGCATCGTATTCGAGGGGCGCGACGGCGCCGGCAAAGGCGGGGCCATCAAGGCGTTGACGGAACGGGTCAGTCCGCGCGTGTTTCGCGTGGTCGCGCTGCCGGCGCCGACCGATCGCGAAAAAAGCCAGATGTACCTGCAACGGTATTTCCCGCATCTGCCCGCGGCGGGTGAAGTCGTCATCTTCGATCGCAGCTGGTACAACCGCGCCGGCGTGGAGCGCGTGATGAAATTCTGCGACCAGGCGCAGGTCGAGGCCTTCCTGCTTGCCGTGCCCCTGGTCGAGCGCGCGATCGTCGGCTCCAATATCGTGCTGATCAAGTACTGGCTCGAAGTCAGCGAGGCCGAGCAGACCCGCCGGCTCGAGGCGCGCATTCATGACGAGCGCAAGACCTGGAAGCTGACCGACATGGACCTCAAGTCGTATAGCCGCTGGTACGACTATTCGCGCGCCCGCGACGCCATGCTGGCCGCCTCCGATACCGACTTCGCGCCATGGCATATCGTGCGCTCCGACCATAAGCGTCGTGCGCGGCTCAATATCCTGCGTCACCTGCTCGACACGGTCGGCTACGAGCGGATCCCGCACAAGAAAGTGACCTTGCCCGAGCGGCAGAAGCCCGGCGGGTACCGCGAGCCCGACTATCCCTACCGCTATATCCCGGAACGATACTGACCGAGGAGACCGCCATGTCGACATCCGACCCGCTCACCGCTCAACCGGCGGAACCGTGCGCCGAAGCGCGGGGCCTGCATCAGTTCCTCGCCGCCGCGGAAGGCCGCATCGACCGCTGGCGCACCCTGCACCGGATTGCCCGCGCGCTGGCCGCACCGGGTACCGCGACCCCGGCCGACCTGTCGGCGCAGTTCCTCGAGGTCATGGAGGAATTGCGTCCGCTGGAGCAGCTTGCCGCCTACCCGGGGCCGGAGCTGTTCGACGAGGTCGCCGCGCGCCACGCCGAAGGCAACGTTGGTGCGCTGTCGCGCCTGGTCGGGCGCATCAGCGGCGCGCTGCTCTCCAACAGCTACCGTGATACGCCGCAGGCATGGCGCCCGGACGATGAAGCCGAAGTGCACCTGCCGGAGTTCCTGCCGCCGTCGATCGGGCGCGGCCAGGCCCGCAAACCCTATTTTGAAGTGCTCTTTGTCACCGGCGGCGAACGGTCGACGTGGCACGACCTGCGCGAATCGTTCCGGCGCCTGCGCCGCGACGACGACGCCTTCGTCTACGAAGTGGTCGTCACCGGCACCTTCGAGGACGCCTTGCTTGCCGCCATCTTCAACTTCAACCTGCAGGCCGTGGTGATCGTCGACGGCTTTCCGTTTGCATCGCAGCACACCTCCCCCGCGTTGCGCGAGATCATTACGCGCAATACCCCGGTGGGCATGCATGCGGGCAGCGAGGACATGGGCGTGGCGCTCGCGCGCGTGCTGCGCCGCCTGCGCCCCGAACTCGACGCCTTCCTGTCCACCGACCGCAATGTCGCCCACCTGGCCGGCACCGACGAGGCGGCGCCGTTGCGGCGCATCTTCTACGGGGCGGAAGAGCCGATGGAAGTCCATCTCGCCATTCTGGAAGGCGTGAAGGATCGCTACGAGACGCCCTATTTCGACAACCTCAAGAAGTATGCGGCGCGTCCCATCGGCACCTTCCATGCACTCCCGGTGGCACGGGGCAAGTCGATCTTCAAGTCGAACTGGATCCGCGATATGGGCGAGTTCTACGGCGCCAACCTGTTCCTGGCGGAATCGTCGGCCACCACCGGCGGCCTCGACAGCCTGCTGGAACCCACCGGCAATATCAAGCGCGCGCAGGACAAGGCGGCACGGGCGTTTGGCGGCGACCGCAGCTTCTTCGTCACCAACGGTACGTCCACCGCCAACAAGATCGTGCACCAGGCCCTGCTGTCTCCGGGCGATATCGTGCTGATCGACCGCGACTGCCACAAGTCGCATCATTACGGTATTGTGCTGGCCGGAGCGCAGCCCTACTACATCGACGCCTACCCGCTCACGCAGTACTCGATGTACGGGAGTCTGGCCATTCGCCCCATCAAACAGGCATTGCTGGCACTCAAGGCCGAGGGCAAGCTCGACCGCGCCCGCATGCTGGTGCTGACCAACTGCACCTTCGACGGCCATGTGGCCAATGTCCGCCGCACCATGCTGGAATGCCTGGCCATCAAGCCGGACCTGATCTTCCTGTGGGACGAGGCGTGGTTCGGCTATGCGCGCTTCTCGCCATTCCTGCGCATGCGTACCGCCATGGGCGGCGCGTATGCGTTGCGCAAGCTGATGCGCGACCCGGCCTATCGCGACAAGTTTGCGGCGCACCAGGCCTCCATCGACGGCTGGTCCGATACCGATACGCGCCTGCTCGACATGGCGCTGCTGCCGGACCCGGACAAGATGCGTGTGCGCGTCTACGAGACCGACTCGATCCACAAGTCGATGTCGGCGCTGCGCCAGGGCTCGATCGTGGTGGTCGCGGACCAGGACTTCCATACCGTCGAGGCCCAGTTCAAGGAAGCGTACTTCACGCATACCTCGACCTCGCCCAACCTGCAGATCATCGCGTCGATCGACCTCGCGCGGCGGCAGATGGAGCTGGAAGGCTACGAGCTCGTGCAACGGGCCCTGCAGCTCGCCATCGAACTGCGCCGCGAGATCAATACGCACCCGCTGATCTCGCGCTTCTTCCGCGCCGCCACGCCGGCCGAGATGATTCCGGAAGAATACCGGCGCTCGGGCTTTGCCGACTACGGCATGCCCGGCAAGACCGTGGCCGATACCGCGCAGGCGCTGCGCGAGGACGAATTCTTTCTCGACCCCACGCGCATCACCCTGCTCTGCGGACGGGCCGGCTACGACGGTACCCAGTTCAAGGGCATCCTGGCGGAAAAGTACGACATCCAGATCAACAAGACCTCGCGCAACAGCGTGCTGGTGCAGATCAATATCAACAACACGCGCAGCGACATGGCGCATCTGCTCAAGGCGCTGGCCGACGAGTCGCGCGAACTGGAGCGCCGGCTGGCCGAAGGCGGCGAGAACGAGCGCGAGGCGTTTGCCGCGCGGGTCAGGTCGCTGGTCGAGGACGTGCCGGACCTGCCCAACTTCAGCCGCTTCCACGATGGCCTGCGGCTGGACCGGCGCAGCGCCACGCCGGAAGGCGATATGCGCGCGGCCTACTACCTCGCGTATCGCCCGGAAGCGTGCGAATGCATCCGCCTCAACGACCCGCGCATCGACGACCGCCTGCGCGACGGCCCCGAACTGGTCTCGGCGAAGTTCGTGATCCCGTATCCGCCCGGCTTTCCGATCATGGTGCCGGGGCAGGTCATCACGCCCGAGACCATCGCCTTCATGCGCAAGCTCGACGTCAAGGAGATCCACGGCTTCAACGCCGCCCGCGGCCTGGAACTGATCCGCCCCGAGGCGCTCGATGCCCTGCGCAAGCCCGCATCATGATCGCGCGGCAAGCGCGTGGCGGCTCAATCCTTCAGCAGCGCCTTCTTCCATTCGCCGTTGGCCTGCTGGCAATACCAGCCCAGCCAGCGCTCGCTCTTGCCGGCGCGGCTCAGTTCGCTGCGGATCTTGCGGCAGCGCTGGCCGTTCTCGGTGCGGGTGGTGAGCGGTGTGAAGGTGCCTTCGGTGGTGCGGCCACGTGCGTCGGCGGGCAACTGGAAGGGCACGCTGGTGCCGTCGGGGCTTTCGCTGAGGGTCTTGCCGAAGGTGCTCATCAGCGTCGCGGTCTGGTTCTTGTCCAGCGTGCCGACGATGGTGCCCTGGAGAAAATGCTCGAAATAGCCATGGGCCGGCGCCGCGAGGCCGAGCAGCAGCGCCACGCCGGCACAACGCATGCCATAACCGATGGTTCGGTGGAGCGCCACAAGCTGTGTCATCTCGATTCCCCTGTCCGGTCTAACGTCGACTGATCCCTGCTGCGCCGGTCCGCTATGGCTTGGCCCCTGGCACCACCGACACCGCCACGGCTTCCGTATAGACCGCCTCCACGCGATCGCCGGGCTTGATGTCGTTGAGCTGAGCGGGATCCTCCACCATCAGGTCGACCACGCGCCCCTTCGGTCCCTTGAGCGTGACGGTCTTCGCCGCCTTGTCGACGGCCACCACCTGGGCCACCACCGTGACTTCACGTCCCATCCTGCCACCGGGCTTGGCGCCGGGTTGCGCGCGCTCCGCAATCTCGCGTTCGCGCGCCGAGGCAGCGCCGGCGCCTTTCTTGAGGCTGAGGGTCAACGCTTCCGTGTACTCCACGGTGACGATGTCGCCCACACGCAGCTGATCGAAATTGCGCGCCTCCTCGCCAATGGTCATGTCGACCACCCTCCCGGTGGTGGTCTTGAGCGTGACTTCACGCCTGGGCGCATTGATGGCGGTAATGGTCGCCGTGACGGTCGCCCTGCCGGTGGCTGTGGCGGTGCCCTGCCCGCGGGTGACATCGGTCCGGATGTCGGCCTGCGCCATCGCCGGCACAGGGTGCGCCAGCACGACCGCAAGCGAAACCAACACTGTCCTGAGCATATTGCCTCCTCGATTGCTGCGTGGTCCTGACACGCGGTGCACGTCACCGCGACCGTCTTCGCACCCGCTATTGCAAACGCTATCGCAACCGCTAGCGCAAGGTATAGCCGCGCCCCTCCATGCAGGCGGCGTACGCGCGGTTGTAGGTATCGATCGCCCCCTGCGACTGCGCTTGCGCGTTGGCCTGCGCATTGCGCTGGTTCTGCCGCGCCCGCGCCCCGCCAGCCATGGTGCCGACCGCGGCCCCGGCCGCGGCGCCCTTGCCCGCGTCGCCGGCAATGCCACCGATCACCGCGCCCCCGAGCGCCCCACGCGCGGCCCCGCCGACACGCTCGCCACCCCCCACGGCCGGGCCACTCGGTGGCGGCGGTTGCGCGGCCACGGCGGCAGGATCGATGCCGGTCTGGGACTTGGCCCAGGCATAGCATTGGCCATCGTCCTTCTGCTGCTGGGCCGCGCTCTGGCCCTTGGCCGGATACGGGATCGGCTTGTTCTGCGCCATGGCGGCGCCGCATGCGCCTGCCGACAGCACCATGACGATAAGACGCGTCTTCGTGCGGGACATGTCATTACTCCTGTTGACGACTGGCCAGCGGCGGCGCCGGCGGAGATCCGGCCGGCACTGGCGGCGGTTGTCCGTCGGGCGTCTCGGGCCAGCCACCGCCGAGCGCCTTGTACAACGCGATCAGCTGACCGAACTCCGCGCCGCGCAGGCTCGACTGGTCGAGCTGGGCGGCGAACAGCGCGCGCTCGGAGTCGAGCACCTCCAGGTAGCTGGTATAGCCGCCCTCATAGCGATCGCGTGCCAGCAATGCATAGCGCGACAGCGCCGCCACCTGGTCATCCTTTGCCGCTAACTGGCCCTGCGTCCGCTGCACCCCCACCAATGCGTCCGCCACTTCGCGGAACGCGGTCTGGATGGCCTGGCGGTACGCATGCAACGCCTGCGTCTGGCGCGCCTCGGCCTGCCTGACATCGCCGGCAATGGCACCGGCGGTAAAGATCGGCATGCTGATCACGCCGGCATAGGACCACGCGCGCGCGGACCCGGTCCACAGGCCCGACAGCGCCGTGCTGGCGGCACCGAACATGCCGGTCAGCGAAATGGTCGGAAAGTACTGCGCACGCGCGGCACCGATGCGCGCATTGGCGGCCACCAGCCCCTGCTCGGCCTGCAGCAGGTCGGGCCGCTGTTCCAGCAGTGACGACGGCAGCCCGACCGGCACGACGGGCAGCGTGAGCGCATCGATGGCCTTGCCGCGCGGTATTTCGCCAGGGTACTGGCCAAGCAGGTTGGCCAGCAGATCCTCCTGCAATGCCACCTGCAGGCGGAACTGCTCGACCGATGCCTGCGCCGAGGCGTACTCGGAGCGCGCCTGCGAATATTCGACTTCCGATACCACGCCGCCCTCGAACCGATCGCGAAAGACACCCAGCGCGCCCTCGCGGCTGGCGAGGGTCTCGCGAGCGATCCGCAGGCGGTTGTCGAGGTCGCGCAACGTGATATAGGCGCTGGCCACGGCCGTCACCACGCTAAGCTCGACACTGCGGCGCGCCTGCTCGCTCGCCAGGTATTCGGCACGCGCCGCCTCGGTCAGGCGGCGGATACGGCCAAACAGGTCGATCTCCCACGAGGCGAACACATCGGCGCGCACCTGATTGAAAGGATTGTCGATCGGCACCACGCTGCCGCCATTGCTGCTCAGCCGCTGGCGGCCACCGCCGAGCTCCGCGCCAACCTGCGGAAACAGGCCCGCGCGCACGGTCATGACGCGGCCGTAGTATTCCTCCACGCGCGCCGCGGCAATCAGCAAGTCCTGGTTGGCATGGCGCGCCACCACGATGAGGTCGTCGAGCACCGGGTCGCCCATCTGGCTCCACCAGTACACGTTAGCGGGCAGCGTGGCCGGCACGGCTTCCTCGGCAAAGCGATAGGCCGGTGGCGTCTCGACGGCGGGACGCGTGTAATCTGGCCCCACCGCGCATCCGCCGAGCAGCGCGAGGGCCAGCGCCGGTCCGAAGCGCGCCGCGCTCATACGCTGCCTCCGGACGGGGTGGATGGTGCGGATGGGGTGGTGGGCGCGGCGGGGGCGGAGGGCCCTGCCGATGCGGGCGGCACCGTATGTTCCGGCGGCACCGCCACCGTCCTGGAGCGCCGCTCCAGCCCCCAGTAGAACATCGGGATAAAGAACACCGCGATCACCGTGGCGCCCAGCATGCCGCCGATCACGCCGGTTCCGAGCGACTGCCGGCTGGCCGCCGACGCCCCGCTGGCGATGGCCAGCGGAATGCAGCCCAGGATAAACGCGAGCGAGGTCATGATGATCGGGCGCAGCCGCAGCTTGGACGCCTTGACCGCGGCATCGTAGGCGTTGAGTCCTTCCTTGTGCCGCATCTCCACCGCGAACTCGAAGATCAGGATGGCATTCTTGGCGGCCAGCGCGATCAGCACCGTCAGGCCGATCTGGAAGTAGACATCGTTCTCCATGCCCCGCAGCAGAATGCCGACCAGCGCGCCAAACAGCGCGAACGGCACGGCCAGCAGCACGCCGAGCGGCAACGACCATTTTTCGTACTGCGCGGCGAGGATCAGGAACACCATCAGCAGGGCAAATGCGAATACCATCGCGGCGGTCGAGCCGGCTTTCTTTTCCTCATAGGCCTGGCCGCTCCAGCCGTAGGCATAGCCTTCGCCCAGCACTTCGGCGGCCACCTGCTCCATCGCCTGCAGCGCCTGCCCCGAGCTGTAGCCGGGCGCGGCATCGCCGGTGATCTTGGCCGCGGGGAAGTTGTTGAAGCGCGTGACCAGGTCCGCGCCGGCCACATAGCGCGAGGTGGTGACCGCCTTGATCGGCACCATATCGCCCTTGGCATTGCGCACGTAGACGCGATCGAGATCCTCGGGCCGCGAGCGGTATTCGGGTTCGGCCTGCAGAATTACCTGGAACAGGCGGCTGTTCTTGGGAAACTGGCTGACGTACAGCGACCCGAACATGGTCTGCAACGCGGAATATACCTGCTCCACCGGCACGCCCTGCGTTTCGGCGCGCTCACGGTCAAGGTCGACCAGCAACTGCCGCGAACGCGTATTGATGGTGGTGCTGATGCCGCGCAGCTCCGGCCGCGCGCGCGCCTTGGCGATAAACGCGCGCACGCGTTCCTCCAGTTGCTGGTAGTTTGCGTCGCCCGTGCTCTGCAGCCAGAACTCGAAGCCGCCGGTCGTACCCAGCCCTGGAATCGACGGCGGATTGACGGGAATCACCAGGCCCTCGCGATAGGTCGAGAACTCGCGCGTGGCCTTGGCGATCAGGTCCGCCGCGCTCTCGCCGGGCCCGCGCTCGTGGAAACTCTTGAGCGTGACGAACAGCGTGCCCGCGTTGGCCTTGTTCTGCGAATCGATCAGGCTGTAGCCGTCGGGCACGGCCACCGACTTGACGCCGGGCTGTTCCGCGAACCAGCGCTCGGCCCGCTTGGAAAGGTCGCCGGTGCGGTCGAGGCTGGCCGCATCGGGTAGTACCACGGCCCCCAGCAGATAGCCCTGGTCCTCCACCGGCAGGAACGAGCCCGGAATGCGCATGAACAGCAATACGCTGACCGCGATCAGCGCCACCACCAGCGCAATCGAAATCAGCGCGCGCCGGATCACCAGCTGCACCGCACTGCCATAGCCCTCGACCATGCGGTCGAAGCTGCGGTTGAACCAGCGGAAGAAGCGGTTCTTCTCGTGGCTGCCGGGCTTGAGCAGGATGGCGGCGAGCGCCGGCGACAGCGTCAGCGCCACCACGCCCGACAGGAACACGGACACCGCGAGCGTGATGGCGAACTGCTTGTACAGCTGGCCCGTGATCCCCGACAGGAACGCCACCGGGATAAACACCGCCAGCAGCACCAGCACGATGGCGACCACCGGTCCGCCGACCTCGTCCATCGCATGCTTGGCGGCCACCTTCGGTGGCATGTTGTATTCCACCATATTGCGCTCGACGTTCTCGATCACCACGATGGCATCGTCCACCACGATGCCGATCGCCAGCACCATGCCGAACAGCGTCAGCATGTTGACGGAGAAGCCAAACGCGGACATCGCCATGAAGGTGCCGATGATCGACACCGGCACCGCGAGGATGGGCACCAGCGTGGCGCGGAAGCTCTGCAGGAACAGATACACGACCAGAATCACCAGGATCACCGCGTCGCGCAGCGTGTGCACCACCTCGTTGATCGACTCGTGCACGAACTCGGTGGTATCGAGCGCGACTTCGTACTCCATGCCGGGCGGAAAGCTCTTCCTGGCCTCTGCCAGCGTTTTTCTCACCTGCTCCGCCACCGCCAGCGCATTCGCACCCGGCTGCTGGTAGACCGCCATCAACGTGGCGGTCCTGCCCTTGAAGCGACTCCGCAGCGAATAGTCCTTGGAACCAAGTTCGGCGCGGCCGATATCCTTGAGCCGCACGATGGCGGCATCGCCCGACGCGGCACGCAGGATGATGTTCTCGAACTCGCCCGGTTCCGTCATGCGGCCCTTGGTCGTGACCGGAAAGGTCTGCTTGACCGGGCCATCCGTGGGCGACTGCCCGATGCGCCCGGCCGAGAACTGCTCGTTCTGGTTGCTGACCGCGCTCTTCACATCCTCTGCCGTGATGCCGAGCTGCGCCATGCGGTCCGGCCGCAGCCAGATGCGCATGGCATAGTCGGGCGTGCCGAAGATCGCCGCCTGGTTCGCGCCCGGAATGCGCTTGATGGCGTCGAGAATGTAGATGTTGGTGAAATTGTCGACAAAGGTCTGCGGGTAGCTGTTGTCCGGCGAGTACACCGCAATCACCATCATGAACGCCGACGAGCGCTTTTCGACCGTGACGCCCTGGCGCGTCACCGCCTCCGGCAGCGTCGGCAAGGCCAGGTTGACCCGGTTCTGCACGTCCACCTGGGCCAGCGCCGGATCGGTGCCGATCTCGAAGTAGACCGTCAGGTTCATATTGCCGGTGGAGGAACTGGTCGACGACATGTACAGCATGTTGTCGGCGCCGTTGACCTGCTGCTCGATTGGCGCCGCCACGTTCTGCGCCACCACCTCGGCGCTGGCGCCGGGATACGTGGTGGAAACGGTAATGCTCGGCGGCGTGATGTCGGGAAACTGCGCGATCGGCAGGTTGAACATCGCCACCAGGCCACCCACCACCAGGATGATCGACAGCACCGACGCGAAGATCGGACGGTCGATAAAAAAATGCGAGAGCTTCATGATGCCGCGCCCGTCTTCTGTCCCGGAGCGGGCGGGTTGGGCACCGGCGCCGCGGGCGCCGGTGCGGCCTGACCGGTGGTCGCAGGCCCCTTGCCGCTGGCCGGGCCCCCATCCTGCGCGAGCCGCACCGGTTTGACCGGTGCCCCCGGCGCCAGCTTGACCGAACCGTCGACGATGACGAACTCACCCGGTTTGAGCCCCGACAGGATCACCCAGTTGCCGGCCGACCACTCGCCTACGTCCACCACGCGTGGCTCCGCCTTGTCCTTGGCGACCACCCACACCGATTGTCCACGCTGGCCCTGCACCACGGCTTCCTGCGGCACCGTGATGGCGTGGGTGCGCATGGCGCCATACAGCCGCACCCGCACGAACTGCCCGGGCCGCAGCGCGCCCTTCTCGTTGGGCAACTCGGCGCGCACGAGGTAGGTGCCGGTATCCGGATTGAACGATGCGTCCGCGAACGCGATGCGTCCGCGGTTGGCAAAGACCGAACCATCGGCCAGGACGACCTCGACTTCCATCGCGCCGCGCTCGGGCAGCTTGAGCGTACCTTTGGCCTGCTGGGCCTGGGTCTGCAGCACCTCGTTCTCGGACAGGCTGAAGTTGACCCAGATCGGATCGAGCTTGGCCACGTAGGTGAGCAGGCTGTTGGTCGGGTCGATATAGGAGCCGACCTGCTTCTTGGCATAGCTCGACAACCCGTTGACGGGCGAGGTAATGACCGTATAACCAAGGTTGAGCCTGGCGTTGGTGACATTGGCGCGGGCCTGCTCCACCGCCGCGGCGGCGGCCTGTTCCTGCCCGGTGGCGTCGTCGAGGTCTTTCTGGCTCAAGGCGTTCTTGGCCGCCAATGGCTTGACGCGGTTGAGGTTGGCGCGCGCCGTGCCCAGGCGCGCCTGCTCCTGTGCCAGCTGCGCCTGTGCCGCATCGAGCGCCGCGCGGAACGGCTTCTCGTCCATCTTGAACAGCACCTGCCCGGCCTTCACCAGCGAGCCCTCGGTATAGAGGCGCTGCTCCAGGAAGCCGTTGACGCGCGCGCGGATCTCCACCTGCTGCGAACTCTGGGTCTCGCCCACGAACTCGTAGACCAGCGGCACGTCGCGCGGCGCCACCTCGATCACGCCAACCTCGGTGGCAGGCGGTGCCGCCGGGGCCTTGGCTTCCTGCCGGTGACAGCCTGCCAGCGCAAGCATGGCGAGCGCCAGCAGCGCGCGCTGCCTGCTCGTGGACGTCGGGGGCTTCCGCATGTCGTCTCTCCTCCGTTGGCCAGCCGATGGCCGGTCGCGGCATCGTGCACGCGACTACTGGAATCGCTCCCTGAGGACCAATGCGTTGAGCTTGTGGCCATGCCAGAACACGCCGTGGATACGCGGCTGCAACGCCTGCAGACGGCCGATATCGAGCGCGTGGAACGTGAGCGTGACGGCCGGTCGCGTGCCATCGCCCTCCTGGCGTTCGATCTCGTCGTAGGGCGGGAAGCCATAACGGCTCAGGAATTCCCGGATCTGTTCTTCCGTGGTATCGGGATGCAAGTTGGAAAGCATCAGCAGCGCCATGACCATTCCTTCGCTCGACTCTGATAAGAGTGTGTCTCCTCGCGCGCAAATGGCAATTGGACCAAGGACCAAAGGCGCGTGCGCGAGGCGTCCTACGCGATCACGCTGCGCACCAGGTCGACCAGGTACGCGGTATTGAACGGCTTGCGCAGATAGCCGATGGCACCGGCGGAAAGCGCCTTGTCGCGCGCTTCGGGCACATCGTGGGCGGTCATGAAGATGATGGGGATACGCGTGTCGGCCAGGCGGCGCTGCATCTCCAGGCCGTCGGGATCGGGCATGCACACGTCGAGAATGACGCAGCCCGGCCGGTACCACGGCTGCATCTGCATTTTCTGCAGCAGGGCGTTGCCCGTGGTGAAGGTGTCGACCTTCAGGCCCGCCGCGCGCAGCACGCGCGAGATTGCGCGCGCGACCGACTCGTCGTCGTCGACGACCGCCGCAAATTGTCCGCTGGATGCCATAGGAACGCCCAAGAAGCACGACCACCGACCGGCCGGGAGCGGCCAGCGTGGAACGCATCATGTGCCAAGGCTACGAAACCTGCGGAGCTCCCGATATTGGACGTTGGGCCAGCGCCGCGCCGCCGCACGCGAGGCCGGCCTGATCGGCGATGCGTACCAGCGCCGGCAACGAATCGACTTCGAGCTTCTGCATCACATGGGCGCGATGCACCTTGATGGTCTTTTCCACGGTGCCGAGTTCGCTGGCGACCTGCTTGTTGCGTCGGCCCGTTACGATCCAGGCCAGTACCTCGCGCTCACGCGGCGTCAGGCGATCGAGCTTCTGTCGCAGCGCCTTCATCTCCCTCGTGCGTGCAAACCATGCCGTCGCGGCCTCGCAGGCGCGGGCAATCGCGGGCAGCAACGCGTCGCCGGCCACGGGCTTTTGCAGGAAGTCGATGGCACCGGCCTGCATCGCCACCACGGCCTTGGCCACGTCGGCATGTCCGGTCAGGATGATCACGGGGATGCGCGCACTGACCAGCTTCTGCAATGCCATGCCGTCCATGTCCGGCATCAGGATATCGAGCACCAGGCAGGCCGGGCCCTTGTCGAGATCCACTTCGTCGAGAAAGCGCGCGGCGGACTCGAACGCGACGGCATGGTAGCCATGGGCGCCCAGCATGCGCACAAGCGCGCGGCGCACGCTCTCGTCGTCGTCAACGATATACAGGCTCGGTTGCGGTGCAGTCATGAGGTTCTCCGGTTGGGCGCCAGCGCGGACACCACGGCGCGCGGGCCGACGCCGCTCACGCGATGGAGCGCGCGCACCGGCGCTTCCGCGCGGTCCATGCGCAGCCGCAGCTCGAACGTCATGCCAGGGGCGCCCTCGTTGCGGATGGCGCGCAGACGGCCGCCGTTGCGTTCGGCCAGGGCCCGGCTGAACGACAGTCCGAGGCCCATGTTCTTGGGCTTGGAGGAGACGAACGGCTCGAAGATGCGCTGCAGGTTGCCAGCCTCCACGCCGCACCCGTTGTCGCGGACGGCCAGCACGAGCTCGTCGTCCTGCCGCTCGACCCGAATAAAGATGCGGCGCTCGCCGCGCGGCCGCACCGATTCCACCGCCTCGATGGCATTCAGCAACAGGTTGAACAGCACCAGCTGGATCTCCAGCGGGTCCCCCACCGCGGCGGGGAGGCCGCGCGGCACCTGCCGATGGAGCTCGACGCCACGCCCGTCCGCGTTGTCTCCGACGCGCCCGATCACCTCGCGAACGACATCGTCCACCTGGAACAGTACCGGCGCGGGCGCGTGACCGAGGACCAGCGCGCGCACGCTGCGGACGATCTCGCTGGCGCGCGAGGCGTCGCTGACGATATCGTTGAGCGTCGACACCATCTCGGCGATATCGAGCGGCTCCTTCGTCAGGTATTGCCGCGCCGCCTGGGCATTGCTGGTGATCGCCGTAAGTGGCTGGTTCAATTCATGCGCAAGCGAGCCGGCGAGCGGCCCGACCTCCGGTCCCAGCCCATGCACAAGCCGCTCGCCCGGCACGCGCCCGGCATTGCCGGCGCGTGCCAGCGCGCGCACGGCGAGCGTGGCCGCCAGCACGCCCAGCAGCACCCCGGACATGTTGAAGCGAAGGCGTATCGTCATGGCCGATGCCCCCCCGGCCCGGCCGCGCGCACGTGCCGTGGCTGTCGCGGCAGGCCGGACAATGTCACCAACGGTATGCACGATGGACAGCAAACGGTGGGGCCGCCACGCGAATGCGCGGCATGGGCATTGAGGACCGGCGTGCGCCGGCGGACGAGTACCAGATGAGGCATGAGACATCCCTGTTGGCTGCGGGGGACGTCCCGGGGTTGGCCAGCCGCACTGGGCAGGATGGACACGCGTCATCCTGCGAATCGCTCGCCTCTGGTCCCTTGTCTACCCCTGCGACCGCGCCATTTTTCTTGGTCGAACGGCTGCGCCAGCTCGGGCACACCCCGCCAGCGTCTGCTATTGCTGCCTCTGTTACCAACCTGTCGCTTATGTCGTCTTAAAAATTGCTGATATCACGTTAGGTCGCAAACATGACGAGTTCAATAAATTGTTTTAGAGAAATCCGATAGTGAAATACGAATATTTTTTATCGCGCGCGAAGCGCGCGGACGCTTGACGACGCAAGCGTTTGCAGCGGAGCGTGCAAAGCGGCATCGGCGGTGCATCGGCGAGCCATTGTGACGCCGGTACCACCGTCACACCCATGAGGATGCCATGGATGGTGATACCGTCAGGGTGATACCGGCTCCCACCCCGGCACAGGGTCGAAACTCTGGATCGCGGCCGCACGCGTCGCGGTCTGCGGCCCGAGGTCGCGCTCATAGACCTGGCCCTGGTGATTGACCATAAAGCTCTTGATGCCGGTCTCGCCATATTGCACGGGCCACGCCAGCACCGCAAAGCCGCCGAACAGCTCGCCATTGACCAGATAACCATATTTGCCGCCGGGCGCGGCATCCCCCTGCGACGTCAGCAGCCGGTAGCGGTAACCGTGATAGCCGGTCTGGCGCTGGCCGGCCCCGGCGGCGCGCAGAAACGCGGGTCCAAGCGGACTTGGCGGATCGCCCTCGGCGGTAGGCCAGTACAGGCCGTCGCGCTTGCCGGGCGAGCTGATCAGCTTGCGCGCGTACACCAGCATGCCATTGCCGTCGTGATCCTGGAGCGCATATTCGCGCTGCGCGTCGCAGACTGCGAGCATGGTCTCGATGGTGGCCCGCTCGTTGCGGCCAATCCGGCGCAAGCGCATTTCCGTGAGTCCCGCCGCCAGATCGAAACGCCAGCCGCCCTGGGCGCGCACCAGCGGGATAGGCAGGGTCCATCCCTCGTTGCCGACGACGATATGCGCGGTCCGGTCGTCCTGAGGCTGCACGGCATGGTGCTGGCTCCAGGCGGCGAGGAAGCGATAGCGCAGATCGGCCCCCAAGGGCGGGATCACGCGCCGCGCATCCCGGCCGAGCATGCGCTCCGTCGCGGCATCGTCGCTGCTGGCGATGGCGTCGCCAAACGCCACCATGGCCTGCTCGGGTGTGCGGAACACCTGCTGCGCGCGGGCGTCGGCAGGCAAGCCGCCATACCCGGCGCACGCGGCAGCCATCAGTGCGGTGGCCATCATGCGCGCATGCCATCGACTCATCGCTGCGGGCATGGCCGGCTCCTTCCAGACAAGATTGAGATTGAGATGCGAATGCACATACCAATACAAATGAACATGCGAGTTGGCGCCGGCGGGACCTGTATCGCGATGGGGATCGCTACCCGTGGCACCACCGACTCCGACGGGTACGCCACGCCATGACACGCGGCGGCGTTAGCGGCGGCGTCAGCGGCGGCGTTAGCGGCGGCGTCAGCGGCGGCCGCCCCCGCGTCCCCCGCCGCCGCGTGCGCCGCCGCCCCCTCCGCCGAAGCTGCGCCCTCCCTGTTGCCCGCCCCCATACGCCGCGCCACCCCTGCCGCCGGCACCGGCGCCAGCGGCGCTGGCCCGCCCACGGTCGAGGTCGCGCTGTGCACCGCTGCCACTGCCGACGCCCTGGAAGGCGCTGTCGCGCCCCCCAACGGTGCCACCACCAGCGCCACCACCGTAGCTGGTCTGGCGCGTGCCACGATCGGCGGCGCCCGCGCGGCCCGTTTCGCCACCGCGCGTGGCGCCACGCTCGCCGCCACGCGCGGCCGACCGATCGCCGGCCCGGTCGCCCGATCTGTCACCACTCCTGTCAGTGGCCCGGTCTCCCGCGCGATCTCCGGCTCTGTCACCCGTCCTGTCGCCGGACCTCCCTGCCCTGTCGCCACGATCGCCTCCACGCTCGCCGGCGTTTTCGCGCCCCCGGTACGCATCGCGCCGGTCCGCCCCCGCGCTGCCCTGGCCGAACTTCTCGCGCGTGGCGTTATCGCGATATGCCACGCCCTTGCGATGGCTCGCGTCGTGTTTCCAGCGATTGCCGCCTTCGACTTTGGTACGGTCAAAATTGCGGTCGATATTGGTGGCGCGGTTGATGTCGATGTTGACGTCGCCCCCGCCCCAGTTGCAGTTGGAGAAGATCGCGCCGGCGGCGGCGAGTCCCACCCCCCAGGCAAAGCCCGTCATCAGCGCCGCGCCCGGCACATAGCCGGGATAGTAGGCCGGGTACGGCGGCCAGTAGTACGGCGGATAGGTCGGGTAGGTCCAGCTGCCGTAGACCACCGCGGGGTTATAGGCGGGCACGTAGATGACTTGCGGGTTGGCCGGCTCGATGCGCACGACGGTCTGCGTGCTGCCCGCCGCGGCCGGCTCGACGATCACCTTCTGCTGCTCGGTGGTGGCCAGGTTGCCGGCCTCGCGCGCCTTGGCGCGCAGCCGCTGCACCGCCGCCAGCACGTCTTTCTCCTGCGCGAGGAATGCATCGCCCAGCTTCTGCGTCCAGTCGAGCTTGTCGTTCATCGGCTCCAGGATCTGCGGAAAGGCCACCAGCGATTTCACGCTCACGTCCCACGGCTGGTCCTGCACGGCCTTGACCGCCGCATCGCCCTTGGCGTTGGGATTGGCCTTGACCCAGCGCGCGGCCTGCACGATCTCGAGCGGATAGGTCGAGGCCATCAGCACCTGCGCGAGTACCGAATCCGGATAGAGCGCGATGGGCGCGACCAGCGCCTCGATCGCTTCGGGCGAGAAGGTCGGCGGCGCCGCCGCCTTGTCCTGCGCGGATGCCGGAGCGATGGCGAGGCACAGGCCCGCGCACAGGGCGACGCAGATACGCGCCCCTAGCGTGGACCATGCCGCTGACCATGCCATGGAACATGCCGCGAACCATGCAGCAGAGCACACCGCGTCCCGCCCGCTCGCGCGGTTCCCGGCGCGCCTCCGCTGGCAAATCCTACCCGTTCCATCGCTGCAGAGCGTCATCGCGCGCCTCCCGGGGCAAGCGGCAGCCACGGTGCCATCACCGTTCTGCTGCTCTTATAGGTGAGGCCCGCAGCGCGGGCAATGGAACCTTGGTCCAATACCGCACGCCCGCATGCCGCACCTATGCTGACGACGACCCTCTCATGACGCCATGACCCATATCTCGTCCAGCGATCCCTCCGCCCAAGCGGATGTCCCGCCCGCCACGTATATCGAACAGGCCTGCCAGTACTGCGCGCGCCGCACGCGCCTGCCCGGCGTGGCGCAGCCTTACCTGGCCGCGACGCTGGACTGGCGCCAGGAGCGCTACTACTACGTGTTCGGCCACGACCGCAAGAACACGCCGCGCCTGATCGAGGTATTCCATGCCGGCACCGGCGGCGCGCTGGAGCCGGTGGCCGCTTTCCGTTATCCGCCCGCGCTGGCGCAGCTGTTTCCGCTCGACATGGCCGCGCTCTATCACGCCAGTCCCTGGGGCACCACACCGCCGAGCATCAACGTTACGCAGCTGGCCGACGCCTTGCGCGAGATGCTGCGCGACGGCCGCAGCCGCGGCATGCGCCACGCCTAGTGTGCCGCCGTAGTTCTTTGGGCCAATTGAGCATCGCACCGTCTGCACCTACGGTGATTATCGGGACGCCCGCGCGCCACCGCGCGCCGCCGTTGCCGTCCATATCCTTCGTCACGCTGCATCATCTCCGGGAGACGCGTCAATGAATACCAGGGATACGTCAAAGCTTGCCGGCCTGTCGCCGTTCGAACTGAAGGACGAGCTCATCAAGCTCGCGGGCAGCGTCACCAACCGCATCATGCTCAATGCCGGGCGCGGCAATCCCAACTTCCTGGCCACCGTGCCGCGCCATGGCTTCTGGCAGCTCGGACTGTTCGCGATGATCGAGTCGGAGCGCTCGTTCTCCTATCTCGCCGAAGGCGTCGGCGGCTTTCCCCGCCGCGGCGGCATCGAGGAACGCTTCGACCTGTTCGCACGGCAACACCAGGACACCCCCGGCGTGAAATTCCTGTCCGGCGCGGTGTCGTTCGTGCGCGACCAGCTCGGGCTCAGCGCCGGCGACTTTCTCTACGAAATGTGCGAAGGCATCCTCGCGTGCAACTATCCCGTGCCGGACCGCATGCTGCGGGTCAGCGAAAAGATCGTCAAGCAGTACATCCGGCGCGAGATGATCGGCACGCACCCGTTCCAGGGCGACTTCGACCTGTTCGCCGTCGAGGGCGGCACCGCGGCCATGACGTACCTGTTCCATTCGATGCGCGTCAACCATCTGCTCCGGCCCGGCGACACCATCGCGCTGGGCAAGCCGATCTTCACGCCCTACATCGAGATCCCGGAGCTCGAGGAATTCAATCTCGAGGAGCTGGCGATCAATGCCGATCCGGCAAACGGGTGGCAATACCCCAATGCCGAGCTGGACAAGCTGCGCGATCCCAAGGTCAAGGCCTTCTTCGTGGTGAACCCAAGCAACCCGCCTTCGGTCCGCATGAGCGACGAGAGTCTCGAGTACCTCGCCACCATCGTGAAGGAGCGCCCCGACCTGATCATCCTGACCGACGACGTCTACGGTACCTTCGCCGACAATTTCGTCTCGCTCTTTGCCATGTGCCCGCGCAACACCATCCTGGTGTACTCGTACTCCAAGTACTTTGGCGCCACCGGCTGGCGTCTCGGTGTGATCGCCACCCACAAGTCCAACCTGCTCGACGAGCAGCTCGCCAGGCTGCCCAAGGAGGAGTGCGCGAGCCTCGACCGCCGCTATTCGTCGATCACCACGGAACCGCGCAAGCTGCCGTTTATCGATCGCCTGGTGGCCGACAGCCGCACGGTTGCGCTCAATCACACCGCCGGTCTGTCCACGCCGCAGCAGGTGCAGATGGTGCTGTTCTCCCTGTTCTCGCTGATGGACGCGGCGGACAGCTACAAGTGCGCGATGAAGCGGCTGATCCGCAGCCGCAAGGCGGCGCTGTACCGCGGCATGGGTGCCACACCGCAGGCAGTCGATGCCAATGTGGTCGACTACTACACGCTGCTCGACGTCGAACAGATGAGCCGCGAGGTCGGCCCCGAGTTCGTCGCCTGGCTGCTCGCCACGGTCAAGCCCCACGAACTGCTGTTCCGGCTCGCCGAGGAAGCCGGCGTGGTCCTGCTGCCCGGCGGTGGCTTTGGCACGCAGCATCCGTCGGGCCGGGTCTCGCTGGCCAACCTCAATGAAGAGGACTACGTCAAGATCGGGCGCTCGGTGCGCAAGCTGCGCGACGAATACCTGGAGCGCTACCGCGAGTCCAACGGCAAGGATCAGAAAGCGAAGAAGAAGTGAAGATCGCGGCCGCACGGTTGGCATGCAGGCGGCCGCGGGGGTGATATCGCCCCGTTCGATCCGATTCACGCCATTCACGCCATTCACGCCATCGACGGCATGGAAGGGAGGCAGCCATGACCTGGTTCGTTGCCACGCTCAAGGCGTATCCGGAAATCGCCATTTTTCTCGCATTGGGAATTGGCTACTGGGTCGGCGGCAAGAGCTTCAAGGGCTTCAGCCTCGGCGCGGTCACGTCCACCTTGCTGGTGGCAATCGCGATCGGCATCCTGGGCGTCAAGATCTCCGCCAACGTCAAATCGGTCTTCTTCCTCATGTTCCTGTTTGCGGTGGGATACGGGGTGGGGCCGCAGTTCGTGCGCGGCATTGCCAAGGACGGCGTGCCGCAGGCCATCTTTGCCGTGGTGCAGGCCGTGTTATCGCTGGCGGCTGCGGTCGGCGCGGCGATGCTGGCGGGCTACGACGTGGGTTCAGCCGCCGGCCTGTTCGCGGGTTCACAGACGATCTCCGCATCGATGGGGCTGGCCACCGACGCCATCAACCGGCTTGGCCTCGGGCCCGAGCAGACCCAGCCGCTGCTCGACGCCATGCCGATCGCCTACGCCGTCACCTACATCTTCGGCACGGTCGGCTCGGCGATCATCCTGGCACAGATCGGGCCCAAGCTGCTCGGCATCGACCTCGTCGCGGCCTGCAAGGACTATGAGCGGATCCTGGGCGCCGGCACCACTGGCGAGCAAGGCATCGAATGGCACGAGTTCGAGTTGCGCGCATATTCCCTGGCACCTGACAGCCCGTTCGCGGGCAAGACCGTGGGCGAACTGGAGGGCAGTACGAGGGAAGGCGTGCGCGCGTTTATCGAGCGCATCCGCCGTGGCAACGAGATCATCGAGGCCGATATCGATACCGTGCTGCAGGCTGGCGACGTGGTAGCCATCGGCGCCAAGCGCGATCAGTTGATTGCGCGCCTTGGTCCCAGCGGCCGTGAGGTCGAGGATGCCGAACTGCTGCGCGTACCGACCGAGGGTGTCGACATTTACGTCACCAACAAGGCCGTCGACGGCAAGACCCTGACCGAACTGGCACGCTGGCCCGGCGCGCGCGGCGTGTTCCTGAAAAAGATCAAGCGGGGGCCGACCGAGACCGTGATTCCCGTGCTGCCCAGGACGCAGCTGTATCGCGGTGACGTGATCACGGTGGTGGGCCGCACGCAGGACATCAATGCAACGGCCCGGCAGGTCGGCTATATCGATCGTCCGACCACCGTCACCGATGTCGCGTTCGTGTCGCTCGCCATCACCATCGGCGCGCTGATCGGCGCCATCGTCATCAACGTGGGCGGTATTCCGCTGACGGTCTCTACGGCGGGCGGCGCGCTGATCGCCGGCATCCTCTTCGGCTGGTACCGCGCCATCCGGCCCACCTTTGGCCGCATTCCGGAGCCTACCCTGTGGTTCATGAACTCCGTCGGCCTCAACGTCTTTATCGCGGTGGTCGGCATCTCGGCCGGGCCGGGCTTTATCGCCGGCCTGCAGAAACTCGGCGTCAGCCTGTTCCTGTGGGGCGTGGTGGCTACCAGCCTTCCGCTGATCGTCGGCATGTTCCTCGCCAAGTACGTGTTCCGCTTCCACCCTGCGCTGGTGCTGGGCGTCTGCGCGGGCGCGCGTACCACCACGGCGGCGCTCGGCATGATCTGCGAAGCGGCCCGAAGCCAGGTTCCCGGGCTGGGGTACACGGTGACCTACGCAGTCGGCAATACCCTGTTGACGATCTGGGGCATGGTCATGGTGATGATCCTGGCCTGAGCGCTGGGATCAGGCGCGGGCCCCCCGCGCCTCGCGCTGCCGCGCCTTGCGGGCCTCGATCATGCCGCGGATATTGAGCGCGGCCAGCGCGAACTGCAGGACCACCAGTGCATAGCCGCCGGTGTGGAGCCCCCAGGCGACCCACAGCGCGTTACTGGCAAGGAAAATCCAGAACCCGAGCTTGCGGCGACCCGCGCCGCGCGATCCCACCAGCCACGTGGCCAGCACGGTGACGGCCATCGCCGGCCATTGCATGAGGTCGAGCCAGTCCAAGGTCTCCTCCTGTGGCGGTGTTGCCCGACGGGCAAGTCGGGAAGAGTGTCGCCAATCCCGGATGGAAGGGATATCGGCCGGCCGCCTACAGGATGTTACGAACCCGGATGTGAATGATCGGAGACGTCGAATCAGACAAACGCTGACACCGCCGGCCCCGTCGACGTCATATCGTGAATGCGGGAATTGACCCCTCCCGAAATCATCACCCCTGCTCCGAACCCGCCGTTCCCCGACCGCGGGTTCTTTTTTTGCCTGGCACGCTTCAGCCGACGCTATTTCGGCTGCGCCTGCCCGCCAGCCTTGCCGCTCTTCGCCACGTCGTCGGGCTGCGGACGCTCGTCCGGAAACTTCTGCGGCGGATTGGCGTGCGCCGCGTTCGAGCGCGTGCCCTCCGTATAGGGATCGAACTTGCCACTTCGCTGTGCGCCGGACGCCTGGCCGGTCTTGTCGGCCGGCGCCTTGCCATTCTTCTTGCTGGCGGACTGGGCATGCGCACCGCCATACAGGTCGCCACCCTCCGTGTAGTTCTTCTGCGCGCTGGCCGGCGCGGCGGCAATCGCCATCGCGGTGGCGGCGAAAACGCCAATCATTTGCATGGTCTTCATGATCATTCCTCTCGGACACCCATGGAAAAAGCGACAACGACAATCGCTGCATGGAGTCTAGAGTCGGCATCGATTCGCCGATTGATGCAGGTCAACGGGTATGGCCGTACAGCGCCTAGCTTGAATGCACGCGGCGCGCACGCGCCTCCATCTGGCATATGCGCCGATGATCAGGAGTCAGCCATGACGGATCTTGCACTCTTCTACTATTCCCGCACGGGCGTCACGCGACAGGCCGCCCAGACGCTTGCCGGCATTCTCGACTGCCCGCTGTTCGAAGTGGCCGACGCCGACAGTCGTGCGGGCTTCCTCGGCGATCTGCGCTGCGTGATGGACAACCTGCTCGGCCGCAAGGTGCCGTATCGCTACGTCGGGCCGCCACTGTCGGCCTGTGGCCCGGCCGTGGTGATGGCGCCGGTGTGGGTTGGCCGGCTGGCCGCGCCGATGCGCAGCTTTCTCGCGGATCAGGGCCCGCAGCCTCATGGCGTGGCGGCCATCACGGTCATGGCGGGCCGGGGCGGCTTTCGTGCCGCCGAAGAAGTCGGCACCCTCACCGGCCATCCGCCGCACCCGGTGCTCGTGCTGCTGCAGCGCGAAATCGTCGATGGCGAGGCCAATCCGGACCTCAAGGCATTTGCCGAGACCCTGCGGCATCCGCAGACCGACACCGGACAAGCGCGCCCCGCCTGGCTATCGCCCAACGAGGCGTAGCGTGGCGAGCGATGTCGGCAGGTGGGCTGTCGGGGGGGTGGTCGGTCGATGGCCGGCCGGTTGTCGTCGGGTTGTCGTCGGGTTGTCGTCGGGTTGTCGTCGGGTTGTCGTCGGGTTGTCGTCGGGTCGTCGGTGGGTCGACGGCGGGAATCCAGGGCGGCCAGCGCCATCGGTGGTCGACCGACCGGCGCCAACGGCCGCGGCATTGCGCCATTACCGGTCGGCAACCGGCGCCACTTCCGCCACGCCCTCCCAATCGCCGCCGAGTGCAAGGAACAATGCCACCGTATCCTGCAGGCGCTGCGTACGCGCCTGCAGATAGCCGATGCTTGCCTGTTCGTACTGGGCATTGGCCACCAGCACCTGCAGATAGCTGGCCGTGCCCGCCTGGTAGCCGGCGCGCAACTCGTCCATCAGTTCGCGCGCGGCCTGCCGCGCCCGCGCCTGCGCCTCGACGACCAGCGCATCGTGTTCGAGCGCGCGCATGGCATCGGCCACCTGGGCAAACGCGGCCAGCACCACCTGCCGATAGCCGGCCTCGGCCGCGGCCAGCCGCGCCAGCGCCGCCTCGCGCCCGTAGTACAGCGTGCCGCCCTGGAACAGCGGCGCGGTCACGCCCGCCGCCACGCCCCACACGCCGCTGCCGGCCTGGAACAGTGCCGCCGGATTGCGCCCTTCGCGGCCATAGCTCGCGCTCAGCGCGATGCCCGGCAACATCGCCGCGGTCGCCACGCCCACCTCGGCCGAGGCCACATGCAGCTCCGCCTCGGCCACGAGCACATCGGGCCGGCGCCGCACGAGCGCCGACGGCAATACCCGTGGCAGATCGACCGGTAGCGTGATCTCGTCGAGCGACAGCACCAGCGGCGCCGCCTCCGCCGGAAAGCGCCCGGCCAGCGTCGCGCCAAGATGATCGGCCTGGTCCATGCGTTGCGCCAGCGGGGGCAACGTCGCTTCCAGCGTACCAAGCTGCGTCAGCAGGCTCAGTTCGCTGGCATGGGTGACGGTACCCGCATCGACCTGCGCGCGCGTGATCGCGATCTGGTCCCGCACAACACCCAGCAGTTCCTCGGTGGCGGCCATCTGCGCCGCATAGCCGGCCCGCGCAATCGCGGTATTGACCAGCGTACCGGTCAGCGTCAGCCACGTCGCCCCGAGCGTGTACCGCTGTGCGTCGGCCTGCGCCGCCAGCGACTCGACCGCACGGCGATTGCCACCGAAGATATCGAGCGCATAGCTGACAGTGGCGCCAAGCGTGAACACCGTGAAAATGCTTGCCGGCACCTCGCTGCCAAAGCGCGCGGGCGTGGCCGTCTGCCGTGCCGCCTGGGCCTGCGCCGCCACCTGCGGATAGAACACGCCCGCGCCGGCACGTACCGCCGCGCTGGCCTGCCGCAGGTTGGCCTGTGCCGCCTGCACGCTCGGATTGCCCGCCAGCGCCGCGTCCATGGCTTCGTCCAGTTCGGCGCTGCCGAAGCGGCGCCACCAGGCCGGCCATGCCGTGGCCTGCGCAAAGCGCTGGGCCTGGCCATCCGCCACCGGGGTCGTATCCGCTTCTCCGCCGCGCAGGTAGCCAGACACCTGTGGCGCGGGCGGCCGCACGAAGTCCGGCCCGACCGCGCATCCCGCCAGCAGACCCGCCAGGGCCAGGGCCATCGCGATACGCGTGCGCGTCAACGCGGTCATGACGCACCGCCGAGGTACACGTCCACCAACTGGCCCGGATAGATCGGCGGCTGTTGCGGCCGCTGGAAGCGGAAGATGACTGGCAACACGCGTACGTCGACCCGCTCGGTACGCTGGTCCGAAAGCTGGATCTTGGGCGTCAGGTAAGGCTGCACGCGGACGAATTCGAGCGGAACGCTGATGTCCGTGCCGCGCACGAACATCCTGGCAGGCATCGACGGTCCGGGTGCGAGTCGATGGACCAGGATCTCGTCGACATAGACGCGCACGGCCAGGCGATCCTGTCGCGTGCTCATGACCACCGTCGGCATATTGCCCTGCGTGTAGGTGCTATAGGTGCCTTGCGGCGACACATAGGCGCCCATCGACGTGTTGACCGCCATCACGATGCCGTCCACGGGAGCCCGCACCACATACTTCTGCAGCAATGCCTCGGCGGCTGCCGCCGCTCGCCGCAGCGCATCGCGCTGCTTCTCCTGGTTGCGGATATCGAACGACCAGGCCCCTGCGCGCGTCAGCGCGAGCTGCCGGCGCGCCACGTTCACGTTGCTGCGCGCCACCGCGACCGCATTGGCGGCGTTGTCGAGCGCGTCCTGGCTGACCGAGCGCGCATCGAGCTGCGACGATCGCCTGAGCTTGGCATACTGGTCCTCTACCGTCTTCAGGCCGGCGCCGGCCGCGTCCGCCTGTGCCTGCGCGACCTCCAGCGTCTCCTTGCGCGGCAGCGCGCGTAGCTGCGCCAGCTGCGCATCGGCGGCGTCGGCCTGGGCGGCCTGCTGCGCCGCCAGCGCGCGCTGCACCGAATCCTCGACCACGAGCAGTTCGTCGCCCTGCCTTACCACCTGCCCTTCGCGCGCCGATACCCGCACCACGGTGCCGGTCACCTCGGGATAGACATTGACGTTGGCACCGCTATCCTGGTCGCTCTCGACGATGCCGTTGGCATAGATGCCGCTGCGATAGGGGTTCGAGGCCGGCTGGTACACCGGCGGCAGCGGCGGCCGGCGGTAGGCAAACCACACTGCCGCCGCCACCCCGATGGCCAGGCCGGCGCCCGACAGCACGAACAGCCAGCGGATATTCTTCATGCCGCCTCCGCGCGCACGGTGGCCTTGAGGTGGCCATCTTCCATGTTGATGATTCGCGTGGCCATGTCGAAGATGCGCGCGTCGTGCGTGACCACCACGATGCAGCGCCGCTCGGTGAGGAGCGTGTCGCGAATAAAGGTCATGATCGTGCGTCCGGTATCGCCGTCGAGCGACGCGGTCGGTTCGTCGAGAATGAGGATGTCCGGCTGCGTCACGATCGCGCGCGCAATCGCCACGCGCTGCTGCTCGCCCCCGCTGAGCTTGACCGGCGGCAGATCGGCGCGGCTCTCCAGCCCCACGATGGCCAGGTACCGGCGTGCACTGGCCATGGCGTCGTCCCAGTCATGACGCCGCAGGATCAGCGGAATGGCCACGTTCTCCAGCGTGGTCAGGCGCGGAAACAGGTGGAAGTCCTGGAACACGAAGCCGATCTTCTGCAGCCGGAACGTGGCCAGTGCATCGTCGTCGAGGCCCCAGACGTCGGTCTCGCCAATGCGGACATGACCGGCGTCGGGCCGCAGGATGCCGGACAGCACGCTGAGCAGCGTCGTCTTGCCACTGCCGGACGGCCCCACGATAAACAACATCTCGCCCAGATAGGCGTCGACGCTGACATCGCGCAGCGCGTGGGTGCGCGCCTCGCCCTCGCCGAACCACTTCTCGATACCCCGCGCGGAGATGGCGACCGCCGGCACGTTCAGCCCCTGAAGATATCGAACGGCTCGATGCGCAACACCTTGCGCACGCCGATATAGCCCGACATGGCCGCGATCACCACCACCATCACCAGCGCCAGGCCGAGATTGGCATAGGTGATCATGGCCGCGTAGTCCGGCAGGCGCAGCCGCGCGGCGGCGATCAGCAACGCGCATAGCCCCACGCCAAGCCCGTATCCGGTAAGCGCCACGAATGCGGCCTGGAACAGGATCATGGCCACCAGCTCGTGGCCCTTGGCGCCGATGGCCTTGAGCGCACCAAATTTCTCCAGGTTCTCGACGATAAAGGTGTAGAAGGTCTGCCCCGAGATCGAGAGGCCGACAATAAAGCTGATGACCGTCATCAGCAGGATGTTGGTGCCGAGTCCGGTCTCGTACTTGTAGAACGCCGAGATGCGCTGGATAAACTGCTGGCTGGTCAGGGCGCGGTAGCCCAGCCGGCTGACGGCCGCCTGGATCCGCGCCACATCGGCGGGCGTCTTGGGTTCGACCAGGATGTAGGACACCGTATAGCGCGCGGTGGGCAGGTACTGCACCGCGCGCCGGTAGGTCGTATAGAGCGTCGGCACGCCGAACAGCCCGCTGGTGGGCACCTCCGCGATACCGACGATCACGCCGCGATGGTCGTTGATCTCGAAGTCGGTGCCGAGATCGGGATTCTCCAGCTTGCGAAACTCGGCGTCCTTGACCACCAGGAACGCATTCTCGGCAAAGATATCCTCGATCCGGCCGCGGATGACATGGGGCCGGCCAAACAGGCTGGTATCGTCAATGCCGACCACCGTGACCGGTTGATAGGTGCCGCTCTTGAGGCGCACCAGCGCCCCACCGGAAAACAGCGGCACCGCGAACCGCACCCCGTCGATGCTGCGCACGGCGTCGAGCACGTAGTCCGGCATGCCGATGGTATTGGCCACCGTATTGACGGCGGGGTCCATGACCCAGATGCTCGCCCCCACATTGAAGACCGACGAGGACGCACGATTCAGCACACCGGCAAACAGCGACGTCATCTCGATCATCAGGAATACCGCGAACGTAATCCCGACCAGCAGGCCGCTGAACTTGGCCCGGTCGTTGACCAGCAGCTTGTAGGCAAGCAACAGGATGCCCGGCATCGCGCGCCGACGCGGCGCATGCGGGGCGGATGCCAGCGGCTCCATGAACGCACTCCATATCAATAGGCACAGGCTAGGTCATGGGTTGCGACGTGGCTTGGGATAGATCAAGGAATCGGGTATCGCCGCGGCGGACGGCGCAAGCAGGTGTCGTCTGCGTGCGACACCCCACGACGATGGCAGCGCGCAACCGCATGCACTCTGATACGGTCGTTCCGTCATCGTTGACGCGACCGCACACGGGCACCTCGTCATGCACAAGAAAATCGAAAAGCCGCAAATGTCCGGCCCGGCACAACAGTCCGCGGCCAGCCAGTCCACCACGCGGCACGACGCCCTGCGCATTGCCGACGAGCGCCCCGCGGCCGTCGCCCAGCGTCGCATACAGACCCTCGCCGATGCCAGCGCCGCGTCCTCGCGCATGCGCGCCTGGCAATCGCAATCCGATGCCGGCACCGGCACGGTGCAGCGGCACGCCACCGCCGCGCCGTCCGGCCCCGGTGTGCGTGGCACGACCGTACGCCAGGCCCACGGCCCGCGCCCTGTCGTGCAGCGTAAGGAAGACCTCTACGACGACCACGAACTCGCGGCCAACCGGGACCAGAAGCAGGCCGAGGGGATTGCCGATACCAAGCTCGATGCGCCGCTCAAGCATCAGCGCTATCGCAAGCTCAACCGCATTGCCGGCGAACTCGACCGGCGTTCCGCCGCGCCGCACATCGGGCCAGTGGTGAGCGGGCTCAAGGGGTTCTTTGGCTATATCGAGAGCAAGGCCGATCTGGTCGCCACGACACCGCCCGAGAACACGGAGATCCACGACCGCTCACTGGCGGCGGTGCAGGACGCCGCGGCCAGCGGCACGGCGACCACTGCCGAAAATTTCGAAACCTACAGCATGCTAGGGCCGCTCGACTACTGGCTCCATAACCAGGCCAGCTCCGCCGATATCGCGACCGAACTCCACAAACTGCGGCTGAAGATGGCGGAACGCCCCGGTGTCAGCATCGTCGCGCACCGCGGCGGCGGCCCGACCAACCGCACGCGCGGCGGCCTGATCAAGGACACCGACTCACGCCGGCTGAACCGCCCCGCGGAGAACTCCAAGGCCGCGTTCGATGCGGCCTACGCCGAAACCACCCGCGACGCCACGCCGCGTCTCGACGGCATCGAATGCGACGTGTACCTGTCCCGCGACCACGTGCCGATGGTCAGTCACGACGGCAATATCCGCGAGCAGCTCTCCACCGCCCGTCGAACGTTGCATGCGGCGCTGGTCGGCGACGAGCGGCACCCGGCGTACGTCGGCGACCTTGACGCGGCCCAGTTGCAGACGGTCCAGCGGACCGATAGCCCCGACAGCGCCTTTATTACTCTCGACGGCCTGCTGAACGCATCGGTGGCCGTGGCCACCACCTACTACACCGCCACCGGCCACCCGCTGCGCATCGAAGTCGAAATGAAGGGGCGTCCGAAGAACAGCCGTGATCCCGTCGCCGTGGCGGCGTATGAGAAGACCATCGATAGCGCCGTGGGCAAAAGCATCAGCCGCTTCAAGAAGGCGCATCCGCAGCCGTATTGGGAAATCATTCTCTTCAACAACCTCGGCACGCGCGCGAGCGATTTCGATGCCATCCGCAAGCGCAAATCGCGGCTGGGACATCTCTATACCGGACTGGGCTCGAATAACCCCGACACCGGCCGCAGCGTCAACGCCGACGAACTGCGCATGGCGGCCTCCACGGCCAACCTTACCGCCATGAAGGACGTGGACGACATGATCGTCACCTACGTGCCTGGCGCCGAACGTCCGTACGACACACCCAAGGCCCAATATGGCAAGCTCGCCTTCGACCCCGGGCAGAAGAAGACCTACAAGGACGGGGTCAACCGCGACATGCAGGACACCACCGGCGAGCAGGCCACACTGATCAAGCAGATCCTGCGGGAGACGCGCGATAGCCGCAACGTTCACCTGCTGACCGACATCCCCGCCAACGCGCCAAAGTACAAGCAGTACCAGCAGGGTACGCGCGACGCGGCGGTCCTGGCCGCGTCACTGAACACCAAGGCGAGACCGCAGATGCATCAGCAATGGAGAACGCTCAACACCACGCAAAAGGCTGATGTCAAGGCGTTGGTCCTCGCCGAACGCGACAAGTATCCGGAGGTCCTGCGCCATATCTTCAGCGGCCTGTAGCCGGCGGCCCTGGTGATGCCGCGGCGGCCTGTTGCCGCAGCCCCTAGTGATTTTGCGGCGGCTGTTGCGGCTGTTGCGGCTGTGGCGGCTTCCGCCGCAGGATCACCCACGTCCGGATAAACGAGCGTGCCTGCTGGCTCTGCTGCTGCAGCGCCTGCTGGTGCTCCGGATGATGGGTCAGATCCACGCTGCGCGCGCGCCGGCGCCGTATCAGCGGCGCGGTATCGCGGCGGGTGCCGTCCGCGGTGGTGCCATACCGCAGGGACTCATGCGACCGATACAGTGCCTTGATCTGGGCTCCCGTGACGGGACCGTCAAGACCTGCGATGACCGCGCGCGCCTCGGCGCGGCGCTCCTGCGGAACATTGCGTTCGATATCGTCGCGTACCTGCGCGTAGGTCAGGTTATCGCCGTCGCCATAGGACGGCAGCTCGAGCCTGCGGCCGTACAGCGGTGTGGCATGCCAGATCGCCGGATCGATGAAGCTGACGCGGCCGCGCGCGGGCAGATCCACTCCTTCGATGCCACCCGGCCCGAATAGATTGGCCCGGCGCACGTCGGCCAGCAAGGTATGTGCGCTTTGCGGAAAGCCCTGCTCGTACGGCGCATGCCCCAGGTTGTCGTGCACATACTCCGGCGACGCACCTGGCTGCGGGTTGTTGTAGGTGAGGTTGACGAACAGCGTCTCGCCGACCGAGTCCTTGTGCAGCAGCCCGCCCCGGTCCGGCGTGCGATTGGGATAGAAATCGACATCGATGAAGACGTCGTGGGTCTGGCTGACATTGCGCCAGTTGGCGAGGATCCACTGAAGCTGGCCCGCACTGAGGAGCGTGCTCAAGACATTCTCCCGGATGCGCGCGAGCAAGGCATCATCGTCGACCACGAATCTCGCGGTGATGGACGGCGCCACCGCCTGTTCGATCGGCTTGTTGGTCGGCTGGATCGCGAGGTCGTTGTTATGGTCGGGCTGCAGCACGAAGCTTGCCACGCGGAGCGGCCGCCCAGGACTCGCCTGCAGGTCGTGCTGAAACTTGTTGCCAAGATCCTGCATCAGGCTGGCCTGATGATTGAAGAACGCGAAAGTGGTGTCGGCCACCTCGATCGCCGGCAAGCCCTTGCCCAGTTGCCGCCAGTCGGCGTCGAGAATCTCCGCCCAGCACAGCGCACCAATTCCGCCGGGGATGGGCGCATGCTGGCCCAGCCATTGCTGCCCCGCGTGGGTCAGGGCGATCATCACTTCCTGACGCTCCGCGCGCCCCCGGTAAGTGGCGCCCAGCGCCTCGCGCATATCGGCGGGCAGTGGCAGCACGGCATGCTGCGGTCCGTAGAAGCTGTTGCTATTGGCAAAGCGCACGCGCTGCACTGGCGCGTTGCCGCCGTACGCCGGGGCCGGCGCGGGCACCGATGCCGTCTCCGCGCCCTGTGCCACGCGCTGTACCGGCGCCTGGGAGGCGCGCATGGCCATGCTGCCCATGCGATCCGCCTCCGACTCGAGCGAGGCATCGTCGTTGAGCGCGGTACCGCCCGCGAGTTGCGCGGTGGGACGGACGCGACCCTGGGCCTGCTGCACGACATGCCACGCCTCATGCGGCAGGTGCCGCTCCTGACCGGGGCCGAGATGGATATCGCGCCCCTGTGCATAGGCATGGGCCATCATCTGCGCGGGCTTCGACGAGTTGTAATGCACCCGCACATCGGCCAGCGAATGTCCGGACAACCCCTCCAGATTGCTACGCAGCGCTTGCGGCAGCCGCTGACGCGCGCCCGCATCGGCCACTGCCTGCAGGGGATGGGTGGGGGTACGACCGGGTCCGCCGGAGGCTTGGTGTCCGTCCGCTTCCGGCGCGCGCCGACCTTCGCGCTGTCCCTCACCCTCTCGCTCCATATACGTCGGCATCACGAAATCCCCCCATACCCATGGTCAACCCTACCGACGTCGGGTGCGAGCCAGAGGCTTGCAGCCGTTAGCGAAATATCGTGTGGGTGAACTGGTTCATGCTGTTTATCGCGCGGATCATTGTCCCGTTCATCACGGGCCCCAGCGAATTGATAAATTTTTAATTCTGAATTTATCCCTAGTAGTTTTCCTACAATCTGTCGGTACGCCTCCGGATGAAGAGGTGACGAGAGCCCGCAGCGCAGACATCTCCATGAAAGCATGTCGCCGGGCAATAAGAATTCATTAAATTTGTGGCGGGGCAATGGATGACTGGAATGAAACGAGGAACGGGGGTGGTGCCTCGGTGCAGCATTGGCGCGGCCAGCGCCACGACGCGGACTGCATCGACGCTTTTCGATGGGACCACGCCCACACGCGATGCGCCCCCGCATTGCAAATGCCGCCCCCGCCCATCGCGCCGGGAACGTTCCGCCCCCCACCTTGCACCATCGCATTGCCCGCGCTGCGCGCGTGCGGTACGCGACCCGGCGCACGCGCCCACACTCGATAGCGAAGCCCTTGCTCGCGCGTTGCACGATGGCCCCGCGCAACTGCTTGCCTTTGCGTTGATGCAACTGGACCGGGCCAGCCAGCCGCAGGGCGATGGCGGCGACGCCGCCCTGCGTCATGGCCGGCAACTGGTCAAGGACGCGTTGCAAACCACGCGCAGCATGATCGGGGGCCTGCAGCAGATGGCGCGCAGCGGGGCGCCGGCGCTGACGCCGCCGCTGGCGGGGCAATGCATCGCCCTCGGCGCGGATGTCACGCGCATGACCGGATGCGCGATCGACACCGACTGTCCCGCGATCGCCTCCCTGCCCCCTCCACTCGTTTGCGAGCAACTGGTGCGCGCCGCGCGCGAACTGCTGCTCAACGCGTGCAAGCATGCCCCCGGCGCGCATATCCACCTCGCCCTGCGCGAGACCGCGTGCGACCCGCCCGGCATCAGGCTGACGGTCAGCGATAACGGCCCGGGCTTCGACCCGGACGAAGCGTGCAAGCCGATGCGTGGTCATAGCGGCTTGCGCGACCTGCCATCGCGGCTGGCAGCGATCGGCGCACGGCTGCGGCTCGATGCGCGCGCCGGCGCCGGCGTGCACGCGTGCATCGAATGGGAGCCTGCAGCGCACACGGCCGGTGCCACACCATACGCCGAAGGCGCGTCCGGCCCCCGGGCCGAGACCGGCAGCCTGGTGGCATCGCGATGAGCATCCGTGTCGCCTTGGCCGACGACCATGCCATGATGCGCGAGGGCCTGGCCTCCCTCCTTCAGCGCGAAAGCGATATCGAGGTGCTGGCGCAGGCCCGCAATGGCATGGAAATGCTGCAGATTGCGCGCGTGCAGCGTCCCGACGTGCTGGTGCTCGATATCGGCATGCCCATCCTCAACGGCGTGGAGGTCATCCGCCGGCTCAGCGCCGAATCCACCCCCTGCAAGATGCTTTGCCTCTCCGTCAACGACCGGCCCGCCGAAGTGATGGCCGCGCTCGACGCGGGCGCGTCGGGCTACGTGCTGAAGGAGAACTCCTACGACGAGCTCGCCCGCGCGATCCGTCGCGTGATGGCCAACCAGATCTTCCTCAGCGGCGAGCTGATCGGCACCGTGCTGCATGCGAGCCGCCAGGGCGGCAACGTGGTGGAAGCTATCCGCCTGCCGCAACTCACCGCGCGCGAACGCCAGATCGCGCAGCTGCTGGCGGAGGGCCACAGCACCCGCACCATCGCCCAGATGCTGTTCCTGAGCGACAAGACCGTGGCCAGTCATCGCGAGAACACCTATCGCAAGCTCGGCATCAACACCATTGCGGAGCTGACGCGATATGCGCTGCGGGAGGGCCTGAGCGCGTAGCGTCGACCCACCTGCCGGGGCGGCCGGGGCGTCTGTCACGGCTTCTCCGCGCGTGGCTTGAGCAAGGGATACAGCATGCTCAGGATGACGATCACCAGCACGCCGACCAGCAGCCGGCTGGTGATCTCGGACGAAGCGAGATCGGGGTCGCATCGCAGCAGCAGGCCACCGATCACCAGCGGCACGATGGCGGCCAGCAGCAGGTAAAGCTGATACGGACGGCCCAGCGCGCGCACACGGCACGAGCACAGGTACAGCACGAGCGATACCACCGCCACCATCACCAGCAGCCAGAACACGCCACGCAGCGCCCAGCGCCAGTCGCACACCACATTGCATAGCTGACTCACCGGTGCCTCGTTGGCGAGGATGGTGCCGCGCACGGTCTTTTCCGTCTGCGTCAGCACCGGCGCGTTGGCGAGCGGTTGCGGCCACAGCGCCACGCCACCGAAGTTGTCGTTGAAGTAGGCCATATCGTCGGCCAGCTGCTGTGGCTCGGCGCTGCCCACCGAGATCAGCGGCAGCATGCGGCGCACCATGATGGCCCGATTGGTGCCGACGAGGTCGGTGGTGGTCTCCACCGCCTCGCGCAACACCTTCTTGCTGCGCGTGGTGGGCTCCGGCAGCAGCACGATGTATTTCACCGTGACGTTGGTATTGCTACGGTATGCGCCCGATCTGGCGGTAATGCGTCCGTCCTGGAAGCGCGGATTCTCGGCGAGTACGAGCGTGTCGAACAGGTCGCCGAACGTCCAGCTGGGCGGGCGCGACTGCGCGGCCGGGGCGGGCCGCTCCTTGCCCTTGGCCCCGGCCCGGGTGGTGGCGGCGCTGGCCGCAGGGGCCGGGCTCCCGCTGCCGTTGGCGTCCTGCAGCGCCGGCACCAGGTCGCCGGCGCTGATCATAAGGTTCAGCGTCACCGGCCGCTTCTGCTTCTGCAGTTCCGCGATGATCGATCGGATCAGGCGTTCGCGAAAGCTCGCGAAGACCGCAAACCCCGGGTCGGCTGGCGACGGCAGCTGGTCGAGGAACAGCGTGACGCCATCGCCAAGATACGTGTCGCTCGCCAGCCCCGGGATGCGATCCTGCCAACGCGCGCCAAAGTCGCTCAGACGCGTATTGAGCATCTGTGCCATATGCAGGCCCACCTGGTCGGCAATGCGGCGGCGCTGGTCTTCCGGCAGGCGTTGCAGGAACTGCCAGTCACGGCGATAGACCGTCATGTCCAGCTTGCTGCCATAGCGATGCACGGCGCGGAAGAACTCGATCTCGGCGGCACTCGGCTGCAGTTGCAGGATATTGCCATCGTCGTCGAACGGCTGCGCGTAGTTGACAAGGCGATCGTACAAGCTGAAATCGAGCTTGGGGCCCTTCTCCGCGTCGCTCCAGTGCGGCACAAAGCCATAGACCTCGCCGTCGGCGGCATCGGTAAAGCAGTTGCAGCCGGTGCCCTGCCACCCGGGCGCGTTGCTCACCGCCGCGTCGTGGCTCCAGCGCGCCTGTTCGATCAGCCAGTTGCGGACCCGTGCCGGCAACAGCGTGCCTGGCAGATCCTGCCATTTGACCGGCGCCTCCGAAAGTTGCACGGGTGTCCTGGGCGGGGGCCCCTGCCAGGCCACGGCGCAGCGGTCGCGCCACTGCTCGGCGGTGGGCGAGGCCTGTCGCTTTGCCTGCGCGACACGATCGGTCAGCGCTGCCGCGTAGGCGCACACGCGTGCATCGAGCGCCGCGGCAAAGAGCGCGCGTGTAGGGTATTCCACGCCGACCAGCGGCTTCAGCAGAATCTCGAGTTGTGCGGAACCGGCGGCGGACAGCTCGTCGAGGCCGTCGCTTTCCGTGACCGTGGGGGCGGCGTTGATCGCGGCCGGTGCATCGGCCGCGCCGGCGCCCGCTTCCGATGTGGCGCCGGACGCGGGCTCGGACGCCGCGGATGCGGCCGGCGCGGCGGTATCGCCTTCCACGACCACCGGATTGACCTGTTTGAGCAGGTCGGCCGTCAGCATCCACGTATCGATCAGGTTCAGGCTGCGTACCGGCGTCTGCGTGGCGGCGATCGACACGGTCTCGATGGTGGGCACGGGCGCGTTGTCGGCGGGCCGGGCCGGCGCCTTGCCAGCCGGCTTTGGCCCGCGCGGCGCGACCACGTTGAGCGAGAAAGTCTGGCGCAGGCCCTGCCCGGTCTGGTCGTGCAGCGCCACCACGAAGGACTTGCGTCCGCGTTGGGCGGGCGTGCCGCTGACGGTGCCATCGGATGCCAGGCTCAGGCCGGCGGGCAGGCCGCGCTTCGGATCTTCGCGAATCTCCTCGAATGTGTAGGGCGGCTCGCCACCGGTCGCGATGAACTGGTAGCGATAGTCCTGATCGACCACGGCGGCCGGCAACGTGGTGACGGCCGTTTTCTCCAGCGACAGCGGTTCGCTGGGGCGCACGCAGGCCAGCGGCGGATAGGTGTTGGGGTTGACCGGCGGGCAGGACAGGTTCGACGTCGACGCGGGACGTGTCCCGATGGAGAGCGATGCCGGGGCGGTTGGCGGCGTCGGGGGCGGCGTCGTGGGCGGTCTCGTGGTCGAGGTCGTAGCCGGCGTGGTGACCGGTGTAGTGACCGGTGTAGTGGCCGGCATTGGTGACGGCGTCGTCGCCGCGGGCAAGGCGGCGGGCGCCGATGCCGCGGCCGTCGTGGCGCCGGCAGCCGACGCGCCCACGGAACTCGCCGTCGGCGCAGGCAGCAGCCCGTACAGGATCACCAGCACCACCCATACGACGAGGCCGGTCCATGCGCGCTTCATGCGGTTCTCCCTTCCTTGCGCATTTCCCGCGCCAGGCCGGCCAGCAGGTGCGCGCGCGTGAATTGCGTCACCCCCTCGCGGTTGGCCTGCAGCACTGCAAACCGCAGTACGTTCACCATCGCACCGCCAGACAGCTCATGCTGCTCCGCCAGCTCCGCCAGGTCGATATCGGCGGCGAGCCGCCCCGGTTGCGACAGCAGGCTGCGCCAGAGCCGCAGACGCTGGGTCGCATCGGGCATCGGAAAATAGATCATGGATTGAAAGCGACGCGAGAACGCGTCGTCGATATTGCCGCGCAGGTTGCTGGCCAGGATGACCACGCCGGGAAAGTCTTCCACGCGCTGCAACAGGTAGGCCACTTCCTGGTTGGCATGGCGGTCGTTGCTGCTCTGCGTGGCCGAGCGCTTGCCGAACAGCGCGTCGGCCTCGTCGAAGAACAGGATCCAGCGGCGGCTCTGTGCCTGGTCGAATACGCGTGCGAGGTTCTTTTCGGTCTCGCCGATGTACTTGGACACCACCATGGAGAGGTCGATGCGATAGACATCGGCCTGGGCGCCCTGTCCGAGCAGTGTCGCGGTAAGCGTCTTGCCGGTTCCCGGTGGTCCATGGAACAGGCAGCGATAGCCGGGCTTGACGGCCTTGCCGATGCCCCATTCGTCCATCAGCGCGGGGCCCGCCTGGAGCCAGGTCTGGATCATCGCGATCTCGTCCATTACCTCGGGCGCCAGGATGAGATCGTCCCAGGCAAGCGCGGTGGTGATGCGCTTGGCCGGAAACTGCGCGTTGTAGTCCGGCTTGTGCCAGACGCCGGTCTGCAGGCGTTGCAGTGCTTCCGCACTCAATAACAGCGCGCCGCTCAGTTGCGGTTCGCCGCCGACGTCACCGTCGAGCTGCACCAGCCCGCCCCGGGCAAAGGCGTGACGCGGGTCGAACAAGTCGAGCGTGGCGATGCGTTCGGTCAGGTCGCCGCCGGCAACGAGGAATACCGCGGTCTCCCCGCTCGGCAGGAAGCCTGCGTGACGCGTTGCCCGGGCGCCGCCGAATTCGCTGAAGCCGCGATCGAAATCGCGGTTCTTGACAAAGAACAGGTCGAGCGCCGCAGGCCGCAGGTGGGGTGCCATGGCGAGTGCCAGCACCAGCCGCTCGCGCTGGCCCAGACCATACTGCGCCACCACCTCCGCCAGCGCGCTGCCCGCTGGCAATGCCGGCGGCGGCGGCAACGGCTCGGGGGTGCCCTCGTGCGCAAAATGCTGGCGGAAGCGCAGGTCGAGCGCGGCCTCGAGCCAGTCCAGTTCGCGCCGCAACGCGTCGGCATGGCGCGTGCGCGTGGCGGCATCCATATCCGGCTGGGTGGATTCAGCGCCAGTCGACATAGAGTACCTCCTGCATCCAGGGCAATTTGATGGTGCCGAACGACCAGGGCAAGCGGTCCAGCAGCATGTCGAACGGGCCGGTCTTCAGCACCAGCCGCCAGTGCTTGCCTCCCTCGCCATACTCGGAGGCGAGCCGGCCTTCGCGCTGCAGGAAGGTCTGACGCAGGCCGGCGCGCGAGGTCTTGCCGAGCGCGGTCCAGTGCGCGATCACGGCGTCCAGGAGACTGTCCAGCACCCCACAGGTAGCATCGTCCAGCGCGTCTTCCTGCGCGTAATCCGGCAGCCAGTCGTCGGCATGGCGGGGGGCGGCAGGCCGGGTGTCGTCATGTGCGCGGCTCCCCGCGCGGCCCGGCGCGGCGCTGCCGTCGCGCCCCACCAACGGTGCTGACAACGGGATGCCGCACAACAGCTTGGGCAGCACGCATTCGGGCTCGCTTGCGCCGTCATGCCCTTCCACCAGATACGCCAGGCAGCGCACCGCACGCGACGCCGCCGCCGCGTCGCGAAACGCGTTGCCCTCCAGCAGATTCAGCATGGTGAACAGCCGCTGCGCGTAGGTGGCCAGCAGTACAAGGCCGGCATTGCCGACGTAATGGGGATGCCCCGAAGACGGATCCGCCGAAGGAGCAGCCCCCCACGGACGCGCCGCCGAAGGAGGAACTGCCGAAGGAGGGACTGCCGAAGGAGGGACTGCCGAATGGGAGGCGGCCAAATGGCGGCCTTCCGGATGCGGCGCTTCCGATAGCACCGCATGCGCAGGCGGGGTCCGACGCGAGACGCTGGCCTCGGCAGTGCCGGCAGTCCCGCCGGCAGCGCCAGCGACACCAGCAGACCTGCCAGTCGGCCCGCCTGGCGGCGGTGCGATGGCGTTGCGCACAGGCTGCAGGACCTCCCACCGTTCGGCGGCACTAGGCGCGCGCCCGAGCATGCGCACGGCCTGCGACATCGCCGTGCCGGCAAAAGAAAGCCAACGCAGCGACGACAACGCTGCGGCAACGCGCGCGAGCCATTGCCGCAACGGCGCGCCTTGGATCGGGTTGGCGGACGGCGTGAAAGCAGCCCTGGCCGCGCGCGCCGGCTCGCCCGACGCCGTGCGCACGTTCTTGTCGGGTGCCGTGCGCGGTGCCATGCGCAAGGCCTTACCCGCTGCCATGCCCGCTGCCGCGCCCTGCGCCATGCCGGATGCCATACCCGCCGTCATGCCCGGCGCCATGCCGGATGATGCCGGGCCCGCTGTCATGCCCTGCGCCATGCCCGGTGCCATGACTGGTGCCATGCCCAGCGCCATGCCCGATGCCATCCCTCGCGCCACGGTTGTCGCCATGCCCGTTGCCACGCCGGCGTTCTGCTCCCGACAAAGGTGGATCGCATAGCGCCGCGCAAGCATGGCGGGCGCGATGGGCAGATCCGCCGCGAACACGTAGCCGCTCAGGAATCGCCAGTGACTGCGCTGGCGTTCGGCCGCCGACCGCTTTGGCAGCAAAGCGGCATGCACCGCCTGCAGCGCATCGCTGGTCCGGCGCAGCGTACCGATATCGCGCGGACGCAGCGCCGCAAACAGTTCCCAACGCTGCGCCGGTGCGGTGCGCGCCATCCATGCCGCACACAGCGCCGGCTCGGCAAGCCAGTGGCTCAAACGGTTGCGCATGACCCAGTCACGACGTACGCGCGGCACACGGGCAAACGCGGCGAGGTGCGACAGTCGGGCTTCGAGGGTCGTCACCGTATGTAGCGCATGCCAGCGCCATGTGCGCGTCGATGGCAGTCTTTCAAAGCGATGCAGCGCGGGGACCGCATCGTGTGATGCCTGCTCAATGCGCGCAAGGCTGTCCTTTACGAGCCCTTCGCGGGCCCGCCCACCGCGCCCCTGGAGGGCACGACCGATGGGCTGTCCGCTGAGCTGTCCGGTGAGCTGTCCGGTGAGCTGTCCGGTGAGCTGTCCGGTGGGCCTACCGACTGGTCTACCGACTGGCCGTCCGACCGGGCGACCGGTGGTCCTGCCGATGGGCTCGCCGACGCGCTGTCCGGCAAGCTGGTTGCCGCCGCTCGCCAAAGACCGTTTGAGTGGCTCTTGAAGAGGTTGATCGGGAAGCCGCTCTGGGGACAGTTGCGGAGGCCGCAGCCACGGCCGCGGCCACGGCCGCACCACGGGTCGCACGATGGGCCGTACCAAGGGCCGTACCAAGGGCCGCTCCCATGACACCTGTGGCCGCGCCGCGCGAACGCAAGACGCGCCGAGCTGCCACGCCGCCACCGCCCGCTCCCAGAACCGTTGCCAACCGCGCTGGTCAGTCGGCGCACGCTCGCCCAACGCGAGTTGGCGCAAGGTGTATGCCACCAGCCAGGCCTGCAGTGCAGACACCCCGACGCGCGCGCCGCGCCCCGGCCGCGCCCCACGCGAAATCGCCGTCAGCGAAAACTGCCGCAGCGATTCGGCCCAATGCGCACCGCGCGTTGCCGCGACGACCGTGGGCGGCACAGGCAAGCCCCTCGCCATCGCGGCGGTGGCGGCCCGCGCCTGCTTGCCAACGATTCCGGTGGCGTCGGCAGACCCGGCCAGTATCTGTACGATGCGCCAGACGGTGTCGGCACCAAGCCGCGACAGCCAGCCGCCGGTCGTTGCGCGACGTAACGCCACGTCCCGCAGATGAATCCCAAGTTCGCCCGGCACCCGCGCATGCAGGTCGTCGAGCAGCAGTCTCAATGCGGCGCCTCGCAACGACGCGCTGCCGTCGAGCGCGGCCGCGAGCCGGCGTAACGCCGCCTCGACGGGCCGCTCGGGACGCATCGGCGCATTCGTCGGCGCGTTCGTCGGCGCAGTCGTCGGCGTACTCGTCGGCGTACTCGTCGGCGTACTTGTCGGCGTACTCGTCGGCGTACTCGTCGGCGTACTCGTCGGCGTACTCATCGGCACGGCGGCGCCAGCAGCGCCCCAAGCCACCGCTACCGTGTCCCCCGCGGATGTGGCGTGCGTCGCCGACAACGCATCCTGCTGCCCCGTCGCACGCCTCTTCCTGCGGGCCGACCGCTCGACCGCGGCAATCACCCCGCCCAGCAGCAACTGATCGAGCCGTGGCAGCATGCGCCCGGGCCGCGCTCGCGCGCCGGGCGCCGGATTGCCTTCGGCGCCATACGCCGCCGCATGCGCGACCGGTTGCAGCGCAGGCAGCCACTGCCCTAATCCGCCCTGCCCCAATGCGCCCTGCCCCAGTTGCCGTGCCAGCGCGGCGCCGAGTTCGCGCTGGAGCCGACGCAAACCATCCGCGCTCAAGGTTGCCGCGCGCTGTCCCCACATCAGACGGAAAGCCGAGACCCGCCACACCTGCTGCAACTGCTGGACCTGATAGGCACTGAGCCGCCCCCGTGCCTGCAACGGCGCGAGCACCTGCGCATCGAGCGTACTGAGGCTATCCGCCAGCTCCCGGTAGCGCACCCCGATCAGCGCTTGCAGGCCCTCATGCGGCGTAATGCGGCTCAAGCGCGCCAGCACGTAATCGCCAGGCTGCAAGCGTTGCAGCATCGACCACAGCCGCGGCCCGGTCCGACGCGCCAGCAGCGCAAGCCAGCCCGATAACGTACGCCCCGCCAGAGGGCTGTGCGACCACGGCAGATAGCCGCGTTGCAGATAGAACAGGAAGTGTTCCAGCGCCTGGTGGTCCGCCGGGCGCGGCGCCGCCGCGGACACGGCCATCCGGTCCGCGCCCTCGTCCGTGCCAACCTCCGTGCCAACCTCCGTGCCGTAGTCCGTGCCGACGCCCATGCCAGTGTCCGCGCCACGGTGCCCGTTACTCACGGCGCTCGGATCGCGCTCCTCGACGCCGTTGCCCCGCCGTGCGCCATCAGCCCCGCCACTCGCCCGGCGCGCCCGCGTCAGCGTCTCGACCAGCTGCGCCTCCAGCACAGCAGCCCATTCGCTCTCGCTGGCATCCACCGCCAGCGGCCCCGTATCGATCTCCAGCCGATCGATGCGCCAGTGCTCGCCAGGTGGCGACAACCGCGTAAACACCCGCGCCATCGTCTCGCGCCCCTTGCCGTTGAGAAAGCGGCTCAGGCGTGCCTGATATGCATGCACGGCCTCGCGCTCCATGGCGCAACGGCTCGTCCACGACAGCGTCTCGATGGCATGCCCGGGCATATGCGCCAGACGCAGCGGCGCATTCATCGCGCGCCTCCCCGCGGTGGCGCGCTCAGCCGATGCCGCAGGGCCGCCGCACAGGTATCGAGATGCGCCACGGCGGCCGCATCGTCAGGCGCATTCGCCTGCGCCTGCCGCGCCCGCAGCCATCTTTCGAAATCGCGCTCGAACGCCGCCAGCTCCGCCGCATCGAGCCAGTGCACATGCGGCAGGATATGCGCGGGGCAACCCAGCGCGACGGTCTCCTCCGCCAGATCGCGGAAGCTCTGATCCGCCCCGCGCGCCGTCCAGCCAGGCAGGATCACACTGAGGCGATGGGCATAGAAATCAGCCGGCACGTCCGCCGCCGCGCGCGCATCGCCAAGCGGCCGCAACAGGATATGCTCGACCAGATGCAGCCCCTCCGACTCGCGTTGCAGGCGGCACGCAAACTCGTGGAGATACAGGGCCGGCGCCAACACCCCGCCCGGCCCTTCCCGCACCGCGAGCGGCCACCACCCGCCATGCTCGTCAGGCCCGAGCCAAAGCTGCAACGTGCCGTCGGCACCGGAGCCCTGGTGGTAGCGCCCACCATGCGCCGCACAGCGCAGCAGCGCCCCTGGCCACCTTCGCGGCGCGAGGTCGGTGAAGTAGAAGGCGAGGCGATCCGCCACCTGGTCGAGCGCCGTGTCCTCGGCATAGTGCGCCGCGATACGGGCGCGCAGCGGTGCCGCCATGGTCAGCGCTTCCAGATCCGCCGGCGGCTCGGCAACATGACGGCGCGCATGCGCATGTCCGTCGTCGATACGCATGCCAAGCGCGGCCAGGCCGCCGGCCAGCAGCCGACTATGGGTCTGCGTAAAGCCGAGCAGCAGGCCGATGCGCTCCTGCAGCGGCGCGGTATTACCGCGCCGGCCCAACGACGGCCGGCTGTAGTCGAACGCACCCGCGCGATCGCGCGTATGCCGCACGATGCGCTGCACGAAACGACGCTTGCACTCGTACAGATGCGCCTGCCAGCCCGCGGCATCGAAGTAATAGCCAAAGCGCTGGATGCTGTGCTGATCGCAGTGCTCGCCATGCAACGCCAGCAGCAGGTCGAGCACGCGGCTGCGTCGCGCCAGTGCGTCATCACCTGCCGCCAGCGATCGCGCGGCCGCATCGGTCGGCTCGGCACAGACCCCGGCCAACCCCGGCACCTGCGTCGGCCCCAATGGCTCCCACCAGTAGCTGCTGGACGGTTGCGGCGTCAGGCTGAACAGCTCGCGCAGATGCTGCAATTGCGCGTTGCCATGCGCCATCCACTGCTCCAGCAACGCCAGATAGGCGCCAAACTGCGCCTCCCGATCCGCATCGGCAAGCGGGGCGGAATGGGCCTCGCGGTATAGCGGCGGCAGATGGTGCCACGTCGACAGGTAGGGGATTTCCGGCACATAGTGGCCGGACGGCCGGGGTAGCAGCTGGCCCGCGTAGGCGCGTGTGCGCGGCGGCACGCTGGCGACGCGCGCCGCCTGGCGCGCATCCGCCAGTTGCGCCAGCAACTCGCGAGTATCGAGATGGAACCGGCTGCCGCGCCGGGTGATGGTCCACCCCGACAAGGCAGCCTCCGTCTCGGGCCAGCGCAACTGCAGCGCCCAGTCGTCGCCCTGCCACTGCAGACTGTCGGTACTGTCGTCCCCGCCGCCCTCCGAGTCGCCCTCCGAGTCGCCCGTATCCTGCAGCACGAGCCGCAGGTCACTGATATCGGCAATGCCTTCGATCTCGCGCAGCGCGCGTGCAAGGTCGCTGAAGTAAAGACGGCTGTCTCGCCGCCCCGGACCATCGCCGGTGTCGCGCCGCAGATCTTCCTCCGCGATCCAGCCGCATTGCAGCGACGGCCCCTCGAACAGCCGGCTCGTACCCAACGGCCGGCCAAACGCATCTTGCTGCGCCAGGCGCGCCTGCACGGGCCGTCGCGGCGGCGCCGCGCTGACCAGACGCGCACAGCGCTGCACCAGTTCCACCAGGATGTCATTGAGATCGCGCGGCCCCTCCACGCTCATCTGGATCCGCAACGCGCACCAGCGCGGACGCAATACCTGCGGCAGCGTCGCGATGTCCTCGCCAAGGTTGCGCTGCGCGCGGTAGGCACGCGCGGTATCGCGCGCGGCGGCCGCATCGTCGCCGTCGTGCACGCGCAGCGCCATGCGCCACAGCCCGTCGTGGCCCGGCATGGTCAGGCGCAACTGATGCACCGCCGGCACGCGATCGAGCAGATAGCGCATCAGATCGAGGTCGGTGGTGGGCCGGCACGGCAGCGCCTCTTCGGCGCCGTGCAAGGCGTGGCGCCGATAGTGAATGCGGCCATCCGGCGCGGTCAGCAGGTCGGCGATCTCGGCATCGGCGCCAAACACGTTCTCGGTGATCGTGTAGCACAGCGCCTCGAGCAGCGTCACTCCGGGGTCGTGATAGTTGTAGTCCGTCCAGAACTCGCCGCTCAACGCTTGCGTGAGCGCAATGCCATGCCGCCGCAGATCCGGATAGCTGAACGGCGGATCGTCAGTCAGACGCTCGATGGTGGCGCTGTCGGCGGCGGGCTCCAGCGGCGACGGCAGAGCCGACGGCACCACCGACGCGGTGGGCGAGGCGCGACGCAGCAGGATGCTCATGGCTGGCCCTCGCTCATATGGGGATCGAACCAGAGTTGCGTGACCTGGGCCTGGATGCCCACGCCGGTACCGAAGTCGCACCCGGTGCGTATCTGCAGGCGATAACGCGCATTGCGCCCGCTGGTGCCGCTCCAGCGCAATTCGAGCCGGTCGCAGCGGCGGCTATAGAAGCCATGCGTACTGCGAATGCCACGCTTGCGGTTGAAGAAGTCGAACAGCCCGAGCGTGGGGTTGTAAGTATTCATGGCAATCGCGTGCACCAGGCCAAAGCGACCCTTGCCGCGCTGCCCCGCGCCCGCCACCACTTCAAGCGCCTGGCACCCTTCCAGATCGTCGGTCAGGTCCTGCCACTCGCCATTGGCCAGCAGCGGCACCGCGTGCTGGCGCGCGAGCGCGCCCTGCCGCCCGGTGGCGCGCACCACCCCGGCCACGTCCAGCGTTGCGCGCGGGCTTTCGGTGCCCACGCCAATGCGCCGATCCTGGTCCAGACACAGCACCGCGGACGGCAATGCCTGCGCCGCGCTGGCATCGGATCCGTTCCCTGCTGGCTCGGCGCGCCCCTGCACCAGCAGTTCGTCGTTGGCACCAAGCCCGAAGCGCCATGCCGGGCGCTCGGGGTCCTGATCGCGGAAGAAGCTCACCAGCGCATCGTGGCCGAGCGGCGAGTACACCTCGAAGCCATGTTCGACGGTCTTGCGAAAGCCCTCGTCGCTCATGTTGAGCATCGAGTCGATCAGATCGGCGAAGTGATCCTCGTTCGGCAGCGCGCCCTCGCGGAAATAGCGCTTGAGGGATTCCCGGTTCCTACTGGTCATGACGCACCTGCGCGGAAGGATTCGGCGCGGTGCCGCCGACAATGAACGTGCTGCCGACTTCCAGCCGGCGAATTCCCGTGACGTGCGGCACCAGCGGACCGATGTCGTCGCGCAGCTCCAGCAGGTGGCGGCGCGTCGGCAGCAACAGGCTCCACGGCTGCGCCGGTCGCAGCGTGCGCGCTTCGCCCCGGATGGTGTGTGTCGCGGTGTCGTGCAGCACGTTGAACTGACGGTCGTTGCGCACGATATGGAGCATCGACAGCTTGCCCACGGCATCCACCCCGGGCTGCGCGCGCAGGAATGCCTCCAGCGTATCGGCCCGCACGCTCCAGTCGAAATCGGCGCCGATCCCGTCCACATGCCAGGGCGACAGATATTCCACCAGCGCCTGGTTCAGCTGCCGCAACATGGCACCGGGATGACTACCGGGGACGAGCCTCAGGATGCAACGCACCTGCGCGCGCTCATACGCGGCATTGCGCACCAGCACTCGCGCTCCGCTCGGCGCACAGGCCTGCAGGTGCGCGCGCATGGCCTCCAGCAGCGCGGCATCGAAGCGCGGCGCCTCGGTGCTGCGGAACAACTCACCCGGCTGGGGATGCGGCACCACGGCCAGCAGGACCTGCCCCGGCAAGTTGGCCAGATGCTGGTGGCGGCGGCCGGCAGGATCGACCAGCGTGGCTTCGTGATGGGCAAAGCATCGCGCCTTGTACACCTGCGGAAACGCGTCGAGCAGCAGACGTTCGTAATCCCAGCGCGTGACTGCGCGCCGCTTGTGGCGCAGCCGCTCGGCCGCGCGCATGCGCACCGCTTCGGGCTGGTCCGCCGCGCGCCATCCATCGGCCGGGCCCACCTGCACCACCGCGCGCAAGCCGGGCACGCGCTCGCCGGGCATATTGATGGTGCCCGGCGGCACCGCGATCGGCGCCTGCTCGTCCGCCGGCAACACCGTGCGCGTGGCCGTGATGGCCTGCGCATGGACGCCGTAGAGCCCCGCCAGTTGCGTGAACCCCCAGTCCGCGCTGAGCCGCAGCCAGTAGCACTGTCCCGGCAGCGATGCGCAATTGGCCGTCATGCCGGCCGGCAGATTCAACTGCACGATGCCAGAGCGCAGCAGGCCCTGCGTGCCGTCGGACAACACCATATGCGGTGCCAGCGGCTGCCAGTGGCCGTCCTGCCAGGTGGCCCACTGCAGTGCCGGCGCGGCATCGCCCCAGCGCTCCGCCGCCTCTTCCTTGCGCAGATGGAAGAACAGGCTCAGCGTGCCCTGAAGGTCGTCGCCGCTGAGGCCGATAAAAAGATTGCCGTCGCCGGCATGGTGCGGCAACAGGCCGGGCGGCCGGCCATGCTGCGGCACCATCGCGGCGATACCGTACGGGTAAAGATGGTAGGCCCGGTGCAGCAGGCTGGCATCCGCGGCGTTGCCGTCGTCGACGGCAAAGCGGATATCCTGGGTCGACTGATAGTGCAGGGCCAGCCCTTGCAGCGTCGGCGTATAGGGCTCGCGGGGCAATGCCGTGGGCCGCTTGAGCCGGGTATTGCGGGTGAGCGTGGTACTCAGCAACGTGGGATAGATGGCATGGCCAAAGGCCGTGGGCGGTTCCGCCAGGTCGAGCCGGAAGAAGCCATTGCGGCTGCCCAGCCCGTACAGGAACGGCTGCGCTGCCGGCCGCGGTGGCGTGGCGCGATGGAGCCGGCGCAACGCGGCGCCGGGAAACACCAGATGGTGCTCGCGCAGCAGGCGCTCGCGCTCATGCACGGTCGAGAACATCGGCAACAGCGCTTCGTTGCCATTGCGCCATTGCCCGTCGGTCAGCACCGCCGTGCCGAGCCGGAAGCCGGCTGCGCGCCAGTCGCCGGGATAGCGTGCGTAATGCTCGGGAAAGCCACCGGGCAGGTCAGGCAGGTTGGCCCAGTTGAAGGACAGGTGCAGCAACTGCAGCGGCTTGCATGCCAGTTCCTGGCTGCCGAACACCAGGTAGCTGCCAGGCGTGGGCGCCGGCCCGAATGGCAGGAACGGCTTGGACGGGTCGAGCCGTCCAAGCTGGTTGTAGAGCACCACGTCACGCAGGTCGCGCACGTTGACGGTGAGGTTCATCTCGCTCAGCGTGTATTGGCCGAGCAGGCTATAGGCATACAGCCGGCCGCGCGTCTGTACCGCCAGTTGCAGCATGGCCTGCGCCGGCCATTGGGCGCCGTGCACGGCCGGGATGCAGGGCACCACGGGTGGTTGCTCGGCGCCGAGGCGCAGCACGAGTTCCATGCCCCCGCCCCAGGTATCGGCGGCCGGCGCGCGGCGATGCGTGAATACCTTGTCGACCGTGAGCCATCCGCTGGCCGTGCTCACCCGGGCCTGCCATACGCCGGCAAAGACGCGTTCGAAGATCAGGTCGCGCTCGGGGAGCTTGCCTTCCGCATCGTGGTTGTGCGGGGGATAGATCAGAATCAGCGGATCGTCGATTTCGACGCGCGGCTCCTCACGGCGGTCGGCCGTGCCCTCTGCTGCACTGCCTTTTGTGCCCTCTTTTGTGCCCTCTTTTGTGCCCTCTTTGGTGCCCTCTTTGGTGCCCTCTCTTGCGCTCCCTTTTGCACCCGCTTGCCCGTCCCTTGCCGTAGCCTCGGTGGCGGCCGTGGTCGCGCGCCCGCCCTGCTCGTTGCCCTCGTTGCCCTCGTTGCCGCGCAATCTCGCCGCATGCGCGCGCAGCGCCTGCAGATCCACCAGCCGCAGCTGCTCGTCGCCCGCCACCAGCCATACGGCAAACAACCGCCCGAGCCGCTCCGCAAACACCGCGGCATGGTCGCACGCCAGGCAGGCCGCCAGCAGGAATGCGAGTTGCACATCCGCCTCGAACGTTGCAGCACGCTGCCAGGCCGCCTGCGCCATGGCGGCGGGATCGAACGCGGGGGCCGCCCCACCCGGCCTGGGCCGTCCGGGAAAATGCTGGGCCTCGTAGGCGGCATAGGCCCGGAAGGCCTCGGTCAGCCACGCCACGTCCCGCTGCGCGCGCGGCGTGCGCAACGCGCGCACCAAGGCCTCGTCATTGGCGGCAGGATGCGCAAACTGCAAGCGAATACGAACCTCGCGCGTCCCTTCCTTCAGGCGCAGCAGCGGCGAGGCCAGCGCAAAGCCGAGCAAGGCATCCTGCGCGAGCGAGGCGGAGCCGCGCACCGCGCCGCCGAGCAAAGGCCACCACGCGGGCCGATCGACATACGCCGCATCGGGCGCCTGCAGCGGCAGCTGCTCGACCTTGAGGCGCGTCGCAAAGTCGAACTCGCGCTCCGGAGAGATCAGCGCATCGCGCTCCACCCGCAGCGTGCAGAGCGCCACCACCCGCGTGCCCGTCAGCGCCAGCGGTCCATCGGCCGTAAACGTCAGCACCTGACCCTGCGCGTCCTTGCCGCCCACAAAGCGCGTGCCGGCCGCGATCGGCACGATCCCCGCATGGCGCGGCTCCCGCTCCAGCAGCAGATGCACATGTTCCGGCAAACCGGGGCGTGGCGCCAGGCGCAAGACGTCGCGATAGTAGAAATCGATCAGCCGCTCCGGAAACCGATTGAGCGGCGCGCGGCTGTACTGGAACAGTTGCAGCGTCGCCAGCAACAGACCCATGGCAGGCTCATGGCGACCGCCGCCCAGGCTGCGTTCGAACAGCGCCTGAGCCTGCGGCTGCAGCCGTTGAATCGCCAGCGTCAGCGCCAGCCAGGCCCGGCGCAGCCATTGCCGGCGCGCGCGCCGGTCATCGGGCGCCAGTGCGGCCGTCAGCGGCGTCACGCGTGCGGCGCTAGCGGCGCGCAACCAGGCGGGATGCAGCGGAGCCTCGGCGACCGCGCCACCCGACCCACCCGACCCACCCGACCCACCAGACCCACCAGACGCACCAAACGCACCAAACGCCGTGCGCCCGGCCGTCACCACTGCCGCAAGTCCCTGCTCGATCTGCGCAAGCAACGCCTCGCCCAGCGCCGATCCGGCCTCGCCCTCGCGTCCGGCCAGCCACCAGCACCACCCGTCGTAGGTACGCACCAGGCGCCAGACGCGGGCCCACAGCGCAGCCTCGCCCTCGCGGTCGAGCGCAGCGAGAAACTCCTGCTCGAGCCGCGGTAGCGGAAACGTTGCCACTTCGGCCAGCACCACGCTTTCGTCCTGGCGTAATGTGGTATCCCAGCGCCCGGCATCGGCCCCGGCGCCGAACCTGAGGCTGGCCGCCTGCGCGAGCGTGATGCGTACGCGTTCCGCCAGCCCGATCTCGTCCGGCAGCACATGATCGGGGCGCAGCGTATCGGCCAGGCGCTGGTCTTGTCGGGTCCCGTTGGACATGCAGGCTCAGTAGGTGGCAACCGGCGACGTGGCCTGGTCGAGGTAAAGCGGATAGACGAGGTTGTGCCGCGTATTGGTCGTCCGCACGATGTAGTGCAGGCGGATATCGACTCGCCCTTCCAGCGTCAGCACCGTGGTGTCGATGTGATCGAGCAGAATGCGCGGCTCGAAGAACAGGATGGCCTTGCGGATCATCTCCTTGAGTTCGGTCAGCGTGCTCTCGTTGAGCGTCTCGAACACCGCGCGGCGCACCGCGCAGCCGTACGTGGGCTGCATCACGCGCTCGCCGGGGTAGGTACCCAGCAGAATGCGCAGGCTCTCCTCGATATCCTCCACGCCCGCCACCATGCCGACCTGGCGCGTGCGCGGATCGAACCGTAGGGGAAAGTGCCAGCCCCGGCCCAGGAACGGACTCATGGTCAGCCTCCGATCAGCACGGTGGGCAAGCCCAGCACGATGGCGCCGCCATGCGCCGTGGTATCGCCGATGCGCGCGGCGGGCCGGCCGCCGATCAGCACCGTGGTCGATCCCTGCACGATCACGTCGGGCGGCCCCACGCATACCGCGTTGTCGCCCACCACGGCGGCCGGAATCTTGCCGACCAGCACGGTCGGCACCCCGGGGCCGACGATCGGCCCGCCCACATGTGGAATCGGCGGCAGGCCCGGCGTCTGCATCGGACAGGTGTGCAAGTCGGTCAGGCGGGCGGCTGGTGGCATCGGGTTCCTTCAGTTGATCATGACCATGGCGCCCTGCACCGTGGTCTGGCCGGCGGCGGACAGCTCCGCGGTAGCGGCGCCCTTGCCGACAAAGCCCACCTGGGCCTCGCAGTTGATGTTCAGGCCAGACGCCTTGACGTCCGCCTGCGCGGTCATCTCGATCATCATGTTCGCGGTCATCTTGATATTGCCCTGCGCGTTGAGCGTGATGTCGTACGGACTGTCGCAGGCAATGCCGCTTTCCGACAGCTTGATGCTGTTGTTGTGCTGGTCCTGGATCAGGATCGACCTGGAGGTGTCGTCCAGCACCACCTTGTTCTGGCCCGGCGTGGTCACGGTGATGATCTTGTTCTCCTCGTCGAACTCGATCACATGCCTGGCGCGCGTCACGATCGCCTTGGTATTGTTGGCCGCCTCGATCGTGTAAGGCGGTTTGTGGCTGCCGCTATAGACCGCGCCGAGTACCACCGGGTGGCACGGATCGTCGTTGAGGTAGCCGACGATCACCTCGTCGTCCACCTCCGGCAGGAAAAACGCGCCGAATCCGTTCGACGCATAGCCCTGGATCAGGCGTGCCCACACCGGCTCCGTCTCGGCCTGCATCACCGGCAGCTTGATCTGGATACGCTGTGCATCGAGCGGATCGCCGTCGAGCTTGACCACCACGCCGATCTGCAGCCCCGAGATGCCGGGCAGCAACCCCGAGGCCAGCGGCGCCTCCACGTCGTCGCGGCGGGCGTGCCATTGCGGTTCCATGCCGAACTCCACGTCGGAGTGCCAGAAGCCGCCCACCAGCGCATGCTCCACCGCCGTCACGAACACCTTGCCGGCGAAACGCGTGCCCACGCCGGAGACGCCGACCACCGCGCCAGGCTTGGCCAGCGCCGTGCCCATGCAGCGCAGGTGGCCACGAATGCGCGCGAGTTCCGCCTTGGTCTGCGTGGCCTTGGCCCACGTCGTCAGGGAATCCGCCACCTGCGTGGTCGCCGATTGCAGCCCGAACGTGGCCGGGCTTGCCACCGCGGCCAGCGTGGCGCCCGTAAGGTTGCCCTGCCCGCTCAGCGCGCCCGGCTTGGCCGCACTGCCCTGCACGATCTTCTGCTGCGACGGGTCCCATGCGGTGGCGAGCGCCTCGCTGTACTGCATGCGCGCGTCGATGTCCGCGCTGAACTCGTAGAGATCGCGACCCCACTTGATGCCGAACACCGGCTCGCCGCTGGCATCGGGCGGCGCCACGGTGACCGCGCCGTCCGCCACATTCACCAGCATCCCGTTGAACTCGGCACGCGCGAGCAGAAAGTCCCAGTCGCTGCTGTAGTACTGCACCAGCTCGCCATAGCTGACGCTGGTGGCGGTAACCGTGGCGTCGAGCCCATGCGCCGACAGCAGCGTGGCCATCACGTCGCTGTCGGTCTGGTCGACATAGTTGGCATTGCGGCGGCCGATCGTCATCCGGGTGGCGACGTCGCGGCACTCGATGGTCAGGCGCGAATCGTTCTGCCCGTCGATCTTGACGCCAAAACGCACCACGATGCCGCTGAAGATCTGCGTCTCGTCATCGCCATACCCTGCGCTGATGGCGATCTTCACGCCAGGAATAAAGACCGACTGGTCCGCGCGCCGGAACTTGCCGGTGGGCATGTCACCGTCACGGATCACCACCTCGGCCCATGGAATCCGGTTGAACGCGTGTCGCACCGTAATGCCCAGCAGCGGCAGGTTCTGGTACTTGGTGCCATCGGCTTCCACTGTCACACGCAGCACGCCTTCGGCATCGATGGTCGGATAGTCGGCCATGGTCTACTCCAGCGGCGGGAAATGGAGTTCCATGCCCGGGGTCAGCGAGCGGAACTGGCGCAGTCCGTTGTAGCGGGCCACTGCCGTGTAGTAGCGGCCATCGCCATAGATCTTCTCGCACAGCAGGGGCAGCGTATCGCCGTCGCGTACCAGCACAAGGTGGCTCAGGTCGGGCGAGCTCGTACCGGCCTCGAGCTCGGCCTGCTTGTTGCTGGTGTACGAGTCGAACGCGAGCGCCGCCGTGGCCCGCAGCGGCGAGCCGCTCGGACGGAACAGCGTGTAGTCGACGCTGAAGCTCGTGAGACGGCCCTGGAACAGCAGCTTGCCCCACACGATCTGCACAATGCTGGGTTCATGGATCACCCCCTTGTACGTGTAGATCACCTTGCTCAACGCCTGGAGCTGGTCTTCCACCTCGGCCGGCATGGTGCTGTCCGGCGGCCGCGGGACCACGCCCGAGCCGTCGAACACCGGCGAGAACGACAGCTTGCCGGGCTGCATATGGCTGAACTTGCGGCCCGATCCCGTATCGCCCATCGGCTTGCGCTGCACAAAGCAGGTACGGCGCTCGTGCTTCATCTGCGACGGGTTGATCAGCAGCGAGATCGAGGTGCCCGGCCCATCCTGTTGCGAGATGGTGCCGTCGTCGGCCTCGGTGCAGGCGACGATCTTGAGCGGCGTGAGCGCGGCCGATGCGTCCGTCATTCAACGCTCCTGCAGCGACGCCATCTGCGCGCGCAGCGTGCGCAGCAGATTGCGCGCCTCGCGATGCTTGTTGCTGGCGTTCTCATCGGCCGCGCAGCAGTTGTCGCCCTCGTCCGAGTTGTCGGTGGCGGCGTTGGCATTGCCGCCGGCATTGGCCGATGGCGCGGGCGTCCCGCCGTGACCGCTCAGCTCGGAGCGGATCACCATCTGTCGGATTTCGAGCGTCATGTCTCACATCTCCCGCATGCAGTTGAGATAGGCGAATTCGATGGTCTCGATCGTGACCTCGTTCCGGGTGGAATTGAGGTCGTCCACGCTCCAGCGCACCGGGTACGCCGACGCGAAGGTCCAGCCGCGGATCTTCACGCCGGTCTCGTCGAGCAGGTACACCTTGACGTCCTGGGGCTGGATCGGCTGGGTCATGCCGGTCTCCAGCGTCTCCTTGCACCACCCCATCAACAGCGACTTGTCGTTGGCGACGCCGCGCTTCATGACCAGCTTCTCTTGCCGCACGCCCTTGGGCAGCTTGTAGACAAAACTGTTCTGGCCGCCCGCCTGCACGTCCTCGGTCTCCATGGTCACACCCATGCCGGAGACCTCCTGGAACGAGCAGTCGGCGCCCTGGCCGAAGCGCGTGAACTCCACCTGGAACGAGAACGACACCGGCATGAAGATGCTGGTGCCATCGCGCGATTTCTCGAACTCCATGCTCAGCTGTTGGCGATGGTCAGGCCTTCGTGCGCGATCTCGATGGTCTCGACCGCAACTTCATTGCCCTGCGCCTTCAGGTCCGTGCCGGTGATCTTGGCCGGCCACGCGTTGTTCAGCGTCCAGACCATGGTCGGGCTGCCGGATTCGTCGAGCAGGCTGATGATCACCGGCACCCGCTTGATGGTGTTCATCTTGATCTGGTTGAACCAGTCCCAGAACTTGTTGTCGGCCTTGAACACGCCCTTCTTCATGGTCACGTTGCCGTACTTCTTGAGCCCGGGCATCTTGACCGTGGAGAACACCGGGCTATCGCCCTGGCGATATTCGATCTGCTGCGCTTCCACATCGAGGCCCGAGACTTCCTCGAACGACATCACCGTGGAATCCCACTTGACCTGGAAATGGAACTTCGGAAGCGGCCAAACTTCCTTCGATTGTGCGGAACCGTCATCTGCCATGACACTTCTCCCTTGTTACGCCGTCAAAAATGAAAAGTCCGTCAGGATTTCTGCATCTGCTGCTGGAACGTGATCTCGATGAACTCGGCCGGCCGTACCATGGCCACCAGCACCGTCACGCGCAGGATGCCCTCGAGAATGTCGTCGGGCGTCATCGTCTCGCCCAGGCCCACGTGCACGCTGAACGCATCCTCGGGCACCGCGCCCGCCAGGCCGCCACGACGCCAGATGCTGGTCAGGAAGTTCTGGATCATGCTTTTGATGGTGACCCACGTGTTGGCCACATTGGGCTCGAACACCAGGGCCTTGGCCGCCAGCCGGCACGATTCCTCCAGCATGATCATGGTGCGGCGCACGTTGATATAGCGCCAGTCGAGGCTGTTGCCGTCGAGCGTACGCGCGCCCCATACCAGCACACCCTCGCCGATAAAGCTGCGGATCGCGTTGATCGACTTGCCCTGCGTGGTGACGTTGAGCTCCTCCTGGTCCGCCGACGAGATCGACACCGATGGCGACACCACCCCCGCGAGGCTCACGTTGGCGGGCGCCTTCCAGACGCCGCGCGTGTTGTCCACCATGGTGTAGATCCCCGCCATGGCCGGGCTCGGCGGCAGCAGGTTGAGCTGGTACTTGACCTCGCCCATGATGGTGTTGAACAGCGGGCTGATCGACAGCAGCGTCTTGTTCAGCAGCACCTTGTTGGTCAGGATCGCATCGTCGGACAGTGGCGGCGTGGCGGCGCTCCAGTCCTTGGAGATATCCGCGATGGCGCCGGACTGCTCCCGCACCTTGGGCGGGGCGTCATCGGGCGGCGTATCGGGCAGGCCCAGGTCCGCGCGCAGCAGTTGCGACAGCACGTCCGGGTTGGCGATGTTCTCGTAGCTGATGTCCTTGTCGCCCGTGACCGTGGTATTGAGCCATGGGTAATAGGCCGCCGCGAAGTCGAGGAAATTGATGCCGAGCGCATTGCGGAAGTCCGCCACCGGATCGCCGGCGGGATCGGTACGCGGCTTGTCGCCGCCCCAGATATCGAGGATTGCCACGCGGTTGCGCATCTTGTCGCCGCAGTGAGCCAGCATGGCCTGCTGCAGGTCGATGCAGACCTCCTTCTTGAACTTGATGGCCTCCGGAATCACGAGCATGGTCGGCTCCTGTTCCTTCAGCAGTTCCTCCACGCCGGCCTTGAACTTGTCGGCATCGAGGTCCTCGGTGTAGTCGCCCACCGAGACGATGTAGCACGGGCCGCCGCCGTTCTGGAAGAAGTGGCGCAGCGCCGAGTACAGCAGGTAGCCGCCGCCATCCTTGCCTTCCGGCATGGTCAGCACGTAGTCCTTGCCGCCCACGCGGAATGCCGCGAGTGCCGACGGATCGGTCTTCTCGGCGATGGTGAAGCGCGGAAACGGCGCATAGCCGAAGTACTGGTGGTACTCCGCCATCGAGCTGATGCGCCATGGCTTCATGCTGAGCGGCTTGTTGCGGTTGTCGGCAATCTGCGTGTGGCCGATAAATGCCGGAACCGCGGTTGCCACCTCCACCACGGAATTGGGGAAGGCGTTCTTTTCTACGATATAGACGCCAGGCGTCTTCATTGCACCCATGTAAAGCTCCCGATGAAAAGGTTAGCGATTGACAAAGATCTCCGATACATCGCGGAGCACACCATCGACAAATTCCCGCCGCAGGTCCGCCGGCGCGGCCAGCGGCAGGCGCGGCACCAGCACGCGCTCCGCCGCCCCCGTGCCGCGCCGCAATTGAAAGCGGTGCCCCGGCCGTTGCGCGAGCGCGAGCGGCGCCCGCGCACGGAACACCACCGCGGTCTCGCCATTCGGCAGCGTCTCGTTCTCCGGACCGGCGAAAGCGATACCATCCGCCGCATCGACGACCGCCAGTTCGTCACCCCACGCACCGAGCAGCAGGTACTTCCAGATGGTCTGGCGCACCGGCAACGTCAGGACCTGCTCGACCGGCGCGGCCTGCAACCACGCGTCCTCGCTTGCACAGTCGGGCGCAGCCAGCGGGATGACCGCGCGCACCGGCGTGCCTAGCGCACGGAAGTCGGTGTAGTACGCCCACAGCGGATCGGTAGACGCCAGCGTGAAGGCGAGGCCGCCTTGCTGCCAGGAAGCCCGCTCCCGCCACAGCCCTTCGCGCCGCGCATCGCTCGCCACCACCACATAGCGCTGTGCATCGCCGCGCAGCAGCAGGCCAAAGCGCGCCATCAGCGCGGCGCTGTCGGGCTCCGGCCGCAGCTGCAGCCCCGCCGGCCAACCCGCGGCGAAATAGGGATGGCGCACGCTCAGGCTGCCCACGACGCGATAGGTATCCATGGCGATTGCGGGGCTTACTGCGGCCGTGCGCCCACATCGGGCTGGCTGACCACGGGCGCCCGTCCCCGCGTGGTGGCGGGATCCAGGCAGATCAGCCGCACGCGGTACAGCACCGACGGCAGGTAATGGTTGCCATGCACGCCCCAGAGGCTGTGCAGGTCGCTCCGGCTCAGGTTCTCGATATTGACGACGAGGCGGTCGATACGACCGTCGAGTCCCGGCGCGTTCTGATGATCGAATACCGGTGAACCCTGGAAGAAGGTAATGGCTTCGGAGAGCAGGCGCAGCGCCTCGGGATAGGCCTGGCCACTGAAGGTGGCGGCGCACATGACCAGCAGGTTCAGGAACAACGGCTCCGCGCCGCGCACCGTGCTGGTCTGCACGGCACCGTTGGAAGACACGCGATGGGCCGCGGTATCCCGCTCCACGCAGGCCAGGAACAGTACCAGTTTGTTGCTGACGAGCGTGACCGTGCCACCGCCAGGCTCCTGGAGGTTGGACACGACCACCATATCCTCCGCGGTGGCAAGACGCCGGCGAAGGTGCTGGTTCAACTGCGTGGCAAGAAGGCCGAGCGCGCTGTCTATCACAGGCGACCCGTCCGGTTGGGGGCGACATTCAACGCTGACTCCTGACATCAACGACTGAAACGTTGGCGATGTTGCGCCGCCAGCGTCATGCCAGGCCATCAGGAGATTGCTGAAATTCGCTTCGGGATTTCCTAGGGAGGCGGCTGCGTTGGACTCGGCACGGGGCGGTCGGGTCCCAGCCGCGCAGACCGTCGTGCCGGCGGTCCCGCCCCACGCGGCGAGCGTCGTGCCGGGGGGAGGCAGCCGCATCGCCTACTGGCACCACCATGGCCGGACGCGGTAGCATTGAGCCCAACCTACCGGTCAAAGGGACAACGCCGTGGCAGACAACACCCATGCGATGCAGACGGACGACGCATCCACCCTCGCCCCCGGCCCGCTTCGTCGCGCCGTTACCGCTGTCGCACTCGCCAATCTCGCCTATTTCTTTGTCGAGTTCTTTGTCGCCAGAAACATTGGTTCCGTGTCACTGCTTGCCGACAGCATCGACTTTCTCGAGGACGCCTCGGTCAACTTCCTGATTCTGGTCGCCCTCGGATGGTCGGTACGCAACCGCGCCCGCGTGGGCATGGCCCTGGCCGCCATCCTGCTGGTACCAGCGGTCACACTGCTGTGGACCGCCTGGCAGAAATTCGGCACGCCCACGCCGCCGGAGCCTTGGCTCCTCTCGACGACGGGGCTTGGGGCGCTGATCGTGAACCTGTCGTGCGCGGGACTGCTGGCGAAGTTCCGGCACCATTCTGGCAGCCTGACGCGCGCCGCATTTCTTTCCGCCCGCAATGACGCCTACGCGAACATCGCCATCATTCTTGCCGGGCTGGTCACGCTGTCATGGCATTCGGGCTGGCCGGATCTGGTGGTAGGCCTGGGCATTGCCATCATGAACGCAGACGCCGCAAAGGAAGTGTGGCTCGCCGCACGGAACGAGCATCGGTCGGCGGCGCCGTAGGAAGGACAAAACCCGGCCTTGGCCGGGTTTCGATCGGTGGTCCTGGCCACCCGAACAGCGACGTCGGGCTGGCGGCGTGCAAAGCTGCGCGCCAACCAGAGCGCGAACGACAACGCTGAGGTGGCACCATAGCGCGCTTATTTGACGGCGGCGGTCTTCACGGCATCCCCGGTGTAGGCGAGGTCCGCCAGTGCCGCCCTGGCCTTCTCCGGTGTCTCCAGTTCCAGGATGATGCGGCCAACGGCAAAGCCCATGCTGGGATAGGTGCGCACGTACTTGGTTTCGCCAGCATCCAGCGCAAAACTCAGGGTCTTCTCGGTTTCCGTCGAGCTCGACGCGACGTACTTTCCGGCCGGACGATCCACAAAGAAGAAGCCGCCAGGCTTGGACTCCCCCACCACCTCGCCGTTGAGGCGAATGTCCGGCTGCACCGCCGCGCCGAACATCGACGCCGACCGCATAAAGTAGACGCGCCCCTCTCCCTGCTTGAGCGTCGGCATCGACGACGCCATCTCGCTGTGTTTGACCCCCGAAGCACACCCCGCCATCAACGACACCGCGAAGCCGGCGAACAGCATGCGTACAACGCTTTTCATTCTATTTCTCCTCATGTCAGTGGTACTACCGCAGTAACCGGGTTATAGCTCAGCTCCCCCGGCAGATAGAAGCCAGCCAGTGTCTTGTCATGAACAACGAGATAAGCTTCGTGAACCTGACGCGCAGCAATCGTGAAGCCATTCCCGACCGGAGGGAAGGGCGAGCGGACCGATCGCCCGACGCCCGACGCCCGACGCCCGAAGGGAAAGAGGCAAAGGGAGCAATGAATGGCAAATTTCATCTCTGATCAGGAGATTTATGCCGCTATCGACCTGGCATCAACTCCGCTGAAATAATAAGACTATTCCACAATTACGCGTGGAATTATTTCAATAAAATTTCGGCGCCTTGCTATTCAACGTATCGCTATTCGACGCATCGCTATTCGACGTATCGATTCGCGCATCGCGCTAATAGTGCGAAATTATGACTGAGCTATAGCTTCGCCGACGTCGTAATTTTGCGAATCTGCCGACATGCATAGCTTCCGACGCCGGACGACGCTGCTGACCACTCGCCCTCGGCGGTGTTGTCGCCGATGGACGACAGACCCAAACGCTGCAGAGCAGCGACAGCGCTGCCCCAAACAGTTTTGCTAGTGTCCTTTTTAAGTACCATTCAAGTACTTGAACTGTCCCACGCCGTTATGACACCGCTGACACCGTTCGATCAGAAGTCGCCCGCCGAGCAGGACGCGCTCGTCGATGCCATGGCCAATAACGACAGCGACGAGGTCTTCTGCGCCAACCCTGGCTCGGGGCAATGCCATCTATGTCTCCACGCCGGACACACCCTAGGGGCTCGTCGAGAAGCGCTTCCCCGACGCCCGGCGCCAGCTCGTGCGCTTCGACCTGGGCGGCGAGCACGTCGTCGTCGACAACGTGCAAACGGTATCCGATTTCACTCTGGGGCCGTAAAGCAACCCACAGAAACGACGAACCCGGCCAAAGCCGGGTTCGTCGTTCCTGGTCACTTACTGACAACAGGGAACCTCTTCAGCGGAGAGAAGTCGACCTTCCAGATATCGAGTTCAAACAACTCCCCACAGTCGTCCAAATTAACAGCAACCATTACTGGTACGCCGTCACTGTCAGCAAACTCTCTTTCAGAGAGTAAATCACCAAGGCGTTGCTGTCCCCCATCAGACCGGAGAAAGCGCAAACTGCCCATTCCACCATCATCCATTTCTTCGACGAGCGCGCTTGCCAACGATTTCAGCAATGCCTCTCCGTTCGGCTTTCCATCGATCAACGAGACAAGCAAACTCTTCTCGTCATCGCTCAGCAATCTCACGGTACCCATGTTCACCTCGGCGGCGTAATGCGGCCAACATTTATCGTTCCGTCCGGAAGTTTGAATGCCCTGTAACTGAAGGTTGTTCCGTTTACGACGACGGTGCCCGTGTACTGACCTTGAGGCAGCGACGCGCCAATGCTATTGAGATTGCTCGTCACCGCTCCCTGGACAGCCGTTGCGTCATAGCCGCCGCTTACAACGTGGCGGAACGTATGATAGCTCTGATTATCGTTAGCCCCGAACTGTATAGGTGACGTGTTTTTGGCTGCGCCATTTGTGGCTTCTGAACCAGCCCCAGCAGCCTTGGCTACCCCCAGCGCCCCGAGGAACGACACCAAGTCCCCGAAATCCGGATCGTCATACGGCAGCCTAGCGCTATTAGGGAACGGCACATAGTCCGGGTAACCGGGCAGTGCCCCACTTAGGAAGTTCGGAGCTGCCTCGACGAGCCCCACCGCTGTGTTCCAAGCTGCTCGGCCGGTATCAGCGAGCGCGCTTTTCGCCGTCCCGCAGCAGTTGTGGCCGGCCGCACACGTATTGTTCAGTGTCTCGTTCTGCGCAGCTCCCGCCGCTGCCAGCGCATTCTGGCCCAGCACCGCCGCGACACCACCACCCGCCAGCATCGACAGCGCCGTGATCGTCGCCAACTGGCCAGTCGTCGGATTACCCTGACCATCGGTCACGATGCCGGCGATCTGATTCGCCAGCAGCGCGCTCGTCGCCCCGCCGATGGCACCATATCCAGCACCCGACGCGTCCCTCGTTCGCAACGCCCCGCAAGCCTAGACGCAGCTTGGCTTCGCGGACGGTCAACGCCTCGACGTGGGTTCCCTTCCCAAGTTTTTTGCCCCAGACGCGGTTTTCGGCCGCACAACGGCATTTCGTTAAAGAGCAAGGCGCGCCCACACGGGCGTGCGGATGCACCGGTCGAATCCAACTCAGAGTACGATTGCTACGCAGGCAAGCGTGACCCGTGCGGCGGCGATCAGTCAAACTTTGACCGAAACCACGTATTCGGGACCAAGTTCGTTTTGCAGTTGCTCCGCGAGCTGGATCCCCTGCCTCTTGAAGGCCGCTTCTACGTCCATATTCTCGAAGCCAGAGCTCGCGGGGTCTGCCAAATTCAATGTTTCATCAAACGCACGCGCCCAATCAGAAAGCCGCTGCTTTAACTCGTCCGAGATCGGCAAGGCGCAAGGATCGATGTCCCCATACGCCCCCGGTGACAAGTCCCACAAGGGGTGACATTGGTAGTCTGCCATTACCTTTATTCTTTTCACTTCACGCTCCCGCGTGGGTTCGCACCCACGATAAAACCATTGCTTCCGACTGTAACAGCGATCCGTTGCTGTTGGCCGTTCACCGTCACCTCATAAATTGGACGTCCCGTCCCCGAACCCTGGGCAAGCTGGCGAAACTGTAGTCCCGGCATCGGAGCTGGCCGCCGCAATCAAGGAAATCAAGGAACTGCAGCGCCTGCTTGGGAAGAAGACGATGGAAGTCGAGATCCTGAAGGAGGCTGTTGAGTGGGGCCGCTCAAAAAACCTGATTGCGCGCTCGCCCTTGCTGCCGGGGGACGACCATTGAAAACGGTCTGCGAAGTTCTCGGCGTAGCGCGCTCCGGTGTGGCGGTGAAACGGGTTCGTCCGTCCGATTGGCAAGATGGTCGCAGCGCTAGAGTGACTGACGACACGGAACTGGTCGAAGAAATCCAGGCCCACGTTGCGCACCTGCCAACCTACGGCTACCGGCGCATCTGGGCGCTGCTGCGCCGCACTCGCGAGCTGGTCGGCGCACCGCGCACCAACCACAAGCGCGTGTATCGGGTCATGCGCGAGCATCATTTGTTGCTGCGCCGTCCCGGCGTGCGCCGAGACACTCGGCGGCACGACGGCCGCGTAGCCGTGGACACGAGCAATAGCCGCTGGTGCTCCGACGGATTCGAGTTCCGGTGCGACGACGGCACGCCGCTGCGCGTGACCTTCGCACTGGATTGCTGCGACCGAGAAGCGATTAGCTGGGCGGCAACGACTGGCGGCCATAGCGGGGACGTGGTGCGCGACGTCATGCTGGCTGCCGTCGAACAGCGCTTCGGCACCACGCATGCCCCGCAGCCCATCGAATGGCTTACGGACAACGGCTCGGCCTACATCGACCACCGCACGCGCAGCTTCGCTCGCGAACTGGGCCTGGAGCCGCTGACTACGCCGGTACGTTCACCGCAGAGCAATGGCATGGCCGAATCGTTCGTGAAGACCATGAAGCACAACTACGTCGCCTATATGGACAAGGCCGACGTGCCAACGGCACTCTCTCGCCTGGCCATTGCGTTTGAACACTACAATGAGCGCCACCCGCACAAAGCCCCGAAATATCGCTCACCGCGCGAGTTCAGACGGACTGCAGTGTCATCAACCTAGCGGTGTCTGCGTGTCCTGAGGTACAGGGGCAACTCCAGTCATGACCTCGCTCCTAACTACCCCAAGGGGATCAGTCATGACGGGGGCACATCCTCATCCTTGCTTAGCGCCTTGTCCACGGCATCCTGCCAGTCTTGCCAAGCACCAGGATCAGCCGGACCGTGCCCCTGCGTTATTTCCCGAGAAAGCGAACTCAACAGACCACCGATCTCATCTGCTTTTGTCCGCTCATACTCTTGTTCCAAGAAGTAGAACATCGCACGGTACGCCTGCTCAACAGTTAACCTTTTCTCTGTCATTGTCATTTCCATCCTGGCCGGGAAGGTGCGGCGAGCCCAGTCTCGGGGTTATAAGGTATTGGTGTTTTGTTGATGCCACCATTCCAAACCTGCCCGTTCTCCACGGTTCCCGGGGCGGTTCAGCCTTCAGAACGATCCCTATGTGAGGGAACGTCGTATCTTAAAGCGAATCGCGTAAGTCACCTCTCCCTTAACAGGCTGCTGAAATACCGGCAGCGGATGTCCGCGCGACGACTAGCTGAAGCGTTAATCTGAGGACTCCATACAACCCCACATTCATGCGCGGCGCTGACACCTTCACCGAAAGTTTGTTCACCATGCGGCGGCTGGAAGATTTCGTGCCGAAGTCCCACCCCTTGCGCCCGATCCGCACCATGGCGAACCAGGCGCTGGCGAAGATGGATCGGCTGTTCGCGCAAATGTACGAGGCCGATATCAAGGGTGGCCGGCCCAGCATCGCGCCGGAGAAGTTGCTGCGGGCCATGCTGCTGCAGGTGCTCTACAGCGTCCGGTCGGAGCGCCAGCTCATGGAACAGACGCACTACAACTTGCTGTATCGCTGGTTCATTGGCCTGGCGATGGATGATGTGGTCTGGGTGCCCAGCGTCTTCAGCAAGAACCGGGAACGGCTGATCAAGCACGATGCCGTGATCGACTTCTTCAACGAAGTGCTGGCCATCGCGCAGAAGAAGGACTGGCTGTCGGGCGAGCACTTCAGCGTCGACGGCACGTTGATTAAGGCGTGGGCTGGCCACAAGAGCTTTGTACGCAAGGATGGCGACGACAAAGACGATAACGACGGTGCTGACTTCAAGGGTGAAAAGCGCAGCAACGAGACGCACGAGTCCAAAACCGATCCCGATGCCAGGCTGTATCGCAAGGGCAAAACCGCCAGTGAACTGCGCTACATGGGTCATACCTTGAGCGACAACCGCCACGGCCTGGTGGTCAGCGCCATGGTGACCAATGCGGACGGACACGCCGAGCGCGAGGCCGCGAAGGTCATGCTTAACGATGCCAGGCAGGTGATTGAGGACCTGAATGTGGAAGTCACCGTGGGTGCGGACAAGGGCTACGACGCGCACGAGTTCATTCAAGCCTGCCTGGAGATGAAGGTGACGCCGCACGTCGCACAAAACACCTCCGGCCGGCGCTCGGCCGTTCCCGACGCCATTGCAGGCACCAAGGGTTATGCCATCTCACAGCAAAAGCGCAAGCTGATTGAACAAGGCTTTGGATGGGCCAAGACCGTTGGGCGCATGCGCCAGGTAATGGTGCGCGGTCGAAAGAAGGTCGACCAAATGTTTGTGCTGAGTATGGCCGCCTACAACCTCGTGCGCATGCGCTCGCTGGGACAAATCCGCCCACAGTTGCAGTAATCGTGGTGATGAGGCCCGAAACGGTCGTCAAATCAACGAAAAAGTCGGTGAAGTGACGCCGCGCTTCCGGATTGTGAAAAATAGCGAGCCCCTCAGGCTTGTAGAGGGAAGCTTCGCTTTTTACGCGGCTAGTACTTCAGCAGCCTGTTAAGGGCTGCACTTCGCCCGAATTTGAGGCACGGAGGGACGACCACCTGAAATTCCAGATGTGAGATAACGGTCCAAGGGAAACGTCGACAACCTACTCCGTGCAACGACTGAAAGCCAGACGCAACGCTGCGCCTAACTCTTCCGTCGAACTGCCAGCAGCAATAACTACATCTTCAATTCCATCGTCCTTGCTTCGACTCCAGCTATTGAGCTTTTCATGGTGACTTGGCGAAAAGACGAGGTCGTTTCCGGACAGCACTATGCTGCAACTCTTCATCTTCTTGAAGAGTGCTTGCTTGCTTTTGTATCCGTATCGGTCCATTAGAGACCTCGCCCATCTATCATCTTGCGATTCCACGGCCAATCTCAAACCCTTGGCCTCCTCAAGCGTCAAGAATCTGCTTTCCGTCAGCGCATTTTTTAAAGCGTCACCCAGAACATTGTCAGCAACGTCGACTGCAAACAAACGCTCTGGCGCTGTCGGCTCGGCCATGGCTAGTCGATATCCCGACTGAGGAATAATACAAATGAATTCTTCAGTGATCTTTGCCGTAACACGGCGCTTCCAAGTTGGTTCAATATTAATCATTTCGCCTTTGTCACGATCAACGTTACACCCTGACTCTTACCATACTCGATTGCTCGATTTATCTGTTCCCACTGTGCGGAAGTAGTAGTAGACGGCACAGCAAGTTGCAACTCTTTAGCGGTAATATTCTCGGCTGTCAATGTGACTCCACTGAGACTGGCTTCTTTGAAATTTGCAGCCTTATCAATATTTGACTTTATTGCCGAGTAAATCTGTGTCGGATTAGCTATTTTTGATGCCGTTGTCGTATCCAGTGTTTTGGCGCTAGTAGCAACACCTGTAGCTTCGTCATAGAAGTCGAAGGTTCTAAAGTTTGGCGGCAGCCTCGAACCTGCCGGCATCTTTGTAGCAAGATAGTCCTCCCACGGCATTCCTTTGTTAGCGACGCCTTTCCCCCATTGGATGCCTGCGTCGACGCCGCGAGCCCCCAGTCGCTCGACAATCTTGCCATAGACTGCCGCCCCTACTGGAATCGCTCCCAGAATCCCCGACAGCCACCGGTCTACCGTGTCAAGCGACTGTCCACTCAGGGTCTGGCCTGTCACTGCCTGGAATAGCATCGCCGCTGACCCGTAATACGGCAACAAATTTGACAGAGTATCGGCCAGCTTCAACGCTTGTTCAGGCGTCAGAGTATTCATCCGCGACAACATCGCCGCTGTCGCGGCATCCTGTCGCAGTTCGTCAATACGTTTGAAATCTTCCGTCGTACAGGATGTTCCGCACTCCTGATACAGTCGCCCGCTCAAATCCGCGGCGACCTTGCGTGCGTACGGTGGCGCTTGTGTTAGCGTATTGTTTATCGCCTCATTCTGAGCCGCTAATCCCGCCGATGTCACGTCGACGCCCAGCGCAGCCCCTGCCAATCCGCCCACCAGCGTAGACAGCCCCACGGTAATTGCCTGGCGAATCCGGTCTTCGTTGTAGGTCAACACTTCACTGTCGGCATAGACTTGGTCGCGAATCAACGGCGCCAGCAGCGCACTGGCTGCCCCACCGATGGCACCACCCGCACAATCCCCTCCTCCCAAACTCTGCGCCGCGCATCCAAGCAGCGCATGGGAAAGCACGTTCGACAGCGACCCTTCCGGCGTGTGTTCCGAACCGCCGATGCCATTGGCTGCAACCGCTGCGGCATCCTTCACCAGCCCACCCGCAAACGCCTGCCCAAAACTACCGCCGTACACCGCCGTGTTCACACCCGCGCTTATCGCCGAGCGGACCACCGTGGCTTCGGCATAGCTTCCAATGTTGGACGATGCCGCTGACCAGTTGCCCTTGGCAATGTTGTCGCCAAAGCTCGAAACGCCAGCCTTATCTACGTTCAGCCCGGCGAGTGCGCCTTGCGTGAGACCCGCGGTGCTTCGGCCATGAGCCGCTGTTTTGGCGTCATGCCGTCGATGCCCATGTTCGGGCGCTCATGATTGTATTGCCACATCCATTGCGTCGCGAACTCCCGCACGTGCGCCAGGTCTTCCCAGTAATACTGGGACCCGGCCGAAGCCGGGTTCGTCATGTCCGCGCCACTAATAACAACTACCACCAGCGTTCGAACTCTTTGAACTGAAGCGTTACATGGGCAAACGTATCGGCATCAATCGGAGAACGGAACGTGGCAGTAGTAATGGCTCCAGAGGTATCACGCTTCTTCATTTCCCACGTTAGCTCCAAGCACCCGCTCACCACGCCGAGCGTGAACGTGAAGTGATCACCCATATCAACAAGAGAGATCTTCGTTGTATCAGGTCCGGCTAGCCCCTGAACAAACGTATCCCACGTTGCGCAGTCGAACCATGCATTACCCCTATACGCCAGCTTATGTCCGAACTGCTGCACATCAACAGCGATCTGCATCCTCATTGACGGAACATGTTCATCCGTCTCGACAACGTCAAGGCACAATCGCAAGGGCTTTTCAATATTGATAACCATGGCTTGTATTACTTTCCTGTGGGAAGTGCATGGATAAGGGCTGGCATTTGCCCGGGCTGTCGCGGCGGGGCAAACTTCAACTCCCATCCTCCTACATTCACGAGCTGGTTGTATGGCACGCTAATCTTGTGTTGCCGTATTCACTGCTTCCTGCAAGCTCGCCAGTTGCTGTTGTGTCGTGAGCCGGACAACATTTGGAGGATGGAGTTGCCCCTGTACCTCAGGACACGCAGACACCGCTAGGTTGATGGCACTGCAGTCCGTCTGAACTCACGCGGTGAGCGGTATTTCAGGGCTTTGTGCGGGTGGCGCTCATTGTAGTGTTCAAACGCAATGGCCAGGCGAGAGAGTGCCGTTGGCACGTCGGCCTTGTCCATATAGGCGACGTAGTTGTGCTTCATGGTCTTCACGAACGATTCGGCCATGCCATTGCTTTGCGGTGAACGTACCGGCGTAGTCAGCGGCTCCAGGCCCAGTTCGCGAGCGAAGCTGCGCGTGCGGTGGTCGATGTAGGCCGAGCCGTTGTCCGTAAGCCATTCGATGGGCTGCGGGGCATGCGTGGTGCCGAAGCGCTGTTCGACGGCAGCTAGCATGACGTCGCGCACCACGTCCCCGCTATGGCCGCCAGTCGTTGCCGCCCAGCTAATCGCTTCTCGGTCGCAGCAGTCCAGTGCGAAGGTCACGCGCAGCGGCGTGCCGTCGTCGCACCGGAACTCGAATCCGTCGGAGCACCAGCGGCTATTGCTCCTGTCCACGGCCACGCGGCCGTCGTGCCGCCGAGTGTCTCGGCGCACGCCGGGACGGCGCAGCAACAAATGATGCTCGCGCATGACCCGATACACGCGCTTGTGGTTGGTGCGCGGTGCGCCGACCAGCTCGCGAGTGCGGCGCAGCAGCGCCCAGATGCGCCGGTAGCCGTAGGTTGGCAGGTGCGCAACGTGGGCCTGGATTTCTTCGACCAGTTCCGTGTCGTCAGTCACTCTAGCGCTGCGACCATCTTGCCAATCGGACGGACGAACCCGTTTCACCGCCACACCGGAGCGCGCTACGCCGAGAACTTCGCAGACCGTTTTCAATGGTCGTCCCCCGGCAGCAAGGGCGAGCGCGCAATCAGGTTTTTTGAGCGGCCCCACTCAACAGCCTCCTTCAGGATCTCGACTTCCATCGTCTTCTTCCCAAGCAGGCGCTGCAGTTCCTTGATTTCCTTGATTGCGGCGGCCAACTCCGATGCCGGGACTACAGTTTCGCCAGCTTGCACCGCTGCCAGACTGCCTTCCTGGTATTACTTGCGCCAGCCGAACACCTGGTTCGGATTCACGCCGTGCCGCCGGGCCACGGCAGACACCGAGGCGCCAGGGGCCAGCGTCTCCTGCACGATAGCGACTTTTTCCTGCGCCGTGCGCCGACGACGGCGCTCCGGCTCGGTCAGAATTTCGATGGGTTCCACGTAATGACTAGGCTTACTGATAGGCACAAGACTATCCCTTATTTTAAGAGAGTCCTTGTGTCCTCAGATACGTGGGGCCGCTCCAGCCACCATCTGAGCATATTCAGCCAAATGCTCAGTCGCATTGCCATGCACCCCAACACTTTGCCCATTTGGCAATGACATCTCAAAAGACTTGGGAATGACGGACCCCGGATAGGTTGGCTGCGTCGCCTTTATTGAGTCCCAGACCGTCCCGGTTGCACCTCCACCAATGCCCTTTGCCGCCACAAACTCGCTGATCTTGCCGTAGGCCGCTGCGCCCGCCGGAATCGCCCCCAGAATTCCCGACAACCACCGGTCCGCCGTCCCCAGTTCCTGGCCGCTGAGCGTCTGCCCCGTCACCGCCTGATACAGCATCGCCGCTGAACCATAGTACGGCAACAGATTCGACAATGAGTCAGCCAATTGCATCGCCGCACAGAAGCAAGTACCGTGTGATGTGAGTTACCACCCCGTCATGGATGGTGCGGTAAGCACAAAGACGTCATGCATCCCACTTTCTAAGCGAATAAACGCTGCCGCCGCGCAATTGTTCTGTTCGGCCATCCGGCGATCAACTGGGGGATCTACTCCATCCCAAATGCAATCCAGCCTCGCTTCAAATCCGGGAGCGTGCCAAATGCCTCCCTCTACCCGCGCAATGACCAGCCCATGCTCCACAGCACTCTCACAAACCGCAACCGCCGCATTGGTAGATAACTTCATCACAACGCTTCCGCCAAGAGTGAAGAAGTCGTCCGATGAATCGTACCGCTGTTGAAGATCAATTTTCATTACGACTCACTTCCACTGAATTCGGCTATCAGGAATCCAACCCGGATCATTTTTCCCGCTTACTTGAACAACCTCTCCTGTCCGATCATTCACGACAACATAGCCGTTCTTTGAACCATACACAGAGGCGGAATCGCTTCTCGGCAAGCCGTCGGGAGTCTTGGCAGCAGATCGGTTGTCGGTCGTAGTTCCGACCGGCCCCTGGTTAATGACGGTTCGCACGTCTTGCTCCGTCCATCCTCGCGCGTCAAGTTGGCCAGCAATCTTGCCGTCAATAGTGACATTGTTTGCTCCAGCACCATTCTGGATCTGAGCGATTGCCGTCAGACCTGCGCAAAGCGCCGGTGCCAGCATACACCCAGGATTGCCCAGAATCGTTGGCCCCTGCGGACCGCTCGCAGGCGTGCCCGTCAACGTCGAACGCTGCGGCCCATTGTTCGGCGTCGCAATGGAATTGCCTTTGCTGTTCTGATCTTCCAGCGGGTTCGTGAGTGGATCGGATTTCTGCGGGCCGTTGTTCGGTGTGCCGATGGGATCATCGGTCACCACCGGCATCGGCATCATCACCACACCAAATGGTGTCGGGACCGGCCGTGGCACGATTTTCACGCTCAGCGAATTGTTCAGCGCCTCGTTCTGCGCGGCCAGCACCGCACCCGTTGCATTCGCCCCGAGCAACGCACCAGCAGAGCCACCGATCAGCGTCGCCAACGCGACGGTCGTAGCGTTGTAGCCGATGTTTCCATACCTGACCGTCTGCGTGCCATCACCGTTGTCGATGATGGTCTGCTTCCCGTCATACAGCCCATCGCGAATCAGCGGCGCCGCAATGGCACTTGCCGCGCCGCCAATGGCACCACCCGCACAATCCCCTCCCCCCAAACTCTGCGCCGCGCATCCAAGCAGCGCATGGGAAAGCACGTTCGACAGCGACCCTTCCGGCGTGTGTTCCGAACCGCCGATGCCATTGGCTGCAACCGCTGCGGCATCCTTCACCAGCTCAGCTTCTCCTGGTCCGATACAGCCATGGCCAACAACGACAGCGACGAGGTCTTCCGCGCCCACCCTGGCTCGGGCCAATGCTATCTATGTCTCCACGCCGGACACCCCCTAGGGGCTCTTTGAGAAGCGCTTCCCCGACGGCAGGCGAAAGTTCGCGCACTTCGACCTGCAGGGCGAGCACGTTGTCGTCGATGACGTGCAAACAGTATTGGACCCGCCAGAGGAGCAATAAGGCAACGGCAGTAGAAACAACAAGACCCGACTTTGATCGGATATTGTTGTAATGTCTCCTTACCGGGCAGCAACCAGCATCAACTATTTGTCGCCGCTCAAATGTATTCCTTCGGAATGTGTTTGCATTGGGCGTCGTAGCTCCAATCCACAGACCTCTTGCTCTTGTCGAACCATTGTTTGCCTCCGGCAATCCATCTACTGCGCATTGCGCGCGTGCTTGCTGGCGTGCTGTCCTCGTAGCCAAACTCTGTACCACAGCATGGACATATTTCCCAAGTCGGCGATTTCCCGTCATCGCCCCAAGGGGGAAACGACAACTCGTAGCCGCATACTCGGCAATAGCTATCTCTTCTGTGCATTGAAGTAATCCATATTGGTTGCATATCCATGATGTGCCGGATCAGGCCTAAACATCGTCTTTGGTGCACCATTTTGAACCGCCCCGGGTTTAGTGGAGGCTCCACTCTTTGAGAGAATGGAGCCCATGAGCAAGCAAACCAAGTTTTCCCCCGAGGTCCGAGAGCGGGCCGTACGTCTGGTTCGAGAGCAGCGCAGCGAGCATCCGTCGCTGTGGGCGGCAGTCAAATCCATCGCACCGATGATAGGTTGCACGAGCCAGACACTATTGGGGTGGGTCAAGCAAGAGCAAGTCGAGAGCGGCGAGCGCGACGGTGTGACTACGTCGGAGCGTGAACGCCTCAAGGCGTTGGAGCGCGAGGTGAAGGAGTTGCGCCGCGCCAACGAGATCCTGAAGCTGGCGAGCGCGTTTTTCGCCCAGGCGGAGCTCGACCGCCGTTTGAAGTCCTGAAGGCCTCTGTCGATCTGCATCGCGACGCCTTCGGGGTCGAGCCGATCTGCAAAGTCTTGCAGATTGCTCCGTCGGGCTATCGGCGCCATGCTGCGCAGCTTCGCGATCCGTCGCGGTGCTCTGCGCGAGCCAAACGCGATCAGTGGCTTCGGCCCGAGATCAAGCGAGTCTGGCAGGCCAATATGCAGGTCTACGGGGCCGACAAGGTCTGGAAGCAGTTGAACCGGGAAGGCATTGCCGTGGCGCGCTGTACGGTCGAGCGGCTGATGAAGCAGCAGAGTTTGCGCGGCGTGATTCGCGGCAAGCGGGTCCGCACGACGACTCCAGATGCGAGAGCGGCGCGCCCGCCGGATCTGGTCAATCGTCAGTTCAGGGCCCAGCGGCCGAACCAACTCTGGGTTTCGGACTTCACCTACGTTTCGACGTGGCAGGGCTGGCTGTACGTGGCCTTCGTGATCGACGTGTTCGCACGGCGCATCGTCGGCTGGCGGGTCAGTTCGTCGATGACTACGGACTTCGTTCTGGATGCACTTGAACAGGCGCTTTACGCTCGCCAGCCTGGCGGTGATGGTTCTCTCATCCACCACTCCGATAGGGGGTCGCAGTACGTCAGCATTCGCTATAGCGAGCGTTTGGCCGAGGCGGCCATCGAGCCGTCGGTTGGTAGCCGGGACGATAGTTATGACAACGCCTTGGCTGAGACGATCAACGGCCTGTACAAGGCTGAACTGATCCATCGCCGCACTGCCTGGAAGACGCGTGAATCTGTTGAGCTGGCCACGCTGGAATGGGTGGCCTGGTTCAATCACCACCGCCTGATGGAACCGCTCGGCTATATCCCGCCCGCCGAAGCTGAGGCAAACTACTATCGGCAGCTTCAAATGCCTGCTACCGAACCGCTATTAACTTAAACCAACCAGCCTCCACGGATCCCGGGGCGGTTCACGAGAGTCACACCTATCCGTCTCAAAGCAATCGTTCAACAGCCTCCTCATCCGATTTGGCGAATACAACATCGAAGTGATGTGCTTCCTCTGCGCGCCAGTCAAGAACGGAGTCGCGCAACAAACGCAAATAGATCTTCAGATCCGATTCGGGCAACATCGGAAGCTCGGGATGAATGAGCACGACGTCGTGTTCATTCATCCAACTGAAATCACGGAAGCAGTCAAACAGTGCATCCCAATTCGAGCCAAAATAGGCTGGGAATGCGAGCACGGACGCAAGCGCTTCCAGTAGAGCACTCTTCGTTCCGATGCCAGAGGGGAGCACGGCAACGAACGCGTCCTTTTGGTGGCAATTGTCAAGTTCCGCCTCGTAGCGAAAAGGGTTCGCGATTTTCATGGTATTCACCTTTTCACGGGAGTGAACGTCTTGTAGTGATCTGGCGTGTAAAACACCTCGCCATTTTTCCCAGTCACGATCCGCTGAGGACCAACACCTTTCACATTGGGTGTGGGAACAACGTATTCAGTGTAGTAACCCGCTGGCTGCTGCGGCAACAGACCTTCATTATTGTTGAAGGTGGCGCCGTCATTGCGTGACGGATATTTTACGCCGCTCGCGATTCGGTCCAGCGTCGGTTGAAGGTCAACGGTGCCTTGATAGACGTTTCCGGTAGCGCGGTCGGTGACAGTGACACCATTGATCATTGGCGCCGAACCGGAGATGTCGCTTGAAGCACTGGCGGGCCCCGTACCCCCACTCAACACATTGGACAGCTTGTCGACCCCATCCTTGACCGACGCGATCACCGTCACCGCCGCGCAAGGCAATCCAGCAGCAGATCTGCAACCTGGGTTGGCCAGAATCGTCGGCCCTCGCGGGTTGGTTGCCGGCGTGCCGGTCAACGTCGAACCCTGCGGCCCGTTGTTCGGCGTGGCAATGGCATTGCCCTTGCTGTTCTGATCTTCCAGCGGGTTCGTGAGCGGATCAGATTTCTGTGGCCCATTGTTCGGCGTGCCGATCGGGTCATCCGTCACCACCGGCATCGGCATCATCACCACACCAAATGGTGTCGGAACGGGCCGCGGCACGATCTTCACGCTCAGCGCATTGTTCAGCGACTCGTTCTGTGCCGCCAACGCCGCAGCCGTAGCATTCGCGCCGAGCAGTTGCCCGGCAGAACCACCGATCAGGGTCGCCAGCGCCACCGTCGCCGCGTTGTAGGCCGTGTTCTCGTACTTGATGGCTCCCGTGCCATCGCCGTTGTCCACAACGGTTTGGCTACCGTCATACAGGCCATCCCGCACCAGCGGCGCCACGATGGCCGACGTGGCCCCGCCAATGGCACCACCCGCACAATCCCCTCCCCCCAAACTCTGCGCCGCGCATCCAAGCAGCGCATGGGAAAGCACGTTCGACAGCGACCCTTCCGGCGTGTGTTCCGAACCACCGATGCCATTGGCTGCAACCGCTGCGGCATCCTTCACCAGCCCACCCGCAAACGCCTGCCCAAAACTACCGCCGTACACCGCCGTGTTCACACCCGCGCTTATCGCCGAGCGGACCACCGTGGCTTCGGCATAGCTTCCGATGTTGGACGATGCCGCTGACCAGTTGCCCTTGGCAATGTTGTCGCCAAAGCTCGAAACGCCAGCCTTATCTACGTATCGACCCCGGACACCCCCAAGAGGCTCGTCGAGAAGCGCTTCTCCGACGGCAGGCGACAGTTTGTGCGCTTCGACCTGGACGGTGAGCACGTCGTTGTCGACAACGTGCAAACGGTATCCGGCTCCGCTCCGGAACCGTAAAGAAGTACCGCAGAAACGATAGACCCGGCTGAGGCCGGGTCTATCGTTTCTGCAAGATTTGCTTGTCGATTATCGCGTCACCACACATTCCAGACTTTGCCGACACCATCATCTAGAAGCAAGGCCTCTGGGCCCGAGCGATCCTCGTCTCGAAGACTAACCTCAATAGCGGAACCGTCGCTAAAAGAGAGCCTTATGTATTCCCCCGGTACCTCTTGCGCTGCGTTGACTACACATCCAATCCGGGCACACAACTCATCGCGATATCCACCGCCCCCAACCGAACAACGCGCACGACCTACGACTACAACCGGCCAAACGTAGGCATTCAATCGGGGGCCCTCGAAGTGAAGCTGCAGATAATCGCGGATAAACGTTATCGCTTCAAGCTCGCGACCCTCTATACAGTGCAGCGCCGTTTTACTTTCACCAGTCATCATTGACCCCTTATTTCCCCGGGATGTGCCACATCGGATCCGTCTTCGGAATCGTTTTTCCTGTCAATGGATTCACCGCTTGACCACTCGCATTATTGTATGACCCATAGCCGTACGGATAAGGGTATGGGCCTGTGGTGATCGGATCCATAAACCGGAAGCCCGTTGTATTTGGATTCAGCCCGTTGCCACCGGCTCCTCCTTGGAACTGCATACCCCTGCCGTTGTTCGCCAGCTCCGGCCCGGTAGCACCATTCGGTACCGGATATGCTGTCCCACCTGGCGATACGATGAAGTTTGGCACACCTCCCTTGGCCCCACCGAGTACGAGCGGGCTCGGCCCGACCATGGCAGGCCTATCCGATCCACCGGTGTTCGGCACCGTTCCTGTCTGACCGAACGCCCGACGCTCTGCCTCCATCATCTTGCGCACGTCGTCCGGTATGGTAGGCTTCTTCGCACCACTGGTCGCATTGTTCAGCGCCTCATTCTGCGCTGCCAGCGCGGCCGACGTGGAGTTCCCGCCCAGGAGCAGCCCGGCGGAGCCGCCGATGAGCGTCGCAAACCCTACCGTTACCGCCTGTCGCACCGGGTCATCGCTGTAATTCACCACCCGGCTGTCGGCGTAGACCCCATCCCGTATCAACGGCGCCGCGATCGCACTGGCTGCCCCGCCAATGGCACCACCCGCACAATCCCCTCCCCCCAAACTCTGCGCCGCGCATCCAAGCAGCGCATGGGAAAGCACGTTCGACAGCGACCCTTCCGGCGTGTGTTCCGAACCACCGATGCCATTGGCTGCAACCGCTGCGGCATCCTTCACCAGCCCACCCGCAAACGCCTGCCCAAAACTACCGCCGTACACCGCCGTGTTCACACCCGCGCTTATCGCCGAGCGGACCACCGTGGCTTCGGCATAGCTTCCGATGTTGGACGATGCCGCTGACCAGTTGCCCTTGGCAATGTTGTCGCCAAAGCTCGAAACGCCAGCCTTATCTACGTTCAGCCCGGCGAGTGCGCCTTGCGTGAGACCCGCGGTGACGGCAGCCACCGCGCCAGCCTTGAGCGCTGCGCCAATATTCAGCGAGCCGGTCGTGATGACCTGCGCGACCATACTGGACAACGTGCCCGCGATTGCCGCGTCGATGGCGACAGCCAGCATCGCCTGCATGGCCGTCATCTCGGCCAACGCCACCCCCATCAGCGCAGCGCCAGCCCCAGCCGTCACGATCGAAATCGCCACCGCGGCAACCATGGCCACAATCTGGCCTAGTACACCGAAGCCCTTCTTCTCCTTGATGAACTGCGTATGCAAGTCATCCTGAAGCGAGCCTTCCTCATAGCTCAGACCAAGGCTCTGCTTGAGCTGCGACACCAGCGCCGCGCTGGCGTCTTCGTCCACCGTGCCATCCGCGCGCGTTATGCGCAATGCGTCGTTGATCGCACGGATGCTGTCGGCCTCGATGTCCATGTGCATCGCCGACAGATACCCCCCGGGCTGCACCACCGTGCCCGTAATGACGTTCCAGCCCCCACTCGCCTTGTAGGCATTGGTGCCGATATCCACTACGTTCGGGCTCAGATCCAGGCTGCCTGCCTTCACCGCCAGCGTATCGGTGGCTACCACCTGGCCGCTGTTGCGCAGCTGGCCATCCACCGTCACGCTGATATCCCGCCCGCTGATCGTGCCGCCGGTGGGCGTCGCCATTGCCTGGGCATAGCCCTCCGGCAGGTACACCTGCGGCACCAGCGCGTTGACCGTCGGACACACCACGCTCGACACGGTGCTGCATCGAGGATCAGGGACAGCTTGCTCGACGTACCAGAGCATCGGCGCATCCAGCGCCATTACCTGGTCATCCGTCAGTGCCTGGCCAAGCTTGATGTGGTTGTCCCTGGCGTAGTCCGCCGCGTTCTTGTAGAGGCTCAGCTTCTCCTGGTCCGATACAGCCATGGCCAACAACGACAGCGACCAGGTCTTCTGCGCCCACCCTGGCTCGGGGCAATGCCATCTATGTCTCCACGCCGGACACCCCCTAGGGGCTCGTCGAGAAGCGCTTCCCCGACGGCCGGCGAAAGTTCGTGCGCTTCGACCTGGGCGGCGAGCACGTCGTCGTCGACAACGTGCAAACGGTATCCGGCTCCTCAAGCGAGCTGTAGTACAACCCGCAGAAACGACAGACCCGGCCGAGGCCGGGTCTGTCGTTGCACGCTGTCCAAGCAGCAATTGATACGGACCTATCCTAGGTGTAGGCCGTCATTTCGCTGGTACAGCGAGTTGCTTAGCCACTAGGTCCTTCAATGCTGCAATGGCAGCTTCAATTTCTGCGGCAAACACTGATACATCTTCGCCTCGATCTAATGCTATTGCCCGGGCTTGTTCCAGCGAGAACCAATGTTCATGGAACTCCGTACGCCAGTTAGAGGGCAAGTTGGGAACGCACAACAATAGCCCTTCCAGCACATCGAGTAGCCGTTTCAGCGAGATCCTATGATCTGTGTAATCAATAAGGAAGTCACACATCAAAGCCAACTGACGCCGCTCGTATTCATTCATATTGATGTAGCTCATTGCTTGATCTTGCCATAGTCAACGGTAATTACCCTGCCGCTCTTGGAGTCAATGATCACCGTCAGGTCGTTCGACGGATTGTAGTACGCCGCAGTACCAGGGTATTTGCCGCCAATCGCATATGCCGGGCTAATAGTGTCTTGCACAACGGTCGGTGGAATACCCTGAGCTTGCATACGGTCAAGAGCATGCCCTGAGTAATCGGTACCCCCAATGGTCGCAGGAACATTAGTGCCGTCTGGCACCGTCAGCCGTCCGCCTCCTACGCCTACCGAGCCGTCGGGGGTAACAAGTTGCCCCCCTCGGCTACCCGTCGGTGTCGCTGCGGAAGTGTTGTCCGTACCGTTACCGCCGCCAAGCCCGTCTTGGATCTGCGCAATTGCCGTCAGCCCCGCGCAGAGCGCTGGCGACAGCATACACCCAGGATTGCCCAGAATCGTTGGCGCCTGTGGACCGCTCGCGGGCGTGCCCGTCAGCGTCGAACCCTGCGGACCGTTGTTCGGTGTCGCAATAGCATTGCCCTTGCTGTTCTGATCTTCCAGCGGGTTCGTGAGTGGATCGGATTTCTGCGGACCGTTGTTCGGTGTGCCGATGGGATCATCGGTCACCACCGGCATCGGCATCATCACCACACCAAACGGTGTCGGGACCGGCCGTGGCACGATTTTCACGCTCAGCGAATTGTTCAGCGCCTCGTTCTGCGCCGCCAGCGCCGCCGCAGTGGCATTCGTCCCGAGCAATGCACCAGCAGAGCCACCGATCAGCGTCGCCAGTGCCACGGTCGTGGCGTTGTAGCCCGTGTTCTCGTACTTGATGGTTCTCGTGCCATCGCCGTTGTCTACGACTGTTTGGCTACCGTCATACAGACCATCCCGGATCAACGGCGCCGCGATGGCCGATGCGGCCCCGCCAATGGCACCGTCTACACAGTCAAGCGTGCAGAGGGGGGCTCAATCGAATAGCAGCATCACGTCGAGCGACATACCTGCAGTATTTCCCCTTCGGCAAAGTGCCGCATTTCCCACAAGGTAAATCGCACGCCAGGTGAAAGTAGAGGCCGAACCAGGTCAAAATACAGAAACTTGATCGGCACTTCCGCAGTGTTTCCAGGCGTGAGGCCATGGTGCACTTGATCCAGCAATAGGCGGCAGTCGAAACCTTGGTTCTCAATGAACAGCGGACAACCATACCTTGTAGCGGGAATCCCTGATGCTTTCCCCCCCGCATCCGGCGTAAACATGGTGACTCTGGCGATGATGTCAGGCTGCATTGTCGTTACTTTCCTGGTAAAGCCATGCTACCGCCAATACTGGGGGTCAACTTGGGCAGCAGATTGTTCGGGATCACGTAAGCAGGTATTCCACCATCAACCGTGACCGATTCTATCCCGCGCAAGATGCCAATCGGTATCTGCGTAGTTACAGTGGTATACGCGGGATCTCCGAATGCACTTACTGCCTGCCTTGCATAGTCAGAAGCTGCCGAAGATGACGTTGTAAAGTACTTGCCCTCGGCCGAGCCAAGGTTCCTCAGCCCTCCCGTTGCTTGGATGTCTGCAAGTTCGGCGGGCCCCACCGCTCGGTATAGGGTCGTCACATCGTTTCCGACTGATCTTGTCATACCCAAGAGACCAACACCCTTGAGTGTGCCTGCGAGCAGCCTCTTCACCAACCCGGTACCAATCAGGTCATCTGGCGAGAAGGTCGGCAACTCAAGCCCCTGTGCTTTCGCCTGCGCAATCTGCCAGCTCTTGTCCAGGACCTGACAGTCTGCGGAGCTGGCAGCCCCGCAACCCAGGGATGTTTTCTGATCCTGAATCCAGTTCGCAAGGGACTGACAGCTACTTCCCTCACATTTGGTCAGACCATCGGCCAGGATGCCGTTGCTTTTTTTATCCCGTTCTGCATAGATGTTGGCGGCAGCACATGACGACAAAACGCGGTTCGCGCACTCCCGCTTGGCCTTCTCGAACGCTAGTCGATCCTTGGGGCTCAGGTAATTGTTTAGCGCCTCGTTCTGCGCGGCACCGGCTGCAGCTGTCGCGCTCTGACCCAGCGCCGCCGCCAAGCCACTGCCCGCCAGCATAGCTACAGCGGTCACCACCGTCTGGTTCATCGGGTCCGCACGGTCGGCATCCGTCTGAATACCCAGCGCACCACCCACCAGCGGCGCCACAATGGCCGACGACGCCCCGCCAATGGCACCACCCGCACAATCCCCTCCCCCCAAACTCTGCGCCGCGCATCCAAGCAGCGCATGGGAAAGCACGTTCGACAGCGACCCTTCCGGCGTGTGTTCCGAACCGCCGATGCCATTGGCTGCAACCGCTGCGGCATCCTTCACCAGCCCACCCGCAAACGCCTGCCCAAAACTACCGCCGTACACCGCCGTGTTCACACCCGCGCTTATCGCCGAGCGGACCACCGTGGCTTCGGCATAGCTTCCGATGTTGGACGATGCCGCTGACCAGTTGCCCTTGGCAATGTTGTCGCCAAAGCTCGAAACGCCAGCCTTATCTACGTTCAGCCCGGCGAGTGCGCCTTGCGTGAGACCCGCGGTGACGGCAGCCACCGCGCCAGCCTTGAGCGCTGCGCCAATATTCAGCGAGCCGGTCGTGATGACCTGCGCGACCATACTGGACAACGTGCCCGCGATTGCCGCGTCGATGGCGACAGCCAGCATCGCCTGCATGGCCGTCATCTCGGCCAACGCCACCCCCATCAGCGCAGCGCCAGCCCCAGCCGTCACGATCGAAATCGCCACCGCGGCAACCATGGCCACAATCTGGCCTAGTACACCGAAGCCCTTCTTCTCCTTGATGAACTGCGTATGCAAGTCATCCTGAAGCGAGCCTTCCTCATAGCTCAGACCAAGGCTCTGCTTGAGCTGCGACACCAGCGCCGCGCTGGCGTCTTCGTCCACCGTGCCATCCGCGCGCGTTATGCGCAATGCGTCGTTGATCGCACGGATGCTGTCGGCCTCGATGTCCATGTGCATCGCCGACAGATACCCCCCGGGCTGCACCACCGTGCCCGTAATGACGTTCCAGCCCCCACTCGCCTTGTAGGCATTGGTGCCGATATCCACTACGTTCGGGCTCAGATCCAGGCTGCCTGCCTTCACCGCCAGCGTATCGGTGGCTACCACCTGGCCGCTGTTGCGCAGCTGGCCATCCACCGTCACGCTGATATCCCGCCCGCTGATCGTGCCGCCGGTGGGCGTCGCCATTGCCTGGGCATAGCCCTCCGGCAGGTACACCTGCGGCACCAGCACGTTGACCGTCGGACACACCACGCTCGACACGGTGCTGCATCGAGGATCAGGGACAGCTTGCTCGACGTACCAGAGCATCGGCGCATCCAGCGCCATTACCTGGTCATCCGTCAGTGCCTGGCCAAGCTTGATGTGGTTGTCCCTGGCGTAGTCCGCCGCGTTCTTGTAGAGGCTCAGCTTCTCCTGGTCCGATACCGACAGGTTGTTCTGCGCATCCCACGACAGGCCACTGATAAAGCTCTCTTGCCCGGTCTGCATCAGCGCGGCCTGCTGCAGCTTCTGAGACTCGGTGTACGGGTCGTAGTAGAAAGCGACGTTGCCGGGACGCAAGTCGGCTGGCAGCTGCGCGAGCAGGCTGTCGGGCGTTACGCCGGCCAGTACGCCTGTGGCCGGGTTCGGGCTAACGTATTGCGCGCGATCGGTGGTCGCAGTCGGTGCGATGAGCGGTGTTCCGCCAGGATTCGCATTGAAATGCCAGTCGACCGTCGGCGTACTACCCGTGGTGGGAGCGGCGGGCGTGGCGACGATCACGGGCTGGAATTGCCATGGTGTATCCGCATTCGGATTCTGCGCCGGCGTCGCGGCCGGAACCTCACCTGCCGGTGTCGCCACCGGCCCCAGCGGGATAACCTGCCGCGGCGGGGCCGACGGCGGGGTTGGCTGGGTTGGCGCCGTATAGCCGTTGACCAGCGAGACCCCGGTCAGATCCACCGTGGTGCCGAGGATATTGCCGGTGTTGACGATCTGGCCGCCCGAGTTCACCGAGAGCGAGCCACCCGCCTGAATGGCCGACGCGATATTGCCGATCGCCGAGCGCCCCGCCGTGTCATGCCAGCGGTCGCCGCCGCTGCGCTTTTCCTGCCAGCGCCCTTGCCAGTCCGCATTCAGGGCGATGGCGGTATTGTCCACGCCACCGCTGGCCTGGATGCTGACATTGCGCCCGCCGCTGATCAGGCCGCCGTGATTGCCGACCGTGCCACCGTTGAACGTGACATCGCGCGCACCGCTGATCACGGCCGCAGGGCCATTGGCGGCATCCTCGATCGCCATGCACTGGCTGTTGCCATACGTGCCACCCGGATTGCAGCCACCGGCATAGCCCGGATTCTGACCGCCGTAGCTCTTCTGAATCTTGCCCGGGTCCAGCGACTTGTTGACCAGCGCCGTGGCGGTAATCGCCACGGCGCCCGAGATCGATTGGATCGCACCCGCCTGATTGGTCACGGTGCCGCCCGCATTGATCGTGACGTTTCCTTGCGACGCGAGTGTGGCGTGGAGGTTCGCCACGTTACCCGCATTGATGGTCAGCGTGTTGCCAGCCGCGATGGTGCTGGGTGTCTGCTGCCATGCCACGCTGTCCACGTGCGGGTTGCTGTCGTCCGGACAATCGCCACCTGGTACGCAGCCCGGTGTCGATGTGACACGGCTTTCGTGAAGGCCCTGGTTGGTAAAGGTGCCTGGCGTGGTAATGGTGACCTTGCCCGCGGCGGCGATATCGCCGGCATTGGTCAGGTCGCCGCTGCCGTTCAGTGCGAGATTGCCGCCCGAGGTGATCTGGCCTGCCTTGCCGAGGATCGAGGTGACGGACGACTGCACCGGCGCGGTTACCGGCGCCCCATCCGCGCGGGTGCCAACAGTCATTGGCGAGGCCGTATAGCCAGGCGCTCCGCATGCATCACCCTGGCATACCGGCGGCGGATTGCCGAACATCAGCTGGTTGTAGCCGGTGACAAAACCCCGGTCGTCGGTCGCGCCGATCGCCTTCAACTGGGCGAGAAACGCGCTCAATTCCGTCTGGTTGACCACGTCGGTCACCGAATTGGTCAAGGTCGCCGAGCGGCTGTTGTCCAGCACGGCCACGCTGAGCACCACGTCGCGCGCCGCGGAAATGATGCCCCCTTTGTTCGAGAGCAGCGATGCGGTGACATCGAGATTGCCGCCGCTAACGATCTGGCCGGCGGTACCGTCCGCCTGCTTGACGACGGTCCGATCTACGGTGGGGAGCGCCACGACCGGCGCGCCGGACGGCAGCGGGCCCGCCGTGGCATCCGTGCCCACATGCCACATCGGCACCCAGTGAAGGCCATCCTCGCCTCCAGCGGAATACGGGGCGACACCGCTCACCGGCGAGATGGACGTGCCGTCTGAATTGCGGGTCAGGTCGCCGATCCTGATGTCGACCGGATTGCCGGGTGTCGGCCCCGAGCAATTCTCGCAATCGCCACCCACCCAAGGCTGGTAGCTGCCGATCACGGTCGAGTTCAGCAGCGAATCGTTGGTGGCCTTGGTCGTGGTACTACCGGCATCCACGGGCCCCGTGCGATCGTTGAGCACGGTCCCCGCGGCAATATGGAAATTGCCGTTGGCGCCGATCACTCCGCCGGTATTGTTCAGCGTGCCGCCGATATCGACCTTGACGTCGCCATTGGCCTGCGTTTTTGCGCCGGCATTGTCGTAGTTGCCGCCCGTGATCGCGATATTGCCGAGCGCTTCAGTCACACCGCGATTGACGACATTGCCATCGAGCGCGAGCGTGCCATTGGCGTGAAGTGTGCCGGTGTTGGTCAGGTTGCTCGACGACAGCGAGACATTGGCCCCCCCGATGATCTGGCCGGTATTGGTCAAGGCGCCCCCAGTTGCCAGCGACAGATCGCCCGCCTTCTGGATGGTGCCGCTATTGGTAATGCCCTGGCTGGCATTGAGTACGACCTTGCCGCCGGGCACGGTCCATGTGCCGGTGTTGTCGATGGCAAGGGCGCCCAGCGTGAGCGTGCCATTGGCATTGAGATTGCCCGTGGTGCCAGCAGACGGATCGAAGACCTGGTTCGGGGCATTGATGGTCAGGTCATTGCCCGCCAGCAACTGCCCGCCGGCATTGTTGAAGCTGCCGCCACCGCCAAGTATCGCGAGCCCGAGATTACCGATGGTCGGCCGCGCTCCCGTCAGATCGCCGGCAAACAGCGTGCCTCCCTGATTGCTGAGCAACGCATCGGTCGTCACCGCCAGCGCGTTGGTACCGACGATCAGGCCATGGGCATTGTCGACCGAGCCGGCCGTCAACGTGGTGTTCTGGCCGCCAATGGTGCCCCGGTTGGTAACACTGGATACATTGAGCTGGACCGTCGCCCCGGCCAGCGAGTCGGTGTTGCTCAAGGTACCGCCTGTCACGGTCATCTGCTGCGTGGCGACAGTCGCGCCCTGGTTGCTGACAGTGGCACCATCGAGCCGCACATTGCTGGCGGTGGTATTGCCGCTCAGCGCCAGGCTGTTGGCGGCGCTGGCATCCAGCGTGCCTGTCACCGCGTTGGACTGCGCCGCTGCGGCACTCAGGCGAATGTCATTGCCGCGCAGCGTGGCATTCTGGCCAATCCACGTAAGCGCCTTGACGTCGAGCGTGCGCCCGGCATTGGCGGCAAGGCCGCCGCCCACCAGCGTGCTGCCACTGATCGTGATATCCCTGGCCGCCTCCAGGCTCGCGTTACCGACCGTGGTGATCGAGCCGCCCAGGGTCGCCGAGCCATTGAGGGAGACCACGGCGGTATCGCCACCGCTGGCGAGACCACCCGCGACATCGACGTCGCCTCCGGCGCCAATCGCCGTATGACCGTCGCTGGTCAGCGCGCCACGGATGGCGACATCGCCTGCGGCAGCCGTCACCAGCGTATTGCCGCCGCTCTGTGCCTGGCCGCCCACCGTGACATTGCGTGCCGCGGCAAGCGCAATGTCCGCATTGCTGCCGATCTGCCCGCTCGTGCTGATACTGCCCGTTTGCGCCGTGACAGCGAGTTCGCCGGCGGCGACGACCTGGCCGCCAAGCATCACGTCGGTACCCGCGGTTACGGTCAGCGTACCTGGTGAAACCACGTTGCCGGCAGTGGTCACGTTACCGGTTACTGCGGACAGCGACACATTGCCTGTGGTACTGCCCGCCGCGCCGTTGACGGTGAGGTTGCGTTGCGAAGAGAGATTCAGCTCTCCGGCCGACACCGCACTGCCATCGATGGTCGTATCACGTGCCGCCTGCAACGCGATGGTGCCCGGCGCAGCGATATCGCCACGCAGGTGAATATCGCCCACCCCGTCCTGCCCGGCCGCCTGCACAAGAATACTTGCGCCACTGACGGTCCCGCCCACGTCCACGCTGCCGGCGGCCGACAGCGTCACGGCCTCCTGCGCCTTCACCCCACCCGCGCCCAGGATAGCGCCGCCAGCCGCCACGTTGACCGCCTTGCCGGACGCGAGCGTACCGTCAAGCATTACGTCCTTGCCGGCGCTCACGGCATATCCCGCTTCGCCCTGGCCGTTGCCCGCCGCCAGCACGTTGCCGTTGGCATGGATGGCAACCGCCTGTTTGGCATACGTATTGCCGACCTTGACGTTACCTGCCGCGTCAAGGGTCAGGTTACCTGCGGAGGCGGCGAGGTTTCCGTCCGCGCGCACGCCCAGGCCCGCGGCAGTGCTGACGATCTTGATCTGCCCGGCGTTCATCGCGCCAAACGCCGTGGCGTCGATGGCAAGCCCGTTGGCGGTGCTGGTATTCGTGGCGGCATCGTTGGCCGAGGTGGCTGCCGTGGCAAAACCGCCAAGACCGCTAGCGGCCGGCATCACGCGCTGGCGGCCGGCGATCAGGTTGATCTCGTTGCCAGCGTTGAGCGCGGCATCGATGCCGATGGATTCTGCAATCAGGTTGATATTGCCGACGGTGCCTTCAATCCCTGTGGCGCCACCCTGACCCGGAGTGGGATTGGCAATCTGGATCCGGCCGCCCTCGACCAGAAATCCCGCCGCCGCCGCGGCATCGAAGCTCGTTGGCGTGCCACCGCCCGTCAGCCACTGCGGCGTGCCGGTAGTCAGCGTGACCTGGGTGGTATTGGTAAAGCCCGCACCGTTGACGAATACGCCGCCCGGCGCCGCCACCACGAGTCCAGCCGGGGCACCAAAGATCTCCACGGCGCCGTTGATCTGCGCAGGCGCGGAACTGGTGACCTGGTTGACGATCAGCCGCGCCGGTCCCGAGGCCGCCAGACTGGCGTTGGCCTCCACCCGTCCGCCCAGAAAGCTGCCGCCGCCGGTAGTACTGTTATTGAGAATCAGCCCGATCGGGTCCACCACGAAGGACCGGTACTGGTTCAACGAGATACCCTGCGCGTTGGGTGTGGTGATACCGACCACAGGTACCCCGCCCGGGGGTGCGCCCGGGCCTGTTGTCACGCCTAGCGCCGGCGTAAAGCGGATCGGCGCCGCAGGATCGATAACGGGGGCAGCTTGCGCGGAGGGAAAGCGCAGGTCGATGGCCACCGGCACATAGGACATTGCCCATTGCATCAGCCGTTGCCGCAGGGCACCTGCATGCACCGCGAGCGCCTCGGCTTCCATGGCCCCGGCCGCCAGCGTCCCTGCCGCCTGTGACGCCTGCATCAGCGTGACATGGACCGGGCCGACCCACAACGTGACCGCCAGCGTGGCGGCAATGGCGCGCGCAAACATGCTACGTCGGCCAAGGTCGGCCAGCGAGGTGAGTTCAGTCGTTTCAGTCGGCAAGAGAGGCTCGCGATGCATGGTGTTCTTCCGCGTCTGGGTGCTTCTTTTTTTGTCGAGGCGCCAGCCCCGTTACTGCGTGATCTTTGCCTTCAGCAGCAACTGCGTGACCATCGCGATGGTCGCCTTCTCCAGTGCCTGCGCCTGCAGCGCCTGCTGGATGCCGGGCCGTGCCACGTCATACGCAGGCACCTGGGTGGCGCGCACCGCATCGACCTTCACCAGATAGCGCCGCTCGTTCCACGCAATCGGGGCTGGGCTGACCGCTCCGGCCGGCAATGAGGAGGCCGCCTGCGCCAATGGCAACGGCAGGCTCTGCGTGTGTCCGTCCTGCGCCGGCACCTTGAAGCTGATCCACTCCAGCGCGCCACCACTGCTCCGGCTTGGTGACAGGCTGACGGCCTGCGCCACCCTGGCGAAGTCTTCTCCGGCCTTGATGCGCGCAAGCGCGGCGTTGGCGGCGGCGTCATCGGCTACCTCGATCACACGCGCCTTGTATTCACGTTCGCCCAGCGTGGCGACGATCGCGTCATAGCGCGCGCGCACCTGCGCCTCGGTAACCGGCTCGGGCTTGATGTGGTCCTTGAGCCAGGCCTGCATCAGGATCTGGTTGCGCGCGTCGCGCAGTTGCGCCTGCACATCGGCGCGCGACTCCAGCGCCTTGTCCTTGCTCGCCTCCTGACGGAACAGCTCACGCGCGATGAGCTGCTGCTTGATGGCCTCGCGCGCCGACGGTGTGTCCGGCATGCCGGCCGACCTGGTTGCCGCAGTGATGTCGGCGTCGGAGATCGTCACGCCATTGACCGATGCCGCGGCGGCCGCGGTAGCGCCATACACCGCTTGCAGGCCAAGCAGCAGGGCTGCGATGCAAAGGGTCGGGCGAATGCGATGAACTTGCATGGAAGGACTCCTCAATAAATCCAGTTGAGCGTGGCAAGTACGATGCCGCGCCTGGGTCCGAGCACGGCCGGCTGCGCCAGCGGCGCACCAACCAGCAGCTCGCTGGTAAAGGTCTGGCCGGCCCACTGGGCCGAGAGGCGAACGCCGGCGCCGGCACCCGCCACGGCTTGCCATCGATGGGTGGCCACGTACTGGGTCTGGCCACCGTCGACAAACAGGTACGGCTCCATGCGGACGCCGAACCGCACGGGGACATCGGCCCACGCGAATTCGTTGCGCAGGTATGCGCCGCGGTCGCCGGATATCACGCCTTCACGAAATCCGCGCACGGTGCTCATGCCACCCGCGTAGATCTGCTCTGAGCCAAACAGCGCCACATTGGTCCACTGGCCGACCAGTTGCGCGCGCCATACAAGCAATGCCCGGTCGAACACGCGCCGCAGCGGCAACTGCATGGTCACGTTGCCATCGAGCTTGTTGAATTGCGCGTGGGCTTCGTCGGCGCGGATATCCGACGGGTCGTGTGTGGCATGAAACGCATTGAGTCCGCGCGAATAGCCCGCCTCCGCGGTGGCATAGCCCTGCTGGCCGTTGGCGGCAAAGCGCCACAGGCCACTCCAGGCGGCACGCAGTACCGTCAGGCGTTGCGGGTCAAGTTCGAGGTTGTTGATCTCGCGCTCGCTCTTGCGCCACGTCAGGGTGAGGTCTACTGCCTGCCGGCCGCGCTGGCTGCGGGTCAGGACGCGATTCCAGCCGAACGTATGGCCCAGGCTGCGGCCATATAGCAGCGCGCTATCGCCGATCGTGTTCTGGTATTCCGAGAGCGAAGCCGTATAACTGAAGGTGTTGTAGCCAAACGGTACGGCGGCCGACGCTACCGCCGCGTTGGTATCGGTTGTGCCCACGTAGCTTGCCGAGAGCGACTCCTGCAGGCCAAGCGCATTATCGGCATCTACACCAAGCCGCGTACGCGTGATGCCGGTCACGCGGCTGCCGTAGTTGTCGACGCCCGCATTGAAGCGAAAGCGGTCACCGGGCGTGTTGTTGAGCGCCACGATCGATCCACCTGGCGTCTGGCCGGGCAGGATCTGCATTTCGGCACGATTGCGGCGCAGCCGGTTGATCTGATCGACACCCTGCTCGAGGTCCGGCAGCCGGAGCGTGTCGCCGGGCTCGGGAAACTGCCACGTGGTTCCGGCATCGGTGATCCAGCCTCCGCCCACCGTACCGAACCAGGCAGCGGGTGATTTCCCGTTGAGCCGGAACGACTCCACGCGCCCGGCCACCACCGTCACCACCAGTACGCCGCTGGCGAGATTCTGCTCGCCGAGGTAGGCACGGGTGGTGATATACCCGCGCGTCACAAACGCTTCGGTAAAGCGCCGCAACAGCAGATTGATCCGATTGGTGCCGAGCGCATGGCCGACAAACGGCGTGGTGATAGCTGTCACCTCGCCGTCGGTAAGCACCGTGTTGCCGCGTACCTCGATGCGCCGGATTTCGAACGTAGCCGAAGTCTCGGCAATCGCTTCCACCGGGGTCTCGGGCGCGATGTCCACGCGGCTCTCAATCCGGGTCGGCGGCTGCGTGGCTTCACGCTCGCGCTCGCGCTGGCGTTGCTCCCGCAGCAATCGTTGCGCCGGGTCTTCGGGCGGCACCTGCGCGAGCACCGGCACCCCTGCGGGCAGCAACGTGGCGACTACCGCCGCGGCGACCATGGCACGAGCTGGCTTGCACGCGATCATCGCCATATCCACGAGGTAAGGCCCAGATGGCTCTCCACCGATACCGGCTGCTGCTGGCGGGGCCGCACCACGGTCTGGGTACCGGCGATGGTCACGTCGCCATCGAGGCTGCCGCCATCGACGACCGCATCTCCGGTGACGCGCGTATGGCCAGTTGCCATCCAGCTGCCACCGATATCGGTGGCATAGAGTCGTGCCCAGGTATCGCCGAAGAAGACCTTGAAGCCGCGGTCGCGCGCAATCGCGACATAACCCGTCACCCCACCGGCATACGTTTGCGGCGCATCCACCGTCAGGTTTCCGATTGCCAGCACGCGACCACCGATATTGCTGGCGACGCTGCCGGCGCGGATATCGATATCGCCACCGGCCGACAGCAGGCCACCGCTTACGCCGGTAGTGGACGACGCGGAGGTGCGGCATACGATCATGCAGGTGCGCGAGTAATGCGCGGCGCCCGTGGCCACACCCGTCGTGCTGAACGTATCCTCGGCGCGAATCGTGATGGCGCCATGGTTGGCGTAGATCTCGCCGCCCGTGTTGATCACGTTGCGACCTCGCAGCGTGGTGCCTCGGTCCGACAGCAGGTAGGCCACCTGGTCGGGGCGATCGGCCACACCGTAGTCGATGTCGAAGGTCGCGCTGCGCCTGGAGAACACCAGCCAGCGGCGACCCGATGCCGAGCCCAGCACCGGCAACTCGCCGTTGGCGCCGGGTTGCTTGGTGATTGCATTGACGAGGTCACCGCCAGCGTCGACGTCGAGAAGCGCGTTCGACAACATGCGCGCGTGTCGATTCACGATATCGCCGCGGGCACGCACCGACACATCGTCGTTGGCGCCAAACAGGATGCCCAGGTACTGCAGCGTGGAGTCATTGAGAATCGCGCCACCGGCGTCGAGGGTGACCGCTCCCCGCGCCAATGGCTGGGCGGCGCGCCGTGACTGCCCCTGGATCAGTCCCCCCGTGTTGACGATGTCCCCCGCGCTCCGCAGCAGCACACCTCCCTGGCTGGCAATGACCGACGACTGGCGGGTGCCGGAACGGATACCGATGGCTCCGGCCTGCACCGATGCGTCGGTAGCCGCCAGCACATTGCTGTCCAACTGCGTATAAGAACCGGTGGCGGTCATCGACACGGCAGCCCCGGACGAGCGCACCTCGGCGTCCTGCAAGGCGATATCGGCCGCGGCGATGGTGGTGCCGCCCACACCGTCGATCTGGGTGCCACGCAAGGCCGCGTTTCCGGACTTGATCGACACCACGCCCTGCTGCGATGTCAGCGTGGCTGCCGCTGCCGTGAGCGACGTCGTGTCGACCACGATATTGCCGTCCGCTGACAGCCGCGTACCCGCGAGCGCCAGACCGCCGCCGCCGTCGAATACCCCGATACCACCACGCGACACCAGCGTGCTGTCCGTCAGCCGGATCGGCCCGCCATGCACCTGCCCCGGCGTGCCGATCATCACATCGCCCACGTCGGCAGTACCGGCGGACAGCCGGCTGCCGTTCAGGTCGATACGCGCCGATGCCAGCTGCAGGTGCCGGCCCGCGTCGATGCTGCCAGACCCTTGCGGCCCGCCACTGCCGATCAGCACATCGCCCAGAGCCTTGACGCTCCCTGCGGCCAGTTGGACGTCTCCGGTGCCGCTCAACACGAAGTCGCCAGCCGTAGCAAACGCGGCCCCTGCGTGTCGGACACCGGCCCCCTGGTCGGTCACCATCAGTTCGACGCGTCCCGCGCTCAGGCTTCCGGCCGCCGTAATATCGAGCGCAACGGCGGAGGAGGCGTTGGTCACCGGCGTGGAATAGGCAATCCAGCGCGACAGGTTGTCCGTCGGCGAAATGCTTGCGTCGATTTCGGCGTGGCTGCTGCCAACCACCGCGCGAATGCGCGAACCGGGATCTTCGAACAGATTCTCGACCTTGCCACCCACACGGATTCGGCTGGCGATCAACTCGAGATTGAGCAGCGTGCCGGACAAGCCGCCCGGACCGATATCGATAGTGCCCTGCTGCGTGTTCAGTACGAGATTGCGCTGCAGCTGGCCATTGGCGGTAGTGAAGTCGTTGAACGAGACCTGGCCCGTCGTCAACGCGAGGTTGCCGACGTTCTGCACCACCATGCCGTTGACGTTAATGCCATTGGGATTGGCGATCACCACGTTGGCGCGCGGGCCGAGCACGCCAAGCTGCCCCTCCAGCAAGGACGGATTGGTACCGGTGACCTGGTTAAGAATGACGCGCGCGCGCGCTGCCGTGTTGTCGAGATCGACACCACCGCGCGGCACATTGAATTCGCGATACGTGTTGGTGGAGACGCCACCCAACGCGTTGGCGACACCCACCGTGATGCGACCACTCGCGCCGTTGGCAACGGTGGTGGCGGTGCCGCCATCCGGCACCACGCCAGCGGCGGCACAAGGCACGGCATGGGCGACACAAGCCAGCATGACCGCGAAACCACGCACGACGACCGGGCGCACAGCCTGGCGCGCCCATACCCGGACTTCCCAAAATCGATACAACGACCTGCTCCCTTCTTTCTTCTCGCATGCGGCATCACCGCATGTGATTGGGGCGGGACGATGGCAAACGCGTTTTCCATGGAAAAGCGCACCACCGTCAAACCCCGGTTGCCCGTTGAAGCAACACAACGCGGCTTGGCTGCCGCTCTTTATTTTTTTGGAGAATTTAAATTAAATAGATTTAATACTGACTCACCAAAGCATACTTATCCGAATCCCGCACCGGCAATAGCAGTTCAGCTAGTTCCCCTAAAGGTTGATACGCCGCCCGCCGTTATTAGCGGTTCTGGGGGAATAGAGCCATTTTTCAGAAAGTGGATTGGATCGCGGCCAATGTGGACCGCGACGGGGGCCGCTCCCCGACTGGCGTGGGGTTGCCCCTATGCTGCGCCCGAACGGGCTTCTGTCGGCGCTTGGCTGCGCGACGGTGGCATCTGCCTTTGCGCGCAGGCGCGAGGGCGGCGAGCGCGCTGCCGCCCTTGCGGAATCGCGGTACGAACGCGTCGAGCGATCCCGGGCGAGACTCAGTCCTGCTGCGGTAGCAGCACGACCTTTCCGGCCGCGACGCGCCCGGCAGCCAGGTCGGCGAAAGCGCTCGGGGCGTCCGTCAGGGCGCGTGTTTCCACCCACTCGAGCGAGCCGAAGCTGCCGCTTGCCAGCGCACGGACGGTGGCATGCATATCCGCCATCGTATAGGTGTAGGTACCGAGCAGCGTGATTTCGGCGAGCGTAAGCTTGCGCATGTCTATCTCACTGGACCACGCTTGCAGGCCGATATGCATGATCACGCCGCCCGGCCGCGTGGCTGCCAGCGCAAGATGGCGTGTGGGTGCCGCGCCAACCGCGTCGATAACCACATCGAAGCTCGACTCCGCCGGCGCATTCGCGGTCGGATCCAGGACCTCGCACGCCAGATGGCGCCTGACCGATGCGCGCCGCAAAGCGTTGGTTTCCGCCACGGCCAGGCTCCGGCAGCCATACGCGCCGACCAACGCGCCCGTCAACATCCCGATGGCGCCTCCGCCGATGATCAGCACCCGCGCTTCAGGCAAGGGCCGGCTCATGGCCCGCATGGTCAGGTTGACGGCATGCAGCGCCGTGGCCGCGGGTTCTGTCAATGCGGCGCTCACACTGGGCAGCTCCCCCGGGATGGCAATCGCGCAACGCATGGGGATCGCGAGATATTCCGACAGTGCGCCGGGCCGACTCATGCCCACCATGCCCCTGTTTGCGCAGAGATTGTCGCGACCTTGCAGGCAGTAGTCACAATGCCCGCAGGTGACCAGCGGGTTCGCCGTGACGCGGCGACCCACCGGCAGGCGAGATTCGTCCGACGAAGCGACGACGGTGCCGGCGAACTCGTGACCCAGCACCAGGCCCGGCTTGCGGCGCGGATCGTGGCCATGGTACGCATGCAGATCGGAGCCGCATATGCCGCTGGCGTCGATGCGCAACAGAACCTCACCGGGCACCAGGGCGGGCATCTCGCGTTCCAGTACCGCGACGGCATCGGGCTGTGTATAGACGACGGCTTTCATCGATTTCTTTCCGTTGGTGTGCGTGCGCGATTGGCGCTGGTGGTAGTGGGCAGCCGCATGGAGAGAGGCGCCTTCAGGTCTTCGATGGCGCCAGTCCGACGGCATCCTGGCTGGTGGCGCGGTTCGCGATCCACATCGTGCACCCGGCGCTCATGAGGCCGATCGCCAGTACATAGGCGCACAGATACCAGGGCTGTCCGCCGGCCTTGGCATTCAACCAGGTGGCGATCATGGGCGTCAGGCCGCTGGCGAAGACGCCGGCAAACTGGTACACGAAGGAGATGCCTGTGTACCGCACGCTGGGATCGAATACCTCCGAGAACATCGAGGACATGGTCCCGAACACGGCCGCATGGAAAATCCCGAACGGGATGATGATCGCGGCCCAGACCAGCCAGACATTGCCGCCGGAGTTCTGCATCAGCCAGAAGGCCGGGAATGCGGAGAGCCCGGCCAGCAGTGCGCCGGTGCCATACACCATGGGCCGTCCCAGGCGGTCGGAGACAGCGCCCCAGAGCGGAATGAAGAACGTCATCAGAAAGGCGCCGATCAGTACGCCCAGCAATGCATCGTCACGCGACAGCTTCAGCGTCTGGGTCAGATACGAGAGCGAGAACACGCCGAACACATTGAAGAAGACACCGTCGATGAAACGCGCGCCCATACAGGCAAGGACAACACCCGGGTAGCGACGCAACATGGCCAGGAACGGCAGACCGGAGGGCTTTTCGCGACTATGCTTGACGGTCTCGAACTCCGGGGACTCTTCCACGTGGGTACGCATGTAAGAGCCGATCAGGACCATCGCGGCGCTCAGCAGGAAGGCAATGCGCCATCCCCAGGCCAGGAAATCCGCGTCCGACAGCAGCAGCGACAATACGACGATCACCCCGCTGGCCATGACGAGGCCCAGCGACATACCCGTCTGTGGCAGGCTGGCGAAGAACCCGCGGCGTCCGCTTGGCGCGCTCTCGAAGGTCATCAGGACCGCCCCGCCCCACTCGCCTCCCAGGCCGATGCCTTGCGCGACGCGACACAGCAGCAGCAGGATCGGCGCCCATATGCCGATCTGGCTGTAGGTCGGAATCAGGCCGATGGCCGTGGTGGCCACGCCCATGATCATCAGCGTCAGCACGAGCATCTTCTTGCGTCCGAGCGTATCGCCGAAATGCCCGAAGATGATGCCGCCCAATGGCCGCGCAACGAAGCCGGCCGCAAACGTCGCGTAGGCCAGCAGCGTGCCGACCACGGGATCATCCGACGGAAAGTAGAGCTTGTTGAAGACCAGGCCCGCCACCACGCCATACAGAAAGAAGTCGTACCACTCCACCATCGCGCCGATCGTGCTCGACGTGACGACTTGCCGCAGCTTGCGTCGCGCATTCCTGGCGGACTGCGGCGTCGTTGTCTGGCTGGTCATGTTTGTCTCCTGTGAAGTCTCGCCCGGTGGCGCACTGGCTGCGCTCTATTTCCGGTGTGGGACGGCGGCCACAGTTACGTCGCGCGCCATCATCGGTTTTACTGGATGCGTTTATCGGGCGGTATAGCCTCCGTCCACCATGAAGGTCTGCCCGGTAATGTATGCGGCCATGTCACTGGCAAGGAACGCCGCCAGCCCATGCAGATCCGCCAGCGCGCCGTTGCGCCCCACACAGGTGCGGCTCGCGTGATGCTGTGCCAGCGTCTCGTCCGCAAAGACAGGGCCCGTGAGCGCCGTCGGAAAGAACCCGGGCCCAATCGCGTTGCACGTGATGCCATACGGCGACCACGCCTCGGCAATGGCGCGCGTAAGTTGCACGATGCCGCCCTTGGCGGCGCCGTAGGGCGCGCTGTTGGCAAAGGCGCGATAGGACTGCAGTGAGGCGATGTTCAAGATGCGCCCCCACCCGCGCGCCTTCATGGCAGGCGTCAGCGCCTGCGTCAGAAAGAACGGCGCGCCAAGATGCGTATCGAGCTGCAGCCGCCATGACGCGGGCGTGACCGCGCCGAACGGTTCGCGCAGGTTCATGCCGGCGGCATTGACCAGGATGTCGATGGGCCCGTGCGTGCGCTGCAATGCATCGGCCCATACGGGAATGGCGTCCAGATCCGAAAGATCGCATGGATGCGTTTCGACTGAGATGTCGTGCGCCTGCAGTCCGGCCGCCGCGGCGCGGAGCCGCGACTCTTCCCGGGACGCCAGGATCAGGCGTGCGCCGCACGCTCCCAGCGCCATCGCGATCGCTTCACCGATGCCGGAGCTGCCCCCGGTTACCAGCGCCTGGCGCCCGGACAGATCGGGTACTGGCCGCGCGACGCCGTGTGTGGATCCGCTCATGACTACACCTCGACCGGCGCGCCCATCTCGAGGCGCGCGTCGGGAAAATACTTCGCCATGCGATCGTCCGCGGTACGGGCATGGGCTTCCATTCCTTCCAGCCGCGAAATGCGGGCGGTCACCTGGCCGATCTGGCGCGTGGCTTCGCGCGTCATCTTCTGCCAGGTGAGCGTCTTCATGAACTTGTGCACGGACAGACCGCCCGAGTACCGCGCCGCCCCCTTGGTCGGCAGCACATGATTAGGTCCACTGGTCTTGTCACCGAATGCCACGGTCGTTTCTTCGCCCAGGAACAGCGAGCCATAGCACGTGAGGTTGGCCAGCCACCAGTCAAGATCCTCCGCGTGGACTTCGAGGTGTTCCGAGGCGTAGCGATCGGACAGCTCGACGACCTCCTCACGGCGGTCGCACAGAATCACTTCGCCGTAGTCGCGCCAGGCCGCGCCGGCAGCATCACGCGCAGTGGGCGGCAGCTTGTCGATCAGCACCGGCACGAGTTCCATCACACGCTCTGCCAGCGCACGCGAGGTGGTGAAGAGCCATGCGGGCGACTCATGCCCGTGCTCGGCTTGCCCGACCAGGTCGCTCGCCACGATGGCGGCATCGGCGCTATCGTCGGCAATCACGGCGACTTCCGAGGGGCCCGCAAACACGTCGATGCCGACTTGACCATAAAGCGTGCGCTTGGCCTCTGCCACGAACTTGTTGCCCGGCCCCACCACCACATCGGCGGGCTTGCCGGTGAACAGGCCATAGGCCATCGATGCGATCGCCTGCACGCCGCCCAGGGTCATGATGACATCCGCACCGGCGGCCTGAAACGCGTACAGGACGTGCGGATGAATTCCCTGGCGGCGAAACGGGCTGGAACACGCCACCACCGTCTTGACGCCGGCTGCCTTGGCCGTGGCCACCCCCATGTAAGCGGATGCAATATGGGCATAGCGACCCGCCGGCGCATAGCACCCCACGACGTTCACCGGCAACACGCGCTGGCCGGCGAGCACACCCGGGTGCAGTTCGACGGAGAACTCCTGCAACGAGGCGCGTTGGGCCAGTGCAAAATCCGTGACCTGCCGGATCGCAAAGTCGATATCCGCGCGGACCGAAGCGGGGACGTCCCGCGTTTGCTGGCGGATTTGTTCGGGCGTCAGCACGATCCCGCCCTCCCAGCCATCCAGTTGCCGGGCATAGTCGCGCACGGCATCCTCACCGCGGGCCTGGATCTGGCTGAGCATTTCAGTCACGACTTTCCGGGCTGCGGCCGTTTCCGTCTCGGGCGTCTTCTCCGCTTTCTTCAGGTACGCAATCATCTCGCTTGGTCCTCGTGTTGATCCATATGTAAGCGCTTTCATTTTTATGCAGAGGCTGAAATATTTCGACGAACGGTTGCACTGCAAGCGCTTACATTTAAGGATAGTTGCGGGGCTCGGAATGGCAAGAAAGGGTTTTCCCGCAGGCCGCGTGCCACGCGCCATGGGGATGGGCAGGGGCGGCGCGCCCGTGCAGATATCGGTCACAATTAGACATTCGAGGGCGGAGCCATACAGTGCCGAAATCAAGACTTGAGGACGTAGCCAGACTTGCCGGGGTGTCTACCGCGACGGTATCGCGCGCGCTGTCTGCGCCCTCGCTGGTGCGCGAAGAAACGCTGAGCCGGGTGCGGGATGCCATCGAGACCCTGGGCTACGTGCCCGATGCCTCCGCCCGCACCCTGGCTTCCGGACGCTCGCACACGGTTGCAGCGGTGGTCCCTACCCTCGATAACGCGATCTTCTCCCACGCCATCCAGGAAATGCAGGAAGTGCTGGCGGCCTCCGGCTACCAGCTTCTGCTGGGCTCTCACAACTACGATCCGAAGACAGAGACCGATGTCGTCAAGGCGCTCTCCGAACGCGCGGTCGATGCCATGGTGCTGGTCGGCGCCGACCATGCAACCGAGACCCTGTCGTTACTCAAGCAATCGCGAACGCGCACCATCATCACCTGGGCACTCTCGAACCAGCATCCCTGCATCGGATTCGACAACTTCGAGATCGGGGCGATGGCGGCGAGGTACCTCTACGACCTCGGGCATCGTCGCTTTGGCATGATTTCCGGCATCGCGCGGCATAACGACAGGGCACGCCTGCGCACCGAGGGATTCGTCAGCACCCTGCGCGCACTGCGCGCGGAAGTGCCGTCGCATGCAGCATGCGAGCAGCCTTACTCGTATGCCGGCGGGCGCGCCGGGCTGCGCCAGATCCTGCACCATTCCGGGGCCGTGCCAACCGCCGTATTCTGCGGCAACGACGTGCTCGCGCTTGGCTGCCTGTTCGAGGCGACCACGCTGAACCTCCGCGTACCCGAACAGATTTCCATCGTGGGATGCGACGACCTGCCTATCTCCGCCGAAATCTCGCCCGGCCTCACCACCGTTGCGCTGGAAAGCGGACTACTGGGAAAGAAGACCGCCATCGCGTTGTTGCGCTGGCTTCAGGATGGCACCGATCCCGGCCAGACGAAGATGCCGGTCTCGCTGATCGAGCGTGGCACTACGGCGCCACCCTCGTGAAGTTCCATGAGGTGAAAGGGCTCAGTTGCAGGAATGCCGCGAAGAGCCATTCTTTACCCTACTGAAGTCGGGTTGAGGACATCGCCCGCACAGCCGTTCTGGTGGCGATATACACCAAATGGGAAACGGGGGAAAGATGGCGTTCATCGCTAACATGAGGATTGGCAAGCGACTGGCGCTTGGCTTCTCTTTGATTCTGGTACTTGCGATGGCGATTACCGCTATCGCCATCTACCGGCTCGACAACGTTGCAGCCGCGACGCGCGAGATGATGAAGGTGCCGCTGCTGAAGGAGCGGTTGATCGGCGACTGGTATGCCAATCTGGCATCGGGCATCCGACGCACCAGTGCCATCGCCAAAAGCAGCGATCCCGCGCTGGGTCCCTATTTTGCCGAAGAGGCCGCGGCGTCCTCCAAGAGCTCGGGCGAATTGCAGAAGCAGGTAGAGACCCTGCTTTCCACCGCGGAAGAGAAGGCGCTGTTCAGCAAGCTCGGCGAATCGCGCAAGGCCTACCTGATTTCTCGCGATGACATCAACAAAGCCAAGGCGGCCGGCAATGTCGACGAGGCCATGCGCATTCTGGACAAGGTCTTCACGCCCGCGGCCAATGCCTATCAGGGCGCCATGCGCGAGCTGGTCGAAATGCAGCGCCGGTCCATTGACGATACCGCCAGGAAGATCGACGGCGTCGCCGCCCAGAGCCGCATGCTGCTGTTCGTGCTCGCCTCGCTCGTGCTGACCCTCGGCATCATCTGTGCGTACTTCCTGACGCGCAGCATCAGCCGCCCGCTGGCGGTGGCTGTCGGCGTCTCGCGGCGCGTGGCCGACGGGGACTTGTCCAGCGAGATCGTGGTGACGTCCAGCGACGAAACCGGCGAGTTGTTGCAGGCGCTGAAGGACATGAACGACAAGCTCGGGGGCACGGTCGGCAATATCCGCGCCGCCAGCGTGGCAGTCGCCAGCGCCGCCGGTCAGATTGCCTCCGGCAATCTGGATTTGTCTTCCCGCACCGAGGAGCAGGCTGCCTCGATCGAACAGACCGCGGCCAGCATGGTCCAGCTCACGGAAACGGTGAATCAGAATGCCGACCATGCGCGTCAGGCCACGTCGCTTGCCGGCAGTGCCCGAGAGATGACGGAGTCCGGTCGCTCCGATGTGGCCGCGATGGTGCAGACCGTCAGCGAAGTCAGTGCCGGGTCGACGAAGATTGCCGAGATCACCGGCATGATCGAAGGCATTGCATTCCAGACCAATATCCTCGCGCTCAATGCCGCGGTCGAGGCGGCGCGTGCGGGAGAGCAAGGCCGAGGCTTCGCGGTTGTCGCCGGCGAAGTGCGCTCGCTCGCGCAACGCGCATCCAGCGCAGCCAAGGAAATCAAGGAGCTGATCGAGGCCTCCACCACCAAGGTGCAAGTCGGTGCGCAGCAGGCCCAGGGTGTCAGCGCCGCCATGGAACGGATCAGCACGGCGATCGCCCACGTCTCGAATATCATCCGCGAGATTTCCGCGGCATCCGACGAGCAAAGCAAGAACCTCGAGCAGGTGAGTCTTGCCATTGCCCAGATCGACCAGGTGACTCAGCAGAACGCGGCGCTGGTCGAGGAATCGTCCGCAGCCGCACAGGCGCTGCGCGAGCAGGCCGTCGGCATGAAGGACGATGTGATGTACTTCAAGACTGCGGGCCAGTTCGCACTCGCGCACATCGGCTGATGGAGCGCTCCAGACCCGCCGGCACTACCTGGGCGCCGGCTGGTCCACGGCGGCATCCCAGATCCCCATCGCGTCGGCCACGGCCTTTTCGATCACGGCCTGCCGTACGCGATCCCGGGCGAGTGCGGACAAGCCCTGAAAAAAGCAGTCGAGCGCGATGGACAGCGATGTCGGATCCGTGCTGCTGCGCAGTTCCCCACTTTTGATGCCCCGTACGACGCAGGCGCGGAAGCCGGCGCGCGTGCGACTCCGCACATCGCGGAGCAGCTGGGCACTGGCTTCGCTGCTGGTGGAACTGGCCCCGACGATGCCCATCGCGACCATACAGCCTTTCGGGTGACCACTCTCGGTCTGCATCCTTGCCGACCGGTGCAGCGCCAGAAACACGCCTTCTCGCGGCGGCAGCGACGTGTCATGGAGACTGCGGGTCACCTTGCCATACATCTCCATGTATCGCTCCAGCGCCTCCTTGTACAGCGCTTCCTTCGACTCGAAGGCCGCATAGAAGCTGGGCGCGGAGATGCCTCCGCCGATGGCCGCCTTCAGCTGCGACAAGGACGTGGATTCATAGCCATGCTCCCAGAACAGGTACATCGCCGAAATGATCGCCGCATCGCGGTCGAACGTGCGTGGTCGCCCCCGCTGAACCATGCCCCTCTCCGTCACACAAAGATAAATATACTAGTCGATACATAATTTCTGATCAATTGATCAGGATTTGGTTGACACGGACTTCTCCCTCCACCTATATTTGTACCACTCGATACGTAAATCGTGAGCTGCGCGCGGGGATCGCCACACGAGCCCCGCTCTTTTTTTCTCCATTTATATACCACTCAGTACGTAAATACCTCATGTCCCGAGAACTTGAAGCACGCCTTGACGCCATCGAAAGCCGTTTCGCCATCGATGCGCTGATCGCCAACTACGCCGAAGCGTTCGACACCATGAACATGGAGCTGCTGGCCACGCTCTGGCACCCCGATTCGAAACTGCTGCTTGGTGCGAACGGCAACTCCCACGGCCTGGAGGCCATCCTGGCGCAGGCCCGTATCAACATGAAGCGCATGCCCCACATGCATCATTGGATGGCGAATGCCCTGATCACCGTGGACGGCGACAACGGCCACGGCCTGGTGGCGGCGGACTGTCTGTTTTACGACGTCGATCAGGGCCCGCTCCAGGTGAGCGGCCAGTACCGCGACGTCTATCAGCGACGCGAAGGCCGCTGGGCATTCGTGGAGCGCACCTTCACCATGCACTACGCCATGCCGCTCCAGAACTGGCACCCCATCATGGGAACGGAACGCTTCGACCGTCCGGCCTGACGCGATCCCCAGCCGCCGAGACGCATGCATATGACAACCCCGACAACCTTGACAACCACCTCCACGCGTCGATGGTCGGCGTTCGCGGTGTTGCTGGTGGGAGCATTTCTGCCTCCGCTGGACTTCTTCATCGTGAACGTCGCCCTGCCGTCGATCCAGAGCAACCTCCAGACGAGCGCCGCAGAACTGCAACTCGTCATCTCCGGATACGCCGCGGCGTACGCGGTCTTCCTCATCACCGGAGGGCGTCTGGGCGACCTCTTCGGCCGACGGAAGATCTTCCTGCTCGGCGTCACGGGCTTCGGACTGACATCGGTGATGTGCGGCCTTGCCTCGTCCCCCATCATGCTGATCCTGGGACGTGTGTTGCAGGGCCTGAGCGCCGCGGCCATGGCGCCGCAAGGACTGGCCTCCATTCACGCCCTGTTTCCGGAGAAGGAGCGCGCGCGCGCTTTGGGCCTCTACGGCGCCGCGGTGGGATTGGCCGCCGTCGCGGCGCAGGCGCTCGGAGGGGCGTTGATCTCCGCGGACATCTTTCACCTGGAGTGGCGCATCATCTTTCTGATCAACTTGCCCGTCGTCATTGCCGTCCTGATCTTCGGGCTCCCGTTGCTACCGGACGTCCGCGGTGACAGCCCGGCGCCTGTAGACCGGATCGGGGTGCTGCTCTGCGCCCTGACGCTGGGCTTGCTCATCGTGCCCCTGATCGAGGGGCGAGAGTCGGGTTGGCCGTGGTGGGCCTGCGCCATGCTGATCGCGTGCCCCGTGGCCGGGGTAGCCTTCTGCCGATATGAGGTAGCCTATGCCCGCCGCGGCGGCGTGCCTCTGATCAGCGTGGACCTGATCCGGAGGCCGGGTCTGATGAGCGGGCTTACCGGCGTCCTCTTTTTCTACGTCGTCTCTGCCTTCTTTCTGACGTTCTCCGTCTACCTCCAGGGAGCACTTGGCATGAGCGCGCTGGAAACAGGGCTGGTCTTCCTGCCGTTCGGGGTCGGCGCCTTTATCGGGCCGCTGACCACGCCGCTGGCCATCCGCCTCTTCGGCGACCGCGTCCCTGCCATTGGCATGATGCTCGAGGTCGCCGGCTGCGCCCTCCTCGCCTACCTCGTCGCTGGCGCGCCCGGACAGATGCCGGCGCATCTTCCGTTGATCGTGGCCGTAGGACTTTTGGGATTCGGTCAGGGCTGGGCACTGCCGACGCTGGTGCGCTCGATCATCAACCGTGCGCCGGTGAGCGGTTCCGGGATGATCGCGGGCATCACCAACTCCGCGCTGCAAATCAGCGCGGCACTGGGTGTCGCCATCATCGGCGGCGTGTTCTTCAGTGTCGCAGGGACTTCACCCGATCCGGTAGCCCTGGCCAGGGCACTGGTCGTCGCCATGCTGTGCATCGGCGGCAGTCTGATCGTCGCCGCCGTCCTGTCGATCGTCGCGGCAAGATCGAGCATTCACGCCACGGCAAAGATCGCGCCTGGTTGAGACATCCCGCAGCCACCTTCCCCGGCCCCCGGGAGCGCGCCCTTGCCTGGATGCCATCTACCGCATCAACGCGCCAACGATCCCGACCGTTGGCGCGCGTTCCTGACGGCTTGCCATACCGCGGAAATCAGGAAGTATGCGGCGCCGAACGCCGCGTAAGGCGCTACTGTCGCCACGCTCAGCGGGGCACCCGAACTTGCCTGCTTGAAGAAGAACGCACCGGCCAACGCAGACTGTGCGCCGCTCAGCACCATTAGCCACTGGCCCCCGGCGGTCCTCCAGCGACGGACCGCCGCGGCCAGCTGCAGCACGCCGGCGAAGATTGCCCAGGCGCCAAACACCTTGATCGCCGCAGCCATGCCAGCGGTCAAGGCCACCCCGATAGCGATGGCCACGATCACGCTCACGACGACATTGAATCGCTGCGGAGGATTGGCGCGCAGCCCGCCGCACTTGCTAGCGTCGAGGTAATTCGCGAGCGCATCCCAGGCGGGATACACGACCAGCAAGACCGCACCGAACGCCGGCTGCTGCGTGCCTGCCAGAACGGCAAGCGCGATCCAGACGAGCGAAACGGCCGTCCGAAGAAAATAGTATGTCTGTAGCCATTGATTTGGCGATGGATTGAGCATCATGTTTGAGCCTCGCTGTTGGTCTTACCGAAGGTTACCGTCCGCAGAGCTCGCGTTGAATCGGCTAACTGACCGATGTCTGGAATGTGGCGGGTATCCGCGCCAAACGCATCGCGAGAACAAAAGGAACTGGCATTGTCTGGTTGATCCGTAACCTAGCACAAAATCTTGACTGATCGAACAGTCAGCTACTACACTCGTCTCATCCACCGATCAGCACCTTCAACGTAAAGGAAACTTGCATGGAAAATCAGTCACCGAGGCGCGCACAGGATCCGGTCATCCGGCGTATCGTCACCGGCCATGACGCCAATGGCCGTGCGATCGTTCTCGAAGACCGTACCGCGCCCTCCATTCGGCACAATCCCGCCCATCATGGACATGTCTCCGTGGAGCTGTGGAAAACGGAAGGGGCGCCGGTAGCCGTGACGGCCGCGGAAGCGGATCCCACCACCGGACCCAAGCAGATTCACCCGCCCAGGCACGGCACGGTGTTTCGCATTTCGGAGATTCCTCCCGAAACCGAGGAAATGCGCAACATGGGCCCCGAACAGGTTGCGGAAGTGTTCAAGGCGTTCGGCAACGACAACATTTCCACGTTCGGCAAGGCGCAGCGGCATCCGTTCATGCATCGCACCGAGTCGGTCGATTACGCGGTGGTGCTGGAGGGCGAGGTGTATCTGGTGCTCGATGACAGCGAAGTGCTGGTTTCCGCTGGCGATGTGGTGATCCAGCGCGGTACGAACCATGCATGGAGCAACCGCTCCGGCCAGCCCGCGCGCATGCTCTACGTACTGATCGACGGCAAGTTCGACGACGCGCTCAAGGAGAAGTTCTAACGCGCGGCACGACGCGGCGACACAGCGCTCGATGCGAGAACTGTGTCGCCTGCATGGGGAACGCCCCTACCCGCGCCCTTCGGCACGCCCTTCGGCACGCCCTTCGGTACGTTCTTCGGTACGTTCTTCGGTACGTTCTTCGGTACGTTCTTCAGCGCGCACTTCCGCATTGTCCGGGACCGTTCAAGGTGTAGTCGGCCATGATCGACCAGTCCCGATCGCCATGCCCCGCGTCAACGGCGCCGGCCATCTGGCCATGCACCGCATCCAGCATCGGCAGTTGCCTGCCTGACGGCTCCGCGGCCTCGCGTGCCAGACGCAGGTCCTTCAGCCCCAGTGATGCCTTGAAGCCTGGCTCATAGCGCTCCTGGGCGAGATTGGCCGCGTACACCTGATACGAGCGACTGCCAAACAGCGTATTGAGGATCAGGTCGAAGAACCGCGTCCTTGTCACGCCGTTGGACTCGGTGAGAACCACCGCTTCCGCCATGGCCTCGATCGCCATCGTGATCATCATGTTGCAGGCGATCTTGGCGGCATGCGCCATCGGCGGCGCCTCGCCCATGTCCCAGATACGCTTGCCGATCGCCTCCAGGATCGGCCGTACCGTCTTCAGTGCCGCCGGCGCGCCGGCCGCCAGCACATTGAGCTCGCCCAGCGCTGCCACGTCCGGGCGCCCCAACACCGGCGCGGCGACATACGCGACCCCTGCGTCCCGATGTCGCGCGACCAGTTCGCGCGAGAATGCCACCGAAATCGTCGATGCCACGATGTGCACCGTACCGGCCCGACCCTGCTCCAGCACGCGCGGCTCCACTAGCACGCTGCGGATCGCCGCGTCGTCGGACAGCATGGTCAGCACCACGTCGGCCTCAAACGCCTCCGCCGCGGTGGCGACATGCCGCACGCCCCCGAGATCGGAACCCGAGCGGTTCCATACGTTCACGTCATGGCCCGATGCCACAAGATTGCGCGCCATGGCGCGTCCCATGGCCCCCAGGCCGATTACCCCGACTTTCATGGCTTGACTCCCTCATTGTGCGCGGCACTGTGGATGGCTTCGACGATCGGCTCGTACGCAGTACAGCGGCAGAGATTGCCGCTGATCGCATGACAAATCTCGTCGCGTGTGGGCGATGGATTCCGTGCCAGCAGGTCCGCCGCCACGACGAGCATGCCGCTGGTACAGAACCCGCACTGGAACGCGTTGTGCGAAACGAAAGCCCGCTGCAAGGCGCCGATGTGCTCAAGGCCCTCGATCGTCCGCACATCGTTGCCGTCGATGGACGCCGCGAGCACCAGACACGCTTTTCTGACCTCACCGTCCAGCAGCACGCTGCACGCGCCGCAGTCCCCGGTCAGGCAGCCCACCCGGGCGCCCTTCGCGTCCAGCTGGTCGCGGATCAACTCGATCAGCAGCAGGCGGGGATCCGCCGCCACCGAGCGCGACTCGCCATTCAGCACCAGATTGATTGTCCTTGTAACGATATGGGTCGCGCTCACGCGTTCACCTCTTCGATGACAGCACGCAGATTGCGCCTGACTGCCGCGGGTACCACCGCGCGACGATAGGCAGCGTCTGCAAGTTCGTCGGTCCAGCCCTCGCCCACCAGCGCCACCATCTCCGCGACGATGGCGTCGACCCACTCATCGCCGCCATCGTGGCGCGGCGCCGGGAGGGCACGCGACACCACCACCGGGTGCGGCGTAGCGGCACCCACGGCGACACGGACCTGCGCCTGCTCGCCTAGCTGCGCCGCACACGCCACGGTCACGATGGGCCAGGAACTCGCACACGCCTTGTACTTCTGATAACGCCATACGCCCGAGCCGCGCGAGAGCGGAATCTCGATGTGCGTCAGCAGTTCGTCGGGCCGGCGTGCGGTGTGGAACGCGCCGAGAAAGTAGTCGCCCGCCGCCACGCTTCGCGTGCCGTCCGTGGAATGCAGCACCAACGAGGCTTGCAGGGCCGATACGCAAGCCGGCACATCGGACGCGGGATTGGCGAACGCCGCAGACCCGCCCAACGTGCCCTGGTTCCAGATCGACGGCCCACCCGTGACCTGTTCCGCCATCATGCGCAGCAGCGGCAGGTGTTCGGCCACGATGGGCGATGCCAGCAGCTGCGCGTAAGTCGTCATCGCGCCGATCCGCACATGCGTGCCGGTCAGCGTGATGGCATCCAGATGCAATCGCGACAGGCCGACGACATGCTTCCAGCGCACATGATTCGCCGACATGCTCGGCACCAGCATCGTGCCGCCGCCAAGCACGGTCACGTCCCCGGCGAACTGCCGCAGCAGCGCGGCGGCCTCGGTCAGGGAGGCCGGCTGATGAAACTCGAAGATCTCGCCGATCATGCATGGCTCCCGTTCAGCGCCCTATTCAGCGCCCTATTCAGCGCCGCGATGACGCGCGCGGGGGTCGCCGGAACGCATTCCAGCAACCCCTCGCTACCCAACGCATCCGCCACGGCATTGGACACCGCCGCGAGCGCGCCTCCCACGCCCGACTCGCCCGCGCCCTTCATGCCAAGGGGGTGAAACGGATTGGGCGTGGTGAGATGACCCACACGTATCGGCGGCAGGTCGTTGGCGCGCGGCAGCAGGTAGCTCTTGAAGCGGTCCGTGATCATGCGATGCGCATCGTCATACTTGAGCTCCTCCCACAGCGCCGTACCGATGCCCATGGCCACCGCGCCGCGCAGCTGTCCCTCCACCAGCAAGGGATTGATCATGACGCCGCAGTCATGGACCACCGCATAGTCGAGCAGGCGGGATTGGCCCAGTTCGGTATCGAGCTCGAGCGCCACCGCGTGCACCGAATAGGAAAACGTCGGATAGGTCGCGATGCGCCCCTGCGCGTCGGGCTCCACGCGAACATTGGCCGGCGCAAAGCTGCGCGTCACCTCGAGCGGCAGCACCACGTTGGCAGCCACCGTGAACGGCCGCAGATGTACCCCCAGCGCGATGTCGGCGATCGAGACCTTGTGCGCCGTATCGCCCAACCATGCAAAGCCGTCGCGCAGCCGCACGTCTTCCTTGCTGCCGCCCAGCATGTTGGCGGCACACTGCGCCACCTTGTCGCGCAGATCGCGCGCGGCAAGCAGCGCGGCCGTGCCGCCGTACATCAATGCCCGGCTGCTCGCGTTGCCCGTGCCCACCGGCGTGACATCGGTATCCCCCTGCGTGACCATCACCTGATCCACCCGCAGGCCCAGTTCACCCGCCACCATCTGCGCGATACCGGTGTCGCTGCCGCTGCCGGGCGACGTTACGCCCGTCAACACCTGAATATCGCCCGACGGCGTCAGACGCACCGTCGAGGTCTCGTAACCATTTGGGAAGTTGCCCGGGCGCGCTCCGCCCTCCGGCGTCAATTCAAACGCGACGCCGATCCCGATCCGGATCGGGTCGCCGCGTGTCTCCCGTGCCCGCGCGCGCCAGGCGTCGTAGCCGAACAGCGGCAACAGTTGTTCCAGCGCAGCCGGATAGTCGCCGCTATCGACGTTGAGCCCCGACGGCAGCAACCGTGGCAGCGCATCGCGCGGAACCAGATTGCGCCGGCGCAGCGCGACGGGATCGATCCCCATCTGCCGCGCCATCAGATCGATGGCGCGCTCGATGACGAGGTTGCCGATCTCTTTCCCGTATCCGCGAATGGCCTGCCATGGCGCATGATTGGTGATGGCCAGCGCGCACTCCACATCGCAGTTCCCGATCGTATAGACGGTCGGGAAGACGGCCGGCGTCACCAGCGCCATGGCCCAGCTATGGCCAGCCGCGATGATGCCTACATCCGCCAGAATGGTGTCGCGCCACCCGATCAGTCTGCCGTTCTCGTCCGCCGCGAGTTCGAACGCATGGTGCTGCGAGCGCGCCCCCGCGATCAGCGTTTCCCTCCGCTCTTCGACCCATGCTACCGGCCTGCCGGTCAGTTTGCTGAACAGCGCCACCAGCACTTCCTCGGGATGCCCGGCCATCTTCAGCCCGAACGTGCCGCCGATGGCCGGCGCCACGATGCGTACTTGTGTTTCCTTCACGCGCAGCGCAACCGCCAGCAGCCAACGGCTCGTGTGAGGATTCTGGAAGGTGCCGCTCAGCACGTAGCGCTGCGCGCGGCGATCCCACTCGCCCACATAGCAGAGCGGCTCGATGGGCGCGCTGGTCGATGGCGCGATGGTCATCTCGCCCCTCACGACATGCGCGGCGCGGCCGAAGGCGTCGTCCGCGTTGCCGGCGCGTATCCGGTCGCGCAGAAGCAGATTCGTATCCCAGCCCGGCTGTACGATCGGCGCGCCCTCGCGCAGCGCGTCACGGGCGCTCACCGTCGGCGTGTGCACCGCGTACTCGACGACCACCTTCGCGATGGCCGCCTGCGCCGCGTGCACCGACTCGGCCACAACCGCGGCCACCGGCTGACCGTAATACACCGCCCGGTCCACGGCAAGGCAGCGGCTTTGCAGGGGCCCGCGCGCACCGGCCGCCGGCAGCGCCATTGCCGCCGGCATTGCATCGCTCAGTGCGGCGGCTTCGGCGCCGGTCAGTCCGGCCACCACACCGGGCATGTCGAGCGCCGCCGTCATATCGATCGAGATGATCGAGGCATTGGCATGCGCGCTGCGTACGATGCCGAGGTGTAACGCGCCGGCCGGAATCAGGTCGGCGCTGTAGGCGACGCTTCCCGATACAAAGCGATCGCCATCGAGGCGCGTGACGCTGGCGCCTGGCACTGTCTCACTCATTCGATCCTCACCCGCTTCACGTTCACACATAACATCATGACCGCGCCACAGGCGAGCAACCCGGTCATCAGATAGAGCCCGCTGTTAAGCGTGCCGGTCCACGTCTTGAGCCAGCCCATCACGAATGGACTCACAAATCCCCCCAGCAGTCCGAGGCTGTTGATCAGCGCGATGGCGCCGGCGGCAGAGGGTGATCCCGCAAGGTAGTCCGACGCCATCGACCATAGCAGTGGCAGCGTCACGAAGACCGTAGTCGACGCCACGGCAAGCAGCACGAGCGTGGTCGTCAGATCGTGCGCAAAGGTCGGCAGCAACGCGAGGGCAATGGCGCCGACGACGGCGGACAGCGCGCCGTGGAGGCGTCGTTCCAGCATCCGGTCGGAACTGCGGCAGATCAGGACCATGCCGACCGCGGCGATGCCATAAGGAATCGCGGACAGCCATCCGATGTGCACGACGTCGACCGCGCCGGCTGTTTTCAGAACCGTCGGCAACCAGAAGCTCAGCGCGTAGGTGCCGCAGATAAACGTGAAATACGCAAAGCAGATCCGGTACACCTTGGGGTCGGTCAGCACCTCGCGCCACAGCCCGTGGGCGCCCGAATGGGCAGGCTCTCCGTCAGCCTTCAGTGCGGCGCGCAGCGCATCCTTCTCGGCGGCGGTGAGCCATCTGGCCTGCTCGAAACTGTCGTCGAGCGTGAACCAGACGACGAACCCGAGCAGGATGGCGGGCGCGGCCTCGACGATATACAGCCATTGCCAACCCGCGAGGTTCGCCACGTTCGCCATGCTCGACATCGCCCAGCCCGAGACGGGGCCACCGATCAACCCGGCAATCGGAAATCCGGTCATGAACAGCGCGAGGATCTGGCCGCGCCGGCTGCGCGGAAACCATGTGCTGAGGTAATACACCACGCCCGGAAAGAAGCCCGCCTCGAATACGCCGAGCAGAAAGCGCATGACGTAGAACTGCATCGGCGTGGACACGGTGGCCATGCAACAACCGATGATCCCCCAGCAGATCATGATGCGCGCGATGGTCCGGCGGGCGCCAATGCGCTGCAACAGCAGGTTGCTCGGCACTTCGAAGAGGAAGTAGCCGATGAAGAAGATGCCGGCACCGAGACCGTAGACGGCATCGCTGAAGCCCAGTTCCTCCTGCATCTGCAGCTTTGCAAAGCCGACGTTGATGCGGTCGAGGTACGCAATCACGTAACAGACGATCAACAGCGGAATGAGCCGCAACGCGACTTTTGTGTAGAGCGTCCGCGGGGAATCCCCTACCGACGCGGCGTCGACGCTCAGTTTCATCATGTCCTGTCTCCGTATCTTATGGTGTTGACTGATCGAACAGTCAGTAGCATAGGCAAGCCGATCCGCCATGGTCAAGCTGCCCGAGCGCAGGGGATTACCCTATGAATTTTGCTGTTGACTGATCAATCAGTCAGCTTCTACTATATCCGAACCGGGACGACTTTGCTGGTGCGCTCATCCAGCCTCGCTCTCGCTCTTCCATTCTTTGATCAGGGAACATCTCGTGAGTACTTTCGACGAATACGCAAACAAGTTCGAGACGATCCGCATGACGCGTACGAACGGCATCCTGGAGATGCACTTCCATCACAACGGCGAGCCGCTGGTGTGGAACCTGACCGCGCATCGTGAATTCGAGCAGGCCTTCCTCGACGTGGGACGCGACCGCGAGAACGACGTGGTCATCATGACGGGCACCGGCGATGCGTTCAGCGGCCCCGCCATCGAGCCGGGCAAGCACCAGAACCGCAACTCGATGACGCCCACGATCTACGACCCGATCTACTGGGAAGCGAAGCACCTGCTGATCAATCTGCTGAACATCGAGGCCCCTGTCATCAGCATCATCAACGGGCCGGCCGTGCGACACTGCGAGATTCCGCTGCTCGGCGATATCGTGCTGGCATCGGACACCGCAGTGCTGCAGGACACCGCTCACTTCCAGGGCGGCATGGTGCCGGGCGATGGCATGCACCTGATCATGCCGCTGCTGATGGGACGCGCCCGCGGCCACTACTTCCTGCTGACCGGGCAGTCGATTTCGGCCAACGAGGCCAGGGAGATGGGGCTGGTCAATGAAGTCATGCCGGCCGCCGATCTGCTGCCGCGCGCGCGCGAACTCGCCGAAATGATGCTGAAGCAACCGCGTCTGGTGCGGCGCTACACGCGTACCTGCCTGAACCAGGAGCTCAAGGGCCGCCTGCACGACGTGCTTGGCTACGGGCTCGCGCTCGAAGGCGTCGCGCGCATGAAGGAGCCGGCTTGAAACCGCTCGTCCGACTGGGCCTGATGGCCGCGGCGACGTATCTCGTTGCCGCAGGTAGCGGGGCGGCGGCGGCCGACGACGCGGCGCCCTTCCCTACGCGCCCGGTAAAGATCGTGGTGCCATACACGGCGGGAGGCGCGACCGACGCGGTCGCGCGCAGTCTCGCGAATCGGCTGGGCGCGGTGTGGAAGCAGCCGGTCGTGGTGGAGAATCGCGGCGGCGCATCCGGCATGATCGGCCTCGACTACGTGGCCAAGGCCGCGCCGGATGGTTACACGCTGGTGCTCGCGGATAGCGCGCCCTTCGTCATCCTGCCGGCACTCTACCCGAAGATGTCGTACGCGCCGCAGCGCGACTTCGCGCCGATCACCGTCGTGGCGCGCCAGATCCCGATACTGGCCGTCTCCGCGGCGGTACCGGCGAAGACTGTCGGCGAGTTTCTTGGCTACCTGAAGACGCATCCCGACACCGCTTACGGTTCGCTTGGCGCCGGCTCCTATCCGCATGTGGCGATGGAGCAGTTTCTGCTGCGCAGCAACGCGCGGATGCTGCACGTTCCGTACAAGGGCACGTCGCAGGTGGTCGCCGACATCATCGGCGGCCAGATCAGCGCGTACATCGGCACACTTGGCGCGTTCGAATCCCATGAAAAAGCCGGCAAGGTGCGCATCCTGGCCGTGGCGACGGACAAGCGCGTGGCCTTCCGCCCCGACTTGCCTACCGTGGCCGAATCCGGCGTGCCCGGCTTCGCGGTCAATATCTGGTTCGGGCTGGCCGCGCCGAAGGACACGCCACCCGCCGTGCTCGACAAGATCCATCGGGACGTGGGCACCCTGTTGGCGGACAAGGATTTCATCGATCATGCCCTGACACCGCAGGCACTGCTCCCCGGGGGTGACTCGCGTCGCGAATTTGGAGAACGCATCAAGACCGACACGGCACGCTGGGCCGAAGCGGTGAAACGCGCCAATATCAAGCTTTAACGCTCGCGAGCACGCTTCCATGAAACCCGCGCGTGCCGGCAAGCTTTCGTCTGTGGAAACGCGCGCCTTTGCTGCGGCCGGCATACGTGCCATCATGCGCGCGAATCGCAAAAGGTCGACGCGGCGCCTCGCGAGCGCCGCGTGAACCTGAAGGTCTCGCGCAAGCGGGATACGGTCGAGCAAGGTTAATCACCCGCAGCCATGGAAACTGATCAGACGGCGTGGATCGCCACCCCCATCACGGAAGCCATCGTCCGCGGTGCCGCGGAACTCGAGCAGACCGCGCGCGGCGTCAAGCCGCACCGCCTGCCGGCGCGGGCGCTTGCCCAGTCTGGCGACGCGCAGCTTGGCGCGGTGGAAAGCCAGGGCGCCGGTGTGCGGCTCGTGTTTCGCACACGCGCGACCGAGATCGAGCTTGCGGTGTTTCCTACCCGTCGGCACTACGCAGGCGTGCCGGCCAGACCGCCTGGCCGCTATGATCTACTGGTCGATGGCAAGCTTGCGCGGCAATGCACTGCGGACGGTGGGGACGCCATCACCATCGATATGGCCACCGGTGCGGCCTCCACGCAAGCCGGAGCCACGGCGCTCCTGACCTTCGCCGGGCTCCCGGACCACGACAAGCGTATCGAGATATGGCTGCCATATGGCGAGGTGACCGAACTCGTCTCGCTGCGTGCGTCGGCCCGGATCGACCCGGTCGAAGCGGACAGGCGGCCGGTATGGCTACATCACGGCAGTTCGATCAGTCATGGCTCCAACGCCGACAGCCCGACGTCGACCTGGCCCGCCATCGCCGCGCTGCGGAGCGGCACGGAGCTGATCAATCTGGGCCTCGGCGGCAACGCACTGCTCGATCCCTTCACGGCCCGGACGATGCGTGACACGCGCGCCGACCTGCTCAGCGTCAAGATCGGCATCAACCTCGTCAATCTCGATCTGTTGAGATTGCGGGCATTCACGCCCGCCGTGCATGGCTTTCTCGATACGATCCGCGACGGTCACCCCACTACGCCGCTTCTGGTCATCTCGCCGCTCTACTGCGCCATCCACGAGGATACGCCGGGGCCCGGCGCCTTCGACCTGGAAGCGCTCGCCGCCGGCAAGATCGCGTTCCGCGCCACCGGCGAGCCTGCGGACGTCCGGTACGGCAAGCTGACCCTGACTACCATCCGCCGCGAATTGCAACGCATCGTCCGGCAGCGGGCGGCGACCGATCCGCATCTTCATTATCTCGATGGCCTCGAACTGTACGGCCTCGAAGATCATGCCGAGTTGCCGATGCCGGATGGCCTGCATCCCGATGGCCGCGCGCATCGCCTGATCGGCGAGCGTTTCGCAACCCTCGTGTTCGGTGGCGACGGCGTGTTCGCGGGGACCTGTCTCCAAGCGGCGACGTGCGCTATCCTTCCACCCCGGAACCCATAACTGACTGATCAACCAAATAGCCTAGTGGGACGCATGCATGAAAACTACCCGCACACGAAAGCCCGCCGCTGACGATAGCCATCAGGAAGGCAAAAGCCAGGACGACGGGCGGCCACAGCCCGGGTCGCGTATCGCGGCCATTCTTAACGCCGCGGAACGCGTGTTTGGCACTCACGGCTATGCGGGCGCCAGCATGCGGCAGATCGCGGAGGAAGCGGGCGTCGCGCAGGCGCTGCTGCACTATCACTACGCGTCCAAGGACAGGTTGTACGAAGCCGTCTTCGAACGGCGCTCTTCGGCCATCAATCAGCATCGAGGACAGCTACTGGATGCGCTGTTTGCCGGCGAGACGCCCGCTACCGTCGAAGATGTGCTGACGATCGCCTTTACGCCGCTCTCCGAGATCTTCCGCGGCGAGGATGCCGAGAACCTTGCGCTGTATGTGCAGATGGTCGCGGCCATCAGTCTCGGCAGCGACGAGCGTTCGCGCAGGTTGCGCGAACAGTATTACGATCCGATCGCCGAGCGCTTTATCGATGCGATCCAGACCGTGTTGCCCGCGATCGCGCGCGAGGATGCTGTCTGGGCCTACCTGTTCTCCGTCGGCGCAAGACAGCAGGCACATGCGCTGAATGGCCGCGCCGAACGCCTTGGCGCTTCGGCACGCACACCGAAATCAACGTCCCACTACTCCGCACTGGTGCGATTTGCTGCTGCCGGCATCCGCGAAATGATCGCGGACGAGCCAGGGAAGCGTCCGCAGCGAAGCCGCAAGCGGTGACGCGGGTAATCGGCTCGTCCAGCGTCGCAACCTGCGCCGCCTTGGTCCGCTGACTCACGATCCCGATACCGGATGATCAGCGCCAGATTGCAACATCCCAGGCGCAAAAAACAAAACCCCGGAAGACCGCGATCTTCCGGGGTTCGCCGCCAATACAGATGTAGTGGCGGAGACGGAGGGATTCGAACCCTCGATCCAGGTTTTGGCCCGGATGCTCCCTTAGCAGGGGAGTGCCTTCGACCTCTCGGCCACGTCTCCCAAACTTGCGTTGTGCGAGGGAGCCGCACAACGAAGCGCGTATTCTAGCGAGTGCGCCTCAATCGGTCAATGACGAATCGATGACATCGACACATCTTCGCGACTGACAACAACGACGGACCCGCCAGAGGTCCTGCATCGCAACCGGATTACGCCTGATCCAGTTCGAACACCTTATGCAGCGCGCGGACGGCGAGCTCCATGTACTTCTCGTCGATCAGCACCGAGATCTTGATTTCCGAGGTGGAGATCATCTGGATGTTGATGCCCTCTTCCGACAGCGTGCGGAACATCTTGCTGGCGATGCCGACGTGCGAGCGCATGCCAACGCCCACCACCGACACCTTCGACACCTTCGGGTCGCCCGACACGCTGGCCGCGCCGATATGGGACTTCACGCCATCGTTGAGGATGGTCAGCGCGCGCTGGTAGTCGCCGCGCGGCACGGTGAAGGTGAAATCGGTCTTGCCGTCGACGGACTGGTTCTGGATGATCATGTCGACGTCGATGTTGGCATCGGCGATCGGACCCAGGATCTGGTACGCGATGCCCGGCTTGTCAGGCACGCCCAGAACGGTGATCTTGGCCTCGTCACGGGCAAAGGCGATGCCGGAGATGACGGCTGCTTCCATTTCAGACTCTTCCTCAAAAGTAATCAGCGTGCCCGAATGCATTTCCTGTTCGAGCGGCATCAGGGGGTCGGTCAGCGACGACAGCACGCGCGTCTTCACGCGATATTTGCCGGCAAACTCCACCGAACGGATCTGCAGCACCTTGGAGCCCAGGCTGGCCATTTCCAGCATTTCCTCGAAGGTGATCTTGTCCAGTCGGCGCGCGTCCTCGACCACGCGCGGATCGGTCGTGTACACGCCGTCCACGTCGGTATAGATCAGGCACTCGTCGGCCTCGATGGCGGCGGCGATGGCAACCGCCGAAGTATCCGAGCCACCGCGACCCAGCGTCGTGATGTTGCCCTCGTCGTCGATGCCCTGGAAGCCGGTGATCACGACCACCTTGCCGGCGTCCACGTCGCCAAGGATGCGCTCATCGTCGATCGACTCGATGCGGGCCTTGGTGTAGGCCGAGTCGGTCTTCACGGGGACCTGCCAGCCGGTGTAGCTGACGGCGTCGATGCCCTCGCCATGCAGCGCGATGGCCAGCAGGGCCACGCTGGCCTGCTCGCCGGTCGAGGCCAGCATGTCCAGTTCACGCGGGTTCGGCTGCGCCGAAATTTCCTTGGCAAGGCCCAGCAGGCGATTGGTCTCGCCCGACATGGCCGAAGGCACCACGACTACGCGGTGACCGGCGCGGTGCCACTTGGCCACGCGCTTGGCGACATTCTTGATGCGTTCCGTGGAACCCATCGAAGTGCCGCCGTATTTGTGAACGATGAGAGCCATCTTCTTGTCGACGCCAGCGATTGTGCAAAGCCCTTGAAAATACACGAACCGTGGCACTCCGGCAAGGTTGGGGCGGGGACCGGCCCGGTGGGAAGTGGCGGGCGCGGCCATTTTGACGGGGCCGGCTGGCGCGTGTCGGGCCATTTTTCCGGGCGCAATGGCCAGCGCATGGCCAGCGCATGTCCGGGGCAAGGCTCCGGGGCAAGGTTCCGGGGCGAGGATCTGGGGTCAGGTTAGGGGGTCAGGTTCGGGTCAGATCCATGCCAAGGACCAAGGAGGCAGGGTCGGGCAAGTTCGCGGGCGCGGGCTGTCGCCAGCCATCAAGGCACGACGGCCCCGCCCTCCCCATCCGCCACCCAGCTCACACGCCAGCGCGGGGCATGCGGGGCGTCGGCCGGCCAGCGCCGATGCATGCCGAGCCCGGCCGCCAGCACAAGCTGGTCGCCCGCCCATAACAGGGGCAGCCAGGCGCGCCGCCAGGCGGGGATGCCGGCCTCCTGATAAGCCTGCTTGAGCGCGCGCGCCGGCCCGCCAGGCCGCAGCACGATGCGTTCACCGCCGGTGCGGCCGGCCAGCGTCAACGGCCGGCGCAATACCGACTCCGGTACGCCAAACGTATCGTCCCGCTCGAAATGGAGCGCGCCGCGCCAGGGCGGCACGCGCAGGCCGGCCTCGCCCTGCCAGCGGAAGGTGAACGGCATTGGCGTTGCCTCCGGCACGGCGCGGCACGCCAGCACCCGGTCGCGAAAGCGACGCAGCACCAGGCCGTCATGCGCGATGGCCGGCGCGCCGCCAGCGCGTTCGATCAGTTGCGCGCGCATGGCCGCCAGCCGCGCCGTGGATGGCGGCTGCGCGCCAAGGTCGCGCAACCACGCGCGCAACACACCATCCGCGTGGGCCGGCGGCAAGGCGCGCAGGCCGGCAAGATCGAGCTCGGCCAGCGTATCGGCATCGCGCCCCGGCCCCGCAAGACGGGCGAGGTCGCGCAGCGCCATCTCGTCGAGCATGCCGGCGGCCTGCGCCAGGTGCGCGGCGGCCTGGGCCACGTTGTCGGCCAGCGCGGGAAACGCGGCCTGCAGCGCCGGCAGGTGCGTGCGCAGCGCATTGCGCGCAAACCGCGTATCCGTGTTGGACGGATCCTCGATCCAGCGCAGGCCGTGCTGTTGACAATAGCGGTCGATGTCGGCGCGGCTCACGTCGAGCCAGGGCCGCAGCAGCCGCACGTCGCCAACGGCGTCGAGCGCGCGCGTGGCGGGCATGCCGGAGAGCCCCGCCACCCCGGCGCCGCGGAACAGTCGCAGCAGTACGGTTTCCACCTGGTCGTCGCGATGATGGGCAAACAGCAGCAGGCTGGCCCCGGCGGCGCGGCACATGCGGCCCAGCGCGGCATAGCGCGCGCGCCGCGCGGCCGCCTCGATACCCTCCCCGACCTCGCATTGCACGTGCACGCGCTCGGTGCGAAGCGGCACGCGCCAGTCGGTACACAGGCTCGCGCAAAAACGGTCCCAGTCGTCCGCCTGGTCCTGCAGGCCGTGATGCACGTGCAGCGCGACCACGCGCGCGGGGAGTGCCGCCGCGAGCGTGGCATGCAGCAGCGCCACGGAATCGCGGCCGCCCGATAGCGCCACCGCGACCACGGGCGGCACCGCAGTCGACACCACAGGCGACCCCCGGGCGGAAACAACAAAGGCCGCACCGGCTTCGACAGCCTGTGCGACCTTTTGCGGGAGCTGCGCGGTCATGCGCAAGGCGGAGGCATGCTCGCCGTCCGCCGCGGCAACGCCGTCATTCGGTGGCGCCGGTTTCCTTGAACTTGCCATAGGCAAGCAGGCGCTCGTGCCGACGTGCCTGCAACTCCTTGACGCTCATGCCCTGGAACTGGCGCAGCGATTCCGCCAGCGAACGCTTGAGCATGGTGGCCATGGCCTTGGGATCGCGGTGCGCACCCCCCAGCGGCTCGTTGACGATCTTGTCGATCAGGCCGAGCGCCTTCAGACGATGCGCGGTCAGGCCCAATGCTTCCGCGGCCTCGGGCGCCTTCTCGGCGGTCTTCCACAGGATGGAAGCGCAGCCTTCGGGCGAGATCACGGCGTAGGTGGCAAATTGCAGCATCTGTACCACGTCGCCCACGGCAATCGCGAGCGCGCCGCCCGAACCGCCTTCACCGATGATGGTGGCGATCAGCGGCACCTTGAGACCGGCCATGACATACAGGTTGTGACCAATGGCTTCCGACTGCCCGCGCTCCTCGGCATCGATGCCCGGGAACGCGCCCGGCGTATCGACGAAGGTGAAGATCGGCAGGCCGAACTTGTCGGCCAGTTCCATCAGACGCTTGGCCTTGCGGTAGCCCTCGGGCTTGGACATGCCGAAGTTGCGCAGTGCGCGCTCCTTGGTGTCGCGGCCCTTCTGGTGACCGATGACCATGCACGCCTGACCGTTGAAACGGGCCAGGCCACCCACGATCGACAGATCGTCGGCAAACGCGCGGTCACCGTGCAATTCGTGGAAATCGGTAAAAATTTCCCGCACGTAGTCCAGGGTGTACGGACGCTGCGGGTGGCGGGCGATCTGCGCAACCTGCCACGGGCTGAGGTTCGCGTAGATGTCCTTGGTGAGCTGCTGGCTCTTGCCGGCCAGCCGCGAGATTTCTTCGGAAATATCGACTGCCGAATCGTCCTGCACAAAGCGCAGTTCTTCGATTTTTGCCTCAAGCTCGGCGATCGGCTGTTCAAAATCCAGGAAGGTGGTTTTCATAGAAACACGGACCTGTCTGTGAAGGGGCGCATTCTACCGGAAAAAGCAGGGAATCCGGCCGGCTCCTGAGTTTATCATTCACCACTTTTGGCCAAATACTTGGCCGCCCAGGCTAGTAGGTCACCGGTAACGGGTCGAGGCTGCGCCACATATACCACGTTGCCACCGTGCGCCATGGCTCCCAATTGGCGGCCACTTCGCGTGCCTCGCTCCGGGTCACCGGCTCTCCGCTGAAGTAATTGGCGGAGATTGCATTGATCAGGCCAACGTCGTCGAGCGGCAACACGTTGGGCCGCATCAGGTTGAACATCAGGAACATCTCGGCCGTCCAGCGGCCAATGCCGCGGATCTGCGTCAGCTCGGCAATCACGGCCTCGTCGTCCATCGCCGCCCATTCCTTGACATGGACGCTGCCGGCCTTGAAATGTTCAGCGAGATCGATGATGTATTCGGCCTTGCGGCGCGACAGCCCGCACGTGGCAAGCTGCTCGGGGCCGGCCTTGAGGAACTGGGTCGGGGTCAGGCGCGGACACATCGCGACCAGCCGCTCCCACACCGCCTGGGCCGCCTTGACCGAGATCTGCTGCCCCACCACCGAGCGCGCCAGCGTGACAAACGGATCGCCGCGCGAGATCAGGTGCGCGGGGCCGTAGGTCGGGATCATCTTGCGCAGGATGCGGTCGCGCTTCATCAGGTCCGCGCAGGCTTCGTCCCAATAGGCGGGACGTACGGCGTCGACCACGGTCTCGACCGGCAGCGGCATGCTCGCCGCCTCGGGCAGCGTGCCCTTGACCACACGGCCGCCACCCTTCGCGTCCTTGCTTTCCTTGCCGGCACCGATGGCACTGGAGGCCGCACGGGTTCGCCGCCCGGTCTTGACCGGCGGCTCCGCGGAAGGCTTGCTGGGCTTGCGCGCGGCAGCGTTCAAGCACGCCTCCACTCGGTCGCACCGCCTGGCTTGTCTTCGAGCACGATGCCCGCCGCCAGCAGTTCGGCGCGAATACGATCGGCCTCGGCAAAATTGCGCTCGGCCTTGGCGGCCTTGCGCGCCGCGATGCGGGCCTCGATCGCTTCCGGCGCCAGGCCGGCGGGCGCGCTGCCGCCCTGCAGGAAGGTGTGCGGATCGCGTTCGAGCAGGCCGAGCGTACCGGCCAGTCCCTTGAGCTGGCGTGCGGCCGTGGACGAGCCGGTGCGATTGATCTCACTGGCCAGATCGAACAGCACGGACATGGCGATAGGCGTGTTGAAATCGTCGTTCATCGCGTCCGCAAAGCGCCGCGCATGCGGTTCGTCCCAGTCGACGGCGCAACCGCCCGGCTGCGCTTCCTTCAGCGCCGTGTAGAGACGCGTCAGGGCATGGCGCGCATCGTCGAGATGGGCGTCGCTATAGTTCAGCGGACTGCGATAGTGCGCGCGCAGGATGAAGAAGCGCACCACTTCCGCGTCGTATTGCTTGAGCACTTCACGGATCGTGAAGAAATTGCCAAGCGACTTCGACATCTTCTCGTCGTTGACGCGCACAAAGCCGTTATGCATCCACATGTTCACGAACGGCTTGCCGCTGGCACCCTCCGATTGCGCGATCTCGTTTTCGTGGTGCGGAAACTGCAGGTCGGCGCCGCCTCCGTGGATATCGAAATGCTCGCCCAGCAACGTGCAGCTCATGGCCGAGCACTCGATATGCCAGCCGGGCCGGCCCATGCCCCACCTGGAATTCCATTTGCTCTCGGGCGGCTCCGATTCCTTGGCCGACTTCCACAGCACGAAGTCGAGCGGATCCTGCTTGGCATCGTTGGCCACCACGCGTTCGCCGGCGCGCAGGTCTTCGAGCGACTTGCCGGACAGCTTGCCGTAGCCGGGGAACTTGCGCACCGAGTAATTGACGTCGCCATCGCTGGCCTGATACGCCAGGCCGTTGGCCTCGAGCTTCTCGATCAGGTTCAGCATCTGCGGTACGTAGTCGGTGGCACGCGGCTCGTGGTCGGGCCGGATGATGCCGAGCGCGGCCGCATCCTCATGCATGTACTGGATGAAACGCGTGGTCAGTTCGCCGATCGTTTCGCCGTTCTCGGCCGCGCGGCGGATGATCTTGTCGTCGATATCCGTAATGTTCTGCACGTACGTGACGTCGTATCCCGCCGCGCGCAGCCAGCGATGCACCATGTCGAACACCACCATCACGCGCGCATGCCCGACGTGACAATAGTCGTACACGGTCATGCCGCACACATACATGCGGACTTTTCCCGGTTCGATTGGCACGAAAGGTTGCTTCTCACGCGCGAGCGTGTTGTAGATGTTCAATTGCTGCATGAAAGGAAGTGAGTGGTGGAACGGCGGTCGAGCGCGGCCCCTATCTTACCGGAACGGCCCGCGGCCGGTGGTGGCGCCGCGCCGTCGTGCAGCGCTGGGCGTCTTGCCGCTTTGCTAGAATGCCGCGGAGTATAACGGACCACTCTTACATGAGCCTGCCTCTGCCCACCCCGACGGCCGCGCCGCGCCGCGCGAACCGCCTTGCTCCCCGCCACACGCTTCGCCTTGCCGCGGTGGCCGGTACGTTCGCCGTGCTGATGGGCATGGCCGTGCCACCCGCCGCGGCACAGAACGGCCCGCTGTCCCTCACGCCGCCCGCCGCCCCGCCGAGCGGGCCGATCTCGAAGGACCCGGGCATGGTGCCGGCCCAGAAGGCCGTGCAGGAGAAGCGCTACGGCGACGCGGTGGAAGCGTTCGATCGCGTGCTCGCGGCCAATCCGCGCAACGCGCAGGCCCGCTTCCAGCGCGCGTGGTCGCTGGCCCAGGCCGGCCGCGAGGACGATGCCATCCGCGCCTTTGCCGAAATGGCGCAGGACTTTCCCGAACTGCCGGAGCCGCACAACAATCTCGCGCTGCTCTATGCCAAGCGCGGCGATCTCAAGCGCGCCGAGGCGGAACTGCAGCTCGCCATCGAGGCCAGACCCGATTTCGCGCTGGCCTATACGAATCTGGGCGATGTGTACCGGCGCCTGGCCGAGCAGGCTTACGCGGAATCGCTGCGACGCAATCCCGGGGATGCCCACGCGGCCAGCGCGCTGAGCCAGATTCGCCCGTCCGCCACCTCGTCGCCCACCTCGTCGCCCACCTCGTCCGCCCCGGCGGCCGACGCCCCCGCCTCGGCCCCGGCCGCGGCGCCCCGACCCACCAGGCGCACACCAGAAAAGCGCTAAACCATCTTTGTCCCGCATCAAGCGATCGCGCCGGTGTCCGCCGCAGGCTCACCGGTGACCTATCCTGAAGAACCTCGGAGTTACGTTCATGACCGTTTCCCGCCGTATCGTCCTGGCCACCATGGCCGCTGCCGCCCTCGCCCTGTCCCCGTTGTCCGCGTTCGCGCAGGGGGCGTCCGCGCCTGTCACGGAGAAAACCGAGCGCGTGCAGTTCGTCACGAGCATGGGCAAGTTCACCGTGGAGGTTTACCCCGATGCCGCGCCGAAAACGGTGGCCAACTTCCTGGAGTACGTGCGTAGCGGTTTCTACGCCGGCACCACGTTCCACCGCGTGATCAACGGCTTCATGATCCAGGGCGGTGGCTTCGATCGCGACATGAAGGAAAAGCCGACGCGCGCGCCGATTGCGCTCGAATCGCAGAACGGCCTCAAGAACAAGGTCGGCATGGTCGCCATGGCCCGCACGTCGAACCCGAACTCGGCCACGGCGCAGTTCTTTATCAATGTGGTGGATAATCCGAACCTCGACTACCCGCAGCCGGACGGCAACGGGTACGCCGTATTCGGCAAGGTGGTGGAAGGCATGGACACGGTCGAGAAGATCAAGTCGGTGCCGACCACGGCCTACGGTTCGATGCGCAATGTGCCGGCCGCCCCGGTCATCATCGAATCGGCCACCATCGTCACCAAGTAATGCCGGTGCACCCGGCTACGAACAGAGGAATACCATGAGCAAAGTTCAGCTGCAGACCAACCAGGGCAACATCGTGATCGAACTCGATGCGGAAAAGGCGCCCAAGACCGTGGAAAACTTCCTCGCCTACGTGCGCAAGGGTCACTACGACAACACGATCTTCCACCGCGTGATCAAGAACTTCATGGTCCAGGGTGGCGGCTTCGAACCCGGCATGAAGCAGAAGGAAACCGATGCGCCGATCGACAACGAAGCGGCCAACGGCCTCAAGAACGACCGCTACACCGTGGCCATGGCCCGCACCAACGCGCCCCACTCGGCCACGGCCCAGTTCTTCATCAACGTGGTGGACAACGACTTCCTGAACTTCACCGCGCCCACGCCGCAGGGCTTCGGCTACGCGGTGTTCGGCAAGGTGGTCGAGGGCACCGAAGTGGTCGACGCCATCAAGGCCGTGCGCACCGGCAGCTCGGGCTTCCATCAGGATGTGCCGCTGGAAGACGTGGTGATCCAGAAGGCCGTGGTGCTCGAGTAAGCCAGGCACCCTGTACCTGTACTGACTGCCGACCCATGGGCTGATCGCGGCATGCTGCTTTCCATGACCTATCGTTGCCAGCGCGCATGACCGCCAGCCCCGACACGCCGGTGGCCGCACCGATCGAGGTGCCGGCGCCGGCGTGGTTTATTTCCGACCTCCACCTGACCCAGGACATGCCCCGCACGCGGGCGGCGTTCGAGCGCGTGCTCGACGACGCGGCCTTGCAGGCGCGCGCGCTGTTTATCCTGGGGGATTTCTTCGAATTCTGGGTGGGCGACGAGGAAGTCGACGCCCCGTTTGCGCGCGATATCGCGGCCGCCCTGCGCGGCCTCCACGCGCGCGGCGTGCCGGTGTACCTGATGCACGGCAACCGCGATTTCCTGCTCGGCCAACGCTTTGCCGCCGCCGCGGGCGCCACGCTGTTACCGGATCCGTGCGTGATCGTCTGCGCCGGCCGGCGTGTCGTACTGAGCCACGGCGATGCCCTGTGCACCGACGATGCCAGGTACAACCGCTTTCGTCACTGGACGCGCAAGCCCTGGATTCAGCGGTTATTCCTGTCCCTGCCGCTCACCACCCGCCTGGGCGTGGCGCGCAAGGTGCGCGCCACCAGCGAGGCCGGCCGCCGGCGGCAGATCACCTATGGCGATGCCACGCCCGCCGCGGTGGAGGCATTGCTGGACGCCAGCGCAACGCACACCATGATCCATGGCCATACCCACCGTCCGGCCCGCCATCGGCATGGCGACCGCGAACGCTGGGTGCTGACCGACTGGGATCTCGACGGCGACCATCCGCGCGCGGCCGTCCTGCAACTGGACGACGCGGGCTTTACGGTGTTGCCGCGCGTAGCCTGAGGCTTGGCGCGCGACGCGCGCCGGAAGGACGGCAACCCCAACCGGGGTGCCCCATCACCCGTGGCAATCACGCGCGGCAATCACGCGCGACAATCACCCGCGACAATCCCCCCGCGACCAGCACCCGCAACCACAGCCGCGCCAACACCGGCGCCAGCACCCGCCACCGTCACCTCGACCTCAGCCCGCCATCGCGCCTTTCACCTGATCCAGTGCGGTCGGATCCTCGATCGTGGTCAGGTCCCCTGCATCGCGCCCTTCGGCCACGGCCTGGATCGCCCGGCGCAACAGTTTGCCGGACCGCGTCTTGGGCAGGGCATTGACGAAATAGACGCGTGCCGGCCTGGCCACGGCCCCGAGCTGCTGGTCAACGGTCTTCATCAGCTCGGCCTCCAATGCCGCGCGGTCTTCCGCGGTGGCGGTACGGGACGCATCGCGCGCCACGCAGAAGCCCAGGGCGACCTGCCCCTTGAGCGCGTCCTGGACGCCGACCACCGCGACCTCCGCCACGCCCGCATGCGACGACAGGCTTTCCTCGATCTCGCGCGTGCCGAGCCGGTGACCGGCCACGTTGATGACGTCGTCGGTACGGCCAAGGATGAATACATAGCCGTCTTCATCGCGCACGCCCCAGTCGAACGTCGAGTAGCAGCGCCGGTTTGGCACCGCCGACCAGTACGTCCGCACAAAGCGCTCGTCATCGCCCCATAGCGTGCTCATGCAGCCGGGCGGCAGCGGATAGTCGATCGCGACCACGCCCTTCTGCCCCGGCGCGCACTCCTCGCCGGTGCTCTCGTCGACGATGCGGAGGTCATAGCCATAGGCCGGCACCCCGGGCGAGCCGAGCTTGGCGGGCAGTGGCTCGATACCACGCTGGATCGCGATGATCGGCCAGCCCGACTCGGTCTGCCAGTAGTTGTCCACCACCGGCTTGCCGATGCCTTCCTGAATCCAGCGCGCGGTCGGCTCGTCGAGCGGCTCGCCGGCGAGAAACAGCAGGCGCAGGCTCGACAGGTCGTAGCGGCGCAGAAACGCGGGATCCTGCTTCTTCAGCACGCGAATCGCAGTGGGCGCGCTGAACATCAGGTTGATGCCGTACTCTTCCACCAGCTGCCACAGGATGCCGCCATCGGGACGAATCGGCGTGCCCTCGTACATGACCGTGCACATGCCGGCCAGCAGCGGCGCGTAGACGATATAGCTGTGTCCCACCACCCAGCCGATATCGGAGGCCGTGAACATGGTGTCGCCGGGCTTGCCGCAGAAGATGTACTCCATCGACGTGGCCAGTGCCACCGCATAACCGCCGGTATCGCGCTGCACGCCCTTCGGCTTGCCGGTGGTGCCCGAGGTGTAGAGCACGTACGACGGCTCGCTCGACTCCAGCCATACACAGGGTACCCCGGTGCCGGCCACGCGCTCGCGCCACGCGGCATAGTCCTCGTCGCGTCCGGCCACCAGCGGCATCTCGGCGAGCTTGCGGTCGACCAGCAACACCCTGGACGGCCGATGCGAAGCCAGGCGGATGGCTTCGTCGAGCAACGGCTTGTAGGGCACCACCTTGCCGGCGCGGGAGCCTGCATCGGCGCTGACAATCACGCTGGGGCGGGCATCGTCGATGCGCGCGGCCAGGCTGACCGAGGCGAAGCCGCCGAACACCACCGAGTGGATCGCGCCGATGCGGGTGCAAGCCAGCATCGCGAACAGCGCTTCCGGGATCATCGGCATATAGACCAGCACGCGATCGCCCTTGCCCACCCCGAGCCCCTGCAGGATGGCGGCCATGCGCGTGACCTCCTCATGCAGTTGAGCGTAGGTATAGACGCGGCGCTCGCCGGTCTCGGTCGACACATAGATCAGCGCGCGCTCGTTGGCGCGCGCGGGCAGATGACGGTCGATGGCGTTGTGGCAAAGGTTGGTACGCCCGCCGACGAACCAGCGCGCGAACGGAGCGCGGCTGCGGTCGAGTACCTGCTCGAACGGCGTTTCCCAATCGATGCGCGCCGCCTGCTCCGCCCAGAAGCCCTCCGGGTCGGCCAGCGAGCGCGCGTGCATGGCACGGCTTGCCGTCATGGTGTGTCTCCTCCGCCTGTTTTGTGTGCCGCGCCGCCCCGGTACGAGCGCCGTCGCGGCCGACTGGCTATTTCACCGCGGGACAGCCCTGCGGCGTCTCTTTCAGCTGCGCGCGGATCGCGTTCATCTGTGCTGGAGAATCTACCATGACTGCATCGAGTCCAAGCCGCATCGCGCGACAATAAGCGGCCTTGTCGTTTACCCCGAATGCCACCAGGTTGACGGCATCGCGCGCGCGATAGCAGGCCACCGATTTCGGCGTCCAGAACGACGCGGTGGTCTTGGTCACGCCCTGGCCGAGCGTGAAGTGCTCGATCACGTCCACCGGGCGGCGCAGTTCGATGCCGGCCCAGCGTCCCGTACCAGGCGGATCGCACACTCCCGAGAGCGTGACGTCGAGCAGGCGCTGCCGCGTGGCATCGCGCGATTCGAACACGCGCGCCTTGGGATAGCGGCCGAACGTGGTCTGGTATGCCGCCTCGGTCGAGTAGATCAACACGCGGCCCCATGCATCTTCCGCATCGAGCACGCGTGCCACGGCCTCGGTCTGGGCTTCGGCGGGCATCGCCTTCATGTCGAGCACGACTGGCACGTTGGGAGGAATCTGGCGCAGCGCCTGCTGCAGCGACGGGATGCGCACCGGTTGGGTCCGGTACGGATAGCGCCGGGTACCGGTGGCATCGGTTTCGGCAAAGTGCCAGCCGACGTTGAGCTGCTGCAGCTGCGCGAACGTCCTGCTGGCCACCGACTCGTCGCCGCCGGCCGCGGCAGGCGGCAGTTCGGTCAATGCCGACAGCTTTGCCGGACGGTACAGGACCGGGATGCCGTCCGCGCTCAACTGCACCGACAACCAGATCATGTCCGCCTGGCTGGCCAGTGCCGCATCGATGGCGACCAGCGTGTTTTCCGGGCGATCGGCGGTGCCGCCGCGATGCGCGATCAGCAGCGGATAGGTCGGTTCGGGCTTGCGCACCACCGGCGCCGCCTGCACGCTCGCCGCGGCCGAGGTTGGCGATGTGCCCGGCGGCACGTTGATGGTGGGAGAACACGAGGCGGCCATGGTGACGCTCGTGGAGGACAACAGGGCCAGCGTAATACGCCTGCGCGACATGATTCGCTCCTGAGGACAAAGGTCACCCTGAGAGCGAATCGCATGCAGGACAGTGCCGCGTTACGAGGTGCGCCGAGGCATTTGCTTGATCCCGATCAACTGCGGCACGCAAGCGATCGCCGTTTCCTTATGAAACCACGGCACGACGATCGCAGGAGAACGATCGAGACGGCACTGCCGACCGCCCTACCGCGTCCTGTGCTTGCTCGCACTCGCCTTCGGCGCCGCCTTGCCCTGGCTGCCCTTGCTCGCCTTGTGCGACGACGGCTCCGCCGCGACGCGCCTGACCGGCTCCGCGCGGGCCTTGCCGCGGCCGACCGCCCTGACGGCGCGGGCGCGCGGTGCCGGATCGCGATCGCGCGCGGCCACCGAGGGCCGCACCATCAGCACCAGGCTCTGGCCGGACACCAGCTTGGTGCCCGACAGCTTGTTCCACGCCTGGACCTGCCGCACCGTCACGCCATAGCGGCGTGCCACCGTGGCCACCGTATCGCGGCGGCCAGCCCGCACGACGATGCGCTTGGCATCGGGCACATCGGGTTCCACCGCCAGCATCGCGGTCTCGGCAAGCGAGGCGCTGATGTCCTGGTCGTGGCGACCCGTGCGCGGAATCATCACCGTGGAGCCGGCCTTGAGCCGCATGCCCTTGGGAATGCGGTTGATCTCGCGCAGCGTGTCGGGATCGACGTTGAGCCGGGCCGCCAGCGATTCCACCCGCTCGCGGCTGTCCACGGTCACCGCGGTCCAGCTCGACAACCCGCCCCGGTAGGTGTTGAGGTTGTACTGGAAGCGTTCGGCGTTATCGAACGGCAGCAGGATCTGCGGATTGGCCGCGCCCAGGATGACGGGCTTGTTGAACGACGGGTTCAGCGCCTTGAATTCGTCGAGCGGCATGTTGGCCAGCTTGGCGGCCAGCGACACGTCGATATCGCGCGACGTGGTGACCGTGACGAAATACGGGTGATCGGGAATCTCGGGCAGCTTCACGCCATACGCGGCCGGATTGGCGATGATGTTCTTGACCGCCTGCAGCTTGGGCACGTAGTAGCGTGTCTCGTTCGGCATGGTCAGGCTGGCGTAGTCGGTGGGCAGGCCACGCGCCTGGTTGCGGGCAATCGCACGCGACACCGCGCCCTCACCCCAGTTGTACGCCGCCAGCGCGAGGTGCCAGTCGCCGAACATGTCGTAGAGCCGCGCGAGATAGTCCAGCGCGGCATCGGTCGAAGCCAGCACGTCCCGCCGCTCGTCGCGGAACATGTTCTGCTTGAGGTTGTACGACTTGCCCGTACTGGGGATGAACTGCCACATGCCGGCCGCCTTGGCCGTGGATTCCGCCTGGGGATTGAACGCGCTCTCGACGAACGGCAGCAGGGCCAGCTCGGTTGGCATGTTGCGCCGTTCGAGCTCCTCGACGATGTGATACAGATAACGGCTCGACCGGCCGACCATGCGCTCCATGTACTCGGGGCGCGCCGCATACCATTGCGTGCGGTCGTCGACCAGTGTGCCTTCCAGATCCTGCATGGCAAAGCCGCGGCGGATGCGGTCCCAGATGTCGGTCGACCGGGTCTGCATCCAGTCAACACTGGCTTCGTCCACGTTGATCACACTGCTGCCCGACAGACTGCCGGCCTTACCGGTGCTGTTAAGCGTATTGAGCGGGTCCTTCTTGCTGCTGCTATCCACCAGAGCGGTCGATGCGCCGGCAGCTTCGCCGGTGGGCGGGGTCGGCGTGCTGGCGCAGGCTGCAAGCAGCGCGGCACACGCAAATACCGCCAGAAGTCGACCAAATTTCATTAATTTCTCGGAAAGTGACGCCAAAAATTTTGCCTGATGCTAGGGAAAAGGCGAATTCGCGTCAATGGAATTTTCCCCACCGCGGCGTCTGCCCCGCGCGCCAGAGCACCTTCGCGTGCGCCCGGGACGGCTTCGAGTGAACGCTCCCCTCGCCTGCGGACACCATCGCGCCGGGGTTGCCCCGCGCCGCGCCCGCGCCCCACTGCGGCGCAAAAATCCGCACGAAAAGCGCGGCCCGCGCTCCCAATCCCTACCGGAAGGTGTCTTTCCACCCACGCAACGCGCCGAATGCCGCCGCGTCGCCACTCACATCCCCGCCCTGGGCGGCCACGGCGCGCCGCACCGCGGGGTCGCGCGAGCGCAGGAACGGATTGACCGCCCGCTCGTGCGCCACCGTGGTCGGCACGGTCGGACGGTCGGCCTCGCGCAGTGCCTCCACCTGACCCGCCCAGTCCGACAATGCCGCGTTGGCCGGCTCCACCGCCCGCGCGAAGCGCACGTTGCTCCGGGTATATTCGTGGGCACAGTAGACGCGGGTCTCGCCGGGCAGCGCGGCCAGCTTGTCCAGGGAGTCCAGCATTTGCGCGGGCGTGCCTTCGAACAGGCGACCGCAGCCGCTCGCGAACAAGGTGTCGCCACAGAATACGGCGGGACCCGCCCCGGCGAGGTCGGCCACATAGGCCACGTGGCCGGCCGTATGGCCTGGCACGTCCAGCACGCGGAAGGTGACAGCGGGATGGCGCAAGGTTACGGTATCGCCTTCGCGTACCGCCTGGGTGCGGCCGCCGATGCGCTCGCCCGCCGGGCCGATGACCGGCATGGGAGCGCCCGCGGGGTCGTGCGGATGGGCGGCCAGCAGGTCGGCCACCCCGCCCTGGTGATCGCCATGGTGATGGGTGATTACAATAGCGCCCAGAGCCAGCTTGTGGTGCGCGAGAAAGCGTTCGACCGGCGCGGCCTCGCCGGGGTCCACGATGGCGGCGCTATGTCCATCATGGATCGCCCAGATATAGTTGTCCTGGAAGGCGGGGATTGGCTCCACTTTCAACATGTGTGCTCCTTATGTCCGACCGTCCGATTATAAGTTGGGAAGACTGGCTCGCTTCGCCTCCCGGGCAGTACATGCTCGACTGGGAGGGGCGGCAGTATGACCGGACGGTGGCCGACATCTTCGGTTACCACGCGGTACAACTTGGCTTGCCCGCCATCGATACCCTGCGCGAGAACCGCATGCCGTTCTCGGCGCTGGCGCTCGACGGGCGCTTCGGGCCGCACGGCCCGCGCGAGCAAAGCCCCGACGCGCGCCAGCTGCTGTGCCGCTTTGACGAACTGCCGTTCGACACGCAGAGCATCGACCTCGTCACGCTGCCCCATATCCTGGAGTTTTCCGAAGATCCGCACGAAGTGCTGCGCGAGGTCTCGCGCGTGCTCATGCCGGAGGGCCGGGTGGTAGTGACGTGCTTCAACCCGATGAGCCTGTGGGGCGCGCGGCAGGGCCTTAACCGGCTTGGCGCGTCGCCGTTTCTGCCCAGCGATGCGCAGACCATTGGCTTTGTCCGCATCAAGGACTGGCTCAAGCTGCTCGGATTCGATATCATCCGCGGCCGCTTTGGCTGTTACTGCCCGCCCTATCGCACCGAGCGGTGGCTGCAGCGCGCGGCGTTCCTGGAAAAAGCGGGCGACCGCTGGTGGCCCATTTTCGGCGCGGTCTACATGATTTCGGCGGTCAAGCGCGTGCGCAACATCCGCCTGGTCGGCCCCGCGTGGAAGACGTCCAAACCGGCGCTGGCACCCGTTTCCTCCCCCGTGGCTACGCCTACTGGCACACACGGCAAGACCCCCGGCGAGGACCGCTGACGGTCCCGCCCCATTCTCGAATTCATGCAAGAAGTCACGATCTATTCCGATGGCGCCTGCAAGGGCAACCCCGGCCCCGGCGGCTGGGGCGCCGTGCTGGTGGCCGGCACCAGTGAAAAAGAACTGTTCGGCGGCGAAAACCCGACCACCAACAACCGCATGGAGCTGACCGCGGTCATCGAGGCGCTGCGCGCGCTCAAGCGGCCGTGCGTGGTCAAGGTCTATACAGACTCGCAGTACGTGCAGAAAGGCATCAGCGAATGGATTGCCGGATGGAAGGCACGCGGGTGGAAGACCGCCGAGAAGAAGCCGGTCAAGAATGCCGACCTCTGGCAGTTGCTCGACGAACTCGCCCAGCCGCACCAGATCAGCTGGCACTGGGTGCGCGGCCACAACGGTCATCCGGGCAACGAGCGTGCCGATGCGCTGGCCAATCGCGGCGTTGCTTCGATCAGCGTCTGATTGTGGCCCGGGTGCCCGGCCGCCCGGAGCGTCGTCCCTGAGTGCCCCCTTCCCGCCCGTGTTCATCCGCTAGAATGCCGCCCATGCGACAGATCATTCTCGATACCGAAACCACCGGCCTCAATGCCAACGCCGGCGACCGCCTGATCGAAATCGGCTGCGTCGAAATGGTCAACCGGCGCCTGACCGGGCGCCACCTGCACTACTACGTCAACCCGGAACGCGATATCCACGAGGACGCCATCGCGGTGCACGGCATCACGCTCGAATTCCTGGCCGACAAACCGCGCTTTGCCGACATCGCCCATGAGATCCGCGACTTCGTGCAGGGCGCCGAGCTGATCATCCATAACGCGCCGTTCGATATGGGCTTCCTGGAAATGGAATTCCAGTTGCTGGGCCTGCCCTCGTTCCGCGAACACGTCGGCGGCGTCATCGACACGCTGCGCGAAGCCCGCCAGATGTTTCCCGGCAAACGCAACTCGCTCGATGCCCTGTGCGAACGCCTGGGCGTGAGCAACGCGCACCGGACCCTGCACGGCGCCTTGCTCGATGCGGAACTGCTGGCGGAGGTGTACCTGGCCATGACGCGCGGCCAGAACTCGCTGGTGATCGACATGATCGAAGCCACCGCCGGCCCCGGCGTGACCGCCGTCGCCACCGACCTGTCCGCACTGACCCTGCCCGTGCTGCTTGCCACCGACGACGAAGCAAGCGCCCATGCGGCGGTGCTCAAGGATCTGGACAAGGCCAGCGGCGGCAAGACGGTGTGGAAGGAAACCCAACCCGAGGCACCGGCCCAGGTCACGCTGCAGTAGCCCCACCGCCACCTGCCCTTGCAAAAAAGTTGGGAAAAGGGCTTTACAAGATACTGTCCGATCTGCATAATCTCGTTTCTTCGCAGCACGCACCAAGCGATGCAGCGAAGAAGGAAGTGAAAAGTAAAGTAGGAAGCAGGAAACAAGTAGTACCCATGCAGTACCCCATGTGGTAACCCATGCAGGACCGCAGCAGCGATGTGCCAGGATCACCACCGGCATCGACATCGAGGCGAGGATACCTGAAAGGGGTGGTTAGCTCAGCGGTAGAGCACTGCCTTCACACGGCAGGGGTCACAGGTTCAATCCCTGTACCACCCACCAGAATTAAAAAGCCAGCCTTGCGCTGGCTTTTTGCTTTGTGGTACCAGATTTGTGGTACCGGCTTTGTGGTGCCGGCCCAGCGCCGGCCTTGTAGCCCCTCATCAGCGCCAACCACTCCCCTCTCCTCCCTGCCGGAGAAAACGCACCGGCAAATGAAGCGACGGCATTGCAGTCGCGCGCACGACGACCGGATGCTGACTCGATGCACTGATCTGCGCGGCCGGCTTGCTTGAATTCCACACCGCGACCATCAGGCCGAAGGCACCCAGTACGAACGCGCCAAACATGCCTACCAGTGCCGCGTGACTCCAGCGATTGCTCTCGTTGATAGCCTTCTGAATATCTGCCCGGACCTCGGCGATGTCAGCGCGCGTGACGTTGCTAGCCATCATGTTGTCGATGCTGGTCTTGACCATCGCCATATCGGTCTTGAGCATCGATACATCGATCTTCAGCTCAGCGACATCAGTCTTCAGCTCAGCAACATCCGTCTTCAGAACAGCGACATCAAACTTCAGAACAGCAACGTCAGATTTCAGCACGGCAACGTCAGACTTCAGAACGGCAACATCAGACGTCAACACAGCAACATCAGATTTCAGAACAGCGACGTCGGTCTTTAGCACAGCGACGTCAGTCTTTAGAACGGCGACATCGGTCTTTAGAACGGCGACATCGGTCTTTAGCACAGCAACGTCGGTCTTTAGAACGGCGACATCGGTCTTTAGCACAGCGACATCGGTCTTCAGAAAAGCGACATCGGTCTGCAGGTCGGACACGCCGCCAGAGAGCGTGATGAATTGTCCTTCAAGCGCATCGAGGCGCGGGGTTTGCCCGGGATCGGCGGCGCCTGGCGTACCTGACGGAGCGCCACCGCTTTGCGGATGCTGCAGGGGATAGTGAAAACGGTAATGCATCATGATGATTGACCCTCAACTTGATCCAGGATGTTCCCGTTTAGCGACCCGGTTCTTTCATGCCGTCACCTTGAGACCGGTGCTAGCGCAATATTGGCAATACTGGCGATACTGCTGCGCCACAGCAAATACGCAAGACAGCATGAAAGCTGTCGAAGCGTCGGTTCAAAGACAGGACAGGATGCCGGTTGGTGTCTGAGACCGAATGTATCGCGGTGCGAGGGTACGGACCATCGTAGATCGCCGCAATTGCACTAGACTCAACAACGAAGCTGTCCTTGGCAGATGGAGGCCGTCATGCGGTCCATTCACGTTGTGTGTGCGCTGGTGGGATTCCTGTTCCTCACTGCTACGGACGCCGCTGACGGACCAGCCAATGCGGCCGCAGCAGTTGCGGTGCCGGCTTCTGCGCCGGCTGCTGCACCGCGGCAGCTCAGCCTCAAGGTCAGGCCGTGGCAAGGCGATTTCGACGCCATGCTCGAGCGCCGCGTGATACGGGTGCTGGTGCCGTACAGCCGCACGCTCTACTTCAACGACAAGGGGCATGAGCGCGGGCTTGCCGCGGAGCTGGTGCGCGACTTCGAGCGCTACGTCAACAAGGCCTATGCCGACCGGCTCGGCAAGCGTCCGTTGACCATCATCCTGCTCCCGACCACGCGTGAGCGGCTGCTGCCCGACCTCGCCGCGGGCCTCGGCGATATCGCCGCGGGCAATCTGACCGTGACCGACGAACGACTGAAGATCGTCGACTTTGTCGCGGCGCACGATCGCAAGGCTGTGCATGAAGTCGTGGTGACCGGCCCCAAATCCCCCACCGTGGCGTCGCTCGACGATCTCGCCGGCAAGCGCGTGCATGTGCGCCGCGCATCGAGCTACCACGAGAGCCTGGTCGCGCTCGACACCCGCCTGCGCAAGGCCGGCAAGCCGCCGTTGCAGATCGTTCTGCTACCCGACGCGCTGGAGGACGAGGACATCCTCGAGATGCTGAATGCGGGGTTGCTGCAACTGGCGGTGGTGGACGACTGGAAAGCCGCGATGTGGGCGCAGATCCTGCCGGCGCTGAAGGTGCGCGACGACCTCGTGCTGCGCGACCACGGCGTGATCGGATGGGCCATCCGCAAGAACAGCCCGCAGTTGCGCCAGGCCGCCGTGGACTTCTACGTGAATTACGCCAAGAAACAAGGCGTGATCGACTATCGCCTCAAGCAGGCCATGACGCGCGTCAAGCAGATTCGCAACAACACCGAGGACAGCGAGCTGCAACGCTTCAACCAGACCCTCGCGCTGTTCCGCAAATATGGCGCGCAATACAGCTTCGACCCGCTGATGCTGGCGGCGCAGGGCTATCAGGAGTCGCAGCTCGACCAGCGCCGCAAGAGCCGCGTGGGCGCCATCGGCATCATGCAGATCATGCCGAGCACCGGCAAGGAGCTCGGCGTGGGCAGCATCACCGTGGCCGAATCAAACATCCATGCTGGCGCCAAGTACATGGATCGATTGATGAGCCGGTACTTCGGCGATGCGAGTTTCGACGCCGACAACCGTACACTGTTTGCGTTTGCGAGCTACAACGCGGGCCCGGCCAATATCGCCCGCATGCGCAAAGAGGCCGCGCAGCGCGGACTCGACGCCAACAAGTGGTTCAACAACGTGGAGATCGTGGTAGCCGAGAAGATCGGCATGGAGACCACCACCTACGTGCGCAACATCTACAAGTACTACGCCGCGTACCGCCTGATCACGGAAGCGACGGCCACGCGCGACCGGGCGCTCAAGGACGTCAAGCAGTAACGGGGGTGGCGCCGGGGTCCGGGTCGGGGTCGAGGTTGGGGTCGAGGTTGGGGTCGAGGTTGGGGTTGGGGTCGGCGGGTTGCCACAGCACCTCGTCCAGCCCGCGCCGCTTGCGCCAGCCCACCTGCTCCAGCATGGGCTCCTCATAGAATCCCGGCACCGGCCCGATGCACAGCAGCCCGAGCGGCTGCGATCCTTCCGGCAAACCCAGCACCCGCGCCAGCTCGTGCGGATCGAACATCGAGACCCAGCCGAGACCGAGGTTCTCCGCCCGCGCGGCGAGCCACAGGTTCTGCACCGCGCACGCCGCCGACACCCACGCCATTTCGCGCGGCATGCTGCGGCGGCCGAACACGGTGCCATCGTCGGGCGCCAGCACGATGGCCAGCACCTCCGCGCAGTCGCGAATGCCTTCGACCTTGAGCCGCAGAAACTCGGCCTGGCGCGCACCCAGGGCCTGCGCCGTAGCCTGGCGCTCGGCCTCGATCAGCGGCATCAACCGCGCGCGCCACGCCGGCGTACTGAGCCGCAGAAAGCGCCAGGGCTGCATCAGCCCCACCGACGGCCCCTGGTTGGCCGCTTCCAGCAGTCGCTCCAGCTGCGCCTCGGGCAACGGCGGCCCCGGCGTAAAGTGCCGGCAATCGCGGCGCAACGCCATGATGCGATAGAGCGCCGCCCGCTCCGCCGCATCCACTTCCGCCAACGTCAATCTCAATTCAGACTGCAACGCGCTCTCCGACATACTGCGCTATCTCCACCTCATCGATCTGCTCCGGCGCCATGAACCGCTCCGCGTACTGGCGATAGACGCCCGAACTCAGGAACAGGTCGAACAGGTCCGGATCGATATGTTGATTCGCCTTCAGATTGGACATGATACGCACCGACTCCGATAGCGTTTTCGCCTTCTTGTAGGGCCGATCCCCCGCCGTCAGCGCCTCGAAGATATCGGCGATCGCCATCATCCGCGCCAGCGGGCTCATCTCGTCGCGGCGCAGCCCCCGTGGGTAGCCCGTGCCGTCCATCTTTTCATGATGGCCGCCGGCGATCTCGGGGACCTGGCGCAGATGTTTGGGAAATGGCAGCCGCGACAGCATGATCTGCGTCTGCACGATATGGTCCTCGATCTTGAAGCGCTCCTCCGCCGACAGCGTACCGCGCGCCACCAGCAGATTATGGAGCTCGCCGCGATGATAGAGGTGCCGCGGCGTGTCGCGCCGGAAACCCCACGGATTGTCAGCCGGAATGAGGTCGTGCGGGCCGCGCTCGATGATGTGGTCGGGCCTGTCCGCGAGCAGCGGCTCCAGCACGGGCAGCGGCGCGGCCGGCACGCGCGACTTGCGGTCCAGTTCCTCGAACGAGACGCCGAGGCGATCGTCGAGCGTACGCAGCCACGTCCGCGCGCCGATGCGGTGCAGCCGCTCCTGATGAGCGGGTGCCATGGTCTCGCCGCCGCGATTGCAGGCAGCCACGAACGCGAAATCCTCGTCGAGCTGGCGCAGTTCGCGGTCGCGCCGCTCGCGCGCGGCGTGCGGATCGTCGCCGGCCGCCACGCCACGCAGGTAGACAATCTCCGCATCGCGCTTGAGCACCTCGAAACGCATGCGTACTTCGTGGATGCGGTCGTACAGCGTCTCCAGCTTGGTCGCCTTGTCGATGATGTATTCAGGCGTGGTCACCTTGCCGCAGTCGTGCAGCCACGCGGCCACATGCAGCGCCTCCCATTCCGCGTCGCTCAGCTGGAATGCGCGATACGGCCCCTCGCGCGCATCGCAGGCCGCGCGCGCCAGCATCTTGGTGAGCTCCGGCACACGTGCGCAATGGCTGCCGGTATGCGGACTCTTGGCATCGATGGCGCCCGCCAGCAGCTTGATAAAGGCATCGAACAGATCGTGCTGCGCCTTGGTCAGTTCGTGCAATTCCAGCGCGCCGGCGCACAGGTTGGCCAGCGTGCCGACGAATGCCAGCTGCGCGTCGTCCATCGGCGTATCGCGAAAGACCAGGATCACGCCAAGCAGTTCCTGGTGATGGTTGATCAGTGGAATGGCGGCCGCATGGGATGCGTCCGGCGGGGTCAGGCCACCGAGTCCGGCCCCGGCCAGGGTCTCGCGCGACAGTCGTTGCGCACGCGCGGTGCCGTCGGCCGCGGCCGTGCGGATCAGCGCCAGGGTCGCGTCGAGCGTGGTGGGCGCCATCGCCGTGGCGATCTGCCGCCCGTCGCGGTCCAACGCCGCGCCGGCCGTCATGGCGCGGTCGTCCACGAGATAGAGCACCCCCGAGTGACCGCCGGCGGCGGTGAGCATCTCGCGTAGCAGCTTCGGCAGCAAGTCGCTCAGTCGCGTTTCCGCGGATACGGTGCGCAGCACCGACAGAAACCGCTGGATGGTGCGGCGCATGTCGTCCATGCGGACGCCCAGTTCGTTGACTTCGCGAATGCGCGAGCGGATCGCGACCGGTTGCACGAAGTCGAAGCGGCGCGTGGCGTCGGCGTCGCGGGCCAGCGACTGCAACGGCCGGGCGACGAATCGGGCGGCCATCCAGATCACCGGCAATGCCAGCAGGAAGATCAGCGTGGCCATGCCGATCTCGGTCTGTGCCTGGCGCGTGGCCGCGTGCAGCAGCTCGTCCTGCGGAATCGCCGATAGCAGGTACAGCGGCTTGCCACCACCCGGCGTCAGGCGATCGATCGACGTGTACCACGTCGCGCCGCCCACGCTCATGACCTCCTGCCGGGCGGCGGCTTCGCCAAGACTGCCGATGGTCCCGATCAGGGCCGGCAGCACCGGCACGCCATAATCGTCCGCGTTGCCCGGCAACACCCCCGCCGGCGGCTTGCGGTCGACCGCGATCAGGTGGCCGGTGGCATCCACCAGCGCCAGCATGGCGCCCGGCGTGAACCGTTTGAGCGCGAGCATCTGACCGAGCGCGCTGAGCCGGAAGTCGCCGCCCACCACGACGCCGTTGCCGATCGGCATCGCCAGCGAGGCGCCCGCGCCGCGATCGGAAAAAAACGCGTACGGATCGGTACGGGCGAGCCCGCCGGCCGCCACCGCCGCCACGTACCACGGGCGCGTGCGCGGATCGTAGGTTTGCGCGAATTCGGGAATGGCCACCGTGCGCAGCACGGTCAGGTCGGCGTCGAGGTAGTACAGGTGTCCGCCGCGGACCTCGCCCTCCCGCTCCACGCTGCGCACGATATAGTCCGCCGCGCGCGGCGCCTGATAGTGCGCGCGCTCTTCCTCGTCGCGCAGCGGGCGCACGAAGAAGAAATCGCCGTCGCCGTAGCCAACATACAACGCCTGCAGCACCGGCGAGGTTTCAAGCGCGTCGCGCACCAGCGGCAGCTGTGCCAGCCGTGCCAGCGTGGTGGTGGCCGCGGCCAGCGAGCTATGACTGATCAGCCGCACCGCCAGTTCGGCCGGCGCCAGCAATTGCTCCACGTCGTTCAGCGTCTCGCGCGTCAGGCGGTGACGCGCGTCCGCGGCAGAGGCTTCGAGCGCCGACTTGGTCAGCATGAAATTGATGGCCGCGGTCAGCACGCAGACCACCAGTACCAGGGTTCCGAACAGCGCCCATAGATAGACGTGAAGCGGATAACTACGGTGTTGGTTCATCACCCTCTCCATCTCGTGAACGTCTCGTGAGGTGCCGCCGTTTCGGGGGTGTCCGCCCTGGATCGCGACGTGAGTGTGGGTTGCGTTCCGGGCTTTCGTCAAGCAGGGTCCGGCGGCATCGCGGCCCTTCCGTTTTCATTGAAATATGAGTTGACGGACGCGCGCTCGCGATCGTTATGCCGCGCCATGCACGGCGCGCGGCATTAGCGTTCGTTTCTGGAAATTCCTGCAGCAATCGGCAAGCCGTGCGAGACTTGCGGCTTGTTCTCGCTGATTTCCGATCTCTCGCCATGTCTGCCCCTGACGCACGCTCCGACGCTTCCTCCGCCGTCCACTTCTATTGCCCCGCCGACGGACATCGCCTGCCGCACGACCCGTTCAAGGCCATCGTCGCGCCGCGCATGATCGGCTGGATTTCCAGCCGCAATGAAGCCGGCCAGCTCAATCTGGCGCCGTACAGCTTTTTTGGCGCGTTTGCCAGCAACCCGCCGGTGATCGGCTTCTCCAGCGAAGGGTACAAGGACACCATCCGCAATATCGAAGCCACCGGTGAGTTTGTGTGGAACATGGCGAGCCTGACGCTGGCGGAAAAGATGAACGCCACCGCCGCGACCGTGCCGAGCGAGGTGGACGAGTTCGCGCTCGCCGGCCTGACGCCCGTGGCCGGGCGCAGCGTGGCCGTGCCGCACGTGGCGGAATCTCCTGCCGCGCTGGAATGCAAGGTGATGAAAGTCATCCGCCTGGAGACCGTGGACGGCCAGCCCATGCCGAACTGGCTGGTCCTCGGGCAGGTGGTCGGCGTGCATATCCGCGCGGAATTCCTCAAGGACGGGTTGTTCGATACATTCCTGGCGCAGCCGATCATGCGTGCCGGCTACCGTGCCGACTATGCGCAGACCGGCGACCGCTTCGAGATGATCCGGCCGGCATGATGCACGGTTGCGCCGCAGACATGGACCGCCTGCTCGAGCAAGGCAGGCGGCCGGCATAGGCGCCCTCTGCGCGCGGCCTGTGCCCCGGCACCGCCCTCCCGGCAGTTTTCAGAATCGTCTTATACGCAAGCCTTTGGCAGCGCGATAGCGTGGTGGCTTTCCGTTGCCATGGAGCGATGCGGGATGTTGCCCATCGAAGCGCTCTGCGCACGCGCCCGTGCCTGGACGGGCCGTTACCCCCACTCGGCGGGCAGCTTCGAGATCCGGCCGTGGCGGCTGCCGCGCGATGTGCTGCCGGTCTATGACGAGGAACTCGACTGCATCGTGGGGTACCAGCGTGCGTTCGCGCGCCGCTGTCAGTTGCACGACCTCAACGGCGATGTGATCGAGGTGTGGGCCTGCACCACGTTCCTGCCGGAGCCGGACCTGCGCGACCGGCTGCTGGTGGTGGGCGGACTGTGGACGGCGCGGGTGCGCGGCATGACGCCGCTGGGCGTGGCCGGTTGCGGCGCAGCGGTGACGCCGACGGCGGTCGGTGCGCTGCGCCGGCGCTTTATGGCGCTGGCGCAGTCGCCCCTGTTCTATGCCGAGAGCGCGCATGCCCGCATGCAGGAACGCGCGAGCTTTGTGCCGGTGCATATCCTGCGGCTGGCGCTGCGCCATGGCGACCGCCTGGCCACGCCGCCGGAGCTGGGCGCGGTGTCGCGCTACTCGGCCATCATGTGGTTACGGCGGACGCCGCACGTGCTTGACGTGCTGATGAGCGCCGATGGCTCGACCGTGCTGCGCTTTGACTACTGGCACTACACGGGCCATGCCTTCGTGCCCGGCGATGGTTCATCCGGTTCGCATGGTTGGGATGGTTGGGATGGCTCGGACGGTTCGGCGGGTGCGGACTGATCCAGGCTCCCCGGCGCACCCGCCCGGGCTCAAGCCGCCACGCCTCCCGGCGCCGGCGCCGGCGCACGTTGCCCCGTCACCGCATCCACCGCGGCCATGACGGCTTCCACGCTCGGCGGTGCGCCGCGATCGCCGATCGACAACGACTGGCCCTCGGTATGGATGCCGAAATGCTGGGCGTCGGTGGCCGTGAACAGCATGACCGACGGCTTGCCCAGCGCATCGGCCAGGTGCACGAAACCGGTATCCATGCCGACCACGAGCGCAGCCGCATCGACGCGTTGCGCGCATTCGGTGATGGTCATGCGCGGCAGCACTTCGGCGTCCGGAATGGACGCGGCCAACGCCTCGGACTCGGCGCGCTCCTGCTCGGAGCCCCACGGCAACTGGATGCGGTAGCCGCGCGCGGTGAGCGCCTGGCCCACGCGAATCCAGTTGGCCTGCGGCCACTTCTTGACCTCGGCGGACGTCGCATGGAACAGCATGCAGCGCGGCACGCCGTCGGCATTGAGCGGTGTGGCCGGAGCCGGTACGCGCAAGGCGTTGGTTTCGCGCGGCTCGATCTCGTAGCCGAGCGCATTGGCCACCACCATGCGCATCTTGTGACGGCAGGTGGCATCGCCGTGCGGGCCGAAGATATCGGTATAGGCAAAGACGGCCTGCGGCTCGCCGAGGAATTCCGCGGCATAGCCGTAACGGCGCCGCGTGCGTGCCAGGCGCGCGATGATGGCGCTCTTGTACACGCCGTGGACATCGACCACCGCATCGTATTTTTCGCGCCGCAACTCGCGCAGCGCGCCGATGATGCGGCCGAGCGTACGGAACGTGCGCTGCTTCTTGAACTGGCGCAGCGGGGGCGCGATCACGCGCTCGACGCCCACGGCCCAGCGCGGAATATCGGCGCACGATGCATCCGCGACCCAGTCGATCTTTGCTTCGGGATAGGCCCGCCGCAAATCCGAGATCAGCGGCAAGGTATGGACCATATCGCCAAGCGAGGTGATCTTGATGACGAGAATGCGCTTCATGCGGGATGGGGCGGCTGGTTTTGACGAAGCCGCTAGTATGCCTGACCGGTCAGCCCCTTTCACCTTTGCGCATGCCGCCGGACCACGGCCCGCGCGTCAATGCCAGGCCGAAGTGTCGGCGACCACCGTGGCAAAGCGGTCGTGCAGCGCCGCCATCGTCACGCGATGCAGTTCGGCAGCCGGCAGGGGCTCGCCGCCAAGCGGGTCGGGCAGGTCACGCGTGGCACAGGCCGACGCCACCACCGTGCAGCGATAGCCGTGATCGAGCGCCGAGCGCACGCTCGCGCTAATGCACATATGCGTCTGGAAACCCGCCACGATCAGGTCCTTGCGCCCGAGCGCCCCCAGCCGGGCCGCCAGTTCGGTGCCGGCAAAGCTGTTGGGCAGGTGCTTGACCACGGTGACCTCGGTGTCGCGCGGCCCCAGGCCGTCGATGATGTCGGCAAAGCGGCCAGCCGGATCGAACGCGCCGCCGCTCTTGCCGTGATGCACCACATGGATCACGGGAGTGCCGTGCCGGCGTGCCAGGCCGAGCAGGTCCGCGCAGGCGGACACCGCCGCGGGCATGCCGCTCAGGGGCAGGCGGCCATCGACATATTCCTGCTGATGGTCGATCAACAACAGCACGGCATCGTCCCAGGCAGGCACCTTGCGGCTGGCGCCGGCGGCATCGAGCAGGGTAAAGGGGGCAGACATGGCAGGAAACTCCGGTGTTAAGCACAGCAGATCGGGACCGGCGGCGCACAGGGATGCGGACGGCGCAGCCGACGCACACCACGCAGGCGCCACCTTTGCAGCGATGGTATGACACGCTATGCTGTGCGCCAATTAGCCACAACTTCACACAGACTGTGCAAAAAAGCACACTTTGCTGGGACGACCTGCTGACGCTGTCGACGCTGATCCGGGCCGGCAGCTACTCCGCCTGCGCGCGCGAGCTCGATATCACCCATGCCACCGCGATCCGCCGCATTCGCCGGCTGGAGGCGGCCCTGGGCAAGCCCGTGGCCACCCGGGCCGACGGTGCCTTCGCGCTGACCGCGGCCGGGCGCAATGCGCTGGCGGCGGCGCGGCAGATGGAAGCGTCCGCGGAGCGCCTGCTGCGCGAGCTTGAAGGCGCCTCCGCCGGCGTGTCTGGCGTGGTCCGCGTCGCTACCACTGCCGCGCTCGGCAGTCACTTCCTGACGCCCCACCTGCCGGCCCTCTATGCCGATCATCCGGAACTGGAGGTACGGCTGGAGCTGGACAACCGGGTCAGCAGCCTGGCCCGGCGCCGCGCGCATATCGGCGTGCGGCTGGCGCGGCCGCAGGAAGCCGATGTGGTGGCCCAGCGCGTCGGCACGGTCCGCTTTGGCTTTTACGCGGCGCGCACCGTGGCGGCACCGGACCAGGCCCCGTTGTGCGGACTGCTCGACGAAGGCTTCGTGCTGCCGGAAGTCGGATGGGCGGCAGCGCTTGGGCGCCGCTATGCGTTCCAGTCGAACAGCTTCGTGGCCGTGCATGCGGCCACCCGCGCCGGTCTGGGCGCGGCATTGCTGCCCCACTACCTGGGCCGCGACGATGCTGCCCTCGCCCTGGTGCGCGAGGTGCCGGAGGTCGAGCGCGAGATCTGGCTGGCCTATCCCGCCGAGTTCCGCGGCGCCTCACGTTTTCGGCCGGTCATCGACTGGCTGGCGGCAACGCTGGAACATTGCCCCTGACCGCCGGGCGCATGATCAGGTCCGGACCTTATCGCTTGCAGTCTCCCTCTCGTGTCTCGCCCGATACACCTGGACCGCGTAACAGGCCGGCGAGCGCGCCAGACGGGCACGTCCATTTGGACTAGTCCACGGTTTGCGCGGCGGCTCTTCTGCTACGCTAGAAGCGGTTGCCGAAAGACGGGCAGGGTCGTGGTACAGAAGCCCGGGGCGCCAAATAACGGGTCAGTGCGCGCCCTGAGCGCGCATGAAAAGAAGAGATTCATGCGGCACTCCCTGAAGTACCGGATGGCGATTGCGGCTGCGCTCGCGGTCACGCTCATTCTCGTGGTCCGCGCGGGGTTCGCGCAGTACTACGCCTACGACAGCCTCAAGATCCTGCTGCAGGACCAGCAGGACACGCTCGTCAAGATGGTGGCCGATCAGCTCGATGACAAGATCGAGTCACGCGAACTCGTCCTGCGGCGTCTGGCGCGCCACCTGTCCTCCGACCTGTCCCGTTCCCCCGCCGAATTGCGGCGCATCGCCAGCGAGGCAGTGGACATGCCGGACAGCTTCAATGCGGTGCTGATGGCATGGCCCGACGGCACGCTCGCGTTCAGCACTGCCGTGCCCGAAGACTACAAGGCCTCGGTCAGCGACCGGGATTACTTCAAGGCCATCAAGAACGGCGCGCCGTTTGCGGTCTCCGACCTCCTGCAGGGCAAATTCTCTTCGGCGCCCGGCATCATCCTCGCCATACCGCTGCGCGGACCCGACGGGGAGTTGCGCGCGGTGGTGGGCGGCGTGCTCAACCTGAGCGCGAGGAATTTTCTGCGCCAGCTCGCGCACAGCCGCGTGGGCGTGACCGGCTATTACTGCCTGGTCTCGGCAGGACCGAGCCCGCGCTACGCGCTGCACCCCGAGCCGGAGCGCATCCTCGGTCCGGCTCGCGCGGTGGGCGAATCGTGCGGCGCCGAGCGGCCCAGCTCGTTCTGGGAGTGGTTTCTCCCCGAGCAACCGGTGGTCGCGCGCTATCTGCTCAGTGCCAATGGCTGGCAGGTGGTGGCGGTACTGCCGGCCGGGGAAGCCTTCGCGCCGCTGCTGGAGATCCGCAAACGCGCCTTCACCGTGGGCATGGTATCGCTGGTGCTGGCGGGATTGCTGATGTGGGCCGTGATGCGCCAGTTGCTGGCGCCGCTGGAGCGCCTCCACCGGACGGTGCGCCAGCTCGCCACGCGCCCCGCCGCGATCGACGACCTGCCGGTCGGGCGGGTCGACGAGATCGGCGAACTCGCGGGCGCGTTCACCGACGTCATGCGTCAGCTGCGCGAACGCGAGGACGCGCTCAAGGCGGCCAAGGACCGTGCCGATGCGAGCGAGAAGCGCATGGAGGCGATTGCCAACCATGTGCCCGACTATGTCTCGTTCATCGATGCATCGGAACGCTTTGCCTACGTCAACCAGGCGTATGCGGGCGCCTTCGGTCTGGCGCCCGAGGATATCGTCGGGCTGACCCTGCGCGAGCTCTGGGGCACGCAGGAATACGTGGCCAACGAACCGTACCTGGCCCAGGCACGGGCCGGCGAATCGATTACCGTCACGCGCCAATGTACCAACGGCACCTGGGTCGAAGTCACGTACCAGCCGGCCTGGAACGAAGCGCACGACACCGTGACCGGCCTGCATATGTTCGCGCGTAACGTGACCGACGAACGCGCGCGCCTGCAGCACCTCGAGGCGCAGATGCTGACCGACCACCTGACGGGCCTGCTCAACCGCAAGGGTTTTGACCGCCGCCTGGCCGAGGCCATGGCCTGCGCCGACGAGGACGGCCATCGCGCCGCACTGCTGCTGGTCGACCTCGACGACTTCAAGGCCGTCAACGACACGCATGGCCATGCCGTCGGCGACCGTCTGCTGAAGGCCTTTGCCGAACGCCTCACCGCATGCGTGCGCAAGGGCGACGCGGTGGCCCGCATCGGCGGCGACGAGTTTGCAGTGATCCTCGACAACGTGAGCACCCCGGGGACGGTCGACCGCCTCGCCCGCACCGTGGTGCAGGCCGCGATGCGGCCGCTGGTGGTCGACGGCCAGCCGTTCGTCGCCACCGCCAGCGTCGGCACCGCCCTGCACCACCCGCACAACGGCAGCTCCGTCAGCGAGCTGTTCATGCGCGCGGACATGGCGCTCTACGAGGCCAAGCGCCATGGCAAGGCGCGCCACGCTTCGCCCGCCTCGGCGCCAGTCACCGCCTCCTGAAGCCGGCAGACAAAAGAAAAAAGGGTGAGGTGGCACCACCGCCGCCTCACCCCTTCGTCGCGCCGTCATGCCAGCCAACGGCGTACCTCCGGCTTAGCGCACCTTACCTTCCTTCCACGCCTGCAGCAGCTTGTCATAGGCGATGGTCTCGCCCTTCGGCTTCTCGTTGTCGAGCTTCTTCCACGGTGCGTGCTCCGACGACAACCACTTGGACGGATCGCTCTTGGGGTTGAGCTTGGGCGCGCAATGGCTCATGCCGGCACGCTGCAGGCGGGCCATCACCTGATCCATTTCCTCGGCGAGCGTGTCCATCGCGGCCTGCGGCGTCTTCTCGCCGGTCACCGCGGTCGCCACGTTCTTCCACCACAGCTGCGCGAGCTTGGGGTAGTCGGGCACGTTGTTGCCGGTCGGTGTCCAGGCCACGCGCGCGGGGCTGCGGTAGAACTCGATCAGACCGCCGTATTTGGCCGCGTTCTTGGTCAGGTACTCGTTGTTGATATCGCTGTCGCGGATAAAGGTCAGGCCGGTCAGGGACTTCTTGAGCGACACGGTCTTGGCCGTCACGAACTGCGCATACAGCCAGGCGGCGGCCAGGCGGTTCGGGTCCGTGTTCTTGAAGAAGGTCCAGGAGCCCACGTCCTGGTAGCCGTTCTGCATGCCCTGCTTCCAGTATGGACCGTACGGCGACGGCGCCATGCGCCACTTGGGCGAGCCATCGGCGTTGACCACCGGCAGGCCCTTCTTGGTCATGTCGGCGGTAAAGGCCGTGTACCAGAAGATCTGCTGGGCAACCTGGCCTTGCGCGGGCACCGGACCAGCCTCGGAGAAGGTCATGCCCATCGCCTGCGGCGGCGCGTACTTCTTCATCCAGTCGATGTACTTGGTCAGCGCGTAGACGGCGGCCGGGCTGTTGGTGGCGCCGCCGCGAGACACCGACGCGCCCACCGGCGTGCATTTGTCCTCGGCCACGCGGATGCCCCACTCGTCCACCGGCATGCCGTTCGGCAGGCCCTTGTCGGCGGTACCGGCCATCGACAACCAGGCATCGGTGAAGCGCCAGCCCAGCGACGGATCCTTCTTGCCGTAGTCCATATGGCCATAGACCTTCTTCCCGTCGAGTTCCTTGACGTCGTTGGAGAAGAAGTTGGCGATGTCCTCGTAGGCGGACCAGTTGGTCGGCACGCCCAGGTCATAGCCATACTTGGCCTTGAACTTGTCCTGCAGGTCCTTGCGCGCGAACCAGTCGGCGCGGAACCAGTACAGGTTGGCAAACTGCTGGTCGGGCAGCTGATAGAGCTTGCCATCGGGCGCCGTGGTGAACTTGGTGCCGATGAAGTCCTTGATATCGAGGCCCGGGTTGGTGAATTCCTTGCCGGCGCCGGCCATGTAGTCGGACAGCGGCAGGATCGCGCCATAGCGGTAGTGCGTGCCGATCAGGTCCGAGTCCGAGATCCAGCCGTCGTAGATCGACTTGCCCGACTGCATCGAGGTCTGCAGCTTCTCGACCACGTCGCCTTCCTGGATCAGGTCGTGGTTGACCTTGATACCCGTGATTTCCTCGAACGCCTTGGCGAGCGTCTTCGATTCGTATTCGTGCGTGGTGATGGTTTCCGACACCACGTTGATCTGCGTGACCCCCTTGGCCTTGAGCTTGGCGGCGGCGTCGATAAACCACTTCATCTCGGCCATCTGCTTGTCCTTGGCCAGCGACGACGGCTGGAACTCGCTGTCCACCCACTTTTTGGCTTCCGCCTCGCCAGCCGCTGCATGGCCGCAGGCGATCGCCGCAGCGAAGGCCAGGGCCGACATCCCCAACTTCACGTGCTGTTTCATCTATGTCTCCTCAGTACCCCCTCCCCCGGCATTCTGTGTCTGGGTTGGCGCCCCGGGGAAGGGACAAGCCGCGCAGCCCATGAACAACCGCATACCGCGGCGTCGCGGCGTCAGCCGCGGCGCATGATCACCAGCAACACCACCAGCGAAATGACCGCGCTGATCCAGACCGACGGCTCCTCGGCGAGCGAGAACCACGCCTGCATCTTGTCGCCCAGGCCTACCCAGGCCAGGTTGATCCACGCCGCGCACATCAGCCCGATAAAGAGGCGATCGCCACGCGTGGTCGCAATCGGCAGAAAACCCTTGCGCAGCACCGTGGGCGAGCGTATCTCCCACAGTGTCATGCCGATCAGCATCAGCACCACGCAGGCAAAGAACACGGCCACCGGCGTGGTCCATACCATCCAGCTCAGCATGTGTTCCTCCTCATCAGACGCGGCCCATCGCGAAGCCCTTCGCGATGTAATGCCGCACAAACCAGATCACGATGCCGCCCGGCACGATGGTCAGCACGCCGGCCGCGGCCAGCACGCCCCAGTCCATGCCCGAGGCGGATACCGTGCGCGTCATGGTGGCCACGATCGGCTTGGCGTTGACCGAGGTCAGCGTGCGCGCCAGCAGCAGCTCCACCCAGCTGAACATGAAGCAGAAGAACGCGGCCACCCCTACGCCGGCCTTGATCAGCGGCAGGAAGATGGTCAGGAAGAAGCGCGGAAACGAATAGCCGTCCACATAGGCGGTCTCGTCGATCTCGCGCGGCACACCCGACATGAAGCCCTCCAGGATCCAGACCGCCAGCGGCACGTTGAAGACCAGGTGCGCAAGCGCCACGCCGAGGTGCGTATCCATCAGCCCCATGGTGGTATAGAGCTGGAAGAACGGCAGCAGGAACACGGCCGGCGGCGTCATGCGGTTGGTCAGCAGCCAGAAGAACACATGCTTGTCGCCGATGAACTGGTAGCGCGAGAACGCATACGCGGCCGGCAGCGCCACGCTGATCGAGATGATCGTGTTCAGTGCCACGTAGATCATCGAGTTGATATAGCCCGAGTACCACGACGAATCCGTAAAGATGGTCACGTAGTGTTCGAGCGTGAAGGTCGTGGGCCAGAGCGAGAGCGTCGAGACGATCTCCTCGTTGGTCTTGAACGACATGTTCACCATCCAGTAGATCGGCACGATGGCGAACAGCAGGTAGACCACGAGAAACACGGGGCGCCACGCGCCGGCGCGCTGGCCGCCCGGGGCGAGTTGCTTGTCAGCCATTGGGCATCTCCTCGCTGCCGGCGGTACCGGCGCGCTGCATCCAGTTATAGAGCACGAAGCACGTGAGCAGGATGATCAGGAAATAGATGATCGAGAACGCGGCCGCCGGACCCAGGTCGAACTGGCCCACCGCTTTCTGCGTGAGGTACTGCGACAGGAACGTGGTGGCATTGCCGGGCCCGCCGCCGGTCAGCACGAAGGGCTCGGTGTAGATCATGAAACTGTCCATGAACCGCAGCAGCACCGCAATCATCAGCACGCCGCGCAGCTTGGGTAGCTGGATGAAGCGGAACACCGCAAAGCGCGAGGCCCCATCGATCTGCGCGGCCTGGTAGTAGGCGTCGGGAATCGCGCGCAGGCCGGCATAGCACAGCAGCCCGACCAGCGGCGTCCAGTGCCAGACATCCATCACCAGCACGGTCAGCCACGCGTCGATGGCGCTGCCCGTGTAGTTGTAGTCGAAGCCCATGCCGTCGAGCGCGGCGCCGAGCAGACCGATATCGGTACGGCCGAAGATCTGCCAGATGGTGCCGACCACGTTCCACGGAATCAGCAGCGAAAGCGCCACCACCACGAGCGTGGCCGAGGCGCGCCAGCCTTTGGCCGGCATGGACAGGGCCAGCAGAATGCCGAGCGGAATCTCCACTGCCAGCACCGCCAGCGAGAAGCCGAGCTGGCGCAGCAACGCATCGTGCAGTTCCTCGTCGCGCAGCACGGTGGCAAACCATTCGGTACCGACGAACACGCGCCGCTCGGGCGAGATGATGTCCTGCACCGAATAGTTGACGATGGTCATCAGCGGCAGGATGGCCGAGAACGCCACGCAGATCACCACGGGAAGGACCAGGAGCCAGGCTTTCTGATTGACGGGTTTCATCGGACCAGTTCCTCGTTCACGTAAAAGCAGGTGTGGCGGTGGAATGCGGACAGCCACGCGGTATCGCCGGGCCGCAGCGCGGCGGCTTCCGTGCCGAGCCGGGCGCGCACCGTGGCTACCTCGCCGTCGGCGGACGCCACCGTGGCCGTCACCAGCCAGTAGGTGCCGATATCCTGCGCGCGCACCACCTTGACCGGCATTGCCTGCGGATCGTCGGCACGTGCGATCTCCAGGTACTCGGGCCGCACGCCGATGCGAAAACTGCCGGCCGCCTGCAAGGCCGACGCCACGCTCGCGGGCAGCTCTGGCAGATAGCGCCGCCCCGCCACCTCGATGGCGCCGTCGCGCCAGCTGCCCGGCAGGAAGTTCATGCCGGGCGAGCCGATAAAGTGCCCGACGAAGGTATGCGCCGGCGCTTCGAACAGCTGGTCGGCCGAACCCACCTGCACGGCCTTGCCGCGCGACATCACCACGACCTGGTCGGCAAACGTCAGCGCCTCGGTCTGGTCGTGGGTCACATAGAGCAGCGTGAGCCGGAATTCGTGATGAATCTCCTTGAGCTTGCGCCGCAGCTGCCATTTGAGGTGCGGGTCGATCACCGTCAGCGGCTCGTCGAACAGGATCGCGGAAACGTCCTGCCGCACCAGTCCGCGCCCGAGCGAGATCTTCTGCTTGGCGTCGGCGGCGAGCCCGCTCGCGCGCCGGTCGAGCGAGCCCGACAGGTCGAGCATTTCCGCCACGCGACCCACGCGCTCCCGGACCTGCGCCGCCGGCACGCCGCGGTTGCGCAGCGGGAAGGCCAGGTTCTCGCCCACGGTCATGGTGTCGTAGATGACCGGAAACTGGAACACCTGGGCGATATTGCGCGCCTGCGGCGTGGCCGCGGTCACGTCCTTGCCGTCGAACAGGATCGTGCCCTGCGACGGACGCAGCAGCCCCGACACGCAGTTGAGCAGCGTGGTCTTGCCGCAGCCGGACGGCCCCAGCAGCGCATAGGCGCCACCGTCCTCGAAGGTAAAGCGCAGCGGCAGCAGCGCGTAGTCTTCATCGCGCTGCGGATGCGGAACGTAGGAATGGGCCAGGTCGAGATCGATACGCGCCATCTCAGCCTCCGGATCCGGTCACGATCGCGCCGGGGCGGCGCGGCGCATGAATGCGCGCGCCATCGGCGTCGAACAGATATAGCTGCGAGGGCTCGAGATGCAGCGCCAACGGTGCGCCGAGCGCGAAGTCGTGCACGCCGGAGAACTGCGCCACCAGGTTGCCGGCGGCGGTATCCACGTGCACGAAGGTGTCGGAGCCCGACAGCTCGGCCAGCGCCACGCGGCCCGGCACCATCACCGCGCCGGGCACCGCGGCCAGGCGCAGCGCGGCGGCGCGCACCCCGACCGTCACCGGGCCCTCGCCCGCGGCTTCCGGCACCGCCATCACGATGCCGCCGGCCAGCGTGACGCGCCCCGCGTCCAGCGTGCCGGCCACGAGGTTCATGGGCGGATCGCTGAACGCGCGCGCCACGCGCAGCGAGTTCGGGTAGTGAAACACTTCGGGCGTGGGCCCGTACTGCAGCAGTTCGCCGGCATCGAGCACCGCCGTATGGCCGCCGAGCAGCAGCGCCTCGGCGGGCTCGGTGGTGGCATAGATGACAGTGGCGTCGCCATGCGCGAACAGCTGCGTCAGTTCCTCGCGCAGTTCCTCGCGCAGCTTGTAGTCGAGGTTGACCAGCGGCTCGTCGAGCAGCATCAGCGGGGCATCCTTGGCCAGCGCGCGGGCCAGCGCCACGCGTTGCTGCTGGCCGCCCGAGAGCTCGGCCGGGTACCGTTGCAGCAGGTGCTCGATATGCAGGCGCGCGGCGAGTTCGCGCACGCGCTGCGCGATCTCCTCTGCCCGCATCTTGCGCAGCCGCAGCGGCGAGGCAATGTTGTCGAATACCGTCAGCGACGGATAGTTGATGAACTGCTGGTAAACCATAGAGACGTTGCGCTCGCGCACGGGCATGCCCGTCACGTCGGCGCCGTCCACGCTTACGCGGCCGGCGGTGGGCTTGTCGAGCCCCGCCATGACGCGCATCAGCGACGTCTTGCCAGCCTGGGTGGCTCCCAGCAGGATGGTGACGGCGCCCGGCACGGGGGCCAGCGACATCGGGTAAAGATAGGCTTGCGACCCTACTTGCTGCGCAATGCCTTCCAGGCTCAGCTGCATCCGGTCTCCATTGTTCTTGTGCTTTCCCTGTCACCCCATGCAGGGGTGTGGAAAGCCACTATTTCTCGTGCAATGCTCGTTTTAGCAAAAAAGCGAACACAATACAACTGTGCGCCGCATCATTTGTTTTCGTTTCTGTTTGATCTAGAATGCCCGGCATGACCCTCAATCCCCGCCAGACCGCCCTGCTCGACGAGGTACGCACGCAGGGCTTCGCCTCCATCGAAGAACTCGCGCGCAAGTTCGGCGTGACCTTGCAAACCGTCCGGCGCGACGTCAACCTGCTGGCGGAGAACGGCATGCTGTCGCGCTTCCATGGCGGCGTGCGGGTCGAGAACTCGACCACCGAGAACATTGCGTACCGGCAGCGGCAGCAGCTCAATGCCGAGGGCAAGATCCGCATCGCGCGCGCGGTGGCGGCGGCGGTGCCGGACGGCTGCTCGCTGATCCTGAACATCGGCACCACGGTCGAGGAAATCGCGCGGGCGCTGATCCATCATCGCGGCCTGCGCGTGATCACCAATAACCTGCACGTGGCCAATATCCTGGCCGACAATCCGGACTGCGAGGTGATCGTGGCCGGCGGCGTGCTGCGCTCGCGCGACCGCGGCATCATCGGCGAGGCCACGGTCGAATTCATCCGCCAGTTCAAGGTGGATATCGGGCTGATCGGGATTTCCGGCATCGAGGCCGACGGCACGCTGCGCGATTTCGATTTTCGCGAGGTCAAGGTCGCGCGCACGATCATGGAACATTCGCGCGAGATCTGGCTGGCCGCGGATGCCAGCAAGTTCAATCGTCAGGCCATGGTGGAACTCGCGCCGCTCTCCAGCATCGACCGCCTGTTCACGGACGAGCCGCTGCGCACGCCGTTCGTGCAGATGCTGAACGACAGTGGAGTGAACTGTGTGGTCGCGGACCAGGCGTGATCGCCCGGATCCGCGCCAACGCGTACCGGACGGTACGCGGGAGGGGCTATTTGAAGACCACCGTCTTGTGGCCGTTGAGCAGGATGCGGTGTTCGGCGTGCCACTTGACGGCACGGGCGAGCGCCACGCATTCGACGTCGCGTCCCACGGCGGTGAGCTGCTCGGGGTCCATGCTGTGGTCGACGCGCTCGATTTCCTGCTCGATGATCGGGCCTTCGTCGAGGTCGGCGGTGACGTAGTGCGCGGTGGCACCGATCAGCTTCACGCCGCGATCGTGCGCCTGGTAGTACGGCTTGGCGCCCTTGAAGCTGGGCAGGAACGAGTGGTGGATATTGATGGCACGGCCGGCCAGCTTGCGGCACAGGTCGTCGGACAGCACCTGCATGTAGCGCGCCAGCACGACCAGGTCGATGTTCTGGTCACGCACCACCTCGAACACGCGCGCTTCCTGCGCGGCCTTCTGCTCGGCGGAAGCGTTCATCAGCGGCAGGTGGAAAAACGGTACGTCGTACGACGCGGCAAGCTGGTAGAAATCGCGATGGTTGGACACGATCGCGGCAATCTCCACCGGCAGGCCGCCCGCCTTGGCGCGGAACAGCAGGTCGTTCAGGCAATGCCCGATCTTCGACACCATGATCATCACGCGCGGCTTGGCCGAGGCATCGAACACTTCCCACTGCATGCCGAACTGGTCGCCGACCGGCGCAAAGGCGGCACGCAGGGCAGCGAGGTCAGGTCCGCCGGCGGCGGTACTGAAATGCACGCGCATGAAGAAGCGGCCGGTAAAGGCATCGCCGTACTGGTCGGAGTCGACGATATTGCAGCCGTGCTGGAACAGCAGGCCCGAGACGGCGTGGACGATGCCCGGTTGGTCGGGGCACGAGATGGTGAGAATAAATCCGGTGGTGCTCATCGTAAGCAGTTGGGTTCGAGGCAGGCCGCGCGGTGGACGGCAGGCGTGGCGGGCACGGCGGACGCGGCGCCCGTCGTGGTTCCGACCTTGAAACAGACCGCGATTCGGTCAGATTGTCAGGCAGACAACCCCTTCGAAACTCAGTCGGCGTCGCCGGTCCAGCCACGTCGCCGGAGCGCATCCAGCGTCACCAGCGTGGCATCGACGGTCATCGCGCGGTCCGCCATGATAGCAAGCAATGCCGCCGGCGCGATGCGGCGATGCTCGGCCACCTCGCCGTCGCGGTTGTATGGCACGAAGTCCGCCGGCAGCGCGAGGTCGTATACGAATACGTGTTCCCACTGCACCCCCTCCGGAATTTCACGCAGGACCTCGATCACGCCATGGGCCTCGGCACGCGCCGCGAGCGCGGGCGGAATGCCCGATTCCTCGTCGCATTCGCGGATCAGCGTCTCCAGCGGATGGCTGCCATGGGGCATGCCGCCCGCCACGAGGTTATCCCACATGCCGGGGTCGGTGGCCTTGGTGGGACTGCGCCGCGAAATCCACAGGGCCCGCTCGCCGGCAATCACGCCGTTCATGTGCGAGGCAAACGTCAGCAAGCCGAGAAAGCGCGCCGCGGCGCGTTCGATCACCGCGTATGGCGGCGCGTCTAGCGCGGGGGTAACGGCAAACAGCTCGTCGCGCCAGCCGCGCACATGGCCGGCTTCGGCCAGCGTGCGCGCCAGCGTGGCGAGCGCCGCGGCGCGCTGCGCAAAGTCGGAACAGCCGGGCAATAGCGCGACTGCACCGTGCTGCTCGGGACCCAGCACGGGTCCGGATGCGGGACCGGACGCGTGGGCGATCAGCGCCGCATGCGCGCGCGGCAGCCAGCCGATATGGCGCCCTTCGATGGTCAGCCGCAGGTGGGCGGCGGGATCGAACGGGCTGCGCTCGGCGAGGCCGGCGGCAATGGCGGTGAGAACGGTGTCGGACATGAACTGGGCCGAGGAACATCAACTGGATACATACGGACGGAACGCATGACTTCTCCTTCTTCTTCGCCCCTCCGGCAGCAGTACATCCTCGCGCTGGATCAGGGCACCAGCAGTTCGCGTGCCATCCTGTTCGATCACGCGGGCAATGTGGTACGGATCGCCCAGCGCGAATTCCGGCAATATTATCCGCATCCCGGACACGTCGAGCACGATCCGTACGAGATCTGGCAATCGCAGCTCGCGGTCGCGCACGAGGTGCTCCAGGGCGCCAACGTCGACAGCACGCAGATCCGCGCGATCGGCATTACCAACCAGCGCGAGACCACGGTGCTATGGGACCGCAAGACCGGCGAGCCGGTGGGCCGCGCCCTGGTCTGGCAGGACCGCCGCACCGCGCCGATGTGCGAGGCGCTGCAGGAGGCCGGCCATGGTCCGCTGTTCCAGCAGAAAACCGGTCTGATCATCGACGCCTACTTCTCCGGCACCAAGCTGCGCTGGATGCTCGACCACTACGACGGCGCGCGCGAGCGTGCAGAGCGCGGCGAACTGGCCTTCGGCACGGTCGACAGCTGGCTGATCTGGCAACTGACCGACGGTGCGCGCCACGTTACCGATGTCTCGAATGCCGCGCGCACGTTGATGTTCAATATCCATGACTTCCGCTGGGACGATGCGCTGCTGGACGTGCTCGACATCCCGCGCAGCCTGCTGCCCGAGGTGGCGCCGTCCAGCGGCGAGGTCGCGCGCACGGCGGCGCGCGTGTTCGGCACCGAGATTCCGATCGCGGGCATCGCCGGCGACCAGCAGGCCGCCACGTTCGGTCAGGTGTGCCTGGCGCCGGGCATGGCCAAGAATACCTACGGCACGGGCTGCTTCATCCTGATGAATGCCGGCGACCAGCCGGTGGCGTCGCAGAACCGGCTGCTCACCACCATCGGCTGGCAGATCGGGCAGGACACGCAATACTGCCTGGAAGGCGGCGTGTTCATGGGCGGCGCGACCATCCAGTGGCTGCGCGACGGCCTTGGCATCATCCAGAGCGCGCCGGAGGTGGAGCCGCTCGCGCGCCAGTGCGACGACACCGAGGGCGTGGTGCTGGTGCCGGCCTTCGCCGGCCTCGGCGCGCCGCACTGGGATCCGTTTGCGCGCGGCACGCTGGTCGGCATCACACGCGGCACGGGCCGTCCTCATATCGCGCGCGCGGCGCTCGAATCGATCGCCTTCCAGAGCGTCGACGTGTTGCAGGCAATGACCCGCGATGCGGGACTGCCGCTGGCCGAGCTGCGTGTGGACGGCGGCGCCTCGCGCAGCGATCTGCTGATGCAGATGCAGGCCGACCTGCTCGGCACCGCCGTGGTACGGCCGCGCGTGACGGAAACCACCGCGCTCGGGGCCGCCTACCTGGCCGGCCTGGCCACCGGGTACTGGCGCGACACCGAGGAAATTCGCCAGCAATGGCAAGTGGAACAACGCTTCGAGCCGCGCCTGTCGGCCGACGAGCGCGCGCAACGCCTGCGCCGCTGGCATCGCGCGGTCGCCCGCGCACGCGACTGGGCCCGCGAGGACGACGCGGATGCCGTCGTCCGGCCCTCCTGAATACCGCTCACTCCAACGACATGCTGAAACCGTTCCCCTCCGTCCAGCCGCCTTCGCGCGCCGACCTGCTTGCCACCCTCGCCAGCGAGCCGCGCTGGGATGTCATCGTTATCGGCGGCGGCGCGACCGGCCTCGGCACCGCGGTCGATGCCGCCTCGCGCGGCTATCGCACCCTGCTGCTGGAAGCGGCCGACTTTGCCAAGGGCACTTCGAGCAAGGCCACCAAGCTCGTCCATGGCGGCGTGCGCTATCTCGCGCAGGGCAATATCGGCCTGGTGCGCGAGGCGCTGCACGAGCGCGGCCTGCTGGCGCGCAACGCCCCGCACCTGGTCTGGCCGCTCGGCTTTGTGGTGCCGGCCTACCAGATGTTCGACCAGCCGTTCTACGGTATCGGCCTCAAGGTGTACGACCTGCTCGCCGGCGGGCTCAACCTCGCCGGCAGCCGCTGGCTCAACCATGCCGAAACGCTGGCCGCGGTGCCGACGCTTGCCGAGCACGTGGGCGGCCGGCCGCTGCGGGGCGGCAATCTCTATTTCGACGGCCAGTTCGACGATGCGCGGCTGGCCATCGCGCTGATGCGGACCCTGTTCGACGTGGGCGGCACCGCGCTCAACTACGTGCGCGTGACGGGCCTGCAGCAGCGCAACGGCGTGATCACCGGCGTGACCGCGCAGGATGCGCTGGGCGACGCCACCTTCGAGCTGCGCGCCGACTGCGTGATCAACGCCACCGGCGTATGGGTCGATGCGATCCGCCAGATGGAGGACGGCCAGGCGCGCACCATGGTGGCGCCCAGCCAGGGCGTGCACCTGACGCTGCCGCGCAGTTTCCTGCCCGGCGAGCGCGCCATCCTGATTCCCAAGACCGACGACGGCCGCGTGCTGTTCGTCGTGCCCTGGAACGGCCATACCATCGTGGGCACCACCGACACGCCGCGCCAGGACCTGCCGCTGGAACCGCGTGCGGCCGACGACGATGTCGATTTCATCCTCGAGACCGCGGCGCGCTATCTTGCGCGCGATCCCACGCGTGCCGACGTGACCAGCGTCTGGGCCGGCCTGCGCCCGCTGGTCAAGGCGACCGGCGAGGCTTCCACCGCGTCGCTCTCGCGCGAGCATACGATCCTGGTGTCGAAGGCGGGCCTGATCACCGTTACCGGCGGCAAGTGGACCACCTATCGCAAGATGGCCGAGGACGTGATCGGCACGGCGATCCAGCGCCAGTTGCTCAAGTCGGCGCCCGGCGTGACGGCGGACCTGCCACTGCACGGCGCGCTGGGCCTGCCCGACGATCTGCCCGCACCGGGCACCGCTTCGCCGGACCGTTACTATGGTTCCGACCTGCCGGCGTTGCGCGCGCTGCCGGGCGGCGACGACATGCTGGTGCCGACCGCCGGCCTGAGCGCGGCCCACGTGCGCTTTGCCGCGCGTCACGAGCTTGCGCGCCGCGTCGAGGATGTGCTGGCGCGGCGCAATCGCGCACTGTTCCTCGACGCGCAGGCCGCGCGTGCGGCGGCGCCACGGGTGGCCGAGATCCTTGCCGACGAGCTGGGCCACGATGCGGAGTGGCAGGCGCGCGAAGTCGAGGCCTTTGGTACCCTTGCCAAGGGCTATATGCTCGCCTGACCATCAGGAGCCGCCATGAAAGCCCTGGTCCGCATGCCACCGCGTACGCCACGAGTGGTCATACTGCTTGCCGCGGCGCTGCTGGCCACGGCCGCGCTGGGCCAGCCCCATCTCGGCGCGGTCCGCTTTGCGCAGAACGTTGCCGTGCAATACCGCTGCGACGAAGGCAAGACGCTCGGCGTGCGCTATCTCAACGGCCCGGACAATCACGTGGCACTGATGACGCTCGACGGCAAGCCGACGTTGTTCGTCAATGTCATGAGCGGCTCGGGCGCGCGCTATGTCGCGGGACGCTACGAGTGGTGGACCAAGGGAGACGACGGCAACCTGCGCGACCTGATGGCGGCCGGGGGCGCGCCACCGTTGTTCGCCAACTGCGCGGCCGTACGCAAACGGGATGCGCGCGCGCGGTGAGCGCTTTGGGCGATAATGCCGGCTATCGCATCAGGGAGAACACCATGGACGAGATTGACGATCTGTCCGATCTGCCGATGCCCCGGTTTATCTGGGGCTTCGCCGTCGCCACGGGCAAGGGTGGCGAAGTCGTGCACGACGAATTCGAATATCTGACGCATACCCGCAGCCCGCGTTTTACGTGTCGCGTGGTCGAGCTGGAGGACATGCCCGCCGACAGCGAGGAAAGCGGCATCGACGGCCGCGTGGTCCACTACGACGAGCCCGACCGGCTGTTCTATATCACCGATGCCGGCATGGCACTGGTGAACTTCCAGCTGTTCGACAAGCTGCCGGACAAGAACAAGCTCAAGAAAGTCTGCGACGAGGCCATCGCCAACTGGATGCTGCGTCGCGAGTTCCTCGACGAGGAAGATGAGGACTGAGTGAGGGCTGAGTGAGGGCTGAATGAGGAACGAGTGAGGACCGGGCGATGACCACGCGAGGGCTGAGGATCGCGCGGCTGGCCGACGCACGCTGATCGGGCGCCGGCCCGGCCTGCTACGGCACCAGGCGGAGAGGTCAGCCCAGACCCTTCGCTACCACTTCGGCCATCAGGCCATTGATTCCGCCCGCATGATCCTTGGCCAGTTCCTGCAGGCGCGCCACCAGCTTGCTGTCGAGCTTGCAGGCAAACGGCACCAGGCCGGCCTGCTGGTCGAGCTTGCGCTGCTCGCGCCGGTCGAGCCGGGCGCCCGCGGCACCGGCCGCGCCGCCACCCCGCACGGCCGCCGCGTGCTTCATATCGTTGGCGATCTTGAGGCCTTTGTTCTTTTCGAGGTCCGTCTTCTTCACGGGTGGATTCCCAGCGTATGGTTCTTGAAGAACGCTATTCTACGCATCCTGGCCTACGCACCCTAATTCTACGCACCCTGATTGACGCGCCAGGCATCGCGGCGGCGTATCTGCGGTGCGGCAGCTTCAACCCTGACGCACTTCGATCAGCCCCGCCGCCACACGCTCGATCTCGCAATAGACCGGCATGGCCTCGAGCGGGCCGGTGCAGCCGACTCCGGACGCCTGGCTCGCATCCGCACCCGGGGGCAGGAACACGAACGCCATGCCCGGCTGCCAGCCGGGATGTTTTCTCAGGCTGTCGTTGAGGATGTCGAGATACTGCGCCCGCGAGAAGACCTGTTTTGCCATGTCATGCCTCCATTACCTGACCCCTGCGCTGTGCCGTGCGTTGCGGCATGCCATCGGATGGCTGCGGGAAATCCTAGCATGGCGGCACGACACGAGTCAGCGATGGCCGTGATGCGAGCCGCCGCCATGGCCACCGTGACCGCCATGGCCGCCGTGGCCGCCGTGACCGCCGCGGCCTCCGTGGCCGCCATGCCCGCCATGGCCGCCGCGCCCACCATGACCACCATGCCAGCCGTGCCCGCCGTGGCCCGGACGGCCGCCGCCATGCCAATGCCCCTCGGAGCGATGGGGGCGCCCGCCATGGCGGTTCCAGTACCCGGGTCGCATGACCCAGCCGTTACCGCCATGGACCCAATGCGGCGACTGGTAGGCGTAGCCGGGACGCGCATGCGCCCAGCGGCCCTTGTGCCAGTGGTGGCGATGATAGTGGTCGTCCCATCCCCAGTAGCCGGGCTGCCAGATATAGCCGGGTCGCGGCCCGGGAACGACCTCGTAGATTGGCGCGGGAGGCGGGGTGTTGATGCCGATAGCGACCGACACCTGCGCCACGGCCCGAGGCGCCATGGCCAGGCCGGAGGCCAGCAGCACGGCGGCGACGGCCATCATCATGAGGGGGCGACGAACAGGCATATGAACCCTTCCTTGGTTGTCTTCTTCCGGAGTCATTGCAAGGCAGTCTAGCGCCCACCGCTGTGATCCGGTGTAAGAAAGGGTATCGGTTCGTTACGGGAGAAACCGCGCCGCCCCCACGCTCAGTGGTCGGCGGCCATCGCGCGCAGTTCGGCGTCGCCGGCCACCCGCGCGGCATCGGCGGTAGTGAAGGTATCGTCGGACACGATGGTGCGGCGGATCTGCTGCGCGCCGAAGTCCACCAGGGAAATGATCCAGACATAACGCCCGGCCTGCGGCGCGGTCTGCACGATGGCCTTCAACTGTGGCCTGGATTCGCTGGTCATGGTTCGCCTCCGTCTGCAAGGGTGTCAGAAAACTCTAGCACACGCGTTTAAACCGATGCCGGTATAGGGATTTCGGGCTACAGTTGCGGCCGGTTGATGCCGAAACACTTATCAGGCGCATTGCGCCGAGCCGACATCAAACGTACGCGAAGCCGCCCTTCCCATCCATGGCCGCCCCCTCGAACCGCCTTGCCGACCTGGCACTGGCGTCTGCGCTGGTTACCGTGCTGATGGCGATGCCGTCGCCGGCCGTGCAGGCCCAAACCCAGGTCCCCGCCCAGACCGCGGCGCCCGCCAGCGCGCCCGCGGCGCCGGCTGCGTCCACTGCCCCGCCCGCCACCGCACCGGTGCCGCGCGCGGATGCGGTCGCACGCGTGGTCCTGAGCCTGCTCAGCTATGCGCGCTGGCCCGTCGAGCGCGATACGGTCCGGCTGTGCGTGGACACCGGCACGCGCTACGGTGGCAAGCTGATGGAAGGCGGCACGCTGTCGTCGGGTCGCTTTGTGGAAACCCGGCGGGTCGACCTGATGAACGACGCGGTAACACCGGTCTGCGACGCTCTCTATCTGGGCATGGTGACCGACGCGCGCCGCAACAGGCTGGCCTCGGACCTTTCCGGCAAGCCGGTGCTCGTGATCGCGGAGGAAGACTTCGAGTGCGAGACGGGCAGCATGTTCTGCCTCAATATTCGCGACAACGCCGTATCGTTCCGCGTCAATCTGGACTCGATCGCGCGCAGCGGCATCCATGTCCACCCTGGCGTGCTGCAGCTCGGCCGACGCAAGGCGCCCGCATCGTGAACCCGCCGCGTCCGCCCTCCCAATCTTCCCCATCCTCGCCACCACCGGCGCGCCCGACGCTGTACGGCACGCTGCGCCGCATCCACCTGAGCGTGGCGCTTATCGCCGTGTGCACGGCGGGGATTTCGCTGACCGCGCTCGGTCTGACCGCGCTGCGCGTCTATGCCGATCACAATCTGCGGCTGGTGGCACGTTCCATCGCGTACACGCTGGAAGCCCCCGTGGTGTTCCGCGATGCCGCCGCCGCCGCCGAAACGCTTTCGGTCATCGCCGCGAGCGAGGACGTGGCGGTGGCCACCGTGTTCGATCGCGACCAGCAACCGCTGGCCGCGTGGCAGCGGCCGACCACCGCGCGCTTTCCCGCGCTGCATCGCGTGGCGAGCGAGCTGCTGACGTCGGGGCCGGTCATGCAGCCCATCTATCACGAATCCCAGAAGGTCGGCAGCGTGCAGGTGGCCGGCGACCCGATCGCGCTGCTCCACTTTCTGGCCCAGGGCACGCTCGGGCTGCTCGCCTGCCTGCTGCTCACGGCGGTGGGCGCGCACTATATGTCGAGCCGCATGCTGGTCCATATCATCGACCCCGTGCGCAACCTGATGCGGGTCGCGCATGCGGTGCGTTCCGAACGTGCGTTCGGCCAGCGCATGCCGCCGGCGCGCATTGCCGAACTGAACGCGCTTGGCGAAGATTTCAACGGCCTGCTCGATGAACTCGAGGCCTGGCAGAATCAGCTGCAGCACGAGAACCGTTCGCTGGCCCACCGTGCGACGCACGACGGTCTGACAGGATTGCTGAACCGCGCCGCCTTCGAGGAAGCGCTCGAACACGCCATGCGCACTGCCTCGGCCCGCAATCAGCATATTGCCGTGCTTTATCTGGACAGCGACGATTTCAAGGGCATCAACGACCGGTACGGGCACGCGGCCGGTGACGCCGTGCTGATCGGCATTGCGCAGCGCATCCGCGGCTGCCTGCGCGAGAACGACGCGGTGGCGCGCCTGGGCGGCGACGAGTTCGCGGTACTGGCGAGCGGCCTGCGCGACCCCGACGACGCGGTCCAGATCGCCGAGCACATCCTGCATGCCATGGAAGCGCCGATCCGCCTGCCGGGCGGGACCGACATCACCGCGCCGATGAGTATCGGGCTGGCCATCTATCCGCTGCACGCACGTACCGCCAAGGGGCTGCTACATGCCGCCGATGTGGCGATGTACGGGGCCAAGCGCCACTCTGGCGCGACCTGGCGCAGCGCCGAACCGGCACCACCGGACGCCACCGTCTGAACCAACAAGAAGAAACGCAAGGAGTCATTGCACATGGAGTACCGCCCCACGCGCCGCGCCTGGCTAGTCATGGCTTTGCTGACCGGCACTCTCGCGCTGGCGGGATGCGAGACCCCGCCGCCCGCCCCCGCCGCCAAGCTCTCACCCGCACAGGTCGGCGTGCTCAAGAGCGAAGGCTTTGCTTTGACCGAGAATGGCTGGGAACTGGGCCTGCCCGAGAAGGTGCTGTTCGGGTTCGACGAGGATACGATCGCGCCCGAGCGTCAGGCCCCGGTACAGCGGGTGGGGCGCGCGTTGTCCGACGCCGGCATCGACACCGTTCGCGTGGACGGGCATACCGACGACGTCGGCACCGCCGAATACAACCAGCGCCTGTCGGTGCGGCGCGCCGAAGCGGTGGCGCGCGTGCTCGCCACCTCGGGCCTGGCGCGCGACCACATCGAGGTGCGTGGCTGGGGCAAGACGCGTCCGGTGGCCGACAATGCCACCGCCGCCGGACGCGCGCAGAACCGGCGCGTGGCCATCGTCGTCACGGTGGAGTAGTCGCCGCGCTCAGTCGCCGAACGGGTTCGGCGTGCGCGCTTCCGGCTCGTCGACGAGGTCGAACTCCTCGCGTACGTCGTCGACCACCGCGCGGATACTGCGCTCGAATCCGCGCGCGTTGCCAAAATGGCCCATGTCCCAGTTCCGTCCGCGGGCGTCGCGCGCGTGCGGCACCGGATCCGGCACGCGGATGCGCGCGCCGTCGTCGGCAATTTCGTCGATCTGATGGATACGCCGGCTGACTTCTTCCTTCAGGACACGGCGGCTACGTCCGCGCTTGGCCATGTCTGGCCTCCTTCAGTGGTTCGTCCGCGGGCATCGTAGCACGCGCCCGGCCGGCCAGCTGGCAGGCCTCCGGGCCGGCCCTCATGCCCCCTTGTGCCCCCTTGCGCCCCCTTGTGCCACCGGCGGCGGCGCCTGCGGCGCTCGTTACAACGCCGCCTTGGCGGCCTGGTAGCCCGCGTACAGGCGGGCAAACACCGGACCCGGCTTGCCGTCGCCGACAGTGCGGCCGTCGATGGTGACCACGGGCAACAGTTCCTTGGTGGCGGACGAGATCAGGACTTCGTCGGCACCGAAGACCTCTTCGCGCGACAGCCGGCGCGCTTCCAGGGGGATCTCCATGGCCGCGCACAGTTCCTCCATCAGGCCGTAACGAATGCCCTCCAGGATCAGGTTGTCCTTGGGCGGCGCGGCGACGCGCCCGTTCCTGACCACCCAGACATTGGACGAGGACGCCTCGGTCAGATAGCCGTCGCGGAACTGGATGGCCTCGGTCACGCCGTGTTCGGCCGCGTACTGGGCCGCCAGCACATTGCCCAGCAACGATACCGACTTGATCTGGCAGTTGAGCCAGCGGCGGTCTTCCATGGTCACGCATGCCACGCCCTGCTCGCGCGCCTGCGCGGGCGGCAGTACCAGCGGATTGGTCATGATCAGGACGGTCGGCTGCACGTCCTTGGGAAACGCATGGGCGCGTCTGGCCACGCCACGCGTGACCTGCATGTAGACCATCTGGTCGGCCAGGCCGTTGGCCCGCACCACGCGGTCGATCTGGGCCAGCCATTCCGATTCGGTATAGGGGTTCGGGATGCCGATGGCCGCCAGGCTGCGCGCCAGCCGCGCCAGGTGCTGGGCGCCGCGGAACGGTTTGCCGTTGTAGAGCGGAATCACCTCGTAGATGCCGTCGCCAAAAATGAACCCCCGGTCCAGAACGGGAATGCGGGCTTCGGACAACGGGAGCAGTTCCCCGTTCAGCAGGACGACGGCTTCGGACATGGCGGGAGGTTTCCTCGGAAGAATGGAAGGCGAAGGGTGGAAGGCGATGGCTGGCATTCTTTCACACGGCGGCTCGCCGCTTCATGCAAATTCGGCATGTCTTACACGCCGGAAACAGACCCTGCAGTGGATGCAACTGAAAGTTTTTTGAACCATCACGCGTATGAATTGAATCTTTATTAATTCACCGCGTCCTGCCCGCAAACCCTTGCTGCAGGCCGAAAGTCGCGTGCTATATTCGCCACGCACTGACCTTCCGAAGAGCGCGGTTCGGACCGCGCAACACTCACAGGTGCCCCGATATGACGGAATGCATGTCACGCCTGCTACGTAGCTGCATGCCGATGGCTGTCGCGATGACGATGGCGTGGTGCGCGGGACTGGCTTCGGGCCCGGCCGCGGCCCAATCTCTCCCGGCCCGCGCGCAGATCCCTTCCGCCGCCGCCCCCTCCTCCCCTGCCGCCTCCGCTTCCGACCCTGCGCCCGCTCCTGCCGCCGCCCTCGCGCCGCCGCCTGGGCGCACCCAGTCCCTGACCTTCGCCCAGATGGGCGCCAACGAGACCATCCCCCTGCGTGGCGTGGACCCGGACCGCACCGTCAACGTCGGCGTGCGGCTCGACGAAGTGGTCACGGCGGCCCGGCTCAAACTCGTGTTCACGTATTCGCCGTCGCTGATCTACCCGCTGTCGCACCTGAAGATCCGGCTCAACGACGAGGTGGTGGCCACGCTGCCGCTGGACAAGGAACACGCTGGCCAGCAGGTCTCGCGGGAAATCGAGCTTGACCCGCGCTTCTTCACGGACTTCAACCGCATCAACGTGCAGATGATCGCGCACTACACGCTCGATCATTGCGAGGACCCGTACCACTCCAGCCTCTGGACCGACATCAGCCCCACCAGTACGCTGACGCTGACCAAGGCCAGCGTCACGCTGCCCGACAACCTGGCCCTGCTGCCGGCACCGTTCTTCGACCGCCGCGACAACCGCCGCGTGACCATACCCTTCGTGCTGCCCGCCAACGCCGATCCGGCCACGCTGCGCGCCGCCGGCGTGGTGGCGTCGTGGCTCGGCGCGCTGGCCAGCTACCGCGAGCTGCGCTTCCCGGTCACGCGCACGGCGCCCGCCGACACGCACGCCATCGCGCTGGTCTTGCCGAATGCCGGTCCCGACGGCATCCGCCTGGACAAGATCGACGGCCCGACCGTGAGGGTCATGCCAAATCCGGCCAATCCGGCGCGCAAGCTGCTGGTGCTGGCCGGCCGCACGCCGCAGGAGCTGGAGGTGGCCGCCAACGCGGTGGTGCTCGGCAAGGCCGGCATGGCGGGCGCCAGCACGCTGGTCAGGTCGGTGGACCTGGGCCAGCCGCGCCGGCCCTACGATGCGCCCGCGTGGGCGCCCGTGGATCGCCCGGTCATGTTCAAGGAACTGGTCACCGATCCGCAGCAGTTGCAGGTCTCGGGCGCCAGCCCCGACGCCATCCGCGTGAACCTGAAAGTCCCGGCCGACCTGTTCGGCTGGAACGACCGCGCGGTGCCGATGAACCTCAAGTACCGCTACACGGCACCGTCGACATACAACGACTCGGTGCTCAGCATCGACGTGAACGACCAGCTCGTGCGCTCGTACCGGCTCAAGCCGCTGACGCTGCCGAACGACGAGAACCTGGTCAGCGTACCGCTGCTGTCGGGCGGCAGCGCCAGCGTCAGCAACGACATCCTGATCCCGGCCTTCCGCGTGGGCAGCAACAACCAGATGCAGTTCCGCTTCCACATCGATTCGCAGAAGACCGCGCTGTGCGCGTCGACCGCCGCCAACGTGGCACGCGCCGCCGTCGACCCGGACTCGTCGATCGACTTCAGCGGATTCCTGCACTACGCGGCGCTGCCGAACCTGGCCTTCTTTGCCAACAGCGGCTACCCGTTCACCCGGATGGCGGACCTCGCCGACACGGCGATCGTGATGCCCGACGCGCCGACCACGATCGACCAGGAGGCGCTGCTTACCGTGCTGGGCCACATGGGCAAGTGGACCGGGCTGCCGTCGCTGCGCGTGACCGTGGTACCGTCCCGCGCCATCGAGTCGGTCAGGCACCGCGACCTCGTCATGATCGGCACCGGCAGCGCCGCGCAGGTGCTGCAGGGGTGGGGCAAGTCGCTGCCGCTGCTGGTGGAGCGCGGCAAGACCGAGATCGCGCTGCGCGACCAGCGCGCGCATGCGTGGTCGAGCTGGCTCGGCGGCGCCGACCACGAGAACATCTCGCCGGCCGGCCGGGCGATCCTGTCGGCCGACGGGCCGCTGGCCGCACTGATCGGCTTCGAGTCGCCGTTGGCCGAGCGGCGCAGCGTGGTGGCGCTGACCGCGTCCAGCGACGAGCACGTGCGCGATGTGCTCGACGTACTGGAAGACCCGGGCAAGGTGGCGCAGATCCGTGGCGACCTGACCGTGATCCGCCAGCGCGACCTCGAGGGCCTGCGGCTGGGAGAAACCTACTACGTCGGCAACCTGCCCTGGTATGCGCGGCTCTGGATGATGATGTCGGCGCATCCGGCGCTGCTGGCGCTGGCCGGGATCGTGGCAGGGCTGCTGGTGGCGCTGACGCTGTTCTGGGCGCTGGGCCGGCTGGCGGCGCGCCGCAACGGAGGGTGACATGCGGCGGGCACGGGCCTGGCTCAAGCGCGTGTCGACCGGCTGTGCCGTGGCGTGCACGCTCGCCGGCGCCACGCTGCCCGTGCTGCCCGCTCCGGCCCTCGCCGCCAGCGCGGCCGGCCCTGCCGATCCCGCCGCCTCCGCCGCGACCTGCCCGTGGCCCGACTGGGACGCCTTCCGCCGCGGCACGATCAGCCAGGATGGCCGCGTGATCGACAACAGCAGCGATCAGCACGTGACCGTCTCCGAAGGCCAGTCGTACGCGCTGTTCTTCGCGCTCGCGGCCAACGACCGCGCCACCTTCGAGCGGCTGCTGGCCTGGACCGAGAACAACCTGGCCCAGGGCGATCTGACCGCCCGCCTGCCGGCCTGGATCTGGGGCAAGCGCAGCGAGGGCGAGCAGGCCGGCACGTGGGGCGTCATCGACAGCAACCCGGCCGCCGATGCCGACCTGTGGATCGCCTATGCGCTGCTCGAAGCGGGCCGACTCTGGCAGGTGCGGCGCTACACGGCGCTCGGCACGGTGCTGGCACGCCGCGCGCTGCGCGAGGAGTCGGCCGTGCTGCCCGGGCTGGGCCGCACGCTGCTGCCGGGGCCGGCCGGCTTCCATCCCACCCCGGACACGTGGCGCCTGAATCCGAGCTACGTGCCGCTGCCCGTGATGCGGCGTCTGGCCGCCGTGCTGGGCGGCGAGGATGCCGGCTGGAAGGGATTGGTCGATACCTCGGCGCGGCTCATCGTCGATACCGCGCCGAAGGGCTTCTCGCCCGACTGGGTGGTGTACCAGACCGGGCGCGGCTTCCAGCCCGACACGCAGACGCAGGCCACGGGCGCGTACAACGCCATCCGCGTCTACCTGTGGGCCGGCCTGACCGCCCCGCGCGACCCGCTGCGCACCGCCGTACTGCAGCGCTTCCGTCCGATGGCGGACTTTGTGGTGGCGCATGGCCATCCGCCCGAGCGCGTCGACACGCAGGCCGGCACGTTCGGCGCGAACGCCGGCAACGCCGGCTTCTCGGCGGCCGTCGCACCGTATCTGGCGGCCCTGGGACTGGACGACGCGGCACGCGCGCAAGCGCAACGCACCCGCACGATGGCCGCGCAGGCGCCGCTCGGCTACTACAGCCAGGTGCTGGCGCTGTTCGGCCTCGGCCACCTGGACGGACATTTCCGCTTCGAGGCGGACGGCACGCTGGTGCCGGCCTGGACATCCACATGCCCCGCAGCGCGCTAGCCTCCACGCTGGCCGTGTTGCTGGCCACTTCCGCCATGCCCGCCCTTGCCGCAGATCCTGCCCCCGCCGCGCGCGCCGCGCCGTCGCCCCAGATGGCGCAGCTGCTGGCCGCCGCGCGGATGTGGGAGGCCCGCAACCGCGCCGACATGGCGCGCGGCATCCTCGACAAGGCGCTGCTGATCAATCCCAACGAGCCCGAGGCACTGAAGCTGCTCGGGCTGATCGAGATCCGCTCGAACCGCCCCGCCGAGGCCGACCGGCTGCTCAAGACGCTGCAGGCGGTGGCGCCGGGCAGCGCCGCCGCGCAGGAGCTCGATGACGCCTACCGCATCGCCACGCGCGACAAGCGCGAGATGGCCAATATCCGGCTGCTGTCGCGCAGCGGCCAGGACGACGAGGCAGTGCGGCGGCTGCAGAAGCTGTTCCCGCGCGGGGCACCGGGCGGCAGTCTCACGCGCGACTACTATCGCATCCTCGCGGGCACGCCCGAGGGCCGCACGCTTGCCGTCGCCGCACTGCGCCAGCGCATGCGCGCGAACCCCTCCGACATGCAGGTGACGCTGGCGCTCGCCGACCTGCTGACCGACCGCGCCGAGACCAGGCAGGAGGGTTTCGCGCTGCTCTACGCCGTCACGCAGCAACCGGAAGGCGACCGCGCCACCGCCCTCGACATCTGGCGGCGCACGCTGTACCGCGTCAACGACGACCCGGCCTACTACGTGTGGTTCGAGCGCTACGTGAAAGCCGTGCCCGACGACCAGGGCGCGCGGGACGCGCTGGCCGAACTGGGCAAGCGCGTGACGGCGCAGAAGCAGCGCGAGGCCGATCCGGCCTGGCAGGCGCGGCAGCGCGGGCTGGCACAACTGGAGCGCGGCCAGCTCAAGGACGCCGACATCGCGTTGCAGCGGGCGTACCGCAAGCGGCGCGACGATGCCGAGGTCGTCGGTGGGCTTGGACTGGTGCGGCTGCGCGAGGGCCGCCACGATGAAGCCCGCGAGCTGTTCACGCGCGCCAATCAGCTCGACCCCAGCGGCAAGTGGCGCGGCCTGATCGGCACGGCCACGTTCTGGGGCACAGTGGCCAAGGCACGCGAGGCCGGTCGCCAGGGCAAGCCCGCCGAGGCCGAGCGCCTGGCGCGCCAGGCGCTGGCCCTGCAGCCGGACAACGCCGATGCGCAGGGCATCCTGGCCGACGCGCTGGTCGCGCAGGACAAGAACCGCGAAGCCGAAGCGCTGCTGCGCCAGATGCTGGCCGGCCCCCGACCCGACGTCGGCGCAGTGCGCACGCTGGCCGGCATCCTGCAGAAGGAAGGCCGCGATGCCGAGGTGGAGCCGCTGATCGCCAGTCAGACGTCGCGCCTGCAGGGATCCGCCACCGAGCTGCGGGCGATGCGGGCCGACCTGCTGGCGGTGCGCGCCGAGCAGGCGCTGGCCCGGCAGCAGCGCAGCCCCGCGATCCGCGATCTGGAAGACGCGATCCGCCTGCGGCCCGACAATCCGTGGACGCGCTTCACGCTGGCCCGCATCTATCGCGACCTGGGCCTGCCCGCGGCGGGCCGCAGCGTGATGGACGATGGCATGCGCGCGGCGCCGGGCAACGACATGCGCTACGCCAGCGCGTTGTACCTCAACAGCATCGACGACCTCGACGGCGCCGCCGCGATGCTGGCCGGCGTACCACCGGCCGAGCGCTCGGACAGCATGCGCGGACTGGCGCACAACGTCGCCGCGCGGCAACTGCTGCGCGAGGCGCGCCAGCGCGTGGCCGAGGGCCGCGACGAGGACGCCCGTCGCCGGCTCGACCAGGCGGCCGTGGAGGCCGCCGACGATCCGCACATGCTGGCCTCGCTCGGCCGCGAATGGATCGCGCTGGGCGAGACCGACAAGGGCCTGCGGCTGGTCGACGACTGGCTTGCCGCGCACGCCGACGCGCCGCACGTCGACATCCGGCTGCGCTATGGCGAACTGCTGGCCGCCGCCGACCGCGACGAGGCGCTGCGCCAGTGGCTTGCCGCAACCGACGCCCTGCCCGGCGCCACCGCGAAGGAACGCGCCGACCTCGCGGACCAGTCGTTGCGGCTGGCGCTGCGCGAGACCGACCGCCAGATCGCCGCCGGCGACCTGCGACGCGCGCGGCGGGTGCTCGACGCGGTGCCGGCCGCACAGCAGACCGACCGGCGCTGGCTGCTGGAACTGGCCGACCTGCGCGAGGCTGGCGGCGACTACCGGGGCGCGGCCGACGCGGCTCGCCAGGTCCTGGCCGCCCAGCCCCAAGACGCTGGCGCGCAGTTGACGCTCGCGCGCCAGTACGAGCGGATGGGCCAGACCGGGCAGGCGCTGGACATGGTCCGCACGGTACTGGCCGAGACGCCCGAGAACGATATCGACACGCGCCTGTCGGTGGCGCGCCGCCTCACCGCGCTGGGGCGCGAGGACGAGGCCGCCGAGGTGGTCGACACGCTGGACGCGCGCTTTCCGCACCGCGCCGACATCACCGTCCAGCGCGGCCGCATCGCGCAGTCGCGCGGCGACTTCGACGCGGCCGCCGGTCTCTACCGCGCCGCACTGCCGCTGGAGCAAAGCGAGAGCGTGCTGCCCGGCGCCGACGGCACGCCGGCCCGGCGCGCGCTGGCCGGGCTCGACGCGCGGCGCCAGGGCGAGGTGGTCACGGCGGTCATGCAGTCGAACAAGTCCGGCGACGATGGCATTTCGCGGTTGCACGCCACGGAAATCCCGCTGTATGTGCGCGTGCCGCACGGCTACACGGGCCACATGTTCTTCCACGCCGATACGGTGCTGCTCGATGCCGGCACGCTGCGCGGCACCGCCCCGCTGCGCAACCTCGAATTCGGCAAGATTCCGGCGCTCGGCAATGCGGGGCTCGGCAACATCGGCCAGACCGACAAGGGCGTGGCGCTGGCAGCCGGCTACGCGTACGACGGTGCCCACAACAGCTGGCGCGCCGATATCGGCACCACGCCGCTGGGCTTCCTGCAAACCACGGTGGTGGGGGGGCTGCGCTACCGCGCCGATCTTGGCGTGCAGTCGGTCAGCGTCGACGTGTCGCGCCGCGCGCAGACCAGCTCGCTGATCTCGTACGCAGGCGCGCGCGACCCGGTGACCGGCGAGCACTGGGGTGGCATCGTCCGCAACGGCGCGCACCTGCGCTACGCACGCGACGTGGGCCGGCTGGGGCTGTTCGCCGACCTCGGCGCCGGGGTCTACACGGGCGACAACGTCAAGACCAACCGCGAGGTGACGCTGCGGACCGGCTTCGACGTGCCCGTCTACGCCAGACGCGACCATCGCGTGACCAGCGGCCTCGTGTTCAACTGGTGGCATTACTCGGAAAACCAGCGCTTCTACACCTTCGGGCACGGCGGCTACTACAGCCCGCAGCGCTATCTGTCGGTCGCCATTCCACTGGACTGGAGCGGTCGCCATGCCCGCTGGTCGTGGCGGCTGCTTGGCTCGGCCGGGTGGTCGTGGACCTACGAGGACGCGGCGCCATTCTTCCCGACGCGGCCGGACCTGCAGGCGGCCAGCGGCAACGCCACCTATGGCGGCGGGTCGGGCGGCGGCTTCAGCTATACGGTGGGCGCGACGGTCGAATACACGCTCGCACCGCGCTGGGTGGTGGGCGCCGGGTTCTCGATCGACCGTTCGCGCGACTACGCGCCCAACCGCGCCATGGCCTGGCTGCGCTATCTGTTCGACAAGCGCGAGTTGCCGGTGCCGTTCCCGCCCACGCCCGTACGGCCCTACTCGGCCTATTGAGCGGCCCCTGAAAGGAACCCCCGTACGCCTCCAACAGGACCACCATAGACCGATATAGCCCCTCCGATGAACGACGCCGCCCACGCCTCCGCTCCCCGCACCGCCCCGTTGCTGGCGCCACTGCTGGCCCCGCTGCTGGCGCCACTGCAGGCCCGCGCCACGCTGGCAATCGAGGGCCTGGCCGCGGCACTGGCCACGCTGGCGCCGGACCGCGCGCACGTGGTCTACGCGCAGCCGTCGCCGGCTCGTGACGCGCTGTTCTGGCAAACCGCCGCCAGCGCGCTGCGCGGTCCGGCCTGCGTGCTGTCGACGCGCGAGGCCGACGACATCGCCGCCGCGCTGCGCGAGCACGGCCTCGACATCGAGGTCAACCGCGCGCTCCATGCACGCGCCAACCTGTGCGCGCTGCGGCCGCAGCCGGGGCGCAGCGGCATCGACACGCTGATGGAAGCGCTCGGGGCCCTGGTCGACCAGTGCGGCGCGCGCGGCACCACGTTCCTGCTCGAAGGCGCGGAGGCGTTCTTCAGCTGGCACGACGCCGCCGCGCTGGCCGCCGAGGGCTTGCGGCTCAGCGAGTGGTGCGCGCGCGAGCGCTGCGCGCTGCTGCTGGCGATGGCGCCGCCCGCGCCGGCCGGCGGCCAGGCGGGACCCGACCTGCACGGCTTCCACGGCCGCTTCGCGGGCGCCGTGCAGCTCTCGCAGCAGCACGGCCAGTACACGTGGGAGGTGGCGTTCTGGCGCGACAACCAGGCCGTGGTGGCAGGCGAGATCGTGCCGCTGCGTTTCGCGCCCGGCGAGCACCGGCTGATGGTGGCGGTCGACACGTACGACGACACGATCGAAGCAGCCGGCATGCTGGCGCCGGACGAGCAGCGCGTGATCGCCAGCCGCGACGCGGTGCTGCGCGAGCGCTTCATCCCCGAATCCTGGCGCGTGGCGGACAGCAACGAGGCGGCCGTCGCCTCGGCCAGCAAGGCAGTGGCGGCAACCGTGATCCTGCACTATGCCGGCACGCGCGACCTCGAGACGTTGGCCGCGCAGGTGCACCGGCTGCGGCGCGGCGCCGGCCGTGCGCTGAAGATCGTGATCCGCGAGGATCGCGAGGCCATGCGCCAGCACTATGAACTGCTGATGCTGAACCTGGGCGCCAACGCCGTGATCGCGCAGCGCACGCCCTTCGCACGGATGCAGGCGATGATCGACGGGCTGCAGGGACAGGTGTTCTCGCGGCCGATCCTGGCCGACTACCGCAGCGCGTTGTCGGCGGTGCTGACCACCACGGCAAGCGGCTACGTGGCAGCGCCCACGTTCGTGGCGCTGGTACGCGACGCCGTGGAGCGCAGCCGCATGATCCGCCTGCCCCACGTGCTGCTGCAATTGCCGATGCTGCCCGAGGTCGCCCACGTCGACGCGCTGCGCGCGTGCCGCATGAGCCGGGCCGGCGATCTCTGCACGGCCGGCAGCGACAGCCTCTATGCGTTCTTCTTCGCCTGCCGGCTCGACGACGTCGATGCCGTCTGCCAGCGTGTGTTCCAGCGGCCGATGCCCGACCTCTTCCAGGGCGACCTGCGCAGCGGCGACATCGAATCGATCACGGCCGAACTGGACCGTCTGGAAGCGGAGATCGCTGCGTATCCGCCGCCCGACTACGGCAACTGGCTGCCTGTGCAACCGGCTGCCTCCGCCGCCGCCGCCGACGGCGCCGCTTCCGGCGGCCCGGCGCCCGCAGCGCAAGCCGAATTCGCGCCGGAACCCGAGGCCGAACCCGCGCCGGCGCCGGCATCGCTGCCCCTGGTGCCGCCACGCCGCCCCGGCGCCGCGCCGCGTGCGATACCCGCGCCGCATCCGGTGCCCCTCAAACCTCAGGACTGACCATGGCGATCTTTCTCGGCTATTTCATCTGGGGGGCTGATCCTGGCCGTGCCGCTGGCCTGGCTGGCGTGGCGCTTCGACCTGCTGCGCTGGCTGCCGCGCTGGAGCGCGCCGCGCCCGCGCCGCGCCGTACGGCTGCCGCCGCAACTCGACGCGCTGGTAATACGCGGCAAGCGCCAGGGCGGCACGGGGAGCCGGCGATGAGCGCGGCCACGGCAGCGGCGACCATCGCCGTGGTCTCGACCACCGGCGGCGCGGGGCGCAGCACGCTGACCGCCGAGCTCGCGTCGCTGCTGGCCTGGCGCAAGCACGACGTGCTGGCCGTGGAATGCGACCCGCGCAACGTGCTCGGCTTTCACTTTGGACTGCGCGACATCCCGTCCGACGGTCTCGGCAGCTCGCTGCACGACGGCGCGGCCAAGGCATGGGCCGGCACCGGCTTGCGCAGTGACGACGGCGTGCTGTTCGTGCCGTGGGGCGACCGCGCCGAGTCCGGCGCCATCGAACGGCTGCCGGCGAACTGGCTGGCGCGGCGGCTCGACCAGGTGGACCTGCGGGATGGCGGCGCGGTGCTGCTCGACACGGCGCCATGGCCATCGGGCTACGCCAGCCAGGCCATCGACGCCGCCGACCTGGTACTGGTGCTGGTGCCGGCGCAACCCGAGACCTGCCTGACGCTGAAGCGGCTGGTGGACGACCTTGCCGCGCGCGGCAAGACGGTGCGCTACGTGGCCACGCGCCTGCACCCGGCCAGACCGCTGCACGTCGACATCGTGGCGATGCTGCAGGCGATGCTGGGCACGGCCATGCTGCCGTATCACGTGCACGAGGACAGCAGCGTGCCCGAAGCGCTGGCGCGCAGCGAATCGTTCAGCCGCAGCACGCCGCACTCGCAGACCGCGCATGACCTGAATGGGCTCGCGTCGTGGCTATCGGCATGGATCGAGACGCGCGCCGGGGGCGGAGGCACACCATGACGACCGGCACGGGACGCCTGCGGCGGTGGCTGGCTTCGGCGCGCGAACGCCTGGCGCGCGAATTGGGCGTAGGGGTGGGCCCCGGGGTGGGCACGCGCGGCGGCGCCGTGCCCCGTGCCGGGCACTGGCTGCTGCGCCTCTTCTTCCGACCACCGCGCCCCGGCCAGCCCGACATCCCGGCCGAATGGGCCGCGCTGATCTACCGTCGCGCGGTGGCACGGCTCGGCCTCGGCAAGCGGCGAACGCCAGCCGCCTGGCTGTGGCGGCTGTTCATCCGCCCGCCCCGGCCGCGCGTGCGGCTGGCCGCCGATCCGCGCAAACAGCGCGGGGGCGCCGAGCCCGAGCGCAAGCGCTGGCTGCGCCGCTGGCTCGATCGCGGGCTGGAGCCGGTCTGGCACGCATCGTCGCGGCTGCGACACAAGCTCCTGCAACGGCTACCTCGTCCCGACTGGAACCGCGTGGCCGACGCCACCGAGGCTATGTCCGCGCGCGTGGGTCGCATCCCGTTCGTGCTGCCGGCGTCGCTGGTGCTGGCCGCCGTTGCCGCGCTGGCGGTCAGCACCACGCCGCTGCCGCTGACAGGCCAGCTGCTGCTGTTCGCGGTGGTGTGGATCGTGCTGAGCGTGGTGCGCCGCGTCCCGGGCCGACTGGCGACGATCACGATGATCGCTATCTCGACGCTGATGGCGGGCCGCTATATCTGGTGGCGGTCCACGCAGACGCTGCAGTTCGCCACCGCGATCGAGGCTGCCGTCGGCTACGTGCTCTACGCGGCCGAGGTCTACACCTGGCTGGTGCTGGCGCTGGGCTACGTGCAGACCGCGTGGCCGCTGCACCGGCGGCCCAAGCCGCTGCCGGCGGACCCCGCGCACTGGCCGACCGTCGACGTCTTCATCCCGACGTACAACGAATCGCTGATCGTGATCCAGCCAACCGTATTCGCCGCGCGCAGCATGGACTGGCCGGCCGACAAGCTGCGCGTCTACATTCTCGACGACGGCCGGCGCGCGCACATCCAGGCGTTCGCCGAGTCGGCCGGCGTGGGCTACCTGACCCGCACCGACAACCGCCACGCCAAGGCCGGCAACATCAACGCCGCGCTGCCGAAGACCGACGGCGAATACATCGCCATCTTCGATTGCGACCACATCCCCACGCGCTCTTTCCTGCAGATGACGATGGGCGAGTTCCTGGCCGACTCCAACTGCGCGCTGGTACAGACCCCGCACCACTTCTTCTCGCCCGATCCGTTCGAGCGCAACTTCGACACGTTCCGCCGCGTGCCCAACGAGGGCAGCCTGTTCTACGGGCTGATCCAGGACGGCAACGACTTCTGGAACGCCACGTTCTTCTGCGGATCGTGCGCGGTCATCAAGCGCGGCCCGCTGCTCGAAATCGGTGGCATCGCCGTGGAGACCGTCACGGAAGACGCCCACACCGCGCTGAAGCTGCACCGCCGGGGCTACAACAGCGCCTACCTGCGCACGGTACAGGCGGCCGGGCTGGCGACCGAAAGCCTGTCCGGCCATATCGGCCAGCGCATCCGCTGGGCGCGCGGCATGGCGCAGATTTTCCGGCTCGACAATCCGATGCTGGGGCGGGGCCTCAAGCTGTTCCAGCGCCTGTGCTACAGCAATGCGATGCTGCACTTCTTCTACGGCATCCCGCGCCTGATCTTCCTGACCATGCCGATCGCCTACCTGTACTTCGGGTTGCACGTGATCAATACGTCGGCGCTGCTGATCACGGCGTACGTGGTGCCGTACCTGCTGATCGCCAACATCACCAACTCGCGGCTGCAGGGCCGGTTCCGCCATTCGTTCTGGGCCGAGGTCTACGAATCGGTGCTGGCGTGGTACATCGTGCTGCCGACCACGGTCGCGTTCATCAACCCGCGCGCGGGCAAGTTCAACGTGACGGCCAAGGGCGGGCAGATCGCCGAGGATTACCTGGACTGGACCATTTCCAAGCCGTACCTGGTGCTGCTGGGGCTGAACGTGATCGGACTCGGGGCCGGCATCGCCCGGCTGCTGTTCTGGGGGGCCGAGGAGCCGGCCACCGTGCTGATGAACATGGCCTGGGCACTGTTCAACCTGATCATGCTGGGCGCGGCCGTGGGCGTGGCGCGCGAGGCGCGGCAGGTGCGCGTGTCGCACCGCATCCCGATGCGCGTGCCGGCCACGCTGCTGCTGCCCGACGGACGCACGCTGGCCTGCAAGACCGAGAACTACTCGATGGGCGGCCTCGGCGTGGTGCTGCCGATCGACGTGCCGCTGCAGGAAGGCGCGCGGGTGGGCGTGTGCCTGTCGCGCGGGGCGCGCACCTGTCACTTCCCGGCGGTGGTCACGCGCAACGTGAACCGGCACCTCGGCGTACGCATGGAGGACCTGACGATGGAACGCGAGACGCAACTGATCCAGTGCACGTTCGGACGCGCCGACGCCTGGATCGACTGGCTCGACGACGAGCGCGTGGACGCGCCGCTGCGCAGCCTCAAGGAAGTCATGGAGATGGGCTACCAGGGCCTGCTGCGGCTCTACGATGCCCTGGTCGACGCGGTGGACCTGGTGCTCGCGCGGCGCCGGTCGCGTGCGCCCTGACCGCCAGCCGGACGAGACGACATGGGACTCTGGAACCTCTACTTCCTCACCAAGCTGTACCTCTTCCACACCGGGCAGATGAAGCCGCTCTGGCTGCTGAACCTGCTGTTCGCGCTGCTGCTGGTGGCGCCCATGGAGTCGCGCCCGCTGCGCCTGATCCGCCAGGTGCTGGCGCTCGGCGTGGGGGCGGCGCTGGCCTGGCGCGAATCCACCCTGCCACCGTTCGAGCGCGTGATCGCGCAGTTCGCGAATATCCGCGCGTTCACGCCCGCCTACCTGCTGGAGCTGCTGCAGCGGCTGGTATCGATGCAGCTCGTGGTGGCGGCGCTGCTGGTGCTGGTAGTGTTCCTGCTCGTCAACCGCTGGGTGCGGATCACCACCTTCGTGCTGATCGCGCTGATTGCGATGCCGTTCTGGCACGGCCTGGGCGTGGCGCTGCCGGACCGGGTCACGGCCGTGGCGCGCGCCGCCGACAGTCCGCGTGCCGATATCAACGCGACCGGCAACTACGACGCCATCCTGACCGCGTTCCGCCAGCAGGAGGCGCAGCGCACGGCGACCGTGGCGCCGCTGACCGCCAGCCCCGACGCCCGGTTCGACGTGATCTTCCTGCACATCTGCTCGCTGTCGTGGGACGACCTGGACGCAGCCAGAAGCTTGAATCATCCGCTGCTGTCGCGCTTCGACTACCTGTTCAAGAACTTCAGCTCGGCGGCCAGCTACAGCGGACCGGCCGCGATCCGCGTATTGCGCGGCGCGTGCGGACAGGAGCCTCACAAGAACCTGTACGACCCGGCCCCGGCCGAATGCCACGTGTTCGCAGACCTGGCCCAGGCCGGCTTCACCCCGCAGGTGCTGATGAACCACGACGGCCGCTTCGACAATTTCCGCGGCTTCGTCGACAAGGAAATCGGCATGCCCGGCATCCAGCCGGCCGCCACCGACGGCGTACCGGTGGCGATGCGAGCGTTCGACGACTCGCCGGTGCTGGGCGACTTCGCCACCTTCGACAACTGGTACCGCAAGCGGCTCGCGCAGGACGCCGGCCCGGTGGCGCTCTACTACAACACGGTGACGCTGCACGATGGCAACCGGCTGCCGGGCAAGCGGCTGACGAGCCTGGAGTCGTACCCGCTGCGGCTCAAGACGCTGCTCGACGACGTGGACCGCATCCTCGACACCATCGCCAGTTCCGGCCGCAAGGCCGTGGTGGTGTTCGTGCCCGAGCACGGTGCGGCCTTGCGCGGCGACAAGAACCAGATCTCGGGCCTGCGCGAGATTCCCACGCCCAACATCATCCACGTGCCGGTAGGGGTCAAGCTGGTGGGCCTGCCTGCCGCCGAGACACCCCAGCCCGTGGTCATCGACGCGCCCATGAGCTTTCTGGGCCTGTCGCAACTGGTGTTCAACCTGATCGCCGACAGCCCGTTCCGCCAGGGCGCGCCGGCGCTGGCGCACTACGCGGAAGACCTGCCACAGACGCAGATGGTGGGCGAGAACGAAGGAACGATCACGATGAAGCGCACTGACGGCTACGTGGTGCAGACGCCCGACGGCGTCTGGGTCGAACAGAAATAGGCGACTGGCCATGAGCAAACCGGTCACGTCGCGCAAGGCAGCCATCGCCTGCAACGACATCGACGCGCTGAGCGAGAAGGTGGATGGCTTCGACGGTCGTCGCTACTTCGACCAGCAGAGCCAGGTGGAAACCGCCCGGGCCGCGCGGCGCTGGCCGCTGCTGGCTCGCGCGATGGGCCTCGACACTAATGCCGCCACCCCACGCGAGTGGGGCCTAAAGCCTTGATTTGCAAGGACTTTGGTCACGGAGTAGACATATAGACGGCCTAAACTCGGGGCCATTTCCCAATTCGCGTGCCTCGGTTCGCGCTCCTTTTGTCATGTCCGGCTTTCTGGTGGATTCTCCCGCTGCCCGTCCGCGCTTCCGGCAGCCCTGCGCAGAGGATCTGGCCGTGGCCACGCCCTCGGTCACGACCGACCAGACCAACCAGGACGTACTCGAAGTGTTCGCGCTGCACCGGGACCTGGCCTGCCTGCCCGTGACCGAGCAGGGGCGGCCGATCGGCCTGATCAACCGGTCGATCTTCCTGTCGCAGATGAGCAAGCCGTACCATCGCGAGCTGTACAACCGCAAGAGCTGCATCGCGTTCATGGACAAGGAACCGCTGGTGGTCGACGCCGAGATGGGCATCGACGCACTGATGTTCCGGACCGTGGAGTACGGCGAGAAAGCACTGGCCGACGGCTTTATCGTCGCGCGCGGCGGCCAGTATCTCGGCCTGGGCCAAGGGCTGCAGCTGATGCGCGTGGTGGCCGATATCCAGGCCGAGCGCAATCGCCAGATCATGCACAGCATCGACTACGCCAGCATCATCCAGCGCGCGATGCTGCGCGCCTCGCGCGAGGCGCTCGCACGCACGCTGCCCGACGCGGCGCTGGTGTGGGAGCCGCGCGATGTGGTCGGTGGCGACTTCTACCACTTTGCCGCCTACGACGACGGCTGGTTTGCCGCGCTCGCCGACTGTACCGGCCACGGCGTGCCAGGCGCGTTCATGACGCTGATCGCCTCGTCGCTGCTGACGCAGGCCATCGAGCAGCAGGGCCCGCGCGATCCGGGCGCGCTGCTGATGACGGTCAACCGCGGCATCAAGCAGATGCTCGGCCAGATCGAAGGCGGCGATGTCCTCGGCACCGAGTCCAACGACGGCATGGACGCCGCTTTCTTCTGGTTCGACAACGCCACGCGCCGGCTCACCTTCGCGGGCGCCAAGTGCGCGCTGTTCGTGTTCCATCCCGACGAAGCCGACGATCATGTCATCGACGGCGAGCGCAAGGGCGTCGGCTATATCGACACCGGCATGAACTTCGTCTGGCACAACCGACACGTCGAGACGCGGCCGGGCAGCGTGGTGTTCGTGACCACCGACGGCCTGATCGACCAGATTGGCGGCCCCAGGGAAATCGCATTCGGCAAGCGCCGCATCCGCGAGGCCATCCGCGCCCATCGCGCGCTCCCCGCCACGTCGCTGAGCCAGGCGGTGCTGGACGCCCACCGTGCATGGCAAGGCGACAACCGCCGGCGGGACGACCTCACCTACTTCTGCTTCCGCGTCCAATAGTCCGCCATGACCGCTACTTCCACTACCTCCTCCATCGACAACGAATATGGGGCATTCTTTGCCATGGCCCGGGAACGCAACGTGATCTTCTACTACGTCGGCTATTTTTCGCAGAACATCATCGCCGCCATGTCCGATGCGGTGCGTCTCCAGCTGGCCGTGAGCGGGGTGGACGGCGCCACGCGGCGCAAGCTGTTCTCGTCGTTTGTCGAAATGGCGCAGAATATCGTGCACTATTCGTCGGACGCGCTTACGCCGCCGACGCAGGACGACAGCCAGTCGCGCGGCCAGTCGCGCGGCCAGTTGCGTCATGGCTCGGTGTGCATCAGCATGGTGGACGAGCACTATCGCCTGATGTGTTCCAACCCGGTGGCCACCGCGCGCGTGGAGCAGCTGCGCGCGACGCTGGAACCGCTGCGCACCATGACGCTGGAGCAGATCAAGGCGGCCTACAAGGAGACCCTGCGCGCGGAGGCGCCGGAAGGCAGCAAGGGTGCCGGCCTCGGGTTCCTGACCATGGCGCGGGACGCCAGCGCCCCACTCGAATACAACTTTCAGCCGATCGACGCGGACCCGGTTTCGACGATGTTTCAGCTCGTCGCCACGATCTGAACGAATCGGAAAGAGACAGTCATGGAAAACCTGTTCATTGCCGCCACGCCAGACTCGCCGGAAGTCAGCTTCGACTTCCACCAGCATACGCTGTCGCTGAAGGGCGAGTCCTATCCCGAGAATGCCGCCGTCTTCTACGGCGACGCGCTGGTACGCCTGCGCAAGTACCTGGCCGGCCGCGACCAGGCGCAGGTCACCGTCAACGTGGCGCTGACCTACTTCAACAGCTCCAGCACCAAGATCCTGTTCAGCATGTTCGACGCGCTCAACGAAGCCGCCGAACGCGGCAACCGCGTCGTGCTGAACTGGTTCCACGACGAGGACGACGATACCATCCTTGAATTCGGCCAGGAGCTGCACGCCGACTTTCCCGCCATCGAATTCATCGACCAGGTCACCACCAGCAGTTGAACCCGCCGCTCCACGTCTCCATGGCCGAACCCGATCTGTTCGATACGGAAAACAGCGCCCTCGCCCACGCACGCGGAATCTTTCTCGATGGCGAAGCGAGCGCGGCCACGTATCGCGCCACGCTCGGCGAGCTGATCGGCCACTACGAACGCCTGATGCGCGAGACCCGGCGGCTGATCCGCCGCAGCGATCGGGAAGAGCTGGAAATGAACCGGCTCAACCACCGTTTGCAGGAACTCGCGCAGGAACTGGAATACCGCGCCACGCACGACACCCTCTCGGGCGTGCTCAACCGCGGCGCCGTGATCGAGCGGGCCACCGCCGCGCTCGGCAAAAGCAGCCTGGCGCTGATCGTGCTCGACATCGACCATTTCAAGCGGCTCAACGATACGTTCGGCCACCCGGTCGGGGACACGGTGATCTGCGAAGTAACCCGACGGCTGAAGCATGCCGTGCCGGCGGGTGGGCTTATCGGCCGTGTGGGCGGTGAGGAGTTCGCGGCGCTGCTGCCGGGCGTCGGGTGCGACGAAGCGATGGCGCTGGCCGAACACATGCGCCGGCGCATTGGCCAGCAGCCGTTCCCGGCGCCGATCGACCGGCCAGTGACGGCCAGCTTCGGCGTCAGCTGCAATCCGCAAGGGACGAGCTTCGCGCATGCCTATGCGCGCGCCGACGAGGCGCTCTACGAAGCCAAGCGCGCCGGGCGCGACCAGGTGGTCTGCGCCGGTGCGCACTGACAGGGCACGAGGGATGCACGGAAGGCCCGGGAGCGTGCGCAGCGGGTGCCGCCATGGCCGTGCACCATGTGGCGCACCGTCGCGCGCCCCGGCGGGAGCGCCCTCACTCGGTACGCTTGCGCATCTGCGAATCGAAGCGCCGGCGTGACTCCTCGATGGTCGGCAGGTTCTCCCAGGTCCACGCTTCCACGGGCTGCAGCACGTCGCGCAGCGACCGGCCGCGCTCCGACAGTTCGTACTCCACACGTGGCGGCACCGTCGGGTACACCGTGCGCGCCACAAACCCATCGCGCTCCAGATGCCGCAGCGTGACGACCAGCATCCGCTGCGAGATACCGTCAATGGCGCGATGCAGGTCATTGAACCGCATGCATCGCTCGCGCAACGCGGCCAGGATCACGAAGGTCCATTTGTCCCCCACGCGGGAGAGGATTTCGCGGACGTGCTGGTAGTCGTCCGCGTGCAGAAGGTTTGCGCGAGCCGCGCTGACATTGAACTGAACTGACATGACTGTTTTCACTGCGCCTGCCCAGGGAAGTGGTCTTCCCTGCGGCGCGGCTCGCGCTGTTGCATGATCGGGACGCCGTGCGGGGGACATACGCACACGCTATCGAGGCCCGCGAAGTATCTTCTGGTCTCGGGAACCTCACAAGAAGGCACAAATCGGGCAGTAACTTACCGGGTCATAACCTTGGTCATGGCGCGTCGGCTTCTGCACGATGCATGCAAATATAGGCAGATGCGCGTACGCGCTCAATGCTCACGCGTCTCGAATCCATGCTGATTCGTCTCAGGCCCAGGCGCGCCGCCGGTCAGATCGCGGACGCGGCCGCGATCGATGCTCACACCTGCCGCGCGCGTGCGCCGTCGCTGATGGCCCGCAGCAGGGCCAGCAAGGTGCGATTGACCGGTGTGGGAATGCCGTGCGCCTCGCCGGCCTCGACGATGGCGCCGGTCAGCGCATCGACTTCGAGCACGCCGTCGCGCAGCGTATCGGCGTACATCGAGGTGCCGAGGTTGGGTGACAGCGCCAGCAGCGCGGCAAGCACGGTCGCGCCTTCGTCGTTGGCAAACGCGGCGCCGCACGCGCGCCCTACGGCGACGGCCTCGTCGAGGATGTCCATGCACAGCGCGCGGATGTCCGCGTGCGCAAACACCGCGAGCCGTTGCCGCGTGAGCGCGGTGACCGGATTCGCCACCGCATTGATCAGCAGCTTGCGCCATTGCAGCGTGACGAAGTCCGCGCTGACGAAGGTTCGCAGGCAGGTGCCCGCCAGCAGGCGCGCCAGCGCGGCACCGCCGGCATCGTCGGGCACAGCCAGGTCGCGCTCGCCCACATGGCGGAAGCGCACGTGGTGCGGCCCCACGCGTTCGCCATTGAAGTACACCACCACCGGCACCGCCGTGGCCGGGCCGATAAACGGCGCCACCCGCCCGGCATGGCCGATGCCGTTCTGGCATACCGCGACGTGGGTGCCGCGATGGCACAGCGCCGCCAGCCACGCCGCGGCCGAAGGCGTGTCCTGCGCCTTGGTGCACAGCATGACCCAATCCACCGGGCTGGCGGCGGCGGGGTCGACGCAGGTGCGCACCGGCAAGCGCACCATGGCGTCGGCGGGTTCGAAGACGATCTCGTCGAGCGACCGCCGCGCGCACACCACCACGTCGTGCCAACCTTCGAGCGCGAGCGCGGCGGCGATGCTGCCACCCACGCCACCGGCACCGATCACGGCGATGGACTGACGACGACGACTGGACGATTCCATAGGCGAACGGGGCCGCGGACGACCCTCCTCGATAACGACTTGCCGGCGATTTTCCCGGACGAACGCGCCCGCATGCAAGGCGCCATGGCCGCCGCGGAGCACCCCGCCGTGCCTTCCGCCAGAACCTCCGGCATTTGTTCAATTCCCGCCTGGCACGGAGCATGCTCTACACTGTGACTCCCTCCGCTTGCCTGCCGCTGCCCGATCATGCGCGATGTCCTGCTCAAGACCACCAACGTATTGCTCGACCCCAACCGCCGCTATAGCCAGGCCCGGCTGTTTCACGCCGTGCGCGTGGCGCTGGCGCTGCTGGTGTCCATCGCACTGACCACCGGCATCCGCATCCCTCACGGCGAATGGGCCAGCATTACGGTGCTGGTCGTGATCGGCGGCTTGCAGCATCACGGCAATATCCGCCGGCGCGCCGCCGAGCGCGGCGTGGGCACCGCCATCGGGGCGCTGATCGGGCTATTGCTGATCGTCCAGCAGTCCTACCTGCTCCACTGGCCGCTGCTGACCTATCTGCTGATGGCGCTGGTCTGCGGCTACTGCGCCTATCATGCGATCGGCAAGGGGGGCTATATCGCGCTGCTGTCGGCCATCACGGTCGTGATTACCGCCGGCCATGGCGAGCAGAATGTGTTCGACGCCATCTGGCGCACTGTGGATGTGTTTATCGGCACCGTCATCGCGCTGGTGTTCTCGTTCGCGTTGCCGGCGTATGCCTCGTTTTCCTGGCGCACCAAGCTGGCCGCGCTGCTGCGCGCGTGTGCGGCGGTGCATGCCAAGGTGCAACGCGGCCAGTCCGATTCCGCCACCATGCAGAAGGACATGCTCCAGCTCGGCATGCAGCTGGTGCAGTTGCGCAGCCTGATTCCGTCGGTGGCAAAGGAGACCGACGTACCGACCGCGCAGCTCGAGGAGATCCAGCATGCCGCGCGGGTCTGCATCAGCGCGCTGGAATTGATGGCGGCCATCGACCCCAACCCCGATCATCCGCGTGAAGACGAGCGCGGCATTCGCGCGCTGATGCTGGCCCTGGCCGATGGGCTGGAGTCCGGCACCGCGCCGCCTGCGCAGGCGCCACTGCCCGAACCTGCCGTGACCACCGGCTCGTTTGCGTTCTTGTCGCGACGCCTGTCGGCGGAACTGATGCGCATGCGCGACGTGCTGGCCAGCATGAGCGACCAGAACGAGTTTCCATATGCAAAGGGATAGGACGTACGCCAGCCGGACGGAACGCCTGCAGGGCCGCGCAGGGTCGGCCCGCGCAGCAGGTCGATGCAGGGTCGGCGCACCCGGTTGATGCGGCCGCTCAATTCCGCCGGTTGATGCGGCTGGTTGATGCGGCCGGTTGATGCGGCCGGTTGATGCGGCCGATCAGTGTACCGAGGCGCCGGAAATCGGAAAGTTGGCGAGCAGCGTGGCGTGATAGGGCTCGAGCGGCAGACGCACGCCAAGCTCGGCAAACAGGTGCAGGGCGCGCTCGAGCGAGACGAGCACGCCGGGCATCCACAGACGCTGCAGTCGGATCGGCGCCTCTCCCACCTGCTCCGCAAACTGATACAGCCCGTATTCCTGGATCGCCTTGAACAGGACCAGGCCGACGAGATGCAGATCGCCAGTATCGAGCGCGATGGCCGCTTGCGCGGCCCAGCGTTCTTCACGGTTTGTGATGAGATCGGCCTCCGCGAAACGCTCACCGATATGATCCATCTCGAGGGAGGCAGGAAAGTTGGACAGGAGGCTCACTACATTTCTCCAAAGCCAGATAGTCCAATTACGGCAGTCTTGGCAAAAGCTGAAGGGTAGCATGCAGGTCCCGCGATCCGATGCCCCCAATTCTGAGACTTGCCTCAAATCGTCTCGTAAACACCGCAGTCTCCGCAGCATGATGCCGTCTGTCGCAACGGCAGGTGAATGCATCAACACATGACGCATGGCCAGGCGCTGCGACTCACCGCACGGCAAGCGCCTCCGCACCGGGCCAGCGTCCGTTGCGCGCGAGCTCCCGTGCCACTTCCACCAGCACCACGCGCGCGCCCAGGCCCGCCGGCGACAGTTCGTCGTCGGGCAGGCTCGCCAGCAGGCTGGTGCGACGCATTGCCGGATCGGTGATGCGAACGGCGCGCAGGCCATCGGCGTTGTCGTCGTGGCCTGGCACCAGACCCACGCGCGATAGCAGCGAGCCCGGCTGGATGGTGGCGCCGATGCCGGCACCGACGACATCCATCAGCGTATTCACGCCATCGACTTCGAGCGCGACGTTCGGCACCGTGCCAACCTCGCGGAACGCGTCGAGCACGAGGTTGCGCAGCGTATGCGTGCCGCTTGGCAGGATCAGCGGCATATCGCCGAGCGCTGCCACCGATATCTCGCGCGTATCGTGGGTATCGCGGGGCCCGTCGGGCATGCCGGGCAGATCCCGGTGGCCGATCAGGAAGAGGCGCTCATCGAGCAACGGCACCACGGTCCAGCGGCACGCCGAGGTAGCGGTAAACACGACGGCGAGATCGAGCTGGCGCGAATTGAGCAGCGCTTCGAGATTGCCGGCGAGTCCCTCGACAATTTTCAGCCGCACCGCGGGATACCGCGCGCGCATGGCCACCACAAACGGCAGCGCCAGCATCGAGGCCGTGGTCGCGGCCATGCCGATGCTGACCTGCCCCGACAGCCGGCCCTGGTGAGCCACGCTGACCGCGGTCTCGACCTGGCGCAGGATCAGCTGCGCCTGGCGGAAGAAATCGAGTCCGGCGTCGGTGGGAAACACGCCGGTGGAGCGCCGCTGCAGCAAGCGCGTGGCGAGCTCGCCTTCGAGCTGGCTGATCTGCTGGCTCAACGTGGAGGTGGCAAGCCCAAGTTCGACGGCCGCGCGCCCCATGCTGTTCAACTCGACGACGCGGACGAAATAGCGAAGCTGGCGGAGTTCCATCGGCGGGAGAAGGACGAGAGCGGCGTTCAAGTATACCGAACGCCCCTTCGCCGCAGGCTTATGCCGCGTGCGGCATGGCCCTCTAGACTGCCGCCATGTCGCACTCATCCCGCCCTGTCGCCATGATCCACGGAGTCCCCGCATGACCTCGCATGCGCAACCGCGTCCGGACCTCGCCGCGCCCGCGCCACCCGCGGCCGATACCCACCGTCGCCGCGTCGATGCCCGCTATCGTCACCTCCTCTCGCTGCAAGACTTCGAGGCCGCCGCGCGGCGCCGGCTGCCACGTCCGATCTTTGGTTACGTCAGTGGCGGCGTGGAAGACAGCCTCTCGCTCGACGACAACCGGCGTGTGTTCAGCGAGTACGGCTTCGTGCCGCGCTTTCTCGTCGGCGTGGCCGAGCGCTCGGCACAGACCACACTGTTCGGCCGCACCTATGCGGCACCGTTCGGCATCGCGCCGATGGGCATCGTGGCGCTGTCCGGGTATCGCGGCGATATCGCGCTGGCCCGTGCCGCGGCCGGCGCCAATATCCCGATGATCATCAGCGGCTCGTCGCTGATTCCGCTCGAGGACATCGCCGCGGCGGGCGACCGGCCGTGGTTCCAGATCTACCTGCCGCCCGACCTCGCGCGCACCGATGCGCTGATCGAGCGCGTCGCGCGTGCCGGCATCGACACGCTGGTCGTGACGGTCGACGTGGCGGTGCCCGGCAATCGCGAGAACAACTTGCGTACGGGCTTTTCCACCCCGCTGCGTCCGAGCTTGCGTCTTGCCTGGGATGGCCTGATGCGGCCGCGCTGGCTGCTCGGCACCTTCGCGCGCACGCTGCTGCATCACGGCATGCCGCACTTCGAAAATTCGTTTGCCACGCGCGGCGCGCCGATCGTATCGCGCAACGTGGAGCGCGAATTCAGCGGCCGCGCGCATCTCGACTGGAGCGTGATTCGCCATATCCGCCAACGCTGGCACGGTCCGCTCATCGTCAAGGGCCTGCTCGATCCCGCCGACGTCAAGCTTGCCGTTGCCGCCGGCGCCGACGGCATCATCGCCTCCAACCATGGCGGCCGCCAGCTCGACACGGCGATCTCGCCGCTGCGCACGCTGCCGGCGATGGTGACGGCGGCCGGCGACCGACCCGTGATGCTCGATGGCGGCATCCGGCGCGGCACCGACGTCATGAAGGCACTGGCCCTGGGTGCGCGTCATGTCTTTGTCGGGCGGCCCTTCAACTACGCCACCGTCCATGGGGAGGACGGCGTGGCCTATGCCATCCGCATCCTGCGCGATGAAATCGTGCGCACGATGGGCGCCCTGGGCATCAACACGCTCGCGCAGATGACGGCCGACCGGCTGGTGCCGCTGCCGCCACGGTAACGGCAGCCGGCGTCGAATCTCATCACAACGCCACAACACCCCAACACCCCAACACCCCAACACCCCAACACCTAAACATTCCAGAACACGGAGGAGACCACCATGAAGCGACGCCAATTTCTTGCCGCGGCAGGCAGCCTGCCGCTGTCCTTACCGCTGTCCGTGCCACTGTTGCGCGCCGGCGCGGCCCATGCGGCCACCGACTACCCTCGCCGCGCCATCACGTACGTGGCGCCTTATCCGGCCGGCACCACCACCGACTTCGTCGCGCGCGCGGTTGCGCAGGCGCTCTCGACCGAAGTCGGCCAGCCGGTCGTGGTCGACAACCGCGCGGGCGCGGGCGGCACCATCGGCAGCGGCCTGGTCGCACATGCCAGGCCCGATGGATACACCCTGTTGCAAGGCTCCACCAGCACACATGGCATCAATCCCACGCTGTACGCCAAGCTGCCTTACGACGCCGACAGGAGCTTCGCGCCGGTCGGCCTGATCGCCTCGTCACCGCTGATCCTCGTGCTCAATCCTTCGGTGCCGGCACGCTCGGTGCAGGAACTCATCGCGTTGGCGCGCGCCAGGCCCGGCAGCCTGCGTTACGGCTCCGCCGGCAACGGTTCGTCCCAGCATCTGGCAGGGCAACTGTTCGAATCCCGTGCGGGAGTCGACTTCATGCACGTGCCCTACAAGGGCGGCTCGGCCGCCATGACGGACCTGCTCGGTGGCCAGATCGACATGATGTTCGAAATCTTTCCGACCGCCCTGCCGCATATGCAAAGCGGACGCCTGCGCGCGCTCGGCGTGACCTCGCCGCAGCGCATGCCCAACCTGCCCGACCTCGTCACGCTGTCGGAAGCCGGCGTGCCCGGCTACGAGATGTCGACCTGGCACGGCGTGCTCGCGCCGGTGGGCACGCCGCGCGATATCGTGCAGGCGTTGAACCGCGCGCTCGCGCGGGCGCTCGCGCAACCCGCGCTGCAGACGCGCTTTGCCGCCGCCGGATTGCAAGCCGCGCCGGGCTCGCCGGAAGATTTCGGCAAATTCATCCGCGCCGAAGTGCAACGATGGGCCGGGCTGGTCAAGGCCTCGGGCGCCCGGATCGAATAGCGCGGCGCCTTGCAACCGCCGTGCGCCATGCCAGCCGATTCCCATTATTTCGCCGGCGCTTCCATTTGCTTGTTGCGCCGCATTATTTTTTAACCCTTTTCTGACAATTTTGTAATGTTAATGCGCCGCCGTCACATGTCAAAAATGTAATGAAAAAACCGCGCGCAGAAATTCGCGATTCACTTATAACGTAGAAACGTGCTGAGGACTGGTGTCACTCAGCATGACTCAGCCTACAGGCCGGCCTGTGGGCATTTTTTTTGCCAAATTATTCCGTTTCGATGTGAACAGATAATAAAAATTAAAATCCGGAATAACTGCCTGATTTGGTGAAAACCCTGCCATTCCTTTACCTTGACTTACTTGGTATATCACATACTGTGTAGCCGTTCCCCTCGCATTTTCTAATTCGATGGACACAACCAGGTAAAAAGCTGCCACTGACGCAGCAAGGGAATTCTTTTGCCTGCCGGAACAGCAACAGAAATATCAGTCAATAAAGCATGCGCTTTTAAAGCGATTCGACATAAAGGCATCGCCAGCGATGGTTCGCGCTATTCATTCCATTTTGTCAGCGCCCGTCGTAATCAATATACAGGAGACATCAAAAATGCCTGCGGCCACCAACACCACCCCAAGGAGCTCCCATGAATAACGCCTCGGCAACGCTCCGCCCGTCCCAGCCGAACGCCGAATCCAAGCGCTGGTTCCAGCTCATCGCAGGCGTCGTCTGCATGGTGGCCACGGCAAATATCCAGTACGCATGGACGCTGTTCGTACCGGAAATCCAGGAAACCCACGGCTGGCCCCGTGCGCAGATCCAGGTGGCCTTCACCCTGTTCGTGCTGGTCCAGACCTGGCTCGCGCCTGTGGAGGGTTACTTCATCGACAAGTTCGGGCCACGCCTGATGGTGGCGTTCGGTGCCGTGCTGATCGGCGCCGCATGGGTCATCAACGCCCAGGCCACCACCTTGATGGGCTTCTATGTCGGCGCGGCCGTGGGCGGTGTCGGGGTAGGCTCGATCTACGCGACCTGCATCAACAACGCGCTCAAATGGTTCCCGGACCGGCGCGGACTGGCCGTGGGCCTGACCGCCGGCGGCTACGGCGCAGGCTCCGCCGCCACCATCCTGCCGATCGCGGCGATGATCGAGTCGTCGGGCTACCAGGACACGTTCTTCTTCTTCGGCATCCTGCAGGGTTCCATTGCGTTTATCGCCGCATGGTTCCTGCGTGCGCCCAAGTCGCTCGAGGTGCGCGGCTCCACCAAGCTGGCCCAGGCCACGCGCGACTACACGCTCAAGGAGGCGATGAGCACGAAGCTGTTCTGGCTGATGCTGGTGATGTTCGTGCTGGTGGTGACCGGCGGCATGATGGCCGTGGCGCAGCTCGGCGTCATCGCCAAGGATCTTGGCGTCAAGGACTTCCAGGTCGACCTGCATTTCTTCGTCATGGCCGCCCTGCCCCTTGCGCTGATGCTCGACCGCGTCATGAACGGCATCTCGCGTCCGCTGTTCGGCTGGATCTCGGACAACATCGGGCGAGAGAAGACCATGGTGATCGCCTTTTCGCTGGAAGGCATCGGCATCATCGCGCTCGGCTACTTCGGCAGCGATCCCTACGCGTTCCTGCTGCTGTCCGGTCTGGTGTTCCTGGCCTGGGGCGAGGTGTATTCGCTGTTCTCCGCGCTGGCTGGCGATGCGTTCGGCACCAAGCACATCGGCAAGATCTACGGCGTGCTCTATACCGCCAAGGGCATTGGCGCGCTGTTCGTGCCGATCGGCAACCTGATGATGGAAGCGACCGGTACGTGGTCGACCGTGCTGTACACGGTTGCGGCCATGGACCTGACCGCGGCTTTCCTCGCCTTCATGGTGCTGCGACCGGTACTGGCGAGCCACGTGGCCCAGTCGAAGAGCCTGTTCGCCAAGGAGACCGCCGCGACCGCCGCGCATGCCAGTGCCTGAGCGGGCCGCGACGTCACCGCCGTGCCCTGATGGCATCGGTTGGTGACATCGGTCGGCCCGCCTGGCCGACCGACCATGCCATGACGCCAAAAGCGGGCTTCTGCGGAAGCCCGCTTTGGCGCATTCCACGTTGGGCACTACAGTGGAAGTCTTCACGTCACTGCCCAGCGAGGAGCGAGCATGCCCACCACCAACGCAGCCGATCTGATCACGTCCGTTCTCCACAGCGCCGGCGTCCGCCGTATCTATGGGGTGGTGGGCGACAGCCTCAATGGCATTACCGAATCGCTGCGCAAGCGCGACGACATCGCGTGGATCCATACCCGCCATGAAGAATCGGCCGCTTTCGCGGCCGGCGCGGAGGCACATCTGACGGGCGAGCTGGCGGTATGCGCGGGCAGTTGCGGGCCGGGCAACCTGCACCTGATCAATGGCCTGTTCGACTGCCACCGCTCGCGCGTGCCCGTACTGGCGATCGCCGCACATATTCCGAGCGCGGAGATCGGCCGCAACTACTTTCAGGAAACCCACCCGGACCAGCTGTTCCGCGAATGCAGCCACTATTGCGAACTGATCACCAGTGTCGAGCAGTTGCCCGGTGTGCTGGAGACCGCCATCCGCACCGCCGTCGGCAAGCGTGGCGTGGCCGTGATCGTGATTCCGGGCGACGTGGCACTGCGCCAGGTCGGCGCCGAGATGTCGGCCTCCGCCGCGCTCACGCTACCACCGCCGGTCGTGGTGCCGGACCGCGCCTCGCTGTCCACCCTCGCCGACATGCTGCGCGCCAGCCGCAAGACCACGCTGCTGTGCGGGCGCGGCTGCGCGGGCAGCCATGACCAGGTGGTACGGCTGGCGCAGACGCTGAAGGCGCCCATCGTGCATGCGCTCGGCGGCAAGGAATATATCGAGTACGACAATCCCTACGATGTCGGCATGACCGGCCTGATCGGCTTCAGTTCAGGCTACCAGGCCATGGAAAACTGCGAGACCCTGCTGATGCTGGGGACCGATTTTCCGTACCGGCAGTTCTATCCTTCGCATGCCCGCATCATCCAGATCGACGTGCGTCCGGAGAACCTTGGCCGCCGCACGCGGCTGGACCTGGGGCTGGTCGGCGATGTCGGCGCCACGCTCGACGCCCTGCAGCCACTGCTGACGCCGGCCACCGACAGCGCGCACCTGGACGCGTGCGTGCGCCACTATCGCAATGCCCGCCAGGAGCTCGACGACCTCGCCAGCGGCGACAGCGGCCGCCAGCCGATCCACCCGCAGTACGTGGCACGCCTGCTGAGCGAACAGGCCAGCGACGACGCGGTGTTCACCTTCGACGTCGGTACCACCACCATCTGGGCCGCGCGCTATCTGCGGATGAACGGACGGCGCCGCATGATCGGCTCGCTGGCGCATGGCTCGATGGCCAACGCCCTGCCCCAGGCCATCGGTGCACAGGCCGCGTTTCCGCAACGCCAGGTGATCAGCATGTCCGGCGACGGCGGCTTTGCCATGATGATGGGCGACTTTCTCACGCTGACGCAGCAACGCCTGCCCGTGAAGGTGGTGGTGTTCAACAACAGCGTGCTCGGCTTTGTCGCGCTCGAAATGAAGGCGGCCGGGCTGCTGGAAGCCGGCACATCGCTGCAGAACCCCGACTTCGCCGCGATGGCGCGCGCGGTCGGCATCCATGGCCAGCGCGTGGAAGACCCGCGCGCCCTGCCCGAGGCGGTGGCGGCCATGCTCGCGCATGACGGTCCCGCGCTGCTCGACGTGGTGACGAACACGCAGGAACTGGCCATGCCGCCGGCCCTCAAGGCCGAACAGGTCAAGGGCTTCAGCCTGTGGGCACTGAAGGCGGTGATGAACGGGCGCGCGGACGAACTGGTGGAACTGGCCAGGACCAATCTGCTGCGCTAGCACGGCCGTCGCACCGGCCCACGCTGGTGCGATCGACAGGACGCCCTGGCCGGGACACCCTCGCCGGGACACAATTACCTACGCGGCCTCCGCGCGCATGACCGCATAGTCGGTCAGCCCGGCTGCCCCGCCGCCGAACAGCGTATCCCGATCGTGCGGCGTGAGCGCGGCACCCGCGCGCAGGCGGGCCGGCAGGTCCGGATTGGCCACAAAGGGCCGGCCGAACGCGATCAGGTCGGCCCAGCCTTCGCGCAAGGCGGCGTTGGCGCGTTCCAGCGTGTACTTGCCGGCATAGATCAGCGTGCCCGCATAAGCCTCGCGCAGGCGGCGCTTGAACGCGGTGGACATATGCGGGGCGTCGTCCCAGTCCGCCTCGGCGATATGGATGTAGGCGACACCGATGTCACCGAGCAGCCCGGCCGCCGCGGTATAGGTGGTCTCGGGATCGGCATCGACGCAACCGTTGAGCGTGGTCAGCGGCGCCAGGCGGATGCCCACGCGATCCTTGCTGCCGGTGCCCTCGACCAGCGCCTGTGCCACCTCGCCGAGAAAGCGCAGGCGATTGTCGAGCGAGCCGCCATAGGCATCCGTGCGCGTGTTGGCGCCGGAGTCGATGAACTGGTTCACCAGGTAGCCATTGGCCGCGTGCAGCTCCACGCCATCGAAGCCGGCCGCCATGGCATTGCGCGCGGCCTGGCGGAACTCGTCGACCACCGCACCAATCTCGTCCACCGACAGCGCGCGGGGCGCCGACGCCTGCACAAAGCCCGGCCGGCCATCGCGCTCGGCCACGAATACATTGACCCCCTGCGCCTGGAGCGCCGACGAGGATACCGGTGCCTGCCCGTCGAGCAGGCTGACATGACTGAGCCGGCCCACGTGCCACAGTTGGGCGAAGATGCGCCCGCCGGCGGCATGCACGGCGTCGGTCACCAGGCGCCAGCCGGCCACCTGTCGTGGCGTGTGAATGCCGGGCGTCCACGCATACCCCTTGCCGAGCGGCGACACCCACGTGCCTTCGCTGACGATCAGGCCGGCGCTCGCGCGTTGCGCGTAATACTCGGCCATCAGCGCATTGGGAATGTCGCCGGGCTGGCTGGCACGCGAGCGCGTCATCGGCGGCATGACGATACGGTTGGGCAGCGTGAGACTGCCAAGCACGTACGGGGTGAACAACGGCGCAGCGGCGGCGGGGTCAGGCCCGCCCATAGGGAAACGATTGACTTCAGACATGGTTCGCTCCCCGCTCAGTCCCACACCGGGGCCAGGCCCTCGGGGCTGACCTCGCGCCCGTTGCGCTCCAGCCGCGCGATCGCCGCCATATCGTCGGCATCGAGCTTCAGATCGCGGGCCAGCAGATTACTGGCGAGGTTCTCGCGCCGCGTCGACGACGGAATCACCGCGTAGCCGAGTTGCAGTGCCCACCCGAGTGCCACCTGCGCCACGGTGGCCCCATGCTTGCGCGCAATCTCGCCGAGCACCGGGTCCTGCAGCACCTTGCCGTAGGCCAGCGTCATGTACGACGTCACGGTAATGCCCTGCGCCTCCAGGAACGCGGTCAGCTTGCGGTTTTGCAGATAGGGACTCAGTTCGATCTGGTTGGTGGCGATCTCGCCCTTGCCAACCACATCGATCGCCTGCTGCGTCAGCGCGATATTGAAGTTGGAGACGCCGATCTGCCGCGTCAGGCCCAGCGCCTTGGCTTGCGCGAGCGCCGTCATGGTCTCCGCCAGCGGCACGCCGTTGCCGGGCGCCGGCCAGTGGATCAGCGTGAGATCGACATAGTCGGTGCGCAGCCTGGCCAGGCTCTCGCGCAGGCTCGGCACGAGCTTGTCGGCGGCATAGTTGGCGGTCCAGATCTTGGTGGTGACAAACAACTGGTCCCGCGCGATGCCGCTGGCCGCGATGGCCGTGCCGACATCGGCTTCGTTCTTGTAGATCTGCGCCGTGTCGATCGCGCGGTAGCCAAGCTCCAGCGCATTGCGCACCGAGTCCACGGCGACCTGGCCGGTCAGGCGGAAGGTACCGACGCCGAATGAGGGAATGCTCACGGAAAACTCCTGTGGGTTGGGCCGCCGGCAACTCGCCACCAGCGGGAATACCACGGAGTCTGCCCGATCCAATCTTGCGGATAAACGTGCAAATTTACGAAAGATATTTGAGCACAGATCAACAGTCTCCGGTCGCATCCCGTCGTCGCCGGGCGCGGGCAACTCCTTGTCGTCCCGCCACTGCGGGGGCGCGCCGGGCTTACGCGACGATGGGCGCGCGTGTCAGCGCGCCATTCACCAACCGGTCGATGCCGAGCGGATTGGCGTTCTGCAACGCGGGCGGCAGCAACGCATCGGCAAAGTTCTGGAAGCACACCGGGCGCAGGAAACGGTCGATCGCCAGCGTTCCCACCGAGGTACCGCGCGCATCGGAGGTGGCGGGGTACGGGCCGCCGTGCACCATGGCGTCGCACACTTCGACGCCGGTGGGATAGCCGTTGACCAGCAGCCGGCCGGCCTTGTGCTCGAGCGCGGCGACCAGCGATGCGGCGCCGGCCAGGTCGTCGGGCTCCGCGATCAGTGTCGCCGTGAGCTGGCCTTGCAGGGCATCGACGGCACGAGCGAGCGCGGCGGCATCGTCGAGCTCGACCAGCACCGTGCAGGGGCCGAATACCTCTTGCTGCAAATGGCCGTCCGCCTGCCATAGCAAGGCCGGGTCGGCGCGCCACAGTGCGGCCGACGCGCGGCCCGCTTGCGCCGGCGCCGCGGCCAGCGGGGTCATGCCGGGCGTATCGGCAAACCGGCGCACGCCGTCCTCATAGTGCTGCAAGCCGGCGGCATTGAGCATGGTCTGGGTGGGCGCTGCCGCGATGCCGGACTTGAAATGTTCGACAAAGCCATCGAGCGCGGCCGAACGGATGCCGAGGATCAGACCCGGATTGGTGCAGAACTGCCCGGCGCCCAACGTGACGGAGGCGGCCAGCTCGCGCGCGATCTCCGCGCCGCGACGCGCGAGCGCCTGCGGCATCAGGATCATCGGGTTGACGCTGCTCATCTCCGCAAACACGGGAATCGGCTGCGGCCGCGCGGCGGCCATATCGCACAATGCGCGCCCACCGCGCAGCGAGCCCGTAAAGCCGACCGCGCGAATGGCCTCGTGCTTGACCAGATGCGCGCCGACGCGGTCGCCGAATACCATATTGAAGACGCCCCGCGGCATGTCGGTGGCTTCCGCTGCCTGCACCACCACATCGGCAATCACCGCCGCGGTGGCCATATGGCCCGGATGGGCCTTGAACACCACCGGACAGCCCGCCGCCAGCGCCGATGCCGTATCGCCGCCGGCCGTCGAGAATGCCAGCGGGAAATTGCTGGCGCCGAACACGGCGACCGGCCCCACGCCGATGCGGTACTGGCGCAAGTCGGCACGCGGCAATGGCGTTCGTTGCGGCAAGGCCAGATCGATGCGCGCGCCGAGATAATCGCCGCGCCGCAGCACCGTGGCAAACAGCCGCAACTGCTGGCTGGTGCGGGTGCGTTCGCCCGCGATACGCGCGGTGGGCAGCGCGGTTTCACGGCTGACCAGTGCGATAAAGTCCTCGCCCAGCGCGTCGATGCCATCGGCTACCGCGTCGAGAAAGCGCGCGCGTTGCGCGGGCGCCAGCGTGCGGAAGGCGGGATAGGCGGACGCCGCGGCGCGGGCGGCCGCGTCGACCTCGTCCACCGTGGCTTCGTGGAATACGTACGGCAGCCGCTCGTCGGTCTGCGCATCGACGCTGTACAGCAGGGTGGCACCGGCCGCACGACGCGCACCGCCTATATATTGCTGGCCGGAAGGTTGCATCGGCATGGAAGTCTCCTGAGAACGCCGCGGCGTGGCCGCGAATGTCGGAGGACTCTATGTGCGGGCACCCGTGCGCGCCAATGAAAATCGGTGATGGGCCGATAAGCGGCGGTTATCCGTGTACCCTGCCGGGATGCATCGAAGGCGCTATAGTGTCGGCTTTTGCCGCCGCGCCATGCCCCTCACGGCCCTTCCCTCGCTCGCCACCATTGCATCAAGACTGCGCCTGAAGCAACTGCGCCTGCTGATCGCGCTGGACAATCACGGCTCGCTGCACAAGGCCGCGGACGACATCGCCATCTCGCAACCGGGCGCCACCAAGGCGCTGCGCGAGATCGAGGATATCCTGGGCATGTCGTTGTTCGAGCGCCAGCCCAAGGGGCTCGTTGCCAATGAACTGGGCAAGTGCGTGACCCGCTATGCGCGGCTGATCTACAGCGACCTCGAACACCTTCACGCCGAAATCACCGCAATCGCACAGGGTCATGGCGGCCATCTGGCGGTGGGGGTGATCATGGGCGCGATTCCGCTGCTGACGCGCGCGCTCGGCACCTTGCGCGAGCGGCAACCGCACCTGTCGGTGGAAATCATCGAGAACACCAGCGCGGCGCTGCTGCCGCTACTCGACGAAGGCCGCATCGACGTGGCGCTGTGCCGGTGCGGGGTGAGCCGCCGGCCCGGCGCATACGAGTGCATGGCGCTGGAGATGGAGCCGCTGGCCGTGGTGGCCGCGCCCACACATCCGCATGCCAATGCCGCCGCGCTGACGCTGGCCGACCTCGCCGCCATGCCGTGGATGGCGTATCCGGTCAACACACCGATGCGCCACGCGCTGGAGCGCGAGTTCAACGACGCCGGCATCGACTTGCCGCGCTACCCGCTGGAGACCGCCTCGGCGTTCGCCACGCTGACCATGCTGCAGGAAACGCCCGATCTGGTGGCGGTGGTACCGCGTGCGGTGGCGGAGTTCGGCGAGCGCTTTGGCATGCTGGTGCGGCTGCCAGTGCCGATGCGGGCCCTCGACGATCCCTATGGCGTGATCACGCGTGCCGGCGCGGACCTCTCGCCCGCCGCGCAGTTGCTGATCGCCGCACTGCAGGCGCATTGCGAAACGCCGCCGCACGCTGTCCGCGCCGACGGTGCGTACGCAGACCACCCGCGCACAGACGACCCGCACACGGACGGCAACCCCTCGCGCCGCTCGTAGGGTACTTCACGGCACGCGACGCGATCGCGGAGGCCGACCGCCTGTGTCGCCCGGTGCCGCCTCCATTTCTTCCGTTGCAGCCAGTGTCGCGCAGTGCCCGTGCCCGCACATCGACTGCTGCCCCCACGCGGGAAGGCACCTATGGGCGCGCCGGTCCGGCGATGCTATGTTGAGCGGTCCAGCCGGACGCCATGACTTGTGACCATGCGCCGGCTGCTTGCCGGCGCCGGTGTGCCGGCCTTCGAGACGAACGCGAGACCATGTCCAGATCGATCCCTCCCCTCAATCCGCTGCGAGCGTTCGAGGTGGCCGCGCGGCACCTCAGCTTTACCCGGGCCGCCGAGGAGCTGTTCGTCACGCCATCGGCGGTCAGCCACCAGGTCAAGACGCTCGAGGAAAATCTTGGCGTGCAGCTGTTTATTCGCGACGCCAAGTCACTGGTGCTGACGCCCGCCGGCACCTCGTACCTGCCAGCGGTGCAACTGGCTTTCAAGCAGCTCGCGGATGCCACGCACCGGCTGCACAGCAAGCACCGTCCCGCCCTGAAGGCCAACATGCCGCCCACCTTCGCGGTCAAATGGCTGATCCCGCGCATGGATCGCTTCATGCAGGCGCATCCCGAGATCGATCTCAAGGTCTCCACCTCGAACCATCGCATCGACTTTGCGCGCGACGATTTCGACCTCGCCATTCGCTATGGCCGTGGCGACTATCCTGGTCTCTATTCGCGCCTGTGCCTGCCGGTCGAGGTGATTCCGGTCTGCAGCCCCGCATTGCTGCAAGGTGCCGCGCCGCTGAACCAGCCTTCCGACCTCAGGCACCACACGCTGCTCCACGACGACAGCACCTATACGGACGTCAGCAACCCCGACTGGGCGATGTGGCTCGAACACGCGGGCGTGACCGACGTCGATGCCACCCGCGGCCCGTCGTTCTGGCCCAGCCACCTTGTCATCAATGCCGCCATCAGCGGACTCGGCGTGGCGCTGGTCAAGAAGAACTGGATCGAGCAGGACCTTGCCGAGGGTCGCCTGGTACGGCTGTTCGAGTCGATCCGGTTGCCGGTCGAGTTCTCTTACTTCATCGTCTTTCCGCAGGAGCGGCTCGACGACCCGCGCATCCGCAGCTTCGCCGACTGGATCTGCGGCGAAACCGCGTCATTGCGCGAAACCGCCGCGCCGGTCAGCCCGGCACCGGAGACGCCGGCGTAGCACTGGCGTTGGCCGGCGAGGCCGCCACCTTCTTGCGCACGCGCGACTTGAGCCGGTCGATATCGACCACGAAGCGGCGATGCACACCAGTGCAAACGGTTTCCACCGCATCGCGCGCGCTTACGCGAAAGGTCACACTGCGGCCATCGACTTCCGTCACTTCGGCCTCGATCGTCACGGTACCGCCGAGCGGCGTGGCGCCGGCATGCTCGATCGACACCGAGGTGCCCACCGAACTCTGCCCCGAAGGCAGACGCTCCTGCAGAAAATCGAGGCAGACCTGCTCGATGTCGCGCACCAGTTCGGGCGTGGCATAGATGCGCAGGTCCTCGCCCAGAAAGTCGATCGTGCGTGCACGGTCGACCACCAGCGTGCGGGCGCACGTGGCACCCGTCCCGATATCGTCTGGCATATCCATTCCTGTATCAGTCTTGCAGTCGGTAGATGCGCGCGGCGTTGTCGTGCAACAGCGCGCGCTGCTGGGCTTCGGGGAATATCGCAATGGCCGCGACAAAGCCTGCCAGGATCGTCGCGTAGGGTGCCACCAGGCTGTCCACCGGATAGTTGCTGGCAAACATGCAGCGTTCCGCGCCAAAGATCGCGATGGTGTCGCGGATCACAGGCACGTTGTCGGCCCGCGTCCATGGTCGTCCCGGCAGGCCGAGCCCGGAGATCTTCACCGCGACGTTGGGCGCGCGCGCGAGCGTTGCCATCGCGCGCCGCCAGCCATCGAGCCCTGCCGCGCTGCGGTCCGCGGGCAGGCCGGTATGGTTGAGCACCAGTTGCGTCTGCGGAAAATCGCGCGCGAGTTCGGCAGCCTGGTCCAGATGCCACCACGGCGCCTGCAGATCGAAGGACATCCCATGGCGCGCCAGCAACGCGTAGCCGCGCCGCCAGCGCGGGTCGTCCATCGAACCGGGCTGCCCGCGGCGCGCATCCTCGCGCCGCACCGCCGTGGCCGGCTTGTTCCGGATGCCGCGCATGCGGCCATATGCGGCATGGCCGGCCAGCACCGCTGCCACGTCGTCGCGATCCAGCTGCGCGTGCCCGACGATCGCGGTGGGACGGCCGTGCGTGCCGGCGAGCGTGTCGAGCCACGCGGTCTCGTCGACAGGATGCGCGCGCTCCCATTCCGCCTCGACATGCACGGTCTTCACCGGCGCGCATCCCGCCGTGTCGCGCGCATAGTCGGCCGGCAGATAGTTGCGCCGCAGCGCACTGTAGTCACCGTAGCGAAAATTCGGCACCGGCGCTTCCTGCAGCCATGGATAGCGGTGGCGGTCAAGATCCCAGAAGTGCTGGTGCGCGTCGATAAACGGCGTAGCAAGGGCAAAGGGTGCGCCGCCGGGGTTGGCGAACGATGCGGATGCGGTCATCGTGCGTTCTGCTGCGCGGCAATCCGTTGCGCCAGCGGCCGGAACTGGACCGACTCGCGTGCCATCTGCGCCTGCAGCGTGGCGTCGTCGGCGTAGGTGTCGGTGCTGAAGTGCAGCTTCTCCAGCGTCTGTCGCATGATCGGCTCCTGCACCGCCTTGGCGATGGCCGTCCTGAGCACCGCGAGCACCTCCGGCGGCGTGCCCTTGGGCGCCGAAATGCCGCGCCAGATCCCCATCGACAGATCGATATTGCGCTCCTTGAGCGTCGGCACGTTCTCGAAGCCGGCCACGCGCCGGTCCGCCATTACCGCCAGCAGCTTGAGCTTGCCAGCTTCCACATGAGTCGCCACTTCGGCCGTGCTCACCGTGACCGCATCGATATGGCCGCCCAGCAGCGCCAGCGTGGCCGGCGCGCCGCCGGCAAACGGAATATCGTTGAAGCGTGCCCCGGTCTTCTCCGCCAGCGCCGCCGTCGCCATATGCCACGCCGAGCCCTGGCCGGCCGTGCCCACCCTGATATTGGCATCGGGCTTGCGGGCATCGGCGAGGAACTGCTCGAGCGTGGCCCACGGGGCATCGGCACGCACCACCACGGCGGCCGGGTCGGCATTGAGGCGCGCGATCGGCACCAGGTCCTGATACGTGAACCTGGCCAGGCCCAGATAGTTGAGGAAGGTCACCTCGCTCGACGACAACACCAGCTTGTAGCCGTCGGGCCGCGCATGCACGACTTCGCCCAGTCCCACCGCGCCGGTGGCGCCGGGCTTGTTGATCACGACGATGGGTTGCGGCAGATGCCTGGCCGCGGCCACCGCCAGCGCGCGCGCCACCACATCGGCACCGCCACCGGCCTGCCACGGCACGATCAGTTCGATGCGGCGCGCCGGGTAGGTTTCCGCCCACACCGGCGGGGCCACGCTCAAGGCGGCGAGCGCGCAAGCGCCAAGCACGAGGTGCCGGCGTGAAGCCTGTACAGCGGTCATTCCTGTCTCCTGATTGTCATGATGGTCGTCGCGGGTCTGTCGCCCGCTCGACAGTCAAGCGGTCTTCCGTACCTTGTCCGACGCCGGGGTCACTGCATGGCCAGCGCCAAACGCGCCCTGCGCCCGCAGTCGCACCACGGTGTCGGCATCGAAGCCGAATTCCGCCAGCACTTCGTCGGTGTGCTGGCCAAGCAATGGCGCCGGATAGCGGACCTGTTGCGGCGTGCCCCACAGCTTGACTGGAAATCCGAGCGCCCTGGTCGCGCCCTCCACCGGGTGCTCGATCTCGAGCACCATGTTACGCGCCACGGCCTGCTCGCTCGCCAGCGCTTCATCGTAGGTGGCAATCGGCGCGGCCGGCACGCCTGCCGCGAGCAGCGCGTCCACCCACTCGTTGGCCGGACGGCGCGCGAATTCCGCCTCGATCTCGCCGATCAGCGCATCGCGATGCCGGATCCTCGCAGCGTTGTCGACAAAGCGCGGATCGTCCACCAGCTCGGGGCGCCCGATCACATCGCATAGCGCCTTCCACAACTTGGGATTCGCCGCGCCGATCACGAAATGCCGATCGGCGGCGCGCACCGCCTGGTACGGCGCGCTCATCCGGTTGGCGCTGCCGATCGGCACCGGCACCTGACCCGTGCCCCAGTATTCGGCCGACTCCCATACCGACAAGCCAAGCGCCGTCTCGAACAGGGACGCATCGACGTACTGGCCCTTGCCGGTCTGCTGCCGGCCCATCAGCGCGCTCAGAATGCCATAGGCGGTGAACAGGCCCGCGCCCAGATCGGCAATCGGCACGCTCGCCTTGACCGGGGGCGCATCCGGATGCCCCATCACGCTCATCACCCCCGACATCGCCTGCGCGATCAGGTCGAGGCCGGGGCGCGCCGACCATGGCCCCGTCTGGCCAAAGCCCGAGATGCTGGCGTAGACCAGGCGCGGATTGATCGCATCGAGGGTGGCATGATCGATCTTGAGCCGGGCCGCCACACCCGGCCGGTTGTTTTCGACCAGCACATCGGCACCACGCACGAGTTCATAGAACGCCTCCAGTCCGGCGGGATTCTTCAGATCGATCTCCACACTGCGCTTGTTGCGGTTGAGCGCCAGAAAGCCTCCGCTGTCATCGCCCTTGAGCCGGAAGCCCATGGCCTTGCGGGTCTGATCGCCCACGCCCGGGGTCTCTACCTTGATGACGTCCGCGCCCATGTCGCCAAGCAGCATGCAGCAGAACGGGCCAGCCATGATCTGGCTGACATCGAGGACCTTGATGTTAGACAACGGCAAATTCATGAGATGTACCTTGCGGAGAGACAGGTGCCGCGCACGGCCGCGCGCGACGGGAATGGTTCAGCGGCCGACAAACTGCGGACGCGACCTCGACACGAAGGCATCGAAGCCGCGCTGGAAATCCTCGGTATCGAAGCAGGCGTAGGCTTCGTCCTCCTCGGCGGCCTGCAGCGGCGCCGGGTCCAGCAGGCGCCGCACAAACCGCTTGTGCCAGCGCGCCACCAGCGGCGCGCCCTGCGCGATACGCCGCGCGGTCGCATACGTTTCCTCGGGCACATCGGCGTCGGCCACCACACGATTCACCAGGCGCATCTCGCGCGCCTCGGCGGCGCCGAACACACGTCCTTCCAGCACGATCTCCAGCGCCGCCGCCGGGCCCGCCAGCGCCATCAGCCCGCCGAGCTCGCCATACGACATGACCAGGCCGAGCCGGTTGACGGGCACGCCAAAGCGGCTCGACTGCCCGCAGATCCGCATATCGCACATCGATGCAATCTCCAGCCCGCCACCGACGCATGCGCCCTGGATCAGCGCCAGCGTCGGATGCCGGCACTCGGCAATTGCGCGCATGGTGGCATGGGTGATGTGGCCATACTCTCGCGCCTGCGCCGCGGAGAAGCGCCGCGTGCGGAACTCCTCGATATCGGCGCCGGCCGCGAATGCCTTGTCGCCGGCGCCACGCAGCACCACGCAGCGCAAGCTGTCGTCGGCCGAGAGCGCGACCATGGCATCGGTTAGCCCCTGCCACATCGGCAGGTCGAGCGCATTGAGCTTCTCGGGATTGTTCAGCGTGACGGTGGCGATCTGGCCATCGCGTTCGATCAGGATCGGCTGTCTCATGTGGTCTCGTTATGTAAGGAAGTCGGGCAAACCATGGCCTGGCGTGCTGGCTTGCAGTCTAGGGGCGCTGCCGCGCACGGCAAAACGAGAAAAACTCGACCGCCTTTCAAGAAAATCTAAGCCGCCGCCCTTGTGAGTTTTTCTTGCAGACGCTTCAAGTAAATCCACGTTGTCGCGCCGCCGCCTTGTTCCTAGACTTCGACACCATTCCAGTCCCACTCGACCACAGGCTTGCCGCGCCGCACCAATGGCGCCGGCATCCAACAGGAGACGTCATGCCGCTGATCCAGTACATCACCCAGATCCAGATCGACTTCGGCGCCATCGCGCTGCTGCCGCAGGAATGCGAGCGCATCGGCATCACCCGGCCGCTGGTGGTGACGGACGCCGGCGTCAAGGCGGCCGGCATCGCCCAGCGTGTGCTGGAACAGCTGACGCCCGGCATGGAGGCAGTGATCTACGACGGCACCCCGTCCAACCCGACCGAGCGCGCCATGCGCGAAGCCGTGGTGCTGTACCGCGATTACCGCTGCGACGGCATCATCGCCATCGGCGGAGGCTCGCCGATCGATCTGGCCAAAGGCGTGGCCGTGTGCGCCACGCACGAAGGTCCGCTGCGCCAGTTTGCGGCCGTGGAAGGTGGCGTGGCACGCATTACGGCCGCCACCGCGCCCGTCATCGCGGTCCCCACCACCGCCGGCACCGGCAGCGAGGTCGGCCGAGGCGCCGTGCTGATCCTCGACGACGGCCGCAAGGTTGGCGTGCTATCGCCACATCTCGTGCCGCGTGTCGCCATCTGCGATCCCGAGCTCACGCTGGGCCTGCCGCCCGGCCTGACCGCGGCCACCGGCATGGACGCCATTGCGCATTGCATGGAAACCTTCATGGCCCCGGCCTTCAATCCGCCGGCGGACGGCATCGCGCTCGATGGCCTGCGGCGTGGCTGGCAACACATCGAACTCGCCCAGCGCGAGCCGCAGCATCGGGCCGCGCGGCTGGCGATGATGAGTGCCTCGACGCAGGGCGCGCTGGCGTTCCAGAAAGGTCTCGGCTGCGTGCACAGCCTCAGCCATGCACTGGGGGGACTGATGCCGACGCTGCACCACGGGACGCTGAACGCGGTACTGCTGCCGGCCGTGATCCGCTTCAATGCCGCGGCCCCGTCGATGCGCGAGGACGACCGGCTCGCGCGCATGGCGCACGCCATGGGACTTGCTGGCACGGACGCGGAGGCGGTGGCAGGCGCCATCGTGGAAAAAAACCGCCGGCTGGGCCTGCCCGCCGGCCTGGCGCAGATGGGCGTGGACCCCGCGCTGTTCCCGCGCGTGATCGCGTATGCGCTGGCCGATCACTGCCACAAGACCAATCCGCGCATTGCCAGCGAAGCCGACTACCTCGCCATGCTCAACGCCTCGCTCTGAGCACGTGCACCGCGCCCGCCACGCAAGACGACTTATGCCGCACCACACGCGGCACATATAACAACAGACAGGAGACCGCCATGCAACGTCGCACCTTTATCGGCGCGGGTGCCGCCATGCTTGCCGCACCCTGGGTCCACGCCCAGGCCCTGCCATCGGCACCGATCCGCATCATCGTCGGCTTTCCGCCCGGTGGTGGCACCGACGTCATGGCGCGCGTGATCGCGGAGAAGCTGACCGCGCTCTGGCAGACCACCGTTATCGTCGAGAACCGTCCCGGCGCCGCCGGCGTGGTGGCGGCCGAATACACCGCGCGTCAGCGTCCCGACGGCACCACGCTGCTGATGACCAATATCAGCAACCATGCCATCGCGCCGAGCCTGTACCCCAGGATCGGCTATTCGGTGGAAAAGGACTTCACGCCGATCATGCTGGTCGGGATTACCCCCAACCTGCTGATCTGTCGCGCCGGCGGCCCTGCCCGCACGGTACAGGAGGTCGTGGCGCTCTGCCGCAGCCAGCCTGGCAAGATCACGTTCGGCTCGTCGGGCGCGGGTGCCGCACAGCATCTGGCGCTGGAAATGTTCAAGCTGCGCGCGGGCGTCGATGCGCTGCACGTGCCGTATCGCGGCTCGGCGCCGATGCTGACCGACCTCGTCGGCGGCCAGATCGACTTCAGCTTCGAGACCATGACCTCGGCCACGCCGCAGATCCACGGCGGCAAGGCGATCGCCATCGCGCAGACGCGACTGCACCGGGCCACCAGCTTCGCCGAGGTGCCGACGCTGGCGGAGTCCGGCTTTCCCGGCTTCGATGCCGGCACGTGGTATGGCCTGGTCGGTCCCGCGCGCATGGCTACGCCGCTGGTGGCCAGAATGAATGCGGACCTCAATCGCATCGTGACCATGCCCGAGGTCGCGCAGAGGCTCGCAAGCTTCGGCGCCGAAGACGGCGGCGGCAGCGCGGCGCGCTTTGCCGGGTTCATCTCGAGCGAACGCATCAAATGGGCGCGCGTGATCAAGGACGCGCACGTCAAGGTCGAGGGCTGACCGTGTTCCGCCCTCACGCCGCGGGCGCCGCGCCCGCCGTACTCCACCCGCCGCCCTGACCCTGCGCCATCGCGCGCCGTCGTGGCCCTTGGAGGCCAGTGCGTGCGCGCGCGGGCCTGGACCGGCCCGCGGCGACCGTCACCACCACATGCATGCAACCGATGTGACGGCGCCATCCCTCATCCCAGGAGACCACCCATGAAACACGCTATCTCGCATATCGTGCTGGCCGCGCTTTTGTCCGTCGCCAGTGTCGTCAGTGCCCAGACCATCAAACTGCGCTTTGCGCATACCGTGCCGGAGACCGATTCGCAGCATCTGGCCGCGCTCTCGTTCAGCGAGAAGGTAAAGGCGCGCACCGGCGGTGCCATCGAGATCCAGGTCTACGCCAACAGCCAGCTCGGCAACGACACCTCGCTCGTGACCGGCGTGCGCAGCGGCACCATCGACATCGGCGCCACCGGAAACCCGTTTGTGACCGGGCTCGCCCCGCGCCTCAACGTGCTCGACCTGCCCTACCAGTTCGAGGATGGCGCCGCTGCCTATCGCGTGCTCGACGGCGCGGTGGGTCGCTCGCTACTCGACGAACTGGGCGCCCATCGCATCAAGGGGCTCGCGTTCTGGGAAATCGGCTTCCGCAGCCTTGGCAACAACAAGCGGCCGGTGCAACGCGCCGAGGACATTCGCGGCCTGAAGATCCGCACCACCCCCAATCCTTCCCATATCAAGGCATTCCAGCTGCTCGGCGCGAGCCCGCAGCCGATGCCGTTTGCGGAGGTATTCGGCGCGCTTGAATCGGGCGCCGTCGACGGCCAGGAAAACCCGCCCACGCTGATGGTATCGGCCAAGCTCTACGAGGTACAGAAGTACGTATCGCTGACGCGGCACGCATACACGGCCCTGGTCGTCCTCATGAACAAGGCGAAATTCGATGCGCTCAAGCCCGAGCACCAGAAGATCCTGCTGGAGGAAGCGGCGGCGGCGGCCACCTACCAGCGCAAGCTCAACGCCGAGAACGAGCGCGCGGCCATTGCGCAGCTGCGCGCCAGGGGCGTGCAGGTCAACGAACACCCCGACAACGACAGCATCCGCAAGGTGGTGCGCGAGGAAACGCGGCAGCTGTTCGTGCAGAAGAACGGCGACGCCGGCGGCGCCATCCTGCGCGCGATCGAGACCCAGCGTTGAGCGCAGGCATATGGACAGGAACCATGTCATGACCGCCCGGAACGTCCAGACCGTCCAGACCGTCCATGCCGAAGCAGGTCCCGAGGCCATCGTCGATGCGCATCATCACATCTGGCATCTCGCTGGCACCGATGCGGGCCACTATCCCTGGTTGCAGGACCGCTATGACGCGCAGAAATTCTTCCTCGGCGACTATGCCTCACTGCGTCGCGATTTCAACGCCGAAGACTACCTCGCGCACTGGCCCGGCATTCGCATCGACGGCACGGTCCATGTGGAAGCCGAACGCGACCGCGCCGAATCCCTGGCGGAAACCGCATGGCTGCACGCCCAGCACGCGCGCCACGGTTTGCCCGGCGCCGTGGTCGCCTACGTCGACCTGCTGCGAGACGACCGTGACGAAGCCTTGCGCGCGCAACTGCGCTACCCCCTCGTGCGCGGCGTGCGATGCAAGCCACGGCCCGACGCGGACGCCCTGCGCGATCCGCGCTGGCGTGCCGGCCTGGAAGCATTGGTCGCGCATGGACTGTCGTGGGACCTGCGCGTGCCCTACTGGCAACTGGAAGCAGCCGCCGCGCTGATCGCCACCGTGCCGGGCCTGCGAGTCGCGGTCGAGCACGCCGGTCTGCCGTGGGATCGCTCAGAGGCCGGTATCGCGCGCTGGCTGCAAGGGATGCGCGCTTTGGCGGCGCTGCCCGACGTCCATGTGAAGCTATCCGAGTTCGGGCTGCCCGACGCCGCATGGGATCGTGCCGACAATGTCCGCATCATCCGGCTCGCTATCGACGCCTTTGGCGCAGCGCGCTGCATGTTTGCCAGCAACCTGCCAGTCTCGGGCCTGCGTGCCGGTATCGGCGAGCTGCTCGCCACCATGACGGAAGCCATGCAGGGTCTGCCCCTCGCACAGGCGCGCGCGATCTGGCGCGACAACGCGCTCGCGTTCTATCGCATGACGCCCGCCGGCCATCCTCAACGCGGTGCCCTCGCCAGCACCGACACCCCCGGAGTCCTTCCATCATGAATCGCTTCACGCTTCGCATCGCCCACGGCGCCATGGTCCTCATGATGCTGGCCATGATCGGGCTCGTCTTTGGCAACGTGGTGCTGCGCTACGTGTTCAACACCGGCATCGCCTTCTCCGAGGAAGCCTCTCGCTTTGTATTCATGTGGCTTACGCTCGTCGGCGCGTTGCTGGTCATGCACGACCGCGCGCACCTCGGCATGAGCACCGTGGTGGCACGCCTCGGACCTGGCGGTCAGCGCCTGTGCCGCCTGCTGGCCGATGCCGGCGCCCTGGTCTGCTGCCTGCTGGTCACGCATGGCGCGTGGCAGATCGTCGGCATCGGCATGGATGATCGCGCGCCGGTCACCGGCGTGCCGCTCGGACTGGTCTACGCCTGCCTGCTGGTATGCGGCGCGGGGATGGCGGCCATGCTGGCCTGGTCGCTGTGGCGGCTGGTCAGCGGCCGCATGCAACTGGCGGAACTCGTGCCGCAATCGAGCGCGCATGTCGAATAACCGGACGGACTACGCATCATGACCATCCTTGTCTTTGTCGGCTCGCTGCTCGGCGCCATGGCGCTGGGCATGCCGATCGCGTTTGCCTTGCTCGCCTCGGGGGTCGCCCTGATGCTGCATCTCGGCAACTTCGACACCCAGATCCTCGCCCAGACCATGCTCGAGGGAGTCAACAACTATCCGCTGATGGCTGTGCCGTTTTTCATGCTCGCGGGCGAACTGATGAACGCCGGTGGCCTGTCGCGCCGCATCGTGCGAGTGGCCGCTGCGGCGGTTGGGCACGTGCGCGGTGGGCTCGGCTACGTCGCGATCATCGCGGCCACCGTGGTCGCCAGCATCTCGGGCTCGGCGGTGGCCGACACCGCCGCCGTGGCCGCGCTGCTGATTCCGATGATGCGCAACGCGGGTTACAACGTGCCGCGCGCGGCGGGTCTGATCGCCGCCGGCGGCATCATCGCACCGGTGATCCCGCCCTCGATCGCCATCGTCGTGTTCGGCGTGGTGGCGCAGATCTCCATCACCAAGCTGTTCCTGGCCGGGATCGCACCCGGCGCGATGATGGCCCTGACGCTCGCCGGCACCTGGTACGTGTGCGCGCGCAAGGAGGACCTCGCACCGGTGGAACCCTTCTCGCCCGCCAGGCTGCTGCGCGCGCTGCGCGAGGGCATCTGGGCACTCGTGCTGCCGGTGGTCATCATCGGCGGCATGAAGATCGGTGCCTTTACGCCCACCGAGGCCGCCGTGGTGGCCGTCGTGTATGCGACGGCGGTCGGCCGCCTGGTCTATGGCGAACTGCGCGTGCGCCAGATCCCGGACCTGATCGTCACCGCCGCCAAGACCTCCAGCACCGTGCTGTTCCTGGTGGCATGCGCGCTGGTCTCCGCCTGGCTGATCACCATCGCCGATATTCCGGCGCAGGTCACCGCGCTGCTGGAGCCGTTTATCGGCAACAAGATCCTGCTGATGTTCATCATCATGCTGCTCGTGATCGTGGTGGGCACCGCGCTCGACCTGATGCCGACGGTGCTGATCATGACCCCGATCCTGATGCCGGTCATCACCAAGGCGGGCATCGACCCGGTCTACTTCGGCGTGATGTTCGTGCTCAACAACGCCATCGGCCTGCTTACCCCTCCGGTCGGCACCGTACTCAACGTCGTGGCGGGCACCTCGCGCTGCAGTCTCGACCAGGTAATCGGTGGGGTATGGCCGTTCCTGCTGAGCCTGACCGTGCTGATGTTCCTGTTCGTCCTGTTCCCGCAACTGATCATGGTGCCGGCCGCATGGCTGCATTGACGCCTGCCGCCGCCACCGCCCTGCCCACGAATCACCATCCAGACAAGGAGATCGACATGACCACCATCCATGCGCCCGGCCGCGCCTTCCGCCACACGCCCGAGCGCCGTCAGCTGCGACGGCTGATGGCCGCAATGCTGGTCGCCGCGGCGACCCTGGCCACGCTGTCGCCGGCCCGGGCGCAAACGCCGGCGGCGGGCCACTGCAACGGCATGCTGCGCGTGCCCGCCGAAAACAGGAACTACCCCGACGTGCGCCGCTATATCAGGACCCCGAGCGGCTACCTGCTGGTGCTGCGCATGGGCGATAACGTGCTGGAGCGGCTCGCCGCGTTTGCCGAGTGCGAAAAGATTCCGAGCGCCAGCCTGTCCGCCATCGGCTTCGCCACCGTGACGTTCGGCTTCTGGGATGCGGGCAAGCAGCAGTTCAATCCCAAGACCTATCGCGACGTGGAGATGGCCAGCGTGGTCGGCAGCCTCGCGTGGAAGGAAGGCAAGCCGTCGGTCCATATCCACGGCGTGGCCGGCGACGGCAAGTTCGATACCTACGGCGGGCATATCCTCGCGATGGAGGTCGGCACGGGGTCGCTCGAAGTGACGGTCGCGGTGCACAATCAGCGCCTGGAGCGCGCCATCGACCCGCTCATCGGCGCCAACGTCCTCCAGCTGTCACATGAGTGAAGGGGTGGGTTCCCGCCAGCGCCGGCGTCGCGCTAGCGCCCGGCGCCGGCGGCCTCCTGCCCCGACCACCGCTTGAACGCGCGGCGGAAATTCGCGCCGTCGCTGAAGCCCAGCAACAGGGCGATATCGTCCGTGCTCATGCGCGTGGTCTTCAGGTATTCCGTGGCGAGCGAATAGCGTACGTCGTCGAGAATCGCCCCGAACGACGTGCCTTCGCTGCCCAGATGGCGGCGCAAGGTGCGGCTGGTCATGCCGAGCGCATCGGCCACCGCCTCCATGCCCGGAAACACACCGGGCTCCCGCATCAGCATCTGGTACACCTCGCCCGACACGCCGCTCGAGGTCTTGGTCTGCCCCACCAGGCGGTCGCAGGTTTCCTGGATCAGCGCGGCCGAGTGCCGGTGCGCAAGCTGCGGCTTCTGTTCGAGAATCGCGCTGTCGTAGATCAACTCATACTCTGGCTGCCCGAACTCGCACGGACATCCCAGGTACGTCTCGTACACCGCCGCATGCGCGGGCTGCGCATGGGCAAAGCGTGCCAGCAGCGGTGGGCAACTGTGCCCGGCCACGTCCTGCAGGTGCGTCACATGCTGGGTGAACTGCTGCTCGATCAGGAAGCGACGCAATTCGTCCGAGGCGATGGCCACCATCGCATCGGGAAACGTCCACACCATGCGGTCCGCATATTCGGTCCACTGGATCGTCAGCGTCGGCGTGGCGAGCCGATGGTATTTCACGCCGAGCCCGAAGTAGTCGCGCAGCGACAGGCATGACATCAGCGCGTAGCCGTACATGCCGTAAGCGGCCAGATGCAGGCGCGAGCCAACCTCGAACGGCGTGACCGGATCGTCCGACAGCGTCAGCGCGTTGCGGCACACGGCGATGTACTGCCGCACCGAGGTCAGCAGCGACGTATCGTTCAGCGCCTGCGCATCGATGCCCGTATCGCGCAGGCTGTCCTCGGGCGCGATGCCCTGTTCGGCCAGCACCTCGACCAGCGCGGCAATCTTGTACGGCGCATGAATGCGCTCGTTGTGCAGTGGAAATCTCGGCGCCATGCCAGCCCTTCCAAGTTGTCCCTTTTAGACACCGACGTGTCCGGAAATGACCTTAACGACGGCATGCTATCGAACTATCATCCTCCCGACAAGACGCCGGCACGCACGTGACCGGCCGCCAACCGAGACACCTTCTCCATGCGCAACGCCACCCGAAAAGTCATCATCTCGTGCGCCGTGACCGGCTCCGCCCACGTGCCGTCCATGTCGCCGTACCTGCCGCTCACGCCGGCCGATATCGCCGCCCAGGCCATCGAGGCGGCGCAAGCGGGCGCGGCCATCCTGCACCTGCATGCGCGCGACCCGGTCGACGGTCGCCCCACGCCGGACCCGGCCGTCTTCCGCGAATTCGTGCCGGCCATCGCGCGCGCGACCGACGCCGTCATCAACATCACCACCGGCGGCAGCACCCGCATGACGCTCGACGAGCGGCTGGCCTATCCGCGCGTGGCGCGCCCGGAAATGTGCTCGCTCAACATGGGCTCGATGAACTTCTCGCTGCATCCGGTCGCGCAGAAGATCGACGAATGGCGCTTCGACTGGGAGAAGCCTTACCTCGAATCGATGGAAGACATGATCTTCCGCAATACCTTCAGGGACATCCGCGGCATTCTCACCGAGTTCCGCGAGCACGGCACGCGCTTCGAGTTCGAGTGCTACGACGTGGGACATCTCCACAACCTCGCGCACTTCGTCAATCAGGGGCTGGTCAAGCCGCCGTTCTTCATCCAGACCGTGCTCGGCATTCTTGGCGGCCTGGGCCCGGACCCGGAGAACCTGGCCGTCATGCGCAACACCGCCGACCGCCTGTTCGGCCGCGACAACTATCACTTCTCGGTGCTCGGTGCGGGCCGGCACCAGCTGCCGCTGGTCACCATGGGCGCCATCCTCGGCGGCAATGTGCGCGTCGGGCTGGAAGACAGCGTTTATCTCGCCAAGGGCGTGATGGCGCAAAGCAATGCCGAACAGGTACGCAAGATCCGCGGCGTGCTCGAAGCATTGTCGTTCGAGATCGCCACGCCCGACGAAGCGCGTCAGATGCTGGGCCTCAAGGGCGCCAGCCACGTGCACTTCTGATGCAAGCCTGAAGCGGGACCGCCGTCCGCACCAGCGAACCCGGCGCCCCCAACGGCCCGACAAAACACATACGGAGACAAACGGAGACATCATGGCGAACCCGACATTCGAATCCGCCAGCGCCGCCACGCATCGCGAGGCCACGCGCAAGGCCATGCTCAAGCTGATCCCGCTGATGTGCGCGATCTACTTCATGTCGTACCTCGATCGCACCAACGTGGCACTGGCCAAGGCACAACTGGCCGAGCTCGGCATCACTGCCGCCATCTACGGCCTGGGCGCCGGCATCTTCTTTATCGGCTATGCGCTGCTCGAGGTACCGAGCAACCTGATCGCGCACCGGGTGGGCCCGCGCCGCTGGATCGCGCGTATCGCCGTCACCTGGGGCGCGCTGTCCGCGTGCATGATGTTCGTGCAGGGCGAGTGGTCGTTCTATGCGCTGCGCGTGCTGCTCGGCGTGGCGGAATCGGGCCTGTTTCCGGCGCTGATGTACATGGTCACGCTGTGGTTCGCGCCGCAGGACCGGCCCGTCGCGGTGGGCTGGATCTACACCGCGCCGGCCATCGCGCTGGTCATCGGCAACCCGCTCGGCGGCGCGCTGATGCAGCTCGACGGCGTGGGCGGGCTGCACGGCTGGCAGTGGATGTTCCTGCTGGAAGGCCTGCCCACGGTCCTGGTCGGCATCGTGCTGTACTTCAAGCTGCCCGAGCGGCCGTCGGACGCACGCTGGCTGTCGCGCGACGAAGCCCGCGCGCTGGAGGCCCGCGCCGTGATCGAAGACCATGCACGCCTCACCTCGGCCCACTGGATGGCCGCGTTGAAGCGTCCCACCACCGTGCTGATCGGTCTGATCTACTTCCTCAACCAGGTCGCCTTTGTCGGGCTGGTGTTCTTTACACCGGCCATGATCCAGCAGATGCAGGTCAAGTCGCCGCTGCTGGTCGGCCTGTTGTCAGGCAGCGTGGGCGTCGGCTTCCTGCTCGGCGTACTGATCCTGCCGCGCATCCATCGCCGGGTGGCGTCCGACTGCCGCTTCCTGTGGATCCTGACGGCTGGCGCGGCGCTCACCGCCGGCGCGATCTTCCTGACGGCCAGCCAGGCGCTCCAGATCACGCTGTTTGCGGCGACGGCCTTTTTCTGCGGGGGCGTGCTGCCGTCGTATTGGACCATCGCGATGAAGCGGCTGCAGGGCATTCACGCGGCGGCGGGCCTGGCCTTTATCAATACCATCGGCCTGCTTGGCGGTTTTGCCGGACCGTACCTGTTTGGCATGGTGGAATCCGCCACGGGCCGCAGCGCCTCGGGCTTCGGCGTGGTCATCGGTGCGTCCCTGCTGGGGCTGTTACTGGTACCGATGCTGGCCCGGGCCATCGATAATGAAGGCCGCGCCGGGACCGGGGACACACCTCCCCTGGCCGTCGGGGCGCGATCCCATTCCTGAAAGAAAGGTAGTTCATGAGACTGAGCCGTAAAGTCACCATCGTCACGGGCGCGGGCCAGGGCATCGGCGCCGCCACCGCACTGAAGTTTGCCCGCGAAGGCGCGCTGATCGCCGCCTGCGACGTCAATCCGGAGGCCGTCTCCGCCGTGGTCGAGGCCTGCCGGCAGGCCGGCGCGGAGGCCCACGGCTTTACCGTCGACGTGACGGACCGCCACGCGGTGGACGCCATGGTCGCCAGGGTGCAGGCGCAGTGGGGACGCATCGACGTGCTGGTCAACAATGCCGGCATCACGCGCGACGCACGGCTGCAGAAGATGACGACGAAACAGTTCGACGACGTCATCGACGTCAACCTGCGCGGCGTGTTCCATGTCGCGCAGGCCGTGGTCGACGGCATGGTCGCACAAGGCTCCGGCGTGATCCTCAACGCCAGCTCCGTGGTCGGCATCTACGGCAACTTTGGCCAGACCAATTATGCGGCGGCCAAGTTCGGCGTGATCGGCTTTACCAAGACCTGGAGCCGCGAACTGGGCCCCAAGGGCATCCGTGTCAATGCGGTGGCACCGGGCTTTATCGAAACGCCGATCCTGTCGACGGTACCCGCCGAGGTGCTGGCGAAGATGCGCGAGCAGGTGCCGCTGCGGCGTCTGGGCCAGCCCGAGGAAATCGCCAATGTCTACGCATTCCTGGCCAGCGACGAGGCCAGCTATATCAACGGCGCCGTGATCGAAGTGTCCGGCGGCATGACCGTTTGAGCGGGCGCCGCGGCGCACCGGTGGCGCGGCAACCGAAAGTCGGAACAACCGAAGAGCAGGATTACCGAAAGGCAGGACACACCAGCATGACCATCCTTGACCTCCTGAAACCGCGCGCCGGCTTGCGCGTGCTCGTCTCGGGCGGCGCCTCCGGCATTGGCGCCGTGATTGCCGAGGCGTTCCTGCAGGCCGATGCGTCGGTCTATGTCTGCGACATCGATGCGGAAGCCGTCGCGCGGGCGAAAGCGCGCCAGGCGCGGCTGTTCGCGGACGTCGCCGATGTGTCCGACCCCGCGCAGGTGGACCGCGTCATCGACGACGCCAACGCCGCGCTGGGCGGCCTGGACATCCTCGTCAACAACGCGGGCATCGCCGGCCCCACCGGCCCCGTCGAGTCGATCACGGCCGAACAGTGGCAGCAGACCATCGCCACCAACCTGAACAGCCAGCACTACTTCCTGCGCAAGGCCGTGCCACTGCTCAAGGCCACCTCGGACAGCCCCGCCATCATCGCCATGTCGTCGGTCGCCGGCCGGCTGGGCTACGCGTTTCGCACGCCGTATGCGTCGACCAAATGGGCCATCGTCGGACTGGTCAAGTCGCTGGCGATCGAGCTCGGCCCGGCCAATATCCGCGTCAACGCCATCTTGCCCGGCGTGGTGGCGGGCGAACGCATGGACCGCGTCATCGCCGCCCGCGCCGAAGCGCGCGATATCAGCTTCGACGCCATGAAGGACGAGTACCTGCAGAAAATCTCGCTGCGACGCATGGTCACGGCCGAGGACATTGCCGCCATGGCCCTGTTCCTCGCCTCGCCCGCCGGCCGGAATATCTCGGGCCAGGCGATCAGCGTGGACGGCAACGTGGAATACCTCTGAGACACACCCGCGCGGGCGGCGGACGCGAGCAAGACGACGCTGCAGGCGCCGCCGGCATCGCGCGCGTTGCCGGCGTTGCGCCCATTGCTGGCAATGGGCGCGATTATCGTCGCCAACACTGCCGCGACCGTTTGATACTTTCAGGCATGTTATCGAGTCAATAGATGATTTCGGGCAGCGCGCCCGACGCACATACTGCTTTCACCGACGCAAGCCAACCGATGAAAGGAGTTTCAAATGTCGCGCATCCAAGCCTCCGCAGTGCAGCCGGCCTCCGGCCAGAAGGGCAGCCATTCCCCCGTAGCAAAAGCGTTCAACTATCTCGTCGATTTCCTGGGCGGCTCAGGCCTCCTCAAGCACGACCTCGACTACCACCTGCTCCGCGCGGCGATGGTGATCATCTTCGCGTGGTTCGGCTACGACAAATGGTTCGAAGCCGAAATCCGCGGCCTGCTGCCGCTGATCACGCATGGCCCGCTGACGTTCTGGATGATTCCCGTCCTGGGCGTACGCGGCACGAGCTACCTCCTCGGCACCGCCGAATGGACCTTCGGTACGCTGCTGTTCCTGGGCTACTGGTACAAGAACCTCGGCGTGCTGGGCGCCATCGGCTCCACCGTCAGCTTTATCGTCACGTTCACGATCATGCCGTTCGCCCCAGGCGGATGGGAAGCTGCCGCCGGCGGATTCCCGGCCATGACGATCGTCACTGCCTTCCTGCTGAAGGACCTGGTGCTGCTGGTAGTGTCCGTCTACCTGCTCAAGCAAGACGTAGCCAGAGTCATCGCGGCGCGACGCTAGACGGACTAGCGTGCTGCGTACCCCCGAGCGAGCCAGGCAACTGGCTCGTTTTGGTTTGGGACGATGTGAAAGGAAGATGCCCGTAAGCCGGCGTTATTGCGAGCGGGTCTTCTCGTAAGCGGAAAATCCAATTGGTCACATAGGCCGGCAGCAAAAGGCGCGCGCTGGACGCCATCGCCTGTGGTCGGCCTAGGTTTCCTCGCGACCAATGCTAGCAAGCATCCAGCACGACTCCCAGCGGCAGTGGGGCCGGCCACCCTTGGCAATAGCTTTCCGGACTGGTCTAACAAGCTTGGCGGAACGCTCTGGTTCTTGCCGCCACTTCCATCGTAGTGATGGAGTCATATTTACTGTTGAAGGTCTCCGAAACCGGAGTAAAGATGACGTCCTTCACGTTGGCGACGACCTGCTTGCCAGATACTACGGCCCCTTCAGGTTGGTGTCCCCACCGGGCTCGATCGTGAGCGTGTTGCCCGCCCTGGCATGGCTGTTGGTCCAGGCCACGTCGTTGCCAACGGCCTTGCCCCGTGCGGCGGCAGCGTTCGCCGTTATCCCAAAGGCGGCGCCGTTTGAGCCGTAGCTGACGGCAAGGCCTCCGCGCCACGGCCAACTGCGCTTGCTTTGAGGTGCCCTCTTGCGCGCTGCCTCGGCTATCGCATCATCTACGCGCTTACGATCGTCCAGAGCAAATCCTCATATCGAAGCTGCCATCGTCATGCTGCTTCTTGCCCTTGGTCAATGCACCCGCCTTAGAAGCTTGTCACTCACGCACCATGGGAGATTTAGAACGTCCACCACTGAGCGATATATCTGCAATCACAAATACTGAAAAAATTACCATAGTAGTGACGCTTTTTACATCACCTGGATATTAACTGCATCGCGACATACACTTGCATCTCGTGCGCCAACGCTGCGGCGTCCGTCTCCACCTAGCGATGAAACATGTCATTGACATGCTTCATCTCATCCGCGGGGAAAACTATGCGTATAGCTGTAACGGGAGCAGGAGGTTTCATTGGGCGCGAGTTAGTTAAGTCATTACTGAATTCCGGACATACGGTGACAATCCTCGCCCGCTCCGGCGTTCCAGAATATCTGAATAGCTCAGTGACGGTGGTACGTGGCGATCTAACCGATCAAAACGCAAACTTGCAGTCGCTGGTGGAGAATTGCGATGTCTTATGCCACTGCGCGGCCGAACTATATCGACCTGAACTGATGGAAGAGCTTCATGTGGGAGGAACACGTCGCTTGCTCGCAGAAGTAGAACGTCACTCCATCGCGCGGGATGTCCCCGTGCATTGGATCAACCTCAGTAGCGTTGGCACGTATGGGCCGCCTAAACGCGGCGCGAATGAGGAGCGGGTTATCACCGAAGGCACCGCTCCCTGCCCCGTTGGACCGTACGAAATCACCAAGACCAAGGCCGATGACTTAGTACTCGCTGCCAGCGAGAGAGGCACCATCCAGCACACCATACTACGACCGACGAATGTATTCGGCGAATCCATGACGAACCGATCATTGTATGGGCTTCTATCTGCTATTCGGCGGCGCATCTTTTTCTACATTGGCCAAGCCGGTGCAATTGCCAACTACGTTCACGTTGACGACGTCGTTGCTTCTCTGGTTGCATCTGCAACGCAGCCCGCGGCTAGGAACAAAATTTTCAACGTATCCAACGATTGTCGGCTTGAGGAGCTGGTTGCGAACTCGGCAAAGGAATTAGGAGTTTCTGAACCTGGGCTGCGCGTGCCGGAGTCGACAGCGCGACTGATTGCCCGGCTCGGCAGCATCGTGCCGCGCTTTCCCCTGACGCAGGGGCGTGTCGATGCACTGGTAAATCGAACGACCTACGTCTCGGTCCGGCTCCGATCTGAATTGAATGTACACCCATCAGTTACAGTCGCATCGCGCGCTTGCGCCATGCTTCAAATGGAAACAACGAGAAACACCACATAGCGCACTGACGTATCCGCTCGCGCCGCGAGTTCAGACGCACAGCGAAATCATCTCCTTGGTGTGATGCCGTGCCCGGAAGCACGGGGGCAAAACCACCAGGGAGGGCATCTGGCGGATGCATCGTCATACTACTGAAATCGCACGCTGTACCTACCGGCAATAGACAGGACCACGAGAGCAAGTCGTGCTTATAAGAACAGGCTTCTCATATGACTATGGTTCGGCCCATCCCGCCATGTCAGGCCGCGGAAGCTTCGGCCTTTGCCACGTGCATCGGTGATCGATGCCCGATGCGATGATGAGAACATCATCCAGCGAGTAACCCCCGTCAGCGCCCACCTCATCTTCCAGATTCAGCTCGAAGCTTACCCCCGAGCTAACCCAAGACACCATCCATAGTCGTCGTTTCCCATACATGGGCCGCAACAACGTCGCGATAGCTGGCGCCTGATTGACTTTAACCCGTTGCATGTACTCGAAGGCCCCCGCTGCCCCACCATTTGCATAGAAATCGTCCCTCACGAGCAGAACCCTTCTCCCAGTGGCAGTCGCATAAACTGCAGACCATCTTCCTGGCATCTCGGGCACAACATGGGTCAATCGTAAGCTGCTGCCAGCACACCGCTCTCCCTCAGCTCGTGCCTTTGAAAGCTGCGAACTCGGGACTGCCTCTCGCAATGAATTGGCGGCACCGACAGCATTATCCACGAGTTCGAATATTGAACCCGGCCCGACTACCTTGAAGTATCCCTCCTTAGTCTCCTCCCGGCCCTTGATAAGCTGTATCCGCTCCTCCTCCGTAATGTCTTTCTGTACACAAGACTCTCCGGCGGGAAGGGTATCCATACATTTCATTCTGACGACTGCACCCAGCTGCGAAGGGGAAAAATACCGCGCCCAGCATAATGCCGTCAGAAGAACAATCGCAAAGGTACATGTCAGAATTATCTTCCTCATCTTTGCTCCAGGGCTCACCGCGTCGAATTATAATCAATTGGCGTTATATTTGGCGACCCGATTTGGATGCTGCCGTTGAATAGAGCACCCTGGGAAAATGCGAATATATGTCAGCCCCATCGCTCTAACATAACACCTAGTATACGATTACGAAAAACAATAGACAGCCCAACTTATTTGATGTCGCGTCCGCAGGTCGCGGCGCCTGGTACGGGTCTGGGACAGTAGATCGACCCATCCGGATCTGTGGAAAAAGCCCGCGCTCTTCGTAAGTCTTGCGCGGCCTTGCTCCCGGCTGTTCGCAACTTCGCACGATCAATTCGCCCGGAAACCCTTGCCAGACAAGTAACCGAAAATAAAAAAGCCGCCCAACCAGGGGCGGCTTCAGGTGATTCCATGCGTGTTCGTGGCGGAGAGAGGGGGATTCGAACCCCCGATAGGCTGTTAACCTATACACGCTTTCCAGGCGTGCGACTTAAACCACTCATCCATCTCTCCGGGAAGTCCGCGATTATAGCAGAGCCGTCATACCTGTCCAGCGTCACACCCTACCCGCGTCGCAGATAGCTCACCAGCCGGTCGATGACCGGGGCGTTGCGTGGCGTGATCAGGCTGACCAGGATGGCGGCCGCAAACCCGGCGGGGACGCCAAAGGCGCCGGAGGCGATGGGATCCACGCCGAACCAGCGGTTGCCGAAGATCCCCGTGATGCGCGTGAAGAACGGGTAGTTGACGAAGATGTAGTACACCGCCACCCCTAGCCCGGTGGCCATGCCGGCCACTGCGCCCGCTGCCGTCGTGCGGCGCCAGAAAATCGCCAGCACCAGCACCGGAAAGAAGCTCGAGGCCGCCAGCGAGAACGCCGCACCCACCAGGAACAGGATATTGCCGGGCCGCAGCGACGTGACGTACGACGCAAACAACGCTACCGCCAGCAGCACGATCTTGGCCGTCGTCACCCGTCGCTGGTGGCTCGCCTGACGGTCCACCATGTGGTAGTAGACGTCGTGCGACAACGCATTGGCGATGGTCAGCAGCAGCCCATCCGCAGTCGACAGCGCCGCCGCCAGCGCCCCGGCCGCGATCAACCCCGAAATCACGTACGGCAGCCCGGCAATTTCCGGTGCCGCCAGCACGATCATGTCCGGCTGGATCAGGATCTCCGCCCATTGCACGATGCCATCGCCGTTCACATCGCGTATGCCGAACACCGGCGGATCCACCTTGCGCCACTGCACCACCCATTGCGGCAGGTCGCCATACGATATGCCCACCAGGTGATGAAAGAACTCGTACTTGACCAGCGCCGCCAGCGTCGGCGCCGACACATACAGCAGCGCGATGCAGAACACCGCCCACGCCACCGAATTGCGGCTCTCCTGCACCGACGGCGTCGTATAGAGCCGCGTCAGGATATGCGGCAGGCTCGCGGTCCCGAGCATCAGGCAGAACACCAGGAGCACGAAATTGAGCCGCTTGGTGCGGCGCTCTTCCTCGCTCGCCGCCGGATACGGTTCCGTCGAGGGTGTCGACACCTGGCTGCGGCGCAGCGCCTCCTCGCGCATCATGGTCCATTGCTGGAGCGCATCGGCGGCATCCACGGGAAACGCCTGCCGCTCGCGTTCCACCGTCTTGATTTCGCGTAACGGCGCATTGCGCGCGCGCAGCTCCAGCAGGCGCGCGTCGAGCGCACTGCGTTCCTCGTCGAACGACCGCGGCAGCCGCGCAATACGATCCTGCAGAACCCGCGCCTGCTCTTGGAAAATCGCGCGAACCTCGACCTCCGCCGGCGCGTGTTCCAGCTGCCGCTCCTGCTGGTCGAGCTGGCTCAGCAACTTACCGTAGCTCACCTGCGGCAACGCCTCGCCATGATGCTTCCATGCAATCAGCGATACCGTCAGCAGAAACGCCACGATCAGCATGATGTACTGCGCTACCTGCGTCCACGTGACCGCGCGCATGCCGCCCAGGAACGAACACACCAGAATGCCGGCGAGCCCGAAGAACACGCCCACCGCAAATTCCACGCCGATAAAGCGCGTGACGATGAGCCCCACCCCCTGGATCTGCGCCACCAGATAGACAAACGAACACAGCGATGCCGCCAGCACCGCGATCGCGCGCACCGGCAAATTGCCGCCGGGCTTACCATTGCCATAGCGTGCCGCGAGAAAGTCCGGAATCGTGTAGCCGCCGTATTTGCGCAGGTATGGCGCCAGCAGAAAGGCGACCAGGCAGTAGCCGCCCGTCCAGCCCATGACATAGGCCAGCCCCTCGTAACCGGAGGCGAACAGGATGCCGGCCAGCCCGATAAATGATGCCGCGCTCATCCAGTCCGCGGCGATGGCCATGCCATTGAACATGGCCGGCACGCGTCGGCCGGCCACGTAATACTCATTGAGATCCGAGGTACGGCAGATCAGGCCGATGCACGCATAGATCGCGATGGTGACAAACAGAAAGACATAGCCGAGCCACAGCGCATCCGCATTGGAATGCTCGAGCAGGCCCATCATCCCGACGAAGCCGAGCAGCCCGAGCGTAAAGAGGCTGTAGTAAAGAATCAGCCGGCGACGGAAACGCGACTGGGCGTCAGGCATGGACCTGGGTCATATCGAGCGCCTGCGGTGGGCACCCCTCCCGCGCGCGGGAGGGGTCGGAGGCCGAAGGCGGAACTGCCGGTTATTGCGTCTGCCTTTCGGCTACAGCGCCTGCCTGCCGGTGGCAGCGCCTGCCGGTTATTGCGCCTGCTTCAGCTGGTCGAGAATGGCGGGATTCTCCAGCGTGGAGGTGTCCTGCGTGATTTCCTCACCCTTGGCCAGCGAACGCAGCAAGCGGCGCATGATCTTGCCCGAGCGCGTCTTCGGCAGGTTGTCGCCAAAGCGGATGTCCTTGGGCTTGGCGATCGGACCGATTTCCTTGCCGACCCAGTTACGCAGATCGGCGGCGATCTTCGCGGCTTCCTCGCCCGACGGACGCGCGCGCTTGAGCACCACAAACGCGCAGATGGCCTCGCCCGTCATATCGTCCGGACGCCCCACCACGGCCGCCTCTGCCACCAGCGGGTTGGCCACCAGCGCCGATTCGATCTCCATGGTGCCCATGCGGTGACCCGACACGTTCAGCACATCGTCGATGCGGCCCATGATGGTGAAGTAGCCGGTGTCCTTGTCGCGGATCGAACCATCGCCGGCCAGATACAGCTTGCCCCCCAGTTCTTCCGGGAAGTAGCTCTTCTTGAAGCGCTCCGGATCGCCCCAGATGGTGCGGATCATCGCCGGCCACGGACGCTTGACGACCAGGATGCCGCCACTGCCGTTGGGCACGTCCTGTCCCGTTTCATCGACGATCGCCGCCATGATGCCCGGCAGCGGCAGCGTGCACGAGCCCGGCACCAGCGGCGTGGCGCCCGGCAGCGGCGTGATCATGTGCCCACCGGTTTCGGTCTGCCAGAACGTATCGACGATCGGGCAGCGCTCGCCGCCGATGTTCTTGTAGTACCACATCCATGCCTCGGGATTGATCGGCTCGCCCACCGTGCCGAGAATGCGCAGGCTCGACAGGTCGTACTGCCTGGGGTGGATTTTCTCGTCGGCCTCGGCGGCCTTGATCAGCGAACGGATGGCGGTCGGCGCGGTGTAGAAGATCGACACCTTGTGACGCTGGATCATGTCCCAGAAGCGGCCCGCGTTCGGGAACGTCGGCACGCCCTCGAACACCACCTGCGTGGCGCCGGCCGCCAGCGGGCCGTAAGCGATATAGGTATGGCCGGTGACCCAGCCGATATCGGCGGTACACCAGAACAGGTCATCGGGCTTGATGTCGAACGTCCAGCGCATCGTCATCAGCGCCCACAGCAAGTAGCCGCCGGTGCTGTGCTGCACGCCTTTGGGCTTGCCGGTGGAACCCGAGGTGTAGAGCACGAACAGCGGATGCTCGGCATCGACCGGCTCGGCCTCGCACATGTCCGGCTGGCCGGCGGAGACATCTTCCATCCAGCGGTCGCGGCCTTCGGTCCAGCCCACCTTGCCACCGGTGCGGCGATACACCACGACATGCTTGACCGCCTCGCAGCCGCCCAGCGCCAGCGCCTCGTCGGCGATTGCCTTCAGCGGCAGCGCCTTGCCGCCGCGCATCTGTTCGTCGGCCGTGATCAGCGCCACCGCGCCCACATCCACCAGCCGTTCCTGCAGGGACTTGGCCGAAAAGCCGCCGAACACCACCGAGTGCGTGGCGCCGATGCGCGCGCAGGCCTGCATGGCCACCACGCCCTCGACGGACATCGGCATATAGATGACGACGCGATCGCCCTTGCGGATGCCGAGCGCCTTCAGGCCATTGGCAAAGCGCGACACGCGCGCGAGCAGTTCCTTGTAGCTGACGCGGCTGACCGCGCCGTCGTCGGCTTCGAACACGATGGCGGTCTTGTCGCCATTGCCCTTCTCGATATTGCGCTCGAGGCAGTTGTACGAGGCATTGATCTGGCCGTCCTCGAACCACTTGTAGAACGGCGCATTGCTTTCGTTCAGCACCTTGTTGAACGGCTTGTGCCAGTGCAGCAGTTCACGCGCGTGGCGCGCCCAGAATCCCTCATAGTCGCGCGCGGCTTCGTCGCACAGCGCCTGGTAGGCCTCCATGCTCGGAATCGACGCCGTCTTGGCAAGCGATTCGGGAGGATTGAAAACGCGATGCTCCTGCATCACCGACTCGATAGCGGACATGAGGTGTCTCCTGTATGGATGGAATCCTTTTGGCTGCAAGGTACGCCCGGCGCCTTACTCAAACCTGACGGTTCTCCCGCATGGCAGCCCCGGGGTCGGCCGCCCCCAATCACAGCGTCACCGGCGGGTAGCGCGGGGATGGCGCGGGCGCAGGGATGGCGCGAGGACAGCCCTTGACATGCTGCATCGCAACAGAAGCGGGCCGGGCGCGCATGTGCAGTCGGCTCCATTAGGCTAGCACAGCTATAATGCCGCGAGCCACCCGTCATGGCCCGCCCGCGTCTTCCGGCGTCCTCCCGGGGGCCTTCCGGCGTCCTTCCAGCACGGTTCCGGCACCCTTCCAGCGCCTGCCATACTTCCCGCCCGTGTCCTTCCACGCCCTCCTCCTGATCGCCGCCATGGCCCTGGTCGGCAGCAATGTCGGGCTCGGCAAATCGATCATCGCCGAGGTGCCGGTCCTGCTGTTCGCACTGCTGCGCTTTGCTATCGCCGTGGCCTGCCTGGCGCCGTGGTACCGCCCCGCGCGCATGCGCCGGGTCGCGCGCGCGGAATGGCGCAACCTGTTCCTGATGGCGTTCTTCGGCACGTTCGGCTTCACGCTGCTCATGCTCGGCGGGGTTCGCCTGACCAGTGCGATGGCGGCCGGCGTGATCACCAGCACCATTCCCGCCACCGTCGCCATCCTGTCCTGGCTGCTGCTGCGGGAGCATCTGTCCCGCCGCACCGTCGCGTCCGTGCTGCTGGCGGTAGCCGGCATCGCGGTGCTCAATGTCGCGCGCGGTGGGGAGGGCACCGGCGGCAGCGGCGACCATGCCTTCGCCGGCAACCTGATGATCCTTGGTGCCGTGGTCTGCGAATCGATCTACGTCATCCTCTCGCGCCGGCTCTCGCAGACGCTCGCAGCCATCGAGATCTGCGCCTATACGCACCTGATCGGCGGCCTGCTTATGCTGCCGCTCGGCATTGCACCACTATTGACCTTCGATGCCGGCAGCGTCTCGCCGCATGTCTGGCTGCAACTGGTCTGGTACGCGCTGTCGGCCAGCATCTTCTCGTTCTGGCTGTGGATGAAAGGCATCCGCCATGTGCCGGCACAACTGGCGGGCGTGTTCACCTCGGTGCTGCCGGTGGCGGCCGCCGCGTATGGCATCGCGTTTCTCGGCGAGCGCCCCGGGTGGGCACACGGTGTCGCACTGGCCTGCGTGCTCGCGGGCATCGCGCTGGCCAGCTGGCCGGGGTCGCTGGCGCGACGCTCGCTCACGGAGACCCGTTAGCGTTTTGTCACACCAAAACGGTTCCATGCGTTGGGCATGACGGTACAATCGGCGGCGCTTTTGAATGTCTGCCATCCAACCCATCATCCCATGGCCCACGATCCATCGCGTTCCAGCTCGCACTTCCCGAACCCTTCCGGTCCCGCGCGCCTGCGCCCCATCCCCAGCATCATCTTTGCCTCGCGCTGGCTGCAGTTGCCGCTCTACCTCGGCCTGATCGTCGCGCAAGGCGTCTACGTCTATCACTTCCTGGTGGAGGTCTGGCACCTGCTGTCGCACGTCACCACCTACGATGAAACCAAGATCATGCTGGTGGTACTTGGCCTGATCGATGTGGTGATGATCTCCAACCTGCTGATCATGGTCATCGTCGGCGGCTACGAGACCTTTGTCTCGCGCCTTGGCATCGACAATCACCCCGACGAACCCGAATGGCTCGATCACGTCAACGCCGGCGTGCTCAAGGTCAAGCTGTCGATGGCGCTGATCGGCATCTCCTCGATCCACCTGCTCAAGACCTTTATCGATGCGGACCAGCGCAGCGAACACGCCATCATGTGGCAGGTGATCATCCACGTGGCCTTCCTGGCCTCCGCGCTGGCCATGGCCCTGGTGGATCGCATGGTGACGCATCCCAAGCCGGCCCCGGAGATCGTCCGGCCGGACCACTGAAACCCCGCCGGGGCGCCATGTCGCCCCGAGCCGACACAGGCGCCCGTGCGACTGTGGACGCCTGTATGCAAACCCGCAGGCGTCGCCGGCACGGTGTATCATCCCGGGCTGTGTTTCATCGCTGCCCCTCCCCCACAAAATGACAGTCATCAAGCAAGAAGACCTCATCCAGAGCGTCGCCGACTCCCTGCAGTACATCAGCTATTACCATCCGATGGACTACATCACCAGCCTGGGCCGTGCCTATGAGCTGGAGCAGAGTCCGGCCGCCAAGGATGCGATCGCGCAGATCCTGACCAACAGCCGCATGTGCGCCGAAGGCAAGCGTCCGCTGTGCCAGGACACCGGTATTGTCACGATCTTCGTCAAGGTGGGGATGGACGTGCGCTGGGATGGCGCCACCATGGGCCTGACGGAAATGATCAACGAAGGCGTGCGCCGCGGCTATACGCACCCGGACAACGTGCTGCGCGCGTCGATCGTGAGCCCGCCCGAAGGCGGCCGCAAGAACACCAAGGACAACACCCCGGCCGTGATCCACTACGAAGTGGTACCCGGCAACACCGTGGACATCCAGGTGGCGGCCAAGGGCGGCGGCTCCGAGAACAAGTCCAAGTTCGTCATGCTGAACCCGTCCGACTCCATCGTCGACTGGGTACTCAAGACCGTGCCGACCATGGGCGCCGGCTGGTGCCCGCCCGGCATGCTGGGCATCGGCATTGGCGGCACCGCCGAAAAGGCCATGGTCATGGCCAAGGAAGCGCTGATGGACCCGATCGACATCCAGGACGTGATCGCACGCGGCCCCAAGGACTGGATCGAGGAAATGCGCGTCGAGCTCTATGAAAAGGTCAACGCGCTTGGCATCGGCGCCCAGGGCCTGGGCGGCCTGGCAACCGTGCTCGACGTCAAGATCATGGGCTATCCGACCCACGCGGCCTCCAAGCCCGTGGCGATGATCCCCAACTGCGCGGCCACCCGTCACGTGCACTTCACGCTCGACGGCAGCGGCCCGGCCAGGCTGGAAGCGCCGGACCTGTCGGCCTGGCCGAAGGTCGAGTGGGCGCCCAATACCGAAACCTCGAAGCGCGTCGACCTCAACACGCTCACGCCGGAAGAAGTCGCCTCGTGGAAGCCGGGCCAGACCCTGCTGCTGAACGGCAAGATGCTGACCGGCCGCGACGCCGCGCACAAGCGCATCGCCGACATGCTGGCCAAGGGCGAGAAGCTGCCGATCGACTTCACCAACCGCGTGATCTACTACGTCGGGCCGGTCGATCCGGTGCGTGACGAAGTGGTTGGCCCCGCCGGCCCGACCACCGCGACGCGCATGGACAAGTTCACCGAGACCATGCTGGCGCAGACCGGCCTGATCGCGATGATCGGCAAGGCAGAGCGCGGCCCGGTGGCGATCGAGGCCATCCAGAAGCACAAGTCGGCCTACCTGATGGCCGTGGGCGGCGCGGCGTACCTGGTCTCCAAGGCCATCCGCGGCGCCAAGGTGCTGGCCTTCGAAGACCTCGGCATGGAAGCCATTTACGAGTTCGACGTCAAGGACATGCCGGTGACGGTGGCCGTGGACAGCTCGGGCACCTCGGTCCACAAGACCGGCCCGGCCGAATGGCAGGCCAAGATCGGCAAGATTCCGGTCGCCACGGCCTGATCTCGCCGAACCTGAGCGCCGAACCTGAGCGCCGATCCTGAGCGCCGGTAACACCTCTTCGCTGACCCGGTGTTATCGGCAGCGTCCCCCTCTCCCCGCACGGGAGAGGGACCTTGTCCCTCCGCCCATCCCCCGTTGAACCCCTTCCCCATCGGCGTTTTCGATTCCGGCCTCGGCGGCCTTTCCGTACTCCGGGAGATCCGCGCGCTGCTGCCGCGCGAGTCGTTGCTGTACTTCGCCGATTCGCGCTACGCCCCCTACGGCGAAAAACCCGAAGCGTTCGTCGAAGCGCGTACGCTGCAGGTCTGCCAATGGCTGGTGGACCAAGGCTGCAAGGCATTGGTGATTGCGTGCAATACGGCCACCATGCATGCGGTGCAGGCCGTGCGCGAGCGCTTTGCCACGCTGCCCGTGATCGGCGTGGAACCCGGTCTCAAACCGGCCGCGGCGGCCAGCCACAGCAAGGTGGTCGGCGTGCTGGCCACCGCCAATACGCTCAAGAGCGACAAGTTCAACCGCCTGTTGACGTCCTTGCGCAATGACAGCCGCTTTGTGTGCGAAGCCGGACTCGGCCTGGTGCCGTTGATCGAGCAAGGCGACGTCGACGGACCGGCGGTGCATGCGCGGCTTCAGGCCCTGCTGGCGCCCATGCTCGATGCAGGCGCCGATACGCTGGTGCTGGGCTGCACCCACTACCCGTTCCTCACCGACACCATTCGTGCGATGGTCGGCGACCGCCTTGCCATCATCGACACCGGCCAGGCGATTGCGCGCCAGCTCGCGCGCAAGCTCCGGGAATTCTCGCTGGAAGCGGCCGCTGACGCGGTGCCGCAAGACCGCTACGTGTCCACGCGCGATGCGGCCCACTTGCGCGCCATGGCGGCGGCGCTGCTTGCCGTCGATGCCGCGGCGGAGACCGTGGTCATCGAGCCGGCACCGATCGGCGCCCACTAGCGACCGAACCGCCTGCCACCGGGTTCGTCCGTATCACTGCATGAAGCCGAGCGGCCGGTGCTGCCGCACCTCAGGCTTGACCGCATGCTCCTGGCGCAACTGCGCGAGGAACTCGTCCGCCGTCAGCGCCTCGCCCAATACCACGCATTGCCGCTTGACCGTGGCAAAGTCGCCCGGCGTCAGGCAATCCATGGTCTGCAACGCGTGCCGGATGGCATCGGTGAGCCGAGTCGCGTCGCCTTCCAGCGCCTCGTCGACGAACATCGCCTCGCGCTGCGCCGGCTTGAGCGGCAGAAAGCGGATCTTGAAGGAGAACCGGCGCAGCGCCGCCTCGTCGATGCGATCGAACAGGTTGGTGGTACAGATGAAGATGCCGTTGAAGCGCTCCATGCCCTGCAGCATCTCGTTGACCTCGGACACCTCGTAGTTGCGCACCGCCTGCTGCCGGCTCTGCATGAAGCTGTCCGCCTCGTCGAGCAGCAGCACCGCGCCATCTTCCTCGGCGCGCGCGAACATCGCCGCGATCTGCTGCTCGGTTTCGCCCACGTATTTGCTCATCAGGTCGGACGCGCGGCGAATCATCAACGGCAGGTCGAGCGCCGCCGCAACATGCTCGGCGAGCGCGGTCTTGCCGGTGCCGGGCGGTCCGTAGAAGCACAGCGTGCCGCGCCGGCGCGCGCCAAGAGCCTGGATGATCTTGTCGACAGCATAGCGCGTCTCAAGATGAAGATTGTCGAGCCGATAATGCGTGACCACTGGCCGCGCCTCGGCCTCGGGCCGCAGCCCCATCGCGCGGTCGGCGTGCTCGAGCTGCCGCAGGATCAGCGCTTCGACCGGCTCCTCCACATCGGGCCGCGCCAGTTCCACGAAGCGCGCCGCCGATTGCACCTGCGCCGGCGTCAGCGTCTTGCGCGCGGCCAGCCCGGCGATAAACGCATCGCTGACATCGAGACCGCCGAGGTGCTTGCGAATGATGTTCTCGCGCACGAGCGGCGGCGGGATCTTCAGTTCGAGGTGGAACTGGAAGCGCCGCAGATATGCGGGATCGATCTGCCGGATCGAATTCGAGATCCAGATCACCGGCACCGGATTCTGCTCCAGCGTCTGGTTGACCCAGGCCTTGCCATTGACCGAAGCGCGCGTGTCCTCCTGCCCGAACAGGCTCATCAGCTCGCGTGCGCTGCCGGGAAACACGTCTTCCACTTCGTCGAACAGCAGCGCCGTGCGCGGCCGTCCGCGCAGAAAGGCTTGCGACACCTGCAGCGAACGATAGCGGTCCTTGCCGGACAGGCTGTTGCCGTCGCGGTCGAAGCAATCCACTTCGTACAGCTCGCAGCCCGCCTCGCGCGCGAGCAGCCGCGCGAATTCGGTCTTGCCGGTGCCCGGCGGACCGTAGATCAGCACATTCACGCCGGACGCATGCTGGCGCGTGGCATTGCCCAGCAGCGCGGTCAGATAGCGCGCATCGGTTTCCACATGGGGATAGTCGCCAGTGCCGAGCGTCGGCGGCGCGGCGGGTCGCGTGAACACCGCCATCATCTCTGCCTCGTTGGCATAGTTGCCGAGCAGCACGTGCAGCAGACGGTCCGACAGCCGCATGAGGTCGCCCAGGTCGGTGACGCTGTTCTCGGGCAGCGGCTGCTCGATCAGGTTCAGCGTTTCCAGCCGCGAGCCTGGCCGCAACGACAGTGCCACATCGGCCGCGCTTGCGCCGGTCAGCCCGGCCAGGATCTGGAACGCCTCCTGACTATGCGCCACCTTGCAGTCGACCATCACCGCGCGCAGGTCGCGCTTGTACTTGGCGAGTGCGGCATAAAGTAGCAGCTTGCGTTCGTGGTCGGGCAGGTTGAGCACATGGCTCAGCATGTCGATGTTGCGGACCAGCAGCACGCGCTCGCCCTGCAGGCGCGAGGCAATCGCCGCCGCGGATGCGTCAAACACGGCGAACATGTCCTTGGCATGGTGCTTGACGTACTCGTCGAGGTAATAGAACAGCGCGCTTTCGTCGAACGCGCTGTTCCACTGGCCATGGCGCTCGAGAAACTCTTCCGGGGTCAGGCGCGCGGCGCCCTTCCAGGCCGGCATGTCGGCGCAACGGGCCGAGAGGAAGCGCTGCACGCGCAGCACCACGCCATAGGGCCACACCATCTCCTGCGCGCTGACGGTAAGCACGTCGTTGATGTTGCTCCGCAGGTTGAAGCGCGGACCGAGCGCGCACACCACACGCAGTGCGAACTGGGCACACATCCAGTCGAGGGCAGAACTCGAGGTGAGGCCAGTCGCGGCACGGAGCAGCGTGGAGCGGTCGTCTTCAGCAAAACGTGTGAAGTCCATGACAGATCCCTTCGCACAAGGCGGCCGGCCAGACGACGCCCGCCACGTCCTGCCTGCCGCTGGTTCTCTCGCCGTTTCTGTTAATCCTAGCGCGCTTTGCGGCCGACGGGGCATCGGCGACAACCCGTGGATGCGGTCCTGGCCACCACCACCGTCAGCGCCGGGCAGGTATCAGGCTTCGCACGACCACCGTGGCGTTGCACAATGCGCAACAAATAAGAATCATTATCGTTTATACTCCGGCACTGATAACGCTGCCCCCAGAGTGGCGCCTCCCGTCGGGATAACCGTTTCTAGGATGCGTTTATCATGGAACTCCTGCTTAGCCTTCTGGTAGGTTGTGGCATCTCGCTGATCCTGTTCTATCGCAAGTGATTGCGGCGGACTCGCTCTGTCCACCTCGTTGTCCCTCTCATGTTCGATCAACGCTTTTTCAAGATCACCGTTGCGGTCCTGCTGTTCCATGCCGGCCTGCTGTACCTGATCCAGAGCGGACTCGCACGCAAGATGACGGAAGCCGTCATTGCGCCCGAGATCATCGCCCGCATCATCCCGGTGGAACCGCCTCCCGCACCCAAGCCGCCCGAGCCGCCCAAGGCCAAGCCCGAAACGCCTACGCCGCCCAAGCCGGTCAAGGTGGTCACGCCGCGGCCGGCACCGCCCAAGCCGCAGCCGACGCCCGAGCCGGTGGCCTCCTTGCCGCCCTCGCCGACTGCGATCGAGGCGCCGCCCGCGCCGCCCGCACCGCCTGCTCCCGCGCCTGCGCCCGCACCGGCACCACCGGTCAACGCCGCGCCGCGCGCCGTCGGCATCGGCGAAATCCAATGTTCACAGCCGAGCCCGACCTATCCGCGCCAGTCGATTCGACTCAACGAGACCGGCACCACGATGGTCCGGGTGACGATCGACGAGGGCGGCCGTATCGCCAAGTCAAGCATCTCGTCGTCGAGTGGCTCGTCGCGCCTGGACGACGCCGCGCTCGAAGCGGTGCGCCGCATGCGCTGCCAGCCGTACACCGATAACGGGCGGCCGATCTCGGTCACGGCCGTGCAACCGATCAACTTTGTCTTGAACTAATCCAACGGATCTCCGGATCTTTCCATACACCGACTCATCAGGAACCACCATGCAGGACCTCGGACTCTCCCACCTCTGGTCGCAAGGCGATTTCGTCATGCGCGCGACTGCCATCATTCTGCTGATCATGTCGCTCTTGTCGTGGATCGTGATTCTCACCAAGGCGTGGGATCTGGTCCGCCTGAAGAAGATGGCGCACGGCGCCGAAAAGCGCTTCTGGCACTCGGACGAATTCGACCATGCGCTCGATACGCTGGGCTCCAACGACAGCAACCCGTTCCGCATGCTGGCCGTGACCGGCAAGGAAGCGACGCAACACCACCGCGCCAGCCAGCCGCAATTGCACGACGCGATGGGCATCTCCGACTGGCTGACCCGCTCGCTCAAGAGCTCGATCGACGAATCGGTCGCACGCATGCAATCGGGCCTGGCCGTGCTGGCATCGGTGGGTTCGACGGCACCGTTCGTCGGCCTGTTCGGCACGGTTTGGGGCATCTATCACGCCCTGATCGGGATTGGCGCGTCGGGTGTGCCAACCATCGACAAGGTGGCCGGCCCCGTGGGCGAGGCGCTGATCATGACGGCTTTCGGCCTCGCCGTGGCGATTCCCGCGGTGCTCGGCTACAACGCGCTGACGCGCGGCAACAAGTCGGTCATCTCCAAGCTCAACCGCTTTGCGCACGACCTGCACGCCTACTTCGTCTCGGGCGCGCGCATCCGCCCGAACGTGCGTAACGGGGCCGCCGACGACGGCTCCGTGCGCCTCGCCGTCAAGAACTGAGCCGGCGGCTCCGCAACCAGGAATTCATCATGGCATTCGGCACGCTCGAAGGGGACGATGACGAGGTAATGAGCGAGATCAACATGACGCCGCTGGTCGACGTCATGCTGGTGCTGCTGATCATCTTCATTATCACGATCCCCGTGATCAACCACGCGGTAAAGATCGACCTGCCGCGCGCAACCAACCAGCCCAACGACACCAAGCCGCAAAACATCAACGTCTCGATCGACGCGCAAGGCAAGGTGTTCTGGAATCAGCAGGAAGTCGACGACGCCGCGCTGGAGGCCAATATCGCCCAGGCCGCGCAACTGCAGCCGCAGCCGGAGCTGCACCTGCGTGCGGACCGCGACGTGCGCTACGAGCGCGTGGCCGAGGTCATGGCGGCGGCGCAGCACGGCGGCCTTGGCAAGATCGGCTTTATCACCGAGCCCAAGCACTGACCTGCAGACCGGCATGGCCGGTACGCGCTTGGCGACGACGAAGGGCATCCGACCGGATGCCCTTTTTTCATGAATTCATGGTTTCAATCGAACAAGCGTGTAAATGGTTGTGTCGTATCTTGTAATGATAACGGTTCTCATTTAAGATCCCTTCATCGCGCTTTCGGGCGCGGCCCACCAACCTGGCATCGATGCCGGGCAGCGCCGCCGTCGATCATCCGCATCGATCGCGTCGCCGCCAGCATCGGCCTTACGTCCGGAGAAGTCCATGAGCACCTTGAGCCTGCCGCTGCAGCAACCGCGCGAAGTCTCCCGCCGTCGCCTGTCGCTACGCCGCGTGGAGGTCGCCGCGCCCGCCTCGCAGCAAACCAGGCAGGATCGCCGCGAGCCGGCATCGGCGATGGCCTCGGTGCGCTCCGCCGTGGCCGCCCTGCCCGCCCGCCTGGAAGCGCTGATGCGCGCCGACGCACCGGCCGCGCAGACCGCGCCGGCGGTACCGCTGGAAACACTGATGCAGGGCGCGACCACACTGCCGATCCTGCATAACGGAGATGTCTACACGCTGCGCATCACGCGCTACGGCAAGCTGATCCTGACCAAATGACACGCGTGGTTCAGGCGAACCAGGCAGTCTGACCGACTTGTGGGGAACCACCTCCCAAAGAGGTGTTGAGGCTGAAGCGGTTCTGCCCCGTTGCACGGCGCGTGGCCGCCGCCGCTTTTTATTCGCACCCCGCGGGCATTGCGCCCGCGGGGTTTTTCATGCGTCGATGCCTGCCGCGCACGCATCCATGCCCATCAACCCGGCATCAAACGCCGAGCGCGGCGATGCCGGCGCGCGCGATCTGCGCGTCTTCGGTCGACTTCACGCCCGACACGCCGACTGCGCCCACCACCTGGCCGTTGACGACGATGGGCACGCCGCCTTCGAGCATGCCTTGCAGCGTCGGCGCCGTCATGAACGAGTAGCGGCCGTTGTTGATCATGTCTTCATAGATCTTCGACTCGCGGCGTCCGAGCGAGGCGGTGCGAGCCTTCTCCGTCGCGATATAGGCCGAGATCGGGGCCACGCCGTCGAGTCGCTGCATGGCGAGCGGATGGCCGCCGTCGTCGACGACAACGATCGTGACAGCCCAGTTATGAAGCTTGGCTTCGGCTTCCGCGGCCGCCATCACCTTCTTCACGTCGTCAGCCGTCATCACCGTTTTTTGCTGCATACCTCTCTCCTATGTATCGTCACAGTTCGAGGCCGCAGTATATCGTGCGACGCGCCCGCGTCCGGGGACAATGCGTCAACGGCCCACCTCCCCTCACGAACATCGCACAAAAAAATGGCCCGCCATGCAGGCGGGCCATCGGGATGCCAGCCGAGCCGCGCTCAGGCGCCGTCGGTGTACGGACTGCGCTGGTCGAGCACGCGCGCATTGTCGATAAACGGGTCGGCATTGTGCTTGCCGTCCGGCACATAGCCGTCGCGGTTCGAGATGCGTGCGCCGTCGGTATAGGCGTCGACACCGCTGCGGGCCCCGCCGGTATAAACGCTGCGATCGGGACCGGAAGCGGCCATGACGGATGCGGACGCGGCGCACATGGCGACGACAGCGGCGGCGGCGAAGATGCGTTGCTGGATGTTCATTTGGGAATCCTCTACGACTGTTCGTTGGTGACACGGCATCGTTGCAGTGCAGCAGCGATGTCACGAAGCCAGTGTAGGTGGAAACCCTGACCCCTTCGTGCGAAGTGATTGATCGATCAAATCAAAGAAATTGAGCAACGAAACGAGATGGGAACCCACACGCGGGCCCTGCCACCACGCCTTGTCAGTCGATGCCGACACGCCTTGGCGAGGGACCAGGCGCACCCAAAAAAAAGAGCCCCGCGAAGGGGCTCTCTCGATGTTGCCGGCGCTCGACTGACGCGCCGTCAGCGATATCAGTGATGGTGATGATGGCGACCGCGCCAGCCGGGGCCGTAGTAATAGCGCGGACCGCCGTAATAGCCGGGACCGTAGTACACCGGGGCCGGACGCACCACCACCGGTGGCGGGCCGTAGTACACCGGCGCGGGCGGCGCCACCACGACGGGTGGCGGCGGCGAATAGTAGACCGGTGCGGGCGGATAGTAGGCGGGGCCGCCAACCACGACGCCAGGAACGCCAATCGCCAGATCGACGTTCACACGGGCCATTGCAGCGCCAGACGCCAGCGCGGCGGCCACACCGAATGCTGCAAGGAACCAGCGTTTCATGATCGTGCCTCGTAAAGTGAGCTTTGATGATGACTATTTTAGCGGCGCCAGCATTTCCAGGTGCAACGGCAGGCGCGACATTGTTACCGCCCGTAACAGCCAGATCACTTTTGCACGATCGTGCGTCGTGCTTGCGGAGTCGCGGCGAAGCCACCACAATACCGGGCTTGCCATGCGGCCGTGGAGAAATTGGTAGACTCAGCAGACTTAAAATCTGCCGCCTTTCCAGGCTTACGGGTTCGAGTCCCGTCGGCCGCACCAGGCGCCGTGCCTTGCCCTCCCGCGGCATGAACAGCCCATGACACGGCGCCCGCCTGCCGGCATCGGCGAACATCGGTCGCCGACCTCAGCCTGCATCGGCATGAACCTGCATCGGCCGGCATCGGCCGGCATCAGGCGGCCTTAGCCACTCCCTCACTCCCCACCTCAGATCACCACCGCGCACAGCAGCGCGCCGCCCACCATCAGGAAGACGAACAGCACAGCGGCCAGACCCAATGGCCTGCGGCCGGCACGCAGCAGGTCGCCAATCCGGGTATGCAGACCGATCGCGAGCATGGCGCAGGCCAGCATCCAGTTATCGAGCGCGATCAGGCCCGGCTTCCACGCTTGCGGCACCAGCGCCGCCGAATTGATCGCCATCACCGCCACAAAGCCGAGCGCAAACCACGGCACCGCGCGCAGCATGGCACGCCAGTCGCGCTGCGCGCCGCCCTTGCCGGCATGATGCGCATCACCGGTGATCCCGCCGCGCGGCCACAGCGCCATGATCAGCAGCAGCGGGCCCAGGGCCAGCACACGTACCATCTTGGCGACCACCGCAGCATCGGCGGTGGTATCGCTGACCATCTTGCCGGCCGCGATCACCTGCGCCACCTCATGCAGCGTGGCACCCGTGAAGATCCCGAAAGTCCGTTCGGAAATCGCCAGGTGCCAGTGCTGGGTGGCCAACTCGTACAGCCACGGATAGAGCAGCATGCCGACCGTGCCGAACAGCACGACCGTGGCCACCGCCACCGCAGTCTGGCGATCGTCCGTGCGCACGACGGAAGACACCGCGATAGCCGCCGCCGCGCCGCACACCGCGCTGCCCGCGCTGACCAGGATTGCCTCGCGCCGGCTCAGCCCAAAAAAGGTCGAACCGATCCACGTGCCGAACAGCAGCGTCGCCACCAGCATCGTCAGCGGCACCACCACCCCCGCCATGCCAAGGGCTGCGATCGCCCCGAACGTCAGGCGCAGTCCATACAGCGCCACGCCGAGCCGCAGCAGATGATGCCGGGCCACCTGCATGCCGGGCGCCAGCGGCGCCAGCCAATGCTTCGGCAGCGTGTTGGCCGCTACCATGCCGGCGCACATGGCCAGGGTCAGCGCGCTAAGTCCGTATTGCGAGATGACCGGATGATCGGCCAGCGCCATTGCCAGCCACGCAATCCCCCCCAGCGGCAGGAGGGTCAGCAGGCGCATGCGCCAGAGTGCGAGGCCCGTCGGCGCGGCATGCGCGGTAACCACCGGGGAAGCAATCGGATTCGAGGACATGGCCGTGAGTGTTGTGTTTGGTATTGGCCAAGCGTAGTGATCGCCGCTCAATCAGTAAAACGGGTAATATCGGTATGCCTTAACTGATTTTTCGATTTACAGCCCCCGCAACATGGAACAGCGCCCTCTTCGCCTGACCCTGCGCCAGCTTTCGGTATTTGTCGCCGTGGCCCAGCACGGCAGCACCACCGCCGCGGCAGAGGCGCTTGCCATGTCGCAATCCGCGGTCAGCGCTTCGCTGGCCGAGCTCGAACGTGCACTCAATGGCCCGCTGTTCGACCGTGTGGCCCGACGCCTCAGCATCAACGAATCCGGACGGCAGTTCTTTCCGCGCGCCCTCTCGCTGCTCGACCAGGCCCACGAACTCGAACGGTTTGCCGCGCAGAGTGGCATCCAGTTGCGCATTGCCGCCAGCAATACGATTGGCAGCTATATCCTGCCGGCTTTGCTCGCCGGCTTTCGCAATGCGCAACCGGTGCCATGCACGCTCGATATGCGCATCGGCAATACGCGCGACGTGTTGCAGGCACTGCTGCAGTTCGAGGCCGATATCGGCCTGATCGAAGGCACGAGCCATGAGCGCGATCTGCGTGGTGTCCACTGGTGCGACGACGAAATGGTGGTGGTGGTGAGCCCCACCCACCCGCTCACGCTGGCCGCGCAGCGGCCCGAAACCTTGCACGACATGCTGCGCGAGGCAGACTGGATCGTGCGCGAGCCGGGCTCGGGCACGCGCGAGATCATCGAATCGCGCCTGGTGCCGCAACTCGGCATGCTGCGTTTTGCCTTGGAACTGGGCAATGCGGAAGCCATCAAGCGCGCCGTGATGAGCGGCTTTGGCGTCAGTTGCCTGTCGCTGCATGTGGTACGCGATGAGATCGCGCGCGGTCAGCTGGTGGCACTACGCGAGGGACTGCCGCGGGTGATACGGCCGTTGCAGTTGGTGGTGCACCAGGACAAGTTTCCCACGCAGGGACTGCTGGCATTTACCGAGTACCTGCGCGCCGCGGCACCGGGAATCGGTGCGTGACACCGCGAAGAATGTGACAAACAGCGCAACGAACGACGCGGCGCACAAAATAAAAACGGCGTCGCGAGTGCGACGCCGTTTTACTGAAGCGTGAAACTGGAGGCGGAGGTCGGAATCGAACCGGCGTACACGGCTTTGCAGGCCGCTGCATAACCACTCTGCCACCCCGCCAGGTGACTTGTTTTGCTTGGTGCCCTTGGTACGTTTTTGGTACGTTTTTGGTACGCTTGGTGCTGTCAGGACTATTTCCGCGAGAGCTCTTGTAAGAGCCATCGATTCTGCGATGCTGGATTGTAGCCCAATCGGTGTACCGCCCCGAGACAACCCAGCGACAGACCAGCCACAAACCAACGCCTGAACAGCGCTAAACCAACGCCAAACAACGTCAAACAACACCAAACAAAAAGGGAAGCGGTGCTTCCCTTTGGGACTGGAGCGGGAGACGAGTCTCGAACTCGCGACCTCAACCTTGGCAAGGTTGCGCTCTACCAACTGAGCTACTCCCGCGTACAACTTTTTACTGCTGCGCAACCGCTTCTGGTCAGCACTTTTGCGACCGGAAGCCATTGTGCCTCGATAACCTGGAGCGGGAGACGAGTCTCGAACTCGCGACCTCAACCTTGGCAAGGTTGCGCTCTACCAACTGAGCTACTCCCGCAGGGTCCTGCATACTACTGAAAAGCAGACAATCGCGCAATATCTTTTAATCACGCATCTTCTTGTCGGCTTTTGACGCTAAATGCTGTTTATCTTGCGATATTCGCTTGCGTCGTCAGCAGCGAGAACGAGATTATTGCAAAGATCGAACCGGCTCGTCAACAACTTTTTGCGCGATATTCACTTCTGCGCGCGTGCACTGCCGGTCATGCTGCTTCTCTCGCGAATCTGCGGCCACGCGAGCTTCATGTAATAGAACATCGACCACAACGTAAGCACCGCGGCGAGGTAGATCATCCAGCCGCCCAGCAACGATGCGTCGAAGCCGAATAGCGAATCGTGAAACAGCAGCAGCGGAATCGCGATCATCTGCACCGTGGTCTTGAGCTTGCCCAGGAAATTCACGGCCACGCTCTTGGAGGCGCCAATCTGGGCCATCCATTCGCGCAGCGCGGAGATCGTGATCTCGCGGCCGATGATGACCAGCGCAATCAGGTCCGCCACCCGCCCCAGCGCCAGCAGCGATAACAGCGCCGCCGTCACCATCAGCTTGTCGGCCACCGGATCGAGAAAGGCGCCGAACGCCGAGGTCTGGTTCCAGCGACGGGCCAGAAAACCATCGAGCCAGTCCGTGACCGCCGCCACGATGAAGAACGTGGCCGCCGTCACGTTCTTCATCTGCATCGGCATCCAGGCCTCCGGCAGGTAGTAGACCCCCACCACGAGAGGAATCATGGCGACGCGAAGCCAGGTCAGCAGGATGGGAATGTTCAATGGCATGGAGCAGAGGGCGACGGTGTCTCAGCCGGTTCGGTCAATGTGGAATGCCGCGATTGTCGCCGATTTCCGGTCAACCATGCCAATTTCGGCCCGGCCGGTGATCGGCCGGTGATCGGCCCGTGAATGCGCCGGTGAATGCGCCGGTGCAGCACCAGTGAGCGCGCCGTGACCACGCGGCGCCCCATCTCGCCGCAGCGGTCAGTGCAACTGGCGGTAGATTTCCTCGGCCAGGGTCCGTGAAATCCCCTCCACGCTGGCCAGTTCATCGACGCTTGCGGCCATCACGCCGCGCAACCCGCCAAAGCGGGTCAGCAGCTTCTGGCGCCGCCGCGCGCCCACGCCCTCGATCTCTTCGAGACGCGAGGTGGTACGTGCCTTGGCGCGCCGCGCGCGCATGCCCGTGATGGCAAAGCGGTGTGCCTCGTCGCGGATCTGCGCCACCAGCATCAGCGCCGCGCTGCCCTGCCCCAGCTCCAGCGACGGACGGCCATCGGCAAACACCAGCGTCTCGAGCCCGACCTTGCGCCCTTCGCCCTTGGCCACGCCTACCAGCATGCCGATATCGAGTCCGAGCTCCTCGAACACCTGGCGCGCGACCTCCACCTGCCCCTTGCCGCCATCGATCAGCACGATGCGGGGCATGCGCGGCACGCCCTCGCCTCCGCCCGCGGCCCCACCGGCGCCCTCGTTACCGCCCTCGTTGCCACTTTCGTCGCCACGCTTGCCGGCACTTCCCGCCGTGGGCTCTCCGCCCGCTTCCTGCATCTGCTCCACCAGCTTCTGGTACCGCCGCGTCAACACCTGCCGCATCGCCGCGTAGTCGTCGCCAGGCGTGATATCGGCGATGTTGTAGCGCCGGTATTCGCCGTTCTGCATCTCGTGATGGTGGAATACCACACACGAGGCCTGCGTCGCCTCGCCAGCGGTATGGCTGATATCGAAGCACTCGATGCGCAGCATGGCGAGGTCCTCGAGGTCGAGGCCGATGGTCTCCGCCAGCGCGCGCGTGCGCGCCTGCTGACTGCCCTGCTCGGCCAGCCGCCGCGACAACGCCAGCGCGGCGCCCTGTTGCGCCATTTCCAGCCACGCGCGGCGCTGGCCCTGCGGCTGCCGCACGAGCGCGATCCTGCGCCCCGCCTGCATCGACAGCGCTTCCACCACGGCGCCATCCGCGGGCAGATGGCTGACCACGATGATCGGCGGCGCGCTCTGGTCGAGATAATGCTGAATCATGAAGGCCGACAGCACGCGCGCGGCAATCTGGTCGACCGTGGCTGCGGTCTGCGGCGCGGCCGCTTCCCCCTCGCCACCGCCTTCCCCCTCCTCGCCGTCTTCCACGATCATCGCCGCTTCCTCGACGTGCGCGGGGAAATACGCCTTGTCGCCCAGATGCCGGCCGCCCCGCACCATCGCGAGGTTGACGCAGGCGCGTCCGCCCTCCACCGCCACCGCGAGGATGTCGATATCGCGCGCCTGCCCTACTTCCTCCACGGCCTGGCGCTTGAGCACCGTGGACAGTGCCGCAATCTGGTCGCGCACCGCCGCTGCCTGCTCGAATTCAAGCCGGCCCGAATGCGCCTCCATCTTGTCCTGCAGGCCGGCCAGCACCTCGTTCTCCCGCCCTTGCAGGAAGCGCGCAGCGTTGCCCACGTCGCGCGCGTAATCCTCTTCGTTGATGGCTCCCACGCATGGCGCCGTGCAACGGTGAATCTGGTGCAGCAGACACGGGCGCGTGCGGTTGTTGAAGACCGTGTCCTCGCACGTGCGTAACTGGAACACCTTCTGCAGGATCTGCATGCTTTCGCGCACCGCATACGCGCTCGGGAACGGGCCGAAGTACTGGTGCTTGCGATCGGTCGCGCCACGGTAATACGCCATGCGCGGAAAGCGATGCCCGGTCAGCTTGAGAAACGGATACGACTTGTCGTCGCGGAACAGGATGTTGTACCGCGGCGCAAGCGCCTTGATCAGGTTGTTCTCGAGCAGCAGCGCCTCGGCCTCGGTGCGCACCACGGTCGTCTCGATGCGCGCGATCTTGCCGACCATCATCGCGATGCGCGGCGATAACTGCGTCTTGTTGAAATAGCTCGAAACCCGCTTCTTCAGATCGCGCGCCTTGCCGACGTAGAGCACATTGCCATCGGCATCGAAATAGCGATAGACGCCCGGCAATCCGGGCAGGCGCGCGATGACCGGACGCGCATCGAATGCGGGCGGCGCCTCGGGCTGACCGTCCTCCGCGGGCGATACAGGCGATACAGGCGATACAGGCGATGCCGACACAGCCGGCGATGGCGCCGGCACGGGGGCAAGGGGGTCGACGGGCGTGGCGGGATCCTGCTCGGGCATCAGTCGGGAAAGGTGGGGGGGCTGGCTACAATCTAGAATCGCAAGTTTAGAGCATTCTTTCCGCACCTCTCGCATGACTATCCGCTCCTGGGACATCTTCTGCACGGTCGTCGACAACTTCGGCGACATCGGCGTCTGCTGGCGGCTCGCGCGCCAGCTGGCGCAGGAACATGGCCATGCCGTCCGCCTCTGGGTCGATGACTTCCACAGCTTTGCGCGTCTGGCGCCGGAACTGGCGCCAGACGCGCCGGCGCAACGCGTGGCGGGCGTCGAAATCCGTCCGTGGCAGCCCGGCGCCGACGCCCCGTTCACCCCGGAGGACGATTTCGTGCCGCATGACGTGGTGATCGAGGCGTTCGCCTGCGACCTGCCCACCGCGCTACTGCAACGGATGGCCGCCGCGCCGCGCAAGCCGGTATGGATCAACCTGGAGTATCTCAGCGCCGAGGCATGGGTCAGCGACCATCACCGGATGATGTCGCCCCATCCGCGCCTGCCGCTGGTCAAGCATTTCTTCTTTCCAGGCTTTGCGCACGATACCGGCGGGCTGCTGCGCGAATCGATGCTCGGCGCACAGCGCAAGGCGTTCCTGTCGAGTCCGGCCGCGCAAGCCGCGCTCTGGCACCGGCTCGGCGTGCGGCCGCTTGCGCATGCGCTGCGGGTCAGCCTGTTCGCCTATGCCAATTCCGCCCTGCCCGCCCTGCTCGCGCACTGGCGCGATGGTGCCGAACCCGTGCAATGCCTGATGCCGCAGGGCCTGGCCGCGCAGCAGGCCGCGCAATGGCTCGGCACGAGCGCGGAGCCTGGCACGCAGGCCCAGCGCGGCAACCTCTCGCTGCATATCGTGCCGTTCGTGCGGCAGGAACTGTTTGACGAGCTGCTGTGGGCGTGCGACGTCAACTTCGTGCGGGGCGAGGATTCGCTGGTACGCGCCCACTGGGCGGCGCGGCCGCTGGTCTGGCACATCTATCCGCAGGACGACGACGCCCATCATGCCAAGCTCGACGCGTGGCTCGCCCGACTGGCGCGCACCGGCATGCCGGCCGATACGATGGCCGCGATGACGGCGTTCTGCCGCGCCTGGAACGGCTATGGCACCGAGCGTGACATTCCCCGCGCCTGGGCGGACTTCCGCGCACAAATCCCGGCCCTCGCGACCGGTATCGACCGTTGGCAGAGGCAGCTCCAGCACCTGGGCGACCTGGCCGCCAATCTGGTGGCATTCAGCGAAAATCAGGTAGAATGATGGGTTGATTTTGATGGCAAGCCAATGAACGCCACCCCTGCCGGCGGCGCATTCGGGGCCATCACCGCGCTGGCCATCGCTGCGATCTTCCGTGCGGTCATGACTGCGCCATCATCCCGCGCCATACCCGATTCCGGGACGCAGCACCCGGGACAGACTTTTTCAGGAAAACAGTTCAGATGAAAATCGCACAGGAACTCCGCGTCGGCAACGTGTTCATGATCGGTTCGGACCCGATGGTCGTGCAAAAGGCCGAGTACAACAAGTCGGGCCGTAACGCCGCCGTCGTCAAGATGAAGTACAAGAACCTGCTTACCGACGCCCCGGGCGAGTCGGTGTTCAAGGCTGACGACAAGTTCGAAGTGGTGGTGCTCGAGCGCCGCGAATGCACGTACTCGTACTTTGCGGATCCGATGTATGTGTTCATGGACGCCGACTACAACCAGTACGAAGTCGAAGGTGAGAGCATGGGCGACGCCCTGCACTACCTCGAGGACGGCATGGCCGTGGAAGTGGTGTTCTACAACGACAAGGCCATCTCGGTGGAACTGCCGACGACCGTGGTGCGCGAGATCGTGTACACCGAGCCGGCCGTCAAGGGTGACACTTCGTCGGGCAAGGTGCTCAAGGGCGCCAAGATCAACACCGGCTTCGAACTGCAAGTGCCGCTGTTCTGCAATATCGGCGACAAGATCGAAATCGATACGCGTACCGGCGAATACCGCAGCCGCGCCAACTAAGTCGGCCCGGTGCAATAAAAAAAGGCAGCCTCGGCTGCCTTTTTTTATTGCCGTCGCCCGACGTGACGACGCCCGCTCACGTCGTCACGCGATCAGGTCGTGGCTCTTCAGCAGCGCCAGCGCCGAGCGGTATTCCGGCTCCTGCTGCAGGCGATTCCAGTCGAGCGGCTTCTTGCGGCCGAACAGCTTGCGGATGCGCCGCTGCGAGGCCTTGCCAATGACCACATCGAGTTCCTTCAGCAACTGGTCGGCGCGCTCGGGATGATTGCAGATCAGCACCATGTCGCAGCCCGCATCGAGCGCGGCACGCGCGGCCTGTGTCACCGTGCCGGCCACGCTGGCGCCTTCCATGCTGAGGTCATCGCTGAAGATCACGCCTTCAAAGCCGAGCTGCGAGCGCAGGATGTCCTGCAGCCAGAAACGCGAGAACCCGGCCGGGTTCGCATCCACCTTCGGATAGATGACATGGGCCGGCATCACCGACGCCAGCGTCGGGCCCATCCAGTCGTACGGCCGCGCGTCGTGCTCGAGAATCTCGTCGAGCGGGCGCTCGTCGACCGGCACCGCCACGTGCGAGTCCGCCGCCACGAAACCATGCCCCGGAAAATGCTTGCCGCAATTGCTCATGCCCGCCAGCAGCAGGCCATGGGTCAGGTGGTTGGCGAGCATCGTCACCACGCGCGGATCCGCATGGAAGGCGCGATCGCCGATCACGGCACTGCGGCCATAGTCGAGATCCAGCACCGGCGTAAAGCTGAGGTCGATATCGCATGCGCGCAGTTCGGCCGCGAGCACATAGCCGCACGCCACCGTAGCCTTGGTAGCCGCCAGCACATCCTGGTCCCACAACGCGCCGAGTCTTGCCATCGCCGGCAGGTGGGTAAAACCGTCGGTCTTGCAGCGCTGCACGCGCCCGCCCTCGTGGTCGATGCAGATCAGCACGTCCTGCCGCACCTCCCGAATGGCGCGCGTCAGCGCCAGCAGTTGCCCGCGCGACTCGAAGTTGCGCGCAAACAGGATTACGCCGCCCGTGAGGGGATGCGCAATGCGGCGGATATCCTCGGCGTCGAGCTGCTTGCCGACGACATCGAGCACGACGGGGCCCGGCCGCTTGCCGGAAGTCTTCTTGTTCATCATGTATTGGTCGATTCCATTGACGAGGCGCCACGCTCGGCGATGGCGAATGCCACGGCATATTCGTGCTCGTCGCTCACACTGACCCGGATGGTCAGGTTGCGTTCCGCCACCCATGCCGCCAGCTCGCCCGAGCAGACCGGCGTGGGTTCGCCGGACGGCAAATTCAGCAGTTCCATCGCGCGCCACGTCATGGGCCAGCGCATGCCGAGCCCGATTGCCTTGGAGAAGGCCTCCTTGGCCGCGAAGCGTGTCGACAGGAACGCCAGGCCGCGCTTTTCCGAGCGCGCCTTGCGGGCATGATAAATCTTGAGTTCGCGTGGACCGAGCACCTTTTCGGCAAAGCGCCCGCGCGTGCGTTCCATCACGCCCTGTACGCGCGCGATCTGGATGATGTCGGTGCCGATGCCGTAGATCACGCGGGCTGTCCCGGTACGGGATAGCGCGTGCCAAGGCGCGCGGCGACCATGATCGCCTTCATCTCGCGCACCGCGTTCTGCCAGCCGACGAACACCGCATGCGCGACGATGGCATGGCCGATATTGAGCTCCTGAATGCCGGGCAGCGCCGCCACCGCCTGCACATTGGTGTAGTGCAGCCCGTGGCCGGCATTGACCACCAGTCCATGCTGCTGGCCGGCGCTGACGCCGGCCGCCACGCGCTGCAGCTCGGCCGCCTGTGCCGCGGGCGTATCGGCCTCGGCATAGGCGCCCGTATGCAGTTCGATCACGGGCGCCCCGCACGCAGCCGCGGCAGCGATCTGGTCGGCGTCCGGGTCGATGAACAGCGACACGCGGATTCCGGCTTCCCTGAGCTGGCGGCAGGCCGCCTCCACCTGGGCCTGGTGCCCTACCACATCGAGCCCGCCTTCGGTGGTGACCTCCGCGCGCTTCTCCGGTACCAGGCACACGTCCTGCGGACGGATCTCGCAGGCGATATCGAGCATCTCGGCGGTAATCGCGCATTCCAGGTTCATGCGCGTCGCCAGGCGCGGACGCAAGGCTCGCACGTCGGCATCGCGGATATGGCGGCGATCTTCGCGCAGATGCAGCGTGATCAGGTCCGCGCCGGCCTCCTCGGCCAGCAACGCGGCCTGGAGGGGGTCGGGATACACCGTGCCGCGCGCATTGCGCAGCGTGGCGACGTGGTCGATATTGACGCCAAGGTCGATGACACCGGGGTTCGCGTGAAAAATCATGCTGTCTGCTGTCTTGAGAGTCAGAGGTACTGCAGGTCGATCAGGATCTGCCGCGTCTTGAGCGGCGCGCCCTGCAAATAATAATGCAGCAGGAACCGCATCAGGCCGCGACTTTGCGCAACGGTCTGCGCGCGGCTGTAATCGTCCTGTGCCATATCGAGCAGCGTCTGCCCGCTCACCACCGGCCAGCTCGACGGATCGCTGGCCTGCGCGCGCCGCACGCCCCGCTCGGGCTGGTACACGTAGTCGAGCCCCGGCTGCACGCGTTCGCCGCTGGGCACGCAGCGGTCGAAGCCCACGGCAAAACCGGTCTCCTGCAGCAGCACGCGCTCGAAGCCGCGCAGCACCAGGCTGGCCGGCTCGCCATGCGCCAGCCGCGTGAGCGTGATCATGTAGTGCTTGAACAGTGCCGGATGGGCATCCTCGCGCGGACAGAAGCGGAGCAGCAGCTCGTTGAGGTAGAAGCCGGACAGCAGCGCATCACCGGCCAGCGGCAGCATGCCGCCCACATACTCGGCCTTGGTCAGCGTCTTGACCTCGCCGCGCCCGCTCCATGACAGCGCGATGGGATGGAAATGCTGGAGCACCGCCCGCAACGCGGAATGCGGCCGCTTGGCACCCTTTGCCACCATCGCCATGCGGCCGTGATCGCGCGTGAACACATCGAGGATAAGGCTGGTTTCGCGATACGGATAGGCGTGCAGCACAAAGCCCGCCTCGTTGGCGACACGCAGTTCGGAGCGCGCCGGCACGATGCGCATGGCGCGGTCCATCATCTCGCGGCCCATGGCCGCCGATGCGCTCAAGCCTGGCACGGCCTGCGTGGCCAGCAGCTCGGCCGCATCCTCGGCGATGGGATCCGCGCGCCGCGCAGGGCCGCCGCGGCGCGCGTCAGCCATGCTCGTCACTCGTATCCGTAGGCACGCAGTCCGGCTTCGTTGTCGGCCCAGCCGCTCTTCACCTTGATCCACATCTCCAGGTAGACCTTGCCGTCGAACAGCTTCTCCATGTCGAGGCGCGCCTCGGTGGAGATCTGCTTGAGCTTGGTGCCCTTGTTGCCGATGATCATGGCCTTGTGCGCGTCGCGCTCGACCAGGATGGTGGCAAACACGCGGCGCAGGCGCCCTTCGGTTTCGAATTTGTCGATGACCACGGTGCTCGTGTACGGCAGCTCGTCCCCGGTCCAGCGGAACACCTTCTCGCGAATGATCTCCGAGGCCAGGAAACGCTCGCTGCGATCGGTCATCGCATCGGCGTCGTACATCGGCTCGCCTTCCGGCAGATAGGGCCGGATGATGGCCATCAGCCGCGTGATGTGATCGCGCGTCTTGGCCGACATCGGCACCACCTCGCGGAACGGGAACTGCTGCCCCATCTTCTCGAGGAACGGCATCATGACCTCGGCACGCTGCTCGCCGAGCCGGTCCAGCTTGTTGGTAACCAGCAGCACCGGCGTGTTCTTCGGCAGCAGGCTCAGCACCTTCTCGTCGTCGGGGCCGTAATGACCGGCTTCCACCACGAACAGCACGAGGTCCACCGACGACAGCGTGGAGGTCACGGCACGGTTGAGCGAGCGATTCAGCGCGCTCGCATGGCGGGTCTGGAACCCCGGCGTATCGACGAACACGAACTGCGTATCGTCGGTGGTCTGGATACCGACGATACGGTGGCGCGTGGTCTGGGCCTTGCGGGACGTGATGCTGATCTTCTGGCCGACCAGCGCGTTCATCAGCGTGGATTTGCCGACGTTCGGACGGCCAACGATGGCCACCGTGCCGCAGCGGAAGGCCGGGGCATCGGAGGGTTCCGCCGCATTTGGCGACGGCGGGTTCAATTCGGTCATTCCTTCAACCTGAGAGACAACTGGGGATCCGGCGGAACCGGCTGCTTGCGCGTCTTGCCGGTACGTTCCGCGCGACTGCGCTTGAGCAACTGCGGCACCAGCTTCTGCACCTCGTCGAGGGCCAGCTTGGCCGCCGCCTGCTCGGCCGCGCGCCGCGAGGCGCCCGTGCCGAACACACGCACTTCCAGTTTAGGCACGGTGCACTCGACTTCAAACTGCTGGCTATGCGCCGCGCCGTGGGTGGCAATGACGTTGTACTGCGGCAGGGCAATCTTGTGGCCCTGGAGATACTCCTGGAGCAGGGTCTTGGCATCCTTGCCGAGGGTGCGCGGATCCACCTGCTCCAGGATCGGGATATAGAGCTTGCGGATCAGCGCCCGCGCGGCATCGAAACCCGAATCGAGAAATACCGCGCCGACAATGGCTTCGAGCGCATCGGCCAGGATCGAGGGGCGGCGAAAACCGCCGCTCTTCAATTCGCCCTCGCCCAGGCGCAGCGTATCGGACAACTGCAGCATCTGGGCAATCTCGTACAACGCCTGCTGCTTGACGAGGTTGGCCCGCACGCGCGACAGATCGCCTTCGTCGAGCTTGCCGAACATGCCGTAGAGCATGTCCGCCACGGCGCAGTTGAGCACCGAATCGCCGAGGAATTCCAGACGTTCGTTGTGCTGGGCGCTGTGGCTGCGGTGCGTCAGCGCTTGTTGCAGCAATTCGGGCTTGCTGAATCGGTAGCCGAGTCGTTGCTGCAAGGCGTCGAGGTTCATGTCAGAGCTGCGTTCCCGAATAAGTAATCAATAGACTCACGGAGCCGTAGACGGGAATCACGGTCCGGTAGGAAAAATCAATTGCGCGAACACGACCTGTATCGTCTTCCGTCACGTTCAGGTCTTCGCCCTTGATGGACGAGATCTGTTCGATCTGGGCCTGCTTGTCGAAATAAGTCGCTACCTCCTGCCGGTTCGTCGCGTGATCGCGGGCAAAGCTTACCGCGCGCCGAACCGAGAAATACTCCAGGACGCTCGGGATCGACTTCACCGCGGGCAGCACCGCGCAGAGCAGCACCACGATGATGACCAGCAGCGACCAGATGGAAAAGCCACGTGATTTATAAATCACACCACGTCGCCGTTGTTTCCCTTGTACACCGACCCATTGACCCATGTTGCGCTTCCCTCGTTTTATGTGAGTGTCGTTGCGCCGCGTCGAAGCTTGCTACTTGAAAGTCCCGACGCGTCCAAAATTGCCCAGATTCATCCAGATCATGAACGCCTTGCCCACGATATTCTGATCCGGGACGAATCCCCAGTACCGCGAATCGAGGCTGTTGTCCCGGTTGTCACCCATCACGAAATAATGACCTTCCGGAACCTTGCACGTCAGCCCTTGCTGATTGTAAGTGCAGTTCTCGTGGAACGGAAAATCCGGATCGGCGCCGGCCACATAGGCCGGCCGGTCGGCATCGTTGAGAATGCCATGCGACGGGCCGTCCGGCAGCGTCTCGGTGAAATGCTTCGAATAGGCCAGCCGCTCCTCGTCGAGATACTCCGGCAACGGGGCGTACTGCGCCGGCTTGCCGTTGATGGTCAGCCGCTTGTTCTCGTAGCGGACCACATCGCCGGGCACGCCGATCACCCGCTTGATGTAGTCGAGCGACTCGTCCTTCGGGTAGCGGAACACCATCACGTCGCCGCGCTGCGGCTCGCCCACGTTGGCGATCTTCTTGTTGATCACCGGCAGGCGAATGCCGTATTCGTATTTGTTGACGAGGATGAAGTCGCCGATCAGCAGTGTCGGGATCATCGAGCCGGACGGAATCTTGAACGGCTCCACCACGAACGAGCGCAGCACGAATACCGCCAGGATGACCGGAAAGAAGCTCGCCGAATATTCCAGCCACCAGGGCTGGCGCATCTTTTCCTCGGCCAGGCGGCGGCGCGAGTTCTCGAGCTCGGCGCCAGCCAGCGCGGGGGCCATGTGGCTTCGATTGGCATCGAACTCGGCCAGCGCCAGGCGCGCCACGCTACGGCGCTGGCGTTCGAATACCAGCTTGTCCGCGACCCAGGCAATGCCCGTAATGACCACCAGCACAAAAAGGATCAGTGCGAAATTCATGACGGCGTTTTGATCTCAGTATCTTGTTGTCGGCACGCGCGCGGACCTGCCGTTCCGCGCGGCGCCGTCGATTATTTGTCGTCGACCTGCAGGATGGCCAGGAATGCCTCCTGCGGAATCTCGACGGTACCCACCTGCTTCATGCGTTTCTTGCCGGCCTTCTGCTTCTCGAGCAGTTTCTTCTTGCGGCTGATATCGCCGCCGTAGCACTTGGCCAGCACGTTCTTGCGCAATGCCTTCACGTTCTCGCGCGCGATGATGTTGGAGCCAATCGCGGCCTGGATCGCCACGTCGTACATCTGGCGCGGAATGATCTCGCGCATCTTCGCCGCCACCTCGCGCCCGCGGTACTGCGAGTTCGAGCGGTGCACGATCACGGACAGCGCATCGACCTTGTCGCTGTTGATCAGGATATCCACCTTGACCACGTCGGAAGGGCGATATTCCTTGAACTCGTAATCCATCGACGCATAGCCGCGCGAGACCGACTTCAGGCGATCGAAGAAGTCGAGCACGATCTCGGCCATCGGGATCTCGTACGTGAGCTGCACCTGCTTGCCGTGATAGCTCATGTTGATCTGCGTGCCGCGCTTCTGCGTGCACAGCGTGATCACGGAGCCGACGTAGTCCTGCGGCATATACAGGTTGACCGTGACGATCGGCTCGAGAATCGCTTCGATCTTGCTCGGGTCCGGCATCTTGGCCGGGTTCTCGACGGTCACCATGGTGCCGTCGCGCAGCTGCACCTGATAGACCACGGTCGGCGCGGTCGTGATCAGGTCCATGTCGAATTCGCGCTCGAGCCGCTCCTGCACGATCTCCATGTGCAGCAGACCGAGGAAGCCGCAGCGGAAGCCGAAGCCGAGAGCCTGCGAGACTTCCGGCTCGAACTGCAGCGAGGCGTCGTTGAGACGCAGCTTCTCGAGCGACTCGCGCAGGGCTTCGTACTGGTTGGCTTCCACCGGATAGAGACCGGCAAACACCTGCGGCTTGACTTCCTTGAAGCCGGGCAGCGGTTCCGCGGCCTTGCGTGCCATTGCGGTGATGGTGTCGCCCACCTTCGCCGCCTTCAGTTCCTTGATGCCGGCGATGACAAAGCCCACCTGCCCGGCCGACAGCGCGTCGCGCTGGACCGACTTGGGCGAAAACACGCCGACCTGCTCCACCAGGTGCTGGGCGCCCGTGGCCATCAGCAGGATCTTGTCCTTGGTGCGCAGGGTACCGTTGACCACGCGCACGAGCATGACCACGCCCACGTAATTGTCGAACCACGAATCGATGATCAGCGCCTGCAGCGGCGCGTCGGCGTCGCCCTTGGGCGGCGGCACCTTGGCGATCAGGGCCTCGATCACGTCCTCCACGCCCTGGCCGGTCTTGGCCGAGCACGGCGTGGCGTCCTGCGCGTCGATGCCGATGACGTCCTCGATCTCCTGGATCGCATTGGCCGGATCGGCCTGCGGCAGGTCGATCTTGTTGAGCACGGGCACCACTTCCACGCCGAGTTCGATGGCGGTGTAGCAGTTGGCCACGGTCTGCGCCTCGACACCCTGCGACGCATCCACCACGAGCAGCGCGCCCTCGCACGCCGACAGCGAGCGGCTCACTTCGTAGCTGAAGTCGACGTGCCCCGGGGTGTCGATCAGGTTGAGGTTGTAGACCTCGCCGTTGCGCGCCTTGTAGGTCAGCGCGGCGGTCTGCGCCTTGATGGTGATGCCGCGCTCCTTCTCGATGTCCATCGAGTCCAGCACCTGCGCCTCCATCTCGCGATCGGAAAGCCCCCCACAAAGCTGAATGATCCGGTCGGCCAGGGTCGATTTCCCGTGGTCGATGTGGGCAATGATCGAGAAATTGCGGATATGGTCCATCTAAAAGTTCAGGAAACGCTGGGGTGACCGGGGTGAGCCGATCATGCTGGTTACGCGGCGCTTAATTGCGACGCTTCCATGACGCTACGATACGACGCCATGTCAAAGCGCAAAGACGCGAAGTTCTGTACGACGGATACGGTCCCGTGACGGGCCGCCGGGACGAAGCAGGACGGGCCGAGATAGGTGCGCGGATCATGGGCGCGAAGCTCGCGCCAAACCGCGATTTTACCGGATTTTCAATGGCTTCCGGGACATCAATGGTCACGCCGCACCCCGCTGCCGGGTGCCGGCCACAACACCTTGACAGGCCAGGCAAAAACGTCGCACCCGACGCTTGGCACGGGTGCGACGCAGGCAGGCATCAGGCGCTCAGCTGGCCCGCACCGAAGTGCTCGGCGCGCCTGGCCCCGGGCGCTTACCGCGCCTGACCATTCGGCCGCAGCGTCAAGACCTGGGTGGCATCGCCGCGACGCACGAAGATTGCCGCGATGCGGCTGCGGTCGAGGGACTTGACGAGCTCGTTGAACTGGCGCGCACCAGTCACATCGGTATCGCCGAGGCGCAGGATGATGTCGCCCGGGCGAATGCCAGCCCGCAGCGCCGGACCATCGGCGGTATCGACCTCCACACCCGACTTGACCTTGAGCTCCTTGAGTCTGGCCTCCGGGATATCGTTGACCACCAGCCCCAGCGCATTGGGCTTGGGCGCCTGGGTGGCACCCTCCTCGCCGCCGCGCCGGTCGCTGCCACGCGAGCGTGCCAGCTTGGGATTGTCGGGCTCGAGCTCCGCCACGGTAATCGAGACATCGCGCGTCTGACCTTTGCGCCAGAACGTCAGCGGCACACGCGTACCCGGCTTGGTGTCGCCCACCATGCGCGGCAGGTCGGAAGCCTTCTCGATATCGCGGCCATTGAACTTGAGGATGATGTCGCCAGCCTCGATGCCCGCCTTCTCGGCCGGACCGCCCGGCTCCACGCTGCCGACCAGCGCACCGCGCGCACGACCCAGGCCGAGCGAATCGGCAACCTCCTTGGTCACGTCGCCGATGGCCACCGCGATACGGCCGCGCGTGACCTTGCCCGAAGTCTTCAGCTGTTCGGTCACGCGCATCGCCTCGTCGATCGGAATCGCGAACGAGATGCCCATGTAGCCGCCGCTGCGGCTGTAGATCTGGGAATTGATACCGATGACCTCGCCGCGCAGGTTGATCAGCGGGCCGCCCGAATTGCCGGGATTCACGGCCACGTCGGTCTGGATAAACGGCAGATAGTCACCGGTGTCGCGACCCTTGGCGGACACAATGCCCGCGGCCACGCTGTTGTCCAGCCCGAACGGCGAGCCGATGGCCAGTACCCATTCGCCGGGACGGATCCGGTCGGAGTCGCCCAGCGGCAGGCGCGGCAGTCCATTGGCCTCGATCTTCAGCAGCGCCACGTCGGTACGCTTGTCCGAGCCGATCAGCTTGGCCTTGAATTCACGCTTGTCAGGCAGCGTCACGTAGATGGTTTCCGCATCCGCCACGACGTGCGCGTTGGTCATCACGTAGCCATCCGCGCTGATGATAAAGCCGGAGCCGACTCCACGGCTCTGCTCCTCGCCTTGCGGCGGCTGCGGCTGGCCGCGTCGCGGCGCGCCCGGCGGCGTGGGCACACCGGGCATCGGCACCCCAAAGAAACGGCGGAAGAATTCGGCCATCTCGTCGTCTTCCGGCGTGCCGTTGCCACGCTGCCGCACGCGCTCGGTGGTGCGGATATTGACCACGGCCGGACTGGCCTTTTCGACCAGGTCGGTGAAGTCGGGCAGGTTGTAATTCGACGCCGCAGCCTGCGCATGGCCCAGCGTGGATACCGTCGGGCCCAGCGCAAGCATGGCGACCATGACCATGGTTCGCACCAGGGCTGGGGATTTCGTAATCATCGACAACTCCCGGGATTTCAGCGAGAAAGAGACGCGCATCGAATGTATGGCGAAAACTCGTGCTACCGGCGGCACCAGGCGATACGTGTGACGTACCGCCCGCGCACCAGCTTGCTCAGTGTACCGTCTTGGGCGGCTTGAATTCGACCGCGGTGGCAAACTGCTTGACGGTGGCCGCCGGCACCTCGCCGACAACCGTAATCCAGTAATCGGCCACGCGGCGCACCACGACCTGGGTCGCGCCCAGCGACGCCACGCCCTCGCGGCGCGTGCGTTGCTCGGACACCGGCTCGATGAAGATCGACAGTCCGGTCAGGCCATCGCTATAGACGACCTGCAATACCTCGAATACCTGGCCGCTCTTGTTGCCGCCCTGCGGGGGCGCGCGCAGCTCCCCGAGCGGACGACGCACCTCGCGGATTCGCTGGAAGCCCTTGATGGGCGGTGTGATGGTCCACCCTTCTTCGGCCAGGTTGGCCGGCTGGTAGGTAACCTCGTAATGGTTCCAGGAACTGGAATTCTTGATGGCGGTGAGAATGCGCTGCTTGTCGGACGGCACGCCGATATCGACCTGCGAAAACGCCACCTGCTCGAGCACCTTGCCGCTTTCGCCAAGCGTCTGCGCGCGCATCAGCAGGCCCGAGTTCTTGTCGGCCCATAACCGCACCGCGTACCGCGCCGTGTCATGCGGCTCGAGCGCGAAGACTTCGCACTCGACACCCGCTACACGTTCCGGCGCCAGCTTGCGCATGTCGTAGAGATCGAGCACATCGGTCTTGTTGGTGGCGAGCAGCGCCGGGAAACGATCCTTCGCTTCCTGCTTCTCCACCACCACGAGCTTGGCCTCGGGAATCAGGCTATGCACCACGTCATTCTGGCGCAGTACCTCGCGTGGCTTGCCGTCAAGCGTCTCCAGGCGTTCGTACTCGTTCTGCACGAGATCGCTGTAGTGCTGGATGCGCGACGCGTGCATCACGCTGCCACGCTGATAGATCAACGTACCGACGTAGTTCTCGCGTTGCGCCGCGCGGTGGATCTTGTTGAGCCATGCGGTGGCGTCGCGACGGTTCAGCGTGCTTTCCGACGGCTGCGCGGTCGCTGCGGCAGCGGTCAGGCACAAGGCCAGAAAAAAGGACCTGCGCAGGCCCTTCATTCCGTGTCCGCCCGCTGCGTTGGCGGGCGTTCGTCCTTTATGCATGTCCGGCATTATTCCTGCGAATTGTCCTGGGTGAAATTGGCGCCGTTGGCCACCGTGCGCATGGTCGGCACGAAAGCATCGGTCGCTACCGACGCGCGGTGCGCGCGCAGGTACTCATCGAGGCGGGGATCGCGAATCATCTGCGAGCTGTCGGCAGAAACCGTCACCAGCGCGCCGCCCTTGGCAGGTGCGGGCTGGTCGGCACGTGCCACCACGGCGTCGGGCGTGCCGATCTCGGTCGGGCCGCGCATCTGCGGCACCACCACCCAGCTGACCGCTGCCACCGCGGCGGCGATCGCCGTGCCGGGCATCACACGGCGCACCCACGACGGTCGCACCAGCAGACGCTGCCGGCTGGCCGCGGCTACCGCGGGGACCAGCACATGAGGCTCGGCTGCGAGCGTCGCGGAGAAGCGCGCCAGAAACGCTTCGGTGGAGCCCGCATGCGTGAGTTCCTCGGATCGCAGCGTATCGCCGATCAGCTGATACACGCCCCAATCCGCCATGCCGGCCTCGCCTTTCGCGAGATCGAGCACCGCATCGACGTCATTCGGCGCCAGCTCGCCGTCCATCAACACGGAGATTTGTTCCGATGCTTCCACTACATGAACCGACTGCTTATGAGCCTGACCCATTTCCCACCCCAAGAAATTCCATTGAACACCGATAAATCCCGTTCTACCGCTTGTCGTTTATCGATGCAGGAATAGGCTGCAACGCTGGCTGCACGACATTCATGACTGCGACTACCCTACCGCGACTACCCTACTGCTGCTACCACCGCTTGCCCTCTGCCGTTCCCAGCAGCGGACGCAATTTCTCGGCGATGGCCTCGCGCGCACGGAAGATCCGCGAGCGCACCGTGCCGATGGGGCACCCCATCGCCTCCGCGATCTCCTCATAGCTGAGGCCTTCGATCTCGCGCAGCGTGATGGCGGTACGCAATTCCTCCGGAAGCGCCTCCATCGCGCGGTTGACCGTCTCGGCCACCTGGCGCGTGTGAAGCATCGACTCCGGCGTATTGATATCCCTTAGTTGTTCACCGTCCGCAAAAGTTTCAGCCTCTTCGGCGTCAATATCGCTGGACGCCTCCGGGCGGCGGCCCTGGGTTGCGAGGTAGTTCTTGGCCGTGTTGACGGCGATCCGGTACAGCCACGTGTAGAAGGCGGATTCGCCCCGGAACTGGGGCAAGGCGCGGTACGCCTTGATGAAGGCATCCTGCGCCACATCCTCCACTTCGGCGGGGTCTCGCACGAGGCGCGAAATCAGGCGAATGATCTTGCGGTGGTACTTGGCCACCAGCAGCTCAAATGCCCGTTTATCGCCCTGCTGGACGCGTTCAACAAGAAGCTGATCGGCTTCGCGTTCGCTCACGAATAGTTCACCTGCAGTGTATCTCTTGGTTTCGTCGTCACGACAAACGTTGTATTTTACCTACGATTCCGCTGCAGCCGAGTGTCCTGAAGCGCATTCTGTGACCGCGGCTTCTCAACAACGTTCCGCGTGCACCGCACATGGTTGCACCCCGGCCCCGCTGCGGCGCAACCGTGCAGGGCCCGGCGTAGTGCCGGCAAGACGGCCGGGGCAGCCTGCCAGGGCAATACCAGCACCTCGGCCCGGGCACCCGCTCGCAGCGCCACGCAACAGAGTGGCGCGCCGGCGGCACCGTGCGCGACAACGGCGACCGCGCTACTTTCCCTCGAACGCGCGGCGGCCGGTTCGGGCCGACACGGCCTGGCCCCAGATGCCGTGGAACGACATGCCACGCGCACGACCGGCGCCCCATGTTGCACGCCCCCGGTAATCGCGACGATGCGGCACCGGGCCGCACGCCAGCGCGCGGGCCACGACCGCATCACCCAGGCCGCGGCCAGCAGTACGCCGGCCAGTGCCATCGCATGCGGCCATTGCCAGCCTTCCGCATGGGTGGTGGCGGCCTCCACGCAGCGCGTCAGCAGCCAGCCGAGTGACAGGCCTTCGCAGACAAACATCACAAGCAGGGCCCATCGCATGGGATGGGCCCCGGCATGGCGCATGGCCTCACGGATGCGCCTGGATGCGGTGGAAAACGCCGGATCAGGCGCGGCGGAAGACAAGCGTACCGTTGGTACCGCCGAAACCGAAGTTGTTCTTCACGGCGACATCGATCTTCATCTCACGCGCCGTATTGGCGACGTAGTCGAGATCGCACTCCGGATCCGGGTTCTGAAGGTTGATCGTCGGCGGCGAGACCTGATGATGCAGCGCCAGGACCGTGAATACCGACTCCAGACCACCGGCGCCACCGAGCAGGTGGCCGGTCATCGACTTGGTCGAGTTGACGGCCATCTTGTAGGCGTGGTCGCCGAAGGCCGCCTTGACGGCATCGGATTCGTTCTTGTCGCCGAGCGGCGTGGACGTGCCATGCGCATTGAGGTACTGCACCTCGTCCGCGTTGATGCGTGCGTCCTTGAGCGCGTTGACCATGCAGCGGCGCGGGCCGTCCATGTTCGGCGCGGTCATGTGGAACGCGTCGCCACTCATGCCGAATCCCAACAGCTCGGCATAGATGCGCGCGCCGCGGGCCTTGGCATGCTCGTACTCCTCCAGCATCAGCACCCCGGCACCCTCGCCCAGCACGAAGCCGTCGCGATCGCGGTCCCACGGACGCGAAGCACCCGCCGGATCTTCGTTGCGCGTCGACAGCGCGCGCGCCGCGGCAAAGCCGCCGATACCCAGCGGCGAGACCGTCGACTCGGCGCCGCCGGCCAGCATGGCATCGGCATCGCCATACTGGATCAGCCGGGCGGCCAGGCCAATGCTGTGCAGGCCGGTGGTGCAGGCGGTCACGGCCGCGATATTGGGACCCTTGACGCCGTGGATGATCGAGAGGTGGCCGGAGATCATGTTGATGATCGACCCGGGCACGAAGAACGGCGAAATCCGGCGCGGACCACGGTTGGCCAGCACCATCTGCGTTTCCTCGATCATCGGCAGGCCGCCGATACCGGAACCCACCAGCACGCCGATGCGCTCGGCGTTGGCTTCCGTCACTTCCAGGCCGCTGTCGCGCAGCGCCTGGGTACCAGCCGCAATGCCGAAATGGATGAAGGTATCCATGTTCCGGGCTTCCTTGGCGGGGATGTAATCCTCCGCATTGAAGCCCTTCACTTCACCGGCAAAATGGCAGGCGAGCGCGGAGGGATCGAATTTGGTAATGGTGGCGATGCCGGACTTGCCGGCAACCAGGTTGGCCCAGCCTTCGGCAACCGTGTTTCCGACCGGAGACACAAGGCCAAGCCCAGTGACAACGACGCGACGACGGCTCACTATCTTTTCCTACGAGTACGTGAAGCGGAAAGGGAGTACTGCTGGATCTCCGCGGAGATCAGTCCGATTCTGCTTCTTCGAACAGACGAAAGCCACAGAAAACACCATGGCAGACCGGAGCGGCCGGCCCACGTGCCTTCTGTGGCTCGAATGAATACCGAGACGGCAGCAGAGACAGGCTCAGGCCTTGACGTGCGCGGTGGCGTAGTCGATCGCTTGCTGCACGGTGGTGATCTTCTCGGCTTCCTCATCGGGAATTTCCATGCCGAATTCATCTTCCAACGCCATCACGAGTTCAACCGTGTCCAGCGAGTCCGCACCGAGATCATTCACGAACGACGATTCGTTCTTGATATCTGCCTCGGCCACGCCAAGCTGTTCAGCCACGATTTTCTTGACGCGTTGTTCGATATTGTCCATGTAACCCTCCAGGGAAGTTCGACAAAAAGTGGGCGCATTTTAGCAGGTTTGGACCGCAAAAAATCCGCTTGCGACCCTTTGCAAGAATCGCGCCCGTTTGGTTTGAAAAACAGCTGCTTCGCCCGGCTTCTGAAGGCTTCTCCCTCGAAACCGAAGCCAGGTATTTCAATCAGTTCATGTACATGCCGCCGTTCACGTGCAGCGTGGTGCCCGTGATGTAGGCGGCCTGCGGACCAGCCAGGAATGCCACTGCCTGGGCGATATCTTCCGGCTGGCCAAGACGGCCGAGCGGGATCTGCGCCTTCAGCGCGGCATGCTGCTCGTCCGACAGGACCTTGGTCATGTCGGTATCGATAAAGCCGGGGGCCACACAATTGACGGTCACGTTGCGGCTGCCGATCTCGCGCGCGAGCGCGCGGGTCATGCCCTCCACACCGGCCTTGGCCGCCGCGTAATTCATCTGGCCAGGGTTGCCTGTAGATCCCACCACCGAGGTGATATTGATGATGCGGCCGCCGCGGGCCTTCATCATCGGGCGCAGCACGGCGCGCGACAGGCGGAACACCGCGGTCAGGTTGGTATCGATGACATTGCTCCAGTCATCGTCCTTCATGCGCATGGCAAGCTGGTCCTGCGTAATGCCGGCATTATTGACCAGCACACCGAGGCCGCCGTGCGTCTTCACGATATCCTCGATCACGGCTTCGCAGCGCGCGGCATCGTTCACGTTCAGCACCACGCCGCTGCCACGCACGCCGGCGGCGGCGAAGTATTCGCCGATTGCCGCCGCACCGGCCTCGCTGGTGGCGGTGCCGATCACGTTGGCACCCTGGCGCGCGAGTTCGAGCGCGATGGCGCGGCCGATGCCACGCGAGGCGCCCGTTACCAGCGCAATCTGATTGTCCAGAGGTTTGCTCATATTGCGTTGCTCTATCTGTGCTCTATGCGAAGGTTCGCGTTGTTTTGCTTCGATCGACGCTGCCGCGCCGCGTCAGCGCAGCAGCGCCAGCGTTTCCTGCAGCGACGCCGGATCGAAGATGGCGCCGCCCACGAGATTGCCGTCGATGCGCTTGGTCATGCCGGCCAGGACCTTGCCCGGACCGCATTCGATCACGTGGGTAACACCCTCGGCGGCGATCTTCTGCACGCACTCGACCCAGCGCACCGGCGCGGCCGCCTGGCGGACCAGCGCATCCTTGATCTGGGCGGGATCGCTGACGATGGCAACGTCAACGTTGTTCACCAGCGGAATTTGCGGCGCGGCAAAGGTCAGGCCGGCCATGCGCCCCTTGAGGCGATCCGACGCGGGCTTGAGCAGCGACGAATGGAATGGCGCCGACACCGGCAGCGGCAGCGCGCGCTTGGCGCCTTTGGTCTTGGCTATTTCGCATGCGCGTTCCACCGCGCCCTTGTGTCCGGCGATCACTACCTGCAATGGGGCGTTGAAATTGACGGCCTCGACCACGCCGGCCGATGCGGCCTCGGCACACGCCGCACGCACATCGTCGTCGGACAGGCCGAGAATCGCCGCCATGCCGCCCTCGCCCACCGGCACCGCTTCCTGCATGGCCTGCGCGCGAAAGCGCACCAGCGGCACCGCATCGGCAAACGGAATCACGCCCGCCGCGACCAGCGCCGAGTATTCGCCCAGGCTGTGACCGGCCACCAGCGACGGCCGCGGGCCGCCCGCATCGATCCAGGCGCGGTACACCGCCACGGCGGCGGTCAGCATCACCGGCTGCGTGTTGGTGGTCAGGTTGAGTTCTTCGGCGGGACCTTCGGCGATCAGACGGCCGATATCCTGGCCGAGCGCGCTGGACGCTTCCTCGAGCGTCGATCGCACGACCGCATTATCGGCAAACGCGTTGAGCATGCCGACCGACTGCGAGCCCTGGCCGGGAAATACGAATGCGAATGTCATCGGTGATTCTATCCTTGAGATCTCAGTGAGCGGGATCCACTGGCTGGCGCCGCGCGTCCGCGCGGCGCGGACCGCATCTTACATGCGCAGCAGGACCGCGCCCCACGTAAAGCCACCGCCAACGCCTTCCATCAGCACGGTCTGGCCCGGGCGGATGCGGCCATCGCGCACCGCCTCGTCGAGCGCGAGCGGAATCGACGCGGCCGAAGTATTGCCGTGCTCGTGCACGGTGGCAACCATACGATCGTTCGTCATCCCCAGCTTCTTTGCCGTGCCCTGCATGATGCGGATGTTCGCCTGATGCGGGATCAGCCAGTCGATGTCGCCCGGCACCATCTCGGCAGCGCCGATGGCTTCGCGCGCGACCTTGTCGAGCACGTTCACCGCGAGCTTGAATACGGCCTGGCCGTCCATGTGCAGGAACGGGTTGCCGGTAATGTTGCCGCCCGAGAGATTGCCCGGCACGCACAGGATATCGACGTGGCTGCCATCGGCATGCATCGCCGTGGACAGGATGCCGGGCTCGTCGGAAGCCGTCAGCACCACCGCGCCGGCGCCATCGCCAAACAGCACGCAGGTGGTGCGGTCGTTGAAGTCGAGAATGCGCGAGAACACCTCGGTGCCGATCACCAGCACATTGCGATGCGAGCCGCTGCGGATGAACTTGTCCGCCGTGGCCAGCGCGTACACGAAACCCGAGCACACGGCCTGCAGGTCGAACGCGGCGCAATGGTTGGTGATGCCAAGCTTGTTCTGCACGATGCACGCGGTGCTCGGGAACACGAAGTCCGGCGTCGACGTGGCCACCACGATCATGTCGATGTCCTGGCGGTCGATGCCGGCCGCCTCGAGCGCACGCTCGGCCGCCTTGACGGCGAGGTCGCTGCTCGTGACATCGGGCTCGGCCCAGTGGCGCGCCGAGATACCGCTACGCGTGACAATCCACTCGTCGCTCGTTTCGATACCCTTCTCCGCCAGTTGCGCGGCCAGCTCGTGATTGGTCACGCGCCGCGGAGGCAGGTAGCTCCCCGTACCGATGATTTTTGCGTACTTGGTCATGTATGAATCGGATCGTGTGGACCGTGACACCGCCCGCGGCCGGGCGCGATCTCCGGCCGGATCTCCTGGTGCCGTGTCAGGCGGCATGCTTGTTGGAATGGGGATCGGAAGCGTCGGTCGCCGGGCCACCCGCGGAAGCCTCGGGGCCACCCGGGAGGGTTCCCGATGCGTTGCCGGGAGTGCCACCTGGAGTGCCACCCGGAGTGCCACCTGGGGTCCCACCTGAAGTGCCACCCGAGGTGCCACCCGAGGTGCCACCCGAGGCGCCACCCGACTTGTTGGCGAAGGCCTTTGCGATGCGCTCGACGACGCCGTTACTGGCGGCATCATACCCGCGTTTGATCGCCCACTCAAAAGAGCGGGCGTCGGCCGAGCCGTGGCTCTTGATCACCAGCCCACGCAGGCCCAGCAAGGACGCGCCATTGTGGCGCGCCGGATCCAGGCGCCGGGCCAGGCGCTTGAGCACCGGCATGGCCAGCGCCGCAAGCAGCTTGGTGAACCAGGAGCGCGTGAACTCCTCCTTGATCAGGCTGCCGATCATCTTGGCCAGCCCCTCGGAACTCTTGAGCGCCACGTTACCGACAAAGCCATCGCACACCACGATATCGGTGGTGCCCTTGAAGATGTCGTTACCCTCGACGTTGCCGTAGAAATTCAGCTCCGAAGCGCGTAGCAGCTCGCCGGCGGCCTTGACCACCTCGTTGCCCTTGATCACTTCCTCGCCGATATTGAGCAGGCCGACGGTCGGGTGGTCCTTGTGATCCACCACAGCCACCATGGCTTCGGCCATGCGGGCAAACTGCAGCAGGTGTCCGGGCTCGCAGTCGGCATTGGCGCCGAGGTCGAGCACCGTGGTGCCCCAGCCCTTCTCGTTGGGAATAGTGGTGGCGATGGCCGGGCGCTCGATGCCGTCAAGCGTCTTGAGCACATAGCGGGAGACCGCCATCAGCGCCCCGGTATTGCCGGCCGATACGCACGCGTCCGCATGGCCTTCCTTGACCTGCGTGACAGCCACGCGCATCGAGGAATTCTTTTTCTTGCGCAGCGCCACCTCCACCGGGTCATCCATCGTGATGACCTCGGTTGCGGCGACGATGCTGACGCGCGGATGGCCAACGGCATGCAGCGTCTTCAGCTGGGCCTCGATGGCATCGGGCAGCCCCACCAGCACCATCTCGGCATCGTCGTGGCGGGATAGAAAACTGATCGCTGCGGGCACCGTCACGGACACGCCGTGATCGCCGCCCATGCAGTCGATGGCGAGCTTGATCGTCATTGTTCCCTGGTACGGAATACGCGCCGGCATCCACCGCACTCTAACACCGGCTGCGGATCGGCAGCCTGGCGTTTCGCGGGGACGCTACCAGCCGGACGCGCGAATACGTTGCGGTACCGGCGCGGGCGGGATGATACCCGAGCGCCCAACAAAAAAGCGGCAACGAGCTTGCCGCTTTCCTGTTTCATACCTGACAACGTGCGCGAGCGAGACTCTGGGTCACGCCGGACGACCTGGTCAGTCGTTCTTGGTCTTGATGACCTTGCGACCACGGTAGTAGCCGTTCGGGCTCACGTGGTGACGCAGATGCGCTTCGCCGGTGGTCGGCTCGACCGCCAGGGGCGCAACCGACAGATGGTCGTGCGAACGGTGCATGCCGCGCTTGGACGGCGACTTCTTGTTCTGTTGAACAGCCATGATGACTCCTTCGAGAATTTTGCGATATTAACACAACGCATCCTGCACAAGGCGTAGCCGGGGCCCGGCCGGATGCTTCAACTTGTCAGGCGCCAGGCGCCCGCTCCCTCAATACGCTCAAGCCCTGCGCGGCACGCCCAGCGCGCCGGCATCAATGCCTGGTCGTCTTGAGACCAGCCAGCGCCGCAAAGGGCGATGGCCGCTTTTCTTCCTCGGGCGGCGCCTCGGGCTCCACCTCGCCATCCGCGCCGGTCACGAGCGACTCGTGCACGGACGGACATACAACGTGCTTGGGTGCCGCCGGCAACGCCAGCAACACCTCGTCTTCAATCAACTCCAGGACCGAGAACCGGCGCGATCCGACGATCACGTCCACTTCATCGTCGTCCATCGGCGCGGCGTCGGCCGCTTCCTCGCTCGCCAGCACCTCGAAACGCATCCCGGTCCCGATCGGCTCGGCATAGACCTCGAGGCAACGCTGGCAGTCGAGCCACACGCGCCCCGCGACCGTCACATCGAGAAACAGGCGCTGCACTACCGGCGCGCCGGGCTCCACCGCCTCTTCGCGCATGAAGCCTGCCACCGTGTAGCGGAAGGTCTCGTCCGCCGCGCTATCTGGCGCGCCCTCGGCGGTCTCGGCTATGATGCGCGGCAAATCGCGCACCGCCACCTCTCCCGCCACACTGCCGCCCTTGCGGCAGAACGCGAAAAGATCGGTTTCGCGCAGGTCGAACGCCACGCTGGGCGAAGTCGGCTGGCTCATGATGTGGATGTCGCTGGAGGCCGCCGCCTTTCGGTTCCTGGTTCCTTCTTTTTCGTTCCGTCGATCAACGTACGAACACCGGGAATGCCTGGAACGCCTGGAACGCAAACCAGGCAAGCATGTGCCCTGGCGGCTAAACGCGCGATTATACGGTGGTTTTTCCCCGGCGGCAAAGTTTACCGCCTCAAATCCTCTTTCGCCTCAGACAGTTATCGATATGTCACATGCCTCCCGGCCGCCCCTGATCCTGGGGTCGAGTTCTCCTTACCGCCGCGAGCTGCTGGCGCGGCTGCGCCTGCCGTTCGACGTGGCCGTGCCCGCCATCGACGAAACGCCACAGCAAGGCGAGGCCCCCGAGGCCACCGCGCTGCGACTGTCGCGCCTCAAGGCGGAAGCTATCGGCGCGCGCCACCCGGGCGCGCTGGTGATCGGCTCGGACCAGGTCTGCACGCTCGACGGCGCCCAGCTGGGCAAACCCGGCACACACGCGCGGGCACTGGCGCAACTGCAGCGCATGCGTGGCCGTACGGTCACATTTCACTCGGCACTGTGCCTGCTCGACGGGCGCAGCGGCACCGCCCAGCTCGCCGACGTGCAGACGCGCGTGACCTTCCGCGACCTGCCCGATGCCGACCTGGACGCCTACCTGCGGGCGGAGACCCCTTATGACGTGGCGGGCAGCGCCAAGGTCGAGGGACTTGGCATCGCGCTGCTCGCGCGCGTCGAATCCGACGACCCCACCGCGTTGATCGGCCTGCCGCTGATCGCGCTGACCGGCATGCTGCGCGCGGCCGGGTACCCTTTGCTGACGGATTGAACATGGCCGGCACGCTCTATCTGATTCCCAATACGCTCGGCAAGCGCGACGAGCACGACCCGCTGCCCGACGTGATTCCGGCCGGAGTGCAGCAGATTGCGGCACGACTCGATTACCTCGTAGCGGAAAACGCCAAGACCGCGCGCGCGTTTCTCAAGAAGCTCGGCGCAACCTGCCCGCTGGCACGCCCGATCCAGGAGATCGAGATCCGCGAGCTCAATGTGAATACCCCGGCCGCCGCGCTCGGCGCGCTGCTCGACCCGATCGTGGCGGGGCGCGATGGGGGACTGCTATCGGAAGCGGGCGTGCCGGCCGTGGCGGACCCCGGCGCCGACCTGGTGCGCCTGGCGCACGGCCGCGGCGTACCGGTACGACCGCTGGTCGGTCCAAGCTCTATCCTGCTGGCGGTCATGGGCTCCGGCCTGAATGGCCAGAGCTTCGCGTTCAACGGCTATCTGCCGGTCGATCCCGACGAGCGCGCGCGCCGACTGCGCGAACTGGAAGCCCGTTCGCGCAAGGACCGGCAAACCCAGGTGTGGATCGAAACGCCCTACCGCAACGGCGCCCTGCTCGATGCGCTGCGCCAGCATTGCGCCGGTACCACGCTGCTGTCGGTGGCGGTTGACCTCACGCTGCCCACCGAAACCATCGTCACGTTGCCGCTCTCGGCGTGGACGCCGGAGCGGCTGGCGTTGCACAAGCGGCCGGCCATCTTCTCGCTGCTGGCTGCCTGAGCGCGGGGCGCGTCAGCGTACGCCGAAGCGCCCGCTCCAGATCATGGTCTTCATCGCCGCGGTGCCCATGGCCGCGCCAAAGCGCTTGGCCACGCGCTCGGCGATGTTTTCCTTGACGGTGTAGTCGACGATGTCCTCGGCCTTGAAGAGATCGCGCGCCACGTAGTCGGCGCTGCCCATGCCGTCGGCCAGCCCCAGCTCAACGGCACGCTCGCCCGACCAGAACAGGCCCGAGAACAGCTCGGGATCGTCCTTGAGCCGGTCGCCGCGCCCTTCCTTCACTACGTTGATGAACTGCTGATGGATTTCCTTGAGCATCGACTCGGCATATGCCTTCTGGCGCGGCACCTGCGGCGAGAACGGATCGAGCATGCCCTTGTTGGCGCCCGCGGTGTATAGCCGGCGCTCGATGCCGAGCTTGTCCATGAGGCCGGTAAAGCCAAAGCCGTCCATCAGCACGCCGATGGAGCCGACGATGCTGGCCTTGTCCACGTAGATCTTGTCGGCCGCCGCGGCCACGTAGTAGCCACCGGACGCGCAGATTTCCTCCACCACTACATAGAACGGCTTGCCCGGATAGAGGGTGCGCAGCCGGTGGATTTCGTCGTTGATGATGCCGGCCTGCACCGGCGAGCCGCCCGGAGAGTTGATCTTGAGGATCACGCCCGCCGCGTTGGTATCGGCGAATGCCGCCTGCAGCGATGCATTGATCGACTCCGCGCTGGCCGGCGTGCCGGCGGCGATCTCGCCGTCGAGCGACACCATCGCGGTATGGCGGCCGGACGTGCTGAGCGCGCCGTCGCCCTTGAAGTCGAAAACCGCGAACAGGATCAGCGCCAGGATGCCAAGCCCGACCAGACGGAAGAAGATGCGCCAGCGCCGTGCCGCCCGTTGTTCGCGCAGCGTGGCCATCAGCACGCGCTCGAGCACATCGCGCTCCCAGCGGGCGCCGTCCGCGCCGACCGGCGCCGCCCCGCTGCCGCCGGCCATGCGCGCGCGCCGGGCTTCGGCCTCGCGGCGGGCGGCCTCATCACCGGCACGCAACTCGTGGTCGAGCGGAAACTCGGCCTCGCGCGCCACATCGAGGCGCTGCGCCTCGTCGGGGCTCGCCCCTGGCTTGCCCGACGCTTCGGGGGAACCCGGTTCACCAGGCGGTTTTTGCTGTTCTGTCATGCAATGGACTCGTTGGGTTCAGACTGACGCCCGTATTTCACTGACCTTCGGGCGGTAAAAAAGGGGGTTCCGGCAGCCAGTAGACGGCGCCGTCGCGTTCCTCGATCCGGAGTTTGGCCAGGGAGGCGCCCCGGCAAGGGCCGCCCACGCAGAGGCCGGTGTCAGGCGCGTAAACCGCGCCATGTGTCGCGCACATCAAGTATAGGCCCGCGCTGTCGAAAAACTGGCCCTCCTGCCAGTCCATCTCCATGGGCACGTGGGCGCAGCGATTGAGGTAGCCATGCGCGGCGCCGTCGTAGCGCACCACGAACGCGCCGATCTCGCGCGCCTCCAGCGCGACCGTGAAGCGCACGCCGATGCCGCCGTCCACGAGATCGCCGGACGCGCAGAGCCGCCGTGCCGCACTGGTTTCAGGCATGGGTCAGCAGCCACTCGTGGAGGTCGGCGATGGACGTGGCGCAATGCACCGGTGCCATGGCCCGCAGCGAGTCGGCCGGATGCGCGCCATAGCAAACGCCAAGGCCATGCGCGCCCGCGTTGACCGCCATCTGCAGGTCGTGCGTGGTATCACCGACCATGACCGTGCGCTCGACGCCCTGGCCGAGTTCACGCGTGAGTTCGTGCAGCATGGCCGGGTGCGGCTTGGAAAAGGTCTCGTCGGCACAACGCGTGGCATCGAACAGCTGGCCGAGGCCGGTGGCGGCCAGCGCTCGCTCCAGGCCGACGCGGGTCTTGCCCGTCGCCACGCCCAGGAAATAGTGCTCGGCACGCAGGGCCTCCAGCATGTCGCGCACACCCTGGAACAGCACGAGATCGGCGTCGCGGGTCAGGAAATGGTAACGATAGCGCTCGGCCAGGCGCGGATAGTCGGCCGGGTCCAGCGTGGGCACGGCATAGGACAGCGCGTCCTTGAGTCCGAGCCCGATCACATGGCTGGCGGCACTATCGTCGGGAACGGGCAGGCCGAGGTCGCGGCTGGCCATCTGGATGCACTTGGCAATGGTCGGGGTGGAATCCATGAGGGTTCCATCCCAGTCAAACACGATCAGGTCAAAGCGCTGCCGGGCCATGAGGGTCCTTGAGGATAGGGAGACGCGGGGTGCCGCAAGGCATCAGGCCACCGCGTCCGACCCCCGCAATTGTTGCAGAAAATCGACACATTCGGCGGGCAACGGCGCGGACACCGTGAGCGGCTCGCCGGTGCCAGGGTGCGTAAGCGTGAGCCGGTGTGCGTGCAGGAACATGCGCTTGATGCCGGGCCGCGCGCCGCTGCGGGCAAGCGCCTTGTTGAGCGCGAAGTCGCCGTACTTGTCGTCGCCCACGATCGGGTAACCGGAATGGGACAGGTGCACCCGGATCTGATGCGTGCGGCCAGTCTTGAGCTCGGCTTCGAGCAAGGTGAAGCCCGTAAATGCCTGCACCCGGTTGAACACCGTATGGGAGGCGAGCCCGTCGGCCTGCACCCGCACGCGGCGTTCGCCCTCCGGCGTGCTGTACTTGAACAGCGGCAGCTTTACATGCTGGCGCTGGTTGGCGAATTCCCCGGCCACGCAGGCAAAGTAGCGCTTGTCCATGCCATTGCCGCGGATCTGCTCGTGCAGATGCACCAGCGCCGAGCGCTTTTTGGCCAGCACCAGCACCCCGGATGTCTCGCGGTCGAGACGGTGCACGAGCTCCAGGAACTTGAGCTGCGGGCGCGCGCGGCGCAACTGCTCGATCACGCCGAACGCCACCCCCGAGCCGCCGTGGACCGCCACGCCGGCGGGCTTGTCGATGATCAGCAGGTGCGCGTCCTCGAACAGGATCGGGAATTCCGCGGGCGGGGCCTCGGCGGGCGAGGCCTTCTCGGCCACGCGCATCGGCGGAATGCGGACAATATCGCCGATCTGCAATCGATAGGTAGCGTCTATGCGACCCTTGTTCACGCGCACCTCGCCGGAGCGCAGTACCCGATAAATATGGCTCTTGGGAACGCCCCGCGACACCTTCAGCAGAAAGTTATCGATACGCTGGCCTTCGGCACTTTCGTCGATCGTGACGTACGCCACCTGGAGCCCACTTGCCGTGGATCGCGGCTCCTTTTCAATTTGATGGCGTAACTCATTCATTTTCAATATAATTTCCCGGCTGTTGCCGGCAACTGGCTGGCAACGCAAGGCCTTTGTGTAAAGGTGTAGAGGATATTTGGCGCGGGGATGGCAATGGTATTGCCCATCAGTAACGCAGTGGTATTGCCCACAGTATTCGCGCGAATTTCCGCATTTTACACTTCGGGTTGCCGCCAGCCCGGCCCGTCCCGCCTGTATCGCGTACCCCGCGCAGGCCGGAAGGGCAAATGACGGTATCAGCAGCACGCACGCGCCACGCCGGCGCGCAGGAAGTCGCCCGCAGGCGGCTTCGGCAACGACGGCGGGCACGTGGGAACAGAGCTTTCAGGTAGATCAGAATTTGGATGCGGATGCCGTGTGGCATCCGCAAATGGTGAGAGAAGACCGCCTGCACCGGGAATCCGGTGCCGGCCGGCAGGTGAGCCTGCCAACTGACTTGTCATGCCGGACATGTGGTTCCGGCTAGTACTCCGGCGCCGGTCGCAGAACTCCAAGAAGCAGCCAGCGCGCCCCAGGGAGAAGTCGGGTTGGCATCGGTCGCGCCTGCCGTGTCCGAAAAACTTGCTCTTTGACGCGTCCTGGCCGCCCGGCCGGCCGCGGTGCGAGGCACGGATGCCCATCGATGCATGAGCATGCCGCGCCGGCCGCATCGCCTCCGGTACCCGGGAGTTCGCCGGTCGCCGCTTCTGGAGCAGGGCTTTTTGGCGCCCTTCCCGACCAGCGGACCAGCGGACGACTGCCTCGACGTCAACGACTCTCTCCTCACCCGTGCCCCGCCCGGCCGCTGTCGCGAACGATTCGCCACGACATGCGGCCAGCGACTCCGGCAATTCTCCCGCCCACCGCTCTCTTTCCTCGCGTGCTCCATGGATCGTCGCGCAGCCGGCCACTGGCCATGCGCGACACTGGAGTGAGGTATTGCGATGAAACGCATGCTGTTCAACGCGACGCAACAGGAGGAGTTGCGCGTCGCGATTGTCGATGGACAGAAACTGATCGACATCGACATCGAAACCGCCGGGCGCGAACAGCGCAAAGGCAATATTTACAAGGGTGTCATCACCCGCATCGAGCCCTCGCTCGAGGCGTGCTTCGTCAATTACGGCGAGGAGCGCCATGGCTTCCTGCCGTTCAAGGAAGTCGCGCGCGCTTTCTTCAAGGAAGGCGTGGACGTGCGCAACGCCCGCATCCAGGACGCGCTGCACGAGGGCCAGGAACTGATCGTCCAGGTCGAGAAGGAAGAGCGCGGCAACAAGGGCGCGGCCCTGACCACGTTCATCTCGCTGGCCGGCCGCTACCTCGTGCTGATGCCGAACAACCCCCGCGGGGGCGGCGTGTCGCGCCGCATCGAAGGCGAAGACCGCCAGGAACTGCGCGAAACCATGGCGCAGCTGAACGTGCCGGACGGCATGAGCATCATCGCCCGCACCGCGGGCATCGGCCGCGCGGCCGAGGAACTGCAGTGGGACCTGAACTACCTGCTGCAACTGTGGAAGGCCATCGACGGCGCCGCCGGCGACAACAAGGCCCCGCTGCTGATCTACCTGGAATCGAGCCTCGTGATCCGCGCGATCCGCGACTACTTCCAGCCGGACATCGGCGAAATCCTGATCGATACCGACGAGATCTACGAGCAGGCCCGCGCCTTCATGAGCGTGGTGATGCCCGACAACATGAGCCGCGTCAAGAAGTACCGCGACGACGTGCCGCTCTTCTCGCGCTTCCAGATCGAACACCAGATCGAGTCCGCGTACTCGCGCATGGTGATGCTGCCGTCCGGCGGCGCCATCGTGATCGACCATACCGAGGCGCTGGTCTCGGTGGACGTGAACTCGGCGCGCGCGACCAAGGGCGCCGACATCGAGGAAACCGCGCTGCGCACCAACCTCGAAGCGGCCGACGAAATCGCCCGCCAGCTGCGCCTGCGCGACCTGGGCGGCCTGATCGTGATCGACTTCATCGACATGGAGTCCGGCAAGGCCCAGAAGGACGTGGAAACGCGCCTCAAGGACGCGCTGCGCCATGACCGCGCACGCGTGCAGATGGGCAAGATCAGCCGCTTCGGCCTGATGGAGCTGTCGCGCCAGCGCCTGCGCCCGTCGCTGTCCGAGGGCTCGCACATTACCTGCCCGCGCTGCAATGGCACGGGCCATATTCGCGATACCGAATCGTCCGCGCTGCAAGTGCTCCGCATCATCCAGGAAGAGGCGATGAAGGAGAACACCGCGGCGATCCATTGCCAGGTGCCGGTGGAAGTGGCGGCCTTCCTGCTGAACGAGAAGCGTCAGGAGATCAACCTGATCGAGCTGCGCTTCAAGGTCAACGTGCTGCTGATCCCCAACAAGCACCTGGAGACCCCGCACTACAAGCTCGAGCGCCTGCGTCACGACGATCCGCGCCTCGAGGAGTCGACCGCCAGCTATCGCATGGCGGAAGCCGCGGCCAAGGAACTGGAGGCCGATACCAGCTACAGCAGCCGCAAGAAGGAAGATGCGCGTCCGCGCCAGGAAGCCGCCGTCAAGGGCATCACGCCCGACGCGCCGGCGCCGGTGTCGGTGCCGCGCCCCGAGCGCGCGCCGCGTCCGGAGGCCCCGGTCGCGCGGCCGGTGCCGGCCACCCAGCCGGTGGCCAGCGGTGGCTTCATGGCCTGGCTGAAGGGCCTGTTCGGTGCCCGTCCGGCCGCGCCCGCCGTGGAGACGGCGCGTGCGGGTGGCGAAGCACCGGCACGCGAAGCGCGTGAGGGTCGCGAGGGCCGGGAAGGCCGTGGCGAGGGCCGCCGTGAGCGTGGCGAGCGCGGCCAGCGTGGCGAGGGCCGTGGCCGCAATGGCGAGCGTGCCCAGCGCGGTGAGGGTCGCGAGGGTCGTGAAGGCCGCGAGGGTCGTGAAGGCCGTGAGGGGCGTGAAGGCCGTGAGGGGCGTGAGGGGCGTGAGGGCCGCGAGGGCCGCGCCCCGCGCGGAGAACGCGCCGAGCGCGGCGAGAAGGAGCCGCGCGGCGAACAGCGTGCCGAGCGTCCGGCCCGCGCCCCGCGCGAAGGCCAGGCCGCACCGGCCGTAGCCCGCCAGGCGGAAGTCGCCGCAGGCGAGCGCGGCGATGCGCGCCAGGAAGGTGGTCGTCGCGAGCGTAATCAGGAACGCAACCAGGAGCGCCGCGAACGTCAGCGCGACCGCCAACGCGAGCGCGGTGAAACGCGCGACGCCGATCTGGCGGAAGCACCGCTCGCAGCGGAAGACGCAGCTGTGGCCCAACTGGCGCCGCAGACCGCGTTCGAAGCCATCCAGGCCGCACCGGCCACGGAACTGCAGGACGGCGCCGAGCGCGCCGAAGGCCTGGAAACCGTGGGTGGCGAAGCAGGTGAAGGCGAAGAGCGCCGTCGCCGCAATCGTCGCGGCCGCAACCGCTATCGCCGCGAGCGCGACGAGGCACAAGGCGCCGACGGCGATAACGTCGGCAACCTCGCCGAAGTGGCGGCAGGCGTGACCGAATCGGAGTCCGATCTGGTCGAAGCTGCCGCGCCGCTGGTGCCGTCCGCCGAAACCGCGGTGGCCGTGGTGGCGCCGGCACCGGCTGCGCCGATCGCGGCGGAACCCGTGGTAGCGGCACCGGCCCCGGCGCCCGTGTTTGCCCCGGTCACGCCGGAAGTGGAACCTGTGACGGCGAGCTATGCCGCGCCCGAGCCGGTGCGCGCCGCGCCGGAAGCCCCGGTGACGCCGGTGGCCACCCCTGCGGAGACGCCCGTGGCGGCGCCGACTGCGCCGGTGGCTCCGACAGTGGCTCCGACGGTGGCTCCGACGGTGGCTCCGACGGTGGCTGCCGCCCCGGCCACCCCGGCCATCACCGCGGCCCCGGCAACCCCGGTGGCACCGGTGGCGGCTCCGGCGCCTGCGACGGCCGGCCTGACGGTTGCCACGCTGGAGCCGATGCTGGCGCAGGCTGGCCTGCAGTGGGTCCATACGGACAGCGACAAGCACCGTGTCGCCCAGGAAGCCGCCGCGCGGATCGCGCCGGCCCCGCGGGTGCCGCGCGAGCGCAAGCCGCTGCCGCCGCTGCCCCAGGGTCCGATGATTCTCGTCGAGACCGGTGGCAACCAGCGCGACATGGCCACGCAGCAGCAACAGCAACAGCAGTAAGGCCATGACGGCAGCCCCGCCCGCAGCAGTTCACGGGCGGGCGGTGCCGGAACCGGTCTTGCGGACGAAAAAAGGGACGGCTCAGCCGTCCCTTTTTGTTGAGGGCCCGACTGTACTCCTCCAGACAATCCCCATGTGTACGCCACCGCGCGCCCGGTGCCGCGCGGGTTCCGGCTAGAATGGCAGCCAGAGCGGTGGCAACACCGTCGCCCCTGCCCCCGAGTCCATGACCGACACTGTCATCCCGATCCTCGACCTGCGCGACCATCGATATCGATCGATGGTGCCGAGCATTCCCGCCACGCTGGTGCCGCCCACCGGGCTGGTGACGGACACGCGCGGCCGTATGCTCCACGACCTGCGCATTTCGGTGACCGACCGTTGCAACTTCCGCTGCATCTATTGCATGCCCAAGGAAGTGTTCGACAAGGACTACACGTTCCTGCCGCATTCGGATCTGCTCAGCTTCGAGGAAATCGAGCGCGCGGCGCGGCTGTTTGTCGCCCAGGGCGTCGAGAAGATTCGCCTGACCGGCGGCGAACCGCTGCTGCGCAAGAACATCGAAAAGCTGGTCGAGATGCTGGCGCGCATCGAGACCGTCTCGGGCAAGCCGCTCGACCTCACACTGACCACCAATGCGTCACTGCTCGCGCGCAAGGCACGGGCGCTGCGCGATGCCGGCCTCACGCGCGTGAGCGTGAGCCTCGACGCCATCGACGATGCCACTTTCCGCCGCATGAACGACGTGGATTTCGCGGTGCGCGACGTGCTCGACGGCATCGAGGTGGCGCAGTCCGTGGGCCTGGCCCCGCTCAAGGTCAACATGGTGGTCAAGCGCGGCACCAACGACGCGGAGATCGTGCCGATGGCGCGTCATTTCCGCGGCAGTGGCATCATCGTGCGCTTTATCGAGTTCATGGACGTCGGCGCCAGCAATCACTGGCAGATGCACGATGTGCTGCCGTCGGCCGAGGTCGTGCGCCGCATCGACGCGGAGTTTCCGCTGGAGATGGTGCCGGCCAACTACACGGGCGAGACCGCCGAACGCTGGCGCTACCGCGACGGTGGCGGCGAGATCGGCGTGATCTCGAGCGTCACGCATGCGTTCTGCGGCGACTGCAGCCGCCTCCGCCTCTCCACCGAAGGCAAGCTCTACCTGTGCCTGTTCGCCACCGAAGGCTACGATCTGCGCGCGCTGCTGCGCGGCGGCCATGACGACCTTGCCATCGCCAATGCGATCGCCGAGGTCTGGCGCGGCCGCGCCGACAATTACTCGGAACAGCGCAGCAATCCCGCCGTGCGCGAGGCGCGCGCGGAGCGCAAGATCGAGATGTCCTATATCGGCGGCTGACCTCGTGCCGTGCCCGCGACTCCCGCACGCACCCGTTGCCTGCCCCTTGCCATGATCGAACGCGCGCAGATTACCGGACTGGTGCTGGCCGGCGGCCGCGGCAGCCGCATGGGCGGCACCGACAAGGGTCTGCAACCGTTGCATGGCGTGCCGATGGCAGTGCATACGATGCGCCGCCTTGGGGTCCAGACCGGTGCCCTGCTGCTCAACGCCAATCGCAATGTCGACGCCTATGCGGCGGCGGGGATGCCCTTCGATGCGGCCGTCGTCCCCGACCAGGAGCTGGACGGCGTGCCCGCCTTTGCGGGTCCGCTGGCGGGCATGCTGGCAGGCCTCGACCGCTGCACCACCGCATGGATGGTGACATCCCCGTGCGACACGCCGTTTCTGCCTGAAGACCTGGTGGCGCGCCTTGCCGCCGCGCTCGATGCCGAACAGGCCGAAGTGGCCATTCCCGTCACCGTCGACGCCAGCGGCCGGCGCCAGGTGCAGCCGGCCTTTCTGCTGATGCCGGTGAGCGCGCGCGACGACCTGCGCGCGTACCTGACGCAAGGTGGCCGCAAGATCGAAACGTGGGCGGCCCGCCACCGGCTCGTGGAAGTCCCGTTCCAGGACGCCGCGGCCTTTGCCAATATCAATACGCTGGACGACCTGCGCGCCTTCGAGGCGCCTTGACCGGAACCCATCACGCCCATGCCTTCCCTCCAGTCCGTCATCTCGTGCCTGTCCGACTACGACCCCACCGCGCTGACGGTGGCCCAGGTCAATGCCATCATCGCCGACGTGATCGAGCCGATCCGTGGCGTGGAACAGGTGGCCATCCGTTCCGCGCTGGGCCGCGTGCTGGCGGAGGACGTGGTGTCGTCGCTCGACGTGCCGGCGCACGACAACGCGGCCATGGACGGCTATGCGTTTGCGGGGGCGGTGCTGGCCCAGGCCGGAGGCGACACGGTCTGCCTCGACGTGATGGGCACCGCGTTCGCGGGCGATGGCACCGGGGCGGCACCGGACGCAGGACAGGCGGTTCGCATCATGACCGGTGCCGTCATGCCGCCCGGCTGCGATACGGTGATCCCGCAGGAGATGGTGGAGCTGCTGCCGGCGCCCGATGCCAGCGCGGGCGCCCAGCGGGTGCGCTTTGCCACCCGCGCGGTACGTGCCGGCGATAACCGCCGCCTGCGCGGCGAGGACCTGGCGCGCGGGCAGGCGGCCTTGCCGCGCGGGCGCATTCTGCGGCCGGCCGATATCGGCCTGCTGGCGTCGCTGGGCGTCGCCGAAATCAAGGTGCGGCGGCGTCTGCGCGTGGCGTTTTTTTCCACCGGCGATGAACTGCGATCGATCGGCGAGCCGCTTGATCCTGGCTGCGTCTACGACTCCAACCGCTACACGCTGCACGGCATGCTGCGCCGGCTCGAAGTGGACCTGATCGACATGGGCGTCGTGCGCGACGATCCGGCCGCGCTCGAAGCCGCGTTTCGCACCGCCTGCGAAAGCGCGGACGCGGTCATCACGTCCGGCGGCGTGTCGGTGGGCGAAGCCGATTTCACCAAGCAGACCATGGCAAGGCTGGGCGAGGTCACGTTCTGGAAGATCGCCATGCGACCCGGTCGTCCGATGGCGTTCGGCCGGATTGCGTCGAACGGCCACGAAGCCCTGCTTTTCGGCCTGCCGGGCAACCCGGTGGCGGTCATGGTCACGTTCTACCATTTCGTGCGCGCCGCCCTGCATCGACAGATGGGTGCAGTGGTACCGCCGCTGCCGCTGATCCGCTTACGCAGCGCGGGGCCGATCCGCAAGAAGCCGGGCCGCACCGAATATCAACGCGGCATCGTCGCGCGCGGCGCCGATGGCGAGATGGAAGTTCGCCTCACGGGCCAGCAGGGTTCGGGGGTGCTGCGCTCGATGAGCGAGGCCAACTGCTTTATCGTGCTCGATCACGCGCAGGACATGGTGGCGGCCGGCGATCGTGTCGACGTGATGCTGTTCGATGGCCTGGTCTGAACTGGTATGGATATGTGACATTGATGATGGGAATCGATAACGATACCATCGGCCAAACTGTCGTTTTTGCGCACCACTCGTCGCGGGCGTGCTGGCTCGGCCCCATGATTTGCGCATGCGTTACCAATGCAGACTATGCGGCCATAGGCGCAATCGCTACACTTGCAGCACGCAAAATCTGAATGATCCCTACCCCATACTGCCGTGATGAACCAGGAGATTGCCTACCTCCACCCCGTCAAGACCGCCCGCGCGCTGGTGCTGGTCTACCTGTGCTTCTCCGTACCGATCGTGGCACTGGCATTGTTCGTGGCTTATCTGCGCGATGAGAACCTGCCGGCAATTGCCTGGCTGACGGCGATGATCCTCAATGCGCTGCTTGGCTTTGGCCTGCTGTGGCTGGCATGCAAGGCCTACAACTGGGTCGCCGCGCGTTTCGGCGGCATCGAGGTCCATGTACGGGAACTGACCGGTCCGCAGGACTGACGCACCGCAGGACCGACGCACCAAAGGACCGATGTACCGCGCGTAGCCGATCCTGATCCTGCGGCAGGGTTTTCAGGCTTGGGTTCCCCCCTTGGTTCCCACATTGGTTTTCGCATTAGGTGCCACATTGGGTGCCACATTAGGTGCCACATTGGGGGCAGCATCGATCCCGGCGCCCATCGCGGCACCGCCATCGTTACCACCGTCCGCACTCGATGGTGGCGCACCGGCACCCTTTGCTCCTTCTGCTCCTTCTGCTCCTTCTGCTCCTTCTGCTCCTTCTGCCCCTTCTGCACCCATAGCACCCATAGCCCCCACCGCGGCCGTTCCCAGCAACTGTTCCGCCATCTCGCCGGGCAGCGCTTCCACCGTCCGCAGTTTGCGTTCCATCTGGCGCGTCCGCACTTCCGCCTGTTCGATATTCCGTGCCGCGCGCACCAGCGTATCGCGCGTCTTGGCCAATACCTCGCCGAACTTGCCGAATTCGGTCTTGACCGCGCCAAGCACCTCCCACACCTCGCTCGAGCGCTTCTCCAGCGCCAAGGTACGAAAGCCCATCTGCAGACTGTTGAGCAACGCGGTCAGCGTGGTCGGTCCCGCCACCGTGACGCGGTAATGCCGCTGCAGCAGGTCGGTCAGGCCCGGACGGCGTAACACCTCGGCGTACAGCCCTTCCGTTGGCAGGAACAGGATCGCGAAATCGGTGGTGGCCGGCGGCGACAGATATTTGTCGGCAATCTTCTGCGCTTCGCCGCGTAGCGCGACTTCGAGCTCGCGGCCCGCGGCCGCCACACCCTCGACATCGCCGCGCTCCTGCGCATCGACCAGGCGCTCGTACTGTTCCTTCGGGAACTTCGCGTCGATCGGCAACCAGACCGGGTCGCCACCGAGTGCCTTGCCCGGCAGGCGAATCGCAAACTCCACGCGCGCGCCGGAGTTGCGCACGGTTTCGACATTCTTGCCGTACTGGTCCGCGGTGAGCATCTGCTCCAGCAGCATCTCCAGTTGCACTTCGCCCCACGTGCCACGCGTCTTCACGTTGGTCAGCACGCGCTTGAGATCGCCCACGCCCTGCGCCAGCATCTGCATCTCGCCCAGACCCCGGTGCACCTGTTCGAGCCGATCGGACACCAGCCGGAACGATTCACCAAGCCGCTGTTCCAGCGTGGCGTGAAGCTTCTCGTCCACCGTGCGACGCATTTCCTCAAGCTTGGTGGCGTTGTTCGATTCGATATCGCGCAGCTTCTGCTCGATGGTGGCACGCACCTCCACCAGCCTGCGTTCGTTCGATTCGGTCAGACGGCCAAGCTGCTGCGCGAAGGTATCGATCTGGTTGTTCTGCAGCCGCGCGATCTCGGTCAGCTGTGACAGCAGCGCCTGCTGCAGCCGCATCATCTGCTGCCCGGCCTCGCCGCGATTGGCGCGCGCGGATTCGTCGATCTCGTGGCGCAGTTCGCGCTCCACGCGTTCGAACCCGCGTGCGGCGTCGTCACGTACCTGCCCGCGCAACTCGGCGAGCTGGCGCGCCAGTTCGCCCGCAGGCGACCCTGCCTGCGTACGCCACAGCAGCAGCAACAGCAACACCACCGCGACCAGCGCGGCAACCAGCGTCAGGAGCGACATCCACGTCATGGTCAACGACGCCGCGGCATGACGTCGGGATTGATGACCGAAGGCGGCTTGCCCGCCTGCGGGCCCGCATCGAGCGCGGCAATCAGGTTGTCGGCGGCAAGATTGGCCATCGCGCGGCGCGTCTTTTCGGAGGCGCTCGCGATATGCGGGGTAAGCACGACGTTCGGTACCGTCAGCAGGTCCGGATGGACGCTGGGTTCGCCCTCGAACACATCGAGCCCGGCCGCGAAGATCTGGCGCGCGCGCAACGCCTGCGCCAGCGCCGCATCGTCGACGATACCGCCGCGCGCAAGGTTGATCAGCGTGGCGGTGGGCTTCATGCGCGCCAGCTCGGCCGCGCCGATCGCATGATGGCTGGCGGGACTATATGGCAGCACCAGGATCAGGTGGTCGGCCTGCGCCAGCAGTTCCTCCTTGCCGACGTAGCGCGCGTTGAGCGCGCGCTCGGTGTCGGCGGGCAACTGGCTGCGGTTGTGATAGATCACCGGCATGCCAAAGCCCGCAGCGCGGCGGGCGATGGCCTGGCCGATGCGGCCCATGCCGAGAATGCCGAGCGTGGCGCCATGGATATCCATGCCGACCAGCATGTCGTAGCTCCAGCGTTCCCATTTGCCCGCGCGCAGATAGTGCTCGGACTCGGTCACGCGCCGCGCCGTGGCCATCAGCAGTGCCCAGCCGAAGTCCGCGGTGGTCTCGGTGAGGACATCCGGCGTGTTGGTCGCCACCACGCCCGCCGCGGTCAACGCCGGAACGTCGAGGTTGTTGTAGCCGACGGCCATATTGCAGACCGCGCGCAGTTGCGGCAGCGCACCGACCAGCGCGCCATCGATGCGGTCGGCGGCGTTGGCCAGCACGCCGGCCTTGCCCGCCAGCCGCTGCCGCAGCGCGGCGGCGTCGAGCACCGCGTCTTCCTGGTTGCTGTCGACGTCGAAGTACTGCGCCAGGCGGTCGATCACGTCGGGGAAGATCGCGCGCGTCACGAGAATGGAGGGCTTCATTGCGGTCACACGTGGAAGAAGATGAACGTCATCACGAAGAAGATCGGCAGCAGGATCGTGCCCGACCATGCCATATAGCCGAAGAAGCTCGGCATGCGCACGCCGCGGTGCTCGGCAATCGCCTTGACCATCAGGTTGGGCGCGTTGCCGATATAGGTATTGGCGCCCATGAATACGGCACCGGCCGAGATCGCCGCCAGCGTGGACGCGTCGCGCGTCATCAGCGTGGCCGGATCGCCGCCGGCGGTATTGAAGAACACCAGGTAGGTCGGCGCATTGTCGAGGAACGACGACAGCATTCCGGTGGCCCAGAAATACATGCTGTCAATGGGTTGGCCGTTGGCGTCGCTGACCATATGGATCACGCCGGCGAAGGCACCGTCGGTGCCGGCGCGCAGCATGGCGATCACCGGGATGATCGTAAGGAAAATGCCGGCGAACAGCTTGCCCACCTCGAGCATCGGCTCCCACGTGAATTCGTTGCCGCGGCGCGCGCTGCCCGGCGTCAGGTATATCGAGAGACCTGTCAGCACGATCAGCAGCACATCGCGCACGGCGGCCGGGAGCGGCACCTCGGTGCCCATGACGTCGAACACGATGCCGGGCTTCCACAGCCCGCTCATCAGGACCAGCGCGATCACGCCCAGCAGCAGCACGAAGTTGATCTTGCCCTCGATGCTGATGCGCGGCGTGTCGGGCGTGGGATCGACCGGCAGCGCCTCTTCCTTGTTCAGGTAGTAATGGCGGTCGACAACATAGAACACGACCAGCAGCACCGCACAGAGCAGCACGGTCTCCGGCAGGATATGGCGCAGCGTCCAGAAGAAGTCCACGCCCTTGAGAAAGCCGAGGAATAGCGGCGGATCGCCAAGCGGCGTCAGCGAGCCGCCGGCATTGGCCACCAGGAAGATAAAGAAGACCACCACGTGCGCGACATGCCGGCGGTTGTCGTTGGCGCGCAGCAACGGACGGATCAGCAGCATGGCGGCGCCGGTGGTGCCCATGAAGCTGGCAAGGACGGTGCCGAGCGCGAGCAGCCCGGTATTGAGCCGTGGCGATCCGTGCAGGTTGCCGCGTACGCAGATGCCACCCGCGATGACAAACAGGGAGGTCAGCAGCACGATAAAGGGGATGTATTCCCCCAGCAGCGCGTGCACGACGTTGGACGCGGCCGCGTGCGCGCCGAACATGACGCCGAACGGCACCAGGAACAGCAGGCCCCAGCCCGCCGCGATCTTGCCGTAGTGGTGGTGCCAGAGCGCCGGCGCCAGCAGCGGGCACAACGCAATCGACAGCAGGATGCCGGCGAACGGCAAGCCCCACACGGGGGACAGCGCGGCACCGTCGATTTCCGCGGCGCTGACCAGCGACGGCAACAACAGCAGGGTCAGAGACAGGCTCAGCGTCCGCAACCGGAACAGAGGCAACAGGGACAGAGGCAACAGGGACAGAGACGGGAACAGAGACGGGGACAGCGAGAGAAATGGCTTGGCGGCACGTCGCATCGGGCAAGGGCTCCTGGTCGCGAAACGAAGGCCAAGTGTAAAGCAAACCCCTTTGAGACAGGTCTCAAATTGCGCCGCAATCTCCGCAAACTGGTGCGCGGGGCCGGGCCCTCAGGCCTGATCGACCACGATCACGTGCACGCGATACGGGCCATGCGCGCCCAGCACCAGCGACTGCTCGATATCGGCGGTACGCGACGGCCCGCTGATGATATTGGTGGCGCGCGGCAGCTGGCCGCGCTCGTCGCGCATGCGCGCAAAGGCGTCTTCGAGATTGGCGACGATGCGCGATGCCGGCACCACCGCGATATGCGTCTCGGGCAGCAGCGCAGCCGACGCATAGGTCTGCGGCCCCGAGAACAGCATCAGCGAACCGGTCTCCGCAATCGCGCAGAAGCATCCGGTAATGCCGACGAGGTCGCCATGGTCACGGTCACCCTCCACATCGCGCACCGGCGGGCGCGCCTCGACCTCCAGGCCGTGCGCTGCCCATGGCAGTTCGCCGAGCGACTCCCATGCCACCGCGCGACGGGCCAGGCCAAGCCCGTCGAGGTAACGCGCGGCAGCGGCGGGCACATCGGCGAGGGTAGCCACGCGATCGACCGTCGACGCCATTTTCTGCGCCTGCTCGCTAAACACCTGCGTCCGGTCGTCACCAACCGGCGGACGCGGGCCTTGCGGATGGCGGGCGAGGTAGTCCGCCACCGCTTCGCGCTCGCCGGGCGTCACCTCGCGCGGACGCCCCTGGGCGGCGCGGATGCGGGCAAGGATTCGGGCGCGGGCGGTACTGGTGTCCATGGGCGGCTCAACGGGTGAAGATCGCGGGAAATCGGCGGAAAGCCCGGCGATTATAGAGGCAGCGCATGCGCACGCCGCGCCGGCGGGCCCGGCGCGCGCGTGAATTTTCCTAAGCGGCGGCCTGAACGGCAAACACCTGGCGCAGGTAGGCCAGGTAGCCAGGATCGTCGCACATGGTCTTCTCGGGGGTATCGGACAGCTTGGCCACCGGCTGGCCGTTGCAGCGCACCATCTTGATCACGATCTGCAGCGGCGTGTAGCCCAGATCGTTGGTCAGGTTGGTGCCCACGCCAAACGCGAGCCGGCAGCGGCCGCGGAAGCGCTCGTACAGTTCGATGACCTTGGGGATATTGAGCGCATCGCTGAAGATCAGCGTCTTGCCGCGCGGGTCGACGCGATTGGCGGCGTAATGCGCGAGCATGCGCTCGCCCCATTCGAGCGGATCGCCCGAGTCGTGACGGACACCGTCGAACAGTTTGCAGAAGTACAGATCGAAATCGCGCAGGAAGGCATCGAAGCCATAGGTGTCCGATAGCGCAATCCCGAGGTCGCCGCGATATTCGCGGGCCCAGCTCTCGAGCGCGAAAACCTGCGAATCGCGCAGGCGCGGCCCGAGCGCCTGGCACGCCTGCAGGTATTCGTGCGCCATGGTCCCGAGCGGAATCAGGTTGTGCGTGCGCGCGAAATGGACGTTGCTGGTGCCGGCCAGTTGCGAGCCGAGCACGGTGCGCGCGGTCAGCAGCACCTCCTCCTGCCAGTCGCGCGAGAAGCGGCGGCGCGTGCCGTAGTCGGCGATCACGCATTCGGCGTACGGCGCGGCCTTCAGCAGCTCGAGTTTGGCTTCCAGACGGCGCCGGCCTTCGGCGAGGTCGGCTGCAGGTTGCGTGCGCCGGAAGTAGACCTCGTTGACGATGGCGAGTAGCGGCACCTCGAACAGGATGGTATGGAGCCAGGGGCCGCGAATGATGATGTCGATTTCGCCGCCGCCCTTGGGCGACGGCGCTACCTCGACGTACTTCTGGTTCAGGTGGAACAGCGCGAGGAAGTCGACGAAGTCGCTTTTGACAAAGCGCATCGCGCGCAGGTATTCGAGCTCTTCGTCCGTGAAGCGCAGCTCGCAGAGATGGGCCAGTTCGGCGCGGATATCGTCGACGTAGGGTGTCAGGTCCACGCCGGCATTGCGGCATTTGAAGCGGTACTCGACCTGGGCTTGCGGAAAATGATGCAGCACCACCTGCATCATCGTGAACTTGTACAGGTCGGTGTCGAGCAGCGAGCGGATAATCATGACGGGCCAGACGGCGTTGCCGGTTCAGGCAGACATGCTAACCGATGTGATGCGTCTGTGACGCGCGCCCGGCTCAGCCGCCATCGAGAAAGCGTTGCGGCGCGCGCGGCTTGGGGCCCCCGTCCAGACACCAGAGCGGGCCCGCCGCGGTGCCGCCTTGCGGCCCGCCCTGCCCGCCTCCCTGGGCGCCGCCATATGCGCCACCATACCAGCCGCGCCGCCGTTCGCGGCTGCCGGCGCCCGCGTGCGCATCGCCATTGCCGGCGCACGACACCAGCGTCGCGCGCGCTCGCGGCACCCCCTGCGGCAGCGGCTCGGCAAAGCGGCCGGACGGCGCCATGATGCGCTCCTCGTAGACCGACTGGCCGGCATGGTCGAAGCGCAGCACCTGCACCATGGCATCGGGCGGCGGCTGCAGGTCGGGACCGCACGGCAGGAATCCCTCGCGGCCGCAGTTGGCCATGGCGACGCCGGCCGGCGCGCGCACCACGCTGAAGCTGTCCCACTCGAACGCGGTCAGGGCCGAGAGCGTCACCGGCTGGTCGCTGCGGGCGCGCCATGCCACCAGCCGCGCCACCACGCTGTCGGCCGTGGTCGACGTTGCGGCCAGCGTCTGCGCCGGGGCGGCCGGCGCCAGCAGGCTGGCGACCAGCGCAAGACTGGCGCAAGACAGGCGACGGCGGGACAGCGGCATGGAGGCTCCTGGGCGGGACATGGATGGCAACAGTGGCAAAGGTAGCAACAATGGGTGGCAACGGGGCGTAACCCCGGCAAAACCCCGTATGGCACAGGGGAATAGTAGGCGGGAATCGCGCCAGGACGGCCGCGTACCGCCGGCGCGTGCCCCCTCCCGCAGGCTCCGCGGCACCCCGCAATACGGGTCCGCACGGGCGATGGCCCAAAAAAGCCCGCAAATCACATAAAGAAATAAGAAAACTATCTGACCTGGCTATATAGAGCCGCTATCCTTGCGGGAAGGCTCGGCTACAATAGCGGTCTTTGAAAGGCCACGGCCCGCGCTCGCCCATGCCGCGTTGCGACAACCTGCCCGCGCGATATCCGGGGGGGAAGGGATCAGTGGCCCATATTGTTTCCCATCGAAGACCGATCCGTTTTTCTGGAACCGAAATGACTCACGTTGTCACCGAATCCTGCATCCGTTGCCGCTACACCGACTGCGTTGATGTGTGTCCGGTCGATTGTTTCCGCGAAGGCCCGAACTTCCTGGCCATCGACCCCGACGAATGCATCGATTGCGCCGTGTGCGTGGCCGAGTGCCCGGTGAACGCCATTTACGCCGAGGAAGATGTGCCTGGCGACCAGCAGCAGTTCATCGAACTGAACGCCGAGCTGTCCCGGGTGTGGCCGTCCATTACCAAGACCAAGGCCCCGCTGGCCGAGGCCGAAGAGTGGAAAGACGCCACCGACAAGCTGCAGTACCTGCAGCGGTAACTACCAATAGAAAGCGAAAGCCGTCCCCGCGCGCTTTCCCGCAATGCCGGGCACCTTTGCGTGCCCACAACGTATCAGGACGAATATGGACTTGAGCATTCCCAATCCCGTGGCCGACGCGACGCAGCAAGGCAACGGTGCCAACACCGGCGGCCAACCGCTGGAAATCGACGCGCTGATCGTCGGGGCCGGCCCCGTCGGTCTTTTCCAGGTCTTCGAACTGGGCCTGCTCGAGATCAAGGCGCACGTGATCGACTCGCTCAAGGTGGTCGGCGGCCAGTGCGTGGAGCTGTATCCGGACAAGCCGATCTACGACATCCCGGCCGTGCCCATCTGTACCGGCCAGGAACTGACCGACAACCTGCTCAAGCAGATCGAGCCGTTCGAGCCCACGTTCCACCTGGGCCAGGAAGTCACGATCGTCGAGCGCCGTGAGGATGGCCGCTTCTTCGTCGAGACCTCGCTCGGGACGCGCTTTCTCACCAAGACCATCTTTATCGCCGCGGGCGTGGGTTCGTTCCAGCCGCGTACGGTCAAGGTGGAAGGCATCGACAAGTTCGACGGCAAGCAACTGTTCTACCGCGTCAAGGATCCGAGCCGCTTCCACGGCCGCAACCTCGTGATCGTCGGCGGCGGCGACTCCGCGCTCGACTGGGCGCTGGACCTCGTCGGCAAGGCCGAATCGGTGGTGCTGCTGCATCGTCGCGACGGCTTCCGCGCGGCACCGGCATCGGTGGCCAAGATGAAGGATCTGTGCGAACAGATGGAGATGCAGTTCCTGGTCGGCCAGATCAGCGGCTACGACGAGCGCGATGGCGTGCTGACCGAAGTCAAGGTAACCGGCGCCGACGGCGTGACGCGCCGCCTGCCGCTCGACGACCTGCTGGTGTTCTTCGGCCTGTCGCCGAAGCTCGGCCCGATCGCCGAGTGGGGCCTCGACCTGGAGCGCAAGCAGATCAAGGTGGATACCGAGAAGTTCGAAACGAATATCCCGGGCATCTTCGCGGTGGGCGACATCAACACCTACCCCGGCAAGAAGAAACTGATCCTGTCCGGCTTCCACGAAGCCGCGCTGGCAGCGTTCGGCGCCGCGCCGTACATCTTCCCGGAAAAGAAGATCCACATGCAGTACACGACGACTTCGCCGAAGCTGCACAAGATTCTCGGCGTGGAATCGCCGGTGTTCGACTGAGCACGGCAAGCGCCATCGAAAAAAACCGCCTGCGGGCGGTTTTTTTCTGGCACAAACGAAAAAGGCTCGCTATAATGCGGCCTCGCTGTTGAGCACGGCAGGCCGTACGGGTGGCAGAATCTCCCGGATGCCAGGCTGCAAGCCAAGCCAGAAGCCGATTCTGGCGTCGCGCGCACAGTGACCGAATTTCCGTCGAACGCTGGTTAATGTTGGCCGTAACGCTTTCACACGAAAGCAAAACATTAAAAAGTTGTTGACGAAATAAAGAGAAGGTGGTTATAATTTCTTTCTCTGCTGTTCCCCGATAGCTCAGTCGGTAGAGCGCCGGACTGTTAATCCGTAGGTCCCTGGTTCGAGCCCAGGTCGGGGAGCCACCCAATAGGAAAGGCCGATGCGAAAGCATCGGCCTTTTGCTTTTCGCTTTTCGCTTTTCGCTTTTCGCTTTCCGCTTTCCGCTCTCTCCGCTTTCCTTTTTTGCTTTCCGCCTTCTGCCTGTTGCTGCCCGGCGGCATGGCATCTCCGGTTCCATCGCGCATGGTGCGCCGCCATGGTCGCTCCTACCAGGTGTACCGCACCCCGAGCGACCCCGAATAGCTGCGATAGTCGCCACCGAAGCCTTTCCGCAGCACCCCCTGCACCCATCCGCTCCAGTTGCGTCCCAACTCGGCCTGCGCGCCGATCTTCACCTCGCCGATATCGCCCGAGCTCGACGCGGACTGACTCTGCCCATTGAATGCCACCGCGTTATCGCCAGTTGCATGCCACCAGTTCAGCGTCAGGAACGGCTGCGCACGCAGCGCGCTCCGGTTGAGCGCGCGCGCATAGGCGCGTACCCCCAACCGGGTCTGCACGCCGCTGGCGCCATCGGCCGCGATGCGCGTGCCGTTGCGTTCCACATGACCGCCACCGGTGTACGACACGCCGGTCACCTGCGCCTGCGGCTCGACGTACCACAGGTACTGCCGCCCGCGACTGAGGGGCAGCGCGTAACCAATCTCCAGCGAGCCCGACCACGTGGCGCTGTGATAGTCCTCGCGCGGCAGCGACTGTCCGCTCACGGTGTTGCTGTAGTGCCCATACTGGATCCAGGCATCGACATAGGTGCCACCGGGGTCCGTCACGTACTCGTACCAGGTGCCATAGACGCCGACGCTGTAGCCGTCCACCTCGCCATCGGCGCGATAGCCCGTCACGCTGGAGTCCGTATGGCTCGACGCATGGCCGATGCCGGCCATCAACCCGAGGTGGTAACGGCCCTGGCCCTGACCCCGCCCCTGCCGCCAGCGATGAATATCGCCGCCGAACTGCAGGAGCGTCGTGGTCGTGCCCGTATCGAGCTGCGCGCGGCCGGACGACATGTCGGCATGGCCTACCGCCACCCTTGCCCAGCCCGCATGCGCGGTACCGGGGCGCGGCAGGAAGCGGCGCTCGGTCAGGACCTCGTCCCCCACGCGATCGTGCAGGCTGTGCCGGAACATGTCGCGCGCGGCAGCCTGGTTGGCGAGATAGGCACCGACCTCGGGCCGGATGATGGGGATCACTGGCGCAGGTGCCGGCGGCTTTGGCGTGGGGGGATCGGGCGGATCAGGCGCGGGGGGCGGCACGGGCGCGGGCGGATTCAGCGCGGAGCGCAGATACCAGTTGCCGTCGCCACCATCGGTCACACCCCCCTGATACAGCCGGTAATCGTAGGCACCCGCTACCACGCGCCCATCGAGTACAAACGCCCCCGAGGCAGAGGCCGCGCGATCGAGCACGTTGACGACGGCGATGCCGTCGCCCGGCGTCAATGCGCCCGCGCCGCCGGCATTGCGCACGGCCAGGCGCGTGGCGCCGGCCGCGCCCACCCGCGTGCCGTCCACCACCAGTACATCGGAAATCCCATGCGAAGCGCCATCGTCGAGCACGGTATCGACCTTCAGCGTGCCGCCGTTCGATACGAAGGTGCCGCCACCGCTGGTGCCGGCCGACGCACCGCCGCTGATCAGCAGCACATCGCCCGCGACCGGGTTGCGCTGCAGGTCGAGCGTGCCGGTCTGGGTGAAGCTCTGCACGCCGAGCAACTGACCCTGCGCGGGCCCTTGCAGGGCGAGCGCGTGACGTGCATCGCCAAATGGCAGATACTGGCCCGTGGCGTCGAGCGAGGTCGCGGTGCCATCGTGCGTGGCGAGCGCAAGCGTCCCCGTGTTGTCGACGGTGTTGGCACCGCTGGTGCCAAGATCGCTGACGCCGACGGCAAGCCGCGTCCGCACCTGCGCGCCGGCTTCCGCCACGGCGCCACGCAGCGTCCAGGTGCCGCTGTTCTCCAGCGTGACCGCCGATGTGCGCGCCGCCACGCTGCCAGTCATGTCGCCGCTGTTGACGATATGCAGGGTCTTGCCTGTGCTGGACCGGTCGAGCACGTCGGCGACGATGGCCACGTCGCTCAGCGCATCGAGCGTGCCGGCGTTGACGATGGTCTGCGCCGCCCCACCGTCGAGCGCGATGGCGGCCCCCTTTCCGCCACCGCCATGGATCTTGCCTGACGGCGCATTGTCGATCGCGATGTTGCCCCCGGTTCTGACCCATAGCGCCGGCAGGTCCGCCGTGGCCCCCTGACTCACGATCTCGCCCGACTGGCGGATGGTGATGGCAGCCGTGCCGGAAAGGGCGTAGATGCCTGCAGCGGCCTGGCCGGTGCGGATCGTTCCCGCATTGCCGATGTCGATGGGCCCATTGAGCGAGAACGCATCGATGCCATGCGACGCCACGCCGTCCGTGGTGACCAGACCGCCGTTCTCGACATGCACGCGCTCGGGTCCGCTGACCACGATGGCCGAGGCCTTGGTGCCGGTCGTCTCGATGGTCTGGCCGGCATCCGTGACGAAGTCGAGATCGGTGCCGGAGGAAGTCACCCCGACGCCGTTGGTCGAGGCATGGATCGACCCACCCGCGAGAAAGACCGAAGGCCGCCCGCCGCGCACGTATAACGCGCCAGTGGGAACGCTCGTATCGCCCGTGGCCAGCGGCCAGGCGAACAGCGATACGTTGCGCAATACCACGGTGACCGGGGCCGATCCCGGTCCGACCGTCGTGACCCCGATCGCTATGCCGCCACTCTGGGGCGAAGCGATACTGCCTCCGTCGAGCGAGAGGCTGGCACCGCCGATGCCGACAACTTCGAGCACCGGGAATCCCAGCACCGTGGCAGCGTTGGTGAAGGACACGCCGGCACCCGTCACGCCGATCGTGCCAAGGGGTGCGCTGGCGGCAAAGCTTGCGCGGCCCGCGTCGACCGACCACTGGCTCAGTCGCACCGTACCGTTGCCGCCCGCATAGTTGCTCGTCACCGGACCGATATCGATGCCCGTGCATGCGACGGCAGCGGTATCGAGCCCCATGCATGCGGCATGCGTGCGGCCCGCCAGCACGAAGGATATGGACAGCGACGCCATCCATCTGATGCGCGATCTGTTCACGATGCCTTCTCCCGGGAAAAGGCTGCACTGCAAGTATTTGTTCTACGCGCGTCGCATGGGCTCGCAACGCACGCTTAGAGTATGGGTCGCGCGTGCGCGAATAGGCGTCAGATGCTGTGGCGACGATGCGAGTTATCCGCTGTCGCATCAGAAGCGCATGCGGCCATGCGCATCACGTTCATTTGCCCAGGCGGCTCGATGGCGGGGTGATATCGATAAACACGGCATCGGGCGGGCCATAGTTCCAGTCGGCTCCCACGCCCTGCACGTAGAGCAGGTGCCGGCCTGATGCCAGGCCGGATGTATCGACCACGCCGGACACTTCCACCGTCGGTCCCGTTCGTCGCGCATCGAGCCGGATCCGCTGTGCCCCGGCCTCATCGGGAAACATGCCGACCGAAGCATAGGCGCCGCGCACAGGCGCCGCACGGTTGCGCGGCACAGCCGGCTGGCCGCGCAGGCCCGCATCGTACCGGTACCGGTCATCGTCGATGGTCGCGCGGATCACGACTGGCTGGCCACGCTGTGCCGTGTTGCGCGACAACCGGATGTCGCTCACGTCTGGGCCGCGCGCGAGCAGGCGCGGCGCATGCAACGTGCGGGCCGCGTAGCGCAGCGCATCGAACAGCGGCGGCGCCGTGCTGCGCTCGAATTCATAGCAGGGCTCGTAGAACGACTTGCCGATCTCGAGCGTCATGGCGGGCACGCCGAGTTCGGCCAGGAACATCGACGGGGCATCGCCTTCCACCGGATACCGCAGTTGCCGCGTGGCACGGTAGCGCGTGTGCCAGGCGATGCGCTGGGCCAGCGCCGACAGGTCCATGTCGGCCGGCAGCTGGCCTTCCAGCTCGGGCCACAGGATCCATCCGCCGTAACTGTGCAGGTCGAGATAGAGCCCGGGATAGTCGCGCGGGATGCCATGCGGCGATTCGCGTGCCGGCTCGTCCAATGCCGTGGTCGCGGACCTGGAGGCGGATGTGGACGCGGTCGTGGACGCGGTCGTGGACGTGGACGCGGTCGTGGTCGTGGGCGTGGGCGTGGGCGTGGGCGTGGGCATGGACCTGAATGGCGACGTGGCGCGCAGGTTGGGCAAGACACCGCCACGGTAGCTTCCACCTGCATCCCTGACGCCGGCGATGTAGTGCACGATCGACCGCGTCTCGGCCTCGGACAGCGCGGCCGCGCCACGATAGGTTTCATCGCACGGATCGGACGACGATGCTTTGCCGTCGCTGCCATTCCACCCATACGAAAAATTGCGGTTGAGGTCGACACCGGATTCGAGCGGCGCCGCGCTGCAGTAACCGTCGGCGACATTGACGTTCTTGCGCCAGCCGCCGCCGGTCGACATCGCACTGCGCTCGGCCAGCGCCCTGCCGTCGGGATTCGCATGCGCGATGAAGTGCAATTCGTGGCGATCGAGCAGCCAGGTCGCGGTCGGCTCCGTCCCGTAGTTGCGCACGAGCCATTCGGCAAAACGCATGGCGATCTCCGCCGTTGCCATTTCGCGCGCGTGCAGCGATGCGGTGACCACCATGCGCGGCTGGCGATGCCCGGCCGGCTTGCTGCGGCCGAGCACGAGCGCGAGGATGCCGTCGCGAGCGCCGCGGCCAAAGCTGTCGGGCCATTGCGCGCGCAACGCCGCGGGCACGGCCCGCTCGGCGACGTCGCGCAATGCCAGTCCGCGCTGCTGGCTCCACGTCAGCCCCACCGGCGCGACCCGCGCCAGGTGGGGAAAATGCCGCGCCAGCTCCATCATGTCGGCGTTGACGCGCCCCACCTGGCGATAGCACGACGCCACGTTGGCATAGGGCTCCGCCACCGCGCGCGGCCGGCGTGGCGCCCCCGCCTGCTGCAGGAAGCCCGCGATGCGCGCCGTGTCGAACTCATCCACCTCCACGGCAAGGCCCGCGGCGCGCAGTGCCGCCATGCCGCGCGCACCGGTCTCGATGCGGGCTACGCCGGCGGCTTCGTCGAGCGCGAAATGGCCGACGATGCGCGCGAGGCGGCTGGCGTCTTCAGGCGAGGCCAGGGTAACGCGTGCCGACCACACCGCAGGCACGCCGTGCGCCGGGCTCGGTCCGGCTGCGATCGCAAGGCCCAGCGCCATGCCGCCGATTGCACTGAAGTCCATGATGGCCTCTCCTTCGCCCGCTGTCTTGCCATGCAGGCTAGACGGCGACCCTCCGCGCGGCCATCGCCGGATTCCGAACTTTCCGACGAGCAAGTCACGTTCGCGCGGCCGCGCATGGACTGCACAAACCTTCCAGACAGCGCGCACGGGTGGGCGTAACATCGGCCGGGCAGCGCGCGACCCTGCGCCGCCCGTATCAGACAGGAAAGCCCCCGCCGTGACCGCCAGCAGCTGGATCGACCTCAGGCACGATGCCCAGACCGGCATCGAGTCCCTGCATGCCCATTTCGAGGGCCATGCGTACGATCCGCATTGGCACGACAGTTACCTGATCGGCTACACGCAGCAGGGCATCCAGCAATTCCACTGCCGCCGCTCCGTGCACAGCAGCACGCCGGGCCAGGTCTTCATGCTGGAGCCCGGCGAAATCCACGACGGGCGCGCCGTGGCGCCAGACGGCTTTACCTATGCCTCGCTGATGCTTGACCCGCAGTGGATCGAGCGCGAATTGCGCGCGGTGTTTGCCGAGGCCCCCGAACATTGCCTGCCGGGGTTCGCCAGCACGCTGCAACGCGACCCGCGGCTGACCGCGGCGGTGGTGCAGGCGCACCGGGCCGCGCATGAGCCGTCCTCGCGCATGGATCGGCAGTCGGCCTTCGATACGCTGCTGATCCGCCTGACGGCCCATCTGCAATGGCGCCAGCGCACCACCGGCGATCCACGTCTGCCACTCGCCGCCGCACGGGCGCGCGACTATCTCCATGACCACCTTGGCGACGATGTCGGGCTCGACGACCTCGCGGCCGCAGCCGGGGTCGATCGCTTCCGGCTTACGCGCGCGTTCAAGGCCGCTTTCGGCCTGGCGCCGCACGCCTACCTCGTGCAGATGCGCCTGGCCCATGCGCGGCGGCTGCTGGCGGCGGGCGTCACCCCGGTCGACACGGCCGCCGCGCTCGGCTTTGCCGACCAGAGCCACCTGGGCCGCTGGTTCCGGCGTGCCTATGGCCTGACGCCGGCGGCTTACCGTCAGCGCTGCTCAAACGTTCCAGACATCGGCTAGGGCGCGCGGCAACATGGCCGCATGAACCCGACCCTGCCCCTGCTCCCGTTCCTGCTGTTCGCGTTCGTTGCCTCGATCACGCCGGGACCCACCAATATCCTCATCCTGTCCAACAGCGCCCGTCATGGCGTGAGGGCGTCGCTCCCGATCGTGTTCGGCGGTTGCGGTGGCGCGGCGCTGCTGGTGCTGGTGGTCGGTCTGGGCATCGGCGAAACGCTGACCCATCATCCCGACGTGCAGCGCGCGATGGCATGGGGCGGCGTGCTGTGGCTGACGTGGCTGGCGTGGAAGATCTTCAGCAGTCCGGCCGCGGCGATCGAGGTGACGGCCGCTCCGGGAGCCACCACGACGGGACGCACGACGGGACCCACTGCGGACCCCGCTACGGAGAGCCCCGGCGCGGCGGCCACCCCACCCCGTCCGCTCGGCCTTGCCGGTGCCGCGGGGCTCCAGCTGATCAACCCCAAGACGTGGCTGATGGCCGTCGCCGTGGTCAGCGTGTTTGCCGGCCATGGCGCCGACCAGGCGCATAACGTGCTGCTGCTGTCGCTGGCCTTCTTTGGGATGGCCGTGCCCTGCATGCTGGCCTGGGCCTGCCTGGGCGCCGGCGCGGCACGCTTTCTGCGGTCGCCGGTCACGATGAAGCGGTTCGACCGTCTGATGGCACTCCTGCTGCTGGCATCGGCCTGGATGAGCTTGCTCGAATGAGCAGTTTTCGCCTTGCGCGCGCGCCGGGCGCACTTTTCTAGCGCCATGGCGCTGTTTTCAAGACTTTTGCTTGACTGGCCGACCGTAAACCTGTAAAAGCTTACCGGCGTATTACTTGCGCAAGACCCACGGAAACAAGGTAGCCCGCCAAGTTTTTACTACGTAGGAAAATTTGGCTCATCACCCCGCGCCAGCAACGCTGTTGCAGGTTCACGGGGGGCACCGCGGCATTCGTCGCAGCGTGCATACCACTGTCGCCAAAGGCTCCGGAGCCCGGACGCGACGCCGTTTCCCCCCGTATGAACCCGCCGCTGTGTGCAGGCATGACATGTGCCAGACCACCGGCACTTCCCAAAGGACTGAGTTGACTAAGATCGTTCTGAAACCGGGTGAGCCCGTTGAAGTTGCAATGCGTCGTTTCCGTCGCGCCATTCTGCAGACTGGCCTGATCGTGGAACTGAAGAGCCGTACGGCCTACGAAAAGCCGACGACCGAACGCAAGCGCAAGAAGAAGGCCGCCGAGTCGCGCCTGCGCAAGCGTCTGCGCATGCAAATGCTGCCGAAGAAGCTGTACTGATTCGGGCCAGCAGATAGAAAAACCGCCAGATCTCTGGCGGTTTTTTCTTTTTGGGCCCGCATCGCGGGACCCTTGTCACGCTGCGCTCAGGTCCGCGTCGCAATCAATGCGCCGGCACCGATCAGCGTAATGCCGCCGGCACGCTGCACATTGGCCTGCGCGCGCCGCGTGGTCAGCCGGTGCGCCAGCGAGCGCGCCAGCAGCGCATAGACCATCGCATTTGCGCTCGCCATGACGACAAAGGTCGGGATCAGCACCGCCGCCTGTGGCCAGAAGGCCGCGCGTGCGTCGATAAACTGCGGCACGAAGGCCACGAAAAACACGATGCTCTTGGGATTGAGCGCGGTGACCAGCCACGCTTTGGCAAAGCGCTGTGGGCCACTGCCGGCCTGCGACGCCACCTCCATCGCACCGGCCCGGCCGGCAGCGCGCAGAGCCTGAATACCCAGATAGACCAGATAGGCGGCACCTGCCCACTTGAGCGCGGTGAACAGCGCGGCGGAAGCCGCCAGCACCGCGCCAAGGCCGGCCATGGACAACGTGAAGGCGGTCAGGTCACCCGCTGCCACACCAGCGACCGTGGCAAACGCGCTGCGCCCGCGATGCGCCAGCGCATCGCCGATCACGAGCAGGATGGTGGGACCCGGGATGATCAGGATCACCACACTGGTCAGCACAAACGCAAGCCAGTGCTCGAAACTCATGGACGCCTCCCGTCATGTATGTTTGCGAATCGTGACAGCGTAGTGCAAAGCGCGCCATCTGTCTCCTTCCCCGTTGGTGCCGGTTGGGGCCCGTTGCCGGCCGCCCGGCGCGCAGGGGTGCTGCATTGCACCAACGCACGGTCGGCATAATGGCGGGTATCGTACTTTTACCGGGTTCTGCCTTGACTGCCATCCTTCAACTGCGCAAGGTGCGCAAGATGTACGGCAATACGGTCGTGGTCGACGATCTCGACCTCGAAGTCCAGCGCGGCCAGTGCTTTGGCCTGCTGGGCCCTAACGGCGCCGGCAAGACCACCACGCTGCGCATGCTGCTCGGCCTCACCACGCCCGCCTCGGGCACGCTGATGCTATGCGGCGAGCCCATTCCCCAGCGGGCGCCACAGGCGCGCATGCGCGTCGGCGTGGTGCCGCAGTTCGACAACCTCGATCCCGATTTCACCGTGATCGAGAACCTGCGCATCTTCGGCCGCTATTTCGGCCTGTCGTCGGCCGAAATCGAGCGCCGCGTGCCCGGGCTGCTGGAATTCGCGCGGCTCGAGAACCGCGCCGGCGCACAGGTACGCGACCTCTCGGGCGGCATGCGCCGCCGCCTGACGGTGGCGCGCGCGTTGATCAACGATCCCGACCTGCTGGTCATGGACGAGCCCACCACGGGCCTCGACCCCCAGGCGCGCCACCTGATCTGGGAACGATTGAAATCGCTGATCGCCGCCGGCAAGACGATTCTGCTGACCACGCATTTCATGGAGGAAGCGGAACGCCTCTGCAACCATCTGTGCGTGATCGACGGGGGCCGCAAGATCGCCGAAGGCAAACCCCATGAACTGATCGACCGGGAAATCGGCTGCGACGTGGTGGAAATCTACGGCGACGAACTGGAGCCGATGCACGCACAGGTCAAGGACCTGGCCGAACGCGCCGAGATGCGCGGCGAGACGCTGTTCTGCTACGTACGCGAGCCCGCGCCCCTGCTGGCCATGCTGCATGGCCGCCCCGGCATCCGCTACCTGCACCGGCCCGCCAATCTCGAGGACGTATTCCTCAAGCTGACCGGCCGCGACATGAGAGATTGAGATGAGCGAACACGATCCCGTCAATACCTCGCCCGCCGCCGGCAACGTGCATCCCGCGGGCCATGGGGCCGCGGCCGGCACGCCGGCGCGCCAGCACTATCCGCAACCGCTGCTGCCACGCAATGCGCGCAACTGGATGATGGTCTGGTACCGCAACTTCCTGGTGTGGCGCAAGCTGGCCATTCCGTCGATGATCGGCAACCTGGCCGACCCGATGATCTACCTGTTCGGCCTGGGCCTCGGGCTCGGGCTGCTGGTGGGCCAGGTGCATGGCGTCTCGTATATCGCGTTTCTGGCGGCCGGCACCACGGCGTCGAGCGTGATGATGTCGGCCAGCTTCGAGGCCATGTATTCGGCGTTCTCGCGCATGCATGTGCAACGCACGTGGGAAGCGATCATGCACGCGCCGCTCACGCTCGGCGACGTGGTGCTGGGCGAGATCGCCTGGGCCGCCAGCAAGGCCGTGCTGTCGGGCGTGGCGATCATGATCGTGGCGAGCGCGCTCGGCTACGCGCGCTTTCCGGGCGCGCTGGCGGCGTTGCCGGTGATCGTGCTGGCCGGCATTGCCTTTGCGAGCCTGGCCATGATCGTGACCTCGCTGGCGCCGAGCTACGACTTCTTCATGTTCTACCAGACGCTGGTGATGACGCCGATGCTGCTGCTGTCCGGCGTGTTCTTTCCGCTCGACCAGCTGCCCGACGCCGCGCGCGCCGCAACGTACGCGCTACCGCTCGCGCACGCGGTAGCGCTGATCCGGCCATTGATGCTGGGGACACCGGTGGACAATGTGGCGCTGCACCTCGGCGTGCTGATCGCCTACGCCGTGGTCGCGCTGATGGTGGCACTGGTGTTGTTGCGCAGGCGCATGCTGCGCTGAGGGGTGAGCCGGGAGCGCGCGTACCGGTCAGGCATGCGCGCTCCCGTCAGCGGCTCGGTTGCGGCTCGGTTGCGGCTCGCTGCCGACCGCAGGGGATCGGCTTGACGCGCTTATTCGCCGAGGCCGCGCAGCAGATCGGCCTTCAGGTCCGCCACCGATTCCAGACCCACCGACAGGCGGATCAGCCCTTCGCTGATACCGGCCGCGGCCTTGGCCTCGGGCGCCACGCGCAGGTGCGTGGTGGTGTACGGGTGCGTGATGGTGGTACGCGTATCGCCCAGGTTGCCCGTGATCGAGCACAACTTCGTGCTGTCGATCACGCGCCAGGCATTGGCGCGCTGCTGCTCGGGCGTGTCGCCCTTGACTTCGAACGAGACGATCGCACCGCCGCCGCTCTGCTGGCGCATGGCCACGTCGTATTGCGGATGCGACTTCAGCGCCGGGTGGAACACGCGCGACACCGCCGGATGCGACTCCAGGAACTCGGCGATGGCGAGCGCATTCGACGAATGACGCTCCATGCGAATGGCCAGCGTCTCCATGCCCTTGAGCATCACCCAGGCATTGAACGCCGACAGCGTCGGGCCCGCGGTCCGCACGAACGGAAACACCTTGCCCATGATGAAGTCGCGCTTGCCGACGATGGCGCCGCCGAGCACGCGGCCCTGGCCGTCGATATGCTTGGTGGCCGAATGCACCACCACGTCCGCGCCGAACTTCAGCGGCTGCTGCAGCGCTGGCGAGCAGAAGCAGTTGTCGACCACGAACAGCGCGCCCGCGTTATGCGCAATATCGGCCACCGCGGCAATGTCGGCCACCTCGGTGAGCGGGTTGGACGGCGTCTCCAGGAAGAACAGCTTCGTGTTCGGCCGCACCGCCGCGCGCCACGCCGACAGGTCGTGACCGTCGACATAGGTGGTCTCCACGCCGAACTTGCCCAGCACGGCGTTGAACAGCGTCATCGTGGAACCGAAGATCGAGCGCGAGCTGACGATATGGTCGCCGGACTGCAGCGTGGCCAGCGCGATCGAAAGGATCGCGCTCATGCCAGACGCCGTCGCCTGGCAGGCTTCCCCGCCCTCCAGCGCGGCCAGCCGCGCCTGGAACATCGAGACCGTCGGATTGGTAAAGCGCGAGTAGGTGTAGGCCTCTTCCGAGTTGGCAAAGCGCTCGGCGGCTTCGGCGGCGTTGGCGAAGCAGAAGCTAGAGGTCAGGTAGATCGCCTCGGAGTGCTCCATGAACTCGCTGCGCAGCGTGCCGGCGCGCACGCCGAGGGTATCGATGCCAAGGGAGGCGGGGTCGAACGGTTCGCTCATCGTGTCGGTGTGTTTACTCGTTGCCGCCCGAACGCTGCAGGTGCAGCTGGGAACGCTCGGTGTCCGCATTGGTACCGTCGCGGTCAGCCTGGCTGCGTGCCGTTTCCAGGCGCTCCAGGTAGGCCTCGTCGATATCGCCGGTGATGTAGCGGCCATCGAAGCACGAGGCATCGAAGTCGCCCAGCGCCGGGTTGATGTCGCGCACCGCCTGCTTCATCGCTTCCACGTCCTGGTACACGAGCTTGTCGGCGCCGATCATGCGCGCCACTTCCTCGTCGGAGCGGCCATGGGCCACCAGTTCGCTACGCGTCGGCATGTCGATGCCGTACACGTTGGGGAACTTCACCGGCGGCGCGGCCGAGGCAAAGATCACCTTGTTGGCGCCGGCGTCGCGCGCCATCTGCACGATCTCGAACGAGGTGGTGCCACGCACGATCGAGTCGTCGACGATCAGCACGTTCTTGCCCTTGAACTCGACGCCCATCGCGTTGAGCTTCTGGCGCACCGACTTCTTGCGTACGGCCTGGCCCGGCATGATGAAGGTGCGGCCCACGTAGCGGTTCTTGAAGAACCCTTCGCGGTAGTCGACGCCGAGGTTATTGGCCACCTGCATGGCCGCGGGACGGCTCGAATCGGGAATCGGCATCACCACGTCGATATCGCCGGTCGAGATCTCGTTGCGGATCTTCTGCGCGAGGTAGTCGCCCATGCGCAGGCGCGCATCGTAGACCGGCACCCCGTCGAGGCAGGAATCCGGGCGCGCCAGATACACGTACTCGAAGATGCACGGCGTGAGCACCGGGTTGTCGGCGCACTGCTTGTTGTAGAGCTTGCCGTCGAGGTCGAGGAAGATCGCCTCGCCCGGCGCCACATCGCGCTCCATGGTGTAGCCCATGCCTTCGAGCGCCACCGACTCCGATGCGACCATGAATTCCTTGCCGGTCGGCGTGTCGATGCTGCCGAGGCAGAGCGGGCGGATGCCGAACGGATCGCGCACCGCCAGCATGCCGTAGCCGGCGATCTGCGCGGTGATGGCATAGGCGCCCTTGACGCGGCGATGCATGCCGGCCACGGCGCGGAAGATGGTCTCGGGATCGAGCCCGTTGCCGTTGCTGGCGCGCTGCAGCTCGTCGGCCAGCACGTTGAGCAGCACTTCGGAGTCGGAGTGCGTGTTGATGTGGCGGCGGTCGCGCCGGAACATCTCCTCGCGCAGCTGTTGCCAGTTGGTCAGGTTGCCGTTGTGCGCCAGGATGATGCCGTACGGCGCGTTGACGTAGAACGGCTGTGCCTCTTCCTCGCTGGAGGCCGAACCCGCCGTCGGGTAGCGCACCTGGCCGATGCCGGCGCTGCCGGGCAGGCCACGCATATTGCGCGTGCGGAACACGTCGCGCACGAGGCCGTTGGCCTTGTGCATGTGGAAAGTGCTGCCGTTGGCGGTAGCGATGCCGGCCGCATCCTGCCCGCGATGTTGCAACAGCAGCAGGCTGTCATAAATCAGTTGGTTGACAGGCGAGGTGGAAACCACGCCGACGATACCGCACATGCCAAGCTCCCAGGAAAGGCAAAGGATTCAGGGGCGCGGCCCGCCAGGGGGAAGACGGGCCCGCGTATGACGCGGCACGCCGCCGGCGTACCGCGCTCGACCCCGGGCCTGAGGCCCGGCATCTTCAAGTCTTGACGTATCTGGCCAGGTCCGGCGGCAGCCATTGCCGCGCGGCCTCCATGGCCTGCATCACATAGGGCCGGGACACCGCGTCACGCCAGAACGGTTCCTCGGGCAACTTCGTCAGGCTCGCGACCACGACGATCACCATGATCAGCAGCGCACCGCGTGCCAGCCCGAACACCAGGCCCAGGCCTCGGTCGGCGGGCTTCAACCCGGTACTCTCCAGCAACTGGCCCAGCACCGCGCCGGCCAGTGCCGCGCCAATCCACACCGCCAGGAACACGGCCACGTAGCCGAGCGCCATGCGCGTCAGTTCGCCACCGGGGAGCGAGGCCGGCATCCAGCCCGCGGCAGTCGCGCCAAAGTGGTATGCCACCACCAGGGCCGCCACCCAGCCCACCAGGGCCAGCAACTCGCGCACCAGGCCGCGCATCACACCGATCAGCGCCGACGCCACCAGGATGAACGCCACGGCGTAGTCAAAAAACGTAAAAGTCATGCGTGCGGCTCAGGTACCCGGCATCGGCCTGGCACAATCCAAGATGGGGACGGCATGGCGGGGTGCAACCGCCTATTGCTCCACAAGCTTCGAGGTCAGGCCAATGGCCCGCACACGCTTCTCCGCGGCTTCCGCGGACTCCCGATCGCTGAACGGACCCGCGCGCAGCAGGTTGCGCTCGCCATCGGCGACCATTTTCTTTTCCACATAAGCCGGCACCTTGCTCTCCTTGAGCTTGACCAGCCAGTTCTTCGCGCGTTCTTCGGAAGCGAACGCGCCGATCAGGATCAGGTACTTGCCGCCGGTGGCCTTCTCGGCCGGCTTGTCGACCTTGGCGGCGGGCTTGGCTTCGGCCACTCGCGTCTCCGGTTTGGCGTCATCGGCCCTGGGCTTGTCGGCACCAGCGCCGGCACTGCCATTGGATGGCGTACTGACGATCTCCTCGCCCGCATCGAGCGCGGCGTCGTTGCGCGCCGCCGGTGCCGGCGGCAGCGGATCGGCCTTGCGCGCCTCGACCTTGGGCTTCTGGTTCTGACCCTGGCCGTTGGCGACCTTGACGGCGACGTCCTCGGAGACCGGGCGCGGCTTGTGTTCGAAGATGATGGGCAGGACGATGATCGCCACGGCCAGCAGCACCACCGCGCCAATCAGGCGGCGGCGTGCGCGCTGCTTCTGGGGGAAATCGGGATCGAGCGTGTCGTCGGCGTAGTCTTCCGCCAGCCGCCGCGCAGCGGACGTGCCGGTGTCCGTGCGTGAGCGGCGTCCCCGCTCGGGTGCCGGATCATTGCGCGTCTTGCGGGACGAGAACATCGAAAGCAGGCCCATGGATGCCCAAAGAGTTGGTTCGATCGCACTACAACACTACGACTCGATTCCCGGGACAGCCCCGGCGACAAGCCCGGGGCCAGTCTGGAATCGCGGAATCAGTTCGCCTGCGTGGCGCGATACGCAAGCACGCCGGCGACGGTGTAGAACGATCCGAAGACCAGGATTCTATCATTCTCGCCTGCCCTGCCGATGGCGTCGCGATAAGCAAGTTCGGGACTCGCAAAGCAATTGGCCGAATTGTCCGGGCCCGGGCGGAAGCCCGCGGCCTCCACCTTTTGCAGCAGGTCGGCCGCCGTCGCCGCGCGCCCGGTGGGCAGGTCACACAGGCACCAGTGATCGATCTTGTCGCCCACGTGCTGCAGCACCCCGGCGATGTCCTTGTCGTGCATGGCGCCGAATACCGCGTACGTGTAGCGGAAAAAACCCATGTTCTCGAGGTTCTGCCCCAGCGTGGCGGCCGCATGCGGGTTGTGCGCGACATCGAGGATGACCGCGGGCCGGCCCGGCAGTACCTGGAAGCGGCCCGGCAATTCCACGAACGCCAGCCCGTTGCGCACATCCTGGGCGCTGACCGGCAGCCGCGGCCGCAGCGCCTGCAGCGCCGCCAGCGCGGCGGAGGCGTTGAGCAACTGGTTGGCGCCGCGCAGGGCCGGATAGCCAAGGCCATTGAGCTTGCGCTCGCGCCCGCTCCAGTCCCATTGCTGGCGCTCCTGCCCCTTGGCCGCCTGGTGCTGGAAATCGCGACCGACCAGCCACAGGTCCGCGCCGATCTCCCGCGCATGGTCGATCAGCGACTGCGGCGGCATCGGGTCGCCGCAGATGGCCGGCACGTGCGGGCGGAAGATCCCGGCCTTCTCGAAGCCGATCTTCTCGCGCGTATCGCCAAGGTACTCGGTGTGGTCGATATCCACGCTGGTGATCACCGCGCAATCCGTATCGATCACATTGACCGCATCGAGGCGGCCGCCGAGACCCACTTCGAGCACCATGGCGTCGAGCCCCGCGTGCGCAAACATGTGGATGATCGCGAGCGTGGTGAATTCGAAGTACGTCAGGCTGACCGGATCGGCAAAACTGGTACGGGCGCGCTCGACCGCCTCGAAGTGCGGCAATAGCTGGGCGTCGGTGGCGATCTCGCCGTTGAGGCGCGCGCGCTCGTTGAACGAGATCAGGTGCGGCGAGGTATGGCAGCCCACCTTGTAGCCGGCCTCGAGCAGGATGCGTTCGAGCATCGCGCAGGTGGAACCCTTGCCGTTGGTGCCGCCCACCGTGAACACCACGGCGTCGATGCGCAGGCCCAGTGCTTCCTTGACGCGCGTAATGCGCGTCAGGCCCATGTCGATGCCCACGGGATGGGCGGTTTCCAGATGCTGGAGCCAGTCGGGGAGATTGTGGAAGATGGGCATGCTGATTGACGACACGACAAAAACAAAATGGCGCGGGTTGGCACCCGCGCCATTGTCCTGCAAATCCCGCGTTGGCGTCAGGCCACCGCGTCGGCCGGCTGCTTTTGCAGCAGCGCGAGCAACTGCGCGAGCTCCGCGCGCAGCTTGCGGCGGTCCACGATCATGTCGATGGCGCCCTTCTGCAGCAGGAATTCGGCGCGCTGGAAGCCTTCCGGCAGCTTTTCGCGCACAGTCTGCTCGATCACGCGCGGGCCGGCAAAACCGATCAGCGCACGCGGCTCGGCAATCACCACGTCGCCCAGGAACGCAAAGCTGGCCGACACGCCGCCCATGGTGGGGTCGGTCAGCACGCTGATGAACGGCAGCCTGGCATTGGACAGCTGGTTCAGCATGGCGGTGGTCTTGGCCATCTGCATCAGCGACAGCAGGCTTTCCTGCATGCGCGCACCGCCGGTGGCGGTAATGCAGATGAACGGCACCTTCTGCTCCAGCGCGGCCTGCGCGCCACGGGCAAAGCGCTCGCCCACCACGGAGCCCATCGAGCCGCCCATGAATTCGAACTCGAAGCACGACACCACGACCGGAATGGTGTGGATCGCGCCGCCCATGACTACCATCGCATCGGTCTCGCCGGTGTCGTCCATGGCGGCCTTGATGCGGTCCGGGTACTTCTTGGTGTCCTTGAACTTCAGGGCGTCGACCGGCACGATTTCCTGGCCGATCTCGTAGCGGCCCTCGGCGTCGAGCAGCGCGTCCAGGCGCTCGCGGGCGCGGATACGCATGTGATGGTCGCACTTGGGGCACACATGGAGATTGGCCTCGACGTCGGTCCGGTACAGGACCGATTCGCACGCCGGGCACTTGACCCACAGCCCTTCCGGAATGCCCTTGCGGGTGGAGGGGTCGGTCTGTTGAATCTTGGGAGGCAGGAGTTTATCCAACCAGCTCATGACAGCTCCTTACGGAATTCAGGCCGCGAATTTACCACGGCCGGGGCAATCCGGCCGCAGCAATTCACGCGTTTGCGCCGTTTTCGTCACAGTACTCCAGCCATGCCGTCGCCGGTTTGTCGCGTGCGCGGCACTTGCGGGGCGCGGTGTATCGGCGCGTTATGGTTCGACTGACGGCCCGAACGCCATCAGCGGTCGAGCGCGGCGCGGATATCGGCGATAAAGGCGCGCAACGACTCGACGGCCTGCTCGCGCGGCGCATCCTCCAGAAGCTGGACGATGCGGCTACCGATCACCACGGCGTCCGACACCTCGGCAATGGCGCGCGCGCTCTGGGCGTCGCGGATGCCGAAGCCCACGCCCACCGGCAGGTTGGCATGGCGCTTGATCAGCGGAATGCGTGCCGCCACACTGTCGAGGTCGAGCGCGCTGGAACCGGTCACGCCGCGCAGTGACACGTAGTACAGGTAGCCGCTGGCCACGCGCGCCACCGCCTCGATCCGCTCGTCGGTGCTGGTCGGCGCCAGCAGGAAGATCGGATCCATGCCATTGGCGCGCATCAGCGCGGCAAAGGTCTCGCATTCCTCGGGCGGGTAGTCGACGATCAGCACGCCGTCGACGCCGGCCGCCTTGGCCGCCTTGGCAAACGCGTCATAACCCATGCGCTCGACCGGATTGGCATAGCCCATCAGCACCACCGGCGTGGTGTCGTCGGTCTGGCGGAATTCCACCACCCACGCCAGCACCTGCCTCAGCGACACGCCCTGCGCAAGCGCGCGTTCGGAGGCGCGCTGGATGACCGGGCCATCGGCCATCGGGTCGGAGAACGGCACACCGAGCTCGATCACGTCGGCACCTCCCGCGACGAGCGCATGCATGAGCGCCACCGTCAGGTCCGGGGCGGGATCGCCGGCGGTGATGAACGGAATCAGGCCCTTCTTGTTCTGCGCGGCCAGTGCCGCGAGTGTCTTCTGGATACGGGACATGTCTGCACTCAGATAAGGGTACCGCTGGCCGACGAACGGTCGTCGCCGGACGCATCGCCCAGCTCGTCGTTGGCCGCGGGAATGTCGTTGGTGGTCGCCATCCCGGCCGGTGCGGCGGGCGCCGCCAGCGCGGGCTGGGTCGCGCCCACGCGCTGGCGGGCGACCTCGATATAGGTCGGATTGATCTCGAAGCCGACAAAGCGGCGGCCGTGCCGCAGGCAGGCCACCGCCGTGGTGCCGCTGCCCGCGAACGGATCGAGCACCAGACCGCCCGGCGGGCAGCTCGACAACACCATGCGCTCGACGATCTCGAGCGGCTTCTGCGTCGGATGATCGGCACGCTCCGGATCCTGGCGGTGGATGCGCGGCACGCTCCACAGGTCCTTGGGGTTGTAACCGACCTCGAGCCACTTCTTGCCCTCGAAACGCGGGCGGCTGCGCGCCTTCTTGGTCTCGGCGTCGTACGGAATGCGCACCGGATCGAGATCGAAGTAGTAGTCGCGCTGGCGGGCAAAGAAGCCGATGTTGTCGTGCACCGACGAGAACTTGCGCGTGGTGCCGCCCATGCTCGGCACGCGGCGGTCCCAGATGATCTCGTTGATCATCGTCATGCGCTGCTTGAGCATGACAAACAGCTCGGGCGAGTATTGCCACGTGCAGAACAGGTACAGCGAGCCGCGCGGCGCGATCTTCGGCACCACGGCATCCATCCAGCGCACCGACCAGTCGAGGTAGGCCTGTCCCGAGAGACGGTCCGAGTCGTTGCCGTAGTCCTTGCCGAGCCCATACGGCGGATCGGCCACCACCAGATCGATCGAGCCGTCGGGGATGCGCGCCAGCCCCTCCAGCATGTCCTCCTGGTGCAGGCGCAGGTCCGCCGTGTCGAGCACGTCGAGCGTCGAATCCGGCGCGCGCATCAGAGACGGATCCCCGCGCGATCCGCCACGGTGTGCATGTCCTTGTCGCCACGGCCGGACAGGTTCACCAGCAGCAGCTTGTCCCTGGGCAGCGTCGGCGCGAGCTTGCACGCGTAGGCGATGGCATGGCTCGACTCCAGCGCCGGGATGATGCCCTCGATACGGCAGCAGTCGTGGAACGCCTGCAGCGCTTCGTCGTCGGTGATGCTCACGTACTGGGCGCGGCCGCTGTCCTTGAGCCATGCATGCTCGGGGCCGACGCCGGGATAGTCGAGACCGGCAGAGACCGAATGCGTCTCGATGATCTGGCCGTTGTCGTCCTGCAGCAGGTAGGTACGGTTGCCGTGCAGCACGCCGGGCGTGCCGGCCGTCAGCGACGCCGCGTGCCGGCCGGTGTCGAGGCCGTCGCCGGCGGCTTCCACGCCGATCAGCTGGACGTCCTTGTGCTCGATATACGGATAGAAGATACCCATCGCATTGGAGCCGCCGCCGATGCAGGCGATCACGCTGTCGGGCTGGCGCCCGGTCAGCTCGGGCATCTGCACCTTGGCTTCCTCGCCGATCACGCACTGGAAGTCGCGCACGAGCATCGGGTACGGGTGCGGGCCCGCCACGGTACCGATGATGTAGAAGGTGGTCTCGACGTTGGTCACCCAGTCGCGCATGGCTTCGTTGAGCGCATCCTTGAGCGTGCGCGAGCCGCTTTCCACCGGCACCACGGTCGCGCCGAGCAGCTTCATGCGGTACACGTTGGCGGCCTGGCGCTTGACGTCCTCCGAGCCCATGTACACCACGCACTCCATGCCGAAGCGCGCCGCGATGGTGGCCGTGGCCACGCCATGCTGGCCGGCGCCGGTCTCGGCGATCACACGGCGCTTGCCCATGCGGCGGGCCATCAGCGCCTGGCCGATCACGTTGTTGATCTTGTGCGCGCCGGTGTGGTTGAGGTCCTCGCGCTTGAGGTAGATCTGCGCGCCGCCGAGCATCTCGCTCCAGCGCTGCGCGTGATAGATCGGCGACGGGCGGCCGACGAAGTGCTTGAGCTCGCGCCGGAATTCGGCATCGAACGCCGGATCCTGCTGGCAATGGGCGTAGGCTTCACGCAGCTCGGCAAGCGCGTGCATCAGGGTTTCGGAAACGAAAACTCCGCCATAGGGGCCGAAGTGGCCACGGGAATCGGGCAAGTCGTACATGTCCAGGCTCTTCCAAGAGAGTCCCGCGCGCTGGGCGGGGACGAATGACGAGGGGGTGGCGCAGTGGCAAGCGAGGCCGGCGGGCCGGCTCAACGAAGGCCGGTGGCGTCGGCAGCGCGAACCGCGCGCACGAACGCGGCAATGCGGGCGGCATCCTTCACGCCCTTGGCCGCCTCCACGCCGCTGCTGACATCGACGGCGTAGGGGCGCACGCGTGCCACCGCCTCAGTGACGTTTTGCGCGTTCAACCCACCACTCAAAACGATGCGAGGAGCGTCGCTTGCGGAGGGGTTGTCCAGTTGCGGGTCCGGCGGCGCGGCGCGCTCCGGAGGGTTGGACGGAAGCCATGGGGCAGGAATCAGGGTCCAGTCGAAGACGTGGCCGCCACCGCCATAGCCTTCGACGAAGGCATCGAGCAGCAAACCGGCGGCGTCACGATACAGATTGGCGAATTCTACCAAATCGAGACCCTGCCGCACACGGGCCGCACGCATGAACGGTAGCCGGCAACGGCGGGCAATCTCGGTGCACTGCTGCGGCGACTCGTCGCCATGGAACTGCAGTAGCGTGAGCGGCACACGCTCGGCCACGTGGGCCACTTCCTCGGCATCGGCATTGACGAACAGGCCGACCACGGAGACGAACGGCGGCACGCGCTCGGCCAGCGCGGCGGCGCGCGCCACCTCCACGCAGCGGGGGCTGCCGGGATAGAACACCAGGCCGATGGCATCGGCGCCCGCGTCCACCGCCGCGCGGACATCGTCCTCGCGGGTCAGTCCGCAGATCTTGATGCGTGTGCGGTGCGGCATGGGCTCGTTGGCCGGATCAGGCGCCATCATCGGAAAACACTCCGTGAAACACGCTCGCCGACGGGTCCGTGGCGGGCAAATCGTACGGTTCAGGATACTTTACGCCGACCAGGTAGAGCCCGTCCGGCATGAAGGTCGGAGCAGCCTGGCGCCGGTCGCGCGAGGCCAGCACCTCGGCCAGCCATTCTGCCCGATATCGTCCGCGTCCGACCGCCACCAGGCATCCCATCAGGTTGCGCACCATGTGATGCAGAAACGCACTCGCGCGAAAGCGCAAGAATACCCAGTTGCCATCGGCCCGCACGGTCACGTCGTACATGGTCTTGACCGGGGACCTGGCCTGGCATTCGGCGGCGCGAAACGCCGAGAAATCGTGCTCGCCCAGCAGGCAGGCGGCCGCCGCGCGCATGGCGTCGACATCGAGCCGCTGGCCCGGCGGCAACATCAGGTAGCCGGCCCGGCCATGGATCATCGGCACGCGGTGCGGGCCGGTATAGAGCGCGTAGTAGTACATGCGCTCATACGCCAGAAAGCGCGCATGAAAGCCGTCGTCGACAGGCATGGCCCATTGCAGCGCGATCGATGGCGGCAGAAACGCGTTGACGCCGCGCACCCACGAGAACGGATCGCGCGACAGTCCGGTGTCGAGGTGGACCACCTGCCCGAGCGCGTGCACGCCGGCGTCGGTCCGCCCCGCCACCGTGGTCAGGAGGCGCACGCCGGCAAAGCGTTCGATGGCGTCCTCGAGGTGGTCCTGCACGGTATTGCGGTGCGGCTGCGACTGCCACCCGGAAAAGGCGGCACCGTCGTATTGGAGGCCGAGGGCGATGCGGTTCATGGGATTCGGTCATGGGGGCACGGCCCCAAAAACAAATGCGCCGGAAGGGACGCTTCCGGCGCATCGCTTCGGGACGCGGCGCGAGGTTCGCATGCGCGCGCCCGGAGGCGCAATGATAACCCAGTGCGCTCGCTCGACCGCTCAGGCCACCTCGCGCAACAGCGTGCGGGCTTCGGCCTGCAGCGGGTCCTGCGACTGGTCCACCACTTCCTGCAGCAATTCGCGGGCCCCTTCCCTGTCGCCGATCTCGATATACGCACGCGCAAGGTCGAGCTTGATCTGCATGTCGCGGCCACCGTCGATGCCGGTCGCGGACAGCGTGCTCGGTGCCACGCCGTTGGTATGCTCGCTGCGGTGCTCGGAAGTCACGCGCGACAGATCGATCGGCTCCACGAGCTTGCCGTCCTGAAGCATGGTCGGAGCCGGCAGCGGCACCGTGGCTTCATCGAGGCGCGGCGTGTGGAAGGCCGGCGCCGGCTCGGCCAGCACGTCGTGCCTGTCATGATCCGTGTCACCCTTGTCCGCATTCAGGTCGAGCGAAATGCCCGACATGTCGAATTCGAGCGGACGGGCACGGGTCGGGGTATCCAGCGCGGGAACCTCGAAGCTCGGCACCTCGGCCAGGTGCCGGCCAGCCTCTTGCCCCGGCATGTCGAGGCCGGCGTCGAGGCTTTCGTCAAGAACATCCACCCCACGTGCCGCCGGTATCGCTTCGGTCGACTCAGAGCCGAACACGAGCGAGGCCGACTGCGGCGCCACGATGGGCTCCCCCGGCGCAGGCGCCGGGAAGGCGTCCAGCGGCAGTGCCAGATCGCCCAGCGCGGGCTCCTTCGGCGGCTGCTGCGGGTTGCGCGCGGGGTCTTCGGTGCGCCACTGGTCGGCGACCGGGGTCCGCGTATCCTCCTGTTCCGCGGCCTGCTCGGCCGCCACGGACAGGTACAGCGCGTTGGCGGGGTCGAGCTTGCGCCCCATCTCTACCGCCTGCTGCCAGTCCGCACCTTGTCCGCCCGTCTGGGCAAACATTTCTTCTGCGATCACCCGGAAACCTTCCACATCCTGACGAGTGCTGTAAATCTCCATGAGCTTGAGGCGAATCGCCTGGCGCTCAGGATTCTGCTGGAGCGCTTCGCGCAGGATTTCCTCCGCCTGCACGTCGCGCCCGTAGGCGATATAAACCTCCGCCTCGGCGATCGGATCGACCTCGGTCGCTTCCGGCGAGTTGCTGCCGATGCGGAAGTCGGCGCCGAACACGCTGTGCTGCGACGTATCCACGCTCTGGCCGCCGGCGGCGCCGAACAGCGAGTGGCCACCCGCCATCACCGTGCTCTCCTGCGACAGGATGCTGTCGCCAAAGCCCGTGCTCTCGCTCGCCTTCTGCTTCTGGCGGCGGCGATAGATCGCATAGCCGCCCAGCAGCGCGATCAGCAGGCCGGCGCCCGGCAGCAGCATCGGGTTGTCGAGCAGATCGTCGAGGAACGACTTCTCGGGCGGCAGCGGTTGCGGCTGCGGACGCGCGACCGGCTTGACCGGCGCCGCGGCCACGGGTGCCGAAGCGGCGACCGGTGCGGCGGCCTGCGCTTGCGGTGCCGAAGCCCCCTGCGCTGTCGTCGGCGGCGAAGCCGATGCCGCCGCAGTGGCTGGCGTAGCAGCCTGGGGAGTGGCCGGTGCAGCGGGCGGCGGCGCGTTGGTCGCGACGTCGGCCTTGGCCGGCTCGGCCGGCACCACGGTCGGTGCCGGTGCCGCTGCGCTGGTGGCGCTGGTGGCGCTGGTGGCAGCGTTGGCGCCGGTCGCGGCGGACGGGCTGGTGCGGGCCGCGTTGTTGGCCTGGTTCAGCTTGGCGATCTCCGCGTTCTTCAGCTCCATCAGGCGCTGCATGTCGGAGACATTCTTCTCCAGCTGGGCCAGCTTCGACTCGGCTTCCTTGAGCTTGCGCTCGTTCGCGACGTTGGCCTCGGCCTGGGCCGCGGCCTTGGCCTGCGCGCCCCGCTCGGCCTTGCTGAGCTTGAGTTCGTCGCGCGGTCCGGTGGCCGGGGCCGCCTGTTCCTGCACGCGTGCGGTGACGGCGCCGGCCTGCTCGCGGCCGGTGCCCGCCTCCACCGACCTGGCCGCCGCGGCCGCGGCCAGGCGGCTGCGATAGCTGTCGAACCCCTGGGTGCGGGCCACCACCTCGCGGCGCGCCTCGCGCGGGCTCACGGTCTGGGCCTGCTGGGCCGACGGCACCTTGAGCACGACGCCGGACTTGATGCGATTGATATTGCCGCCGATAAACGCGTTGGGGTTGTTGCGATAGAGCGCAAGCAGCATCTGCTCGAGCGAAACCGCTTCCACGCCCTGCGACGCGTCGCCGGCAATCGAATAGAGCGTGTCGCCACGCTGCACGGTGTAGCTGCCGCTCGGCGCGGCGCCACCGTCGGCGGCGGCCGGAGCCGGGGCGGGTGCCGCCTGCGCGGCGCGGCGCGGGGTGCGCTGGCGCGGCGTGGCGTCACCGCCGGTGGCGGGTGCACTGAGCACCGGTGCCGCGGCGGGTGCCGGCGCGGCCGGCAAATTCTCCGCGGGGGCTGCCGGCGAAGCGTCCGGCGTTGCCGCCTGGACCACCGTGCTGGGTGCGAAGGACTGCGGCGCGGGCTTGCTGCCGGCCGGGTCGAGCAGGAACGTATAGGCGCGCGTGACCTTGCCGCTGGACCACGTCATGTCGACGAGGATATCCACGAAGGGCTCGCTGATGGGCTGAGCCGAGCGGACATATGCCACGTAGCTGCCGTTCGGACGGCGCTCGACATTGACCCGCACGGTGCCGACCGCGGGCAGATAGGTCAGGCCGGCACGCGCATACGCGTTCGGCGCGGCCAGCTTCACGGTCAGGCCGTCGGCTTCTTCCGGCGTGACGCCGCTGATATCGATTTCAGCCTGAAGCGGTTGCCCCAGGCTCGACTGAACCCGTAGTTGTCCAAACCCCGCGGCATACGCGGCCGGCTGCGCAAGCAGCAGACCGAGAGCCGTCACGGCCAGCGTTGACCAGCGCTGACGGACAGTAGGCGCATCTTTCCGGCGATGTAGGCTCACACTCACCTCGTGCTCCATTTTGTTTTCTAGTAAACAGAAAAAAACCCGACCCAATGCGCCTGGCGTGGCAAACGATAGCGCGGAGCGGACTCATGCAGTTTATAAGTCCGCCCGGACTTCGCCCAGACTGCCGCTGTGACGCGGCTATGACCCCCCAGCCAAGCGTATGCCGGCTGTATTGTGACGCAAGCCCGGGGAAAAAGTGGCGCCGGAACGTAACAACGCCGCGCGTGGGCGCGGCGTTGCACGGAAAGTGACCATTTCTGTTGCCTGCCCGCAACGGAAGCGGAAGGCGTGTCAGAACAGTCAGGCTTCGATCAGAATGCGCAGCATGCGGCGCAGCGGTTCGGCGGCGCCCCACAGCAACTGGTCGCCCACCGTGAAGGCCGAGAGGTACTCTCCGCCCATCTGCATCTTGCGCAGGCGGCCGACCGGAATGGTTAGCGTGCCGGTCACCGCGGCTGGGGTCAGGTCGGTCATGCTGGCCTCACGCGTGTTCGGCACGACCTTGGCCCACTGGTTATTGGCGGCGAGCATGCCCTCGATCTCGTCGAGCGGCACATCCTTGCGCAGCTTGATCGTGAGCGCCTGCGAATGGCAGCGCATGGCACCGATGCGCACGCACAGACCGTCCACCGGAATCGCGGTGGCGCCGGTCGCGCCGAGGAAGCCTTCGCCGCGGCCGAGAATCTTGTTGGTCTCGGCGCCGCCCTTCCACTCCTCGCGCGACACACCGTTGCCGAGGTCCTTGTCGATCCAGGGGATCAGGTTGCCGGCCAGCGGCACGCCGAACTGCTTCGTCTCGTCCGCCGACAGGCCGTGCTGGGTGGCGAGGATCTGGCGGTCGATCTCGAGGATGGCCGACGCCGGATCGTCGAGCAGCGCCCTGACCGAAGCATTCAGGGTGCCGAACTGCGTCAGCAGCTCGCGCATATGCTGGGCCCCGCCACCCGAGGCGGCCTGGTACGTCATCGAGGTCATCCACTCGACGAGATCATGCTGGAACAGGCCACCCAGGCCCATCAGCATGCAGCTCACCGTGCAGTTGCCGCCGATAAAATTCTTCACGCCCTTGGCGAGCGCGTCCTTGATCACGCCGAGGTTGACCGGATCGAGCACGATGATCGCATCGTCCTTCATGCGCAGCGACGAAGCCGCGTCGATCCAGTAGCCCTTCCAGCCCGCCGCGCGCAGGCGCGGGAACACATCGTTCGTGTAGTCGCCGCCCTGGGCGGTGAGCACCACGTCGCACTGCTTCAGTGCGTCGATATCGTTCGCGTCCTTCAGCGTGGTTTCATTCTTCGCCATGGCCGGCGCCTTGCCGCCAGCGTTGGACGTGCTGAAGAAAATGGGCTCGATATGGTCGAAATCGCGCTCTTCCTGCATGCGTTGCATCAGGACGCTGCCAACCATTCCTCGCCAACCGACGAGACCTACAATCATGACTAACCTCGGATGTGATGTGAACTTCCCCGCCATTTTCCTCGCCCGGCGTGGCTGCGCGGGGAAGACGGGCAGGCACGACGAACGATCTAGGCGATCGCTTTCTTGGTAATGGTTTTAATCGTCGTTGCGGTAACCGCCGGGCCATGCGAATCCGCGCCGACCATGCCGCTGGTAACGGTAATGGTAGCGAGGGAAGCAGTCGGGATGGACTGGTCGATTCGGGCCATGCGGGGGAGTCTACACGATTTTGCGGCGGTGCCGCAGCCATACCACCAAAACGACAAAAGACAGAAGCCGAAAGATAAAAGACAAAGGGCAGGACCTGCGTCCTGCCCTTGCCATGACAACCGCTTACAGCGCGGCCAGCACGGCCTCGCCCATCTCGCGCGTGCCGACCTGGCGGCAGCCCGGCGTCAGGATGTCCGCGGTGCGGTAACCCTGCGACAGCACCTTCTTGACCGCGTTCTCGATACGATCGGCCTGCTCGGCGCGGTTCAGCGAATAGCGCAGCATCATTGCCGCCGACAGGATGGTCGCGAGCGGATTGGCGATGCCCTTGCCGGCGATGTCCGGCGCCGAGCCGTGCGACGGTTCGTACAGCCCCTTGTTGTTCGCATCCAGCGACGCCGACGGCAGCATGCCGATCGATCCGGTCAGCATCGCCGCCTCGTCCGACAGGATGTCGCCGAACATGTTGCCGGTCACGATCACGTCGAAGCTCTTGGGTGCCTTGACCAGCTGCATGGCCGCATTGTCCACGTACATGTGCGAGAGCTCCACGTCCGGGTACTCCCTGCTGACGTCGATCACCACATCCTTCCAGAACTGGAAGGTCTCCAGCACGTTGGCCTTGTCCACGCTGCACAGCTTCTTGCCGCGCTTGGCCGCCGCCTGGAAGGCCACGTGGGCGATGCGGCGGATCTCCGGCTCGCTGTAGCGCATGGTGTCGAACGCTTCACGCTGGCCCTTGAAGAGACCGTCCGGCGCCTCGCGCACACCGCGCGGCTGGCCGAAGTAGATGTCGCCGTTGAGCTCGCGCACGATCAGGATATCGAGGCCGGCCACCAGTTCGGGCTTGAGGCTCGACGCGCCGGTCAGTTCCGGATAGCAGATCGCGGGACGGAAGTTGGCGAACAGCTGCAGGTGCTTGCGCAGGCCGAGGATGGCCTGCTCGGGGCGCAGCGCACGCTCCAGGCTGTCGTACTTCCAGTCGCCGACCGCGCCAAACAGGATGGCATCGGCTTCCCTGGCCAGCTTGAGCGTCTTCTCGGGCAGCGGATGGCCTTCCGCCTCGTAGCCGGCACCGCCCACCGGCGCGGTTTCCAGCGTGAACGTTTCGTCGAGGGCGTTGAGCACCTTGACGGCTTCCGCAACGATCTCGGGGCCGATGCCGTCACCGGGCAGCACTGCAATCTTCATCTTGGCGTATTCCTGTACGAATGTGAAAAGGCCGGGCTCAGCCGACCAGGCGATTGCCGAGCCACGGCATCTTGACCATGCGCTCGGCCTCGTAGGCCTTGATCTTTTCCGACTGGCGCAGCGTCAGGCCGATATCGTCGAAACCGTTCACCATGCAGTACTTGCGGAACGGCGTGATATCGAACGCATAGCTGTCGCCGCCCGGCGTGACCACGACCTGGCGCTCGAGATCGATGGTCAGCTGGTAGCCGTTGAAGGCATTGGTCTCGTTGAACAGGTGATCGACCTGCAGCGCGGTCAGCGCCACCGGCAGCAGCCCGTTCTTGTAGCAGTTGTTGAAGAAGATGTCGGCAAAGCTCGGCGCGATGATGGCGCGGAAGCCATATTGCGTGAGCGCCCACGGCGCGTGCTCGCGCGAGCTGCCGCAGCCGAAGTTGTCGCGCGCGAGCAGGATCGACGCGCCCTGGTAGCGCGGCTGGTTGAGCACGAAGTCCGGGTTCAGCGGGCGGCGGCTGTTGTCCTGGCCGGGCTGGCCCACGTCGAGGTAGCGCCATTCGTCGAACAGGTTCGGGCCAAAGCCGGTGCGCTTGATCGACTTGAGAAACTGCTTGGGGATGATCGCGTCGGTATCGACGTTCTCGCGGTCCAGCGGCGCCACGAGCCCGCTGTGTACGGTGAATTTGTCCATGATGCCAAGTGCCTCGTTACTTGTTGGCCGCGCGTTCGAGCGCGTGGCCGGCGGCCTGCGTGTCCTTGCCGAAGCCAGCCACCGTGTTGCAGCCAGCCAGTTGGAAAATGCCGATGCATGCGACCACTGCGATCAGGAGCTTTTTCATGATTCTGTCCTACGGTTTGTTCTTGAACGGTGGAAGGAAAGCCCGGCTCAGCCGAGCTTGCGGATATCGACGAAATGGCCTTCGATGGCAGCCGCCGCGGCCATTGCCGGGCTGACCAGGTGGGTACGGCCGCCGGCGCCCTGGCGACCCTCGAAATTGCGGTTCGAGGTGGACGCGCAGCGCTCGCCCGGCTCGAGGCGGTCGGCATTCATCGCCAGGCACATCGAGCAGCCCGGTTCGCGCCATTCGAAACCGGCGGCCGTGAACACCTTGTCGAGGCCTTCACGCTCGGCCTGCGCCTTGACCAGGCCCGAGCCCGGCACCACCATCGCCAGCTTGACGTTGGACGCCACACGGCGGCCCAGCTTCTGCACCACCCACGCGGCGGCGCGCATGTCCTCGATGCGGCTGTTGGTGCACGAACCGATAAACACCTTGTCCACCTTGATGGCGTCCATCGGCACGTTCGGTTCCAGGTTCATGTATTGCAGCGCGCGTTCCATCGCGCCGCGCTTGACCGGATCCTTTTCCTTCTCGGGATCGGGCACGCGGTCCTCGATGCTGACCACCATCTCGGGCGAGGTGCCCCAGGTGACCTGCGGACGGATCTCCTCGGCACGCAGCTCCACCACCTTGTCGAAGTGGGCGCCGGCGTCCGAGTGCAGCGTGCGCCAGTAGGCCACGGCCTGGTCCCATTCCACGCCCTGCGGCGCGTACGGGCGGTTCCTGACGTATTCGATGGTGGTGTCGTCCACGGCCACCAGGCCCGCGCGCGCGCCGGCCTCGATCGCCATGTTGCAGACCGTCATGCGGCCTTCCATCGACAGCTCGCGAATCGCCGAACCGGCGAATTCCATGGTGTAGCCGGTACCGCCGGCCGTGCCGATCTTGCCGATGATGGCGAGCACGATGTCCTTGGCGGTGCAGCCGCGCGGCAGCTTGCCTTCCACGCGGATCAGCATGTTCTTCGCCTTTTTGCCCAGCAGCGTCTGCGTGGCCAGCACGTGCTCCACCTCGGAGGTGCCGATGCCATGCGCGAGCGCGCCGAAGGCACCGTGCGTGCTGGTGTGCGAGTCGCCGCAGACCACGGTCATGCCGGGCAGCGTGGCGCCCTGCTCGGGCCCGATCACGTGCACGATGCCCTGGCGGTGGTCGTTCATCTTGAACTGCGTGATGCCGAACGCGTCGCAGTTGGCGTCGAGCGTGTCCACCTGCAGGCGCGAGACCGGATCGGCAATGCCATGGGTGCGGTCGGTGGTCGGCACGTTGTGGTCCGACACGGCCAGATTGGCGCTGATGCGCCAGACCGGACGCGACGCAATCTTCAGGCCCTCGAATGCCTGCGGGCTGGTGACTTCATGCAGCAGATGTCGGTCGATATAGAGCAGCGTGGTGCCGTCTTCCTCGACGTGGACAGTGTGGTCATCCCAGAGTTTGTCGTAGAGCGTCTTGGCCATGATGCAGGGGGCGGGTCTGGACCATCCGGGCGGGGACGGCGCCGATCCGCAAGTTGGTTTGCAGGGGATTGTTTTTGCCGGTAAAGCCACCGCGATTGTGCAGCCATTTGGGTGGCAACGGCGATTGCTTGACTTCGCAAGCGATTATGCCACGGGCAGCGCAAAGCCTGCGCGCCGTGCTATCGGACAAGAGATTGCGATTGGCGAAAGGGGGATTTCGCGGTTGGCGAATGCCGGGCGGGAGCAAGCCACCGGGGCAGCCCGGCAGCTTCCGGCCGCCCCGGTGACCGGCTCAGCCGCCCAGATAGGCGGCGCGGATGCGGTCGTTGGCCAGCAGGTTGGCACCGGTATCGGCCAGCACCACCTTGCCGGTCTCCAGCACATAGCCGCGGTCGGCCACCTGCAGCGCCTTGTTGGCGTTCTGCTCGACCAGGAACACGGTGACGCCCTCGTCACGGATGGTGCGGATGATATCGAAGATCTGCGCGATCACCAGCGGCGCCAGGCCGAGCGTGGGTTCGTCCAGCAGCAGCAGGCGCGGCCGGCTCATCAGCGCGCGGCCGATCGCCAGCATCTGCTGCTCGCCGCCCGACATGGTGCCGGCGCGCTGCGTGGCGCGCTGCTCCAGGCGCGGGAACAGCCTGAACACGTGCGCGATGCCGGCCTCGATATCCTCGCGGCTGGCAAAGAAGCCGCCCATCTTGAGGTTCTCGAGCACCGTCAGGCTCGGAAACACGCGGCGCCCTTCCGGCGAGATGGCCATGCCGAGCCGCATGATGCGGTGCGTGTCCAGATGCGTGATGTCCTGCCCCTCGAACAGTACGCGCCCCGCGGAGGCGCGCGGCGAGCCGCACACCGTCATCATCAGCGTCGTCTTGCCGGCGCCGTTGCTGCCGATCAGGGTGACGATCTCCCCCTTGTTGACTTCGATCGATACACCAGACAGCGCCTCCACGGCGCCATAGTGGGTATGGACCTGTTCCAGCTTGAGCATCAGTCCTCTCCCAGGTAGGCCTTGATCACGCGCGGGTCGTTGCGCACTTCGTCGGGCTTGCCGATCACGATCGGGCGGCCATGCTCCATGACCAGGATGCGATCGGATACGCCCATCACGAGGCTCATGTCATGCTCGATCAGCAGTACCGAGATGTTGAACTCGTGGCGCAGGCGGTCGATCAGTTGCTGGAGCTCGATCTTCTCCTGCGGATTGAGGCCGGCCGCCGGTTCGTCGAGCATCAGCAGGCGCGGCCCGGTGATCATGCAGCGCGCGATCTCGAGCCGGCGCTGATGGCCGTACGAGAGCGTGCCCGCCTCGCGGTTTGCCACCGCGGTCAGGCCCATGCGGTCGAGCCACATGGCCGCACGCGCGAGCGCCGCGCGCTCGGCGTGACGATACGACGGCGTAGCCAGCAGCCCGTGCAGCAGGCCGGCCTTCACCTGGCGATGCTGCGCCACCAGCAGGTTCTCCACCACCGTCAGCGACTTGAACAGACGGATATTCTGGAACGTGCGCACCAGCCCGCGCCGAGCCACCTGGTGGCTCGGCAGGCCGCCGATGGACTGCCCGTCGAGCGTGACCTCGCCCGCGGTCGGTTTGTAGAACCCACCCACGCAGTTGAACACGGTGGTCTTGCCGGCCCCGTTTGGACCGATGATCGCGAACACCTCGTCGCGACGCACGTCGAAGTCGATGCCATCGACCGCCAGCAGGCCGCCGAAGCGCATCTGCAGGCCCGATACTTTCAGCAGTTCAGCGCTCATTGGGGCAGCTCCACGTGCGGACGGCTCGCGGGCAGCAGGCCCTGCGGACGCCACATCATCATCAACACCATGACCAGGCCGAAGATCAGCATGCGGTATTCGGCAAAACCGCGCGCCACCTCGGGCAGCACGGTCAGCAGGATGGCCGCCAGAATCACGCCGAGCTGCGAGCCCATGCCACCCAGCACCACGATGGCGAGAATCAGCGCCGACTCGATGAAGGTGAACGACTCCGGATTGACCAGGCCCTGGCGCGCCGCGAAGAACGCGCCCGCCAGTCCCGCGAACGAGGCGCCGAGCGTGAATGCCGACAGCTTGATGCGGGTGGGATTGAGGCCCAGCGAGCGGCACGCGATCTCGTCCTCGCGCAGCGCCTCCCATGCGCGGCCCATCGGCATGCGTACCAGGCGGCTGGTCACGAACAGCGTAAAGCCCACCAGCAGCAGCGCCAGCAGGTACAGGAAGATCACCATGTGCTGGCCGCTGTAGTCGAGACCGATCAGCTCGTGGAACGTCCTGGCGCCCTCGACGCTGGCGCTGCGCGCCATCTCGATGCCGAACACGGTCGGCTTGGGAATACCGGACACCCCGTCGGGGCCGCCGGTCAGGCTGGTCAGGTTGTTCAGCAGCAGGCGAATGATCTCGCCAAAGCCAAGCGTGACGATGGCCAGGTAATCGCCGCGCAGGCGCAGCACCGGAAAGCCGAGCAGGAAGCCGAACGTCGCCGACAGCCCGGCGGCGAGCGGCAGGCATTCCCAGAAGGTCAGGCCGAAGTACTGGTTGAGCAGCGCGTAGGTATAGCCACCCACCGCATAGAAGCCGACGTAGCCCAGGTCGAGCAGGCCGGCGTAGCCCACCACGATATTGAGGCCGAGGCCGAGGATCACGTAGATCAGCGCGAGCGTGGCCACGTCCACCGCGCCGCGCGAGCCGAAGAACGGCCATACCAGCCCGATGGCGAGCAGCACCCACATCACCACGCGCTGCCGGCGCGCGCCAAGCTGCGGCATGGCGGGCAGCTTCACTGCCTGGCCGGCACGGGTGAAGGCGGGGCGGAAGAGCTGGAACAGGAACACCGCGACGACGGCGATCCAGACCGGACGCCAGTGCGGCTCGAGCACGACCTGGTAGCCCTCGAGCCTGAGCTGCAGGCCGAGCACGGGAATGGTCAGGATGGCGGTCATCACCGCGGCGATCACGGCGCCCTTGAGCGTGGCGCCGTACGACGGGGAAGGCCGGTTCATGGAAACGACGGATGGAGCGGATTGCATGGCGGCCTCCTCAAACCTTTTCGACGTCCGGCTTGCCGAGCAGGCCGGTCGGACGGAACAGCAGCACGAGCACCAGCAACCCAAACGCCACCACGTCCTTGTATTCGGCCGGCATGTAGCCCGAGGCAAAGGTTTCGGCCAGCCCCAGCAGCACGCCGCCCAGCATGGCGCCCGGGATGCTGCCGATGCCGCCGAGCACCGCCGCGGTGAACGCCTTGATGCCGGCGATAAAGCCGATAAACGGATTGAGCTTGCCGATGGTCAGGCCGATCAGCACGCCGCCCACGGCGGCAAGCATCGCGCCCAGCACGAACGTGAACGAGATCACGCGGTTGGTATCGATGCCGAGCAGGTTGGCCATGCGCATGTCCTCGGCGCAGGCGCGGCAGGCGCGGCCCATGCGCGAGTGGCCGATAAACAGCGTGAGCGCGATCATCAGCGCCAGCGTGACCAGCACGATCAGCAGGCGCGAATACGGCACCGTGACGGTAAAGTCGCTGCCCATCTGGAATTCGATGGCGCCCGAGATCAGCACCGGCACCGATACGTCGCGCGCGCCCTGCCCGATCTGGACATAGTTCTGCAGGAAGATCGACATGCCGATCGCCGAGATCAGCGGCACCAGGCGCGGTCCGCCGCGCAACGGCCGGTACGCCACGCGCTCGACCGCAAAGCCGTAGAGGCCGGTGACCAGGACCGAGACGATCAGCGCCGCGCCGAGCACCAGTGGCAGCGGATAGCCGGCCTGCGCGCCGATCGCGGTCAACGTGACCAGGCCGACATAGGCGCCGATCATGTAGATCTCGCCATGGGCAAAGTTGATCATGCCGATGATGCCGTAGACCATCGTATAGCCGATGGCGATCAGTGCATAGATCGCGCCCAGCGTCAGGCCATTGACCAGCTGCTGGGTAAATTGTGGGAGGAATTCGTTCATCCTGGGACCTTTTGGATCGGGAGATGCCGATGCCAAGGCACCCCACGGCGCGTGTGGCGCGAGCGGGGTGCGCGTCGTGTGACGGCGGGGGTCGCCGGATCGGCAGGCAGCCGATCCGTGAGCCCCGATCCGTTCTCGCTGATCAGCTCAGGCCGATCAGTTCGCGCCGATCAGTTCGCGCCGATCAGCGCGCCGATCAGCGCGCCGATCAGTTCGCGGCAGTCTTGGTGGCGTCCTTGTGCCACGTGTAGACCACGAACCTGAACGACTTGAGGTCGCCCTTCTCGTCGTACTCGACCTTGCCGATCGGGGTCTGGAACGCGTTCTTGTGCATGTACGCGGCAACCTTGGCCGGATCGGTGCTCCTGGCGCCGGCAATCGCGTCGCCGATGATCTTCACGGCGGCATACGACGGCATCTGGAACGGACCGTTGGCATCGCGCTTCTTGTCGGCAAAGGCTTTCACCAGGCTGGCATTGGCCGGATCGGCGGAGAAGTCAGCCGGCAGCGTGACCAGCATGCCTTCCGAGGCCGGGCCGGCAATCGCGGTCACGTCCTTGTTGCCCACGCCCTCGGGGCCCATGAAGGTCGCCTTGACGCCCTGCTCGCGCGCCTGGCGCAGCAGCAGGCCCATCTCGGGGTGGTAGCCGCCAAAGTAGACAAAGTCCACACCCTGCGACTTGAGCTTGGTGATGACGGCCGAGTAGTCGGAATCGCCGGCGTTGATGCCCTCGAACACCGCCACCGGAATTCTGGCGGCTTCCAGGTCCTTCTTCACCGAGCTGGCGATGCCCTGGCCGTACGACTGCTTGTCGTGCAGGATGGCAACCTTCTTCGGCTTGACGTGGCCGATGATGTACTGCGCGGCGGCGGGGCCCTGCTGGTCGTCGCGGCCAATCGTGCGGAAGATGAACTTGCGCTTCTTGTTCTCGGTGAGCTGCGGCGCGGTAGCCGACGGCGTCACCATCACGATGCCTTCGTTCTCGTAGATATCGGAAGCCGGAATGGTCGAACCCGAGCACACGTGACCGATCACGTAGCGGATGTTCTGGCTGACGATCTTGTTGGCCACGGCCACGGCCTGCTTCGGCTCGCAGGCATCGTCCATCAGCACCGCCTCGAACTTGTTGCCACCGGCGCCGCCCGCCGCGTTGATCTGTTCGATGGCGGTCAGCGCGCCGGCCTTCACCATGTCGCCGTACTGGGCGACCGCGCCGCTCATCGGGCCGGCGATGGCAATCTTGATGGTTTCGGCATTGGCCTGCGTGGCAGCGCAAAGGCCGGCCGTCGCCAGTACAGCGGCGACGGAGATGGACGTGAGACGGGACTTCGTCATCAGGAGCTCCTCGGTTCTGGGTATGTAGGTCATCCGGGCAGCCGGCATGCCTTGCGCATTCGCACGCGCCGCGCATTCGAACCACACACCCGCGAGGAGGGATCAGCGCCCGGAGCGGTAGCCAGGCCTGCGATATGGAGATGGGAAGTGCGGGGCCGGCATGTGCTGGCAGCCCGGAAGGCGGAGCCATCCTGGTGCCATCGTTCGGAAAGACAACGTTGATGCGTTCTCTAATGCGCAAGCGCTTCGCCTGCCCCGCCTGCCGCGCGACAGGACCGGAAGGGTGGCCCGGCTGCCGTCGGCAAAGCAGTCCGGATTATAGGTCGAAGTTGCACCTCGAGGCAGCAATAAACCCTGAACCGGACAAAATTCGCACAATTAATGCTGACAGTTGCAACCCGTCGACGACAGGATCGGGCGCAAAAGCCCGGTTTCACGATACTGGTGCAAGCGATCGAGCAATAAAAAACGCCCCTGAGAACCTCAGGGGCGTCGCAGGGGCGTCGTCGCCCACCGGCCCGGCCATGCACGCGGACGTGCGTGGCCGCGGCGCGAGCGAGCAGCGTGCTCAGCGCTTGGCCATGTCCGGCACTTCGCGGCTTTGCGAGCCGTTGAACAGCTGGCGCGGACGGCCGATCTTGTATTCCGGATCGGTGATCATTTCTTCCCACTGCGAGATCCAGCCCGGCGTACGTGCCAGCGCGAAGATGCAGGTGAACAGCGAGGTCGGAATGCCGAGGGCGCGCTGCACGATACCCGAGTAGAAGTCGACGTTCGGGTACAGCTTGCGGCTCACGAAGTATTCGTCCTCGAGCGCGATCTTCTCGAGCTCCATGGCGAGCTTGAACAGCGGGTCGTTGTGCAGGCCCAGTTCGTTCAGCACTTCGTGGCAGGTCTCGCGCATCAGCTTGGCACGCGGGTCGTAGTTCTTGTACACGCGGTGACCAAAGCCCATCAGGCGCACGCCCGAGTTCTTGTCCTTCACCTGCTTGATGAACTCGTTGATGTTGTCGACGCTGCCGATCTCTTCCAGCATCTTGAGCGCGGCTTCGTTGGCGCCGCCGTGAGCCGGACCCCACAGGCAGGCCACGCCCGCGGCGATGGCGGCAAACGGGTTGGTGCCCGACGAACCGGCCAGGCGCACGGTCGAGGTCGAGGCGTTCTGCTCGTGGTCGGCGTGCAGGATGAAGATGCGGTCGAGCGCACGCTCCAGCACCGGGTTCACGGTGTACGGCGCGCACGGCGTGCCGAACATCATGCGCATGAAGTTGCCCGAGTACGACAGGTCGTTCTGCGGATAGATATACGGCTGGCCGATGTTGTACTTGTACGCCATGGCGACCAGGGTCGGCATCTTGGCGATCAGGCGGATGGCCGAGATCTCGCGCTGCTGCGGATCGTCGATGTCCATCGCGTCGTGGTAGAACGCGCTCATGGCGCCGACCAGGCCCGTCAGCACGGCCATCGGGTGGGCGTCACGGCGGAAGCCGCGCAGGAAGAACTGGAGCTGCTCGTGCACCATGGTGTGGTTCATCACGGTGTTGACGAACTCTTCCTTCTGCTTGGCGTTGGGCAGTTCGCCCTTCAGCAGCAGGTAGCAGGTTTCCAGGTGGTCGCACTTCTGCGCCAGTTGCTCGATGGGGTAGCCGCGATAGAGCAGCTCGCCCTTGTCACCGTCGATGTAGGTGATCTTCGAGTTGCAGGACGCAGTCGACATGAAACCGGGGTCATAGGTGAACTTGCCGGTCTGACCGTACAGTTTGCGAATGTCGATCACGTCCGGGCCAACCGTACCCTTGTAGATCGGCAGCTCAACGCTGGGGGAACCATCGGAAAACGATAGCGTGGCTTTCACATCGGACGGCGTCATGTCGGTTCCTTCTAATGCTGTGAATAATATGTTGACCAAACTCAGACCGAACGCAGCAGGCCCAGGACCTTTTGCATCGGGGGCGTGTCGAGCTCACCGTCAAGTTCCTTGCGCGCAAGGAGGAGGTCCATCAACTCGTTGTCGCTGAGCTCGAACAGCTCGGAGAGTGCGGCCACGTCCTGGTCGGACAGGCTTTCCTCGTAACGGTTGAAGAAACGTTCGACGATGATGTCGTTCTCCAGGAGGCCGCGGCGGGCACGCCAGCGAAGGCGGGCGCGCTTGTGCGGGTCGGCCTGATGGGAGAAAGTGGTGGAAAGACTCATGGTCAGCCTTCAAGCTGCGGTGTGCGCACCCCGGACGATAACCGCCGAGGCTTGCACGCCGCTTACTACTACGCTTACTACCCCTGCCGGGTCCGTTGCGGCCGCCGGCTCGATGCGCGGCGGCATGGCAGGGTCGGGTCGTGGCGAAAAGACAGTGTAGACCGCTTCCGCCACGTCCGCAGGATCGTCGTCAAACCGCGCGGCGAACCATCAACTCCTTGATCTTGCCGATCGCCTTGGTCGGGTTCAGCCCCTTCGGGCAGACGTCGACGCAGTTCATGATGCTGTGGCAACGGAACAGGCGATACGGGTCGTTCAGGTTGTCCAGACGCTCGCCGGTGGCCTGGTCGCGGCTGTCCGCGATAAAGCGGTAAGCCTGCAGCAGACCGGCCGGGCCGACGAACTTGTCCGGATTCCACCAGAACGACGGGCACGACGTCGAGCAGCTCGCGCACAGAATGCACTCGTACAGGCCGTCCAGCTCGTCGCGCTCCTGCGGCGACTGCAGACGCTCCTTCTCGGGCGGCGGCTCGTCGTTGATCAGGAACGGCTTGATCGAGTGGTACTGCTTGAAGAACTGCGTCATGTCGACGATCAGGTCGCGCACCACCGGCAGGCCGGGCAGCGGACGCAGCACGATGCGGTCCGGCAGCTCGCGCAGGTTGGTCAGGCAGGCCAGGCCGTTCTTGCCGTTGATGTTCATCGCGTCCGAGCCGCACACGCCTTCGCGGCACGAACGGCGGAACGAGATGCTCTCGTCCAGCTTCTTCAGCTTGACTAGCGCGTCCAGCAGCATGCGCTCGTGGCCGTCCAGCTCGACCTCGTAGGTCTGCATGCGCGGGGCGGCATCCTTGTCCGGATCGTAGCGGTAGACTTCGAAAATACGCTTCATTTCTGTGGGTCCTGTTTTCTCTACGATACGGTGCTCAGAAGGTACGGGCCTTCGGCGGAACCGATTCCACCGTCAGCGGTTCCATCTTCACCGGCTTGTAGTCGAGGCGGTTGCCTTCGCTGTAGAACAGCGTGTGCTTGAGCCAGTTCTGGTCGTCGCGGTTGGGGAAGTCGCTGTGGGCGTGCGCGCCACGCGATTCCTTGCGGGCCGCGGCCGAGATCATGGTGGCCTTGGCCACTTCCACCAGGTTGGACACTTCGAGGGCTTCCACCAGGGCGGTGTTGAAGACCTTCGACTTGTCCTTCAGGTGAATGTTGTCGGCACGTTCCGCCACTTCCAGGATGCGCTCGACACCTTCGTCCATCAGCTTCTGCGTACGGAACACGCCGGCGTGCGACTGCATGTTGCGGCGGATGTCGTTGGCCACGTCCTGCGTGTACTCGCCCGACGACGACGCCTGCAGCTTGGCCAGGCGCGCCATGGCGCGGTCCGCGGCATCGGCCGGCAGCGGCTTGTGTTCCTTCTGCTTGCTGGCGTTGGCGACGATGTGGTTGCCGGCGGCACGGCCGAACACCACGAGGTCGAGCAGCGAGTTGGTACCCAGGCGGTTGGCGCCGTGCACCGACACGCACGAGCATTCGCCGATCGCGTAGAAACCGTTGATGATCTCGTTGGGGTTGCCGTTCTTCGGCGCCACCACCTGACCATGGAAATTGGTCGGAATACCACCCATCTGGTAGTGGATGGTCGGCACCACGGGAATCGGTTCCTTGATCGCGTCGACGTTGGCGAACTTGAGACCGATCTCGCGGATCGACGGCAGACGCTTCATGATGGTCTCGGCCCCGACGTGGGTCAGGTCGAGCAGCACGTAGTCGCCGTTGGGGCCGCAGCCGCGGCCTTCCTTGATTTCCTGGTCCATCGAGCGGGACACGAAGTCGCGCGGCGCCAGATCCTTCAGCGTCGGCGCGTAGCGTTCCATGAAGCGCTCGCCGTCCTTGTTACGCAGGATACCGCCCTCGCCGCGCACGCCTTCCGTGATCAGCACACCCGCGCCGGCCACGCCGGTCGGGTGGAACTGCCAGAACTCCATGTCTTCGAGCGGAATGCCCGCGCGCGCCGCCATGCCCAGGCCGTCACCGGTATTGATGAAGGCGTTGGTCGATGCGGCGTAGATGCGGCCGGCACCACCGGTGGCGAACAGCGTGGTCTTGGCCTCGAGGATGTAGACCTCGCCGGTTTCCATTTCCAGCGCGGTCACGCCCAGCACGTCGCCGTCCTGATCGCGGATCAGGTCCAGCGCCATCCATTCGACGAAGAAGTGGGTCTTGGCGCGCACGTTGCGCTGGTACAGCGTGTGCAGCAGCGCGTGGCCGGTGCGGTCGGCCGCGGCGCAGGCACGCTGCACGGGCTTCTCGCCGTAGTTGGCCGTGTGACCGCCGAACGGACGCTGATAGATGGTGCCGTCGGCGTTACGGTCGAACGGCATGCCGAAGTGTTCGAGCTCGTAGACGACCTTGGGCGCTTCGCGGCACATGAACTCGATCGCATCCTGGTCGCCGAGCCAGTCGGAACCCTTGATGGTGTCGTAGAAGTGATAGTGCCAGTTGTCCTCGCTCATGTTGCCAAGCGAGGCGCCGATACCGCCCTGCGCCGCCACGGTGTGCGAGCGCGTGGGGAAAACCTTCGACAGCACGGCCACGTTGAGGCCGGCTTCCGCGAGCTGGAGGGATGCGCGCATCCCGGCGCCGCCCGCCCCGACGATGACCACGTCAAATCGACGACGCGGCAATCCAGTCTTGACTGCGACCATTTATTACACCCTCCAGAGAATCTGAGCAGCGTAGCCCGCGCAACCGACGAGCCACAGAATCGTTAGCACTTGCAGCAGAAGGCGCACGGCCATCGGCTTGACGTAGTCCATCCAGATGTCGCGCACGCCAATCCAGGCGTGATACAGCAGCGAGAGGATGGTCAGGAAGGTCAGGATCTTCATCCACTGGTTGGCGAAGAGACCTGCCCAGCCTTCGTAGCTGGGATTGCCGAAGGCGAGAAACGCGATGGCCAGCACCACGGTGAACACCACCATGACGACGGCCGTCACGCGTTGCGCAAGCCAGTCCTTGAGACCGTAGTGCGCGCCGACGACGAGACGCTTGGGACCGATATTGTTATTTGCCACTTGTACTCTCCTCAGAACAGGCCGAAAAGCTTCAGCCCGAAAATCAGGGTAAGCAGCAGGCTGACGACGAGCACGGCGATGGCAGACTTGCCGGAAGCCGGCTTGGACACGCCCACGTGTACATCGAGCAGCAGGAAGCGGATACCCGCGCAGAAATGATGCAGGTAACCCCAGATGAGGGCCAGCACGACCAGCTTGACGAACCCACCGGACATCAGGGCCGAAAACCTGGCGAAACTGATCTCGGAGGTGATGCTCTGCTCAAACAGGTACAGAACGAACGGAAGGAGGAGGAACATCAGCGCACCGCTCACGCGATGCAGGATGGATACCTTGCCGGCCCAGGGCAACCTGTATCGCGCGAGTTGCGCGACATGGATGTTCCGGAACTCCGGCCTGGCTTGTTTGACGGCTTCAGCCATGCGAGACCCCATTTGCGGTAAGAAAAGAACTGCAAAAGAACGAAACTGCCATTGCCCCGGTCGAATCCCGGTCACCGCGTCACGATGACCTGGATTCCCGCGCACCGCACCGGACATACCGGACCTGCCGGACATACCGGACTTAGCGCGCACCGACATGGGTACTGCGGATACCAGCGACATGCGCACCTGCGGTCGCCGGAACATTCATGCGCGGCAGTACTGCATACACAGGAATGCACTGGGGCAAATCCCCATGATTTTAGCGCCTTTGTTGCGCAGCGCACCAATAATTTTCAGCTATCACGCACCAACCCGGCGTGCGCGACAATCGCACGTTACGTGTTTTCGCACCAATACGGAACCGGCAATCCGGGCCGACGGGCCGATTCAACTCAGATCGTTCTGGTAATAATGTCGCGTGGTGACATAAAGCGCCCGCCGCACCTCGACCGGCCGGTCGCCGTAGGTGAAGGACACGCGCTCCACCGACAGCAGCGGCGAGCCGACCGCCACCGACAGCAGCCCGGCCGCGGTCTCGTCGGCCGCGACCGCGCGGATCTTCTCGGTGGCGCGGATCATGCGGGTGCCGAATTCCGCCTCGAAGAGCGCGTACATCGGCCCCTTCCACTCGGTCAGCTTTTCGGCCGTCAGGCCCTTGAAGCTCGCGCCCACCAGCCAGATCTCGTCGAGCACGGTGGCTTCGCCCGAGAACGTCAGCACGCGCCTGATCTGCACCACGCTGTCGCCGGTGCGCAGGTCGAGCAGCCGTGCGATTTCGGCCGGCGCGCGCAGCCGCTTGCATTCGAGCACCCGGCTCGCGCCGTAGTGCGGCTCCCCCTCGTCCGGCACCAGCCGCAGGAAGCGGAACTTGACCACATCCTCGTGATGGGTCGTGACGAAGGTCCCCTTGCCCTGCCGCCGCGCCACCAGGTTGTCGGCGGCCAGCTCGTCGATGGCCTTGCGGACCGTACCCTGGCTGACCTTGAAGCGCGACGCCAGCTCCATCTCGCTCGGGATCATCTCGCCCGGCTTCCATTCGCCGGACTGCAGGCTCTTCATGATGAGGGCCTTGATCTGCTGGTAGAGGGGGCTGAAGGTCGGGGAAGGCGTGGCCGCGGGCGCAGTCGCCGGCGCCGCGGACGATGGCGTGCCGGCACCGGACGGGGCACCGCCAGCGTCCGACGCTCCGTTGGCGGTCGCGGCGGCCAGGGTCGTGGGCAGGGTTGACATAGCCCGGATTTCACCACAAAAGCGAGAAACGCGTCCAGCGAACTATGAAATGTCTTATGTCTTATATAAGACATATCAATTGACAGCATCGTTCGGCGCGACCTACACTCGCGCAGCCCCGCGCCGCCGCAACCGCACGCGCACGTGGACGGAATCGTTTCCGCGCCGATCGCCGGACTATTTCCATCCCCGTGATCGGGTTGGATGCGACGCGCCACATAGCAGTAGTAGACTTACGGCTTGTCGGCGGATGGCCGCCCTGCCCCCTGGCGACACACCGTGGCGACACAGACTGCTCGCGGCAACGCGCTGGCGCGTTGCCGGACGGCTAACCCGGCTTTCCCGGCTCGGCTTGCCCGGCGCTGCTTACCTCAGCGCCCCGGCCGCCGGCTTTGCCGCCTGTTTTCCCTTTTCATCGTTTGGAGACTTTCTCATGGCTAAAGCCCCAATGCGCGTCGCAGTCACCGGCGCCGCTGGCCAGATCGGCTATTCCCTGCTGTTCCGCATCGCCAACGGCGACATGCTCGGCAAAGACCAGCCGGTCATCCTCCAACTGCTCGATCTCCCGCAAGCCCAGGCCGCCGTCAAGGGCGTGGTGATGGAACTGGAAGACTGCGCATTCCCGCTGCTGGCCGGCGTGGTGATCACCGACGATCCCAAGGTGGCATTCAAGGACGCCGACGTCGCCCTGCTGGTGGGTGCCCGTCCGCGTAGCAAGGGCATGGAGCGCAAGGACCTGCTCGAAGCCAACGCGCAGATCTTCACCGTGCAGGGCAAGGCCCTGGACGAAGTGGCCAGCCGCAACGTCAAGGTGCTGGTGGTGGGCAACCCGGCCAACACCAACGCCTACATCGCCATGAAGTCGGCGCCGAACCTGCCGCGCGAGAACTTCACCGCCATGCTGCGCCTGGACCACAACCGTGCCCTGTCGCAGATCGCCGCCAAGACCGGCAAGCCGGTGGCGGCCATCGAGAAGCTGTTCGTCTGGGGCAACCACAGCCCGACCATGTACGCCGACTACCGCTACGCCACCGTGGACGGCCAGAGCGTCAAGGACATGATCAACGACCAGGCCTGGAACAACGACGTGTTCCTGCCGACCGTCGGCAAGCGCGGCGCCGCCATCATCGAGGCGCGCGGCCTGTCGTCGGCAGCCTCGGCCGCCAACGCCGCCATCGACCACGTGCGCGACTGGGTGCTCGGCACCAACGGCAAGTGGGTCACGATGGGCATTCCGTCGAACGGCGACTACGGCATTCCGCAGGACGTGATGTTCGGCTTCCCGGTGACCACCGCCAACGGCAAGTACGAACTGGTCAAGGGCCTCGAGGTCGACGCCTACAGCCGGGAAAAGATCAACATCACGCTCAAGGAACTCGAAGAAGAGCGTGCCGGCGTGCAGCACCTGCTGGGCTGATCGGCAGCTGCCTCCGATGACTGACCGGGGCCCCGCATCGATTCACGAGTTTCACGAATCGGCGCGGGCCCCGGTTTTTTCATGGGCGCGGTTTGTTGCCAGATCGCACTGTTTTTTCCCCCATTCTTCAGACACCGAATAACGTGCATCCATCCGAGGTCTTGTTCCAGGGCGAAGCGATACCGGTCCAGTTGCCGGTATGCGATCACTATGCCGGCAGCGAAAAGCTCATGCGCAAGTCGCTGGCGCTGCAACAGGAGCTGGGTCCCGTGTTCGACATCACGTTCGACTGCGAAGACGGCGCCGCCGTCGGCCAGGAGCGCGAGCACGCGACGCTGTGCGCGCAGTTGATCAACAGTGCCGACAACGTTCATCATCGCGTGGGCGTACGGATCCACGATCCCGCCCATCCGTCGTGGCGCGAGGATATCGACGTGCTGGTCGCGGCCAGCGGCGCCCGGCTCGCCTACGTAGTGGTGCCCAAGGTCACCGACGTGGTCGAGGTGGCCCGCGTGACCGATCATGTCAATCATGTGGCGCGCGCCGCCGGTATTGCCAGGCATATCCCCATTCACGTCCTGATCGAGACCCACGCGGCACTCGAGCAGGTCTTCGACATCGCGGCACTGGTCCAGGTGGAGTGCCTGTCGTTCGGGCTGATGGATTTCGTATCGGCCCACCACGGCGCGATTCCCGGCGATGCCATGCGCTCGCCGCAGCAGTTCGAGCAGCCGCTGATCCGCCGCGCCATGCTTGAGATTGCCGCGGCGTGTCATCGCCACGGCAAGGTGCCGTCGCACAATGTGAGTACCGACGTGCAGGTGCCGCAGCGCGCGGGCGACGACGCCTTGCGCGCGCGCACGGAATTCGGCTACCTGCGCAAATGGAGCATCCACCCGGGTCAGATTGCGCCGATCGTCGCGGCGTTCCGGCCGAGCGATGCGGAGATCGGCGCGGCCAGTCAGATTTTGCTCGCGGCCCACGAAAATAACTGGGCACCGATCCGGCACGATGGCCAACTCCATGACCGCGCGAGCTATCGTTATTACTGGTCGTTGCTGCAGCGCGCGCATGCCACCGGCACGCCGTTGCCGGCCGCGGCGGCGGAGCTTTTCTTTGCATGAGCCGGGCGTGAACACGCTGCCGATGGGCGGTAAGGCACATGGCTTTGACGCATGTGACCCCGATGTGTGCAATTGTGTAACCAATCCATGATGTACTACGCCCGCATGGGCAAATCGTAGAGAATAGCGGCGGCAAGTTGTCGGACAATTCCGCCCCACCGCTAACCGTTCATCGACGCAGCGACCTACTATTTTGATATCCGAAAAGGAAACAGCAATGAAACACCTCGTGCTCGTCGCCTGCCTTGGCGCCATGACCCTGACCGCCGGCACGGCACTGGCTCAGGAACCCGCAAAGAAGCCGGCCGCCACCAAGAAGGCACCGGCCAAGAAGCACGCCGCCAAGAAGGCCACGCCCGTTGCCGAAACGCCCGTGCCGCCGAGCGGCGAAAAGTGGCAATGCGAGCTGGGCCATGCCATGTACATCTCCGGCAACATGCGCCGCGATGAAATCATCACGGTCAACTGGGAAGGCAAGGAATACCGCTTGCCGCGCCAGTCGACGGTGACCGGTGCCGACCGCTATTTCGATGCCCGCAGCGGCCTCGACCTCGTCGTGATCCCGAGCAAGGCGATGCTCTTCAACAAGAACATGGGCCAGCGCCTGGCCGACGAATGCCAGACCGCCGACATGCTGGCCGGCGGATCCGCCCCGACGCAGGCCGGCGCCCTGCGCGCACCGGTGACGACGCCGCTGCTGGCCAGCCCTTCGGCCGCCCCCGCACCCGCGGTGCAGCAGGCGGAAGCGCCGTCGCAGCAGCCGGCTACGGCGGCCCAGATCACGCCCAAGCAGTAAACGTATTCCAGAGGTAACCCCACGCGCGCGGCCTGGCGCCGCGCGTGCGGGGAATGTGCTGTCACGGTGCGTGCCTGGCGACCGGAATCCCTGCGCGCACCGGGGTCTGAAGAACAAGAAGCCCCAGAAGTCGAGTCCCGAGTCATCCTTCATTGGAGTCAGGCAATGCCCCACAATCTCAATAACACGCTGAAGTCATTCAAGATCGGCCGCAACGGCAGCGGCCAGTTCTACTCCCTGCCGCAGCTGGGCAAGGAACTGGGTGTCGCCATCGAGCGACTGCCCGTGTCGATCCGCCTGGTCCTGGAGTCGGTGCTGCGCAACTGCGACGGCAAGAAGGTGACCGAGGAACACGTGCGCCAGCTGGCCAACTGGAAGCCCAACGCCGAACGCGTGGATGAGATTCCGTTCGTGGTGGCACGGGTCGTATTGCAGGATTTCACCGGGGTGCCGCTGCTGGCGGACCTGGCGGCCATGCGCAACGTGGCCGAGAAGATGGGCAAGAACCCCAAGCAGATCGAGCCGCTGGTGCCGGTGGATCTGGTCGTCGACCACTCGGTGCAGATCGACCACTTCCGCGAGAAGAAGGCGCTCGACCTGAACATGCAGCTCGAATTCCAGCGCAACAACGAGCGCTACCAGTTCATGAAGTGGGGCATGCAGGCGTTCGACACGTTCGGCGTGGTGCAGCCCGGCTTCGGCATCGTGCACCAGGTCAATCTCGAATACCTCGCGCGCGGCGTGCACAAGAAGGGTGACGTCTACTATCCGGACACCCTGGTCGGCACCGACTCGCACACCACCATGATCAACGGCATCGGCGTGGTGGGCTGGGGCGTGGGCGGCATCGAGGCGGAGGCCGGCATGCTGGGCCAGCCGGTCTACTTCCTGACCCCGGACGTGGTGGGCGTGGAGCTCAAGGGCCGCCTGCGCGAAGGCGTGACCGCGACCGACCTGGTCCTGACCATTACCGAAATGCTGCGCCGCGAGAAGGTGGTGGGCAAGTTCGTTGAATTCTACGGCGAGGGTACCGCCAACATCGCCGTGCCCGACCGCGCCACCATCGGCAACATGGCGCCCGAATACGGCGCCACCATGGGCTTCTTCCCGGTCGACGAAAAGACCATCGACTACTTCAAGGGCACCGGCCGCACCGACGAGGAAATCGCCGCGTTCGAGGGCTACTTCCGGGCCCAGGAGATGTTCGGCGTGGCCCGCGCCGGCGATATCGACTACAGCGTGAACCTGTCGCTCGACCTCGGCACCGTGGCCCCGTCGCTGGCCGGCCCGAAGCGTCCGCAGGACCGTATCGAGATCGGCCACGTGAAGAGCACCTTCTCGTCGCTGTTCAGCAAGCCGGTGTCGGAGAACGGTTTCAACAAGAAGCCCGACGAGCTGACGCGCGAGTACACCACGTCGGACGGCGTCAAGGTGAAGAACGGCGACGTGCTGATCGCCGCCATTACCTCGTGCACCAACACCTCGAACCCGAGCGTGCTGCTGGCCGCCGGCCTGCTGGCCAAGAAGGCGGTGGAAGCCGGCCTGAACGTGGCCCCGCATATCAAGACCTCGCTCGCCCCGGGCAGCCGCGTGGTGACCGAGTACCTGACCAGGACCGGCCTGCTGCCGTACCTGGAAAAGCTCGGCTTTGGCGTGACGGCCTATGGCTGCACCACCTGCATCGGCAATGCCGGCGACCTGTCGGCGCCGCTCAACGAGGCCATCGTCAAGAACGACCTGGTGGCGGCCGCCGTGCTGTCGGGCAACCGCAACTTCGAGGCCCGCATCCACCCGAACATCCGCGCCAACTTCCTGGCCTCGCCGCCGCTGGTGGTGGCCTACGCCATCGCCGGCACCATGACGCGCGACCTGATGACCGAGCCGGTGGGCAAGGGCAAGGGCGGCAAGGACATCTGGCTGGGCGACATCTGGCCGACCTCGGAGGAAATCCACGCGCTGCTGAAGTTCGCGCTCGACGCCAAGGTCTTCAAGAACAACTACGACAAGGTCAAGGATCCGAGCCCGCTGTGGGCCAGGATCAAGGGCACGACCGGTCAGGTGTACGACTGGCCGACCTCGACCTATATCGCCGAGCCGCCGTTCTTCCAGGACTTCTCGCTCGAGCCCAAGGCCGCCAGCGCCAGCGTGCGCGGCGCGCGCGCCCTGGGCATCTTTGGCGACTCCGTGACCACCGACCACATCTCGCCGGCCGGTTCGATCAAGGACACCTCGCCCGCCGGCAAGTACCTGCTCTCGCACGGCGTGCTCAAGGCGGACTTCAACAGCTACGGCTCGCGCCGCGGCAACCATGAGGTGATGATGCGCGGCACCTTTGCCAACGTGCGCATCAAGAACCTGATGATCCCGCCCAAGGACGACGGCTCGCGCGTGGAAGGCGGCATTACGCTGCACCAGCCGACCGGCGAGGAAATGTCGATCTACGACGCCGCGATGAAGTACGTCACCGAAGGTACGCCGACGGTGGTGTTCGGTGGCGAGGAATACGGCACCGGCTCGTCGCGCGACTGGGCGGCCAAGGGTACCCAGCTGCTCGGCGTGAAGGCCGTGATCGCACGCAGCTTCGAGCGCATCCACCGCTCCAACCTGGTCGGCATGGGCGTGCTGCCGCTGCAGTTCAAGGGCAGCGACAGCGCGCAGTCGCTCGGCATCGTCGGTAACGAGACCTTCGACATCGAAGGTATCGAGGGCGAACTCAAGCCGCAGCAGGACGTGGTGCTTGTGATCCGCCGTGCCAACGGTGACGTGCAGCGCGTGCCGGTGCTGCTGCGCATCGATACGCCGATCGAGGTCGACTACTACAACCACGGCGGCATCCTGCCGTTCGTGCTGCGCCAGCTGCTGGCCGCGTAATCGACACCGGCATCGCGCGGCGCCGCCCTGGCGCCGCGCCGCCCCTCACCGTGCCGCCCGGCGCGGTGAACGGGCGGGCCGGGCACCCGGTCGCGCCCTCCCGCCTCCGTCAGGGATTTCCCCAAGCCGGCACGTAAGTTCCACGCAAGCCCGGACTGCCAGACTGCCTCCTGCCAACCTTACGATTTGCCAGGAGACAACATGGTCAAGATTCTCATCGCTTTTGTCGTCGTCGCGGGCGCCGCGCTCTATCTGCTCACCAAGGGTGGCAGCGACGTCTCCATCGCCGGCGAACAGCACGGTGTCGAAACGCACGCGCCCGCCGAGCAGAAATAGGACGCGCGGCTGACATAGCAGGGTATCGAATGGTGAGGACGGGTGCGGCGCGTGGCACCACCTCATGTTTTTGCCAAGGTAGCGAGTAGAATACCGTTTTACGAAAAAACAGACGGTTTCTACATATGGCAGGTTTTCGTCCCAAGGCTTCCCCCCGACTATCGCCCGATGCCGAGCGGCTCGTGGCCGACGCGCTGGCGCTTGACGCCTCGGGCAGCCGCATGGAGGACGGTTACTGGGAACGCCGTCTTTCGCAGCGCCTCGGCCGTCTGCTGAAGAACGGCAGCCAGACCGCACTCGACGCCGCGCTCGAACACCTGTTCAAGCACAACGCCGATGCCTCCGACGTGCTCGCCGAACAGGCCGAGACGCTGGCCGAATCGGCCACCATCGAGGTCGACGGCACGCGTTACGACGCGCTGCTGGTGGCGGCGCCGATTCTCGCCCACACGCGCTACGCGATTCCTTCCGGGACGCTGAAGCCAGAGCTCGCGCAGACGCTGTCGGTGCATCTCCAGGCACACGTGTTTGCCACCGGCACCAAGGTCGCGCTGTCGCCGTACCTGTACAGCATCGACCAGCTGCCGCGCACGCATAGCGATACCTTTGCGCTGACCCACAAGCTCGCGGCCGCCGCGCTGGCCGGCACGGTACCCAAGGTCGACCTGCGCGACCTGCCCGAGACCGCGCCGATCCTTGCCGATCCGCGTTACCTGCTGGCCGTGGTGGTGGCGCCGCACGAGGGCGCGCTGTTCCGCTGGCAGGAAGACGCCAAGGAACATCACGCCGAGCGCTCGGTCTGCCTCGAGCAGTGGCGCAGCCAGGTCCAGCCCTCGGTGGCGATGATGCTGCCGGGCTGCGAATTCGAGCTGCTGCTACCGGATGCGTTCTTCCTGTCGTGCCGCGAATCGGACAAGAGCATCCGGCCGCTGACCGTGCGCGCCGCCGTCAACTACCTGAGCGGCACGCTCGACATGCCGGCCGGCCAGCTGGCGGCGGTGGTGGCGTCGTTCGGTGAAGAGGTAGTCGAGGAATATCGCGTCGGCTTTACCATCCGCGGCGAGAAGGACGTGATCTATGGCATCGTCTGGCCCGTTTATGGCCGCGAGGCCGGCGAGGTGGATGCCGAGGAAAAGGGCAATCCGCTCGAGCAGATCTGCGAGGAACTGCGCAATGTGGGCGTGGAAGACATCTTCCGCCATGCTGCGCTGTTCGATCCCGAGTACTGCGAGGACTGCGGCACGCCGCTCTATGCGGACCGCTCCGGCGAGATCGTGCATGCGGAGCTGCCCGAGGATGCGCCGACGCAGCAGCCGCTGTTCCACTAAGCCGCCCCTCCCTTCTACCCTCTGTTACCTCTCCCCGCCCGCGGGAGAGGCGCATCCCCACTGGGCGCGGCTATCCGACGCGCTCGGCCCACCGGCTACTGACGCAACGCCATAGCGCATGGCCCGATGCCGCGTACTTGCGCTCGAACGGCGTCATCGCGACTTGCGGCTGCCACGCTTGCGTGGTGGCCGTGCGCCCCACCATCCCTAGCGCGGCGGCAAATTCGTCGATATAGATCTTCCAGTTGCTGCGGCATTCCAGATAGTCGCCGCACGCGGCCAACGCGGGGAACACCGCATGACCATGCCAGCGGCGCCCCAGGTGGCCGATCTTCGGCCATGGATTCGGGTACAGCACGTAATGGCGCGCCACCGGCACGCGCGCGGCCACGAGCAGGCGCCACACATCGACGAGGTCGGCGCGGGCCCAATGGAAGTTGGCGGGCATGGGCTCGTCCTGCCACCAGTCCTTGCCGGCCGCGAGGCGCTTTTCCGACTGATCGACGCCGATCACGAAATGATCGGGGAACGCGGTGGCGAGCCGCAGCGTGCTCTCGCCTACGCCGCAGCCGGCGTCGAGGATCAGCGGCGCGGCGCCCGCGCGCTGCCATGCGTCCAGCGCCGCGTCCATGGCCTGGCGGCTGACGTCGCCCACCGGCTTGCGGAATGAGGCCGCGGGATCGGATGCATCCAGGTGACGCGCCACGCGGGCGGCAAGCTGGTCGTGCATGCCGGTCTGGGCCGAGACAATGGTGCGGGAATTGGCGAACATGGGGCCGGATTCTACCGGCAGTGCACTCGCCACGATGTACATTTGGCGGCACAATGCCAGATCGATGACTTCAGGGAGCCTCCGATGCACACCCGCCACCTGCTCCGTCGCCGTTTCTCGCCCATCGCCTCCAATCCGGTACGTCGCGCACTGCTGCGCGGTGCGGCGGCCCTCGCGCTCGGCACGGTTGCCCTCGGCCTGGTGCCGGCTGGCGCCGCCAGTGCCGCCGACCTGCGCATCGGCCTGGCGGCCGACGTCACGTCGATGGACCCGCAATGGAACAACTCGGGTCCCAACAATGCCATCGCGCTGCATGTGTTCGAGTCGCTGGTGTTCCTGGACAAGAACGCGCGCTATATCCCAGGCCTGGCGCTGTCGTGGAAGCCGCTCAATCCCACCACATGGGAAATCAAGCTGCGCCCGAACGTGAAGTGGCATGACGGCTCCCCGTTCACGAGCGCCGACGTCAAGGCCTCGCTCGAACGGCCCGAAAAGCTCGTCAACAGTCCCGGTACCTTCACCAGCTATACCAAGCCGATCGCGCGCATCGACACGCCCGACGCGCTGACCGTGCGGCTGACCATGAACGTGCCGAACTACGCCAACCTGGCCAACGATCTGAACAGCGTGCCAATCATGCCGAAGGCGGTGGCGGCCACGCTGACGCAGGCCGAGTTCGATGCCGGCAAGCTGATGATCGGCACGGGCCCGTTCAAGTTCGTGCGCTTCGCGCGCGGGCAGGAAATCGTGATGACGCGTAACCCCGACTACTGGGGTCCCAAGCCGGACTGGGATCGCGTGACCTTCCGCATCCTCACCGACAATGGTGCACGCACCGCCGCGCTGCTTTCCGGCGATGTCGATGTGATCGAGAGCGTGCCGGCCGCCGATGTGCCGCGCCTCAAGCAGAACCCCAAGTACCGTATCGAGCAGCAGGTCTCGTGGCGCACCATCTTCTGGCAGATGGACCAGTCGCGCGACAACCCGCCGTTCGTCACCGACAAGGCGGGCAAGCCGCTCGGCAGGAATCCGTTCAAGGATCCGCGGGTACGCACGGCCATCAGCAAGGCGCTGAACCGCGATGCGATCGTGAGCCGCATCATGGAAGGGCTGGCGGTGCCGGCCTCGTCGATCGTCTCGCCGCAGATCTTCGGTCATCCCGGCACCAGGCCGGACGCCTACGATCCGGAGGGCGCCCGGAAGCTGCTGGCCGCGGCCGGTTATCCCGACGGCTTCGGGCTGACGCTGCATGCGACCAACAATCGCTATCTCAACGACCAGGCGGTGGCGCAGGCCACCGCGGCGATGCTGACGCGCATCGGTATCCAGACCAAGGTGGAAACGATGCCCGTGGCGGCGTATTTCTCGCGCGCGCGGCAGGGCGAATTCGCCTTCGAGATGCTGGGCTGGGGCTCGGCCGCGGCCGATGTGGCGTTGCGCTCGATTGTCGGCACGCCCAATCCGCAGACGGGCTATGGCACGTGGAACTGGGGCAAATACAGCAATCCGCAGCTCGACAGGCTGATCGAGAAATCGCTCGGCACCATTACCAGCGATCAGGCCCGCGAGGAGAATGCGCGCGCGGCCGCGAAGTTTGCGCTCGACGACCATGCCATCATCCCTTCGCACAGTCAGCTGGCGATGTGGGCGATGCGCAAGGGCATCAAGTACGAGGCGCGCACGGACGAGTGGTCGCTGGCGCAGTTTTTCCACAAGGAGTGAAACCGGGGCGGCGCCGCAGCGCCGCCCTGACCTGCCTGACTGAGCGCCTGACTGAGCGCCTGACTGGGCGCCTGACGGCGCGCCACCAGGGCGGGAGGATAAGCGCCCGCGTCAGATGACGAGGCGCGCTTCCTGCCGGGCGTTGGCAGCGCGCAGCTTCTTTACCCAATCCTTCGCCGGCAACCCGGTGGCCGCTTCCACCACCGCCGCGCGCGCCTCGAGCGTGTCCCATGACACATCGATACGCGGACCGTTGAAGGCCATGGCGATGATGTTGCCGTCGTGCACTTCCGGAAACACCAGCACGCGATTGTCGAAGGCATCGCAGATGCGCACGATGTTTTTCGGAAAGCTTTCGTGATCGCCGAACAGGTTGATCGTCATCACGCCGGGCGCCTTGAGCACACGTCGGCAGGCGCGGTAGAACGCGGTGGTATCGAGCACCGGGCCACGCGCGGTGGCGTCGTACAGGTCGACCTGCAATGCATCGACGGTCGCCGTGCTGGCGCCATCCATCACATAGTCCCACGCGTCCTGCTCGCGCACCGACAGGCGCGCATCGTCCTCGCGCAGGCCGAACATGCTGCGGCCGGCCACGATGACGGCGGGGTTCAGTTCCACTGCCGTCACGCGCGCGCGGGCGAAATTGCGGTGACAGAACTTGGTCAGCGCGGCCGCGCCCAGGCCCAGCTGCACCACGTGAAAGCCGTCCACCGACGGCGACTGGAACAGCAGCCACGCCATCATCTGCTGTGCGTATTCCAGCTCGATGGCATCGGGCTTGCGCAGGCGCATGGCGCCCTGCACCCACTCGGTGCCGAAATGCAGATAGCGCACGCCATCCATTTCGGAGAACGTCACCGGCGCAAAGCGCGGGGTCATGCGGGTTTCATTGTGGAAGTCGTGGCGTGCCGGGGTACGGCTGCCGCGTGCGGGGCGGCGCGAGGCCACCGCCTCGATCGATTTGCGTTTCAGAAGCGTCATATTGCTGAACAAGGCGCCAAGGGCGCGGGATATCACTGGCCGAGCGCCGCCTGCGCGCGCTGGAGCCATTCGCGATTGTGCTCGCGGGCATGACGCGGCCAGTGGCGCGCGTCGTGAACGATGTCGGCATATAGCGAACGGGCGCGTTCGCGATCGGCCGGGTCCGGCTGGCGCGTCAGCCAGTCGGCAAACAAACAACGCGCTGCGGCGTCGCTAGCGTAAGTCAGTGCTCGCTCGAAAGCGGTGCGCGTACCTTCCGCGCCGGTGGCCGCGAGCGCCTGGGCATAGAGCAGGGTCGGATCCGCCTGCTCGCGTGCCGGCGGGTGGGCGGCATACAGTTTTTCGATGGTGGTACGCGCCGCGGCGTGCTGGCCGTTGGCGACCTGCGCCTGCGCCAGGCCCTGCAGCAGCGCGGGATCGCTGGCGAAGGGGCCGCTCGCCGCGGCCTCGTAGTGCTGAAGCGCCTCGGGCGCCTGCCCGGCGTCGAGCAACGCGGCGCCCAGGCGCATGCGGTGGTCGACGGTCGGCGCGCGGTCGAACGCCTCGCGCGCCTCGCGCACGGCGCGGCCCGGATCGACGATCTGCTTGATGGCGCGGCCGGCGGCGCGTGCCCCGCGCGTCTGCCGCAGGCTCGGCAGATAGATGGCGAAGAAATAGACGATGCTGCCGAGTCCCGGAAAGATGAACAGCAGCAGCAGCCAATACATGTTCTGGTGAGTCCGCACCGCATGCACCGCGAAGAAAATCGCGACGATGACGTGCAGCCCGATGCCGAAATATGGAACTTGCATACCTAACCTGAAATTTCCTGGCCGGAAACGGACCATGGTCGCGATTGTGACAGAATGCGCGGCCCACCCTAAAGTTTTGGCGAAGCATGCCGTCAACCCGGACAGGCACTCCTCAGATTGGACCAGAACAATGTCTAGCCTCTCCGGTATTACGCCCCAGATCCTGACGCCGCGCGACACCATCGCCGCGCAGGCCACCCAGCAGCGGATCGCGGTGGCCGCGGAGGCGAATGCCTCCGCCAACGCCAGCGCCGCGGCGCAAGGCAACCCTGACACCACCACCGCCGCCAACGCCACCAATGGCGGCGCCACCGGCGCCAACCGTTCCGCCGCTGGCGGTTCGGTCGGCAACGGCCGCGACACGGTCAGCGGCCCCGATCTGCGCAGCCTCGGCGCGCAGTCGCAGGACGGCACCCAGGCCACGGACGGCAGCAGCGAATCGGTCGCGGTCAAGACCATCAAGGAGCAGATCGCGCAGATCCAGAAACAGCTGGCGGCGGTCATGCAGCAGATCCAGGCGGTGCAATCGGGCACCATGGACGAGCGCACCAAGGCCAATATGCTGGGCGGCCTGCAGGCCCAGGCGAACACGCTCCAGGGCGCGCTGCAACAGGCCATGGGCAAGCTGGCCGCGGCGATCAAGCAGGAAGGCACCAGCCCCACCGGCAATCTGGTCAACACCACGGCGTAAGTCGCCCTGCGCCGCCGAGCGCCGTCGGGCGCCGTCCGGTTCCGTCACGGAACCGGCATCACGGTAGCCTCAACTCTCGGTGACAAACGGCAACATGCCGATCTGCACGACAGAAAACATCTCCCGCTGGCGATAGAAACAAATTCTTCGCCGCTTGCTTCCGCTTTGCGCCGGGGACTCATATGCTGTCCCTGTCGGCAATCGCACCGCCACGCTGAGGTCGTCGCAATCCGTTGCGACGTTCTCAATGCGATCTCCCTTTCCGTCTTCCAAAGTTTCCGCGCCCCATTACCTTCCTTTCCTTTCCGACAGGAGGACTCGCCATGGGCAACCACGTCCTGAACGCAGAAGTGCTGTGCGATCACGCGACGCCGGAGAAGACATCCGCGTTCCGCATGCATATGGACCTCACCTTCCCGGTAGAAGACCTCGACAAGCTCCACGCCTTGCTGGACGACGATCGCTGGGAAGAATTCTCCGCCTACTTTTCGGCGCTTTATCCGCAGCACAGTCAGTTGATCGAGGCCTGGTGCGCGGGCAGTGCCGCACGTCGCGCCTCGGGGGCCTCGTTCGGACGACGTGACCGACATCGAGCCCTTGCGGCCTGATCACTGACGTTGCGTGACGTCGTCTGTCGCGACCCGACGTGGCCGGCCGTGGCGCATGCGCGCGCCATGACCGGCCGCGTCGTCCAACATACACTTACCCAATCCGTCGTGGTCCAGATGCCCGCCTACGTCACCCTGACCGTGCGCGCCGTCATGGTGACCGTGCTGTTCGAAGCGCTGGCGCCGGTGATGCCGATGATCGCGGACGATCTCGGCGTGACGCCAGCCGGCTTCCAGACGCTGGTCGCGGTCGCGCTGATGACCACCGCATTGGCGCTGCTGGGCGCGCCATGGCTGGTCGACAGTATCCGCCGCCTACGCACTGTCTCGCTGAGCGCGATCCTGGTCTGCCTGCTCGGGCTGGCCAGCACGCAGGCGCGGACCTATGCCGTTTATGCGGCCATCCTGCTGTGCATGTATGTCATCAACGCCCTCGGCTCGGCAGCCAACCGTGCGCTGTTGCGCGACTGTGTGCGGCACGGCGAGTACCGCCGCTTGTTCGCCTATAGCCAGGCGGCACTGGAAGCCGCCAGCATCGTCGCACCGCTGTTGGCCGCAATGATGGCGGCGGCATGGGGCTGGCGCGTGATGTTCGCGGTGCTGTGTCTGCCCCTGCTGGCGCTGCCGCCCTTGCTGAGGCACAGCCTGCGCGGGACAGTGGTGGCTGGACCTGTCCCGGCGCCCGGTCTGCCAACCATAACCCCGCCGACGAAAGCCCTGCCGGCACCAACGCTGCCGGCACCAACCCTGTCGGCGCGACAACTGGCGCAATGCCTGCGGGCAGTGCGGCATCCGTTGCTGCTGCTATGCGCCACGCAGGCCGGATTCAGCGCGCTGCTGGTGGCTGCCCCGTTCCTGCTGACGAGCCGGGGCGGCCTGTCGGTCATCACGGTCGGCATGGTGCTGGCGCTGCAGGCTGGTGTCGGTGTGCTGGGCTTTATCTGCATCGGCGCGCTTGCGCATCGCGTGGCCGAGCACCGCCTGATCTGGTGCGGACTGCTAGTGCAGGCGCTTGCGGCATTGGCGCTCTGGCTGCTTGCCAGCCTCGACCATTTGGCGTTACCACCGCTCATTGCCGCGCCACCGTCCGCCGCGGCGCTCTCCGCCGCATTGCTGTTCGCTTCACTGGCGATGGCGCAGCTTGGCTTCTGCCTGGTGGTGCCGGTCGCCAACGCGTGGGCCATGGACGTCGACACGGGATACCGTTCCGCGGTGGCCGGCACCATGCTCGGTTTGCAGGCGCTGGCGGGCGGGCTTGCCGCGTGCCTGGCAGGGCTGCGCTACGATGGTTCGGCAATGTCAGTGGCAGTCGTCTGCACGAGCGCGGTCATCGCGTCGATGGTGACATCGATCCTGGCGTTGCGGCAGATGCCGCGACTCAGCCAACCACCCGCTTGAAGGTCCACGCCGGCGTATGCAGCCGCAGCGTCGCCGGGTCGCCACACCGCTCCCGCAGGAACGCCAGCACCGAATCGAGCCGGCGCCAGCGGCGCATCTGGCCGCGCACGGTGCTCAGGCCATAGCACCGCCCGGCAATCGTCAGCATGACCACCCAATGGCGGTCCGGCTCATGACAAACGTCGATGTCGTACTCGCACATCAGCAGCGCCGTCAGCCGATGCAGCTCGGCCAGCGTAATCAGCGTGCCGGATGGCGAGGCGACGATGGAAGGAGGCGGCCCGGTCAGCATCGCGAACCTCCGGCGCAAGGCCGTAGATGGGATGCGCCCAACGATCCAACAATCGACTGCGACGGTCTTTGATGTAGATCAGTTTGCGATTGAAGCGGCAGGGATTGCTATGACGCGGATGCGGTTGCGGATGCGGTTGCGGTTGAGACCGCGCCCCGCTCAAGCCAGCCACTCGCGCAATTGCTGCCACGCCTGCAGCTTGTCGGCATAGCGCAGGGTATAGGCCGGACTGCTCGACGGCAGCCGGATGATGCGATGGCGATCCCCGTGCTCGGTCAGCGCCTTGAGACCGATGCGCTCCGCGGTGCCGCCATTGAACGCGATCGCCTCCAGCTTCGGCAGCGAGGCAATCAGTCCCGGCAGATCGTTACCGGCGTGGTCGCGGATATTGCTGTCGAGGCTGCCGTGCCGCGTGGCCTCGGCCACCACGTCCCATAAGCCGATACGGTGCGCAAGCAAGGTCTGCAGGCGCGTGGCGTACGCCATGCCGACCAGGTCCCGGCCGATGAGGTCGCCCACCAGACGCCAGAACTGGTTCTGCTTGTGCGCGTAATACTGGCTCTGCGCGAGCGACGCCTCTCCCGGCAGGCTGCCGAGGATCAGCACGCGGGTGTCGGCGTCAGTGACGGGAGGAAAGCAGCGCTTGAGCGTCATGCAGGCTGTGCGCATGCCCGTTGCCAGGCGCGCCCCCGCCCGCACCTGCGGCGATGAGAGCGGGGGAGCGCCTTGGCAGCCGGTATCCGCAACGTCGGTCCGTCAGTCCGTCAGTCCGTCAATCAGGCCAGCAGCCGGTTGACGCGCTGCACGTACGCGGCCGGATCGTCGAGCATGCCGCCTTCAGCCAGCAGGGCCTGGTCGAACAGCACGCGCACGCGATCGTTGAACGCATCGCCTTCGGGCACGTCGCGCAGCTTCCTGACCAGCGCATGATCCGGGTTCAGTTCCAGGATCGGCTGCGCTTCCGGGGCCTTCTGGCCGGCCTGTTTGAGCAGGCGTTGCAGATAGCCACTCATGTCGCCGTCGTCCGACACCAGGCACGACGCCGATTCGGTCAGGCGCAGCGTCACGCGTACGTCCTTGGCCTTGCCTTCGAGCACGGTCCTGGCACGTTCGACCACGTCCTTCCATTCGGTTTCGGCCTTTTCCTGCTCGGCCTTTTCCGCCTCGTCGGCCAGGTTGCCGAGGTCGAGGTCGCCGCGCGCCACGGACACGAGTTCCTTGCCGTCGAATTCGCGCAGGAACGAGAGCATCCATTCGTCGACGCGCTCGGTCAGCAGCAGGACCTCGATCCCCTTCTTGCGGAACACTTCCAGATGCGGACTCGACTTGGCCGCGGCCCACGTATCGGCGGTCACGTAGTAGATCTTGTCCTGCCCTTCCTTCATGCGGCCCACGTACGCCGCGAGCGAGACGGTCTGCTCGGCGGTGTCCTGGTGCGTCGAGGCAAAGCGCAGCAGCCTGGCGATGCGCTCGGCATTGGCATGGTCCTCGCCCGTGCCTTCCTTGAGCACCTGGCCGAACTGTTCCCAGAACGTCGCGTACTTGGCGCGTTCGGCTTCGTCCTCGCTGTCGGCCAGCGCCTCCAGCATCGACAGCACGCGCTTGGTGCAGCCTTCGCGGATGGCCTTGACGTCGCGGCTCTCCTGCAGCAGTTCGCGCGAGACGTTGAGCGGCAGGTCGGCGGAGTCGACCACGCCCTTGACGAAGCGCAGGTATGCCGGCAGCAGCTGGTCCGCATCGTCCATGATGAAGACGCGCTTGACGTACAGCTTGAGCCCGGCCTTGTGGTTGCGATCCCACAGGTCGAACGGCGCGCGGGCCGGGATATACAGCAGCTGCGTGTATTCGCTGCGGCCTTCCACGCGGTTGTGCGTCCACGTCAGCGGCGCCTGGTTGTCATGCGCGATGTGCTGGTAGAACGCCTCGTACTGCTCGTCGGTGATATCGCCCTTGGCGCGCGTCCACAGCGCGCTGGCCTGGTTCACGCTTTCCCACTCGCCGGTGGCCTTGTGCTGGCTGGCTTCCGCGTCCCACTCTTCCTTGGGCATGCGGATCGGCAGCGAGATATGGTCCGAGTACTTCTGGATGATGTGGCGCAGGCGGTAAGACGAGAGGAAGTCGTCCTCGCCTTCGCGCAGGTGCAGCGTGATGGCGGTGCCGCGCTCGGCGCGGTTGATCTCGTCCACCGTGAATTCGCCGTCGCCGGTGCTTTCCCAGCGCACCGCCTCGGCGGCGGACAGTCCGGCGCGGCGGGTCTCGACCGTGACCTTGTCGGCCACGATAAACGCCGAATAGAAGCCCACGCCAAACTGGCCGATCAGCGCAGCGTCCTTCTGCTGGTCGCCCGACAGCTGCTGGAAGAATTCGCGGGTACCCGAGCGGGCGATGGTGCCGAGGTTGCGGATGGCCTCGTCGCGGCTCATGCCGATGCCGTTGTCGGTGATCTTCAGCGTGCGCGCGGCGGCGTCGGCCTCGATGCGGATTGCCAGGTCGGCGTCGTTCTCGAGCAGGGCCGGATTGGCAATTGCCTCGAAGCGCAGCTTGTCGGTGGCGTCGGAAGCATTCGATACCAGCTCGCGCAGGAAGATTTCCTTGTTGCTGTACAGCGAGTGGATCATCAGGTGCAGCAGCTGCTTCACTTCCGCCTGGAAGCTCATCGTCTCGTGTGGCGCGTGCGGGGCGGTCATGGTTCTCCTCTTGAAAACGAAAACGGACGGAATTCGGAAAGTGCCCCCGCCATGCACATGCGGCGGGGGGTCGATGTGCGGTGAAATAAGGCCGCCGGGGCCGCTTTTCAAGGCCCGCCGCGCAAACCCGGCACCGCGTCGGGCCGGGCTGCCCCGGGGATGACCCCGGGGCGCCCCGCCATGCGGGCGCCGGGTCAGGTGCGGCGCTCCAACTGGTCGGCCAGGAAGCGCAGCATGCCGGGATCGCTACTGCTGGCGGCGTTGAAGCGCATCCAGCCGGACGGCAGCTGCGACGGCGAGAACAGGCTGCCCGGTGCGAACAGGTAACCCTTTTCCAGGCCGGCGGCGGCGATGGCGTTGGTATCGCGCCCGGTATCGGCCCACAGATACATGCCCGCCGACTGGCCCGGGAACAGGCGCAGGCCCAGGTCCTCCAGCGCGCGGCGGGTTTCTTCGCGGGCCCGGTCCAGCCGGTTGCGCACGCGCTCCACGTGCTTGCGGTAGTGACCTTCGGTCAGCACCTTGTACAGCACCCGCTCGTTGATTTCCGGGGTGGCCATGCCGGTCAGCAGCTTGCTGTCGGTCAGCGTCACGGCAAGGTCCGGGCTGGCGGCGATAAAGCCGACGCGCAGGTTGGCGGCCAGCGTCTTGGAAAAACTGCCGAGGTAGACCACCCGCCGCAACTGGTCGAGGCTGGCCAGCCGCGTGGCGGCATGCCCGGGCGGGCACAGGTCGCAATAGATATCGTCCTCGACGATCAGGAAGTCGTACTGCTCGGCCAGTTGCAGCAGACGGAATGCCCGCGCGGCGGACAGCGAGGTGCCGGTGGGGTTGTGCAGCACCGAATTCACCACGAACAACCTGGGGCGATGGGCCTGCACGATACGCTCCAGCGCTTCCAGGTCCGGCCCGTCGGCCGTGTACGGCACGCCGATGACCTGCGCGCCCTGCGCGGCAAAGCGCGCGAACATGACGAACCAGGCCGGATCTCCTACCAGCACCGTGTCCCCCGGCTGCAGGAACTGGCGCGCGATCAGGTCGAAGGCCTGCGTGATGCCCGACGTCATGACGATCTGCTCGGGCGTGACACCGATTTCCAGTTCTTCCAGCCGCGTCCGCAGTTGCTGGCGCAACGGCAGGAAGCCCTGCGGCGTGCCGCTGGCGAGGAAATGGTTGCCGGGCTGGCGGCCGAGCCCGCGCAGCGCGCTGCCCAGCAGTTCGCCATCGAGCCAGTCGTTGGGCAGGAAGCCCCAGCCCGGCGACTTGTGCGGCTCGGCCGAGTGGAACATGCTGCGCAGCAGCCAGGTCACGTCGATCGAGCGGCTGCCCTGCCCGGCCGGCGTGGCGGCAATCGAGGCCGGCGCCGGCTGGCCGGCGCGCTCGCGCACGTAAAAGCCCGAGCCGCGCCGCGATTCGAGATAGCCGAGCGCGACCAGCCGCTCGTAGGCTTCCACGACCGTAAAACGCGAAATGCCCTTTTCCTGGGCGAGTTGCCGGATCGACGGCATGCGCATGCCGGCGCGGAACACGCGCTCGTCGATGCGCAGGCGCGCCCATTCGGTGAGCTGCTCGACCAGCGTCATCTGGGCCGATGGCACCGGGTCCGGCAGCCGCTCGGTGCTGCCTTGCGGCAGCACCAGCCGCAGTGCGCGCGCGCCGCCCGCCTGCGCGCCGTCCCCCTCCCTACCGTTACCGCCCGCTTTGCCACTATCCTTGCGGTCCTGGCTGCCTTCCATGTGGTGCTCCCGCAACTGTACAGAATACGATCCGCAGAACTGTACCGGTACTGTACCGACAACCTTGACTACCATCAACCCACGATGAAACTTGCCCTGGACCACCTCGTGATCGCCGCGCCGGACCTCGATACCGGCGCCGAATTCGTTGCCGCCACGCTTGGGGTCGCACCGTCCGGCGGTGGCGCGCATGCGCGCATGGGCAGCCACAACCGCGTGCTGGGCCTGTTCGGCGGCACCTATCTGGAAGTCATCGCCATCGATCCGGCCGGCACCCCGGCGCGGCCGCGCTGGTTCGGGCTCGACAGCGATGTGGTCCAGCAACGCCTGCGCGACGGTCCGTTCCTGCTGCACTGGGCCGCGCGCGTCGAGCGGCCGGCCGATCTGTCGCGCTGGCAGGCCCAGTATCCGGACCGCCTCGCGCCGGCCATTCCGATGTCGCGCGGCGACCTGCACTGGCGCCTGACCGTGCCCGACGACGGCAGCCTGCCGGCCTGGCGCGGCGAGGCGGCCACGGCCGGCGACGGCCTCTTTCCCACCCTGATCCAGTGGGACGTGCCCAACCACCCCGGCGTCAGCCTGCCGCGCCAGGACCTGGCGCTGCGTCGGCTGCATGGCAGTCATCCGCACGCGGAACTGCTGCGTCAGGGCCTGGCATGGCTCGGCGCGGAACACCTCATCGCGCTGGAACAAACCGATGGCGTGCCGCTGCTGTGGGCCGAGATCGAAACCCCCGACGGCGTCAAGACGCTGCGGTAGACCTAACACCAGACCAGAGAACAGGAGCCCCCCGATGTCCGCCACCACCTACAAGCGCTTCGACGACGACGCCTATCTCGACCATTGCGAGGCGACCGTCGTGGCGGTCGGCGAGGCCGGCATCGAGCTCGACCAGACCGTCTGCTACGCACGCAGCGGCGGCCAGGCCGGCGACACGGGCACGCTGACGCTGGCTGACGGCCGGGCCATCGCCCTGGTCGATACGGTGTATGCCGACGACCGTACGCGCATCCTTCATGTACCGGCGCCGGACGCCGCCCTGCCGGCGGTGGGCGACCAGGTGACGGTCGCCATCGACTGGGCGCGCCGCCACCGGCTGATGCGCCTGCATACCTGCCTGCACCTGCTGGGCTCGCTGATTCCGGTGCCGGTCACCGGCTGCGGCATCTCGCCGGACTCGGCGCGCATCGACTTCGACCTGCCCGAAGCGACGCTCGACAAGGCCGACCTGACCACGCGCCTCAATGCGCTGATCAACGCCGATACCGAGATCCGTATCGACCGCATCACGCCCGAAGCGCTGGCCGCGCAGCCGGACCTGGTGCGCACCATCGGCGCGGCACCGCCGGCAGGCACGGCGACCATCCGCATCATCGAGATCCCGGGCGTCGACCGCCAGCCGTGCGGTGGCACCCATGTGGCCAACACGCGCGAGATCGGCGCGATCGTGGTCACCAAGATCGAGAAGAAGAGCCGCACCAACCGGCGCGTGGTCGTCAATTTCGCCTGAGCCCGAGATGGATAACAGCTGGCTTGCCGGCCTGCCCGCCGAGCAGTTTCTCGCGCTGGTCACCCTGATGCTGTTCGGCACCTTTACGCCGGGTCCCAACACGACCATCGCCGCCGTCACCGGTGCCAACTTCGGCCTGCGCGCCACGCTGCCGCATAGCGTGGGCGTGTCGATCGGCTTTGCCAGCATCGTCGCGCTATGTGCGGCCGGCGTGGGTGCGCTCGTCCTGGCCAGCCCGTGGCTGGCGGCGCTGATCCATATTGCCGGCGTGCTCTACCTGCTGTGGCTGGCGATACGGATTGCACGCAGCACGGCCCTGACCGACAAGCAGGTGCTCCGGCCGATGACGGTCTGGCAATCGGTGGTGCTGCAATACGCCAATATCAAGGCGTGGATGCTCGCGCTCGCGGTAGCGGCCTCGTACATGGCGGGCGCGGCCGCGCCCGTGCAACGCGCGGCACTCGTAAGCGTGGTGTTCGCGACCTTCGGCTTTGTGAGCAACGGCTTCTACGGCATGCTCGGCGCCTCGCTGCGGCAGTGGCTGTCGCATGGCCGCCGCGTGCTGTGGTTCAACCGGGGCATGGGGCTCGCACTGGGCCTGACGGCGCTGTGGATCGCGCTGGGCGCGCGGCCCGGCGGGCACTGAGGAGACCGCGACCATGGCACACGATACCCACCCGACCCGGCCCGCGCCTCCCGGCGACCCTGCCGCTCCTGCCGCGGGCACCGGTCCGGTCCAGATGGCAAGCGCGGCACCCGTGGCGACCGGTGGCGGCATGCTGCTCGGCCTGATCGGCGTGGCGATCTTCAGCCAGACCCTGCCGTTCACGCGCATGGCCGTGGCGGAACTCGATGCGCTTTTCGTGGCGCTCGGCCGCGCGGTGATCGCCGCCGTCCTGGCGCTCGCGCTGCTGTCCCTGCGGGGCGCCCTCGTCCCGGCGCGACGCCCGCATGGCCGCCAATGGCTGCGTCTCACCGTGACCGCGCTGGGCGTGGTGGCGGGCTTTCCGGTGTTCTCGTCGCTGGCCATGCGTGAAGTGCCGGCGGGCCATGGTGCCATCGTCATCGGCCTGCTGCCGCTCGCCACCGCGGTGTTTGCGGCGTGGTTCGGCCACGAGCGCCCGTCCGTCGCCTTCTGGCTGTCGGCACTGGCCGGCAGTGCGCTGGTGGTCGGCTTTGCGCTGTGGCAAGGCGCGGGCGGGCTGCAGCATGCGGACTGGTATCTGTTTGCGGCGGTGGTACTCGGCGCACTGGGCTATGCGGAGGGCGGCAAGCTGTCGCGCGAGCTCGGCGGCCTGGAAACGATCAGCTGGGCGCTGGTGGTGTCGCTGCCGGTGCTCGTTCCGGTGGTGGCGTGGATGGCGCTGGGGCAGGCCGCCGCGATTGCCGCCGCCTCGCCACGCGCATGGCTCGGCATGGCCTACGTTTCCGTCTTCTCGATGTTCGTCGGGTTCCTGTTCTGGTATGCCGGACTGGCAAAAGGCGGCGTGGCGCGCGTGGGACAGATACAATTGCTGCAACCGTTCCTTACGCTGGCGGGCGGAGCCCTGATCCTGGCCGAGCCGCTCGATGCCGCGACCGTCGCTTTCGCCGTGGCCGTGATCGCCGTGGTGGCGCTTGGCCGGCGTGCCGCCGTAGGTGGCACCCCGGGCGCCACCGGCAACCTTGCCAAGGCCGGCAAGGCCGCGCCCGCCAATCCGATTGTTCCAGGACCCCTTCATTGACAGGAGAATGCATGTCCGTCTACGACACCCTCGCCCGCCTCGGCGTTGAACTGCCCACCGCCGGTGCGCCGGCCGCCGCCTATGTCATGGCCGCGCAGACCGGCAACACGGTCTTCCTCTCGGGCCATATCGCCAGGAAAGACGGCAAGCCCTGGGTCGGCAAGCTCGGCAAGGACGTCGACACCGAAACCGGCAAGGCCGCCGCGCGTGCGATCGCCGTCGACCTGCTGGCCACGCTGCACGCCCACCTGGGCGACCTGAACCGCGTCACGCGCATCGTCAAGGTCATGAGCCTGGTCAACTCCACGCTTGAATTTACCGAACAGCATCTGGTGACCAACGGCTGCTCGGAGTTCCTGGTGGAAGTCTTCGGCGACAAGGGCAAGCATGCCCGCAGCGCGTTCGGTGTCGCGCAGATTCCGCTCGGCGCCTGCGTTGAAATCGAAATGACGGTCGAAGTGAAGTAACGATCGAAGTAACGATCGAGCGAAGCAACAAGTCGTCCCCCACGATTCCCCCAAGACAAGCAGAGACACATCATGAAATGGGCCATCTCCCGCCGGGCACAGCAACTCACGAGCTCGGCCATCCGCGAAATCCTGAAGGTCACCGAGCGTCCGGAAGTCATCTCGTTCGCCGGCGGCCTGCCCTCGCCGGCCTCGTTTCCGGTAGCGGCAATGGAAGCGGCGGTGGCCCGCGTATTCGCCGATAACCCGCAGGCCGCGCTGCAGTACGCCTCCACCGAGGGCTATCTGCCGCTGCGGGAATTCGTGGCCAGGCGCTATCACGTAGGCGTGGAGCGTGTGCTGATCACGACCGGCTCGCAACAGGCGCTCGACCTGATCGCGAAGGTGATGATCGATCCGGGCAGCCCGGTGCTGGTGGAGACGCCGAGTTACCTGGGCGCGCTACAGGCGTTCTCGCTGTTCGAGCCGGAGTTCGTCTCGGTGCCGAGCGACGAGCGCGGCCTGCTGCCGGACGCGCTGACGCCGGAGCTGACCGCCGGCGCGCGCTTCCTGTACGCGCTGCCCAACTTCCAGAACCCCACTGGCCGCCGCCTGCCGCTGGACCGCCGCGAGGCACTGGTGGCGCGCGCCAAGGCGCTGGGCCTGCTGCTGGTGGAGGACGATCCGTACGGCGAGCTCAGCTATACGGGCGACCAGCTGCCCACGCTGCTGTCGATGAACCCGGACGGCGTGATCTACATGGGCTCGTTCTCGAAGATCCTGGCGCCCGGGCTGCGCCTGGGGTTTGTCATCGCGCCGCCGGAGCTGCATTTCAAGCTTTGCCAGGCCAAGCAGGCGTCCGACCTGCATACACCGAGCTTTACGCAGCGCCTGGCCTACGAGACCGTGCGCGACGGCCTGCTGGAGCGCCATATCCCGACCATCCGCGCGCTCTATGGCAAGCAATGCGAGGTGATGCTCGACGCGCTGTCGCGCCATATGCCGCAAGGCGTGACCTGGAACCGTCCGGAAGGCGGCATGTTCATCTGGGTGGAACTGCCCGAGGGGCTCGACAGCATGACGCTGCTCGAGGAAGCCGTGCGCCGCAACGTGGCGTATGTGCCGGGCGCGCCGTTCTATGCCGGCGCGCCGCGCAAGAACACGCTGCGCCTGGCCTTTGTCACGGTGCCGCCGGAACGCATCGAGCAGGGTGTGGCGATCCTCGGCGACCTGTTCCGCACGGCCATTGCGCAAGCGGCCCCGCACGCACGGGCGGCCTGAGCGATGGAAGAGCACGAGCAGGGCCACGGCATGCTGCGCATCTGGGGACGGCTGTCGTCCATCAATGTGCAGAAGGTGGTGTGGTGCGCGCGTGAACTGCACCTCGACCACGAACGCATCGATATCGGCAATACCCGGGGAGAGCTCGACACCGAGGCTTACGTCCGGCTCAACCCGAATCGCATGATTCCCGTGATCGAGGATTTCCGCGGCACCGACGTGGGCGGCGATCCGTTCGTGCTGTGGGAGTCGAACGCGATCGTGCGCTACCTGTGCGCCCGCTATGGCGAGGGCACGCTGTGGCCGTCGGACGTAAAGGCGCGCGCGTCCGCCGACCGCTGGATGGACTGGCAGACCACCGCATTCAGCCCTGCCATGGTCGGCGCGTTCCTCAACACGGTGCGTGCGCCGGCCGATGCCCGCGATGCCGCCGCCGTCGCGGCCTCGTGCGCGCGCACCGAGCCGCTCGCGGCGATGCTCGATGCCGCGTTGCAGGACAAGCCGTTTATCGGCGGCGACCGCTTTACCATGGCCGACATCCCGCTGGCCTGCGCCGCCCATCGCTGGATGGGCATACCCGTTGCCCACGAGCCACGCCCACATCTGGAAAGATGGCTGGCCGCCATGCGGGCCCGACCCGCGGCGAGTGGCATTCTGGAACTCCCCTTGCGGTAACCGGAACGGTGGCGGCGGCGCCCTGGTGCGCCGTCGTCGCCCGGTTGAAGCGCATGCCCGCAACCGGCGCCGGCCCCCTTCTCCGCCCGCCGCCGCCCCTTGGCTCTCTTTCGGCCCTCTTTCGGCCCTCTTTCGGGCCCTCTTTCGGGCCTTCTTTCCGTCTTTGCCTCCGGCGCCCCTGTCGCCTTTCGCCTCCGCTCGGCCGCGTGGCGCCGATACGACCCGGACCATTTCGAACGGGCGTATGAGGAGTACCCTCCCGTTTGGTCTCCGACGCGAGCCGCGCTGCCCCCCGCACAAACCCTGACGTTGAATCCCGTTCACGGACTCCATGACGGGATTTAAGGCAGCGCGTCATAGGCCGGTCCTTAAAATCCGATTTTTGCCAGAGACTGAAGCGGCGGTCGCCGCACGTGGCAAAAAGGCAGGCGAGGCACACAGAGGCAAGCCTGCCGTCAACCAGAGGAGGATTCAATCGTGTGGAGTCAAGTCTATGACCCGCTAGGCAATATGGCGCTGTCCACCATTGCCGCGGGGATACCGGTGGCGGTGCTGCTCGCGGCACTGGCGTTTTTCCATCTGCAGGCGCACTTCGCCGCCGGTATCGCGCTGCTGGTGGGTATCGTGGTGGCCGCGGCGGTCTTCGGCATGCCCGCCGAGATGGCCGGCAAGGCAGCCGGGTTGGGTATTGTGTCGGGCCTGTTCCCGATCGGATGGATCGTCCTCAACATCATCTTCCTGCACCGGCTGACCACCTTGAACGGGTCATTCAAGGTGTTGCAGAACTCGATCTCCGGGATTACCGAAGACCGGCGCCTGCAGCTGCTGCTGGTCGCATTCAGCTTTGGCGCGTTCTTCGAGGGCGCGGCGGGCTTCGGCACGCCGGTGGCGGTGACCGGTGCCATCCTGATCGGGCTCGGGTTCTCGCCGCTGGCCGCCTCGGGCCTCGCGCTGATCGCCAACACCGCGCCGGTGGCATTCGGTGCGCTGGGTGCGCCGATCATCGGCCTCTCGTCCGTGACCGGGCTCGACCAGGTGCAACTGTCCGCGATGATCGGCCGCCAGTTGCCGTTCTTCTCGGTGCTGGTGCCGTTCTGGCTGATCTGGGCGTTCGCGGGCTTCCGCGGCATGATCGCGATCTGGCCGGCCATCCTGGTGGCGGGCGTGAGCTTCGCAGTGCCGCAGTTCCTGGTGTCGAACTTCCACGGGCCGTGGCTGGTGGACGTGATTTCGGCGCTGATCTCGATGGGCTGCCTGACGGCATTCCTGAAGATCTGGCATCCGAAGGAAGTGTGGACCTCGACCAAGATCCTCGGCCGTCATGACGACTCCAAGGTCGACCATCCGGAAGCGCTGGAAGCCGACGCGCGCGCCAGCGCCGCCGCGGCCGGCATCTCGGTGGCCAAGGCCTGGGTGCCCTGGATCATCCTGACGGTGTTCGTCTTCGTGTGGGGCATCCCCGAGTTCAAGAAATTCATGGATGCGCTGTGGCAGTGGAAGTACCCGATCCCGGGTCTGGACAAGGCCATCCTGAAGGGTCCGCCGGTGGTGCCGAAGGAGATTGCGGAAGGCGCCGTGTTCACCTTCAACGTGCTGTCGATGGCCGGTACCGGCATCCTGGTCTCGGCCATCGTCGGCGGGCTCGTGATGGGCTACTCGATACCGCGCATGATCAAGGAGTACTGGGAGACCATCAAGCTCGTGCGCTATTCGCTGCTGACCATCTGCGCGATGTTCGGCATCGGCTATCTCACGCGCTACTCGGGGCTCGATGCCACGCTCGGCCTGGCGTTTGCGCAGACCGGCGTGCTGTACCCGCTGTTCGGCACCATGCTGGGCTGGCTCGGGGTGGCGCTGACGGGTTCCGATACGGCCTCCAATGTGCTGTTTGGCGGCCTGCAGAAGACCACCGCGGAACAGCTCGGCCTGTCGCCGATCCTGATGGCGGCCGCCAACAGTTCGGGCGGCGTGATGGGCAAGATGATCGACGCGCAATCGATCGTGGTGGCCTCGACCGCCACCAAGTGGTACGGGCACGAGGGCGACATCCTGCGCTACGTGTTCTTCCACTCGATCGCGCTGGCGATCCTGGTGGGCTTGTTTGTGACACTGCAGGCGTACGTGCCGCCGTTCACGCACATGGTGATTCACTGACGTTCCAGCGCGGCATGCCTCCACCCTGGAGGGATGCCGCGGCGTTGGATCTTCGCCGCCGTCCAGGCCTGTGCCCGGACGGCATTTTTGTTTTTGCGCACGTCACGTTCGTTTTAAGCGATTGGTGATTCATTGCGCGGTGATCTTGCGACAAAAATGGAACACTTTTGCTCCAGCACTGTTCCAACGCGCACGCTCTCCGACACTTTCCGACGCTTTCCGACGCTTTCCGACGCTTTCCGACGCTTTCCGACGCTTTCCGACGCTTTCCCACCGCTTACGGAGCGTGCCGCCGCAATATCATGAAAACACTCATTTTCGCTGTCTTACGGCATGCCGCCGCAGTCAAACCGGATGCCCCCGCTGGCACCGCGACTCGCACCACTCCGCGCCCACCCACTCGCACAAGCCCGCACACAAGTCCCCACCCACACTCTCGCATGCACGCTCTCACCCACGCTTGCCGTGCCGCCCTCGCCTGCCTGGTCGGCGCGCTGGCGGGCATGGCCCATGCCGCCGAACCGGTGGGCCTCTCGGTGCGCGGTGTCATCCGTCCGGCATCGTGCGACGTGATCCTGTCGGACGGCGCGGTGGCCGACTTCGGCGTCATCTCCACGCATTTGCTCCGCGCGACCGAGGTTACGGTGCTGCCGCCACAGGTCGTCACGCTGACCATCACGTGCGATTCGCCCGCGAAGATCGGCGTGACCACCATCGACAACCGGGCCGGCACGGTCAACGCGGCGGCCAGCGCCAAGCTGCTCGCCACGGCGGGATATACGTTCGGCGTCGGTAGCGTCGGCGGGCGCAAGGTGGGCGCCTACACACTGATGACGGGAACCAGCGAAGGCATGCGGGCCACCGCGGACGGCAACGACGTGTCCTCGATCTACTCGCAGGATGGGGGCGCCGTCTGGTTTGCCGCGCAGCAGGGGCCGGCGCAGCCCGGTGTGCGCCTGCATAGCTGGAGCCCGTTAGGCACCACCGTGCCGGGCGCGTACAAGCTGATCCACCAGCCAATCAAGGTAAGCCTGGCGCTGGCCAGCATTGTCGATCTGCCGGCGCTGACCGACGATGTGGTCATCGACGGCCTGGCCACCATCACGTTGCGCTATCTGTAGCGTGGCTGGGGCCACGCTGTCCGGCCTGGCGGGTTCAGACCAGCCCGAGCAGGCCGGCACCCGCGCCCAGCGCCACCAGCGCCAGCGGATGCACGCGCGTCTTCAGCATCAGCCCGATCGTCACCAGCGTCACGGCGATCGCGGTCCAGCTGCGGTCCACGCTGGCCGCGAGCAGCCAGCCGGTGGACAGCAGCAATCCGATCGTCAGTGCCGACAGGCCGCGCTTGATGAGGCCGGGCCAGCGCGCATGCGGCGAGCGGCCCGAGAAGTACTCAAAGCCGAGCGCGATCAGGCTCGACGGGCCGACCATGCCCGTCATGGCCGCGAAAGTGCCCTGCGGCCCCGCCACCTGCCAGCCAAACAGCGCGACGAACAACACGTTGGGACCCGGCGAGGCCTGCGAGATGGCATAGAGTGCAGCGAACTGCTGGTCGGTCATCCATCCATTGGCCTCGACCAGATAGCGATGCATGTCCGGAATGGTGGTGGCGCCGCCACCGATCGACAGCAGCGACAGCATGCCGAAGTGACCCAGCAGGCTACGCAGGATTTCGGGCGTACTCATGCATCCTCCTTCGTATCGCTGGCGGCGGGGGCCACCTTGGCATGGTCACTGGTGTTCACCTTGCCGGCGCGATGCTCGAGATAGAGCGCCAGGGGCACCAGCACCGCCATCACCGGCACCAGCGGCAGATGCAGCAGGCCGATGGTGACAAACGCCGCCACGCCGACCAGGACGGCACGCACGGATCGCGGCTGGCTTTGCGCGAGCTTGAAGCCGGTGGCGAGGATCAGGCCCGCCGACACCGCCGTCATGCCGGTCAGCATGCGCCGCACCGCCTCCACGTTCTGGTAATGCTGGTAGATCACCATGACCGTGAGCACCACCACCATCGGCACCAGCACCAGGCCGGCAAACGCCGCCAGCGCACCGCGCAGGCCGGCAAAACGCAGACCGAGCATCAGGCAGACATTGATGACATTGGGCCCCGGCAGGACCTGGCCCAGGCTCAGCACCTCGACAAAGTCGCGATCGTCGAGCCAGCGGTTGCGCTCGACCACCGCACGGCGCACGAACGGCAACACGCCGCCAAAGCCGGATAGCCCCATGCGGGCAAATTCAAGGAACAGGGTGCGGGCGTTGGGCGGCGGAGCGACGGCTTCTGGTTCGGCGGGCGCGATGCTGGACATGGCTCGGGTGTCTCGTTGTCGGTGTGGGCGGGCCACTCTTGCTCGGAGGGCTCAGGATAGGGCTGGAGAGGTCGGGCGGTTATAACGTACGGACCTTTCTGCGGGCTTGTAGAGATTGCATGAAAGCGGTCGCAAAAAAAACCCCGCACGGACAGCTATGCGGGGCATTGTTGCTTTTTCGGGCGATATGCCCGCCGGTTGGCGCAACCGGTTACGACTTATGCAGCCGGTGCCGGCCGTACCGCCTCGATGCGGACGTCCTTGAGCTTGGCCTCCACCGCGCGACCCTTGCGGGCACGCTTGCCGACGAATGGCAGCAGCGTCTTGCCCGCCAGCGTCTGGGGCGGCACCTTGCCGCCGCGCTGGCCCGTGGCGGTAACCACCAGGCCGGGCGCGCCCACGGCGAGCGCCTGCACCAGGGTCTCCTTCGGTTCCAGCTCCATCAGCATCACACCGCGGCCGCCGGCCGACAGCACCTTGATCTCGTCGAACGCCACCAGCAGCAGGCGCCCCTGTTCGGACAGGCAGGCCGCGTGTGTGGACTCCGCGCCGATCGCTTCGGGCTTGAGCAGCGCGTCGCCCTCGTCGAGCGTGACGAATGCCTTGCCGCCCTTCTGGCGGCTGGTCATATCGCCGACCTTGGTCACAAACCCGTTGCCGCCAGCCGAGGCCATCAGCATGCGCTGCTCGGCATTGCCGGCAAACGTGTGCGCGATCTGCGTGCCCGGCGCCAGCTCGATCAGCGTGGTCAGCGGCACGCCGTCGCCACGGCCGCCCGGCAGCCCGTTGACCGGCACCGTATAGACGCGACCATTGGTACCGAAGGCGAGCAGCACGTCGACGGTGCGGCATTCGAAGGTGGCGTAGAGCGCGTCGCCGGCCTTGAAGGTGAACTGCTGCGGATCGTGGCCATGGCCCTGGCGCGTACGCACCCAGCCCTTGCCCGACACCACCACGGTCACCGGCTCGTCGATGACGCGCACCTCGGCCGCCGCACGACGCTCTTCCTGAATCAGCGTGCGACGCGGGTCCTTGTCTTCCGGGCTGTATTGCCTGGCGTCCTGCTCGATTTCCTTGATGATGCGACGGCGCATCATGGTTTCGGACTTGAGCAGCACGTCGAGCTCGGCCTGCTCCTCGCGCAGCTTTTTCAGTTCCTGCTCGATGCGAATGGCTTCCAGGCGAGCCAGCTGGCGCAGGCGGATCTCGAGGATGTCCTCGGCCTGGCGATCGGACAGCTGGAAGCGCTCGATCAGCGCCGGCTTGGGCTCGTCGCTTTCGCGGATGATGCGGATGACCTCATCGATATGGATCAGGACCAGCATGCGGCCTTCGAGGATATGGATGCGATCCTCGACCTTGCCCAGCTGGAAGCGCGTGCGCCGCGTGACCGTCTCGAAGCGGAACGCAATCCATTCGCGCAGGATCTCGGCAATGCCTTTCTGGCGCGGCCGGCCGTCGTTACCGATCATCACGAGGTTGATCGGCGCGCCCGATTCCAGGCTGGTATGCGCGAGCAGCGTCTGGATGAATTCCTGCTGATCGGTGTTCTTGCTCTTGGGTTCGAACACCAGGCGCACCGGCGCATCCTTGCCCGACTCGTCGCGCACGGCGTCGAGCACCGCGAGCATGGTCGTCTTGAGTTGCGTCTGTTCGGCCGTCAGCGCCTTCTTGCCCGCGCGCACCTTCGGGTTGGTGATTTCCTCGATTTCCTCGAGCACCTTCTGCGCCGACGTGTTGGGCGGCAGCTCGGTCACCACCACCTGCCACTGGCCCCGCGCCATTTCCTCGATGGTCCAGCGCGCGCGCACCTTGAGGCTGCCGCGCCCGCTCTCGTAGATCTGCGCGATATCGGCCGCCGGCGAGATGATCTGGCCACCGCCGGGATAGTCGGGACCGGGCATCAGCGCCAGCAGTTCCGCCAGCGACAGGTTGGGATTGCGGATCAACGCCACGGTCGCCGCGGCAACTTCGCGCAGGTTATGCGGCGGGATCTCGGTGGCCATGCCCACGGCAATCCCGGAAGCGCCATTGAGCAGCACCATCGGCAGCCGCGCGGGCAGCAGTTTCGGTTCTTCCTCGGAGCCGTCGTAGTTAGGCAGGAAATCCACCGTGCCCTGGTCGATCTCGTCGAGCAGCAGCCGCGAAATCGGCGTAAGACGGGCTTCGGTGTACCGCATCGCGGCCGCGCCATCGCCGTCGCGCGAGCCGAAGTTGCCCTGGCCGTCGATCAGCGGATAGCGCAGCGAGAAATCCTGCGCCAGGCGCACCAGTGCGTCGTACGCCGACTGATCGCCGTGCGGGTGGTACTTGCCGAGCACCTCGCCCACCACGCGCGCGGACTTGACGGGCTTGGCATCGGCGCGCAGCCCCATCTGCTGCATCGCGAACAGGATACGGCGCTGCACGGGCTTCTGGCCATCGGCCACCTCGGGCAGGGCACGGCCCTTGACCACGCTGACGGCGTAGTCGAGGTAGGCCCGTTCCGCATACAGCGCCAGCGTCAGCGAATCGGCCGGCTCTTCGGGTTGATACGTAATGTCTTGTTGGTCCATGGTTGGCTGGCGGGCGGCACGCGGCCGCCGCCGGTCGGATGTTCCGGTCAGCGAGCGATTCTAAATGACTCGCGCGACCCGATGGGCAGATTGGGACGAATTGGAGGACGACACCGCTGGCAGCGCGGTGATGGCTAGGGCAGGTTGCGGCGGCCGCCGATCACCATCCTAACGCGCGCCGGCTCTGCGCTGCCGCGCCCGGTGCGGACCACGGGCATGGCGTCGGGTTGGTACAGACGATAGAACGCAAGCACGGTGCTGACATACTGCCGGGTCTCGGGGAAAGGCGGAATCTGGTTGTTGTAGCGCTGCACCGCGCCCTCGCCGGCGTTATAGGCCGCGAGCACCAGTTCCAGGTTATTGGGAAACAGCTCCATCAGCCAGCGCAGGTAGCGCACGCCGGCGGAAATATTGAGGCGCGGATCGGCCAGCTTCTGCTCGATGGTGCGCCGCCTGTCGGCGTTGACGCCAAAACGCACGCCGGTATCAGGGATCACCTGCATCAGGCCAATGGCCCCCTTGGGCGACACCGCGCCGGGATTGAAGCCCGACTCCACCGCCATCACGGCCTTGACCAGCGCCGGGTCGACGTTCTGTGCCCGCGCGATCTGCCGGATCATCGGTTCCACCGCGGCGAGGTTCGGATGATTGAGCGCATAGCGGTAAAGGCGCTGGCTGTCGGCATCGGCGCCGGCCGGTCTGCGTACGCCCGCTACGCGCGGCAGGCTGGCGCTGTCGAGCGTGCCGCCGTCCTTCATGAACAGCTTGTAGCGCTCGTCGAGCTTTTCGTCGGCGAAGTGCGCCACGCCGTCCTCGTCCACGTAGCCGTAGAGCTCGGCATGCGCGGCGGGCACCACGCCCAGCATCGCGCCGAACGGGGCGCCGAACATCGCCGCGGCAAACAGCCATGCGGCCGCCCGGGTACGCCCCGGCCGGTTGGATTCGCTGGTCTGGTTCACCGTTTGCATTGCCGTCGGTCCGGCCGTCGATCCCGCGCGGGGGACGGTCAGATATCCGCCTCCACTTCGTTGCCCTTCTCTTCCAGCCACGTGCGGCGCTGCGAGGCCTCGCCCTTGCCCATCAGCATGTTCATCATGGACACCGTGCGCGGCAGGTCGTATTCGCCCAGCTGCACCGGCAGCAGGCGTCGCGTATCGGGATTCATGGTGGTTTCCCACAGCTGCTCCGCGCTCATCTCGCCCAGGCCCTTGAAGCGCGAGATCTGCCACGCGCCTTCCTTGACGCCATCCTTCATCAGCTTGTCCTGGATGGCTTCGAGCTCGCCTTCGTCGAGCGCGTACAGCTTCTGCGCAGGCTTCTTGCCGCGCGCGGGTGCATCCACGCGGAACAGCGGCGGCCGCGCCACGTAGACGTTGCCGTTGTCGATCAGCTTGGGGAAATGGCGGAAGAACAGCGTCAGCAGCAGCACCTGAATATGCGCGCCGTCCACGTCCGCGTCCGACAGGATGCAGATCTTGCCGTAGCGCAGGTTCGACAGGTCGGGCTCGTCGGTGGCGCTATGCGGATCCACGCCGATCGCCACCGCGATGTCGTGCACCTCGTTGTTGGCAAACAGGCGGTCGCGCTCGGTTTCCCACGTGTTGAGCACCTTGCCGCGCAGCGGCAGAATGGCCTGGAACTCCTTGTCGCGGCCCATCTTGGCCGAGCCGCCGGCGGAGTCGCCCTCGACCAGGAAGATCTCGTTGCGCGCGACGTCGGTCGATTCGCAATCGGTCAGCTTGCCAGGCAGCACGGCCACGCCCGAACCTTTTTTCTTCTCGACCTTCTGCGCCGCGCGCGTGCGCGCCTGGGCCTGACGGATCACCAGTTCGGCCAGCTTCTTGCCGTAGTCCACATGATGGTTGAGCCAGAGCTCCAGGGCCGGACGGCTGAACGTCGCCACCAGGCGCACCGCGTCGCGGCTGTTCAGGCGCTCCTTGATCTGCCCCTGGAACTGCGGGTCGAGCACCTTGGCCGAGAGCACGAACGAGGCGCGCGCAAACACGTCCTCGCTCATCAGCTTGACGCCCTTGGGCTGCAGCGCGTGCATCTCGATAAAGCTCTTCACCGCCTGGAACAACCCTTCGCGCAGGCCGGATTCATGCGTCCCGCCCGCCGGGGTGGGAATCAGGTTGACATAGGATTCGCGCACCGGCGCGCCTTCCTCGGTCCATGCCACCACCCATGAGGCGCCCTCGCCGTCGGCAAAGCCTTCCTCGCCCGGATTGCTGTCCGGATCGGCGAAATGCTCGCCCTCGAACATCGGGATCACCAGTTCCGCGCCGCTGCCTTGCGCGAGCGCTTCCACGAGGTAGCCCTTGAGGCCCTGTTCGTACTGCCAGGTCTGCGCTTCGCCGGTCTTCTCGATCAGCAGCGTGACCTTGACGCCGGGCAGCAGCACAGCCTTGCTGCGCAACAGGCGCTGCAGCTCGGCTTGCGGAATGGTGGCCGAGTCGAAGTACCTGGCGTCGGGCCATACCTGCACGCGTGTGCCGTTCTTCTTTTCGCCGCGCTCCAGCTTGCGGCTGGCCAGCGGACGCGTCACGTCGCCGTGCTCGAAGGTCAGCGTCGAGTGGGTGCCATCGCGCCAGACCGAGACGTCGAGCCGCGTGGCCAGCGCATTGGTCACCGACACGCCCACGCCGTGCAGGCCGCCCGAGAAGGCATAGGCGCCGCCCTTGCCCTTGTCGAACTTGCCGCCCGCATGCAGGCGCGTGAACACGATCTCGACCACCGGCACGCCTTCCTCCGGGTGGATGCCGACCGGAATGCCGCGGCCGTCGTCTTCCACGCTGACGCTGCCGTCGCGATGCAGGGTGACCACGATCTCGGTGCCGTGGCCGCCGAGCGCTTCGTCGGACGCGTTGTCGATGACCTCCTGCACGATATGCAGGGGGTTGTCGGTACGGGTGTACATGCCGGGCCGTTGCTTGACCGGCTCCAGGCCCTTGAGGACCCGGATGGAAGATTCGCTGTACTGACTGGTTTTGCTCGCCATGGCGTCGCTACGGGAATCGCTTGAAGTGAGTGTTCTGGCCGTCGCTTCGGCCGGGATGCGCAGCATTGTAATAGATGGCCGCAGCGTCAATCGGTTCGGCAACGCCCCGAGCCGGCGTCACTTCCGCGCGCCGTCCCGCCGGAAAGGGGCTGCCAACGCCCCACTTTCACGCAAAAGCACGGCGCGGGTTACACTCGCCCGACTCTCCATGCCTTGGCAGGGCATGCCAGAACAATAGAAGACATTGCGAGACAATCCAGCGAGCCCTCCCTATGCCAGAACGAAAACTCTCCCTTACCACGGTCCTCGTGTGCGGCGGCCTGCTCGTCACGCTGTCCATGGGCATCCGTCATGGTTTTGGCCTGTTCAACCTGCCCATTACCCAGGCCCACGGCTGGAACCGCGAGACCTTCGCCTTTGCGCTGGCGCTGCAAAACCTGATGTGGGGCGCCAGCCAGCCCATCGCCGGCGCGCTGGCCGACAAGTTCGGCGCGCTGCGCATCATGCTGGTCGGGGTGGTGCTGTACGTGGCGGGGCTGGTGGTGATGGCGCTGGCCTCGAGCGGCACGGCATTTGCCTCCGGCGCCGGCGTGATGATCGGCATCGCCCAGGCCGGCACCACCTATAGCGTGGTCTACGGCGTGATCGGACGCGTGGCCGTGGCCGAGAAGCGCGTGTGGGCCATGGGCATCGCGGCGGCGGCGGGCTCGTTCGGGCAGTTCCTGATGATCCCGGTCGAGCAGACCCTGATCTCGACCACGGGCTGGCAGAACGCGCTGTTCGTGATGGCGGTGATGGCCTGCTTCATGCTGCCGCTGGCCTTCGCGCTGCGCGAGCCGGCCATGGCGCCGGCTACGGGCGGGCATCAGCAGACCATCGGCGAGGCCACGCGCGAAGCCTTTGGCAACCGCAATTTCCAGCTGCTCACGCTCGGTTATTTCGTGTGCGGCTTCCAGGTGGTCTTTATCGGCGTGCACCTGGCGCCGTATCTCAAGGATCGCGGACTGGTCGATCCCAAGATCGCGACCGTGGCGCTGGCGCTGATCGGACTGTTCAACGTGTTCGGCACCTATACCGCCGGCACGCTGGGCCAGCGCGTGCCAAAGCGTTACCTGCTGTCGTTCATCTACCTCGCACGCTCGTTCGTGATTGCCGGATACCTGCTGCTACCGCTGACGGCGGCCAGCACCTGGGTCTTCGCCGCGCTGATGGGCCTGCTGTGGCTCTCGACGGTGCCGCTGACCAACGGCATCATCGCCCAGGTGTTTGGCGTAAAGTACCTGTCGATGCTGTCCGGGGTGGTGTTCTTCTCGCACCAGATCGGCAGTTTTCTGGGGGCCTGGCTCGGTGGCTACCTGTTCGACCGGACCGGCAGCTACAGCATGGTATGGCTGATCGCCATCGCCCTCGGCGTGATGGCCGCGCTGGTCAACCTGCCGATTCGCGAACAGGCGCTGGCGCACCCGCAACCCGTGACGGTGTAAGCATGACGACAACAGGGGAACGCTGGCTCAAGGGTCTCGGCGTCGCCGCGCTGGCGGCGGTGCTGACGCTCGGCTTTCTGGCCTACCTGCGGCCGGCGTTCGTGGTGGACCTCAGCAACATGGTGCTGGCCTGGTGCGGGTGACCCGCGCTACCGGCCCCTACCAGCCCCTACCGGCCGCCGCCGGCTACTGCGCGTCGCCCTTGGTCTTCGCTTCCAGCACTTCCCAGCGTTCCAGCGCTTCCAGCAGTTCCATCTCGATCTCGTCGTGCCGCGTGGCCAGCTGCGCCGCGCGCGGCGGATCGGAAGCGTACAGCGAACCATCCGCGAGCTGTGCCGCAATGGTCTTCTGTTCGCCTTCCAGCGCGGCAATGCGCTCCGGCAGCCCATCGAGCTCGCGCTGCTCCTTGTAGGACAGCTTGACCGTGCGATTGGCGCCGCGGGACTCGCGCGTGGCCTGTGCCCTGGGCGCTTCCGCCGGCTTCTGCCCGCTCTGGCGCGCGGCCTGCAGCGCGGCGGCGCGTTCGCTCTGGGCCTGCCAGTCCGAATAGCCGCCCACGGATTCGCGCCACATGCCGTCGCCCTCCGCCGCGATGGTGGACGTCACCACGTTGTCGAGAAACGCGCGATCGTGCGATACGAGGAATACCGTGCCGCTGTAGTCCTGTAGCAGTTCTTCGAGCAGTTCTAGGGTCTCGATATCGAGGTCGTTGGTCGGTTCGTCGAGCACCAGCACATTGGCCGGCCGCGCGAACAGACGCGCCAGCAGCAGGCGGTTGCGCTCGCCGCCCGAGAGCGAGCGCACCGGCGAGCGCGCGCGTTCCGGCGCGAACAGGAAGTCGCCCAGGTAGCTCATGACGTGTTTGCGCTGGCCGTTGACCTCGACCCAGTCGCTGCCGGGGCTGATGGTATCGGCCAGCGACTTGTCCAGGTCGAGCTGGGTACGCATCTGGTCGAAGTACGCCACCTGCAGGTTGCTGCCGTTGCGCACGGTGCCACTATCGGGCGGCAGTTCGCCCAGGATCAGCCGTAGCAGCGTGGTCTTGCCCGCGCCGTTGGGGCCGATCAGGCCGACCTTGTCGCCGCGCATGATGGTGCCCGTGAAGTCGCGGACGATGGTCTTGTCGCCATACGACTTGCTGACGCCGGTCAGTTCCGCGACGATCTTGCCCGAGCGCTCGGCCTGCGAAACTTCGAGCTTGACGTTGCCCTGGGTCTCGCGCCGGGCCGCGCGTTCGGCACGCATGTCGACGAGCCGCTGCACGCGCGCCACGCTACGCGTCCGGCGCGCTTCCACGCCTTTGCGAATCCAGACTTCCTCCTGCGCCAGCAGCTTGTCGAACTTGGCCTGCTCCACCGCCTCGGCCGCCAGCTGCTCGGCCTTGCGCGCCTGGTAGGCGGCAAAATTGCCCGGAAACGACACCAGCCGGCCGCGATCGAGCTCGACGATGCGCGTTGCCACGCGGTCGAGAAAGGCACGGTCGTGGGTAATCAGCAGCACGCTGCCGCGAAAGCCCAGCAGCAGATCTTCGAGCCAGCGGATCGCCGCCACGTCGAGGTGGTTGGTCGGCTCGTCGAGCAGCAGGATATCGGGTTCGGCAACCAGGCCCTGGGCCAGCGCGACGCGCTTCTGCAAGCCGCCGGACAGCGCCTCGACACGGGCCTGCGGATCGAGCCCGAGGCGTGCCAGCGTGGTTTCCACACGCGTGCGCAACTGCCAGGCGCCGGCCGCATCGAGTTCGGACTGCAGGCGATGCAACTCGGCCAGCGTGGCCTCGTCGTGGTGTTCGGCCAGCCGCGCCGCCACGGCTTCATAACGCGCCAGCAGGTCGTGGGCGGCGCCCATGCCCTGGGATACCGCGTCGAACACGGTCAGGCCGGGCTCGAATTGCGGCTCTTGCGGCACATATGCCGACGTCACGCCGCTCTGGCGCGCGATCAGCCCGTCGTCGGGCGCAGCCAGTCCTGCCACGATCTTGAGCAGCGAGGACTTGCCGGTACCGTTGCGGCCGATCAGGCCGACGCGTTCGCCGGCTTCGAGCGAAAAATCGGTATGGTCGAGCAGCGCAACGTGCCCGAAGGCAAGCTGGGCATCGGAAATGGAAAACAGGGCCATGGAATCTGGATCGTGCGAACGGCGTGGCCGCGATTGTAGACGAGCCGGCGCGATGGCACGCCCGGACGGGCGCCAAAAAAAGAAACGGCCCGTGCGATGACGGGCCTAAGAGTCTCTCCTCGGTGCCCTGCTCGCAAGGCACGACTGAAGGATAACGGGGCCGCCGCGCGCAAATAAGTCGGATAACTCCGTAAGGGAAAGCCCCCGTCAACCTGCTCCGCCCGCGACCGTTGCATGCCCGGCACGGCGTGCCTTGCGGCGGTTGTGCCACCGCGCCACGCGTGAAACAATCCAGGCCACCGCGGCAACTGCGCGCCGTTCCGGCAGGTCCGGCAATGCCGGCATTGCCGGTAACACCGGCAACACCGGTAACACCGACGGCCCGGCAGTGCCGCAGTCCAGGCAGCAGCCTTCGGCACAACGCGCAGCAAATAATAAAAGCAGCACGACAACGCAGCAATCGAAGCAGCAGCATTCGAAGCAGCAACAGAGCCGGATCGATCCGGCCGTTGGGGTGGCCAGCGCCACGGGTTGTTCCAGAACTTCTTTCGGACGGGTGTCAATCATGATCCTTTCGGGCCTGCCGCGCCGCGCCTTCGTGCGCGCGCGCCTTGCGCTTTCCGCGCTGTCTTTGCTTTCCGCGTCTCGCTTGCTTTCCGGGTGTGCCGGCTTTGCCCTGTCATGCGCGCTGGCCGTGCTTGCCGTGCCGTCGGCACAGGCCGCGCCGCCGGGCAATTCGGTCGTGCAGCGGATCCAGGTCACTGGCGCGGTCCGCCTCGCGCATCGCGAAAGCTCGGTGCCGTTCTCGTTTGTCGCCGACGGCAAGCCGATGGGCTATGCCGTGGACCTGTGCCTGCGCGTGGTCGACGCGTTGCGCACCACGCTGCGCATGCCGCAGTTGCGGGTGGAGTATGTGCCGGTCAGTCCCGCCAACCGCATCGCTGCCATCGTCGACGGCAAGGCCGATCTCGAATGCGGCTCCACCACCAACAACCGCGAGCGACGCGATCAGGTCGCCTTTACCATTCCGCACTACATTGCCGGCAGCCGCATGATCGTCAAGGCCGACTCGGGCATCCGCAAATGGAGCGACCTGCGCGGCAAGACCGTGGTGTCCACCACCGGCACCACGCCGCTGGTGCAGGTGCGCAAGATGAACGACTCCGGTGCGATGGGCTGGCGCGTGGTGGAAGCCAAGGACCATGCCGAGGCCTTCGCGATGGTCGAGTCGGGACGCGCCGACGCCTTCGTGATGGACGACGTGCTGCTCTACGGCCTGCGCGCCAATGCCAGGAATCCCGCGGCCTATAGCGTCACCGGCGATCTGCTGACGATCGAGCCCTACGCGATCATGCTGTCGAAGCACGATGCCGAATTCAAGAAACTGGTCGACCGCGCGATGATCGCGTCCATCTACGACCAGGAAACGCAGAAGCTCTATCGCAAGTGGTTCCTGTCGCCGATACCGCCCAACGGCATCACGCTCGACATTCCCATGAGCTATCTGCTGCGCGACTCGTTCAAGTTCCCGAGCGACAAGGTCGCGGACTGAGGTGCCGGGCGCCGCGCCGTCGCGCCGCCATCCGGCGATGGCAGCGGGGCATCAGGCATCGGCGCGCAAGCATGCGGGCCGGCGGCGTGACAGTCGCAAGACAGTTGTGCGGTGGCGCGGCGCCATGGAACAATCGCGCCGGATGCCACCCGCGCAAGCCCTTGCGGCAGCACCACACAGCAGGGTAGCCAGACGCCGCGCCCATACCGAAGTTCGTGGTGTCGCGGTGCGGCGAGAGCCGGAACCGATCCGGCCAGGCAGGCGGCACGACTCTCCAGACGGGCAACTTCCAGTGGAATGGGATCATCATGGCCCGTCGGTATCTGTCGTGCGCGCCGGACTGCGCCACGCGCGGCTGCATTTGCATCGCCCTCCTCGTCACCGTCCTTGTCTGTCCCAACCTCGCCGCGGGCGTGTCGTTGCCGGGGACGCCGCCAACCGGCCTGTCAGGCCTGCCGCCCGGCATGCCACCGCCGGCAACTGCCTCGGCCGCCTCGGCCGCGCCGGTGCTGCAACGTATCCAGCAGACCGGCGTGATGCGCATCGCCTACCGCGAAAGTTCGATCCCTTTCTCGTATCTCGCCCATGGGCGCCCGGTGGGGTATGCGATTGACCTTTGCCTGCGGGTGGTCGAGGCGGTGCGCATCGCGCTCAAGCAGCCGCAACTGCGGGTGGACTGGTTGCCGGTGAATTCGGTTACCCGTATTCCCGCCATCGTGGAAGGCCGCGCCGATCTCGAATGCGGGTCGACCACCAATACCAGCGAACGGCGCCGGCAGGTGGCGTTCACCGTCCCGCACTTCATCGCCAGCATCCGCATGCTCGTGCGTGCCGATTCGCCGATCCGCAACTGGTCGGACCTGGTCGGCAGGACCGTGGTATCGAGCAAGGGCACCACGCCGCTCCGGTATATCCATGACATGAACGCCGGCGAGGTGTTGCGGCTCAAAGTCATGGAGGGCAAGGACCATGCGGAGAGCTTCGCGCTGCTCGAGTCGGGCCAGGCCGAGGCGTTCGTGATGGATGACGTGCTGCTCTACGGCGCGCGTGCGGGGGCCGCCGCGCCCGGCGCGTATCGCATTGCCGGCGATGCGCTGACGGTCGAGCCGTACGCGATCATGCTGGCGCCGGACGATGCCGAGTTCAAGAAGATCGTGGACAAGGCGCTGATCGGGGCGATCTACGAAGGCGAGACACAGAGGCTGTACCGCAAATGGTTTCTTTCGCCCATTGCCCCCAATGGCGTGGTTCTCGATATCCCGATGAACTATCTGCTGCGGGACTCCTTCAAGTTTCCCAGCGACAAGGTGGCCGACTAGGCAACCGCCGGCGTTGCCACGCGCGACGCGGCCGCCGGCATCGGCTCGGGCTGGCCGGATTGGCCTGCTTGGCCGGATTGGCTAGAGCAGCAGGAACGAGATGTCGGCGGTAGTGAGTTGCGCCAGCGCTGTGCCCTTGCGGCGCTGGAACAGCACGTGTTCCAGCACGCGGTCCCGGTGGGCGGCGAAGGTGGCGAGGTCGAAGTGCAGCGCGCCCGTGGCATAGTGCTCGGCCAGCAGCTTGTAGACGCGGTGCCGCACCAGCAGCATCTCGTTATCGGCCTGGAGGCGGGCTACTTCGGCCTGGCTCTCCTCCTCCAGCTGACGCATGCCAACCACCACGCGCGCATGCATGCCGCGATAGCGATCCACTTCCGCATGCGCCTTGCGCAATTCCTCGCGCAGGTTGCGCATCTCCTGCATCTGCTTGAGGTTCTGCTGGACGCCGCGCTGGATGCGGTTGGCTTCCTCGAGCGCGTGATCGGCTGCCGCGATGGTGTTCTGCCAGACGCCCTCGCTGCCGTTGCCGCCGACCTCGGCATGGTCGGCCTCGTCGCCATGGCCAGTGCCAGCCGGGCGCGACGCTGGCCAGCGTATGGCACCCCCGAATGTCTTCTGCATTGCTGCTCCCCTGGATTTCTGCATTCCCGTCCGAGTTGGCCGTTGCCGATCCATCGTGCCACCCGGCACCGGATGATGGCCGAGCCGCCGGTATCGATGTGCGTACCGGCATGGTCAAAGCCATTGCGCGACTCGCGGCCTCTTGTCGATCACACGGGCCGCTCCCACCCTGCATTCAAGACCCTTCCGAAGGGGGGCACAACCACCGCAAGGGAGGGTAGGTTTCCGCGCCGGAAAGCCTTGTGTGGCGCGCGATTGAGGCGATTTTCCCCAGCTCTGGCGAGGACTGCCTCAGGGCGGCCCGCATAATAGCGTCTTTGCGACCGATCTGGCAGTCAAAGCGGCTTATCGAGCGCTTGGCAACCGGTCCCGCCTTGTCATTGCACCGTTTTCACCCATGCACCACGGATATCTCCTGCTCGCGCTGGCCATCGTGGCCGAGGTTATTGCCACCAGCAGCCTCAAGGCCGCCGAGAATTTCACGCGCTTCTGGCCCAGTGTGCTGGTGGTGACGGGGTATGTGGCCGCGTTCTGGCTGCTGATGCAGGTCATGAAGACCGTGCCGGTAGGGGTGGCCTATGCCATCTGGTGCGGGGCAGGCATCGTGCTGGTGACGCTGATCGCGGCGGTGCTCTACCGCCAGGTGCCGGATCTCGCGGCCTGGGTCGGAATCGGGCTGATCATTGCGGGAGTGGCGGTGATCCAGCTGTTTTCGCGGTTGACGCACTGAGGAGCCGCAGGCTGCGGTCGCGTCGGCGCATTGTTGCGCCGCGCATTGTTGGCCGCCCGTTCGTGGCCCGGGTGTTCGTTGCCGGCGATAAGTCGCCGGGGATGAGTGGCCGGGGATGAGTGGCCGGGGATGAGCGGCCCGGGATGAGCGGCCCGGGATGAGTGGTCCGGGATGAGCGGCCGGGGCCCGGTCGCTGGTCGCGGCACCCGGCACCTGCGCAAGCGCGCGCGTTCAACCGCGAGGCGGCAGCGCTCGCAATAGCCGGTTGACCTGCGCGACGGTGTCGCACTCGTCGGCACCGCGCTGACGCCGGCGGTCGATGATGTCCAGAATAACGCGGATCTGCCCGTTTTTTTCGTCGCAGCCCGGCTTGCCGGGATCGTTGCAGACCACCTCGATCTCGCTGCGCAGGCTTTCCTGCACGATGTCGAGCATGGCGGTGCAGCCCGATGTGTCGGCCAGGCCCGGATCGGGCAAAGCCGCCACGGCTTGCGCGGCGAGCAGCACGGATAGCGCTGGCAGGCAACGTTGGAGCGTCCTCATGAGGTACATAGACAGCCGGGAAGAATTCGGTAGACAACAGGCACGCCAGGACGCGTGCACCCGACATCATAGCTGGTCGCTGCGTCACTACCGTGAACCGGTCCGTGCGGCAACGCACGTTGCGATGGATGCGGGAAACAAACTGCGGGACAAGCCGGAAGAAAACGACACCCGCCACGAGCTCGATGGTCCCGCCGACAGGAATCAGGACCTCATGAAAATCAGCTACTTGCGATTTCATGGCGGGGATATTGCGTAATGAGAGGGGGATTCGAACCCCCGAGATGTGCCGTAGATACTGGCTTCCCGGGGTGATGCTGCGATAACGTGCCGATTCCGCGCCGACGTCGCTATGCTGCAAATCACACATAAATAGCGCTCAGCACGCCATGCGTGTAAGCGGTGTATGATCCCGCGCGAAGTCTGGCGCAAGAAAATGAATGAGGAGATATGGATAAAGACACACTTACGCGGCTCGTAATTGCCAAGCTCCGCGATCAGGAAATGAGCATTCGCGAGCAGTGGGCTAACCCGGTTGGAACGCGGACGCGGCACTTCATCGTGGACAACTTACTTCCCGAAGATGTCGCCGCGCAGATCTACGATGCATTCCCAAAGGACGCGGACGGCTTCTACAACCGCGAATCGTTCCGCGAGAAGAAGCGCACATCCGCAAATCTTGATCAATACGCACCGATCTTGGCGGACATCACCTACGCTTTTCAGGATCCGCAGACTGTTGCTGTGGTATCCGACATCGTTGGGTTCACGCAGATCGAGCCCGACCCTAGCCTGTACGCAGGCGGCCTGTCGATGATGTTTAGGGGCGATTTTCTGAATCCCCACATCGACAACAGCCACGACGGCAAGCGCGATCGCTACCGGCGCCTTAATCTGCTCTACTACGTGTCGCCGGACTGGAAACTTGAGAACGGTGGAAACTTCGAGCTATGGGATGACGACTGCAAGGTGCAGAAGACGCTCGTCTGCAAGTTCAACCGTCTGGTAGTAATGGAGACAAACAAACTATCATGGCATTCTGTCAGCCCGGTACAAATCGACGCTCCGCGCTGCTGCGTGTCTAACTACTTCTTCTCGAAGGTCTCACCTGACGAAAGCGAGTATTTCCACGTGACATCGTTCACCGGGCGCCCGGATGAGGTGGGAAAGCGCGCCATCGGCGTAGTGGACAATGCTCTACGCAATACAGTCTCGAAGGTGCTGAAGTATGGGCGCGGCAAGGACCAGGCGAATACCAAAGGCTAGGCACCTTCGTGCACAATAATGCCCCGCTTCGGTGGGGTTTTTTCATTTCCCCTTGGGCTTCCATCCGCAACGCGTCTCGCCTGTCTCGTTGTGGTCAACGATCTGTTTTGCAGTGGAGTCAGTCAGCACATCCGCCTTGCTCGGCAGAATCGGCCGGACCCACTGGCACCCCGTGTCGATGAGCCGCGTTCGCGTGACAATCTGCGGCTCGGGCGTTTCAGTCGCGGGTCCAGCGGCGCAACCGCTCATCAAGAGCAGCGCGGTCAAGACCAGCAGTATCGGCTTCCACATTGGTTCTCTCCTGTGCGGCAGCAGCGCCGGCGCGCGCGGCCTCAGCATTGGCTTCGGCTTCGGACTTCTCGATCTGCGCGACCTTGGCGCCGGCCTCTGCGACCTGCTGCCCGGCCTGTGCCTCTGTGGTCTGGGCCTGCTTGTGGCGCGCCCACCCGGTCAGTAGCGCGAGGATCGCGATACCCGCGCCGGCGAAGACCGGCCACAGCTTGGCAATGAGGGCGGCGATCATTTGATGACCTCCAGTCGCGCGAGCGTATGGTTGCCGGGCCATGTCTCGGGGCGCGGCTTGCCGGGGCGCCAGGTGCGCAGGTAGAGGCCCCAGGCACCGTCCGGATCATCGAGCGCTGGCAGGCGCTTGGGGTCGGTGAACAGCAGCAGCCGGGCCGCGCCGGCGGCGAGCACGTCATCCGTTTCCATCGCGCGCCAGATGCTCTCCGGCAGGAATTGCACGCCCCGGGCAGCACAGAGCCGGTCGAGCCAGAAGCGAGATGCGTCGTGTAGGTAGACGCCCCATACCCCGCCGCGCGTCTGCCGCGTGCCAAGCTCGAACTGCGGATACCCGCGTGCTGGCCCGTTGCCGAGCTGCTTGCGGTGGATCAGGCCGGATTCCTGCAGGCAGATGGCGATGACCATGCACCGTGCCTGCGGCGTGTCCATGGGCGCCGGCAGGATCGCGAGCGCGTCGGACAGCGGGCCGTTGTTGAACTCACGCGTCAGCATCCCCGCCCTCCTTCTCCTTCTTCCGCACCGCGGTGTACCGCAGCGCAAGGAACGTCAGGCCGAACATGGTGTAGGCGATCCACTGCTGTACGTTCTGCGGTATCACCGCTTTCAGTTCTGGCGGCATCGCGCCCCACGCCTGCACCAGCAGTGGCCCGAGGCCCATGACCGTGGTGAACGCGGCGCCGGCGATCACCGTGCCGCGCTTGTGAAGCTGACGCCAGCCGTCAGCGAGTCCGAGTCGGAAGTTCATCGTGTCCACCTCTTGATTTCAGGCCGCTGCCCTGCGGCGTTGTCGAGCAGGTAGTCGCGGATCTTCTCCACGTTCTGCCCGATGGCGTTGAGCTTCTCGCTGGTTTCCTGCCGCTGTCGCGCGATCTCCGCATCGGTACGCGCGAATCGTTCGTCGTAGGTCCGTGCCTGAGCCTGAAGCACAACGACATCTTTCACGACACCGAAATAGATGGAGACGCCAAGCACCACGATGACGCCCACATTCCAGGCCAATTGCTGCACGTTGATCGTGAAATCGACACGGCGTTTCTTTTCCTGCTGCACGTCCATGCTGCTACCCCCGGTTGACTATGCCGATTACCTCGGAATAACGTTGGCAGCCGAAATGGTGCCGGTGAAGTTGACGGAGATGTTGTCCCCTGGCGATACACGCCACGACCCTGACGTGCCGCCAGCCTGCACGCTCACGCTCACGCCATTGCGCGTGTATGTCGCGGCGGTAATGGAAGTCGCGCCCTGCACCTGAAAATCCACTTCGTACTTGTTGTTGTTGACATAGGTCATGGGCGTCGCCGTCGGCGTCACAGCGGCGATCAGCTTCTTGCTCTTGCCGTTGATCAGCGTGTTCACACCGGCGTCGATGATGTCGCCAACATCGATTCCGTAGACCTGCGTGTTTGCCGCGGTCGATCCGATGTTGAGTTTTCGGCCCTGAGTCAGACCCTGAACCACGATGCCATCGGAAAAGTCGATGTCGATATCGTTCGCGAGCGCACCGCCATCCACAAGACTGCCTGCCTCGATCGTGACGCCCTTGAACTTTGCCGCTACGCCAGAACTCTGGTCCGAGAATGCAAACGCCTTGGCGGTGATGCTGGATGATCCGTTGATGATCGGCCCAATACGGATGCCATAGCGGCACGGGTAGTAGTTGCCTGCAGGAGCCGTAGCACCGACGTTCGTCAGGCTCACCACCGATCCGGTAGCATCCACCGCTCCCGTGACCACTGCGCGATGCACGACGCGACCGATCGTGATGTTGTTGTAGTTGGAGTTCATCTGCACCAGGGCATTGGGAGCGTGCCCGGTGGCGAAGCCTGTCGAATTGATGAAATCGACAACCAGATCGGTGATGGTGTTGTTCGCGCCGTTGGAGCCATCGAGCGTCAGAACTGGTCCCCAAAGGCCGCCTGTGTCGATGAAGTCGAACTTGATGTCGCTGCACTGCTTGTTCATCTTCGGCTGCATCAGCCAGCCGGCACACCGGTAGATTTCCTGATACGGCACGCGCATGTGGCTCGACCCGTAGCAGATCACCGCATAGGTCGCCTTGCCGTCGTTGCCCTCGATCGAGAGCTTGTCCGGGAAGTGGCAGTAGTCCACCTTCAGTGCGTCGGTGGCCTCGCCGATCTGGAACACGGATGCGATTGTGGAGGTCGCCACGAACCCGGCCGGCGTGCGAATGACCGTCGCCTGTTGCTTGGACGTCAGGATGATCGGCGCGTCCACCTTCCAGCGCGGGCCCCACACATCGTCACCGGAGATCTTGAACGTCGTGGCCCATGCGTCGGTAGCCGCCGGCTTCGAGAACACCACGATCTTGCCAAGGCCGTTCGTGTTCTGGATGCCGCGCTTGCAGAAGTCCCACTTCGTCGAGGCGTCGGTGCCGTCGAACCATGCCACGTCGATCTCGCCGCGGTTGATGATGACCGTGCCGAGCCCCTTGAAGATGACCTTTGACGGCGCGGTGATGTTCCCGTTGATCGTCAGCGTCTTGCCGCTATCGATGGTGATCTGGCCGCCCGTGAAGATCAGATCCGTCGTCACGGTAGTGTCGGTCGAGACGCGATAGGTATTGCCGCTGGCCGGGACGAACAGCGTATTGACCGCGCTGGTGCCGAACGTAGCCGAATCGTCGGTCGTGCCGTCGCCCTTGGCCCCGAGGTCGAATGCACTGATGTTCTCGGCGTTCTTGTCGTGCTGCGTGCGCGCGACGCCGCCGGTCACCGGTTGCTTGACCGCCACCAGCGCGTCGCCCGCGCTGAGCGAGTTCGGGTCCTGAATCTCCGACGAGAACGCGGTGATATTGTCCCGGTCCCAAATCGTCGCATCGAAGGCGTTCTTCAGCACGAAGCGGTAGGCGCCGCTGCCGTAGACGGTGCATTCGCCGCGTTCGTTGAGTATGATCGGGTTCGTGTTCGGGATGGCGCCAGCCGCGTCCTGATAGGTGGCTTTGGGCGTCGTCGTGCCTGCGGCGTAGGTGAAGAGCTGACCGCCATTCAGGGGACGGCCGTTGCTGTCCTCGTAGGACTGGATCGGCTCGGGGAGCAGGCTGAGCAGGGGCATCTTTTCGACCTTTGGAAATGAAAAAGCCCGCTCGGCGGCGGGCATAAAAAAACCGGCTCAAGGCCGGCTGTGGGGGTGTGCTACGCTTATGGCTATGTCGATTCAGGAAAAGCTGCTTTTCGTGGCGGCTATCTATCTCCCTCTGTGCTTCCTAAAGGGCCTCGTTCAGGGGCTATTGGGCATTGGCTCCAGCGGGAGACGGGCGCATAAGCAGATTCCCCCCGGCGATGCCCGGGCGGATCAACTGAGGCGCGAGGCGCTCCAAGAGCGCATTGCCGCCCGCCGTGCCGGCCGCTTGCGCTCCACCGACGTTCTGTAGGGCCTGCTGCCCCAACTGCGGATCCAGCAGCATCTGAAGCAATCTGTTCTGGATGTTCTCGTTCGCGCCGCCGTAGATCCAATTTCCGACCTTCCCCGCCAGCGTCCCTACCGGTCCACTTGTGCCGCCCGCCAGCGCCCGTACCGGACCTGGCAGCGCGTTTTCGAGGATGTTGTTCGTCGCGAGGTTCTGGAAGGTGTTGGAGCCGACAGAGCGTCCGGCGCCGGAGTTGGACTGCCGCAGCAGGTCGTCACGCAGTGCGGTGAGCGTGTCCAGTTGCGACTGGCTCACTGCCTTGGCCCCATTGGCACCGCTCGCCGCACGCTGTTTGGTCAGATTCGCAATAGCGTTCTGCACTTTTGCAAGCGTGATGTTTCCCTGTGCGTCGGTCAGCTTCAGGCCCTGAAGGAACTCCATGGCGTTGATTGGGCGAGAAGCCGCGGCATAGTCCGATAGGTACTGACCAAATCCAGGTGCGGCGGCGGAGATGTCCTGGTCGAGCGCGTCGCGCACGGCGATCAGCTCGCGCGAGGCTTGCAGACCTGCCGGGTTGCTCGCCGCGGTACGTGCGTCAAGCAGGTCACCGATCTGCTTGCGAACCGAGTTGTATAGCGTCTCCGCATTGGTTTCGAGACTTCCATCAGCGTTCACCAGCTTGGATCGGATGTTGTTGAGCACCGCGCGCACGGAATCCCGCTTGCCGCTCGGGCCGTTCAGGATAGAATCGATGACGCCCAGCGCGCCCTGTGGGTTCGCCGGCTTCGCGTTCTGGAATGCAGCCGCCAGTTGCTGCGACGCCTTAGCTCCCCGTGCGGCCTCTGCTGTGGCGATATCTGCTGCCGTGCCGGTCGCGCCTTCCAGCGCAGCCCCGCGGGCAGCTGCATTCTGCGCGGCACGCTCCGCGAAAGCGTTGGCTCCCTGCGGCGTGGCGCTCTGAATCCCGCGTTCGAGCGTCGCGATGCCAGCGTTGCCCGTGGCCTGCGCCAGCGTTGGGCGCGAGCCTGGCACCAGCGCGGCCGCGTTCGTCGTCAGCGGAGCATCCCCTGCGAACTGCCGCAGGATGTTGCCAGCAATGCGGTTCTGGCCGGCTTCGGTGAACGGATCGACCAGAGACCGCGCGGCATTGCCGACATAGCGGCCGGCAGTCGTTGCGGCCCGACCGGCGACCGGGATTGCGGCACCCACCCCAGCCCCCGTGGCGATCTGCGCCAACTTGTTCTGCGCGAAGTTGCCATCGTCTTGCGTGACGGGCGTCACGGCCCCGGAGATCGCACCCTGCGCGCCAGCCCGGAGGGCGGTACCGGCCAGACCGCCAGCGCCAGCCAACGGCACCAGACGGTTGAGCGGATTGGCGACCGAGCCCGCTACCTCGCCGACAACCGCCGTCACCGGATTGGCATCGGCGTATGGCTTCGTCTGTGCTTCGAGATTGCGCGCGCCCTGCGTGGCGTCCTGCACGAGCCAGTTGCCCGCGCGCTGGACCGGATTGGCCCCCGCGCTTGCCGCGTCGCCGCTTCCGATGCCCTGCAAGATCTTCCCCGCCAACTGCTGCGCGCCGAGCACCGCGTTGCCGAACCCCTTGCCAGCCGTGGCGCCGAGCGTGGCGATGATGCCGGGCTCGTCCGTGGCGGCCTGCGATGGCGCGGCTGGCGAAGCAGGAGCAGCGGCAGGAGCGTTTGCCGCCGGGGCAGCCGCCCCGATCCCGAAGTGCTGCCTGATATCGGCGTCGCTGTACCCGGCGTCGCGCGCCTGCTTCAGCTTGTCTGCAAAGCTTTGGCTCTGGCCGAGATACTGGAAAATCTCGTCGTCGGAATAGCCAGCATCCTTGGCCTGCTTCACCTTCGCCGCGAGATCGCCACCAGTGGCTGCGTTCGCCGTGCCAGATACCGAGGTGAGTGCCATGTCTGCGAATTTCCTTACAAGGTTCGTGGCGCCGGCCAGTTTCGAGACGTAGGCCGGGTCTTCGGCATAGCCGGCCGCCTTCAGCGCCGTCGCGAACTTGCTGGCATCGGCCCCGGCGCCAACCGCACCGCGGTACCGACGTGAGATCAGGTCGGCAAAGTCGCTGCCGAAAGCCGAGGGCGTGGCGTAGGAACGGTATGCGTCGTTCGAGCCGGTCATGTTGTCAACCGCGCGCACGCCGCCGCCGGAGAAGTCCTTGATGTTCCCGAGGTTGTTAGTGCCAGGGACGACGGACTTTCCCCACCCGGTTTCCAGACCCCACTGGCCTAGCAGCACGTCAGGTGCGACGCCGATGCGCTCTCCGACCTCTGCGGCCACGGGGCCGTAGGTCTGCGCGAACCGCTTGACGTTATCCATGGTCAGTTGCCGAAGATGTCGGAGAGGGATGGCTTCGGCTTCGATCCACCCGCGCTGTAGGCGGCCTTACCCGCGCCGCGCTTCAGGCCTTCGATTGCCGTGCGGCGGTTCGCGGCCTTCTGCGCGATGACCTCGGCGCTGTCGCCGGGTTGCGGGAAATACTGCTTGCGGGCGTTGTCGAACTCTTCCTTGCCGATCACGGCGCCGGATTCGAGGCGCAGAATCGCGTTGATGAAGTCGCGTTGCGCCTGTTCGGCGCGCTGGTTGTTGTTGGAGGTGACGAGGTTCGCCGCCGCCCCAAGCGCGCCGCCCACCACCGGAACATTCGACGCAGCCTGCTTTGCGGACAGCGCGGCCGGGCTGTAATCAACGCTGCTGAGAATCTTGTCCGCCTCCTCCGCGCGCGCGCCGAACAGCGCGGCCTTGGACTGGAATTCGGTTGGGGCTTTGTCGGCTGCTGCCTTGGCAGCATTCGCTTCCACCGCGCGGGCGTTCGTCAGGTCCTGCCCCCGACGCGTCGTATCTGCGCTCAGGTCTTGGCCTCGCAGGGTGATGTCTTGCCCTCGGCGAGTGAGATCCTGACCGGCGAGCGCAGTTGCTTCGCTCGCGCGGTTATGGCGCATCGTCTCTCCGATTTGAAGCTGCTGAAGCTCCTGCGCCAGTCGGTCCTTCACCGATAGCGCCTGAGCCTGCCCCTGCGCGATTTGCTGCGGGTCGTATACCGAGGGGATACGGGCGGCGGCCTCGGGGCCGATGATCGAGGCGGCTTGCTGGCGCGCCGCGTCATAGCTCGCCTGATCGCGCACGCCAGAGAACAATTGGCCCATGGCCTCGAACTGCTTCAGGCCATTTTCCAACTGCGCCTTGCGCGCCTCCATCTGCGACTTGTCCTGCGCAGCGAACTGCGTCTGAAGCGCGGGGATCTTCGAGCCAAGACCCTCCTGCGCGTAGCCAGTGACGAGCTTCGTGCGATCGATAGTGCCGTCAGGGCCTACAGCAGCCGCATACAGGCGGTTCGCCGTCTGGTCCTGCTGGTAAGCCTGTTCTGCGCGCTGCATCGCGAGGTCCTGCAGGCGATTGCGCTGGGCAGTGTCGAAGACGTTCTGCGTTGCCTGAAAGCCCTTCTGGAAGGCGAGCGGATCGATTTCAGCCATGGTTCACCTTATGCGATGGGCGTGCCGTTGACGCCGGAGTAATAGTCGGTCACCGGATACGAAGTCGCGCCATACCCACCGTAGCCACCGTACCCGGGCCGCAGGTAGTTCACCAAGCCACTGGTAGCAGAACCGATTCCCGCGCCGATGGCGTTCGCCGAGTTGGCATAACCAGAGGCGCGCTGTGCGCCGGCATACAGTGTGTTGGCGCCCGCCGCATTGGCAGCACTCGTGCCGGCTGCCTGTACTTGGTTGGTGGCCTGCTGACCCACGCCAGCGATACCGGCCAGTCGATTGAAAATCGTGTTCTGGTCGTTGTTGAACCGGTTGTAGGCGTTGCTGTACTCGTTCGAGGCAAAGTCCTGGTTGTACTTCGTCAGCGCCTTTGCCGCGGCACCAGACAGCAAACCGCCGCGTGCAGCGGCTGAACCTTCGATCTGCTTCTGACCCTGCTGGATGCGGAAGTCATATCCCGGATCGACCTTGAAGTCGTCTGCCGTGAAGGATCGCAGCAGCGAGCCGTAGAGCGGATTGCCAGCGGCGCCAGACTGCCGCGCAGCATCAGCCTGCTGCGCTTCTGCGATCTGCGGCGCCAATGCCTGCTTGAGCTGCTGGTTGATCCACGCAGCATCGCTGTCCGACGTGTATGCCTTGCCGTAGCTCTGGTAGTGCTGTGCGGCCAGCGCATCCCATGCATCGCGATAGGCCTGATTCGTGTTGTATAGCGTGAGGTTCGGCTCAGGAACGCCGGTGGAGGAATCGACCAGATTGCCCTGCGCGAGCGAGCCCGGGTTGTATCCGCCAATCCCGAGGCGCATCGCGAGTTCGTTGAGCGCGTTCGTGCCAACGTAGGTGTACGGGAACTGGTCTTGCCGGTTCTGCGAGTACATGCCCCACTGCAATGCGTTCGCGCTATTGGCGGCATTCGTCGTGGCGTCTGCCCCCTTCTTGGCGGCCATGTTGCTCGCCACGCCACCGATAACGGCGCCGCCGACGACTGCTGTTGCTACCCCGGACATGGTTATTCCCCTTTGATCTGAAGCCCAAGCGCTTCGCGATAGTCGATCGTGATTTCTTCGCCCAACTGTCCGCCCCTGCATCCCATGATCGCACGCAATGCCACCAGGTCGATATCCGTGCCGCGCATCACCATGCGGGCGTTCGGGGTGGCAGAGTGGTTGGTGAAGCGGCCCGCTGGCGTTCGCATGCCGCCGATACGGGCAGGAGCGATGCATTCGCCTGCATCAATGCCAGCCATCGCAAAGAGGCCGCGGCCTTCGATCTGGGATGGCATGACCGCTACCTTGTAGCTGCCCATTGGGAAAGGGATCTGGTCTTCCTCGTTCTCCGATTGCGCGCGAGCAACTTCCTCGGTGAATCCAAATTGCTCCAGCACGAGGCGGTAGTCAGTCCTGTCAGCATCGAACGACAGAAGGGGCAGGCTAGACTGGTGGGAATTCCACACGTCGCTCTTGTCGAGAAACATCGCTTCCAGCTTCTCGATGTCGGTCTCATCCGTGGCGTACACGTTCTGCCAAACCATTTCCTCGTGGACATATCCGACCTTGCGGCCCGGCTGCCCGACAAACGTCATGGGCGCCACCAGTTCGGTAGTAGTCCCATCCTCATTGACGACAGACACGCGGCCTTTCAGGAAGATGTTCAGGTGCACGCGTTTCTGTGCATGGCCGATCGCATAGCTACCAGCCGGCACGCGGACCTCGCGGATATAGATGCCGGGTCCGAACCGATGCACGACGGGGCATTCAACCTGATCCATCTTCAGGAACTCGGCCTCCAGCCGATCCACCTTGCCGTGGAATGTTGCGCCGAACGTGACGGACGGTTGCACGCGTGGAATCAGGTTCATGACGAGTAGTAGGCGCCGGCCATGAAATGCACCGTGATGACCGAAGCGGTACCGGCCTTGCCCTGCACGAAGTCGCCCGGCTTCAGTGTCGGGATGTCCACGTCTAGATAGTCGTTCGCCGGCACCGTCTTGTTCGTCGGAAAAAGCTGATTGGCGACGCCAGCCGAGCCGCCCAGCGGCACTGCATCGAGCTCCACCGGCACCGCATTCGCCGACGTGTTCACGAGCCGGAACCGTCCGCCGCGGAACGTGGATCCGGCCGCGAGCGCAGCATCGACACCGAAGATGGTCGCGAGCGATGTCCCGAGCTGCGTGGGCTCGAACATTTTCTTGAAAGTGATACTCATCGGAGAGTCCTGTCAGAGTTTGCGCCGGCGCGCGGCGAGAATGCCGTTAGCGGTTGCCGTGCCGCCGGCGAAGCCGATGTTCGACACGAGGTAAATCGTCGTCGGAGCGGTCAGGACCAGCCGGCGCTGTGGCGGCGATCCCGTCTGCCCGAAGTTGGTTGTTCCAGCGCCAGACCATTGCGAATAAAACGGCGATGCGGGGATCGTGCCACTCACCGTATTGATGCCAGTGATGACTACGCTGAAGGCTGTCCCTGTTCCCGGATTGCATGAGACATTCCCCCACACATCCCAATCGCCTGGAGTGAGCGGAAGGGAAGTGATATTGGCGGGCGTGCTATTCGTCAGAGCCACCCCTGATGCGGTTGCTTCGGCGTAGTCCTGAACGCCAGTCATCGCTTGCGCGAAGTTGAACGGCTGGATGTCCAGCAGCAACGCCTCGATGTCGTCGAGCCGGCGGCGGATACCATTCAGGTCGGGCTCGGTGCGCATTTCGACCATCGCGCGAAGTTCTCCCAAGCCGCGCAGCGCGTCTGCCACACCCGTGGGCTCTGGCGCGAATGCCTGCGCATCGGCCTGCGCCTGTACCTGCTGGATCATCTGGATGATCGCGCTCAGGTCCGGGACGCTGCCGCCGCCGATCACCTTGGGCAGGCTCTGGAAGAACAGCCACCACGGCCGGCTGATGTTGCCGCTGGCATCGAATACCGGTTCGCGATAGCCTGGCAGCGAAACTTGCGTCGTTGCCATCAGTTGCCCACCCCTGGCACCGCGTTGACGAATGCGCCATTGAAGGCGATGCGCGCGTTCGCGCTGGTGCCGACACGGAAGATGCGATCCTGACCCGAACCGCAGCGGGTGACGGTGACCTGCTTCTTCGACTCGCCGAACTTGCCGAGCGAGCGGATGACGGAGGCCGACCACGATACGCCGCCATCATCGCTCCACTGGATCCAGCAGTCCGGATCGCTGCCAAGCTCGTCACCCACGCCTACCTCGCAGTCAAGTCGGAACTGCGAATAGAACATGCGCACGCCCTGCGAGTTGTGCGGAAAGTCCTTGAAGCGCTCGATCTCGTCGCCGTTGTCCTGATTCACATCCATCGAGAGCGAGTAGATATCGCCTGTCTCGAAGTCGCCAATCAGGTGCAGCGATTGGAAGTACGCATGGCAGTTGCCACGGTGGCGGATCATCACGCCATCGTCGCGCCGGTAGCCGCGCTCGTGCCATAGGCCCGTGGCTACGTCATACACCCACGTCTTGCTAGCCGTCGGGAACACCAGCACGTAGAAGGTGTGCCCCTCAAGTTGGTACGTCCACGAGAACGCATCATCGGTGCGCTCGTACTTGTTGATCTCTTGTTCGATTGCATGCTCGCTCACACGCTGCGGCTGGTAATTCGCGGCGCGGAAGACCATATTCCCGCCATTGCGGTCGCGGCCGAGCCAATAGATCGTGTTATCCAGCCGGTTCACCGAGTGCGGCGCTACACATCCGACCTCGTTGAATGCGCCCTGTACGCGCTGATACGGTTGGTCCGGGTCGCCGCTGTCGTAGAAGATCTCAAGGCTTTGCGGCCCCCAGAACCACAGCTCTGCGTGATCCACCAACATCGCATTAATCACGTCCGGGGAGCCTTCCGCGCTAGCGAAGTCCAGCGCGTCCAGCGTCAATGCATACAGGCCAGTCCAGTAAAACTGTTGCGTGCCAGGCTTGTTGAAGATCAGCCTGCCGTTCAGAAAGTAGACGAAATCGGCGCCATACCAGCCGTCGCCAGACATCGTGCCGGTGGTGAAGTCGGCCAGATCGACGGTCGGGGCTGTAGCCGTGCCATCGACAAACACGACGTCAAGGCCGTTGTCAGCAGCGACCACACGGCCCGCAGTCGTGCCCATCGTGCCGCATTCTGTCCATGTGCCAAGGCTGTACCGATAGACATGCTGGCCGCGCACGGCGAATAGCGTGCCGGTGCTTGCCACATACTCATGCCGCACCGGGCCATCGCCGGGAACCGTGCTCCACAGCGTGTATCCGGGCGTGCCATAGAACGTGGTCGGCGCGGGCGCGTCCTGCGGATTGGCCTCCGGGAACAGGTTCATGCAGCGCTGCGCGGACGCCTTCTTGCTGCGCGCGGTATAGGCTGCGGTGAGCAGGGGTACGCGCGTCATTACCAGCCCCACCAGCTATAACCGTAGTCGCGCGGCCACGCGTACGGACCGCAGTCACCATGCACGACGATGAAGCCCTGCGCGATCGTGCGGCGTCGCCCGTCCGTCTGCGTCATGCGCATCAGCCATGGCGCGCGGCCCCAATACCGATTGAAGTCGATAGGCGCCATGTCGAACGTGATCTCGCCCGTATCGGGATCAAGCACGCCGGCAATCGTCGCGCCGGGGGGGATGAAACGGTAGCCGACGACGATCTCTACCGTCGCGCCCGCGAGATCCATGATCGGATCAATGTCACCGTCCCGCGTGAAGAGCTTCGCCACCACGCTGAAGTCGTCGCCGACGAATGCTTCCATGTCGCGACGCCCAGCGGGCTGGTCGAGCGCGATACTGAAGGCGTAGTCCATCAGAAGTACTCCCCGGCGGTCGGTGCATCGGTCATCGGAGCCGTGTTTGCAGCATTCAGGAGCGACATGCCGACCTGATATGCACCGGTGTCGGGCGGCTTGCTGAACGACGGCGCGGCGAAAAGCTGGCCCATCAGGACGTATGGTTCCTCGGCATAACCCGGGATGTCATCCCACGTCCAGCGCAGCTTCCGGAGAGCCAGAAGCTGCGCGTGCACGACGTCGAGCTTCTGCTCGGCAATCTCGATATCGGAAGCGTCAGGCGTTTGCCCGTCGCCCACGACGCCCAGCGCTACCAGCAGCCGGTTCGCCAGATCCCGTTTCGTTGCCATCGTTGCTCTCGTCGTTGGACTTGCCGGTCATCGCCGCTTCCACGTCATCGCGCACGCTCTCGGGCAGTTGCCCGTCGAGCAGCTTCTGTGCAACGACACTTGCATCGGGTTGATCGGCGAGGTCGGGCACGGTGTCGGCAGACTCGCTCGACACCGCCTGCGCGCTCGATGCCTCGGCTTCCTTTACGGCTGCCACGGCTTCGGCTGACGCGCCGGAGACCTTGAAGTGATGATTGCCGGCCAGCTTGTCGGCAATCGCCTGGGATACGGTGACAGGCACACCGCGTTTGAACTCGACGCCCCGGAAGGTGATGACATCCGGGTCGTCTCGTCCTTCTCCTGTGAAGGTGACTTTAGGCATTGGGGGGGAAGAAGATCACGGTGATCGACACGGTGCCGGTGGTGGCGCCGGTCGCGGGACCTGCCTTGACGAGTACGTCGATGGTGTCGTTCGCCGTCAGCAGCAGGGGCTTGGCAGTCACTGCGCTCGCGCGTGCAACGCCGCCAGCCTGGCCGACGGTCGATGCTGCGATGAAGTAGTCCGGGTCGTCGCCGTAGCCGACGTCCAGCGTGATTGTCGGCGTGCCGTTCGTGTCGAGGTCGGTAGCGACCACGATCACGTCGAGCACGGTCGAGCCGGCCGCGATGATGGGGGACTGGATTACGTCGTTCAGCGCCAGCGCAGCGGCCAGCGAATAGACGCCGCTCACGGCCTTGATGCCATGGCCGTCGCCGATGCCAGGCACTGCATTGGCCGCGCCGGTATTGGTGCTCTTGAAGGTTGCCATTTCGGGTTCCTCGAATCAGGTATGGGAAAGGGAGAACGGCCCCGGGCGGGGCCGATTCATCAGGCGTCGGCGACGGCTGCCGTATAGACGGTCACCACGCCGTGTTGCACCAGATCGTCGGTGTCAGCCGGTCCCTTGCCGAACAGCAGCTTCTCGATGCCGCGGATCTCTTGGATCGCGACGCCGTTGCGGAAGCCGTAGTCGCGGACATCCGTGCGGCTGCGCGGACGCTGCGCCCAAGCCACACCAAGCGCCTGCGCGCCGACGAGGAAGTTGCCGCCCACCGTGATGCCGCCAGCGCCGACGCCGGGGAGCAGCGGGATTTCCGGGATTTCGCGGATGATCACGCCGTCCCACACCAGCGAGCCGCCGGTGAAGAGCGGGTTGTCGTCCACGTTGCGCGGGCGCGCATCGCGGTTGGCCTGTTGCATGGCCGGGTCGAGCGTCAGGTCGCGGAACGACATCGAGTTCGCGAACATCACGAACCATTCTTCGTCCTCGCGCAGGCGAATCGGCTTGATAGCCGGCGATGCGGTCTGCGCCATGCGCTTGGCGAGCGAGATCACGCCGGTCGTCAGCTTGTCGGCCGTGTTGTCGATGTTCGCCAGCGATGCCGAGTGGTCGTTGCCGGTGTTGTTCGACTTCGCCGAGCCGAACAGTACTCGGTCGGAGTTGTCGGCCAGCCACGCATCCTTCTGCGCCTCCGACGCCGCGGCGTACAGCACGCCGTTGATCGAGTACAGCGAGTTGATGGTGTCGTCGCGCATCGTCTCCATCTCCCACAGCTTCAGCGCGGTCTTGCCGGCGTTGCGCAGGTCGATGGCGGACTTCTGCTCGTCCCATTCCGTCACCATGACGGCGTTGCGCAGGACGTTCACGGCAACCGACATCGAGCGCGAGTCGAGCTCTTCTTCGTTGCCTTCGAGAACCTGATTGCCGCGCACGCCCTGGCCCTTGAGCTTGCGCACATTGGCGAAGGTGACGCGGTCGCCCGGCTTGCGTGTCAGGTCTTCCTTGATGTGGATGATCGAGTTTTCGTCCGTGCCCATGTACCGCTTGAAGCGGCTGTCGCGGACGTACTCCATGAAGAACTGGTCATCCCATTGCTGTGGGGTCAAACCAGCGCGTGCGGTGGTATCTGCCATGATTGGTTACCTCAACGTTTTCCGAGAATCGAATCGAGCGACGACGGCCCGGTCCATGCGGGCGCAGAGCGCGACGCGGCGGAGCGAGCAGTAGCCAGGGATTGGGGAATCTGAGCGGCGGGAGCTGCGGCGGGCGCTGCGGCGGGAGCGGCTGCCTGCGTCTGGCCGAGTTCGGCCATGATTTCGGCTTTCAGCTTCTCGCGGTAGGAAGTCGGGTTGTCGCCGATCTCCTGCAGCATCTGGATCTTCGTGGCCTCGCGGTACATCGCGCCCCACGGATGGGGATCGTTGAACACGCGCTGCACGAGCGTCGGATCGGCTTGCGCGGCCTTCTGAAACACGGCGAACTTCTCGTCGAGGTCCGGGTGATTCTGGCGCGCGATCGTCTCTGACATGTTCAGGTGTCGATGAAATGCGCGCATCTCGACCTGCTGCACAGGATCAACGTCCTGCGGCTCGTACTGCTGCTGCGGCTGTTGGGCTTGCGCACCGCGTTGATACGCGGCGAGTTCGCCTTCCAGTCGCAGGGCCTTTTCCTTCCAGTCCTTGCGTTGCTTCCGTTCAGCTTCCAGAGCGTCCAAGGGAACGGTCTTGGTTTCTTGTGCAGCCGCCGGCGGCGCAGCATTTGCTGCAGCGGGATCGCCTTGGGGCGGTTCGGCTTGCGCCGGGTCGCCCTGCGGTTGTTCCAACTGCTGCGGTTCGCCCATCGGTTCGTCGGTGTCCGGCGATCCGTTCAGCACTTGATCGAGTTCCATCTTTCGCTTACCTCAACGCCCGATTCAGCCCGGCGGCAGCCCAACGCCCGAGTCCCCGGCGGCGGGGCCGGGAGGAAGCCCGGCGCTTTCTTGCGGCAACAAAAAACCCGCCTCGGTGGGCGGGTTCGGTTGCATCTGTTCGATGCCGGGAGGCATGGCCTCGGGCGGCGGTGGGGGTGGAGGCGCAGCCTGCATGCCGATGCCGGCGTTCTGCATGGCCTCCATGAATACCTGCGACGCCAACATGACGATCTGCTCAGGCGTCATGCCCGGCGCTGTGGCCGTGAGGCGCTTCGTTTCCGCGTCGTAGCGGCCGGTCTCGGCCTCGTATTGCGCGACTTGGTTCTTTGCCGCGTTGTCGTCGTTCTGCGCCTGCAGGTCGTTGTACTTCTCGCCCAACTCCTGCAGTTGAGCTTCGAGCTGCTGGACCTGAGGCGATTTCTTGCCCTCCCCGCGCATCTCCTTGAGGATCGTTTCCTTGTTGCGCAGGCTCGATGCTTCGATGATTGCGTCCGGCGGGATCGGTAGGCCCTTCGAAGCAAGGTCGGCCAGTTGAGCGAACTGCTCCGCCTGAATCGTCACGACGTCAGGGCCCTCTTCGATGATGATGTCCACGTCGAGCCCGGAGATGTCGTTGTCCACGCGGACTACCTGCTCGAGCCGCGGATCACCGGGCTGCAGGCCCATCTGCTGGACGATCTGCTCGGCCTCCTGCGGATCCATCTCGCCCAGCGCCTCTTTCAGCGTGACCGGATGATTGAGCCCGACCCACTTCATGTTGCGGTCGCTGTCGGTCACGCGGACCCACTTCTCGTCGGTCCAGAACTGGCGCACACGCAGCCACACCGCTTGGTAGATGTCGCGCGTCCACTGGCGCAGCGAATCCATCTGCGGTTCGATCTCCACCGCGCCACCCTGCTGCTGCGCCTGAATAGCACGGCCGGACTGGTCGCGCGGATCTTTGCCGGCCAGCGCCGCATTCGGGCCAGACGCCTGCATCTCGCCGGTCGCCTGCTGCAGCATCTGGAGATTTCCGGCCGCCATGTCCTGCGTCTGAAGCACCTCGAACTTCAAACCGGGGTTCGTCTCGATATATCCGTCAGGCTTTGCAAGTTCCTGCTTCGCCTTGTTGACGTCATCGACGGCGCCGCGCTCGCCCATGACCTGACGCATGTTGATCAGGTGCAGCGCCTTGCTGCGGCGCTTGTTGATCTCGTCCTGTAGCGAGATCAGGTCGCGGACGGAGCCGTAACGGTTGTTCTCGCGGTCGATATATGCCGAGCGCATGATCAGCGAGCACGCCGGACGCCCGTACTCGTCCACATAGGGCGAGCGCTGCGGGTCAACGAGGATGCCGCCCTTTGTGAATGTGCACACCCACCATTCACCGCCCTCCTGCCAGTGGATCTGGACAATACGCACTCGCGAGCGGCGGTTGTCGCACCACATGAAGCGCGGCCGGTCGTCGTAGGTGTCGGAGATAGACACGCCGGCCAGCGTGGCCTCGATGGCGTCAGCGCGGTCCGGATACGTGTCTAGCGCATCCGACTTATCGGTCCAGATGACGATGCCCTTGTACTTGGCGTCCGAGAAATCCGGCTTGCGCGAGTGCGGATCATAGAACAGCCGGTCCCACGGGACGTACTGGATCGAGACATCGACGCCGGATGGGTGCTGCTCGACGATCACATCGGCGCCACCATAGCCCTCGATCAGCAGGTTTTCATAGACCTGCGAGCGGATTTCGTCGAAATCGTTCTGGTCGGCGACAAAGCGCAGTGAATCCGTCGCGGCGTCAGCCATATCGGCATGCTGAGGCGTGCGGGGGTATGCCTTCGGGTCGCTGCGCTGGCGACGCTCATAGCCACGGAGGAATTCGACCTTGCGCTTGATGTAGTTGATGGTCAGCGCAGGCTGCTTGCGCTTGCGGAGAATCGCCAATTCCTCGCGCGTCCATTGGTCGTTGTCGTAGTAGTCGCGATCGCGTTCGGACAACTGCCGCGCCTCATACGTCTCGTTCTCTGCCTCTTCGAACCAGCGGCACAGCGCGTAGACGTCGGCGGTCGGGCCATACTGGTCATCGGCCGGACGAGCGAGATCGGCTTCAGCCATGGCTGCGCCCCGCCGGATCACGAAACTTTCCAGCTGTCTTCATCGTCGTCGGTCCTGTTGAATGCTCGATCCCACCTGTCGCCAGATGGCTTTTTCTCTTCGGGGGGCACGATCGCGGGATGTGCGTCTGCCAGGGCGCGGCCGATCAGGCTTGCTGCATCGACCTCGTCGTCGTTCTTGCCGGCCGGGAATTTCAGGTACTGCTCGATGACGTCGTCACCTTCCGGCCCCTCTGGAATCCATACGCGGCCCATGGATGCCATCGCCTGAAACGCCTGAGCCTTCACTTTCTTGTCGTTGCCGTGCGGCGAAATCGGCTCGATGCGGCATGCCTGGCGTTCGGAACGCATCTGCTTCGCGACGAACCCCGCGACTGATTTCCAGTTGTTGTCGTCCTCGGGGAACCATGCGAACGGCTTGTGTTTCTCGAGCAGGCCTTTCTTTGCCTCGGCCCTGACACCAATCACTCGCTCGGCCAGCGCGTCCATCTTGATCTGTCCGCGGAAGCCGTCGAGCATGTACAGATCGCCTTCCGGATCGACGCCCCACACGCGCACGCACTGGTAGTCGCTGTCCGCATCGCCCTGCGGTGCATGGTCGCTGGTCATGTACCGGTGCAGGTTCTTCGGCTGCTCGCCGGGCCGGTAACGCCTGAACCAGTCGCGCTGGAAATACGTGCCATCGTCAGGCGACGGCTTCTGCTGGTAGAGGCTCGACCACGTGCGCTTGTTGCGCTTGAACGGCTCCCAATGCGCGAGGCTGAACCACTCTGGCCATAGCGTCTCGCCTATCTTGCGACCCAGCGGATCATCCTGGCGGTCGGCGATTGCTGGCAGACAGATGACGTACCAGCGGCGCCCGTCGCGCCCGTCGAACCATCCCGACTGGCCGTCCCACCCTTCAGGCAGAATGCGGCCCGCGGGGTCATTCTCGTGCCAGCGCGTCAGGATCATGACCTGCGGCGCGCCGGGAATCAGGCGCGAGCAGAAGTCGTCGATGTACGCGTCCCACGTCTTGTTGCGGATCGTTTCAGACTCGGCCGCCTCACGCCCGCGTATCGGGTCATCGAGGATGCCGAGTGCCGCTCGGTTGCCCGTGAGGCCGGAGAGCAGGCCGCCAGCCATGTATTCGGAGCCATTCGACAGCGCCCACTCGTCGGCCGCCTTCTGGTCATCCTTCAGGCTCTCGCCCATCAGGTTGAAGAACGACTTCGACTGGATCAACTGCCGGGCTCGCCTGCCCTGCTTCTTCGCGATGTCGCTGGCGTAGCTCGCGAGGATTACGTTTCGCCGCGGCTTGCGGGCCATGAACCACGGCACGAACACCACGTCGCTGTAGGTCGATTTCGCGCTGCCTGGCGGCATCAGCACCATGAGGTTGGGAATCGAGCCGTCCTCGACGCCCTGCAGCTTCGACAGCAGCAACGCGTGATGCGCGGCCAGTTTGTCCAGCTTCATGACGCTGAACGCGTCCTCGTCCTCCGCATCCGTCAACGGGACGGTCGGAATATCCACCATGCAGGAGAAGCTGGTGAGACTGCGCTGCGCCAGCTCACGCCGCGCCGCAATAACATCACTCGGCGTCAAGCGGGATAGAGGCGATTGCACGCAGTTGCTCTTCTGTCAGTTTCGTCACGTCAAGCGTGTGGGCGTTCTGGATGGGGCCACCATCCTTCCCCACGTGCTCAGCTGTTACCTTTTCGCCGTATTTCTTCGGATGCCACTTCGCCAGCAACTTCAGCCGCGTCTCCACCCGCAATTTCCGGTGACCGAGCATGTCGCCGCGCTTTTCCTTGGTCGTGCCTTCCGACCCAATCTCCAACTCGACGCCTTCTTCCGTCGTGTCTGCGATGCGAAGCGCTTCCTCGGCGATCGCATCAGCCCCAAGGTCGCGCGCCCGGTCCATCGCCTTGGCAAAGTCCGCATCCGCCTCGATCCACTCGTACACACGCTGACGAGCGGGCATTCCCGGCTCGTCGCGGCAGATGGAGCTAAGCGTCCGCCCCTCGCACATCAGTTCCACGATGCGCGCCTGTGCCTCGGCCTTTTCCTCGTCACTGAAGACGTGAGGCGTCGGCCCGACTGGCTTCTCGGGATCGCGCTTGCGTGGCATTGAAACTCCGGGAAAAGAAAACCCCGGCCGGAGCCGGGGCGGGAAGCGGCGGGGTCATTCGCCGTGGAGGAGACAAGGAATGCCGAGACACCAATCTCAGCATTGCCGAAATGCTACTAAATCACTTGAATTCCTGCGGGTGATTCGACTGCGGCCTCATCCGCAGTGTGCTCAAGGTGAATGCGCTTGATTCTTGCACTCGCCTTCAGCGCACGGCGTGCGAAGCGATGGATGCGGTCGTAGAAAGTGCGCTCTCCAATCTGGAGCGCGCACCAAATTGCCTTTACCGGAGTGAACTGGTGGAAGTAGTAGAGCGAAAAGCAAATGCTCTCTTCCGGGAACTCTTCGGCTAGGCTATGGATTGCCATGTTTAGAAACGAGAGGTCCGGATCGAGAGGACCGTCTGGCTCTCGTGAAGCACGGCGCCTCGGTTGAAACTGAGCAAGAATGTTTTGTGGAACTGGAGGGGCAAAGTATCGGCGCGTGTAGCACCAATAGGCCCACTCAAAACAACGAGCGTGCAATTCCTGATCTGTCATGCCGTCCTCCCATGGTTGGCGTGGTATCCGTGCTCCGTCTCTGCCTGTTTCCTGGCATTCACTGCATCCGCCATATCACGGTAGCGTCCAATCAGGCGCGACCTTCCACCCACACTGATCTGAGCAACCCATTTCCCGTACCGATCAGACCAGCTAACGCCATTGACGCCTGAGCGATTCGTCACCGGCATCTTCAGATTCCGCTGATTTTCCTGAGCCGACACCAAACGCAGATTCGCCAGCCTGTTGTCGGTGGGGCTGCCGTTGATATGATCGATGTCCAGCCCATTAAGCGGGCCATTGGCATGCATCCAAGCCAATCGATGCGCCAAATACGACTGGTAGTTCAGGATGATGACGACGTAGCCATCTTTCCGAATGCATCCGGTCTGCTTACCTGAGAAGCGGGTGTTCCACATCTTCGCGTGCCCAGGCGTGGCGAATTCACTAGTCGGGCGTTCCCTCCACCGGAAAATCCCGGTGTCCTTGTCATAGTCAAGAAGTCGCCTTACTTCTTCTTGTGTCAAATCCGCCTTTCTAGTCCGTCCGTGGTTCATGTCTTCGCTTCCCTCGTATCAGTTGGTAGCAGGCATGGCACCAGCTTCCGTTTGGATGCGGTGTCATCGAATCCTCCAGCGTCGCAGCAAGTAGCGTTCATCTACCCAGTAGCCACGCTCCATTAACTCGGTGTCTGCCCAATACCAGACATCCGGGGCGAGACCATGGCGGCGCTTCCAGTAGTTCAACACGACGAGCGCCCATAGCATCAGTAGTCGCATCGCTTCTCCTTCCGCTCGCGGCGCTGGCCCGTCACCGTCGCCGCGAGCAGGTAGTGGATGAAGATGGAAATGAAGAAGAGGGGCATGTCAACGCTCTCGTTTCGCAGTCTTGACCCACAGCGACTTACCGTCGCAGGCTATCCGAACATCGGATATGCGTTCGTCTTGACGGCCACCGCAATGCATAGCCAGAAGAAGATGCTGACCGCCAGGCTGGATGCGCTCCCATCCATCGCGCGTCATGTCGCGCACCTCGCGACGATATCGAAGTGCGCCGCGCGTAAATTGGGTCACGATCATCTCTCCTCCTTCGGCAGCAGCGCACCCACGACGCCCGTCACGAGCCCGACGACGACAGCGCCGACGAACGCCAGCGGCAGCACGAGCACAGCGAGCGCGACCGTGACGAGCCAGAAGCAGAGCATCATCGCGGCGATGAGGACGACACCGATGGTGTCGATGATGTTTTGGAGGGCTTGCATCGCTCACTCCGCCCGATGAAACGTAGCCGCGGTGGCGTCGGCGTGGGGGACTTTGACGCTGGAGTGCTTCCACGCGTCGCGCCCGGGATAGAACGTCTCCCCGTCCTGATCGATGTATCCGTGCGGCTCGGGCAATTCGTCCTCGCCCACGCGTCCGGCCGCCTGGAACAGGCACATCACGAGGCAGCCCATGCTGCAGCCGGCCATGAAGACCGCTGCGATGAGGAAGCCGAGTTGGCTGTAGGTCAGGTACATGGTGGGCTCCTATGCCGGCGCGCGGCCGGCGTGTGGTCAGAATGCGTCGATGCGAGCGGCAAGCAATTCCGAGTACACCGTCATCGCAACAGCTTGGCGTTGCAGCCGATCCTGCTCGTCAGTCGGAAGGCCGGCGAACAATGGTGCGTCGAAGAACTGGCGTAGCTTGGTCAACTTGTCATCGAGCGCGGCCTTCTCGCCGATCACGCGCTGCTGGTGTGCAGGTAGGTGCGCCACGTGGCCGATGTCGATGTAGGCGCCCTCGAAGACATCCTTCGGGCTCCAGCTCGTGTAGCCGTCCGCGTACTTGACCGCATAGCCTTCCCTACCGTCCTTCTCCTGCGGCCATGCCGTGACCTGCTTGGTGCCGATGTACTCATGCGTCATGTTTCTCTCCTTCGGTTGTGCCGCTCACGCGGCGGTGGAACAGGGCGCAGTCGGCCCGTAGTAAAGCCTGAAATGTCCGATGCCCATGGCGCCTAAAATTGCAAGCGCCGCGACGATGGCACCTATCAGTGCGAGAAATGTCTTCACACCGGCTCCTTCGCCTCTTCGGGCTGCTCGTCGTGGACCATTCCACGCCATGCGACGATTTTGCCAAACACAGGCTGCATGTTCTCGTTGAGAAATTGCTCCCCGTCCCACCACCAGTTATATGCAGAAACGCCGTCCCGCTCCCACTCGACGTGATACCAGCCCTTATGCACGGGCTTGATCGACATCGGGAACCATTCGCTTTCTTTCATGCTGCTCTCCCCTTCTTCTCGATTTGTGCCAGCGCCGTGACAGCGACGCCGAGCGCGGCCCACGCGTGCGACGAGACGCCGTACAGCGGACCAGGTTGCGATTTCGTGCCAATCTGCGGTGTCTTGCCGCCGCCAGTGCGCGGGAACATGTCCAGCAGTGCCTGGCGAATGTTGGCGTCCTTGGCCTTCGGCGAGCCGCATAGGTGCAGCTTCACGTCGCGGCGGTAGACGAGGCGCACGGCCTCCGGCGAGTGCCACGCCTGCACGAAGCGGCCGATCCACACGCACGTCTCGAACACCTCGCGGCCGACCGCCATGCCGTAGCTCGCGATCATTTCGATGGCGAGCGTGTACGGCCCCTTGCTCCCTACTGCCAGCATCGCGACCACTTCCGCGTTTGGCATGACGCCAGACGTCACCACGATGTCGCGGTCGAGCAGGCACCACCCGCTCGCTGTCGTGCCCGGATCGATCGCGAGAATGCGTTTCGGCAAATGCGCGCGCGCGCCTGCGCGGGAAGCGTCCGGCGTACCAGTTTCTGCGATCTTCCGCATAGCCACTGGCTCCGGATCGGCGCAGGTCATGATCTCGAGGAATTCGGCTTGGGTCATTGCGGCGCTCCGGTGGGCAGGCCGAGCGCGCGCTTTGCCATGTCCATCACGGTCACCGTGAAGCGCTCGCCCGCGTTTTCCCGTTCGAGGATGCGTCGCGCCCAATCCCTGCCATCGTTGCGGCGCTCGATAAGCGCCTCCGGCCATTTCGTCGTCGCCATCATTGCTGCGCTCCCTTCCGATAGTTCTCGATGCGTTCCGCGATGGCGCGCTTGGCAGCTATCACCGCATCGCGGTCTGCTTTCACCGAGGCGTCTCGAGCGACGACCCGGTCCATCCGCGACATGTTCATCTTTGCGATCTCGTCCTTGACGCGCTGCAGCCCCTCCGGATTGTTCGTGGCCTTGGTCGGCATGGGGGGAGGCAGAAGCGCGGCCACATGCGGAGCCGGGAGCAGACCCTGGCGCTTCGCCTCCGACAGCGCCGCGTCGCGCTTGTGCGGGTCGCTTCCGATGGATGGCCACCACTTGACCGGATCGGTGGCCGCGGCGGTGATGCGCTGGTACGACTCCTTGAATGCCATCCGCGCGCCGACCTCATCGCCGAGGTCCATGATCGGTTTGCAGATGCCCCACGCCTGTGCGATCTCGTCGTTCATGACGACGGTTTCGGTCTCGTCGCACGCCTTGACCGCGACCGCCCACGCTTCTTCCGCGCCGAGCCGGCCGGCCTTGTTGCCGGCGTTCAGGATTTCGAGGATCTGCCCGATGGTCGGGGGGAACTTCGGATCGGACACGACATGGCGCGAGAACGCGAGCCGCACGGTCACGATCTCGAATTCGGCGAGCAATCCCCACCACATGCGCAGGGTCTCCTGCATCGGCGCCTCGCGGCCGTAGTTGTTGAACGTCGCGCGCACAACCTGCGCGAATTCGGCCCGGTCCTTTTCGTTCATCGCACGTTCTCCATGTCGATCACCATCGGGTCTTCGGGCTCGCCGAAGCTATCGAGAAATCCTTGGATGTTCGCGTCGGATCGCGCCTGCATGCCGTTCGCGCGAGGCGCCGGCTTCTTCGCGATGCGGGCATTGATGGCTGCAGCGAGCCATGCAACGGGCTCAAGCGGCGCTACGCGGATGCACTCGGAAGCCAGTTCCCAAGCGCCAACGTCCTCGAGCTGCTTGCGGGCACCGCCGAGCAGTGAGCGCGCCGTCTTGTCGGGTACGCCCCGTGCGACGAGCCACGGCACGGCGATCTGGAACAGGGCGTCAGCCGGGGTCAGCGACGCGGCAGCGTCAGAACCGATAGGTTCTGCAGGTTTTGATACCGAAGTAGAAGATGAAGAAGAAGATGAAGAAGAAGGGGGGGGTTCTTTCGGGGGTTCTTTGTTTTCACCAAGGGGGGTTTCAAGGGGGGTTTTTTTGTCCCCTTCATCCTTCTTCGGACGCCCCCCTTTCTTGCCGTGCTCGGCACCCTTCTTCCCATGCTCTGAACCCGCCTTGCCGCCCTCTGCCCGCGCGTTGCGCACGCCTTCATCACGCACCATTCGACGCGAGAAGATGCAACCATCGTCGGTCATCGAGGGGACGCCGGCATCAACCAACTCGGCAAGCACTCGCGAGTATTCCTTCTCGGAGATCCCGACAAGGCGCGCGATCTGCGACGGCTTCATAGGCTTGCCGTTCACGGCCAGGTGCCCGTAAGGCTCGCACTCGTGCATGAGGCAAAGCATCTCGTGCCAAAGGCCCCGGGCAAGGAGGGAACAACCTTGCAGCGCAGTGTCCTTGCGCCAGTCGGCCGGATAGAACTGAAACGATGGCCGCTTCATGGCTTATCGCTTTCCCGGCGCACGATGCTGCGCAGAGGATGGTTGGCGCCCAACAAGAACTTCTCCACGATCGTAGATAGTGCGGCGGCTTCGCTGTGGTAGCCGTTCGCTTCCTTGTAAAGCTGGAACTCCGCATATGCCTCATCGGTGAGACGGGTCTTGACCTCTGAGCGATACGGCGCGCGCGACTTCATGGCAATCATCCCTGCGCTGCCATGCGCTGGAACTTGCGGCTCTCGAGATAGCGGAGCGCCATGTCCTCGAGCGCGATCATTTCGTGGCGGTCCACGACCATCGAATCCGCTGGCACGACCTGAAGGCCGAACGCCGCGAGCAGGTCGAGTTGCTCCTGCAGCGCGGCGAGATCGCGGCTGATCGTGCTCGGGTGCACGCCAAGGCACGTTGCTGCATGGGCCTGCGTGATGCGCTTGGAAGCGCGCACGAGCTCGGATTTGTTGCGTGCGCCGAGCATGCGTGTGCTTTCCACTTCATCCGGTGAAACTGCGTCCGTCGTCATCACTGGCTCCGGTCAGGCGGCGGCAGGCTCGGCCGGTGCCGAGAAGCCATCCGGCAGAGTCTTGCCGAGACGGATCGCTGCGCCGACGACGAGGTCGGTCATCCGCTGGTCGAGAACATCGGGCCACTGAGACACGGCACTACGCGTAATCCCGAGGGCCCGGCCCGTCTCAGCCCCGGTTCCGAAGATCCCGATGGCTTGCTGTTTCGTGAGTGTCATGGTCCGCGCTCGCTTAATAGGTTTAACAAGCATATGTCAAATGCAGTAAGCGAGCAAGTGGTTAGCATGTTAAACATGAACTTCAGCGAACGAATCCACCTCGCCATGAGCGAGGCGCATGACATGTCCCAAGCCGAGCTGGCACGGCAGGCGGGCGTCACGCGCGCGGCCGTCGTGCATTGGATGCGATGCGAGGACGTGAGCTACCCCATGAAGGGGGAAGCGCTCCTGAATGCAGCAACCGCCCTGCGGGTGTCGCCCTACTGGTTATATCGGGGGGAAGGACCGATGCGCGCACCGATGGTGGATCCCGACACAAGGCAGTTGCTCGACGCCTTCGCGCGGCTACCGGCCAAGGCAAAGGCGACTGCTGTGGCTCAGCTGAAGGAGTTGGCAGAACTCACGGCCGAGGGCGGCGCCCTGGTTACTCACGCCGCGGGAGGGCGTGCCCGGGCGCGCGACCCACAAGAAGCAGGAATTGCCACGAAAGGAACGGGAAGATGACGAGAGGAACAACCGCCGCAGGCGTTATAGCAGTCGCTGCTTTCATGTCGGCATGCTCGAGCACCGGGATCACGCCGGCCGACGGAGACACGATGTTTGTTGCCAAGCGCAGCCCTCAGGTGGGCTTCGGGCCGCCGGACGGGGTGAGAGCCGACATCTACGCAGAGGCGAATGAATATTGCTCGAGCCGCGGGAAGCTCGTTGAGACAGTAGACCTAAAGACTGTGAACTCTGGCTTCGGCCGCCCCGCGAGCGCCGCCCTTCAATTCCGATGCGTCGAAGGGAAGAAGTCATGACCGACTGATTGGTCCCAAATTTTTACCCAGTATAAGCCCGCACATCGCGGGCTTTTTTGTTGCCGAAAGCACATATCACGGCACTTCAAGAGCGGACACTTCTCAGAAACCACTTAAAAAAACTAGGTCGCGGGCAGTCATTTCGGGGACAGCTGCCATGGGTCGCGTCGTAGATTTCGCGCGCTATCAGTGCGCGCGGCCGCCGCATTCCGTTTCGGAAACACAGCCGGACAGCATCGAATTCATCCTCCTTCCGGACGGCACTTACGAAGTGACGTATCGGGGGCAATATGCAGGCTCGCGCCTTCTGGCCGCCGAGCACCTAGCCGACGCCCTTCTGCACATCACGATCGCAATCCGAGACGCATAACGTCGCCCAACACGCTTAATGTGCTTGACATGCGCTCGAGCATGTCGTTTAATGTGTTTAACGAAACGACGAACCCGGAGCCAGCGATGACCCAAGCCCACTACACCGTGACCGCCCTGTACATGGACGCCGAGATTGCCGCGGGCGAAGGCGACTCGCACGAGTACGCCGTGCGCGAGTGCATGGATGGCGTGAGCGATATGTACCCGGCCGAGGACGTGACGCTCGAATGCAAGAGCAGCGCGATGCCGCATGTCGTCGTGACGATGCCACTCGATCTCGCGCAACGCGCCTTTGCCTGAAGGACTGACATGACCCGCCTCGACACCTTCCTCCTGACGCTGATGCTGGCGTGCGTGCCGGCGCTGCTGGCCCTCGCCTTTGGAGCCTGACATGCCCGCCACCATCCACCAAGAAGTCGATGACCTGATTGCAGGTCTGCGCTTCGATCAGCAGGAATCGCTGCTGCGCGAACTGCTGCTGGTGCTGGCCACCGACGCGAGCGAGTACGGCAGCGACGAGAAGTCACTGAACGACTACCGCGTGGAGACGATCGAGCAGCTGATCGACCTGCGCGGCCAGTACGAGCAGATGGCCGGCGAGCAGATGGACCTGTGGGACCGCGAGGCACGTGTGTATGCGCGATCCGAATACCGCGAGCGCACGGCAGAACGCCGCGCCGCCTGAAGCAAAACTACCAACACACCAGAGGGGAACCGCAATGCAAGAGAAAAAGACCGACGCCGCCGAAGTGATCACTTCGTACAAGGGCTTCGACAAGGACATGCAGTGCCGTGGATTTCAGTACGAGGTTGGCAAGACGTACGAGCACGAAGGCGAGGTGAGCGCATGCGGCTCTGGCTTCCACGCATGCGGATACCCGCTCGATGTATTTGGCTATTACCCGCCGGCTGGTAGCCGTTTCGCGATCGTTCAGCAGTCCGGCGACCTGAGCCGCGAGGAAGATGGCGACACCAAGGTGGCGAGCCGCAAGCTCACCGTCTCTGCCGAGATCAGCATCGTCGGCCTGATCAAGGCGGCCATCGAGTACACGACCAGCCGTTGCTTGCCGATTGACCCGGAATCCCCGGCGTCGAGCACTGGCGACCAAGGCGCGGCGTCGAGCACTGGCGACCAAGGCGCGGCGTCGAGCACTGGCGACCGTGGCGCGGCGTCGAGCACTGGCTACCAAGGCGCGGCGTCGAGCACTGGCGACCGTGGCGCGGCGTCGAGCACTGGCTACCGTGGCGCGGCGTCGAGCACTGGCTACCGTGGCGCGGCGTCGAGCACTGGCTACCAAGGCGCGGCGTCGAGCACTGGCGACCAAGGCGCGGCGTCGAGCACTGGCGACCGTGGCGCGGCGTCGAGCACTGGCTACCAAGGCGCGGCGTCGAGCACTGGCTACCAAGGCGCGGCGTCGAGCACTGGCTACCAAGGCGCGGCGTCGAGCACTGGCTACCAAGGCGTGGCGTCGAGCACTGGCGACCGTGGCGTGGCGTCGAGCACTGGCGACCGTGGCGCGGCGTCGGCGCTCGGTAAGCACTCGGCTGCCATGTCGTCCGGCTTCTATGGTAAGGCCAAAGGCATCGACGGCGCCGCCATCTTCCTGGTGTTTCGGGATGTTGATGGCGAAGGCGACGAGTACGGTCGCATCGTTCATGCGCGCGCGGCGATTGTTGGCCGAGACGGGATCAAGCCGGACACGTTCTACACGCTGAACGCTGAAGGCGAGATCGTTGAAGCGGAAGACAAGTGAGAGACGCCATGACTGACAAGCAGCTCGCGGTTCGCGAAAGCGACATTCATGCCGCATACGGGAGGGCCCGTTTGAATTGGGAGCGAGAAGGCGGCGATTTGGTTGCGCTGATCACGCGCGAACTGAATGCACTGCTCGCCGCCGCTCCCGCCGCTCCGACCGAAGGCGCGCGCGGTGCATCGGCGCGGCAGGATGAGCGCGAGGCGTTGAGTGCGCCGGAGCCAATCGAAGGCAGACGCTACTGGAACGACACGCCAGAAGCGCAAGCCGCGCGCCAGATTGGCGGAATAGACCCGTGCCAGCAGGTACAGGCCGATGCGGGGGCGGGGACGGAGGTGGCGTGGCTCCAACGAGCCAGAAACGGAATGATCCGTTGCGCCAGAACGAAGCGCCCAGATTCCGACGACATTGCTGTCGCTGAATTTGATGGCGACACGATAACGCCCCTCTATGCCCACCCCGACCCGCTCCTAGCCGAGTGCGTCGAGGCGCTGGAGATGGCTGAGTTATGGCTTGAGGAAACGAACAATGCGGCCATTGCTGAAATCCGGCGAGTCCTCGCCAAGGTGCAGGCCGCGAAGGAGGGGAAGTCGTGAGCAGCCCCATCGTTCGACGCATGCTCGAAAGCACCATGAAGCTCGCGCGCCGCGATGCCAACGAATTCCGAATTCTTGGCCTTGGACGTGATGAGGAGACGAGGACTTACGAGCGCGCTTTCCTGCGCGGGATGCTCTACGCCACAGGACACTTCGAAAGCCCGATGTATCGAGCGGATATTGATGCATTCATGGGCGCCCGCAACGAGCTGAACTTCCTGTTCGGCAGGTACCAGGAGAGGACGTGATGCTGCACCCCGACGACCCTATCTACATCCGCGCCCGCCATTCGAAGTGGAACCGCTGGCTGAAGGTCGCCGCGATCTTCGGCGTGCTGGTAGTCGCCATCGACATCATCCGTCAACTGGGAGCCTGATATGGATTGGTGCAACGACAAAGAAGTCGATTTTTCGAGCCTCGTTGGGAAGACCCTCGTGGAGATCAACGCAACAGATGACGCCATCGAGTTCAAGGACTCCGATGGGAATGTCTATCGCATGGACCATCAGCAGGACTGCTGCGAGTACGTGTCCATCGAAAGCATCGTGGGCGATCTCGGGGACCTGATCGGAACGCCGCTCACGATGGCAGAAATGCCGTCGAGCGAAGACCAAGGCCCTCGGATCGATCCGGAATGTCCGGACTGGCAAGACGAATCCTACACGTGGACCTTCTACAAGCTCGCAACGATCAAGGGCTACGTGGATATCCGCTGGTATGGCACGTCGAATGGTTATTACAGCGAGGGCGTCGACTTCTATCTCGTCGGCGGCAACACCAAGGAGGCAGCATGACCATCACCGCCAAGATGCTGGACCTGTCGAAGATCGACACCGGCCTCACGCCCGATGAAGCGCGTGCCGCGCGCGAGGAATGCCAGCGCATGAAGCAGCGTCGCGCGCTCGGCGACCGCTACGTGCTGGCCCGCGCCAATGCACCGCAGCGCGGCGAGTACAACAACCAGGGTGTGAGGCTGGCATGAACGCGCCCCTTTTGACCACCCAAGCCGACCGCTCGAAGTTCATCGGCGGCTCCGACATCGCAGCGATTCTCGGTGTGAGCCCGTGGAAAAACGCTGTTGACCTTTGGCTTGACAAGACGCAGCCGCGCGTCGAAGACGGCAGCAACGTGGCCGCAAAGCGGCGTGGCTCGCGGCTTGAGCCCTACATCCTCGACATGATCCGCGAGGAATATGGTCTGACCATCGTCGCCTGCAATGAGCGCTATGTCGATCCGCGAACCCCGTTCTTGGCTGCCGAGATCGATGCTGAGTACGAAGGCGAGCATCAGCGAGAGAACATCGAGATCAAGACCGTTCACCCGTTCAAGTCGAAGGAATGGGGCGACGAGCTCACCGACGAACTGCCGCTGCACTACATCGCACAAGCACAGCACGGCCTCGGCGTCACGGGCCGCGAGCGCTGCCGCGTGTTTGCGCTGATCGGTGATGACCTGAAACCGTACGTGGTGGAGCGCGATGAGGAACTGATCTCCGTCATGCGCGAGAAGGCCGTCGATTTCTGGAACCGCTTCGTGCTTCCGAAGGTGCAACCGCCCTTGAATGTGCAGGACAAGAACGTGCTGGAGACGCTGAAGCGCCTGTATCCCGGCACTGACGGCACTGTCATTCAGGCCATGCAGGAGCACCAGAACTGGCGCGGTGTGTTCGAGCAGGCGAAGGAGATGCGTGACCACTACGAAGCGATCGTAGAGGGCGCCAAGGTGCATCTGTTGGCAGAAATGGGCAACGCCGCCGCTATCGCATTCCCCGACGGCAAGGCGTTCATCCGCAAGGTCATCAAGAAGAAGGCCTATACCGTCGATTTCGCAGCTACGCAGTACGTCGATTTCCGACTCGCAAAACTCAAGGAGCAATGAGCATGTCCACGCAAGCCCTGAAGGCCATCGCCACCGGCAAACCTGCCGAGAAGAAAAACCCGGTAGACAAGGTAGCCGCGATGCTGGCAAGCCCTAGCATGCAGGCTCAGATCAAGGCCGCGCTGCCGCGCCACATGACGCCCGAGCGCCTGGCGCGCATCGTGACCACCGAGATCCGCAAGGTGCCGAAGCTGGCCGAATGCACGCCTGTGTCGTTCTTCGGTGCCGTCATCCAATGCGCGCAGCTCGGCCTCGAACCCGGCAACGCGCTGGGCCACGCCTACATCCTTCCGTACGAGAAGCGCGGCAAGGTAGATGGCCAGTGGAAAACCATCGCGACCGAGGCTCAACTGATCATCGGCTACCGCGGCATGATCGATCTCGCGCGCCGTTCGGGTCAGATCGTGAGCATCGACGCGCGCGCGGTATACGAGGGCGACAAGTTCGAATGCACGCTAGGACTTGAATCGCACATCGAGCACGTGCCGGACTGGAACAACGCGAATCGCTCCAACCCCGACAAGCTGATGTTCGTGTACTCGGTCGCCAAGCTGAAGGACGGCGGTGTGCAGTTCGATGTGATGAGCCGCGCCGAGGTGGACGCCATCCGCGCTCGCAGCAAGGCAGCTGACAAAGGGCCATGGCAAACCGATTACACGGCGATGGCGCTTAAGACGGTCGTGCGCCGCCTGTTCAAGTTCCTGCCGGTCAGCATCGAGATGCAGACGGCTGTCGGCCTTGACGAGCGTGCCGACGCGGGGTTGCCGCAGGACAACGGCGCAATCATCGACGGACAGTTCAGCACGGTAGACGAAGACGGCGTAGTGCATGACGCCCCCGCTCTCGACAACCAGCCCTCCGGCGACGTGATCGAGTTCGACGTCAACGGCTTCACGGCGCGCATGGACGCCTGTCAGGACACCGACACGCTCGACCTCATGGCCGAGGACATCCGGCAGGCGCCCGAGCAGCACCGCGCCGCGCTGGAGGATCACTACCGCGCGCGCCGCGCCGAGCTGACCGACTGATACCCCCTTACCGGCGCTGATGTCCCGCGTCCCGCCGGGCTTTTTATTCTGGAGTGTGCGATGACCTACCGCCTATACCACCACCGCGACGTCTGCTGCTGGTGCGGCATGACAGGGCATAGCTCCGACGAGTGCACCAAGATGAAATGGAGGAAGCAATGGGTCGCGCCAACGTCCGACATCGAGTGATCCGCGCTCTCGCGGACGGAGAGGAAATCGTCGCTGCCGATTACGCCCGCAAGATTCGCGAACGCCAGTCAGCCGTTAGCAATGTGCTTGGCGGCCTCGGCAGCAGCGTCGTCAAGGTGCGCAAGGGCGTGACGGTGGTCTACCGCGCTGCCGATGTCGCGAAGATGCGAGAGAAGTTGAGCGATCTCGAATACACGATGGCGGGACTCTCGACTAGCCCGTTCACGTTCGATGGTCTGCTAGCCGCCTGGAATATCGCACCGCGCGTCCTTGATCTGCCGAGCCACGTTCATCGCATGGCGGTTAAGGAAGACAAAGAACTACTTTTCGGATAGGAGAAAGCATGGACGACAAGAACAAGCAGGAGCGCGAGGCGTTCGAAGCATGGTACGACACTCAATGGCAGAACAATGGTGACACGACTAGCGAAGCTGCATGGATGGCCCGCGCCGCCCTCTCGCAGCCGCAAGCCGGGAGCACACTGAGTGATGCGGAGATTCAAAGCATCTGGCGACAAACGTACCCAAAAGCAGTACACGGGGCACCGCTTGAATTCGCCCGCGCCATCCTCGCACGTAGCACTGAGCCGGCGCCGAAGAAAGATTTTCTGAACGGCTGGCGCGAGGCAATCGAGCAACTGCCGGTGAGCCGGGAACCAGCACCCGCACCGGCTGCGCAGGCGGGGTCTGTACCGGGTGGCACGGTACATGCCGCCAATCTGTATGAGCAGGTTCTACAGAAGGCCATCGACATGGGCTACGCGAACGTCTCCGCCGCACTCGAAGACGCTGCGAAATGGCGGAGTCGCGCCGCCCCGGCAGACGCGGCGAGCGAAGAAAAGTGCGCGCATGAATATCGTGTTGAGCCGCCTTATGGAATGCGGTGTAAGACTTGCGGCCAGTTTCAAGATGATGAGAAATCAACCACCCCGGCGCCCACTACGCAGGCGGATGAGAAAATGCCCGTCAAGTATTACAAAGACGGCGGAGTTACTTACGCGGTCTATGGATCATCATCCATCGACTACGTTAACTTGCTGCTCGCCCGCCAGCAAGCCGCCATCCCGGGAGTGCCTGTAGCGGAAGTAGCGGCTGGCAACCTCGGCAAACGGCTGATGTGGCACACCGAAGATGCTAAGTCCCTTACGCCGGTTGGTACGCTGCTCTACGCCACCCCGGCAGAATGCGCTGACCAATTCGAGCGCATCGATATGGAGAACCATCGTTTGCGTCAAGGGATGAAAAAGTTGATGGCGCGCCTGACAACCCTATTGGATGAAGACCAGTTTGCCGACTGCGAAAGTATCGTCAAAGGCGTTGGGGTAGAGCCCCCAGCAGACACGGCGAGCGAGGCGGTGTGGACTGCTATTCGGCGTCTGGAACGAGGTTACAACCCTTGGATGATTGCGGACGAACTCCGCGCCGCCATGTCCAATCAGGCGCAGAAGGGAGGCGCGGACAATGGCTGACTATCTCAAGTTCTGGTTCGCCAAGTTCATCGTTGAACACGGCATCGAGTTGTTATTCATCACCATCTGTCTGGGCATCATAGCCGTGTTATCCGCACAGAAATGGCTTCGACAGGCACGCTGCAAACACGGTGGCCGCCTCTATGAAACGCAGGCATGCGAAGCGATCTGCCAACAGTGCGGCAAGAACCTTGGCTTCATCGGGGCCTTGAAGCGCACCGAATCAGGAGACGACAAGTGAGCGAGAAATACGAAGACCTGCGGGCGAAGTTCGACGCTGAAATGCGCGACCGTATCGAAAACCCGCTGAAGCACATGGCGCGTCGTGACCTTGCCGATGAACTTCAGCACTGCATCGATGACACGAACGTTGGGCAGCCAAATCGCTACGTGTCAGTCTCTCTACTGGAGCGCGCCATATCCCGCATCCGCGAACTGGAAGACGACCGCGACTCTTGGGCCGAGCAGGCATCGCAGCGCGTTGCCGATTGGCAGCGCGAGCATGACCTCAGGGTAGCGGCAGAGCGGCGGGTTAGCGAACTGGAGCGCGCCAGCCTGGCTGGCAGCGGGGAGGCTGGGCAAACCTTACTGGCGCTGCTGGAACGTGTGTCGAACTACCACCACTACTACGGTAGCCGCGTTCTCCCCAAGGAACTCGTTGCAGCCATCGACGCCGCCATGCAGCGCACCACCGCACCCGCGCACGGCGAGAACGGGGGGATGCGCGAAGGTGGGGAGGGGTGAGTGCCGGCCTACTACAACGAGATCGAGCCCTACGCAGCGCAGTGGCTCCGCAACCTGATCGCCGCCGGGCACATCGCACCTGGCGACGTTGACGAAAGGGACATTCGAGATGTTCGACCTGACGACCTCCGAGGATACGAGCAGTGCCACTTCTTCGCCGGCATCGGAGTATGGTCGCTCGCGCTTCGTCGCGCTGGCTGGTCAGATGACCGACCTGTTTGGACCGGTTCCTGTCCGTGCCAACCTTTCTCCGCGGCAGGCGCAGGACTTGGGTTTTCTGACGAGCGGCACCTTTGGCCGCACTGGCACTGGCTCATCAGCGAGTGCCGCCCTCCAGTCGTCATTGGAGAGCAAGTTGCGAGCTCGACTGCAGACGACTGGATCGACCTTGTACAAGCTGACGTGGAAGGTCTGGACTACGCCTATGGGTGTGTCCCGTTCCCGGCTGCGGGCGTCAGCGCTCCGCACATCCGAGACCGCAATTACTGGATGGCCCACGCCAAACGCAGGACCACAGAACGACACAGACTCACGTTGGGAGTCACGCCGCGAAAAATGCGCGGCGAGGCACGGAAACAACGGATTCGGGATGACGCTGGGAATGGCATCTACGTTGGCCGGATGGCCGACGCCAACGTGCCAGGCGAACACGCATTGCTACGGGGCGCGGCAAAGCATCCAACTGAAGACGTTCGGAGCGGCGCGCCTAGCGGACCACTCAGACAAGTGGCCGGAGGGGCATCACAACATGGAAGGGTTCGAGAATCTGAACACGACTCAGCCGGCCCGACTAACGGCCCATGGCGAACTGCTGACTGGCTCCTCTGCCGGGATGGAAAGTGGCGGCCAGTTGAACCCGGCACATTCCAGTTGGCTCATGGGGCTCCCGCCCGAGTGGGACGACTGCGCGCCTACGGAAACGCGATCAACGCGGAAGCCGCGCGCGTCTTCATCGAAAGCATGATGGAGTGCTTGCCCGCATGACCGCACCACACCCGTTTTCCGCAGCAGCAGCACGCATCATCGAAACGACTCGGCAACTTTGGAATCTGGAGTACCACCGTGAGCGAATCAGACCTGATCGAGCGCCTGGCCGACGAGCTGGGCAAGCGCCTGAAACCGGCGGTGCCACTGAACGTGGCGCTATGGGATATCGCAATCATCGCCGCGTATCTACAGCGTGATCCGGATTCGGTGCGCGAGCGGATCGCATGCCTGCCGGACTTCCCCACGCCGATCCGGCTGCCGAGCGCTACGAAGCGCGGCGCGCATCCGCTGTACAAGGCGGTCGAGGTGATCGCGTGGGCCGAGAGCTATCGCGAGGGGGCGGGGACAAGGAGGGGGGTATGAGCGACGAAGGCAGCAGGATTGGCATCACGATTGACCTCGCGGAGGAGGACAAGGCCGTGGTGCTATCTTTCCCGGGCAAGAAGAAGCCGGAGGTTGATGAGGGCCCGTACCTGAAGCAGGTCCTCTACAAGCCGGGCTGCCAGCACCGGCACGGATTCATCATCAACGACAAGCTCATGGAGGTCGAATGCTCGGCCTGCCACGAGAAGCTCAATCCCATGTGGGCGCTGATCCAGCTCGCGAACATGGAGACGCGCTGGCACCAGCACCACGAGCAGTATCAGCAGGAAGTCGCGCGGCTTCGCGAGCGCCAGCGCACGAAGTGCCGCCACTGCGGCGAGATGACGCCGATCAGCCGGTCCTAATCCAGACGCGACGCCAAATCCTCAGGCGTAGGTGCGTAATAAACATTTTGGAGGATGCGAAGGTCGCGGTGCCCGCTGATCTTCGCCAGTTCCATCACGTTGAAGATCTTCGCCAGCCGCGTCAGACCTTCCCGCCGGGAGTCGTGGAAGGTCAGCCCCTCCACCCCGGCGCGGTCCCTCCCCTTCCTGAACAGCGCATCCAGTTGGGTGCCAGTCAGCCCAAACACCGGGTCATGCCCCAGCGAGTCCAGTTGGTCGAGTATCCCCAGCGCGCGCTTCGATAGCGGCACCGAGCGCGCGGAACCGTTCTTCGTGTGCGGCAGATGCACGTACCGCTTCTCACGGTGCACGTCGGCCCTCCTGATCCCGACTATCTCCCCGGCGCGCATGGCCGTCTCGATGGCGAACAGGTAGGCAGCGCCGCACCGCGCGGTCACCGTGACCGGCGGCTCGCCCTCCGCATACCCCAGCGCCATGCAGATGCGATCGATCTCGTCCTGTGTCGGCCGGCGCGAGCGCGGCTCAGGATTGCGCGGGCGCGACACCCCGCTGATCGGGCTCTCGTGGATCCACCCCCATTCGCGCTTGGCCGTCTGGAATGCCGCCGAGAACAGGTTGAGGTCGCGCGAAATCGTGCTGCCCGCCACCTTGGTCAGCCGGTCATCGCGCCACGCCGCCCAATCCGCGGTGCGCACGTCCTGGAGCTTCTTCGCAGCGAGTTCGGGGTAATCGCGGATCAGCGCCTCGACCCGGTTGTACTCGAAGCGGGTATCCCGGTTGGCCTTCTTCGGGGAGACGTGCGTAACGTAATGGCGTAAAAGGTCGGCAACCGTGTGGTCGGCGGTGACCTTGCCGGCCATGATCTTCGCCTCTTCTGCCGTGGCCCACGCGACTGCCTCGGCCTTCGTGTTGAACGTCCCGGACATGCGTACGCCCTTGCGGGCAACCTCCGCGCGCCAGACGCCACCGCGCTTGCGGTAGGACGCCATACCCCTCTCCATCGGTCTCGTTTTCGTTTTACGCCACAGGCGTGAAGCTGGCGTAGTGGCGGCGAGGAATATACCGTAAACCGTGGGTTTTATCGGAGAAGGCGGAAGGGTTCGAAATGCCGCGCAAGCCTTTGCTGAGGCGGTTTGCGGGGGAATGAGGGGGATAAAAGTGATCTATCGTGGTCCCGCCGACAGGAATCGAACCTGTATCTAGCGCTTAGGAGGCGCTCGTTCTATCCATTGAACTACGGCGAGCGGACCAGCGCCCCCCATGCAGGGAGCAGGGGCGGAGTATATCAAAAGGATCTGCGGAAAGGCGCACAAGCCGGCGCACAAGTCCGCGCACAAGTCGGCCGGGAATACAGCGCATCCCTTCGTGGGCGTTGCCCGGTCGGGGGAGCGCCGCATGAAACGGATGCGCGGCATGGTAGCGCGCGTGGTACGCGCTGCCGATGGCCGACCGAAAATTGGCCTCGCTCCGGGCGGCGTCAGCCATCGCCTCGGCGCAACGACACGGTTGAATCGTCTGCATTGTTACGACTCGCGCGTCGTCAGCACATGAAGGTGGTCACGGTCGGCGACACGCCGCGTGTCGCGCGTGGGAGAAAACACGCGCGGAATGTGCGAGCGGCGCCGTTGTTGAGCGCCGGCCCGGGCGCGCGTCTCCGGATGCGGGCTTGCGTGCGCGCATACCGGTGACAGAGCGCGATCGCGCGCGTCGCCGCGATGGCACCTGCGGCCGTTGCGGGATCGGCAGCTCTCCCAATCGATCAGTCCGGACATGATGGTCTCCTTGTTCGAGGCGTCGCGGTCAGGCCGGACGGAGTCCCGACTGCAGCAGTTGGCGCAGCAGTTGCAGGACGGTATGGAGGGCCGCGCGCGGATGGCGCAGGCAGGCTTCCACCTGCTCGCTGCGCGCGGTGCCGAGCACGCACCACGTGCAGAAGTGTTCGCAGTTGTTGGTGAGCAGGTGGTAGCGGTCTTCGCCAAGGCGCGAGCGCGCACGCAGTACGGCGTCCTCGCCGAGGTAGCAGGCGCATGGTTGCGCGCGGACCGCCACGGCATGGCCCGCGGCAAACGCCTCGAGCGAGGTTTCCTCGACCGGACCGGTGCGCAGCGCATGGCAGAAGCCGGCATAGTGAATGACACGGCCGTGCCCGATATAGATGCCGTGGTGGGCGTAGCCATGGCGTTCCGTCACGAGATGCGCGCCCGGCAGGTAGGCGTCGGCGGCGCGTTCTGCTTGTGGTTGTTGATGGGAGTTCATGGCGGCGTCTCGGTGCGGGGCAATGGTTGGTTGGTGCCAACCCAACCGCATCAAGCGTGCCAGGGATTGCCGGCCACGGTACGGCAAGGGTTTGCGGGCAATCGACCGTGCGGGCCTGTCAGATTTTTAGTGTGCCGAGGCCATGAGACGATAACGGAAATAACGTCCTATGACCGATGCAACCGTGACCAAGAAGAGCAAGAACCCGAAGGCGCCGAAGCTGTTCCCCGATGAGCTGATCGATCAACTGCTTGCCCAGGTGCAGAGCAAGGATGCCGAGTCGATCCTGGGCGAATCGGGCTTGGCCGGCCAGCTCAAGAAGCAACTGGCCGAGCGCATGCTCGCGGCCGAGTTGAGCCACCATCTGGAAACCGAGGCCGAGCAAGGCAAGGCGGGCAACCACCGCAACGGCACAAGCCGCAAGACGGTCCTCACGCCCAACGGCGAACTGACGCTGGATATTCCACGCGATCGGCAGGCGACGTTCGAGCCGCAGTTGGTCGGCAAGTATCAACGCCGGCTGCCGGGCTTCGACGACCACGTCATCAGCATGTATGCGCGCGGCATGAGCGTGCGCGAGATTCAGGGCCATCTGCTGGAACTGTACGGGCTGCAGGTGTCGCCCGATCTGATTTCCACGGTCACCGACGAGGTGCTGGCCGACGTCGAGCAATGGCAGCAACGCCCGCTCGAGGCCATGTATCCGATCGTGTACTTTGACGCGCTGCGGCTGAAGATCCGCGACGAAGGCACGGTCAAGAACAAGGCGGTCTATCTGGCGTTGGGCATCCGCGCCGACGGCCGCAAGGAAGTGCTGGGTTTGTGGATCGAGCAAACGGAAGGCGCCAAGTTCTGGCTGAAGGTCTTCAACGAGTTGAAGAACCGCGGCTTGCACGACATCCTGATCGCGGTGGTCGATGGTTTGCGCGGCTTCCCCGAAGCGATCGAGGCGGTCTATCCGGCCGCCCAAATCCAGACCTGCATCGTGCATCTGATCCGCAATTCGCTGAATCTGGCGAGCTGGAAGGACCGCAAGTCGCTGGCTGCCGCGATCAAGCCGATCTATCAGGCCGCCACGGCCGAGGCGGCGGCAGCGGCGCTCGACGCCTTTGCGCAGAGCGAGTGGGGGCGCAAATTCCCTACCGTCGCGGCCATGTGGCAGCGCCAATGGGAACAGGTGATCCCCTTCTTCGCCTATCCGCCCGAGGTGCGTCGAATCGTATATACGACGAACGCCATCGAGAGCATGCACATGCAGTTGCGCAAGATCGTCAAGAACCGCGGCCACTTCCCGAGCGACGAAGCCGCCAGCAAACTGCTGTTTCTGGCCTTGCGCAACATCGAAAAGGATTGGAAGATGCCGCCTATCACCTGGCGGCAAGCAGTCAATCAGTTCGCCATTCTGTTCGGCGAGCGATTCACCGCCGCCATCAGCTGAGATCTTTTAACCGACCTCAGCACACGAAATTCCTGACACGTCCGACCGTGCCCGCGCCGCAGCGGATGTCGTGGCGGCGCCAACAGGGCGACGCCGATTGTGTTGGTATGCGGGCGTCTGTCGCGCGCCAATGCGGCGCGCGTGGAGGAGCGGCGCCTACCTGCCCGACTAGTTGCCACTGCCTCCCCCCACGGCCTACCCCACCCACTACCTTCCCCTCCTACCTACCCGACTACCTACCCGACCACCTACCCGACCACCTGCGCAACGGACTACCCGATTACCTCCCGTCACCCTCGCCGACCAGCGCGCGATCCGACACGGTGGTGGCGAGCAGCCACCACGCTGCCGCCCAACTGTTGGCGCCCACCCAACCGCCTGACTACCGCGCTCTCCCGTGCCGGCAAAAACACCAGCCAAATCAACCGGTTGCCGCCACCGCCAGAACTGGCACACCACTTGCTGCTGTCAGGTCGTCCACGACCGGAGACCCATCATGGCGACCCTCACCATCCAGGACCTCGATGTCCACCGCGAACTCGATTTCCGCGCCATGTCGTGCATCCGCGGCGGCGGCGCGCCGTGGGTGTTCGGGTGGATCCAGCCCTATGTGGCGGCCCGCCCGTCAGCGTCGGGCCCGGTCGTCAATTTTTACGAGATCAACTACAGCTTCTATGCTGAACAGATGAATAATCAGTTCCAGACCATCGACGTCCGCAACGACGCGCCGAATTCCTCCATCAGCGTCGACGCGGGCCAGGGTGCACGGAACCAAGGCCGGCTGGTCTGAGCCGGTCCGGAACCCGCGGCCGCCGCGATCGCCGCGGGCCTGCCGTTGAAGCTGCCCCCGGGGGGCGGCGCTTGCGCGGAGCCGCTTTTGATCCGCGCCGGAGAGCACCGTGACCTGCGCAACGCAATTCCGCTGGACATCCGCCGCCTGCTCGGACGTCGGACTGGTCAGGGAACGCAATGAAGACGCCTGCTTCGATGCCCCCGAGCGCGGCATCTGGGCGGTGGCCGACGGCATGGGTGGCCATGCGGTCGGCGACTTCGCGAGCCGCGCCATCGTGCAGGCGCTCGCCGCCATGCCAACGCCGGACGATCTGGACACGGGACTCGCCACCGCGCGCGCGACGCTCCAGGGCGTCAACCAGGTTCTGGTCGACGAGGCCGCGCGCATGCAGGTACGCGTGATCGGTAGCACCGTGGTCACGCTGATCGCCTGCGCGCGCCGCTGCGCCTGCCTGTGGGCGGGCGACAGCCGCCTGTACCTGTTCCGCGACGGCCATCTCAAGCAACTGACGCGCGACCACAGCCAGGTGGAGCGTCTGCGTGCACGGGGGCTGATCACCGCGGAGCAGGCCAGGCGGCATCCGGCCCACAACACCATCACGCGTGCGGTCGGCGCGGCGGCGGCGCTCAATCTGGAACAGCTGACGCTGGAGATCGGCGATGGCGATATGTTCCTGCTGTGCAGCGACGGCCTGAGCAACGAAGTCGAGGACGACGCGATTGCCGCCGTGCTGGCCAGCGGCGACTGCGCGGCCGCTGCGCGTGAACTGGTCGGCCAGGCACTGGCCAACGGCGGCCACGACAATGTCTCGGTGATCGTGATCCGCGCGGAAGATGTCGGCGGCGGATCGGACCGGACCCTGCTGAATCCCGAGGTGTGAGTACTACGGATAGCGTGGATTGGCGCGGATTGGCGCCGGCAGCGCGGATAGCGCCGCTCGCCCCGGCCGCGCTCAGCCATGCTGATCCGTGGTTACCCACGATTGCCGCGAAAATCCTTCGAATGGATGCCGTGCTTCTTCAGCAGCATCTGCACGTGCGAGCGGTTCATGTCGAAGCGCCGTGCCAACTCCGCCACGGTGCCGCCCACTTCCTGCAGGCCGCGCTCCAGGAACGCGCGCTCGGCCTCATCGCTGGCGGCGCGCTTGGCTTCGCTGAGCGAGGTGGCCGTGGCCGCATCGGCGGCCGTGCCCTTGCCGCCTGCCATTGCCGGCGCCGCCGGCATGGGCCGGATGTTCTGCGGCAGATGGGCGAGATCGGCGGTATCGCCGGCCAGGCAGGAGATGCGGTACATCACGTTGCGCAGCTCGCGGATATTGCCCGGATAGTCGTAATGCAGCAGGAAGTCGCGCAGGCGCGGCGTCAGCTTGACCGGCCGCCGCTTCAACTGCCCCGCCGCCTCGTCGCCAAAGTACGCCACCAGCAGCGGAATCTCGTCACGCCGTTCGCGCAGCGCCGGCAACGTGACATGAATCACGCTAAGCCGGTAATAGAGGTCCTCGCGGAAGGTACCCTCCTGGCTCATGCGCCGCAGGTCCTTGTTGGTCGCCGCCACGATGCGCGTGTCGACGGCAATGACCTCGTCCGACCCCACGCGCTGGATCTCGTGCGCTTCCAGCACGCGTAGCAGCTTGACCTGCCCGGTCAGCGGCAACTCGCCGATTTCGTCGAGAAAGATCGTGCCGGTATGCGCGCTCTCGAACTTGCCGCGGCGATCGTTGCTGGCGCCCGTGAACGCGCCCTTCTTGTGGCCGAACAGCTCCGACTCCAGCAGGCTGTCGGGAATCGCCCCGCAGTTGACCGAGATAAACGGCTTGTCCACGCGCGCGCCGTTGGCGTGGATGACCTTGGCCATCAGCTCCTTGCCGGTTCCGCTCTCGCCGTCGATGAGCACGGGGAGATCGGTCGGCGCGGCCTTCTCCGCGATCTCCAGCGCTTCCAGCAGCCGCGGGTTGTCGCCAAAGGTCCCCTCGAATACGAAGCTGCGCTCCAGCAGCGCCTGGCGCCGCCCGCGCGAGGACAGCACCACGGGCTCGACCTCGGGCTCGGGTTCCTGCGTGGCCGCCTGGACGAAGCGCTCCTTGTGCGACAGCCCCATGACCTCGTCGCGCAAGGTGGTGGCCTGCTTGAGCAGCTTCTCGATGTCGGGGCGTTCGAGCCGGGACGACCAGCGCAGCGTGGAGCGCAGGATCTCGATCTTCTCGATCAGTCCGGCAAACGACGCCGACGAGGTGATCGCATTGCGGGCGGAAGCGAGTGGCGAAGTCCGCGACGAAGTAAGCGACGGAGTAAGCGGCGAATCGAGCGGCGAATCGAGCGGCGAATCGAGCGACGAATCGAGCGAATTGCGGGGCGAGTTGAGGGGTGAGGTGCCCGGCGTCCCCTGATTGAATAGTTTCATGCCGCGCTCAGCTGTTTCTGGACCAACTGGTAGTACATGCCGCGCCGTGCCAGCAGTTCCTCGTGCCGGCCCTGCTCGACGATCGCGCCCTCGTAGAGCACGAGAATCTTGTCCGCCTGCATGATCGTGCTGAGCCGGTGCGCGATGATCACCGCGGTACGCCCGCGCAGGATGTCCTGCATATTGGCGAGGATATTGCTCTCCGACTGGGTATCGAGTGCGGAGGTGGCTTCGTCGAACACCAGCAGGCGCGGGTCGTGATACAGGGCACGCGCAATGCACAGCCGCTGGATCTGTCCGCCGGACAGCCCGATGCCGCGCTCGCCCACCACCTGCTCGTAGCCAAGCGGCAGCCTGGCAATGAACGCATGCGCGTCCGCCATCTTGGCCACTTCCTCGATGCGCCGCCGGTCCGGACTGTCGTCGCCGCAGGCGATGTTCTCGGCAATGGTGCCCGAGAACAGCAGATTGGTCTGCATCACGTAGCCGACCTGCGCGCGGAAAAACTCGGTATCCACCACGTTGAGGTCGTAGCCGTCGACCATCATCGCGCCCTCGGTCGGCTTGTAGAAGCCGACCAGCAGCTTCGCCAGCGTGGTTTTGCCCGAGCCGCTGCGCCCCACCACCGCCACCATCTCGCCCGGCCGGATATGGAGGCTGATGTTCTCCAGCACATAAGGCGTCTCGTCGCCGCCATAGCGAAAGTACACGCCGTCGAGCGAAATCTCGCCCTGCAGGTCGGGCAGCATCACGCGCGACAGCACATCCTGCGGCTTCTGCTCCGGTTCGAGGTCGAGCACGTCGCCAAGCCGCTCCATCGCCACGCCGGCATCGTTAAGCTGGCCCCACAGGGCCACCAGCCCCATCAGCGGCGCCAGCACGCTACCCATGAATGCATTGAAGGCGATCAGCTGGCCAATGGTCAGCTCCCGCTCCAGCACCAGCGTGGCCCCGACCCAGAGCACCGCGATGGTGGTCGCCGCATTGAGCAACTGGCTGACCAGCCCCACCAGGATATGGAACGACTGCGCCTGGTACTGGCGGTCGAGCGCCTTGGCGTACTTGCGCTCCCAGCGCAGCCGCACCGGCCGCTCGATGCCCATGCCCTTGACTGTCTCCGCCCCGCCCAGCGTTTCCATCAGGTACGCCTTGGCATCGGTGGACGCGGTGAACACGTCGCGCGCATAGGTCTTGAGGCGCGGCGTCGCCACCACGGTGAGCGCGGCGATGGGAATCACGAACGCGATCAGCAACAGGGTCAGCTTCACGTTGTAGACGAACATGATGCTGAAGTAGATGAACACCATCAGCAGGTTCAGCGCCGTGGTCACGGTCGACTCGGTCAGGAACGCGCGGATGGTCTGGTTCTCCTGGAAGCGCGCAAAGATATCGCCGGTCTTGCGCTTGGCAAAGAATGACAGCGGCAGCGACAACGTGTGCTTGAAGAAGTGCGACATCATGGCGAAGTCCATGTTGCGCACCATGAAGTTGGCCAGGTATGCGCGGATGGTCGCCATCAGCTGGGTGAACACATTGGAGATGACGAGGCCGGCAATCAGCAGGTGCAGCAGCCCGACGTTCTGGTGGACCACCACACCGTCGAGGATGTTCTGGATGATCAGCGGCGGCACCACGCCCAGCAGCTGGATCACGAACGTCGCCAGGAACAGATGTGCCAGGATGCGCTTGTACGGCGACAGGTAACCAATAAAGCGCAGCCACGGCGAGCGCGCGACCGCGAGCTGCGTCATCGACTCGCCCGCCGTGAACAGCAGGCAGGTGCCGCTCCAGCCGCGCTCGAACTCCTCGGTGCTCATCTTGCGGAAACCCAGGGCCGGGTCCGCCACCCAGACCCAGCGTGCCGACACGCCGTATACCACCACGTAGTGATAACCCTCCCAATGCACGACGAACGGCAGTTCGAAGCCGAGCAGCGCATCGCGCGTACATTGCACGCCGCGCGTGGTAAAGCCAAGCGATTCGCCGGCGCGTGCCAGGCTGTCGAGCGTGGCACCGGCGGTGGTCACGTTGGCCAGTTCGCGCAGTTTGCCAAGCGTCATCGGTATGCCGTAGTGGCGGCAGATCATGCCGAGGCACGCGGCGCCGCAGTCCATCTCCTCGGCCTGCTCGACCAGCGCAAAGCGCCGGATCAGGCGTTCGCCGAATTCCGGCTTCGAGTGCAGGTCCAGCAGCACCGGACGCTTGCGGCGCTCGGCCAGTTTCTTCTGCCGATGCAGCTCCCGGTCGATCACGCGGATGCGCTCCTCCAGCACCTCGCGCAGGCGCGGATTGCGCTCCAGGATCAACTGCACCGTTTTCTCGGGTATCACCAGCAGCCGCGCGTCGGTCTCGGCGATGGCCGAGGCAATCTGCTCCTGGCGCATCACGCAGGCGCGCTCGCCAAAGATGTCGCCCTGCCCCAGCGTAGCGAGCGGATAGGTGGTGCCATCCTCATTACGCACGATGCGCACCGTGCCCTGCCGCACCACGTAGAGCCGACGATCCTCGCGCCCGTCCTGCCGCAGGATCTCGCGGCCGGCCGTGACGCGCTTGACGCCGACGCTGCGCACCGCTTCCTCGAGCTCGGTCTTGTCGAGCTTGCCGCGCAGGTCGAACAGCCGGGCCACAAAGCCCCCCGCCGAGTTGATCGCGACGTAGCTCGTGATAAATGCCAGCGCGGCCGGATTGGCGGCCACTACCGCCTCGCTGACGACGCGCGGGATGCACAGCAGCTCGGTCTTGCCCGAGGCCCGCACCGACGATTCGTGCCGGTATTCGCGCAACATGGCGATATCGGCAAACACTTCGCCGGCCTTGCGCACGCCCATGCTGATTTCCTTGCCGTGTTCCTCGTTGAACACGCGCACCGAGCCGCTTCTGACAATAAACAGGCCGTCGGCCGGCTCGCCCGCGTTGCAGACCGTATCGCCAAAGCCGAACGCCAGCGTGCGCGCGCTCGCCGCCAGCCGGTCGAGCTCGTCGCGGGTCAGCGGTGACAGGATCTCGACGGTGGCAAGAAAGTCGGCCAGCGCGCCCGCCGCCTGCCCCGTTGCCTGTCCCGGTGCCGGCGCCGCGCCGCTGCCAAGGTCCATCCCGGGATCGCTAGCGGGCTTCGATGACATGTTCCTGCGCCCTTGCCATCAGCCAGTCCTCGCGCAACAGGCGGCGCACTTCCACCGCCACGTCGTCATCGAGCCGCGCCGGATGCTTGGCGCGCACCAGGAATACCTCGAAGCACGAACGATCGGCGGCGGGAAACGGCCCCAGCAGGTCGCCCGGTTCCGCGTTGAACACCTTGGCCTCGATCTCGCTCTTGAGCGAGCCGCGCAGCACCTTGCCGATCTCGCCGCCCTGCTCGCGCGTATCCGCCAGCGAATGTTCGCGCGCCAGATCGGCAAACGCGTCGGGATCGTCCCGCAGATACGACACCAGCTCGCGCGCCTTGCCTTCGCTATCCACCACGATATGGCTGATCTCGATGCTGTCGAACTTCGGCGAGTTGAGCTGGAAGTATTCCTCCACGGCGGCGTCGCTGCAGATGCGCGCCATCATCTTCTCCTGATACAGCCCGTCCGTCACAAACGTCTCGAACTCGTCCAGGCCGATGCCGAGCGCGTCGAGATAATGGTTCATGTCGGCCGCGCGGTGCAGGCCCTGTACGCGGCGAAACTGGTCGGCGCGTTCCTGGATTTCCTCGGGCGTCAGCGTCACGCCCTGCCGTCGCGCCGCGTGCACGGTCAGCTTGTCGCGCACGAGCTGCTCCACCAGCCCCTCGAACTGGCCGGTCAGCTTGAGCACGCGGATGAATTCGTCGACGTCGATCACCTCCTCGTCGATTCGCACGATGGCAGTCATCGCTTCCTCCTTGTTTCTCTGATGCGGGCTTACCCGGCAACCTGCCGGAACGGATCGAGCCCGAGATCGATCAGCCGACGCTCTCGTACCACGATCTCCGCGGTGGCCGTCATGCCGTAGCGCAGCGGGTACTTGTGGTCGGCCACGCTGTAGTAATCCTGTGCCAGCCGCACGCGCCCCTCGTAGACCGGCTGCTTGTCCGGCCCCGACGGCTTGGTGGCCGGCGAGATATATTCGAGCGTGCCCGCGATCAGCCCGTAGCGCTGATATGGAAACGCGCTGAACTTGAGCTTGACCGGCAACCCCTCGCGCAGGAACGCGCGGTCGCGCTCGGCAATCTCGATGCGCAGCACCGGGCGCGCATCCTTGGGCGCGATGCCGCCCAGCGGCGTATTGGCCTGAATCTTGTCGCCGCGCTGGGTCGAAGTCACATCGGTAATCACACCCGACACCGGCGCCAGGATAAGCAGGAAGTTGTCCTTGTCGATATTCTCGAAGCGGATGCGCGCGGCGGCTTCCGCCACCAGTCGCGCGGTCTGGACCTGCAGGCGCAGCTTGTCCTCGGTATTGCTGATCTCGCGCATCTGCGCGTCGTACTGGATGCGCAGATTGGCAAGGTCCTGCCCGCTGCCTTCCAGCTCCGCGCTGGCCTGCGTGTATTCGCGCGCCAGCCGCGCATCGAGCTCGGCCAGGCGCGATTGCGCCACGCGCAGCGTGTTCTCCGCATCCTGCGTGGCGGCACGCTTGGCCTCCACCTGCGACTGCGATACGCCGCCACCGCCCGGCAGCGCGAACAGGCGGGCATAGCGATCCTGCTCCTGGCGCGCAAAGTCGCGCGCACGGCGTGCGTTCTCGAGATTGCTGCGTGCCTCCTGCAACTGTGCGCGCTGCTGCTCGGCCAGCCGCGTGGTGCCTTCGGCCATGCGGTTCTCGTGCTGACGCGTGCCCAGTTCGAGCTGTTGCCTGAGCGCGGCCGCGCGGCGCTCCATCAGCGCCTTGCGTTCCGGAAACTGCTTCCATTCGCGCTCGGAGTCCTCCAGCTTCAGCTGCGCCTCCAGCGCGTTGGCGGCGGCCTCGATCGCGCCGCGCGCATTGAGGCGCGCCAGCACATCGTCCTTGGAGACCGGCTGCCCCTCGGCAACGTAAAGGTCGGCCAGTTCGCCATCGACCGGTGCATAGAAGCGCCGCACCTCGGATTCCGGGGCCAGCGTGCCCTGCGCCGTGACAATCACGTCGGCATGGCCGACAAACGACCACAACAACGCGCACAGCACCAGCGCCCCGGTCGCCACCACGGTCAGCAGGGTCAGGCGCGAAGGCTCCGCCGTCAGCAACGCAATGCCCTCCGCGCTGTGGTCGTCGAGCGCCTCGTGGAGCGGTCGCAGGCGGTTGTCGTCGTTCATCGCCGTCCTCCCGGAGAGGCCGCCACCGTAGGCGCCGGTGTGGCCTCGCCCACCAGCGCGAGCTTGGCCTTGAGCACAGCCGGATCGAGCACCATGCGCAGGTCATTGAGCGCGCGGCGTTGCAGGTCCACCTCGGCCTGGATATCGTCCTGGACCTTGCTCCACTGCGCGGTGTCGTCGACCTTGAGTTGCGCATAAATGCGCAGGCCCTGCCGCGCGTCGGCCTGGGCATCGGCCAGCAGCTTCGCCTGCGCGCGGAATTTTGCCGAAATGCCGGCCTCGAGCCGTTGCTCGCCGGCAATCAGGCCGTTGTTGCGGTACTGCCGCCACGCCGCGGCCGCGCGACCGAGCAGCAGGTTGGCACGCCGCAGCGCCGCTTCACGAATGCCATTGACGTCCTCGGCCACCGCGTGCGCATACCAGGCATCGGCAGCGGGATCGAGCATCGCATGCAGGGCCAGCAACTGATCTTCGTAGCCGGCACCGCCCCGCGCCTGCGGCAAGGCGCCAAACTGCTCGGCCACCTGCTTCTTGTGCGCGATGTCCTGCGCCAGTTCTTCGCGCCAGGGACCCGCCTGCAGCGGCGCCAGCGTGCTGAAGGTGGTCGCGCTGTCGCCGCGCTGCCAGGCTTGCATGGCCACGGCATACTGGCGCGAGACCTCGGCGTCGGGCAGCCTGGTGGCCGCGAGCTGGCGATACTGTGCCTGGAACGGCGGAGTGACGAAGTGCACCGCCGCCACCTGTGCCATCAGCGGGCCCAGCACACGATTGCGCAACGCCTGGATCAGCGCGGTGTACTGCGCGAGGTCGCGCTCCACGCCATCAAGGCCGGCCAGCCGGGGATACTTGTCCTTGTAGTCGGCCAGCATCGCGCGCAGGGCCTCGGGTTGCTCGCGCCCCAGCTCGGTGGCGATGGCGGCATTGAGCCGGTCCATCGCGCCGACGTACACGGCGTCGTCGTTCTGCAGCTTACGCAGCGCGCTGAGCGCATCGGCGTAGGTATCGCGGAAGGCCGGCGTGGTGTTGGCAATACGATCAAGCGCGCGCTGGTGCGCCTTGGGGTCCTGCTCCCAGCGCGCGAGCAGCGCGCGAATCGCGCCTTCGTCGCGATACAGCCTGATCTGGGCATCGGCGCCGCCACGCTCGGCGGCAAAGCGGCCGAGCTGGCCCACCCATGCCAGCTCCTCGACCAGCGCGCGTGCATCGGCGTTGTGCTGACTGCCGGCACGCATGCGCGCCAGCACCGCGTCGGCGCCGGCAAAGTCGTGCGCGCGCAGGCGCTCGACCCACTGCGGCACGTACGCATCGAGCAGCGCTTCGGTGCCGATGGCCTGGTATTTAGGCTGGCCAGGGTGACGCGCAAGATAGTCGTCCGCCAGCGCGGCGGCACGCGCATACTGCCGCTCGGCCATCAGCCGGTCCAGCGTGCGGTCGGGCGCGCTGCGCCAGTAGACGAGGCCACCCACCAGCGCAACCGCCAGCAGGAGCGCCCCGCACCACCGTGCCGCGCGCCGCGCGTGCGCGGGATCGGACAGGCCAAGGCTGTGCGCAATCGCGCCGGCCATCAATGCCACGCGGCCGCGCGCGCCAGGCCTGTGCACACCGGTCGGCGTGCCGGCATGCGTGGCGCCATCGGGCATCGGTTCCAGGTTGACTTCATCCTCCTGCTTCGCGGCATAGTCGACGCAGAAGATATCGAGGAACGAGTCGGCCGCCCCGACGAAGGTGGTGCGATCGCCGTCCGCCGGCATGCCCCCTGCCGGCGCGGGCTGCGCACCCGGCGCATCGAACAGGATCGAGCGCGTCGCGGTGGCGTCACCGTCGACCTCGCGCTCGATGGTCACGCGATAGACAAAATGATTGCCCCCGAACGCCACCACATCGCCTGACTCCAGGCGGATCGCATGATCGTCGAGCCGCACGCCGTTGACGAAGGTGCCATTGGTGCTTCCCAGGTCCTCCAGCCACGGGGTGCCGCCCTTGAGGTACAGATGCGCGTGCCGCCGCGACAGGTAGTTCACCTGGTGCGGATAGGCATCGCCGTAGCGCGCAAAGGTCTCGTCCGCCTTGCTGATCAGGTACGGAAAGCCGCTTACGACCACCGGCTGCAGGCCGACGTCATCGCGCATCGGCGCCAGCGCCACCGCCACGCGCGGCGCCTCCGGCGCGGTCGCACGCGGATACAGGCACACGCGATAGGTGAGCGCGGCGCCAAAGCTGACCTCGTCGCCATCGCCCAGCACAGCGGGTTGCTGTGCCACCGCGGCGCCATTGACGCGCGTGCCGTTCTTGCTGCCGAGGTCGGCCACATAAACCGCGCCATGCTCGGAAAAGATGCGCGCATGGCGGCGCGACAGCACGGCCCGCGCATCGGCGGGGTACGCCGTGAACGGCGCCTCGCCACGGCCGATCGCGAACAGATCCTCGCCGATGCGAATCTCGCCGAGCTCGGGCCGGGATAGCGGCATGAGCAGGACGTCGAAGGCCTGTCCCGGCGCGCCGGCCGCTGCCTGGGCGGCATGGGAGTCCACTGGAGAGGAGCGCATCATCACCGGCATGTCCATGATCGGGGCATCGTCGCGCGTCATGTTTCTCGAGAACCAACAGTCGGACCGGTGGCGCGACGCCGCGTGGCCGGGCCTGCGGGCGACGACGAGGGGCGGGATGTCACGGGTAAGAACATAGTAGGCGACGCCTTCGATGAGTCAATCCGCTGCGTTGCAGCGTGGTGGGTATGCGTGTGGCATGCCGGTGCGCGATGACGATCGATGCGGGTGCGCGCGGTCTATTGCGCCGCACCCGTGTTGGCCGAGACCGCCGTGCCCGAGGGCGCGTTGCGCACTTGTTCGGCCGGCCAGCCGCCGCCGAGTGCCTTGTAGAGCGTGACGGTGTCCGACAGGATCTGTTGGTGGACCTCCAACAGCGCAAGCTGCGCGGTCAACAGCGAGCGCTCGGTTTCGAACACTTCCAGTTGGGAGACCACGCCTTCCTTCAGTTGCGCCTCGATCTGCGCCGATACCACGCGCAGTTGCTCCACCTGCTGCTGCAGTTCGGCGCGCTGCTTCTTGTGCGCATCCACGTTGACCAGCGCGTTCTCCACTTCCTCGAACGCGGTCATCACGGCGCGGCCATACTCGTTCTCGACCACGCCAATATTGGCCTCGCTGGTCTTGACGCGCGCGCGCACATTGGGATCGAGCATCGGCAGGTTGATGCTCGGCATGAAGCCGAAGGTGAACGACTTCAGCAGGTCCGACAGCGCAAAGCTCGCGGTGCCGCCGCGCGCGGTCAGGCTGATGCTGGGCAGCTGGGCCAGACGTGCCTGGCCGACCAGGTTGTAGGCGGACAGCACGCGATACTCGGCGGCGACGATATCCGGCCGCCGCGCGAGCAACTGCGACGGCAGCCCGGCCGGCACCACCGGCAGGCGCACGCGGTCCTGCAGGCGTCCCACCGGTACCTTGAGCTCGCCGGCCGGCACGCCCACCAGCGTAGCCAGCGCATTCTCTGCCACATTGCGCGAACGGCGCAGCTCCAGCAGATCCTTGTTGAGGCGGTTGATCTCGGCCTGCTGCTGCATGACACGGATCTGCGGCACGAGACCATTGGCGTACATCGCCCGGTAGGTCGTCAGGATCTCGCCGTTACGGCCCACCGTGCGGCTTTGCTGGTCGATCTGCTCGTCGAACTGCAGGATCTGGAAATAGGTGATCGACACCGCCGACACCAGCGTGAGATACCCCGCGCGCCAGTCGGCCTCGGTGGCGCGGAACTCGGCGGTCTGGGCCTGCACGCCTTTCTCCACCTTGCCCCATACGTCGATATCCCAGCTGACCTGGGCGCCGAGGTTGTAGGTGCGTGTGAGCGGCTGGCCCGTGGTCTTGTCGAAGCTCGCGCCCGCGCCGATATCGAAGACCGGCAGCGCGCCGGCACGCGCCTCGCCGATCTGAGCGTTGGCGACGCGGATGCGTGCCGCCAGCACCTTGATGTCGTAATTGCCGGCGAGCGCCCGGTCCACCAGCTGGTCGAGGTACGGATCCTGGAAGCCCTGCCACCAGTTGGGCAGAATGGTCTCGGCCGGCGATACGCTCACCACGTCGTCGCGCGACCACGCGGCCTTGGCCGGCGTCTCGGGACGGTGATACTCGGGCGGACGGAAATCGGCACAGCCGGCGGTCACGAGGAGCACGAGCCCCGCGACGAACCATGCCAGGCACGCGCGGCATGATGGCAGGCGGGCGGTGTTTGCGGCGCGGGGACGAAGGCAGGCACAGGAGCGGACCCTATGCCGCGAGATGTTGCCGACAACCGTGCAAAGGCCGGAGCGGAAAGCGAAAGCGTCGGACACGATGTCCTCCTGAGGCAATGCCCAAGGTGTTCTGTATTGTGGGTCGGCACATCGAAGGTGCCAACCTCATTCATGCGAGCCGTGGTACGTGGAAAAAAAGCTGCCGGGGCGGAGGTGTCCCCGGCAACAAGCTCCCCGTGCGGTTCTCTTGCATGGGCTGGCCTGACGGCCAGCCGCTCAGCGATACACCGTGTTGCTGGCGTTCTGGTTGGTGTTGACGTTGTTCTTCAGATGATCCTGGAAGGCCGAGCCGTTGGCGAACATGTTGTTCACTTCCTGCATCTGCTGGTTCGACTGCGTGATCGTGGTCGACGAGTCGAACGACAGCTTCACCGGGTGATAGATCGAGGTGTACGGCACCCAGCCCAGGCCGAGGCCGCCGCGTACGGCGCGCATGCCCTTGGCATCGAGGGTTTCGGTGACGGACAGATCGTTGATGGTCAGCGTGGTCATGGCAGTTCTCCTTGAGAGATGTGGTGCTACTGGTTCAGGTGGTGAGCATCGGGTTGGTGTCGCGCTCGGACCAGATATCGCAGCAAGCGTGCCAGCCCATGGGCCAGCACCGTCGCGCCGCCGTCGCTCGCTTGCAATGCCTTGAAAACACGGGAGAAAACGCGTGGCCGCCGCGCGTATTGGGGCAACGTGGCGCAACGTGGCGTGGCGCCGGTGATGGCGCCGCGCAGACAGGTGCACGGGGAAACTGTTGGCGTACGGCAGACAGGCCGGCGCCGCCGGGATCGTCCGCCGGGCCGGCGGCCCATCGGGGCTACCGCACGTAGATCGTGATCTTCTTCGAGTAGACCGGCGGATTGGTCGGGATGTGCTTCTCGTCGCCCATCAGCAACTGCAGCGTGTGCTTGCCCGGTGGCAGCTCGATCGTGGTCTCGGTCTCGCCCGCGCCGAAGTGCAGGTGATTGCGGTCGTTGGGAATCTCCTGGTCCAGCGGCGGCAGGTCCACGTCGACCAGCAGATGATGATGCCCGGTGTTGGGGTACTTCACATCCTTGGGCGCCACGCCCATGTTGCGCAAGCCGAACCAGACCTTGATCGGCTTGCCGGCCGGCAGGGTCTGGTGGTCGTTGGGATAGCCGATATAGAGGTAGGCATTGGGCGGCGCGGCAGTGGGACCGCCGGTGGGCCTGGCACCCCTGGCACTCCCGCCCGGCTCGGCGGCGCCGAGCCCCAGCGGCGCGGCAAGCGCGACGGCGGCCAGCACGCGCGCGGCAACGATGATCGGCTTGGTCATGGCGTCTCTCCCCAACGCGGGCGTCGGTGTGCTACCGCACGGTGATCGTGATCTTCTTCGAGTAAATCGGTGGCTCGAACGGTACGTGCTTGCTGTCGCCCATCAGCAGTTGCAGGGTGTGCCTGCCCGGCGGCAACTCGATGCGGGCGTCGGTCTCGCCCGCGCCAAAGTGCAGATGGTTGCGATCGTTGGGAATTTCCTTGTCCATCGGCGGCAGGTCCACGTCGATCAACAGGTGATGGTGCCCGCAGTTGGGCCGCTCGATGCCCTTGGGGCATACGCCCATGTTCTTGAGCCCCATGCGGACCCAGAGCTTGCCGCCGTCGATCACCGCGCCGTCCGCCGGCCAGATGATGTAGGCCTCGGCATTGGCGGGCGCCGGCGTGGGACTGGAAGCGAGGGGATGCACGGCCAGCAGCGCGGCCGCCACCATATGGAGCAGGGATCGTCTGGACATACACGCTCCTCCCAGTCGTATTCTTGACGGACGTTGTGACGCGGCGCGCGCTCGACGTGTCCTACAGCGTAGTCCGGATGCGATGAAAATGCGAACCGGCCACGTGGATGAAGCGAGGCCATGCCGACACCCATGCGCGCGCGAATGCATGCGGGCACGGGCACATGGGCGCGCACAGGCGAACTGCCGTGGCACGAACGCTGTGCTATCTTGAAACGAGCCGGAGGCAGGTCACGGCAACACCACGCGCGCAGTGCCGGAACAACGGGACCCTCGATATGTGGCGGAAAACTCTTGTGCTGTTCAGTGTGGGGATCGGCGCGCTGCAGGCGGTGGCGACCGGTGTGGCCAGCGCGGGCGGAGCGGCCGATGCGTTCGGTCTCGTCGATATCTTCATCGCCCGCGCGCATGCCGGCATCCTGCCCAAGGACAGCAACGAGCAATACGAGCTCGCGTTCTGGGAGTCGATCAAGAACAGCAGCTACGCGAGCGACTACGAGGCCTATCTGAAGGCCTATCCGAATGGCCGCTTTGCCGCGTTGGCAAAGGCGCGCATCGAGCGCATCCGCGCCGCGGCACCGGCGCCCTCCTCACCCTCCGCACCGTCCACGCCATCCACCTCGGCGGCAAAGTCCGGCCCGCCCAGGGCCGACAGCCGGTCCGCGCCCGGCACCGGCACCGCACCGGCACCCGCGCCGCCCGCTCCCGCCACGCCACCCACGGCGCGCGCACCGGAGGCGACACCGGCACCGCCCGCGCAGGCCGCCAACACGCCGCGCTCGCGCACAGGCGGCAGCATTTCGTCCGGCGTCATCACCTATCCGAACGAAGGCAAGTCCACGGGCAGCGCCACGGCCGGCGCAACCCGCACCGGCGAGCTGCGCGACTGCCCCGCCTGTCCGATCCTGGTCACGCTGACGCCCGGCGGCTTTACCATGGGCAGCAATACCAGCGACCCTGCGGAGAAGCCGCCGCACCACGTCAGCATCGGCCAGCCCTTCGCCATCGGCAAGTTCGAGGTCACCGTCGAGCAGTGGAACGCGTGCGTCGACGCCAGCGCATGCCCGCGCATCGCCACGGCGGGCACGGCCAGGAACGCGCCCATACGCGACGTCAGCTGGGACGACGCGCAGCAATACGTGGCGTGGCTGTCCAGGACCACCGGCAAGACGTACCGCCTGCCCACCGAGGCCGAATGGGAGTATGCGGCGCGCGGCGGCACCCACAGCGCGTACTGGTGGGGTGACCAGATGAAGAAGGGCAATGCCAACTGCAAGGACTGCGGCGATCCCTGGGCGCAGGACGCGCCGGCCGAGGTCGGCTCGTTCGCGGCCAATCCGTACGGACTGCACGACATGAACGGCAGCGTGTGGGAATGGGTCGGCGACTGCTGGCACAGCTCGTACAAGGGCGCGCCCACCGATGGCCGCGCCTGGGACGAGAACGGCTGTACCGCGCGCGTGATCCGTGGCGGCTCCTGGCGCGAAGGGGCCAACTACATGGTGTCGTCGACGCGCTTCAAGTACAGCACCAGTGTGCGGCAATCGCAGAACGGCTTTCGCGTGGCTCGCGACCTGAAATAACCGTGCCCGTACCGCGGCCGACGCACGCGCCTGGCGTGCGCGCGTCGAGCCTAGCGTGCGCGCGTCGAGATCTGCACGAGATCGGCGCTGATGCGGTCCTTGCCGTACCTGGACGCCATCTGCGCGAGCGGCTTCTCGAGCGCGCGCAGGTACTCCTGGCGGGTCTCGAACTCGGGCCGGCGCGTGTCGAACAGCGGTGCGGGCGTGGTCAGCAGCACCACCATCTCGCTGCCGAAGGGCTTGGAGATGATCCAGTCGCCGCCGTCGCCGATGGTCGCGTGATAGCCCGCCGGAGCCTGGTTGCCCTGCACGCGGCGGCTGGGTACCAGGTGCGCCACCTTGCCGTCCGCGACAAAGTAATCGACATAGACGTACGACTCGTGCGCCGGCGTGGCGATGTCCATCACCAGCGGCATGCCCTCCGTCAGCCGCGTATTGCCGCCGCGCGGCCGCAGTGCGGCCATGCCCTGCCGGTGCGCTGACCAGTAGGGCGCCACCAGCTTGACCACGTCGCACTTGTCCTCGCCGATCGGGGTGAGGTCGAGCTTGACGCCGCCCACGCCGGGCACCGCCGTGAGCTTCTCGCGCAGCGGCTTGACGCCCACGCCGTCCGACACATAGCCGCTTACGTGCACCACCTTGCCATCGATTCGGCCCTGCAGCAGCGAGCACGGTACCGCCGCAAGCAGCGACGCGATGCTTTCCATGGACAGCGGCGCCTCACGCGAGGCATCGGCCTCGGTGGCCGTTGCCGCGCGCTGGCTGGGGGCCTGCGTTGCGGGCGCGGTGGAAGACGGGGTGGAAGACTGGGCGGAGGACGGGCTGACGCCCTGACTGGACGCCTGTGCAGAGGCGGCATCACCCGGGGCCGGCACAGGCGTATGCACCGTGTCCTTCGCCACGCCGCTGCGCCACGCGTAATAGCCGAGGCCGGCCGCGAGCACCGCGCCAATCACGACGCCCACCAGCACCGGGACGCGCGAGGTGCCTTGATGCGGCTCCGCCGCTCCCATGCCTTCCAGGAAGCGCGAGACCGTCGGCGTGCGCGTGGCGCGATCGAGCGACAGCGCCTGCCGCAGCGTCTTCCATTGCGTGCGCGACAGCCCTTTCGGTGCAGGCGGCTTGAGGTTGGCGGCGCGCGCCTGGTTGGCGGACAACCGGTCGTACGGATGTTTGCCCGTCAGCAGCTCATAGCTCACGCAGGCCAGCGCATAGATATCGTCGCGCGGATCGGGCTCGCGATGCTCGAACATCTCAGGGCTCGCATAAGCGGGCGTCATGCCGCCGAGCGAACCGGCGTCGAACACGGTCTGGTCGGCATCGTCGAGCGGCTGGCGAAAGCCACGCGCGATGCCGAAGTCGATCACCTTGACCTCGCCGCGCTCGGTCAGGAACACGTTGGCCGGCTTGAAATCGCAATGCACGAAGCCGCGCTCGTGCGCGTACGCGAGCGCGCGCCCCATGCCGACGATGATCGGCAGCGCCTTGGCAAACGGCAGGCCGGCGAAGTCCGGCGCGCGCAGCACGCGGCTCAGCGGCTTGCCCGACAGGTACTCCATGGTGAGGAAGACCGTGGCGCCATCGCGATCGAAGTCGTACACCGTGACGATATTGCGGTGGGCAAGCTGCTGCGCCTTGCGCGCCTCGCGCTGCAGCGCCATCAGCGATTTCGGATGGCTGCTGAACTGCAGGTTGAGCACCTTGATCGCGATATAGGGCTTGCGATCCGAGGCCTCCAGCTTGCGCAGGTCCAGCGCCTTGTACACGGTGCCCATGCCACCCACGCCGAGGCACTCCTCGAGCACGAAGCGGCCGTTGAGCGTATCGCCCACGCCCTTGACATGCGCACCTGGCGCGCCCGGCTGCATGCCGCCGGTGTTGCCGCGGAAGGTGCCCGCCGAGGGCGAGGACGATGACGAAGGTGACGAGGGTGACGACGGTGACGAGAGCGACGGCGCGCTGCGGTCGGCGGGATCGGCCAGGCGCGTGTCCTCGCCGACCGGATCGAACTGGGTTGCCAGGCGCGCGTCGATGCGTCGCATGACCTCGCCATAGACATTGTGCGGTAGCGGCGTGCGGGTATGTTCCTCGCTGAGCACGCGCGCGAGATGACCTGGCGTGGTGTCATCCTCCTCCAGCACGTTGTCGACGGACGCAAGAAATTCGTCACGCGTCAGCCCACCGCTCCGGAAGTTGCGTATCAGGTCGGCCAGGCTCGGCATCGATGCATTCCCGACGTGTGGTTATCGGCAGGTGCCGCCGTGACATCGATGCGGTCATGGCGCCGCCCACCCTCGATGGATACTAGTGCGCACCCAAGCCATTCGCAAACCCGGGCATTGCGCCGCGCGTTGCTCGCGCCCCAACAGCGCCGCGCAACCTGTTGGGCGGCACCCACCAGTCCGGGACCGATCCGGCACCGCCGACACCTCGCGCATTCGCGTCAGGCGTTCACCGTGCCCGCGCGCCGATTTTTTTCCCTCGTGTTTTCAAGGCATTGCAAGCGGGCGACGGCGGCGCGACGGCGCTGGCCCATGGGCTGGCACGCTTGCTGCGATATCTGGTCCGAGCGCGACACCAACCCGATGCTCACCATCTGAACCAGTAGCACCACATCTCTCAAGGAGAACTGCCATGACCACGCTGACCATCAACGATCTGTCCGTCACCGAAACCCTCGATGCCAAGGGCATGCGCGCCGTACGCGGCGGCTTCGGCTTCGTGCCGTTCACGTCGATCTACAGCCCCGTGAAGCTGTCGTTCGACTCGGTCCGGAAGATCGACCAGTCGAACCAGCAGATGCAGGAAGTGAACAGCATGTTCGCCAACGGCTCGGCCTTCCAGGACCACCTGAAGAACGACGTCTACACCAACCAGAACGCCACCAACCGCGCCTGATGCGGCCGTCACCGAGGAGTTCACCATGTCGACCATCATCGTTCGCGACCTTGCGCTCAGCCAGGACCTCGACCGCAGCTCGCTTGCCACCATCCGCGGCGGCACCTCGTGGCTGGGCCGTGTTGGCAGCGCCGGTCCGCTTGCCAACGTCAACATCAACATCAACCAGAACATTGCACAGCTGCAGGAGATCAATGTCGCCACGCTCAACGGCAGCGTGATCGGCAAGGGCCTCGGCCATGTCAATGTCGACGTCAATCCGTCGCAATGGGGCGGCAACTGGGCGGCGGTCTGACCGGCGTCCGGCGGCGGTCCCGCCTCGCTGGCGACGGGACCGCCCGCCTATACTGAATCGGACCCGCGCCCGCCCCGGCGCCGTCCGTGCGGCCCACCGGCCGCATGGGCACGGTCCGCACGCTGGAGAACGCCATGGCAGTGATCGTCATCAAGGATTTGTCGGAGAGCGTGGACCTCGACCGCGAGGCGATGTCCGCGATCATGGGCGGTGCGCGCGCGGCGGGCACCCACCGCTGGCAGTCTTATCGCCACGCGCATATGACGCGACTCATCCAGTATCCGCAGGGGTTGCCGGGCAAGCCAACGATCGCAGGGCAGGAACGGGTAGCCGGCGCGTTGCCACGCAAGTAGCGACGGCGCGCCGCGCTGGTTGCATCAGAAGAAAAGCCCGCCAAGCAATTGGCGGGCTTTGTGGTTGCGGACGGGCCCGGACCGCCTGGGTCGCGTCGCCGGCCAACTCCGGTCATTTCTGTGCCAGGCAGGCTCTCCTTGGACTCCGCCCATGACGCGGACGGCCATCCGGACCACCCGGACAGTCGGGAGAACCTCGCATTGGCGACAATGGCCGCAGTCCCGGCGCCGAACGGCGAGATCCCCGCCGCAAGCGGTCGGCGGGACGCGTCTGACGTCCGCCCCGGGCGGGCACGATGTGCTCGCGCTTCCCAGTATAGAAAGCGGCCCGCCCCATGCAAGGGCGCCCCGACACATCCCGTTACGTTTCGCACTGCAACATGGTCGTAACTCTTCTGCTATACTCCGCGCCTGTGAGTTTCGCACTGTGAGTTCCGCACCACGCCGAATGCCTGCGCAATATCAGTCCATTCCGGTGTATCCGCAGCCCTCCCAAGCTCTGCCCCCTGCCTCTGTCGCTTGCAGCATGCCAGACAGGCGCCGGCCAGAACGCACCACTCACCGACGTTGCCTCGTCTCCGATCCTGTTGAACAGCCCGTACTCTGGAGCTGTTTGCCTGCCAGGGTTCCGCGGCCGGATGTTCCGCCAGCGCCCCTGCCTGCCGCCGTGTTGTCAGCTGAGTCTGTCGAACGGCCTCACCGATTGGCGCCGAAGCCTTTTTAGACTTTGCATTGCGCCCGCCCCTCGTGGCTGACTGCCCAGGGGTGACATGCATTATTGATAACCACGACATGACCCAGCACGACCTCCGTGCGGAGCAGCCTTTTGCCTCCGCCAACGACAATGCCAACACGCAAAGCCCGCTCGACAAGCTCGACGCGGTGCTCAATGGCACTGTCGATGCAGCACCCGCCGCAGCCGGCGACGCAGCCCCGGCCGCCACCGAGAATGGCTTTGCCGCTCTCGGCCTCGACGCCGCCATCCTGCGCGCGCTCACCGAACTGAACTACAACACGCCCACGCCCGTGCAGGCGCAGGCCATTCCCGCCTTCCTGGCCGGCCGCGACCTGCTGGTCTCGAGCCAGACCGGCTCGGGCAAGACCGCAGCGTTCATGCTGCCCGCGATCCAGCGCATCAGCGAAAAGGCCGCGCCGAACCGCCCGCGCCCGGACGAGCCGGTCAAGCGCATGAAGGGCAAGCGTCCCCGTCCGGCACCGGCACAGCCCTCGCTGCTGGTCCTGACGCCCACGCGCGAACTCGCACTGCAAGTGACCGAGGCTGCCGCCAAGTACGGCCGCAACCTGCGCCGCATCATCTGCGCAAGCATCCTGGGCGGCATGCCCTATCCGAAGCAGCTGGCCATGCTGGCCAAGATGCCTGACATCCTCGTGGCCACGCCGGGCCGTCTGCTCGACCATATCGATGCGGGTCGCATCGACCTGTCGGCGCTCGACATGCTCGTGTTCGACGAAGCCGACCGCATGCTCGACATGGGCTTTGCCGACGACATCGACGCCATCGTCGCGGCCACGCCGGCCACGCGCCAGACGCTGATGTTCTCGGCCACGCTCGATGCCCGCATCGCGCAACTCGCGTCGCGCCAGCTGCGCGACCCGCAACGCATCGAGATCGCCGCGGCCCGCATGGACCAGAGCCATATCGAGCAGCGCCTGCACTATACCGACGACATGTCGCACAAGGAGCGCCTGCTCGACCACCTGCTGCGCGATGCCTCGCTCAAGCAGGCCATCGTCTTCACCGCCACCAAGCGCGATGCCGACTCGCTGGCCGAGCGCCTGTCCGACACCGGCTTTTCTGCCGGCGCGCTGCACGGCGACATGACGCAAGGCGCGCGTAACCGCACGCTGACGGCACTGCGCCGCGGCAACCTGCGCGTGCTGGTGGCCACCGACGTGGCCGCGCGCGGCATCGACGTGCCCGATATCACGCACGTGGTGAACTTCGACCTGCCCAAGCAGGCCGAGGACTATGTGCACCGCATCGGCCGTACCGGCCGTGCCGGCCGTTCGGGTGTGGCGATCAACCTCGTGAACCACGGCGACGTGTTCCAGTGGCGCCGCATCGAGCGCTTTACCAACAACCGCGTGGACGCCTCGGTGATCGAGGGCCTGGAGCCGCGCCGTTCGCCCAAGCCCCGCCAGGGCTTTGGTGGCAAGCCCGGTGGCAACCGCAACGGCGGCGGCTATCGAGGTAACAGCGGCGGCGGTTATCGCGGCAATGGCGAGCGCAGCTTTGGCGACCGCAATTTTGGTGATCGCAACAACGGCGGCGAGCGCAAGTTTGGCGAGCGCACGTTCGGCGGCGAGAACCGTGGCTTTGGCGATCGCGGCGAGAATCGCGGCTTCGGCGACCGTGGTACCGGCGGCGGCTACCGTGGCCAGGGCCAGGGCCAAGGCCAAGGCCAGCAACGCAGCTTTGGCGGTGACCGCGGCGAGCCGCGCACGTTTGGCGAGCGGAATTTCGGCGAACGCAGCTTTGGCGACCGTAGCTACGGCAACCGCGACGGCGGCCGTGGCTTTGGCAACCGCGAAGGTGGCCAGCGCGACGGTAACCGTGGCGGCTTTGGCGGCCAGCAGCGTAACAGCCGCTCGCGCTACGAGCGTTAAGCCTGGGCCTGGGTCGGCGACGCCGACCCGCGACGCCGGCATTGCGACACAGGCATTGCGACACAGGCATTGCGACACAGGGATCGCGACAGAAATGTCGCCCTGGTCCGCAAACGAAAAGAGCACCCGCGAGGTGCTCTTTTCGTATCCGTCCCACCCCGGCTGCAACCGCCCTACAGCGCGCAACTGCGGAAGCCCACGAACGACACATCGTCCTCCGGCAGCAATGCCGTCCGCGCCCGTGTATGCCGCTGGCGCGGCACACTGGCAAACGACACGCCGCGCACGACCTGATGCGTGGCAAAGCGGCTCACCAGTTCGGCGTCGGTAGCACGCGCCTCGAAGCCTGCATACGGCTCATAGGGCGTGGCCGTCCATTCGCGCAACGCTCCCCAATGCAGGCCGCGGTTCTGCGTGGCCGCCAGTTCCCACTCGACTTCCGCCGGCAGGCGACGCCCGGCCCAGACGCACCAGGCTTGCGCCTCGTAAAGCGTGACATGGCGCACGGGCTCGTCCGGATTGAGCGTGCGGAGCGCGCCGAAGCGCGACACCATCCACGCGCGCGACTCGGGGTGACGTGACCAATAGCGGGGCGCCGAACGCTCCTGGGTCATCAGCCACTGCCGGCCCGCCGCGGACCACCACGCCGGATGCTCATAGCCGCGGTCCTCGACGAATTCGAGGAACTGCGCATTGGTGACCAGCGCCGCGTCCATCTCGAAAGCGGGCACATAGGTCTGCTGCGGCGGCAACTCGTCCGGCAGCGCAAAGCCATCGGCCTCGCTCCAGCCCTGCGTGAACCGTCCGCCTGGAAAATGCAGCGTGCCCGCATGGCCGGAAGTCAGCGTCGGTAGCGGCGTAGCGGGACCGGCGGGCGCCATGCCCAGTGCCTGCAGCAGCGCGGCGATGGTCTCGCCCTGCGCATCTTCGTGGAATAGCGCGCGGCGGAACGGATACAGGGTCTCGTCGCCATCGTCAGGCAGCAGCGCGATCCGGCGCAGCAGACCGTCGAGCACGTCGGCCGCGTATTGCTTGACCTGTGCCACGTCGGGCAAGGCGATTTCCCAGCGCTCGTCGGGACCGATGCGCTCGGGATCGAACCATTCGTCGGCGCCATCGAGCCGAGACGGCTCACGCGTCACCGGCAGCCGTATGCCGTCGCGCTCAAGCTCGTGCATGCCGCGCAGGCACCACCATTCCGCGTGCCAGGCGATATGGCCCAGCGTCCATAACGGCGGATCGCAGTCGTACTGGCGGTCGACCTGCCAGCCTCGACGGGTCTGGCCCAGCGCCGCCAGCCATCCCAGCGTGCGGTTGCGCGCCTCGACCAGCGCCTGCGCCAACCCCTCGCGCGGCAGGCGGCGGGCATCGGCCCACGCGGTCTTGCCGCCGGTGAAATGGAGATCGGGAAGCATGGAGAAGCCGCTCATCGAAGCATCCGTGTGAGAAAGGTTGAGGGAGTCCGGCTGCGCGAATTATGACATCGCGCCCCGGCATCCGCTTTTCCACACTGCCGGCGAGCGGCCCGCGGCGTCAGCCGCGTGCGTGGAATACCGCGAACCAGCCGCGCGGATCGGTCCAGTGCACGGGGTCGGTAAAGCCCGCCGACTCGAGCAGCAGCGCAAAGTCATCGGGCCGGTACTTGTACGAGTCCTCGGTGTGAATCCGCTCGCCGGCGGCAAAATCGCGCGCCCCACCGTTCCAGCTCACGCGCACGTCGCGGTTAGCGGCCAGGTGCATCTGCACGCGCGACGCCTGCTGGTCGAAGCTCGCTTCATGGCGCCAGTCCGCGAGCGCGAAATCGCTGCCGACGATGCGGTTGAGATTGCGCAGCACATTGCGGTTGAAGGCGGCGGTCACGCCAAGCGCATCGTCATACGCCGCCACCAGCGTCTCGGCATCCTTGTGCAGGTCCACGCCGATCAGCACGCCGTCGCCCCGCCCGGCCGCGGCACGCAAGCGCTGCAGTAGCGCCAGCGCGTCCATCGGCGCGAAATTGCCGATGCTCGAGCCGGGATAGAAGAACAGCTTGCGCCCGCGCCGCACGCTGGCGGGCAGGTCGAGCGGGCTGCAGAGGTCGGCGCCCAGACCGAGCATGGGGATCTGCGGGTGTTGCTGCTGCAACCGCACCAGCGTGTCGCGCAGGAAGTCCACCGAGATATCGAGCGCCACATATTGCGCGGGCTGCAGGCTGCCAAACAGCCGCGCCGCCTTCTCGCAATTGCCGGCGCCGAGGTCGACCAGCACGCAACCGTTGCCCGCGCGCGCGGCGATGGCAGGGCCGGCGGCGGCGAAAATCGCAGCCTCGGTACGGGTCGGGTAGTACTCGGGCAGGTCGGTGATGGCCTCGAACAGGCGCGAGCCCAGCACGTCGTAGAAGAATTTCGGGCTGATGGCCGCCTGGGGACGGCTCAGGCCGGCGGCAATCTCGGCGCGCAACGCGCCGTTGTCTTCGCGGTACTGCTGCACGAACGCCGGCGCGGTGGCTGCCCTGGCATGGGCATGTCCGTTGCCGAGCGGAACGACGGCCGCGCCTTCGTGATGATCGCCCTGATGGGTCTCGTGGTGGGGAACGTTATTGTGCGAGGGATGGTTTTGCGTGCGGGGGCGGGTCGGGTTCAGCGGTGTCGTAACAGCCGGCATGACGTGTCCTTGTTGTCGATATGGGCACTACGTGAATCCCCTAATCGACCGTGGCGAGCCCAGGCAAGGCGAGGCAGCGCAAGCGCGCCACGGCTGGTACCGGGACAGGCCCCTGTGCGATCCGGGGCATGCCGGCCGGCGCCAATCCCACAAGAATAGGTGCATCTGCGGAGGCGTGCGCCATTGTTTGCATCAGCTTACAAAGGCCGTGAGTGCTTTTTACACAACATCGTGCGAAGGCGACGCAACAAATTTCGTGGCAGTTCGCTTATAATCCGCCCCAGCGCGGTCGCTCTGGCGATCGCGTCCCTTCAAAGGGGAGTAGCTTGGGGGCCCATGCCCTTAGCACAATCGTCATTCCGAGACGCTCGACGAACATCGTGGATCGCCTCCGGTTGTGCTGACACTGCCGCGCATTCCGCGTCAGCTGTTGAGCAAGACCTTTGCAACCCGGTTTCATGGTTTGCAAAGGTGGACTTTCTCCCCCTGCGGTGTTTCCGCGCACTCCATGTTCCCGGGCGACAAACCAAGCGTTATTCGCACCTGAGGAGCGTTCATTCATGGAGTGGTTCACCGATCTGTTCACGATGCAGTTCCTGACGGCACTGCTGTCGATCGTCGTCATCGACCTCGTTCTCGCTGGCGACAATGCCATCGTGATCGCGCTGGCGGCGCGCAATCTTCCCCCGCATCTGCAAAAGAAGGCCATTGTCTGGGGCACCATCGGTGCCGTGGTGGTCCGCTCCGCCATGACCATTGGCGTGGTCTGGCTGCTCAAGATCCCGGGCCTGCTGCTGGTGGGGGGTCTCGCGCTGGTCTGGATTGCCTACAAGCTGCTCGCGGCCGAGGACGATGGCGACGAGCATGGCGCGGGCGCGACCTCGCTGGTCGGTGCCATGAAGACCATCATCATCGCCGACGCGGTGATGGGCGTCGACAACGTACTCGCCGTGGCGGGCGCCGCGCACGGCAGCTTCCTGCTGGTCGTGCTGGGCCTGCTGATCAGCATCCCCATCGTGGTGTGGGGTTCGAGCCTGGTGCTCAAGCTGATGTCGCGCTTCCCGGTCATCATCTATCTCGGCGCTGGCGTGCTGGCCTTCACGGCCGTCAAGATGATCTCGCACGAGCCGCTGGTCAAGACGTTCTTCGAGCAGTGGCCGGTGGTGTACTGGGGCATGTACGTGGTGATCATCGGTGGCGTGCTGGGCGCCGGCTGGCTGACGCAGAAGCGTCGCGGGCAGCGCGAGGAGATGGTGGAAAGCCACTGAAGTGGCGGTCCACTGAAAGCGGTCCACTGCGGGCGGAAGACCACCGGGCGTGGTCTTCCGCCCCCCGCGGCGGTGGTACCGATGGGGCGGCACGATTGCGGCTAAAATAGCCGTTTTCGTGCCGCCCTTTGTTTCTCCCGCGGCGCGTTCACTTTTCTCCCCGCCCCCTCGCGCCGATGAAACAGTATCTCGACTTCATGCGCCATGTGTACGAGCATGGCACCGAAAAGTCCGACCGCACCGGCACCGGTACCCGCTCGGTGTTCGGCTACCAGATGCGCTTCGACCTGCGCGACGGCTTTCCGGTGGTCACCACCAAGAAGCTGCACCTGAAGTCGATCATCCACGAACTGCTGTGGTTTCTGCAGGGCTCGACCAATGTCCGCTACCTGCAGGAAAACGGCGTCACGATCTGGGACGAATGGGCCGACGCCCAGGGCGAACTCGGTCCGATCTACGGCTACCAGTGGCGCAGCTGGCCGGCGCCCAACGGCGAGCATATCGACCAGATTGCCCAGGTGATCGAGCAGATCCGCAACACGCCCGACTCGCGCCGGCTGATCGTGTCCGCATGGAATGTGGGCGAGATTCCGCAGATGAAGCTGCCGCCCTGCCACGCGTTCTTCCAGTTCTACGTGGCCGAGGGCCGGCTCTCGTGCCAGCTCTACCAGCGCAGCGCCGATATCTTCCTGGGCGTGCCGTTCAATATCGCGAGCTACGCGCTGCTGACCCATATGGTTGCGCAGCAGACCGGCCTCGAGGTCGGCGACTTCGTCTGGACCGGGGGCGACTGCCACCTCTACAGCAACCACCTGGAGCAGGTGCGCACGCAACTTTCGCGCGCGCCGATGCCGCTGCCGACGCTCAAGCTCCTGCGCAAGCCGGACAGCATCTTCGAGTACCGCTACGAGGATTTCGAGCTGGTCGGCTACGAATCCCACCCGGCCATCAAGGCGCCTGTCGCGGTCTGACACCGGCCGCGCACCCTGCACGCCTTGCGGCGTGCCGCCTGGAGATTCGTCAATTGGCCGACCCCATCCGCAACGATGCCGGCGCCCCCGCCCGCGAGCCCGGCGAGCCGCTGGCCGAGGTCGCCTATGCGCGCATCAAGCAGGCCATCATCGATGGCACGTTGCGGCCGGGCCTGCTCGGCTCCGAGCAGCAGATCGCGCTCAAGCTGTCGATGAGCCGGACCCCGGTCCACCAGGCCATCGTCAAGCTCAGCCAGGAAGGCTGGGTCGAACTGATTCCCAAGCGCGGCATCCGCATCTCGGCGCTGTCCTCGGCGGAAATGCGCGATGTCTATGAAGCGTTGATGGCGCTCGAGATCGCCGGTATCCGGCGCCTGGCCGAGAGCGACGACCTCACGCGCCAGCGTGCCGTCAACGCGCTCGAACACGTCTGCATGGCCGGCGATGCCGCGCTGCGCGAGGGCGACCTGCTCGCCTGGGCGGTGGCGGACGACGACTTCCATCGCCTGCTGGTCGAGATGTGCGGCAATACCCATCTGTCGCGCCTGGCCAGGAGCATCATGGAGCAGGCGCAGCGCGCGCGCCTGCTGACACTCAAGCTGCGCCCTACCCCGACGGCGTCCAACGACGACCATCACGCCATCGTCCAGGCCATCGCGCATCGCGACGCAGACAGCGCCGCCGGACACCTCAAGCACCACCGCGAACACGGCATGGCCACCCTGCTACCGATCCTCGACGCGATCCAACCCGGCAGGCCCACCTGAGAGAGAGACAGCAGATGAAACCCGCATTGAACGAGGTCAAGGCCATTGTGTTCGACACTTTCGGCACGGTGGTCGACTGGCGCACCAGCATCATCGCCGACCTGTCGGCCTGGGCCGGCCAGCGCGGCCTCCCGGCCGGCACGGTCGACTGGGAAGCGTTCGTGCAAGCCTGGCGCGGCCTGTACGAGCCGCAGAAAGATCGCGTCAAGAACGGTTCGCTGCCGTGGACCCATATCGATGCACTGCATCTCGAAGCGCTCGAATCGATCCTGCCGAAGTTCGGTCTGACGGACCTGTCGCCCGCCGACAAGCTGCATGTCAACCGCGTGTGGCATCGTCTCAATCCGTGGCCCGATGTGCTGGCCGGCCTGCATGCGCTCAAGCCGCGCTATATCCTTGGCCCGCTGTCGAACGGCAGCATCGCGCTGCTGGTCAACATGGCCCGGCATGCATCGCTGCCCTGGGACTGCATCTTCTCGGCCGAACATTTCCGGCACTACAAACCCCATCCGGACACCTACCTCGGCGTTTGCCGGCAGCTGCAGCTGGAGCCGCACGAAGTGATGATGTGCGCGGCCCACAATTACGATCTGCGCGCGGCGCGGGCGCTCGGGCTGCGTACGGGCTTTATCGCCCGCCCCACCGAATACGGGCCGGCGCAGGCCAAGGACATGGCGGCCGAGGACGCCTGGGACGTGATTGCAGACAGCATGACGGCCTTTGCCGCGGCCATGCCCCGGTAAGCGGTGGCAGTGGCAATAGTAGTAGCGCTAGCGACTCAACCCGAAAGGACACCATGCAGCCCGCCGAAATTTCGCGTATTGCCGAAGCTTTCCAGCGCGCGCAAGCCGCACGCAGCCTCATCGATGCCGACACCCATGCCGCGCTGCGCGGCATCGATATCGCCACTGGCTATCGTGCCGGCAACGCGCTGCACGAGCGCCTGGTAGCGCAGGGCTTCCAGCCCAGCGGGCGCAAGATCGGCTGCACCAACCAGCAGACCTGGGCCAAGCTCGGCATCGACGCCCCGATCGTGGCCCCTATCTATGCCCAGACCGTGCAGGACGGTGCGGCCGACGGCAAGGTCATCTCGCGTGCCGCGCTGCAGGCGCCGCGCATCGAACTGGAGCTGGCGTTCCGGCTCAAGGCGACGCCCGACCCGGCAGCTTCGCTCGCAGACCTGATCGACTGCATCGAGTGGATCGCGCCCGCGATCGAGGTGGTCGACTCGCACGTGGACGCGGCGCAAGGCACGCCGGCCACCATCCTGTGCGACTTCGGCGCGCATGCCATGCTGCTGCTCGGCACGCCGGTACCGGTCTCCGCGCTGCCGCCGCTCACGCCCGCCATGTTCGCCGCGATCGACGCGCGCTTTCAATGCGCCGATACCGATCTTGCGGGCGGCTCGGCCCTGGTCATGGGCAGCCCGCTGATATCGCTGCAGGCGGCGCTCCGCATTGCCGCGCATCCGGCGTCCCCGCTCACGCCGATCGGCGCCGGCGAGATCGTCACCACCGGCGCGCTGGCCGGCCCGGTGGCGCTGGCCCCCGGCCAGCGCTGGATGGGCCGCCTGTCGGTCGCCGGCCGCGACGATCTCACCGTCGGGGTTGCCTGACGCGGCGATATCCGCTAAAAGCTGCGCATCCAACCTGCATAAGAGAACGTCATGACGCTGTTGACGCTGATCGTCGCGCGCGCCCGCAACGGCACCATCGGGCGCGACAATACGCTGCCCTGGCGCCTGCCCGAGGACCTTGCCCACTTCAAACGCACCACCATGGGCGCGCCCGTGATCATGGGTCGCAAGACCTGGGATTCGATCGGCCGGCCGCTGCCGGGCCGGCGCAATATCGTGGTCAGCCGTAATCCGGCACTCAAGCTCGAAGGCGCCGAGGTGGCGGGCTCGCTCGAAGAGGCACAGCGGCTGTGCATGGGAGTGGAGCAGGTGTTCCTGATCGGCGGTGCACAACTCTACGAGGAGGCGCTGCCGAGCGCGGACCGGCTGGTGGTGACGGAGATCGACGCCGATGTCGACGGCGACGCATTCTTCCCGCCCATCGACCGCGCGCGGTGGATGGAAACCGCACGCGAGACGCATCATTCGGCGGCGAACGGGTTCGACTATGCGTTCGTGACCTACCAGCGGCCGCCTTCGGGCGAGGAATGACGCGCGGCGATCAGTTACCGGCGATGGTCATCTGCTCGAGCAGGATCGAGCCGGTTTCCTTGGTGCCGCGCACCAGCACGTCGGCGCCTACGGCGACGATCTGCTTGAACATTTCCACCATGTTGCCCGCGATGGTGATCTCTTCCACGGGGTACTGGATCACGCCGTTTTCGACCCAGTAGCCCGAGGCACCGCGCGAATAGTCGCCGGTGACATAGTTCACGCCCTGCCCCATCAGTTCGGTCACCAGCAGGCCGGTCCCCATCTTCGCCAGCATCGCGGCAAAGTCGTCGCCGGGCTGCGTCAGCTTGCTCGACAGCGTCAGGTTGTGCGAGCCACCCGCATTGCCGGTGGTCTGCATGCCGAGCTTGCGCGCCGAATACGTCGAGAGGAAGTAGCCCTCGACCACGCCATCGCGCACCACGTCGCGTTCGTGCGTGCGCACGCCCTCTTCGTCGAACGGCGCGCTGCCCATGGCGCCCGGCACATGGGGCTGCTCATGGATCTGCACGTGCGGGGCAAACACCGCCTTGCCGAGCGTGTCGTACAGGAAAGTCGACTTGCGATAGAGCGCACCGCCCGACACCGCCTGCACAAACGCGCCCAACAGGCCTGCGGCGAGCGGCGCTTCGAACAGCACCGGGCATTTGCGCGTGGATAACTTGCGGGCGTTGAGGCGTGCCAGCGCGCGCTCGGCGGCATAGCGGCCGATGTCCTCGGGCGCGGCCAGCGCGGCCGGCGAGCGCTTGGACGAATACCAGTCGTCGCGCTGCATGCCGTTGCCGGTGCCGGCGATCGGTGCGCACGAAATAAAATGGCGCGAATACGGATAGCCGCCGACAAAGCCACGCGTGGTGGCCAGCACGAACTGCGAATGCTGCGCGGAGAGGCTGGCACCGTCGCTGTTGCGGATCTTGGGCGACACCGCGAACGAGGCCGCTTCCGCGCGCCGCGCGATATCGATGGCGCCCTCGGCGTCGATCGTCCACGGGTGGAACAGGTCCAGGTCGCGCGGCGAATGTTCGAGCAATTCTTCCTCGGCCAGGCCGGCGCAATCGTCCTCGGCGGTGAAACGGGCAATGTTGTAGGCCGCCTCGGCCGTGGCGCGCAGCGCCGCCGGGGAAAAGTCCGAGGTGCTGGCGTTGCCGCGGCGTTTGCCGATCATGACCGTGACACCCACCACCTTGTCACGGTTCTGCTCGATGGTTTCCACCTCGCCCTTGCGCACCGTGACCGACAGGCCGCTGCCTTCGGAGATTTCCGTGGCGGCGTCGGTCGCGCCGAGCTCCCGTGCCACACGCAGCACATCGGCCGCCATCTCCTTCAGTTCGTGCTGGGTATAGGTGAAATGCGCGGTTTGTTGCGAATTGAGGGATGCGGAGGCGGGAGTCGAGGCCATGGGGTCGGTGTCGGCGAGTATCAGCTAAAGTCCAAGCGGCAATCATAGCAAGATAAAATGCGCGGCATGACGCGAAATACCCGTAGCCCATCCCATACCCGTTTCGGGGCGTTCCAGCCCGAACCGGACGACGACTCGCCCAAGAGCAAGTCGCAGAAGAAACGCGACATGACCGCGTTGCAGGACCTTGGCGCCGAACTCGAGGCGCTGCCCAAGGACCGCCTGGCGCGCGTGCCCATGCCCGAAGCGCTGGCCGATGCCATCCGCGAGGCACGCCGCATCAGCAGCCACGAAGGCAAGCGCCGCCAGATGCAGTTTGTCGGCAAGGTCATGCGCGGCCTGGACGACGACGAGGTCGACGCGATCCGCCGTGCGCTCGAAGGATTCAAGGGCACCAGCAAGGCGGAAACCGCGCGCCTGCACCTGATCGAGCGCTGGCGCGAGCTGTTGCTGGCCGACGACGAGGCGCTCACGAAGTTTCTGGGCGAACACCCCGGTGTCGACGTGCAATCGCTGCGCAATATCATCCGCAACGCGCGCAAGGAACAGCAGCAGTCCCGGCCGCCGAAGTACTTCCGCGAGCTGTTCCAGGCCATCAAGGCCGCGCTGGAGGACCAGGACGGCGCCGCCGGCACCGATGGCGAACCCTCTCCCACTCCGGAGCCCCAGGCATGACGCAGGTCAGTTCCTCCCCGCTCGCCCCCACCGCCACGGCCGCTCCCGCCACCCTCACCTCGCCGGTGGCGCGCCGCCACCCGGACGAACTGGTGGTCGGTCTGGTCTCGATTTCCGACCGCGCCTCGGCCGGCACCTACCAGGACGAGGGCATTCCGGCCCTGCGCGACTGGCTCGGCCAGGCCCTGACATCGCCCTGGCAGGCCGTGGAACGGCTGATTCCGGACGAGCAGGCGCTGATTACGCGGACTTTGATCGAACTGGTCGACGTGGCCGGCTGCGACCTCGTGCTGACCACCGGCGGAACCGGCCCGTCGCGCCGCGACGTGACGCCGGAAGCCACCCTGGCAGCCGGCACGCGCGAAATGCCCGGTTTCGGCGAGCAGATGCGGGCGGTCAGCCTGCATTTCGTGCCGACCGCGATTTTGTCGCGCCAGGTGGCCGTGATTCGCGAGACCGCCAGCCGCGCCGCGCTGATCGTCAATCTGCCGGGGCAACCGCGCGCGATCCGCGAGACGCTGGAGGGGCTCAAGGATGCCGACGGCAAGCCCGTGGTGCAGGGTGTGTTTGCCGCGATCCCGTACTGCATCGACCTGATCGGCGGACCGTACATGGAATGCGACGAGAGCGTGGTCAAGGCCTTCCGGCCCAAGAGCGCCATCCGCCAGAAGCCCTCGGCCTGAGGGAATGCGCGCGATGCAGCGCGCTCAGCGCAGGCCCAGATACAGGCCGATCGGCACGAATACCACCGCCGCGATATTGCCGAGCAGCACGATCGATGCCACCTGGTCCGGCTCCTGCCGGAAATGGTCCGCCACCAGGAAGTTCAGCACGGCCGGCGGCAGCGCGGCAAAGACGAACAGCAAGCCGCGCTGCAGATCGGTCAGCGGTACCCATCCCACCAGCAGCAACGCCACCGCGATGCCGGCCAGCGGACACACCGCGGCGCCCCACATGCCCATGCCCCAGTTGCGCAGGTTAACGTCCTTCATGCGCACGCCCAGCGCAAACAGCATCAGCGGCACGGTGGCATCGCCCAGCAGCTTGATCGATTCGTAGATCGGCACCGGCAGCATGAACCACGGCTTGGCCAGGGACAGCGCCACCCCGGCCACCGTGGCGATCACCATCGGATTGCGCACGATCTGCGCCAGCGACGCATGGCGGTTGACGATCTTGAGGCCGATGGTGAAATGCATCAGGTTGGACATCGCGAACAGCGCCACGGCCGGTGCCAGGCCCGCCGGGCCAAAGGCGAATACCGACAGCGGCAAGCCCATGTTGCCGCTGTTGTTGAACATCATCGGCGGCACGAAGGTACGCGGATCCGCGCGCAGCAGCCTGGCCGCCACCAGCGCCAGCAGCCCCGAGCCAAGCACCACTGCCGCCGCGCAGGCGAGCAGCACGAGGTGGTCGGCCAGCACGAACTCCTTGCTGATAAAGGCCGATACCACCAGCAGCGGCGCGATCACGTCGAGCGTGGCGCGATTGATGCCCGTCATGTCCGGATGCGCGCGACGCCCGTAGATCCATCCGACCAGGATGATCAGGATGACCGGGGTAATGATCGAGACGATGCGGGTGAACATGGAACGTGCCGGGGAAGCGACCGGCGCCAGGCCGGTGGAAGGTGCGCGCGTGGCGGCCGGGGCGGGACCGGCGTTACGCCATGCGCGCGGCTTGGGCTCGGAGCGAAAATCAGGCGGCTGGCGTGGCCGGCGCGGGCGGCGCTGCGTCAGCCGTCCCGGTCGCATCCGACTTGCGGATGAAATGCGTGCGGTAGTAGCGCAGCTCTTCCACCGATTCGAGGATGTCGGCCAGCGCGGTATGGAGCTGGCGCTTGACAAAACCCTTGTGGATGGCCGGCTCCCAGCGCTTGCACAGTTCCTTGAGCGTGGACACGTCGAGGTTGCGATAGTGGAAGAACGCCTCCAGCTTGGGCATGTAGCGCGCCATGAAGCGGCGGTCCTGGCAGATCGAGTTGCCGCACATCGGCGACTTGCCGGCCGGCACCCAGCGCTTGAGGAAGGCGAGCAGCTCGGCTTCGGCCTGCGCTTCGGTCAGGGTGGATGCCTTGACCTTGTCGATCAGGCCGGAACGGCCATGCGTGCCCTTGTTCCAGTTGTCCATGGCGTCCAGCACGGCATCTGCCTGGTGGATCACCAGCACCGGGCCCTCGGCCAGGATATTGAGTTCGGAGTCGGTCACGACGACCGCGACCTCGATGATGCGGTCGGTGTCGGGCGAGAGCCCGGTCATCTCCATATCGAGCCAGATCAGGTTGTTTTCACTCTTGACGGACGGGGAAGCTGCGCTGGCGGGATGTGTCATGGGGTCGGGGACGGCCTGGAGGGTACGAACAACTTATAATTCTCGCATATCCGCCCGAATGGCCGCGCGCGCACATGCGCCGTGGCCGGGCACCCCCGCAAAGGCCATGCCGATGTTCACACTGATCTTCCTCGCCGCCCTCGTGATCATGGTGCTTACCAAACTGTGGCTCGCCGCCCGCCAGGTGCGCCATGTGGTGCGCCACCGCGACGCGGTTCCCGCCCGCTTTGCCGACACCATTTCGCTTGCCGCCCACCAGAAGGCCGCGGACTACACCGTGGCGCGCACGCGGTTGTCGATGCTCGAGGTCATGACCGGCGCCGCCGTGCTGATCGGCTTCACCATGCTGGGCGGGCTGCACTGGCTCAACCAGTTCTGGCTCGGCGTATTCGGCCCGGGCTACCTGTATGGGCTGGCCCTGATCGGCAGCGTGGCGCTGATCGGCGGCCTGGTCGACCTGCCGTTCTCGCTCTACGGGCAGTTCGTGGTCGAGCAGCGCTTTGGCTTCAACAAGATGACCGTCGGGCTCTGGCTGGCCGACCTCGCCAAGATGACCGCGGTGGCCTGCGTGCTGGGCGCCCCGCTGCTGCTGGCGGTGCTATGGCTGATGAATCGCGCGGGCGACTACTGGTGGGTCTGGACCTGGCTGCTGTGGATGGCCTTCAGCCTGCTGCTGCAGGTGATCGTCCCCACCTTCATCGCGCCGCTGTTCAACAAGTTCGAGCCGCTTGCCGACGACAGCCTGCGTGCGCGCATCGAGGCGCTGCTGCGCAAGTGCGGCTTTGCCAGCAAGGGCCTGTTCGTGATGGACGGCAGCCGCCGCAGCGCACACGGCAATGCCTACTTCACCGGCTTTGGCGCCACCAAGCGCATCGTCTTTTTCGACACGCTGCTGGCGCGCCTGGACGGCGAGGAAATCGAGGCCGTGCTGGCCCACGAGCTGGGCCACTTCAAGCGCCGCCATGTGGCCAAGATGATCGCGGTGACCTTTGCGCTGTCGCTGGTATTCCTCGCCTTGCTCGGCTGGCTGGCCACGCGCTCGTGGTTCTATACGGGTCTGGGCGTACTGCCCAATTTCGGCAGCGACAACCATGCGCTGGCGCTGGTGCTGTTCTTCCTGACGCTGCCGGTGTTCACCTTCGTGCTGGGGCCACTGGCGAGCCAGTCGTCGCGGCGCCACGAGTTCGAGGCCGACGCGTTTGCCGCCGACCATACCAACGCCGGCCACCTGGTGTCGGCACTGGTCAAGCTCTACAAGGACAATGCCTCGACGCTGACCCCCGACCCGCTCTACAGCGCGTTCTACTATTCCCACCCGCCCGCGGCCCAGCGGATCGACCGGCTGCTGGCGCACGCATGACCCGCAGCGCGCGCCATCACAATGCCGGCAAGGGCGCCGGCGCCGGTACCAGGAACAGCGCGGCAGCCGCCATCGTCATCGCCGCACACGGCCGCCACTATGTGGTGGAGCTGAGTGACGGCGAGCGGTTGCATGCGTTTCCACGCGGCAAGAAAAGCGATTGCGCGGTGGGCGACCACGTGCGCGTGGAACGCGCCGCGGCGGACCAGGGGGTGATTACCGCGGTCGATCCGCGCAAGAACCTGCTGCACCGTTCGGACCAGTTCAAGTCCAAGCTGCTGGCCGCCAATATCGACCAGGTCGTGATCGTGCTCGCCACCGAGCCGAGCTTTTCCGAGGACCTGCTCGGCCGCGCGCTGGTTTCGGCCGAGGCGCTCGAGATCCGGCCGCTGGTCGTCCTCAACAAGACCGACCTGCCCGACCGCCTCGACGATGCGCGGCGCCGGCTCGCGCTCTACCGCGCGCTCGGATACGAAACGCTCGAACTGTCCGTGCATGCCCGCCCGGACGAGGCGCTGGCGCAGCTGCGGCCACGCACGGCCGGTGTCTCCAGCATCCTGATCGGACAGTCGGGCATGGGCAAGTCGTCACTGCTGAACCTGCTGATTCCGGGCGTGGAAGCGCAGACGCGCGAGATTTCCGCCAAGCTCGACTCGGGCAAGCACACCACCACGTTCACGCGGCTGTATCACCTGCCGGAAGCATGGGGCACGGTCGAGGGCCAGGCCGGCTACCTGATCGATTCGCCAGGGTTCCAGGAATTTGGCCTGCACCACCTGAGCGAGGGCATGCTGGAGCGGGCTTTTCCGGAGTTCCGGCCGCGACTGACCGCGTGCCGGTTCTACAATTGCCACCATATCAACGAGCCTGGCTGCGGCATCCTGGCGGCGATCGAGGCCGGCGAGATTTCCGAGCGGCGGCACGACCTGTACAAGCAGCTACTGCACGAATCGCGTCAGCAAAAGCCCTGGTAAGCCGCGTGAAACTGCTGCTGAAGACGTCTTCGCTGGTCCATGCCGCGCACTGCCGCAACGTGCTGCGCGCGGCGGGCTTTCGTGCCGAGCTGCGCAATACGTGGCTGGCCGGCGCGGCCGGCGATATTCCGTTCCAGGAGAGCGCGCCGCAGGTCTGGATCGCGGACGACGCCAATGAAGCCGAGGCATGGGCCGTGCTCAACGCGGCGGCCAATCCGCCGCCCGGCCCGCGCTGGCAATGCTCCCATTGCGACGAATGGCATGAGGCCCAGTTTGCCGCGTGCTGGCGCTGCGGCCGTTTTCAGGAAGCGCTGTAGCGGCCGGCTGGTGGTCCGGCTTGCGGTCCGGCTGGTGATCCGGCTTGTGATCCGGCTGGTGATCCGGCTGGTGATCCGGCTTGTGATCCGGCTTGTGATCCGGCTTGTGATCCGGCTTGCGGTCCAGCTTGCGGCTCAGCCGCTCGCGGCCGGCTTGCGCGCACGCTCAGCCCACCCACAGCGCCAGCGACAGCATCGCCAGCAGCAGCATCCACAGCACCACGGCCCGCCAGACCAGGCCCACCGCCGACTGCAGCGTACGCACCCCGGGTTCGACGCCGAACTCGGGCGGCACCGGCTCGGGACCGCTGTCTTCCATGCCCGGCGCGTAATCCACGCCGGCCAGGCTGGTGCGCAGCACCACGCTCGAATCGTCTTCGGCGAGCGGCGTGCCGAGGCGCACGCCAAGCGCGCCGCCGCCGCTGGCAAGCAGGATGCCGTTGACCGCGTCATTCCACTTGCGCGCATGATTGCGCCACGCATAGACCGCGTCCTCGAAATTGCCGACGATGGCAAACCCGATCGCGGTCAGGCGCGACGGCACCCAGTCCAGCACGTAGAACGCCTGCGCCGCAAAGGTGCCGAGCGCCGGGCTGCGCTCGTTGGACGGCGTATTCCACTGGCGCCCGAGGTATTCGGCCACGCGATAGAGCACCACGCCGCCCGGGCCGATCGGCACCAGGAACCAGAAGAACACCCCGAACACGTGCCGGTGGACGGCCACGATGGCGGCCTCGAGCGTATGCCGCACGATTTCGCTGACCGGCATTTCCACGGTGTCGAGCCCGGTCCATTCGGCCAGCAGCGCACGCGCGGTCAGCACGTCGTCGCGATTGAGCGCCTCATGGATATCGGTGAAATAGTGACTGAACTGGCGGAAGCCGAGCGTGAGGTACAGCAACAGCACGTTCCAGGCGAGCGTCAGCGCCACGCTGATCGAGGCCAGCAGGTAGTGCACGATCACCGCGGCCAGCGTGAGCGGCAGCACCACGGTCAGCCAGGCCAGCGCGGCGTCGCGCCGGCGCCCCGTATCGAACGCATGTTCGGCACGCTCGCCGAGTACACGCACGATGTCGTGGATGGGATTGTTGCGGCCCAGGGCTCGGAACTGCTCGGCGATCAGCGCCAGGAGAATGGAAACAAAGGTCATCTCGGGACTGAGAGCGTCGACGCGGCGGAGTGTCGCGCCGGTCGCATGACTAGATGCCCAAGACGATAGCATAGCGACGGGGCGCGACGGGAGTTCCCGCACTGCGGGAGGCCCGCCGCCCCGTCATTACCCGTGGTCGCCCGGCGTGGCGCCTCGGTGCGGCCGGTCAGGGCAGGTCGAATACCAGCACCTCGGCCTGATCGCCCTGCGCCAGCGTCACGGCGTCCACGCCGTTCAGCTTGGCGGCATCGCCGGCTTCAAGCGACTGACCGTTGACCGTAACGCGGCCACGCGCCACGTGCACATAGGCCCGGCGGCCCGGCGCCACCGCCACCGTCGCCGTCTCGTCGCCGTCGAACAGGCCGGCATACAGCCGCGCGTCCTGATGAACCACCACCGAGCCCTCGGCGCCATCCGGGCTGGCCACCAGGCGCAGGCGGCCACGCTTCTCCGTCGCGTCGAAATGGCGCTCCTCATAGCCGGGTGCAATATTGAGCTGGTTCGGCATGATCCAGATCTGCAGGAAGTGCGTGGTGTCGTTGGCGGCGTGATTGAACTCCGAATGACGCACGCCGGTGCCGGCGCTCATGCGCTGCACGTCGCCGGGACGGATCACGCTGCCGTTGCCCATGCTGTCCTTGTGCGCCAGCTCGCCTTCCAGCACGTAGCTGATGATCTCCATGTCGCGGTGACCGTGCGTACCGAAGCCCATGCCCGGCGCCACGCGGTCCTCGTTGATCACCCGCAGTGGCCCGAACTGCACATGTTTGTCGTCGAAGTAGTCGGCGAAGGAGAAGCTGTGGTACGACTTCAGCCAGCCATGATCAGCATAGCCACGCTCGCTCGACTTGCGGATTTCAATCATTTTGATGGCCCTCCTTGGCCTTTCACGTTTGCCCGGGCTGCCGCACCGGAGCACGGCAGCTGGCGAATTGCGTTGAGATGCTATGCAGTCTAGGGGAGCGGGAGTATATTGGCGGGCACCGCGTTAGTAGCACTCGTTCAGAATTTCTGAATATGCCTCTCTCCCTCGAATCGCTGGAAGTCCTTGACGCTATCGAGCGCAAGGGCAGTTTTGCCGCCGCTGCCCACGAAATGGGCAAGGTGCCCTCGGCCCTGACCTATGTGGTCCGCAAGCTGGAAGAAGATCTCGATGTGCTGCTGTTCGACCGGCGCCGTCACCGGGCCGAGCTCACGCCGGCTGGACGCGCGCTGCTGGACGAGGGTCGCCACCTGCTCCACGCGGCGGACGATCTGGCGCGCCGGGTCAAGCGTCTGGCCACGGGGTGGGAAGCCACGCTCTCGATCGTGCTCGACGACCTCGTCAATTTCCGCGCCCTGTTGCCGGTCATTCACGACTTCTATGCCGAAAACACCGCCACGCGTCTGCGCTTTGGCAAGGAAGTGCTGGGCGGCTCGTGGGATGCGCTGCTTGGCAACCGGGCCGACCTGATCATCGGCGGCGCCTACGACGCGCCGAGCACCCAAGGCCTGCAGATCCGCCCGCTCGGCAACATCCCGTTCGTGTTTGCGGTGGCGGCGCATCATCCGCTTGCCGCGGTGGAAGGCCCGCTGACGACGATGGAGATCGCCAAGCATCGCATCGTCGCGGTGGGCGACACCTCGCGCAACCTGCCTGCCCGCACCCATGGCGTGCTGGCGGGGCAAGACGTGCTCGTGGTGCCGACCATGCGCGACAAGCTGGAGGCGCAGATCCGCGGGCTGGGTTGCGGCTGGCTGCCGGCGCCGATGGCCCAGCCACATATCGAAAGCGGCGTACTACAGGCGCGCGAGACCGTCGAGGTGCGCGCGCCGGGCACCTTCCGCGTGGCCTGGCGCACCAGCACGCGCGGCAAGGCGCTGCAATGGTGGGCAGCCAAGCTCGAAGATCCGCGCCTGGCGCAAGCGCTGTTGCAGCAGCCGGGCATGACGATGCCCGAATGACAGGTGCCGCACCGATGCCTGTCAGCTGCACTCCCGACGGGAATCCCACTGGCGCGCGGCCGTACCGCGGCCGCTTTGCGCCCTCGCCCACCGGGCCGCTCCATATGGGTTCGCTGGTGACCGCGCTGGCCAGCTGGCTCGATGCGCGCGCGCATGGCGGCCAGTGGCTGGTGCGCATCGAGGATATCGATCACCCTCGCTGCGTGCCCGGCGCCGACGCCGACATCCTCCACACGCTCGACGTGCTCGGCCTGCACGCGGACGAGCCGCCGGTCTGGCAGAGCCAGCGCGAAGCGCTGTACACCGACGCGCTGCACCGGCTGGAGGCGGCCGGACAACTCTATCCGTGCGGGTGCTCACGCAAGGAGATTGCCGACTCGCTGACCCACGTGCGCGAGCGGCACCAGACCCTCGGCTATCCGGGCACCTGCCGCAACGGGCTGCATGGCAAGTTGCCGCGCGCGTGGCGCGTGCGCGTGCCCGACGGCGCCGCCGCCACGATCTGCTTCAACGACCGCTGGCAGGGCCGGCAATGCCAGAACCTGGCGACCGAACTCGGGGATTTTGTGCTGCGGCGCGCGGACGGGCTGTGGGCCTATCAGCTCGCCGTGGTGGTGGACGATGCCGCGCAGGGCATCACCCATGTCGTGCGCGGCGCGGACCTGCTCGATTCCACGCCGCGGCAGATCCATCTGCAGCACCTGCTCGGACTCCCGACGCCGGTCTACCTGCATGTGCCGGTGGTGACCAACGCGGTCGGCGAGAAGCTCAGCAAGCAGAGCGGCGCACAGGCGATCGACCTCGCCTATCCGCTCGCCGCGCTGCGCGAGGCCGGCCGGCATCTGGGCCTGGACCACGACGCCACCGACGTGGCGTCGTGGCTGGCCCGCGCCACCGAGGCGTGGGCCCACGCGGCGGCGGCACGCGCAAGCTGAGCGTCTCCACCACGACGAGGCGCGCGGCCGCTACGCCTGCGTCTTGCGAGCCCGCACCTTGACGCCCGCCCAGTCCTCGACCACGCGCGCCACCTCGGAATAATCGGCCTCCTTGCCGAGGATGGCCGTGGTGGCCACCAGCATCTCGCGCACGGCCGAGCCCACCATCATCGGCACGCCGATCGACTCCGCTTCCTGCAGGCATAGCCGCACGTCCTTGTGCGCCAGGCGCGCGGCAAAGCCGATATTGAAGGTCCCCGTCAGCACCGCCTTCGGAAACTTGTCGACCGTGGCCGAGTTGCGGCCCGAGCCGGCGTTGATCACATCGAGCATCACGCTCGGATCGAGTCCGGCCTTGACGCCCAGCGCCATCGCCTCGGAGGTGATGGCCACCGCGGTGGCGGACAGCAGGTTGTTGGCAAGCTTCATGACCTGGGCCTGGCCCGCTTCATTGCCGAGGTAGAAGGTCTTGCCGAAGACCGCGAGCACCTCGCCGAGCGCGTCGAAGCGATCGCGCGGGCACGACACCATGACCGCCAGCGTGCCGTTGGTCGCGCCGGTCGGACCGCCGCTGATGGGTGCGTCGACATAGGCGATATCGCGCCCGGCCAGCGTGGCGGCGGCACGGCGTGCGGCAATCGGGCCGATGGTGGACAGGTCCACCACGCAGCGGGCGCGCCGCGCTTCCACCAGGCCATCGGGTCCGCCCACCACCTGCTCGACCACGCTGCCATCGGGCAGGCTCAGGAACACCACGTCGGCCGCATCGCCCACCGCGCGCGGCGAGTCGTGACGCGTGGCGCCGCGCGCCACCAGCGGCGCGACCGCCGCCGCGTCACGGTCCAGCACGTGCAGCACATGGCCCGCGGCGAGCAGGCGCGACGCCATCGGGCCGCCCATATTGCCGAGGCCGATAAATCCGTAGACTGTCTTTTCCATCTTGTCCGTCTTGTCCATCTGGTTGCGATCCGTATCTGAAAAGCGCGAGCATCAGCGCGGCTGCAGGCCGATCTGCTGCGCCATCTCGGCCAGGCGTTTCTGGTCGCGCACCAGCAGCTGCCGGAAGCTCTCCGGCCCGCGCTCGGCCTGAGGTGGCAATTGCGCGGCCAGTTGCTGCAGGCGCTCCTTGTACTCGGGCGACTCGATGGCCTGGTTGAGCGCCGCCGCCAGCGTGTCGATCACCGGCCTGGGCGTACCCTTGGGCGCCACCAGCCCGTTCCAGATCTGCAGGTCGAACTGCGGCAGGCCAGCCTCCGAGAAAGTCGGCACATCGGGCATCTGTGCAATGCGAGCCGGGGAGGAAATCGCGATGGCCTTCACGCGCTTGTCGTGATGCAGGTTCATCAGCGTCACGGTCTGGTCGATCACCCCGTCGATGGTACCCGCCATCAGGTCGGTCAAGGCCGGACCGGTGCCGCGATACTGCACAAGCTCGCCGTGCGTCCGGGTCATCTGCAGGAACATCGCCTCGGCCAGATGGGCCGAGGTGCCGGGTCCGCCCGAGCCGAGGTTCGGCTTGAACTCGCCGGCCCGCATGCGCTTCATCATCACCGGCAGATCCGGGATCGCGCTCTTGTTGCTGACCGCCAGCACCATCGGCACATTGGCCACGGTGCCGATGGCGCTGGTATCGGTGACCACATTGAGATTGGCCTTGGGATAGAGCAGCGGAATCAGCACCATCGAGTTATTGCTGAACATCAGCGTATAGCCGTTGGGGTCCGACTTGGCCAGGCGCTGGAAGCCTACCAGGCCGCCGGCCCCGGGTACATTCTCGACCACGACCGATTGCTTGAGTTCGGTCGACATCGATGCCGCCAGCATGCGCGCGAGCGTATCGAGGCTGCCGCCCGGAGAGACGCTGACGATGATCGTGATGGGTTTGGTCGGAAAGGCGTCGGCGGCGTGCACAGGTGCGCTCAACGCAAGACCGAGGCCCAGCGCTGCCGACAGCTTGGCAAAAAAGCGATTCATATCGAAGGTCTCCTTCATGGTTATGGTCCGCACGCTCATGGCGGCGTGCTGGCTTGCAAAGCTGCGGGTGGCGCCGCTCAGCGCCTGCGCGTCGTCGGTTCGTGTCACCCCGGCCGGCCCAGCAGGGCCACCAGGCGCGCCACCGCATCGGCGCCATCGAAGGTGCGGAGGCACGCGAAACTCTCGGTCACGGCGGCGTCCGACATGCCGCCGAGCGGCGCCAGCTGGCGATACTTGTCGCGGATATCGAGCCATTCCACGCCGCGCGGCCCGGAGCCGCGCGGCGCCCGGCAGGTGCTCGAGAACACGCGGCCGTCCTTCATATGGATCGTCACGGTGCCGCCGTGACGATGCGGAAAGCGGTCCGGCAACGGCGGCGGCGCGGGATCGAACGTGACCTTGTCCTGCAGCGCGGCGATAACGGGGTCCGCCATCACGGCCTCGTCCATATGGCGCCAGCCAAAGCCGCCGTCGACGATGGCCGCGGCGACGAAATAGACCAGGCTGTGCGCCGCGTCGACCAGGTTGCGCGGATGCGGATCGCCCTTGAAATTGGTCCACTGCACCGCGGCCGAGATCACCACCCGCTCGATATCGGCGGGTTGCAGATGGCCATGGCCCTGTCGTGCTTTCTCCGCGGCGTCGGCCGCGGCTTCGGCGGTGGCATGGAACGGATGCGCGCCGGGCATCAGCTTGATGGCCATATCGGTGACGATGTCCCACGATTCGCCAAGCCCGTGCGTGATGTCCTCGATGGCTTGCCCGCCGAGCGCGCTCAGAAACCCGCGCGGCAACTCCAGCACGCCGAGCTCGCCCTCGAACCCGCGCCCCGCCGCCGTGGCGGCCTGCACGCCCGTCATCACCGAGCTGCCCGCGTGATACTCGCGCGCGCAACTGGTATCGGCCGAGATCGCCATGCCGCCGATCGACGTGGCGGCCAGCGACAGCGCGTGGGCCATCTGCGGCACGCTCAGCCCGAGCAGGCGGCCGGCCGCGACGGCGGCGCCGAACACGGTGGACACCGAACCATGGAAACCGCGCTGCATGCGGCCCGGCGTCAGCGACTCGTCGATGCGCCCGGCAATCTCGTAGCCCATCACCATGGCGGCCAGCACCTCGCGGCCGCTCGCGCCGGTCTGTTCGGCCACGGCCAGCGCGGCGGTGGAAACGATGGTGCCGATATGGGCGATGCTGCGCATGTCGCTGTCGTCGGACGCGGCGGCGTCGCTGGCCACCGCGTTCACGCGCACGGCGCGCGTCAGCGGCAGCTTGCAGTCGGCAAACCATACCGTCGCCACGGGTGCGCCGCCCTCTTCCAGCTCCAACGCACGCACGATGCGCGCCGACGCGATGCCGTATCCCATGGCGGCGCTCGCCACCGTGCTGGCCAGGCACATCCGGGCCCGCTCCAGCGCGAGCGGGTCGATTTCCTCGACGGTGGTTTCCACGGCAAAACGAGCGAGCGACAGGGCGAGCGTCATCGGTGCATACTTGATTCGATCTCAACGTGGAATCGACTTTATTCCCATTGACATGCGCCGTCTGTCGAATAGATTTTTGAAATATTGACTTTAATTCAACGATTGCGATGCACAGGCTGAGGAACATGCTGGGCCCGCTGCGCGTGCTCGACGCGGTCTACCGCTGCGGCGGCGTGGGGCGGGCGGCCGAGCGGCTGCATATCACGGCGGGGGCCGTCAGCCACCAGATCCGCAAGCTGGAGACCGAACTGGGCACCGCGCTGGTGTTCAAGGATGGCCGCGAGATCGGCTTTACCGAGGCCGGGCGCACGCTCGCGCTACAGGTGGCCGACCTGTTCGACCGGCTGGAGACGGTGGTGGACAAGGTGGCCAATGCCGGGGGCGAGCGGCCCATCCGCGTCAAGGTGATTCCGAGCTTTGCGATCCAGTGGCTGATGCCGCGGCTGGCCAACTTCTATGCGCGGCACCAGGACATCGACGTGGAAATCGCCACGGTCTCGCGCGCCGACGACACCGACCTCAACAATGCGGATTTCGTGGTACGACGCGGGCGCGGCGACTGGCCCGACCTGCGTGCCGACCTGCTGTTCCGCGATGCCCTGGTGCTGGCGTGCGCGCCGGAAGTCGCGGCACGCCTGCATCGGCCGGAAGATGTGCTTGGGGAAAAGCTGCTGCGCTCGATCATCGCGCCGGACAGCTGGGATATGTGGCTGCGCGCGGTCGGGCTGGAAGCCGATGGCAACGTGCGTTTTATCCCGCTGGCCAATGCCGCGCTATGCCTGCAGGCCGCGGCGCAGAGCCTCGGCGTGGCGGTCACGCAGCGCGCGTACCTGACGCAGGAATTTGCGTCGGGCACGCTTGTGCAACCGTTGCCGCAGGTGGCATCGAGCGAGGATGGGTACTACCTGGTGTGGGATCCGGCCAAGTCACGGCAGGCGCCGTACCGGAAATTCGCGGAGTGGATGCTGGGGGCGTTGTAGACGGGGCCGCGTGCATCGCGTCATCGCCCCGGTCTGGCCCCTGCCCTGACTGCCGTACTGCCTTGCCGACGTAAGGCCCCGAGGCCCCCAGACGCCCGGCCTTCCGTCAGGACTTGCGCGGCACGCCGCCCAGCAGGGCCGCGACGGGGCGCTTGGGCGCCTGGCGGCTACGCGTGAGCGCGGCAGCCAGTTCGTCGGACGGCGACGGCGTGGCGCCGTTGTTGTGGCCGGCGGGCTCATAGGGCCGCGAGAAAAACGGATCGTCCGACGGCCGGAAAGCCGTTCGTCCACCGTGCTCGCCACGGCGGCGGCGGCCTTCGCCCTCGCCTTCACTGTTGTCGCGCGCGCGCCGCACATCGGCGCGCTGGCGGCGGCGGTCGCTTTCCTCGCTACGCGCGCGTTCACCGGTCGGATCGAAGCCTTCGAGCGTGCCGCGCGGAATGCTGCGCTTGATCAGCTTCTCGATATCGGCCAGCAGGCGATCGTCGCCGCCAGGCGTATAGATCGACAGCGCGTCACCGCTGGCACCGGCACGGCCCGTGCGGCCGATACGGTGCACATAGTCTTCCGCGCTGAACGGCAGGTCGAAGTTGATCACGCACGGCATGGCCGGAATATCGAGCCCGCGCGCCGCCACGTCGGTGGCGACGAGTGCGTCGATGGTGCCGCTCTTGAAACCGTCCAGCGTTTGCATGCGCTCGGACTGCGTCTTGTCGCCATGGATCGCGGCGGCATTGATGCCTTCGCGCTCCAGATGGCGCGCCAGGCGCGAGCAGCCGATCTTGCTGTTGACGAACACGATGCACTGTCGCGATTGCGATTCGCCGCTGCTTGCCGCGCGCTGCTTGAGCAGATCACGGCGGCCTGCTTGTGGCCGTCTTCCACCTGGTAGACCATCTGGCGCACGTTCTCGTTGGTCGAGTTGCTGCGCGCCACTTCGATCGTCACCGGCTGCTTCAGGTAGCTGGCGGCAAGCCGCTTGATCTCCGGCGAGAACGTCGCCGAGAACAGCAGCGTCTGGCGCTGGGCCGGCAGCAGGTTGATGATGCGTTGCAAGTCCGGCAGGAAGCCCATGTCGAGCATGCGGTCGGCCTCGTCGAGCACGAGCATCTGCACCTGCGACAGGTTCACGGACTTCTGCTGTACGTGGTCGAGCAGGCGGCCTGGCGTGGCCACAAGAATCTCCACGCCACGGCGCAGCGCGTCGGTCTGCGGGTTCATGTCGACGCCGCCGAACACGACCGTGCTGCGCAGATCCGTGTGCCTGGCATAGCGCGCCACGTTGTCATAGACCTGGTCCGCGAGTTCACGCGTGGGCGTGAGCATCAGGGCGCGCACCGGATGGCGTGCCGGCGAGGCGCTCGCGTTGGAGAGCGGCAGCAGGCGCTGGATGATCGGCAGGGCAAACCCGGCGGTCTTGCCGGTGCCGGTCTGCGCGGCCCCCATGACGTCCTTGCCCAGCAGCACGATGGGAATGGCCTGCGCCTGGATCGGCGTGGGCCGCGAGTAGCCTTGTTCGGTGAGGGCACGCAGGATACGCGCGTCGAGGCCGAAGCTGTCGAAGGTCTGCTCTGCCTGGGGCTGGTCTGGGAGGGTCGTAGTGGTCATGGTTTCGGTGTCTTTGCGGGCGTCGGGCCCGGCGCAATTCGGACACGCGTCTGGTACAGGGGGCAACGTGGCGGCAAGCCTGCGGCCACGCGCCGCAACTGGCTCGGCGGCTGGGTGGCGACCGAGTTTGCGACCGGCTCGGGGGCCGGGTTTGCGACCGAGTCGGCGGCTGGTGCGCGGCGCTTTGGCCGTTGCAGGCAATTGCCTAGAAAATCAAAGACTTGGATTCTACCACCATGACCGCCTCATGGTGCCGTACGTCACAGCGTAGGCGCACCCGGTGTCAACGGCGTGTCACAGCGGCGGCCACCGTGCGGCCAGAGACCGCAAACCCCATGAAAAAGCCCCGCTGGCCGGGGAGGTCGCGGGGCTGAAGTGGTAGCGGGGCAAGGGATCCTGGTTGCCCCGCGGCGTATCTTGCGATATCCGGCTGCACCGGACATCACCCGAACGCGGGGAATTTGGTGGGGTATCCCACACCCGTCCCACACCCGTCCCACGCCCGCACCTCACGCTCCGCACCTCACGCCGGACTACTCCAGCGGGGTCTCGCGAAAGACCGGAAACCGTTCAATGGCGGCGGCAAAGGCGGCCAGGGCCGGATGCGCATCGGCGGCTACCTTGCCCGGCAGCATGTGCTGGGTAAACGCCCACACCACCGCCGTGGTGAGATCCGCCTGGGTCAGCGCCTGCTGGTCGGCCGGCACCGGCGTACGCGCGATTTCGGCCTCGAGCAGGCCATAGGCGCTGAACAGCTGCCCGTCGACGCGCTCGAGCCAGGGCTGGTGGTATTTCTCGGCGGGGCGCAGGTTGTGCTCGTAGACGTTCTGCATGGTCTTCTCGCTGGCGGCCAGCGCCAGTCCAAGCACGTACAGGGCCTGGCGACGCGGTGCCAGGTCCCGCGGCATCAGGCTGCGCCCCGCCAGCGTCTCGGCGTAATCGATGATCAGCGTCGAATCCATCAGCGGCACACCGTCGTCGCAGACCAGCGTGGGGGCTTTCACCACCGGATTGATCGCACGGAACTGCTCGAAGGTACGAAACACCGAGACCGGCTCGTGCGTAAAGGGAATATCGAGCAGCTTCAGCGAAATCGCCGCGCGCCTGACGTAGGGGGAGTCCAGCATGCCGATCAGTCTCATCGTGGGGTCTCAGTGCGTATCGGAAAATCACAATGCTAATCGCATCGCCGGTGTCCTGCGCGCCACCGGCAAACCGGTCAGTTCCGGGTCGTATTTTTGATCGTATCAATCACAATATTGATTGGACTAGTCAATTTTTAGCGTTTGACCTAAACTTCGGCCTGCAAATGATCGATTCACGTATATCGATTGATCGATTCGGTCACGCATCGTCATCAGCCGTTGCTGACGAGACTCACAACCAGACAGGCGCCGCACCCCACGCGGCAGGAGACGAAGATGCAGATTTCCATCAAACGCGCCATCGAGCGCGTCCCCGGCGGCATGATGATCGTGCCGCTCTTGCTCGGCTCGCTCGTGGCGACTTTTGCGCCGGATGCCCCCAAGTTTTTCGGTTCGTTCACCGGCGCCCTGTTCACCGGCGCGTTGCCGATCCTTGCGGTGTTCTATGTGTGCATGGGTGCGAGCATCAACGTCAAGGCCACGCCCTACATCCTCAAGAAGGGCGGCGTGCTGTTTGGCACCAAGATCGGTACCGCCATCGTGCTCGGCGTGGTCATGGGCCACTTCCTTGGCGAGGCACCGATCTCGTCCGGCATGTTTGCCGGCCTCTCCACGCTGGCCGTGGTGGCCGCGATGAACGATACCAATGGTGGCCTCTACATGGCGCTGATGGGCCAGTACGGCAAACCCGAGGACGTCGGCGCGTACACCATCATGTCGCTCGAGTCCGGTCCGTTTCTGACCATGGTCACGCTGGGCGTGGCCGGTCTGTCGGCGTTTCCGTGGCCGACGCTGGTCGGCAGCATCCTGCCGCTGATGCTGGGCATGATCCTGGGCAACCTCGACCGCGAAATGCGCGACTTCCTCGGCAAGGCCGTACCCGTGATGATTCCGTTCTTCGCGCTCGCGCTCGGCGCCGGGCTCGACCTGCACAAGGTGTGGCAGGCCGGCATGCTGGGTCTGGGCCTGGGTGTGGCGGTGGTCGTGATCACCGGCATCACGCTGTACTTTGCCGATCGCCTGACCGGCGGCACCGGCGTCGCCGGCGTGGCGGCAGCCAGCACGGCCGGTAACGCGGCCGCGGTGCCGACGCTGATTGCCGCGGCCAATCCTGTCTACACGGAAGCCGCCAAGAGCGCGACCATCCTCGTGGCCGCCTGCGTGGTGGTCACCGCGGTGCTCACGCCGCTCGCCACCGCCTGGGTGGCGCGCCGCGTGGCCAGCCGCACCGATGCCGCGGTCGCAAGGACGGCCGCATGACGTGGCTGGTCATTGCCGACGACCTGTCGGGTGCCGCTGACTGCGCCATTGGCTTTGCCGCCGCGGGCGCGCGCACGGTGGTCACGCTGGATGCCAATGCGGGGCGCGATCCTGGCCGCGATCCTGGCCGCGATCAGGGCGGCCATACGTGCGCCAATACGGGCGGCGAGAGGGACGGCAATACGGGCGGCAATGAGGACAGCGACAAGGGCAGCCATACGGGCCGGGATAGCGACCGGGATAGCGACCGGGATATCGGCCAGGCGCAGGTGATTGCCGCCGACGTCGACAGCCGCCGCCTGGCGCCCGCGGCTGCCGCCGCGCGCAACCTCGATGCGTGGCGCCGGCTCGACGGCGCGCAGCGCCGGCTGTACAAGAAGATCGATTCCACGTTGCGCGGCAACTGGGCCGAGGAAACGGCCGCATTGCTGCCACACGCAGGTCTGGCCATCGTCGCTCCGGCCTTTCCGGCCACCGGGCGCACCACGCGCGATGGCTGCATGTTCATCAACGGCGAGCCACTTGGCGACTCCGATATCTGGCGCCTGGAAGGACTGCGCGGTCGCGCCGACATGGTCGCGTTGCTGGCCGCGCGCCAGGTGCGCGCGGTGGCGGTCTCGCTCGCCACGGTACGCGCGGGCGCGGACACCTTGCGCCACGCGATCGAAGCGCTGGCGCAGGACGGCACGCAAGCCGTGGTGTGCGACGCCGAGACCGAAGCCGATATCGCCACGCTGGCACAAGCCACCTCGTCGCTGTCGACGCGCGCGTTCTGGGTCGGCTCGGGCGGGCTCGCGCGCGTACTCGCCGCGGTAGCGCCCGGCACCGGCCCTGGCGCCACTGGTGCCGCAACCGGCCCCGCCACCAGCACGACCGGCGCGGGCGCCGTCCCGCCGCGCCGGCCCGGCCCCGTGCTTGCCCTCGTGGGCAGCCTGTCGGGCGTCTCGGGCCGCCAGGCGGCGCTGCTGCGTCAGGAAACCGGCATCGACGCCATCGAGATCGCGCCGCAAACGCTCCGCGACGGCGGCGGCCATGCCGCATGGAATGCGGCCCAGCAGGACATTGCGCGCCGCCTCGACCATGACTGCGACCTGCTGCTCACCATCGGCCGCGACGATGCGTTCGACCCCGCCGAAGGTCCGCTGCTCAGTACCGCACTGGCCGCGCTCGTGCTGCCGTGGTTCCACCGCGTGGGCGGGCTGATCGCGACCGGCGGCGAAACCGCACGCGCGATGCTGGCGGCCGCCGATATCGCGACGCTCGTGCTGCAGCACGAGGTGGAGGCCGGCGTGCCGCTGTCGCACACCCTAGAGATACCGCCGCGACGCGTTGCCACCAAGGCAGGCGCGTTCGGCAGCGACGCCGCCCTGTGGCGTGCGTGGCAGGCCATGAAGGCCCCATGATTCAAGGACAAATATGAGCGACTACCTCCCAGTCATCGGCATCACCATGGGTGATGCGACCGGCGTCGGACCCGAAGTGATCGTCAAGAGCCTGGCGCACGACACGGTCTACGCCCAGTGCCGCCCGCTCGTGATCGGCGACGCCGGCCGCCTGCGCCAGGCCGCCGCGCTGGTAAAGAGCCCGCTGCAGGTGCGCGCGATCCAGTCGCCCGAGGAAGCCCGCTTCGAAGCCGGGACCATCGACTGCATCGACCTTGGCCTGATTCCCGCGGACCTGCCGTTCGGCCAGCTGTCGGCCCTCGCGGGCGACGCCGCCTTCCGCTATATCGAACGCGCGGTAGCCCTGACCCAGGCCGAGCAGCTCGATGCCATCTGCACGGCCCCGCTCAACAAGGAAGCGCTGCACGCCGGCGGCCACAAGTTTCCGGGCCACACCGAGATGCTCGCGCACCTGACCGGCACGCCTGAAGTGTCGATGATGCTGGTGGCGCCCAAGCTGCGCGTGATCCACGTCACCACGCACATCGGCCTGCTCGACGCCATCCGCAAGATCGAACCCGGCCTCGTGCAACGGACCATCGAGCGCGGCCACGTCACGCTGCAGCGCGCCGGCATCGCGGCGCCGCGCATCGGCGTGTGCGGCATCAATCCGCATGCGGGCGAGAATGGCCTGTTCGGCCATGGCGAGGAAGAAGAGAAGATCATCCCCGCCGTCAATGCGCTGCGCGAACGCGGCTGGGACGTCGAGGGCCCGTTGCCGGCCGACACGCTGTTCTACCGCGCCGGCCGCGGCGATTTCGATCTCGTGGTGGCGATGTATCACGACCAGGGCCACGGTCCGGTCAAGGTGCTCGGTCTCGAGGCCGGCGTGAACATCACCGTGGGCCTGCCGGTGATCCGCACGTCCGTCGATCATGGCACCGCCTTCGATATCGCCGGCAAGGGCATCGCCGATGAAGGCAGCCTGCTGGAAGCCTTGCGGCAAGGCGCCGAGCTGGCCACGCGCCGGCAATGACCCCGTGGCCAGTCCGGCACCGCGCGGCAGGTCAGCGCGCCGTGCCGGCTGGCCCGTGCGGTAAGATCGTGGCTCCTTCACGCCACTGAACGCCAAACCCAATGAAAGCCGCCGACCGTCGACGCGCCATTCTCGAACGTGTGCTCTCCGGCGAGGAAGCCAATGTCGAGCGGCTGGTAGCGGCACTCGGCGTGTCCGAGGCCACCGTGCGGCGCGACCTCACCGCGCTCGCGCGCGAAGGCCGCATCGTACGCACTTATGGCGGCGCTGCCGCGCTGATGCAGGTAGGTTCACACGAACCGGAAGCCTCGCTCGAAGAACGCAAGGCCCTGCAGCGCGAGCAGAAGGAAGCGATTGCACGTACCGCGGCAAGTTTCGTGCAGGACGGTGACGCCGTACTGCTCGACAGCGGCACCACCGCCGCCGCGCTGGCACGCCTGCTGGCCGCGCGCGAAGACCTGCACGTCTACACCACCAACCTGATGGCCGTGAATGCGCTGGCGGGCCTGCCCAGGATGCGCGTGACGCTGATCGGCGGCGACGTGCGCCCGTCGAGCATGGGCACGTTCGGCCCGCTCGCGCAGCTCGCGCTGTCGCGCATCAGCGTCGACAAGGCATTTCTTGGCGCCGATGGCGTGGTAGCGGGCGTGGGACTCTGCGAAGCCAGCGCCGAGCAGGCGTACCTCAAGGAATGCATCATCCGCCAGGCCGCCGATATCTTCGTGCTGGTGGACGCCACCAAGCTCGGCCGCGCACGCCAGCAACACTGGACGCCGCTGGAGCGCGCATGGACGCTGGTCACCGATGGCGGCGCCACCACGGCCCAGCTGGAACCGTTCCGCGCGCTCAAGCAGGTGCGCGTCGAGGTCGCGGCCTGAGCCACATCAACGGCGGCGGCACCATTCCCGACCGCCCCTTACCCCTTCGACCGATCCCACGGATTGGGCAGGAAGGCGTTTGAATATCCCGAGATAAACGACTTGCTCTCGCCGGACTCGGTATAGACATGGCGCCGCACGCCGCCGATATTGGCGCCGTACACATGAATGCTGATCGAGACGCGGTCATCGTAGGCGTTGTGCACGCGATGGATATCGCCAACGGTAGGCGATACCGCCTCCACGTGCCCGGGCTCGAGCCGACGCGGCTTGCCATGGGGGAGCGGCCGCCCTTCCGCATCGCGCACATACGGCTGTGAGTATTCGGCACCGCGCAGCATGCCGATCAGGCCCCATACCGTGTGGTCGTGGATCGGCGTGCGCTGGCCCGGCCCCCACACAAAGCTGACCACCGAGAAGCGCTCGGCCGAGTCGCAATGCAGCAGCATCTGTTGATAGTGATCGGGATGTGGCTGCGCAAACGCTTCCGGCAGCCAGTCGTCGCGTGCCACCAGCGTGGCGAGCATCTGACCGCCCTGGTCGAGGATGCGTGGCTCGGTGGGATGTTCGTCCAGCAGTTGCGTCAGGTCGGTGATGAACGCGCGCAGCGGCGCGAGCGACCGGATGGCGGGGTCAGTCATACCGTGTCTCCTGCCCGTGATGAGTATGTTCTGGAAGATAGCGGAAATCGGCGTGGATGCCATGGCGCCATGCGCGCCGGTCACGGCCCGACCCCGGCATAGCGACGACTATGGCACAGGCGTGCGGGACGGGCATTGCATAAGCACACGCAATTTGCGCCGATCCATTGCCCGCGCGACGCTAGGGCTGCGACAGCGAGAACTCGTGGTGACTGGTATTGACCCGCGACACGCGGTATTCGATGCGCTCGTCATGGTACGACGAGGCCACGCGCAGGACCATCAGCAAGGGGCTTCCCACCTCGACGCCAAGCAAGGCATGCTCGTCCTCGCCCGCCGCCGTCGCCCGCAGCCGTTCCTCGGTGCGGATGATGTTGATGCCGAACACATCCTGGTAGAAGTTGTAGAGCGTGTTGGGACGCTCACGCAACTGCTTCTCGGTCAGGTCGCGAAAGCGTGCCTCCGGTACCGTGATCGCATCGATCATCACCGGCTGCCCTTCCAGCGACAGCACATTGGTAAAGCGGAACACGGACGCGCCCACCGCCAGTCCCAGCGCGGCAGCCTCGTCCTTGTCGGCCCTGGCTTTGCGAAAGCGCGCCAGCCTGACGGTCGGATAGGCGCGGTGACCGTCCTGCCGCACGATGCGGAAAAAACGGAAGAAATGATCCTCGAGCCGATGGGTGGCGACAAAGGTGCCGCGACCCTGGTGGCGGATCATGATGCTCTCCGCCACCAGTTCGTCGATCGCCTTGCGCAGGGTTCCGATCGAGACGCCGAAGCGCTCGATCAGCTTGCGCTCGGACGGGATGACCTCGCCCGGCTTCCATTCGCCTTCGGCCAGCGCGGCCAGCAGCGCCCGCTTGACGTCCTTGTAGAGCACGCCGCCAATGGCCGTACCCGCATCGAATGCCGCACCCACGTTCCAGTTCCTCGAAGGAATGCCGGGCACGATGCCCGCATCACTCATGTAGATAAGTTACATCATACCGGACGCTCCCGGCATCCCTTCCGTACCGGCCGGGGGCTGACTCACTACGCCTTCGCCCCAGGCCCTGCGGCCTTACTCCGCACGGATCTTCTTCTCCTCGATGATGCGCGCCCAGCGCGTGACCTCACCGTTGAAGTAGTCGGTGAACTGGCCATTGCCCTGCGGCGCCGGCGTAAAGCCCGCGGCGACGATGCGCTCGCGCACGGCCTCCGACTGCAGCATCTTGCCTACCGCGGCGCCCACCTTCTCCACCACCGCCGGCGGGGTGCCGGCCGGCATCATCACGCCGGTCCAGTTCTCGACGATCAGGTCCGGATAGCCGGCCTCGGCCACGGTCGGCACATCGGGCAACAGCGGGTGACGCGTGCGCGTGGTGACGGCCAGCGCGCGCAGCTTGCCGCCCTTCACGTATGCGAGCGATTCCGGGAAATTGGAGAACACCACGTCGATCTGGCCGCCGATCAGATCCGTCATCGATGGCGCGCCCCCCTTGTAGGGCACATGCGTCAGGTCGGTGCCGGTCTGGCTCTCGAACAGCGCCATGGTCAGATGCGGCGGCGTGCCGTTGCCACTCGAGCCGACGTTGAGCTTGCGCGTCCTGGCGGCGGCCTCCAGGTCTTTCATCGACTTGATCGGCGAGTTGACCGGCACCACCACCATCATCGGCGACGAGGCGATGCGCGCCACCGGGATGAGGTCCTTCTGCATGCTGAACGGCAGCTTGGGAAACAGCGTGACATTGGACGCGTGCGTCAGCGTCACGGCCAGCCAGGTATAGCCGTCGGCAGGCGACTTGGCGACCTGGTCGGCGCCGATATTGGCATTGCCGCCGGGCTTGTTGTCCACGACGATGGGTTTCTTCCACTCCTCGGACAAGCCGTGGCCGACCATGCGCGCCATGATGTCGGTGAGACCTCCGGCGGCGAACGGTACGACGTAGCGAATGGGCTTGGCAGGGAATTCGGCGTCGGGCCCTTGCGCGGCGGCCACGCCGGAGAGGGCACAGCAGACGGATATTGCGACAGATGCGCGGGCAAATGCGCCCAACGCGGCACCAATCAGACCTCGTTGCATGTTGTGTCTCCTAGGGGTGAGTCGCGGGGCCGTACTTTGCGGCCCCGCTGACAAGAAGCGAACCGGCTTATCTGGCGCGACCCTCCTCCGCGAGCGTGCGCAGCTCGCCCAGCAGGGCATCGGGGATATCCACGCCGCTGGCCGCGGCCTCGGCGAGCGCGGCTTCACGCCGCGCACCGGGCAGCCGCGTGCCGTGATCGGCCAGCAGCGCGTGCAGCAGCGCTTCCACGCGCGCGTGATAGGTGGCCTCGCCGGCGAACGCGCGCGGATCGAGCACCAGGAAGAGCTGGCCGATACGTGGGCGATTGCCGGCGTCCTGGAAGAACGAGTCGGCCTCGGCACCGAACTGCGCGCCGCCGAGCGAGATCACGAGCAGTTCCACCATCAGCGCCAGCATCGCGCCCCTTGACGCCGCCGGCCGGCAGCATCGAGCCACGCAGCGCCGCCTGGGCATCGGTGGTCGGATTGCCGTCGGCATCGAGCGCCCAGCCGGTTGGAATCGGCTTGCCCTGCTTGGCCGCCACCATGATCTTGCCGCGCGCCACCTCCGACAGCGACAGGTCGATCACGAGCGGCGCATGGCCCTGGCGCGGAAAAGCGGCGGCAATCGGATTGGTGCCGAATAGCGGCGTGCGGCCGCCCCAGCCCGGCATCGCCGCCGGCGAGTTGCCCATGGCAATACCGATCATGCCGGCACGCGCCACCGTATCGAGCGGAATCGCGGCCGCGCCGAAGTGATGGCTGTTGGTAACCGCAGCCACGCCTACGCCGGTGTCCCGCGCGCGTTGCATCGCCTCGGCCACCGCCAGCTCGCAGGCGGGAAAGGCAAAGCCGCTATGCGCGTCCACCAGGGCGGCACCCGGCCTCGCAGCGTGCACGGTCGGCGTTGCCTGTCCGTCGACGCGATCGTGATGCAGATGGCCGACATACATCGGCACGCGCGAAACCCCATGCGACGGCAGGCCCGAGGCATCGGCGCGCACCAGCGCGCGTGCGGTGCATTCGGCCTGCAACGCATTGGCGCCGGCGCGCCGCAAGCCTGCCACCGCCAACTGTTCCAGCTGATCAAGCGAGACCCGCGTCATGACAGTGCCTCCAGGGCTTGCCGCACATGCTCGGCGATATACATCGACACGCGCGTATTGGCCTCGCGGGTCACGCCGCCGATATGAGGCGTCAGCACGAGGTTCGGCACACCGGCCAGGACGCTGCCCGCGGGCAACGGCTCACGCTCGAATACATCGAGCGCCGCGCCGGCCAGATGGCCCTCGCGCAGCGCCTGCGCAAGCGCGGCTTCGTCGACCACGCCGCCGCGCGCCGAATTGATCAGCACCGCGCCGGGCCGCATCGCGGCGAGCCGGCGCGCATCGATCAAATGCCGCGTGGCCGGCACCAGCGGCACGTGCAGGCTTACCGCATCGGACTCGGCCAGCAGCACGTCGAGCGACAACGGCGTGACGCCGGTGCGCGCCCACACCGCGTCGTCGGCGGCGAGCATCGGATCGTGCGCCACGACGCGCATGCCGAAGGCCTGCGCGAGCGTGGCCGTGAGCCGGCCGATATCGCCAAAGCCAATCAGCCCGAGCGTCTTGCCGGCCGCCTCGCGCCCTTCCGACAGGCGCGGGCGCGGCCACTCGCCCTGAGCAACCGCGGCGCTGGAAAGATAGGCGCCGCGCCACAACATGGCCGCGGTGGTCACCACATACTCGGCAACCGAACGCGCATTGGCGCCCGCCGCGGGAATCACGCGGATACCGCGCGCGCGGCAGGCCTCGACGTCGATATTGTCGAGGCCGACGCCAAGGCGTCCGACTACGCGCAGCGCCGGTGCGCGCGCCAGCAGCGCGGCGTCCACCTGCGTGCGGTTACGCACGACCAGCGCGTGCGCCTCGCCCACCGCGTCGAGCAGCGCCTCGCGGCGATCGACCCAGCCCGGCTCGTAACGCAGATCGAAGCCGGGCTTGAGCGCCTGCACCGCGTCCGCATCCATGAACTCGCTGATGCAGATGCACTTCATCATGCGGACTCGTGGATGCGCGTCAGCACAAACTCGCGGTGGCCGAGCGCCTCGGCCGCGGTAAAGCGACCGTTGATGGTGGCCATCATGCATTCGAGCAGCTTGTCACCGGTCTGGTCGAGCGTCAGTTCGCGCTGCAACAGGCCCGAGCAGTCGACGTCCATATGCTCGCTCATCAGACGTACCGTGCGCGGGTTGGCGCACAGCTTGATCACCGGCAGGATCGGGTTGCCGATCACGTTGCCCTGGCCGGTCGGGAAGAAGTGCACGACATAGCCGGACGCTGCGCACAACGTGACCATCTCGGCCGCGGCCGACGACGAGTCCATGAACCACAGACCCGGATGGGTCGGCATCTCGGCCTTGTCGATCACGCCATCCACGGTGCATTTCTTGCCAATCTTCTGGATATTGCCGAGCGCCTTCTCCTCGATGGTGGTCAGGCCACCGGCAATATTGCCCTTGGTCGGCTGCGACTCCGACAGGTCCGAGGTCTTCCAGCGGTCGATCATCGACTGATAACGCTCGAACATCGCCATGAACTTGTGGCGTACGTCGTCGTTGGCGCAACGCGCGGCCACGATATGTTCGCCGCCGGTCAGTTCCGACGTTTCGCCAAATACGAGCGTGGTGCCAAGCGGATGCAGCTTGTCGAACGCGTTACCGACGGTCGGGTTGGCGCCGCAACCCGAGGTGGTATCCGATTCGCCGCACTTGGTCGACACCCACAGCTCGTTGATCGGGCATTCGACGCGATGCAGCGAGGTGGCGTACTGCACGAATTCCTTGGCGGCCTTGGAAGCGCGCATGATGGTCTCGTGGTCGCCATGGCCCTCGATGCCAAAGCCGACCACGGGCTTGCCGGTCTGCGCGATACCGTCGACCACCTTCTTGGTCCAGCCGTCCTCGATGCCGATCACGACGACCGCCGCGACGTTAGGGTTGCTGCCCGCGCCGATCAGCGTGCGGAAGTGCAGGTCGAGGTCAGGCCCGAACTGCAGGCGCCCGTAGGGGTGCGGAATCGCCATAGTGCCCTTGATGGCGGCCGCCACGGCCTCGGCGGCGGCATTCGACAGATCGTCCAGCGGCAGGATGATGACGTGGTTGCGCACGCCGACGCGGCCGTTGTCACGGCGATAGCCCCAGAAGGTGGTGTTTTGATCGATCACGGACATGGTGTGTGGGTCTCGGTATGTGGTCAAAAGATGGGCGGGCGCGGACCGCGCTTACCAGCGCTTGGTCTTGATGTTGTGCACATGGGCGTGCTCGCCCGCCTTGATCGGTGCCACTACCTTGCCGATGTCGATGCCGTACTTGAGCACCGTGCTGCCGGCGGGCATGTCGCACAACGCCACCTTGTGGCCGATCGGAATCGCCTGCAGCGCGGTGACGGTCACCACCTTGTCCTCGTCCATGATCCAGGCATTGAGCTTGGTGCCGGCTTCGATCCCTTCCACCACGGCCACCGCGACGGTGTCCTTGGCATCGTGCAGAACCACGTGAATCATCGTTGTCTCCTCGTTGTGGGTGGATGCATCTTAGGAAGCAAATTGCGCCATGTCAACTAACTCATATATATGAGTTGAATGGGTGATGAAAAAGGCTCCCGAAGGAGCCTTGTCCGGTGACTGAGGTGGTCCGGATTACGGTCGAACCGTAATCTCCACCCGCCGGTTGGGTGCCAGGCACGCGATCAATGCCGCCCGATCACCGCTGTCGCATGCCACCACTGGCCTGGTGGGACCGGCACCACGCGCGCTCAGCTGCACCGTCACGCCCTTACGTGCAAGGTAGGCGCGTACGGTTTCGGCGCGTTGCCGCGACAGACGCAGGTTGTAGCCTTCCGACCCCAGCCGGTCCGTGTACCCGACGATCTCTATCGAGCGCGCGATGCCGGGTCGCCTGATCTCCGCAATGAGCGCATCCAGTGCGTCGCGGCCCTCTGGCAGAAGACCCGCCTCCTCGCCCTCCGCAAAGCGGAACAGTGCATCGGTATCGAGCGAGATGTTTGCCGCCGCGGTCTCCGTCACCTGCGGCGCGACGGTGGGCGTACACGCCTCCAGGCTCGCGGTGATGTCGGCCAGCGCGTCAGCCACTCTGCCGGCCCGCAGGCTGGCACTATCGAAATCGCGCGTCCATGCGTCGTGACCGGCGTGGGCCAGTGCAACCTCCGCGCAAGCGATTTGCGACTGCGCCGCGGGGCACCTGCCGGCCCGCGGATCGGCCTGGGCCTGGGTCAGGCTTTGCCACAGGTCGGGCCGCAAAACCGGGGCCGTGCGCAGGGGCAGATTCCGCGCCGACGACGAAGCGCCTCGCTCGGCCATGCCGGCCAGACGTCCGGCCTCTCCCATCGCCTCCTCGACAAAACCCCATTGGTTGCGCGCGGCTTGCTCTTCACGCGCGGCGGTGGTCCAGCAACGCGCCTTGGCGGCGAGGTACACGCTGCCCTCGTCCGTCGGCAGCTTGCCGACGCGCTGCGCCAACGCATCGAGCGCCCGGCCACGATCATCAGCGCCAGAGTATGTGGCTATCCACTCCGCGGTGACGGCACCGGCCGCGACACTCTGTTCGATCTCCAGGCCATCCTGCAATACGGTGGGATCCTGTATGTCGAGCGCATCTCTCGTGCCCGTATTGGCACAACCCGCCAGCAGGCATGCGCCGAGTGTCAGCGCCATGACTGGTCTTTTCATGAATGAAACCTTGCTGTCAATGGAACTCCGGGAAGGCTCGCGCCCTCCCGGTTACTACAAGAACGATCGGCGCGCGATCAGAACACGAAGCCCGCACCCACGCGAACGATGGTGCTGTTGCCACCCGCGGAAGAAACACCACCATTCAGGTTGATGTTGCCCTTCTGATTCCAGCGGGACACCGTCACACCGATGGCGGGTGCGCCCCGGTAGACCGCAATGCCGGCATTCATCGACGTACGGCCCGGCAGATAAGGCGTAACGTTGTTGAGCGCGGATGCGGCCGCGATACCACGGACGGCACTGCGATCCACATCGTTGACGCGGTCCGCCATCTGGCTGATGGCACGATCCGTGTACTGGTTCGCCGATTGCAGCGTCTGCGCCGCACTTTGCGTGATGGCGCTGTTCATCGTGGCCGCGTTGATGGCGCTCGTGGCATTGGCGGCATCGGTGGGATCGACGCTGGCCACATTGGTCAGCATGCGTTCCTGGCCGACGCTACCGAACGACACCGCATTGGCGCGATCCGCCACGGCGCCTGCACCGATAGCCACGGCATTGTCGGCCGTGGCCGAGGCGCCCGCCCCGATGGCCGTCGCACCGTTAGCGCTTGCCACCGCACCGGCGCCTGTCGCTGTCGCCTTGGTACCGGTCGCAGACGCCCCCGCACCCGCAGCCGTGGAGCGCTCGCCCGAAGCCACTGCCTTGTCCGCGGCCGCGTCACCGGCAGCGGCGAAGAACGGGGACCCGCCCCCGCTCCCGCCTCCACTGATGTACCTGGCAATCTCCTTGTCGATACCGTCGACGCGTTGCGTCAGCGAGAACAGCTGTCCACCGTTGACCGCCTGTCTGCTGCCCGCAGCCACCTGGCCATCTGCCACGTTGTTGAGCGCGACGCTCGTCGTGCCGCCGAAGTTGACGGCCGTCCTGGACGCGTCCTCGTACGTCACGGCAAGTGTCTCGCCGGCCGCGGTGATGAGACCGACATCCTTCAACTGCTTCACGTTGACGGCATCGGAATCATTCACACCGGCCGCAACGTTGGAGATGCGGGTCCCGCCCTGACCGCTCAGCGTGAGCGTGGACTTGTCCGCGCTATCGTAGGTCACGCCGAGCGGATTACCGGCTCCGGAGGCCGCTGCCTTGATGGCATCGTTCATCTGCTTGACGTTGACGGCATCCCGGTCGCTGACGCCCGCGGCAACGTTGGACAGCAGTGTTCCATCGCCACCCTTGTTGAAGGTGACGGCCCCCTTGGCGCTGCCGTCATACGACACGTAACCTTCGTTATTCGCGTTAAGGGCCGCCACGGCATTGCCCACATCGCTGTAGGTGTTGGCGCCGACCGTGTACTTCGGCGCTGCAATCGAACCATCGGCATTGACCTTGGCACCTCCGCCCAGAGCATTGGCCACACCGGCAAGCTGGCTGACATTGACCGCATCGGTATTGCCCTGGCCCGCCGCGACGTTGACGATGCGACGTTCCTGTCCGGTTGCGCCGATCGACAGAACGTTGTCCTGTGATCCATCGCTTCCGGCGCCCAGCACGATGTTGTTCCTGCCTGTGGCCGATGTGATGTCGTTGCCGATCGCGACGGAATCGATGGCGTCCCGCCGCACCTTTGACCGGTTCCCGATCAGGATCGCTCCATCGGCGTCTGCCACGGCTTGCACACCGATCGCGACAGCGCTGTCTGCGCCGGTCGACACGTTGCTGCCGATGGCGACCGAGTTCACGCCATTGATCATGACGTTAGAGCCGACGCCCACGGCGTTATCTGCCGCATTCATCACGCTAGAGCCAATCGCCACCGACCCGAGTCCGTCCGCGTGGTTGTTCAGGCCGACGGCGATGGCGTCGACACCGATCGCCTCGAGCTGCCCTCCCTTGTTGGTCGGACCCGACGCGATCAGTTCATCGGGCGGCAAGCTCGATTTGGTGGCAGCGTACACGCTGGAGCGCAACAGGCGCGGCTCTGACGAGACACGGCTCTTGGCCAGAAGCTGGTTGACCTGTGCCAGGTTGACGGCGTCCGTACCCTCGGTTGCCTCCGCCACATTGACGACACGCCGCAGGTTTGCCGCACTGCCAACGGAGAACGTGTTGGCCTGGTTCGCCACCGAATTGAGGCCGATTGCCACCGAGTCCCGGCTCGTCACCGTGGCGTTCGCGCCGATTGCCACGGTATTGATCTGCGACGCGGATGAGTCCACGCCCAACGCCAGCGTATCGGCGCCTGAAGCACGCGCATTCCTGCCCATCGCGAGTGCCCGCTCGCCGGTGGCAAATGCATTGCCACCGATCGCCAGCGAGTCAGTACCCGCAGCCTGCGCCTGGGCTGCGTTGGAAACACCGAACTTGATGTACTTCAGGTGAGGCGCGATTGCCTGCATGCTGGTCGTCAATGCACTCAGCGCGGACCCTACCGTGTGATATTCGTGCGGCTTCCCTGCGGCATCATTGATCGTGTAGCTCGGGAGCGTCATCCCCCCCTTGCCATCGGTTCCGGCTCCGCCGCCCAGCGCTACCGCGACGGTTTCGACGCTTTGGTTCAGTTGCTTGACGTTGACCGCATCCGTCTCCGCCATGCCCATGGACACATTGCTCAGCGTTGTCGCCATGCCGCCCTTGTTGAGGGTCACCCTGGCCTTGGTGCTATCGTCATAGGCCACAAAGCTGTTGGTAGCGATGCCCGTGGCTGGGTCAACGGTCAAACCGGCGTCCTTGAGCTGCTTGAGGTTCACAGCCTGATCGTCCGCCTTGGCCGATGCCACATTGGCGAGCACGGTTGCACTGCCGCCCCGGTTGAACGTGACTTTTTCCTTGGTGCTATCGTCGTACGCCACAAAGCCGTGAGTCACGTCGCCAGTGGTCGGATCGATGATCAGACCTGCCTCCTGGAGCTGCTTGACGTTCACCGCTTCATCGCTGGCCTTGCCGGCGGCCACATTCGACAGCGTCGTGGCGTTGCCACCCTTGTTCAGCGTGACCTTGCCCTTGGTGCCGTCGTCGTAGGCCACGAAGCTGTTTGTCGCCGCGCCAGTGGTCGGATCCACGTTCAGTCCGGCATCCTTCAGCTGCTTCAGGTTGACCGCCTGATCATCGGCCTTCGCCGAAGCGACATTCGCCAGGGTCGTGGCGCTGCCTCCCTTATTGAGGGTGACCTTGCCCTTGGTGCTGTCGTCATAGGCGACGAAGCTGTTCGTCGCCGCGCCGGTCGTCGAATCGATGACCAGGCCCGCATCCGTCAGTTGCTTGACGTTCACCGCTTCGTCGCTTGCCTTGCCGGCCGCCACGTTCGCCAGAGTCGTGGCTTTGCCATCCTTATTCAGCGTGACCTTACCCTTGGTGCTGTCGTCGTAGGCAACGAAGCTATTGGTCGCCGCGCCGGTCGTAGAATCGATGACCAAGCCCGCATCCGTCAGTTGCTTGACGTTCACTGCTTCGTCGCTTGCCTTACCAGCCGCTACGTTCGACAGGGTTGTGGCATTGCCACCCTTGTTCAGCGTGACCTTGCCCTTGGTGCTGTCGTCGTAGGCGACGAAGCTGTTGGTTGCGGCGCCGGTCGTCGAGTCGATGACCAGGCCTGCGTCCGTCAGTTGCTTGACGTTCACCGCTTCATCGCTGGCCTTGCCGGCAGCAACGTTCGCAAGGGTCGTGGCTTTGCCGCCCTTATTCAGCGTGACCTTGCCCTTGGTGCTGTCGTCGTAGGCGACAAAACTGTTCGTCGCCGCGCCGGTGGTCGAATCAATGACCAGACCTGCATCCGTCAGTTGCTTGACGTTCACCGCTTCGTCGCTTGCCTTGCCGGCCGCCAGGTTTGACAGGGTTGTGGCATTGCCACCCTTATTCAGCGTGACCTTGCCCTTGGTGCTGTCGTCGTAGGCCACGAAGCTGTTCGTCGCCCCGCCCGTGGTCGGATCGATGTTCAGCCCGGCATCCTTCAGTTGCTTCAGGTTGACCGCTTGATCATCCGCCTTCGCCGACGCGACATTCGCCAGCGTCGTGGCGCTACCGCCCTTGTTGAGGGTGACCTTGCCCTTCGTGCTGTCGTCATAGGCCACGAAGCTATTCGTTACGTCACCCGTGGTCGGATCAACGTCCAGCCCAGCGTCCTTCAGCTGTTTCAGGTTCACCGCCTGATCATCGGCCTTGGCAGCGGCAACGTTGGCCAGCGTAACCGGCTTGTCGGCGCCCTTGTTGAAGGTAACCTTGTCCTTCTTGGCGTCGTCATACGTCACCACGCTGGTCGTCACCGTGCCCGTGGTCGGGTCAACGTTCAGGCCTGCGTCCTTGAACTGCTTCAGGTTGACTGCCTGATCGTCCGCCTTCGCAGCCGCCACGTTCGCCAGAGTCGTGGCCTTGCCGCCCTTGTTCAGCGTGACCTTGCCCTTGGTGCTGTCGTCGTAGGCGACGAAGCTGTTGGTTGCGGCGCCGGTCGTCGAGTCGATGACCAGGCCTGCGTCCGTCAGCTGCTTGACGTTCACCGCTTCATCGCTGGCCTTGCCGGCAGCAACGTTCGCAAGGGTCGTGGCTTTGCCGCCCTTATTCAGCGTGACCTTGCCCTTGGTGCTGTCGTCGTAGGCAACGAAGCTGTTGGTTGCGGCGCCAGTCGTCGAGTCGATGACCAGGCCTGCGTCCGTCAGCTGCTTGACGTTCACTGCTTCGTCGCTTGCCTTGCCTGCGGCAACGTTCGACAGGGTTGTGGCATTGCCACCCTTGTTCAGCGTGACCTTGCCCTTGGTGCTGTCGTCGTAGGCGACAAAACTGTTCATCGCCGCGCCGGTGGTCGAATCAATGACCAGACCTGCATCCGTGAGCTGCTTGACGTTCACTGCTTCGTCGCTTGCCTTGCCTGCGGCAACGTTCGACAGGGTTGTGGCATTGCCACCCTTGTTCAGCGTGACCTTGCCCTTGGTGCTGTCGTCATACGCAACGAAGCTGTTCGTCGCTGCGCCGGTCGTCGAGTCGATGACCAGGCCTGCGTCCGTCAGCTGCTTGACGTTCACTGCTTCGTCGCTTGCCTTGCCGGCAGCAACGTTCGCAAGGGTCGTGGCTTTGCCATCCTTATTCAGCGTGACCTTACCCTTGGTGCTGTCGTCGTAGGCGACGAAGCTATTGGTCGCCGCGCCGGTCGTCGAGTCGATGACTAGGCCCGCATCCGTCAGTTGCTTGACGTTCACCGCTTCGTCGCTTGCCTTGCCGGCCGCCAGGTTTGACAGGGTTGTGGCATTGCCACCCTTATTCAGCGTGACCTTGCCCTTGGTGCTGTCGTCGTAGGCAACGAAGCTGTTCGTCGCCCCGCCCGTGGTCGGATCGATGTTCAGCCCGGCATCCTTCAGTTGCTTCAGGTTGACTGCCTGATCATCCGCCTTCGCCGACGCGACATTCGCCAAGGTCGTGGCGCTGCCGCCCTTGTTGAGGGTGACCTTGCTCTTCGTGCTGTCGTCATAGGCCACGAAGCTATTCGTTACGCCACCCGTGGTCGGATCAACGTCCAGCCCAGCGTCCTTCAGCTGTTTCAGGTTCACCGCCTGATCATCGGCCTTGGCAGCGGCAACGTTGGCCAGCGTAACCGACTTGTCGGCGCCCTTGTTGAAGGTAACCTTGTCCTTCTTGGCGTCGTCATACGTCACCACGCTGGTCGTCACCGTGCCCGTGGTCGGGTCAACGTTCAGGCCTGCGTCCTTGAACTGCTTCAGGTTGACTGCCTGATCGTCCGCCTTCGCAGCCGCCACGTTCGCCAGAGTCGTGGCATTTCCACCCCTTGTTCAGCGTGACCTTGCCCTTGGTGCTGTCGTCGTAGGCGACGAAGCTATTGGTCGCCGCGCCGGTTGTTGAGTCGATGACCAGGCCTGCATCCGTCAGTTGCTTGACGTTCACTGCTTCGTCGCTTGCCTTGCCTGCGGCAACGTTCGACAGGGTTGTGGCATTGCCGCCCTTGTTGAGGGTGACCTTGCCCTTGGTGCTGTCGTCGTAGGCGACAAAGCTGTTCGTCGCCGCGCCGGTCGTAGAGTCGATGACCAGGCCCGCATCCGTCAGTTGCTTGACGTTCACTGCTTCGTCGCTTGCCTTGCCTGCGGCAACGTTCGACAGGGTTGTGGCATTGCCACCCTTGTTCAGCGTGACCTTGCCCTTGGTGCTGTCGTCGTAGGCAACGAAGCTGTTCGTCGCCGCGCCGGTGGTCGAATCAATGACCAGACCTGCATCCGTGAGCTGCTTGACGTTCACTGCTTCGTCGCTTGCCTTACCAGCCGCCACGTTCGACAGGGTTGTGGCATTGCCACCCTTGTTCAGCGTGACCTTGCCCTTGGTGCTGTCGTCGTAGGCCACGAAGCTGTTCGTCGCCCCGCCCGTGGTCGGATCGATGTTCAGCCCGGCATCCTTCAGTTGCTTCAGGTTGACCGCTTGATCATCCGCCTTCGCCGACGCGACATTCGCCAGTGTCGTGGCGCTACCGCCCTTGTTCAGCGTGACCTTGCCCTTGGTGCTGTCGTCATACGCAACGAAGCTGTTCGTCGCTGCGCCGGTCGTCGAGTCGATGACCAGGCCCGCGTCCGTCAGTTGCTTGACGTTCACCGCTTCGTCGCTTGCCTTGCCTGCGGCAACGTTCGACAGGGTTGTGGCATTGCCACCCTTGTTCAGCGTGACCTTGCCCTTGGTGCTGTCGTCGTAGGCAACAAAGCTATTGGTCGCCGCGCCGGTCGTCGAGTCGATGACCAGACCCGCGTCCGTCAATTGCTTGACGTTCACCGCTTCGTCGCTTGCCTTGCCTGCGGCAATGTTCGACAGGGTTGTGGCATTGCCACCCTTGTTCAGCGTGACCTTGCCCTTGGTGCTGTCGTCGTAGGCAACGAAGCTGTTCGTCGCCCCGCCCGTGGTCGGATCGATGTTCAGCCCGGCATCCTTCAGTTGCTTCAGGTTGACTGCCTGATCATCCGCCTTCGCCGACGCGACATTCGCCAAGGTCGTGGCGCTGCCGCCCTTGTTGAGGGTGACCTTGCTCTTCGTGCTGTCGTCATAGGCCACGAAGCTATTCGTTACGCCACCCGTGGTCGGATCAACGTCCAGCCCAGCGTCCTTCAGCTGTTTCAGGTTCACCGCCTGATCATCGGCCTTGGCAGCGGCAACGTTGGCCAGCGTAACCGACTTGTCGGCGCCCTTGTTGAAGGTAACCTTGTCCTTCTTGGCGTCGTCATACGTCACCACGCTGGTCGTCACCGTGCCCGTGGTCGGGTCAACGTTCAGGCCTGCGTCCTTGAACTGCTTCAGGTTGACTGCCTGATCGTCCGCCTTCGCAGCCGCCACGTTCGCCAGAGTCGTGGCATTTCCACCCTTGTTCAGCGTGACCTTGCCCTTGGTGCTGTCGTCGTAGGCGACGAAGCTATTGGTCGCCGCGCCGGTTGTTGAGTCGATGACCAGGCCTGCATCCGTCAGTTGCTTGACGTTCACTGCTTCGTCGCTTGCCTTGCCTGCGGCAACGTTCGACAGGGTTGTGGCATTGCCGCCCTTGTTGAGGGTGACCTTGCCCTTGGTGCTGTCGTCATACGCAACGAAGCTGTTCGTCGCTGCGCCAGTGGTCGAATCAATGACCAGGCCTGCGTCCGTCAGCTGCTTGACGTTCACTGCTTCGTCGCTTGCCTTACCAGCCGCCACGTTCGACACCGTCGTGGCCCTACCACCCTTGTTCAGGCTGACCTTACCCTTGGTGCTGTCGTCGTAAGCCACGAAGCTGTTGGTTGCGGCGCCGGTGCTTGGATCAATGTTCAGCCCGGCGTCCTTCAGTTGCTTCAGGTTGACCGCCTGATCATCCGCCTTCGCTGAAGCGACATTCGCCAGAGTCGTGGCATTGCCACCTCTGTTCAGCGTGACCTTGCCCTTGGTGCTGTCGTCGTAGGCCACGAAGCTATTGGTCGCCGCGCCGGTCGTCGAATCGATGACCAGACCTGCATCCGTCAGTTGCTTGACGTTCACTGCTTCGTCGCTTGCCTTGCCCGCAGCAACGTTCGACAGGGTCGTGGCATTGCCACCCTTGTTCAGGGTCACCTTGCCCTTGGTGCCGTCGTCGTAGGCGACGAAGCTGTTAGTCGCCCCACCCGTGGTCGGATCGATGTTCAGCCCGGCATCCTTCAGTTGCTTCAGGTTGACCGCGTGATCATCGGCCTTCGCCGAAGCGACATTCGCCAGGGTCGTGGCGCTGCCTCCCTTGTTGAGGGTGACCTTGCCCTTCGTGCTGTCGTCATAGGCAACGAAGCTATTCGTTGCCGCACCGCTCGCCGGGTCGATGTTGAGGCCCGCATCCGTCAGTTGCTTGACGTTCACCGCTTCGTCGCTTGCCTTGCCGGCCGCCACGTTTGACAGGGTCGTGGCATTGCCGCCCTTGTTCAGCGTGACTTTGCCTTTGGTGCTGTCATCGTAAGCCACGAAGCTATTCGTTGCCGCGCCAGTGGTCGAGTCAATGACCAACCCTGCATCTGTCAGCTGCTTGACGTTGACCGCTTCGTCGCTGGCCTTGCCGGCCGCCAAGTTCGCCACGGTAGTGGCATTGCCACCCTTGTTCAGGGTGACTTTGCTCTTGGAACTGTCGTCATAGGCGACGAAGCTGTTCGTCACGCCGCCTGTCGTCGGGTCGATGTTCAGACCCGCATCCTTCAGTTGCTTGACGTTCACCGCTTCGTCATTGGTTCTGCCGGACGCGACATTTGCCAGAGTGGTCGGCTTGCTTCCCCCCTTGTTAAGCGTGACCCGTCCCTTCGTCGGGTCGTCATATGCCACAACGCGGTTCGTCACATCTCCCGTGGTCGGATCGATATTCAAGCCCGCATCCGTCAATTGCTTGACATTGACTGCTTCGTCTCCGGCCTTCCCAGATGCAACATTGGCAATCGTCGTGGACCGGCTTCCCCCCTTGTTCAGAGTGACGCGGGACTTGGTACTGTCGTCATAAGCCACGAAGCTGTTTGTCACGCCACCGGTTGTCGGGTCGATATTCAGACCCGCCTCCTTCAACTGCTTGACGTTCACTGCTTCGTCGCTCGCCCTGCCGGACGCGACATTTGCTAGCGTGGTCGGCTTGTTGCCACCTTTGTTAAGCGTCACACGGGATTTCGTGCTGTCGTCATAAGCAACGAAGCTGTTGGTTGCCGCGCCAGTGGTCGGATCCACGTTCAGGCCGGCGTCCTTCAGCTGCTTCAGGTTGACCGCGTGGTCATCCGCCTTCGCGGTGGCAACGTTGGCGAGCGTGGTCGGCTTATTCCCTCCCCTGTTGAACGTGACCTTGTCTTTGTTGGCATCGTCATACGCCACCACGCTCGTCGTCACCGTGCCGGTGGTGGGGTCTACGTTCAGACCAGCGTCCTTGAACTGCTTCAGATTGACGGCCTGGTCATCCGCCTTCGCGGCCGCAACATTTGCCAACGTAACGGGCTTATTTCCGCCCTTGTTCAGGGTGACTTGGCCCTTGGTGCTGTCGTCGTAAGCGACGAAGCTGTTCGTGACGCCACCAGTGGTCGGATCGATGTTCAGACCCGCATCTTTCAACTGCTTGACATTCACGGCCTCGTCGTTGGCCTTGCCCGAGGCGACGTTCGCCACGGTCGTGGCCTTTCCGCCCTTGTTGAGCGTGACCTTGCCCTTGGTGCTGTCGTCGTAAGCGACGAAGCTGTTCGTGACACCGCCCGTCGTCGGGTCGATGTTCAGCCCAGCGTCCTTCAACTGCTTGACGTTCACGGCCTCGTCATTGGCCTTGCCCGAGGCGACGTTCGCAACGGTCGTGGCTTTCCCGCCCTTGTTGAGCGTGACCTTGCCCTTGGTGTTGTCGTCGTAAGCGACGAAGCTGTTCGTCACACCGCCGGTGGTCGGGTCGATGTTCAGGCCGGCGTCCTTCAACTGCTTGACGTTCACGGCCTCGTCGTTCGCCTTGCCCGAGGCGACGTTCGCCACGGTCGTGGCCTTTCCGCCCTTGTTCAAGGTGACCTTGCCCTTGGTGCTGTCGTCGTAGGCGACGAAGCTGTTCGTGACACCGCCCGTTGTCGGGTCGATGTTCAGGCCGGCGTCCTTCAACTGCTTGACGTTCACGGCCTCGTCGTTGGCCTTGCCCGAGGCGACGTTCGCCACGGTCGTGGCCTTTCCGCCCTTGTTGAGCGTGACCTTGCCCTTGGTGCTGTCGTCGTAGGCGACAAAGCTATTCGTGACACCGCCGGTGGTCGGGTCGATGTTCAGCCCAGCATCTTTCAACTGCTTGACGTTCACGGCCTCGTCATTGGCCTTGCCCGAGGCGACGTTCGCAACGGTCGTGGCTTTTCCGCCCTTGTTCAAGGTGACCTTGCCCTTGGTGCTGTCGTCGTAGGCGACGAAGCTGTTCGTGACACCGCCCGTTGTCGGGTCGATGTTCAGGCCGGCGTCCTTCAACTGCTTGACGTTCACGGCCTCGTCGTTGGCCTTGCCCGAGGCGACGTTCGCCACGGTCGTGGCTTTTCCGCCCTTGTTCAAGGTGACCTTGCCCTTGGTGCTGTCGTCGTAAGCGACGAAGCTGTTCGTCACACCGCCCGTTGTCGGGTCGATGTTCAGCCCAGCGTCCTTCAACTGCTTGACGTTCACGGCCTCGTCATTGGCCTTGCCCGAGGCGACGTTCGCAACGGTCGTGGCTTTTCCGCCCTTGTTGAGCGTGACCTTGCCCTTGGTGTTGTCGTCGTAGGCGACAAAGCTGTTCGTCACACCACCCGTGGTCGGGTCGATGTTCAGGCCGGCGTCCTTCAACTGCTTGACGTTCACGGCCTCGTCGTTGGCCTTGCCCGAGGCGACGTTCGCCACGGTCGTGGCTTTCCCGCCCTTGTTGAGTGTGACCTTGCCCTTGCTATTGTCGTCGTATGTCACAACGCTGTTCGTGACCGCGCCGGTAGACGCATTGACAGTCAGGCCCGCGTCCTTTAACTGCTTCAAGTTGACCGCATCGTTATCGGTCTTGGCAGGCGCCACATTGTGCAGCCCCACCGTGCCGCCGCCCTTGCGTTGCAGTGTCACATCGGCGTGCGTCGCCGCATTGTCGTACATCACCGCATCGCCACTGCCTGGCGTCGGCTTGGATCCGCCGGAACAGCCGGAACTACAATCCATCGGCCACCACTTGTCCAGCGCACCGAACACGTTGGTGTTGAAGCCGATATCAGCGGCATGTGCCACATTGACGCCCAACGTAACGGTGGTCGCAACAATGGCCAGCGCCGCACGACCAGCCGTGACCAGGCCGCTGCGCCTGTCGCTCTTTCCCCTCGATCGCTTGCCGCGGCTTTCACTGATTTCGGACACAGCCACCCACGTTCCGCTGCGCTCGTTCCAAACCACCTTATAGACGTGATTCATGAATTCTTCTTCCTGAGGATTTAGGCATAACGACTGCGGATGCACCGGGCGCTGACTGCATCAAAGCAGCTTGGCTCACGGCGCGATGCATCCACATTTCCGGCGAGGAGTTTCTCTTTGGGGCAAGCGAAAGAACATCAGGCGAACCTGATTTGCCGACTACCCTGTTTCTTTGGCCAGTGGCCGCAAGGCAGCAGCATCTTCGTGACGCGGCAAGGATCTAGAAATGCTTCAATCGATCCAGATGCACGAGTTCGCTGTTGATCCCGTCGCCGAGCGATACGACGAAGTCGGTGGCGCGATCATCGACGCGCTCCGATACGGCTCCGCCCGAGCGAGCCAGGACAAGCGGCAACAGACGACCATCGACGCGCTGCCATACGTGGATCCATGGCCAGCGCAGCGTGTCCCAGTTGATAGTCAGCACACCGCCGCCGAGTCGATAGCTTCCCCATTGCGGCTTCACGACTTCCTGCTGTACCCCTGCGGCACGCAGCGGCGGTCTGCCGCGAGGTTCGGCGGCGCGCGTGAGCAACGGCACGCCAGCTCGCATAACGCGAATGGAGCGGATATTGCTGAGGGCGGGGATCGTGAGGTTGAACGCGCGGGCGGACACGTCGTCGGCATGACTGATGGTGAGGGCGTGCAGCGGATACCGGTGCACGCCACCATCGTCGACAACTTCCACCTCAAGCTCCGCACGTGCGACGGTCTGGGCCAGAGCAACGGTGTCGGGCGCAACGGGCATGCGCGTCACGGGCGCTAGCGTGGCAACCATGCCCGTGCTGTCGATCGTTCCCGACAGGTACAGTGCCTGCGATAGTGCCGCACCTCCAAACACCTCGGCATCGCGCCGGCCTTTGGCTTCCAGCGGGAGACTCTGTTCCGCATAGCCATATGCGCCGGCATAGGTATAGTCGGAGACGCCTTTCGGATAGTCGTACGACATGACGTCGTATTCGAGCGCCGGGTTCCGCAACATGCGGCTATCCAGCAGGTTGATTGCCCAAGCACCGCCGAGCATCGCCTTGCCACCCGTCCCCGCCACGCCGTCTTTCCAGTACGGGAACGACGGATCGTCCCAGGTGTGCAGCCGCCCGAAGTTGTGGCCGATCTCGTGGAGCATGACACCGTCGGTCGCATGATCCCGACCGTTGATGACCCAGTGATCGGACACCACCGCCGTACGCCCTGGCGTATAGGCCAGCCCGGTGCAAGCTCCGCATGGCAGCACACCGAGGTAGAAATCGTGATTGGCCGGCGCACTGGCAGCGCGCAGAGCCGTTACGACATTGAGCCATTCATGACTGTTTCCGAGCGACATCCCAGGTTGCCGCAGGACGGGCTCCATCACGAAATCCACGTCCGACAATGGAAACTGCCCGCGTACATTGCGCTTGAGCGCTTCCACATCGAAGGTCGCGGTCTGCCCCGAGTCCACCTGGATCGGCACGATGTGCAAGCGAATGTAGGTAGGCTGACCGAGTATGCCGGCGGCGGGCACGTAGCTATGGCGGGTTACGTTGGCGGGATAACGGCGGTCGTTGGCCTCCACCAGCAGGCGGAAGCCTGCCTGGACCCATTCACCTGGCAATTCGGTGACGTAACTTCCGGCGAGATCATTGGCTGCCACGCGCGTCGCCCCCAACGTTTCCGGGCCTTGCATGACAAGCGATCTGGTCCCGAGTCTGTCATTGGTGACCTGAAGCCGGACCTCGGGCTGGACCAGCCCGACGCCGGGCTCGGGCGCAAGGCGCACTCGCACGAGCAGTGGCCGCAGAGGGACCAATCTGAGGTAGGGACTGACGGTCGACTGACTGATCGAATGCAGATGGCTCTGCGCGATTTCCATGTCGTCGATCCTGAGTTCGAGCGCTGCGCCCTGGATCTTGAGCTCGCCCGCCGCATAAACGCGGGCCCGTGCATCATAGAGCGCCACCGAGCCGCTGCCGGCACCATCCGGCACGATGAAATCGAGCCATGAACCGTCCTCCGCGATGTTCTGGATGGTCGCGCCGATGCCCGTCACCATGACCCGGGTGACCAGCTTGAGACCGGTGCCGGTGATGCGGATCAACTGGCCAGTACGCGCCGCAGTCGGCGTCATACCAGTGGGCTCGGGCACCCCTTCGACAGTCACAAGAGATGGCGCCATGCTGCTCGTCCCATCCTCGCGCATCGCCGTCAGGGTCTTGCTGACGGCCATTCCGGAATGTGTGGGCGGCAGCGTAAACGTCATGAGCATTGCCGACTGAAACACCGCCGGCAATGCCTGATCGCCCCAGAGAAGCCGGGTGCCCCGCGTGAAGCCGTGGCCGTGTGCCGACAGTACCGCGCCGGGAGGACCGGAAGAAGCGGCCACTGATTCGATGGCCATGGCCACCGGAGCCGGGGTCGTTGTAGCAGAGGTGACGGGTGGCGGCACATTCGCCGGCACCGGCATCGGAGCCGTGGGCAATGTCGCCCGCGTACTGTCGGCCGCCGCGGACGACTGTCGGCCCGTATCATCGCTACCGCCGCCGCATCCCTGCAATGACGCGGTCAATACGATGGTTGTGAAAATTTTGCGCAACGCGCTCTGAGCATCCATGATGAAATCTCGAATCACCGGACGCGCATGTTCGTCGTTGCCCACCTTTGTCGAAATCAGGCAAGCCTCATTCAGACGTATCGTTCTTCCGCTGTTGCGTTGTTGCGTTGTTGCGTTGTTGCGTTGTTGTGCTGGTTGTCGCGCGGGCCTGCCTACACTGTCACGCCTTTGGCAGGCGGGCGCACCCGTAGCGTAACGGTGGTCAGGGAAGCGGTGCGGGCACACCCGCCGCCAGCTGTTCTGCGAGCGGGATGCGATTGGACGGGTGCTCGACGGTATCGCAACTCACCACGTCGGCAGAGATGGCGCATAGGTCCGCGTAGGCAGAGCCGGCAAACAGCGCATGGACGCCGACACATACGGGAGCACGGTAGCCGTGTTCACGCAGCCGCCTGGCGGCTTCCAGCATGGTATGACCGGTAGAGACGATATCGTCGACAAGCACCGGGGTGCGATGGCTCGCATCAGGCAGGTCAGGCGCCGCAATCTGGACGGCCGTGTCGCCGAGCCGCGCCTTCCGCAGCACCACCATTGGTGCGTGGCACCGTGCCGCAATGTCTTGCACCCACTGGCGGCTCTCTTCGTCCGGGCCGACAATCAGTGGTGCATCGACTTCGTCGCAGATCCACTCGGCAATGGCCGGCGCGGCATGGATCGCAACCGCCGGAATGGAAAATATCTCCGACAGAGAGCCGATACGGTGCAGGTGTGGATCGACTGTTGCCAGCCAGTCAAAGGGGCCGGACAACAACGCGGCGAAGTGCCGGGCGGAGACGATCTCGCCAGCGCGAAAGACGGCATCCTGCCGCATGTAGGGCAGGTACGGCGCCAACAGTCCGATGCGCGCAGCACCGTTCTCACGCACCGCGGCCGCGAGCCACAACAGCGGCAGGACCTTGGCATCGGGATGATCCAGTGTGCAGAGAAGGATGACATCCCGGCCTGCCACATCCGCCTGCAACCTGACGGTGGATTCCCCATCGGGAAACTGCCGCACGACAGCGTGCCCGAGCGTGGCAGGCATGGCTCTGCACAGCGCAGCGGCCTGCCGTTCGTTGCCTGGCAAGGAAAGAACCAACCGCTGTGCGACCGGCTGCCCGCGCATCGCCCGTCCCCTCCATCAACGCGCAAGGCACCCTCGGCATCGGCCCTGCGCGCCGAAGGGCTACCTGCGGCCCAGGGCAAGTGCCACGATGGCACCGGTGACCGCACCAATCACCGCCACAGTCCCAAGGGATTGCCACGGATGTTCGCGCACGTACATGTCCGTCGCGTCGGCGAGCTGCCCGACGCGATCGCGGCCGCTCGCGCGCAGTGCGTCAAGGCGCGCTTGCAGGACTCGCATGCGTTTTCCGAGTTCGGTGCGCGCATGGCCGGCCTCGGCACCTGCGCCGTCCGCGACGTCCTTCAGCAACACCTGCACGTCGGTGAGCAATGCATTGGCATCGCGAATCAATGTGTCCCTGTGTACTGCCAGGTCCGTACGGATATCGTTCATCTTTCCCTCCCTTTTTGTGATCCCGCCACCAGGCGCGACGATCGCACCGGTCCCGAATCACTCTTCCGAATCCCGCTCCTCGGCGTCCAGAATCTCCAGAATGCGAGCCGTCTTTCCCTCCGGTTCGAAGTTGGGACGATGCCGCAATCGCTGCTCGGAGCGAAGCCATGTAAATGCTTCCAGAACTTCCGCGTAGGTAGGCGCTTCGTCCAGGATCATTTCGACCACTCGGTCCTCAACAGGGCCGACAATCTCGCGTATCTCGCTAGCGGTGGCCCGCGGTGCGGCGTCGTGTGTAGTCATTCCCACTCCTCGCAAAGATACGGCTCACGGTGACAGCCGAACACTTGCCGCGCCACGGGTCGCTTGCACGCGACCCGTGGCGCGTCGCGAATCTCGATGCCCATACCATCGTAGGCGCCGGCGCATGGGCCCGGTTGACCCGTGTCAACTGACGCAGTCATCGCGGTACGGTGGTGGGTTGCGCAGCGCAACACCGTCAGCGCGTGCCTCCGCACGGCATCAGACCGGTGCGGCGGGAGCGGGTGCCGGGAGACGCAGAACCAGATCGGTGGCACGGCCGCGCGACGTCACGTCAAAGTGATGGCAGGAAACCACGTTACCGGAGCGGACCAGAACGCGATAAGCGCCCGGCGGTGGGTCCAGATAGAGATACGGCCCCTCGCTGACGACCTGGAGCACGATGTTCCGCCGTGCATCGAACACCGTTACGGAGACATCCGACAGCGCGCTGCCGTCTGTACTGTCCACAAAGTGCATCCGCACCTTGAACTGCGACGCAATACCCCGCATGGTGCCGGCCTCGTCGCGACCAATTCCGCCCGAGAGATATCCGATGCCATTGGCCTGTTTTAACGCCGGTGCGTTGGCAGGCAGCGTAATGGCAACGGCGGCCTGCAGCAGCAGGCCGCCAACCAGGGCAGACGCGCAGCAAGCCAGCATAAGTGCGCGCGTCGCGGCGCTGCAGGTCCAATCCTCCGATGCCAGGCCGATACGCTGCATCACATCCCCCCAATCGATAACGGTCGTCAAATATCATGTCAGGCACGCGCTCACCGCGGGGTGACACCGTTCCACCCTATATCCGTCTGGAGGGAAGTCCTTGATGCATATCAGCGTCTGGCGTCAAAGGGCGGCCGGCGTGGCACACTGCGGCCGCTTGTGCCGAGGTCGAGATGTTCAAGCAGGAAAACCGACGCTCTGGCACAGCACGACACGCTGGTCAGCATCGAGCCGCATCGCAGCGGCCAGCGCGCGCCGGTCCACCAGGCCACGCGCGACCGTGGCAAGCCCCGAGGCCGCGCAGAACAGATAGACGTTCTGGCTGATATAGCCGGTATCGAGCGCGGTATAGAACTGGCGCAGCGGCTTCTCCGTCTCGTCGAGCCGTGACAGCCTGCTGACATAGATCAGGTCGACCGGCGCCGTGGGCACGTAGTCCTGCAGGCCCGTCGCCGCACGCAGGTCTTCACCCGTCACCAGCCGCAAGCGCCATGACCCCGGCTCAAGCACGTACAGGCCGTCCGACAGCGCCACATACAATTCGATCTCTTGCCAGTTGCGCGTGGAAGGCGCCGTGCGCAAACCGGCATCCGGCCGGTTGATGCCAAACGCTGCCCACAACAGCGTGGACAGGACCCCTTCCTCCAGCGGGCGCGGGGCAAAGCTTCGGGTAGACCGGCGCTGATGAAGCGCCGTCAGCAGCGGCATGCCGCCCTCGGTCTGCGGCGCCGGCAGGTTGATGAATTCGACGGGGGCTTCGGCTGAAACGATGGGATGAGTCACGGCGCGCTCCTGAAAGTCGGCGGCTGCACCCTGGCGAGGGCCACGGGCAAGACCTGTGGACTCAGGTTAGGCAGCCGGCAACGCCACGGTTTGGCCTGCATCAAGGAAGCGGAATGTTTCGGCAGACCGCCCCCCCCCAAGCGCCCAGGCCTTGCCCACAACACGATACGCAGGACAACAAAAAAGGGTTTGCGGAGCTAACCGCAAACCCTTATGGCACATGGTGGGCCTCCCGTGAGTCGAACACGGCACCAACGGATTATGAGTCCTCTATTGTAGCCTTTTGGAGCCTAGCAAAATCAAGCACTTATGAGCTAAGTTGTTGATTTTCCTAGAAACACAGGTTCCGATAGGTTCCGTTGAGGTCCGCTAAGTTCCGCCAGTTTGTAGCCTAATCTGTAGCCTAGTAGCCTAGGATTCGTTAGAATGGAGGTTCTCACACGACCATCCCTAGAACCCTAGACACAAGGCAGGCTCAATTATGGCAGACAAGCCCAACACCCGCATCCCTTTCAACAAGAGCAATCTTGATGCAATCCCGTTTGCCGAGAGTGGCAAACAAGTGACCTACTACGACACGAACAAGACCAACTTGTCTTTGAGAGTAGGAGCCACAAGCAAGACCTTCATTGTCTATACACGACCCAAACAGGGCAATCCTGTTCGTATCACCTTGGGTAAATATGGAGACATCACCATCAAACATGCTTCTGACCTTGCAGCCAAAGAGCTTGCAAAGTTAGCTGATGGCTTCAATCCTGTTGAAGAGAAGAAGCAACAACAACAAGAACAAGAGACAGCCAAGAAGAATTCTGAAGAAACATTTAAGTGGATGATGGACACCTACAAGGCTGAACACATCATTGGCTACAAAGGCGGTTCAGAAAGCACCCTTCACAATCTTGAGACTACGATGGATTATTTTGATGAAAAAACCGTCATGACCCTCAAGAAAAATGAAGATGGAACTTGGTCAAACGATATGGAAGTTCAATTGACTTCCTGGCATAACCGCCCTTTCCGAAACATTACAAAGCAAGAAGTTCTTGACCGTTTTGAAGTTCTTGAGAAAGCAAGACCTACTAGAAACTTTGAAGTCTTGCAACCAGTTTCAAGAACACATCAAATGTCTTTCAAGTTTGCAAGTTCAGCCTTCAATTTCATTATTGCAAGAAATGAACTTGATGTTAAAGAAGACCTGAGAAATCCATTTGATATTTTGTCCACTAGAAAGAAGTGGAAAAAAACAAAGGTTCGTTCTCGTTTTGTTGACTTCAATAAAGCTGAATTTGGTAAGTGGTGGAAAGCAGTTGAAGACTACGACTTTTGCAAACATCTAGTTTCTGACTACATCATGTTTTCATTGCTTCAAGTTGGACGAAGCATTGATGCTGCACCTTTGAAATGGAAAGATGTAGATTTAGAACTAAAGAGAGTCAACTATATTGACACCAAAAATGGTGAAGAATACATCTTCCCAATGACAACCAAAGTTTATGAAATCATCAAACGTCGGAAAGAATTGAACAAGGATACCGTTCATGTTTTTGACTATGAAGATAGCAAAACAGGACATGTGCCACAAGATTGTCAACATCATTTCAAAGTAATTGGTGCAAGGTCTGGAAAGAAGATTTCCCACCATGATTTAAGAAGAACATGGGCAACGGCAGCGCGAAAGCTTAAAATAGATGAACGAATGATTGATTACTGCTTGAAGCACACAATCAATGATGTCAATGCTCACTACTTTGTAAGAAATGAACCTGAAATTCTTGCAGCTATGCAGAGTGTTGAAGATTTCTTCATTTCTACGGTAAACAAAGCACAAGAAGAAAAACAGGAGGTTGAAGCATGACACCAACAGAGTTGCTATTCAAGTTAAAGAGTCTTCCACCTGATACACCAATCACAGCAGAACACATTGTTCTTATTCTTGGTTCACTTCAAGCTCCACAAACAATCACTAATCAACCAGGTGCATACAGCACTTGGGACAACGATAAGTACATAGACACTGAAACATTGTCTGAATGGATTGGTGAACCTGTTGAAAGATTGAAGAAGTGGCGACTTGACGGACTAGGCCCTAAGTTTGTGAAGAAGCCAAAACACATTGCTTATCGTGTTGGTGATGTTAGAACTTGGATGAATTCAAGAACGGTTCAATCAACAACCCAAGCAGACAAGCTAAGTTTTGTTTCTGCCTTTGATGACTGCTTTATTGACCCAATTGTTTATCACGACCAACAGCCCTACTCTCTCTTTGAAAGTATTGAACTGTTTGGAACCAATGATGAAACAAACATCACAGGCTTTGAGTTGTTCATAACCAAAGATGAAATTTCTACTCTCTATATGAGTGGCAAGCTTGACCAGTTGGAGAGTTTTCAAGACTTGAACCAAAAGCAAACATATTTCATCAATGGACAAGAACAACAAGGAACACTAGCCCACTTGATTGCAAAATATCCATCATCACACATTCAAGAACATCTTTCATTCATGTTGGATAAAGGTCTTGATTTTGATATTGAAGATAGCAATGGAATGAAAGCCATTGATTGCTCAAATGACTTCATCAAAAACTACTTATCAAAGAGAAGTTTATTTGAAAAGTTTGGTGAGAAGTTCAACATGAACGGCAGCAATCAAAAAAGAGAAAAACGATTTTAAAAGGATTTGAAAATGGAATTCAAGCTTCTATCTGAAAATAACATCAATGCAGCAGCAAAGATGTTTAAGGAAGGTTTCAAGTCAAATAGTCCTGTTGTTGCTTATTGGACTGATACACATCAACGAGCATTGAAGAAAGACACCACAGAAAGAAAGCTTTCTGGTGATGAATTGAAGAGTGCTGAATACAGTCTGAAAGATGATTTTTTCAGGGCAGTGATGGACAGCCTTCAATCAGAAGAGAAGATTGATTTTTTCAAATATCTTCTGAATGTAAAAACCAACACTGACCAAGATGGTTTGTCTCCTAGAAACTATCTGATTGCCATGCATCATGACCTTATCTTTGAAGGCTTTGATGATGTAGTTAAAGGCTTTGTTGGTGATAAGGATGTCATCAAGTTCATTCTTGATACACCTGAATGGTTCAGTGATGATGAAGAGTATGAGAAATATTTCAACTTCTTCAGCAGGAACAAAGAACTACTCACAAAAGAAATCATTGAAGACACCGCACCTTTTGAACAAGTCTATGATTTTTATGTTCAGGGTGAAGAAGGCTTTGAACTTTCAGAAATCAGGGTCAAGGGTGTTCTTGGCTTGTATGGTGAATTGGTTGATGATGTAGAGAAGAAAATCTTCAATGCTATCTTCAGGCAAGCATTCCTGTTTATCTCACTCAATGGTGATGCTTCTATCGTCAAGCAATATAATCAGGATTTGACCACCATTAAAAGGCTTATTCCATCCACAAGGAAAATGAGCCTTGAGAGGTTCAATAAGTGGAAGAATAATATTCTGATTGAATTCAAAAATTCAATTCACGAACAATTTAATTTCACAGAAGAAGCAACTAAAGAAATTCTCTCTATTTTTGATGAAGCAAATATCAATCATTGAAGCTATTCAGAAGGTTTTGACCGAAGCTGAACAAGTGGAGTTCTACAACTTGCAAAGTGTTGGGACTTCACCACTATCTGAGGAAGATATGAAGAAGCTTTCTGAATACAGAAAAAGAATTCAAGAGTTCAGAAACAAGATGAACAACTAAGCCACTCATGAAGAGTGGCTTTTTTTCTGTCTGTCTCTAGGATGGATGGATTGATGGAAAGACCTAGTAGAACCGTCAACTGTTGGTGTTTTGCGGGTTGTCTCTTTGCTCAAAAATTGTGCATATGCTCAGGAAGGCACCTAGAAGGCTCCACAGTGAGAAAAGCACCCTTGGACATGGCAGAGGTCTAACCGGCTCCCGTTCTCTCGTTGTAGGGCTTTCTGTGAGGTTGTTTTTTCCTACCTGCTACCAGGTCAAGCACCAAGAAGGCAAGGAATCACCACAAGACCTATCTTCTTACCTACTATCATTGTTTGTAATGAACAAGATGAGAAAACTTTGTTCTTCTTTATGATTAAAAGTGATGAAGACTACACCTTTGAAACAATCTTCATTTCATCATGCGAAACAAAAAGAACTACAAAAAAGAACCAAAAAAAAGATTGTTTTTTTCTTCAAAAGTTGTTGACGCACAAGATGGGTACGATTAAAGTACATACATCAACACACGAAACAGAGTTAGTTGTGTTGAGTGTCAAGCAACCAACTTTTTTATTTTTGTGGAGATTTTTAAATGTTTGCTCAACCTACCGCCGAACAAATGCAAGCCATTCAACAAATGAATCAAGAAGCCCTTGGTGATTCCTATATCACTTTCAATGGTCTGATTCAGAAACAGCTTTTTGGTCAAATGCTGACCACTGAAGAAGCAAAGCAATTGAAGGGTTTCCAAACCAAGATTCAGGCACACCGCCAAGAAAAGGAAAAGGAACCCCGCAAACAAGAATTCATTGGCATGGTGGCAAACATGAAAACCTTGGGTTTCACCACTGCTGACCTGAAGGCTCTTTGTGCAGGTACCGAAGTTGCAACCACCGCAGCCAAGGACAAGATTGTTTTCACTCTCGGCACTTACAAGCTGAAGGATTTCAATCCCAAGGGTTACTTTGATGGTAAGGATGCCAACGGCAAAAAGATTGAAGTGAAGGATGAAACTTTCACTGTGACCGTGGGCGACCTGCCACGTGGTCAAGGTTGGAAGGCTGAATTCATGTCTGACTTCCGCGAAGCCAAGAATCTTGACAAGGTTATCAACGGCATTGATGCAAATGTGAAGGCTCAAATCATTGCTGATTGGGAACCTAAAGGCCGTGGCACTGGTGTTATCTTCCACTCTATCCGCGAACTTGCAAAGGTTCTGAAAGTGAAGGAAGAAGTCATCAAGGCTAAACTTCAAGTCAAGGAACCGACTGACAAGGAAATTGAAGCCAAGAAGAAGGCTTTGGAAGATGCCAAGAAAGTTGCAGTTGAAGAAGCTTTGGCTTAATCAACATGCCAACTAAGAGAAAATGCCCCGTAAGGGGCTTTTCTCGTTGACAGAGCCAATAAGGAAGAAGATTGATTGTTTTCTTCCTTATGTGCTTTGATGCACTAATTGAATCGCAAAACGCGAAATAAGGCTAAGAGGATTCCATGCAAAACCTATTCCAAGAACTCATTGATTTACTTTCTATTGATGACCGTTTGGTTTCTGAGGGTAAGTTAATGAAAAACAAGGTAGTTGAACTTGCCTTGAATCTTGACCCTGTTCTTATTTCTCACCTACTGAAAAATCAATCTTTGAGAAAGCATTTTTTCGTTGAGGTTGAAGGTATAACTGTATTTGATAAGATTAAATTTCAGAAATTTGTAAGCAATAAGAAATTCTTGCCTGATAGTTTTACTGCTTTCAAAAACAAGATTGGCTTCACAGTTAATGATGAACTTCTTTCTGAAAGCAATGAAGTTGTTCTTGCTTGGCCTTACAAGGATTGCATTCTTGAAGGAGGTCAAGATAAAGATGATTCTAAGAGAAAAGAAGTCTTTTGGAATGAAACCCTTGCACCTGACCAGATTGACAGGCTTCTGTCTCCAAAGGTTTTTGTTAATTTAAAAAAAATTAGCAAAGACGGTGAATCATATCCTGAAGAGTTGAGTGTAAATAATAATTTCCTAATCAAAGGCAACAATCTACTTGCATTGCACTCTTTGAAGCCTTTTCGTGGAAAGGTAAAGTTGATTTGTATTGACCCACCATATAACAAGGGTGGCGATGACTTCAACTATAACGATAGCTTCAATCATTCAACATGGCTCACGTTCATGAAGAATAGATTGGAAGTAGCAAAAACATTGCTTCACAGAAATGGAACCATCTTCATCTTTTGTGATGATGATGAACATGCCTACTTGAAAGTTCTCTGTGATGAAGTGATGGGTAGAGAATCATTCATTGCCACTGTGGTTTGGAAACACAGTGACAATAGCAATAATGATGCTAAAAAATTCTCTGCTGACCACAACTACATTCTTGTTTATTCCAATAATGAGAAGTGGGAAAGCATCAAGCTTGAACGTGGTGAAGAGAACGCAAGTCACTTCAGCAATCCAGATGAAGACCCTAGAGGTCCTTGGTTTGATGGGAACCCCGTCAACTCACCAAACCCCCGACCAAACCTGATGTATGACATCCCTACTCCAAACGGGAACATCATCAAACACCCGCCTAATGGTTGGAGATGGGATAAAGAAACCCTTGCTGAAAAAATGGCAACAGGTGAAATCTTCTTCAATGAGAAGCAAACGGGTATCAAGAGAATCACCTACTTGTGGGAACAAAAGGCCCTGCCGCCATCTACCTTATGGAGCATTGAAGAAGAAAATGCTTGGTTTGACTTGGATGAGACAGGACACACCCGACAAGCTAAGAATGAGCAAAAGAAGATATTTAAAGGTCTTCCAACAAGCGATCTATTTAAAACACCGAAGCCTGAAAGAGTTATCAAAAAAATCGTTGATATTTCTACTCACGAAGGTGATTTAGTAATGGACTTCTTTAGTGGCAGTGGAACGACTGCTGCTGTAGCAATGAAGATGAAGAGACAATTCATTGCTATTGAGCAAATGGACTACATTCAAACCTTCACCCTTCCAAGGCTTGTTGAGGTGGTGAATGGTGAAAAGGGTGGCATTTCTAAAGATGTAGGTTGGACTGGTGGTAGTGAGTTTATCTATTGCGAACTTGCACAAGCTAACCAGGTCTTTATTGAAGCTATCCAGTCTGCCAAATCTTCTGATGAGCTTCTTGCTATCTGGAGCACTATGCAGGACAAAGCTTTCTTGTCCTACCGTGTTAATCCAAAAGCATTTGATGAATCAAAAACTGAATTCACTGAGTTGAGTATTGAAGACCAAAGAAAGTTTCTCATTGAGACTCTTGATAAGAACATGCTCTATGTTCCCTTGTCAGAAATTGATGATGAAACATATTCCATTTCTGATGCAGATAAAGCATTGAACAAAAAATTCTTTGGTTAAGGAAGTGGAATGGCTGACACTAAAACATTATTCCAAGTTCTCATAGAGGAACTTGGTAAGAGAACGATTGAAGCAACCAAGCTGCCTGATTCCATTGTTGGCAACTTGAACCCTTCCTTCCCTATGCGACCATACCAGGAACGAGCTTTCAAGTTCTTCCTGAACTATTGGCAAGAAGCATTTGATGGTAAGCCAAGGCAGAACCATCAACTACTCTTTCATATGGCAACAGGCAGTGGTAAGACCTTGATGATGGCAGGCTTGATTTCCTACCTCTATGAAAAGGGGTATAGGAACTTCCTGTTCTTTGTGAATAACAGCAACATCATTGAGAAGACCAGAGACAACTTCCTGAATTCAGTTTCAAAGAAATATCTGTTTGCTGACACCATTAGTTTTGGTGAAAAACGGGTTGCTATTCGTGAGGTTGACAACTTCCAAAGTGTCAATCCTGATGACATCAATATTGTTTTCTCTACCATTCAAGGCTTGCACATGTCTTTGAACATACCAAGAGAAAACAGCTTGACCTATGATGACTTTGAAGATCAAAAGATTGTTTTGATTTCTGATGAAGCCCATCACATCAATGCTGATACCAAAAAAGGTAAAGAAGTAGACCAAGAAGAGCTTTTTGAAATCGTTTCTTGGGAAGGTACTGTTGAAAGAATTTTCCGCGCCAATACTTCCAATGTGTTACTTGAATTCACTGCAACTGTTGATTTCAGTGATGAAAATCTGAATGCAAAATATAAGCCTAAGCTTTTGTTTGACTATCCACTGAAAGAGTTCAGAAAAGATGGTTACTCCAAAGAAGTGAAGGTTTTGCAAGCAGACCTTTCACCTATTGACCGAGCACTTCAAGCAGTGCTTTTGAGTCAATACCGAAGAAAGATTTTTGAGAAAAACAAGCTTCATATCAAGCCTGTTATTCTTTTGAAGTCAAAAACAATCAAGGACAGTCAAGCTTTTCTTGAAGAGTTCAAGACATGCATTAAAACACTGAAACCTGAAACACTTGAAGCTATCAAGAACAGAAGCAGTGATGAAACCATTCTCACTGTTTTCAATTATCTTGAAAGCAACAACATTTCACTTGAAAACTTGATTATTGAACTAAGGGAAGACTTCTCTGAAGAAAAGCTTATTTCAGTCAATAGCAAGGAAGATTCAGAAGCTAAACAGCTTGCAGTGAATTCATTGGAAAGCAATGAGTTCAGAGCAGTTTTTGCAGTGGATAAACTGAATGAAGGTTGGGATGTTCTCAACCTTTTTGACATCGTGCGTCTATACGATACCCGCGATAGCAAGGGTGGAAAGATCGGCAAGACAACGATGAGTGAAGCACAGTTGATTGGACGTGGAGCCCGCTATTGTCCTTTCCAAACTGCTAACGACCAACCACTATTTGGCCGTAAGTTTGACTCAGACTTAGAGAATGAAATGCGTATCTGTGAAGAGCTTTACTATCACAGTGCCTACAACCCTAAGTACATCCAAGAGCTAAATACCGCACTTCAAGAAATCGGTATGAAGGCAAAGGAAACCAAGGAACGGAAGATCCACTTGAAGAACACCTTCAAGGAAACCGCCCTATACAAAGCCGGCCACCTGTTCTTGAATGACCGACTCAAGTACACAAGAGAAGAAATCAAGGGTCTTGAAAGCAGCATCATCAACCAAACCCATCGTGTTTCTTTGAGGACTGGTTATACAAAGAGTGTTGTTGCCTTTGATGCCCAAGGTAATGACAAGGGAGCCAACAAGGAGGTTAAAGATTACCACTTGAAGGACTTTGGTACAGCCATTGTCAGGAAGGCTATTCAGAGGATTGAGTTCTATGAATTCTCTTCACTGAAAAAATATTTGCCAAACCTGAAATCCATCCAAGAGTTCATCACTTCAGATAGCTACCTTGGAAGGGTCAAGGTAGAAGTCACAGGATTGGCAGACCAGGTGAATAGTCTCAAACCCGAAGAAATGCTTGATGCCAGCATCCAGGTACTCAACTCAATCAGTGGTGTGATTGCTTCTGACAAGATTGAATACAAGGGAAGCAAGAACTTCTCACCAAGGATGATCCGCGAGGTATTCACGGATAAGAGCTTGAATTTCATGCTTGATGACGGTGAAGACAAAGAGTTTGGTAAATCAATGAATGATGCCACTGAAACGGCCTATCACTTGGATTTGACAACAAGAGCATGGTTTGCTTTTGATGACTGCTTTGGTACTTCTGAAGAAAAACTTCTGATTCAATACATTGATAAGAGATACAAGGAACTATCCAAGGTCTATTCAGAAGCCTATCTAATCCGCAATGAAAAGCACTTCAAAATCTATGCTTTTGAAGATGGAAGACCATTTGAGCCTGACTTTATCCTTTACATGATTGGCAAGGAAAAGACAGACACGATGCACTACCAAGTATTTGTTGAACCAAAAGGTACACATTTACTGAAAGCTGATGAGTGGAAAGAAAAATTCCTTGTCAGCATCAAAGAGCATTTTGAAGTTGAGCAATTATTTTCAAACAAGAAATATGTTGTTTGGGGTCTTCCCTTCTACAACAGCACAGAAAGATTGCCTGAGTTTGAAGAAGCCTTTGAAACTCTCATTTCTTGATAGATAAAGGATAACCACATGGGAAGCTTTGCACACTTCACTATTGATGGTTATCCCGTTGCTTGGGATAAGAACCATCTAAATACTTGGTACTTCAAGAAGAAAGACAGGGATATTTTCAAAAGAAAAGTTTCTGAAAGAAATCGTCTTATTTGGTCAATCAATGAAGATGATGATGAAGAGGAAACTTGCTACATATATCGTATCAATGCAAAAACTCTAATCAAAAGATTGGAGCTTGCAGGATATGATATGAATAGAGTTCAGCTTGAATTCAAAAAAACTTCGGTCAAAATGATTGAAGAGTTGAACCACTTCACAAAGGAGCTTGGGCTAGATTATTCAAAACAATCTGAGCTTTTAAAGGATGCCAATCTTAATGATTGGCTTCAAAGGTTGAAGGTGATTATTCAGAAGAAGCACCAAGGCGATCAATGGAAAGACCCTGTTAGCCATGAAGACCCTATCATTGATTTCATGGTTAATAAGCCTAATTTTGCTTTTGAAGACTCACCTGTTGACCTGACCTTTCCTTGTGAATCATTTGAAGCCTTTTTCAGAGCCGTTGCGGAAGTTGTTGACCCTGAAGCAATTTGTGAGATTGATGCAACTGAGTTGGTCTTAGGTGGATGGACTAACAACTTTGATGACCTGATTGAATACAGGCAACCAAACACAAACATCTATGGCAATTTCTCAACTGCCATAGAGAACATTAAAGGCTTGCTTGTTAATGCCGAGAATCAGACTTTAAAAAGGCTTCTTTTTGCCAATGTAATCACTTCAATGGAGTCTTATCTTTCTGACACAATCAAGAAGAATGTGTTGGGTAGACCTGCATTGTTGAGAAGATTTGTGGAGTCAAACCAACAACTCAAGGACAAGAAAAGCAATTATTCTGATGTGTTCAAAATTATGGATGACATTGAGAAGATAGTTTCTCAATTGATTGATGAAACACTATTCCATAATTTAAGTAAAACAATATCTTTGTATAAGAGTGTTCTTGATGTAGATTTTCCAACTGAATCTATGTCAGTAATACAAAAGGCAATCAGTCAAAGGCATGACATAGTTCATAGGAATGGAAAGACCATTGGAGGTGATGATCTTGAAATTTCCAATGCTGATGTCTCAAGCCTGATTGATACCATCAAGGAAGTGATTGACAAGATTGATTATCAGGTCAAGGAAGGACTTCTTGATGATGATGAAGACGAGTAGATGAACTAACAAGGGAGCCATAGGCTCCTTTTTTGTTGCCTAGTGGTTATATCCACTGTTGCAGGTATCCCAAGAAGCACGGACGAAGCCGCGCACGCTTACCTTACAGGCCACAGCTACAGCCTGAGTCACTACCGCCCTGCTACGAGCTCAACCAGGTGCAACCAGGACAACCACCCACCGAAGCACCAAAAGGGTTTCTCACAGGCATGGTGGCCACGTGAGTGAAAGGCTCCGACCTTTCTTCTAGTGAGTATTGATGACTACATAAACATTAGTTCAAGCAATCAGATTATTAGATCATCAATTTGAATAAGATTATTCATGTAATGTGAAGATTTAAGGCATAAAAAAAGGACTCACTAGGAGTCCTTTCTTCATAAGGAGAATTGAATTGTCTTATCGTGAATAAGCTGCTGATTCATCCTCTCTGATTGTTTTTTTGATGACCTTCATACAACGATAGGTTCCATAAAACCCGATTGCAGACAAAGCCAATGAACCCAAGTACAAGTTGATGTTGCTGAAGAATGGAGTTCCTTCATTCAACATTCCAAAAAATCCCAAAGGACCACCAAGGGTACAAGGGAACAACAAAAGAAAGATAACAAACATCATTTGACGACGTTTGTATTTTCTTTTCACATCATCACGATTGTTATATCTCAAAAATTCTTCATGTGTAGCAAACTTCATTTCAATTCTCCTTAAAAAGATTTCTATGATTTTATTCTTGCGTACTATCGGACAGATGTCAAGAGAGCAAGGATATCAATTGTAAATAAATCAAAATAAGAAGGACTCATTAAGAGTCCTTTTCTTATATCAACCTTGAATGTTGCCATCGTCAGGTTTTATTTCAGGTAGTGGATTATCAACCACCCTTGGAGCTTCACCACTAGGAGAACTATTTACAGCTTGTTCAACTGGCTTTTGAATAAGTGATGTATCAATATCTTGATTCATGTAGTGATTCATATTTGATTTCAATGATTCATTCATGAAGTGGTCAAGACCTTTTCCATCTTCTTTATGTAATGTGGATTCACCACTTCCCATAAATTGATTTTTTGCCTGAGCAGTAACAGAACTCATTGACTCTAAGAAATCACTTTCTCTTGCATATGGATTAGCAGCTTGATAGTCAGCTTTTGCTTTTTGGTATAAACCGGCCATTTGTTGAGCACCTTCAGAATTGAAGTTGCCACCACCCGCAGACTTAATCATTGCTCCTGCACCTGCACCATACTCATTATTCAATGCAACTTTGAAAGCTTCATCCATGTGTTGTGTGTCAGAGAAGTTTTCATTCTTGTTGATGGATTTCACCATTTCTTTTTCAAACTTAGCTTGAGAGCCTTCACCCAAGAATGACTTCATATTGTTCATTCTTTCAGTAAGTGCAGACTGATTAGCAGTTGGGTTTTTCCCTACTTTGTCAGCTAACACTTTTGCCAAGTCTGATTTTTCAGTCTTACCTTCTTTTAATTCTGAGCCTGCAAATTTACTAGATGTAGAAAACTTACTCATAGCACCAGCATTGCCAGGTTCTTTGAAGTTTGCAGATGGACCAGCACGATTAGCAAGAGCAGTTCCTACTGCAGTTCCCATGCTTGCATTAGCAGCTACTGAACCACGGCCAGCCATATCATCAGAGTGACCAGTTAAGGAAGCAGCACCATTTACAAGCCAATTCAACATTTGATCGGCAAGTAATGAGCAAAGTGAAGTTGACTTAACCACTACAACAACAGAGATAGCACCATACATAAGAGGAAAACCAATTCCTGCACCTACTATGAAACTGATGAATGAACTATCAGACTGAGAAATCAAAAATACTTGTGCAAAAATTTGGTTAATGAATTTTCCGACAACATCAATCATCATGATTGAAGCAACTAAGCCAAATACCATGAACACAGGTCTTAACATCAATTGAAGAATTAATTTGTAGCCTTGACCAGAAGAGCCAACAAATGAATCACCATGAGGGTCTAAGAATGTGATAGCTATCCATGCAGGAACAACAAATATTGCTTCAATCAAGGAAACCAACCATCCAAAAATTGCACCAAACCACATTAAGAATGGAAGCATTGGAAGGATGTAAGCCAAGAATATTCCAATAGCAATCATGTATTGCATCAATCCTTGGATAGAGTTAGCAATGAAGCTACCAATCACAGGAATTGCACTAATACCAGCACCAGCAACCCAAGACACACCGGCAATGGTTAGAAGCCAATTACCAATTCTCTTATCTTGAAGAAGCATGTTTTGATCACCCACCACAGTTAAATCAGTGATAGATGAGAAAGCCTTTTTAGCTATTACATTTGGGTCCATCCCGTTTTTGAAGAACTTGGTGAATGTGTCAGTCCATCCTTCTTTACTTCCACCGGAAGTTTCAGCAACACCCCAATTCACCTGAGCAGATGCAGAGTTAGCCATTACCTTGTAAAAACGTTCTCTCAACTCGCCAAGGTTGTCACCAATAGAATTCAATGTTGGCCCACTTGCTTGAGGAAGATTTGCAATGGTCTTTTGTGTGTGCTCCTGGAAGCCATAAATTGCGATAGGCCAAGCACCCGCCATGATGAAACCATCTTTGGTTGCAGACTCTTGCAATGGTTTGAAAGCTTCATCACCAAGGGTATAAGCAGAAGCAGTGTCATAGATTGCATCTCTATAAGCTTTGGAAGCAGCTTCTAATTGACCATTGATAGCAGCAACATCAACATCAGTTCTATAACCACCTGAACCATCTTTAACTCTTGTATCTGAAGCAACCTTCTCAGCAATTGCTTTTGTCTTCTCAATCAATGCATTCACTTGTGTCCAATGTTGATCAGCAATTGCCTTCATTCTTGCAGTCTGTTGCTCAACTTTTAAGTTGTAAGCAATAGGGTTAATCATGTCTCCCACAGGTGGAGTGTCAGGAAATTGAACCTTTCTAACCTCTACTCTTCCGCATTCATCAGTTGCATAAGCTGAACCTGTTGTATCACCAAACTTTACTATTTTGTTGATAACACCATCTTCTACACTTGTTCCATAAGATGAGTTTTTATGTCTAAGAATTTCATCTTTCTCACCTTCTTTTACTTGAATAGCCGCAACACAAACTTGAGAAGCAAAAATCTTGTAAGTCAAATCACGAACATTTGGAACATCAATAGTGACTTTGGCTATTTCTTTCAAGTTTGATGAAGACATGAATGATGACCAAACAGCATCACCACCACCAATTGAAGTTTTGATTAAGTCAGCAACAATATATTGACCAGTACACCAATTATTAATTGGAATTATCAAAGCCACACCAATTGCATACTTCACAGGAATCCACAATGATGAGTAGGTTTTACCCATCATTTCACCGTAGTGAGCAGTGGACATAAGTCCTGTGATGATGGTGTATGCAGCCATAGCACCCGCAGCCATCAACACATAGCCAATGTAGGTTTCATTCATGGTGCCAAGTGCATCAGTCATTCCACCAAAAAGCTTTCCAAAAATTGCCTGTAGAGCAACTATTGCTTTGTCTCCTGCTACGGGTTCAGGTAGACCAGCAAATGCAACACCAGGAATGAATGCTGCTAATAAATACAATAATTTTTTCATCTTCTTCTCCTTATTCTTCTTCTTATTGGTTCTTATTTTTTTCTAAAGTTGGCAAGTATTTCTTTGAAGCCAAAAATTCAGCTATTGAGCAAAGATTTCTTGTTTTAATCTGAAATGCCCTGAATGAATACTTGAAAGCAGAAAGACTAAACAAAAAGCCAAACACTGTTGGAAACAAGGCATTTCCAATATGACCAAAAATGAATGCATAAACTATTTGTGAAAAACAAAACACAGTGCATAAAGCAAACATCCATGCAAGGATTGTGTAGTTTGTATAAATAGATTTAAGTTCTTCTTTGGAAACACTAAGTCTTGCTACTGCCTGACTAAATGTTTCTTTTTCTGGCTTAGTTTTCTTCATCTTGAAATAACCAACAATATTACTAATTGTGTTGGAAAAAGATGAGATAGCATCTACTGTTGATTTTGGGTAAAAATCAGAAAGGCTAGGAACAAGTATTTTCTTTGCCAATGATTTTTTATCTTTGTTGTCTTCCATGACAATCTCCTTTTATTCTTATAATTCAATCTTACGAAATTAAAATCTAAAATCAATAGATGGTCTTATAAATAGGATATCTATTGCAAACTAATTTTATTTTCGTATTATTAGATAACAACTATAATGGAGAATAAAATGAAATACAGGTTAGAAATTAACAATGAAATGCAGACAATCAAGACATTTGAAATAGAAATCAACAGCTTAAAAAAAGATATTGGCAAAGCCTATGAGTTTTTTAGAGAAGTTGTTTTTGGTTCAAATGTTGATAGAAGACTTGTCTCTATCAAAGCAGTGATAGATAGAGAACCCTACATGAGCTTTGAGGTGTTCTTAGGACAGTCAGAGCCAACACTTACATTTGATAGAGTGGCAGACAAGTTAAAGTCCATCATCAAACGAGACTTTGAGTTAATCACCAATGAAACCAATGAAGTCATCCATGAAGAAGACTACAGAGTTAAACAAGCCGAAAAGCAAAGAGCAGCATTTCAAAAATATCAGTCTCTTGGTGGAACAAAGAAATTTCAGTTCAAACCTGAAAACATTGGTTCAAAAGTTGATGTAGTGAAATCAAACTTGTTGTTCATTGAAAAAATTAAAGCACTTGGCCCGATTGTCAGAAGCATGACAATCAGAGAGATTGGGGTATATGTTGAATACGACAGAAGCTATCCAGCACTTAGAAATTTACTCAATAGAGAAAACATCAAGTTCAAGTCTCAAAAGACAAGACACAAGAAATAAAAAAGGCTCCCATGTGGAGCCTTTATTTTTTTCATTCAGGACTTCTTTCAGAAATAAATCATCAACCTATTGATTTAGGATTTTGTTTTCATACAATTAAGTTATAAATAGGAGAAAGATATGAAAGACAAGTTATCAAGAGAATATTTCCTTTCAATGATTAAAAACATTGAAGTCATCAATGACGAGCAAAAAGATTTTTTGTATGAGTTTTACACAAGAAACACAATCAAATCACCCGATGAAATCGTCATCATAGGAAGTAATGAAATAGTGTTCTCACAAGATGAATTCATCCCGCTTGAACCATTTGGAAAGATAGGCAAGTGAAGGTGAAGCATGAAGAACATCAATTATTCAAACTATCACTTCACCTACCAGGTAGAGGTTAGGGACAGCAGAACAGGAAGGCTCTTAGGAGTCAAAGCAGGATGGACAAGACGAGACACAGAAGAGAATGAGAAATGGATGTGTTGGAGGGTTGGAATGGGCTTTGAGTATGAGTACAAAATCTATAAGTGCATTGAGGAACACATGGACTACAAGATTCTTAGTAAAGAAAGACATTGGGACAATCCTGAACTTGCACCACCGAAATAAAAAAGGCTCCCATGTGGAGCCTTCTTCATATCTTCCAATTCTTCGCTATTCGTGGAGTCAAGAAGCCAGCCACAACAACAGCAACGGCAAGAACAACACAATAAAGGCTTAGGAAGTCAGCAAGAGAAAGATGTTTCACAAGTGGTTTAGCAACGCCCAGGAATCCAGCAAACGACCATGAAGCCGTTGAGATTGCACCTACAACACCCATGACAGACAAATTGGATTTTGATAGCTTCTCTACTGCCAATAGCTTGAATGCTACGAAATGAACAAGTAAAGCATTGACTGTAAGAACACAAACACAAGAAAGCTTTGTTATGAGTTTTTGAGCAGTGATTATCTTTTCAAAAGCAAAGCCAGTATCAATGTAGACAACACCCAAGCCAGTAATCCAAAGAATGATTAAATATAAAAGCATTTGATTTCCCATGCTTTTGATTTCTTCTTTGTCTGGTCTTTTGAAAAAAAGATTGAAGTCTGATTTATAAAGTTTAGTGATTGCAAAGGCAAAAGCAATCAAGTGAATAAATATTAGTATTGTTCTTATGTAGTCCATTTTGCTTTCCTTATAGTTATCTAATACTTATACAAAATGGAGAAAAATTGTCAATACAATCAACCTTTCTGATGTTGAAATAAAAAAGGCTCCAACTAAGGAGCCTTTGTTTTTTTTGTGTTGATTAGAACTTGTATTTCAATGATACAGAAGTTAAATCAACGTAGTTGCCTGAACTCTGACCATAGGCATGAATTCTAGTGACATCCACAGCAAGAGACTTGTTCAAGCCAATCTCTACACCGTAGTTATATGAGCCACCGAAGTTTGAGCCTTCATCATAGACAGCTTTGAAGAAGCCAAGGCCAGCTTTAGGACTCAAGGTAATGCCATTCTGAAATCTGTATGTGTAGCCCACATCAAAGTTAGCTAAATACATCTTGTCATTGTATGAGTTGCCCAAGTTGGTGAACTGCACACTTGGTTGCAAGAAGACATTTTCAGTCTGATATGAAGTGTATGAAGCACCAAAGCTATAACCATTTCCTTCATCACCCTGAGAAGTCTTAGAGCTTGTTGAAGAAACAAAAACATCAAAATTATTTTTGCTTGCTTTCACTTCTTCTTTTTGTTGATAGTCATCTTTATTGATAGGTACTGTTTTCCAAACATCAGAGTCAGCATGAGCAACACCAATAGAACCTAACACTAAACTTAATAATACTAACTTTTTCATTTATTTTCTCCTTTATAGTAAGTATGAATTAATCTTACAAAAAAGATTTCATTAAATCAAGATATCCTGTTCATTATTTATGAATCTTTTTAAACAATACCTATTGATTTTAGATTTTGTTTTCGTAAGATAAGAGTTATAAGAACAAGGAGAAAATAAAATGAGTATAAAAACAGATGTTAGTAAGTTATTTATGGAGTTGTCTGAATGCTTGAATGCATTGCACCAAAAAGAAAAGAAGATAACTTATAGAGCACTAGCTGATGAGCTAGGTTTGTCAATCCAACGAGTTCACCAAAAATTTGAACCATTGGCAGACCATATCAAGACCATGCAGAACATTGAAATGGCAGAAGGAGCCATAGAAGCAGGAGAAGCACAAGGCTTCATCTTGAAGACCCCACCTGACCAGGTAGAAGGTGACAAGGTTCCTCTTACATGGCAATGCAGTGAAGGACACACCTTCACCAGAACAAGAAACCAAATGAAATTCACCAATGTTCTTTGCCCTGAGTGCAAAAAAGCACATGGCACAAAATATAAAAATAAGGAACAAATATGAATAATAAGAAAAAACTAACTACCGATGATTTCAAATCAATCAAGCTAAGAAATGCAAGAATGAAAGGAAAGGTCAATCTTCTTGTTCCTGAAATTAAGGTTGATTCACCAGATTCAAGACTAATGAGATATGTTGCTTTAGGGCTTTGTGATGTCAAATTCTATGACTTGGTAGAGTGTAAGCTTGTTGATGAGATTGAAGCATACAAAGAAATGTGTATTCAAATCAGACCAATGGTTTCTACAACAAGCTATAAATTCAATGAGCCAATGTACACACCTAGCAACGATGCATCAAAAATTCTTGCAAAATGGTTGAATAAATATTCAACAAATCTCATTCAGTTTGATAACCCTAGACCAACAGATGAGGACAAGCCAAAGGGCTTTGATATTTCTTTAGGTGAAATGAAAGAAAGATTTCCATCTACCCTTGTTATTAAAGATGAGCTTGATGAAATAATTGAATTACTAACGGATGCTTTAGGGGTTGGAATGAGTGATGTTGAGTTGGAGGAATTGAAACTTTCTGAACTTGGTTATTTCAAATCAACATTTAGCCAGAAGTCAATAATGCAATTGATTCTAGGAAATTCAATTGATGTTCCTGCTGAAGATATTGAGTGGTTTTCAGACAGAACAAAGCCTTTGGATGTTTGGAGCTTCACAAACAAGCATGGAAGAAAACCAAAGATTTCAGAATACTTCCTAAAAAATCTATTGTTGGCAAATTGGAGGGTTGATAAAGACCTTGTTCTTCACAACTACAAATTAACAAAAGAAAGTGTTTTAGGAGTTGTTCAGTCAGTCATAAATGAGAATGCTTCATACGAGGAAATTCAGCACTACTATCACTTTGATTTTTCCTACATAGCTCTTATGAACTACCAGGACTTCAAGCCTGCTGAATGGATGAAGATGTTCAGATTGAACAACAAGCTACCACCTAGAGTTGTTCCAGAAGAAACAAGAAAGCACTTCACACCAATGATGATAAAAGAGCTTGTAGAGATAAATCCTCTTGTTATCTACGATTGGGGCTTATTCCATCTATATGAGCAATCAGAACACAGATTTTATATAGAGTTAAGAGTGATTTATCCATTCTTGCCAATAGACAAACAGCTTGATCCTAAATACTACTTAGAACTTCCTTCTGATGAAGTTCATCAAACAGTCAAGGATATTTTGAAGGAAGAGTTTTATCCTGAGTTGCTTAACTTCCCACATCACCCTAGAACAGTAAAAAACTTGTTCAACCTTGTGAGTGATGAAGGTAAAGTTATTCTTATGAACAATTACATTGATTTCTTCAATGTCAGAGAATTCATTGATTGCAAGGATTTAATTGATAACCATGAAAAAGATTTTCTTCCTGAAGTCAAGAAAGTCATAAAGAGTGTTATCTACAATAATTTTAGAGAGAGCATTGATTTAGATATTGTTCCAAAATTCATTGGCACAACAAGAACACTATTGGAAGAGAAAAAGAAATCTCCAAGCCATTTGAACGATTATGGATTCTTTGAGGTTATTTCTTCTGATGAAATGGACATCATAGATAAAGTAAAAGAATTAGGCACATTTATTGAAAAAGGAGAAAACCTTAACAAATATGATGTTGAGATTGAAATTAATGATGACATAGATTTCTCCATTAAATATCAAGCAGGAGCAACAAGAGCAAAGATTTTAGAGACAGGTGCAGTGTCAATCAAAGTAGGACAAGATTGGTTCAATGAAGAAGGTATTGATTATTGTTTTGAATTTACTGTAAATAGAGAAGCTTTTGAGTCTTGCAGTAAGAGCAAAGGAAAATCCTATGACAATAAAGAGGATAGATATTTTGTTTTGGAATACTTAATCACTGAACAAAAGAAAAAACTAAGAATTGAATTAGATTCAAAGATCAAGAAAAGATTAAAATCCATTGAGACAGGAAGTAGAGTAAAGATTTCTCCATACATGAGAAAGAAAGCCAAAACAAACATAAATAGATATTATATGTTGGCAAGAATGAATCAGGAAGGATTGGTTAGTATCTTCTCAAAGAAAAATATTTTCATCATTGATGAGCATGGACTAGAAAATTATGACAAGGCATTGTTCAATGAAAATCTATCAAACAGAATTCTTCAAAAAGAAGAACATAAAAAGAAAGTTGTTAAGATATAAAAAAGGCTCCCGTGTGGAGCCTTTCTTTTTGGATGATATCCATTGTTGAAAAATATCAATTGACCTATTGATTTTAGATTTTGTTTTCGTAAGATAGAAGTATAAATAATTAAAAGGAGAATATTATGAAACAAGAAAAAATCAAAGGTTATTACAAAATGGAAAAGTCAATAATTGCTGAATTAAACAAGGTTGCAGCAAACAAAGAGCTTTTCTTTAAAAGCATTGTTGAAGGTGCAATAGGAATTGTTGTATCAAGAAGAATTAATGAGAGAGGTGATTTGATCACACCATCCTACAGAAGTCTTTGTGAACATGAAGCACAGTTGATTGTTAAAAAATATCAACTTCATTATCTAATGAATCATCCAAATGAATTTCCAGAAAACGTACAAAAAGAGAAGTTTCAAGAAATCATGGATGGTATTGCAAGACTTGAAGTTTACATTCCTCAACTTGAAAACATGGTTAAGCCTGAGTTTGATGAAAAATCAGATGAATTGAATGAACAACAAAGAAAGCTTAGAGCAAAAGAGAATGCTGAAATTGCTGCACATGAAAAATTTGTTAAGGACTTCCATGATGAATAAAAGATTGTCTTGAGAGTTCTTGCTTTTGGTATTGCTATGATTCCAGTAGTCTTTTATGCAGACAAAATAGCGTCTTATCTTCACAAGTTTTTCTAAGGTGAAGTGATGAGAGCCATAGATAAAGCACTATTGAAAGCAGTAGAGAAAAGCAAACCTGAACAGGTTTATAGGTTGGTACATGAGAAGGGAGCTAACCCTTCTCTTGTTCTTGATGATGGAAGACACCTAATCAACTTTGCCATCAACCATTGCAAAGACAAGGATGGTTATGTTGTAGGCGATAGCTTCAACTGGTCGGCAGTCATCAAGGTTCTAATTCAAGCAGGTTGCACAGTAGATGAGGAAGACAATTGTTGCATCAGTGACCTTGCCCACTACGGAAGACCTGACTTGATACGAGCCTTCAAGGGAGTGATTGAGCCAAATGAACTTGAATACATTGCCAAGGACTTGATTGATTCAACCATCTTGAGCTACGAAAACGGAGTCAAGCAAGAGGTCTACGGGTTCTGTTCAACCAGGTGGAAGGATTGGTTTGAGTGCCTTGAGCTCTTACATGGGCTAGGAGCAAAGCTAGACAGCAAGATGAACGGCCAAATCCTTTTGTCTGCAATGAGGATGAATGAAGGATTATTTCTAGTGAAGTGGCTTGTTGAACGTGGGGCGCCTGTTAATCCTAGCCTTGATGATGAGTATGTCAGACCCTTAGCTAATGCAGTGAGCCACAACCTTACTGACATAGCCCTATATCTGATTGAGCAAGGAGCCGATGTTCACAAGTGGTATCCATTAGGTTATGCATGTGAGAACAAGAATATTGAAGTAGCTACAGCCCTGCTAGACCGTGGAGCCACACCAAGAGCCAAGGATAAAAAGTTTGTTGAGAAAATTTTCTTGAACAGAAAACTATCCAACAAGTTGAGTTCATCAGAAAAAGTTAAGGCAGTGAAAATCTAATGAAGAGAACAACAAAAAAGCCACTCAACGAGTGGCTTCTTCTTGTCTACCAAGTTGATAGAGCTAACTATCTCATTCATTCGCTAGGCATGGTTCTACATCGTTCTTGCAGTTCTCACAGGCATTGCAAGTGAAACACTCACGACAGCCACAATCACCATTTTCACAGCTACAGCAGTTGTAGAAGTAAGAACAGGTCTTCTTTCCATTGACTAGGTTAGTGAACATACAGCACCTTAAATTGCTTGGATTTGGACGTGTCAGGAATTTCGTGTGCTGAGGTCGGTTAAAAGATCTCAGCTGATGGCGGCGGTGAATCGCTCGCCGAACAGAATGGCGAACTGATTGACTGCTTGCCGCCAGGTGATAGGCGGCATCTTCCAATCCTTTTCGATGTTGCGCAAGGCCAGAAACAGCAGTTTGCTGGCGGCTTCGTCGCTCGGGAAGTGGCCGCGGTTCTTGACGATCTTGCGCAACTGCATGTGCATGCTCTCGATGGCGTTCGTCGTATATACGATTCGACGCACCTCGGGCGGATAGGCGAAGAAGGGGATCACCTGTTCCCATTGGCGCTGCCACATGGCCGCGACGGTAGGGAATTTGCGCCCCCACTCGCTCTGCGCAAAGGCGTCGAGCGCCGCTGCCGCCGCCTCGGCCGTGGCGGCCTGATAGATCGGCTTGATCGCGGCAGCCAGCGACTTGCGGTCCTTCCAGCTCGCCAGATTCAGCGAATTGCGGATCAGATGCACGATGCAGGTCTGGATTTGGGCGGCCGGATAGACCGCCTCGATCGCTTCGGGGAAGCCGCGCAAACCATCGACCACCGCGATCAGGATGTCGTGCAAGCCGCGGTTCTTCAACTCGTTGAAGACCTTCAGCCAGAACTTGGCGCCTTCCGTTTGCTCGATCCACAAACCCAGCACTTCCTTGCGGCCGTCGGCGCGGATGCCCAACGCCAGATAGACCGCCTTGTTCTTGACCGTGCCTTCGTCGCGGATCTTCAGCCGCAGCGCGTCAAAGTACACGATCGGATACATGGCCTCGAGCGGGCGTTGCTGCCATTGCTCGACGTCGGCCAGCACCTCGTCGGTGACCGTGGAAATCAGATCGGGCGACACCTGCAGCCCGTACAGTTCCAGCAGATGGCCCTGAATCTCGCGCACGCTCATGCCGCGCGCATACATGCTGATGACGTGGTCGTCGAAGCCCGGCAGCCGGCGTTGATACTTGCCGACCAACTGCGGCTCGAACGTCGCCTGCCGATCGCGTGGAATATCCAGCGTCAGTTCGCCGTTGGGCGTGAGGACCGTCTTGCGGCTTGTGCCGTTGCGGTGGTTGCCCGCCTTGCCTTGCTCGGCCTCGGTTTCCAGATGGTGGCTCAACTCGGCCGCGAGCATGCGCTCGGCCAGTTGCTTCTTGAGCTGGCCGGCCAAGCCCGATTCGCCCAGGATCGACTCGGCATCCTTGCTCTGCACCTGGGCAAGCAGTTGATCGATCAGCTCATCGGGGAACAGCTTCGGCGCCTTCGGGTTCTTGCTCTTCTTGGTCACGGTTGCATCGGTCATAGGACGTTATTTCCGTTATCGTCTCATGGCCTCGGCACACTAAAAATCTGACAGGCCCTTGGATTTCAGCCTTGTTTCCCTTAGTCGTAATCTTCACATTCTGACCTTGTTGGAAGAAGGCACCATTTTGAACTTCAACACTGATATTGAGTGTTTGACCATCGGGCATCAAAACAGTGAGCTCTTGCATGGAGACAGGAACATTGGTCTTGTTGATTTGGCTACCTGCTACAGCACCACCCAAGACACCTAGCACTGTCATAGCGGTTTTGCCATCACCTTTGCCAAACTGATGACCAATGACACCGCCACCGATAGCACCCAAGACAGCACCGCCAGCATTAGGCACTTGCTTATTACCTTGATAGTCCCTGACTGCAACAACCTTACCAACAACAGAAACTTCTTCTCTTTGATGACTTTGAACAGAAGCACAACCACCAAGAGTAAAAGCAATGGTTGTAATAAGAATGGTAAAAAGTTTCTTCATGATTTTGTTCCTTTATGAAAGTTGATGACTAATCATAACGTACTAAAAATCAAACGCAAGTACCTAATTTATAAGTTCCAAGTGTCGTTGATGTAATAGTTTATTTCTTCACCAAACATAGACTTTGTTGCTTCATTGATGCCATCAAGGATGTATTCATAAATAAAAGATAGTTCAATGCTATCTTCAATCTTTGAATTGATGACACAAAGAATCGCAGCAGAGAGCAAAGCCAAGATTGTTTTTGGTGAAGCAATTTTGAAGTCACTAAATATTGTCTTTCTGAAGGAAGACTTTGAATAGCCAAGAGCAAGGATGTTTCCTTGTTCCTTATATTTAGTCATGACTTCTTGAAGATTCAGATAGAACTTGCTTGTATCTGCAAATCTCAAGTCAATTGCCTTTGGTGGATTGTCTTCATCAGCCCACCAGAATTCAGGCAAGTCTTCATCAGAGTGTTGAGCAGGCTTCTCAAACCAAGACGAAGGAACACTTATCTCTATAAGAGCCTGACACTTCTCTATGAGTGTCATTGCAGAGATGGGCTTCTTCTTGAGCAGCATCCACACAGAAGCCTTCATCACATGCTCACCTAGCTCTTCATCTAGAACCTTCTGACACACAGAGGGATTGCCTTCTAGAACATCCCACAGGGCAAGGCCAGCAGGCCCAACCAGGAACACCAAAGCCGTACCAGGTAGAGACTGGTCAACACGGTTCACCGTCATAGGTGTTGGTTCGTATTCCTTGCCCTTGTAGCCAGTCTTATAGCGACTCCAAACATTGGGTTCCCCATCAAGACCTGACTTCTTATGAAGACAAGCGATCTTCTCGCACCCTGACACCTGAAAGCAGGCATCCAACCAAGTGTTGATTCTGATTTGTTTCAGGCTTGCAGGCTTTTTTTCTGCCATACCACAAAACCCTTCATCTTGTCAATGGCGTTATCAAACCCATTGCTCCACCGAGAAAAAAAACCAATTTTTTTATTATACCCATACTGAAAAAACAAACGAAAGGAAATCAGTATGAAAAAAGAAGACGCAATCAAATCAATCAAAAAAAGTATGAAACCACTTCATGAAGTCATTAGTGATGACAAATTGATTTACATGATTGATAAGTTGATTAAGAAAGGCATTAAAGAACACAAGAAGTTTGGTTGTGTGCAACCTGAGACATTGCTTGTTTCTGATGATGGAAAGATTTATTTCATGCATCAAAACGGTGAAGACAAATATGAATACTTTCATCTTGTCTATTGTGCAGAACAAGCAATTAAACCTAAATATGTTATTGCAATTCACGAGGGTTATTGTGTTTCAGGTGAAGACCTTGAAAAAGTCTATGAGCAATATGGAGCAATCCGAAACCATCCTGATGCATACGATGTTTTCAATGTGAATGTGAAAACAGAAACAGAAGTGTTTTCAGGAATGGCAATTGTTGAAGGAAAGAAAGTTGGTGAGTTCTATTGGATGAAGCATGACCAACCAGGTAAATGCAACTTCACAACTTTTTCAGGCTAAGAAAGGAATGATTATGAACCAACCAATTTTCAAGCTTGAAGTAAAGATTGCTGACACATCAGAAGCAATGATTGTGGCAACCCTAGAGCGAATTCTTAATGAAATCAATCATGGTTGCTACCGTGGAGAAGATCGTTATTACAACGGGAAAGAAGATGATTTAGTTGATTGTGGTTCTTATGAATACCGCATCAATGAAAAGTATGTTGAACAAGATGAGCTTTACGAAGAAATTAACTAAGGAGATTTGAAAATGAATACATACGAAGCATGTTTTAAAAACTCAATCGGTGGATACATTGATTTTGATGTTGAAGCCGAAACTGAAGAGGAAGCCAAACAAAAAGCCTTTAATGAAATGGAAGCTGAAGGCTTTGTAATGGATAGCAGTCTTAGTGATGGTTACTACCTCCACTCAATTGAAGAGGTAAAAAAGAATTTTACTGTTCTTGTTGAAAAGCTAATGGTTGCTACTGCATCAATCAATATTTCTGCAAAAGATGAAGATGAAGCAAACCGTATTGCAAAGAAATTGATGTATGAAATTCCAAAAGATGAATGGAATCAGGACTCAAAAGGTCAATTCCATGTTTTGAGTGTTGAAGAGGAATGATTATGAAGAGAAAACCAATTTTTACAGTCTTATATAAATATGATGATGAAGATATTTATCACAAAGATTTAGAGCATGACACTCTTCAGGATGCATTCAATGAAGCATTTCAAGAATTATTTCCTGAATGTAATTTTGAAACTCATGTTGATGGACGGGTTCTTTGTGTGTTTTATCAAAATGAACAAGATGAAGATGATTGTGGTGAGTTTGGATTGCAATACACCTTGAAATCAACCCAGGCATACATCACTGATTTTGTAGAAAACAATGATTGTGAATATTCAGAAGTTGTCATCAAGAAGAGTTTTGAATATGCATAACACAAGAATGGTGAAGTTGTCAATGGCGTTTTGAAGTCAATCACTCCACCGATAAAAAAGAATAGAAATTTTAAAATTTAAACACTGAATAAAACGAAAGGAAAAAAGATTATGGATTATTGGAATAAAACAGAATTTGCAGTAAGCATGTTTAAGAAAGATGGTTCAAGCGAGTCATTTAATTTTTTTTCACTGCAAAGAGCATTCAACAAAGTTTTTGCAAAACTTGCTTTTGATTTGCCCATTGGATTTTTTGAGGGATTTAAGACATTTCTCAAAGATGACAAGCTAGTTCTTACCTACTTCATTGAAGGTAAAGCTAGTGAAGTTGAATTAAATCTTGATATGAAAGAAATTAATCAATACTTGAATAATTTTTGTCAGGCTGAAAAGGTTGAATATAAACACATTCATATTTATTAAGGAGATTGTATGAAACAGTTTGAGGTTGTAGTGAATGCAAAAGTAGTGATGAAGGTGGATGCAAAAACTTCTGATGAAGCAAAAAGCCAAGTAATGAAACAGGCTGAAGAAGGAAGGCTTGAATACTCTCAAGTTCTTCAAGCAGAAGTAGAGAAAGCTGATGATTATGTTTGGTTGTTTAACTAAGGAGATTTAAAAATGAAAGAAACATACAGTGTAATGGTTACAAGACATTCAGCACATCAAACATATATTCATGTTGAAGCTGAAAATGAAGATGAAGCTAAGAAACTTGCAGAAGGACACACTTTGAATTCTGACTTATTTTCTTGGGATGAAATTTGGGAAGAGTTTGATATTGAAGATGCAAGATTAATGGGTAGTGAATTATGAAATACAAAGTGAAGATTTCTAGTAAAGCATATTTTGTAAATTATTTTGAGGTTGAAGCAAATTCAGAAGATGAAGCACATGAATTGGCTTCTTATGAAGCAAGTGAGTTGGATTTTTCAAATTGGACATTGGTTGATTTTGAGGATTGTGAACAAGTTATTTGTAACGAACAAGGAGATTAAATAATGAAAGGAGATTTTTATGAACAGTAGAACAGCATTAGAAAGGATGAATTACAGCTATCAAATTGCTAAGAAGTTTGTTGAAGAAATGGAAAAGTTCAATAACTTTGATTTTGATTGTGATGATGTGATTTTGAGGTTCATTGTTATTCGTGACTATCCATTTCTTGAGGAAACTGAAATTCAAACAGTCATGAATGGAGTGAGGTTGATTGTTCAACTTGCACTTGATGAAAAACAGATTAACGAAAGGAAAGAAAATGAAGCAAGACAAATTTTTTAAAGCAGCAAACAAGATTACCCAGGCAGGAGAGTACCTTTTAGGACATGGGTACAAAGCAAGTCATGTTGTGGAGATTTCACAAGCCTTCTTATCTTTGATGATGGTTGAAAGTCGCATCATCAGGAATTGCAGACAGAAGGCACTTGAAACAGCTTTGGACTATTTCAATGACTATGGGCATTCAATGATTCTCAAGGGCTTGAAAGTCTCTCAAGAAAAAAAGATGACTGAAAAGCAAATCATTGAAGTAGCCATGAGAAATAAGGTTGCAGCCAACAACTACAAAAATGTTTGGGTAAATCAGGTTATGGCTTCACTACTTACTTTTGCAGCCATTGGATATGAAGCAGAGGAAGAAGCTAAACAAGGAGAAGAAAATGAACAAATACAGGCTTGAAATTTTTTATGAGGATGATGATGGTGAATTTACACCTGAAGAATTCTCTGACATTAAAAAGCTAATGCTTTTAGTTTTTGAAGAATGGGAAGGTATGGGATGGGTTCACAGTTCAAGCATAAAACCAGACAAGGCAATTTATTTGATTAGATTTTTTCTTGACATCAATTCTTGTTATGAAGACAAGCACATCTTTGAAGTGATGAATCTTGATCAACTCAACCAAACAATAAACATCATTTTTAATTCGTTTGGTAGTGGATACAAGAAGACATACAGGATTGAGGAAGTACGAGCATGAAGACCTTCATCTTTCCTGTAGTCAAGCTAACAAGAACAAATGGTTATGTTGCTATTAGGGCTGATTCATTAGATGAAGCCCAAGCAATAGAGCTAAGTCAATCTCAGTTAGCTAAAGAGTTTCAAAGCACCTACTCAGAAAGATTTGAGTATGAGAAGAAAAAATTTAACCCAATACACCAACAATTTTTTGGAGATACAACATGAACAAAACAGAAAAACGAAGCAAGGAATTCAGTAAAAAAATCAAAGATGCTTGCAGTGCTTTTCAACGTCGCAACATCCAACCTAAACAAGTGATGGAAGACATCATCAACTACTGTTGTCTTCTTCTGATTGATAAGGACTTCATCAATCAAGCCTTTCCAAGAACTCTGTACCAATTCAGTAGTTCCTTTGGTTCCATGAGCTTCAAGCACTACCAGGACGAGCCAAAAGCCCATGCAATCGTCTGTGAGCTAGTGAAGGACTTCATCACAGCCATCAAGGAATCTGAGCCATTCACCGACGTTCTAGGAATGCTCTATGACGAGCATCTAGGCAAGGTTCTAGGCCAGTTCCTAACACCGCCCAAGGTTGCCTACACCTTGGCAGCAATGAACCTACATGGTGATGACTTCAGCGAAGAACGAAGCATTGCAGACCCTACAGGGTGCGGCGCCGGTTCCTTGTTGCTTGGAGCTCTCAGGTACATCAATGAGACAAAGGGCAAAGAAGCCATTGGCAAGGTTCAAATGCTTGCCGTGGATCTGGACATCAACATGGTGAGGATGACAGCCGTTCAAATCATCATGCATTCAATCCTTCACCAAATCCCTTTGGCTTCATTGAATGTGAGCCACGGTAATGCAATCACCGACTACACAGCCATCAACAACAATCAAAAGGTTGCTTATTGGTGGATACCCAATGCACCACTTGATATGTATGCAGAAATCGTAGGGAACAGAGAACTTGATGAAACCTTGCGAATTCTTCAGACCATCAATGAAGTGAGTCAGCAAACCAAACCATCAGAAGAAATGGAGACAGCATGAACAACGAACTCAAGAAGGTGAACAAAGCAATCAGATTCATCAATGAAGTATTGACCCTGAAAGAGCTTTTCAAGCCCATTCATGAACAGCACACAGCCACCGCTATTTTTCAAGAAAAACAGCTTGAAATCATGATGAAGAAACACAAGGCAAAGTTGCCATTGACTACTTCACCAATAGCCTTTGTCTCTCAGTTCAGAAGTATTTTTCAAGAAAAAACTTTTCAACTCAAGAGACAAGTAAAAAATGATGTTCTTGTTTCAGTCTCTATCTTTGAAGAAGGAACAAATGCTTTTTTCCCTCTTTCAAAAATAAAGTTCATTGAAATGATTTCAAAACTTAATTTTGATTGATCTATTGACTTCTTATTTTATTTTGCTTAAATGTTAACATAAATAAGGAGATATTATGAAAACAAGAAATAGAAAAAAGAATGTTGCAAGTCACATAAGAGGAATTAGATTATATATAGAACAAGAAAAGAAAGTTCAGTTATTAGAAGAAAATGGTTTCAGTTTTCAGAAGATAGCAAGAGAAGGATTAAATGAAATCATTGAAGCCAAGTTGAAGTTGTTAGGTTTGTCAGTAGAGTAAATTTTTTAATGGCTACATTTCTGAAAGGAGAAAAGCCACAAGACTAAAACTATAAGGAATAAATATGGCGTTTACAAAAGAAACAATAAGAAATAAAGAACAAAAAGAATTCATCAAAAACTTGAAGCCAAATTTGAGAAAGGATGATGACCTTGAAAAGTACCTAAGCTTTGGAGCAGGAGCAATTGATGAGATTGCTGCTGAAAATATTCCATATATCAATGAGTATCTTCAAGGTGTTAATTATGCAAAAGAGCAAGATGGTGAAGATTTAATTGCCTACATTGATGAGTCATATATTCATCAGAAGTTAAACAAAAAAACAGAAATCACTTCTGAGGAAGAGCCTAAAAAAGACAAAAAGCAAAAAGCTAAGAGCCAAGAAGTGAAGATTAAAGCTAATGAAATTACAGAGATTGAACCTTTGTATGCACAGCATGTTTATAAAGATTCAAACTATGCTTCCATTGCACGTGAAGAAGAGTGCTTTATGCATAATTGGGTTGGCAACCATTGGAAAAGATTGAGCAAGCTTGAAGGTCAACAGTCAGCATTGAAATGGTTAGAAGAAAAACATCCTGACAAAGCCACAGCAAAAAATGCTTATGGTTGCTTTGAGACTGCAAAACTTGGTTTGCTTAACAAAAGAAGTTTTCCAGAGCAATCTAAAGATTTGATTTTTATTCCATTGATTGATTATTGGTTAATGATCAACAAGGAAGGAACAGCCTATATCATGAAGCCAAACAAAAGCATTGGTTTAACACATCAAATCAATGTGAAAATTGGCGACTTGAAAAAAGAAATTGTTGATGACCTTGGAAACATCGTTCAAGTAAAAGAGAGTCTTGAAGATGGAGTTGATGAATTTGGTAAGTCATTTCCAAGAATGATTGAATATCATCCTAAGTCTCTTCCTGAAAATTCATTGTGGAAGAAATTTCTTGATAGTTCTCAGCCAAACATTGAAAACCAAAATGTATTGCAAGAATACACAGGCTATACCCTTTTAAACGATACCCGTTATCAGAAAGGTATGGTTCATGTAGGTGATGGTTCAAACGGTAAAGGTGTTTATGCTGAAGTTATTGCCAATCTTCACAAAAACGTAATCAGTATTCTTATGGAGAAACTTAGCAACTTTGGATTATCTCAATTACCTGATGCAAGTCTTGCAGTAGTAGCAGAGTCACCAAAAAAAGGCATCAATGAAGAAATGTTGAAGCAGTTGATTTCAGGTGATCGTGTTGTTATTGAGATTAAGAGACTCAGCCAATTCACCTTAAAACCATTTGCCAAATGGGTTATCTGTTGCAACTCATTCCCAAGAATCCAGGATGAGACTGATGGTGTTTGGCGTCGTCTAATCATCATGCCTTGGGAAAAACAATTCAAGGAAGCCAACAAGATTCTTAATCTTGAGAAGAGGATTGTTGAGGAAGAAATGGGCATTGTTCTTGATTGGGCATTGACAGGTCTACAAAGACTTCTTAAACGTGGTGAGAATGGTGATTTCATCATTCCTGAACATCTACAAGTTTTGAAGAGCAAGGAAAAGCAAAAGAGCAATAATGTCATTCCATTCATTGAAAATACATATCTTGTTAAATGTTCTGAAGCATTCACCAAGAAGGATGATATTTTCAAAAGATACCAAGCCTATTGCTTAGATAAAGGCATTCTTCCTTATGGAAATAGTGAGTTTTGGAAGCGTGTAGGTTTGTATTTCAAAGAAGGTCTTTTTGAGAAAAAGAAAACTGATTGTGGAGAAAGAAAGTATTACATCAATCTAGTGTTCAAACCAAACATGGAATGTGATGAAGAGGAAGGTGATAATCCATTTGAGGTGTAAGCCATGATGAACCCAAAGAAAAAAGTCAGCCAATGTGCTGACTTTTCTTTTTGTGCTTACCAAAACACTATTCAAAGTGTCTGACCTAATGAAGTGTCCGGGTGAACTTTTTTTCAGTTGGACAGCTTGAAACCCTTATGAATAAAGACTTTCAATGAAGTGTCTGACGTGTCCGACCACTTTCATAATTCAAGTTGATAAGAGTGTATTAATAAACATATAGAAGTAGAAGGTGAAGATATTTGAACAAATGTTTTTTCTTAGATTGAACTTCAAAACCACCCAGACACCCCAGACACCTTTCTGAAAGCCCTATGGATAAAGGCTTTTAAAGTGTCCGGGTGAACTTTTGTTCAGTCAGACACCGGACAGTCTCAGACAATTTTAAGAATCATCCTATTGATTATCGGTTTTGTTTTCGTATGCTTATTTAAAGAACAAGGAGAAAGCAATGGGAACATTCATAGGAAGGGGTAATTGGGTTTTTTCCAATGAAGAGAAAGAAGCCTTCAGACAGAAAAAACAAATTCAGTTTTGGAACATGGTTGACCAACAGAGACAAGAAAATTTTAATCTCACTCAGTTAAGAAGTTTTCTTTCAAATAAAGACATTGAAAAATACTTCAAAAAGGCTGATAAAGAAATCAGGTTGAAGAGTGGCAACTACATGAGACTATTCAACATTGAAAGAGTCATCAAGGTTATTGTTAGCAAGAATCTTCAAATCATCAATAAGAAATCTTTTGATAGCATAGAGAATGCAGAGTTGAGAAAGAGAATTCTACATATCAAGCTTTCTCAAACACTTTCAGAAAAAGGCACAAAAGAGAAAAAACCAAAGATTTAGTCAGTGAAGTTTATTGACAAGAAAACTATATTTCATAGAATAAGAAAAACAAAGGAATACTATGAGCAAAACAACAACAAAAAAGATTGAAGCAGTCCATAAGATAACTGGCTACAAGCATACTTTTGACTACAAAGAAATTTCTGATTTTGAAACCGTTGAGGAATACATAACCTATGCTTTGGACATGTATCTAAAAAATCATTGGGCTTTTTATAAATATCGCAATGAAGTTAAATCAAAAGATGAATCAGAGATAACAGATGAAGACTTAGTTGCTTTTGCAATTCTTGATGCTTATCAAAAACATAGTGATCGCACTGCTGTACCTGATTATGTTAAAAGATTTCATCTTTCATTGAATTCAGACATGACAAAGACATTGAGAGGAATCATTAAAGGAAGCAAGGAGTAAAGAAAGAGCCACAGGCTCTTTTTTGTTGCCTAGTGTTGCTATCCACTGTTGCATGATTTCCCAAGAGGCACGGACGGAGCCGCGCACGCTTACCTTACAGGCCACAGCTACAGCCTAAGTCTCTACCGCCCTGCTACGAGCTCAACCAGGTGCAACCAGGACAACACCCCACCAAGACAAAAAAACCTTCCAACAAAGGATATCCATCTTCATTACAACCTATTGATTTTAGATTTTAATTTTTCATACTAGTACCATGATAGATAATAAAAAGGAGAAAATATCATGAGCTACAACACACATTTCACCAACAAAAACACCCTTAATAATCTTTTACTTTCCTTAAGAGAAGAAGACCTTATCAAAACAAATTGTGGCATTGACTCATTTGCTACAGATGAATTCATCAGTGTTAAGCTTTATCATGACAATTATCCTTTCACTGCACATCAATTCTCATACACTCAAATCTTGAAAGTTGAGGAAGATAGATTATTGACTAATGAAGAAATTGAATTCATAAAACAAAGTCTCCTAGAATTAGATAGAAACACATTTTGTTCATATCCTATTATTTTTAACAATATGCAAAAATAACACAACTAGAATGTAGTAATGAATAAGTTCAACAAGCAAAGGCTCCAATTGGAGCCTTTTTTATTTTTCTCTATTGATTCTAATTTTTGTTTTCGTAATATATAAGTATTACAGGAGAAAAATATGAAAATAATTGAAGAAATACTTGGCTTATTAAAAGGCCCAAGAAGACAAGTGAGAAAGAGCAATGACTGTTATTCTAAAATAATGAATTTGATATTAGCAAAAGATGTTTCAGGATTTGAAAAGGCAATCAGTAAAGTGGATGACATCTTCTTTTTGGAAAATTACGACAAATTTTTAAATTACTCTGTTTCAGAATCTAGCGAGTGTGTTAGGGTTCTTTTGAAAAATGAAAAATCAAGAAATCTTTCTAAGATTTTATTGAGTGATAATAATGTTGGATACCTTCTTTATCGTAGTCTTATTAGTTGGAAGCCTATCAAATTGTTGGGCTATGTTCAGGATGCTTTCAGATTAAACCTTCCATCTTCATTTCATGCACTCACTGAAACTGATGAATTATTTAAATACTTCCTCTATGCAATCTCATTGTGTGACTCTGAAGAAGAGTATGCTGAATATCTTAATAAAGATTACTTCGGACAAAAGCTTTATGAGGATGAAAAATTTATAAGAGTAGTAGATGAAATCATTCAAGAGAGAAAATTAAACAAAGACTTCATCATTGAATTGGCAAATTTAAAGAACAGAGTTGAAATGTACAAAAAGTTTAGTCAGAAGTTCAGAAGTGATGGAAAAGAAGAAAAGAAATTGAAGATATAAAAAACAAAAGGATTCTTGATGAATCCTTTTTTATTGACTTTGTTTTCCAATTTTGTAATATATAAGAACAACTATAAAGGAAAACAATATGAAACTAAAAATAATTCCACTATTAATCATTTCATGTTTTGCATTGACAGCATGTAATGATGATAAGAAAAAAGAAGAGTCAGCAAGTTCAGGTTTCTCATTCAGTCCTGTTGCTACCAAAGAGACACCAAAGACTGAACAGACACAACCACAGCAACCATCAGAAGCACCTCAGAAGGCCCCTGAAGCTCAACCAGGTGCAACACCTGGATCTACTCCCACCAATACCGCCACCGCCACAGGCTCAGGAAACAGCCGTAAAGACAGGGATAGAAGCACCACTTCAGCATTGGCCGAGTTCAACAAAGGCGAGTTCTTCCATGCCCTTGTAATGACATCAGAAGGCTATGTATCCCATCCATACAGAGACAACCTTGGATGGGCATTAGGTTATGGGTGGAACATCACCATGAATGGCCAGAGTGCTAACCGCACCTATGCAGCCAAAGCAGGATTGGACAAACCAACCACAGAGAAGATTGCAGTCATGGGGATAGCCAAAGGGGGAAAACCTAACCTTGAAGCTAACCCACAGCCAGGAATAGCCATCACACAGCCACAGGCTCTATCAGTGGTAGACCAGATGAGAAAGCCATGTGAAGAAGCAGCTATCAACTGGATAGGTTCAGATGCTTGGAAGAAGTTGAAGCCCAACCAACAAGCCGTTTTGATTGACCACTTTTACAGACTTGGCATAGGTGGAGCCAAACAATTCACCACCATGCAAAAGGCAGTGAAGACCTATGCAGCTAACCCAACTGAAGAGAACAGTCAGAAGGTAGCTCAAACCTTTGTCTATAAATACAGAATCAAAGTGAATGACAAATGGGAAGTCAAACAGGACAAGAGAGCTACAACCCTACTCGGTTCATTGTGGATGAATTCAGAAGCCTTTTCATCTATGTTGAGCAACAAACCAATCTCAGCTTCAGCAAGTCAGACCCTTCAAAAAGTTGCTTCATTCAGCAACATCAAAATTGACACTACTAAGCCACTTGCTCAACAGATTGATGAACAAGATGACTTTGATAAGTTGATTGACCAAATGGAAGCACAAGGTCAAAAAGTTGAAGTTCAACCAATGGTGAATGACAAGCCAATCACACCAGTCTTTGAAGAAGCCAAGGTTGAAGAAAAACCAAAGGCAAAGCCTAACAATGGATGTGTGAAGGTCAATGCTCAAGTTTGGAAATGTCCACCAGGCGTAATTCCACCAGAATTGCAGTAATAAAAAAGCCCCAATCGGGGCTTTTCTTTTTTAGATTGCTTGAATTGAAACTTGCTTTCCTTGTTGGAGAACCTTCACCTTCTGATTCACTTTGAAGCCACTATCAGCAGCAGAAGGAAGAGAGAAGACAGCACCATTCTCTAACTGAACAACAAGACTCACACCATCAGGCTTTTTCTTGACCTGCAAAATCTTTCCATAGAAGACATTAGCTGATTCAACTGTCCCAAGATTTGTTTGAACAGATGCACTTGTTGAAGGTGTTACTGTTGAAGTTGTTGGAGTTGTGTTTGGCTTTCCAATGTTATGAACTGCTTTATTCAAACTCTCAGTACCTTTTTCAAGAGTTGATTGAACAGATGCACAAGCAGTTAAAGATAAGACTGCACTTATTGTAATTATTTTCTTTATCATGATATTTTCCTTTATAGTTGTTTTCCTATAATACAAAATATCAATTAAAAATCAAGTTCACAAATAAAAAAAGCTACCTTGTGAGTAGCTTTATTTTTTTGTTCATCTTATGGATGCATTAATTCATTTTTAGAAACTGAAAAACAACTTTATAAGTTGCTTTTCTTTTTTCAGTGACTTTGTGAGCCTTCTTAACCCTGGTAGATTATGAGTAAACAATAATTGTTTTTATGTTTTTGTCAATAGACTATTGAAATTAAATTCTATTTTCGTATATTCATTTATAACAACTATAAAGGAATGTATGGAAAATATAATAATAATGATTGTTATGTTTGTTGTTGGTGTGGCGTTGAACATAACAAAGAAAACAAAAGAAGACGACTATAAAACAATCAACACACTTTTAATCTACATCTTTCTACCATCATTGATTTTGAAGTATCTACACAATGTAGATTTCTCATTCAGTCTTTTTGCTTCAGCTTCAATGCCATATCTTCTTACAGGCATTGCAACAGCCTTCTTCATCATCATTGGTAGATGGATGAAGTTCAGCAAGGAAACCATAGGCTGCTTAATTCTCACCGCAGGAGCAGGCAACACAGCCTTTCTAGGCATACCAATGATTCAAGCCATTATTGGTGACTCAGCCATGCCAACAGCCATAGCAGTTGACCAGCTTGGAAGCACACCTTGTGTACTCACCTTTGGAGTGTTGATTGCTAGTTACTTCTCAACCGCAGGACAGGGCTTCAACCTGGTCAATACCTTCAAGAAGATAGCAACCTTCCCACCATTCATAGCCACCGCGATCGCCATAGCCTTGAACAGTGTCAGCTATCCGCACGAGCTCACAGGAGCCTTAGAAAAACTCAGTGCATGTGTTGCACCTTTGGCCCTTCTATCCATCGGGCTGCAGCTTCATTTCCAAGGCATCAAAGAGAACATCAAACCATTGATGACAGGCATCTTCTTCAGAGTCTTCCTATCACCATTGCTTGTTGCTTCATTCCTTTGGATGACAGGGCATGACCTTGGAGACACAGAGAAAGCCCTACTCATTGATTCAATGATGGGAACCCAAATCACAGCAATGCTTATAGCCCAAGAGTATGACTTAAACAAAAAACTAGCAGTTCAAATGATGTGTATCAGTGTTGTTGTCTCTCTTGTCTTGTGTTCAACAATTTTCTTCATCTTATAAACAAGGAGACAACCATGATTTATCTATTGTTATTATCACTCATTATCTTAGTTCCATTCTTCATAAAGAAGAAAGCAAAGAACAAGGCAAAGATTCAGATTGAAATAATTCCATCCAATCAACACTATAAGAATGTCAGAGCAGTTTTGACAGGTGAAGAATGGACAAGAATCACCAAGCTACACAGCCAGGAAGCCAAAGATTGTTGTGAGATATGCGGCAAGAATGCCAAGCTTGAATGTCATGAGATATGGAGCTTTAACGAGTCAAGCAAGGTTCAGAAGCTTGAAGGCATGACCGCAATCTGTCATGAGTGCCACGGTGGAATTCACTATGGACACACCATTAAACACAAGGGAAAGAGTGACCAAGTGAACATCACTCACAACATCATGAAGGTCAACAACTGGACATCAGAAGACCTACAAGCCAACTACCTAACAGCTTTGGATGTGGCAGAGTCAAAAAGCAATCATCACTACACATTAGACTTGACTCTACTTAATCAATCAAAATATAGAAGACTAGGATTGAGAAAGTTTAGTGAAGATGAAACAAAGAACTGCAATAAAAAAGTTCTTTTCTAAACAAGGCTCCAAGTGAGCCTTTTTTATTTTGCCTATTGATTTTAGATTTCAGTTTCGTAAGATTAAATTACAACTATAAAGGAATAATATGAATAGAAAAACATCTATAACAATGTTTGTGCTTTCAGTCTTAACATTCAGCATTGGAACAAGTGAGTTAATGGCTAGAAGTGAAATAAAGAAACCAACATCAGGGCAATGTACTTACTCAGAAGAAATCAAGAAACCATTTGAAAGAGCAGTAGCACAAGGAATTTTTCAATGAAGGATAAAAGGCTCCACTTAGGAGCCTTGCTTATTTGTCTCAATAGAAGATATCCTATTTGACAACAACCTATTGATTTTAGATTTTATTTTCTTATACTTAAATTATAAATAAAAGGAAAATAAAATGAGAAATACAAAAATAATTATCTGTGATGTTCCAAAAGAGATTTTCAAGTCAGACGAACCTGAAACAGTTCTTGAATACAAATCAAGAATGTTTAAGTATTCAATGCCGGGATTTTTACAGCAAGAGCTTGATTCAATCCAAGAAGAAGAAATAGAAAACCACTACCTAACCTTTGGAGACACAGAGGAAGAAAGAATTGATGATTTTTGGTATGAAGATTCTGATTCAGCCATTGAAGACTTAGAAAAATATAACAGTGTTGGAAGAGAACACTTCAAAAAAGCAAGATTCAAGTATTTCAGAGATATTGATTTTGTTTGTGAAGTTGCTTGCAGAAGTGACTATCAAAACTTGAAATATTGCTCTAAGAAAATGAGAGACAATGCAAGTGTAGTAAGTGCAGCAATGTATATGTGTGATGAGCACCAAGAAAGATTAACTCTACTTTATGCTTCAAAAAGAATTCAGGATAAAGTTAAATCAAGAATGAAAATAGGTGTTTTTGAGAACGAAACAAAAACATTGAGAAATTTAAGAGTGTATGAAGCACTTCTAATCATTGCAAAAGAAGAAAGAGAGCAAGGAGAATAAAAATGAGTGAAGGTAATTTTTGGGACAATGCGGCAAGTCAGATTATTTCAATATTTGATGATGCAAACAAAATTAACTTGGATTTTAGATTTGTTGATGCTGCCATGTTTAACAATGTTGAAGGTGCAAAATCACTTATTGAGTCAGGTTTAAAAATTGACAAAAGAGGTGTAGAGTTTTTGAAGAGGTCTTTATCAAATAACGATGCAATAAATTTTCTTGAGAAATTCTTGCTCAATAAAAAGCTTTCAAAACATCTTTCACCTAGTAAAACATCAAGAGCAGTCAAAATATGAAGACGAAAAAAAAGGACTCAAAAGAGTCCTTTTTACATGATGGAGCCATTTCTTATTGCCCTATCTATCAATGCTTCAATCACTTCTCTCTGAGTCATCTTGTGAATTTCACACAGAGCATTGAACAGGCTCTTCTTATCACCTGAGACAGAAACATTGATGGGCTTCAATCCATCCTTCTTGTCTTCCAATCTCTTCTTCTTCTGAGCATTAGCAAGCTGAACTTTACGGTCAACACCAGAAGAAGGACGACCAACACGACCTTGAATAGTTAGTTCCATTTAAGCCACCTTGTCACTATTTTTGTTGATGTCTTGCAGGTTATCCATGAAGTAATCAAAGCAAGCATCAAAACCAAGATGAATGATTTCCATGTATTGACGAACATGATCACCATTCAGGATATAAAACCTTTCCATTTGCCCAAGAACAAGGGCAGTGGTATCACAACCATAAATAGATAAATCAATGTCGTTATAGCTGATGTAGAAACCATCACCATTGATGACATGATTAGGAACAGGCAACATCATCTTCTTCACCTTCTTTGTTGATTGGATGATTTGATTATTGCGTACATAGATGACTAGATCAACGTATGACTAAGAAAAAAGTTTATTCAGTCATCAAAAGTGTCGGCGCTTTTCTTGCTTTCACAATGAAAAAACCTAGCTCAAAGGCTAGGTTCTCTCACAACCAACTATAAAGGATAATCAAACAGAAGTTGAACTTGCTTGAATAGAAATCATCATAATTGCTTTTACATTTATTTCAATAGCAAATCAAAAATATTTTTCAAAAGAAGATATTCTATTTCATTGCAACCCAATTAAACCAAGTGGCTGATATGAAGTACAGCATGAAGCACATCATCAAGGTCAAGTTCATAGACTACACCACTCTCACAACCCACAGCTTCAGAGAGCTCTATGGAGCAGCAGCAGCCCACTTCAACCATACTTGACCTGGCACACACCAGGAACACCACCAAAAGGCTCCTTCTAGGAGCTTCTTTTTTGCTCAAATTTTAGGCAAATGCTCAGGAAGGTACCTAGAAGGCTCTACAGTCAATTTTGCACCCTTGGATATGTCATAGCATCACCCATCCCGTTTTGTCGCCGTGTAGGGCTTTCTGTGAGGTCGGTTTTTGGCCGATTTTCAAAAGTAATAATCCAAAACATAAAAACTTAGTCTTCATGTAGATGATGATTATTTATGACAACAAAGAAATAATTGCAACAACCTATTGATTTTAGATTTTATTTTTGTAAGATTAATTATAACTATAAAGGAGTGAAAATGAAAATCTACACAGAAGAAGAAATTGTTGAACTATACAAAGATTGCGAGTGGTTCATGGAAGTCTATAAGTTCTACAAAGCTTTGTTTATAAAAATAACTCAAAAAGACAAAGATGCTTTTCAAATTGCAATCAACATTGTTTTGTTGAACTTCAAAGAGATTGAAGAAGCAAAGTTCAATCATGAAAAAGAAATCTTGCTTGCAATGTCTGAAAAAATTGTCTTTATGGATAAGAAGACAAAAGCAAAGAGAGAGATAGCTAACAATGTGAAGGTGTTCTAATGACTGATGCACCAACAAAAAAAGAACTTCTTCAGACATCAATAAAAGAACAGGTAAAGTATTTCAATCACAATCTTAACTTCTTCAAATTCTCTGTTGTCTTCAATGATGATGATATGAATTTATTTTTAGAATGGGCAGGATTCAAACATCTTGCTTACTTTTCAAAGTCTCACTTCATCACCACCAATCAACTCAATGAAATCTATCAAACAACAATAAAAAACATACAAAGTTCTATTGAAGAAAGTAAATAAAAATGGCTCCAACAAGTAGCCTTTTTGTTGCCAAGCCTAGACGCTGGCCGAAATTTAGTCTATATTATGGCTTGTACCGACACCCACCAGGACGGAGCCAATCATGAGCCTAGCCACCCAAATCAAGCCGATTTCCTACCTGAAGTCTAATGCTGCTGACATCGTTAAAGACTTCGCTACCAATCCTGAAACCATCATCATCACTCAGAATGGTGAAGCAAAAATGGTAGTGATGGACATCCATGAGTACGAGAGACAGCAAGAAACTTTGGCACTGTTGAAGCTTCTAGCCATGAGCAACAACGACTTCAACAATGGCAACTTCCAAGAAGCTGATGAATTCTTTGCTGAAATGAAGAGTGCAGAATGAGAAAAATCATTGTCTCCAAGAATGCAAAGAAAGACTTCAATCAAATTAAGTCTTATGTAGTCAAGAAGTTCAGCAATGGAGATTGGAATAAGATTGTTGATGAATGGCAGGACAATCTAAAGAAGGTTGCAAACAATCCTTCCATTGGAACCAACATTCAGGAACTTGATGGAACAGGTTATTTGAACTTCAAAAAATACCATCACAAGAATGTTTATGCAGTCTATTCCTTCAGTGATGATGAAATCAGAGTTCATATGTTCATACCAAGCATGAGAGACTTCAGAACCCATCTAATGAATAGGCTACTCAATCCCTAAACCAAGGCTCCAAACGGAGCCTTTTTTATTGCCTAACTCTCTTTGCTCAATCTCTCAGAAAGCACGGACAAGCCGGCTTCTTTTTGCTACCGCAATCCAACATCAAAGAAAATATCTATCAAACAGAAGATATCCTATTTCATTACAACCTATTGATTTTAGATTTTATTTTCTTATACTTAGATTATAACTAAAAAGGAAAAAGAATATGAAAATATCAAATGAATTGGCAAACTTAATTTCCAGTATGTCAAATGACTTAAATGGAACTGAATTATTGGTAAATGGTAATGTTGCATACAAACCAAAACTAGAGAACGGTTTGTATGTTTTGCACAAATATGAAATCTTTTCAAAAATATCAAGAGGTAAGGTTATTGATCAATCCTATATGAGAAATCCATTTATATTTTTTGATGATGAAGATTTAAGGTATATTGACAAGTTAAGTCTAAAGCTAAAACTCTCAAATGAATTTATTTGTAATAAACAAAAGAAAAAGACAGTGAAGATATAAATTAAAGGCTCCTTCAAGGAGCTTTTTTTCATTTAAAGAAGATATCGAGATTAACCACAACCTATTGATTTTAGATTTTATTTTCTTATACTTAGATTATATATAAAGGAAAAAGAAAATGAAAACAGAAATCGTAAAAATCAAAGTATACAACCATGACATTATTTATCCTGATGCATACACTGGATTTTCAATCTATGAAGTTGAAATCTCAGCAGAAGGAAGAAAAAATTTCAGATTTGAAAATGCTTGTGAAGATGGCGAGTGGTACACAGTATCAAGATGGGAAAGAGAAGATGGAAAAATTGACAAATACACATCCATCTTAGAAGAAGCAAAAACCAATGGATTGAATGACTGGTTAAATTAAGAAAAGGGGGAAACCCCTTTTTACCCAACAAGAGCAAGAAAAATGAAAACAACAAGAACAAATAAAAAATTTACTGCTGATGACATCATCAAGAGCTACACAACCAAGAACAACAAAAACAGCCTTGTACTTATCAATGATGGTTCATTGTTATGCACCTACCTAACACCAAAGAAAACTAAGAAAGCAGTCTTCATAACAGAAGAGCTAACAATTGCTCTTTATCGTCAGTTTTGGAAGCAAGCTAACCATCATCATGTTGATAGCTTAGTTGTCTACTGCACTTATGCCTACATGGACTCTCAGAACTTAGAAATCATCCTAAACAGAGAGAGCTACTAATCATGAGCCATGACATCCAAACCATACTTCCAAAGCTTCATAGATTCACCATAGAAGCCCTAGAAGCTACTGACTGGACTCATACCACCACAGCCAGGAACAACACACTTCTAGTGCGTTTTATGAAGCCGTACATCAACCAGGACGGCAAGAAGAAGCACAACAGCACCGATGGGTTCACCATCCACCTAGATGATGACTATCCATCAATCATCTACAACGACCCAAGAACAAAGTTCATGTTCAAGAAGAATGACCAAGAGCTAGAACTTAAACTTTGGCAACTACTAACAAACACTCATACCAATAACAAAGGAGAAAATCATGAGTAAAACAAAAAATCTATATCCATTAATTGAATTGAAAAAATCAGAAAAAGAAATCAAACAATATCTTCACTGCATCTATCCAGCCAATGAACTAGAAGAAGTCAGCAACAAAGGATTGATTAAAGAATTCATCACTGTTTTTCACAATGCTAGATTATGGGAGCTATCAATAAAAGATAGCTATGAAATAGCACTTAATGAATATCAAAGAGACTCTTCAGAAAACAAGACTTCTTTCAGACAGACAGCAAAATATGGCTTATGCCCTAACTTCTAACCACTCAAAAAACTAAGGCTCCAACAAGGAGCCTTTTTTATTTCCAACAAAAGATATCATCTTTCAAAAATATTTCAATTTATTTTCATTTACCTATTGATTTTAGATTTTATTTTATTATTATTTGTATATATAAAAAAGAAAACAAGGAGAGAAAAATGATTTATTTATGTATCGCAGCAATTGGATTAACAATCTTAGGACTTGAAAGAGTCATCAAAACATTTTGGGCTTTCGCTGATGCACTTCACGAAATCTATGTAAGAATAAAAAACAACTAATTAAAAACTATAAAGGAGAAAAATATGAGAACAGTTAATGTAGAGCAAGCAATGGCAATGATGGATGAAGACGTTTTAGAACAATTTGCAAATTTAGTTGTTTCAATGAAGACAGCTAAACCAACAGAAGAGAAAGTTGCAGTTAAATCTTCAATCAGTCAAGTTGAATTGAAATTTGAAGAAATGGTTCAGAGAGTTGATGATGAACACATCCTTGATTACATCATCTACTTGATGAGTGAAGGTTATTCAAAATCAGAAATCATGAAGATGGAAGAAGACTTTGAATATTTAGATAGAAGCACTGTCTATGACATTATTGGCTTTGAGTTCAAAGAAAGAAATTTCTGCTACAGAATTTTTGGACAAAAAAGTTTAAGAAATTAAGTTTAACTATTGATTTACTTCTATATATTTTGTATATATAGAAAGTATAAGGAGAAAAAAATGAAATCAATAGATTACAAACCAAACAGAAAAACATTCATCATGAGAACAGATGAAGAATTAAGTAAGTTGATTGTGATGCTTTCAATGGCTTATAAGACAACAGAATCATCAGCAATCGCAATATTAATTAAAAAAGAAATTACAAAACTCAACTATAAAGGAGAAAAAAATGAGTAAAAAAGCAAATGTAAATACAGAAGTTCAAGAAAATGAAGAGTTCACATTAGATTCAAGATTAACCACTAAACAAGTTGTTATCTTTACTTCAAATGAAGGTGGAGTTCAGAAATCTACCAATGCAGACAAACTTGTTTCAGCATTAAGAGAAGAAGGCTATAGAGTCGCATTTTTTGATGCTGATGCAGAAAACGCATACAGCAACTTTAGAAAATATCAAAATGATTCACAAAACGATGCTTTAAAAGGATGTCAGGCTTTTGATGTGAATAAAAATCCTGAGCTTGTTATTGATGCAGCAGACATTGAAGCAGACTTCATTGTTTTTGATATGGGAGCTAACAAGATGACTGAAGCAGTCTCAGGCTTTGGAGCAATTGACAAGTTCTTCAGATCATTTGACAAGACTGTTCAATGCACCTTTGCAGTTCCATTATCTAACGACAAATGCCCAAGAAGTTTTTCAACAATCTATGAATGGTTAGAAGATATTCCATCTTCAAAATTAAGAGCAAAGGTTAGAGTTGCATCCATCATCAATACAGGTGTTATGCAACAAAATGATGATTTATTGAGTAAGACCATGAATGCTTACAATGAATCTGATGTGGTTAAGTCAATCAAAAAAGAGACAGATAAATTTGATTTCATTGAAGTTGAACAAACCACTCAGTACGACACAGCAGGCCATGTAAAAGCATTATTGAAAAGTAATAATGTTCAGACTGTGAAAAACATAGTAGGCGATCAATCAAGAACTGTAAGATTTATCTTAGATGACCACTTTGATGATGCCGAAATCTTAATGAAATCCATTATAAAATAATGAGAGAGAGAAAAAAGAAAATCCCCTTCGGGGGATTTCTTATTTGTAGGTTCAATTGTTGAATCTTATGATTGTTTTTAACCTATCACATTTTGTAATCAAAGCACTTACCGCCTTTTCCGCTTCTTTATTGTAGAAATATTGTTTTGATTTATTTGCTAAGTTTTCTTCTATTCCTTTATCTTTGCATAAATAAAGAATTCCACCTATCAATTCAAGTTCATCACTTGAATAATCAGGATAAGGTTCTTTTATGTCAGAATCTTCATAATTCATGTTCTGACGATTTACAGAAATGAAGGTGTTGAAGAAATTGAAATCGGGGGAGACTTTCTTGATTTCAATGCCTAGCTTCTGAGCTACAACATCCCACCAACCAACAGAAGAAGATGAAGGATTGGTTGAAGTAGCAACGGGCAATGAATTCTCTCTGTTGCTATCGGGCAAGACTTCCACCCTTGCAACACTGCCACCACTAGGGGAATGCCCACCAGGTACACCCACACCACGGTCAACGGGGCTTATGCCTACTTTTCTAGTTATGACACCGGCAGCGGGTACAGGCTCAGTTTTGGGGGATTTAAGCCCAAGACGTTCTTCATGCTTACGCACACAACGACCAACATAGTCTTCAGAAGCATTCTCATAGCCTGCCTTGTTGAGAATGGCAGCTATGACCTTGTACACACCAAGACCAGCATTCTCAAGCACATCAGCCAAACCACCATCCTGATACCAAAGGTTGTAATTCACACTCACAACCTTTTGGATGTTCTTGTATGGATTCTTTTTCGCTTCCTCAAAGAATTCCATTGTTAGTTTTACGATGACATCATTACTCATGATGCCACCTTTTTATTTTTTCTTGCTCTGTTGAGATAGGTTGTTAAGGTTGCCTTGTCTATCTCATAACCACCAAGAGCAAGAATTTCTTGAATGGTTTCAAGAAAATTAACATCAGCATCTTTACATGCAACATAAAGTTTGGAGTCCCAAAGCTTGATGTTTTTGTTGATAACTTCCATCACCTTTTTAGAAGGTGGAATATTCAACAAAAGAAGTTCTTCTATTTTTTGTTTAGTTATGTCTTCAATTTGTTCCATAAAATTGTCCTTATAGTTAAGAATCATTTTATGAAATTGAAATTTATTGTCAATATCAGATTAAGTCTGTTTTAGTGTAGTTCAGTTCTGAATAATGTAGGTAGCATTCTGATTTATGTAGGAAGTATTCTGTCTCTTTCTGTTTTGTTCCGCTTTATTCTGCTTGTGTTATTTTTTTAGGTGTTTTGCTAAAAATAATAGGAAAAGAACTAATCGACTGTCCGGTAAACCGACACTCTGTTATCTTTTGTTTATTAAGGGTTTTGCTAGTCAACTATTGCTATTTCTTTTTTATTTGTTATAAGTAAACAAGATAAAAGAAGAAAAAGGAGAAGAATATGACTGACAAAATAGTTATGGCAAAAATAAGTAAGTCATTTGTTGATGAAGCAAAGAAAAGAGGAATTTCTGTAAATGATTACTTATGGTCTTTAAAAGCCGATAGTGAAAATAGAGAACTTCAAGTTGAAAAAGTGAAGTTGGAAAAAGTAATGCAACTACCCGGCATTATTGATTCACTCATTGAAATGAGAAAAGCCGATAGAAGATATTTGGATGAGATAGAAAGAGAACATAGAAAAGACAGAGAAAGTGTTTCAGCATTAACTAAGGCTGTATCTAACTTGATTGAACTTTTCATAAAAGCAATTACAAGAAGAGGTTAATCATGGGAATAGGAATAAAAAATGTAAGCTTCAATGATGGTTTTGATTACGATGAATATTTATTGAAGCAAATGGCTGAACTTACAGAAAACAGCATTGGATTTGATAGTCAATATAACTCTGCTGATTTGACTGCTGAAATCTCAGCAAGTAATCAGTATGGAGTGAAAGACCTTATTGCTACACCTGAAGCAATGGAAGATGCCATGAGGAACTACACCAGGGCAGGAGGTGATTTGTTCAAGCAGTGGGGATTGGATGGACACCTTACCTTAGAAAACCTTGCAACCATTTCTAAGCTTGAGATGGGTAAAGACCCACGTACTAAGGATGGAGTGAAGCCAGTTAAGAGAACAGTCTATTCAGTGCCACATCCTGACAACAAATATCATGTTCTTACCGAAGAGAACATAAAGAATGGCTTCTATGTGAATGAAGAAGGACAACAGATTTCATTCAAAAAAGAAGATGTCAGAAACAAGAACCGTGAAAGAGTCATCCCTGACCCTAAAAACTTCTACATCAACATTACTCAAAAAGATGTTGAGAATGGTTTCTATGTGAACAAGGCAGGTAAAAAAGTTGAGTTCAAAAAGAATGATGTGAGAGAGACAGTAGAGACAAAAAGAAAAACAGGTATTGAGTTTGTTCTTACTCAAGATCACACATTTAGTTATGCAATCGCAATGATGCCTGAAGAAAAAAGAAAACAGGCTGAAAAAATGATGATGGATTTGGCAGAAAGAAGTTATAACGAAATTTTCAAAGAGTATTTAACTGACCATGCAGGCAATGAAGGTAAGTCAGCTTACTACTTGTACTATCACAATGACTCACGTCAAGGTCTTCCATTTAGCCACATTCACATGAAAATCCCGAATATCTTAGAGTTGCCAAATGGAGAAATTAGAGCAATAGAAATCCCTGAAATCACTCAAAAAGACTTCCATAAAAAACTTGATGCAATGTATAAATCAATGCTTGTTCAAGAATGGAATAAACAGTTTGGTGATGAATTTCCCGTTGAAGCTTATGACAAGAAAGGTAAATCCATTAAGGAGAATTCTTTAGGTGCTGAAATCAAAGATTGGAGAGTTGCCTTTGATAAGGAGTCATTAGACAAAATCAAAAAATCTACCAAAGCAAGAGACATGATTGATTCACATATTGAACAAGAGAAAAAAACCTTGTTTCAAAAAACTGAAACAATCAGACAAAATATTGAGTCTCAAGTGAATCAATTAAAAGAAGAAATGAAAGGCTACTCTGAAGAGATTGATGCTAAGAAAGCTGAACATCAAGCCATGAAAGACTCACTTGATAAAAACACTAGATGGGGTGTTTTGGTTAAGCATGGTCAAGCTGAACTTCCATTGAAGGAAGGTGAAGTTAAGAAAGAAGGAGAAAACAGAACTTCTTACTTTGTCACTTATAAAAATGAATACGGTAAAGAAGTGACTGTATGGGGTAAGGGTTTAAGAAATGCTATCAATGAATGGGAAGAGCAAGTTAAGAATAATGACAATGCAGATAATCGCATTGAATTAACCTTCAAAGGAAAACAGAAGGTCAAGGTTAATCTTCCTAAGACAGTTGATCCAAAGACCAAGAAGGTTTTGGAATGGGAAGAAAAAGAAGTTGAGAAAAATATTTGGGAATGCAAACCATCAAATCAGGATAGAGAAAAAGTAGTCAATGAGAGAAAGCAACTTATTGAAGAAAGAAGAGAGCTTGTCCACAAGAAGAATGACTTAATGAGTCAGTTGAACCAGGTCAATCGTGAGTATCAATCAAGCTTCAAGGTTTTGGATTCAAACAAACACCGTCAAGATGTTTGGAAGTATTTGAAGGCTCCAAAAGAGAACAAGGCAAAATCATTGAAAGATATTGAGATTGCCAAGTCTGTATCTGAAATGAAATTGAAGATGAAAGCCAAAGGTGATGTTGGTTTAACTTTCCTTGGAAAAACAGATAGAGAGTTGATTACAAGCTTAACCAACACATCAGCATTCTTCACTGAGAATCAGATGGTGATTGAGTTATCCAAGATGGCAGGTATTGGCCCACAAGCCACAGTCCTTGCAAGAGCCAAGCTTGATGAGTGGCAGAAGAACGGCTTCCTTGTCTCTACTGGCAACATGAAGACCGGCCAAGAGAATTTCACTACCTACGAGCTCATGCAGAAGGAGCATGAAAATGTTCAGATGATGAGTGGTGCAGTCAATAGAGCATGGAAGTCTAGAGTCCATAACCGCATTGACTTTGAGATTCAAAAGATTGTTGATGCTTCACCAGCAGACAAGAAGCCAGCCCAGGAACAGCTAGATTTCATCAAGGCTATCTTTGAACCAAGACAAGGGACACTCACTATTGGAGTACCGGGAGCAGGCAAAACTTTCTCAGTTGGAAAAGCTACTGAGATAGCCAACAACTACGGTTATAGAACCTTTGGAGTCGCGCCAACAGGCAAAGTGAAAGGTGCTTTGATTGATGAGACAGCAGTCAACAAGGGCTATACCGTTGATAAGTTGCTTATGGAAATCAAAGACAACAAGCTTCAGTTAAATCCTAATGACATCCTTTTCTTAGATGAAAGTTCAATGGTAGGAACTCGCCATTGGAATGACCTTTTGAAGAACTTGAATGGAGCCAAGATAGTTGCACTAGGCGATCACAATCAGATTGCTTCAGTAGCCACAGGCAACACTTTAAAAGCCTTTGCCAAGGAAGAGAGCATCAAGCCACACATCAACTACTTAACTGAAATCAGAAGACAGAAGGATGAAGTAGCTCTTGCAGCAGCTAAAAAATCTGCCCTTGCTGATGTGTACCGTAGTGGTGATATTGAAGCTATCAAGAAAGACGGAAGACACATATCCAATGCAGACAAAACAGGTTCATTGGATATTATGGAAAAAGAAGGAAGAGTTGTTTTATTTGAAACATCAGAAGATAAGTACAATCAACTTGTTGTTGATTATCTTGACAACAAAAATGAATTCAAAGAAAAACTATTGCTTGCGCCTGATAACAAAACCATTGACTTGATGAATTCAAAAATTCAAGACGAAAGATTGAACCGCAATGAGATTGGTGGAACTTATCTTGAAAATGAGAAGGAAAGATTTTACAAAGGTGACAGAATAATCCTTGAAGAGAACAACAACAAGGAAGACTCTTATTCCAATGGAGACATTGGAACAATCAAAGATGTCATCAATGGAAAAATGATTATTTCATTAGATAATGGCAAGGAAAGAATTCTTGAAGATATAACCAATGTGAGATTGGGATACAGCATAAGCTTGAACAAATCACAAGGGGCAACCGTTAATGATGTCTTCTTATGTGCTGAAAATTCTCAAGTGTTGTGTCAGGAAATCTACAACGTGGGTATCACAAGAAATAGATTCATGTGCAAAATCTATGGTGTTCAATCTGAGTTTCAGGAAATCAAGAAACAGTTCATGAGAGAGAATTCCAAGGAAGACTTGATTGATATGTTCAAGAGATATGTTTCAGGTGAAAAGCCTACCTTCCAAGAAGAGCAAGAAGCTGAAGCAGCAAAATTAGCAGCAGAAAAAATCAATGGCATTGTTGCAGGTCTTAAAGAGAATGGAGCCTTCTTAGATAAAGGCATCCAGAACATGACCAGTGATAAAGTTCAATCTACTGTGAAGACACCGGAAGTTGCAACACACATCAAGAGTGAAGCAGTTAAACAGGAAGACATCACAAAATCTGTTGAACAAGCTAAGGTAAATGAACAAGCTAGAACATCTACTAAACCATTGGCTACTGATGCAAATAAAGAGAAAGAAGCCAAAAACAATTCTTTCAGTCAGTTAAGACAAAAGAGAAAAGAGAAAGCAAAAGAAGATGGTGCAGAACTATCCATGTAAAAGAAAAGGCTCCAAGTTGGAGCCTTCTTTTTTTGTCTCAAAGAAAAAGCCACTGTTGAGAGTGGCTATTCTTACTTATTATGGAAAATATGAATAATGCAGATAGATAAAAGGAGCCATCATTCAATACATTAACAATAATTGTTTTTTATTGTTTGTCAACAATCTTGATGGATTTCTTTTTGGTTGCAGGTATCCCAAGAAGCACGGACGAAGCCGCGCACACTTACCTTACAGGCCAACAGCTACAGCCTAAGTCTCTATAACCCTGCTACAGAGTCCGTAAACCGCACTGGACGAGCTCAACCAGGTTCAGCCAGGTAGAAGCCACCCAACCACCAAGAAGGTTTCTCACAGGCAGGTTAGACACGTGAGTGAAAGGCTCCGACCTTTCTTCTAGTGATGATAGAAGACTGCATAAACATTACCATCAACTATTGATTTAATAATTATTTTTCGTAAGATAAGACAATAACTATAAAGGAAAATGATTATGGCAAAAATGAATAAAAGAGAAGAAGACTTAAAGAAGATAAATGAATTAGCAAACACAGAGAAATCCAAACCTGAAGTTGAAAAAGATTCACAAGGCAACGTCATTAGAGTAGTGACAAGAAGTGTAGTCATCAACAACATTCCTCATGGTGAACCACAGCCACCACAAAGATTAATTTGTTTGAATTGTCAGTTTGCTTGTTTCATCAAAACAAAAGCAGATATAGAGAACTTTTGTAAATACAGATTCAGAAATGTCTATTCAATGGAGAACACACAAGATGAAGACATTATTGAAGATTGTGATGGAACATACATACCAGAAGATAAAAAAGAATGAAGAAGAGTCCCGAAAGGGACTTTTTTATTAGATATCCTTTATTGTTTGTACTATTGATTATTGTTTAATAATTTCATAGAATAATAAGACAACTATAAAGGAAATAAATATGAAATCACTTACAATAATTAATGGAGAAATTGCATCATATGGATTAAAGATTGTTGCAATCACTACAGAAGTAGAAATGACTCCAACTTACTACTTATTGAAAAATGTCCCTGACACCAAAGGCAATAAGTTCAAAAGATTGATGTCAATCATCAACCCTACTGCACAAGGTCAAATCATTAAATCATCAAAAGATGTTAATGATGTGTTGAAGACATTAGAGGAAGAGCTTAAAAAAATAGGAACAGGAGCTTAATCATGAACTACATTGAAAACAAAATAGAAGAAAAGGATGGTTCAGTAAAAGTCACTGTTGTTCCTGTTAAAAAATCATTGATAAACAGATACACATTCACAGTTGGCATGTTCATTGTTGGATTTGTTTTGGTAGCAACAGGAATGGCAGTAGGTTTAGGAAGTTGCCTTTCTATTGGAGCAGTCTTCTTAGCTAAGAAATTTCATGACGTGGAGAGACAATCATGAAAATAAAGACACCACTTCAATTTTTGAACAACAGAAAGTTAGATAGATTTTTCTGTGAGTATGTGAATTACTTAAACAAAAAAATCAAAAGCATTGGAATGAAATCAAAGCTACAAGCAATGAAGATTTTTGAAGAAGATTTTCTTGTTGTAGTTGATGAAATGATTCCATTGTTTGAAGTTGCATTGATAGATGAAGACATGCAAGTTAATGAATTCAGATTTCAAGAATATTCAGAGAAAGAATTCATCAGGTTTGATGCTTGGTTTAGAACAGAAGCAATGTTCTACATACTCAGTAAAGTAGAGTCATTAAAAGCAGATGATGTGAAGTTTTCAAGATTACGACAATACAGAGAAAAATATGCATTCACCTAAGAAGACCCGAAAGGGTCTTTTTTTATTTCTACACGATATCTTATTTGATGTGATTTATTGACAATAAAAACCTATTTCATAGAATAAGTTATATATACATAATTACAAGGAGAAATATTATGGAAAATAAAGTAAATAAAAAAGTGTCAGATGAAGAATTCTTTGCAGCATTAACAAAGCACAGTGATAACCAAGTTGAGAACGGTGGTTTATTGATGGATGACTATGAAGAGCCAGATAGTGACATCAAGCCAAAATCAAAAATCTCAAAATTGACAAGCTACATTTCTGAAAATGCTGTAGGTCTTTCATTGATTGGCTACATTGGTCTGTTGTTAGTTGTCTCATTAAAATTCATGTAATTGAAAATGAACACTCAAAAGAAAAATAATAATAAAGGAGTGTCTTATGAAAAAGCCACAGTATTTAAAAGACAAAGATGGAAACATTGTCTTAGATAAAGAAACTGGTCTTCCTATAGAAATAAACAAAAGAACATTTGGATTAAAAGAAGTTGTTTGGCGATCTTACAGAGACAAGAAAGGATTGCCCGATGAAACACAAGCAGTTATTTGGAAAGAAACATTGTGGGGATATGGAATATTTGCTTTCATATTCTCATATGTTCTTGTTGTTTTGTTTTTATGGATGCTTGATTTCTCATTCTTTCCAAATCCACCAACTTGGATTGTTCAAGCAAGTGCAGATGTAAAAGAATCTCACAACTTCAATGCCAACCCGTTCTATCAGTTATTTAGATTATTGGGATGGTTCTCACACTTGTTCTTTGGATTCTTCCCTGAATCAAGTTGGGAATACAGAGTTTATTTAGACAAGATAAAAGCAGCCTATGGTGATTGGCCTGTAAATGTCATATTAATCAAACTGTTGTTTGTTCCATTTTTGGCAGCAATCTATTCAACATTCTATGCAGTGAGACATGGAATAAGAAACCCTGTTGATGCAGTTGTTATCAAACACAAAGCAGGAGCCCAAGTTTTTCAGCCTGACGAGTCAGAAGAAATTCTTGCTAAGAAACTATCCGCTCAATCAAAGAGATATGGCAAGCACAAAGCATTTGCCCAAATGTCTCACAACTTGATGTTTGACGAACATTCAAGAAGAACACACACATTAATCTTTGGAACAACAGGTTCAGGTAAATCCCAAGTCCTTGCACCGCACCTAAAAGCATCTATCAAGAATTGCAAGAGAACAGTCATTCTTGACCCTAAGAGAGAGTTTGCTAATGCCTTGTTCAATCCCAAGGATAAATCAATGGCAATCATTGATTTCACAGACAAGCATGGTTCCATTCCTGACATCTTCAACGACATCAACGGCCCAGGTCTTCTATCAGCAGTAGTAGCAGGGATGATTCCACCTGAAGGCAATGGTGATGGCTCCATGTGGGTTTCAGCAGCACAAGCAGTATCCAAGGGCTTGATTGTCTATTTACAAGAGACAACAAGAGATCCAAAAACAGGAATTGTTGATGCTGACTGGATTGATATGTCTCAGTTGCTTCTTCAGTCTCATGAAGATTTAGCTTATGCAATCTTTGAGTATTACCCTGAAGCAAGAGTTTTAGTAGGTGAATTAAATCCTGATGGAACAATAAAACAAAACGTCACCACAGCCGGCATCATGATTAACATGTTTGCAAAATCTGAAATGTGGACAGGTATTGCAAAATACATGCTTAACAACAGAAATGCTAGAAAGATTTCTCTTGAAAAGTTCATGACTGACCCAGATTATGAAGTCAGAACTTTATTCATCTACCCAAATGCTGAAGTAGAAACAATATCTAGACCTTTTGTGTCTATGATTCTTTCTTATCTTATTTCATTCATTGATAACCCAAGATTAATTGAAAGTGAAACTGAGCCAATAGGCAATTTCTTCTTAGATGAATTCCATGCACCAGGCAAGATGTCAAACAGCCAAGGGCTACCAGTAGTCAACAAGTTGTTTGAAAGAGGACGTTCAAAAGGATGGGGAGCCTATGTAGCAGTTCAGGACATCAACCAACTTTGGAACCTATACAAGAAGGAAGATGTTCAAGGATGGTTAGGTACAGCCTGCAACTTCATTTGCACAGGTGCGAATGGTGAAACCTTGAAAGCTATCTGTGATTCACTTGGCAAGAAAGACATCTTGAAGCTTCAAGTCAGTGAAACACATCAGCAATCAGATAGAACTACTAGCCAATCTAAAAATTGGCAGAAGCACACAGAAGAAGCTCTTCTTCCTTCTGACCTTTCAAAAATGCTTGAAAAAGTAGAAGGTGCAGGTATCCGCTATTACTACAAATCAGCAGGAGTAGCCGATGCATTCATTTTGGAAAAACCATTTGAGGAATTGAAGAAAAGAAAAGATAACGCATTCACACCTGTTAAACCATCTAACACCATTGCTAAAGATGAAAATAGTAGAGTCAGTTTAAGACTTACAGCAATGAGAGAAGAAAGAGAAAAACAAAGATTATTGGCTGAAGAACTTGAAAAGGAAAAAGAACATGCAAATGAAAAAGCTTCAAAAGGTGAAATAGCAGGGTCTACTTATTATGACGATGAGCCAAGTGATGAAGAAATGGATATTTCAGACTTTGACAGAAACAATGAACGAAATAAGAAAATCTATGACTTGATTGATCTTGAAGGGGATAGTGCTGATGAACTTGCCTCAGATATGGTGAAAGACTCAATGTTAGAAGCTATTTTTGATTCTCATGCAATCACAACAGTATTGAATCTTGCTCAAACTCTTGCTTCACCATACAAAAATCTACAAACTTCATCTAAGCAAGTTTTTGAAAAACATCAAAAAGAACAGATGAGCAAAAGATTGGAAAGAGTCTTTGAAAAAGATATGAAAATGAAGGAGGAAAACACCACAAAGCATTGATTTAAATTTTATTTTTTGTAATATAAATCCATAGAACTACTAATATAAGGAGAAAGGTCTATGGATTTATTTACTGATGAAGCAATAGAAAATTTTAGAAAGCAAATTGAAGCTGAATACGAAGAAAAACTAAAGCTAGTTGTTCAAGGTGTAAAAGAGACAATTGCTGATGAAATCAATCATGGTGCAACAATGGAAGATTGGTTTGCTAATGCAGACTTTCAATTGAAGTTGGAGCAACAAGCCCAAGAAACAATGTTTGGTAAGCAGGAGGAAGCCAACCAGGAACAAGCCCAGGATCGCCCTGAAGCTCTTCAATCCGTTGAGACAGGCAAAGGTACTGGTGAGCCTTCTGTGAGTCAGGAAGAGCCTGTATTTGATGAAGGCGGTACTACTGAGGCAGTGGCCACAAGCTCAATCACACCAGAAATGGAAGCAGCAGCCCTAGACTCATCATCCTTCTTCCAACAGGCCGCAGGTATACCAACACCTGAACAGCCACAAGTCACCGAGTCCATCACACCTGAGATGGCAGCAGCAGCTCAAGAGTCTTCTGCATTCATGCAGAGTCAAAACAAGCCAGTTAAAGAGCCTGTAGCAGTGGAAAGCAACATCAAGGAGTATTCCACTCTATCCAAGACAGACCACAGATTGAGTAGCCAAGCCATGCACACTGAAATGGTGGAGCGTGAGAATGCCATTCACGATGAAATGAAGCATGGTCAAGACTTCAAGGGCTTCTTTGACCACCGCAACCCTGAGCAAGTGAACAACTACTTTGAGCATTCAAGCAGTGCTTCACTTGGAACACTTGCAACAAAAAATGGCAAGGAATACAGAGAGAGCGTTAAAGGTAAATCTCATGAAGTTCAAGCCAATGATGCCGCCTACTCTGACTCATTGAAATTCATGCATAGAAACCAAGCTGCAGAATTGGACTTTGCTCAAAAGTTCAATCCTGATTCAGTTGATATGGTTCAAAAGAAACATGCTTTTGAACAGGTTGATTTCAAGTTGATGGACAAGGCAAATAGCAATGAAGTTGCTACAAGAAGACTTGGCGATCCAACAGTCTCTATGGAAGAAAAAAAAGCAACTCAGCTACAACCAATCACAGCAGAAGATAAACAAGAATGGTTCAAGGCTTATAAAGAGTTTGACAAAGAAAGAAGTGCTTATCTTGGTGTTGAGTCAGATAAAAGTTACCGTGAACAAGCTTTATCAGAAAGATATGATGACCAGTTTGTAAAAAACTATACAGGCATGATGGACAAATCCAATGATAGAGATTTTACTTTTGAAAGAAAAGAAGTTAAGCCATACAGCGAGTACAACAAAGACTTAAACAACATCAGTGACATTGAGAAAAATAAAACATTGAATTCATTCAGAGATTACAAGGCCGATGAGTTAGGTGGAACTTGGAAGCATGAGTACAAGACAAATTCCAAAGAAGCAGTGATAGAGAAGCCAAAAGCTGAAATATCACAACAACAAATCAATGCCGCTGAAATGTCTGAAGAAGGTTCAAGAGATAAGAGCTTCAATCTTAGTAACATTTTTGGTAAAGAACAGATGAAGCTTTCTGACTACTCACCAGCTTTACAGAACATCATCATGAAAGCTGATAAGAAGATGGCTCAAGAGTATGGAACCAAGGAAATCACCAAAGGGCACCAAGTAGAGAAGACACAAGGCAACGAAGGTAAGACTTCATCTATGTCAGCTATCCAGGAAGCCAACAAAGGAAGAGTTCAGACTCAAGGTAAGGAGGAAAGTGCTGCTATGGCAGCAATCAAAAGTCACACTCAATCAAATGAGTTGAAGACTCCACAACAAGAGATTGAGCAACCTAACAAGAAGAGACAGATAGAAGCAGGTGTTGGCTACTAAGCCAAAAAGAAAAAGACCCAAAAGGGTCTTTTTTTTTCCATCGTTTTCAGTGCATGAACTTCAAAAGTATTCCTGTAAAGATAGATCCTGCTAAACCTGTACCAAGCAATAAGCCGATAAGTTGAGCAGTTGTAAAGCTTGCTGCATTTTTTGATTGCTTGATAAGTTCATCAATCTTTTCAGAAAGTTTCACAACTTTTGAGCTTTCACCTTTCTGAAGTCTTTTGCTTAAACAAGCCAATACCAACTTATCAATCTCAGATTCCAACTCTTCAGTTTTTGCCGCCTGAACATCTTGGAAAGCACTAAAGATTGGTTTGATTTGTTCATTGATGCTTTCTCTTAATTTGTTATTCACATCTTCTTTTGTTAAGTCCTGTTTTTCAGATAACTCAATAACATAAGAAGACAAAGATTTTATGTAAGTGACGATGTTATCAACGGACTCAGCCATAGTTTTTTTAACATCACTGTCAAACTTACTTGCTTGTTCATCCAACACGATACTTAAAGAATTCACTCTATCACTAATAGAGTCAGTTTTTGTTGATAACTCATCCAAGAAATCAATCTGTTGTCTTGTGAATTCTTTAAATGCTTCAGCAGTCATGTAGTAGAAGGCAAAGGTTAATTCCATTTCTTTATGACCTGAAACACCTCTCTTCTTCAAGAACTCACTTAAATCATTTCTTTCATTGATGTCCTTAATTCCTGAAAGTATATGAGGAATAACATCATCAGCTTTCAACAAATTATAAAGTTTATTTTCGTTATTTGTCATTTTTATTTCTCCTTGTATTGACTTAATACTTTCTATTTTGTATATATATCTTATCAAATAAAAATCTAATTACAATAGGAGATAGATAAAATGACAGAAAAAAGTTTAAAAGAATTAAATGAAGAGTTGATTTCTAATGGTGAGGGTTGTACTTATTCAGATAAATACAACTCTATTTTCTTCAATGACAAGGCATACAAAAATCACACAGTCTCTATTTATGAGAAAGGTGGGGTTTTCAATGTATCAGTGAAAAACAAAGGAAAGTCTTTTGAATCAACTACACCAAAAGAAAAGAAAGAGTGTATTGAATTGAAGAATGCTTTGGTTGAAAGATTAAATGGCTATGGTGTTTATCACTTTGAAGGAGTGAAGCCATTACAGAACAAAGAGCAAGTTCAATCCAAAGAAGAACCTGTTGAAAACCCATTTGGTGAACTAGATGAGTTTGGCAACTAAACAAATAACTATAAAGGAGAAAATATGAAAGCCACAACATTAAAAAAGATAGATGACTTTGATGAATTGGAAATATCCAATGATGAATACAAAAAGATAGAAAGTGATTTGAGTAAGGGATTTGATAACAAGACGCAAGAAGACAAGGAAGCCGAAAGACTTCTTGAAGAAATGATTGCTCTAGAGGAAAAATTGGCTCATACAAACCCTAAGAACTTCTATCTTGTTTGGAGCCAAGTTGTAATGGAGAAAGCAGAACTTGATGCACTAACTACATCATCAAAAATAAATCAAGTCTTAGCAAGATTAATTTTTGGAAGTTTTAAAAAACAAGTTATTGCTCCATTTGCATATTGGAGTGAGCAAGACAAAATCAGATGTCTTCCTTTGGCTTTTGATCCAAAGTTGGCAGGAAATGAATTAGTCAAGAGAAACAAATACATTACAACAAGACAAATTCAAGAGCTTAGAAATCAATTTGCAGACAATGCACTTTCTTTTGCAAACAGCGTGAGTCTTGTTGTTAGTGTCTCAATATTCATGACCATGTACTTTTTCAGCATGAGTGGAATAAACAAGGCAGCAATTCTAACCGCTATTGCTGGTGGAGTTGCTTACAAGTTCAGAGATTGGATTAAACAGAAGACAAAGCAAGAGAAGAGCTATCTACTTCACAGAGTCCTATTTGGTTTAGCTGCTTCAATCTTTTTAGGAAACTTAGGCTATGTGAAGGTTCAGCAAATTCAAAACAAAATTCAAGCTGAAAAGAAAGCCGAATCAATACGTGAAGACAGCTTAACAAGTGCAGTTGAAGAATTCAAAAAAGCAAATGATGCATGGTTGAATACAGTTGAAGCAAATAAACCATATGCAGCACAAACATTCTTGAATCACATTGTTAATTTAAAACTTGAACAGTTTGTACAAACAATGAATTCAATGAAAAAAGATGTTGGCAGTGATTTCTACAAGTCAAGAGTCAAGGAAGTTCAGGATGTGCTTGTTCAAAAAGATGTACCTGTATTCAGTAGATTGCTTGGTGAAGGAGTTGTTAAACAATCTGATGTTGAAACAATTCAAACCACCATAGAAGAAAAAATGAAAAGACTATAAAGGAGAAGAAAAATGAAATTATTTGGAAAAAAATTTAGCTTAGTAGATGGAGATAAGGCATTTGAGAAGTCATTAGATTGGGCTTTGGAGCTTACTTCAGGCAATGCAGCATTGAATGGTGAGGATGTGCCAGAGGATTTGAGAGAGCCCTTAGATAAGACCATCTTCACCAGGTCAGGCAAGCCATATGCAGGGCAAACCTTAATGCAGGATAGATTCATGGTAGGCAATACAGCCTTGAACCCTTTCTTCTGGCTAGTTGGGATGTTCATTTGGAACATTGGACTAGCAGCCCTTGGTTTTGGTGCAATTGTTGGTTTCTTCAATTCATCAAACTTGAACATGAAGGATTTGGCAACTCTATTTGGTGCTTGCACTTTCATTTTCTTCTTTCCCGCAATCATTGCTTGGTTAATTTCATGTATAGCTCAAGCGAGATTTATTAATCCATTCGCAATGCAAAAAGGAAGTGACTCAAGAGCCTTCAAAATGTTTGCCGCATTTATGTTGGGTTCAGGTGCATCCTTAATGCTTCCTACTATTGCAAACATTGGATTAATTGGGCTAGTGATTCCATATTTATTCTTCATGAGTCCTTTTTGGATTATGAAGCTACACAATGAAACATGGAACATTGAGAGAGCTAGAACACTTTCATCCCAATTAGCTAGTCACAGAAGTAATGCAGGTGAAGCAAGTGTTGATTCATACCATAACAACAACAAAATTAAGCAAATCTACAATGCAAGAAAAGACTCATCAATCTTTGTCCCAGTTGGTGAAGCAACCGGCATGATGAGAGCATTAGGCAGAAAGAATGCTCCTGTACGTGGAACCGTGATGGGGTTAACTCTTAACGATAAGAAAAGACACTTATCAGTTTGGGGTGATTCAGGTGGCGGTAAGTCTTTCACTCTTAGAAATATTGGCTTCTATATTTGTCAATCAGAATCTGGTTTCTTATTGGTTGATGGAAAGAACACATTAGTAAAAGAGTTTGGTGTAAAAAGTGAAGGCGGTTTATTGGATGAAATCATTTCCATTGAAAGAAGTCCTAACTTAAACATTCTTTTAGGTCTTCCACCACAAATGGTTGCTTCAGTTATCTTGACAGTTTCAAGTCCTGAAGACTCCAAGAAAGACATTTGGGATTCAGCAGCAGGCTTAGGATGTTTCTATGCTTCATCTATTCAAGAATTACTTGTTGAAATGAAGAACCCTGAAAAGGTCAATCCTGATGTTTTAGATCACTTCAATGGTGAATGGGTAGGTGTTTCAAATCATGCAGGCTACTATGATGAGTCATTCTTAACCTTCAAAAGAATTGGTGTTGAAATGCTTACACCACCAGAGAAGGGAGAGCATGAATTGATTGAAGCTTTAATGTGCCATTCTCAATACAAAGAAACAACCTTGGATAAAAAAGGCAACACTGTATTGACCAATAGAGCGGTTCATATTGATAACTGCATTCACTATGTAAAAACAAAACAAAGAGAAGGTTCAGACAGAATCAATTCATCAATTGAATTCACCGTTGATAGCTGGAACTCTTTGATGATTACTTCTGAAAAAATCTTAGGATGGGCAGCTTCAACCCATAGTGATGTTGATGTTACTGAGTGTTTGAGAAGAACAGCATTTAATCCAAAAACAGGAAAAAAAGAAGGCAAGAAAATTGGTATCCACATTGATCCATCATTGGGCGATGTTTCAAAATTAGTTCAACGCTTTTTGATTACCAAAGTTCTTATTGATGTCACTGCAAGAGCAAACATGAATGGTGGATGGGAGTCTTAAGAAGACCAAGTTCAATGCTATTTCATGTGTGATGAAGCCCAGGACGTTCTAACTTCCTACATGATTGACAAAGCAGCAGTCACAAGAAGTTTAGGCTTCTCATACATCATTGCTACTCAGACAGAAGACAGCTTGATTGAGAAGCTTGGTGAACCTGTTATTGATGTGTTCAAGAACCATTTCAGAAGTTGCATTTGGGGACCAACCAACAACAAGAGAACCATTGAAACCATCATCTACAGATGCGGTAAAACACACATCATCAACAGTGGATTTAAGACAGGTGATCCAATTGACTTTGACCATACAGAGAAGTCTTTCTTGGAAAGCCCTGAGTTTGATAGAACCCATCCTGACTATGAGTACATGACTAAGTTAGGTTCTAGAAGTGCAATGGGGAACATGTTTCAATACATGAAAAGAAGAAAAATTGAAGCCCATAACAAAGGTGAATCAAGAGGTCAATCTTATGTAGATACAGGAAGTTTAGACCTTGCTACATATCACAGAGAAAGTGACAAGCCACTTGATGTCTACAACTACCAAATTGCAGCAAGACACAACAACATTGGAATGGCAGTCTGTCAGTTAAGTAGAGCAGGATATGAAAGAATTGACCTTTGCAAAATGTATGGTAGAGATGAAAAATTCAATTTGATTAAGTAATCATCCAAAAAAGAAAAGACCCGAAAGGGTCTTTTTTTATGTCTGTTGACTTCTCTTTTTAAAACGCTATTAATTATAGTACATATTATAATAATAAGGAGAAAGATATGACTAAGATAAATGATGCAGAAAAAGAGAAAGTAGCTAAAAAACCAGCAACTAAAACACCAAAAACAAATACTAAGGCAGCAGCAGAAAAAAAAGAAAAAGTTGAAGCCGTAGCCAAAGAAACAGTTGTTGAAGATACTTTAATTAAATCAAGCAATGGCGATTCAATCAGTGTTGAACCTGATAAAGAAAAAGGTGTTTATAAAATCACCATGCCTAACTACTACGATGCTACTTATGACATTGCAGGCAGAAACAAGTTAGGTGAAATCAAAGGATATGTTGATTCAGAAGATAAAAGTCAGAAAACAAAGAATGTAGTGATTGAAGTTCCTTTTGACAAAATCACTGACAAGAAAACCGCTGATGACTTCAACAGAAAAATCAGTCATGCAAGAAGCACTATGAAAGAAATCAAAAATGAAATTGACACTATGGAGACAGTCATAGCTTTTGCCGCTGATGGTAAAGAGTATCTTTCTAATGGCATTCCTAAAACTGCCATGAAAGATGAACAAGGCAATTTCATCAAGAAAGATGGTAAAACACAATTTCAAAACGGTGGATGGTTCAAAGGTGATTTGGTTAGTGTTGGAAAATACTTTGTTGTTGTGAAAGACAACAATCCAAACATTCCACAAGACAAGATGGTTTTCAGAAAATTGGAAACTAACAAGATGCTCAACTTTGCTGATGGTGATTACAACAAGCCAAGACAAGATGCAGTGAGAGATAGATTAGGTTTAACCGATGCTGATTTCAGCCATGATGGAGGTGTTAAGCCAGGAATTGAGAGATATTTTTCTTACGATGAAAAAGGGAGAGCAGAAAAAATCAGTAGCACATACGTGAATAAAAAAGCTCAAACACAGCAACAAGGAAAAGCAAAAGAAAATAGTGATGAAGCTGCATTAAGTAGATAAAAACAAAGCCCTAAAAAGGGCTTTTGTTTTTTGTAGCTATTGCTTATTGATTTCAATTTTGTATTATTAATAAGTAAAAGGAGATAAGAAAAATGAATTCATTTGATATTTTATGGATAGCAACACTTCAATGGTTGCTTATGAGAATAGGACTGATAGATAAATTTCAGTTCTTAACAGCGAAGCAAAAAGAGTTGGGCAAGAAATACGAGAAACAACTAACACTTGTTTTACTTGCTTTTGGTAGTGTGAAGATGTTCTTCAATCATCCAATATTTGAAATGCTATTCATGGCAATTTGGATGACCTATTGCATCTTTGCAGTCATGGAAGTTTATGTTTATGTTTATGAAGGAGTTGAAAATGCAACAAGCTAAGAAGAAATTATTAGACTTCACAAGTGATGACTTGAGAAGTTATGTTTATGAAAAAGGGTTATTTAAAGATGATGATGTTTATCATGGAAGAATGGATAGCTATTTTGATTATTTGAGTTTAGGCAGTGAAGACAAGAATGACACATTGGTTTCACTCTATGCAGTGAGAAACAATTCATTCAATCTTTACCATGTTCCTGAAGAAGTCAAAAATGATGCAAGCTTTTTGAGTTCTTGTTTGAAGCACAACATCAATTCATTTGAAAGAATGACTCCAAACGAATTACAGAAAAAAGGTGTTGTAGCTTATGTGTCAGTAGCGATGCCTAAGCTTTTCAATTACTACCCTGAAGAATTGAAGAATGACCCTAAATTTTGGGCTAGTGTGGTTTCAATTAATAAAGATGTAGTTCAGCACTTACCACCTAAAATAGTGAATAAGGTCAATAAATACAATCAATCATTAAAAGCTTCACAAGGTCAATCACAGGACAAAGAAGAAGTATTAGTACCATCATTGGACATTACAAAAAGAAAAGGAGATAACTAATGGAAAGAGAAAAATTATTGTCATATTTAACCGACTTGGAGAAGAAGATTCTTGTTGGTGTAGAAAAATATTTTGAGAAGACAAAAGAGGTTCATCCAATTCAGCAGTTGAAGACAGAGAAGTCCACCAGGAATGAACATGCAGCCTTCTATTTTTGGTTCACAAGTTCAAGAACCTTCAACTTGTCACCAAATAAGAAAGTCATTGGAACAGTCATCAAAGGAGCAGCAGCAAAAGCCTGTTGCATACTCAATGAAGACTCTTTTGAAAACATCATGCTTACATACACAAGATGCCGAAAATTGAAAATAGAAGACCAGTTGAACCGAAAATAAAAAAGACCCGTTAGGGTCTTTTTTCATTGCATGGAAAGCTGAATTTCTTCTTCTTTTTGTTTTGGTTTGTCTTTAGGGATAGATGTTGATTTTTTATTAGATGATTCAACAGCCTGAGTCTGAACTTTCACATTCTCTTGAACCTGTTCTTTGCTCTTGGATTTTTCAAGACTTCGTTCAGCCATGAATTCATTGCGAATTGCATTTTGGTAGTCAAAAGAACGAGCAGCTTGGACGAATGCAGAGGTAAGCAACTTTTCATTTTTAGCTTTACCTTCTGTGCCTTCAATTGAACATATCCAGGACTTCATATAGGCAAGATGGTTTTCATCACACATAGAGTTGTGAGGAAGCCCAAGTTCTTGAGCCATCATGATTGAAGTCATTTCAGCAACCAATTCTTCCTTTGCATAGGCTTCATCACCAAAGGTTTTTCCTTTGACACGGCCAAGAGCATCACCTGTTGAGTGTGCAATCTCATGGTTCAAAGTGTCATAGAACTCTCTAGCACTCTTGAAGGCAGATTTTGCAGGCATAGCAATCATGTGTTCAGAGCCACGGTAAAAAGCTCTTGAAGAGTTGCCTTCTTCAATTCTCAAGCCGGTTTTGGCAACCATAGCTTGTGCATGTATCTCAGCAAGTTCAATAGGATCATGTTGAAGACCGCGATCAGGAAGAGGTGAAATGTTCTCTATCAGGCAGGCATTGAAAACATTTCCCGCATATGCATAGACGTACCAGGAAGAGACTTTCAAGCCGTTTTCATCAGTTCCAGAGAGTTCTAATGCTTCAGAGTCTTCATTGCCACCTGAAATAGCCTTTGAAATAGCAGTTCTTTGAAGGGATTTATAGACAGTATCACTCTTGGAACTTTTCTTTAGATGGAAAGGCTTGTTGATGTCATGAACACCATATTTCTCAAGTTCAGTGATTTTTTCTTCTAACTTACCTGCTTTCTCTTCATAGGTTTTTGCATTGTATGAAGGAGACTTTGCATATTCAGCAAGCTTTTCTTTTTCTTTGACTACTGACTGTCTCTTTTCTTCAATTTGAGTAATGTTGTTGTATGTGTAGAAACGACCATCACCACGGAAGTTTTTTGAGTTTGCAAGAATTAATCTATTGATTCCTGAATACTGTGTACCAGTATAAGGATTGTATGCAGGAGCAGGCATTGTAAAAAATGGCTTATCCCATTCTTTACCTTCAGCTTGTGCTTTCTCTACACCTTCAATACATTGTTTTAGTTGAGTAACGAGAGCAGAGTTAACAGAGCTTAATGCTTCTTGGTTGTAATCTCTCTTTTCATATTCTTTTTCCATTTCTTTCTCCTTATTATAATAATATGTATAACAGAAAGAAAATAAAAATCAAATGCGATATCCAAAAGACTTTCTACTATTGATTAAAAATATAATTTATATACACTAAATAGAAAGGAGAATAAAATGATTGAACTAGAAAAAGAAAAAGAATTTGATTGGAGTTTTTTAAAGACAAGAAAGGTCTTCTTGCTTTTACCTTGGATTGCACCTTGCTATGTTGCAATAAAGGTTTGGTTGTTCTTATGGATGTATCTAAATGATGTTTTGATGACAGTTAAAAGAATGGATATAGAAGAAAGAGAAGCCTACATTGAAAGATTTGAAGAAGAGAAGGCAATGAGAAAATCAGAGTTTGACATGATTTCAATTGCATTCATTGTTTCAGGAATCTTCTATCTTGCATTTGGCAAGGGTTCATTGGTTAATGTTTTTTCAGAGATAATTCTTATATGGATTTCTGCAATAGTCATTAACTGTTGGAAAGGAATGTTGATTACTGCTTTACTTTATGCAGTTCTTCATTTTGGATTGAAGCATTTGAAAGGAGAAAAATAAGATGGAAAAAATGCACAGAGTAAGAGTAATGTTTTCAGATGAAAGTTTTGACTTGATAAGAAGTGATTTATTGAAGTTGTGTGATGAATTGTTTGTTAGCAACACAACACTTTTTAGGCTTTCAATAGAACACTGTTTAGGAATTGAAACATTTGGAAAAATCATTTCAAGAAGTCACGACAAGAATTCTGTCTCATGTTTAATCAGCAAGGATGACATTGAGAAGTTCCCAAGCTTGAACAAAGAGAAGGCAATGTTGTTAAGGAAGACAATCACTGATTACAGAAGTGGAGAGATAAGCAAAGAACTATTGAAAAAAATCATTCCACACATATGAAAAAGGCTCCACTAGGGAGCCTTTATTTTTTGTCTGAGAAGTGATTCAGTGACCAGCAGCAACAAGATTGATGTCATTAATTGGAAGTCTTGAATAAGCAATATTCCAGAGTTCAGCAGTGTAGGAGACAACAGCAAGAAGAGGATAGTCCAAGGCAAATTGTTCAACCACAAACAAAGGTTGATTGTTGTGTTTGTTTGATTGGACAGTATAAGTAAAGCCAAGATAAATTTCTTCATCTTGTTCATCAGGTTTTTTGATGATGCCATTCATCATAAGTTGAACTCTTTCAAACCTTCTTTTGCTTGCAGTCTGTTCTTTCAGTTCATCACTGACTTGAGAACCATCAAGACGAATGAAGCCAACTTTCATGATTTGCATCTTCTTCTTGTTCATATCCTTGTTGAAAGCAAGAACATTACGAACAGCCTTTTGATACTCAACTTTATCAGGAGAGTAAGAGAAGGCATCAAGAAGTTGGTCTTTGGTGAAATAGAATTCACCATCATTCAAGATAGCTTCATAAAGCTTCTTGTGAAGGTTTTTTAGTTCAATTTGAACGATTTCTTGAGTCATGTGATTAACCTAACTAAGTTCTAATCATCATGTTAACGTACATGTTCTGAAAAGAAAAAGCTTTCTGAATCAATGTACAAAAGAAAAAAGCCACTGCTTTGAGTGGCTTTTAAGGGTGTTTGGTGGGCCCTGCGGGGCTTGAACCCGCGACCATCCGATTATGAGTCGGGTGCTCTGACCAACTGAGCTAAAGGCCCTGAAACTGAAATTCTACCGCATTTGTAGCCTATGTGTAGCCTAAGAACCTTTTGTATCCTTGGCTACAATCATAAGTTGTTGATTTTCCTTGTGTTTTTAAAATAAAGCAGCAGATTATGAGTCCGCTGCTCTAACCAGGCATGAGCTAGAGGCCCTTGGACAGGCTTAGTTGCCTTCCAGGAAGCTCTTCAGCTTGTCCGAGCGGCTCGGGTGGCGCAGCTTGCGCAGCGCCTTGGCCTCGATCTGGCGGATCCGCTCGCGGGTGACGTCGAACTGCTTGCCGACTTCTTCCAGCGTGTGGTCCGTGCTCATTTCGATACCGAAGCGCATGCGCAGCACCTTGGCTTCGCGCGGCGTCAGGGAATCCAGCACGTCCTTGACGACGTCGCGCATCGAGCCGTGCAGGGCTGCCTCGGCCGGTGCGAGCGTGTTGGTGTCTTCGATGAAGTCGCCCAGATGGGAGTCGTCGTCGTCACCGATCGGCGTTTCCATGGAGATCGGTTCCTTCGCGATCTTCATGATCTTGCGGATCTTGTCTTCCGGCATCTCCATCTTCTCGGCCAGCGTTGCCGGATCCGGCTCGTTGCCGGTTTCCTGCAGGATCTGACGCGAGATGCGGTTCATCTTGTTGATCGTCTCGATCATGTGCACCGGAATACGGATGGTGCGCGCCTGGTCGGCGATCGAACGCGTAATGGCCTGACGGATCCACCACGTTGCATACGTGGAGAACTTGTAACCACGACGATATTCGAACTTGTCCACCGCCTTCATCAGGCCGATGTTGCCTTCCTGGATCAGGTCGAGGAACTGCAGACCGCGGTTGGTGTACTTCTTGGCGATCGAGATCACGAGACGCAGGTTGGCCTCGGTCATTTCACGCTTGGCTTCGCGGGCGCGCTTCTCGCCTTCGGACATCTTGCGATTGACGTCCTTGAGCTCCTTGAGCGGCAGCACCACGCGCGCCTGCAGGTCGATCAGCTTCTGCTGGAGTTCATGCACCGCGGGCACGTTACGCTCGACGATCGTGCTGTAGGGCTTGTTGTCGGCCACTACGGTCTGGATCCAGTCGAGGTTGGTCTCGTTGCCCGGGAAACGCTGCACGAATTCCGAACGCGGCATGCCGCACTTGTCGACCACGATGTTCAGGATCGCACGCTCCAGCTTGCGCACCTCGTCCACCTGGCCACGCAGCGTGTCGCACAGGCGCTCGACGTTACGCGCGGTAAAGCGGATGCCCATCAGTTCCTGCTGAATGGCTTCCTGCGCCTTCACGTACGGCTTGGACTTGTAGCCTTCCTTCTCGAAGGCCCGGCGCATCTTGTCGAACTGGTCGGCAATGGCGTGGAACTTCTCGAGCGAGGCAAGCTTGAGCTCCTCGAGCTGACGCGCGGAGGCACCGCCGCCGGCGCCGCCTTCGTCGTCATCCTCTTCCTCGCCGTCGCCATCCTCGTCGGACTCGATCTCTTCGTCGTCGGACGAAGCAGCGGGCGCCATCGGGGCTTCCGCGACTTCTTCGGCGTTCGGGTCGATCAGGCCGTCGACGAACTCGTCGATCTTGATCTCGTCATTGCGCACGCGGTCCGCATAGGCCAGGATCTCGCTGATCGTGACCGGGCACGCGGAAATGGCCATCACCATGTCCTTGAGGCCAGCCTCGATACGCTTGGCGATCTCGATTTCGCCTTCGCGCGTCAGCAGCTCCACGGTGCCCATCTCGCGCATGTACATGCGGACCGGGTCGGTGGTGCGGCCAAACTCGGAGTCCACCGTGGAAAGCGCGGCTTCGGCTTCTTCCTCGGCTTCTTCTTCGCTGGTGGCGGACGGCGCGTTATCGTTGAGCAGCAGCGTTTCGGCATCCGGCGCCTGTTCGTAGACGGCGATACCGATGTCGTTGAGCGTGGCGACCAGCGTGTCGATCGTTTCCGAATCGACCATGTCGTCCGGCAGGTGATCGTTGATTTCCGCGTAGGTCAGGTAGCCGCGCGACTTGCCGAGCTTGATCAGCGCCTTGAGTTTCTGGCGACGGAGCTCGAGCTCCTCCTCGGTACCCTGCTGGGTCGAGGCGAACTCCTTCAGCAGCGCCTTTTCCTTGGCCTTGCGGTCCTTGGCTTTCTGCTTTTCCGTCTTGGGCGCCGCAGCGGGTGCAGCGGCCGCGGGGGTGTCGTTCTCGTAAAACTCTTCAGTCACGTCTTCAATAGTGCTGTCGTCTTGCTGCGATTCGGCGGCCTTGGGCTTGCGGCCACGCTTCTTGGGCTCCGGTTTGACGGCCGGTGCCGCAGGGCGTTCCGATGCAACGGGTGCGGGAGTCGCGGCACGAGCCTTGGGCGCCGCGGCGGCGGTGCCACTACGGGCACTGCTGGTCCGGGTGCCGGCACTGGCCGCACGCTTGCTCTCGACTTCGGTATTCTGCTGTTTCGCCACGGTGATACTCTTGCCTTTCACTGGTGCAGAAGCGGCGTTCTTGCCGCTTGTATTGGCGCTTTTGCCGCTCTCGCGTGCCGAAGTCGAGGGCTTGGTACTTTCGGATGTGCGATTCCTGGCGGAAGCGGTCTCGACGGGTGCATCCACACCGCGTACGGACTTCGATGGCGCAGACCGGGCCTGTGTCGTCCTGACTGACGCGGTCGATGTCTTCGCCGCCGTTGTTTTCACGGACGCCTTGCCGCTCCCGGTAGAGGGAGCTTTGGAGGACCCTTTGAGCAGGGTCGCATCGGTAGCTTTGGCCTTTGCCATTGGCACGCTCACTTTCGCCAGAACTGGAGAGAGATTTCGCAATCCAAACCGGGCATTGTAGCACGTCGCTACTCCCGGGCTTCCTGTCAGGTGTGGTTTTCACCTGAAAAATCAAGGCTTAAGCTCGACAAACCAGGGGCCATGGCCTGTCTGTTCGCCTGTGCGCGGCACTTGCGCCACGCCGGTTACGCTAGCCCTGTCGCGTTTCTGCCGCATTCCTGCAGCATTTCCGTCACCTTTCGCCAGCCTCCTTCGGCCCCCTGTAACCCACCTGGCGCCGCTGCTGGACTTCGCTGACCAGCCAGCGCAACCTGATCTTGGCCGCCTCGTCGGCGGTACCCGCCACCACCGCGGCCTGCAGCGCTTCCAGCTCGCGGCGTAGCGGTTCTGCCAATAACTTGTGGATGGCGGCGTCGAATTCCAGCGCCGCCGGCTCCTCTTCGATGTCTTCGCGCAGCACCGCGGTACGCGCGTTGGCATACACCTCGGCGTACGGCGATTGCGCCAGCTGCTCGCTGAATGCGGCGAAATTGGCCTGGCCCTCAATGCCGTCGCAGGCCCCCACGAGGTGAGCCAACACTTCCGATTCAGGCCTTTCACTGTCGAGCAATAGTGCGCGACTGTCGGCATCGAGGCGGCCGGCCAGCGCGGGATAGCACATCAGCAGCTGGACCACGCGCTGCTCAAGGCCGGTTGGCGCCTGGCGGCGTGCGCGCGGACGCGGCGCGGCATAGCGGCCGACCCGCGAAGCATCGCTGCCCAGCCCGCAGATCGCCTCGATTTCCGCAGGTGTCGTACCCGTGGCATCGGCAAGCTCGCGCACAATCTGTAGCCGCAGCCCGCCGGCCGGCATCGCCTGCAGCATCGGCTTGGCCTCGAACTGGGCACGGGCGCGGCCTTCGGGCTGGCGCAGGTCCTGTTCCTCGGTGGCCACCTGCAGCAGGAAGCGCGACAACGGCATGGCATCACGCACCTGCGCGGCAAAGGCGTCGGTGCCCTGCTCGCGAATATAGCTGTCGGGATCGTGCTCCGCCGGCAGGAACAGGAAGCGGATGGTCTTGTTGTCCGCCACATGCGGCAGGCAGGCCTCGAGCGCGCGCCGCGCGGCGCGTCGGCCCGCGGCGTCGCCATCGAATGAGAACACCACGGAATCCGTCTGCCGCAACAACTTCTGGACGTGCACAGGCGTACAGGCGGTACCCAGCGTGGCCACCGCGTTGGCAAATCCGAGCTGTGCAAGCGCCACCACGTCCATATAGCCTTCGACAACGAGTACGTAGCCGGTTTCCCGAATCGCATGCCGCGCCTCGAACAGGCCATACAGCTCCGCCCCCTTGCTGAACAGCGGCGTTTCCGGGGAGTTAAGGTATTTTGGCTCGCCTTGCCCGATGACCCGACCACCAAAGCCGATCACGACACCCTTAGTGTTACGGATCGGGAACATGATGCGGTCGCGAAAACGGTCGTACCGGCGCGGCTTGCCGTCCGCATCGCGCTTGTCGCCGCTCTCGATCAATAATCCGGCCTCCACCAGCGGAGCCGCAATGGCGTCGTCGCGATAGCTGCCGAACACGCTTTCCAGGCCTTGCCAGTCGTCCGGGGCATAGCCGAGGCCGAAATGGGCCGCGATCTCGCCCGTCAGTCCGCGGCCTTTCAGATATTGAATGGCGGTCTGCGCGCCGCGCAGCTGGCGCCGGTAGAACTCGGTGGCGCGCGTCATGGCGTCGGAAAGCGCCACCGTGCGCGCCTGCTGCTCGGCACGCTGCGCGGGCGGCAGACTGTTACGCTCCTCGGGCACGGTCAAGCCGACCGACTGCGCAAGCTCGCGCACGGCGTCCGGATAGGACTGGCCCGAATACTCCATCAGAAATCCTATGGCCGAGCCATGGGCGCCGCACCCGAAGCAGTGATAGAACTGCTTTGTGGGCGATACCGTAAACGACGGGGATTTTTCGTTATGAAACGGGCACAGCCCCATGAAATTGGCGCCGCCCTTCTTCAACTGCACGTACCGACCCACCACATCGACAATGTCGACACGGTTGAGCAGGTCCTGAATAAAGGATTGCGGAATCACCCGACTGACCGTCCTGATGGCTTGGCCGGCCGGCGTGCCGGCGACCGCTTTTCTGGAATGCGTGACCGGAACTGCGCCCGGCTACTATCGACTCATTGTAGTGCACATGCAACGCGGCGCCTGGAATACGCACATCTGCGGTCAACTTCGCCAAAGTCGACCGCTTCTGCTTTTACCGTGTCCATTACTTTTCTGTCAGAAACTGAGGCTTCACTTACCGCTCAGCGCCGCCTTGACCAAGCCCGACACCGCGGTCATGTCCGCACGGCCGGCCAGCCGCCCCTTGAGCACGCCCATCACCTTGCCCATGTCCTGGGGGCCGGCGGCGCCGGTCTCCGTCACGGCCTTCTGCACCTCGGCGGCCACTTCGGCTTCCGACAGCGCGGCCGGCATATAGACCTTCAGCACCTCGACCTCTGCCTTTTCCTTGTCCGCCAGATCCTGGCGACCGGCCTGTTCAAACTGGGAGATCGAATCCCTGCGCTGCTTGATCAGCTTTTCCACCACGGCCGTCACGGCGGCATCGTCGAGTTCGATACGCTCGTCCACCTCGCGTTGCTTGATGGCGGCCAGCAGCAGTCGAATGGTGCCAAGACGCTCGGTCTCGCGTGCACGCATGGCGGCCTTCATATCGTCATTGATCTGGACTTTGAGGGACATGGCAGTTTCCGGAAAAATTGGGACAGGCCGCCCGCGGGCGGCGCGATGGATGGCACTGAGGCAACCCTAGACCTAACCGAGCCACAACGCAAAAACCCGCCGGAGCGTGGCCCACAGCGGGTTTCGATGCTGACGCGACTGCGACTGTTGCGACTGTTGCGACTGTTGCGACTGTTGCGACGGCGCGGTTCAGTACAGCTTCTTCGGCAGCATCTGACTGCGGATGCGCTTGTAGTGGCGCTTTGCCGCAGCGGCCTTCTTGCGCTTACGCTCGGCGGTCGGCTTCTCGTAAAACTCTCGCGCTCGCAACTCCGTAATCAGACCGGTCTTCTCAATGGTGCGCTTGAAACGGCGCATAGCGACTTCGAACGGTTCGTTTTCCTTGAGGCGAATCGTAGTCATTTGGCCAAAAAAGAAACTAGATGGTGCACGATCGTGCACGGGAGTCGCCCACGAGCGCGTCGGCGGTTTTACGGAGATGGCGATTGTAGCGCAAGGTCTGTGACGCTGCACGCGCATGGCGGACGCTGGATCTGGCCGTGCCGGCGGCGCAACACGCTGTGATCACCACCGGTTACCGTGCACGTCGGCACACCATAGTCCGTACCGCTCGGCTCGCACCGCTCAGGTCGGCCCCATCAGGTCGGCCCCATCAGGTCGGCCCCCTCAGGTCGCTCCGTCAGGTCGCTCCCTCAGGTCGCTCCCTCAGGTCGCACCGCTCAGGTCGCACCGCCCCGTGCCGCTTCCGCCGCAGCCTCCCCCGCCGCCACCGCCGACGCCCAGGCCCACTGGAAGTTGTAGCCGCCGAGCCACCCGGTCACGTCGACCACCTCGCCAATAAAGTAGAGGCCGGGCACGTCGCGCGCCCTCATCGTCGACGACGACAGCCCGCGCGTATCCACGCCGCCCAGCGTGACCTCGGCCTTGCGATAGCCCTCGGTGCCCGACGGCACCAGCTGCCAGCGGTTGAGCGATCCGCCCAACTGGCGCAGCGCCCTGTCCGGCAGGTCCGCCACGGACTGTGTGCCGGGCAGGCCGGCGGCCCCGCACCATGCCTCGGCGAGCCGGGCCGGCAAGCGCTCCGCGAGCAGGTTGGCCAGATGCTTGCGGCTGGTGCGCTTGTGGTCGATGAGCCAGCCGGCGGCGTCTTCGCCGTCGAACAGGTCCACCTCGATCGGCGTACCCGGCCGCCAGTAGCTCGAGATCTGCAGCACCGCCGGCCCCGACAGGCCGCGGTGTGTCCATAGCAGGTCCTCCTTGAACGCGCCCGCGGTCTTGCCGCTGCCGGTGGCGATATCGACCTCCATGGAAACGCCCGCGAGCGGCACGAACGGCTGCCAGGCCTGGCCGTCAAAGGTCAGCGGTACCAGCGCCGGCCGCGTCTCGACGATCTTGAGCCCGAACTGGCGTGCGATACGGTAGCCCAGGTCGGTGGCGCCGATCTTGGGAATGGATAGTCCGCCCGTGGCCACCACCACCGCACCGGCGCGGATCTCGCCCTGCGTGGTCAGTAGCAGGTAGTCGTCGCCCTCCTTGCGGACCTCCTCGATCCCGCAGCCGGTCCGCCAGTGCACCGCACCGGTCTCGCATTCGGCGCGCAGCATGCCGATCACGTCCTCGGCACTGTCGTTGCAGAACAACTGGCCGCGATGCTTCTCGTGCCAGCCGATGTCGTAGCGGCGCATCAGGCCGAGGAAATCCTGCGGGGTATAGCGCGCCAGTGCCGAGCGACAGAAGTGCGGATTGGCGGACAGATAGTTGGCCGGCCCCGCCTGCAGGTTGGTGAAATTGCAGCGGCCGCCGCCCGAGATACGGATCTTTTCCGCGAGCTTCGTGGCATGGTCGAGCAGCACCACGCGGGCGCCGCGCTGCCCGGCCACGGCGGCACACATCATGCCGGCCGCGCCCGCGCCCAGCACCGCCACATCGAACCGCTCCTTCCTGGCTGAACTCATCACATCCTTTCCAAACGAAGCGCAGATTGTAGCGTCCGGCCACGCCGGGTCCGCCCCTGTGCTACCCTGCTGGCCTTCCCGCTCTCTCATGCTTGCCAGACCCACGGTCTGGCCGTATTGCTTGCCCCATGCTCGTCCTCGGCATCGAATCCTCGTGCGATGAAACCGGACTGGCCCTCTACGACACCGAGGCCGGCCTGCTTGCGCACGCTCTCCACTCGCAGATCGCCATGCATCGCGACTACGGCGGCGTGGTCCCCGAGCTGGCCTCGCGCGACCATATCCGCCGCGTGCTGCCGCTGTTGCAGCAGGTGCTCGCCGATGCGGGACGAGCCCGTGACGATATCGATGCCATCGCCTTCACGCAGGGGCCGGGGCTCGCCGGCGCGCTGCTGGTGGGCGCCTCGGTGGCCAACGCGCTGGGTTTTGCGCTCGGCGTGCCGATGATCGGCGTGCACCATCTCGAAGGCCATCTGCTCTCGCCGCTGCTGACCGCGCAGCCACCGGCCTTTCCGTTCGTGGCGTTACTGGTCTCCGGCGGCCATACGCAGTTGATGGAAGTGAAGGGTATCGGCGACTACACACTGCTTGGCGAAACGCTCGACGATGCCGCCGGGGAAGCGTTCGACAAGACCGCCAAGCTGCTTGGCCTGGGCTATCCCGGTGGGCCGGAAGTGTCGCGACTGGCGGAATTCGGCACGCCGGGCGCGTTCGAGCTGCCACGGCCCATGCTGCATTCGGGCAACCTCGATTTCTCGTTTGCGGGCCTCAAGACCGCTGTACTGACGCAGACGCGCAAGCTCGCCAATACCTGCGAGCAGGACCGCGCCAACCTCGCGCGCGCGTTTGTCGATGCGATCGTCGATGTGCTGGCGGCCAAGTCGATGGCGGCGCTCAAGCAGACCGGCCACAAGCGCCTGGTGGTGGCCGGCGGCGTCGGCGCCAACCGGCAACTGCGCGAGCGGCTCAACCAGCAGGCTCGCGCGCGCCGCGTCGAGGTGTTCTACCCGGACCTGGCGTTCTGCACCGACAATGGCGCGATGATCGCGTTTGCCGGCGCGATGCGACTGCAGGCGGCACCGCAGCTCGCGCGCGTGGGATACGACTATGGCGTGACCCCACGCTGGGACCTGGCCGACCTGCGATTGCCGGCCTAGCGAAGCGCGCCTACCACCTGACCCGCCGCCTGACCTGCCCCTAACCTACCGCTGGTCGCGCTTGTCGCGTTCGATCAGTGCATACGCACTGTGGTTGTGGATCGATTCGAAGTTCTCGGCTTCGAGCACATAGGCGACGATACGCGCGTCCGCATCGAGGCGCATCGCGATATCGCGCACGAGGTCCTCGACGAACTTCGGATTCTCGTACGCGCGCTCGGTCACGTACTTTTCGTCGGGCCGCTTGAGCAGCCCCCACAGTTCGCACGACGCCTCTTCCTCGGCCATGCGGACCAGCGCTTCCACCGGCAGATCGCCGTCCAGTTCCACCTTCATCGTGATGTGCGAGCGCTGGTTGTGCGCGCCGTACTGCGAGATTTTCTTCGAGCACGGGCACAGGCTTGTCACCGGCACCAGCGCCGTCAGGAATACCCGGGTGCGCCCGTTGCGCGCCTCGCCCGTGAGCGTGACCTCGTAATCCATCAGCGACTGCACGCCCGACACAGGCGCCACCTTCGAGATGAAATACGGAAAGCGGACCTCGATGCGACCGGCATCGGCCTCCAGCTTCTGCAGCATGCGATCCATCAGGCCGCGGAACCCCGCCAGGTCGAGCGGTGCCTGGCTTTCTTCCAGCAGCGCGACAAAGCGCGACATGTGCGTACCCTTCTGATCGGCCGGCAGGCGCACGTCCAGATCGAAGGTACCAACCGTGGCCACCACGCCCGTAGGCGTCTGCAGCGACAGCGGATAGCGCACGCCGCGCACGCCCACACGCTGAATCGGAATCTGACGGGTATCGACGCTCGACTGCACGTCGGGCATGACAAAGGCGGGATTGATGTCATTCATTGACGGTTTCCTCCAGGACGCCGCCGAGGGGTGACGGCCATCCTTACGGTCGCGGCGCTTTCGCAGTTCATTCACGCCACGCAACGAGTGTGAAACCACGGCCCCTGAGGGTTGCGACGTCGGTCAGCGGTCCGTAGCTGCGAACACAGATATGAAAAAAGAATTCGAAATTTTACGAGAGTTCGCCACCACCTGCCGCAAAAAAAGCAAAACCCGCACAGATCGTGCGGGTTGTCCGGCAATCATGCAGATCGCTACAGATCGCTGGCGGGGCCGAAGCGCGCGGCGCGAGGTCGGTAACGCCGACCGGCGGCGTGCCTTCGGCGCGACCCGCGTCAGGCCACGCGCGTCGCGACCTTGATGGCCGGCTGGCCGATCGGGAAGCGCTCGCGCACGGAGCGTTCGATCCCCGCGGCGTCGAGTCCGCACTGCGCGAGCAGGAAGGCCGGATCGCCGTGGTCGATGAACTTGTCGGGCAGGCCCAGCACCAGCACCGGAATCTCGATGCCAGCTTCCGACAACGCCTCGAGTACCGCGCTGCCCGCGCCACCCATGGTCGCGCCCTCTTCCACCGTCACGAGGTAATCGTGGCTGGCGGCGAGCGACTTGACCAGTTCGACGTCGAGCGGCTTGACGAAGCGCATGTCAGCCACCGATGCATCGAGCGCCTCGGCGGCGCCGAGCGCCGGATGCACCATCGAGCCAAAACCCAGGATCGCCACGCGCTGGCCGGCGCGGGCATGGCCCTCGCGGCGCATCACGCCCTTGCCGAGCGGCAGCGCGGTCAGCTCGGCCGCGGTGGCCGCGCCAATACCGGCACCGCGCGGATAACGCACGGCAGTCGGACATTCCTGCTGGTACGCGGTGGTCAGCAACTGACGGCACTCGTTCTCGTCCGACGGCGTCATCACCATCATGTTGGGCACGCAGCGCAGGAACGGAATGTCGTACACGCCGGCGTGCGTGGCGCCGTCGGCGCCAACCAGGCCGGAGCGGTCCAGCGCGAAGACGACGGGCAGGTTCTGCAGCGCCACGTCGTGGATCAGTTGGTCATAGCCACGCTGCAGGAACGTCGAGTAGATCGCGACCACGGGCTTCAGGCCTTCGCAGGCCATGCCGCCGGCAAACGTCACGGCGTGCTGTTCAGCGATGCCCACGTCGAAGTAACGGTCAGGGTAGCGCTTCTCGAATTCGACCAGGCCCGAACCCTCGCGCATGGCAGGCGTGATGCCGACCAGGCGCTTGTCCGCGGCGGCCATATCGCACAGCCATTCGCCAAACACCTGCGTATAGGTCTTGCGCGACGGCTTGCCCGAGGGACGGATGCCCTCGGCCGGATTGAACTTGCCCGGGCCGTGGTAGAGGATCGGGTCCGCCTCCGCGAGCTTGTAGCCTTGTCCCTTCTTGGTCACGACATGCAGGAACTGCGGGCCATGACCTTCCAGCGCGCGCTGGCGGATATTCTGCATGGTCGGCACCAGCGATTCGAGGTCGTGACCATCGATCGGGCCGACGTAGTCGAAGCCGAATTCCTCGAACAGCGTGGCGGGCACCACCATGCCCTTGGCATGTTCCTCGAGGCGCTTGGCGAATTCGAGCACCGGCGGCGCCACCGACAGCACGCGCTCGATGCCCTTCTTGGTGGCGGCATAGAACTGGCCGCTCATCAGGCGCGCCAGATGGCGGTTGAGCGCGCCCACCGGCGGGGAGATCGACATGTCGTTGTCGTTGAGCACGACCACCAGCGGCAGGTCCTTGTAGACACCGGCGTTGTTCATCGCCTCGAACGCCATGCCCGCGGTCATCGCGCCGTCGCCGATCACGGCGATGGAGACGCGTTTCTCGCCCAGCGTGCGCGCGCCGAGCGCCATGCCGAGCGCGGCCGAGATCGAGGTCGACGAGTGGGCGGTGCCGAACGTGTCGTACTCGCTCTCGCTGCGGCGCGGGAAGCCGGAGATGCCGCCCCACTGGCGCAGCGAATGCATGCGGTCGCGGCGACCCGTCAGGATCTTGTGCGGATAGCTCTGGTGGCCCACGTCCCAGACCACGCGATCCGACGGCGTCTGGAACACGTAGTGCAGCGCAATGGTCAGTTCGACCGTGCCGAGGTTTGACGACAGGTGACCGCCGGTCTGGGAGACCGATTCGAGCACGTAGGCGCGGAGTTCTTCGGCCAGCGTGTTCAGCTGGCGTCGGTCCAGCTTGCGCAGGTCTGCGGGGTCGTCAATCTTGTTGAGCAGTGCGTAGGTCATGATGTCCGTTCGGCCGCCGGATTCTTCGCGTCCGGCTTTTCAGTTCTTCAGTTATTGCGCAGCACGATCAGGTCGGCCAGTTCGGCCAGCCGGGTGGCGCGTGCGCCAAAGCCTTCCAGCGCCTCGTGGGCAGTCGCGCGGAGCTGGCCAGCCAGTTCGCGCGCGGCGTCGAGTCCCATCAGCGACACATAGGTCGGTTTGTCGTTGGCGGCGTCCTTGCCCGCCGTCTTGCCGAGCGTCGCCGTATCCGCGGTGACGTCGAGGATATCGTCAACCACCTGGAACGCCAATCCCACGGCCGCCGCGTAGCGGTCCAGCGCGCCCAGGCCGGCGGTATCGATGTTTCCGCACAACGCTCCCATGCGCACGCTGGCACGCAGCAGGGCGCCGGTCTTCATCCGGTGCATGCCTTCCAGCGCCTCGCGCGACATCGCCAGACCCACGTTCTGCAGGTCGATCGCCTGGCCGCCGGCCATGCCGACCGAGCCCGACGCCTCCGCCAGTTCGGCCACCAGCGTCAGGCGCGCCTGGGGCGGCAGCGCCTGGGCCCGCGTCAGCACCAGGAACGCCTGCGTCTGCAGCGCGTCACCGACCAGCAGCGCGGTGGCCTCGTCATAGGCCTTGTGGACCGTCGGACGGCCCCGGCGCAGGTCGTCGTCGTCCATGCAGGGCATGTCGTCGTGGACCAGCGAATAGGCGTGGATCATCTCCACCGCGCAGGCCGCGGCATCGCAAGCCTCGGGCGTGGCACCGCTTACCTCGCCGGCCGCATGGACCAGCAGCGGCCGCACACGCTTGCCGCCGCCGAGGGAAGCATAGCGCATGGCTTCGTGCAGCGTGTGTGGAATTGTGTCCGTGGAAGGTAGCGCCGCGTCGAGCGCAGCCTCGGTCCGGGCGCCCTGCGCCCGCATCCAGCTTGCAAAATCGGTCATTCGAAGTCCGCCCCGTTGCCGTTGTTGTCGCCGCGGGCGTCGGCGGCGAGCGGCTTGAGCGCTTCGCCCTCCAGTACGCGCACCTGCTGTTCGACGCGCTCCAGCTGCTGCTGGCAGTACCGCACCAGCTCGGCGCCCCGGCGGTAAGCCGTGAGGGACGCCTCGAGCGGCAGCTCACCACTTTCCATGCTGGCCACCAGCGTCTCCAGCTCGGCCATGGCGGCCTCGTAGGAGGCCGGGGGCGTGGCGTCGGTGCGCGTGTCGTCAGGCTGGACCGGAGCGGTCGTCGTTTTCGGCATGAGGGGCCTTGATCAGGGGAAGCGGGGATTCTACGCCAAACCCGTCGCACTCCGCTGGATTGCGCGCATCCAAGTGACCGGAACAGCAGGTGCTGACATGGAAGTGACTTGTGCGTTCGGGTCGTCTTTTGCGAATGCGCCCCAAAGGGCACAAAAAGACGACCCGGGTCGACTTTTTCGCTAAAAAGGCAGAAAAATCAGTCCCTTAATTTTTTGGGCGCGGGTACAATCCCGGGTTCGTCAGGCAGCCGCCGCGGTGTTGTTCGAAGCACCGGAACCCTCGTTCCGGTCGACGCGGCCGACGCCAGGGACCTCCGGCCCCGCCTGACCTGGTTTCCCTAGATCGATTTATTTTTCGATGGTTGGGTTGTTCACTGCTTTCGCCTGTTTATCTGGGAGTGGGGATAATGTCCAATCTCAGCACCGCGCTCAAGCTGGCGCCGGCTGATTCGCAACTGCCCGTCAACGTCTACTTCGACGAGGCGCTGCATCAACAAGAACTGGAACTGCTGTTCAGGAAGGGCCCTGGGTACGTCGGTCACGAACTGATGGTCCCGGAGGTCGGCGACTACCATACGCTGCGCGCCGAGAACGAAGGCCGCATGCTGGTGCGGAACGCGGGCGGCGTGGAACTGCTGTCCAACGTCTGCCGCCATCGCCAGGCCATCATGCTCAACGGCCGCGGCAACACGAAGAACATCGTCTGCCCGCTGCACCGCTGGACCTACGACCTCAAGGGCGAACTGCTCGGCGCGCCGCATTTTGCGCAGCAGCCGTGCGTCCATCTGAACCGCTCGCCGCTGCAGAACTGGAACGGCCTGCTGTTCGACGGCCAGCGCGACGTGCGCGCCGACCTCGCGCGCATGGGCGTGGCACAGGACCTCGACTTCGACGGTTACATGCTCGATCACGTCGAGGTGCACGAGTGCGACTACAACTGGAAGACCTTCATCGAGGTCTACCTCGAGGACTACCACGTCGTGCCTTTCCACCCGGGGCTGGGCAGCTTTGTCTCGTGCGACGACCTGAACTGGGAGTTCGGCGAGTGGCACAGCGTGCAGACCGTTGGCCTGCACGCGGGCCTCAAGCGGCCGGGCAGCCCGACGTACCAGAAGTGGCATGACGCGGTGTTGCGCTTCAACAACGGACAGCTGCCCAAGCATGGCGCGATCTGGCTCACGTACTACCCGAACATCATGGTCGAGTGGTACCCCAACGTCCTCGTCATCTCCACGCTGCACCCGCTGGGACCGCGCAAGACCCGCAATGTGGTGGAGTTCTACTACCCCGAGGAAATCGTGCTGTTCGAGCGCGAGTTCGTCGAGGCGGAGCGCGCCGCGTACATGGAAACCTGCGTCGAGGACGACGAAATCGCCGAGCGCATGGACGCCGGCCGCCTCGCCCTGATGCAGCGCGGTGTCAGCGAGACCGGGCCGTATCAGTCGCCGATGGAAGACGGCATGCAGCACTTCCACGAATGGTATCGGCGCACCATGGGCTACACGGGCTGACAGCGCTCCTCCGCCTTCCGCGTGATCCCCTGCCCTCTTCCACCGCGCGCCTCGCGCGCGGGGAGAGGCGCCCCCCCTAGTGGGGCCTGCGCTGTTACAATTGCTGCGCCGCACCCGCCACACGTCGTAGCCACCGCACGCCGTAGCCGCCCCAAGCCGCCCCAAGCCGCCCCGACCCGCGCCCCTACCCGTTTCCCCCTGACTCGCCATGCAATCGCTCTGGATGCTGTTCGCCGCCTTCTCGTTTTCGTTGATGGGGGTGGGCGTCAAGCTGGCATCCGAGTTCTACAACACAGGCGAAATCGTCTTCTACCGCAGCCTGATCGGGGTGCTGATCATGTGGGCGCTGCTCGCCACGCAAGGCACGCCTGTCCGCACGCCGCAGATGGCGGTGCATATCAAGCGCAGCGTGTTTGGCGTGACCGCGCTGCTGCTGTGGTTCACCTCGATCACCTATCTGCCGCTGGCCACGGCGATGACGCTCAACTACATGTCGCCGGTGTGGATCGCGCTGATCCTGGGTGCCGGCGCGGCCATGGCCGGCACGGGCGGCGGCGCGGACCGCAAGCTGATTGGGGCCATCCTGCTGTCGTTTGCGGGCGTGCTGTGCCTGCTGCAGCCGTCGGTCGGCAAGGATCAGCTCACGGGTGGCCTGATCGGACTGATCTCGGGCATGTTCACCGCCCTCGCTTACGTCGAGGTACGACAGCTGGGCCAGCTGGGCGAGCCCGAAGGGCGCATCGTGTTCTATTTCTCGCTGGTCGGCATGGTGGTGGGCCTGGTCTGGATGCTCTATGCGGGTCCGAGCCACCATACCTGGCATGGCGCCGGCCTGCTGCTTGCAATCGGCATTCTCGCCACGCTCGGCCAGACCTCGATGACGCGCGCGTACAAGCGCGGCAACACGCTGCTGACGGCAAACCTGCAATACGCCGGCATCGTGTTCTCCAGCCTGTGGGGCATGATGATCTGGTCCGACCAACTGAACTGGGTCTCCTGGCTCGGCATGGCGCTGATCATTGCCAGCGGCATCGCCACCACGCTGATGCGCGCGCGCCAGAGCACCGACGCGCAGCCCACCGCCGCCACTCCGGTCAAATCCCCAGAAGCGGAAGTCCATCCCGAGGTGTAGCATTTCGGGATACTTCCCCGACAGGTTCATTCATGCCGACACCGCTGATTTCCGCGATCGAACTCGAAGCGCTGCGCACCCGCGGCAACCAGGACATCGTAATCGTCGACTGCTCGTTCGACCTTGCCGACCCCGCCGCGGGCCGCGAATCGTATCACCAGGGCCATCTGCCCGGCGCGTTCTACCTGCACCTGGACAACGAACTCTCGGGGCCGAAGACCGGCTTCAATGGCCGCCATCCGCTGCCCGATGCCGACGTGCTGACCGCGCGCCTGCGTGCCCTCGGCATCAACGACGGCACGCTGGTCGTCGCCTACGATGCGCAAGGCGCCATGTACGCGGCGCGCCTGTGGTGGCTGCTGCGCTGGCTGGGCCATGAAGCCAGCGCCGTGCTCGATGGCGGCAAGGCCGCGTGGGTGGCGGCGGGCTTGCCGCTCGAAGCCGGCAGCACGCCCGATCCCGAGACCGCCGGCAATCTCACGCGGCGCTCGACCATGGTGCCCACCGTCGATGCCCGGACCCTGGTCGACAACCTCGATACGCGCCAGCGGCTGGTGGTCGACGCGCGCGCGCCGGACCGCTTCCGCGGCGAGAACGAGACCATCGATCCCGTCGGCGGCCATATCCCCGGCGCGGTCAATCGTTTCTTCAAGGACAACCTCAAGCCCGACGGACACTTCAAGTCCGCCGATACGCTGCGGCAGGAATTCGGCCAGATCCTGGCCGGCACGCCGCCGGCCGACGCCGTCATGCAATGCGGCTCGGGCGTAACCGCGTGCCACAACCTGCTGGCGCTCGAAGTGGCCGGCCTGGCAGGCGCGGCGCTGTATGCGGGATCGTGGAGCGAATGGTGTGCCGACCCGCAGCGGCCGGTCGCCACCGGAGCGGCCTGATTTGCCGTTCAGTGCGCGGCTGACGGTGCCGATGCCTGCGCGCCCGGGCCACGGCGCTGATGATCGTGGCCCTCGTGCACGCCATTGGTGATGTAGACGATGGCGGCAATGCCGGCAGCCACGAGCATCACCTGGATAACCGACTCGCGCCAGCGCGGCCGCCGCTGCATCTGCGGCATCAGGTCGCTTACCGCGATATAGATGAAGCTGCTCGACGCGATCACCAGTACATACGGAATCCAGCCCTGGAGCTGGTCGAGCAGGAAGTAACCGACCACGCCGCCGATCACGGCGGCCAGGCTCGACAGCAGGTTGAAGGCAAACGCCCGCCCCTTCGAGAACCCCGCATTCAGCAGCACGATAAAGTCGCCGACTTCCTGCGGGATCTCGTGCGCGGCAATGGCCAGCGCGGTGACGATGCCGATATGCGGATCGGCCAGGAAGGCCGCGGCGATCACGATGCCATCGGCAAAGTTGTGGAACGTGTCGCCCACCAGGATGGTCAGGCCGCTGCGGCCGGCTTCCTCGCGATCGTGCCCATGATGGTGGTGATGCCCGTCGCCTTCGTGATGGTGCGAATGGCGCAGCAGTGAAAACTTTTCGAGCAGGAAGAAGCCCAGCAGGCCGGCCAGCAGCGTGCCGAACAGCGCGCGCGAGCTGGCGCCCGAGTCGAACGCTTCCGGGAGCGAATGCAGCAGCGCGGTGGCCAGCAGCACACCGACCGAGAAACTCACCATGCGCTCGACCACGCGCGACGCCACCGTCAGCGATAGCAGCGCCGCGCCAAGGATGCTCCCCACGCCGGAAATCAGCGCCGCGAGCAGGATGTACAAAAGCGTGGAATGGATGATGGGCTCCCGGAATCCGGCCGCAACCAATTAACGCAACACGGTTGCAAAAATCACAAAGACCGTCCTGCGTAATGCCCGTGTCCTTGCCGCCGTAGAGGCCGAGCACCGGCGCATGGAGATCGTTGACGATATCGATCGGATTGCGCGGCTTGAGCGGATTGGGCTCGCCCACCAGCTGGCCGTACCATGCCACACCGGCCTTGATGCGCTTGCTGTGCGCGGTGTAAAGCCAGACGATGCGGCCACCCCAGCAGAAGCCGGTGATGCCGACGCGATCGAGATCGCCGCCGTTCTGGCCCGCCCACGCGAGGGCGGCGTCGAGATCGCCCATCACCTGCGCGTCCGGCACCTTCTGGATGATGTTGGTCTGCAGCTCCTGGATGGTGCCAAAGCTGCTGGGATCGCCCTGGCGCGCAAACAGCTCGGGCGCGATGGCGAGATAGCCGGCCTTGGCGAAGCGACGGCACACATCGGCGATATGCTCGTGCACACCGAAGATCTCGCTGATGACGAGAATCACGGGCAGCTTCTGCTTGCCCTCCGGCTGCGCACGGTAGACCGGCATGCCGAACCCCGCCGAGGGCACCGTGACCTCGCCCGCGGTCAGACCCTGGAAGTCGGTCTTGATGGTCTGCGCGGCCACCGGCAGCACGGCCGCGGCAAACGCCGACCCCAGCGCGGTCTTGACGAAGCCACGGCGATCGAACGTCTGGCCGGGGACGAGACTTTCCACTTCGGGTTTGAGCATGCGCATCTCCTGTCGATTCGCTACGTGTATGGGTGACGTATGAAGCGACAGGGATTCTAAGCAAACATGGCGCGCGCTGCAGGCTCAGTGCAATTTGACGCGCGGACTGGTCTTGCTGCGCAGCCAGTGCGTCACGGTATCGAGCGCCATGCCCACCGCGCCATGCAGCGCGAGCACGTGCATGCGATAGAGCGACGTGTACATGACGCGTGCCATCAGCCCCTCGATAAACATCGAGCCGCCGATCAGGCCGCCCATCAGGCTGCCGACCGCGCTGAAATGGCCGAGCGATACCAGCGAACCGAAATCCTTGAACTCGAAGTTGCGCAATGGCTTGCCGGCAAGGCGGGCGCGGATCGCGTCGTACAGGAAGGTGGCCTGCTGGTGCGCGGCCTGCGCGCGCGGCGGCACGGTGGTCTGCTGCGCGGGCCAGGAGCAGCTGGCGCAGTCGCCGAAGGCGAAGATATCGGCATCGGCCTCGCTCTGCAGCGTGGGCCTGACCACGATCTGTCCCATGCGGTTGACGGGCAGGTCGAGCTCGCGCAGCACCGCGGGCGCGGTAATGCCCGCGGCCCAGACCGTGAGGTCGGCATCGATGCGCCGGCCGCTGGCCGTCAGCACGGCGTCGGCGGTCACCTCGGTCACGCGTTCGCCGGTAAGCACGCCGACCTCGAGCTTATGCAGCAGCTTGGTGGTCTCGGCGGAAACGCGCTCGGACAGCGCCGGCAGGATGCGCGGGCCGGCCTCGATCACGTTGATATGGATATCGCGGCGCGGATCGAGCTGGTGCAGGCCATAGGCGTTGAGCACGTGCGCGGTGTTGCGCAGCTCGGCCGAGAGTTCCACGCCGGTGGCGCCGGCACCGATGATGGCGATGTCCACGCGCGGCCGGCCATCGGCACCCACGCGCCCGCGCCCGTTCTGGGCGCGCACGCACGCGGCGATCAGCCGGCGGCGGAAGCGCTCGGCCTGGGACACCGTATCGAGCGCGATGGCATGATCCGCGGCGCCCGGCACATTGAAGAAATGCGTGACACAGCCGATCGCCAGGACCAGCGTGTCGTAAGGCAGTTCGCGGGCCGGCAGCAGCTCGGCGCCGTCCTGGTCGAGGCAGGCCGCCACCGCGATGGTCTTGCGCGTGCGGTCGAGGCCGGTCAGTTCGCCCTGCTGGAACTCGAAATGATGCCAGCGCGCCTGCGCCACGTATTCGAGCTGATGGGTGTTGGGATCCATGCTGCCGGCGGCGACTTCATGCAGCAGTGGCTTCCAGATATGGGTGGGCGAGCGGTCGACCAGCACGACCTGGGCCGCGCCGGACTTGCCAAGCTTGTCGCCGAGGCGCGTCACGAGTTCCAGCCCGCCCGCGCCACCTCCCACTACGACGATCCGATGTGCTGCGCCCTCTCTCTGATTGGTCATGGTCTACCCGGTGCTTGTATGGAAATGCGCGCGGCTGGCTCGCCGGTACCCTGGTACCGCAGGTACATTGCCTTCAGTTTGCTGCATCGCAGCATCGATGGCAAGCCGCCGTGACGGGCGCGCCGGCGCCATCGTCAGTTCGTTCCATACTAGACCGCCCGCGCGGCGCGGGCGGTGCACAGTGCACCGGGCAGGCGGACCGGTACAGCGAGGCACGGTTGCGGGCGCGCGCGGCAACCGGGCCGCAACCTCAACGCGCCCTCGCGTGTCCTCGCGTGTCGTCGCGTGTCGTCGATGTGCCGCTAGTGCGCTTCTTCCCAGTTGGCCCCGCTCCCGACCTCCGCCACCAGCGGCACGCGCAGCGTGGCCACCGTGCACATCAGTTCCGGCAGGCGCGTCTTGACCAGCGCGAGCTCGGCCTCGGGAACCTCCAGCACGAGTTCGTCGTGCACCTGCATGATCTGCCGAGTGCCGAGATTGCCGGCCTCGATCCAGTCCTGCACCGCGATCATCGACAGCTTGATCAGGTCGGCCGCGGTGCCCTGCATCGGCGCGTTGATCGCCGCCCGCTCGGCCGCCTGGCGGCGTGGACCATTGCCCCCGTTGATATCGGGCAGCCACAGGCGGCGGCCGAACACGGTTTCCACATAGCCCTGCTCGCGCGCCGTCTGGCGCGTTTCCTCCATGTAGCGGGCCACGCCCGGGTAGCGCATGAAATAGCGGTCGATATAGTGCTTGGCCGCCTCGCGCTCGATACCGAGGTTGCTGGCCAGGCCGAACGCGCTCATGCCGTAGATCAGGCCGAAGTTGATCACCTTGGCATAGCGGCGCTGCTCGCTGGAGACCGCGTCGCGCTCCACGCCGAAGATCTCGCCGGCGGTGGCACGGTGGATGTCCTCGCCCTGGGCAAAGGCGCGCAGCAGGTTCTCGTCGCCCGAGATATGGGCCATGATGCGCAGCTCGATCTGCGAGTAATCGGCGGACACGATCACGCTGCCCGGCGGCGCCACGAACGCCTCGCGGATGCGCCGGCCTTCCTCGGTGCGCACCGGAATGTTCTGCAGGTTGGGCTCGGTCGAAGCCAGGCGTCCGGTCACCGCGGTGGCCTGGCCGTAGCTCGTATGCACGCGCCCCGTGCGCGCATTGACCATCTTCGGCAGCTTGTCGGTGTACGTCGACTTGAGCTTGGACAGCCCGCGATAGTCGAGCAGGATCTTCGGCAGCGGATAGTCCTCGGCCAGCTTCTGCAACACTTCTTCGTCGGTCGACGGCGCACCGCTGGCGGTCTTCTTGACCACCGGCAGCTTCATCTGGTTGAACAGGATCTCGCCGATCTGCTTGGGCGAACCCAGGTTGAACGGCTGCCCCGCGGTGGCGTACGCGGCCTGCTCGATCTCCAGCATGCGCTGGCCGAGTTCGGCGCTCTGCGCGCCCAGCCGGGCGGCATCGATCAGCACGCCGTTGCGCTCGATCTTTTGCAGCACCACCGACACCGGCATCTCGATCTTTTCGTAGACGTAGCGCAGGCCCGGCACCGCCTCGATCTGCGGGTGCATGTTCCGGTGCAGGCGCAGCGTCACGTCGGCGTCCTCGGCCGCATAGTCGGTGGCGCGCTGCAGGTCGATCTGGTCGAAGCCGATCTGGCTCGCGCCCTTGCCGCACACTTCCTCGTACGTGATGGTTTTCACGCCGAGCAGCTTCTCCGCCAGGCTGTCCATGCCGTGATTGCGATGGGACGCCAGCACGTAGCTTTCGAGCATGGTGTCGTGCTCGATGCCGCGCAGCGCAATGCCGTGGTTGGCAAACACGTGCGCGTCGTACTTCAGATGCTGGCCCAGCTTCGGACGCGACGGGTCCTCCAGCCACGCGCGCAGGCGCTCGAGCACGTACTCGCGCGCAAGCTGGCCATGATGTTCAAGGCCGGCGACGTCGGGGCCGCGGTGGGCGACCGGGATATAGCAGGCCAGGCCCGGTTCGGCCGATAGCGAAATGCCGACCAGCTCCGCGACCATCGGGTCGAGCGAGGTGGTTTCGGTATCGATGGCGACCAGCGGCGCATCGACGATGCGCGCGAGCCACGCGTCGAGGGCCTCCACGGTGGTCACGGTTTCATAGCGGATCTCGGCCGGCGCGCTGTCGTGCGAGACGCCTTGCGCGGCACCGGTCGGCGCGCCGTCGAACAGACCGCCCTGCGCGGGCGTGTCGGACGCGCCCGCCGGCAGCGGCAGGCCCGAGCGGCCGCGGCCGACGGCACGCGCGTTGGGCAGGCTTTCGCCGGTCAGTTCGCGCAGCCAGGACTTGAAGCCGTAGCGCGAGAAGAACGCGATCAGCTTGTCCTTGTCCTCGCCAAGCTCGCGCAGCGCGTGGAAGTCGGCCACCGCGTCGCGCAGGTCGCAATCGGTCTTGACCGTGACCAGTTCGCGCGCGCGCGGCAACCAGTCGAGCGTATTGCGCAGGTTCTCGCCGACCACGCCCTTGATACCCGCGGCGCCGGCCATGATGTCGTCGAGCGTGCCGTATTCGGTCAGCCATTTGACGGCGGTCTTGGGGCCCACCTTCGGCACGCCGGGCACGTTGTCGACGGCATCACCGATCAGCGAAAGATAGTCGACGATGCGCGTGGGCGGCACGCCGAACTTGGCGACGACGCCGGGCGGGTCGAGCACTTCGCCGCTCATCGTGTTGACCAGCGTGACGTGGTCGTCGACCAGTTGCGCGAGGTCCTTGTCGCCGGTGGACACCACCGTGCGCACACCCTGCTCGGTGGCCTGGCGCGCGAGCGTGCCGATCACGTCGTCGGCCTCCACGCCCTCCACCACCACGATGGGCCAGCCCAGTGCGCGCACGGCTTCGTGGATCGGCTCGATCTGCCGGGCCAGGTCCTCGGGCATCGACGGACGGTGCTCCTTGTACGCGGGATAGAGCTCGTCGCGGAAGGTCTTGCCCTTCGCGTCGAACACGCAGGCGCTATACTCTGCCGGGTAATCGTTACGCAGCTTGCGCAGCATGTTGATCATGCCGTAGATTGCCCCTGTGGGCAGCCCCTCGCCATTCCTCAGATCCGGCAGCGCGTGATACGCGCGATACAGATAGCTCGATCCATCGACGAGCAAGAGTGTTTTTGGACTATCCGACATTCCCATGGACTCAAAATTGACTGGTGCACCGAACGGCGGCGCCGCCGGCATTCCCGCTGACACGGACGTGTCCGACATCTCGGGCGATACCGTAAATCCCCCACCCGAAAAAGCCTCGGCGCATGCGGCCGCGATCGCCGCCAAGGCCGATGCCGCCGCCGCGGGCAAGAGCCCCGAGGCACAGGAGGCGGCGGCCGCCGCCGCCGCGGCCGCTGCCGCCGCGCGCGCCAATCCGCGCAAGATGATTCCGAGCCTGCGTGCGCTCGCCGACGAGGACCGCGCCACTGCGAAGAAAGCGCGCGCCTCGTGGCAAATGTTCACGATTATGGCAGAGTTCATCGAGGCGACCGAGTACCTCTCGGAGATCCGCCCGGCCGTTTCCATCTACGGCAGCGCGCGCCTGCGCGAGGACTCGCCCTACTACCAGCGCACCATCGAGATCGCGCGGCTGTTCTCCGATGCGGGCTTTGCCGTGATCTCGGGCGGCGGCCCCGGCATCATGGAAGCCGCCAACAAGGGCGCACACGCGGGCAAGTCCGCCAGCGTCGGCCTCAATATCGAGCTGCCGCACGAGCAGCAGGGCAATCCGTACCAGGACATTGCCATGCGCTTCCGCCATTTCTTCACGCGCAAGGTGACGTTCGTCAAGAATTCGGACGCGTTCATCGTGATGCCGGGCGGTTTCGGCACGCTCGACGAACTGGCCGAGGTGCTCACGCTCGTGCAAACGGGCAAGTCCCGTTCGGTACCGGTGGTGATGTATGGCAGCCGCTTCTGGAAGGGCCTGCTCGACTGGTTCCGCTTTACCCTGCTGCCCATGGGGCTGATTGCCGAACACGACCTGGACCTGATGAAGATCGTGGACGAGCCGCACGAGGTACTCGAGGCGGTCTACGAATACTACGAGAAGCGCGGCGGCGACCATCCGATCCCGCCCAAAGAGGAAATGTTCTATCTCTAAGGCATTGGCTGGGTGGCCCGCGCGCCACGGCAACGGCCCGCGGACGGCAGGAATTGCTAGAATGGAATCCTGTTTGTCTGCCAGGGTCCGGCGTCGCCGGATCGCAGAACCCCCCGCGCCGCGGCGAACCCCGAGCGAAGCCGGACATGGTTGAAGCTGAACATGGTTGAAGCCGGACATGGTCGAAGCTGAACATGGTCCACGCCGACCAGCATCGACCGGGATCGATCGGGAATTGCGCCGCGCGCACAGGAGCCTTGAATGAACTCCCCTTTGCAACGGACCGCCATCTGCGATGATGGCGACGTTCCGCCTGCCGTACGGACCGTCAGGACCAGCCGGAAGCTGGCCATCGTCGCGGCCACGCTCGCGCTGATGGTGTCCGGCATGGCCGCGGCACAGCAGGGCAACGAGCAGAGCAGCGCGCTGACCCAGCAGGAGCTGAACCAGATCAACAACCAGCCGATTGCGCCGGCGGTCAAAAGCCAGCTCAACCAGCCGCGCGAGCCGAGCTTCCAGCTCAACGAGCGCGATGGCACCCAGGTGCGGGAATACCGCAACAAGGGCCAGGCCACCGATATCCAGGTGCGCTCGGGCTTTGGCACCAAGTACGAGATGAGCAAGCCGGAGGACAGCTCGCCGAAGTTTCGCGATCACGACGTGAACCGCGTGCCTTCCGTCAACCTGCAGTTCTGATCCTGTTCACCCACGAACCGGCGGGGGCAACCCGGCCGGTCCGCGTCGGCCACGGCGAGCCGTCTCGCCGCGGCGGCGGGAACGACTTGCCCGGTCGAAACCCGCGACCCGCATCGACGCGACCCGCATCGATTCACACGAATACGTATGGCAGTTTTTACCACGGTCTCGCAGGACGAGATCGCCCGCTGGCTGCTCGAATACGACCTTGGCGAAGTGCACGCGCTGCGTGGCATCGCCTCCGGTATCGAGAACAGCAATTTCTTTCTGACCATGGAGCAGGATGGGCAGCGGCACGAATATGTGCTGACCATCTTCGAGCGCCTGTCGTTTGTGCAACTGCCGTACTACCTGCACCTCATGGCGCATCTGGCCCGCCATGACATTCGCGTGCCCGCGCCGGTGCCGGGCCGCGATGGCGAGATCCTGCGCACGCTCAAGGGCAAGCCGGCCACCATCGTGACGCGCCTGCCCGGCGCCTCGCAGCTGGCGCCCGACGCGCACCACTGCGCCGAGGTGGGCGACATGCTGGCCCGCATGCACCTGGCTGGCGTGGACTACGCACGCCAGCAACCCAACCTGCGCAGCCTGGCGTGGTGGCAGCAGACCGAGCCCGAGATCGTGCCGTTCCTCGATGGCGCCCAGCGTGCGCTGCTGCGCAACGAGATCGCGCACCAGAGCGCGTTCTTCGGCGGCCGCGACTATGCCGCGCTGCAGGGCGGCCCGTGCCACTGCGACCTGTTCCGCGACAATGTCCTGTTCGAACAGGACACCGCGGGCGGACACAAGCTCGGCGGCTTCTTCGATTTCTACTTTGCTGGCCACGACAAATGGCTGTTCGACCTGGCCGTGACGGTCAACGACTGGTGCATCGACCTGCCGACCGGCGCGCTCGACGACGACCGTGCGCGCGCGCTGCTGCGGGCTTATCATGCCGTGAGGCCGCTGACCGATAACGAACACGCGCACTGGCAGGACATGCTTCGTGCCGGCGCACTGCGCTTCTGGGTCTCGCGGCTCTGGGACTTTTTCCTGCCGCGCGAGGCCGACATGCTGCAGCCGCATGATCCGACCCACTTCGAACGCATCCTGCGCCGGCGCATCGACGCCAAGGCGCTCCCCTGGATCTGACCCATGCAACTACTGGAAGTCCCCGCCAAGGAAGGCTACGTCTGGTTTCGCCAGGGCATCTGGCTGTTCCGCAAGAATCCGCTCGCATTCCTGATGCTGCTGTTCATCTATCTGATCGCGGCGCAGCTTGCCATCTTCGTGCCGCTGTTTGGCGTGGTGGCGCTGCTGGTGGTCACGCCAGGGCTATCGGTCGGCGTCATGACCGCGTGCCGCGAAGTGGTCCAGAACAAGCGCGTGCTGCCCACAGTGCTGCTGGCCGGGTTTCGCAACAACGGCAAGCAGGCCACGCGGCATCTGCTGATCCTGGGCGGTATCTATGCGGCGATGGTGTTCACGCTGAGCCTGATCGCGGGCGCGCTGGTCGATATCGGCTCGCTTGCGCCGATCCTGCTCAAAGGGGAGGAACCGTCGGCAGAAGCCGTGCGGCAGGTCTACTATGCGCTGCTGCTGGGCGCGCTGCTGTACACGCCGATTGCCATGATGTTCTGGTTTGCGCCGCTGTTGTCCGCGTGGCATAGCGTGCCGCCGGTCAAGGCGCTGTTCTTCAGCTGGACGGCGTGCTGGCGCAACCGCGGGGCGTTCTTCACCTACGCCGTGCTGTTCGCGCTGCTGATGGTGGCGATTCCGTTCTTCCTGGAGGCCCTGTTCGCGCTGTTTGGCGCGCAGGCGGTACTGTCGTTCCTGGTGACGCCGTACTCGCTGCTGATGCTGGCCATCCTGTATTGCTCGTTCTACGCCACCTACCGCGGCTGCTTCAATATCGCACCGAGCGAGCCGGGCGCCACGGCCGAAGCCTAAGCGCACCTCCGCGCGCGCCCAACGCCCCTGCCAGACTCAATCGATCGGATCGAGCTTGGCCACGCCCAGCGCCAGCTTCTTGGTGCCGTGGCGCTTGAAGTTGATCTGCGCGTGGGCGTTGGTGCCCTCGCCTTCGATCGCCGTGATCACGCCCTCGCCGAACTTGTTGTGGAACACGCCCTGGCCGACGCGAAAGCCGGTCTGGGCCGCACGCTTGCTGTCGGCATAGCCGTTGCCGGTGTCCATGCCGCCGGTCGGCCGGGTGCCGGTATAGGCCACATCCTCCGGACGCTTGAACCAGTCGCGGCCCCACGCTGACTCCCCCTGCTGACGCCCGGAGCGGCCACCGTACGAGCCACCGCCATAGCCCTGCTGCACCTGCGGCGTGAGCCACTTGAGCGCGCTTTCGGGCAGTTCCTCGAAGAAGCGCGAACGCACGCAATAGCGCATCTGGCCATGCAGCACGCGGCTCTGCGCGAATGACAGGTAGAGCCGCTCACGCGCGCGCGTGATGGCCACGTACATGAGCCGGCGCTCTTCCTCCAGGCCATCGAGCTCCATCGCGCTGTTCTCGTGCGGGAACAGCCCCTCCTCCAGGCCGGTGATGAATACCACATTGAACTCGAGGCCCTTGGCCGCGTGCACCGTCATCATCTGCACCGCGTCCTGGCCGGCCTGCGCCTGGTTGTCGCCGGCCTCGAGCGAGGCATGCGTGAGGAACGCCACCAGTGGCGTCATCACCACGGGCAGTTGCTCCGGGTCGAGGACCTGCTGGACCTGGTCGCCCTCGGCCAGCGCCGGCACGCCCTCCCCGGCCCGGTCCCCGATGCGGCCGGCCGGCAGCACGGCGGCCAGCGCATCGAGCCCGTAGCCTTCCTCCATCACGAACGCCTGCGCGGCGGTAACGAGTTCCTGCAAGTTCTCGATGCGGTCCTGCCCTTCCTTCTCGGCCTGGTAATGGAGGATCAGGCCGCTGGTATTGGTCACGTACTCGACCATCTCGGGCAACGTCATGCGGCGCGTCTCGGCGCGCATCTGCTCCAGCAGGCGGATAAACGCGCCCAGCGAGCTGCCGGCCTTGCCCGGCACATAGGCCACGGCTTCGGCGAGCGAGCAGTTGTACTGGCGTGCCGCGTCCTGCAGCAACTCCAGCGAGCGCGCACCGATGCCGCGCGTCGGAAAATTCACCACGCGCCCGAACGCGGCGTCGTTGCGTGGATTCTCGATCAATTGCAGATAGGCAAGCGCGTGCTTTACCTCGGCCCGCTCGAAGAAGCGCAGGCCCCCGTACACGCGATACGGAATGCCGGACGAGAACAACGCGTGTTCGATCACGCGCGACTGCGCGTTGCTGCGGTAGAGGATCGCGATCTCCGAGCGCATCATGCCCTGCGCGATCTGGTCGCGGATCTCCTCGACGATCCACGAGGCCTCCTGCCCGTCCGAGCCCGCCTGGAATACGCGCACCGGCTCGCCGTGGCCCGCATCGGTGCGCAGGTTCTTGCCCAGGCGGCGCGCGTTGTGCGCGATCAGGTGGTTGGCCGAATCGAGGATATTGCCGTGCGAGCGGTAGTTCTGCTCAAGCTTGATCAACTGGCGCACGCGAAACTCGTGCTCGAAGTCGCGCATGTTGCCGACGTTGGCGCCGCGGAACGCGTAGATGCTCTGGTCGTCGTCGCCCACCGCGAACACCGCCGCCGCGTTGCCGGTGCCAAAGCCGGCCAGCAGCTTGAGCCACTGGTACTGGAGCACGTTGGTGTCCTGGAACTCGTCGACCAGGATATGGCGGAAGCGGTGCTGGTAATGCTGGCGGATCGCGTCGTTGTAGCGCAGCAGCTCGTAGCAGCGCAGCAGCAGCTCGGCGAAATCGACCACGCCCTCGCGCTGGCATTGCTCGTCGTAGGCGGCGTAGAGGTCGACGAAGCGGCGGTTGTAGTCGTCGTTGGCTTCGACATCGGCCGGCCGCAGCCCCTGCTCCTTGGCATTGTTGATGAAGTACTGCAGGTTCTTGGCCGGATACTTCTCGTCGTCTACGTTGAGCGCCTTGAGCAGCCGCTTGAGCGCGGACAGCTGGTCCTGGCTGTCGAGGATGGCAAAGGTCTGCGGCAGCCCGGCATCGCGGAAATGCGCGCGCAGCATGCGGTTGCAGAGCCCGTGGAAGGTGCCGATCCACATGCCGCGCGTGTTGATCGGCAGCATGGCGGCCAGGCGCGTCTGCATTTCCTTGGCCGCCTTGTTGGTAAAGGTGACGGCCAGCACGCCCGCCGGCGAGACGTGGCCGTTCTGGATCAGCCAGGCGATGCGGGTGGTCAGCACGCGCGTCTTGCCGCTGCCAGCCCCTGCCAGGATCAGCGCCGGTTCGTCGGGCAAGGTGACGGCGGCGAGTTGTTCGGCGTTGAGATTGGCGAGGAGATTGGACATCGGAAGCGGCCTTTGCGAATGCCGGTGATTATACCGGCGGCGCCCCGCCCGCCCCGGCGGCCCATCTCCCGGCATGGTCGGGCGCGCAGGGTGGCCGGAGCGCGGGCAAGGAGCGGGCGGGATCCGGCCAAAGCCGCCCGCGCGCACCGGTGCCGGCGGCCGCGTGGTGGCACGACGCGGTGGCACGACGCGGTGGCATGAAATACGCACTGCCGAGCCGACTCCCCTATAATTTGACGTTTTCCCGGCGATTTTTTCCGGGTCCCACCTTTTCCACACCTCCCAGCATGACCGCAGAAGACCAGTCCCTTGCCAAGAGCTTCGAACCCGCCGCCATCGAGGCGAAGTGGGGCCCCGAATGGGAGCGCCGGGGCCTCGCGCAGCCGACGTTCGATCCCGCCCGGCCGAACTTCGCCATCCAGCTGCCGCCGCCCAATGTGACCGGCACGCTGCACATGGGACACGCGTTCAACCAGACCATCATGGATGGCCTGACGCGCCATGCGCGCATGCGCGGCGCCAATACGCTGTGGGTGCCGGGTACCGACCATGCGGGCATTGCCACCCAGATCGTGGTGGAACGCCAGCTCGAGGCGCAGGGCGTATCGCGCCATGATCTCGGCCGCGAAAAATTCACCGAGAAGGTGTGGGCCTGGAAGGAAGAGTCGGGTTCCACCATCACGCGCCAGGTGCGCCGCATGGGTGCGTCGATCGACTGGACGCGCGAGTACTTCACGATGTCGCCGGACATGTCGAAGGCCGTGACCGAGGTCTTCGTGCGCCTGTACGAGCAAGGACTGATCTATCGCGGCAAGCGCCTGGTCAACTGGGATCCGGTGCTGGGCACGGCGGTCTCCGATCTCGAGGTGGACAGCGTCGAGGAAGACGGCTCGCTCTGGCATATCAGCTATCCGCTGGTGGAAGCCGACACCGTGCGCGGCCTGACCCATCTGACCGTGGCGACCACGCGCCCGGAAACCATGCTCGGCGATACCGCCGTGATGGTCCACCCCGAGGACGAGCGCTATGCGCACCTGATCGGCAAGTTCGTCAGGCTGCCGCTGACCGAGCGCCAGATTCCGGTGATCGCCGACGAGTACGTCGACCGCGCATTCGGCACGGGCGTGGTCAAGGTCACGCCGGGCCACGACTTCAACGACTACGCGGTGGGCCAGCGCCACAACCTGCCGCAGTTGTCGATCCTGACGCTCGACGCGAAGATCGTCGCCGATGCGCCGGCCGCCTATGCGGGCCTGGACCGCTTTGACGCGCGCAAGCAGATCGTCGCCGACCTCGATGCGCAGGGCCTGCTCGGCGAGATCAAGAAGCACAAGCTGATGGTGCCGCGCAGCGAACGCACCGGCAGCGTGATCGAACCGATGCTGACCGACCAGTGGTTCGTGGCCATGAGCAAGCCGGCGCCCGAGGGCACCTTCTACCCGGGCCGTTCGATCGCCGAGGTGGCGCTCGACGCCGTGCAGGGCGGCCAGATCAAGCTGGTGCCCGAGAACTGGAACAGCACGTACAACCAGTGGCTCGCCAATATCCAGGACTGGTGCATCTCGCGCCAATTGTGGTGGGGCCATCAGATTCCGGCGTGGTACGACGAGGCCGGCAACTGCTTTGTCGGCCGCAACGAGGAAGAGGCCGCCGCCAGGCAACGCGCTGCTGGCAGCACGGGTCCGCTGCGCCGCGAGGAAGACGTGCTCGACACGTGGTTCTCGTCCGCGCTGGTGCCGTTCTCGTCGTTGGGCTGGCCCGAGCAGACGCCGGAGCTGAAGCACTTCCTGCCGTCGTCGGTACTTGTGACGGGCTATGACATCATCTTCTTCTGGGTGGCGCGCATGGTCATGATGACGATGCACTTCACCGGCCAGGTGCCCTTCCACACCGTGTACGTGCATGGCCTCGTGCGCGACTCGGAAGGCAAGAAGATGAGCAAGTCCGAGGGCAATACGCTCGACCCGGTGGACCTGATCGACGGCATCGCGCTGGAACCGCTGCTGAAGAAGCGGACCACGGGCCTGCGCCGTCCCAAGGATGCGCCGCGCATCGAGAGCAAGACGAAGAAGGAGTTCCCGGACGGCATTCCGGCCTTCGGCGCCGACGCGCTGCGCTTCACCTTTGCCTCGCTCGCCACGCTCGGCCGCAATATCAACTTCGACACCGGCCGCTGCGAGGGTTATCGCAACTTCTGCAACAAGCTGTGGAACGCCACGCGCTTCGTGCTGATGAACACCGAGGGCCATGACTGCGGCATGGGTCCGTGCAACAACGATTGCGGCCCCGACGGCTACCTCGATTTCTCGCAGGCGGACCGCTGGATCGTGTCGCTGCTGCAGCGCGTGGAAGCCGAGGTCGAGAAGGGTTTTGACGAGTATCGCTTCGACAATATCGCCAACGCGATCTACAAGTTCGTGTGGGACGAGTATTGCGACTGGTACCTGGAACTGGCCAAGGTCCAGATCCAGACCGGCACGCCGGCCCAGCAGCGCGCCACGCGCCGCACGCTGCTGCGTGTGCTGGAAACGGTGCTGCGCCTCGCCCATCCGATCATCCCGTTCATTACCGAGGAACTGTGGCAGAAGGTCGCGCCGCTGGCCGGCCGCGCCAAGGGCGACGGCAGCGAATCGATCGCGCAGCAGGACTACCCGCTGCCGGCCATGGCCAAGATCGACGAAGCGGCCGAGCAATGGGTGGCCCAGCTCAAGGCGGTGGTCGACGCCTGCCGCAACCTGCGTGGCGAGATGAACATTTCCCCGGCGCAGCGCATTCCGCTCTATGCCCAGGGCGACAGTGCGTTTCTGAAAGCCGCCAGCGCACAAGTGCAGGCGCTGGCGAAACTTTCCGAGGTGAAGGTGTTCGAAGACGAAGCCGCGTTGATGCAGGAAGGCGCCGGCGCGCCAGTGGCGATCGTCGGCGGCAATCACCTGCTGCTGAAGATCGAGATCGATGTGACCGCCGAGCGGGCGCGCCTGAAGAAGGAAGTCGAACGGATCGGCGCGGAGATCGGCAAGTGCCGCGGCAAACTGTCCAATGAGAGCTTCGTGGCCAAGGCACCGCCGGCCGTGGTGGCGCAGGAAACGCAGCGTTTGTCGGATTTCGAACAGACGCTGGCCAAGCTGCAGGATCAACTACAGCGTCTGCCGGCCTGATTGCGGATCCCGAGTACCCACCCAAGTGCGCACCCAAGTACGCGCGCGAACTGGGCGGGCGCCTTGGGCGCGTACGGGGCAGCATGACCGGCATGGAAGTTGCGAGCCAGCCGTCATCTGGCTCCGCCATGCTGATGCGGCATGTCGGGCCAGTGACCTTGGCAAGCCAGGCAGACACTCCGACTCGTCACTCGTCCCGAGCCCCCGACCGGAAAGTCGGACAGCGACCGACAGACGGCGACCCGACCATCCGGCACGGTAATGCACCGGAATAGAAAGGAATTCTGATATGGAAAACCGCGTCACCAAGGCCGTCTTCCCGGTCGCGGGACTGGGCACCCGCTTCCTGCCCGCGACCAAGGCCAGCCCCAAGGAGATGCTGCCGGTGGTGGACAAGCCGCTGATCCAGTACGCCGTGGAGGAAGCCATGGCCGCCGGCATTACCGAGATGATCTTCGTCACGGGCCGCTCCAAGCGTGCCATCGAGGATCACTTCGACAAGGCCTACGAGCTCGAGGCCGAGCTGGAGGCCAAGAACAAGCAGGCATTGCTCGATGTGGTGCGTTCGATCAAGCCGTCGCACGTGGAATGCTTCTACGTGCGCCAGCCCGAGGCCCTGGGCCTGGGCCATGCCGTGCTATGCGCGGCCCGCCTCGTCGGCGACGAGCCCTTTGCGGTGATGCTCGCCGACGATCTGCTCGATGGCGATACGCCGATCATGAAGCAGATGGTCGACGTCTATAACCACTACAACTGCTCGGTGCTCGGCGTGGAGGAGATCGCGCCGGAACAGAGCCGTTCGTATGGCGTGGTGGAAGGCCGCGAGTGGGACGAACGCGTGATCAAGATGTCCGGCATCGTGGAAAAGCCGGCACCGGAAGACGCACCGTCGAACCTCGGCGTGGTGGGACGCTACATCCTGACGCCGCGCATCTTCGACCATATCCGCGACCTCAAGCCGGGTGCCGGCGGCGAATTCCAGCTGACCGATGCGATTCAGTCGATGCTGGACCAGGAGCAGGTGCTCGCCTACCGCTATGACGGCGTCCGCTACGACTGCGGCAGCAAGCTCGGCTACCTGAAGGCCACGGTCGAGTTTGCGCTGAAGCATCCGGAAGTCCGCGACGAGTTCAGCGCCTACCTCGCGCAGCGCGACTGACGCGCGGCCGGGGACATCGGTCCGATAGAAAAGCCGCCACGGGGAGCATCCCCGGGCGGCTTTTTTTTGCCAGCGCCGCCGCCCCAGGCAGACGGCCGGCGGCGACCGACAGATCAGCGGCGCTTCATGTAGAAGACGAAAACCTTGTCCACTTCCTGGTGCGACAGCAGCTCGTTGCCGGTCTGCTTGGCAAATGCCTGGAAATCGCGCGTGGCGCCGGGGTCGGTGGCCAGTACCTTGAGTACGTCGCCACTCGCCATATCGGCCAGTGCCTTCTTGGTGCGCAGAATCGGTAGCGGGCAATTGAGTCCCCGCGCATCTACTTCTTTCTGAAAATCCATACCTCTCGTCCCATGTCAGTTGCCGGCCGTGGTGACTGGCCCTGGTTTGTCGGCCTACAGCCGGTATTGTAGCGAAGCCGCCAAACGGCTGAAGTCCGGCGGTGTGCGCGGATCCGGGATGTCGGCACCGGTCTCGCGATCGAAGAAGCGCACCGGATACCCGCGCGCGTGCAGCCAGTCGGCGACGGCAAAGCCGGTGCCGGCACTCCAGATGCGCATTTTCTCGGGCGCCACGAGCTTGTACTCGGCGAGCTCTTCCGACAAGGCGATGGTGCCGTACGCCTTGACGTGATACGCGATGATCAGCTCGTTCTTGCGCATGAACTCATAGACGCCGATCAGCGAGACTGCCTCGGTATCGAGGTTGGTCTCCTCCTTGAGCTCGCGCGCTACGCCCAGTTCCGGCGTTTCGTCGCGCTCCATGAAACCGGTCACCAGTGCAAAGCGCTTTTCCGGCCAGGCCGCGTTGCGCGCCAGCAGCAGTTTGCCTTCGTACTCGACCACGGCCGCAAGCACCGGCAGCGGATTGTTCCAGTGGACAAAGCCACAGCCTTGCTGCACGCATGCGTGGCGTTCGCGTCCGGACAGCGGCAGCTGCTCCAGCGTCGCGCCGCATTGCGGACAGAATCGGTAGGGTTGCATCGGATCTCCTCGTGGGGGCCCTCGATGGCCACCGCCCCCGTCAGCCGGCGCAGGCCGCGCGGATATCGGCGGCAAACGCATCCACGGTCTCGGGCCGTGTATCCCAGGCGCACATCAGCCGGCAGCCGCCCTCGCCGATAAACGTATAGAAACGCCAGCCCCGCGCATGGAGCGCCTCCATCGCGTGCCGCGGCAGCTCGGCGAAGACGGCGTTCGCCTCCACCGGAAACATGATGCGCACGTTCTCGATATCGGCGATCTGTCCGTGCAGGCGTTGCGCCATGGCGTTGGCGTGGCGCGCATTGCGCAGCCACACGTCGTTCTCGAGCATGCCGAGCCACGGCGCGGAAATAAAGCGCATCTTCGACGCCAGCTGGCCGGCCTGCTTGACGCGGTATGCGAAGTCCTCGGCCAGGCGCTTGTCGAAGAACACCACGGCCTCGCCCACCGGCAGGCCGTTCTTGGTGCCGCCCAGGCACAGCACGTCGACGCCGGCGCGCCAGGTGATCTCGGATGGATGCACACCCAGCGTGGCCACCGCATTGGCAAAGCGCGCGCCGTCCATATGCACGCGCAACTGGTGCCGGCGCGCGACCTCGGCGATGGCGCGCACTTCGTCGACCGTATAGACCGTGCCGAGCTCGGTGGCTTGCGTCAGCGATACCACGCGCGGCTTGGGATAGTGCACGTCGGTGCGGCGCGTGACCAGACGGTCGACCGCCGCCGGCGTGAGCTTGCCGAGTTCGCCCGGCGCGGGCAGCAGCTTGGAGCCGTTGGAGAAGAATTCGGGCCCGCCGCATTCGTCGGTATCGATATGCGCGATCTCGTGGCAGATGACCGAGTGATACGACTGGCACAGCGCGGATAGCGCAAGCGAATTGGCGGCGGTGCCGTTGAAGACGAAGAACACCTCGCAATCGGCCTGGAACAGGTCGCGAATGCGATCGCAGACGCGCTGTGTCCAGCTGTCGTCGCCATAGGCCAGCTCATGGCCGCTGGCGTTGGCTTCCAGGAAATACTTCAGCGATTCCGGACAGAAGCCCGCGTAGTTGTCGGAGGCAAAATGCTGCTGCATGACACAATGGGGTGGAGCGTGGGACGTGGACCGCCGGGGACCGGGGTGGACCGGGCGATCGACCTTATGGCTTGTCAAGCCAGAGCTCGCCGCCCGTGGCCCAGTTTTCGCGCTTGACGTCGCTGATGATGATGTCGACGGCGCCCGGCGAGCAGCCGAGCGTCTCGCAGGTGACGCGCGTGATCTCCTCGACCAGCTTGCGCTTCTGCTCGACGCTGCGGCCTTCGAACAGTTCGACGCGGTATGTCGGCATGGAATATCTCCTCTTGGCGGATTCAGTCTTGATAGGAAGGATCGATTCTATCGAGTTTGCGCCGCAGCGATGGCCACTCGAGTACGCCCTCGACGGCGCCGCCGTCGTCGAGCTGGAGCGAAGTCCGCTCGGCCACCGCGGCCGGCGGTTGCACCACCGCGCTGCCGGCCTGCGCGCCGAGCTGGATCTCGCAGGCCTTGATCAGCGTGGCCATCAGCACGTACGCCTCGGCCACCGTGCGGCCCACCGTCAGCGTGCCGTGGTTGCGCAGCAGCATGGCGGGGTACTGGCCAAGCGAGGCGGTCAGCCGCGCGCCCTCTTCCGGCGTGAAGGCAAGGCCTTCGTAGTCGTGATAGGCAAGCCGGCCGTAGAAGCGCATGGCGTGCTGCGACAGCGGCAGCAGTCCCTCGGCCTGTGCCGATACCGCGATGCCGGCCGTGTTGTGCAGGTGCATGACACAGTGCGCATCGGGGCGTGCCGCATGCACCGCGGCATGCAGCGCAAACCCGGTGACGTTGACCGGATGCACCACGGCGCCGACTGCTTCGCCACGCGCGTTGATCTTGACGAGGTCCGAGGCGCGAATCTCGTCGAAGGCAAAGCCGAACGGATTGATCAGGAAGTGGCCGGGCTCGCCGGGCACCGTGGCCGAGATATGGGTGTAGATCAGGTCGTCCCAGCGTTCCCGCGCGGCCAGCCGGTACGCGGCGGCCAGGTCGATGCGCACCTGCGCTTCCGCGGGACCGACGGGGTGCACGGCGCCGGCGGCGCGACCGGGCTGCAAGGCGAAAGACATGGGGGAGGCTCCTCGGACCAGGCTTCTGCGAGCCGTGGCGAAAGCGATACTGTAGCGCAGTCCGGCCGACGGCGCGGCGCCAGCAGGATGTGGCCGGTCGCCTACACTGAAAGTGGCGCCGCCTCGGCAGTTTTCCGGGCGCGCCCCCGCCATGACACTCGCCAACGCCTTACGCGCGATGCTGCCCGTGTGGCTCGTGGCCCTCGCCACACTATGCGTGACATTCGGTGCGCCGGTGGCGGCGCAGGGTGACGGGCGGCCGCCGGTCTACGTGGTTCCGCTCAAGGGCGCGGTCGGCCCCGCCAGTGCCCACGTGGTCATGCATGGCATCACGCAGGCGCGCCAGGGCGGCGCGCAGCTCGTCGTGATCGAGATGGACACGCCAGGAGGGCTCGACCTCTCGATGCGCGACATCATCCGGGCCATCCTGGCCTCGCCGGTACCGGTGGCGAGCTACGTCTCGCCGGGCGGGGCGCGTGCGGCCAGCGCAGGGACCTATATCCTCTACGCGAGCCATATCGCGGCCATGGCGCCCGGCACCAACCTCGGCGCGGCCAGCCCGGTGGCCATCGGCATCGGCGGCCCGCACCGGCCCGAGGCTGGCCCGGCCTCGGCACCGGGCAGCGCGCCGGCGGAAGACACCATGACGCGCAAGCAGATGCACGATGCCTCGGCCTATATCCGCGGGCTGGCGCAATTGCGGCACCGCAATGCCGAATGGGCCGAGCGCGCCGTGCGCGAGGCGGTGAGCCTGTCGGCCAACGAGGCCGTGGCACAGCGCGTGGTCGACCTCGTCGCCCCCGACCTGCCCTCGCTGTTGCGGCAACTCGACGGCCGCCGCGTCGAGGTGGCCGGCGCCACGCGGGTGTTGCACACCGCCGACGCGCCGGTCATCACGCTCGCGCCAGACTGGCGCAGCCGCCTGCTGGCCGTGATCACCGAGCCCAGCGTGGCGCTGATCCTGATGATGATCGGCATCTACGGGCTGATCTTCGAATTCTCGACACCGGGCATGGTCTTGCCTGGCGTGGCCGGTGCGATCTGCCTGCTGCTGGGGTTGTTTGCGTTGCAGATGCTGCCCGTGAACTATGCGGGACTGGCGCTGATCGCGCTTGGCATCGGCTGCATGGTGGCCGAGATGTTCCTGCCGAGCTTCGGCGCGCTCGGGGTTGGCGGCATCGTCGCCTTTGCGTTTGGCGCGGTCATGCTGATCGATACCGACGTGCCGGGCTTTGGCATTCCGCTTGCGCTGGTGGGCGGACTGTCGCTGCTGTCGGCAGCATTCGTGTTCGGCATGTCCGCGCTGATGCTGCGTGCGCGCCGCCGGCCCGTGGTCAGCGGCGCCGACACCATGGTGGGCGCCATCGGTGTGGTGCTCGACGACCTCGAACAGGACGGCTGGGCCCAGGTGCATGGCGAGCAATGGCGCGTGCATAGCGACGCGCCACTGGCGCGCGGACAACCGGTGCGCGTGACGGCGCGCCGCGGGCTGCTGCTGGAGGTGGCGGCAGCCGACCCGGCGCAGGTGACCGAGATCCAACGGAAAGGAGCATGAGATGGCATTCGGATTCAGCTTTGGCGGTCTGATCTTTCTGATTGTCCTGCTGGTCGTTGCCGCGTTTCGCGTGTTGCGCGAATACGAGCGTGGCGTGGTCTTCATGCTGGGCCGCTTCTGGAAGGTCAAGGGACCGGGCCTCGTGCTGGTGATCCCGGCCATCCAGCAGATGGTGCGCGTGGACCTGCGCACCGTGGTGCTCGACGTGACGCCGCAGGACGTGATCTCGCACGACAACGTCTCGGTCAAGGTCAACGCGGTGATCTACTTCCGCGTGGTGGATCCCGAGCGCGCGATCATCCAGGTGGCGAACTTCATGGAGGCGACCAGCCAGCTCGCGCAGACCACACTGCGCAGCGTGCTCGGCAAGCACGAACTCGACGAAATGCTGGCGGAGCGCGAAAAGCTGAACCTCGATATCCAGAAGGTGCTCGACGCGCAGACCGATGCGTGGGGCATCAAGGTGTCGAATGTGGAGATCAAGCATGTCGACCTCAACGAAACCATGATCCGCGCGATCGCAAGGCAGGCCGAGGCCGAGCGCGAACGGCGCGCCAAGGTGATTCATGCCGAGGGGGAACTGCAGGCGTCAGAGAAGCTGCTGGAGGCCGCGCAGATGCTGGCGCGGCAACCGCAGGCAATGCAGTTGCGCTACCTGCAGACGCTCACGCAGATTGCGGGAGACAGGAGTTCCACCATCGTGTTTCCGCTGCCGATCGATATCGTGAATGCGCTGACGGGTGCGGGGTCAAAGCCGGGCAGCTGAACGTCGAGGGGAAAGCGGGCGGTAAAGCAGCGGGCGGTAAAGCGAGTGGGACGCCGAGGGGCGCCGAGGGACGCGTCAAAACGGCCCTCCCCCCGCCTGGCAGAGGGCCGCGTACGTCCCAGCCTCGGATCGTCAGACCTTGGCAGCCACCCACTCGCTGACGCCGGCCAGGGCCTGCGGCAGCTTGGCCGGCTCGGTGCCACCGGCCTGTGCCATGTCCGGACGGCCGCCGCCCTTGCCGCCCACCTGCTGGGCGACGAAGTTGACGAGCTCGCCGGCCTTGACCTTGCCGGTCGCGTCCGCCGTCACGCCGGCGATCAGGCTGACCTTGCCGTCGCTCACCGCGCCGAGCACGATGGCTGCGCTCTGGAGCTTGTCCTTGAGCTTGTCCATGGTCTCGCGCAGCGTCTTCACGTCGGCGCCGTCCAACTGGGCGGCCAGCACCTTGATGCCCTTGATGTCCACCGCCTGCGCGGCCAGCTCATCGCCCTGGGACGCCGCCAGCTTGCTCTTGGCGCGTTCGAGTTCCTTCTCCAGCGCGCGCACCTGGTCCTGCACCTGCGCAATGCGCGGCACCAGCTCCGAAGGCTGCGCGCGCAGCACGGCGGCGGCCTCGTTCAGGCGCGCATCGAGCGACTGCAGGTAGTGCAGCGCGTTGTCGCCGGTAATCGCCTCCACGCGGCGGATGCCAGCGGCCACACCGCCTTCCATCACCACCTTGAACAGGCCGATATCGCCGGTGCGGGACACGTGCGTGCCACCGCAGAGTTCCTTCGAGGTGCCGATCGACAGCACGCGCACATCGTCGCCGTACTTCTCGCCGAACAGCGCCATGGCACCGCCCTTGACGGCGTCGTCGAACGACATGATCGCGGCCGTGGTGGCCTCGTTGCGCAGGATTTCAGCGTTGACGATCTCCTCGACCTGGCGGATCTGCGCATCGGTCATCGGCGCGTTGTGCGAGAAGTCGAAGCGCGTCTTGTCGGCATCGACCAGCGAGCCCTTCTGCTGCACGTGGGGGCCGAGCACTTCGCGCAGGGCCTTGTGCATCAGGTGGGTGGCCGAGTGGTTGCGCACCGTGCGCGCGCGGCGTATCGCGTCGACCTGCGCCGCTACCACGTCGCCCACCTTGAGCGGGCCGCCCGCGAGCGTGCCCTGGTGGCCAAACACGTCGGCCTGGATCTTGGTGGTATCGACCACCGTGAACACCGCGGCGTCGGCCACGAGCGTGCCCTGGTCGCCGACCTGGCCGCCGGACTCGGCATAGAACGGCGTGCGGTCGAGCACGACCACGCCTTCCTGCCCTGGCTGCAGCGTGTCTACCGCGGCGCCGTCGGCATAGAGCGCCGTCACGCGCGCGCTTTCCACGCCGAGCGCCTCGTAGCCGTGGAACACGGTCTTGTCACCGCGGTACTCCAGACCGGCGGCCATCTTGAACTTGCCGGCGGCGCGGGCCTGCTCGCGCTGGCGCCCCATGGCGGCGTCGAACGCGGCTTCGTCGACCGAGATCTCGTTCTCGCGCGCCACGTCCTGCGTGAGGTCGAGCGGGAAGCCGAAGGTGTCGTGCAGCTTGAACGCGAGCTCGCCGTCGAGCACCTTGCCGCCGCGCCCCTTCAGATCCGTCACGGCGGCATCGAGGATGGCCATGCCGTTCTCGATGGTTTCGAAGAAGCGCTCTTCCTCGGCGCGCAGCACCTCGGTCACGCGCTCCTGTGCCTCGGCCAGTTCCGGATAGGCCTGGCCCATCTGCGCGACCAGGTCCGCCACCAGCTTGTGGAAGAACGGCGTCTTCTGGCCGAGCTTGTAGCCATGGCGAATGGCGCGGCGCACGATGCGGCGCAGCACGTAGCCGCGGCCTTCGTTACCGGGGATCACGCCGTCGACGATCAGGAACGAGCAGGCGCGAATATGGTCGGCAATGACCTTCAGCGAGTTGTGGTTGAGGTCGGCGCAATGCGTCTCGCGCGCGGCAGCCTTGATCAGCGCCTGGAACAGGTCGATCTCGTAATTGCTGTGCACGTGCTGCAATACCGCGGCGATACGTTCCAGGCCCATGCCGGTGTCCACGCACGGCTTGGGCAGGGGCGTCATGTTGCCCTGCTCGTCGCGGTTGAACTGCATGAACACGAGGTTCCAGATCTCGATATAGCGGTCGCCGTCTTCCTCGGGCGATCCCGGCGGGCCGCCCCACACTTCCGGGCCGTGGTCGAAGAAGATTTCCGAGCACGGGCCGCACGGGCCGGTGTCCGCCATCTGCCAGAAATTGTCCGAGGCGTAGCGCGCACCCTTGTTGTCGCCGATGCGCACGATGCGCTCGGCCGGCACGCCGACTTCCCTGGCCCAGATGTCATAGGCTTCGTCGTCCTCGGCATACACCGTGACCCACAGCTTCTCGGCCGGCAGCTGGTAGACACGGGTCAGCAGTTCCCACGCGAACTGAATGGCATCGCGCTTGAAATAGTCGCCAAACGAGAAATTGCCGAGCATTTCGAAGAACGTATGGTGACGGGCCGTGTAGCCGACGTTCTCGAGGTCGTTGTGCTTGCCGCCCGCGCGCACCGAGCGCTGCGCCGACGTGGCGCGCGCATACGGGCGCTTGTCGGTGCCGAGGAAGACGTCCTTGAACTGCACCATGCCGGAATTGGTGAACAGCAGCGTCGGGTCGTTCGCCGGCACCAGGCTGGACGAGCGGACCACGGTATGGTCCTTCGACTCGAAGAACTGCAGAAACTTGCTGCGAATGTCGGAGACTTTCATGTGTGATGGCAGGCGCAGCCCCACGCTCGGGATCGATGCGGGGACGCGGCATGGTCGGATTGGATTTGCAAACCGTTGATTATACGGGGAAGGCGGGCGCCGGGGCAGCCCCGGCCCGGCCCGTCCCGCTACCGCCCAGCTTCGGCCCGCCGCGGGCGCGCGCGAGTGCGCCCCGCGGCCCGCCGGGTGGTACAGTGCTGCCTGTCCGCGCGGCACCGATCCGGTGCCATTCCCCACTCCACACTGCCACACTGCCGCATTCGCCATGGGAGCCTTGAGCCACCTTCGCGTCCTCGACCTGACCCGCGTTCTCGCCGGGCCGTGGTGCGCACAGAATCTCGCCGACTTCGGCGCCGACGTGATCAAGATCGAACGGCCGGGTGCCGGCGACGATACCCGCACCTGGGGGCCGCCGTGGCTCAAGACCGAAGACGGCCGCGATACGGCCGAGGCGGCCTACTACCTGGCCGCCAACCGCAACAAGCGCTCGGTCACCTGCGACATCAGCACGCCGGAAGGCCAGCAGCTGGTGCGCGAGCTGGCGGCGCAGAGCGATGTGGTGCTCGAGAACTACAAGGTCGGCCAGCTCAGGAAGTACGGTCTCGACTATGACTCGCTGCGCGCCGTCAAGCCCGACCTGATCTACTGCTCGGTGACCGGATTCGGCCAGACCGGCCCGTACGCCAGCCGCGCCGGCTACGACTTCATCATCCAGGGCATGGGCGGCTTCATGAGCCTGACCGGCGAGCGCGACGACCTGCCGGGCGGCGGGCCGCAAAAGGCCGGCGTGGCGATTTCCGACCTGATGACGGGCCAGTACGCGACCATTGCGGTGCTGGCGGCGCTTGCGCACCGCGAGCGTACCGGCGAAGGCCAGTACATCGACATGGCCCTGCTCGACGTGCAGGTGGCGATGCTGGCCAACATGAATACCAACTACCTGGCGAGCGGCGTGGCGCCGAAGCGCTGGGGCAATGCGCATCCGAACATCGTGCCGTACCAGACCTTCCAGGCCGCCGATGGCTGGATCATCGTCGCGGTCGGCAACGATGGCCAGTTCCGCAAGTTCGTCGCGGCCGGCGGCCGTCCCGAACTCGCCGACGATCCGCGCTTTGCCACCAACCCGCAACGCGTGGCCCAGCGCGACGTGCTGGTGCCGATCCTTGCCGAGATGGTGCGCCCGCGCACGCGCGCGCAGTGGATTGCCGAGCTCGAGGCGGCCGGCGTGCCGTGCGGCCCGATCAATACGCTCGACGATGTGTTCGAGGACGCGCAGGTCAAGGCGCGCGGGCTGCGCGTGGACCTGCCGCATCCGACCGCGGGCGAGGTCAAGCTGGTCGGCAGCCCGATCCGCATGAGCGCGACGCCGCCCGAGGCGCTGCGCCATCCACCGCTGCTGGGCGAGCATACCGATGCCGTGCTGGCCGAGACGCTCGGCTACGACGCCGGCAAGATCGCCGCGCTGCGCGACAAGGGCGTGATCTGAGGCCTGCCCGGCTCTGCCCGGACGTCACGCCGGCGTCAATGGCGCGATGGGCCACCGGCAGGGCCCGCCGGTCTTTGCCAGCGTCCGGCACGGTCCAGCCGGGAGGCCCCGGCGCCGCCAGCGGAGCGCCCGCAGCTCCAGGCCGGGATCACCAGGTGGATTGACCGACGCGGATTGACCGACGCATATCGAACGAAGCGTATCGAACGAAGCGCCCCCACCCCCAACAAGAGGAGGTTTCATGCTGACCGATGCCCTGCTGGCGTTTTTCCACTTTATCGCGATCTTCGTGCTCGTCATGCTGATGGCGGCCGAGGCCGTGGTGCTGCGGCCCGATCTCACACCGGCCGCGCTGCGCCGGTTGTCGATCTACGACCTGAGCTACTTCCTGGCGGCCATCGCCGTGCTGGTGTCGGGCTTGCTGCGACTGTTCTACGGCGCCAAGGGCGTGGATTTTTATGTTCACAACCCGTGGTTCCACGCCAAGATGACGGTCTTCGTGCTGATCGCGCTGTGCTCGCTGCCGCCGACGCTGGCGATCGCGCGCTGGCGCAAGCAGGCGCGCACGCTGCCGGAGTTCGTGCCGACGCCCGCCGAGATCAAGCGGGCGCGGCGCTGGGTCATGATCCAGGCGCACGTGCTGATCCTGCTGCCGCTGTGCGCGGTGATGATGGCGCGCGGCATCGGCGCGCGTTGACCCATGGGCCGGCGCCGCGCGATGGCGCCTGGCAGCCTGCCACGGCGGACCCGCGCGCCGGCCAATGCCGCCCCATTGCCGCCCCAATGCTGGCCGACACTGACCGGCCTTCCCCACGTTTCAGGGCCCGCTCCCGCGGGTCCGCCGACCTTGTTTTGACGACATGCTGAAGACCCTGTTCCACGCCACCCGACTGGCTACCGCCACCGCCGCGCTCGCAGTGGCCACGCTCGCCACGCCGGCCCATGCCGCCCCCGCCACGACTGCCGCGAATTTCGCCACCCACTGGCCGGCCAGACCGATCCGCTTCGTGGTGCCGTACCCGGCCGGCGGTCCGCTCGACACCGTGGCGCGCGCCATCGGCGAAAAGCTGCGCGACGAGCTGGGCCAGCCCGTGGTGGTCGAGAACAAGCCCGGCGCGGGCGGCAACCTCGGGGCCGACTTCGTGGCCAAGCAGCCGGCCGACGGCTACACCATCCTGATGGGTGCGGTGGCCACGCACGCCATCAACCCCACGCTGTTCAGCAAGATGCCGTACGACCCGATCCGGGACTTCGCGCCCGTGACGCTGGTCGCCGATGTGCCTAACGTGCTGGTGATGCATCCGGGCAAGGCCAGCGCATTGCATATCGACAGCGTGCGCGACCTCGTCGCCTATGCGCGCCAGCATCCGGGCAAGCTCGACTATGCGTCGGGCGGCAACGGCAGCGCGGGCCACCTGTCGGGCGAGCTGTTCAAGAGCATGGCGCATGTCAGCATGGTCCATATCCCGTACAACGGCGCCTCGCCCGCGCAGCTGTCGGTGCTGTCGGGCCAGACCGACCTGATCTTCGACAACCTCGCCTCGGCATCGGCCAATATCAGGGCCGGCAAGCTCAAGGCGTTTGCCGTGACCACCGCCACGCGCGCGGCGGCGTTCCCGGACCTGCCGACCATCGCCGAAGCCGGCCAGGGCCTCGGCCTGGAAGGGTTCGACATTTCCACGTGGTTCGGCGTGTTCGCGCCGGCCAATACGCCAAAGGACATCGTCGACCGCCTCAACCGCGATATCGTCGCCATCCTCAGGACCGACGACATGAAGGCCAGGCTGGCGCGCATCGGCGCGCAGCCCGCCCCGACCACGCCGGAACAGTTCGGCGCGCTGATCCGGCGCGAGCTGAAGAAATACGGAGAAGTGGTAAAGGTGTCCGGCGCCAGGGTGGACTGACGGCGCGGTTATCAGCCGTAGCGGGAACGGCCGGCGATGATGTTCAATTGAGCGTCGGCGACCTTCTGAACGCGCCGATTGCTTTCATCGATGCGCCGCGGCCCGAACCCGGCCAGATTGCCATGCGCGGCAGCGGTTGAGGCTTGCCAGTGCCGTCGAACCGCGCATGACTCACCGCGCTTGTCCAGTAACTCGGACAAGTCTGGCACATCATGCCGGTCACCGCTCGCGCCGGCGCAGGCGCCAGGCGCTGTCCTTGAGGTCGGCTGCGGGCGCCGGGCCGCGCGGCAGCAGCAGGCCGGCCTGCGCGATGCGATGCCCCTCCATGCGCGTCACGGTCAGGTGCAGGCCCGCCACCGCGACGCTGTCGCCCTCCACGGGCGGAGACGGAAAGCGCGCCAGCATGGCCTGTTCCAGCGTTTGCGAAGCCTCGCCCGGGCCGAGTTCACCGGCGCCATAGAGGGCCGCCACCTCCGCCAGACTGGCGTCCCCCGCGAGCAGGAAGTCGTGGGAGAGCTGGTCCCACGCGGGCGGCTGCGCCGGGGTGAGGAACAGGCGCGACAGCATCGGCACGCTGGCCCCGGGCGCGAGCACGCTCACCGCATCGCCGGCGCGCAGCACGGTCTGGTCGAGCGGCACCAGCGCGCCATCGCGCGCCACGGTCATGATGCGGCAGCGTGGCGGCAGCTCCAGTTGATCGGCGCGCTGGTCCTCCACCGGCGCGCTGGCGGTCACCACGAACTGCATCAGTTCCACCGCCGGCGTGTGTGTGCCGCGCAGCCGCTCACGCGAGAGCGGCTCGGTGTAGCTCGGCCGCAGCACGCGCGCCAGGCGCGCCGCCAGCGCCACCGTGGTGCCCTGGCATAGCAGGCTGGCCAGTACCACCGCAAACGCCAGGCGGAATACCAGGCCCGAATCCTCCATGCCCTTGAGCAGCGGAAACAGCGACAGCACGATCGGCACCGCGCCGCGCAGTCCCATCCACGCAAAGAATCCCTTCTCGCGCGCATTGAAGCGGAACGGCAGCAGGGCCAGCATTACCGCCACCGGCCGCGCCACGAACATCAGGAACAGCGCCACCGCCAGCGCCGGCAGCGCGATATCCCAGATCCGGTGCGGCGTCACCAGCAGGCCGAGCAGCAGGAACATCGCCGACTGCGCGAGCCAGGCCATGCCGTCCATCGCCCGCATGGTGTCGGCGGTCACCGCGCGCTCGCGGTTGCCCACCAGCACGCCGGCCAGGTACACGGCCAGAAAGCCGCTGCCGCCCGCGGTCTGGACGATGGCGAATACCATGGTCCCGCCCGAGCAGACCAGCAGGGCCTGCAGTCCTTCCGCCACCTGGATCCGCTCCAGCACGTTGGCAAGGCAATAACCGAGGCCGATCCCGAGCACACCGCCCACGCCAAACTGCACCACCAGCCGCCACACCAGCATGCCGGGGGTGAGGGTGTCCGGCGCGGTGATCCACTCGATGAGGGTGAGCGTGAGGAAGATCGCCATCGGGTCGTTGATGCCCGACTCGATTTCCAGCACGCTGCCCACCCGCTCCTTGAGCCGGATGCCGCTGCTGTTGAGCAGCGAGAACACCGCGGCCGCGTCGGTCGAGCCGACGATGGCGCCGAGCAGCAGCCCGAGCTTCCAGTCGATCGCCAGCAGCCAGCTGGCAAAGGCGCCGACCAGCCCGGCTGTGATGGCCACGCCCAACGTCGCCAGCGACAGCGAGGGGCGCAGCGCCACGCGAAAGGTGGCAAAGCGCGTGCGGAGGCCGCCATCGAGCAGGATGATGGCCAGCGCGACATTGCCGACCAGGAAACTGAGCCAGGTATTCGAGAACTTGATGCCGCCGGGGCCATCCACGCCGGCCAGCATGCCGACGGCGAGAAATACCAGCAGGAATGGCACGCCCAGCCGTGCCGAGAAGGCGCCCACCACGATGCCCAACGACATCACGACGGCGCCGATCAGGATGGCGTGCTCGATGCTTTCCAAGCGGCGATTCTCCTTGCCCGCGGGCTTTCGTTGTTCGTTCCGGTTCCTTTTTTCAGCGCGTGGGCAGACGCATCCTTGCACGCGATGATAGCCCAGGCGGGCAGCGCGCCGCTGCCGGGCACGGCCGCCCCGGCCTGCCTCTTGCGGGGAGCGGGGGCCCCATTCCGTGCCGCCGCCGCGGGCCGCGCCCAAGGGTTTTTCCCGCTTTCTTCCGTACGCTTTCTGCCTGCTTTCATACGTCTGCCTAGGGACATACCCTGAGCATGACCCTGATTGAAGACATATGAAAGGTAGCTGAAAGGTACCGCTTTTAACTTCCACCCTGCCCGCGACGGGGTCAGGGGCGAAACGTCCCTTGTGCAGTGCAATAAGTCGCGCGAATCCCCTCGCGACTCGCGCGAATCCCCCCGCGTCGCGAAGAATTTCAAGCAGTCTTATCGAGGAGAATCACTTTGCGCATACGTAGCCAAAAGGACTTTGCCTCCGGCCTGATGTTCATCCTGGTCGGATTCGGCTTTTCCTTCGTCGCTCGCGGCTATTCCATGGGAACCGCCGCCAAGATGGGGCCCGGATACTTCCCGTTCTGGCTCGGCATCGTGCTGGCCCTGCTCGGCGCCCTGGTGCTGTGGGGCTCGCTGTCGAGCAGGGGCGAGGAAGACAAGCTCGCCGGATGGGATATCAAGACGCTGCTGTGGATCCTCGGCGCGGTGGTTCTGTTCGGCCTCCTCCTGAAGCCGCTCGGCATGGTGCTGTCGGTGCTGGTGCTGGTGCTGGTGTCGTCGATGGCGAGCCACGAATTCAGCTGGAAGGGCGCGATCCTGAACGCGATCATTCTGGTGCTGATCAGCCTGGGCGCCTTCGTGTACGGCATCAACCTGCAGATGCCGGTGTGGCCGGCTTTCATTACCGGCTAAGGAGACGTCCCACATGGAACTGTTGACCAACCTGGGACTGGGCTTCTCGACCGCCCTCTCCTTCCAGAACCTCGCCTACGCGTTCCTCGGCTGTATCCTGGGCACGCTGATCGGCGTGCTGCCGGGCCTCGGCCCCCTCGCGACCATCGCGATGCTGCTGCCGGTGACCTACACGCTGCCGCCCGTGGCCGCGCTGATCATGCTGGCCGGTATCTACTACGGCGCGCAGTACGGTGGCTCGACCACCGCCATCCTGGTGAACCTGCCCGGCGAATCGTCCTCGGTGGTGACCACCATCGACGGCTACCAGATGGCCCGGCGCGGCCGCGCCGGGGTGGCGCTGGCGACCGCGGGCCTGGGCTCGTTCTTCGCCGGCTGCGTGGCCACGCTGATCCTGGCCGCATTTGCCGCACCGCTGTCGGAACTGGCCTTCAAGTTCGGTCCCGCCGAGTACTTCTCGCTGATGGTGCTGGGCCTGATCGGCGCCGTGGTACTGGCGTCCGGCTCGCTGGTCAAGGCCATCGCGATGATCGTGCTGGGCCTGCTGCTGGGCCTGGTCGGTACCGACGTGAACTCGGGCGCCGCGCGCTTCTCGTTCGACGTGCCAGAGCTGACCGACGGTCTGAACTTCGTGTCGGTGGCAATGGGTGTGTTCGGCTTTGCGGAAATCATCGCAAACCTGGAACAGAAGGAACACCGCGAGACCTTCACCGATCACGTGACCAACCTGTTCCCGACCAAGGAAGACTTCAAGCGCATGATCCCCGCGGTACTGCGGGGCACGGCGCTGGGTTCGGCACTGGGTATCCTGCCCGGCGGCGGCGCGTCGCTGGCCTCGTTTGCCGCGTACTCGCTGGAGAAGAAGACTTCCAAGTATCCGCAGGAGTTCGGCAAGGGCGCGATCGAAGGCGTGGCGGGTCCGGAATCGGCCAACAACGCAGCCGCGCAGACCTCGTTCATCCCGCTGCTGACGCTCGGCATTCCGCCCAACGCCGTGATGGCGCTGATGGTCGGTGCCATGACCATCCACAACATCCAGCCCGGTCCGCAGGTGATGAGCAGCAACCCTGCGCTGTTCTGGGGCCTGATCGCGTCGATGTGGATCGGCAACTTCATCCTGATCATCCTGAACCTGCCGATGATCGGCATCTGGGTGAAGCTGCTCAAGGTGCCGTACCGCTTCCTGTACCCGGCCATCCTGACGTTCTGCTGTATCGGCGTGTACTCGGTGCAGAACACCACCTTCGACGTGTTCCAGACCGCGGCGTTCGGTGTAGTCGGCTACCTGTTCATCAAGCTGCGCTGCGAACCGGCGCCGCTGCTGCTCGGCTTCGTGCTGGGACCGATGATGGAAGAGAACTTCCGCCGTTCGCTGCTGCTGTCGCGCGGTGACTTCACCGTGTTCGTCACGCGCCCGCTGTCGCTGGGCCTGCTGATCGGCGCGGCCGTGCTGGTGGCGATCGTGGCCATGCCGTCGATCAAGGCCAAGCGCGAGGAAGCGTTCCAGGAAGAATAAGCAGGTACGAGGCCGGCGCAGCCGGCCACACAACGCAAGCTCCGGGTGCCGTCAGGCACCCGTTTTTTTTGGCCGCTCCGCGGGGCGGGTGCGGCGTGGCGGCAACGACACGACTGTGGTTGGTGAGCGAGCGTACATAAACCTTGCCCGGGCAACGGCACCATCGCGCTTGTACCCTGAAGCGCGTGAGGAACCGCCATGCCTCCCAACGACAGTCCCCGCCCCTCCGTGACATCGCCGCCGCGCGTGCTGGCCACGCGCACGGGCCGCCTGACCGCCCTGGTCGCGCTGTTCTTCCTGAGCCTGGCCATGCTGCTGGCCAGCGGCCGGCTCTCCAGCGGCGATGCGGGCGAGCAATACCGCGCCGCCAAACTGTGGGCGTCGACGGGCCAGCTCGGCAGCCCGGTCAATGCGCCGCTTGCCACCTACTGGAACCAGGGCCCGGATGGCCTCTGGTACGAGCCGCACGATCCAGGCGCCTTGCTGCTGATGATGCCGGGCGCCCTGCTCGACGAGGCCCTCGGCGATATCGATCCGCACCAGTTGATGCGCGAGCGCTATATGGGCCGGACCTATGGCAAGTTGCTGACGGCTTTTATCTATACCGTGTACAACGCGCTCGGCGCGGTCTTCATGTTCCTGCTCGCGCGCGAGTTCTACAGTTCACGCCCGGCGTTCGGCCTCGCGCTGGTGTTCTACGCCTGTACCACCTTCATGCCTTACGCCAAAACCGCGTGGGACGTCACGCCGGCTGCCACCAGCCTGTGCGCCTATCTGTACTTCACCGCGCGCGCGCTGCGCGCACCGCGCGCACTGGGCATGTTCGCCGCGGCCGGGGTGGCACTCGGACTGGCCTGCTCGTTCCGTTACTCGCTGCTGCCGTTCTTCGGCCTGGCGCTGCTGTGGCTGGCCTGGCGCGAGCGGCATGCGCACAAGACCGGCTTTGCGGTCATGCTGGTCGCGCTCGGCATCACGATGATCCCCGCCCTGCTGTACAACGACATGCGCACCGGCCTGTTCCTGCGGCCCGCGATTGCCGCCGACCTGCATCTGTCGGACAGCCTCTCGCTCGGCGGCAATCCGGTCACCGGCCTGCTCGGCCTGCTGGCGAGTCCGAACCTTGGCCTGTTCCTGTTCGCGCCCGTGCTGCTGCTGGCACTGCTAATCGGGCGCATGCGCCATGAGCTGCCGGAGCGACAGCGGCGCGTGCTGGCCGCGGGACTCGGCGCCGCACTGATGTACCTGGTGCTGATCGCCCATATGAAGAACTGGGGCCACTTCGGCTGGGGGCCGCGCTACCTGGTGCCGCTGCTGCCGATCCTGTTCTTCGCGTCGATCCCGGCGCTGCTCTGGATGTGGCGGCATGTGCGGCGCGCCGCGGTACCGTTGCTGTGCATCTCGTTCATGCTCAACCTGGCGCCCACGCTGATCAACTGGCATGTGATCGTGGGCGAATTCCCGGGCGCGCGGCCGCAAAATTCCACGCTGCCGTACCAGCATATCGGCGTCTGGACCGGCATCGGCATGGCGCTCGCCGACGAGCCGCTGGTCTTCAGGAAAACCGACGATCCGCAGGCCGCGCTCGATGATCCCGCGCGCCGCTTCCCGGACCTGTTCGCGGTACGCCTGATGGAATTGTCACCGGCCGGCATCGCGGCCGGCGCGGTCTGGACGCTGCTGTGCGTCGGCGGCATGGCGCTGTCGTTGCACCGGTTCCTGCTGGCCACCACACCGCCACGCGTCGGCACGCAGCGGCGCCGCTATATGGAAGCCGAGCACACCTCGCGCACGGCCACCGCGGAAGTGCCGCGCCGGCGCTAGGCCGACCGGTCAGCTGCCAAACAGCGCCGCACACGCATTGCGGATCGCGCCGGTAACCGGGTCGCGGCCGTGGTCGCGCCGCTCCAGCATGCCGATGGTGCGCACCACGGGTTCGCCGCCAGCCTGCAGCGGCAGAATGCGCAGCGCCTCGTCGTCGCGCCAGCGCGCGCGCTTGAGCAGCGGTACCACGGTCACCCCGACTTCCTGCCGCACCAGCTCCACCAGCGCCTCGATCGAATTGAGTTCGAGAAACTCGTTGACGCGCAGATGGGCGCGCCGCAGTGCGCGCTCCACCAGCACGCCGGTGCGCTGGCTACGGTCGAAGCGCAGGAACGGGTTGGCCGCCAGCGCCTGGCGCGCGCTCTCGCCCGGCGCTCCGCGCGCCGCGATCACCACGAGAGGTTCCTGGTAGAGCGGCGTCCAGCGCAGCGCGCCGGCGAGCCGGGTGGACCCCTCCACCAGGAACGCCGCGTCCAGTTCTCCCTGCTCGACCTGGGTCGCCAGTTCGATCGACTTGGCACCCACCAGCCGCACATCGAGCGCCGGATAGGCGCGCTTCATGCGGGCCACCGCATGCGACAGCCCGCCCATCACGGATACCACGGCGCCGACCGCCACGGCGCCCGCCATCGCCTCCGACGAGGCCAGCGGCAGCCGCATTTCGTCGTATTGCGCCAACAGGCGGCGCGCCTGCGGCAGCAGCGCGCGGCCATCCGCGTTGAGCACCGCCACGCGGCCGCTGCGGTCGAACAGCTCGCGCCGCAACTCCTGCTCCAGCGAGCGCATCTGCAGACTGACGGCGGCCTGGGTAAGCGCGACCTGGCCGGCGGCGGCGGCAAACGAGCCGTGTTCGGCCACGGCGACGAAGGTGCGGAGAAAGCGGATGGTGCTCATGGGAGGTGCGCCCGAATGGCGTCATTCACAAGAATTTCTTGTGAATCATAAAAGGAATATTAGCTTTCATTGTGACGAGGCGAGGAGAATAATTGGAGGTTGATTTGCTTTTTCGTTGCGTTTTCCCGATTTGCCCTGCCCGGAGATTTACAGCATGACCCATCATTGGCTACGCCTTCTCGGCATCGGCCTGACTGCCAGCCTCACGCTGGCGACGGCCGCGGCCCACGCCGATACCTACCCCAGCAAGCCGATCCGCCTGATCGTACCGTTCCCGGCCAGCGGCGCCACGGACCTGCTGGCGCGCGCCATCGCGCAGAAGGTGGGCGCCAACATGGGTCAGCAGATCGTGGTCGACAACCGGCCCGGCGCCGGCGGCGCGATCGGCTCCGATATGGCCGCCAAGGCCACGCCCGACGGCTACACGCTGCTGATCGCCACCACCAGCACGCACTCGATCGGGCCCTTCATCAATTCGCGTCTGCCGTACAACACCGAGACCGACTTCACGCCGGTGAGCCAGGTGGCCGTGGCGACCAACGTGCTGGTGGTGCCGAACCAGTTGCCGGTCAAGAGCGTCAAGGAGCTGATCGAGTACGCCAAGAAGCATCCGGGCGAACTCAACTATGCGTCGAGCGGCAACGGCACCATCGGCCAGCTGACTGCCGAGGCCTTCAAGGCACAGACCGGTACGTTCATTACGCACATTCCGTATCGCGGCACCGCGCTGGCCGTGCCGGACCTGATCTCGAACAAGGTGCAGGTGCTGTTCGACAGCATCGTGTCCGGCATGCCGCATGTGAAGGACGGCAAGCTGCGCGCGCTCGCCGTGACCAGTCTCAAACGCTCGCCGCTGGCGCCGGAGGTGCCGACCGCGAGCGAGTCGGGCCTGCCGGGCTTCGAATCCAATACGTGGTTCGGCATTTATGGTCCCAAAGGCCTGCCGGCCGATATCGTGGCGCGCCTGAACAGCGAGTTCAACAAGGCCATCCAGTCGCAGGACGTCAAGGACCGCCTGGCCAAGCTCGGCGCCGAGCCGGTCGGCGGCACGCCGGCCCAGTTCGCGACGATGGTCAGGCAGGATGCCGCCCGTTGGGGCAAGCTGATCAAGGATCGGCACATTACGGTGGAGTAAGTCGCATGCAGAATTTCAACTGGAACAACCCGTATCCCACCGTGCGCATTCCGCTGTTCGCGCGCAACGTGGTCTCGACCTCGCACCCGCTGGCCGCGCAGGCCGGCCTGCGCATGCTGCTCAAGGGCGGCAATGCAGTGGACGCCGCGATCGCGGCCGCCGCGGCCATCACGCTGGTCGAGCCCGTGTCGTGCGGGCTTGGCAGCGACGCGTTTGCGATCCTGTGGGACGGCAAGGCGCTGCATGGCCTGAATTCGTCGGGCGTGGCACCGGCGGCGTGGAATCCCGACTACTTCAAGCACAAGTACGGCGTGGACGGCAATGGCCTGGCCAACCGTCCGGTGCGCGGGTGGGACTCGGTCACCGTGCCCGGCGTGATCGCGGGCTGGGCCGCACTGCACGAGCGCTTCGGCAAGCTGCCGTTCGCGGACCTGATGGAGCCGGCCATCGAGATTGCCGAACGCGGCTATGCGGTGCCGCCGGTGGTGTCCCACAAGTGGGCCGCCGCGGTCCCCGAACTGAAGAACCAGCCGGGCTTTGCCGACACCTTCATGCCGCGCGGCCGCGCGCCCGAGGTCGGCGAGAAGTTCGTGTTCCGCGCTGCCGCCGACACGCTGCGCAAGATCGGCGCCACCGGCGGCCGCGCCTACTACGAAGGCGAGATCGCCGAGCAGATCGCGGCCTTCAGCAAGGCCTGCGGCGGCGCGATGACGCTCGACGATCTGCGCAACTATCGTCCGGAATGGGTCAAGCCGATCTCCAAGTCGTACCGCGGCCATGAGGTCCACGAGATTCCGCCCAATGGCCAGGGCATTGCGGCGCTGATCGCGCTGGGCATTCTCGACCAGTTCGACCTCGGCTCGCTGCCGGTGGATTCGATCGAGTCGCAGCACCTGCAGATCGAGGCGATGAAGCTGGCGTTTGCCGACCTGTACCGCTACGTGGCCGATCCGCGCAGCATGGAAGTCACGCCCGAGCAGATGCTCGACGACGCGTACCTGAAGTCGCGCGCCAAGCTGATCGACATGCAGCGCGCGACCCACTTCAACTTCGGCATGCCCAAGGCCGGCGGCACTATCTACCTGAGCGCCGCCGACGAGAACGGCATGATGATCTCGTTCATCCAGTCCAACTACATGGGCTTCGGCTCGGGCGTGGTGGTGCCGGGCACCGGGATCAGCCTGCAGAACCGCGGCGTGGGCTTCTCGATGGATCCGAAGTCGCCCAACGTGGTGGCGGGCGGCAAGCGACCGTTCCATACCATCATCCCGGCGTTCCTGACCCGCGATGGCCAGCCCGTGATGAGCTTTGGCGTGATGGGTGGCGACATGCAGCCGCAGGGCCACCTGCAGACCGTGGTGCGCATGCTCGATTACCAGCAGCAGCCGCAGGCCGCGTGCGACGCGCCGCGCTGGAAGGTCAACCGCGACTTTACGCTCGACGTCGAGGGCACCATGGACCCTGCCACCGTGGCGGGCCTGAAGGCGCGCGGCCATCAGCTGAAGTCGGTGGACGACCCGTACATGGACTTCGGCTCGGGCCAGTTCATCTGGCGCCTGTCCGCGGACGATCGCGATCACGGCTACGTGGCCGCCAGCGACAGCCGCCGCGACGGCCAGGCGGTGGGCTTCTAATCAGGTTTTGTGCTGACTTGCAGGCGCCCCGGGGCAACCCGCGGCGCCTTTTTTCATGCCGGCGCCGCAACTGTTACGTTCGCGGCTGCCATAACTGTGCATGGCGCGGCCCGCCGGCATCACTACACTCTGTGGTTTCCCTCACCCGCTGCCGCTCCATCATGGCCACCTACGCGTATCGCCTCGTCAACGTCTTTGCCGAATCGACCCTCGCCGGCAATCCGCTCTGCGTCTTCGAGGACGCGCGCGGCATGGACGACGCCACCATGCAGGCGCTGGCGCTGCAGTTCAACCTGTCGGAGACCACCTTCCTGCTGCCGTCGCAGACCGCGACCCGGCGCATGCGGATCTTCACGCCCAACTTCGAGATGCCGTTCGCGGGCCATCCCACGCTGGGCACCGCGCACGTGGTGCGCGCCCTGGCCGACGGCGGCGATACCCTGACGCTGGAGACCAGGGCGGGTGTGGTGCCGGTCCATGCGGCGGGTGATCGCTGGACGCTGACCGCCCCGCATGAAGGCGCGCCGAAGACCGCCCCGGCCGGCGTGCCCGATGCGCTCATGGCATCGCTGCTGGACCTGTCGGTCGACGATCTTGCCGGTCCGCCGCTGTGGGTCGACACCGGCAACGAGCAACTGATGGTGCCGTTGCGCTCGACCGACGCCGTGCGCCGCGCGCGCCCCGACGGCGGGCGTTTCGAACAATGGCCGCGGAGCCCGAGCATCGGCCGGCGCTGTGCCTATGTATTCGCGGTCGACGAGCAGCAGCCGGGCACGATGCTGGTCCGCTTTTTCTTTACCAAGCATGCCGGCTCGTTTGCCGAGGATCCGGGCACGGGCTCGGCCTGCGCCAACCTTGGCGGCTGGCTGCTGGCCACCGGTCATGCCCTGCCCGCGGCCTACCAGATCGACCAGGGCGAAGCGGTGGATCGCCGCTGCCGGCTGGATCTCGCGGTGAGCGCCACGGGCGTCATCCAGGTCGGCGGCCGCGTGATCGAGCTGGGCCGCGGCACGGTCACGCTCTGAATCCTCATGGGATCGCCGCAGTGGTTCATACTGCGGTTTCCGCCTGAATATCTCCCCGACCGCTCGCCCCCACACCGCCATGGCTGACCACGACATCACCACGCTGGCCGACCTCGAAGCCCGCTACGCCGAACCGAGCGAAGCCTCGCTCGCCAAGGAAGTCGACTACCTGCATCCGCATTACCGCGCGTTCGTCGAGGCTGCGCCGTTCTGTCTGCTCTCCACCGTCAACGACAAAGGCGGCGACTGCTCGCCGCGCGGCGACGCGCCGGGCTTTGTGCAGGTGCTCGACGCGCGCACGCTGCTGCTGCCCGATCGACGCGGCAACAATCGCATCGACAGCCTGCGCAACATCATGGCGGACCCGCGTGTGGGCCTGCTGTTCCTGGTGCCCGGCGTCAACGAGACCCTGCGGGTGAGCGGCACCGCGCGCATCTCCACCGACCCGGCGCTGCTCGCGCGCTGCGTGGTCGACGGCAAGACGCCGACCACGGTGCTGGTGGTAACGGTAAGCTCGGTGTTCTTCCAGTGCGCGCGCGCGTTGCTGCGCTCGCGGCTCTGGTCGCCCGAGGTACAGGTGCCGCGCAGCGCGCTGCCGAGTACCGGCACCATCCTCGCCGATATGAGCCGGAACGCCATCGATGGCGCCACCTACGACCGCGAACTGCCGGAGCGCATGCGCAAGACGCTTTATTAGGCCAAGACGCTCTATTTGGCCAAGACGCTCGATCACGCTACAACGCCCGACCAGGCCAGGACGCCCTGTCAGGCGATTAGCACCTTAGGCGATTAGGACCCCGGACCTGCCCCATGTACCTGCCTGCCCACTTTACCCGCGACGACGCCGATCTCATCGACGAAATCATGCGCAGATATGCGTTTGCCACGCTATACGGCAGCGACGGCGACGGCCTGCCCTTTGCCACCCACCTGCCCGTCGTGGCACAACGCAGCGGGGAGGCCTGGCACATCGAAGGCCATGTCGCGCGCGCCAACCCGCACTGGCGCTGGCTCGAAGCGCAGGGCCGCGCACTGCTGGTATTCCAGGGGCCGCATGGCTACGTGTCGCCCTCGCTGTACGAGCAGAAGCTCTCGGTGCCAACGTGGAACTACGTGGCCGTGCACGTCTATGCGGACGTGACGACCGTGCATGACGCGAGCGAGAAGGATGCGCTGTTGAAGCGGCTGATCGGCGCCAACGAACCGGGGTACGCGCAGCAGTGGCGCGACCTGCCCGAGGACTTCCAGCAGAAGATGCTCGGCGCGATCGTGGGCCTGCGCCTGGCGCCGACGCGCATCGAGGCCAAGTTCAAGCTGAGCCAGAACCGCCCGGCCGCCGATCGCGCGCGCATCCTCGCGGCGCAGCGCGCCGGCAGCGAGACCGAGCGCGACATGGCGGCGTGGATGGCACGGCTGACCGGCGCAACGCCCGCGCCTTAGGTCTTACCCCCAAACCTGCTATGCCTTCAGCCACTCGGGCGCATGCGTCCCCAGCGGCACCGATGGCAGCGCCCAGTGCGCCGGCGTCTCGGCCAGGTGCGCCGCGTGGCGCACCACCGTGAGGTCGCCAAAGCCGGACGGCAGCACCTCGAGCAGGTCGGCGATATCGTCGATCTTCGTATCTGCCACGCCAAACCCGTTCTCCACGCGACCGAGTCCGCGCAGCCACTGTCCCACCTGCGCGAGCGACACGCGCACATGCCAGCTTCCGCCCTCCACGGCACGCCGGTGCAGCGCCGCCATTGCGCCAAACGCCAGCAGGTAGCCGGCCGCATGGTCCAGCACCTGGGCCGGCAGCGGCCGCGGATCGGTGCTGCCGGCCGCCTCGGCCTCGGCCTGGTTGAGACCCGTGGCGGTCTGCACCAACGAATCGAACCCGCGCTTGCCGGCCCACGGCCCGACATGGCCATATGCGGTCAGCGAGACGTAGACGATGCCGGGTCGTGCGCGTGCCGCCGCCTCGGGACCAAAGCCGAGGTGTTCGAGGCCGTGCGGCCGGTAGCCCTGCAGCATGACGTCGGCCCCGTGCAGCAGCTTGTGCAGCGTGCGCTTGTCGTCGGCATCGCGCAGATCGAGCTGGCACGAGCGCTTGCCGCGGCCGGTATCGATCACGAGCGGCGCGATGGCCGGCAGGTGCGCGGCCGTGACCAGCAGCACGTCGGCGCCGTGCGCGGCAAGCGTGCGCCCCGCTACCGGGCCGGCGATGATGCGCGTGAAGTCGAGCACGCGCACACCGGTCAGCGGGCGTCGCGTGATGCCCGGCTCTCCGTGCGCGGGCAATGCCGGCAGCGGCTGGGGCGGCGCGTCGCCGATCCGTTCGATCGTCACCGGCGGCAGGCCGCGCAGCGCGGCCGCCTGCGGATGCGCGTCCCATTCGGCAAAGCTGCGCATTGCCGCGACCACCAGCCCGGCCTCGGACGCCGCCGCCTCGAAGGCCTGCGCCTCCCACCTGGCGAGCGCCTGCTGCACCGCCGCGCGGTCGTGCGCGCAGCCGAGGATCTTCAGCACGCCGTCGCGATGGTGCGGAAAGTTGGTATGGAGCCGCACCCAGCGCCCGTCGCCGCAGGGGTAAAGCCCGGCGATCTTGTCCCACAGCTCGGGCGCCGCGCCGCCGTCGACACGCAGATAGCGTTCGCTGCGGAACTCGGCGAGCGCATGGCGCATGTCCACCGACACCTGCTGGCGGCGCCCGGTGCGCTGGGTCCACAGCGCGGCGGCGGCCAGTGCGGATGCGCCGAGGCTTGCCTGCGCGGCGGCGCCCACCGCGAAACTCGATGGCAGGACCGGATCGGCGCCGGTCAGTGCAAGGTCGGACAGCGCCTCGGGCGGCAGGCCTGCCGCGTGCCAGAGGGAAGTCAGGGAATCCAGCGGAAGTGATGAAGAAGGGGCATTCATGGGGCATGTTCCGGCGACAAGACCTGGCAGGATCGTGCCACGATTCGCAGGCACGGTAAAATCCCGGTTCTGCACTGCCACCGATTTGCACGTCACCGATTTGCACGTCACCGATTTGCACGCCACCGATTCGCACTGCCACCGATTTGCACCGCCACCGCGCGGCGCCACCATGAGCCAAGACAACAAGCCCAACGACACGCCCGCCGCTTCCAACTTCCTGCGGAGCATTATTGACCACGACCTGGCCGCCGGCACCTATGCGTCCCGCGCGGACCAGGCCGGCGCGCCGCTGCCGACGGTCATCACGCGTTTTCCGCCGGAGCCCAACGGCTACCTGCATATTGGCCACGCCAAGAGCATCTGCGTGAATTTCGGCCTCGCGCGCGACTACGCGGGCCGCTGCCACCTGCGCTTTGACGATACCAACCCCGTCAAGGAAGACACCGAATACGTCGACTCGATCATCGACGCCGTGCACTGGCTCGGCTTCTCGTGGGACAGCCAGGCTGGCACGCACCTGTATTACGCCAGCGACTACTTCGACCAGCTGTACGCGTTTGCGGAAACGCTGATCGAGCGCGGCGCGGCCTATGTGGACAGCCAGAGCGCCGAGCAGATCGCGGCCGCGCGCGGCAATTTTTCCGAACCGGGCAAACCGTCGCCGTACCGCGACCGCACCGTGGCGGAAAACCTGCAACTGTTCCGCGACATGCGCGCCGGCAAGTACGCCGACGGCGAGCACGTGTTGCGCGCCAGGATCGACATGAGCGCGCCAAATATCGTGATGCGCGATCCGGTGCTCTATCGCATCCGCCACGCGCATCATCACCGCACGGGTGACAAGTGGTGCATCTACCCGATGTACGACTTCACGCACTGCATCTCCGATGCGCTGGAGAACATCACCCATTCGCTGTGCACGCTGGAGTTCGAGAACAACCGCCCGCTCTACGACTGGGTGCTCGGCCACCTGCGCGACGCCGGCGTGTTCCGCGACCCGCTGCCGCATCAGTACGAATTTGCCCGCCTGAACCTGACCTACGCCATCACCAGCAAGCGCAGGCTGCTGCAACTGGTCAACGAAGGCCGCGTCAGCGGCTGGGACGACCCGCGCATGCCGACCATCGTGGGCATGCGCCGGCGCGGTTATACGCCCGAATCGATCCAGCTGTTCTGCGACCGCGTGGGCGTGTCCAAGGCCGACAGCTGGATCGACATGAGCACGCTCGAAGGCGCCGTGCGCGACGACCTCGACGCGCGCGCGCCACGCAGCGTGGGCGTGCTGGACCCGGTCAAGCTGATCCTCGACAACTACCCGGAAGGCCAGACCGAGGAGTGCTCGGCGCCGGTGCACCCCAAGCAGCCCGAACTCGGCCGCCGCGTGTTCCCGCTCTCGCGCGAGCTCTGGATCGAGCGCGAAGACTTCAACGAGAACCCGCCCAAGGGCTACTTCCGCCTGTTCCCGGGCAACAAGGTGCGGCTGCGTTACGGCTACGTGATCGAATGCACGGGCGTGGACAAGGACGCCGACGGCAATATCGTCGCGATCCATGCCAACTACCTGCCCGAGACGCGCAGCGGCACGCCGGGCGCGGACAGCGTCAAGGTCAAGGGCAATATCCACTGGGTCAGCGCGGCCCATGCGTACGAGGCCGAAGTGCGCCTGTACGACCGCCTGTTCAGCGATCCCCAGCCCGATGCGGGCGGCAAGGACTTCCTGGAAGCCCTGAACCCGCAGTCGTGCCGCATCGTGCGGGCCTACCTGGAGCCAGGCCTGCGGGACGCCAGGCCCGAAGAGCGCTTCCAGTTCGAGCGCCATGGCTACTTCGTGGCCGACCGCGTGGATTCGAAGCCCGGCCAGCCGGTCTTCAACCGCATTGTCGGCCTCAAGGACAGCTGGGGCGGCAAGTGACCCAGACCGTGACCTTCCCGCTCGCGGGCGAATACATCGCGCTGAACGACCTGCTCAAGCTGGCGGGCGTCTGCGATAGCGGCGGCGCCGGCAAGGCGCTGGTGGCCGCCGGCGAGGTGGCGGTCGATGGCGCCACCGAGTCGCGCAAGACGGCCAAGATCCGCGCGGGCCAGGTGGTCAGCGTGGCAGGGGTCAGGATCAAGGTGGTGGCCGCCTGAGCGGCTGCCGGAAAGGACGGCGGGCATGCCCATTGCGTTCTGGTGCGTACTGATCGCGGGCCTGCTGCCCGTGCTGACGGTGGCCATCGCCAAGGCCGGCGGCTACGACAATCACGACCCGCGCGGCTGGCTCGAGCGGCAGGGCGGACGGGTGCGGCGCGCCGACATGGCGCACCGCAATCACTTCGAAGCCTTCCCGTTCTTCGCGGCGGCGGTGCTCTGTGCCAGCCACCTGGGCGCGCCGCCCGCGCGCATCGACGAACTGGCGGTCGTCTTTATTGTCGTACGTGTGCTCTACACGATCTGCTACCTGACCGACCGGGCGACGCTGCGCACACTGTGCTGGACCGTCGGCTACCTGACGGTGATCGGCATTTTCCTGCTGCCGGTGTTCGTGCACTGAGCCCGCTGGCGCGCCGCATCCCGTAGCGCCGCGCCGTGTCACGTCACGCCCACCGGACCCTGCCATGCGTCTTGCCTCCGCCCTGCTCTGCTGCCTGCCCCTCTCACTCTGCGTGCTATCCGGCCCCGCGCGGGCCGCGGCGGTCAGCTACACCGTCGATCCGCTGCACACCTCGGTGTACTTCGGCGCCAGCCACTTCGACCGCACTACCGTGCGCGGCCGCTTTGGCAAGATCGACGGGCGCATCCTCTACGATCCCGCCAGCGGCGCCGGCTCGATCGACTTCACCGTGGACACGGACTCGGTCGATACCGGCAACCGCACGCTCGACGGCGTGCTGCGCTCCGGCCAGTTCCTCGACGTGCAGAACAATCCCGTGGCGCGCCTGCAGGCCAACCGCTTTATCGTCGAAGGCGGCAAGCTGGTCGCGGTGGAAGGCCAGTTCACGCTGCACGGCGTGACGCAGCCGCTGCGACTGGAAGCCGATCGCTTCAGCTGCGGACAGACGGTGCTGTTTGGCGTGCGGCGCGACGTCTGCGGCGGCGACTTCCACGCCACCATCCGGCGCAGCGCCTTCGGGCTCACGCGCTTCCTGCCCGAGGTCAGCGACGACGTCACGCTGCGGATTGCGGTGGAGGCCTCTCCGGGCAATCCCGAATAACGCGCGCGAGATGCCCTCGCGTCACCTTTGCGGGCAAAATCTTTTGTAGAATCAGCGCTTTGCAAAATTCCTGCCGCGTCCCGCCGTACAGCGTGTCCCGGCGACGCGAGTCAAGATGATTGCCATTCATGCCGGAGACGTCGTTGCGGCGTCTCTCGCTGCGGCCGGCGCCTGCCTGGCCTGCAGCATTCCCCTCGATTTCCTGCGCCGGTTCCCGCTGTGGGCCTACCGCACCTATGGCCGCGGCGCCCTGCTGCTGCCGGTGCTGTGCATGCTGGTGACGACCGTGCTGGTGCGCCTGGCCGTGGCCGGGCAGATCGACAGCGCCGCGGGCCTGGCGATGGTCGCCGCGGCCGCCTTCCTCGGCCTCGTGCTGGCCTCGGCGCTGCTGCGCTTCTACCTGAGCGACTACCGCAAGTCCTGAGTTTTGCATCGCGCCGTCGCGCGGATCACGTATGATGCGCCCTTTCGCCGGTTCTCCCGCGCGTTCTATCCCGATTCGCCCATGGCGCTCAAATCCACCATCTTCAAGGCCGAACTGTCGGTATCCGACATGGATCGGCCCTACTACGGCAGCCACGCGCTGACCATCGCCCAGCATCCGTCCGAAAACGACGCGCGCATGATGATCCGCGTGCTGGCGTTTGCGTGCGAAGCGACCGAATCGCTCGCCTTCACCCGCGGCCTCGACGAACCCGACGAGCCCGATCTCTGGGACAAGGCCCTCACCGGCGACATCCTCCACTGGATCGACCTGGGCCAGCCCGATGAGGCGCGGCTCAAGCGCGCGGCCGCACGCGCCGCACGCGTCACGGTCTATACCTATCAGAGCGCAAGCGCGCGCGAATGGTGGAAGGGCATGGCCGGCAAGGCGAGCAAGCTGCGCAACGTGACCATCTACAATGTGCCGCAGGAAGCGGTTGACGCGCTCGCCGGCCTGGCGCGGCGCGCGATGCGCCTGTCCGTCACGATCCAGGACGGCGAGATCTGGGTCAGCGACGACGACCACAACGTCCAGCTGACGCTGGATGTCCTCCAGCGCGCCGACTGACGCGCTGCCGATTCACTCTGCCAACAGAAGGAAATCACGATGCAAACCAATCCCTCGGGCCTGCAGTATGAAGACACCGTTGTCGGCTCCGGTGCCGAAGCCACCGCCGGCAAGCACGTGACCGTGCACTACACGGGCTGGCTCTACGAGAATGGCCAGGCTGGCCGCAAGTTCGACTCGAGCAAGGACCGCAACGATCCGTTCGTGTTTCCGCTTGGCGCGGGCCATGTGATCCGCGGCTGGGACGAAGGCGTGCAGGGCATGAAGGTGGGCGGCACGCGCCGCCTGGTCATCCCGGCCGACCTTGGCTATGGCGCGCGCGGCGCCGGCGGCGTGATTCCGCCCAACGCGACGCTGCTGTTCGAAGTGGAACTGCTGGCCGTCTGACGCCGGCCGCAACGGACGCCGGCACCCCGCCCGCGTCCGTCCGTTTTTCCTATCCGGCGGTCCGTCCGGCGGTCCGTCCGGCGGTCCATCAGAAGCCGATCGCGGCGCTGCCCACGTCGACCCGCACCTTGTCGCGATCCAGCAGGCGGGCGGCATGCCGGGCAAAGTCCTGCGCCCAGGCCGGATCCCCCGTAAAGCGGCCCTCGCCCGAGAAGCGCGCCACATTGAGGATCTTGTCGATCACCAGCACCTTGCCCACCGGGCTCGAGGCCTGGCAGTCGAGTGTTTCGTACTCGCGATCGAACCAGCGCCAGGCGGCGTCTTCGCTGATGTCGGCCAGATCGGTCTCACCGACCGTGTAATCGAATTCCTTGCCATTGCCGAACACCACGGTAAGCGTACGCGCCATGAGGGCTCTCCTGTCGTTATGCGCCTGGGGGGATGGATACCACTGCGACTGCCGCGCCCAGATCGATGCCGCTGGGGCGATGCCCCCATTGTAGGGACATGCGGCGCGCCCGGCCATGCATGCATGGGCTTGCCCCATCGTGGCGCGAACGCCACGACCCGGGGAAATGTTCGATCGCCGTGGTTTCTCGGACACGTCCGATCCGGCTTTGGATTATGCTTGCACGCATGGCCATCACCAGACAGGACCTCGAAGCGGATCGGCTGCGCGCCACGCTGTGCAGTACACCGGTCGCGTCCACACTGCTCTCGGACGATGCCATCGAACGCTCGCTGCATGACGCCCTCGGCCACCGCGCCGACGCGGACGGCCCTGCCGGCGACAGTGGCGATGTCTGGCTGTTCGGTTACGGCTCGCTGATCTGGAACCCCATGGTGGTCCATACCGACCGCCGCGTGGCCACGGTGCATGGTTACCATCGCGGGTTCTACCTCTACTCGCGTATCAACCGCGGCACCTGGGACAATCCAGGGCTCGTGCTCGGCCTCGATCGCGGCGGCTGCTGCACGGGCATGGTGTTCCGCATTCCGAAACACGTGATCGAGCAGGAATTCCGCGTGCTATGGCGCCGCGAGATGATGACGGGCGCCTATCACCCGCGCTGGCTGCGCGTGAAGATCGGGACCGATGCCAGCGTGCCGGCACGGCGCGCGCTCGCCTTTGTCATGAACCGCGCGCATCCGGGCTACGCCGGGCGCCTGCCCGACGACACGGTGGTCGACCGTCTGCGCCATGCCTGCGGCCTCTACGGCCCGGCGCGCGAGTACCTGCAGCAAACGCTGCTGGGCCTGGCCACACAAGGCGTGGAGGATCCGTATCTGGGCCGCTTATGGCGCCAGTTGCAGGATACCGATCGCCGCGCGCCGGTACCGGCGAAGAGCGTGGAGATCGATCCCGCCACGGCGGCGGCGGCGGCCGTGGCGCCGCACGAAACGGTCTGACGTTGGGATCCGACAGTCGATCGATCACCTCATGACCCGCTCCCACTCCCGCCCCCGCCGCCAGGCCATCGCCGAGTTGCTCGGGCTGATGGGCATGCTGATGGCAGGCGCGTTGCTGACCGGACAGGGCGGGCAGTCGCTGGCGCGCTCGATTGCCACCGGGAGTGCGGGACCGCTGCGCAGCCTGCGCGCGCCGACGCCCACGCCGGTGCCGGAACGGTCCGAGCCCGTGACCACGCTCGATCGCAATCTCATGACCGCCGCCGCGCTCGGCGACCTCGATCTCGTCAACAGGCTGCTCGCTGCCGGCGCTTCGCCACGCGCTGCCGACGAGCGTGGCCGCACGGCACTGCTGAGCGCGATCTACAACCGGCGCGGCGACGTGGCGCGTGCACTGATCCTCGCCGGTGCCGACGTCAACCGCCGCGATGCCGAATCCAACAGCGCCTTCCTGCTCGCCTCGGCCACCGGCCAGGTGGACGTGGTACGACTGTCGCTTTCGCACGGCGCGGACCTCAACAGCACGGACCGCTACGATGGCACCGCGCTGATCGCGGCCGCGCAGCATGGCAATACCGAAGTGGTGCGCATGCTGCTCAAGGCCGGCATTGCCGTGGACCACGTGAACCAGCTCGGCTGGACCGCGCTGCTCGAGGCGGTGATCCTCGGCGACGGCAGCTCGCGCTATGAAGAGATCGTGCAATTGCTGCTCGATGCGGGCGCGGACGCCAACCTGCCCGACCGGGAAGGCGTCACGCCAACGCGCCACGCGCGCGAGCGCGGCTACAAGTCGATGGTAAAGATGCTGATGCGCGCGCGCGGGCATTGATCCCGGCGCGCCACCCTGTTCCAGCCGGCGACACCCCTAGCCGTTGCGCGCGTTCTCGCTTTCCTGCAGCGCGCGCCACATCACCTTGCCAGTGCCCGACTTGGGCAGCGCATCGACGAACTCCACCACACGCGGGTACTTGTACGCCGCCATATGCTCGCGCGCCCACTCGATGATGTCCTCGGCCGTGGTCTGGCCGCGCGCGGCGGCCCGCAGCACCACCACCGCCTTGACGGTTTCGCCGCGATAGGCGTCGCGCGTGCCGATGATGCACGCTTCCTGCACGGCCGGATGCTTGTAGAGCAGGTTCTCCACCTCGGCCGGCCACACCTTGAAGCCCGACGCGTTGATCATGCGTTTGAGGCGGTCGGTCAGGAAGAAGTAGCCGTCCTCGTCCATGCGTCCGAGATCGCCGGTGCGGAAGAACGTGCGGCCCTCGAATTCGATAAAGGCATCGCGCGTCGCGTCGGGGTTGCCCCAGTAGCCCTTGAACACCTGCGGGCCGCACACGATGATCTCGCCCACTTCGCCGGGTGGCAGTTCGGCCAGCGTGACGGGGTCGATGACGCGCGCGTCGGTATTGAAGATCGGCACGCCCAGGCATTGCAGCTTGGGCCGCTCCGACGGATTGCTGTGGGTCGGTGCCATCGTCTCGGAAAGCCCGTAGCCCTCGACGTAGCTGAGCCCGAACTGTTCGCGCAGCCGCTCGGCCACCGCTTGCGGCATGGCCGCACCGCCGCCGCCGATATAGCGCAGGCTGCTCAGGTCGAACTGGTCCAGGTTCGGACTGCCGAGAAAGTCGATCACCATGGTCGGGATATTGGTCCAGTGCGTGACCTGGTAGCGCGAGATCAGGCGCCCGGCCACCTCGCGGTCCCAGCGCGGCAGCATGACCACCGTGGCGCCGGTATAAATCGGCACGTTCATGCCGTACTGCATGCCGGTCACATGGAACAGCGGCAGCACCGACAACTGCACCGATTCGGCGCCGTTGCCGGACCAGGTGGCGCCGCCGATCACGTTGTGCATGACCGTGCGATGGGTATGGATGCACCCCTTGGGAAAGCCGGTGGTCCCCGAGGTATAGGGCATCACCGCCATGTCGTCGGGACCGGCGGTATGCGGGCCGGGCTGCAGGTTGGCGGCCAGCGCGTCGGTCCAGCGCACGGCACCCGCCGGCAGCGCATGCGGCACGGTCAGCCAGGCCGGCGGCTCGTCTTCCGGATAGGTGTGGGTGCGCGGCAGCGCATCCGCATACTCGCTCACCAGCAGGTGGTCGAGCCGCTCGCCGGCGGGTAGCTCGGCATTGGCCTCGGTTACCGCCGCGCCCAGGTCGGCGCTGCAGATGGCGACGCGCGCCTGCGCATCGGTGATGTAGTGGCGGAATTCCTCGCTGCGGTTCATCGGATTGACAGGCACCACCACCGCATCGGCGCGCAGGATCGCGTAGTAGGCGACGATGAACTGCGGGCAGTTCTGCATGTACAGCAGCACGCGATCGCCCTTCCGGACGCCGGCGCGTTGCTGCAGCCAGCCGGCCAGCGCGGTGGCCTGGGCCTCGAGCTCGCGGAACGTGATGGCGCTGCCGAAATAGCGGATCACCGGCTTGTCGGCAAAGCGGCGCGCCGACACCTCCAGGTTGTACCAGAGCGAGGTCTCCGGCAGTACGACGCGCGTCGGTACGCGTTTGGGCCAGAACTGGAAATGCGGCCGTCCCGAAGGAACGGCGGTGTCGGCGCTTGCCATGTCGTCTCCTGATGGCCTCGGATGGGCCTGTTCTGTGTGGGCGCCCGGATGGGCGCGGGCCGGCAGCGCCGGCCCGCGGCGGCAATCTGGCGGCCAGTATCACCGAGCGGCCAATATAACTGAACGATCGTTCTATTTTCAACCCCGCGTTTTCCGCAGGCGGGTTGTGTTCTGCGCTTCCGCCCTCACAATAGACAGCATTGCAACGAAACAAGGGCCCCCACCATGAGCGACGTCACCCTGCAGAACTTTGAAGCCGACGTGATCGAGATGTCGCGCCAGGTCCCCGTCCTCGTCGATTTCTGGGCGCCCTGGTGCGGACCATGCCGCACGCTGGGGCCGATGCTGGAGAAGCTGGAGGCCGAAGGCGGCGGCCAGTGGCGGCTGGCCAAGGTCAATGTCGACGAGAACCAGGAGCTGGCCGCGCACTTCGGCGTGCGCAGCATTCCCCACGTGGTGGCCTTTGCCGATGGCCAGGCCGTGGACCAGTTCACCGGCGTGCTGCCCGAGTCGGGCTTGCGGGAATTCCTGGAACGGCTGAGCCCCAACCCGGGCGAGCTGGCCTTGCACGAAGCACGCGAACTGGCCGAGGCCGGCGACCGCGCGGGCGCGCAGGCCGCGTTCCAGGCGGCGCTGGCCTACGATCCGGGCGCCGACGAGGCGCGCCTTGCCTATATCGCGTTTCTGCTCGACGGCAATGCCATCGCCGAGGCCGAGGCGGAGTTCGCACGCCTGTCGCCGCGCGCACCGCAACTCGATGCGTTTGCGGCCCTGCGTACCCGCATCGACGCCATGAAGAACGTGTCCGACCTGCCCGATGCCGCCACGCTGGCCGCGCGCATCGAGGCCACGCCCGGCGACCTGCCGGCGCGGCTCGACCTGGCGCGCGTGCTGATCGCGCGCCGCGACTACGAGCCCGCGCTCGCGCAGTTGCTGGAGATCGTCCGGCGCGACCGGACCTTCGAGGACGATGCCGGACGCAAGACCATGCTGTCGGTATTCGAGATGCTGGCGGACCAGCCTGAGGTGGTATCGCGCTGGCGGCGGCAGCTCAGCACCGCGCTGAACTGAACGCCGCGGCCGCGCCGGAGCCCGGGCCGGGCGGCGGGGTCGACCGCCCCGGGTCGGGCGTGCCGAACGGCCCTCAGACCGGCGGGCCTTCGATCAGCGTAAAGCCGTTTTCCTTCATATGGGCGACCATCATGGCGTCCATCGACTTCACGTGCTGGTCGAACCAGCCTGACAGTTCGCTCACCAGGCGCCGACCCACGTCGACGCGGCCTTCGTCGAGCACGGCGGTGCGGACCGCGTCCGCCACCGCGAGCACCTGCTGGTGCTCGCCGGCATGGCAGTGGCGCGGACCGAACGCCATCGCCTCCATCCACTGCTCCTCCTGCCCGAAGTGATAACGCGTGTGGTCGATCCACGCATCGAACGCCGCCAGAAAGCCGGCGTCGTCCGCCTGGGCGGCGGCCGCGAGCAGCGCGATGAATTCGGCGTGCGTGGCATCGGTGACCGGTTCGTCGAGGTGAAGATCGGCGGGCAGTCCCTCGGACGAGAGTCCTGCGTAGGGCGAGAGCTGGGCAGGTTGTGACATCACGGAAAGTTCGTTGGAAACGGGCGTGGCGGCGCACGCGGGGACTGCCACAATAGGGCATCCACAACGTGCCAAGCATACCGCGTTATGCTTGACGCACGCTTTCCTGACGTCACCGCCGCTCCCCATGCCTCGACTGATCTTCTTCTGCGGACACGCCGGCACCGGCAAGACCACGCTCGCACACCGCCTGATCGGCCCGCTGATGGCCGCCACCGGCGAGCCGTTCTGCCTGCTCGACAAGGACACGCTGTACGGCCGCTACAGCGCCGCGGCAATGGGCGCGATCACCGGCGACCCCAATGACCGCGACAGCCCCGCCTATCTCGAGAACCTGCGCGACCCCGAATACCAGGGTCTGCTCGATACCGCGCGGGAGAACCTCGCGCTCGGCATCAGCGTGATCGTGATCGGCCCGCTCTCGCGCGAGATCCGCGCGCACCAGCTCAGCGATCCGCACTGGCTGCACGTCCCCGAAGGCACCACCATCCGTATCGTCTGGATCCATGTCTCCGAGGACGAAGCGCATGCGCGCATCATCCGGCGCGGCAATCCGAACGATGCGTACAAGCTCGCGCACTGGGACGCGTATCGCACGCGCCGATTCCAGCCGGACCCGGCCGAATATCCGGAACTGATCTTCTTCGAGAACACCGCCGCCACGCCCGCCCAGATCGAGACGCTGCTGCGCACGCTGAGCGCGTGAGGGCGGCGCCGCGCCCGGACTCAGCCCGCCGCGAGCGTCCCCACCACCGCACCAGCGGCCACAAAGCCGAACACGGCCGTGACCGCCACCGACGAGCCGTAGCCCGCGCAGGCCAGTCCCTGCGGCGCCTGGCGCGGCACCGGCTGGGGCGGAGGCGCCTCGTCGATCTCGCAGGCCTGCTGTTCCGGCTCCGGATAGCGCAGCGGCTCATCCGAATAGACCGCCTGGACGCCGAATTTCTTCCGGAGGTCACGCGGAAAGCCCCACTCGCGGCGCAGCGCGCCGCGCACCTTGGCCAGCAGCGGATCCTGGACCGTGCGCGCGAGGTCCTCGATACGGACGCGGGTGGGATCGAGCTGACCGCCCGCACCGCCGCAGGTGATGATGGCGCGCCCCTCGCGGCGCGCCCAGCCGATCATGGCGATCTTCACGCGCACTGCATCGATGGCGTCGATCACATAGTCGAACCCCGTCAGCAGCGCCGCCACATTGTCGGGCGTGACAAAGTCGTCGACGGTACTGACGCGGCAGCGCGGATTGATGGCAACGATGCGCTCGCCCATCGCCTCGACCTTGGCGCGGCCGTAGGCATCGCCAAGCGCGTGGATCTGCCGGTTGGTGTTGGATGGCGCGATATGGTCGAGGTCGACCAGCGTGATGCGGCCCACGGCATTGCGCGCGAGCGCCTCGGCCGCCCAGCTGCCGACGCCGCCGATCCCGACCACGCAGACATTGGCCGCCTCGAGCCGGGCCAGGCCCTCGGCCCCGTACAGACGGGCCACGCCGCCAAAGCGGCGGTGGTAATCGTCGTCCCCGGGTGTCTCATGGGACAAGGGCGCGGGCAGGCCCGATGGATCGGCAAGTTGTGAGACGGCCGGGGCCGGAGTGGGGGCGATGGTCATGCGAACGCGGCCGGGGGCGGCCTGAATCAACTGGGGCATGCGCGCCGGCTCGATGCCGGCGCGGTGCCGGCATTTTATGCCATGGCCCGAAAATCGGCGCCCGGGCGACCGCAATGTCAGCGCTTGCCCGACAACGGCACCGCGCCGGCGTTCCTACAATGAACTTGCAGTGGTTGATCCGCCGCTTTGCCGCCAACCAAGGCCAGCCTCATGCCAGTGACCCGCCGCCAGAAAATTGCCCTGTGGAGCGTATTCACGCCGCTCGCGCTGATTGCGATCATCGTGATCGTGATCCTCACGTTCGACTGGAATCGCCTCAAACCGTGGCTCAACGACAAGGTGTCGCAAGCCATCGGCCGGCCGTTTGCCATCAACGGCGATCTGGTCGTGACGTGGAAGCGGGCCCAGGGCGAAACCGGCTGGCGCACGCTGGTACCCTGGCCGCGCCTGTCCGCGCACGACATCACCATCGGCAACCCCGAGTGGGCCACGGCCCCCAATATGGCCACGGTGCGCGAACTGGTATTCGTGCTGCGGCCGCTGCCGCTGCTCGCGCACGAGATCAACGTGCCCACCATCGTCGTCGACAGTCCCGCCGTCTGGCTCGAGCGGCTGGCCGACAAGCGCAATAACTGGACCTTCGATACCGGCAAGAAAACCGGACAGTCGTCGTGGCAGCTCGATATCGGCGAGATCGTGCTGGCCCAGGGCAATATCGCGCTCAACGACGCCGCGCAGAAGATCGAGATGAAGGCCGAGATCGACACCATCGGCGACGGCGCGCTCTACAGCAAGGCACGCGATGGCGCGCTGGTGACGCCGGCCGCCGGTGCCTCGGCCGTGGCGGCCATGAAGTCCGAGCAGAAGAGCGGCAACGAGAGCCGCTACGGGCTGCGCTGGAAAGCGGTAGGCCACTACAACCAGGCCACCATCAATGCCAACGGCAAGGCCGGCACCGTGCTCAGCCTGCGCGATACCGATACGCCGTTCCCGGTGCAGGCCGATGTGCGCGTAGGCGGCACGCGCGCGGTGATCGAAGGCACGCTGACCAATCCGGCCCACCTCGGCGCGCTCGATGTCCACCTGCAGCTGTCCGGCGATAACATGGCCAACCTGTACGGGCTGACCGGCATCGTGCTGCCTTCCACACCCCCGTACGAAACACGCGGACAACTGGTGGCCACGCTCAACAAGGGTTCGTCGACCTACAGCTACCGCAACTTTACCGGCAAGGTCGGTGGCAGCGATCTCGGCGGCACGCTGACCTACGCGCAGCGCGCGCCGCGGCCACTGCTGTCGGGCGAGCTGGAGTCGAAGCAATTGCTGTTTGCCGACCTCGCCCCGCTGATCGGTGCCGACGCCAAGCCGGGCCGCAAGGCCGCCGACAGCAATGTCACCCAGCCGCCCGACAAGGCGCTGCCGGTGGCGCCGTTCCACACCGAACGCTGGGACGAAATCGATGCCGACGTGCGCTTCACCGGCAAGCGCATCGTACGCGACGAAGCGTTGCCCATCACCGATCTCAGCACGCACCTCAAGCTGGAGGACGGCGTGCTGCTGCTCGATCCGCTCAATTTCGGCGTGGCCGGCGGCGACCTGGCGTCCACCATCCGGCTCGACGGCAAGCGCTCGCCGATGGCCGCCAAAGTCGACATGCGTGCGCGCCACCTCAAGCTCAAGCAGATGTTCCCGAAGGTGGAGAGCATGCGCGCGAGCATCGGCGAGTTAAACGGCAGCGCCAAGCTGTCGGCCACCGGCAATTCGGTGGCGGCGCTGATGGGCTCGTCCAATGGCGAAGCCAAGCTGCTGGTGGAGAACGGCACGGTCAGCAAGTTCATCCTCGAAGCCATGGGCCTCAATGTCGGCAGCGTGGTCATCTCCAAGCTATTCGGCGACAAGCCGGTGCAGATCAACTGCGGCGTGGCCGATTTTGGCGTGAGCAACGGCATCGCGCGCGCACGCACCTTCGTGCTCGATACCCAGGACGCGGTGATCAAGGTCGACGGCGGCATCGACTTCGGCGACGAGAAGCTCGCGCTGACCGTCCACCCCGACTCCAAGGGCCTGCGCATCATCTCGCTGCGCTCGCCGCTGTATGTGGGAGGCACCTTCAAGAATCCGTCGGTGAGCCCCAATATCGCGGTGCTGGCGCTGCGCGCGGGCGGCGCGCTGGCACTTGCCATCGTCGCGCCGGTGGCCGCGGTGGTGCCCCTGCTCGATATCTCGCCGGGCGAGGAGAGCCAGTGCAACCGGCTGCTCGAAGACCTGAAGAAGCGCCCCACGTCGGCGCCGCCGCCGGGCAAGACGTATCGCGACCCGAAGACGACCCAGGGTGCGGGCGAGGACGCGGCGGTGGACCGGAAGTCTGGCCCGAAGTCTGACCGGAACGCCGGCACGACCGCGGACGGCAACGGCGGCCAGGACGGCAACCCGAACACCGGCTCGCCACGCAAACCCGCGTCGCAGGCCACGCGCCCCACCCCCGGCGGCAACCGCGATCCGATGTATCAGGGCGGCTGAGTCGCCCGAGCGCCTGCCCGGCCAAACCGTCCGGCCCCTTCCTCTCCCCGCAGGCTGTCGCACCGGCGCCACGGTATCGCGCCAGGCTGACCGGCCGCGAGCGGGCACACCCCGGACTTTCGGCAATTTCGCCACACCCGCGCGATGGCGACCGTTGCGAATTCGCACCTCGCGTTCCCCGTTGTTGTGCACAGCCGACGCCAAGGCGCATAATTAAACGGCCATTTACAAGGAAGTCGTGAACAGATGGCATGCATCGGTCGCCGATGCCGGTCCAGTCCGGCCTCTGGTGCCCTTGTCAGGTGCGGCTGCGGCCGCACTCATTTTTTCTTCCACGCTGCCCCTGCCCCCCCGTCACCATGACGCTGCCTCCTGCCGCCGTGCCCCCGATCAGCTGGCTGATCGCGTTGACGGTGTGCAACCACGTGGCTTTCAACGCCAGCCGCGTCGTCGTTTCCCTCTTTGCCCTCTCGCTCAAGGCCTCGACCGTTACGCTCGGCGTGCTGATGGCGCTCTACGCACTGCTGCCGATGTTCCTGGCGATCCGCGCCGGCCGCCGCATCGACGAGATCGGTCCGCGCGTGCCGATGACGGCCGGCTCGCTGATGGTCGTCACCGGCACGCTGCTGCCGGCGGTCTGGCACGACATCGCGTCGCTGTACGGCGCGTGCGCGCTGATCGGCGTCGGCTTCATGCTCGTGCAGGTGGCCATGCAACTGCTGATCGGCCAGGTCTCCACCAACGAGACGCGCCTGCGCAACTATTCGCTGCATGCGCTCGGGCTGTCGGTGTCGGGCACGCTCGGACCCGTCACCATGGGCTATGTGATCGAGCATGCCGGCTTTCGCCCGGCCTTTATCGTGCTGGTCGGCGTGGCGCTGCTCGGCCAGGTCGGCCTGCACTACGTGCGGCCGCGCCTGCCGGCCACGGGCGGCAATGCCGGCCGCATCGCGATCGAGGACGGCAGCCGCGGCTCGACGCTGAGCCTGCTGCAGTATCCGGAGCTGCGCGCGGTGTTCGTCGCCAGCGCGGTGCTGTCCGCGGCGTGGGACCTGCATGCGTTCCTGATCCCCATCCGCGGTTCGAATATCGGCCTGACCCCGTCGTCGATCGGCTGGGTACTGGGCGCATTCTCGATCGCCACGCTGGCGATCCGCATCGCCATGCCGCTGATCTCGCGCCATTTCTCGGAATGGAAGATCATCCGTATCGCGCTGACGGTAGGCGCCATGGCATACCTGGTCTATCCGTTCGTCTCGCACTTCTGGCTGATGTGCGGGCTGGCCTTCGTGCTGGGCCTGGCGCTCGGCAGCGCGCAGCCCAACGTGATGAACATCCTGCATACCGCGTCGCCGTCGGGCCGTGCCGGCGAGGCGCTGGGCCTGCGCTCGGCCGTGCTCAATACCAGCCAGGTGGTATGGCCGCTGACCTTCGGCGTGGTCGGCACGGCGCTCGGCATGCTGCCGATCTTCCTGTCGATGGCCGGCGCGATGGGCGTGGCGGGCTACTACTCGCGCAACCAGAGCCGCGACCGCGCGCAGACCAGGCCGCTGCCGCCGGCCTGACGGCGGCGCGCGCGGCGCACATCGGTCCATCTGGATCAAAGCAGCAAGCGGCGCATTCGCTATACTCGAAACATCCTTCGTGATGTTTTCGTTCGAAAGCGATATGACTCAACTTGCCGACCTGCGCCGGCAATTCGTGCTGGGCGCCCTATCCGAAACCGAAGTCGCCGCCGACCCGATCAGCCAGTTCCAGCGCTGGTTCGACGAGGCGGTGGTCGCCAAGATGCCCGACCCCAATGCGATGACGCTTGCCACGGTCGATGCCGACGGCCAGCCGTCCGCGCGTATCGTGCTGCTCAAGGGGCTCGACGCCAGCGGCTTCACCTTCTTCACCAATTACGAAAGCCGCAAGGGCCTCGACCTGCTGGCCAACCCGCGTGCGGCGCTGCTGTTCCACTGGGTGCAACTCGAACGCCAGGTGCGCATCGAGGGCGAGGTACGCAAGGTCGACGAGGCGGAGAGCGATGCGTATTTCGCTTCGCGTCCGCTCGGCTCGCGGCTTGGCGCATGGGCCTCCGAGCAAAGCCGCGAAGTGGCCAGCCGCGCCGTACTGGAGCAGCGCGAGGCCGACTTCCGCCAGCGCTTTGGCGACGAGCCGCCCCGTCCTCCGCATTGGGGCGGTTATCGTCTGATGCCCAACTGGATCGAATTCTGGCAAGGACGCGCGTCGCGCCTGCATGACCGCATCGGCTACCGCCGGCAGGACGACGGCAGCTGGCGCATCGTGCGGCTGTCGCCCTGACGATCGGCCCAGGACATCGCCGCTGGGTCATTGTTTGCAGGCGCGGACATGCGAAGGGCGGGTACTGCACGTTTGGCGAAACAGGCGTAAAGTTTCCGTGTTGCCCGCCGGCGAGCCAAGGCCGGCGCGGCTTCCCGGGTAGCTTCTGGATGGTCTCGCGCAGGGTGGCCGCATCGCCGGTCCCTCGATTGCCCGGGAGGTTTGTTCGTCTGGCAAGGCGGCAATGAGCCATTGCTGCCTTGCCATTTGCTGCAATGCCTTTTTTGCTGCAATGCCATTTTTTGCTGCAATGCCATTTGCTGCATGACTCGGGAGGATGCCGCATGTTATTCAAGCAAGCCCTGGACAACCAACTGGACCGCTGGATCGCCGATGTGCGCGAGCACGCGAACCTGCCTGTCAAACTGCGCCTGTGGAATGGCAGCGAGTTTGCGCTAGGCAAGTTCGATCAGCCGGACGTTACCCTGACCGTGCGCGAGGCCGCCGCGCTACCGCTGCTGCTGGTGCCGAGCCTCGACAACCTCGGCGAAGCGTATGTCCAGCAGAAGATCGACTTCGACGGCAAGCTGTCCGACATCATCAAGGTCGCCTACGGTTTTTCCACGGCGGCCACGCGCAGCGCCGGCGGCATGCTGGCCAAGGTCGCCCAGCACTTCACGCACACCAAGCAGGAAGACAAGGCCGCGATCCAGTACCACTACGACGTGTCGAACGAGTTCTACCAGCTGTGGCTGGACCCACGCATGGTCTACTCGTGCGCGTACTTCGAGACCGGCACCGAGGACCTCGCCACCGCGCAGCTGAAGAAGATCGACCATATCCTGACCAAGATCCGCGTGCAGCCCGGGCAGACGCTGCTCGATATCGGCTGCGGCTGGGGCGCGCTGGTGATCCGCGCCGCGCAGAAGTTCGGGGCGCGCTGCGTGGGCATCACGCTCTCGCAGAACCAGTTCGATCTGGCCACCGCGCGCGTGAAGGAGGCCGGCCTGCAGGACCGCATCGAGATCCGTCTGCAGGACTATCGCGATACCACCGGGCAATTCGACCGCATTACCAGCATCGGCATGTTCGAGCATGTGGGCAAGGACAACCTGACCGGCTACTTCGCGCGCATCCGCGACCTGCTGACCGACGACGGCGTGGCGATGAACCACGGCATCACCGCCACCGATCCCGACAGCGGGCAGGTGCCGATGGACGGGTCCGGCTTCATGGATCGCTACGTGTTCCCGCAAGGCGAGCTGCCGCATATCGGCATGGTGCTCCATACGCTGCAGAGGGGTGGACTCGAGGCCTTCGACGTGGAGCTGCTGCGCCGGCACTATGCGCTCACGCTGCGCCACTGGGCCGATAATTTCGAGGCCAACAGCGAGACCATCCGCAAGATGGTGGGCGAAACCAAGTACCGTATCTGGCGCGTCTACCTTGCCGGCTGCTCGCATGCGTTCACGACCGAGCAGATGTCGATCCACCAGGTGGTGTGCCACAAGGCGGGCCGCTCGGCCGATCATCTGCCGTGGTCGCGACGCTATATCTACGACACCACGCTCGCCGCACCCGCTTGACCGTCAATCTCGATTTATTCGGCGATCCGCTCGACCAGGCGGTCGAAGACACGCCTCTCCCCACGCCAGACCCGGCGCTGGAGGATCCGTCCGCGGCCACCGCCCGGGCCGGATCGTCCGGCGCCGCCCCCAGCCCGAGACCACCACGCGGCAAGATCGTCGCGGCCGCGCCGGCACCAGCCGCGCTGGTCGAGCTGGCCGCGCGCCTGCCGTCGAACCTGTACCTGGGCACCTCGTCGTGGTCCTATCCCGGCTGGCAAGGGCTGGTCTATGACGGCCAGTACAGCGAGAGCCTGCTCGCGCGCAAAGGCCTGCGCGCATATGCCCGGCATCCGCTGCTACGCGCGGCCGGCATCGACCGTGGCTTCTATGGGCCGATACCGCTGGCCGACTACCTCGCCTATGCGGCCCAGGTGCCGGAAGACTTCCGCTTCCTGATCAAGGCGCCGGCCAGCGTATGCGATGGCTGGCTGCGCGGCCCGGATGGGGCCGGGCGCGTCGAGAACGCGGCCTTCCTCAATGCCGAGATGGCGATCCGCGACCTGGTCGTCCCGGCCACGGGCGGCCTGGGCCGGCGCTGCGGGCCACTGCTGTTCCAGTTGTCGCCGCTGGGCGCGCTCGCGCAAGACGCGGGCGCGTTTCTCGCACGGCTTGACGCGTTCCTCGCCGCGCTGCCGCCGCTCGACCCGACGCTGACGCCGTTCGCTTGCTATGCGGTGGAACTGCGCGACCCGGCCCTGCTGACGCCGCGCTACATCAAGCTCCTGCGCGCGCGCGGCGTGCGCTTCTGCCTGTCGGCGCGTGATCGCCTGCCGCCGGTGGCACGGCAGGCCGGTGCCCAGGCCCTGATGGACGCGGACGCGCCCGGGCCGCTGGTGCTGCGCTGGATGCTGTACCAGGGACGCTCGTACGACTTCGCCGAGTCGGCCTACGCGCCGTTCGACCGCATCGTCGACGAGGACGTAGCCACGCGCGAAGCCATCGCCACGCTCGTGGTACGCACGCTAAAGGCGGGCCAGCCCGCCTACGTGATCGTCAGCAACAAGGCCGAGGGCTCGGCGCCGCTCACCTGCTGGCGGCTGGCCGAGGCCATTGCGGCGCGGCTGTAACGGCGGCTGCCCGACTGCCCTCTGACTGCCGCCATAACTGCCGCCATAACTGCCACCTGAAGGCCACCTTACTGCCGCAGCCGATGGGCAAACTGCTTGCGGAATTTCGCCACCTTGGGCGAGATCACGAACGCGCAGTAGCCTTGCCCCGGATGATCCTGATAGTAGTTCTGGTGGCTCTCCTCGGCTCGCCAGTACGGCTGTTCGGGTTCGATCTGCGTGACCAGCGGATCGTCATACACCTTGCTGGCGACGAGTTCGTGCATCACATACTCGGCGGTGGCGCGCTGCGCTTCCGAGTGGGTAAAGATGACCGATCGATATTGCGTGCCGACGTCGTTGCCCTGCCGGTTGAGCGTGGTCGGATCGTGAATGGCAAAAAAGATCTCGACGATCTCGCGATAGGTAATGACCGATGGATCGAAGCTCACGCGCACGACCTCGGCGTGGCCGGTGTCGCCGTCGCACACCTGCCGGTAGGTCGGATGACTGACATGGCCGCCCGTATAGCCGGACTCGACCGCGCGCACACCGTCCACCTGCTGGTAGACCGCTTCCAGGCACCAGAAACATCCACCGCCGAGGGTGGCGATCTCAAGCTGCTGCTGTTCCATGTCGTCGGCTCCGTTCCCGGTGGTGGTCACTGTCGCTCCACTTACCTAGCATAACCAAGCAAACGCGCGCGCGCAGGCAAAAATGAAGGGAACGGCATCGGCGGCACGTCCGTTACAATCGCGGACAGCCTGAGGCTGGCGCGATTTGTGCGAAAACCCACCGAAACCCCGGTTGCACGGGTTTAGGTTATGACGCAGCACGTGCGCCCGCCGACGCGATTACACTGTGGAAACGTCATGGAATTGTGTGGAGCCCAAGACATGGGCATGCCTGAAACCGGAAGCCGCCTGGAAGGACCGTCCCAGGGCAGCCGGCCGCGCGGCCGCGCCGCCTCGCCCGACTTCGATGCGCAACACTTCCGCCGTGCGTTGTCCCAGTTCGCCACCGGTGTGACCGTCATCACCACGCGCTCGGCCGGACATGCCCAGGCGGGCAGCGCGCCCTTCGTCGGCATTACGGCCAGCTCGTTCAACTCGGTCTCGCTCGACCCGCCGCTGGTGCTGTGGAGTCTGGCTACGCGCGCCAACAGCCTGCCGATGTTCCGTGGCGGCTCGCACTACATCATCAACGTGCTGGCCGCGTCCCAGCTCGACCTGTGCCAGCGCTTTGCCACCCTCAAGGGCGACCGCTTCGCCGGCGTGGACTATCGGCTGTCGGCCAACGGCCTGCCGATCCTGGCCAATGCCCTGGCCTGGTTCGAATGCCACAATCGCAGCCGCTACGACGAAGGCGATCACGTGATCTTCGTGGGCGAAGTGGAACGCTGCGGCATCCACGACCCCGCGGGCCAGCCGCTGGTGTTCCAGGGCGGCCGGTTCGCGACGCTCGCCGCGTTACCGGGCCAGGAGTAGTCCTGCGCGCCGGCGCGAGCGCCTTCCCTGCGCCAGCCTTCCCCCTGCCGCCTGCCTCGCTGCCTCAGGCCGCGACCGCCTTGATGATCGCCAGCGGCGAGCCGTCGGTCTTGATCTTCTGCAACACGATATTCGAGCGGATATCCATCACCCCGGGCGTGCGATAGAGCCGGTTGACGATGAAATCGGAGTAGTGCTTGAGGTTGCGCGCCTGCACCCGCAGGATGTAGTTGCTGTCGCCGGTAATCACGTAGGCCGACATCACCTCGGGCCATGCCTGCACCGCGGCGTTGAACGTATCGTGCCAGCCCTCGACGTCATGCCGCATAGACACCTGCACGATCGCCTCGATCTCGAGCCCGAGCTGCTCCGCATCGAACCACGCGCGGTAGCCGCCGATCACGCCCCCCTCTTCCAGCAGGCGCACACGCCGCAGACAGGCCGACGGCGAGAGCGCCACGCGGTCCGCAAGGTCCTGGTTGCTGATCCGGCCATTCTCCTGCAGGCAGGTCAGAATGCGCAGGTCGATAGGGTCAAGCGTCATGTTGAAGATCCAGCCAAAATCAGGCTATTAATTGAAAGATTCTGCGAATATCCGCCGATTATACGGGTGAATTTGCAAGCCCCTTGCTCGATTTTTTGACTAACATGCGGCCATTGAGACCTGAAGAGTCGATATGACCGCCGCCCCTCGCCAACTCTGGGACATCAGCCCGACGGTGTCTTCCGCCACGCCGGTCTGGCCAGGCGATACCCCCTTCCGCCACGAGCCCTCGTGGCAGATGGATGCGCACTGCCCGGTCAATGTGGGCCGCATCACGATGTCGCCGCATACCGGCGCACACGCCGACGCCCCGCTGCACTACGCCGCCGATGGCGCGCCGATTGCCGATGTCCCGCTCGACGCCTACCTGGGCCCCTGCCGCGTGATCCACTGCATCGGCGCCACGCCGGTGGTCGCACCGCACCATGTCGAACATGCGCTGGCCGGCGTCCCGCCGCGCGTGCTGCTGCGCACCTACCAGCGCGCGCCGCTGGCCGCGTGGGATAGCGGCTTCTGCGCGGTGGCGCCCGGCACCATCGCGCTGCTGGCCGCGCACGGCGTGCAACTGGTCGGCATCGATACGCCGTCGCTCGACCCGCAGGACAGCAAGACCATGGATGCCCACCATGCCGTGCGCGCGCACCGGCTGGCGATTCTCGAAGGGATCGTGCTCGACGAGGTGCCCGCCGGCGACTACGAACTGATCGCGCTGCCGCTGCGCCTGGCCGGGCTCGATGCCAGCCCCGTGCGTGCCGTGCTGCGCGCCCTGACCTGACCCGACCCCATTGCTCCATGACCGCATTCACCCGTGAACACTGCGTCGCGCTCGACCGCGACGATCCGCTCGGCGCGCTGCGCGCGCAATTCGCCCTGCCTGAGGGCGTGATCTACCTCGATGGCAACTCGCTCGGCGCGCGGCCTCGTGCCGCCGCCGCGCGCGCGGCCGAGGTGGTATCCGCCGAATGGGGCGACGGCCTGATCCGCAGCTGGAACCGCGCCGGCTGGTTCGACCTGCCGCGCCGCCTTGGCAACAAGCTCGCGCCACTGATCGGTGCGGGCCCGGACGAAGTGGTGGTCACCGATACCACCTCGATCAATCTGTTCAAGGTGCTGGCCGCCGCGTTGCGTGTGCAGCAGCAGCGCGATCCGGCGCGCAAGGTCATCGTTTCCGAAGCGAGCAATTTCCCCACCGATCTCTATATCGCGCAGGGCCTGGCCGATCTGCTGCAACGCGGCTATTCGCTGCGCCTGGTCGACCATCCGCACGAGCTCGACGCGGCCATCGATGGCGACTGCGCGGTGCTCATGCTCACGCACGTCAACTACCAGACCGGCGAGATGCTCGACATGGCCGGGCTGACCGAACGCGCGCACGCGCGCGGCGCGCTGACGGTGTGGGATCTGGCCCACTCGGCCGGCGCGGTGCCGGTGGACCTGACCGCGGCGCGCGCCGACTACGCGATCGGCTGCACCTACAAGTACCTCAACGGCGGCCCGGGCTCGCCCGCATTCGTATGGGTGGCGCCCGCGCTGCGCGATGCGTTCTGGCAGCCGCTGTCGGGCTGGTGGGGGCATGCGCAGCCGTTCGCGATGGCGCCGCAGTACCGGCCCACCGCAGGCATCGGGCGCTTCCTGTGCGGCACGCAGCCGGTCACGTCGCTGGCCATGGTCGAATGCGGGCTCGATATCTTTGCGCAAACCAGCATGGCCGCGCTGCGTCAGAAATCGCTGCGGCTCACCGACCTGTTTATCCGCCTGGTGGAACATCGCTGCGCCGATCATCCGCTGCGGCTGATCACGCCACGCGAGCATGTGCGCCGTGGCAGCCAGGTCAGCTTTGCCCATCCGGACGGCTATGCGGTGGTGGCCGCGCTGATCGAACGCGGCGTGATCGGCGACTATCGTGAGCCCGGTATCGCGCGCTTCGGCTTTACGCCGCTCTATACCGGCTATGCCGACGTGTGGGACGCGGTGGAGACGCTGCGCGACGTGCTCGATACCGGCATGTATCGCGAGGCCCGCTTTGCCGTGCGTACCCAGGTGACCTGACACGGAGACCAGCATGAACCATACACGGGGATGTCCGTTCTCGGGCCACGCCGGTGACAGCGGTAACGCCGGCGAGCAGCGTGACGCGCGCGCAGGCAGCCAGGGGGACGATGCGGGCGGAAGGGACGAAAGGGACGAAAGGGGCGAAGGGAGCCAAGGGGACCACGGCCAGGCGGGCAATTGGCACGGCGCGCAGATGGATTTTGCGCGCGACATGAGCTACGGCGACTATCTCGGCCTGGACCAGATCCTCACCGCCCAGCACCCGCGCTCGCCCGATCATAACGAGATGCTGTTCATCGTCCAGCACCAGACCACGGAATTGTGGATGAAGCTGATGCTGCATGAACTGCGCGCCGCGCGCGACAGCGTGCGGCAAGACCAGCTGCGCCCGGCTTTCAAGATGCTGACGCGCGTGTCGCGCATCATGGACCAGCTGGTGCAGGCGTGGAACGTGCTGGCGACCATGACGCCGCCCGAGTACTCGGCCATGCGGCCGTACCTGGGTGCGTCGTCGGGGTTCCAGTCGTATCAGTACCGCGAGATCGAATTCATTCTTGGCAACAAGAATGCCGCCATGCTGCGGCCGCATGCGCACCGGCGCGAGCACCACGCGCTGGTCGAAGCCGCGCTGCATACGCCGTCGCTGTACGACGAAGCCATCCGGCTGATGGCACGGCGCGGCTTGCGCATCGACGCGGGCTGCCTCGAACGCGACTGGACCGAACCGGCCGGCTACAACGCTTCGGTCGAGGCCGCATGGCTGGAAATCTATCGCGCCCCGTCCGCGCATTGGGAGCTTTACGAGCTTGGCGAGAAGCTCGTCGATCTCGAGGATGCCTTCCGGCAATGGCGCTTCCGCCATGTGACCACGGTCGAGCGCGTGATCGGCTTCAAGCGCGGCACCGGCGGCACCGAGGGCGTGGGCTACCTGCGCAAGATGCTCGACGTGGTGCTATTTCCCGAACTGTGGAAACTGCGCACGGATCTCTGACGCGGTCGTTTCAAACGCGCGGCTCGGACAGGCGCGCGGCCAGCGCCTGCAACGCGGGCGCGAGCCTGTCGTGGAAATCCTGTTCCGGCACCGTGCCATAGGATGCGCTGCAGCTCAGCATATGCGGCTCGCGCTCGCCGATCGGCCGGAACGCCACCGCGCACGCGTGAATGGCCGGGTGCCAGTCGCGGAACGAGGTGGAATAGCCCAGGCGCTCGGCCTCGGCCAGCGCCGCGCGCATCGGCGCCTCCTGCTGCTTCCACTGTTCCGGATAGGCCTGCGCAAACTCGGCCAGCACACGCTCGCGCCGTGCCGCCGGCAAGGCCGCCAGGTAGGCCCGACCCATCGAGCTCGACACCAGCGACAGCCGCGAACCGACGCCCAGGCCCAGCATCACGCCGGCATCGTTACGGATCGATTCCAGGTAGATCACCTCCAGCCGCTCGCGCTTGCCGAGCGAGACCGACACCCCGTACGACTGCGCAAACGCGAGCATATGCGGACGCGCCAGCGCCACCACATCGGACGCCGAGAGGTACGAGAAGCCCAGCGCCAGCACACCGGCATCGAGCGCGTACTTGCCGAGCGATTCGTCATGACGCAGGTAGCCGAGCTGCACCAGCGTACCGGCCAGCCGGCTGACCGTCGCCTTGGGAAAACCGGTGCGGCGCACGAAGTCCTGGTTGCCGAGCATCGCCTCGCCGGTGCGAAAGCAACGCAACAACTCCAGGCCACGCGCGAGCGCGGTGACGAAATTCGGATCGCTGTCGCGCGCGGCGGCGGTAGCGGCCGGGGCAACGACAGGGGAAACGGCGGGCGAAACGGCGGGGGAAACGGTATGGTCGGCCAAGCCAGGCTCCTGGAGAAGGGTTCGCATCACAACCGCATCGCGGTTGTTGCAGCGCGATCCTGTTCGGCTATACTAGCTCATCGGAACACGGTTCCGCAATGCGGAACTTCAAATTTCAGGAGACCTTCATGGCTGCCAACGCCGAATTCCACTGGGCCGATCCGCTGCTGCTGGACCAGCAACTCACCGACGAAGAACGCATGGTGCGCGACGCCGCGCAGTCCTATTGCCAGGATAAGCTGATGCCGCGCGTGCTCCAGTCCTTCCGCAATGAGAAGACCGATGTGGAAATCTTCCGCGAGATGGGCGAACTGGGCCTGCTCGGCCCGACCATCCCGGAACAGTACGGCGGCCCCGGCCTCAACTACGTCAGCTATGGTCTGATCGCGCGTGAAGTGGAGCGCGTGGACTCGGGCTACCGCTCGATGATGAGCGTGCAATCGTCGCTCGTGATGGTGCCGATCTACGAATTCGGCAGCGAGGCGCAGAAGCAGAAGTACCTGCCCAAGCTGGCCACCGGTGAATGGATCGGCTGCTTTGGCCTGACCGAACCGAACCACGGCTCCGACCCGGGCTCGATGGTCACCCGCGCGAAGAAGGTGGCGGGCGGCTACGAACTGAGCGGCGCCAAGATGTGGATCACCAACTCGCCGATCGCCGACGTCTTCGTCGTATGGGCCAAGCTGGCTGGCGACGACGGCAAGGAAGCGATTCGCGGCTTTATCCTGGAGAAGGGCTGGAAGGGCCTGAGCGCGCCCGCCATTCACGGCAAGGTGGGCTTGCGGACCTCGATCACCGGTGAAATCGTGATGGACCAGGTCTTCGTGCCCGAAGAGAACCTCATGCCCGGCGTAAGCGGCCTCAAGGGCCCGTTCACGTGCCTGAACTCGGCCCGCTACGGCATTGCCTGGGGCGCGCTGGGTGCCGCCGAATTCTGCTGGCATACGGCCCGCCAGTACACACTCGACCGCAAGCAGTTTGGCCGCCCGCTCGCCGCCACGCAGCTCGTGCAGAAGAAGCTGGCCGACATGCAGACCGAGATCACGCTGGCGCTGCAAGGCTGCCTGCGCCTGGGCCGCATGAAGGACGAAGGCACGGCTGCGGTGGAAATCACCTCGATCATGAAGCGCAACTCGTGCGGCAAGTCGCTCGACATCGCCCGCGTCGCGCGCGACATGCTCGGCGGCAACGGTATCTCCGACGAGTTCGGCGTGATCCGCCACGTGGTCAACCTCGAGGTGGTCAACACCTACGAAGGCACCCACGATATCCATGCCCTGATCCTGGGCCGCGCCCAGACCGGTATCCAGGCATTCTTCTGATCCCTCCGACCGGCATCCGCCGGTCTGCGCCCTCTCCCGTGCGGCAGAGGGCGCGCGCCACCGGACTTACTTGTTCGGCTGCGGCGTCAGGCGCAGATACGGGCGCACCGCCCGGTACCCCTTCGGGAATTTCTGGCGGATCACCGCCTCATCCTTGAGCGACGGCACGATGACCACATCGTCGCCATCCTGCCAGTTGCCCGGCGTGGCCACGCTGTGATTGTCAGTCAATTGCAGAGAATCGATGACACGGAGGATCTCGTTGAAATTTCTACCCGTGCTGGCCGGATAGGTAATGATCAGGCGCACCTTCTTTTTCGGGTCGATGATGAACAGCGAACGCACCGTGAGGGTCTCGTTGGCGTTCGGGTGAATCATGTCGTAAAGCTCGGACACCTTGCGATCGCCATCGGCCAGAATCGGAAAGTTGACCGAGGTGGCCTGGGTTTCATTGATATCGTTGATCCAGCCGCGGTGCGATTCCACGCTGTCGACCGACAGTGCGATCGCCTTGACCCCGCGGCGCGCGAACTCTTCCTTGAGCTTGGCGGTCAGACCGAGTTCAGTGGTGCAAACCGGCGTGTAATCGGCCGGATGCGAGAACAGGACACCCCAGCTGTCGCCGAGCCATTCGTGAAAGCGGATGCGGCCTTCGCTCGAATCCTGCTCGAAATCGGGGGCGATATCGCCGAGACGCAATGCCATGCCTTACCTCCTGTCCTGAAAAAGGATGCAACAGTATGTGAGAAACCAGCGAAACCGAAACCGGCGACACCGAACCCAGAGAAACGGTCGACTCAGCTTAGTGAGATTGCGATCTAACTCAAACGAATATAAAGTCACTATAAAATCACTCGAAGTCATAAAGCATCGAGTCATTGCTCGGTAGCTGGTACCTTGCGCCGCCTGGCTGTCACGGATTTTGCATGGCCGTCCAATGCACCGGATCTTCGCCATGCGCGTCTCCTTCCGATGACGGACTGGCGGTCATGCAATCCGTCAACTTGAAACGATGGGTCGCCGCCACATATCCTAGTTGGACGAGAGGAAACGCCACAAGACCAAGCGAGCAAGGCAAAATGCTAACGACACAACCAACCGCCCGCAAACAGGAGAAACTGATGAGCGATGTCAAGACCGTTTTGTCCGATGCCGAAGAACTGCTTAAGCAAGCGGCCTCGACTACCGGCGAAAAAGCCGCCGAACTGCGCGAACGCGGCATGGGCCTGCTGAAGCAGGCCAAGGAAAAGGCCCAGGACCTGCAGGACGCCGTGGTCACCAAGAGCAAGGCCGCGGCCCGCGCCACCGACGACTACGTGCACGACCACCCGTGGCGTGCCGTGGGTCTGGCAGCGGGCGTGGGTCTGGTGATCGGCCTGCTGCTGAATCGCAAGTAAGCCGAACGGGGCGGCACGCGAGCGCCGCCCCGCCCCTTACACGACGCAGGACGACACAGGCCCCGCCGCCGCACGGCCCGCTCTGCTACCGCGGCTTTCGCCACCCCGCCCTGTCAACCCGACCTGCCCGCCAATCGCCAAAGACGCCGCATGAGCGACCCTTCTTCCCCGAAGTTCCTGGAATCCCTTCGCAACCTCGCCAGCTCGGTGGTCTCGATGCTGCAGACCCGGCTTGAGCTCGCCAGCGTGGAACTTGCAGAGGAACGCGCGCGGCTCATGAAGGTGGCGCTCCTGGTCTGTTTTGGCCTTGCGTTCTTCAGCATGGCGCTGATGACGTTCACGCTGCTGATCGTCATCCTGTTCTGGGAAACCTACCGCTGGCAGGCCATTCTCGCCATCGTGCTGTTCTACCTGATTGCGGCGGCCGCATGCCTGCTGACCGCACGCAACAAGGTCCGCAATGCACCGCCGCTGTTCGAGGCGACCCTCGCCGAGCTGGACAAGGACCGGGAGATTCTGCGCCGATGACCAAGCCGACCTCTGCTTCCGCCGCGCCCGACGGGGCCCACGGTGACGACCACGCGGGCGAGCTCCCACGCCGCGATCATCCGCGTCCCGCGCGTTTTTCGCACGAAGTACGGCTGCCGCTCGCGGTACGCAAGGAACTGCTGCTGACGCGCGCCGCGCTCGAGCGCTACGACGCGGTCCAGGCCCTGCGCCAGGTGCGTGGCGGCGCCCGCCGCATGACCAACATGAGCGCATGGCTGCCGCGCCTGACGCGGCCTGCCGGCTGGCTCAAGCTGTTTGGCGTGACGCGTGACTACCCGATGGTCAGTACTGCCATCACCCTGGCGCTGCCGCTATTGCGCCGGACCGCGCTGGGACGCGCCACGTGGAAGCTGTCGAAACTCGGCATGCTGGCCGGCGCGGGCTACTGGGCCTACAAGACCTGGAACGCCACGCGGCGCGAAGGTCCGGCGCCATCGACGGCGATGCGCGATACCGGCTTCCGCGATCCGCTGGTGTCGACGCCGCGTGCCGGGACGGCGCTGCCTGCCGTGACAACCGAGGCGCCACTTGCCGTGACCCCGCCGGGCACGCCACCCACCCCCTGATTTTTGGCCCTGAGTTTTTCGCCCTGAGTTTTTCGCCCTGAGTTTTTCGCCCTGATCCGGCCCGAAACCGGGCGGGTGCCGATCCGGCCGCCGGATACCCAGGCGCCAGTCAGCGCCTCACAGCGCCACCACGGCGCAATCGGCATGATCCGTCTGCACGCCGCTGCCGTGCGCGAACGGCCGGGGCCGCGCGATATGGTGGCCCTGTGCGTAGTCGATGCCGAGCGCGCGCAGGCGTACCAGCATGTCCTCGCTCTCGACAAACTCGGCAATGGTCCGCTTGCCCATCACATGACCGATGCGCTGGATCACTTCGACCATGACCTGGTTGACCGGATCGTCGAGCATATCGCGCACGAAGCTGCCGTCGATCTTGAGATACGCCGCAGGCAGATGCTTGAGGTAGGCAAAAGATGACATGCCCGCGCCGAAGTCGTCGAGCGCAAACGCGCAGCCCATCGCCTGCAACTGCTGGATAAACGCCGCCGCTTGCGTCAGATTGCCGATCGCCGCGGTCTCGGTGATTTCGAAGCAGATCTGGTGCAGCGCGACGCCATGCCGAGCGGCTTGCTGCCGCACGAAGCCCGGGAAATGGTCGTCGGCGAGCGAGGCGCCGGACAGGTTGATCGAACACATGCCGATTTCGCCGGGCCGATCGACCTCGATGCGCGCGAGCGCGGCAAACCCGGTCTCCACCACCCAGCGATCGATCATCGGCATCAGGTTGAAGCGCTCGCACGCGGGTACGAAGGCCATCGGCGGTACCAGTTCGCCGCGTTCGTCGACCAGGCGCAGCAGCAGTTCGATATGGCGGCCGCCGGCGCCCGCCACCTCGGGCTGCAGCGCGACGATATCCTGGGCATACAGGCAGAAACGTCCGGCCGCCAGCGCCGCATGCACGCGGCTGACCCATTCCATCTCGCCACGCCGCAGTTGCATCGCGTTGTCGTCCATGCGGTAGACCTGGACACGATTGCGGCCGCCTTCCTTGGCCATGTAGCAAGCGGCATCGGCCGCGCTCAGCGCTTCTTCCAGCTTGACGATGCTGCCATCGAGCGTGACCAGCCCGATGCTGACGCCCAGCGCGAAGGTGCGCTGCCGATGGGCAAAGCGGAAGCTCGAGATGGCGCGCCGCAACGCCTCGGCCACGCCCTCGCCCTCATCGCGCTCGCAACGTTCGAGCAGCACTCCGAACTCATCTCCGCCCAGGCGCGCGAGCGTATCGCCCTTGCGCATCGGCTGCCGCATCACCTCGGCCACCTGGCGGATCAGTTCGTCGCCGGCGGCATGTCCGCAGGTGTCGTTGACCACCTTGAACTGGTCGAGATCCAGGTACATCAGCGTGTGCGTGCAGCCACCGTGCTGGGTGGCATTCATGGCGGCGGCAAGGCGCCGCTCGAATTCCGCGCGGTTAACCAGGCCGGTGAGCGCGTCGTGCGTGGCTTCATGGGCGAGGCGCGCCGCATGCGCGCGCTCCATGCTGACATCGTGCAGCACCAGCACGACGCCGATGGCCAGACCGCCGCGATCGCGGATCAGCGCGACCGAGGGTTTGACCGCGACCAGTCCGCCGCCGCGCCGCGCCAGCAGCATCACGGCCTGCGTGGGCCAGCGTTCCTGCAACGCGCGCGCGATCAGGTCGGTGACCGGCGCGCCGGTGTTCTCGTCCTGCAGCGGACAGGTCTGCGCCAGGAACTTGCCGGCCGCCTCCGCGTTGGACCAGCCCGTCAACAGTTCGGCCACCGGGTTGAGCGACTCGATGCGGCCCCACACATCGGTGGTGACTACCGCCTCGCCGATCGCCTGCAGCGTGACCTGGGCGCGCTCCTTTTCCGCGAACAGCTGCGACTCGAATTCCTTGCGATCGCTGATATCGGTCAGCGAGCCGGCCATACGCGCGGGCTTGCCGGTGGTACCGCGCACCAGCCGGCCGCGCGAACGCACCCACAGGTAACCGCCGGCCTTGCGGCGTAAGCGGAATTCCACATCGTATTGCGTGCCGGCACGCAGATGCCGCGACAGGCGACGCTCGAACTCGGGCACATCGGCGGGATGCATCAGGGCCATCAGCGTTTCGCGCGCATGCGGCAGTTCGTCGGCCGCGTAACCCAGCATTTCCGCGCAGCGCGGCGAGAAATAAAGCTCGCCGCGATGGGGATGCCAATCCCATAGCCCGTCGCTGCTGCCGGCCACCGCCAGCTTGAGGCGCTCCTCGCTGCCGGTCAGCGCCTCGCGCAGGCGGCGCTCCTGGCGCAGGATGCGGTACGACAACCACATCGCGCTCAACAGCAGCAGCCCCGCGATGCTCACCGCGCCCAGCAGCAGCATGTCGCGGACGCGGCGCGAGGCCATGCCGAGCGAAGCGGAGAATGACGCCTCCAGCGGCGTCAGGCGTGCATCGAGCGCCGTGATGGACGCCACCAGCGGTTGCAGGCAGGCCTCGCCGCAGTCGGGGTCGGCCACGTGCTCGCGCAGCGTGGCGGCGAGCGCATCGAGCTTGCCGATCTCGGCATCGGCCTGGGCCCAGGCCTTGATGGCCGCGTCGATCTCGGTGACATCGCGGCCGTGGCGCGGGCCTGGTTGAACCGCGTCGTGTTTTCCAGTTCGAGGCGTGCGGCACGGTCGCCGAGCGGCACCGCGATGGCGCGGCGAAAGGCTTCGAAATCGGCGTCCTGGCGGGTCTCCGCATAGCGCAGCAGATGCACCACCGCGGCCTTCTGCCCCTTGCTCCACAGGCTCTCGCCGGCAATGAACGCGCGCGTGGCGGACAGCACGTCGACGCTGGCCACGCAGAACACCGCCAGCGCAAATACCACGGGGACGAACGGCCAGACCACGCGCAGGACGCGTCCGCTGGCCGGCGGGGATCCGCCATGCTGCTGCATAAAGACTTCCCTTGCCGGCGTTCCGCGCAGCCGGCAACTCGTCGATTTCTTGGGTAGAGGGAGAGGAGCGTCGCCACACGGATGTGACGCAGCGCTCATTCTGGGTCAGGACGGTAACGTTGTCTTTAACTCAGACGGATTAATCGGGACCGGCCCGCGGCAATGATAGAGGGAGGCGGGGAAAAAAGCGATGTAACCGTTTTGGCAACGCCCACGCGTCGACTCGCGGCGGCGGACCCGCGATGACGGGCACACCCCTTGGTGGGCTTTCGATGGTTGGCACCAACGAAAAAAGCCCGTCGTAGGAGCGACGGGCTTTTGGGCATGCTGGTGGGTCGTGCGTGACTCGAACACGCGACCAACGGATTAAAAGTCCGCTGCTCTACCGACTGAGCTAACGACCCCGAAAAACCGAATCCGCGATTATATGGAGGCGACCTGGGGGTGTCAACCCATGCTTTCCAGGCGCCACATCTGATAGCGGAAGGCCATGGTGGCCCCCGCCATCATCGCGGCAAACACCAGGAACGAGCCGATCGCGAGCGTCGACACGCCGGACAGGCCCTGCCCGATCGTGCAGCCGAGCGCGGTCACGCCGCCGATGCCCATCAGGGTGCCGCCCACGATATGGTTGGCCACGTCTTCCGGGCTGCCGAAACCTTCCCAACGGAACGTGCCGGTGGCCAGCGCGTAGACCGCGGCGCCGGCGATCACGCCGAACACGCAGACGATGCCGATCGTGAGCACCTTGCTGGTATCGCTGAACAGCATCAGCCAGTCGAGCGTATAGGCATACGGCGCGACAAAGCTGAGGCTTTCCATACGTCCACTGTTGGTAGCCACGAACAGTTCCTCGAGCGTGTTGGGATCCTCCGACACGTAGCCGATATGGCCGGACACGTACCACATCGCAATGATGATGAGGCCCACGCCGATACCGCCGAGCAGATGGTCGAAGGTGCGGAAGCCGCGCCCGAGCATGGCCCAGAGAATCATCACGATGCCGAGCACGATGCCCAGCCCGAGTTGCAGCGTCGGGCGCGCGATGCCGCTGGCATGCGCCACCAGCGAGGGCAGGTCCTGCGTGGTGGGCAGCGCCACCGCGATCTTGTCGACGGTATTCACGCGCGCCACCCCGAACACGCCGCGCAGCGTCATGTATGCGGACAGGCCGAGGAATACGAACACCACCAGCGACTTGAGATTGCCCGCGCCGATCCGTACCAGCGTCTTGCTGCCGCAGCCCGAGGCCAGCACCATGCCAAAACCGAACAGCAGGCCGCCGACGAGGCCCGACAGCCAGCTCAGCTTGCTCGCCGTATAGATCGTCTTGGTGGGATCGATCTGCCCGCCCCAGGCGAGCACGCCGGTACCGATCATCGCCACGCCGATGGCCAGGCCCCACATGCGCAGGCGGTTCCAGTCGCCCATGTTGACGACATCGGAGATCGCTCCCATGGTGCAGAAGTGGGTGCGCTGCAGGATTGCGCCGAACAGGAACGTCAGGACGAAGGTGCTCCACAGCACGGTGTGCGTGAGCGCGGGAATATTGATCTCGGGCATGTCGGGGCGAGGCTCGTTGTCGTTATGGATATGCACGGCGCGGCGGCCGGTGCGAGGTCCGCTGCGATGGCTGGTGCGATGGCTGGTGCGATGGTCGGTGCGGTGGCTGGTGCGATGGTGGGGGGCGTGTCCGGAAGGGCGATCAGCCCGCGCCGCCCTGGTAGCGCGTGGGATCGGCCACGCCGGCGGCCTCGAAGCCGGCCCGGCGGATCCGGCACGAGTCGCACACCCCGCATGCCCGGCCGTCGTCGTCGGCCTGGTAGCACGATACGGTCAGGCTGTAGTCCACGCCGAGGCGCGTGCCGGCGCGGATGATCTCGCCCTTGGTCAGGTCGATGATGGGCGCGTGCACGCGGAAGCGATCGCCTTCCACGCCGGCCTTGGTGGCCAGGTTGGCAAGCGTCTCGTAGGCCGACACATACTCCGGCCGGCAGTCCGGATAGCCCGAATAGTCGACGGCGTTGGCGCCGAAGAACAGGTCGCGGCCGCCGATCGCCTCGGCCCAGCCGAGTGCGAGCGACAGCATGATGGTGTTGCGCGCCGGCACATACGTCACCGGAATGCCGCCGACGGCGCCATCGGTCGGCACATCGAGGCTATCGTCGGTCAGCGCCGAGCCGCCGAAGCGGCGCAGGTCGAGATCGATGATCTCGTGGCGCGCGGCCCCGAGCGCGGCGGCCACGCGCCGGGCCGCGTCGAGCTCCGACGAATGCCGCTGGCCATAGCGCATGGACAGTGCATAGGTTTCAAACCCCTGCGCGTTGGCCATGGCAAGGACGGTGGCGGAGTCGAGGCCGCCGGAAAGCAGGACGATGGCGCGTTTGGTCATGATCGGGGTTGACGCAATGGAAGCCGCTATTTTAATCCAGCGCCAACGGCGTGCCGCCGTGGGCCGGCGCGACCGTGCGCAAGCTGGCACCGCTACCTCCGGCGACCGCACTGCAACCGAGCGGCAATCGGGAGGCAATCGGGAGTGGCGAGCGGGCAAAAAGCCCGGCAACAATCCGCCGCGCACAAAAGAAAAAGCCTGCAAACGCAGGCTCTCTCTTACACCACGATGCTGTACTACCGCATCACTTCAGCGTCTTCAGGCGATTGCTGGCCGCCTGGGCGCCTTCCGTGCCCGGGTACTTGGCCACCACCGTTTCCAGCGTCTTCTTCGCGGCCGCCTTCTGGCCGGATTCGAACTGGCTATTGGCGATGGCGATCATGGCATCGGGCGCTTTCGGGTGCGTCGGATTGGCCTGGACCATGTTCTGCAGCACCGAGATCGAACCCTTGTAGTCACGCTGCGCGTAGAGCGAGTTGCCAAGCCAGAATTGCGCGAGCGGCAGGTACGGGCTTTGCGGATACTTCCGCGCAAAGGCCGAAAACGCATTCCCTGCGCCCTTGAAATCGCCGGTCTGGAACTGCTTGAGCGCGGCATCGTACTCCGGCTTCTCGGTGGGCTGGGACAGCCCCTCGCGCCCGTCCACGGTGACCTGCTGCGGCTCGAATTTCTTCAGACGCGCATCGAGGTCCGCGTAGTAGTCCTTCTGCTGGCGCTGCAACGTGTCCACCTGGTTCTGCAGCACTTCGTTCTGACCGCGCAGCCGGGCCACTTCCTGACGCAGACCCTCGAGCTGGTTCTGGATGTCAAGCTGGACCTTGCTGTTCTGGTCGATGCGTTGTGAGGCCGTGGCCTGGAAACCGTTGAACTGGTCCCGCAGCTGGATCACGGCCTTGCGGGCCTCGTCGTCGTCGAAGACGCCGGCCTGTGCCTGCGTGGCCGCGAGCAGACCGCCACCGGAGATGGCGGCCAGCCACAGCAAGGTGGATACGCGTGCGTTCATGAAGACTTGTCCGTAGATCAGTAGGCGATGTCAGCGCGGCGGTTTTCCGCCCACGAGGCTTCGTCGTGACCCGTTGCCTTCGGCTTTTCCTTGCCCAGGCTCACGGCTTCCATCTGCGAGTCGGACACGCCGAGCGAACCCAGCGAGCGACGCACCGCTTCGGCACGCTTCTGGCCCAGCGCGAGGTTGTACTCGCTGGTGCCACGCTCGTCGGTGTTGCCCTGGATCAGCACCTTGCGGCCCTTGTTGGCGTTCAGGTACTGGGCGTGGGCCGACAGCATGCCCTGGTAGTCCGACTTGACGGTATAGCTGTCGAAGTCGAAGTACACGCTGCGCTTGGCCAGCGGGCCGTTCGGGTCGTTCAGCGGGTCGCGCGACACATCCACCGGCTGTACGGCACGGCCGTCGGCGCCCGGCTGGGCACCACCGGCACCGGCCTTGGCGGTGTCGTCGAGCTTGACGCCCGAGCTGCAGGCGCCCAGGGCGAGCAGTGCGGCGATGGCGAGAGTCTTGGTCAACATTTGGGGCATGGCGATACTCCTCTGGTTATTGCATGAAAGGACCCCAGGACGGCTCGCGAACCTCGCCGGACTGGAGGGAGAGAACCTGTTTGGTGCGACCATCCGTCGAGACCGCCGCCAATACCGCGCGGCCTCCCACGCGGGTTGCGTACAGAATGTACTTGCCGTTGGCGGCGAAGCTCGGGGATTCGTCGTTGGTCGTATCGGTGAGCGACGTCACGTCACCGTTGGACAGGTCCTGCAGCTGCAGCTTGAAGCCGCCCGCCCGCGTGATATAGGCCAGGTACTTGCCGTCCGGCGAGATGCGCGGACTGACGTTGTAGCTGCCCTTGAAGGTCACACGTTGTGCCGCGCCGGACTCCTCGCCGGTTGCAGGCATGCGGTAGATCTGCGGCGCACCGCCGCGATCGCTGGTGAAATAGATGCTGCGTCCGTCCGGCGAGAACTGCGGCTCGGTATCGATCGCGCTGCTGCGCGTGATACGGCGCAGGCCGGAGCCGTCCGCGTTGACCAGATAGATCTGCGTGTTGCCATCGCGCGAAAGCGCCACGGCCAGGTGCTGGCCGTCGGGCGACCACGACGGCGCGCTGTTGTTGCCCTTCTGGTTGGAGACCAGCACCCGCTTGCCGGTGGCCAGGTCATGCACGTAGACCACGGGCTTCCTTGCCTCGAACGAGACGTAGGCCACGCGGCGGCCATCGGGCGACCACGCCGGCGAGATGATCGGCTCGTTGCTGGTCAGCGCGACCTGCGCGTTCTGGCCATCGGAGTCGGAGATCAGCAACTGGTAGCGCTTGCCCACGCGCGACACATAGGACAGGCGCGTGGCAAACACGCCGCGCTCGCCAAGCAGCTTCTCGTAGATGTAGTCCGCAATCTTGTGTGCGGTCACGCGCAGCTGGTTCGGCGCGACCGTAAAGGCGAGACCGCCGAGGCTCTGCTGCTTGACGGTGTCGTACAGGCGGAAGCGGACTTCGTACTGACCGTTGCCGGCGGGCGTCACACTGCCGGCGACAAAGGCATCGGCGCCGCGACCCTTCCAGCTGCCGAGGTCGACGCTGGCGGTTTCCGCCACGGTGGCGCCGGCCGGATCGACATTGCGAAAGCGGCCGCTGTTGACGAGGTCGCTGCGGATGATGGCGGTCAGGTTCTGCGGGGCTTGCGCCTCGCCCTGGAAATTGGCCGTGGCGATCGGGAACTGGGTCGAGCCCACACCCACGATTTCCACATTCAGTTGGGCGTGGGCGACGCCGGCGGAGAAGGCCAGCGCGGCCGCCAGCCAGGCCATGAGCGCGCGGCGCGTGGATTGTCGCGTGGCGTGGCGCGTGGCGTCGCGCGATGCGTTGGCAAGCAATGCGGGGGTAGGCAATGCGGTAGGCAATGCGGCGGATGCCGACGCGGCGGTATGCACGTCGGTGGTAGGCAGAACACCCGCCCGTTGGTCAGCGTGATGCCGCCGCGCGGACAGCCAGTTGGGGGCCCAAAGCTTTCGCATGCTGCTCCTTAGTCGATAACAGGATTCACACTGCCGGCTGCGTCAGGCAACCGTCCATGGTAGCGACGGGACCGATACCCCGCGATGAAGGTTGCATTATGTTGCAAATCACGGTATGCCTCCTTCGCTCTCGCTACCTTATTCAGTTCTTCGGCCGGAACGACAGCGTGATGCTGCCCGGCGCCTTGCCGTTTTCATCGCGCGGCAGCGGGCTCGATGCCTCCACCGCGCGCAGCACCGCGTCGTCCCATGCCGAATTGCCACTGCCGCGCGTCAGGCGCGCCGACAATACCGTGCCGTCCGGGGCCAGTTGCACCGCCACCACGGCAGTCGGATTGCTCGAGGTGTCGCCACCATAGTTCACGTTCGGCAGCACCTTGCGGCGCACGCGGTCCGCATAGCCCGGCGAGGCATTGCCGCCCGCGCCCGCGCCGGAGCCGCTCGCATTGCCGACGCCGCCGCCGCTGACCGCGGCACCACCGCTGGCCAGCGCCTGCAGACGGGCGAGTTCCGCCTTGCGTTGCGCATTGGCCGCGGCCTCGCGCTTGGCCTTGGCGTCGGCATCCGCCTTGGCCTTGGCCTTCTGCTCGGCGTCGGTCTTGGCCTTCGCTTCGGCGTCGGCCTTGGCCTTGGCGTCCGCCTTGGCCTTCGCCGCGGCGGCTTCCTTGCGGTCGTGCTCAGCCTGTTCCTTGCGCTCCTGCTCCTTGCGCTCCTGCTCCTGCTGGGCCTTCTTGCGCTGGTCTTCCTTGCGTTGCGCTTCCTTGCGCTGGGCTTCGTCGCGCAACTGCTGCTGGCGTTGCTGTTCCTTCAGCGCTTCCTCGCGCTGCTGTTCCTTGCGCAGTTGTTCCTGACGCGCGGCCTCTTCCCTGGCGGCACGCTCTTCCGCCTGCTTGCGCTTCTGGCGTTCGAGCGCGATCTCGGCATCTTCCTCGGCCTGGCTGCGCACCTGCGGGGTCGGCACCGGACGCGGTTGCTCGACCGGTTGCGGCGGCGGGGGCGGCGGCGCCGGCGCGACGTCGGGCACTTCCTCCCACAATTCGGCCTCGCCGCCGACAGGGGTGCTGCTCTGCCAGTGCACACCGAAATAGAGCACGATGCCGAGCAGCACATGCATCAGCAAGGCGAGCAGGAACGAACGCAGCGTGCCGCGTTCCTTGACCGGCTGATACGGATACGCGGCGGCCTTCGCGCGGCGCGGCGGCCGCGGGGCCTGCTGGGAAGGATGAGGTGAGGACAAGGTGGCCACGAGCGGACGCGACGCTTATTTGGACTTCACCATCAGGCCGACGCGCTTGACGCCATCGGCCTTCAAAATGGACATCACGTCGAGCACGGCTTCGTACTTGACGGAACGGTCGGCCGCAATCACCACCGGCTGGTCCGGATTCTCGTTCTGGCGCTGATGGACAAAGCCCAGCAGGCCCGGCTTGTCGAGCTTGCGCTCGAACGAGTTGCCGGCCGGATCCCGGCCGCGCGCGGTCAGGGCGCCGTCTTCGTGGACGGTCACGATGATCGGCGGCGTCTTCTGCTGCGGGGTGGCATTGGCGACCGAAGGCAGGTCGACCACGGCCGGGTTCACCAGCGGTGCCGCCACCATGAAGATGACGAGCAGCACGAGCATCACGTCGATATAGGGCACGACGTTGATTTCGGCGCTGGCCCGGCGGCGCGAGCCGCCGCGGCGCTGGATGGCTGCCATGTGTGTTAGCTCCGTGTGCGATCCATCGAATGCATGAACAGGCGATCAGCGGGTCTGGCGCTGCAGGATGTTCAGGAACTCCTCCATAAAGCTCTCGAACCGGATGGCCAGGCGGTCGATCTCGGTCGCATACCGGTTATAGGCAATCACCGCCGGAATGGCGGCGAACAGGCCGATGGCCGTGGCCACCAGCGCTTCGGCAATGCCGGGTGCCACCGAGGCCAGGGTCGCCTGCTGCACGTTGGACAGGCCGCGGAACGCATTCATGATGCCCCACACCGTGCCGAACAGGCCGATGTACGGGCTGACCGACCCGACCGAGGCCAGGAACGGCAGGTGCGACTCCAGCACGTCCATCTCGCGCTGATAGGCGGCGCGCATGGCCCGGCGCGCGGCGTCGAGCAGCGCGCCGGCATCGTTGCTGCGCTCGCGCGCCTTGAGGAATTCGCCCATGCCCGATTCAAAGATGCGCTCGAGCGCGCCGGTGTTATGGCGGTTATTGGCGGCGCTGTTATAGAGCGCCTGCAGGTCGCCACCCGCCCAGAAATCGCGTTCGAAACCCTCGGTCTGGGTGCGCGCGGAACGCAGCGCCAGATGCTTTCTGAAAATATAGGTCCAGGAAAAGAGGGACATTACCAGCAGCAGCGCCATAACGGCCTGCGCCAGCAGACTGGCGTTCAATACCAGCGAAATGATCGACAGGTCCTGCGTGACGGTCACTGGGTTCATCGAGCGTTCTTGATGGTTTCGAGGACAGGGGTGGGAATCGGCGCCGGCCTGAATGTGCTTTTATCAACACATCCAACCCGAATCGCGCCGGTCGCCAGATGGACTTCCGCGCGCCACGCTTCCTGGGCGAATTGGACCGAAGCCGGTCCTACCCGTTCCACGCGCGTCCGGATCTCCAGTTGGTCATCCAGCCGGGCGGGCGCATTGTATTCCACGGCGGTACTGCACACGACGAAGACCACACCGTTATTTTCAGCGAGCGTTTGTTGTTCGATGCCCAGCGAGCGCAGCCACTCGGTACGGGCCCGCTCGAAGAACTTCAGATAGTTGGCGTAGAAGACCACGCCACCTGCGTCGGTATCTTCCCAGTACACGCGCAGTGGCCACACGAACATTGACATGGCCGGCATTGTAACGGAGGGGCCGCCCGTACGGAGGTTAACCCGCAGGCGACTTTGCAACAGCAAGTTGCGAGCCAGGCCTGGCGCGGCTTTGCGGGGAGCCGGCCGGCGCGCTTGCGGGTCCGTGCGCGCTCGCGTAAACTCTGGCGCAACCATTCCACCTTGCGCGACTGGCGAAGTCAGTGGGTACTACCACGAGGAAGCGCAAGTTCTCTGGTGTGTCGTATGCGATTCCTGGAATATTCAGTGGAAAATTCCGCGCAGGATCTCATGCCGGCATACCTGCCGCTCGCCTGGGCAGCGAATGGGAAGCAGGGTGCGCCCTGTATCGCTGGCTCGAAAAGTCGAAAAAGCCGCCGGTACGGGTCGCCGATGCTCCCCCGCGCGCCCTATCTCCCCCTCGTAAACGCTCCATCTCATCAAGATGGAGTTATTCAGAATTTCTCCGATGCGCACGTATCGGGATACTTTTTTACAGACGAGTGACGCCATGTTCGAACGCAGCCGCTATACGATCGACCAGATCGACCCCGAAGTCTTCGCCGCCATCCAGAAGGAAAACCAGCGCCAGGAAGATCATATCGAGCTGATCGCTTCCGAAAACTACACCTCGCCGGCCGTGATGGCCGCGCAGGGTTCGCAACTGACCAACAAGTATGCCGAGGGCTATCCCGGCAAGCGCTACTACGGTGGCTGCGAGTATGTCGACGTGGTCGAGCAGCTCGCGATCGACCGTGTCAAGCAGCTGTTTGGCGCCGAAGCCGCCAACGTGCAGCCCAACTCCGGCTCGCAGGCCAATCAGGGCGTGTTCTTCGCCATGCTCAAGCCGGGCGACACCATCATGGGCATGAGCCTCGCCGAAGGTGGCCACCTGACCCACGGCATGGCGCTCAATATGAGCGGCAAGTGGTTCAATGTGGTGAGCTACGGCCTGAACGCACAGGAAGACATCGACTACGACGCGCTGGAGAAGCTCGCGCACGAGAAGCAGCCCAAGCTGATCATCGCCGGCGCCTCGGCCTTTGCGCTGCGCATCGACTTCGAGCGTATCGCCCGCGTTGCCAAGGCGGTTGGTGCTTACTTCATGGTGGACATGGCCCACTACGCCGGCCTGATCGCGGCCGGTGTGTACCCGAACCCGGTGCCGCACGCCGACTTTGTCACCACCACCACCCACAAGAGCCTGCGCGGCCCGCGCGGCGGCGTGATCCTGATGAAGGCCGAGCATGAGAAGGCCATCAACTCGGCGATCTTCCCCGGCATCCAGGGCGGCCCGCTGATGCATGTGATCGCCGGCAAGGCAGTGGCTTTCAAGGAAGCGCTCACTCCGGAGTTCAAGACGTACCAGCAGCAGGTGGTGAAGAACGCCGCGGCACTGGCGGATACGCTGATCGCCCGCGGCCTGCGCATCGTCTCCGGCAAGACCGAAAGCCACGTGATGCTGGTGGACTTGCGCGCGAAGAAGATCACCGGCAAGGAAGCCGAGAAGATCCTCGGCGATGCGCATATCACCGTCAACAAGAATGCCATCCCGAACGATCCGGAGAAGCCATTCGTGACCTCGGGCATCCGGCTGGGCTCGCCGGCCATGACCACGCGCGGCTTCAAGGAAGAGGAAGCGCGCCAGGTAGGCAACCTGATCGCCGACGTGCTGGACAACCCGCACGACGAAGCCAATATCGCAAAGGTACGCGAACAGGTGGCGGCGCTGACGCGCCGCTTCCCGGTGTACGGCTAAGCGGCTAAGCGGGTAAGCGGCTGAGCGGCTGACAGGTTGCCCGGCTACGGCCGAGCGCTGGCGGCGGCCCCTTCCTGCCCGGAAGGGGCCGCCTTTTTGCCAGCGACCATCGATATATATATATAAAGCGAGTATCAACTCACCAGGCGGTCCGGCATGAAATGCCCCTTCTGCGGTCACTCGAATACCCAGGTTCTTGATAGCCGCGTGTCGGAGGACGGCGATACGGTGCGGCGCCGCCGGCGTTGCGAAGCCTGCGACCGCCGCTTTACCACCTACGAGCGAATCGAGCTGTTCTTTCCCGCCATCGTCAAGAAGAACGGTTCGCGCGTCGACTACACGCGCGCCAAGCTCAAGGATTCGATGCGGCTCGCCTTGCGCAAGCGGCCGGTCTCGGCCGAGGCCATCGACCTCGCCATTACCCGCATCGAGGAAAAACTGCTGGCCCTCGGCGAGAAAGAAATCCCGAGCAGCCAGGTCGGCGAGCTGGTCATGCGCGAGCTGCGCAAGCTCGACAAGATTGCCTATATCCGCTTTGCGTCGGTTTACCGAAGTTTCGAAGATGTGTCGGAATTTCGCGACGTGTTGGACGAATTTTCGCCACCCACCCCACGAAAGGGGTAGCCATCTACTTAAAAAAGCCGTCTAATCTGCACTGACCTTCCCCCGGGTTAGGGAAGGATGTTTGCGAGCGCGCGACACCGGTCCATTGCCACATCAGCCGCACGACGGCCGACGTCACAACGTCACAACGTCAAGAGACCACCGAGAGAAACGCGCGCCGCCGCGATGTCGTTGCAAGAGACGTTGCAAGAGACGTTGTAAAAGTAGTTCTTGCGAACGACGTCGCGAAGAAGTCGCAGTAAAAAGCAGCAACAATAAGCAGTAACAATAAGCAGTAACAAAAGCAAAAAAGAAGCTCCACTTTTCGGACGGGAGTCATAGATGGGTCAGTCTGTCTGCCTTCGGGCGGAGGGAATCTGCCCGTGGGCAGTGGGTACGCGGACGTCTGCGCAACCCACGATGGCCCTTTTGTCGGGTAGTCCCTTCTCGGGTCACGCATCGGGTGAGGTATCGGATCATGCGGCAAGCGCGGGCCTTGTCGCCGCGACGCGCCATGCAACATGGCGTGGCGCCAGCCATCGTGCCGCCTCCGCATTCACGCGATTCACGCGATTCACACCATCCACACCATCGACGGCCGGCTTTACGCTGATCGAGATGATGGTCGTCGTTGCGGTGCTCGCCATCATCGCCACCGCGGCGATCCCCAACTTCACCAGCTTTATCCACAACAGCAAGCTGCGCTCGGAAGCATCGAAGCTGTTTGTCGACATCGAGACCGCGCGCAGCGAAGCCGCACGGCGCAATGCCTCGGTCACCGTATGCCCGAGCGCCGACGGAGTCAACTGCTCGGAAGACTGGTCGCTCGCCCGCATCATCTTTTTCGATACCGACGACAACGGCGTGCGCGATGGCGCCGACCAACTGGTCCGCAACAGCGACAAGCCCACCGTCAAGACCGCGATCACCGCAAGCGGCCTCGACAAGGCCAACCGCATCGCGTTCCGCTCGTCCGGCACCGCGGTGAAATCGCCAGTGGCCGCGTGGAAATTCTGCGAAACCGGATCGACTCTCGAAGGCCAGACCGTGTCGCTGACCGGCAGCGGCCGCGCCTATACCCAATCGCCGACGCCCTGCCACTGACGCCATGCCGCACACCCTCCTCCATGCCAAGCCCCCGGGCCGGCCGCGGTCCGGCCGTGCACGGGCCTGCCGCCGGACGCGCCCCGGCGGCTTTACGCTGATCGAAGCGCTCGTCACCATCGTCGTGCTCGCATTCGGCGTGCTCGCGCTGGCCATCCTGCAGACGCAGACGTTACTGGATACGCGCACCGCGTCGATGCGCAACGTGGCCACGGCCATGGCGTACAACCTGGCCGACCAGATTCGCGCCAACGAGCGGGCGCTGACTGCCGGCACCTACAGCAACCTCACCGCCAATCCCAAGCCGGAGCCGGTAGCCGCCTGCTATACCGCGGCGGGCTGCACGCCGGAGCAGATGGCACTGACCAGCTTTGCCGCCTGGCTCGACGACGTCGGTGCGGCGCTGCCGGGCGGCACCGGCATCGTTTGTGTCGACAGCACCCCGACCGACGGCACCAGCCCGGCGGTCCATGGATGCGACAACGTCGCCGGCGCGCCGTACGTGATCAAGATCTGGTGGCGAGAGGACAGCAAGAGCAACGACACGCCCATCCAACGCTTTGTGACCGCGGTGGTGCCATGACCCGAACGTTCCTCCACTCCCGCCGCCGCGTTAGCGGCTTCACGCTGGTCGAACTGATGGTCGGCATGGTGATCAGCCTGCTGCTGATCCTGGTGGCCAGCTCGCTCTACATTTCGCAGCAGCGCTCCAACAACACGCAGGGCGATCTCGGCGAGATCCAGGAGAATGCGCGCGCCATCGCGCAACTGCTTCAGCGTCAGGCGCGCCAGGTCGGTTATACCGATTTCACCTTTACCGCCAACACGTTCGGCGCCAACGAAACGCTCGACGCCAGCAATGACGATGGCGCCAACACCAGCGACTCGCTGACGTTCCGCTATTTCGGCTCGTCGCTCCCGGGCGGCGATCCGGCCGCCGCGCCCGGCTCGGCAAGCGCGCCCAAGGCCGACGGCACCGTGGTCGACTGCTCCGGTAACGATGTCAACGCCAACGTGCTGGTGAGCGAGGTCTTCTCGATCGCCAAGGACGCCGCCGGCACCCCGTGGCTGCAATGCACGGCCAATGGCGGTGCCCCCACGCCGCTGTTCCCGGGCGTGGAATCGTTCCAGGTACTGCTCGGCGAGGACACCGACGGCGACCAGACCATCAACCGCTACGTGGCACCGGGCGCCGCCGTCATGGCCAATGTCCGCGCGCTGCGCGTCTCGCTGATCCTGCGCGGCCGCAACACCACCAACCCGCGGCCGGAATCGCTGGTGGTCAACCATTTCGGTGCCACCTACGCGCCCGCCAACGCGGCGCCCGCCGGCGACGCCGGCAGCGTGACCAACCTCGCCGACGATGGCCGCCTGTACAAGCACTACACGTTCTTCATCGCCCTTCGCAACCGTCTGAACTAGGCCCCGAAATGACCAACCGATCCTACCGTGCGCGCGCCCATCTGCCCCGGCGCCAGGAGCAGCGCGGCATTTCGCTGATCATGGTGCTGCTGTTCCTGATCATCCTGACCCTGGTGGGCGTCGCGGCAAGCGTGGCGAGCCTGTCTTCCGAACGCATGGCGCGTAACTCGCGCGACCAGAACATCGCGCTGCAAGCCGCCGAGGCAGCCCTGCGCGATGCGCGCAAGGACATCAACGAAACACGCAAGCTGGCTGGCCGCACGGGTGCGTCGCTCACCTGCGACGTGCCCAACTTCAAGGGCTTCTGCATTCCGGCGGACACCGGCAAGCCCGTGTGGGACCTGTATCTCGAGGACACCACGCGTTCGCTGGAACTGGGCGAGATCACCGGCTTGACCGCCGCACAGAAGATGCCCACCTCGGCCAATGCCACCAGCAGCGGCGTGTCGAAGCAGCCGCGCTACCTGATCGAATCGATCCCGGACCTGACCGAGGGCAGCCTGAAGGCGGGCGCCACCAAGTATGTGTTTCGCATCAGCGCCATCGGATACGGATCCAATCCCAATACCAAGGTCGTGATCCAGGAAGTCGTCCGCTTCTGACGCCGCCGGCCACGCGACCGCATGTAGCACCGCAGCATCCAGCACTGCCGCACGTATCGCCGCAATTTGCCTTACCTGATTTCTGAGCTCACTTGCGCAACCCCTTACTCGTCGGGCGCACCATGACCCAGTCCACCTTCCGTCGTCCCGTCAGCCGCCTCCAGGGCGTGCTGCTGGCCGCTTCGCTTCTGCTCGCCATCGCGTCGGCGTCCGCCGCGCAGATGAACCTGGCCACGCGCCCGCTCTACGCGGGTGGCAACGTGCCGCCGATCGTCATGATCGACCTGTCCAAGGACCATTCGCTGCACCAGAAGGCGTATAACGACTACACCGATCTGGACAACGACGGCATCCTCGACGCGACCTACACCAACGCGATCAAGTACGCCGGATACTTCGATTCCGGCAAGTGCTACACGTACGACAGCAACACCATCAAGGGCTTTGTGCCCTCGTTCGTGATGACGGCGGACACCCAGGGCCAGCTGTATTGCGATGGCAAGAGCTGGAGCGGCAACTTCCTGAACTGGGTCAGCATGAGCCGCATCGACGAGGTGCGAAAGATTCTCTATGGCGGTACGCGCGCCACCGACACCGCCACGACCACGGTGCTGGAACGCGCCTTCCTGCCGATGGATGCCCACGCCTGGGCCAAGTACTACGCCGGTGCGGACCTGCGCAAGCTGGTCCCCAGCAGCATGGTGGCGGAGATGCCGAGCGACGTCGGCCTGCTGACTTCGAATTCGACGGTCACGATGAAGCCGACCTATGGCGACATCCTGACCATCAATGTCAGCGACAGCAGCAAGATCGAGGTAGGCGACCAGATCCGCATGGTGCCGAGTTCCACCAGCGCACCCAAGAACGTGTCGATGACCGGCTGGGCCACGAAGACCGGCAAGAACACCGTCACCATCGCGATCTATCCCGAGAGCGTGTTCACCTCCACCGGGCGTGACGAGACCTATACCAACTGGAACGTCGCCAACCTGAGTCGCGGCGGCCTGACCTTCTGCAATGTCACGCCGCGCGACGGTAGCGGCGTGCAGGCGTCGCAGGACAATACCCAGGCCCCGCAGATTCGCGTGGCCAACGGCAACTACGCCACCTGGGGCGCCAGCGAGAAATGGCAGTGCAACTGGACCAGCGAAGCCAGCAATACCCAGGGCAGCTTCCTGCCCTACATCATTACGGACCCGAAGAATAATACCCAGGTACGGCCCGGCGGTTCGTCGAGCGGTAACCGCGCGGCCCTGTCCGGCATCAACTCGTCGGCGGAGAACCCCTCGCGCGACAACCGCGGCGCGGGCACCGGCGAGGCCAAGGGCACCTTCAACGCACGCGTCCAGGTATGCGTGGCAGACGCCACGTTACGGGCGGGCGAGAACTGCAAGCAGTACGGCACCAGCTACAAGCCGGTCGGGTTACTGCAGAAGTACGGTGAAACCGGACAGATGCTGTTCGGCCTGATGACCGGCTCCTACGACAAGAATATTTCCGGCGGCGTGCTGCGCCAGAATGCCACCAACTTTGCCACCGAGATCAACCCGGCGGACGGCACCTTCGCCACGGGCACCGTCAAGGGCATCGTGTGGAACATCGACCGGCTGCGCCCGTATGGCTACAGCTACCGGGACGGCGGCTACACCTCCGGCGACACCGGCGTGGACGCGTGCAACTACCAGCAGACCGGTATCACGCTGAGCGGCGGCGCCAACGCGCAAGGCAAGCCCGCCAACCAGGGCAACTGCTCCACCTGGGGCAACCCGATCTCGGAGATCTATCTGGAGACGCTGCGCTACCTTGCCGGCAAGTCTTCCAATAGTGATTTCCTGCCAAAAACCAACGGCAAGGACGCGGCGCTCAAGCTCACCACGGCGACCTGGGCCAACCCGATGAACCTGCCGGCCAACGATCCCAAGCGCGCGCCGTATTGCACGCCGCTCAATGCACTGGTGTTCAACTCCAGCGTGTCGTCGTATGACGGCGACCAGCTAGCCGGGTTCGCCGACCTGAACAGCAGCAACGGCGTGAGCAAATACACCGACACGGTGGGTACCACCGAGGGGGTCACGGGCAAGTGGTTCGCGGGCGGTGTCACCGGTGGCTTGATCGACAACCTGTGCTCCGCCAAGGACGTGGCGAACTTCAGCGACGTGCTTGGCATCTGTCCGGAAGGTCCCTCCCAGGCAGGCACGTTCCAGATCGCGGGCGCCGCGTACTTCGCGCACACCAACCGGATCCGCTCCGACATCAATATCCCCGCCGGCGATACCAAGTCGCTGAAGGTATCGACGTACGCCGTGCAGCTGGCCACCACCACGCCGCGCATTAACGTCAACGTCAACGGCCAGACGGTCACCATCCTGCCGTCGTATCAGCTGCACCCCGACAATATCCAGCCGAGCTCCGGCACGCTGGTCGACTTCAAGGTCATTTCGCAGACGCCCACCAGCGGGCGGTTCTACGTGAACTGGGAAGACTCCATCGCCGGGGGCGACTACGACCAGGACGTCTGGGGGATCCTCAGCTATAACGTGGTGGGCGACAAGATCACGGTATCCACGCGGGTGGTCTCGGCCTCGACCTCGAACGGCCAGGGTTTTGGCTATGCGATCTCCGGCACCGACAAGGATGGTCCGCACTTCCACTCGGGCATCTACAACTTCAAGTACACCGACCCGGCCACCGTGGTGGTCTCGCCGAAGAGCGCGCCCATCAATACGTCGGGTGGCTGCCAGAACTGCAATATCGGGGACCCCGAGACCAGCGTGACCTATACCGCCAACGGCAAGGCCGGGGGGCAGTTCCAGGATCCGCTGTTCTACGCGGCCAAATGGGGTGGCTTCAGCGAGGACAAGGGCGGCAATGGCCTGGCCGACAACGTGCTGGAATGGGACACGCGCAAGGCGGACGGGTCGGCCGGTGCCGATGGCCTGCCGGACAATTACTTCTACGCGACCAACCCGGCGGCCCTGTCCGACTCGCTGGAACGTGCCTTCATCAATATCCTGAACGTGTCGTCGGCGGCTTCCGTTGCCACCAACTCCGCGACGCTGACCACGGGCTCGGCGATCTTCCAGGCCCTGTTCAACGGGTCCGACTGGTCGGGCAAGCTCATCGCCTTTCCGATCGACCTGAATGGCCAGACCGGCAACGCGACGTGGGACGCGGGCGACGTGCTCAATACGCAGACCAGCGCCACGCGCCAGATCCTGACCTACGACAACGTCACCGCCAACAAGGCCGGCATCCCGTTCAAATGGGACCGCCTGCCGGCGGCCTACCAGACCCTGCTGAGCCAGAATCGCCTGGAATGGATGCGCGGCGATCGCAGCCATGAAGGCGGCTCCGACCTGCGATCGCGGCCCAATACGATCCTGGGCGATATCGTCAACTCGAGTCCGCAATATGTCGCCGCGCCGAACGCCGGTTATGCCGATGCCGACTACGCCGCCTTCGTCGTCCAGCATCGCGACCGCCGGCCGGTGCTCTACGTGGGCGCCAACGACGGCATGCTCCACGCGTTCGACGCACATCTGAACGCCGCCGACGGCGGCGGCCGCGAACTGTTCGCCTATGTGCCCTCGGCACTGTATGGTTCGCTGTCGACGCTGTCGAACCCGGGCTATGTGCACCGCTACTACGTGGACGGCACGCCGACCGTGGGCGACGCCAAGGTCAACGGCACCTGGCGCACTATCCTGGTCGGTGGTCTGGCCGGCGGCGGACGCGGCATCTTCGCGCTCGACGTGACAGACCCCGACGCCATCAACGAGGGCTCGGCGGCCAGCACCGCGCTGTGGGAATTCACCAATAACCAGGACGCGGACCTGGGCTACACCTACGGCCAGCCGAATATCGTCAGGCTCGGCAACGGCAAGTGGGCGGCGGTCTTCGGCAACGGCTACAACAGCAACGCCGGGCGGGGATCGATCTTTATCGTCTTCCTCGACCGCGCCGCCGGCAGCAAGTCGTGGTCGATCGGCACGGATTACCTCAAGCTCACGGTCGACGACGCCAACATTACGGTGCCGAATGGCATCTCCGCGGCGTTCCCCGCGGACGTCAACGGCGACGGCACCACGGACTTCCTGTATGCCGGCGATCTGCTCGGCAACCTGTGGAAATTCGACGTGTCGGGCACGGATCCGGCCACCTGGCAGGGCACGCGCAAGCTGCTGTTCACGGCTACCGACGCCAACGGCAAGCGCCAGCCCATTACCTCCGCGGTCGACGTGATGCGTAACACCCAGGCCGGGGGCTACATGGTGCTGTTTGGCACCGGCAGCTACGTGGACAACGCCGACCCGTCCAACTTCTCGACGCAGTCGTTCTACGGCATCTGGGACCAGAACAATACGGCACAGGGCACGGTCACGCGCAGCAAGCTCGTGCAGCAGACCATCGATGCCGAGGCGCAGTTTCCGGCCACCAAGGTGCTGTATCGCCTGGTCAGCCGGAACAACGTGCAATACACCGCGACGGGCAAGCAAGGCTGGTACATGGACCTGCTGAAACCACCCTACCCGCCCGGCACGGCCGAGGGCGAGCGCGTGGTCTACGATCCGCAGATTCGCGGCACACGGATCGTGTTCACCACGCTGATTCCTTCCACCGACCAGTGCGCGAGCGGCGGTACCAGCTGGCTGATGGAACTCGATGGCGTATCCGGTGGACGACTGACGCAGCCCCCGTTCGACGCCAACAACGACGGTCGCTTCGACCAGAACGATCTGGTCAACGGCCAGCAGCCCGGCGGTGTCCAGCCTGCGAACGGGATTACGCCCAAGCCGACGATCCTCATCGATGGAACCAAGGAACGCAAGGTCTTGAACGGTTCGACGGGCGAAACGCAGGTCGTCACGGAAAGCGCGGGCTCCCCGCTCGGCCGCCTGTCCTGGCGTGAAATACTGCATTGACGGGCCATGGGCCCCACGAGGAGAAGACGCATGACCCTGATCGCCCGCCTCCACCGGCGCCCTCGCGGCGCGCGGGGCTTCACGCTGCTGGAGCTGATCACCACCGTGACCATCATCGGCATCCTCGCCGCCATCGCGATTCCGACGTACCAGCAGTACGTCACGCGCGCGCGCCGCACGGAGGCGAAGACCGCGCTGATGCGCCTGCAGGGGGCGCAGGAGCGGTACTTCACGGTGAACAACAAGTACGCGGACCAGGCCGGCAAGCTGCAGTTTCCGGCTTGTGGTGGTACCAACGATACGACCGGCTCGGCCGATACGTGCGATGCGAGCGCGTACACCATCCTGATCGAGGCCGACGGCGGCGGCTTCGATCAGGGCTACAAGCTCACGGCAACGCCGGTCAAGCTGGTCGACAATGTGTGCGGCAACTTTACGCTGAACTACACGCAAACCAAGGGCATCAGCGGCAGCGGCACGCTGGAGGAATGCTGGGGATCCTGATGCGCCAGGCAGATGCGGGCCGGCTCACTCGCATGACCTCGGACCGTTCCGAGAACACTGGCTGACGCCGGTCGCTAACAAACCGCCACATTCTCGGCGCATTCCGACACGTTTCGACCGGCCTTTTTTGACTACGCTCGGCATCCTGATCATCGATCGAGGATGCCGTGGCTACCGTCTCTTCGCGCTCCCCCCAATCATCCCAATCACCGCAATCATCCCAATCACCGCACCCGCCGCGTGCGCCGCGTGCGCCAGTTTCGGGGGTGCCGCGTGCTCGGCTGTCAACGCTGTCATCGCCGCCCGGCGCGCCGTCTCCGAACGCGCCGTTTCCGCACTCGAACCCGGCGCGACCGGGCGCATCCGGACCAGACCCGTGCTGTCCGAGCCCGCCTTGTCTGGCGTTGCGCTGTCCGGGTCGCCAGCGGTCGCGCGGGCACGATGTACACGGATTCTTCCTGGCGGAAGCGTTGCTGTGTCTTGCGCTCGCCGGTATCGCCGCGCTGCCGCTGGCGACACTCGGTGCGCGCGGGCTGCGCGCGGCCGCGGCACAGCAGGCACTGGCCGCCGCCGCGCGTAGCGCCGCGGATCTGGCCGAATCGCTGCCGCTCGGTATCCCGCCCGCGGCGCCCGCGTCCTCCGCGTCGACTATCGCACGGCAGTGCGCAGCGCTTGCCGGAACGCCGCCGGCATCGATGACGTGCGTGCCAGGACATCGGCTGGTAGTGGCGCGGGCCGAGTCCACCGATCTGGCGCCAACGGGGGCACCATGGGGTGACGCTCAGGCTCCGGCGCAATGGGTCGCACTATGGGTCGCACTATGGGTCGCGCCATGATGCCCGCCCCGTGGTCCTGCCCCACTGCCCATGGCTTCTCGCTGGCCAGCATGCTGGTCGGTCTGTCGCTCGGCCTGATCGCCAGCCTGGCCGGCTTTGCGATTTTCCGCGTGGCCAGCGGTGCATACGGCGATATCGTCGACAACGTCATGCTCGAGGAACGCGGTCATCGCGCACTGGCGATCCTGTCCTACGCGGTGCGTCATGCCGGCTGGGCACCGCCCGCCGAGCGACCCACGGACGGGTCTGCCGCACCCTTGATCGGCTATGACGACTGCGCTCGCCCGGCCACCGACGATTCCGCTTGCCAACGTGCGGGCTATCAGGGCAGCGATGCATTGCGCATCCGCATGATCGGCAGCAGCCGCGCCGACGAACCCGCCGTAGCGGATGGCACCATGACCGATTGCGGCGGCTTTGCCTTGCCGATGCGCGCCCGGGACGCTACCGAGCGCACCACGACGGCGATCAACCTGTTCTATATCGGCCGCGCCACGGATGGCATGCCACAACTGATGTGCCGGTATCCAAGGCGCCAGGGCGGACGCATGGATGCGTTCCAATACACCGGTGGCGCGCTGGTGCGCGGCGTGGAAACGATGCAGTTGCGGTATGGCGTGGATGACGACGGGGACGGTCTGGTCGAAGCCTTCGTACGCGCCGATGCGTTGCATGCGCGCGGGGCGCACGCATGGCACCACGTACGCGCGGTGCAGATCGCCATCGTGATGCGTGGGGAGCGCAGGTTCTGGCTGCGCACGCTTGACGATGTACCGTTGGCGCTGCTGCATCCCACGCATGGCGATCCGGCGCCCGACGACGTCTTTGCGCCGCAGACGGATCCGGAGCGTCGGCGGCGCGTGTTCACCGCTACCGTCCGGCTGCGCAACCCTTCCGGATGTGGGGAGGGGCGATGCTGATCCTGCCGCGGATACGCCATCAATGCGGCATGGGCGTGCTGCCGTTCGTGTCGGCCCTGCTGATCATGACCAGCGCGGCCTGCATGGCGGCGCTGCACGCATTGGCCGCGGGGCATGTCATGGTGGCCGCGCATGTGGAGCACCAACTCGCGTTCCGCGCGGCCGAAGTGGCCCTGCTCGATGCGGAGGCCGATATCCTTGCGGCGCTTGCGCCCGACAGCATGCGGCTGGCGCACTGGCCCGCCGCGGACACCTGTGGAGATCAAGCGGAGTCGGGCTGGTGTCGCCATGTCCCCAACGGGACACCACCGTGGCACCGATGGCGCGAAGGTGAGAGCGCGGCATCGCCGTTGGGCGTGACGTTCGGCACGCGCTCCGGCGCACGGATGCCGCAGTTGCCAGCAGGCGTGATCGGGGCGACGACGCCACCGCGCTATCTGTTGGAGATCCTGTCCGAAGGGGCGGCCGGTACGCTACCGCGCTTTCGCGTCACGGCATTGGGAATTGGCCGCGACCCCGCGATACGGGTGCTGCTGCAAACGGAGTTCCAGCCATGAGCTGGCGCCGCCTGGCCTGCGCGTGGTACCTCGGCATGGGTCTGTTCGGCCCCACCGCGCTCGCCGCAACGTTGCCGACCGGCTACCGCATCGATGCCGCCGGCTATCCATGGACCGGCAGGCTGCATGCGATCACCTTCCACATGGCCCCGCTGACGAGTCCCGTCCAATCCGTGCTGTCGATGTGGGAAGCCGGCCGTCTACTCGATCGACGCGATACGGCTTCGCGTCGTCTCTATCTGGGTGGCGCTGCGCTCGGCGCGTTGCACTGGCATGCCATCGATGCGGCCGCGCGCGATACGCTCGCGGTCGAAGGGAACGGACCCCAACGCCTCGCCTGGCTGCGCGGCCGGCTGGGCGACGCCGGCATGCGGCCCCGCGATACGCGGCTCGGCAGCGCATCCGGGGCCCGCGTGCTCGTCATTCCGCCGCCGACATGGCAGCCGCTACAGCCCGGCCACGATCGCTTCCGGCAAGCCCATGCGCGCCGGCCGCACACGGTGTGGCTCGCCACGCGGGACGGCTTTGTGCACGGCTTCGAGAGCGCAACGGGGCAAGAACTCATGGCGTTTCTGCCACGCGCCTTGCTCGCGCGCGCTGGCGACTTCAGCGTGCACAGGCCTCAGGGTAGTGGCCAGATGCCGGACCTGCCGTGTGCCCGGCCCGATACGATCGACGCCGACGTTGGCGGTCGATGGCGGACGTTGCTGCTCTGCGCGATACCGGCGACCGGCATGGAAGCCGCTGCCATCGACGGCGACGCTGATGCAAGCGGCGCGACTGGGAGGACTGGGAGGACTGGGAGGACTGGGAGGACTGGGAGGACTGGGCAGACTGGGCAGACTGGGCAGACTGGGGCAAGCGGGGCAAGCGGAGCGAGGGGTGCCGGCGGTGCAAGCGGTGCGGCAACGCTGTTTGCCCTCGACGTCTCCGACCCCACCGGCGACATACCGCTGCCGTGGCACTGGGAAGTATCCGGCCATGCCGCACTGCCGCTGACTGGCACCGGCCCGCTACGCGTCGCCGCTGTGTTCGAGGCCGGCGTCCGCCGATGGTATGCCGTGGCGATCGTTGCCGACGCCTTGCACACCGGCATGGTGCTGCTACCGCTCGGCCGGCCGCCGTCGGCCGACGTGCAATCCTGGCACTTGCCGCCGCGCGGCTGCGGCAACACCCCCACACGCGGACGTCTGCTTGCGGCCACCGTGCACGCCGATGCGCGCGGCATTGCCGCCGCGATCTATGCCACCGATACACAGGGGCAACTGTGGCGGTTCGCCATCGATGCCAGGACCGCGCCGGTCTGCGTGCATCGACTGCGCGGTCCGGCGTCGCGCCGCGCGGAGGCGCCCGTCATCGTGCCGGGCATCGGCGGCCCGTTGGTGGCTATCGCCGGCGGCAGCGAGGTCGCCGCGATCAGCCCGGCGGGCGCGCCCCCCACATCGATCCGTCCGCAACGGCAAGGCGATGGCGTCCTCCTGCCCGCGAACCGTCCATCCGCCTCGGGCTGGACGTTGACGCTGCCGAACGATGGCGAGCAGTTCGATCAATGGCTGCCGGCCGGCCCGGGCCATCTCGCCTTTACCTCCATCGCCGCGGATGGCCGCCAACGCAGCTACCTGCTCGATGCCCATCACGGTAGCGCCGCGGCGGTCACTGGCTTGCCAACACCGTCGTCCGACCCGCCCATCGTCACGGTCACCCCGATCGTCACCGATGCCCCGACCCTGCCCGGGACGCAACGCCGCGACGTCGACGCGATCGCGCTCTGGACCGTGGCAGACGGCATCGCGCGGCTTCAACAGCAGGCCCGCCATGTGCGCCGCCGCGGCCGTCTTTCGTGGCGGCAACTCACCCATACGCCGATATGAACCTCCTCGCCCCCCGCTTGCATGGTTTCAGCCTTGCAGAGCTTGCCACCGCACTGGCGGTCATCGCGCTGCTGGCCGCGGTTGCGCTGCCGGCATGGCATGAGCACCGCGTGCGCGCGTGGCGCATTGCGGCACGCGCGGAACTCACGGCGGCGATGTTGGCCCTGGAGCGTCATGCGTTGACCCATGCCACCTACGCCAGCACCGCCGGCGGGCACACGCCCGCCGGCCAGTGGCCCCGCGCGGTCCCTCGGCCGCCGGCCGCGCCACGCCACTGGCTGACGGCCACCAGTTGCGGACAGGTGGATCTTGCCCGCTGCGTGGAACTGCGTGCCACGCCGGTATCGGCGGACGCGCGCTGCGGCGCGCTGGTGCTGCGAAGCAATGGCGAGTGGCTCGCGATACTACCGTCCGCGGATATCACCGTGCGATTGCCTCATGGATGCTGACTCCCCTCGCGCGCCCTCGGCGCAAGCTCGCGGATCGACGATGGCAATCGCCCGCGCCACCGCCTTGGGCATGACCATCGTCGAGCTGCTCGTCACGCTCGCCGTCATGATGGTGCTGGCAAGCCTGGCGTACCCGTCCTTGCAAGCCATGCGCGCGGAACAGACCGTTGCGCAGGTGGCGGACCGGCTCGCGTTGTCGCTCGCCATGGGCCGCAGCGCGGCGGCGGCACGGACCCGCGGCACGATAATGCGGCCGCTTGACGGCACGGCGTCGTTCGACACCGGCTGGCAAGTCGAGGCGGCCGACCGGCCCGGGGCGCCGCTGGCGGTGGTCGCACTGGACCAGCGTTGTTTGCAGATTGCACTGCGCGGTACCCGCGTCGCCCGGCCTGGCGAGGGCGGGCCCCACATCCGCTGGACGGGTGTGGGATACTCACGCTCTGAGCACGGCGGCTTATTCTCCGCGACGTTCGTGGTGCGCTGCCGCGGCGCGCAGCGCCAGGTCAGGCTCGGCGCGCAGGGCCGGATCCGCGTTTGCCGGCCTGGCAGCGGGCGCGGCTGTGACTGACCGAAGCCGCCCCCAGCGCCCGCTCTTTCGCTGATTTTCCCGGGCTTCGCCCGGCATTGCCTTAGGCAACCATCGCCAGACAGTATGTTTTCCGATTCAGACCACGCCGCCATGCAACAGGCGCTCGCGCTTGCATCGCGCGGCATGTTCACAACCACCCCCAACCCGCGCGTCGGCTGCGTGCTGGTTCGCGATGGCGAGGTGATTGGACAGGGGTTCACCCAGCCCGCCGGGCAGGATCACGCCGAAATCCAGGCCATGAAGGATGCCGTGGCCCGGGGTTTCGACCCGCGCGGTACCACCGCATACGTCACGCTGGAGCCTTGCAGTCACTTTGGGCGCACCCCGCCGTGCGCCGATGCGCTGGTGCGGGCGGGTATCGCGCGCGTGGTGGCGGCCATGGAAGATCCCAACCCCGCCGTCTCCGGACGCGGCCTGCAACGGTTGCGCGATGCCGGTATCGATGTGCGTTGCGGACTGCTGGAGAAGGAGGCGCGCGATCTCAATATCGGCTTTGTCTCGCGCATGACGCGCGGCACACCGTGGGTGCGCGTGAAGGTGGCCGCGTCCATCGACGGCGGTACGGCACTGCATGACGGCACCAGCCAGTGGATCACCGGCCAGGCGGCGCGTGACGATGGGCATGCGTGGCGCGCGCGGGCCTGCGCCATCCTGACCGGCATCGGCACGGTACGCGACGACAATCCCGCACTGACCGTGCGCGCGATTGCCACGCCGCGCCAGCCGCAGCGCGTGCTGGTGGATTCGCGTCTGGAAGTCCCGCTCGATGCGCGCGTACTCGCGCGCGACAGCGGTGACTTCGCCAGGCCGGTCCTGATCTTCTGCGCGGTAGACAATGCGCCGCGCCGCAAGGCACTCGAGGCGCGCGGCGCCGAAGTGGTGGTACTGCCCAATCCGCATGGCAAGGTGGAATTGCGGCAGATGCTGGCCGCGCTGGGCCAGCGGGGCATCAACGAACTCCATGTGGAAGCGGGCTTCAAGCTCAATGGCTCGCTGATTCGCGAAGGCTGCGCGGACGAACTGCTGGTCTACCTGGCGCCCAAGCTGCTGGGCGATGCGCAGGGTATGTTCAACCTGCCGCCGCTGGCCCGGCTCGACGACGCGCCGGCCTTCCACTGGCACGATGTGCGCCAGATCGGCGACGACTTGCGGCTGATCGCACGACGCCAGCCCAATCCATCCTGACAACCCGTTCACGAGAGCACCATGTTCACAGGTATTGTCGCGGCAGTCGGCCGCATCGAATCCGTATCTCCGCTCGGCGGCAGCCAGGCTGGCGTGCGCCTGCGCATTGCCGCCGGCGCGCTCGACCTTTCCGATGTGGTGCTGGGGGACAGCATCGCCATCCAGGGCGCCTGCATGACGGTTGTCGCCATGGAGCCGGGCCAATTCGACGTCGACGTCTCGCGCGAATCGCTCGACAAGACCGTCGGTCTCGACCGGCCCGGCCGCGTCAATCTGGAAAAAGCGCTACGCCTCGCCGATCGCCTTGGCGGGCATCTGGTTTCCGGTCACGTCGATGGACTCGGCGAAGTGGTGCATTTCGCCCCCGTCGGCGAATCGCACGAACTGCGTATCCGCGCGCCGCGCGAGCTCGGCAAGTACCTGGCTTACAAGGGCTCGGTGGTCGTCAACGGGGTCTCGCTGACCGTCAATCGCGTTACCGACGAGGCCGATGGCTGCGTCTTTTCGATCAACCTGATTCCGCACACGATCGAGGTCACCACGCTGCAGGACCTGAAAGCCGGCGCGCGCGTCAACCTCGAAATCGACCTGATCGCGCGCTACGTCGAGCGCATGATGTCGGCGGCCGCGGCAGGCACGGCCCACTGAGCGCACGACCGCGCCTGGGGCAGCCGCTACCCCGGCGCCAAGCCGTACCCGGCGCCGAAACTCAGGACTGCGCCGGCGCCACGGATGCACCTTCGATGCCGTGACGTTTGAGCGCGGCGGCCACGAAGCCGCTGGCCTTCATGTCTTCCACAAAGCGGCGCAGCACTTCCACGGCGGCAGCGCTGCGCGCCTTTGGCAGCCCCATGGCCTGCTGGATGACCATAAAACGGCCCGGCAGCAGCCGCAGGCCCGGTACGCGCTTCGCGTCCGCCTCGAGCTGCTGGCGCACGCCGGCGGCCACATCGAGGTTCTGCGCCAGGAACGTATCCACCACAGCCGGCGAGGTCGGCGCACGGACGATCTCGGCCTGCTTGAGTTCGCGCGTCAGGAACAGGTCATAGGCACTGCCCTTGCCGACCGTCACGCGTCGGCCTGGCTGGTCCACCTCGGCGTTGTCCCGCAGCGGCGATGCCTCGCGCACCAGGTAAGCGCCCTCGATCAGCACATAGGGCGCCGTGAAGGAAATCCCCGCGCCGCGCACAGGATCCACCGCGAAGAAGCCGAAGTCGGCCTGCTCGTTGGTCACCGCATCCACCGACTTGCCGGCCGCGTCGAAAACGACCAGCTGCACGTCGACGCCAACCCGGCGCGCAAATTCACGCGCGAGGTCGATCGAGACACCGAACGGCTGGCCGTCCGCGCCAAGATTGGCCAGGATCGGGTTGCCGACGTTGATGGACGCGCGCAGCACGCCCGTGGGTGCCAGCTCGGCGACGAGCTGGGAATCGATGGCGGTCATGGGTTCGACACTCCTGTCTGGTGGACGCGCTCACGCCTGCGGTGTCGCGCCCGTAAGATCGAATAGGGTCACCGGCGTCAGGCTCCCGGAGAACCAGGTGGCAATGGCAGCGGCCTGCTTGCCGATGTACTCCGGTTGGCCCTGCTTGTCCAGCCGCATGCCGGGGTCATGCCCGGTGCCAGCACGGTGCCGGGCACCTGGCTGCGTTATGGCCGGCCGCGGCTCAAGCCCACAGCCTTGCCGCATGATCTTGCGGCCCCGGGCATGCGATATGACTGTACGGCGAGATGGGACCGAAATGGTTGCTGCCGCGCACCGGCGCCATGCCACTGGCGGCCACGCGCCAGGACGCCACCGCCGCCACGGCGCTCGGAGCATAAGGCCGGGGCCGGCCTGGCCGGCGGCGGCGCTCGCCGTTGCGCATCCGGTTGCCCGTGCCCGTTGCGTCCGGAAGCGGGCCATTGGCGTACAATACCGGCCTTGATTTCCCGGCACGTGCCGTGCCTCACCCCTCCTATCGGCATCCGCCATTTGACTCCCGACGTCGCCCCAACCATGACAATCGCCCGCACCGAAGACATCATTGCCGACATCCGCGCCGGCCGCATGGTCATTCTCGTCGACGAGGAGGACCGCGAGAACGAGGGCGATCTGGTACTGGCGGCCGATTTCGTCACGCCGGAAGCCATCAATTTCATGGCGAAGTTCGGCCGCGGGCTGATCTGCCTGACCCTGACCGCCGAGCGCTGCCGCCAGCTCGACCTGCATCCGATGGTGTCGCGCAACGGGACCGCACATGGCACCAATTTCACGGTGTCGATCGAGGCCGCGGAGGGCGTGACCACAGGCATTTCGGCGGCCGACCGCGCGCGTACCGTACAGGCGGCCGTGGCGCGCGACGCCAAGCCGGCCGACCTCGTGCAGCCGGGCCATATCTTCCCGCTCACGGCCCAGCCCGGCGGCGTGCTGATCCGCGCCGGCCATACCGAGGCCGGGTGCGACCTGGGCGCACTGGCCGGCCTGACGCCCGCCGCCGTGATCTGCGAAATCATGAAGGACGACGGCACCATGGCGCGCCTGCCCGACCTGATCGAATTCGCGCGCGAGCACAACCTCAAGATCGGCACCATTGCCGACCTGATCCACTATCGCAGCCGTACCGAAAGCATCATCGAACGCATGGGCGAACGCGCCATGCAGACGCCGTACGGCACCTTCCACAGCGTGGCCTACCGCGACAAGGCAAGCGGCCGCGCGCACCTGGCGCTGGTCAAGGGCGAGCCGCGCCGCGATCGCGAGACCCTGGTGCGCGTGCACGAACCGCTGTCGGTGCTGGATGTGCTGGAGGTTTCGCGCACCACGCACTCGTGGAGCGTGCCTGCCGCGCTCGAGGTGCTCGGTGCCGCCGAGGCCGGCGTGCTGGCCCTGCTCAACTGTGGCGACACCCCGGAGCAGCTGTTTGCCCAGTTCAGCGCGCTCGACGCCCCGCAGGACCGTCCGCGCCGCAAGCCCGACCTGCGCACGTACGGCGTGGGTGCGCAGATCCTGCGCGATCTCGGCGTGGGCAAGATGCGCGTACTCGGCTCGCCGCAGAAAATGCCGAGCATGACGGGCTACGATCTTGAAGTCACCGGCTGCCAGCCGATGGACGGCGAACCTTCCTGCGACTGAATACCGGCGGCCGGCGCCACGGGGCGACTACCGGCCGTCATCCCGACAACTGGAGAACTGACAATGGATCACGGCTTCTACCCCAGCAACCTCGACGGTGAAGGCCTGCGCATCGGCATCGTGCAGGCGCGCTTCAACGAGCCGGTCTGCGACGAACTGCGCGAAGCCTGTGTGGCCGAGCTGGAAAAACTCGGCGTGGAAGGCGAGGACACGCTCGTGGTAACCGTCCCGGGCGCCCTGGAAATTCCGCTGGCACTGCAGAAGATGGCCGAGAGCGGCCAGTTCGACGCGCTGGTCGCGCTGGGCGCCGTGGTGCGCGGCGAGACCTACCACTTCGAGCTCGTCTCGAACGAATCCGGCGCCGGCATTACGCGCATTGGCCTCGATTTCAACCTGCCGGTCGCCAACGGCGTGCTGACCGTCGATACCGACGCCCAGGCTCACGCCCGCACCCGCGAGAAGGGCCGCGACTGCGCCCGGGCCGCGGTGGAGATGGCCAACCTGGTCGCCGCGCTGGACTCGCTGCGCGACCACGATCGGGACGAAGACGACGAGGAAGATGATGAGTGACGCGCGCGACACCGGCGACCAGGGCGGCAAGGCTGCCCGCAGCGAACCCAAGGCGCCGCCCAAAAGCGCGCGCCGCCGTTCGCGCGAACTGGCGCTGCAGGGGCTCTACCAGTGGCTGCTGAACCGCAACGATATCGGCGCCATCGAGGCCCACCTGCATGACGCGCAGGGCTTCAACAAGGCCGACCGCGATCATTTCGACGCGCTGCTCAATGGCGCCGTGCGCGAGGAGGCGCGCCTGACCGCTGCGTTCCAACCGTTTCTGGACCGTACCGTCGAGGAACTGTCGCCAGTCGAGCGCGCCGCCCTGCTGGTCGGCAGCTACGAGCTGGTGCACTGCCTCGACATCCCGTACAAGGTCGTAATCAACGAGGCGGTGGAACTGACCAAGACGTTTGGCGGCGTGGAAGGCTACAAGTACGTCAACGGCGTGCTCGACAAGCTGGCCGCGCAGGTGCGCGCGCCCGAAGTCGCCGCCCGACGCTAAGCGCCGCTGCAATGGATGCCCGGCACATCGCCACCGCCGCGCGGCTGGCCCATATTGAACCGTTCCACGTGATGGAACTGGCCAAGCAGGCCGCCGAACTCGAGCGCAGCGGGCGCCATGTGATCCACATGGGCATCGGCGAGCCCGATTTCACCGCCGCGGCGCCGGTCATCCATGCCGCCGAGGCAGCCATGCGCCGCGGCGTGACGCAATACACCGGCGCGCTTGGCATCCATGCCCTGCGCGAGGCGATTGCCGGGTATTACAAGACGACCTATGGCATCGACGTGCCCGCGCGGCGCGTGATCGTCACCGCCGGTGCTTCGGGCGCATTGCTGCTGGCGTGTGCCGTGCTCGTCGATATCGGCACGGAAGTGCTGATGCCCGATCCGAGCTACCCGTGCAACCGGCACTTCGTGGCGGCATTCGATGGGCAGGCGCGCATGATCGCGAGCGGGCCCGCCGAGCGCTTTCAGCTGACCGCCGCCCAGGTGGCCGCCAACTGGGGGCCGGACACACGCGGCGTGCTGCTGGCGTCGCCGTCAAACCCGACCGGCACCTCGATCCTGCCCGACGAGCTTGCACGTATCCTGGCGGAAGTGCGCGCGCGGGACGGCTTTGCGATCGTCGACGAGATCTACCAGGGCCTGTCGTATGACGCGCCGCCGGTGTCGGCGCTCTCGCTGGACGAGAACGTCGTGACGGTCAACAGCTTTTCCAAGTACTTCAATATGACCGGCTGGCGGCTCGGCTGGCTGGTCGTGCCCGATTCACTGGTGCCGGCGTTCGAGAAGGTGGCGCAGAACCTGTTTATCTGCGCCTCTGCCGTGGCCCAGCACGCCGCCCTCGCCTGCTTCACGCCGGAGGCGCTGGCGATCTACGACGCCCGCAAGGCCGAGTTCCACCGCCGCCGCGACGCGATCGTGCCGGCACTGGAAGCGCTCGGGCTGCGCGTGCCGGTCAAACCCGACGGCGCCTTCTATGTCTATGCCGACTGCCGCCATATCAATCACCCGTACGCCGGCGATGCCGATCGGCTGACCCAGGCGATCCTGCACGATGCGGGCGTGGTGATGGTGCCAGGCACGGACTTCGGCCCGCATACGGCGCGCGACTACCTGCGGATTTCCTACGCGACCGCGATGGAGAATATCGAAGAGGCGATGCAGCGGCTGCATCATTTCCTGCGATAGCGCCCACCGGCACGCGCCGGGGGCGTACGCCCAAACAAAAAAGCACCCGAGGGTGCTTTTTTGTTGGCGACGATCGTGCCACGATCGCGCCACGATTGGGACAAGATGGCGTGCCGACCAGGCGCTGCCAGCATGGCCAGCGCAGGCTGACCAGATCAGGCCGCCTGTGCGGTCCCGCCAGCGGCTTCCAGCTTTTCGCCACCGGCCTGACGTTCGGCCTGGGTCTTGTTGCTGCCGGCTGGCCTGCTGTCGTTCGGCAAGCCCAGCAGCGCACGCAGACGTGCGCGCTCGGCCAGCACCTTGGCGCCATAACCGCCATCGGTACTGGTAGTCGAGCCGACGTAGAAACGCAGGCCGCCTTCGATCGAGCCGGCGCGGGCGATGCAGTCCTTGAGCACCAGCGCGCCAATCTTGATATTGGCGTACGGATTCAGCGCCTCGGCGACACCACCGACCGCTTCGTACTTGTCCTGGTGCACCTTGGTCATGACCTGCATCAGGCCCTGCGCCCCCACGCCGCTCTCGGCATACGGGTTGAAGCTGGATTCGATCGCGATCACGCCGAGGATCAGCAGCGGATCGATACCGACCTCGCGGCCGGTCAGGTAAGCCGCCTTCACCAGCTGCGCGGTCGCCTGCGAGGCAACGCGATACTTGCGGGCAATATAGTCGGCCACGGTCGCCTGCTCACGCGCGGTACCCAGCGCGGCCGAGCTACGGGCGTCCAGCGTCACACGCTGGGCCGGGATCTGCGCGGCCAGATGGGCCACGGATGGCACCTTGCCTGCAGCAGCGACACTCCATTCGTCCACGCCGGACACCGTCGGCAAGCCGGTGGCACCGCTCAAACGCGCGGCCGCCACATCGGCCGATACCGCCGGCACGCCATGGTTGGCGTGGGCAGTCGACACGGGCATGGCGGCGCCGATCAGCACGGCCGGCGCTTCCTTGCCGGCGAGAGCACCCGCCAGCGAGGTGCGCCATTGCTGGCTCACGGTCAGCGAAACCGCTGCCGCGACGGACAACACGCCAAGACTGTTCAGCGCGTACTTCAAGGTTGTGCGGCCGCCTCGCAAGGCGCGGCTCGCAACCGGGTGAGCCAACCGCAACTGCAGCGGTCCGTTCACGCCAGGTACCGGACGTCTGAGGCGGACCTGCAACGCCCGCCCAACGCCGGGAAGATGAAGGGTTTTCCAACCGCTCATACTTACCTCCATCCGCTGTCCGCTGCGCGCGCCAGAAACACCGCGCGTGCCCGATCTCAACGTATTCAAGTAAGGATGCCGCGCCATCTAGCAGGTGATGGCCAGCATCTGTTGGCAGGCGCTCCCCATGCGCCCAACGAGAAACAGGGTACGCTCTTGGGGGAGCGCACCCTGCCACTAAGTACTCTTACCGGTCCGGCTACGCCGGGGGTCTGCGGAGGGACGTCGCGCAATAACTTTTTCTGCAGCACCCTGCTGTTACCCTATTGACAGCGGGAAAAAAGCCATGTTGCAACGCAACACCTCACAAAGTAGACCGGATTGTAGGAACCCTTTTATATCCCGTCAAGAATAAGAAATTTACAAATAACTACTTTCAGCTATATGTAACAGGCGTTTTGATGACTCGCAGGGATCACCCTGTGGCACTCAATGGCAGGGCTGGCCTAGGCTCCCGGCCCATGCAGACCGACTTGCGACCGGCGGAGAAATTACAATCTGTCGATGCAGATTGACACATTTTTTTTGCGCCGTTGAGCCGAAATGCGTATCTTTATCCACTTGGATACCGTGCTCGCGGCGCCACCCGGTTACCGCACCATCTGGACGAATCACTATGCAATACAAAGACTTGCGCGATTTCATCGCGCAACTGGAAACGCTGGGCGAATTGAAACGCGTGGCCACTCCTGTCTCGCCAAATCTGGAGATGACCGAGATCTGCGACCGCGTACTGCGCGCGGGCGGTCCCGCCATACTGTTTACGCAACCGCGCAAGGCGGAGACGCCTGACGCTATCTATAGCGTGCCGGTGCTGGCCAATCTGTTCGGCACGACACGCAGGGTGGCGCTGGGTATGGGCGCGGACTCCATCGACGACCTGCGCGATATTGGACGGGTACTGTCGGTGCTGAAGGAACCGGAACCGCCGCGTGGGCTGCGCGAGGCGGGCAAGCTGTTCACGCTGGCCAAGTCGGTATGGGACATGGCCCCCAGGCGTGTGAGCGGGCCGGCGTGCCAGGAGGTGGTCTGGGAAGGCAACGATGTGGACCTCGCCCGGCTGCCGATCCAGACCTGCTGGCCGGGCGACGTGGCGCCGCTGATCACATGGGGCCTGGTGGTAACGCGCGGTCCGAACAAGAAGCGCCAGAACCTCGGCATCTACCGCCAGCAGGTGATCGGTCGCAACCAGGTGATCATGCGCTGGCTCGCCCATCGCGGCGGCGCGCTCGATTTCCGCGAACATGCGCAACGCCATCCCGGCCAGCCGTTCCCGATCGCGGTGGCGCTCGGCGCCGATCCGGCGACCATTCTCGGCGCAGTGACGCCGGTGCCTGATACGCTGTCGGAGTACCAGTTCGCCGGCCTGCTGCGCGGCAGCCGCACCGCCCTCGCCTCGTGCATCACGCCGGGATTGTCCGAGCTCAATGTGCCGGCCTCGGCCGAGATCGTGCTGGAAGGCCATATCCAGCCGGACCCGAACCACCCCAGCGGCTACGAGCATGCGCTGGAGGGACCGTACGGCGACCACACCGGCTATTACAACGAGCAGGACTGGTTTCCCGTCTTCACGATCGACCGCATCACCATGCGTCGCGATCCCATCTATCACTCCACCTATACCGGCAAGCCGCCCGACGAGCCGGCCATGCTCGGCGTGGCGCTGAATGAAGTGTTCGTGCCGCTGCTGCAGAAGCAGTTTCCCGAGATCACGGACTTCTATCTACCGCCCGAGGGCTGCAGCTACCGGATGGCCGTGGTGCGCATGAAGAAGCAGTACGCCGGCCACGCCAAGCGCGTGATGTTCGGAGTATGGAGTTTTCTGCGCCAGTTCATGTACACCAAGTTCATCGTGGTGGTGGATGACGACATCGACGCGCGTGACTGGAAGGAGGTGATCTGGGCGATCACCACGCGCGTGGACCCGACGCGCGATACGGTCATGGTGGACAACACACCGATCGATTACCTCGATTTCGCCTCGCCGGTATCGGGCCTGGGTTCCAAGATGGGCATCGACGCCACCGACAAGTGGCCCGGCGAAACGACGCGCGAGTGGGGCACGCCGATCGTCATGGATGCCGCGGTCAAGGCGCGCGTCGATACCCTCTGGGAAACCCTGTTCGATCGATAGCCCCCTGGCCGGTATCATGGCCGGAAAGTCGCCGAGACGACACCCGGCCATCCCGACCAGGAGGAGACATGACGCTTGCGCTAGAGGAAGGCGCGCTGCTGTGGACGCCATCGCCCGCGTTCGCCGACGGTAGCGAGCTCACCCGTTTCATGCGGTGGTTGCGCGCCACGCGCGGCCTGGATTTTGCCGACTACGACAGTCTGTGGCGCTGGTCGGTCGACGATATCGAAGCGTTCTGGGAGGCCATCCGCATCTATTTCGACGTGCGCTTCGATACCCCGGCCGACGCGGTCCTTGCGCAGCGGACCATGCCTGGCGCGCGCTGGTTTCCCGGCGCCACGCTCAATTATGTGCAGCAGGTGTTTCGCCACGCCGGGACTGGACCGGCCCGCCAGCGCGCGGCGATCCGTTACGCCGGCGAGGGGCAGCCGCTCGCCGACCTGAGCTGGGACGCACTTGAAGCCCAGGTTGCCTCGCTGGCCCACGCGCTGCGCGCGATGGGCGTCGGCGTGGGCGACCGCGTGGCCGCCTACCTGCCCAATGTGCCCGCCACCGTGGTAGCGTTCCTGGCCACCGCCAGTATCGGCGCCGTCTGGTCCGTATGCGCGCCCGACATGGGCCAGGTCGCCGTGATCGACCGTTTCCGCCAGATCGAGCCCAAGGTACTGATTGCCGTGGACGGTTATCGCTACGGTGGCAAAACGCACGACCGTGGCCAGGTGGTGGCACAACTGGCGGCGGACTTGCCGAGCCTCACGGATGTGGTGCTCGTGCCCCGCCCGGATGCGTCTGCCGCGCCAGCTGGCTTGCGCGCGGCGGTGCCGACCGCCGGGGTTGCCGCGGCCGGCGTTGCCACCGCCGGCAAGCCGGCGCGTGCGCCCTTGCACTGGCACGACTGGTCCGAAGTGCTCGCGCACGACGTGCCGCTCGCCATGACCGCCGTGCCCTTCGATCATCCGCTCTGGGTCGTCTATTCATCCGGCACCACCGGCATGCCAAAACCGATCGTCCACGGTCACGGCGGCATCGTGCTCGAGCAGCTCAAGCTGATGGCGCTCCATGCCAACCTGGGCGCCGACGATGTCTATCACTGGTACAGCAGCAGCGGCTGGATCATGTGGAATGCCCAGGTGGCAGGCCTGCTGCTCGGCACCACCATCGCGCTCTACGACGGCAACCCGGCCTACCCCGACGCCGGCGTGCTGTGGCGCTTTGTCGACGCGGCGCGCGTGACCATGTTCGGCGCAGGCGCCGCCTTCTTCACCAACTGCATGAAGGCCGGCATCATTCCGCGCGAGATGGCCGATCTGTCGCGCCTGCGCGGCCTGGGCTCGACCGGCTCGCCACTGCCCGCGGAAGCGTATGCCTGGATCTACCAGGCCGTGCGGGACGATATCTGGATTGCGCCGATGTCCGGCGGCACCGATTTCGCCGGCTCGTTCGTCGCCGGCTGCCCGTTGCTGCCGGTGCATGCGGGCGAAATGCAATGCCGCTGCCTGGGCGCGCGCGTGGAGGCGTTCGACGAACAGGGCCAGCCCGTGCTCGACCAGGTGGGCGAACTCGTGTGCAGCATGCCGATGCCGTCGATGCCGCTGTTCCTGTGGGGCGACGCGGACGGCAAGCGCTACCGCGACAGCTACTTCGACATGTGGCCACAGGTCTGGCGCCACGGCGACTGGATCAAGATTACTTCGCGCGGCAGCGCCATCATCTATGGCCGCTCGGACGCCACCATCAATCGCCATGGGATTCGCATGGGGACCAGTGAACTCTATCGCGTGGTCGAAGAGTTGCCCGAGGTGCTCGACAGCATGGTGGTGGACCTCGAGTATCTGGGCCGCGAGTCGTATATGCCGTTGTTCGTGGTGCTGCGCGAAGGCGTGGCACTCGACGACGCCTTGCGCGTCGCCCTGTGCGCGCGCATCCGCTCAGCCTTGTCGTCGCGCCATGTGCCGAACGAGATCGTGCAGGTACCCGCCGTGCCGCGTACCCTGTCGGGCAAGAAAATGGAGGTGCCCATCAAGAAACTGCTGCTCGGCCATGCACGCGACAAGATCGCCAATCGCGATGCGATGGCCAATCCGGACAGCCTCGACTGGTACTTTGCGTATGCCGACCGGTTTGCCAATCGTTTTACCGAGCGCAATTCCGCCGCGCGAATGGGGTAGCCTTCCCACTTTCACCGCGGAGATCCCACCATGACGATGGCAATGACGGAACGCTTTCAGGGACAGGACCTGCTGCGGGTCGGCACCGGCGACAGCTTTATGCTGCTCGCCCCGGAACACGGCGGCCGCCTCGTGCGCTGGGTCCACCGCGGAGATGACATCCTTTACTGGCCCGAGAACGCCGACTGGACGCGCGTCTCCAAGGTCCGCGGGGGCAACCCGCTGCTGTTCCCCTTTATCGGCCGGCATTTTGTCGATGGGGAAGCGGCCAAATGGCGCGACGCGGAGAGCGTCGTCCGCGACATGCCCCAGCACGGGTTCGCGCGGGATCTGCCGTTCGCGGTCTTGGACGCGTCCGATCAGGCGGTGAGACTGACCTTGGCGGGATCGAAGGCCACGCACGCGTGGTATCCGTTCGCGTGGGTGTTCGAGGCTGGCTATCGGCTCCTGCCCGACGGACTGGAGGCCACCCTGACAGTCCGTAATGCCGGCAACACGCCAGTGCCTCACTACGCGGGCCATCACTTCTACTTCGCCCTGGCGCACGCACAGCGCAACCGCTCGAGCCTGGTCATACCCGCCGCCGTCCGTGTCCGGCAGCGCACAGACGGGACGCTGACAGACGGAGAACCCGGCGAAGCCTTATACCGCGTGGACGATCCGCGATTGCAGGATACCTTCCATGTGCTCGACCACATGGGAACGATCCGGCTGGAAATGCCTTCGCGTACGATTGCCATCGAGACCGGCACTGCCGGCGGGACCCCGTGGCATGCTGTCGCCACGTGGACCGAGCACGACGACGCGGACTTCTACTGCGTCGAGCCGTGGCTCGGGTTGCCGAATGCGATCCACGATCACCAGGGGCTCCGCTGGGTCGCGCCCCACGCGCAAATGTCGGCAACGTGCCGGCTGCGCATCGTGTAGGGGCCTTCGCGGCGATGGCGTTCGGGTCTCGCAGACATATTTGGTTGCACTTCCCAGACCGTAATCTCGGCGTTTTTCGGTCGATGGCTTAACATAGCGGATTAGCCAAGGGAACAAATCGCTCGCGATGGGATTAATCGTAGTTGGCACCTTCCTTCTTGCAGCCATTCTGCTGCTTGCGACATCCAGATTCTTCGAGGACCCGAAAGCCTTCCTGTTATCCCCCGTCATCGTCTTTGCCGTCGCATGGGGCGCCAGTGCGCTGATCTACGGCAGTGGACAGGATTTCATCCGGGACGACACGGCCTATTCGTTACTCGGCTTTTACCTTGCATTCGTCATACCCGGCGCGTGGATGATGTACGCGCGTTCGTGGGAGACGATCGGCCGGCCGCCGGTCGTCATCGAGCCACACGTCGCGCGAAGACTCGTGGTAATCCTGCTGACGATGCAGGCGCTCGCGGCGGTGTCGGCCGTCACTTACCTGCTGAGCGCGATGAACTATGCGGACATGCCGTTCGACAGCGTGCCCCCGATGTCGGCGCTGCGCGGCGTCCTGGCCACGCAGAAGTATGAAGTGCCGCTGCCATTCCGATTGCTGAGCCAGTTCCGATACGGCAACTACTTCGCGCCGATTGCGATGATGGTGCTGTTCCGCGATGGACACATCCGCAAATGGGCTGTGATCGCGTCGATTACGCTCGCCTGCCTCTACCCGCTTTGCTTCCTGGAGCGTTCCGGGCTCATGCGCGTCCTCATCCTCGCATTGTTTGCCTACCTGTTCGTTTTCGAGATCCGTGTGGCCAAGCTGCTGCGCCTTGGCGCATTGCTCGCCGTACTTGTGACGGCGTTCGTGGTCCTGGTGCCAATCCTCCGGGGACAGGGCGACGAAGGTGGGGGCAATCTTTATAACTACGTGGCGGGCGCGTGGTCAGGTTTCGACAACTTCGTGTCCGGCTCCGGGTCAGGACAGGTTGTGGTGCTGGAAAACCAGGACATCTTCGTCCGGCCTGGTGGCTACGATTTCGTGCATTCCGACTCGCCCGCGCTCGTCAGCATCATGACGGAAGCCTACCGCTTGTGCAATGCCGTCAACATCTGCCAGCAGAAACTCGCGAACTTTGGCGAATATGTCTACGACCCCATCTATACGAATATCTATACGGCAGCGCGATCGTTCTACCAGGATCTTGGCTTTCTCGGGATGATTCCCGCGGTGGCCTTCGTCTCGATGATCTTCCATTTTCTGTACCTGAGCACGATGCGCAACGCGAGCGTGGCCGCCACGTATACTGCTGCCTATATTGCCTTCACGTGCGTGATGTCCGTGTTGTCTGACACGTTCCTGCTGCGCGACATGGTCTTTCCGCTGATCATCATCTACGCACTGGCGAAGATCTGCGGCGGCTGGCAGCTCTGGTTCGGCAACAGGCGAGCCAGCCACGGCAGGCTGGCGATCACAAATCCGACCAGCGACGCGGGCCCGGGACCGATGGGCAATAATTCCTGACCCGGCGTGCCACGCCCAGGGTTGCACGCAGCGTAGAATCCCGCATACAATGGTGGGTTCGCGGGCGTCGTATAATGGCCATTACCTTAGCTTCCCAAGCTAAAGACGTGGGTTCGATTCCCATCGCCCGCTCCACTTCTTACTGAAACAAGCCGCTCAGGCAGCCCGTCTCTTCCCGCGACCGGCGACGTGCCGGGCGGCTTTTTTGTTGCCATGCTTCCCCAAGAGCCGATCGAATCGACCCCGGACGACCACGACGACGCGGCCGGTACTTCTTCTGCCGGCGCGCCGCCCGATAACGTAGCGCATCCGCGCCGCATTCGCTCGTTCGTCCGGCGTGCCGGACGTACCTCCATTGGGCAGCAGCGGGCCATCCATGAACTCGGGCCGCGTTTCCTCGTGCCGTATGCGCCCGCTCCGCTCGATATCGCCGCGACCTTCGGGCGCGTTGCGCCCACCATCCTCGAGATCGGGTGTGGCATGGGCGAGACCACCGCGCATATCGCGCAGTTGCGTCCGCAGGACGATTTCCTTGGCTGTGAGGTGCACGTACCCGGCGTCGGCGCCCTGCTCAAGCAGATTGGCGAGCGCGGCCTTGGCAACGTGCGCATCTTCCAGCATGACGCGGTCGAAGTCGTGGCACATATGCTCACCGAGCACTCGCTCGATGGCGTGCATATATTCTTTCCCGATCCGTGGCACAAGAAGCGCCACAACAAGCGCCGGCTCGTGCAGGCGCCGCTGGTCAGGCTGCTGGCGACCCGGCTGAAACCCGGTGGCTATATCCACTGCGCGACCGACTGGGAAGAGTATGCGCGCCAGATGGTGGAGGTGCTGCGCGGCGAGCCCGCCCTCGAGAACACGTCTGCCGCGGCCGATGGCTTCGCCAAGCGACCCGACTATCGGCCCGTGACCAAGTTCGAGCGCCGCGGCGTGCGGCTGGGCCATGGCGTGTGGGACGTGGTGTTCCGGAAAAAGTAATCCGGCATCGCCCCAAAATAGGCGCTGACAACGGTCAGCGCTCTTTCTTGTCTGTGATCCTGGCCGCTCAAGCGTGCCAGGACACGATGCCCGTATAGGCGGTCAGCAGCACAATGACCCCGAACGCGATCCGGTACCACGCGAATGGCTTGAAGTCGTGCGTCGCCACGAATCGCAGCAGCCAGCGCACGCACAGGAATGCCGACAGGAACGCGAACACAAAACCGATCGAAAAAATGCCGAGATCGTCGGCGGAAAGCACCGAGCGCGCCCTGTACAGTTCATAAACCGTCGCGCCGAAGATCACTGGAATCGCGAGGAAGAAAGAGAACTCGGTGGCCACCTGACGCGACAGGCCGAAGATCATGCCGCCGATGATCGTGGCGCCCGAGCGCGACGTCCCCGGCACGAGCGCGAAGCATTGCGCGATACCGACCTTGATCGCATCGCGCCAGTTCAGATCATCCACCGACTCGATGCGCGGCGCGCCGGCCTTGGCGGCCTCCAGCAGCGCATTCCCCTGCGGATGGGACACCGTGCCACGCCGTCCCTCGCGCCATTCCGCGCCTAGGATCACGAGGCCGCCGATGATAAAGGCCAGTGCCACCGTGATCGGGTTGAACAGATGGGCCTTGATCCATTTGCCGAACACGAGCGCGAGCACGATCGCGGGGATCGTGGCCACGATCACGTTGATCGCGAAACGCTGCGCGCGCCGCTCGGTCGCGAGCCCTGTCACGACGTTGATGATGCGCTGCCGGAACTCCCAGCAGACCGCGAGAATCGCGCCAAACTGGATCACGATCTCGAAGATCTTACCCTTCTCATCGTTGAAGTTCAGCAACTGTCCGGCGAGAATCAAATGGCCGGTACTGGAGATAGGTAGGAATTCGGTCAGTCCTTCGACGATGCCGAGGATCACGGCTTTCAGGGCGAGTGCGATGTCCATGCGTTACGGGTAATTGAGATGTTCTTGTTGTGAATTTTGTACAGCAGCGAGCAGACGGCAGACAACGGGTAACGCGTGAACCCTACGGCCGGTTGATCTTCACTTTGATACCATCCGGCAGCACCGTGATTGTACCGGGCTCCACCTGCATGCCCGCATAGCGCAACTGCTCGGGCTTGAACGTATAGAGCGGATAACCCTGCAGGAGTTGCTCCGCCAAGATGCCGCCGAGCGCGTTTAGCTGACGCGAATACTCGCCCGGCAGACCTTGCACGTCGAACTGCCTGACCTCGGGGTCCTGCAGCACGAGCGAATGCGACGCCGGATCGTAGCGCAGCGCGCTGTCGAGCGCGAAGCGGCCGTTGAGCGGCTGACGGAAGAACAACCGGTTATCGACCTTCGCATCGAACTGCACGTTCACGCGATTCCTCGCGGCATCGAGCACGAGCTGAGGATTGGTCAACTGGACGTCGAACAGCTCCATATAACGCTTGCTAAACGGAAACTTCCGTTCGAGCGCCGACTGAAGCTGCGACTGGGAGAAGGTATATTCGTTGCCGATTCCGGCGCAGGCGGCGAGCCAGCTAGCGGCCGCCACCGCGGTGGCGATGCCGGCAGCGGCAAGCCAGCGCCGGCGGGACGTTACGATCATCAGGAATGCTCCATCAGTGTGGGTCGGATGGACTGCGGTCCGGCGCGGTCAGGATTTCGAGCCACGTCAGCCATTGCAGCGCGGATTCCCGCGAATCCCCGCACATCTCCGCCGATGGCCGCAGGCCGCCGCAGAACGCGGGACGCTCGGGCTGTCCGAATACCGCGCAGCGAGAGTCGGGCAGCAGTTGCGCGCAGGGCACACCGGCCGGCTTGCCGTCGGGCATGCCAGGTAGCGGCGACGCGATGGACGGCGCGATACAGCAGGCGCCGCAGCCATCGCGGCAGGACAGTTGAGACTGGCAACCCATGACAAGGGGTTCAGCGGGGGCGGACGAAGGCGTTATTGTGCCTGAGTGCGTGTACTGCACCCGGCCGCTGCTTGACCGTCCCGGACCGCTGGCCTACATTACTGACCCATAAGTTATTTAATAGCAAGATTCAGCCGTGCCTGCACGTTCTCCCTGCCGGAATTCGAGCCCCCCCTCGAACGAATCGACAATCGACACCCGCCGCTGGACGCGGCGCAAAGCGGCGCGGCCTCAGGAACTCGTGGCCGCGGCACTGGATCTGTTCGTCGAGCGTGGTTTCGCCGCAACACGGCTCGAGGACGTGGCCGCCGCGGCCGGCGTGTCCAAGGGCACCGTCTACCTGTACTTCGCGAACAAGGAAGAGCTATTCAAGACCGTCGTGCGCGAGAACATGCTTCCCGCGCTCATGAAGGGCATCGACCTCGTGGACAGCTACGAGGGCTCCACGCCGGAGTTGCTGCGCGAGCTGCTGCTGGGCTGGTGGGGCCTGATCGGGGCCACGCCGGTGGCCGGGCTGACCAAGCTGATCATGGCCGAGTCCGGCAATTTCCCTGATATCGCGCAGTTCTATCAGAACGAAGTGATCGAACCCGGCGAGCGGCTGTTCGCGCGCGTGCTGGAGCGGGGTGCGGCGCGCGGCGAGTTCCGGGCGCTGCCGCCCAACCCCTGCACCACGCTGTTCTGCGCCCCGCTGGTATATCTGATGATCTGGCAGCGCGCGTTTAGCAACGTGTCGTGCGAGCCGATCAACCCGAATGCCTTCGTCGATCAGCTGTTACAGATACTGCTGTTCGGCGTAACGACGGGCGCCGCGCGCGATGCGCCGCTGCCGCCTGCCACGGGGCCGTTCATCTGGGAGCATATCCGCGACGAACTGCTGGCGGAGAAGCAAGTGTCTGTAACAGTCTCCCCGGCGGGCACGGATGCCACATGATCAATCTTTCGCAGGCCCGTGCCGCGCTGCGGCGGTAAAATGGCGGGCTTTCATGCTCTTTCCGGCCCATGACGCCGCTCGGCCGGGAAGCAGAATGGTAACAATGGTAGGCGCAAGGACACGCAAGATGGATCTCGAAAAAGCCCGTTTCAACATGATCGAACAGCAAATCCGCCCGTGGGACGTGCTGGACCAGGAAATCCTGGACCTGCTCGCCGTGGTCAAACGGGAGCAGTTCGTGCCCGCGGCCTACGCCGCGCTCGCATTCGTCGACATGGAGATTCCGCTGCCGGCGGGCCAGAACATGCTGCCCCCGCGCGTGGAAGCGCGCCTGTTGCAGGACCTGGCCGTACGCAAGCACGAGAACGTGCTCGAGATCGGTGCTGGGTCCGGCTACATGGCCGCTCTGCTTGCCAACCGCGCACGCCACGTGCTGAGCGTTGAAATTGAGCCCGAGTTGGTCGCAATGGCCCGAAAGAACCTGACAGCGGCCGGTGTCGGCAATGCCGAGGTGGTCGAAGGCAACGGCGCCGAAGGCTGGGCCGCTTCGGCCCCGTACGACGTGATCTGCATCTCGGCTTCGGTGCCGGAATTGCCGCAGTCGATCCTGTCGCAGGTGAAGGTCGGTGGCCGCATTGCCGCCATCGTCGGCGACGTGCCGGTGATGGAAGCTCGCATCATCACGCGCGTGTCGGAAACTGAATACCAGGTGGTCAACCTGTTCGAGACGGTCGTGAAGCCGCTCCAGGGCGCCGCCCAGACGTCGCGTTTCAAGTTCTGAGGAGCGTTCGCATGCAGGTGATCTCCGCAACCGAACTGGCGCAGTGGCTGGCCACGCCGGATCGCAAGAAGCCCGTGCTGCTCGACGTCCGCGAGGACCCCGAGGTGCGCATCGCCGCCATGCCCGGCATCACGCATATCCCCATGGGGCAGATTCCGGCCCGCATGGGCGAGCTCGACGATGAAACCGAAATCGTCTGCATCTGCCATCACGGTGCGCGCAGCATGCAGGTGGCGAGCTTCCTGGAGCGCCAGGGCTATGCGCACTTGTACAATCTGACCGGCGGCATCCACGCCTGGTCCACCGAGGTCGATCCCTCGGTGCCGCAGTATTGATCCAAACTTCTTCGCAGTAAGGGTTCGCTACCCGGGGGCGCGGATCCAGCAGTCCCTCGAGGCCCCGGCATGTCCGTGGCCTCATCTCCGCATCATCCGCCCGCTTCATCCGTCGTTACACCGCAGCACCCGATAATTGACCGCGCCCAGCGCGGCAAGCAGGAGAAGTCATGAGTCTCGCGCCAAAGTCACTGGCACTCTTCGCGTGGCTGGTGCTGTTGCAGGTACCCGTGTCGTCCGCCGCGGATCTGCTGCAGGTCTTTCGCGATGCGCAGTCCAACGATGCGCAGTTTGCGAGCGCCCGCGCGCAACTGCTGGCGACGCGAGAGCGGCTGCCTCAGGCGCGAGCCGGACTGCTGCCCAATGTGGCGGGCTCGGCCGGCTCCACGCGGTCCAAGGTCGACCAGCATGCCCCAGTGGAGGCAGACCGTTTCATCAACAACAGCCTCTGGGCGCTGCAGCTGACCCAGCCTCTGTTCCGCTGGGACCGGTGGGAAACGTACAAGCAGGGCGAACTGGCCTCGCTCGCGGGCGAGGTGTCGTTCCTGCAGGCGCAGCTCGACCTCATCACGCGCGCGTCGCAGGCCTACTTCGACGTGCTGGCCGCGCAGGACAACCTGTATCTGGCGCAAGCGCAAAAGAAGGCCATCGGCGAGCAGCTTGAGCAGGCCAAGCGGAATTTCGAGGTCGGGACCTCAACGATCACCGACGCCAACGACGCGCAGGCCCGCTACGATCTGGCCACCTCCACCGAAATCGCCGCGCAGAGCGCGCTCGAGGTCAGCCGCGCCACGTTGCAGCAGATCACGGGCAAGCCCGTCGATGAATTGCTGGGCCTGCGCCCACAGGCGCAGATTCCGGGACCCGTGCCGGCCGACGTCAACGCGTGGGCGTCGCAGGCCGAGCAGAGCAACCCGCAGGTCAGCCTGGCCAACTACAATCTCGAGACCGCGGAGCGCGAAACGAGCAAGGCGCGCGGCGGCCACCTGCCCTCGGTCGATCTGGTCGCGTCGTACGGCTATACCAACGCCACGGGCACGCAGACGCAGATCGTCAACCAGGCCGCCCGCTACAACAGCTCGCAGGTTGGGGTCCAGCTGACTATCCCGATCTTCGCCGGCGGCGCGATCCAGTCGCGCGTCCGCGAGACGCTGGCACTCGCCGACCGGGCCGCGGCAGACCTCGAGTTTGCGCGCCGCACCGCCGCGCAGAACGCGCGCCAGACCTATTCGGGTGTGTACAACGGACTCGCGCAGGTCAAGGCGCTCGAAGCCGCCGAGCGCTCGGCGCTGAGCGCGGTGGAGTCCAACCAGCTTGGCTATGAAGTCGGCGTGCGCATCAATATCGATGTGCTGAACGCCGAGGCGCAGCTGTTCCAGACACGGCGCGACCTGTCGAAGGCGCGCTATGACACGATCATGAACGGTCTGCGGTTGAAGGCGAGCACGGGCGTGCTCTCGGAAGACGACGTGGTGCAGATCAACACGCTGCTGACCGAGCACACGGGCGCCATGTACGAACTGCCCGATTGGAAGCGGCTGAACAACCTCGGCCCCCGGAACAACGCGCCGGGCACGCCGCGCGTTACGCCGCCGAGCGCTGGCCCGAACAGCGCGCCCATCGTACGCTAGCGAGCGGCGTCGCGGGGGACCCGCAGCCCCTTATACTGAAAGCCTTAGATTGATCTCGATGAAGATTGCAAGACCACTTGTCGTCCCGGTACTTGTTGCCGCGCTCGTTGCTGCACTGCTCGTCGCGGCGTTTGCTGCTTGGCGTGCCCTACGCACACCCGATCGCAGCGATATCCGCATTACGCAACTCTCCACCGAGTACGCCGTCAACCCCCTCGGCATCGATGCCGCAAAGCCGCGGCTCGGCTGGAAGCTCGAATCGGCTAGTCGTGGGCAGTCTCAATCGGCCTACGAAATCCGGGTAGCCACTTCGCCCGCAAAGCTCGATACCCCGGACGTCTGGCAGAGCGGCAAGATCGCCTCCGGCGAGTCCGCGCTGGTCACCTACGGAGGACCGTCGCTCCAGTCGCGCGCACGGTACTACTGGTCCGTGCGCGTTTGGGATGCAAAGGATCGCCCCACCGCGTGGAGCGATGCAGGCTGGTGGGAGATGGGCCTGTTGTCGGACGCCGACTGGAAGGCACAATGGATCGGTCACGACCAGCCACTGCCACTACCGCCGGCATACGGCCGACCGGACGATCCGTCCGAGCTGAAGGCAGGTGACACACAGGGACAAGCTTTCACGGTGATCACTCCGGTCAAGTCGGTGTCGATTCTAGTGCCCACGTTCCAGACCGCGGATTCGTCCCTCACGCTCACACTGTATCGCGAAGGCCCCGAAGGCGCCTCCGTCGCCACCCGGCGCTACGTCAACATACGCGACGGGGACTGGCTGACGCTTACGGCTTCCAGCCCGCTTGCACCCGGCCGGTATTACCTCGAAGCGTCCGATGTCAGCGGCAAGGTAGGCTGGTGGACATCGAAAGGGCACGACTACGATTTTGGCACCGCCTATGCGAACCGGAAGCCGATCGCGGGTTTCCGCAAGCTGCGTCTGGACGGCGCGGTGCCGGCTACCACCCGAGATTTCAACCCGCGGCTCCGCCAGACGTTCACGGCACCGAAGGCCGTGCGCTCGGCGCGCCTCTATGCCTCGGCACTCGGCCTCTACACGGCACGTATCAACGGCAAGCCCGTGGGCGACGCGCTGTTCGCGCCCGGCTGGACCGATTACAAGCGGCGCGTGCAATATCAGACGTATGACGTCACGGCGCTACTGCAGGCGGGCAAGAACACCCTCGCGGTGCAGCTTGCACCCGGCTGGTATGCTGGACACGTTGGCGCATACGGCATTGGCCAGTACGGGCTGATGCCGGCCGCGCGACTCCAGCTCGAGATCGCCTACGAGGACGGCACGTGCGACACCATCGTTACCGACCAGAACTGGAAGAGCCATGTCGGCCCCTTCATCCAGGCCGACCTCGTCATGGGCGAGTCGTACGACGCGCGCGAGGATCATGACGGGTGGGATCGATCAGACTTCGACGATGCCGGCTGGCAGCCGGTCCGCATCAAGCAGAACGTCCGCGCGAAGATGGTGGCACAGGTGGACCCGCCCGTCCGCGCAGTGCAAGATCTGACGCCAATTGCGGTCCGCAGGACCATATCGGGCGCCTACGTCTATGACATGGGACAGAATATGGTCGGCACAATCCGGCTACGCGCGACGGGGCGCGCCGGGCAGGTCCTCACGATCCGCCATGCCGAAGTGCTCGATCGCGACGGCGCGCTCTACACGGCCAACTTGCGCTCGGCAAAGGCCATCGATACGTACACCATGAAAGGAGGAGGCGAGGAAACGTACGCGCCCACGTTTACATTCCACGGCTTCCGGTATGTGGAGATCAGTGGCGCCAGCACCCAGCCCGAGATTGTCGGGCGCGTCATGCATACCGACGCGCCGATGACGCTTCGATTTTCGACGGGCGTGACCATGCTCGATCGCCTGCAGCGCAACATCACTTGGGGTCAGCGCGGCAACTTCCTGTCGGTGCCCATGGATACGCCCGCGCGCGACGAACGGCTTGGCTGGACAGGCGACATCGCCGCATTCGCAGGCACCGCCGTATACAACATGGCGCTCGCGACGTTCCTCGACAAATGGCTAGTCGACCTGCGGGACACTCAATCGGCGGACGGTGAGTACGCCGCAATCGCGCCGATTGGTGACACCATGGCGGTGGACAAGGCTGCGCCAGGCTGGGGTGATGCCGGCGTCATCGTGCCGTGGACGGTCTTCGAGCAATATGGGGACCGCCGCGTGCTGGCCGAAAACTTCGACGCGATGACGCGCTGGCTCGCATTCCTCGACAAGAACAGCACCAACGGCCTGCGCCCCGCCACAGGCTACGGCGACTGGCTGAACCTCGACGACGATACGCCCAAGGATCTGGTTGCCACGGCATACTTTGCCAACAGCGCAGCCATCGTGGCTAAGGCTGCTGCCGTGCTCGGCAAGGACGCCAAGCCCTACGACGCCGTGTTCGAGCGCGCGCGGAATGCGTTCCAACGGGCCTTCGTGGAGGCGGATGGACGCTTAAGGGGCGATACGCAGACCGCCTACGTGCTGGCGCTGACCATGGACCTGATACCGGCCGAAGCGCGCAAAGCCGCGGCGAACCGGCTGGTGGAGCGCATTCGCCAGCGCGACTGGCATCTCTCAACGGGCTTCCTTGGTACGCCTCGTGTACTGGAAGCGCTATCGGCCAACGGGCATGCCGAAGCCGCCTATCGGGTTCTGCTGCAGACCTCGTACCCGTCGTGGGGCTACCAGATCGAGCATGGCGCCACGACGATGTGGGAACACTGGGACTCGATCCGGCCCGACGGCACTTTCCTCGATCCGAACATGAACTCGTTCAACCATTATGCGTTCGGTGCAGTGGGGCAGTGGATGTACCAGAACATCGCCGGGATTCGATTGGATACGCCCGGATTCCGCAGTATCGTCATTCGTCCGCTTCCCAGCGAGTCCGTTTCCAAGGCCGAAGGCAGATACGAATCGCCGTATGGGCCCATCGAATCGCGGTGGAAGGTCGAGAATGGTCTGTTCGATATCCACGTGTCCATTCCCGTGAATACGACGGCAGAGGTTTGGGTCCCCGTACGGGAAGGCCAGAAAGTGAACGCCGACGGCGCTGAACGCGTGCGCGCGACGGAAGGCTTCACTATCTACCGCGTGGGCTCAGGCACATACCATCTCTTCACGGGTCGCTGATCCGAAACGCTTGTCGATCCGGCAGTCGATGATCGGAAGCACAGCTGCGGGCAACATGGCGGGCAACATGTGCAAGCGCGTGCGGACCAGCGCCCCAATGCAACGCCGCAGCATGGCTGGCCGCCGCGCAGCGTACTCTGCATCGTGTGCCACACGTTCCAGTGCTCGGGTGAGCAGACGACGATCGAAGCGGACACTTAGCTCGGGGCGACTGCGCAATACGCGCTTTATCTGTCCCACCGTGATCCAGTTCAGCGAATCCCAGGTCCCTCTCGGATCTTCAAGGTGGGCATAGCTAAAGATTCTGCTGCCCATCCATCGCTCCGTAAGGCGTTTGCCGAGGAGCGTCGGCATATTGAAATGCGGCTCGTAAGGAAATAGATAGTTGGGGCATGTGAAGTGGTAGCACGCCCCCACACGCAGCCCGCGAGTCACTCGCTCGATGACTGCACCGACATCGCGCACATGCTCCATCACATTGATCGAGAATGCGAAATCGTAGCAGTCGCGCTCGTCGAATGCCTCGGCCGGACGTGCCACTACGCCCGGCATGCATTGCATTTCGGTAGCCAGGGCAGTGACGAGGGACTGCATGCGCCGAAAATGCGAAAAACCCTCGCCGACGGGCTCAATCGCCGTGACGTCAAATCCTTCGCGCACGAGCTGGCAACTGAGGAGATAGGCGCCCGCACCCGTCTCCAGTACCGCGGCGTTGGGCGGCAGTCGGGCAAGATCTTCGGCAATGAAGTTGCGGCCAAAGCGTGCTTCACCAGCGTACACGTCAAACATAGGAAGCAGATCCGGGGCATCGCGCTTGATGCGCGCACCCACGGCATTCAGCCAGACTTCCATGTCCTGAGGTGTCCGCGAGTTGCTCATATCTGGGAAGAGGTACCGATCACGATCCCTGCAAGAATCAACCCTGCAGCAAGAACCTTGGGGAGCGCCAACGACTCACCGAGCAACAAATGCCCGCCGGCGATCACCATGACAAACGTCACACCGATGTAGACCGGAAAAGCGATGGTGAGCGGCAGCTTTGTCACAACGAAGAGCCACGCCACCGAGGCCCCCAGCGCAGCGAGATACGCCGAGAGAATCAGTGGGTCCGAAAGCATTATCGCTATCTTGCCGGAGAGACTTGCAGGCATCGATATCGACGCCGCTCGCCATTTCACCATCAGTTGGCTATACGCTACCAGCACGGCGACCGGAAGAATCAGGAGGTACGAGGTCATGCGCGGCGTTGCGATTGGCAAGCAGCAGCCAGCATATCGACGATCCGCTCCTGCTGCGTCGGCTTTAGACCGACCCACAGCGGCAAACGAATCAGCCGTTCCGCTTGACGGTCCGTGGTCTCGAGCGGTCCGTGCGCACGGCCATAGCGCCGTCCTCCCGGCGAAGAATGTAGCGGAACATAATGAAATACTGATTGGACACCGCCCGCCCTGAGCGCGGCCAGCACAGCCTGGCGATCGATCCCCGGTGCCAGCAGCACGTAGTACATGTGTGCGTTATGGCCACAGTGTTCCGGAATGAACGGCCGGCGCATCAGGCCTTCGGCCTCGAGCGGTGCCAGCAACTCGTGATAGCGGCGCCAGGTCGCAAGTCGCGCCTGGAGGATCTGCTTCGAACGCTCGAACTGCGCCCACAGAAAGGCCGCAATCAGTTCGCCTGGCAGGAATGAAGAACCCACCTCTTGCCAAGTGTATTTGTCGACCTGACCACGGAAGTACTGACTGCGATCCGTGCCCTTCTCGCGAATGATCTCCGCGCGAGCTACATGCACGGGGTCGTTCACAAGCAAGGCCCCGCCTTCGCCCGAGATGACATTCTTCGTCTCGTGGAAACTCAACGCACCGAACGAACCAATGCTGCCCAGCTTGCGGCCACGATATGTCGACTCTAGTCCCTGCGCGGCATCCTCGACCACGGCAAGCCCATAATTGTCCGCCGTTTCCATGATGGCATCCATCTCGCATGCCACACCGGCATAGTGCACCGGCACGATCGCCCGCGTGCGAGGCGTGATCGCCTGCTCGATCAGCGTCTCATTGAGATTGAGCGTGTCCTCGCGGATATCGACGAACACCGGGACACCACCCCGCAGCACGAAGGCATTCGCTGTCGACACGAATGTGTACGATGGCATGATGATTTCGTCCCCCGGCGTGATATCTAGCAATAACGCTGCCATCTCGAGGGCCGCCGTACACGAGTGTGTCAGAAGCGCCTTTTGCGTCTTCGTATGATTCTCCAGCCATTCATGGCAGCGCTTGGTAAACGGGCCATCACCGGCAAGACGATGGCCTTCGTTCGCTTCAGCGATATACTCGAGCTCCTTCCCTGTCATGTAGGGACGGTTGAACTCGATGTCATCACGCTTGTCGTCGTTCTTCATGGCTATTATTGTGCCGCCTTGCCGGCATACTCGGTCCCGCCGCCGTTCTCGCAAACGACGTGACAATGAGTGTAGGGAATCCAGATCTTGTGGCGTACCGTCGCGGTAACGCAACCGAACGCGGCACGGGCAATGAATTCGTAACCTTCGCGCGTGCGCACGTTCTGCCCACGGTCACTCTTCACCAGCCAGCGGGCCACTGGATTCTGATCGCCAGTCAGGCACGGGTCCAGCGTTACCATGCGGCCACCAGGTGCCAGTCGTGCGGAAACCATGCGCATCAACTCCAGCGCAGATGCATCGTCCAGGTGGTGCAACAGCCCAATGGCGATGACACGATCAAAATGCGGCAATCCCGCAAGATCGGCGGGCGTCATCAGCTTGCAATGGAACTTCGCATTCCTGCCAGCGAAACGGGATCGCGCCATCTCGATGTACCGCTCGCTGATGTCAAAACCGTAGTACGACACATCGGGAAGATGTGCGAGGATATCTGCCGGTCCACAACCGATATCGAGGATGCGCATGCCGTCCAGCGGCTGAAGATAGTCTTCGACATACAGCTCGCGATCCCGGGTTGCACCCATGAATTGCTGGAATGCCGAATAGACGGCCGGATGTGACAATACCGCACGTATTCCGGTGGTAACCTGAGCCATCAGACGATCTCTGCCGCTGGTAGGTCGGCGCACACTGTGAGGCCGACATTATATCGGGGCGGCGGGGTAAGCCGCCAAATCCCGCCAAAATGCTTCATCGAACGAAGACACGCCAAACGACAGCAGCGGGTTGAATCGAACGTCACGACCATGCACCTGAATGTCACGAACGCCGCCAGTGGCGTTTGCTGGTCTAAGCACGCTGGCAATCGCCTGTAATAGCGCCAGGCAGCCGCATCGGAACACGGTGTCCATCAACTCGCCAGCGGTGTCCCCGGGCTCGGTCGGCATGATGGCCTGCACGATGGGCCGCCCCGCATCGACCGCAACCTCGACGTGATGTGCGGTGACGCCCAAAAACTGGGCGCCATCGGCCAATGCCATCTCGACAGGCCGCGCACCTATTACTCCCCCATATGCTGGTAACAATGAGTAGTGAAGATTCACTAGTCGTCCGCGATACGCGGTCACGACAGAGACGCTGAGGATCTTGTGCACGTTGGTGACAACGAGATCCGGAGCCAGAGCGTCCAGCGCGGCGATCACCGGCGACTGCGAATCGCCGGAGAAATCCAGCACGTCCGTCGGAATCCCGTGATCGCGCGCGTACCGGTTGGCAAGGCACTCGCGATCGGTGAGGACGCCCCGTACCGAGGCGTCACCGAGGACGCCACGCTTCAGCGCCTGCACGACGAAGCGCAGATTGCCGCCGCCACCGGAACAGAGGAAAACGATGCGTCGCATCATGGTTGGCGCCTGTAGATCTGCCGAACGATCGTATAGGGCCGCTGCTTAGCCTCGGAGAAAATCTTCGACAGGTAAATGCCCACGCAAGACATCAGCATGCCGCCGATCAGCCAGATCGACGCCATAACGGAAGTCCACCCGGAAGGCGGCCGATTGAAGAATAGCCAATGGACAAGCAGCCATGCGACGTAGATAAGCGCTAGCATCGAGATTCCCAGCCCTACATAAAAAATTCCCACGAGAGGCGTATTGCTGAACGCCGTGATCGAATTGACGAACAGCGAAAACTTTCTGCGAAACGTATAGGTCGATGTGGCGTTACTCAGCTTGTGCACGGTCTTGGCAATCTGCTCAAAGCCAGTGATATGCCAAAGCCCCGCCATGAAGACTTCGCGCTCACGATGCTGCAATAGCGCGTCGACGTAGCGGCGTGTCATCACCCGCGCAGTGACGATGTTCGCGGGCAACGACATGTCAGTCGCCGCATTGAACAACGTCCAGAACCACCGCCCGGAAATACGCTCGAACCAGCCTCCCTTTCGCTGCTCTTGGACACCGTAAACCACGTCGCAATGCCGCTCGTTCAGTACCTGTCCAAAGTCCTCGAGCCAGGCGGGCGACTCTTCGAGGTCGCTGTCAATTAGAAACACATACTCGCCGCCTGCATGAGCAAGGCCCGTCATCATGGCCTTGTGATGCCCGAAGTTGCGCGATAGGTCAACGACAACGACGTGAGGGTCCTCGCTTGCGATTCCGATTGCAAGCGCGAGACTGTCGTCGGGCGATCCGTCGTTGACGATCACGATTTCGTAGTCGTCTGCGGCAAACTTGCGGGCAGCAGCCGTTGCACGCGCATGGAACTCGTGCAAGTACGCACGAGATCCATAGAGAGTGGTAACAATCGAGAGTTTCACGATTGGCCGGATTTCATATAGCGCGCGGCCTCCCTGCCGCAGTTGAACAGGAGGTCGAGAATCGACACTTCATGTACGAATGGTCCCCAAAGCTGAGGGTATTCGGGATAAGGCCCGTACTGCATCCACGCGACGCCCATACCAGCAGCCCGAAACGCCGACTCGTCGAGATAGCCACGGGCCGATGGCCCCGAAACGTAGACGTCGCCACCGGCCTGCCTGCATAGATCGACCAACCGCTCCGTCTTGCCTTCCACGAGCATGTAATCCCAGGAGTTGCGAAGAGTTGTCTCGATTCGGAGATACCTGCAGATGGACTCGATCAGCTTCCGATTAAACGAAGACAGATCGCTGCACTGGTTCGCCAGGTAGATCGGCTCTAGCCACTGTGCAACATCGTCGAAACAGGCCGCTGCACGATAGTTCAGAGACAACGTCTTCCAATGCTGCTCTGACCAGTTCGTCGCGGGTAGCTGCACATCGCGAATCCGCCGGTGGATATTCCCTCCGACGGGAATACTTAGCCACGGCGTTCCAGCCGGCGTCTTGATGCGATTGCGATTTCTCCAATCGTTCTTGGTGAACTGCATATCATCGTAAAAGATGAACTCATCGACCGCCGCGATGATCTCGAAGTACCCCTTCCAAGGGATATAATTCGACTGCAGAATTGCTACGCGTTTCATTCCGCGCGCCCCCTCAGCCCGCGCGCTCGTTCGTCATGTCCCACCTCGGATAGAACGGGGCATGTGACGCTTGCGCGATCGTAGTGAGGTTGAACATGATCAACAGTGACAGCGCGAAACACCACACCGTGAAAGCGCGCTCCGAGACAGGATTCGAGGCGATGTTGACGATACTCCAAGCGACCAGTGGCCCAATGAGCACCGCATCGTAGAGATACGGATGAATCGACACGGCTTGTGGCCAGAACAGCAACGTCAGTGCGTAGAACGTGAAGAGGTTGACCACAAATGGCCATTGCGTGGTTTCCTCCGGTACCGGCTGGGCGATGCGGTACTGGCGGACGGACAGCCATTGCATGACGACGATCCCCAGTGGAATCAGGATCAGGTAGAAAGGACGCCGGAACTGGGGAAACAACACGGAATTGACGGCGTTGCTAAAGAATCGCGTGTCGCCATCCAGCCCCGCCCGAAACGCCCAGGAACTGTTCTCACTCGCGAAGCCAAGCCACTTGAGCACAAGCACGGGCTGCATGTAAATTGCCACCGAGAGCGCTGCCAGCAAGGGAGGCACCAAGAGCGTACGGAATCTGGGCATCCGGCGGCGGCCCGCCATTTGCATGCACAGACCGACCGCAAACAACGCGCCTGCCATCGGCATAATCAGCGCGGTAACGATCGCCCAGAACCAGAATGCGCGACCGCCCCAATCTCGTTCGCTGGCGAAATGGCTGAGCATGACCAGGGCAGGCATGACAAAAATAAAACCATTGTCGACGTTGAATTTGCCCAAGGCGATCCAATAGGTCGGCAACGTGGCCAGGTAGACGAAGCCCAACAGAAGCAGCAGCATCTTGCCACGATGCCAGTTCTCGAGGCGGCGGTGCGCCACAAAGCCAACGGTCAGCACCATCGCGGTCATGGCCAGCCAGCCCGCCGTTAGCCGCATGCTCAACGCCGGCACGTGCTGCGCCACATGGTTGAGCAAATCCATGAACCACAAGTAAAGCGTGGCATGGTTGGCGTAAGCCGTTTTGGTGTCAAAGCTCTCTAGACTGTAAAAGACCAGAAACCCATGCTCGCGGAGCGCATGAGTGTGCCAGATGGGAAACGTACCGTCGCGCAGCCGTTCGGGAAGTGGATCGATTGCAGCCACCATGGCAGCAAAGCCATAGTGCCGGGCCGCAAGCATGCCAATCAGGCCGGCGAGCACCACCATAGTCAAGAACAAGTCGAGGCGAACGCAACGATTCCCGTTTTTGTGAGTTGTCATATCTTGGAAGAAGCGATCCCCTCGTCCGTCAAAGGCTGGTCCCGATGACCGGTGTTCCGTGCGTCCGTTACCACGGCCTCGTGTGCGGCCAGCGCTAGCAGCAATCCTGTCGTCCCGGCATAGAACACCATATTGGCCTGATGCGCGGTCGTAACCTGCGTCAGACCGCAGATCAGCGAAGCGCCCACAGTGCCCAGTCCCGCCCAACACAGGCTCTCGCCACGCGCGTTACCCTGGCGCCGGCAAGCTGCCAGCGCGCGCCCAAACAGCGCGGCAGGCACGAGGAAAATTCCCAGCAGCGCCAATAATCCCGGGACGCCCATGGTCGACGATGCCTCGATCACATCATTGTGTGCATGTTGGAGGACGCATGCCATTGACGTCGCAGTCTGGCAAAAATCGGATGACGTCAGGATGCGGGCGAACTGCCCAACGCCGACACCCGTCCACGGATGCTGGACGAAGTAATGCACCCCAAGGGTCCAGATCTTTAACCTGGTACCCACGGAAGTCTCGATGTTACCCTGTTCGTACATCCGAACCTCGTCCACGGCCTGACCGACGCGATGCGAGACAGGATTGCCAGGCACCAGCACCGCCGCCGTTACGATCGCCGCGATGCATGCCGACACGATGCCTAGCATGCGCCAGCTGAACTGGCGATGGCGCACTAGCAGCAGCGGCAACAGCACCACCAGCAGTGCGACGAACGCGCCTCGCGTACCGTTGAGCGCGAGAATCAGCATGGCGCAAAGGACGTTGCCCCACGCCTCCATGTGCGTGCGCCGTTCCTGCCCGGGCCGCGCGAACCCGACCAGCGCAAGCGCCGTCACCATGTTGGCAAAGGCGATGGCCTGCACGAAGGCAGAGGGGCGTTCGTAGCCCAGCCCGAACTTCTGGTACGCGACGATCGCGAGTGCGCCCAGCAAGCCCACGGAAACACCTCGCCAGAGCCATGCCGGATTGGGCGTCCATCGTGCCATAGCCCAGCATGTCACGATCGCCAGCAGCGCGCGCGACGGGTTGTCGAGGACGTCCCAGTGCGTATGGTGATAGAGCTTGGATGCGAGGTAGACGGCAAGGAACAGGAAGACGGTCAGTCCTAGCGGGCGCAGATAGGCCGCATGGTCACGCCACGCGGCGCCCATCATCCGCCATCCCGCGACAGACAGGATGACGACGCCGGCCATAAAGACGCCTGCTCCCCGTGGCGCACACAGGAGCAGAATCGGAAAGGCGAAGATGAGGGTGTCGGCGATCGTCGGTAGCCGGTTCTTGCTGGCATTCATACGCAGGCATGTGAGGTCGCGAACCCACAGGCAATGTCACGCCGCCAGGGTCCTCGAAGTCGACCCCACATTGTAAACGATTGGCGTTCACCCCCCTCGCCGTCGCTCTTCCACCTTCAGCAGTTGCCACCGGATCGATGAGGCATCGGCCGGCGGATTCGGGACGCGATATTCGCGCACGCGCAGCTTGTAGGCCACGCCGGGCTCGAAGTCGAGACCTTCGATCGGGCCGTACCAGAGCTTCCAGGCCGCGTCCGCGGACTCGCGCCAGCGGTAGCACTGCATGCGGCCGACGCCGGTGCATTCAACGCGCTGGGAATCGATGTAGACGATCTTTTCCGTCCCGGAGGCGGCATCGATCTTCGCGCCACGACTGCCCACGCCCTCGCGCTCGGCGAATTGCAGCAGATCGCCATCCGCGGTTTTCCAGATGATCTGGCGCCCCTGCGGCGTGGCCGAAGGCTGGGTTGCGACGGTCGTGAACGGCGACCGCATCGTGTGCAGTAACGCGGTCTCGAATGTCATGCGTTCGTCGGGACAGGCCATGCGCGTGCCGGCAATCTTGTCGAAGCGGATGCCGGTGGACGTCTTGCCGTAGCTGCCCGTGAAACGATTGCAGCCGCTGTTGCCGCTGACGGTGCCCTGCGAGGCATCGATGCCGCTATTGAACTCGAAGACGACCGGCTGCCCGCTATCGGCGCGCGGCAGCTCGCGCGGCGCGCCGTCGGCATGCTGCCAGCGCACGAGTTCCCAGCGCTCGGGACCGTCCGAATGCGTTTGCGAAAGGCTCGCGCCGGCGGCGGGCGAATCGGGGTTGGTCGTCGTCGCGCATGCGGCGAGGAAGGCAACGGCGGCAACGGGGACTAGGGTCGCAAGCCCAGGTAAGCGCTGAACTTTGTGCATAATCCGCTCCTTTGTTCTCTGCGTGGCGTCACTTACATGGCGAATTTACATGATGCGGCAGCGCGCGCGCTGTAATCGGACGCCGGGGCCCAGGTCGCCACTGCCGGTCGCAACACCCATGCCAGTACGCGATGGCGCGCGCGATGGGATCTGGTACCTCCACGAAGTCGCCCGCGCGCCCGCGCTGACGCTGACCGGATGGTCCGTTGGAGGGTTCCGGCGGGATCGCGCATGCAATTCGGAAGACCGTTGAAGGATACCTGGCAACCGCCCGCGCAGACATTCGCACGCCGGCGCGCCTTGGCGGACGCTGTGTATTCCGCCGGTAGAACGTTACCCACGGGGGACAAACGCCTGCTTTACAGCAATACCGGCGCCATCGATCGCAGCGACGGGACTGTCATCGGCAAGCGGGGGACGTTCGATGCCGCCAGGCATTTGTACGCCATGGCGGTGGATCTGTATGGGACGTTTCCACTTTACTAGCCAGCATGCCCGCCTACGGTCACCGCAGTGCGGGAGCCAGAGTGGACAGCGTTCGCGCGGTCGCACCGCGATGCATACCCGCGAAGGCCAGCGCGTTCGCGCGCATCTCGCCCAGCGCCGCGCCATCGGCAAGGATGTGCGCGGCGGTGGTGATCAGCACGTCGGCGTTGTCCACGCGCTCGCATGCCCCCGCGGCAATCGCATCTTCGGTGGCCTGCGCGAAGTTGAACGTATGCGGGCCGATCAGGACCGGCGTCCCGCACGCGCACGCCTCGATCAGGTTCTGGCCGCCGAGCGGCATCAGGCTGCCGCCGATAAAAGCAATGTCCGACGCCGCAAAGTACATCGGCATCTCGCCCATGGAATCACCCAGCACGATGTCGGCCGTGATGGGTGAGCGCCACCCGGCGTCGGCGTCGAGTGTGCTGCGGCGCTGTACGGTAAAGCCGAGCCGCGCAGCCAGTGCCGCCACTTCGTCGAAGCGTTGCGGATGGCGCGGCACCAGCAGCAGCAGCGGACGATGCTCACCGGGCCAGCGGATGAATGCATCGAGCAGCATGGCTTCCTCGCCCTCGCGCGTGCTCGCTGCCGCCAGCACGGTGCGTTGCTTGCCCGACGTGTCCCGCACCGCGTGGCGCAGGGCCTTGCCGCGTGCCAGCAGTGCCTCGGGCGGCTGCATGTCGAACTTGAGATTGCCGGTGATCGTCACGCGCGTGATGCCCAGCGCGCGATAGCGCTCCGCGTCACCTGGCGTCTGCGCGAGGACCTCGGTGAAGTTCTGGTAGATCGCCGTGGCCGCGCTGCCGAAACGCGCCGTCCGCCGATAGCTGCGCGGCGAGAGCCTGGCGTTGACAAGGTAGAGCGGTACACCGGCCTCGCGTGTGCCATGCACGAGATTTGGCCAGACCTCGGTTTCCATCAGCAGCGCCGCCTCCGGGCGGAAATACTGCAGGAAACGCCGGACGAGCCAAGGCACGTCGTACGGCACGTAGCACTGCTGCACGCGTACGTTAGTCCCAAACAGTTGCTGCCCGGTCTGGCGGCCCGTGGGCGTCATATGAGTCAGCAGCACCCGATGATCCGGATGCGCTGTCAACAGCGCCTCCACGAGCGGCTGCGCGGCGCGCGTCTCGCCGACCGATACCGCGTGGACCCAGAGCCACGGGCCCTTGGAAGGGATATCGTCATACCGGCCGAGGCGCTCGCCCACGTGACAGACGTAGCCGGGCTCCTTGCGCGCGCGCCAGACGAGGCGCAGCAATGCGACCGGAAGAATGACTATCCACAACAACGTATAAACCCACCGCAACATCAGGCCTCCGCACCCCGCACGCGCCTTGCCGCGGCATGCACTTCCTCGACGGACGGCACCATGCCGTCGTCCCCCACGTTGGCAATGCGTGCGGACCAGTAGCCCTCGGTCTTCCAGCGCCACGTGGCCGTATAGATTTCCACCGTCGGCCGGCACAGCGCCGCCGAGATATGCACGAGGCCGGTATCGACACCAATCACAACCTCCGCGCGATTGATCAGGCCGAAACCTTGCATTACCGAGAAACGCGGCAGCACGCGCGCCCCCGGGATGCCTGCGGCAATCTCCTCCGCATCGCGGCGTTCGGCGGCATTGCCCCACGGCAACAGAACAGTCAGCCCTTCCGCCTGGAGCCGGTTGCCCAGTGCATGCCAGTGAGGGACCGGCCAGCGCTTCTTCGCGCCGGCCGTTGCATGAAAGCAGACCGCATAGCGCGCGGGCAGATCGGCCCACAGCGCATCATCGACATGCAGCGCGCGCGCGCGCTCACCAAAAAATTTCGGCGGCTCGGGCGGCGCCACGGCCGTCAGCGCGGCGCCGAGCAGGCGCGAGCGCCGGACCGAATGGGTCTGGCGCGGCACCTGGATGGGGGCGGTATAGAACAGCCGCGCGGCAGGTTCGTAGCCCGAGCCCTGCGTGGCATTGCCGAGCCCGATCACGGGCGCGCCTGCCACACGCGCGGCGGTCCGCGCCACGACGGCGGTCTTCAGCAGCCCCTGTGTTTCGAGCACGGCGTCGTAGGGCCGCGCGCGAATCGCATCGCGCAACGCGCCGAGTTCATGCCACGTGTCGCGCCGGTAGAACCTCTTGCGCCAGCGCCGCAACGCGAACGGAATCACGTGCGAGACCTCGGGCAGCAGGCGCACGAGGTCCACGTAGCCCTCTTCCACGACCCAGTCGATTTCGCACGCGGGCCAGCGCGCGCGCAGGTCGTGTACGAGCGGCATGTTGTGGACCACGTCGCCGAGCGACGATACCTTGACGATCAGGATGCGCCGGGGCGCGGCATTCGCCGGCAGGGCATGTGGATATGCCGCCGGCGACAGATCGTTCGCCGGCGCCACGAGCGGCTGCGTCATCCGTTCAGAACGGGAGCTGCGCATCCGGTTTCTCGGCCAGGATCACCCGCTTGAACTCGGCCTGGATACGCGCGAGCGCCGCGTCGTTGTCCGCCTCGAAGCGCATCACCACGACTGGCGTGGTGTTCGACGGCCGGGCCAGGCCGAAGCCATCGGGATATTCCACACGCACCCCGTCGATCGTGATGACCTCGCGCGCACCGTCGAACTTTGCGTTCGCACGAATCTTGTCGAGCAGCGCGAACGGCTCGCCCTCGGCGCACTTGAGCTGCAGCTCCGGCGTGTTGTTGGCGTTCGGCAGCGCATTGAGTACGGCGCTAGGGTCAGCATGGCGCGACAGGATCTCCAGGAGCCGCGCACCCGTGTAGAGGCCGTCGTCGAAGCCGTACCAGCGATCCTTGAAAAACACATGGCCGCTCATCTCGCCCGCGATAGGCGCGCCCGTTTCCTTTAGCTTGGCCTTGACCAACGAATGGCCGGTCTTCCACATTAGGGGTTCGCCGCCATGCTCGCGGATCCACGGAGCCAGCTTGCCCGTGCACTTTACGTCGTAGATCACCTGCGCGCCGGGGTTGTGCGAGAGGATGTCCTCGGCAAACAGCATCAGTTGGCGATCGGGGAAGATAACCTGACCATCCTTGGTCACCACACCGAGGCGGTCACCGTCGCCATCAAAGGCGAGGCCAAGTTCGCAATCGGTTTCGCGCAGCGCCTTCATCAGGTCCTGCAGGTTTTCGACGTGCGCGGGGTCCGGGTGATGGTTCGGGAAATTGCCATCGACGTCGCAAAACAACTCGACGACCTCGCACCCGAGCCTGCGGAACAAGTCGCCCACGAACGCGCCGGCCACGCCGTTGCCAGCGTCCAGCGCGATCTTCAGCGAACGCGCCAGCTTGACGTCGCCGACGATGCGGTCGAGGTACTGCTGGCGGATGTCGACGAGCTTGTAGCTGCCGCCACCTTTGCCGAAATTGGCGACCTCGATGCGCTGGCGCAGGTCCTGGATCTGCTCGCCATAAATCGCCTTGCCGGCGAGCACCATCTTGAAGCCGTTGTAGTCGGGCGGGTTGTGGCTGCCGGTCACCATGATGCCGGAGGTTGCGCGGCGGCCATCGATCTCGATATTGGTGCCAAAGTAGACGATCGGGGTCGCGACCATGCCGAGGTCGATCACATCGACGCCCGCCGCGCGCAGCCCCTCCACGAGGCCACCGAGCAGGTCGGGGCCCGACAGCCGGCCGTCGCGGCCGACGACCACGGACTTCTCGCCGAGTTCAACCGCGGCCGAACCGAACGAGAGGCCGATCTGACGGGCCACTTCCACCGTCAGCGTCTTGCCGACGATACCGCGAATGTCGTAGGCCTTGAAGATCGAGGGGTCAATTTGCATAGATCGTCCTTAGGGAGTGCGGCGCATTAGTCACATGGCAGGCACTGCAAGGGGGGTTGTCCAAAGGCGCCATTTTGCCGGATTGCGGCGACGACGGCAGTTATAATCGCCGAGTTCCATGCATCCGGCCACCCGATTTCGTCTGATCTTTGCGAGAACAATGGAATCGGGAGCCAGTCAACCGGAATCTCCCTCACAACCTTCGTGCCTATAACTCCTTCCGTTCCAATTCGCCCCCGGATTGCCTATCTGATCACGAACTCCGAGATCGGTGGCGCGCAGTCGCATCTGGGCGACTTACTCCGCGCGCTACAGGGCAAGACCGAGGCAACGGTGCTCGCCGGCGGCGACGGCCCCCTCTTCGCCGCCGCACATGCCGCGGGCGCGAACGCAGTGGTCTTGAAACGGCTCGACAACACGCTGTCAGCGTTGAATGCCATCGCGGCATTCCGCGAGGTCTTACGCGCACTCAAAGCCGCGCGCCCCGACCTGATCCACGTCCACAGCGCAAAAGCCAGCGCACTGGGGAGGCTCGCGGGCTGGTGCCTCCGTGTGCCAGTGGTATACACCGTGCACGGATTCGCATTCAAGCCTGCCGCACCGATCGTCCGACGCCTGGCGGCGCGGCTGACCGAGTGGTGCTTGGCCCCGCTGACGACCCGGCTGATATGTGTCGCCCAAGCCGAACGCGCCCTTGCTGCATCATTACCCATTCCTCCACGGCATATCGAGGTGATCCGGAACGGCATTCCCGACACGCCGCTGCGCGCAAACCCAGACGCGCCATTGCGCCGCATCGTGATGGTGGCGCGACTGAAGGCGCCCAAGCGTCCGGACCTGCTGATCCGCGCATTTGTCGAGGCCAACATTACCGACTGCGAGCTCGTGATCGCGGGTGAAGGCCCCGACATGGCCGCGTTGCAGACGCTCGTGGCAAGCGAGGCCTCGGGCCGCCACGTCACGCTTTGTGGAAACGTGGCGGATATTCCGTCGCTGCTTTCCTCGGCGCAAGCGTTTGTGCTGGTATCGGAGCACGAAGGTTTGCCGCTGTCGATTCTGGAGGCGATGCGCGCGGGTCTGCCGGTGATCGCCTCCGACCTGCCGGGCATCCGCGAGCAGCTCGACAACGGCGATGGCTGCCTGGTGCCGAACAACGACGTATCGTACCTCGCCGCAGCAATGCGTACGTTCGCCGCATCGCCAGAGCTTCGCGCCACCCTGGGCGCGCGCGCGCGGGCGCGTTGGGCACGTGACTTCCGTCTGGACAGGATGGCCGACGCGACCTGGCGTGTCTATCAGGATGCAATGGGCATGGAAGCGGCCGTTCCGGCAGCCGACAGCGAGGGTACCTGACGTGCACCTCGAAAAAGTGCCCACGCGCGTGCGCGATGTCTCCGGCAGCGCCACCTCGGAAACCGCACGCCGCGCCAGCAGAATGCTGAGCTGGGCCATGCTCGGCCTGCTCCTGTTCGGCCTGAACCTGATCTTTGCAGAAGGCTTGCGTCACGCGGGCATCGCCACCTACGTGTTCACACGCACGATGGCCTGGTCGATCCTGCCCTACCTGTGCACGTTCGTACTGCTGCACCGCTCCCTGCATCTGCCCTCCATCGAGGGCAACAGTCTCGTCGGCGTGGCCGGGACGCTGCCGTTCGCGTTGCTGCTGCTCGGCTTTGCCGCGTTCCATGTCGAGTTCTCGCGTGGCGCGATGCTACTCGGCTACCTGACCACACTTGCCTGGAGCGGCTTCGGCTACCGGCGCTTCGTGCAGAACTACGTGCCGGTCGTCGGCTATACCGATCCGCGCGCGCTCGCACAGCTCGAGGGCATTCTGTCCATGCCAGGCGCATCGGCACCGAGCGCGATGCGCTTTGTGCTGATCCGCTCGCTGGAAGACGCTGCGCACTGCGACGGCCTGATGCTCGACCGCACCGCCACGGCCGACCCCGAACGCACGCGCGCGCTGGCGCGCTTCAAGCTGGGCCACGTGCGCATGTATTCGGTGGAACGCGTCGGCGAGATGCTGACCGGCCGTGTGGGCCTCGCCCATATCGACGAGAACTTCCTCGACGATTACGCGCGACACTACCTGTATGGCTTTATCAAGCGCGTACTCGACGTCACCGCGGTGCTGTGCCTCGCGCCGTTCGCGCTGCCGGCCGCGTTGCTGACTGCACTGGCGATCCGTATCGAATCGCCGGGACCGGTATTGTTCCGCCAGACGCGCGTGGGCCGCTTCGACGCGACCTTCACCATGCTCAAGTTCCGCAGCATGGCCGTGCAGCAGGATGTGCCTGCGCAATTCGCGGCGCGCCACGACCCGCGCGTGACGCGCGTCGGCCGCGTCATCCGCAAGTACCGCCTCGACGAGCTGCCCCAGCTCTGGAATGTGCTGACCGCCGACATGAGTCTGATCGGCCCGCGTCCCGAGCAGGTGCCGATGGTCGATAGGTTCGCGGAGACCATCGCCTACTACCCGTACCGGCACCTCGTGCGCCCCGGTCTGTCCGGGTGGGCGCAGGTGCAGCAGGGCTACGTGGGCAGCCACGAGGAAACGATCACCAAGCTCAGCTACGACCTCTATTACGTCAAGCACTGTTCGTTCGCGCTTGACTTGCTCATCGCGGTCAAAACCGTGCGCACGCTGCTGACGGGATACGGGGCGCGATGATGGGTGAACAACGGGGCATGCGTATCCTGCTCGTCGTCACCGGTCTCAAGGTCGGCGGCGCCGAACATCAGGTCGTGGCACTGGCCGGAGCGTTCCGCGCCCTCGGCCATGCCGTGGCCATCGTCAGCCTGTCGCCGGGGTGTGAGATCGACGTGCCCCCGGGCGTCGATGTAATCGAACTCGGAATGCGCAAGACCCCGGCCGGCCTCGCCCTTGCGCTGTGGCGCGCCCGGACATTCGTCCGCGCATGGCGGCCCGACGTCATGCACGCCCACATGATGCACGCCAACCTGTTTGCACGGCTGCTCACGCGCATCGCACGTTGCCCGCTGCTGGTCTGCACCGCGCACAGCTATCGCGAGGGCGGCCGAGCACGCATGCTCGCTTACCGCCTGACCGACCGATGGTGCGCGCTGACCACGCATGTGAGCGAAGCCGGCCGCGCGGGCATGATCGCCGCCGGCGCGGTGCCCGCCGCGCGCATCGTCGTCATGCCGAATGGCATCGATATCGCACGCTTTCGTCATGACGCGGAACGGCGCGCACGCACCCGCGCCAGCCTCGGCATCGACGACGGCGCGCCGTTGCTGATGCACGTGGGCCGGCTCGTGCCGGCCAAGGCCCAGCATGTGCTCGTCGCCGCGTTCGTGCGCAGCCGCGACAAACGCGCGAGGCTGCTGATCGCCGGTGGCGGGCCGCTGGCCGATACGCTGGCAGCGCAGATCCACGTGCTGCAGCTCGACGGCCGCGTGCGGTTGCTCGGACCTCGCCACGACGTGCCCGCGCTGCTCGATGCCGCAGATGCGTTTGCGCTCTCGTCGCACATCGAAGGCTCGCCGCTGGTACTCGCCGAAGCACTGGCCAGCGGTTGCCCGGTCGTGTCCACCGACGCACCGGGCGTTCGGGAGATCGTCGATGGACTCGGCATCATCGTGCCGCGCGGCGACGCGGAAGCGCTTGCCAGGGCCATCGACGCCACGCTGGCGGAAGGCCGAGGCGATGCGCCCACGCAGGCTGCGCGCCGCGCGCATGTCCGCGCGACCCGCGCGCTGGACTCCATCGCGCACCGCTGGCTCGTCTGCTATGCCACCCTGCGCGCCTCGGCCCGCGATAGCCGGCTGGACGCCGCATGAACCGGCGCGTCGCGGCCAATCTCAGTTGGATGCTGTTCGAGCGTGGCCTGCAGGTCGGTATCGGCATCGTCGTCGTCGCGATGGTCGCCCGGGCACTGGGCCCGGTGGGTTTCGCACACTTTCAGTACGCCCAGTCGATGGTGCTGGTCGCGGCAACGTTCGCGCTGGTGTGCGGCGCCGAGGTCGTGGTGCCCCGCCTGGTGGCAGCGTCCGGCCCCCGCGCCGAAGCCACGCACCACGCGCTGCTCGCGCACGCCTTCGTGCTTCGGTTCGCGGGAGGCGTCGCCGGTTATCTGCTGATGTGCGGGTATCTGGGCATCACATCGCCCGACGCGGAGGTCTGGCACACGGCACTGCTGCTCGGCGTCGCCATCTTGCTGCGCGAACCGTTCGGCGTGGTCTCCGCATGGATGCAGGCGCGCACTCACAATCGGCCCGGCGTGCTGTTCAACCTCGCGGCGCTCGGCACCAAGTTCGCGCTGGTCGGCGTCCTGTTCCTATACGGCGTGCGTGAGGTCAGCGGTTACGCCCTGGCGTTCGCGATCGAAGCCGTCGTGGTGGCGGCAATGCAGATGATCTATTTCCGTATACGCAAGCGTGAGCACCGCATCGGCGGCCTGTTCAGCGTCGCGTGGCAACGCTCGTGCCTGCATGAACTGCTGACAACCGGCGCGTTGTTCTGGGCCAGCTACGTCCTGATGGTGGGTGCGCGCCGCGTGGATCAGTTCGTGCTGCAACCGTCGGTACCGGCCGCGGAGTTCGGGGCGTATGCCGCGTGCATGCAGATCCTCGACAACTTCACCGTGCTCGCGAGCGTACTCGCCGCGGGCCTCGCGCCGGTGTACATCTATGCCCGCGGCAATCTCGCTGAAGCCCGTACGAACACCGCGCGCGTCGCGCTCGCGCTGGCTACCGTGGGCCTCGCCGGCGGCGCCGTGATCGCGGCCCTTGCGCCCTGGATCGTGCATCTGATCTACGGCCAGGCGTTCACACCGACCATCGCGCTGCTACGCGCCGCGGCCCTGGTCTCGGCGCTCGTGTTCGCCGACGTTGGCCTCACGCTGCTGGCGGTGCACCTGCGCCGTCCCGACTGGATCGCCATCAAATGGCTCGCGGTCTTTGTCGTGACACTGCTGTTCGACCTCGTAGTAGTGCCGCGCTACGGCAGCTGGGGAGCGATCGCGGGCTACGGCCTGGGCAATGCGGTTGCGATGTTCGTGGGCGTAGTGCTCTGGTGGCGTTGCCGGCCGGCAACGCACGTGGCAGCGCCGTGACGATGCGGCCGACGATATGCTTCCTCACCGGGACGCTCAATGCGTTCGCGGGGGCTGAACGGATGACGGCGGTCATTGCCAACGGGCTGGCCGAGCGCGGATATCCGGTATGTGTGCTGAGCCTGTATGACAGCGTCAGCGTGTTCCCGTTGCACGAAACCGTCACCCACCATGCGCTGTTCAAAGAGCGCCCCTCATACAAGCGCGCGTATCTGGCAACGGTGCTGGGCCTCCGACGCTTCGTGCGCGCGCATGCGGTCGATGTGCTGGTCGAGGTGGATCCGATGCTGACGCTGTTCACGCTACCCGCGACGCTAGGGTTGGGCATCCGTCGGATCGCATGGGAGCACTGTCATTTCGACGAGGATCTGGGGCGGCCGGCGCGGCGGGTGGCTCGGTGGATAGCGGGGTGGAGCGCCGCCGCGATCGTCGTCCTGACCAAGCGTGATCGCGAGCAATGGGTGCGCGCCTTGCATCCGCGCGCCCCAGTGATGGTAATCGGCAATGCACTGCCATTTGGATTCCCGGACAAGCCTTCTCCGCGCGAGGGCAGAACCGTGCTGGCGATAGGCAGGCTCGTACCGGCAAAGGGTTTCGATATTCTGATCCGCGCATGGGCGCACGTCGCGGCGCGGCATCCCGGCTGGCGGCTATCCATCGTCGGAGAAGGTGAACAGCGCGCCGCCCTCGAAGGATCGATTGACGCGATGAACCTCGCGGAACGCGTTGCGCTGCCGGGCTCGACCCCGGACGTCGAGGCGCACTACCGAAATGCCGCAATCTTCTGTCTGAGTTCGCGATACGAGGGATTCGGCCTCGTGCTGCTGGAAGCCATGGCGTTCGGCTTGCCAATCGTGTCGACGGACTGCGAATCGGGCCCGCGTGAACTGATCCACGATGGCGTGAACGGTCTGCAGGTGCCGGTGGACGATCCGCACGCGCTGGCGAATGCCCTGTGCCGGCTCATCGAGGATGCATCGCTTGGCGGCGCCCTTGGCGACCACGCGCGTAACGATGCGCGCCGCCATGGCATCGACGCGGTGATCGGGGACTGGATCGATCTGCTGCGCTCCGCGCCGCTTCGAGAATAACCCGACCCGCCAAATTTTAGCGCACGCAGGTTGCCATTCTTTACCCAGCGATGCGCACGCAAGGTAACCCACCACCCCCGAAATAGAAATCGAAAATTTCTGTTAGCGTTTGCTTTCAGCCTCAGCGGCCAAGGTACAATGCCCCGCATACGATAGGACAATGACCCCACAATGCGATCCGCAGATCCAAATGTTCTCAAAAACAACCGAAAAAGTTATACGAAGTCCCTCGGCATAATTGCCGCGGGGGCAATTTTAGGCGGTGCAATCGGTCTCGGAGCATTCCATATATCGTCGCCGCGCTGGACCGCAAGTGTCGCCGTTCAGATCGGTCAGATTGCGAGACCGGAGGGCGAGGGTGCCACTCTGACCAGTCGTATGCTTGAGAATCCGCTCACCGTCGTAGATCGATTCAATCTGCCAGCGACGCGGCTGAGAATTCTCGAATCACTTGGCCTGCCGGCGCCCGAGAGCGGTGAAAGCAAGGAATCGCGACTGGCGTTCAATACCTTCCGTGCGGCAATGGGTCGTGGTCCGGACGTCATTAATCTGCAGGTTTCTGGTTTTTCGCCGGAATCCGCAGAAAATGCACTGCAGGCCTCTTTCAAACTATTGTCCGCGGAACACCAGAAAATCTTCGAGCCCGCGATTGGAAGGCTGAAGACCGATTTTTCGACGGCTCAGGACAAGCTGAATGGCGCCGAGCGCGATTACGCGAGCAGCCATGCCCGATTACAGGAGGGATCGCAAAAGAGCGATTCTACTGCTGGTACGCGTGACATTCTGCTGACGAATATCGCGGTGCTTGCGAGCGCGCAGATCACCGCATTGCGGCGGCTCACCACACAATTGCAAGAATCGCTGGATCCCGCGCGCAGTTACACGACGCGCATGATCGGTGCAGTCTATGTTCCCGAGCGCCCCAGCTCGCCCAGCCGGCTAGTATATGTCGCCGCAGGCCTTGCCATTGGCATGGCAGGCGGAATTCTCGTGGTTTTCATGCGCATGTCGCGCCGGGAACGCTACACCGCCTGATAACGATGCCCGGTGGGGCCACTGCTCCATCGGACATCATTCGTCGCAGCCCGCGCCTTCATCGGCGCCACACTACACCAGCGCCGCAGCCGAAGTTCCTTCACTTGCCTGTGCATCGTAGCCCTGCACGTAATGGCGGAGGATGTCCTTGATTGTCGCTTCGTCGCTGTGCTCGGCAGCCTGACGCATCCGCGTCAGCACCGGCACAAACTCGCTCCAAGCCACGTGATCCTCGCGCGCCTTCATGATGAGCTCATGTGCGGTCTCCTCCGGGTTGTCGCCGATCAGCAATTCCTCGTAAAGCTTCTCGCCGGGGCGCAGTCCCGTCACGCGAATCTCGATGTCTCCATCGGGCATGCGCTCGTCGCGGATCGTCAGCCCTGATAGCTGTATCATGCGGCGGGCCAGATCCATGATCTTCACGGGTTGGCCCATGTCCAGGACGAACACCTCGCCGCCCTCCGCCATCGCGCTGGCTTGCAGCACGAGCTGAGCAGCCTCGGGAATAGTCATGAAGTAACGGGTCACTTCTGCATGGGTGACCGTGAGCGGCCCTCCCTCGGACAGCTGGCGGCGGAACAGCGGCACGACACTGCCGCTGCTGCCCAGCACATTGCCGAAACGCACCATCGCGAACACCGTGTCATTGCGCACCAGAGCTTGCCCTGCCTGCTCCCCTCCGTCGAGCGGCGCAAAGTTCAGGTTCTCACTCGCCGCAAAGGCCTGCAGTACGAGTTCGGCCATGCGCTTGGATGCGCCCATCACGTTGGTCGGACGGACAGCCTTGTCAGTCGAGACCAGCACGAAACAGTGGGCCTTGTGCTCCATGGCAGCGCGCGCCACGTTCAGCGTACCGAACACGTTGTTCAGCACACCTTCTGCGGGGTTGAACTCGACGAGCGGCACGTGCTTGTACGCGGCCGCGTGGTACACGGTAGCTGGCTGGTACTGGCGGCAGATGTCGCGCATCCGCTCTAAATTGGCCACGCTCGCCAGGAGCGGCACCACCTCCACCGAAAGCCGATGCTTGACACGCTGGCCTTCGAGCTCGTGATGGATGCTGTACAGCCCGAACTCGTTATGATCCACGAGAATTAGCCGCGTCGGCTTCTGCAGCAGAATCTGCCGGCAGAGTTCACTCCCGATGCTGCCGCCCGCGCCCGTGACGAGCACGGTCTTGTTGTAGAGGTTACGCGCCAGCAGGGTCTCGTCGGGCATCACCGCGCCGCGCCCGAGCAAATCTTCGATATCGAGTTCCTGGAAGTCACGTATCGTGACTTTGCCTGACGCCAGATCCACCATGCCGGGCAGCGTGCGCACGTGCACCGGCAGCCCACGCAGCCGCGCGATGATCTCGTTGCGTCGCGCACGGCCCAGTGACGGTACCGCGAGCAGAATGTCGGTCACGTCCATTCGTTCGACGGCATCCGGCACATCGTCGGGGCTTATCACGTCGATGCCGTTGATCGTGCGGCCAACTTTCGACTTGTCGTCATCGACAAATCCCAGTAATGCAAACTCGCGGGCAGCGCCAAGCGCCAGGGCGGTTTGCACGCCCGCCTCGCCCGCACCGTAGATCAGCAGCCTTCCACGCGCCTGGCGGGACTTACCGATGGCGCCGGCCAGCCAAAAGCGGGCCATCGCGCGGCTGGCGCCAACCATCAGCAGAAACAGCATCGGCTGGATCAGCCCGATACTGCGTGGCACACCATCCCATTTGACAAGAACGAGCGCGATAAAGAACAGCGCGCCGTAGATGCTGACAGCCTTGGCGGTGGTCGCGAGGGCTGCCATGCCCGTGTAACGGAAGATGGCCCGATAGAGACCGAAGCGGGCAAAAATAGGAAACGCAAGGACCGGCGCTAGCAGATAGGTGTAGCCCTGCTGCAGTTGCGGCAACCCGACCTGATCGATGCGGAGATAGTACGCAACCCAGACAGAGACCAGCGCTAGCAACAGATCCAGCGCCATGACTAGCATGCGCTTGGCCGGGCGCGGAAGTGCCAGCAAGGGCGCCGCTGTTCTGTGAAATCGCATTGTGGGTGTCTTTAATATCTCAGTTCGCGCACATCGCCTGCCCGGGCCGCAGCACCTCTCTTGCCGCTACCTGAACACGGTACCCTAGTACTGCTCCCGCCTGCATCCAGGCGCCTCGTCCGAGCACGGAGCCACCTGCCATCGCAGCATTGACGCCCAGATGCCCGAAATCCTCGACCCGGCAGTGATGATCAACCACCGCGCCGCAGTTGACGATGGCACCGGTACCGAGGACGGCTTCCGTACCGACAATGGCGCCGGCCATGATCGCACTGCCGGCGCCGACTGTAGCGGACGGCGATACGAATGCGCGAGGATGCACAATGGTCACCAGCTCGAATCCTGCATCGACAAGTGCCTGGCACAGTGCCTCGCGTGCGTTGTTGTTGCCGATAGCCACAATGGCCGCATCGGCCTTGCCGCGATACGCTGACAGGCTGCTCGCCGGCCCGAGCACCGGCGGCCATCCATCGGCGGCCAGCATGACCTCCGCTCGGTCATCGACGAATCCCGCGAGCGCGAAGCCCCCCGTGAGGCTGGCGGCCTCGGCCACCGAACGGCCATGACCGCCGGCACCTACGATCAGCAAATGCTTCATCAGTGCGATACTCCGTCTCTACGCGCGACCTTGACGAAGGTCATCCAGAGGATGCGGATATCTAGCCACAGAGACTGACGATGCAGATACTCAGCATCCAGTTTGACCTTCTCCGGAATCGGTAGCTCGTCGCGGCCGTTCACCTGCGCCCAGCCGGTAAGTCCTGGCACCAGTTTGTGCACGCCTTCCTCCGTCCGCAAGGCAATCAGGTCTGCCTGATTGAACAGCGCAGGCCGGGGACCGACGAAGCTCATGTCTCCCACCAAGATACTCCACAGCTGCGGAAGCTCGTCGAGGCTGCTCTTGCGGAGGAAGGATCCAATCGGCGTGAGATGCGAGCGAGGATCTGCAAGCAGGTGCGTTGCGACGGCGGGCGTACCCACGCGCATGCTTCGAAATTTTGGCATGCGAAAGATCTTGTTGTCACGCCCGACGCGATCCGACCAGTACAGGGCGGGCCCCGCCGACGTCAGCCGCACCATCAGCGCGACGACGAGCACGGGCAATGCCAGCACAAGGGCCGCCACCAGCGCGAGCAGCAGGTCGAATGTTCGCTTCACGACTCAGTGTCCTCCGTCACCTTCTTCAGGCCGTCGTCGAGCGTCAACGGCGGCCGCCAACCCAGCATACGCCGGGTCTTCTCGATATCAACATGCAGCGATCCACACAACCGCCGCGCCACGTCACGCTTACCCAGTGCCGCCGCAATGCCCTCCAGCAACGGCGCCGGAACCGGCAGCAGCCGCGCTGGCCTACCCATTGCCCGGGCAACCCGGCGCAACAGCTCGGACGTGGAGACATCTTCGCCGTCGGAGACCAGGAATGTCTGCCCCGCCGCAGCGGGATGTACGAGGCATGTTGCCAACAGGTCGGCGAGATTTTCCACCGACACGACGCTACGCACGTTGTAGATCGCACCCAGCGGCAGGGGTACGCCGCGCCGGACCCAGCGGAGCATCGCCGCGAAATTGGCCTTTACGCCCGGCCCGTAGACCAGCGGCGGACGCACAATCACGACCGCCATGCCCGTCTGCGACGACAGCTCGCGCAACGCGACCTCCGCCTCCAGCTTGGAGACGCCGTACGGATCGAGCGGCGCCGGGGCGTCGTCGGCCCGAAACGGTGTGCCGGGCGACGTGGCCTCACCGTTCACCTTGATCGAGCTGACGAATACGAAACGGCGTGCACCCGCCTCCGCGGCCTGCTGCGCGAGGTTCACCGTCCCCGCGACGTTGGCGCGCCGAAACTCCGCCAGTGGATCCTGAGCCGTTTCATCCATGACGTGCACACGCGCGGCCGCATGCACCACGGCAGTCACCCCACGTAAGGCGTCACGCCATTCCGTGTCTGCCGATAGATCGCCGACCTGCGCGATCTCCACCGCGCCAGGCACGTGCGCGCCAGCGCTACGCACCGCTGCGCGCACAGGCAAGCCGTCGCGCGCAAGGCGGCGCACTAGCGCACCGCCGACAAATCCCGTTGCCCCGGTGACGAGGATCATGCCGACTCTCCCGATCGGCGCACCACACCGCGTGCCGCGCGCAATTGTTCGAACCATCCCTCGAGCCGGCCTATCAGCGCGTCACGGTTGAACTCAGTCGCCGTCACGGCAAGTCCGCGCGCACCCATGACCGCTCGCTCCTCATCCGTCATGCGCGACAAGCGCAACACGGCATTGGCAAGCCCCTCGTGATCGCCAGCGGCACAGGCAAGGCCCGAACCCGACGACTGCACGACCGTCGCGCCCTCGCCATTGAGCATCGCCACGACCGGAATGCCGGCCGCCAGATACGACTGCAGCTTGCTCGGAATCGTCATCGAGAAAATCGGCTCGTCTTTCAGGGTCACCAGCAACGCCTGCGCATGCCGGAAAAACGACGGCATGCGCTCGAGCGGATGCCGTCCGAGCATCAACACGCGGTCTTCGAGCCCCAGGCGCTTGATCTCCTCGGAGACCCACGGGCCCACGCGTCCATCGCCGACGATCAACCAGCGGATAAGCGGTTCGTTCCTGAGCGCATTGGCTGCGGCGAGGATCGCGGGAAAATCCTGCGCCGCCCCGATATTGCCGGCAAACATCACATTGAAGCTCCCCGGCTTTACAGGGACCTCGCTCGCGGGCACCGCTTCGCGCATCTCGAAGAGCGACTCCGCCCAGCCCGGAAAGTACTCCACGCGTGCTCGCGCCGGCGCGTACTTGCGAATCTGCGGAATGAAGCTGTGCGACTGCGCGAGAATCAGATCGCAGCGGCCATAGATCCAGGACACCAGCTTACCAACCATGCGCAGGATCGTCGGCGAACGTATGACGCCGATGGCCTCGAGTGTCTCCGGCCACAGGTCCTGCACCCAGAACGCCATGGGTGCGCGCTTGGCCGCGCGCATGACGGCGGCGGGAATCCCGACCGTCACCGGCGACGGTTCGTACGCGAATACCGCATCGAACTTCCCGCCACGCAGCTTCCACAGGCCTGCGACGGATGCGCCGATGGCGAAGGTCAGGTAGTTCAGCATCAGCCGGAAGCTGCCAGTCTTGCGCGGCAGCATCGGCACGCGCACGATTTCGGCCCCCTCGTAGCGGGAGAAGCTGTCCGGGTCCTTGCGATACTGCGCAAACACTTCTCCGTCCGGATAGTTGGGGACACCCGTCAGCACCGTGACCTGATGTCCGCGTCGGACCAGTTCGGCGACCAGGTCATTGATGCGGAAGTTTTCCGGCCAGAAGTACTGGGTAACGATCAGCAATCGCATGGAGTCAATCGTCGCCGGCTCAGTATTTCTTCCATACCACGCGATTCACGTAGTCCGTGTAGCTATGGATGATACGAAGCACTTTGTCGGACACGTTCGGCATGCTGTAGTCCGCGACGAGGCGCAGCGTGCGGTCCGTGCCGCGCGACTGATCCTCGAGGATCGCCAGCCCCTGCATGACGCGATCGATATCCTGGCCCACCATCATGACAGTCCCCTCTTCCAGCGCCTCGTGCCGCTCCTGCGCCTCGCGCAGATTCAGCGCCGGGAAGTTCAGGATCGAAGATTCCTCGCTGATCGTGCCGCTGTCGGACAGCACTGCTTTGGCCGACAGCTGCAACCGGTTGTAATCGCTGAAACTAAGTGGCTTCAGCAACTGGACACGCGGATCGAAGCTCGCGCCGAGAGCATCGACGCGCTTCTGCGTACGCGGGTGCGTCGACACGATCACCGGCATGTCGTACGTCTGTGCGACCGTGTTCAGCAAGCTCACGAGCTTGCGGAAATTGGGCTCGGAGTCGACATTCTCCTCGCGATGCGCGCTGACCGCGAAGTATTTGCCTTCCGTCAGGCCGAGGCGCGGCAGCACGTCCGACGCCTCGATGCGCTCGCGGTAGTGCGCGAGCACCTCGGTCATCGGGCTGCCGGTCTTGATCACAAGGTCGGGCGACAAGCCCTCACGCAGCAGGCACTCGCGTGCGATGGCGCTGTACGTCAGGTTCACGTCGGAGGTGTGATCGACGATGCGACGGTTGATTTCCTCCGGCACGCGCATATCGAAGCAGCGATTGCCTGCTTCCATATGAAAAATAGGAACCTTGCGGCGCTTTGCGGGAATCACGGCGATGCAGCTGTTGGTATCGCCGAGCACGAGCAGCGCGTCCGGCCGCGCGGCCTCGAGCACCTTGTCCACCGCGATGATCACATTGCCGATGGTCTCGGCGGCGCCGCCGCCGGCCGCGTTCAGGAAGTGATCGGGCTTACGGATGCCCAGGTCCTCGAAGAAGATCTGGTTCAGCTCGTAGTCGAAATTCTGGCCGGTATGGACCATCACATGGTCGCAGTACTGGTCCAGCTTCGCCATCACGCGCGAGAGGCGGATGATCTCGGGACGCGTGCCCACGACGGTCATGACCTTCAGTTTCTTCATGGCGTCACTCCTCCGCTACCGCGTATTCGCCGCGCGCAATGCGCTGCATGAACTCGAGCTTGAGCAGCAGGGCCTTCATGCCCTGCACATCGAGCCGCAGGGTGTTGTGAGAGTTGTAATCTTCGCCGTGCGTGCTTTGCGTCAGACGCGCTTCGCCCTCTTCGAAGTACTTGCTGTAGTTGAGATCTCGACCGTCGGGCGGCACGCGGAAGTAGTCGCCCATGTCCTCCGCGCACGCAATCTCCTCGCGGCTCAACAACGCTTCGTAAAGTTTCTCGCCATGGCGCGTGCCAATAACACGAACCGGATGCTCGGGCTTACCCATCAGCGCCAAGATCGCCTGCGTCAGCACATCGACGGTAGCCGCCGGCGCCTTTTGCACGAAGATGTCGCCGTTGTTGCCGTGCTCGAACGCGTAGAGGACCAGGTCCACCGCATCGGCCAGCGTCATCATGAAGCGCGTCATCGACGGATCTGTCACGGTGATCTCGCGGCCGGCGAGCACCTGATCGACGAACAGCGGAATGACCGAGCCGCGCGACGCCATCACGTTCCCGTAGCGCGTGCCGCAGATCACTGTGCCCGTGCCTTCAAGGTTGCGGCTCGCCGCCACCATCACCTTCTCCATAAGCGCCTTGCTGATGCCCATGGCGTTGATCGGATAGACGGCCTTGTCGGTGCTCAGGCAGACCACGCGCTTGACGCCTGCGCGGATCGCGGCGTCCAGCACGTTCTCCGTGCCGAGGACGTTGGTGCGAACCGCCTCCATTGGATAGAACTCGCAGGACGGCACCTGTTTGAGCGCCGCGGCATGGAAGACGAAATCGACACCACGCATCGCGGACGAAACGGCATGCGCGTCGCGCACGTCTCCAATGTAGAACTTCAGCTTCGGGTGGTTATAACGCTTGCGCATGTCGTCCTGCTTCTTCTCGTCGCGGCTAAAGATGCGGATCTCGCGCAGATCCGAATCCAGAAATCGACGCAGCACGGCGTTACCAAACGAACCGGTTCCACCGGTAATCAACAGGACTTTGTCTTTGAACATTTTCGTGTTCCGGCAGCTAATTCTTCAACGAAACGCGTGCATGGATTGCACGAGTTCCGGCCATGGCTTGGGCTGGTATCCCGTCGCCTGACGAAAACGACGCGAGTCGAGCGAACGATCGATCACGAACTGGTCGTCGGGCTGGATCTCGATGGTCTTGCCATAAGTCCGCGCCACCAGCGCCAGCAGGTCGAACTTGTTAATCGGCTCGGCCGATACGTGATACAAGCCATGCAACTCGGGGTGTGGAATGACGTGGTCGCGAATCAGGCGCGCGATCTCCACAGTCGGCAAACCCGAAAAGATAGCACGGCGGAAACCTTTCACTGGCCCCGGCTGCGCCAGAAACCAGCACACGAGGCTGCGCGCGCCATCGAGCTCGTGCCCGATGATCGACGTGCGCAGCGTGATGGCGTTCGGATAATCGACTTCCCCCAGATACTTACTACGTCCGTAGAGGTCCTTCGCATCGGAAAAATCCTCCTCCAGATACATGCCCTTCGCCCCCGAGAACACGCAATCGGTGCTCATTTGCACGAAGCGCGCGCCCGCCACGCCGCAGAGGCGCGCCAGGCGATGCGGCAGCAGGCTGTTGATGGGAATCGCGGCCAGTGCGTCGTCCGCCTCGGCAAGCTGCTTCACCAGCCCCACGCAATTGATCACCACGTCCGGACGCACCCTTTCGAACGCCTTGGCAAGGCTGTCGAAGTTCTCCACATCCACGCCGGCGACCACTCTCGGCTGCAGTTCGCCCGGCAGCAGGCGGGCCGCCGCGCCCGAGCGCACCGTGCCAAACGACTCGAAGCCGGTGCTCCGCGAGAACTCGCGCAGCACCGCATTGCCCAGCATACCGGAGGCGCCGAGCACCAGGATTCGCATAGGTTCGTTGTTCATTGCAATATTCATGTTGTCAGACCAGCGCACCGATGCTCTGCCACGTGCGCGTCGATGTCAGCCGCCAGTTGAACGTCTCGCTGCGCCGCGCCGAGGCGGTGGCAAGATCGCTGCGATAGTGCTCATCCAAGAGCACCTTCTCCATCGCCTGTCGAATGCTGCCGGGGTCGGTCGGCGCGAAATATCCTGCGCCGTCCGCGCCGAATTCCGGCATCGGCGGAATGCTCGACGACAGCACGGCACGTCCCGCGCCCAGCGCCTCCAACAGGATGTTCGGGCAGTTCTCGCAAGAGGAAGCGAACAGGTTGACGGTCGCGTTACGGTATGCGGCCGGTAGATCCTCATAGGCGCGTGGACCCGCGACAATGATCTCGTCCTTCAGTTGCCGTTCCTCGATCAGCTTCATCACTTCGCCGGTCAGCTGCTCCTCCGTTTCGCCGACGAGAACGAGCTTGTACCGTGCACGCAACGCGGCCGGCAGGGACGCGTAGGCCAGCGCAACCTCGCGGTGATGCTTGTAGACGTCGAACTTCGACACGTAGAGGATGTATTCCTCATGCGGCAGCCACTCCGGTCGGTCGAGCGACTTGTGATGCGTACGGAAGACTTCATTGATGCCGTGAGGGATCGTCACCGCATGGCGCACGGTCGTCAGACCCTCGATGATCTTGCGTGCGTAGTCTGAAATGAAAATCGTCAGGTCCGCATTCGACATGCTGCGCAGCATCACGCGCCGGAGAATGACATTCCGCAGTTTCTGCAGGCCTGGTGGCATCCGGGCCAGCACCTCTGGATCAAACGGAATCATGTTGCGGAACATCGTCACCACCTTGCAATCGCGTGGCACGCGCGTGGCCACGACGCCGCCGGGGCAGAACAGGACGTCCGCCTTCTCGCGACGCAGCAGACCTGGCAACAGCAGCTTTTCCCACACGGTGCGTAGTAGCGGATTCTCGGTCGGCCAGCCCGTCTCGTCGCGACGGATGCGCCGGTCCTCCGGCAGCTTGAGATACGCCGGCGCAAACACCACGATTTCCAGGTCCGGGCTGTCCGGGAGGTAGGCAAGCAGATTCTTCAGGTAGGTCTGCCCACCGCCGAGACGCGCGGACAATGCATTGATGACGATCTTCATTGTTGTTTGCCTTGCGCCGCCAGCCAGGCCTGGAACATGAGGACGTTCCAGAGGAACAGGCTTCTGTCGAATTCTCCGGACACGTGCTGACGCCACATCTCCCGCACCTTGACCGCATCGAGCAGGCCCTGCTGCTCGAGCAGCGCCGGCGATAGCAACGACTCCGCCCAACTGCGAAGCGGACGCCGCAGCCATTGCGCGAGCGGAATCGAGAACCCCGCCTTCGGTCGGTCGATTAGTTCGCGCGGGACATAGCGGTCCAGGACGCGCCGCAGCACCCATTTGCCCACGCCGTCGCGCAGCAGCACATGCCGCGGCAAGGCAAAGGCAAGTTCCACCAGCCGGTGATCGAGCATCGGTGCGCGTGCCTCAAGGCTTGCGCTCATCGTCGCGCGATCGACCTTCACAAGCAGGTCGTCGGGCAGGTACTGATTCAGGTCCCATTGCCGCATCGCCAGCACGGCATCCTGCTCCGCGCGCCATTTCGGTGCAAAGTTCTCGGGCGTGCGCGCGCCGAGCACGACGCCGTCCTCGGGCTGCCACTGCGACATCAGCCGCACATACATCTCTGCCACGCTCGAGGCCGTCATCAACTGCGCCGCGCGATGAATACGGCGGCCGTTCACGCGCTGGCGCAGCCCGCCCGGCATGACGCGCAGCAGACGGTCCCAGTCACGCGCGGACGCGCTTGCCAGCACTGCCGCCGCGGGCTTGCGCACCATGCCGGGATAGCTGCCCACGCGCTGCCACAGCGCTTCGGTGATCGGATACCTCGGATATCCTGAGAACAGCTCGTCACCACCATCGCCCGACAGGGACACGGTGACGTGCTGACGCGTGAGTCGCGACACCAGCGTTGTCGGAATTTGCGACGAGTCCGCAAACGGCTCGTCGTAGATCTGCGGCAGATCCGGAATGACCGCCTCGGCGTCCTCGGCTGTAACATAAAGTTCCATGTGGTCCGTGCCGAGATGTCGCGCCACCTCTTTCGCATAGGGCGCCTCATCAAAGCCCTCCTCGGCGAAGCCGATGGTGAACGTCCGCACGCGGTGCGAGCTCTGGGCCTGCATCATCGCCACCACGGTGCTCGAGTCCACGCCACCGGACAGAAAGGCGCCCAATGGCACGTCGGAGACCATCTGCAATCGCACCGACTCGCGCAGCGTCTCATCGACACGATCAATCAGGTACGCATCGTCGCATTCGGCCAGCGCGGCGCGCTTCGCCATCTGTTCATCGTCGCCGAGCTGCCAGTACGACCGAACGTTAATTTCGCGGCCGCGATGCGGCGCAATCTTGGCGAAGTGCGCCGGTGGCAGCTTCCAGATACCGCTATAGATGGATTGCGGTGCGGGTATGTAGCCGAAGCGCATAAACTCGGCCAGCGCCTCGCGATCGATCTGCAATTGATCGCCGAAGGCCGCGCGGATCGGCTTCTGCTCGGACGCAAACACGAAAGTCTCGTCGACGAAGCCGTAGTAAAGCGGCTTCTCGCCCATGCGATCGCGCGCCAGCGTCAGCACGCGTTCGGCGCGGTCCCATAGCGCGATCGCGAACATGCCGACAAGTCGTCGGAGCGTGGACTCGATGCCCCAAACCTCGATTGCGGCGAGCAGCACCTCGGTGTCCGAGTGCCCACGCCAGGCCGGACCCCGGCCCGTTGCGTCGATCTCCGCGCGCAGCGCTTCGAAATTGTAGATCTCGCCGTTATAGGCGACGTGATAGCGGCCACCGGCCGAGGCCATCGGCTGATGGCCGGCGGGCGATAGGTCGAGAATGGCCAGGCGGCGGTGACCGAGCACCATGCCACTTTCGTCGTCCGACCAGATGCCGCTGTCGTCGGGGCCGCGATGGTGCAGGGCCTGCAGCATGGTCCCCACATGCGCCTTCGCACTACCGACATCGCGTGCCGCCAGCAGCCCCGCAATTCCACACATCAGCTATCTCCCATATTCAAAGCGAGCGAAAGGATGCCGCAATGCCACGCGCCACGACTTCCGTCGAAAATTTCTCTAGTATCACGGCGCGACCGTTCCGGCCCTGACGCGCGCGCCCCTCCGCATCGCGTTTGCTCTGATGCAGTGCATCGATCCATTGTGCTTCGGTCGTCGCGGCAAAACCGATATCGCCCGCCGCAAACACCTCGCCATTCATGCCGTACGGCGAGGCCACGACCGGCAGCCCCACGGACATGTACTGGAGCATCTTGAAACTGCATTTGCCGCGAGACAGCTCGGAGTCGTCGATCGGCATCAAGCCCACGTCCATCTCCTGCACCAACGCATGTTCTCGCGCGGCGCTCCACGGTACGAAATCGATCTGGTCCTGCGGCACACCGGCCAGTTCAGGCCGCCTGTCCGCGACGATCAGAAAGCGCGCAGTAGGCTCGGCCTGGAAGAAAGAGACAAGCGCGGGCTTGATCATCTCCAGGAACCGGAAGTTGCCGGAGGTCCCGGTCCAGCCCACGATGAACGGCGCGTCGCCCGCCTTCGGCTGCGCGCGCGGCACGAAGCGATCGGCATCGATCGCCGTCGGCACGATGCGAATATCTTCGCAGAACTGCGAGCACCAGTCCGCAAGGTAACGGTTGCCAGCCAGGACCATGCTTGCCTTCCCCACCAAGCGGCCGATCGCGCTGCTGCCCATTGGGTTGTAGAGCCAGATCGCGTCGTCGATATCGAGCACCAGCGGCCGCTTGACGAGCCCGGCCAGCGAATCCAGGCCCGGAATGAAGCTGCGCTCGAGCCAGGTCACGTCGGAAGCGTAGCTGCCCAAGATTCCCGGTATCCGGCACGCGAGGTTCGTCAGCATCTGACCCATCAGCAAGGGCGGAAAATAGCGAGTGCGGATCTGTCCCAGCTTGCCGGGCAGCCGTGCACCCTGGCTCACGGCCGGACAGTAGTCGGTCACCTCCAGGCCGGCTTCCCGCAATGCCGGCATGTATTGCCGCACCCGGAATCTTGCCGATGGCACGTTCAGGCCGCTCGTAAGCGCCGCAATCTTCATCGTTGCCCTTCTCGCGACAGGCTCGCTGAACCGTCGAGCCGGCGAAACAATATGAAATACATTGCCACGGAGTTGAACACCATGTACACCCCGGAGCCGATGGCCACGCCGATCACGCCGCCGAGCAGCAGGCCAACAATCTTGAGCCCGATCCCGAGCGTGAAGCCGATCACGCCGATGCGAGTTGGCGTTTTCGTGTCCGACATCGCGTAGAAACTGCTGGATAGCACCTGTCCGCTGAGGCCCGACAGCCAAACCATGCCCAGCGCAAGCATGATGTGCCACAGCGTATCGACGGATGCGACCGACAGGTTGCCCCGCGCGAACACGAGCTCCAGGACGTAGCGGCCCGGGAACACCGTCAACGCAAGCGCCAGCACGCCGAGCGCCATCAGGATGCCCAGCACGCGCCGGACTTCATGCCGGAACGCGCCCCACTCGCCCTCGTCTGCATGCTTCGCCAGCCGGGGCGTCATCGGCATCGCGATGGCGTTGGTGAGCACGAGATTGCCGGCCGCGTAGATCTGCTGGGCAAGGTGCAGTAGCGACAATGAACCGCTCGGTGTCATCGACGCCAGGAAACGATCTAGCAACTGGTCAGTCTTGTAGTAGATCGTGCCGGCCACCAGCGGCTTTAACCGACGCAGCGCCGAGACGAAATGCTCATCCTTGAAATTCGGCGCGGCGAACGGAAAGCCGACTGGTGTCTGGAACAGGCATTGCAGCACGGCGCGCAGCGTCAGACCCCACGCTGCGATTTCCACGCCACCATGGCCAAGGAACATCACCACGAACGCCAGGGCCAGCAGGCCGGCCAGCATCTGCATGAACGCAGGGTAGATGAATCGGTGCTCCGCCTGATAAGCTGCGTTGAACGGCGCGCCGAGACCGGCGAACACCATGCCCAGCAACTGGATCCGGGTCAGCGTGACGGTCTGCGCGACGGCATCGGCATCGAAGCCGGGCACGGACAGTGGCACCCACCATGGCGCGAGTAACCAGAGCACGCCGGCGAGGCTGCCGAAGATGAGCGCCAGCGCCATCGCGAAGCTCCAGATCGACGATACACGGTGCTTCCGATCGACTACGGTCAGCAGCGGAATCAGCACGTATCCGAGCGAGCCGCTGATGACGTTCAGCACGAGCTGTGGCATGACCATGCCGGCAAACAGCGCGTCGGTACCCTGCCCCGCGCCAAGGCGCGTGACGACGAACCACTGGTAAACGAACAGTCCGCCAGTGTTCAACGCGGTGATGGCCATCAGCCACAGGGCACGCCTCAATGGGATCTCCGACTGACGGTCACGCGAACGCCACGTACCACGGCATGGCCTCCGCGATCCCGTCGCGCAGACGATGCGTGGGGGCGTAGCCGAGCAGGCGCGTGGCCTTGCCGATATCCGCCTGGCTGTGCCGCACGTCGCCCGCTCGGAAGTCGCGGTAGATCGGCCGCACCCTGTCGCTGACGCCATGCGCCTGCAGGTTTGCCTTGAGGAGGTCGTAGAGCGTATTGAGCGTCGTGCGATCGCCGACGGCTACGTTGTAGACCTGATTCAGGCTTTCGGCGTTCTCCGTCATTGCCGCCAGAAGATTGATCTGTATGACGTTCTTCACGTAGCAGAAGTCGCGGCTAGTCTCGCCGTCGCCATTGATAAACACGTCATCGCCCTGGATCAGCGCAGCCGTCCACTTCGGGATGACCGCCGCGTAGGCGCCTTCCGGATCCTGGCGCTTGCCGAATACATTGAAGTACCGCAGGCCGATGGAATTGAATCCATAGCAGCGCGCAAACACGTCGGCATACAGTTCGTTGACGTACTTGGTCACTGCATACGGGCTCAACGGCTTGCCGATACGATTTTCCACCTTTGGCAGACCCGGATGGTCGCCATACGTGCTGCTGCTCGCAGCGTAGACGAAGTTCTTCACGCCGGCATCGCGCGCGGCCACCAGCATGTTCAGGAATCCGTCGATATTCACGGCGTTGGTTGTGATCGGATCCTTCAGGCTGCGCGGCACCGAACCGAGCGCGGCTTCGTGCAGCACGTACTCGACCGCGAGCGCGCCGGTGTCGCCCCCGGCGAATGTCATCGCGCGCTGGCAATCCTCGAGCTTGCGGATATCGCCCTCGATGAAGCGGAAGTTGTCCCACTGCGCGGGCGTTACCGCACCGCGCACCTCGTCTAGGTTGCGCTGATGGCCCGTAGCAAAGTTGTCGAGGCCTACCACGCGCTGGTTGAGCTGCAGCAGCGTTTCGAGAAGATTGCTGCCGATGAAGCCGGCCACGCCGGTGATCAGCCAGACATGCGCCTCGTCATTCAGGCGCCACTTCAGTTGTTCGAATGCATTCGTCATGAGGAAGTCCGAAAGGTCACAGGCGGCCGTCGGCCGTTCCGTAGGGAAGAATGCTCTTGACGTCGAACAACACAGCGCCGGGCACGCCCAGCCTCTTGATCCCCTGCTCGCCCATCGCTACGAACTCGCGATGTCCCACAGCCAACACGATCGCCGCATACGTTCCGGCGAGCGGCATCTGCGCGAGACATGTAAGGCCGTACTCGTGCTCGGCTTCATCGAGGTTGATCCACGGATCGTAGACGTCTACCTCGGCGTTGTAGCTCTGCAGCGCGCGCACGATGTCCACAACCTTCGTATTGCGCACGTCCGGGCAGTTTTCCTTGAAAGTCAGGCCCAGCACCAGAACTTTGCTGCCCAGCACCGGCTGATTCTTGCGCAACATCAGCTTCACCGTTTCATCGGCGACGTGGGCAGCCATGTTGTCGTTGATGCGGCGGCCCGCGAGGATCACCTCGGGGTGATAGCCAACTTCCTGCGCCTTGTGCGTCAGATAGTAGGGGTCGACGCCGATGCAGTGGCCACCGACGAGACCCGGACGAAACGGCAGGAAATTCCACTTGGTGCCCGCGGCTTCCAGCACCTCGAGCGTATCGATGCCGAGCCGGTGAAAAATCAGGCTGAGTTCGTTCATCAGCGCGATGTTGACGTCGCGCTGCGTGTTCTCGATGACCTTCGCCGCTTCCGCCACCTTGATGCTGCTAGCCTTGTGCGTGCCGGCGGTGATGATCTGCGCGTAGAGCTGGTCCACGGCCTCTGCCACTTCCTGCGTGCTGCCGCTGGTTACCTTGCGGATCGTGGGCAGGCGGTGCTGCTTGTCGCCGGGATTGATCCGCTCGGGGCTATAGCCGCAGAAGAAATCCTGGTTGAACGTCTTTCCGCTGAACTGCTCCAGCACCGGCACGCAGACTTCTTCCGTCGCACCAGGATACACGGTCGATTCGTAGATGACGACGGCTCCCTGCGGCATCACCTTGCCCACAGTCTCGCTTGCCTTGACCAGCGGCGTCATGTCGGGGCGGTTTGCCTTGTCAACCGGCGTCGGCACGGTCACGATGAACACCTGGCAATTGCGCAGCGCTTCGATGTCGTTGCTGTACTGCAGGTGCGAAGCTTCCGCGAGCTCTTCCGGACTCACCTCAAGCGTGCCGTCCTTGCCGCTATTGAGTTCGGCGATGCGAGCCTGGTTGATGTCGAAGCCGATCACGTGGCGTCGCTTGCCGAATTCGACGGCCAAGGGCAAACCCACATAGCCTAGACCGATGATTGCGATTTTTGCTTGATTCAGGTTCATGCTTGAGAAGGGTAGCAACGACATTAGCGGAGCCGGCGCCTCTTGGGACCGCCGGGCCGGCAGTCTTATTCGAACAAATCCGCCGTGGAAAGGCTGGCACCGGCCTGGTCCTTCGCCGACAGCAGCGGCGCGACATCCAGTTCCGGCCAGACAATACCGATCTCCGGATCGTTCCACGCGATCGTGCGCTCGAACTGCGGCGCATAATAATCAGTTGTCTTGTAGAGAAAATCGGCGGAGTCGGATAGCACGAGGAAGCCATGGGCGAAACCCGGCGGCACCCAAAGCTGGCGATGGTTGTTCTCGCTCAATTCCACGCCGACCCATTTGCCGAATGTTGCGGAGCGCTTACGGATATCCACGGCGACGTCAAAGACGCTGCCACGCACTACTCGCACCAGCTTGCCCTGCGGCTGCTGGATCTGATAGTGCAGGCCACGCAGCACACCCTTGACGCTACGACTGTGATTATCCTGTACGAACGCCGCCCGCACACCTGCAGCCTCGGCAAAGGCTTCCTGATTGAAGCTCTCCAGAAAGAAACCACGCGCGTCGCCAAAGACTTTTGGCTCGACGACAACGACCTCGGGAATCCCGGTTTCAACGATGCGCAGACTCATTTGATGGATTCCGAAACAATGTGTTTGAGGTACTTGCCGTAAGCGTTCTTCAGCAACGGCGCCGCGAGCTGCTCCACCTGTTCCGCACTGATCCACTTGCTCCGGTAAGCAATCTCTTCCGGACACGCCACCATCAGCCCCTGCCGGTTCTGCAGCGTGGCAATGAAACTGGCCGCCTCGAGCAGCGAGTCGTGCGTGCCCGTATCGAGCCATGCATAGCCGCGGCCCATGATCTCGACCTCAAGCTGGTTCATGTCGAGGTAGCGCTTGTTGACGTCCGTAATTTCGAGCTCGCCGCGCGCGGATGGTTCGATATCGGCAGCAATATCGCAAACTTGATTGTCGTAGAAGTAGAGCCCAGTTACCGCATAGTGCGATTTGGGGTTCACCGGCTTCTCCTCGAGCGACACGGCGCGGAAGTTCTCGTCGAACGACACGACACCGTAGCGCTCCGGATCGTGCACGTGATAAGCAAACACGGTCGCGCCCTGGTCCTGGGCGGCCGAGCGGGAGAGCTGACCGACCAGATCGTGCCCGAAGAAGATGTTGTCCCCGAGGATCAGCGTCGACGAGTCGTTGCCGACGAAGTCGCGACCGATCAGGAACGCCTGCGCGAGCCCGTCGGGCGACGGCTGCTCGGCGTACTGCAGATTGATGCCCCACCTGCTGCCATCGCCGAGCATGGCTGCAAAACGTGGCGTGTCTTCCGGGGTGGAGATGATCAGGATGTCGCGAATCCCCGCCAGCATCAGCGTCGTCAGCGGATAGTAGATCATCGGCTTGTCGTAGACTGGCAGGAGCTGCTTCGACACCGACAACGTGATCGGGTAGAGCCGGGTACCGGAGCCTCCGGCCAGAATGATGCCTTTACGCATGGGGCGGTATCAGGAAAGGATCTGGTCGAGCAGGTGCCGCACACCGTACTGCCAGTCCGGAAGGTGGATGTCGAAGGTTGCCCGCAGCTTGCCCGTATCCAACCGGGAATTGGCGGGCCGAACGGCCGGCAGCGGGTAGGCGGTGGCCGGGATCGCCTCGATCGCCGATGGATCCGCCTTCAGCACAACACCGCGGCTTGCCGCGTAACGGAGCACCTCCGTCGCATAGCCATGCCATGAGGTCTCGCCCGACGCGGCCAGATGATAGATGCCACCGGGAAATGCAGTGCGATCGCCATGCAACCATGCTCGATCGACAACGTGTGCGGTCACATCGGCGATCAGGGAGGCCGTCGTGGGCGCGCCAAACTGGTCGGCGATTACGCGCAGCACATCGCACTCGCGACCGAGCCTGAGCATGGTCTTGGCGAAATTGCCGCCATGCGCGCCAGCCACCCAGCACGTACGGAACACGATCGCCTGCGCGCCGGAATCAGCAATCGCCTGCTCGCCCGCGAGCTTACTCTTGCCATAAACGGAGAGCGGCCCGACCTGATCCTGCTCGGTATAAGGTCTCGTGCCGTCGCCCGCGAACACGTAGTCCGTGGAGTAATGCACGAATAGGCTGCCTGCCTCGTGCGCCAATTCGGACAGGATGCCGGGTGCCGTGCAGTTGATCGCATAGGCCAGCGCGGACTCGGTCTCCGCCTTGTCCACGGCCGTGTAGGCTGCCGCATTGACGATCACGTCGGGGCGCACTTCGCGCACGACGCGGCGTATACCCTGCGGGTCCGACAGGTCGCAGGCATTCCGGTCAAGCGCCACAACCTTGGCGAGCGGCGCCAGGCTCCGGCGCAGCTCGAATCCGACTTGGCCGTTGCTTCCTGTTACAAGAACAGTCGGAGTTGCCGCCGCCTTATGCTGCATATTGCTTTGCGATCCAGTTCCGGTACTCACCGGAAATCACATCCTGCACCCACGGCTCATTGGCAAGATACCACTCCACCGTCTTGCGCATACCTGTCTCGAAGGTCTCGGCCGGCTTCCAGCCCAGTTCGCGCTCCAGCTTGCGCGCGTCGATGGCATAACGCCGGTCGTGGCCAGGCCGGTCCTTCACGAACTCGATCTGGTCCCGATACGACCCCGCGGACTTCGGCCTCAGCGCGTCGAGCAGGTCGCACAGCGTGTGCACCACCTCGAGATTGCTCTTCTCGTTCCAACCGCCAATGTTGTACGTCTCGCCGAGACGCCCGCGCGCGAGCACTTCCCGAATGGCGCTGCAATGATCGCCGACGTAGAGCCAGTCGCGCACGTTCTGTCCGTCGCCATAGACCGGCAGCGGCTTGCCCGCGAGGGCGTTGGTGATCATCAGCGGGATCAGCTTCTCGGGGAAATGATACGGGCCGTAGTTGTTCGAGCAGTTCGTCGTCACGACCGGTAGGCCGTACGTATGAAAGTAAGCGCGCACCAAGTGATCCGATGCAGCCTTGGACGCCGAGTACGGGCTATTCGGTGCGTAAGCGGTAGTTTCCGAAAACTGCGGGTCTGCCGGCCCCAGGGATCCGAATACCTCGTCCGTCGATACGTGCAGGAACCGAAATTCCGCCCGAGCGGTGTCATCGAGACCGTTCCAATAGGCGCGTACGGCCTCCAGCAGCGTAAACGTGCCGACGATATTGGTCTGAATAAATTCTCCGGGGCCGTGAATGGACCGGTCGACGTGGCTTTCCGCGGCAAAGTGCACGACCGCGCGTGGCCGATGCTCGGCCAGCAACCGGTCGAGCCCGGAGCGATCGCAGATGTCGGTTTGCGAGAAGACGTGGCGACTGTCTCCCTCGAGTGCGGCGAGCGTCTTGAGATTTCCGGCGTACGTCAGCTTGTCGACGTTGACGACCCCGTCGGCGGCAGGCCGAGCGAGCCAGCTCAGAACAAAATTCGCTCCGATGAACCCCGCTCCGCCGGTGACAAGAATATTCGACAAAACTTTCGCTCCCTGCTTATCGATATGTTTCGAGTTCTCGACAATAATCGAGTGGCCGCCTGATCCAGTGGGATGGCGGCATTTTCTAAGTCCTTTTGGGAAGTGGCGCTATTCTATATGACCGCAGACCTCAACCCTGATACATGGCCTAACTTTTTGTAACGGTTCGCAAGACCGCTTTGGATTCAGCCGCCCACACGCAAGGGTTGCGCACATTTACAACTCATTCCGCACGATTAACGCAGAACTCCCCGATGTCTGTTGCCCATTCCACATCCGAGAGCAAATTCGCGGTCGGCGACCTGCAGGGCTGCGCGCCCTCCCTCCAGACGCTGCTGAGCCGGCTGCCCGTCGGAGCCCGGTTACGCTTCGTCGGCGACCTCGTCAACCGCGGCCCAGCCTCTCTTGACACACTCCGCATCGTCCGAGCGCAGGGCAATCGCGCCGAATCCGTGCTCGGCAACCACGATATCCATCTCCTGGCCGTATCGATCGGCGACCGGAAAAAGAGCAAATCGGACACGCTCGACGATATCCTCAACGCCGCCGATAGTGCCGAAATAATCACCTGGCTGCGGCACCGCCCCATGGCGATCCGTGAGGCGGGGTATCTAATCGTCCACGCCGGCGTCCTCCCCCAATGGAGCGCGGACCAAGTCATCGATCTCGCTGCCGAGGTCGAGGAGCAACTGCGCGGCCCAAACTGGCAGGGCTTCCTCGCCGATGTCTTCGGCAACTCCGCCGACAGGTGGCACGATGGCCTGCGTGGCATCGAACGGCATCGCGTCATCGTCAACGCGCTGACGCGCCTGCGCTACTGCAGCGCCGATGGTGTGATGGATCTCAAGACCAAGGAAAGGCCGGGCAGCGCGCCCTCGGGCATGATGCCGTGGTTTGACGTGCCGGGCCGTCGCACGGCCGACGTGACCGTGGTCTGCGGACATTGGTCGACGCTCGGCCTCGTCATGCGTCCGGACCTGATGGCGCTTGATACCGGATGCGTCTGGGGGGGGCAGCTGACCGCGGCCAGGCTCGCGGTCGATCCCGCGCAGCGCGAGCTGGTCCAGATCGACTGTCCGCAGTATCGCGATCCGCTGACCTAGGACGTTGCGCCCAGCCCGGGTGCGACGTCCGGCACCGCGGCAGGCGTGGCGGCCCCACCGCACAAGTCCAGAACCATCGCCCGCGCCGTTTCCGCCAGTTCCCGGCGTCCCAACCCTTCTGACCGCAGTTCCTCGCCGATCGTCAGCCGGGCCTTGATCTTCGGCGCGCGCAGAATCGAATCGAGGCATTGCAGCAGCGTAATGTCGTCGATATACGCCGGCGCAATGGCCGTCTCGCCCGTGGCGGCGTCGATATAGCTCAGGCCCACCGGCTGCACGGGAATGCCTTCCGAGACCGGCGCCTGTAGCAGGTTGGCGTGAAACGGCAGCACCTTCGAGCCGTCCGTCGTGGTGCCTTCGGGAAACACGCCGACCAGATCGCCCTTCTTCATCTCGCCCGCGATCTGGTGCAATACGCGGTGCGCGTCGCGCTTGTTCGCGCGTTCGATGAAGATGGTGCCGGTCTTGTCGCATAGCCAGCCGATCACGGGCCAGCCGCGGATCTCGGACTTGGCCACGAAGCGCGTCGGCTCCCAGCAGTGAATCACGTAGATGTCGAGCCACGAGATATGGTTCGACACCAGCATCGCGCCCGGCGGCAGCGTCTTGCTGGCGCGGCGGTCGTCCAGTTCGAACTCGACCCCGCAGATCGCCAGCATTTTCAGGGACCACGCGCGGATACGCCGGCGGCGCGCTTCCTTGCCGATAAACGGAAAGATGGTCGCGCACACCAGCATGCCATGCAGGATGTGGAGAAACAGAACGAGCTTGCGCAGCGCGATCATGATATCTGCCCGCGCTCAGCGTGCCTCGCGCGCGTCATAGACCACCTGACCCGCGACCAGCGTCATGCGTACGCGCCCTTCCATCTCGTAGCCGAGCCACGGCGAGTTCTTGCCCTGGCTCTTCAGCGACTTGCGTTCCACCTTCCACATCAGCTTCGGATCGAACACGCAAATATCGGCTGTGGTACCCGCAACCAGCGAACCCGTATCGAGGCCGATCACCCGGGCGGGCTCGCTGGTGATGCGCGCCAGCGCCTTCACCAGCGGCACGTTGTGCTCGCGCGCCCAGCGCAGCGTCAGCGGCAATAACAGCTCGAGCCCGGTGGCGCCCGGCGACGCCTCGGCGAACGGCAGCAGCTTCTCGTCGTCGTCCACGGGGGTGTGATCCGAGCACAGTGCGTCGATGGTGCCGTCGGCGAGCGCGGTGACGATGGCGTCGCGGTCGCGCGCGCTGCGCAGCGGCGGGGTGAAGCGCATCTGGCTGTTGAAGAAGCCGATGTCCATATCGGTCAGCGAGACGTGATGGATGTTCACGTCGCACGTCACCGCCAGCCCTTCCTTGCGTGCCTGGCGCACGAGTTCCAGGCCGGCCGCCGACGACAGGCGGCACAGGTGGACACGTGCACCGGTGGCACGCATCAGTTCGAAGATCGTATGCAGGCGCACGGTCTCGGCGATCACCGAGACGCCCGACAGCCCGAGCCGCGAAGCCACCGGACCGCTGGCCGCCACGCCGCCGCCGAGGAACGGGTCCTCGGGGCGCAGCCACAGCGTAAAGCCAAAAGTCTGCGCATACTGCATCGCACGCTGCAGCACCTTGGTGTCGCGGATCGGCGCCTCCGCCTGGCTGAAGCCGACGCAGCCGGCTTCGGTCAGTTGCCCCATCTCCGTCAGCGACTCGCCCTTGAGGCCGACGGTCAGCGCGCCGAGCGGGTAGACGTGCGTCTGGTTCAGCGTGCGCGCCCGGAACTTGAGCATTTCCACCAGGCCCGGTTCGTCGAGCACGGGGTCGGTGTCAGGCGGGCAGACCAGACTCGTCACGCCACCGGCGGTGGCTGCCGCCACCTCCGATTCGAGCGTGGCCTTGTATTCGTAGCCCGGCTCGCGCAGCCGGGCGGACAGGTCGACCAGACCCGGGCACACAATCAGCCCCCTGGCGTCGACGGTCTTGTTGGCGGAGAAATCGGTGGGCGCGCGGCCCACCCCGACGATCTTGCCGGCGGCAATAAAGAGATCCTGCTCGGCGTCGAGGTTCGCGGCCGGATCGATCAGGCGGCCACCCTGGATGTGAATCTTCATGTCGAGTCGCTTGCGAATGTCGTGTTGTTCTGGCGGCCGGCTCAGTCGTTGTTACCCGCGACAATGCCCATCACGGCCATGCGCACCGCGATGCCGAAGGTCACCTGGTTGAGGATCACCGATTGCGGGCCGTCCGCCACGGCCGAGTCGATCTCCACGCCGCGGTTCATCGGGCCCGGGTGCATCACGATCGCATCGGGCCTGGCCAGCGCCAGGCGCTCGGGCGTGAGGCCGTACGCCTTGAAGTATTCCTGCGCCGACGGCAGCAGCGCGCCGCTCATGCGCTCGTTCTGCAGTCGCAGCATGATCACCACGTCCACGCCCTTGAGGCCTTCCTCCATGTTGTGGAACACCCGCACGCCCATCTGCTCCAGACCGGACGGCAGCAGCGTGCGCGGGCCGATCGCGCGCACTTCGGGCACGCCGAGCGTGGTCAGTGCATGGATATCGGAACGCGCCACCCGCGAGTGCAGGATGTCGCCGACGATGGCAACCGTCAGGTTGGTGAAGTCCTGCTTGAAATGCCGGATCGTGTACATGTCCAGCAGGCCCTGCGTCGGGTGCGCATGCCGGCCGTCGCCGGCGTTGATCACGTGAACGTGCGGCGCCACGTGCTCGGCAATCAGGTACGGCGCGCCCGAGCTCGCATGGCGCACCACGAACATGTCGGCCGACATCGCCGACAGGTTGTTGATGGTGTCGAGCAGCGACTCGCCCTTGCTGGTCGAGGACGCGTTGATGTTCAGGTTCAGCACGTCCGCCGACAGCCGCTTGGCGGCGATCTCGAAGGTGGTACGCGTGCGGGTCGAGTTTTCGAAGAACAGGTTGAACACGCTCTTGCCGCGCAGCAGGGGCACCTTCTTCACGTCGCGGTCGGAGTCGGACAGCGAGACGAACTGGCTGGCAGTATCGAGGATGTGCGTGATCATGTCACGCGACAGCCCCTCGATCGACAACAGGTGCTTGAGCTCACCGTTCTTGGTCAGCTGCGGGTTGCGGAACATCTTGGTCATGGCAGGTCAGGCGCGGGCGGGGTCGGACTGGGTCGGGATGGTTCGAATGAATTCAGGCACGTGCCTCGGTGGCGAAGGTGAAGCGGGTCGCGCCGCCCTCGCCCTCGCGCGACAGCACCAGCGTGCTGCCCGCAGCCACCTCGACGGTGGCGGCGGCGAAGTCTGCGGCGATCGGCAACTGGCGCCCACCCCGGTCGGCCAGCACCGCCAGCGCGACGCGCGCCGGGCGGCCGTAGTCGAACAGTTCGTTGACGGCGGCGCGGATGGTGCGGCCGGTGGCCAGCACGTCGTCGATCAGCAGGATATTGCGGTCCTGCACGTCGAACGGCAGCGTGGTCGGCTCAGCCTGGCTGTGCAGTCCCTTCTTGGCGTAATCGTCGCGGTGGAAGGCCACGTTGATGACGCCGTGCCCACCGAGCTTCAGGTCCGCGGCCAGGCGCTCGGCAATCCAGGCGCCGCCCGAGTGAATGCCGGCAATCGACCAGTGCGCGCGGTCCGCGGATGGCATCAGCGCCTGGGCCTGGTCGCGCAGCGCGTGATAGAGCGCCTCGGCGTCGGGAGAAGAGGTCTGTGTCATAGGGGAAGCTCGTCGAAATACTGTTGCAGGATGATACGGGCGGCTTCCGCATCGAGCGCGCCACGTTGCGCCCCGGCCATGGCGGCCATGCGCGAGGAATAGCGTTCGTCGACCCACGCCACCGGCAGCCCGAAGCGGCCGTTGAGCTGATTGCCGAAGCGGCGCGCGAGCCGCATCGAGGCCTGCTCGGGGTCGTCCGGGCCCGCTTCGGGATTGACCGGCATGCCGACCACCAACTGTACCGGCGACCATTCGCCGATGAGCGCGGCCACGGCTTCGAAACGCGCCTCCACGGTGACATTGGGCAAGATACCGAGCGGGCGGGCCTGGCGGGTGATGAAATTCCCCAAGGCCACGCCGATTTTCCGTTCGCCGTAATCGAAGGCGAGGACCGTGCCGTCGCGGGGCACTGTGGGCCCCGCCTGCTCAGGCATGCCCTGCCTCTCCGGACAACATTGCGATATCGATGCCCAGCAGCCGGATGGCGGCATTGAACCGTTCCTCGGGCGGCACGCTGAAGATGATCTCGGGATCGGCCTGGACCGTCAGCCAGCCATTGCGGCTGAGCTCCTCCTCGAGCTGTCCGGCGCCCCAGCCGGCATAGCCGAGCGTAAGCAGGAACCGGTGCGGCCCGCTGCCGTTGGCTACCGCCTCCAACACGTCCTTCGAGGTCGTCATCTCGAGCCCGCCCGGCACCGCCAGGGACGATACGTAGACCCCCACGGGGTCATGCAGCACAAAGCCCCGCTCGGTCTGAACGGGGCCGCCAAAGTAGACCGGCTGGTGCGCCACGGGCTGGATTTCGAGCTTGAGATCGATCTTGTCGAACAGCGTGGCCATGTCGATGTCGATCGGCCGGTTGATCACCAGACCGAGCGCGCCGCGCTCATTGTGCTCGCAAAGGTAGACAACGGAACCCGAAAAGGTCGGATCGGCCATGCCGGGCATGGCAATCAGGAATTGATTGGTGAGATTGATGAGGGGGGCTTCGGGCTTCGCCATGACTTCCATTTTATCAAATCGCTGCCGGACGACCGGAAAACTTCTGGGGGGCGCCGCACGGGCGTCCCCCATGCCTTAACCCCTGATTGCCGCAAGGTCTTCCGGCGTCAGCCAGCGCCACGCTCCGGGTGCCAGCGCCGGATCGAGCGTCAACCCGCCAATCGCGCTGCGATGGAGGGCGGCCACGTGATTGCCGGCCGCCGCCACCATCCGCTTGACCTGATGGTACTTGCCCTGCAGCAGGGTCAGCCGCAAGCTGTATTCGCCGGTCGCCTCGCAGGCATCGGCGGCCAGCGGGGCCGGTTCGTCGTCGAGCTGCACGCCCGTGCGCAGGGCCTCCACCTGCGCGGCCGTGACCGGCTCGGCCGTCGTGACCTCGTAGACCTTGGGTACTTTGCGCTTGGGCGAGGTGTGGGCGTGGATGAACTGTCCGTCGTCCGTCAGCAACAGCAGACCGGTGGTGTCGTGATCGAGCCGTCCCACCGCCTGCACCTCGCGCTGGCGCAGCGGCACCGGCAGCAGGTTGTATACGCTCGGATGGTGACGCGGGCGCTGCGAGCACTCGTAGCCGGTAGGCTTGTGAAGCATGAGGTAAGCGCGGGTGCAGGCGATCCATGGCTCGCCGTCGACGGTCAGGCGCAGGCCGTCGACCTCGAAGCTCGCGCGCGGGTCGTCACAGACCTGGCCCTCGACCTCGACCAGTCCGGCGGCGATCAGGTCACCACAATAGCGGCGCGTGCCAAAGCCCTGGGATTGCAGAATACGGTCGAGTGTCATGATGTCCTACGGTTTTCCTGAAGCAAGATCGACGACGAGATAGTACGGCGATTGGTGCGGCGATTGGTGCGGCGATTGGTACGAGGATTGTCCGCCGATGATGCGGCAGCGTTTTGCCATGTTAGGTTATGGCTATGTCGACATCTCCATTCGTTTCCCCTTCCGATGGCCGGGGCCGCCAGCCGTACCATATCGATGCACGGTTCGACCGCGGCCTGGTCTGGTTCCGGCGCGACCTGCGCGCCGAGGATCATGCGGCGCTGCATTATGCCCTCAAGCATTGTGCGCAGGTATGGTGTGTATTCGTGTTCGACCGCGAAATTCTCGACCCGCTGCTGGCGCGCGGGCTCCAGCGCGACCGCCGCGTCGAGTTCATCCTGCGCTCGCTGGCGCCGTTGCGCGACGCACTGGCCCAGGGCGGTGGCGGACTCATCGTGCGCCACCAGCACGCACGCCAGGCGATACCGGCACTGGCACGCGCGCTCGGCGCCGCGGCCGTCTTCGCCAATCACGACTACGAGCCCGCGGCGCGGGCGCGCGATGCCGAGGTCGAAGCGGCCCTCGCGGCGGACGGCCGGCGCTTCTTCACCTTCAAGGACCAGACCATCTTCGAAGGCGACGAAGTGCTGACCGGCCAGGGCCAGCCGTTTTCGGTCTTCACACCGTACAAGAACGCCTGGTTGCGCACGGTGCAGCCCTTCGACCTCCGTCCGTACCCGATCGCGCCCTATATGCGGGCTCTGGCGCCGGTACCGAAGGATTGGGACCAACCGGTGCCGACCCTCGCGGCGCTAGGCTTCGACACCAGCAACCTGGCCGAGCTGGCCATGCCGACGGGCAGCGACGGCGCCCAGGCGCTGTTCCAGGAATTTCTGCACCGTATTGGCGAATACGGACAGCGGCGCGATTACCCGGCCCTGCGCGGGCCGAGCTACCTGTCGGTCCACCTGCGCTTCGGCACGATTTCGATCCGCGCGCTCGCACGCGCCGCGCACGAACTGACGCTCGCTGGCGGCAAGGACGCGGCCGGCGCCGCGGTATGGCTGTCCGAACTGATCTGGCGCGACTTCTATTTCATGATCCTGCATCACCATCCGCGCGTGGCGGAGGGCCGGTCGTTCCATCCCGACTACGATCGCCTGCGCTGGGCCGATCCGGCCACCGCCGACAGCCTGTTCGAGGCCTGGCGCACCGCGCGCACCGGTTATCCGCTGGTCGACGCGGCCATGCTGCAGATCGCGCAGAGCGGCTACATGCATAACCGGCTGCGCATGGTGACGGCGAGCTTCCTGATCAAGGACCTGGGCGTGGACTGGCGGCGCGGCGAACAGTACTTCGCCGACCAACTGACGGATTTCGAGTTTTCCAGCAACAACGGCGGCTGGCAGTGGGCGGCGTCGAGCGGCTGCGATGCGCAGCCGTACTTCCGCATCTTCAATCCAGTGACGCAGTCGGAGAAATTTGACCCGGAAGGTCGCTTCATTCGCCGCTATCTGCCGGTGCTTGCCGAGCTGCCCGACAAGTACATCCACGCGCCATGGACTGCGCCGGAGTCCGTGCTCGCCGCGGCGGGGGTCAGGCTGGGGGACAATTACCCGCGGCCGCTGGTGCGGCACGAGCTGGCGCGAATGGAAACGCTGGAGCGCTATGCGGTGGTGAAGAAGCGGTGAGGGTCGCCGCTTCACTCCGCCGTGCCCTCATGCCGCAACCTCAGGTCGCAACCTCAGGTCGCAACCTCAGGTCGCAACCTCAGGTCGCCGTATCAGGTCACGGTATCAGATCGCGACATCCGATCGCGACATCAGGCCGCTAGCATCGCGCTTTCGCGGTAATGGCGCTGCGCGTCCTCCGGCCGGTCGGTCTCCTCGTAGAGCCGGGCCAGCGCCAGGTGTGCGCGCACCCGCAGGCGGCGTTGCACTTCCGGGTCCGCGTACTTGAGGGCGCGTTCGAAGTTCGACTGCGCCTTGCCCCATAACTGCTCGCCCAGGCACAGCACGCCAAGCGTGTAGTACAGGTCGGCATCGTTCGGATGCTGGGTGAGCCATTGCTCGGCCTGCTGGATCTGCGGCAGCGCGTGGCCCGGCTGCGCGCAGTCCGCATAGCGCTGCACAAGCCGGCTGTCCCAGTTGTACTTGAGCGCTTCCTCGACGATCCGGCGTGCCTCGTTCTGCTGGCCGAGCGCCGAGAAATAGCGCGCGGCCGGCTCCGCGATGCGCACGGCGCGGCGTTCGTCCACTGACAGCGACTTCCAGAAATACGACAGGGCGTCGGCATCGTGGCGGCGTTCCTCCAGCATCGCCTCCACCGCCATCTGCTTGAGCCGCAGGGCCAGGACCGGATGCAGCGCATTCCGCTTTTCGAGCGAGCGCGCCAGCCGCAGCACTTCCGACCAGTTCTTGAGATGCTGGTGGGCGCGCAGCGCAATGCGCTGGACGTGAATCTGGCGGCCGCCCTGCGCCTGCAGCTGGGCGATGGTCTCCAGCGCGCCCTCGGCATCGCGCGCGTCGACCAGCAGTTCGGCCATCGAGACCAGGCGTGCCTGCTCGCGCTCCGGGTCCGTCACCTGCGCCATCCAGCTATCGCGGCGCTCGGACTCCTGCATCCGGTGGGCGGCGCGCGCCCCGATCAGCGCAGCGGTCTGCGACTGCTCCGGCCACGCCTGCGCGTCGCGTGCCGCGCGTTCGGCACGTGCGAAGCGGCCGGCGAACAGGTTCTCGATGGACTCGCGTAGCGCCGCCTGGGCCTTGCTCATGCGGCTGCGCTCGCGGTATGCGGCCGCCCGGCGCGGCATTTCGGACAGATGGCGGATGGTGGACAGCACGGTCCAGGCGGCAAAGAACGCCAGCAGCAGCAGCGCCAGCGCCAGGTTCAACGACAGCTCGACGCGATACGGCGGATAGAACAGCACCACATTGCTGTGGTTGAACTGCGTGAACAGCGCCAGCCCGACAGCGCCGCCGAACAGGACCGCGACCCAGAACAGAAGACGCATGCGCTACTCCTTCTTGAGTGCGCGCAGCGCACCGAGGCTCTCGGCCATGGTCGGCAACGTGACCGTGACCGCGCTCGCCTGGGCCTGCTTGAGCAGTGTCAGCACGCCCTGCACACGGCGCGAGCGCACATCGAAGTAGCGCGTGATCATGTGCTGCGCGGCGGCCAGGTCGTTACGGAATACGGGTTCGTTACGCGACAGCAACGCCAGGCGCGCGTTGAGCAGGCGCAGCTTGACGTTCTCGCGCAGGAACCAGCCCTGGTCCCCCGAGAGCAGCAGCGCGTTGGCATCGTCGACCTTGCGGATGCGGATCACCTGGGCCAGCTCGTCGCGCACGTAGTCCCACAGCCGTACCAGGACATTGCCCGCGGGCTGCGCGGGGGTGCCGGCCGGGCTCGCCTGCGCTGCCGGGGCGCCTTGGCGGTCGAGCATGCGCTCGCTGGAGATCAGCGGCAGCGCGTCGATCTGGTTGATCGACTCGTCTAGCTTGATGGCGGCCCCGGTGAGGTCGGTGTCGGGCACCGCCTTCATGCGCGCGATATCGCGCGCGATGGCACGCCGCAGCAGGTTGTACTGCGGCTTGTCGGTGCGGGCAAGACGGCCGTCGGCGCTCTGCAGCGCGGCCAGCGCCACCTGCACGTTGCCGGTCAGCTGCAGTTGCTGCCCGGCGTTGGTCAGCAACTGCTGGATCTCCGCGATCTCCCAGTCGTCGCGATTGCGCATGAGGTCCTGGTAGACCTGTTCCAGCGCGGCCTGCTTGTCGCGCGTCTCGCCGACCTGATCATCGAGCGCGCCGACCTTGGCCTGCAGCTCCTTGACGGTGTCCTGGGCATTGCGCGACAGCACGCGGGTTTCCTGCACCAGCGCGTCGTTGCTCTGCTGGCGCCGCGCCAGTTCCTCGGTGAGATGCTCCACGCGCTGCTGGAGCCACCAGAAGCCGCCGGCGACGGCGAGGATCAGCACGGCGGCCAGCAGCCACCATGGATTCATGCGGCGCGGGGCAAGCCCGGCACCGTGGGACGGGTGCGGCGGCATGCCCGGCGGTGCGGTGGCGGCGGGGGCGGAGTGAGTGGTCTGGTTATCTGTCGTCACGCGATCGACCTTCGTTGACGTTATAGGCGGCTCGACTGGGGTGGCAATGGACGGCGCTGCGTGCCCGGCCGGTTCCGGATTGCGCGCGGGCGGCGACACCGGGGATGGCACGGGTGCGGGCATCGGCGCGGGTACCGCCAGGGGCGCCGCTGCCGGCGCGGGCTCGGGCATCGGACCCGCATGGGCCTCGGCCCATTGCCGGCAGGCGGCCAGCAAACCGGCATCCCCTGACGACGCCGGCATGATATGCGCAAATCCGAGCGCTTCGGCCTGCGCCGCAATTCTCGCATGCGGCGTGATGCACTGCACCTGTTTGAGCCTTGTCAGCTCCTGCGGCGAGAGATGCAGATGCGCCAGGGCATCGAGATTACGCACGGCCTCGGAGCTGGTCAGCAACCAGGCCTGCGGCGGCGCATCGGGCTTGAGCCCGTCGCGCACGGCCTGCCATTGCATGCCGCTCGGCTCCGGCAGGGTCCGGCGGTAGGCCTCCACCGCTTCCACGGTGGCACCCGCTTCGCGCAGGCGCTCGCCCAGCCAGTCGCGCCCGCCATTGCCGCGCACGATCAGCACGCGGCGACCGGCGTACGCGCCCGGGGCCCTGTCGAGCTGGGACCAGAGCGCTTCCGAATCGAAGCGCGCCGCGTCGCCATTGCCTTCGGCGCCGGCGGGTGCAATCACGGTGTGGGCAGGCGGCGCGACGCCGCGCTCGGCCAGCGCCGCCACCGAGGACGGGCCGACCACGGCCACCGGCACCGCGGCGGGCCAATGCGCGACGGGTACCTGCTGCACTTGCGCCAGCGCGTCCAGCGCGAAGGCAATCGCGTTGGGACTGACAAAGACCACCAGGGCATAGTCGGCCAGCCGCTCGAGCGCGGCCCGCAGCGGGCCGTCATCGTCGGTCGGGCCGATCGCCAGCAGCGGAAAGCCGAGTACGTTGATGCCGTCGGCCTGCAAGGCCTCGGTCAGTTGCCGGGATTGCCCGGCAGGTCGCGTGACGACGACGGTCGGGCGAGGCATGCGCGATCCTCAGGCCGGCGACTGCCGGTCCGCATCCGCAGCACCCGCCGTACCTCCATCGGGCGCGGCCAGCGTGGCCAGGATCTCGGCGGCGCCCTGCCCCAGCAGATCGCCGGCCACCGCCGCGCCAAGCTGCTCGGCCTCGGCCACCGACGTCACCGTGGTGATGGCATGCGCGCGCACGCCGCGGCTGCCGTCGGGCATGGCGACGAACGCATCGAGCTGCAGGTCGGTGTCATGCCAGCGCGCATGGGCGCCGAGCGGAACCTGGCACGAACCGCCCAGCCGGCGCGATACCGCGCGCTCGGCCAGCACTGCCAGCGCGGTCGGCGCGTGGTTGAGCGGGGCCAGCCAGGCCGCCAGCTCGGGACGATCCGCGCGGATCTCGATACCGAGCGCGCCCTGCCCGGCCGCCGGCAGCGACGCCTCCTGGCCGATCAGCGCACGGATGCGGTCACCCATGCCAAGCCGCTTCAGGCCCGCGGCGGCGAGGATGATGGCGCCGTACTCGCCGCGATCGAGCTTGCCCAGACGCGTATCCAGATTGCCGCGCAGCGGCTTGATCACGAGGTGCGGATAGCGGCTGCGCAGCGCCGCCTCGCGGCGCAGGCTCGAGGTGCCCACCACGGTGCCGGGCGGCATCTCGTCGAGCGAGGCGAACTGCGTCGACACCAGCGCGTCGTGCGGGTCCTCGCGCTCCATCACCGCCGTCAGGGCAAAGCCCGCGGGCAGCTCCATCGGCACATCCTTCAGCGAATGCACGGCCAGATCGGCCCGCCCTTCCGCCATGGCGACTTCCAGCTCCTTGACGAACAGACCCTTGCCGCCCACTTTGGACAGCGTCCTGTCGAGAATCTGATCACCCCTTGTCGTCATTCCCAGAATGGACACATCGCACGCGGGATAGTATTGTTGCAACGCAGCACGCACATGTTCGGCCTGCCACATTGCCAGCCGGCTTTCGCGAGACGCGATCACGAGCTTGTGCGGAAGGCTGCGCGATGCCGCAGCGGAGGATGGTGAAGAGGCGGGTGCTTGCATGCGCGCATGTTAGCACGCAGGACAATGGCCCCAGAACCGGCTCCAGACCTGGCTTCAGCCCCCTCAGGGAGCCGGAGCGCCGCGCGTGCCAAGGCTTTGCCGGCCCCTCGCTGGGTCGGCCCAGACCCATAAGACATACGAGGAGATTGCATGACGCAGCCTGCTGCGCGCCCCACCGGCCGTACCCCCTCCAGCGCCGCCCGGACCGACTCCACGGCACAAGACACCGCACCAACCGCACCAACCACCGCACGGACCGCCGCACCAGCCCCCGCAGACCCCGCCGCCGCGCGGCAGTCCACCAGGGTGACCGCCAAAGCCGCTACGAAGGCCGCCGGGAACGCGACTTCGAAGGTCTCGCCGAAAGCCGCCGCCAAGGCTGCCGCCAAAACCGCCGGCGCGCGGGCCGTCGGCCGGGATGCCCTTAAAAGCGGTGCAGACATCACCCCGGACACACCGAAGCTGACCGTGGTCGCGTCCGACGGCAGCACCCGCCCCACACCGCGCCCCACACCGCGCCGCCCCAGCGCGGACAAGGACCTGCCGTTGCGCGAGGACATCCGCTTCCTGGGCCGCCTGCTCGGTGACTGTGTGCGCGAGCAGGAAGGCGGAGCCGCGTTCGAACTGGTCGAGACGATTCGCCAGACCGCGGTACGCTTCCGCCGCGAGAACGACCGCGCCGCCGGCGCCGAGCTCGACCGCCTGCTCAAGCGGCTGTCGCGCGACCAGACCAACTCGGTGGTGCGTGCATTCAGCTATTTCTCGCACCTGGCCAATATCGCCGAGGACCAGCACCACAACCGGCGCCGGCGCGTGCATGCGCTGGCGGGCTCGCCGGCGCAGCCAGGCAGCATCGCGCGTGCGCTGGAGGCGATCGATGCCGCCGGTGTTACCGGCAAGCAGTTGCGCGCCTTCCTGGACGAAGCGCTGATCGTGCCGGTGCTGACCGCCCATCCGACCGAGGTGCAACGCAAGAGCATTCTCGATGCCGAACGCGAGATCGCGCGCCTGCTGGCCGAACGCGACCTGCCGATGACGGCGCGCGAGCGCGAGCACAACACCGCGCAGCTGCGCGCCCGCGTCACCACGCTGTGGCAGACGCGCATGCTGCGCAATACGCGGCTGATGGTGGTCGACGAGATCGAGAACGCGCTGTCGTACTACCGCACCACCTTCCTGCACGGCATTCCGCGCCTGATGAGCGAGCTCGAGGAGGACATCGCCGCGATGTTCCCCGCCGCGCGCAAGGGCAAGACCGCCGGCAGCGTACCGCCGCCGCTGGCGCCGTTCCTGCAGATGGGGTCGTGGATCGGCGGCGACCGCGACGGCAATCCCAACGTCACGGCCGATACGCTCGAACACGCGGCGCGCCAGCAGTCGCAGCTGATCCTCGAGTGGTACCTCGACGAGCTCCACGCGCTCGGCGCCGAGCTGTCGATGTCGTCGCTCATGGTCGAGGCCAGCCCCGAGCTCATGGCGCTGGCCGCGGCCTCGCCCGATCATTCCGACCACCGCGCCGACGAGCCGTACCGGCGCGCACTGATCGGCATGTATGCGCGCCTGGCCGCCACCTCGCTCAAGCTGACCGGCCATGCCACCATGCGCCATCCGGTGGCGGACGTGGAGCCCTACGCCGATGCCGAGGCGTTCGCCGCCGACGTGCAGATCGTGATCCACTCGCTGCGCGCGCATCATGGCGAGGCCCTGGCCCGCCAGCGCATCGATGCCCTGGCGCGCGCGATCTCGATCTTCGGCTTCCACCTGGCCTCGATCGACATGCGCCAGGTGTCCGACGTGCACGAAGCGGTGATCGCCGAGCTGTTCGCCGCCGCCGGCGTGGAGGCCGACTACGCGGCGCTGCCGGAAGCACGCAAGCTCGCGCTGCTGCTGGACGAGTTACGCCAGCCGCGCCTGCTCACGCTGCCGTGGTACGCGTACTCCGAGCAGACCCGCAGCGAGCTGGCGATCCTGGCCATGGCGCGCCAACTGCGCGCCCGCTACGGCCATCGCGTGGCGCGCAACTACATCATTTCCCACACGGAAACGCTGTCCGACCTGGTCGAGGTCATGCTGCTGCAGAAAGAGGCCGGCATGCTGCGCGGCACGCTGGGCAGCAAGACCGATCCGGCTCGCATGGAGCTGATGGTGATTCCGCTGTTCGAAACCATCGAGGACTTGCGCAACGCCGCCGGCATCATGCAATCGCTGCTGGAATTGCCTGGCTTCGGCCCGGTGATCGCGCACCACGGTGGCGAGCAGGAAGTCATGCTTGGCTACTCGGACTCCAACAAGGATGGCGGTTTCCTCACCTCCAACTGGGAGCTCTACAAGGCCGAGCTGGCGCTGGTCAAGCTGTTCGACGCCAAGCGCGTCAAGCTGCGCCTGTTTCACGGCCGCGGCGGCACCGTGGGCCGTGGCGGCGGTCCGACCTACCAGGCCATCCTGTCGCAGCCGCCGGGCACGGTCAACGGGCAGATCCGGCTGACCGAGCAGGGCGAAATCATCAACAGCAAGTTTGCCAATGCGGAAATCGGCCGGCGCAATCTCGAGACCGTGATCGCCGCCACGCTCGAGGCTTCGTTGCTGCCCACGCAGAACGCGCCGAAGGACCTGGCCGCGTTCGAAGCCGTCATGCAGCAGCTCTCCGACCATGCGTTCCGCGCGTACCGGCACCTGGTCTACGAGACCCCGGGCTTCAAGGACTACTTCTTCGCCACCACCCCGATCACCGAAATCGCCGATCTCAACCTCGGCTCGCGGCCGGCCTCGCGCAAGCTGATGGACAAGAAGCATCGCCGCATCGAGGACCTGCGCGCGATTCCGTGGGGCTTCTCGTGGGGGCAGTGCCGGCTGCTGTTGCCGGGCTGGTTCGGCTTTGGCAGCGCGGTCAAGGCCCTGCTCGACGACGCCCCCGACGACAAGGCGCGCAAGGCCACCGAGGCCATGCTGCGCCGCATGGTCAGGCACTGGCCGTTCTTCTCCACGCTGCTGTCCAACATGGACATGGTGCTGGCCAAGACCGATCTCGCGGTGGCCTCGCGCTACGCCGCGCTGTGCGAGGACGCGGCACTGCGCAAGACCGTGTTCGCGCGCATCAGCGCCGAATGGCACCTCACCTGCGACATGCTCGGCCTGATCACCGGCCGGCACGAGCGGCTGGCCGACAATCCGTTGCTGGCGCGTTCGATCAAGAACCGCTTTGCGTATCTCGATCCGCTCAATCACTTGCAGGTGGAGCTGCTCAAGCGGTATCGCGCGGGCAAGGACGGCGACGACGTGCGCGTGCGGCGTGGAATCCACCTGACCATCAACGGTGTGGCGGCCGGGTTGCGCAATAGCGGGTAACACGCCAGGTCATGGCGCGCGGGGCGATATAATCGCGGTTTCCCGTTTTTCGCCCTGCCGTCATGACTTCCCAACTCGCCAAGAAAGGTGAAGCCTGGTCCGCCCGCTTCACGGAGCCGGTGTCCGACCTCGTCAAGCGCTATACCGCTTCGGTCTTTTTCGACAAGCGCCTGGCACTGTTCGATATCCAGGGCTCGCTGGCCCATGCGGCCATGCTGGCAAGGCAGGGCATCATCGCCGAGGCCGACCGCGCCGAGATCGAGCGCGGCATGACCCAGATCCGTGGCGAGATCGAGTCGGGGGCCTTCGAATGGAAGCTCGACCTCGAGGACGTCCACCTGAATATCGAGGCGCGCCTGACCGCGCTGGTCGGCGACGCGGGCAAGCGCCTGCATACCGGCCGTTCGCGCAACGACCAGGTGGCGACCGATATCCGCCTGTGGCTGCGTAGCGAGATCGACAACATCGTCGGCCTGCTGGGCGCACTGCGTGGCGCGCTGCTGGATCTGGCCGAGCGCAACGCCGACACCATCCTGCCGGGCTTCACGCACCTGCAGGTGGCGCAGCCGGTGACCTTCGGCCACCATCTGCTGGCCTATGTGGAAATGTTCACGCGCGACACCGAGCGCATGGTCGACTGCCGCAAGCGCGTCAATCGCCTGCCGCTGGGCGCCGCCGCGCTGGCCGGCACCAGCTATCCGATCGACCGCGAGTTCGTCGCCAGCCAGCTCGGCTTTGACGGCGTGTGCCGCAACTCGCTCGACGCCGTCTCCGATCGCGACTTCGCCATCGAATTCTGCGCGGCCGCGGCGCTCGTCATGACGCACGTGTCGCGCTTCTCCGAGGAACTGGTGCTGTGGATGAGCCCGCGCGTGGGCTTTATCGACATCGCCGACCGCTTCTGCACGGGCAGTTCGATCATGCCGCAGAAGAAGAACCCCGACGTGCCCGAGCTCGCGCGTGGCAAGACCGGTCGCGTCAATGGCCACCTGATCGGCCTGCTGACGCTGATGAAGGGCCAGCCCCTCGCGTACAACAAGGACAACCAGGAAGACAAGGAGCCGTTGTTCGACACCGTCGATACCGTGGCCGATACGCTGCGCATCTTCGCCGACATGGTGCCCGGCATTACCGTCAAGCCGGACGCCATGCGCGCCGCCGCGCTGCAGGGCTACGCCACCGCGACCGACCTCGCCGACTACCTGGTCAAGCGCGGCCTGCCGTTCCGCGATGCGCACGAGGCCGTGGCCCATGCCGTGCGCGCCTGCGACGTACGTCGCTGCGACCTGGCCGATCTGAGCGTGGCCGAGCTGCGCGACGCCTCGGGCCTCGGCGACAAGGCGTCGCTGATCGGTGACGACGTCCACGCGGTGCTGACGCTCGAAGGCTCGGTTGCCGCGCGCAATCATATCGGCGGTACCGCGCCCGACCAGGTGCGCGCGGCCATCGCTGCCGCACGCGCCGCGCTCGCCTGAGCACGCGCCGGTTGGCCGGGGGCGGCTTCCTGCCGCCCCCGCGACGCGCTTCTCCGCTGGCTAGCCCTTCCGCCCTCCCTCCTCCTGCCCCACCGCGCTTTATCCCTCCGCCTTATTTCTCCGCCTTATTTCTCCGCTTTACTTCTCCGCTTTCACCCGCCGCTTCATCCCACCGCTTCACCCGGGCCGCAGCCCCGCCTTATCCCGATTTACCTTCCGATTTACCTCCCGCATTACCACGCGGCCTGGCGCGCTTTCCTCCCTGCTGCCCCGCTTCCGGCGCGAGGCTCACGCCGTCGCGACAATGGGGCGGGATTGTCAAGGACTGGGGATTTACCCTAGCGAAGCGGCGGGGCGAAACACGTAGACTAACGCGCCACCCAACAATCTCCACAAGGGATGATGACATGTCTTTCCTCATGAAAATCTCGCGGCTTATCGATGCCGTGAACGATTTCATTGGGCAGTGGGCGAAATGGCTGATTCTGATTGCCGTGCTCATCTGCGCCGGCAACGCCATCATTCGCTATAGCCTCAGTATCAGCTCCAACGCCTGGCTCGAAATGCAGTGGTATCTGTTCGCCGGCGTCTTCCTGCTCGGTGCGCCGTACACCTTGCGCCGCGACGAGCATGTACGCATCGATGTGGTGGCGGGCCGGCTGTCGGAGCGCAAGCAGGTGTGGATCGATATCGTGGGCCTGCTGCTGTTCCTGCTGCCCATCTGCTGCATCATCCTCTGGTTGTCGATTCCTTATTTCTGGCTGTCGTATGCCGGCCACGAAATGTCCGGCAATGCGGGCGGCCTGATCCGCTGGCCGGCCAAGTTCCTGATCGTCGCGGGTTTCTTTCTGATGATCCTGCAAGGCATCTCCGAACTGATCAAGCGCGTGGCATACCTGCGTGGCCTGATCCCGTTCTCGGCCTTCCGCAAGCATGCGACCGATCCGGCTGACGAGATCGCCGCGATCGCGCAGGCCAACGCCGGCCCGTCGGCAAAACAATAAGAGGACGGCACCATGATGCAATTCATTGCCGCGAACATGGCACCGATCATGTTCGCCAGCCTGGTCGTGTTCCTGATGTCGGGCTTTCCGATCGCGTTCGCGCTCGCCGCCAACGGCCTGCTGTTCGCGTTTGTCGGCATCGAGCTCGGCATGCTGCCGCCGGAACTGCTGCAGGCGCTGCCCAACCGGTTGTTCGGCATCATCGAGAACGACACCCTGCTCGCCATTCCGTTCTTCACGTTCATGGGCCTGGTGCTCGAGCGGTCCGGCATGGCCGAGGACCTGCTCGATACCATCGGGCAGCTGTTCGGTCCGATCCGGGGCGGCCTGGCCTACGCCGTGATCTTCGTCGGCGCGCTGCTGGCGGCGACCACCGGCGTGGTAGCGGCGTCCGTCATCTCGATGGGCCTGATCTCGCTGCCGCTGATGCTCAAGTACAAGTACGACCGGCGCCTCGCGTCGGGTGTCATCGCGGCATCGGGCACGCTCGCCCAGATCATTCCGCCGTCGCTGGTGCTGATCGTGCTGGCCGACCAGCTCGGCCGCTCGGTGGGCGACATGTACAAGGGCGCATTCGTGCCCGGCCTGGTCCTGACCGGCATGTACATGGGCTATGTGCTGCTGGTCACGCTGATCCGTCCCAACGCCGCGCCGGCGCTGCCGATCGAAGCGCGTACCTTCCGCGAGCCGAGCGGCAAGACCGGCTCGACCTCGGTACTGGTCCTGGCGGTGCTGTCGATCATCGTCGGCGTGCTGGCGGACAAGTACTACAAACCCGAGGGGCCGCTCGACGAGCGCCTCGTGATTGCCATCGGCGCCGGCATCCTGTTCGCGTTCGTGGTGGCGGTCATCAACCGCGTGGTGCGCCTGAACCTGCTGTCGCAGATGGCGGAGAAGGTCACCTTCGTGCTGATCCCGCCGCTGGCGCTGATCTTCCTGGTGCTCGGCACGATCTTCCTCGGCATCGCCACGCCGACCGAAGGCGGTGGCATGGGCGCGCTGGGCGCCCTGGTCCTGGCCCTGATCAAGCGACGCCTGAACCTGGACCTGACCAGGCAGGCCATGGAGTCGACGCTCAAGCTGTCGTCGTTCGTGATTTTCATCCTGATCGGCGCGCGCGTGTTCTCGCTGACGTTCTACGGCGTGGACGGCCATATCTGGGTGGAACACCTGCTGACCGCACTGCCCGGCGGCGAGGTCGGATTCCTGATCGCGGTGAACATCCTGTTCTTCCTGCTCGCGTTCTTCCTCGACTTCTTCGAGCTCGCCTTTATCCTGGTGCCGCTGGTCGGCCCGGTGGCGGACAAGCTGGGCATCGACCTGATCTGGTTCGGCGTGCTGCTCGCCGTCAACATGCAGACGTCGTTCATGCACCCGCCGTTCGGCTTCTCGCTGTTCTACCTGCGCTCGGTCGCGCCGCGCGAAGTCAAGACTACCGACATCTACTGGGGTGCGGTGCCGTTCGTTGGCCTGCAGCTGGTCATGGTCGCGCTGATCATCGCTTTCCCGGGCATTGTCAGCACGGGCAAGGCGCCCAGGCAGGATCAAAGCATCTCGCGCGATCTCAATATCGACCTCGGCACGGGACGGGCGAGTGGCGCGGCCGATGGCGGCGGTGGCGCGCCGTCGCTGAACATCCCGGCCCCGGGAGGTGCGCCGGCCGGCGGTGCGTCCAGCCCCGGATCGCTGGAACTGAACGTGCCGGCGCAGGATTCCGAACCTGCGGCACCCACGTTCGAGTTCGAGAAGAAGCCGTGACAGGAGATGCGGCTCCCCCCGTACACCACTGAACAATGAAAAGGCCCCGCAATGCGGGGCCTTTTTCATCCTGGCTGGCTGCGGTGCTTACTGCTTGACGCAATCCACGAAGTACGCGGACTGGCCGTCGATCACGTCTTCCACCAGCCCGTGGATATCGGTCTCGAAGCCGGGGAACAGCTTGTTGAACTCGCGCGCGAACTTCAGGTATTGCACGATGGTGCGATTGAAGCGCTCGCCCGGAATCAGCAGCGGAATGCCCGGCGGGTAAGGCGTCAGCAGAATGGCGGTGACGCGGCCCTCAAGCTCGTCCACCGGCACGCGTTCGATCTCGCGATGCGCCATCATCGCCCATGCATCCGACGGCTTCATCGCCGGCTCCATGTCCGACAGGTACATCTCGGTGGTCACGCGCGCCACGTCGTTGGCCTTGTAGACGCTGTGGATCGCATCGCAGAGATCGCGCAGGCCCATGCGCTCGTACTGCGGGTACTTGCCCACGAACTCGGGCAGCACGCGCCAGAGCGGCTGGTTCTGGTCGTAGTCGTCCTTGAACTGCTGCAGCTCGGTCACGAGCGAGTTCCAGCGGCCCTTGGTGATGCCGATGGTGAACATGATGAAGAACGAGTACAGGCCCGTCTTCTCGATGATGATGCCGTGCTCGGCCAGGTACTTGGTGACGATCGCCGCCGGAATGCCGCGCTCGCTGAACTCGCCGTCGACGTCGAGGCCCGGGGTGATGATGGTGGCCTTGATCGGGTCGAGCAGGTTGAAGCCGTCGGCGAGGTCGCCAAAGCCGTGCCAGCGCTCGTTGGCCTTGAGCATCCATTCCTCGCGGTCCGGCATGCCGTCCTCGGCCAGCGCATCGGGGCCCCACACCTTGAACCACCAGTCGCCGTTGTTGCCGGCATCGTAGTCGCCCTCGACCTTGCGCATCGCGCGGCGGAAGTCGAGCGCCTCCTGGATGCTTTCTTCCACCAGCGCGGTGCCGCCCGGCGCTTCCATCATCGCGGCGGCCACGTCGCACGACGCGATGATCGAATACTGCGGGCTGGTCGAGGTGTGCATCAGATACGCCTCGTTGAAGCGGTAGCGGTCCAGCTTGCGCGTCTCCGAGTCCTGCACGAGGATCTGCGACGCCTGCGACAGGCCGGCCAGCAGCTTGTGCGTGGACTGCGTGGCAAACACCAGCGCGTCCTTGCTGCGCGGGCGGTCACGCCCGATCGCGTGCATGTCGCGGTAGAACTCGTGGAAGGCCGCATGCGGCAGCCAGGCTTCGTCGAAATGCAGCGTGTCGATCTCGGTCGCCAGCAGCTGCTTGATCTGCTCGGCGTTGTACAGCACGCCGTCGTAGGTGCCCTGCGTGATGGTCAGGATGCGCGGCTTCTGGTTCCTGGCCTTGCTCGCGAACGGGTGCGCGTCGATCTTGCGGCGGATGGTCTCCGGATCGAACTCGCTCCTCGGGATCGGACCGATGATGCCGTAGTGATTGCGCGTCGGCATCAGAAAGACCGGAATCGCGCCGGTCATCATGATCGCGTGCAGGATCGACTTGTGGCAGTTGCGGTCCACCACGACGATATCGCCCGGCGCCACGTTGGCGTGCCACACCATCTTGTTCGACGTCGAGGTGCCATTGGTGACGAAGAACATGTGGTCCGAATTGAAGATGCGCGCGGCATTGCGCTCCGACGCCGCCACCGGGCCGGTGTGGTCGAGCAGCTGGCCGAGTTCGTCCACCGCGTTGCAGACGTCGGCGCGCAGCATGTTCTCGCCGAAGAACTGGTGGAACACCTGCCCCACCGGGCTCTTGAGGAACGCCACGCCGCCCGAATGGCCGGGGCAGTGCCACGAATACGAGCTGTCCTGCGCGTAGTCGATCAGCGCTTTGAAGAACGGGGGCGCGAGCGAATCGAGATAGACCTTGGCTTCGCGGATGATGTGCCGCGCGACAAATTCCGGCGTGTCCTCGAACATGTGGATGAAGCCGTGCAGCTCGCGCAGGATGTCGTTGGGGATATGGCGCGAGGTACGGGTCTCGCCGTACAGGAAGATGGGCAGATCCGTATTGCGGCGACGCACTTCGTTGACGAAGGCACGCAGTTTCTCGATGGCGGCGGCCTCGGGCTGGTCGTCGGCACGCACGAACTCGTCGTCGTCGATCGACACGATAAAGGACGAGGCGCGGCTCGCCTGCTGCGCGAACGACGTGAGGTCACCGTAGCTGGTCAGGCCCATCACCTCCATGCCCTCGGTCTCGATGGCTGCCGCCAGCGCGCGGATGCCCGAGCCGGAGATGTTCTCGGAGCGGAAGTCTTCATCGATGATGATGACGGGAAAGCGAAATTTCATCGGGCGTCCTCGAGGAGAAGGATGGACTCAAAAGAACTGAGCCACATGGCCGCCGGGTGGTTCCCCGCGCTGGCGACATGTGGCTCACATGTGGCTCTTTCGTCAGGTTCGTCTGTGCTGGCGACCCGCCGGGTACCCCCGGGCGGGGGCCATGCCGGCGGCGGACGCCGGCATTGTAATGCGTTCAGGTCTTCGGCAGTGTGACACCGTGCTGGCCCTGGTACTTGCCGCCACGGTCGCGGTACGACGTCTCGCAGACTTCGTCGCTCTCGAAGAACAGCACCTGGGCGCAACCCTCGCCGGCATAGATCTTGGCGGGCAGCGGCGTGGTGTTGGAGAACTCGAGCGTCACGTAGCCTTCCCATTCGGGCTCGAACGGTGTCACGTTGACGATGATGCCGCAACGCGCATAGGTGCTCTTGCCCAGGCAGATGGTCAACACGCTGCGCGGAATGCGGAAATACTCCATGGTGCGGGCCAGCGCGAACGAATTGGGCGGGATGATGCAGACGTCGCCCTTGAAGTCCACGAACGACTTCTCGTCGAAGTTCTTCGGATCGACGATCGTGCTGTTGATATTGGTAAAGATCTTGAATTCGTCGGCGCAGCGAATGTCGTAGCCGTAGCTGGACGTGCCGTACGACACGATCTTGCGGCCATCCGCCTCCCGGACCTGTCCCGGCTCGAACGGCTCGATCATGCCATGCTGCTCCGCCATGCGGCGGATCCACTTATCGGACTTGATGCTCATAGGGAAAGGAAACGATGGGAGGAGGGAGGAGGCGGGCGAACGGTGTCTTGCAATGAGGCGAGATTGTACAACCAAACCCCGCCTCGACCGGCGCCCCGCCACCGCCACCCCGCCACCGCCGCGGCCTGCCGGCGCTCCCCGCGCGCGGGGTTCCCGGCCGCCAGGCCGGGAATGCCCGGCGTTGGACCTCAGGAGGCCGAGATCACGCCACAGGCGATGCGGCCGCCCGAATTGCCGGTCGGCTGGGTCCGGTAATCGTCCGGATCCTTGTGCACGACCACCGCGCGTCCTACCACGCTGGCCGGCCCCGGTGTCACGGTCACGTCCGCCATCACGAACTGGACGCGCACGTTGCCGCTGGCATCGGCGGTCAGGTTGTTCATGTCGCCGGCGTGGTGCTCGCCCATCGTCATCTGGCCGTGCTGCTTTCCGGTCGGATTGAAGTGGCCACCCGCGCTCATCGCGTCCGGCGCCGAGCAATCGCCCTTCTCATGGACATGGAAGCCGTGCACCGAGCCCGGCGCAAGGCCGCTGACCTGCACCGTCACCAGCGTGCCGCCGCCGGTCTGCTGGTCGAAATTGACGCGCCCGGCGGTGTTGGTGCCGCTCTTGGGCATCAGCGCGGCCGTGGCCTTGCTGGCGCCCAGCGACGACGATGCGCTCGGAGGCGTGCTACCGGTACCGCCCATGTTGCCGCAGCCCGCGACGACTGCCGCGGCCGCGCCCATTGCCAAACCGAAAAGTACACGTTTCATGCCAAACCTCCTTACGGTGAAAGTGGCGGCGATTGTAGCGCCGACTCGGGGGCGGAATTGTCACAAGGTGCATCAGGCCATTCGCACGGTCCTCATGTGTTTTGCACGACGATGCTCGGGAACTTGTTGCTCATGTCGCGCGCCTTGTCGGCGACCTTGATGGCCACCTTGCGGGCGACCTCGCGGTAAATCGCCGCGAGCGGGCTGTCCGGCGCCGCCACCACGGTCGGCCGGCCGGAATCGGCCTGCTCGCGGATGGACAGGTTGAGCGGCAGGCTGCCCAGCATGTCGACCTGGTATTCGTCGCTCATGCGCTGGCCACCGCCCTCGCCGAAGATGTGTTCGACATGGCCGCAGTTGGGGCAGCAGTAGACCGCCATGTTCTCGACGATGCCGAGGATCGGGATGCCGACCTTCTCGAACATCTTGAGGCCCTTCTTGGCGTCCAGCAGCGCGATGTCCTGCGGCGTGGTCACGATCACGGCGCCGGTCACCGGCACCTTCTGCGACAGCGTCAGCTGGATATCGCCGGTGCCCGGCGGCATGTCCACCACCAGGTAGTCGAGGTCGTGCCAGTTGGTCTGGCGCAGCAGCTGCTCCAGCGCCGAGGTCACCATCGGGCCGCGCCACACCATCGGGTTGTCCTGCTCGATCAGGAAACCGATCGAGTTGGCCTGCAGACCGTGACCTTCGAGCGGCTCCATGGTCTGCCCGTCGGTCGACTCGGGGCGGCCGGTAATGCCGAGCATCATCGGCAGGCTCGGGCCGTAGATGTCGGCATCGAGCATGCCCACGCGCGCACCCTCGGCCGCCAGCGCCAGCGCGAGATTGACGGCCGTGGTCGACTTGCCCACGCCGCCCTTGCCGGAGGCCACCGCGATCACGTTCTTCACGCCCGGCAGCAGCTTGACGCCGCGCTGCACCGCATGGGCGACGATCTTCATGGAGACGGCGACGCTCACGTTGCCGACGCCCGGCAACTGGCGCAGGGCGCCGATGACGAGCTGGCGGATCGGCTCCAGCTGGCTCTTGCCAGGATAGCCAAGCTCCACTTCCAGCGAGATATCGTTGCCGTCCACCCGGATGTTGCGGGCCGAGCGCGTGGAGACGAGGTCGCGGCCGGTATTGGGATCGATGACGGTGCGCAGGGCTTCGGTAACCTGCTCGGTGGTGAGGCCGGGGGTAAGGCTCAAGACAGTCTCCGCTGTATGCGATCGCTGGCGATCGGTATGGATCGGTGGGGTTGAGGCGCGTGATGTTAGCAGTATGGTCCGACCGGTGTGCGGCTTGGCGAACAGTCCGGGGGCGAGTGTGGGATTACAGACATTTACATCTCTCACACTCTGGCGCTTGTGCACCGCGCGGCATGTGCCTATTGTAGTGCGCCTGTCATCGGCCGCACCTGGCTCGCCGGCCGGCACGCGGGTGTGCCGCGGGGACGGGGAGGTGAACGCGAATTCATACGCCTGCCTCAAATGGCGCACGGCGCAAAGGATTGCGGCGGATCGCCGCAATCCCCGTTACCATGCGGGAATGCCGTAGACAGAACATTCACGGGATTCATCAGAAGGAGAAAGCATGCACGCCAAGTTCGCCATTGTCTCGCTCGCCACCGCCACCCTCCTCGTGGCCGGGTGCGCCACGGAACAGCAGACCCATACGGCCGTCGGCACCGGGGTCGGAGCGGCCGTGGGCGCCGGGCTCGGCAACCTGATCGGCGGCAATACCACGGGCACGCTGGTCGGTGCCGCGGTGGGCGGTGCCATCGGCGGCGCCACCGGCTACAACTGGAACGCCATCCGCGGCAAGCTGAGCAAGGACACCGCCGGCACCGGCACCCAGATCACGGAGCAGCCGGATGGCTCGCTCAAGGTCAATATCCCGAGCCAGGTCACGTTCGACACCGACAGCTCCACCATCAAGCCGTCGTTCCGCAGCGTGCTGGACCAGGTGGCACAGACGCTGAACCAGCACCAGGATGTGGCGGCCAATGTCGTCGGCCACACCGACAGCACGGGCAATCCCTCTTACAACATGCAGCTTTCGCAACGTCGCGCCCAGAGCGTGGCTGGCTATCTGGGTGATCGCGGGGTCGCCCGCAACCGCCTGACGGCCGAAGGACGAGGCCAGACCCAGCCGGTGGCGGACAACGCCACCGAGGCCGGACGCGCACAAAATCGCCGCGTCGAAATTTTTTTGAAACCAATTCAGGGCTGACCCGGTCATACAGTTCAGGTACCGCTTGCCACCGTTGCTGGCTCGCGATGGGTGGCTGACCTCCCGGGCGGTACCTGATTTCTCCTCCTTTTCCGTTGTGGAAAGCTGCGCCGGTATCGACCGGCGCTTTTTTTTGGCCGCGCGGTAAAATAGTCATTTACCTCCCGCAAGACCACCGGCTCACTCCATGACCGCTCGCCGCATTCTCGTTACCTCCGCCCTGCCCTATGCCAACGGCCAGATCCATATTGGCCACATGGTCGAGTACATCCAGACCGACATCTGGGTGCGCTTCCAGCGCATGATGGGCAACGAGGTCTACTATGTCGGCGCCGACGACACGCACGGCACGCCGGTCATGCTGCGCGCGGAGAAGGAAGGCATCACGCCCAAGCAGCTGATCGACCGCGTCTGGGCCGAGCACAAGCGCGATTTCGACAGCTTCCTGGTGTCGTTCGATAACTACTACAGCACCGATTCGGACGAAAACCGCGTGCTGAGCGAAAAGATCTACCTTGCGCTGAAGGCTCAGGACCTGATCGACGCGCGCGAGGTGGAGCAGTTCTACGATCCGGTCAAGGAGATGTTCCTGCCGGACCGCTTCATCAAGGGCGAGTGCCCCAAATGCGGCTCCAAGGACCAGTACGGCGACTCGTGCGAGGTCTGCGGCACCACCTACGCGCCCACAGACCTCAAGAACCCGTACTCGGTGGTATCGGGCGCCACGCCCGTGCGCAAGTCGTCCACGCACTATTTCTTCAAGCTGTCCGATCCGCGCTGCGAGACCTTCCTGCGCGAGTGGGTGGCCGACCTGGCCCAGCCCGAGGCCACCAACAAGATGCAGGAGTGGCTGGGCGCCGAGGGCGAGGCGTCGACGCTGTCCGACTGGGACATCTCGCGCGATGCGCCCTACTTCGGCTTCGAGATCCCGGGCGCGCCGGGCAAGTACTTCTACGTGTGGCTGGATGCGCCGATCGGCTACTACGCCAGCTTCAAGAACCTGTGCGAACAGCGCGGCATCGACTTCGACGCGTGGGTGAACCCGCATTCCACGGCGGAGCAGTACCACTTCATCGGCAAGGACATCCTGTACTTCCACACGCTGTTCTGGCCCGCGATGCTGCGCTTTTCCGGTCATCGCACGCCGACCAACGTGTTTGCCCACGGCTTCCTGACCGTCGATGGTGCCAAGATGAGCAAGTCGCGCGGCACCTTCATCACCGCGCAGAGCTATATCGACACCGGCATGAACCCGGAATGGCTGCGCTACTACTACGCGGCCAAGCTCAACGCGAGCATGGAAGACCTCGACCTGAACCTCGACGACTTCATCGCGCGCGTGAACAGCGACCTGGTGGGCAAGTACGTCAATATCGCCAGCCGCGCGGCGGGCTTTCTGGTCAAGCGCTTCGACGGCAAGGTCGATGACGCCGCCCTGGCGCATCCGCTGCTGCTGCAGTTGCGCGCGGCCGCGCCGCAGATCGCGCAGCTCTACGAGGCGCGCGAGTACAGCAAGGCGCTGCGCCTGGTGATGGAGCTGACCGACCATGTCAACGCGTTCGTCGACACCGAAAAGCCGTGGGAGCTGGCCAGGGACGAGAGCAAGCGCGCCGCGCTGCAGGCCGCGTGCTCGGTTTGCCTGGAGGCGTTCCGCCTGCTGACGATCTATCTGAAGCCGGTGGTGCCCGCGATGGCCGCGGCCGTCGAGCGCTTCCTCAATATCGAGCCGCTTGACTGGCGCGGGATCGACACGCAGCTGTCGTCGGCATGCCCGATCCAGCCGTACTCGCACCTGATGACGCGGATCGACGCCAAGCAGGTGGCGGCGCTGATCGAGGCCAACCGCGAGTCGCTGCAGGCAGCCCCCGAGGCCGCCGCCGCGGCCATCGAGCCAGTGGCCGACACCATCACGATCGACGACTTCGCAAAGATCGACCTGCGTGTGGCCAGAATCGTCGCCTGCCAGAAAGTGGAGGGCTCGAGCAAGCTGCTGCAGCTGACGCTGGACCTAGGCGAAGGCAAGACGCGCAACGTGTTCTCGGGCATTCAGTCGGCCTACGCGCCCGAGCAGCTGCTCGGCAAGCTCACCGTGGTGGTAGCCAACCTGGCGCCGCGCAAGATGAAGTTCGGCATGTCCGAAGGGATGGTGCTGGCGGCATCGGCGGCCGATGAAAAGGCCACCCCGGGCCTGTGGATCCTGGAGCCGCACGAAGGCGCGGTACCAGGCATGCGCATCCGCTGACAGGCATGTGCCGATGGTGCCGCCCAGGCGCCATCGGTGGCATCATCGCCCACCATGGCGGCGACACCATCGGCCACACCATCGGCCACACCATCGGCCACACCATCGGCCACACCGGTGGTCACACCGGTGCTCACATCATCGGCCTGCCCCAAAGCCGAACCACCCCAGCCCCCGCAGGAAGGCGACCGTCGCAGCCCCCTCCGGCCAGGCTTACGCCACGCTCACCCGCCCTGGTGCCGCGACGGATCGTCGCTGCGCGAGGTCGTGGTCACCACGCCCTGCGCGTCGAAGTGCACGTTGAAGAAAGCGCGCTCGGTCGACGTTTCGTACCAGCGGTAGCCCCATACCTCTTCCTGCTTGAGCGCAAACGCTTCGACCCGCGTCGGCTTGCCGAGCAGGCGGCGGACCCCGTCCTTGCTCATGCCGGGCCGCACGCGCGCGAAATTTTCCGCGGTCAGAACCTGCTCGATCCGGCGTACCGTGCCGTCGGGGCCGATCGTCACCATCCAGGTGGTCGCGCCCTCCGGGCCACGCGGATATTCCAGGCGGCGGCCGCCGTCGGCCTCTTCCCACACGATCTCGGGCTTGCCCGCCTGCCGGCGCACGTCGTCCTCGGTGGCGCGGCCGACCTCGATGCCCTTGAACAGTTGGCTGTCCGGCTTGACGCTGTCCCATACGCCGCGCGCGGTCTCGCCGGCCTTCTTCAAGGCTTCGTCGACCTTGCGCTGATCGCAGCCGACCAGCGCGAGCAACGCGGCGATCACGCCCATGACGGCCAGGCGGCGCCGCGACGCCGCGGTGAGTCGTGCCGCAAAGGCGGCACGGAATGGCACACTGCATCGCATATCGCATCCCTCATCGCTTGATGGCCTCCACCGGGTTGGGCGGCGTGGTGTCGTCATCGGCCGTGCGCGCGCGGCCCGACCGGCCCGAGAACAGGCTATCCCAATTGTTGAAGCGGCGGTTGAACAGCACCGACAGGCCGTTGATCGAGCCGCCCTTGGCAATCAGCGACCAGCGGCGCGAGAACGCCCATGTCAGCTTGACCACGTTCGACGCCGAGGTCAGGCTCTGCTCGTAGCCGACCGAGATCTGGTTGGTCACCGCCTTGCCCACGCTGACCACCTGCTGGTCGTTGAGGCCGGCGGTACTCGGCCCGATCGAGAACTCGTCGATGCCGAAATGCTGGACGATGCCCTTGCCCGCGCGCCCGCCCAGCATGCCGAGCGCGGCCCCGCCCAGCGCGCCGCCGCTGAGCTGGCGCTGCTGGCTGCTGCCGGCACTCTCGGCGCCGTAGCCGAACATCAGCCACGACAGCTTGTCCTCGTCCGGCACGTTGGGCTCCGACACCAGCCTTACGCGCGGCAGCCGCACCGTGCCGGTTACCTCGACGCCTGCCTCCACTTCCTGGTTGCGGCGCATAGCGCGGATGTTGATGTTGGGGTTGTCGAGCGGACCGTTGAAGTTGACGATGCCGCGTTCGATATCGAGCTTGCGCCCAAACGCCTCGTAGGTGCCCTCCACCACGCGCACGGTGCCGGTGGCACGCATCGGCGTCAGGGGCGCGCTGTTGATATTGAGCAGCCCGGCCAGCAGCAGATCGGCGCCCGCCCCGCGGAAGCGGAAGTTGCTGCCGAGGTCGAGCGCGAGGTCGATCACCGGGCTGAAGCGTCCGGCCGGCTGTGCTTCGGGCACCGCCGCGGTGGCGCTGGGCAATTCGCGCTGGTCGCGCCGGCGGATCACCACCACGTCGTCGCCAAGCTGCGGAGCGCCGGCCTTGGGCAGGTCGAACAGGCCGCGATCGACGCGGAACTTGCCGCGTATGGCGATCTGTCGGTTTTCGTTGGCGATGCCGGCCTCGCCGGAAATGATCAGCGTGCGCTCCGGACTGGCAAAGAGCTGCAGCTTGTCCGCGACGATCCTTGCGGTCAGGTTGGGATCGGTCTCGCCGAGCTTGATATTGCCGGTGGCGGTCAGCGTGCCGTCGCCACCGCGAAAATGCACCTGCTGCAGTTCCACCGTGTTCTGGTCGAGCGCGATCTTCACCACGCCATCGGTCAGGCGGATGCCGAGGTCGTACAGCGTGACCGCGATCCCGCTGCCGTCGACCCCGCCCGTGAGCAACGGATTGCCGACGGTGCCGGCCAGTTGCAGCCTGGCGGCGAGCTTGCCTTCGAACGCATACTGCGGCCCGGTGAACGACTCCAGCGACTTCAGGCGCGGAATCTCGACCGCGACCGAGCCGCCCAGCGTGGACGCCGGCCCGATCGTCTGCAGTCCCTGCTCGGTCACCAATCCCGCCGAAGCATCGACCACGAGCTTGCCGAGACGCTCGGCCGAGGTACCGCCGCGCACGGTGGCCCGGCCGCCGGCGAGGTCGGCGCGCAGCTGGGTCTCGCCCAGCCCGAGCGCGGTCCAGCCGCGCCCCGCATTGATCGAGGCATCGCCCGAGCGCCGGCGGATCTCGGCAAACCCGGCCGCGGTCTCGGCCAGCGTGAGGTTCCAGCGCGCATCGAGCACGAGGTCCGAGCGTACCGGTGGCGCTGCGCCGCTGAAGGTTTCGACCAGTTCGAGCACGCGCGCGACCTGCACGCCATCGAGCGTACCCGCGGTACGGATGCGGCCATGGTCCCAGTCCACGCCGTCCACGGCCATGGTGGCGCGGTCGAACTGGAAGCGCGCCGCGCCCAGCTTGAGGTGCTGGTCCGCCACCAGCAGCGTGGTCGGCGCCAGCAGGCGCAGGTTGGCCATGCCGCGTTCTTCCAGCGTGCGGATGGTGCCATGCCAGCCCTGTGCGCCCTGCCATGCGCCCTGTCCGGCCAGGCTCAGCTGCACCTGCCGGCGCCGCACGGTGCCGGCCGCCCTGACGTCGAAGGTGTGGTTGGCCTGCGTGCCCGCCAGGGTAGCGTCGAGCGTGCGTACGGTGGCTTCGGGACCCCGATAGTCGCGTGCCGTCAGCTGCGCGGAGAGCGTGCCGTCGAGGCCGCCGCGCAGTTCCGCGTGACCGCTGGCGCTGGCGAGATGGTGCGGGCCGAACACGAGGCCCTGCGCGCTGTAGTCGCCGACCACCTCGGGCCGCCGCAACGTGCCCGTGATGTCCGCATTGACCTTGGCGCGGCCGGCCACGCCGAACTTGAGCCGATCGAGTTGCGGCGCGTCGATCGCCACCTTGAGCCGGTCGCCGCGCGCGCCGAAACTGCCACGCAGGTCCACCTGGTTGCCGGCCATGCTGAGCGCGACCTGGCTTGGCAGCAGCCGTTCGCCCTCGACGCGGACCTTGCCGTTGCCGGTCATCGGCAGGCCGGCGTATTCGCTGTCGCGCAGACCGAAGTCGAGCGCCACGCGCAGCGTCCTGGCCAGCGTGCCGTTGGCCGTGAACTCGGCATTGATGCGGCCCGGCGCCACCTTGGCCAGCCGTGCCGGATCGAAATTGGCGAGCTTGCCCTTGAACTGGAACGCCTGTTCGTCCTGCAGCCCGAGCTTGCCCTCGGCGGTCAGCGTGCCGGCGCCGAGGCCCGCGCGCAATGCCTCCAGGGTCAGCGCCTCGCCATCGACACGCGCATCGGCAAACAGCTTGAGCTCGCCGCCGGCCAGGTCCATCGCCACGCTCTGACGCCCCGGCTCCAGGCGCAGGATCACCGGCCCGGACAAGCGGGTCGGCACCAGCGACGTAGGCCAGCGCGGCCGCATCGAGCCGGCGGATATCGAGATCGAAGCCGCCGCGTCCGTCGCGCAGCATGCCCTGCCCCATCACCTCACCGTTGCCCCGGAGCGCGATGCGCAGGTCGCGCACGCTCTGCGCCATCTCGCTCACTTCCACGCGCGCGCGCACCGATTCCACCGGCAGTCGCTCCTTGTCGAGCGGGCCCGGATCGAGGTTGCGCACCACCAGATCGCCCGCCACCGCCAGCGGCTCGCGCGCCGCCGCGGAGGCCGGCGGCGTGGGCACGGGCGGCGGGGCCGAGGCGGACGCCGCCGACGCGTCGGCCACCGCGCTGGCGGCGGACTGCCCCGGGCGCGGCCGTGCGATCACGGGCGGGGGCGAGACCGCTTCCACTGGCCGCAACTCCGCATGCACGGTCAGGTTGGCCTGCGGCGCCGATGGACTGAACAGGCGCGGATTGATGCGCTCGCCATCGACGCTCAGATGGGTAAACGGCACCTTGCCGAATGGCGTGAGGTCCGCTCCGGCACGGCCGCGGATGCGGTCGCCGGTGGCCTCCAGATCGGCGCGCACGGCAGCGAGCGTACCGCTCGCGGTGGCCGACAACGCAAACGATTCGTCCTGCCAGCGTCCTTCCAGCAACGCTTCCGCCGAGAGCGGATAAGGCTTGGGCCCGGCGATCTGCGCGTTGGCCCGCAATGTGCCGTAGGGCGTGACGAGCCGGTCGACCACCAGGCGATGCCGCCTGCCGTCGGAATGGAGCGCGGCGGCCAGATCCGAGAATTCGAGCGGGGTCGCGGTCGGTGCCGTGCCTTGCAGGATGGACAGATGTTCGAGCGTCAGCGCATCGACGTCGACGGCCAGCGGCAGCGCGAGCGAGTCGGGCATGGTGGCGGGCGGAGTCGGCTGCGTGGGCTTGGGCGCCGGCAGGCGCACGTCGACGCGGCCGATGGCAAGCGCGCGCACATGCAGCCGGGCCGGCGACCAGTCGAGCGTCCAGTTGCCGTCGATACGGTCCACGGTCACGCGGGTGTCGCCGCTGGCAAAGACCACGTCGCGCAGGCGCAGCCCGCTCGCCACCGTGCCGCCCTCGTAGCGGCCGGCCAGGATGCCGCCGGAGAGGCGCGTGGCGACCGACCACAGCTGGCGCGTGCCGCCTTCGGTGCGCAACGCCAGCACCACGGCGGTCACCAGCAAGACCACCAGCAACAGCAGCACGCCGGCGGTCCAGGCCAGCGCGCGCGCGATGCGGCGGCGGCGCCGATGTTCCGGCGGCGGCGCCGCGCGGTCCGGGCGTGGCATCGGCGGCATGTCCGGCATGCTCATGCCCCGCTCCCGCGATTGCCCCACTCACGCGCCGTCATCAGAAGGCCACCCCCAGCGAAATATGCGGACGGAACTGGTTCTGCTGGATGCCGTAGCCGATATCCAGCTGCACCGGGCCCACCGGGCTGCGCCAGCGTGCGCCCACGCCCACGCCGTTGAAGAGCGTGATGCCGTCCAGGTTGTTGGTGGCGGTACCCACGTCCCAGAACACCGCGGCGCCCCAGTCCGGCAGGAACCAGTACTGGTACTCGAGGCTGGCGGTACCAAGATAGCGCGCCGGCAGCACGCTGGCACCGTTCGGCGTGCCGATCGACTGGTAGCTGTAGCCGCGGATGGAATCCGTGCCGCCCGCGCGGAAACGCAGCGAGGCGGGAATCTTGGCCGGGTCGGACGACGTCATGTCGGCGCCGAGCTCCAGCCGCGCGATCACGAGGTCGCGGCTACGCACCGGAATGTACTGGCGAATCCGGCCATAGACGCGCAGGAAGGTGGCATCGGACAGCACGTTCTTGGCGGCCACCCCGATCTGCGTGTTGATCACGTTGCCCCGGCGCGGAAAAACCGGGTTGTCGACGTCGCGGCGCGTCCAGGCAAAGGCCGGCACCAGCGCCTTGGAGAGCTGGGCGGGCTGGCCGAACGGCTCCAGGTTGTCGTAGTAGAAGTCGAGCGACCACGTGGTGTCGTACTTCTCGCGCGAGCGCGAACGCTTGAGGCCGGTGCGCCAGCTGGTCAGGTCGGTGCTCTCGATGTCGATGGTGCGCTCGTAGCTGCCATAGATGCTGTTGCGGTAGGTATGCGAGTCCGGCGGCATGGCGGCCTCCAGGAACGCATACTGGCGCTTCTGCTCGATACGGGCCTGCGAGTCCAGCACCCACGCCCGGTTGAACAGGTTGTAGTACGAATACCGGCCCTCCACCTGGGCGCCGGTATCGGTGGTGAAGCCGACGCCCGAACTGAGCCGGTGGACCGGATACTCGCGCACGCGCACCTTGACCGGCGCGGTGACCGCCTCGCCGCGCGCGGCGGCCTGTTCGGCGTCGGCCGCGGACGGGCTCTCCAGGTCGACCTGCACGTTGGAGAAATACGGCTGGTTCTGGATGGCGCGCTGCAATTCGAGCAGCCGCTCCACACGGTAGGGCTCGCCTTCCTTGAGCGGATTGACGTTGCGGACGATCTGCGCGGGATAGCGGCGCGTGCCCGAGATTTCCAGCGGTCCCAGCACGTAGGCGGGGCCACTGTCGTACCGCGCGGACAGGTCGGCGGCATGCTCGTCGGCGTCCACGCGCGCGCGCGACGCCGCCAGCCTGGCGCCATAGTAGGTGTGGCTCTGCAGCGTGAGCAGTGCGTTTTCCTTGGCCTTGTCCCAGTCCTCCTGGCGGAACGGTTCGCCCACGGGCAGGCCCCACTTGGCGCGCATCTCGGCCACCTGTTCCGGCGACTGCGTGGCGGCGGGGCCGTCGACCGTCACATCCACCTGGCGGATCAGCGTGCGCGCGCCGGCGTCGACGGTCACATGCACCACGCGCTGGTCGCCTTGACCTTCCACCCGCGCGGTGGTGGTGGGATCGAACCACCCCTCGGTCGAGGCGAACTGGCGCACCTGATCGCCCACGGTTTCCACCATGTACGCGAACTGGTCGTCGGTAATATCGGTGCGGCTGGCATAGCGGGCGAGGTCGAGATGCTCCTGGAGGATATCCTTGAGCGCCTTCGGCGCTTCCACCTCGACCTTGTACACGGCGCGCGCGGGCGCGGCGTACAGCAACGCCAGCGCCAGCACCACGCAGGGAACGCAGTGCGGCAGGAGGCGCGCGATCACGGGCGCAATCCGGTGCGGAACGATGGGCGGAATCATGTGCGGAATGATGTGCGGCACCCGTCCGGCGAGGGTCAGTGCGGCCCGTGGGCCACGGTCGATCGTCATCCGTCCATGTCGAACCAGCGAAGTCGCTATTTGACCACACCCCGCCACGAATGACTGTCAGAAACCGCCTACCGGTGCGGTCTGCGGGGCCATCGGCCAGGGCGCGGCAGGGTCCGGTGGCCGGCGCCGGCGACCCGATGGCCAATTCGGGCGGCCGATACGGTAAAATCCTGCCCCACCCCCACCAACACGCCCGCCGGGCACAGGTTTCATCATGGCCATGTACGAATCGGACATCACCCAGTTCCTGAAGACGCTGAAGGAAGAGCGCCCGTCGCTCGAGGCGGAACAGCGTGAGGGCCGGTCCCTGCTGTGGGACAAGGCACCGATCGACCTCGACGAACGCCAGCGCGCACGCGCCTCGCGCGTGGCCCAGAAGCCGTACGTTTACTCGCTCGACAACTGATCTGGCGGGCCGCGCCGCACGCGCGGCCGGCTTCTCCGCCATTCCCACCGGACACTGAACGCATGCCGCCGAGCGAGACGGGCAACCCCCAGGAAAAGCTGACCCTGCCCGTGGAACTGCCGAGCGTGGCCGGGGATGGCGAGCGGGCGAACGGCCCCGTCGACATGGTCGACGGCATGGCGTTCGCGCGACTCTACGGCGAGCCGCTGTTCAAGCTGCCGCAGGACCTCTATATCCCGCCCGACGCGCTGGAGATCTTCCTCGAGGCGTTCGAAGGCCCGCTCGACCTGCTGCTGTACCTGATCCGCAAGCAGAACTTCAATGTCCTGGACATTCCGATGTCCCAGGTGACGCGGCAGTATCTCCTGTATATCGAACAGATCCGCAAGAGCAACCTTGAGCTCGCGGCGGAATATCTGCTGATGGCGGCGATGCTGATCGAGATCAAGTCGCGCATGCTGCTGCCGGTGAAGAAGGCCGACACCGACGAGGAAGCCGAGGATCCGCGCGCCGAGCTGGTGCGCCGCCTGCTCGAATACGAGCAGATGAAGCTGGCCGCCCAGCGCCTCGACCACGTGCCGCAGCTCGGCCGCGACTTTCTGCGCTCGCAGGTGTACATCGAGCAGAGCCTGGCGCCGCGCTTCCCCGACGTCGAAACGGTCGACCTGCAGGCCGCCTGGGCCGATGTGCTCAAGCGCGCCAAGCTCAACCAGCACCACAAGATCTCGCGCGAGGAACTGTCCGTGCGCGAGCATATGAGCCAGATCCTGCGCCGGCTTCAGCATGCGCGCTTCATGGAATTCACCGAGCTGTTCGACGAGGCCATCCGCTCGGGCAAGGGCGTGCCGGTGGTGGTGGTGAACTTTATCGCGATGCTGGAACTGTCGCGCGAATCGCTGGTGGAAATCACGCAGGCGGAGCCGTTTGCGCCGATTTATGTGCGATTGGCGTACACGCCGACCTGATTCTGCGGCCGCGCGGCCGCCCGGTCGCGCCGTGCCTGTTCTACAATCCGCCGACAGCCGGCAGGCAATGCACCAGACCGGCACACCCGGACACGGCCGCTCCCGCGGACCGGCGCATCGGGCCTCTACTACAACAGCACGGCAGCACGACAGCACACCACATTCATGAAAGTCATCTCGTCCATCCAAGAGCTGCGGGACCAGTTGCGCGGACAGAACCGCGTGGCCTTCGTCCCGACCATGGGTAACCTCCACGAAGGCCATCTGTCGCTGATGCGGCTGGCACGCCAGCATGGCGACCCCGTGGTGGCGTCGATCTTCGTCAACCGCCTGCAGTTCGGTCCCAACGAGGACTTCGACAAGTACCCGCGCACGCTGCAGGACGACATCGAGAAGCTGCAGAAGGAAGGCGTCTACGTGCTGTTTGCGCCGACGGAGCGCGACATGTATCCGGTGCCGCAGGAATACCGCGTGGAGCCGCCGCACGACCTCGGCGACATCCTGGAAGGCGAATTCCGCCCGGGCTTCTTCAAGGGCGTCTGCACCGTGGTGATGAAGCTGTTCTCGTGCGCGCAGCCGCGCGTGGCGGTGTTCGGCAAGAAGGATTACCAGCAGCTCATGATCGTGCGCCGCATGGTGCAGCAGTTCGCGCTGCCGATCGATATCGTGCCGGCCGAGACCGTGCGCGCCGACGATGGCCTGGCGCTGTCGTCGCGCAATCGCTATCTGGGCGAGGCCGAGCGTGCGGAAGCGCCCGAGCTGTACCGCACGCTCCATCATGTCCGCGATACCGTGCTCGGTGGCGACGGCGTGGAACTGACCACGGTGGAAGCCGACGCCGTGGAGATCCTGCGCCAACGCGGCTGGCAGCCGGACTACGTGGCCATTCGCAAGCGCGTCAACCTGCAGCCGCCCACGCGCGAGGAATTCGCGGCGGGCGAGCCGCTGGTGGTGCTGACGGCCGCCAGGCTCGGCGCGACCCGCCTGATCGACAACCTGGAAATCTGACCAGCCCGGGCCGCGCGCGGCCTGACCGCGCGTGCGGCCGGACCGCGCCGCTCAGGCGCCGTGCGCACCCCGCGCGCGCCGCGCGACCTTCAGGCGCGCACGCTCGCGCTCCCGTTCACGCGCCATATGCCGGCGATGCCCGCTCCGGCGCTTCCACCAGATCAGGATCCCCGTCAGCGCGAACATCAGCGGCGCAAAGCCGTAGAGCGTAATAAAGACGCGGCCGGGAATGCCGAATGCCTCGCCCGTATGCAACGGGAACAGCCAGTTAATAAACGCGTCGCCCGAGGTCGCCTGCATCGGATCGCGCGCGCCGAGCCGCTGGCCGGTATGGGCATCGAGCCACAGGCGCGTGGCGCCGGCGTCCTCGCGAATCTCGCCGGGCTGGCGCAGGCGGATCTCGTACACGTCGCCCGGCTTGCGCGGCAGCCCGACGCGGGTCACCAGCGCATCGGGATACTCGCGCTGCGCGGCGGCCACGGCCAGCGCGGGCGACAGCGTGTGCGTGCCCGCTTCGGCCGGGGCCGACTGCGGCCTGGCCGGCGCCGACAGCGTCATCACGCTGCCGATGATCGGCGTGACCCATTTCGGCAGGTTCAGGTACCAGCCCGAGAACGCCGACATCAGCAGCACCGGTGCGATAAACAGGCCGCCGGCGCGGTGCAGCGAAAAATTGAAGCGCGGCCACGAGCCGCCGTGCGAGATGCGCACGGATTGCAGCCACGCGCGCCGGTTCATGCGCGGCAGCCAGAGCACGAGGCCCATCAGCACGGTGATCAGGATCACCATGCCGCAGATGCCGGTAATGGTCTTGCCGGTATCGCCGGCCAGCAGGTATCGATGCAGATGAAAGATGGTCGGCACCAGTTGCTGGCGCGACAGCCCCGGCACGCCCCACAGGCGCTCGCCCTTGATGTCGAGCGTGATCGGATCGACCATGACCTGGCGCGACCGTCCGGGACCGGCCTCGGGGCCCTTGAGCGGATAGACCGCGACAAAGACGCCGTGCTCGTCGCGCGGCAGCATCAGCGAACTGGGCCGGCCATAGCGCGGATCCGCCAGCAGCTTGCGTGTCACCGCGTCGATCGACGGCCCGCCCACGGGTACGCGCGCGGGCGCTGAGGCCACCAGCAGGTCCGGATTCAGCGCCGCATCGATTTCCTCGCGCCAGGTCAGGACGGTGCCGGTCAGCCCCATCAGGACGAACAGCAGGCCGAAGGTGAGCCCGATATAGAGATGGACTTTGACGAAGACGGTACGCAGCGGGCCGGAAACCATGACGGAACGGTAGGCAGAGCGGTGGGCAGAGCAAAGGGGGCGTAGGATGCCGGGTGCGCCGGCCGAAATCCACGTGTTTGCAAATGCAAATGCGAAGGATTCGCGATTCTAGCAGTACCGAACTAAAATCGCCCCATCCGCCGCAGAAGTCGCGTACTGCCAACACCGCTTGCCATGCCTACGTCTTCCACCCCACCGGATCCGGCCGGTCTCCCCTCCGCTCCACAATCATCGCCGACGCCGTCCCCACACCTCTCGCTGGAGCCCGCCACGCGGGCCGATGCCGAACTGCTGGCGCGACTGCACGCGGAAAGCTGGCGCCACGCCTACGCCGGTCTGGTGCCGGTCGACTATCTTGAGCATCAGGCCGCCGCCGAGCGCCGCGCCACCTGGCGCGCCCGCATGGAGGACGATGCCGAGGGCCCGCTCGAAGTCACCATCGCGCGCGTGGATGGCGAGGCGGCCGGCTTTGCGTGCCTGATGCCGCTGGCCGAGCCCGGCTACGGGATTTATCTCGACAATCTGCATGTGCTTCCCGCGTATCACGGGCAAGGCCTCGGCAAACGCCTGCTGGCCCACTGCGTCCGCCGCGTGGCGACGGAATGGCCGGGCAAGGCGCTGTTCCTGTATGTGCTGGCGGACAACGAGCCGGCGCGCGGTTTCTACCGGGCGTTGGGTGGGGAGGAGTCGGAACCGTTCCTGGAGCCGTTCCATGGCACCGACGTGATGGTGCCGGTGCTGCGCGTGACGTGGTTCGACGTGGACGCGCTGCTCGCGCGGCTGACGCCGCGGGCATAGGGACGACGGGGGACAACGGGGGACGACGGGCCGCCGGCCTCGGGTGTGAAGCCCCGTCGGCGTGGGGAACCAAGCGCTGTCGGCGTTTGAACGAAGCGCCGTCGGCGCTCAGGGGGCCAGCGCCTCGGGTGTGGCGGCACGCGCGGGCCGGTCGGACGCCGTGGCCGCTGGGGCCTCCGCGGCCGGCGGCTGGCCGTCGAGCCAGCGCAGGATCGGCTGCCATTGCTCCCAGTCGCGCGCCACGCGCGAAGGTGCCACATCCCATAACGTGAGCCCGTGCGCGGCCAGCTGGACGTAGTTCTGCGTATCGCGCAGAAAGCCGAGCACCGGCAGCCCGACGCCCCCGACAAAGCGTTGCAACTGCTCGGCCGCGCGCGTGCGCATGTCCACGCGCATGCCGATCACGCCGACCTCGACCTCGCCGTGGCGCACGCGCTTCTCGTCGGCCAGCCGGGTCAGGAAGTCCTGCGTGGCGAGAATGTCGAACATCGACGGCTGCAGCGGCACCACCACGCGGTGGGCCAGCTTCATGACGTCGCTGAAGCGCCAGCCATGCAGGCCGGCCGGCGTATCCAGCACGACGTGCGTGGTGCCCTTGGGTGGCCGCGCGATATGGTCGGCGTTGATGTCCCAGCTATGGATCGGCGCGGCGGCCGCGGGCCGCAGGCCCAGCCATGCGCGCGACGATTGCTGGCGGTCGGTATCGCCGAGCATCACGGCATGGCCCTGGCTGGCAAAGTACCCGGCAAGATTGGTCGCTAGCGTGGTCTTGCCCACGCCGCCCTTGGGGTTGGCGATCACGACTACCGGCATGAATGTCCTCCATTATCCGAGAGTGCTGCCACGACCCGCGCTGCGCCGCGCGGCATCTGCGCTAGTTTACCGGTTCCATGGCGCTTCCATCGCGGCACCCGGACCATTTGCCGACGCCAGCGGCGCCAGCATGGACGCCAGATCGAGGTGAGCGGCCACGCTGTCGGCCAGCCGCTCGATGGAAGCCTCGCGCAGGGCGTCCAGGTCGACCCCTTGCGCGGCCGCGAGACCGGCCCAGCGCAACAGGGCGCCGCAAGCGGCGGGGTCGTCGAACAGCCCATGAACGTAGGTCGCGAGCACCTGCCCGTCGGCGGACAGCACGCCATCCGGCCTGTTGTCGCCAAGCCACAGTGCCGGCCGCGCCAGGCCGGCGCCGGTGGTCACGCCAAGGTGGATCTCGTAGCCGCGCACGGTCGCGCCGCCGTCCTCCAGCGCCAGGCGGCCGCTGACCTGTCGCAACTGCTTTTCCGGGGCCAGGGTGGTGTCGACATCGAGCAGACCCAGGCCCGTGCTGCTGCCGGCCGGCCCCTCGCGGCCATCGGGATCGTGCACGTGCCGGCCCAGCATCTGCATGCCGCCGCAGATGCCGATCACCTTGCCGCCATAGCGCAGGTGCCGCGCCAGCGCGCGGTCCCAGCCATGGGTGCGCAGGAAGTCGAGGTCGGCGCGCACGCTCTTGCTGCCTGGCAGGATGACGAGGTCGGCGGCGGGGATCGGCATGCCTGGGCCGACAAAGCGCAGGTCGACGCCCGGGTGCGCGCGCAGCGCGTCGAAATCGGTATGGTTGGAGATGCGCGGCAGCACCGGCACGATCACGCGCAACAGCGCATCGTCCCGCTTGTCCGACTGCGTGCCAACGATCGCGTCCTCGGCATCGAGATGCAGGCCGTGCAGGTACGGCAGCACGCCGAACACCGGCTTGCCGGTACGCGCGACCAGCCAGTCTAGCCCCGGCTGGAGCAGGCCGATATCGCCGCGGAAGCGATTGATGATGAAGCCGGTCACCCGCGCACGCTCGCGCTCGGCGAGGCAATCGAGCGTGCCGACCAGATGGGCGAACACGCCGCCGCGATCGATATCGGCCACCAGCACCACCGGGCAGTCCACACGTTCGGCAAAGCCCATGTTGGCGATATCGCGCGCGCGCAGGTTGATCTCGGCCGGGCTGCCCGCGCCCTCGACCAGCACCACGCTCCAGGCCTGCTTCAAACGCGCGTGGCTCTCCAGCACGGCCGCCATCGCCTGCGGCTTGTACGCGTGATAGGCGCGCGCATCGAGGTCCATGCGCGCACGGCCGTGAATGATGACCTGCGCGCCGATATCGCTGCTGGGCTTGAGCAGCACGGGATTCATGTCGGTGTGCGGTGCGATTCTGGCCGCCTGCGCCTGCAACGCCTGGGCGCGGCCGATCTCGCCGCCATCGACGGTCACCGCGCTGTTGAGCGCCATGTTCTGCGGCTTGAACGGCGCCACCGGTATGCCGGCGCGTGCCAGCACGCGGCACAGCCCCGCGACGACGGTACTCTTGCCCGCGTCGGAGGTGGTGCCCTGGATCATCAGGGTGCCCCGCAACTCACTCGGGTCGAACGGAAACGGGGCGGAGGGGAGAGGGTCGGAACGCATGGCGCGATTATCGCATCGCCTCCGGGCGGAACCGGGTCGTCGCTCCGCCACGGCGGCCGTGGCGCCATGCACCACGGCCGGGCAGGTGGCGGCGCTTTCGTGCGTCTGCAATATCCATGCATGCGATGGCGCGGTGCGACCGCTACAATACGCCGGATGGAACCCAAGGCCCTCGGCATCTCCACCTCCGACATGCCCGCGACAGCCACCGCCGCCGCGGCCACCGCCAGCGAACCGGTCGTCGAGCCGGCCCCGCGCGAGGCGGCCCACGGCGCGGCGCCGCGCGAGCTGACACTGGTGCTCGGCGGCGCGCGCTCGGGCAAGAGCCACTTCGCCGAGCAACTGGCCACCGACCATGCCACCGCGACCGGCGGGCCGGTGACCTATATCGCCACCGCCCGCCACGACGCCGATCCGCCCGACGAGGAAATGGAGCTGCGCATCGCGCTCCATCGCGCGCGTCGCCCGGCCGACTGGGGCCTGGTCGAAGAACCCGTGCGCCTGGCCGACGCGCTCTATGCGCATGCACGCCACGGCGGCTGCATCCTCGTGGACTGCGTCACGCTGTGGCTCAACAATCTGGTGTTCGACGAGAACCGCACCTATCCCGAATATGGCGTCATCACGCCACCGCCCGCCTTTACCGACGAAATCGACGCGTTGCTGGCCGCCTTGCCGACGTTGCCGGGCCACGTGATCCTGGTCTCAAACGAGATCGGCTTTGGCGTGGTACCACAGGGCGCCATCACACGCTTCTACGTCGACGAACTCGGCCGGCTGAACCAGAAGCTGGCCGCTGCGGCCGACCGCGTGCGCCTGCTGGTGGCCGGTATCCCGGTGGTGGTCAAGGGCGCCGATCCGGCATGACGATGTTGCCCTGGGCGGCCACCGTGGCCGCCGCGCTGGCCGGCGTGCTGCTCGACCGTTGGCTCGGCGAGCCGCGCCGCTGGCATCCGCTCGTCGGCTTTGGCCGCATCGCGGGCGCGCTGGAACACGCCCTCAACCGCCCCTCCCGCGCGGTGCCACGCCAACGGCTGGCTGGCTTGTGCGGCTGGGCACTGCTGGTATTGGCGCCGGCCGCGATCGCCTGGATCGCGCTCACCGGTGTGGCCAGCGTCGCGCCGTGGCTGGCGTGGCTGCTGCATGCCGCAGGTCTCTACTTCACGCTCGGCGCGCGCAGCCTGGCCGACCATATCGGACCGATTGCAACCGCGCTGGCGCAGGGCGACCTCACCACGGCACGCCAGCTGACGGCACGCATCGTGTCGCGCGATACCGACGATGCCGACGCCGAGGCGCTCGCGCGCGCGGCCTGCGAATCGGCGCTCGAGAATGGCAACGACGCGATCTTCGGCGCGCTGTTCTGGTTCCTGGTCGGCGGCGCGCCAGCGGCCATCGCGTTCCGGCTGGCCAACACGCTCGATGCCATGTGGGGCTACCGTACCCCGCGGCTGCGCGATTTCGGCTGGGCCGCGGCCCGTCTCGACGACCTGCTCAACCTTGTGCCGGCGCGCCTGACCGCGTGCTCGTACGCGCTGCTCGGCAATACGCGCGCGGCACTGCGCTGCTGGCGTGCGCAGGCGCCCGCCTGGTCGAGCCCTAATGCGGGCCCGGTCATGGCCGCGGGCGCGGGCGCCGTGGGCGTGACGCTCGGCGGTGGCGCGCGCTATCACGGCGCATGGGAAGCGCGCCCGCCGCTCGGGATGGGCGAAGCTCCCGCCGCCGCGCATATCGGCGCGTGCCTGCGGCTGGTCAGACACACGCTGTGGTTATGGCTGGCGCTAGCCGCGCTCAGCGTACCGCTGGCCCGACTCACATGAACGACGATACCGCTCCCATCCGCCACGGCGGCGACCTGCTCGTGGCGGTGCGCCGCTATGGCCGGGCCGCGCACGAATGGCTCGATCTCTCGACCGGCATCAATCCGGCTGGCTATCCGGTGCCCCCGGTGCCGGCCGATGCCTGGCACCACCTGCCTCAGGACGACGATGGGCTGGCCGAGGCCGCCGCGGCCGCCTATGGTGCCGCGCATGCGCTGCCGGTGGCCGGCTCGCAGGCCGCCATCCGCACCTTGCCGACGCTGCTGGCGCGCGGCCGCGTCGGCATCGCCGCGCTCGGCTATAGCGAATATGCCCCCGCGTTTGCACGGGCCGGCCACGAGGTCATGCTGCTGGGCGAAGCGGCGTTTGCGCGCGACGACGTCGTCGACGGGCTGGATTGCCTCGTCGTGGTCAATCCCAACAACCCGACCGGACGCCTGTTGCCCGCCGCACAGCTGGTGGACTGGCACAAGCGGCTGGCGGCGCGGGGCGGCACGCTGCTGGTGGACGAAGCGTTTATCGATTGCCGCCCCGATCTGTCGCTGGCCGCGCGCGCCCATCTGCCCGGCCTCGTGGTGCTGCGCTCGCTCGGCAAGTTCTACGGCCTTGCCGGCGTGCGCTGCGGCTTTGTGCTGGCCGCGCCGAACCTGCTCGGGCGTCTGCGCGAGGCGCTTGGCCATTGGACCGTCGCCGGGCCGGCGCGCACGGTGGCGCGCTGTGCGCTGGCCGATACCGCGTGGCAGGCCGCCACGCGCCAGCGCCTGGCGCTGCAGGGTGCGCGCCTGGCCGCGCTGTTGCGGCGCCATGGCCTGACCGTCGTCATGCAGCCGTTGTTCTGCTGGGTGACGGGTGCCGATGCGGCCGCCATGCAGACGTCGCTGGCGCATGCCGGCATCTGGACGCGCCGCTTCGACGCGGCCGGCGATAGTCCGCCCAGCTTGCGTATTGGCTTGCCGCCGGATGACGAGGGCGCCTGGCAGCGGCTCGACGCGGCGCTTGCCACCAGAGCCGCGATCGCGGTCGGGGCTTGAGCGGCCTCGCCACCACCAACGCCTCGCATCGTCCGTTCCGATATCGATGACAACGACGCGGCTCCCTATCGCCATGCCGCTGCACTCCCATCCCTCAGCCACCCCATCCATGACATCCGTTCGTGCCCTCACCGCTGCCCTGGCGCTATCGTTGCCGTATGTAGCCGCGCATGCCGCCATCTCGGTCATCGACGACAGCGGCCAGACCGTCACGCTGGCGCAGCCGGCGCGCCGCATCGTCTCGCTGGCGCCCCACGTAACCGAGCTGCTCTACGCCGCGGGCGGCGGTGACCGCATCGTCGGCACCGTGACCTACAGCGACTATCCGCCCGCCGCGCGCGAGCTGCCGCGCGTGGGCGACAACAAGGCGCTCGACCTCGAGCGCATCGCCGCGCTCAAGCCGGACCTGATCGTGGTCTGGCGGCACGGCAACGCGCAGAAGCAGACCGATCGCCTGCGTGCGCTCGGCATGCCGCTGTTCTTCAGCGAACCGCGCCGGCTTGAATCGATCCCCGAGAACCTGCAGAAGCTCGGCACGCTGATGGGTACCGGTGCCACCGCCGAGCGCGCCGCGGCGGACTTCCGCCAGCGCATCGACACGCTGCGCCGCACCTATGCGAACCGGGCGCCGGTGACCGTCTTCTACCAGGTATGGCAACAGCCGCTAATGACGCTCAATGGCCAGCATCTGGTCAGCGATATGCTCGCGCTGTGCGGTGGCCGCAATGTGTTTGCCAATGAAACACCGCTGGTGCCGACGGTATCGGTGGAGGCGGTCGTGGCCAGCAATCCGGAAGCCATGTTGACCGCCGGCATGGGCGCCACGCAGCCGGACCGGCCGCTGGCGGACTTTGCACCGTGGGAAAAATGGAAACAGGTCACGGCGGTGGCACGCGGCAACCTGTTTATCGTCGACGGCGACCTCGTCAATCGCGCGGGGCCGCGCGTGGTGGAAGGCGCCACGCAGATCTGCAAGGACCTCGACCTCGCGCGTGCACGCCGGCCACGTTAGTCACGCGGCAGGGCTGGCCGATGCGCGCGGCGCGGCGGCGGCCCCATGCGGCGGTGGGCCGCCGGCCGGTTCATGCCACCGTACGATTCCACCAGCCAAGGCGCGTCGCGGCCACGCCGCCTTCACCGATCCGCAGATGGCAGCTGGCGCCGAAGCCAAGCTCCCATTGCAATGTCTGTGCGAGCGGCAGGCCGAGGAAGTGGGCCGCCAGCATGCGCATCGGTCCCGCATGGGTGACCACCCACCAGCACGTCGGCGCCGCCGCGTCGAGCTCGCCCGCCCAGTCGACCACGCGCGCCATCACTTGCGCCGCGCTTTCCCCGCCATGCGGACGCGCCGTCATCAGGTTGGCCGCCCAGTCGTCGAGATCGGCGCGCGCAATCGCGTCCCATGGCTGCCCTTCCCAGCAGCCGAAGTCGAGCTCGCGCAGTCGCGGCTCGATCTGGCAGGGCACCGCCGGGAATTGCCCGGCCGCTGGTCCGGGTAGCTGTCCATGTAGCTGTCCATGTAGCTGTCCGCACGACTCCCCGCCCAGTTGCCGCATCAGCCCGGCCGCGGTATCGCGCGCCCGCACGGCCGGGCTTGTGACGATGCGCTCGGGCGGCAGCGCGACCAGCGGTGCGGCCATGCACGCGGGATCGGGCGAGATCGGCATGGCCAGTGCCAGGTCGAGCTGGCCGTAGCACAGGCCGCTCGCCACCGCTGGCCGCGCATGCCGGATCAGGACCAGGTCCATGCCGCCGCCACGAGGTAGATCAGCAATTCCGCGAGCTGCTGCGCGAAGCCCAGGCAATCGCCGGTATAGCCGCCGATACGCCGCACGAAGTACGCGCCCAGCGCTACCTGCAACAGCGCCATGCCGACCATGGTCGCGAGCGCGAAGCCGGGCGCCAGCAGCACCAGTGGCAATGCGCCACACACCAGCGCAAACGTCAGGCTGCTGCCGGCCAGCCGCTGCGCCACGGGCCTGGCCTTGCCTTCGTCCCGCACGTAGTCGTGCGTGGCAAGAAAGGTGATGGCCATCGCGCGACTGGCGCCGTGCGCCGCCACCAGCACCCCGGCCAGCAGCGCCATGCCGCCGTCGGTGCCGATGGCCAGCAGCAGTTGCCACTTGAGCAGCAGCGTTACCACCACCGCGATCGCACCGAACGCGCCGACGCGCGAATCGTGCATGATGCGCAGCACGTCCTCCGGCGTATAGCCGCCACCGAAGGCGTCGGCGCAATCGGCCAGCCCATCCTCGTGGAACGCGCCGGTCAGCAGCAGCGTGGCGGCCATGCCGAGGAGCACGGCCACCGCGGGTGGCCACAGTTGTGCGGCGACCCAGGTTACCAGCGCGCCCACCACGCCGATCAGCAGGCCGATCAGCGGAAAATGGCGTGCGGCCGCATTCAGGTAGTACGGCTGGAAGCCGACCCACTGCGCCAGCCGCGCCGGCAGCGGCACGCGCGTGAAGTACCCGAGTGCGGTCAGGAAGAAGCGGAGCTCGTCGGCGGCGCGCATGCGGTTCAGGCCGTGGCGGTGCTGACGCCCGCGCCGCTGAAAGTCGCCATCTCGCGCAGAAAGGCCGCGGCGGCATTGACCAGCGGCCACGCCAGCGCGGCGCCGGTACCTTCGCCCAGCCGCAGGTCGAGCGCAAGCAGCGGCTCTGCCTGCAACGTCTCCAGCAGCGCGCGATGACCCTGCTCCTGCGAGCAATGCGAGAACACGCAGTAGTCGAGCACGGCCGGATCGATGCGCGCCGCCACCAGCAGCGCTGCCGACACAATGAAGCCATCGACCAGAATCACCATGCGGCTCGCCGCGGCAGCCAGGCAGGCCCCCGTGATCATCGCGATCTCGAAGCCGCCAAACGTGGCCAGCACGTCGAGCGGCTCCACCGCATCGGCATGCCTGGCGAGCGCGCCGGCCAGCAGCGCGCGCTTGCGCGCCAGCGCGGCATCGTCAAGGCCGGTGCCGCGCCCCGTGCAAGTCTCGACCGGCAGGCCGGTCAGCCGGCTCATGATGCAGGCGGCGGCCGACGTATTGGCGATGCCCATCTCGCCAAAACCGATCACGTTGGTGCCCTGCTGCGCGTGGCGCAGCACGCGCGCCATGCCCGCGTTGAGCGCGGCCGCGGTTTGCGCGGGCGTCATCGCGGGCTGTTCGACGAAATTGCGCGTGCCGTCGGCAATGCGCGCGTTGACGAGACCCGGTGCCGCCGGCAGCGGCACCCGCACGCCGGCATCCACCACTTCCAGCACCATGCCATGGAGCCGCGAGAACACATTGATGGCGGCGCCGCCCTGGAGGAAGTTGAGCACCATCTGCGCGGTGACTTCCGCCGGATAGGCGCTCACGCCGGCATCGGCCACGCCATGGTCGCCGGCGAACACGATCACGGCCGGGCGCTTGAGCTCGGGCGCGGCCGTGCCGAGGATCAGGCCGATCTGCAGCGCGAGCGATTCGAGCCGGCCCAGCGCGCCGAGCGGCTTGGTCTTGTCGTCGATGGCGGCCTGCAGCACCGGGCGCAGCGCGGCATCGAGTGGCGCGATGGGGGGCACGGGGACGGGGTAATCGGAAAGCGGTGGCATGGTGGGTGTTACGTTCGGGGCTGGACAGCGATGCGGCTGAACCGCCGGGGTTCAACAGCGGATTCTAAACAGTGGCGGGTTGAACAGCGGACTGCGCGTCGTGGCGACATCGCCAGACGCTACATCTCGACGCCGCGCTGCGCCTTGATGCCCTGCTTGAACGCGTGCTTGACCAGCGTCATGTCGGTCACGGTATCGGCCGCGTCGATCAGCGCATCGGGCGCGCCGCGGCCGGTAATCACCACATGCTGCATCGGCGGCCGCGCGCGCAGGTCGGCAATTACACGCTCGACGTCGAGGTAGTGCAGCTTCAGCGCGATATTGAGTTCGTCCAGCAGCACGAGGCCGATCGACGGATCGGCAAGGATAGCGCGCGCGACCTCCCAGGCGGCCTCGGCCTTGGCCACGTCGCGCGCACGGTCCTGCGTCTCCCACGTATAGCCTTCGCCCATCACGTGGAACGCGCACTCGGCGGGAAAACGCCGCAGGAACTGTTCCTCGCCGCTCGGCATGCCGCCTTTGATGAACTGCACCACGGCGGTCTTCATGCCATGGCCCATGGCGCGGATCACCATGCCGAAGCCCGAGCTGGACTTGCCCTTGCCGTTGCCGGTGGTAATCACGATCACGCCGCGCTCGATCTGCGCGGCGGCGATCTTCTGGTCCACCACTTCCTTCTTGCGCACCATGCGCGCCTTGTGGCGCTGGTCGCGGCCTTCGTCCCGGGCGCTGTCCTGGGCGCTGTCCTGGGCGCTGTCCTGGGCGCTGTCCTGGGCGCTGTCCTGGGCGCTGTCCTGGGCGCTGTCCTGGGTGCTGTCGTGAGCGTGCTCGCCCGGATTATCGTTGGTCATGTCGGATTTCCTCTGGAATCAATGCCCGGTGCGTGCCATCGCTGACACTGACGATCGGCGTGCGCAGCACGCGCGAACATTGCTCCGGTGTCAGCACGCCGGCAACCGGACCGTGCAGCGCGCGGCCGTCCTCGGCCATCAGCAGCGCATGGGTCGCATAGCGTCGTGCGAGATTGAGATCGTGCAGGATCACCACCGCGGCGTGACGGCCCGCGCCCACCAGTCGCGCCAGCAGGTCCAGCACCAGGATCTGGTGCCGCAGATCGAGGTGGGACACCGGTTCATCGAGCAGCAGCAGCGGCGCCTGCTGCGCCAGCAACGCCGCCAGCGCCACCCGTTGGCGCTCGCCGCCCGACAGCGTGAGTACGTCGCGCGCGCCAAAGCCGGCGAGGTCGAGCGCATCGATCACCGCCGCCACCACGGCATCGTCCTCGCGCCCGCTCCAGCCCCAGCCGCGCAGATGCGGATGCCGACCCACGCGCACCGCATCGGTCACCGACATCGAGAACGTATCGTGGATGGCCTGCGGCAGATACGCGCGCTGGCGCGCCAGTGCGGCCGGGTTGGTTGCCGCGAGCGTGACAAGGGGCACGTCGTCGAGCGTCACTTCGCCGGCCTGGCACACGCGCAAGCCGGCCAGCACGCCCATCAGCGTGGACTTGCCCACGCCGTTCGGACCCACCACCACCCAGAGTTCGCCGGGACCGATGGTGCAGGCGAGCGCGTCGACAAGTACGCGCGCGCCGGTGCCAAGGCGCACATCGCGCAGCGTCAGGCGCGGACATCTGGCCAGCGGCTTCGACCAATCGCTCATCGCGGCCTCCGCAACAGCAGGTACAGGAACGTCGGCACGCCGAGCAGCGCGGTGATCACGCCGACCGGCAGCTGCGCGGGCGCGATCACCGTGCGCGCGATCAGATCGGCGGCCATCAGCAGCGTGCCACCGAGCAGGACCGAGGCTGGCAGCAGCAGGCGCTGGTCGTTGCCCCACGCCAGCCGGATCAGGTGCGGCACCACCAGCCCGACAAAGCCGATCGACCCCGCCGTGGTAATCGCCGCCGCAATCGCGAACGACGCCACCAGGAACGTCAGCAGCCGCACGCGCCCGACCCGCACCCCGAGCGCCTGCGCCATGGTCTCGCCAAGCAGCATCACGTTGAGCGAGCGCGCCATCGGCATCGACACCAGCAGCGCGGCGACGAGCGTGCCGAGCGCGGCGCCATAGCTGGCGGTGCCGCCCAGATCGCCGGTCAGCCAGAACAGCATGCCGCGCAACCGCGATTCCGGCGCCACGGCCAGGATCAGCGTGATCAGCGCGCCCCAGCCCGCAGCCAGGATCACGCCGGTCAGCAACAGGCGCGCGCCGGCTTCGTGATGGCCGCCCTGGACCTGTGGATGCAGCAGGTCGCGCCGGGCAAGCGCGGCCACCAGCACCATCGAACACAACGCCCCGCCGGCGGCGCCCACCTGCACCGTCCACAGCGGCAGCATCGTCAGCATGGCCAGCAGCGCGCCGGTGGCCGCGCCGCCGGACACGCCCAGGACATAGGGTTCCGCCAAGGGATTGCGCAGCAGCACCTGCATCAGCGCGCCGGACAGCGCCAGCAGGCCGCCGCACGCGAACGCGGCGATCGCGCGCGGCAGGCGCAGCTCGCGCACGATGGCGCCAGCGGTACTGCCGTCGGCGCCCGTCAGCGCGGCCCACCACTGCGCGGCGTCGAGCCGCACGCTGCCGAGCGCCAGCGAGAGCGCGAACACGGCCAGTCCCGCCACGGCAAGGACCAGCCAGAGCGCGAGTGCACGCCGGAACTCAGTCATCGCGCCCCGTCGTCACTGGCGCCAGCCGAGCGTGATATAGCCGGCCCGGCCCTGCGTGTTGTACGGATAGGCCAGCTGGTAGTCCTTGTCGAACAGATTCTCCACACGCGCGGCGACGAACCATTGCTTGGTGATGTTATAGCGGGCATTGAGGTTGACGATACCGTATCCGCCGAGTGTGCGCGAGCCGCTGTCGAGGCGCGACGACGACACCAGCCACTCGCCGCCCAACCGCCAGCTGCCGAAATTGCGGCCCACATCGAACGACGCATGGCGGCGCGCGCGCCGCAGCAACTGCGTGTCATTGGACTCGTCGACCGGGTTCTGGAAGGTCACGGCGGCGCCGAGGTCGGTGCCCCACAGCGTCGCGCGCCACGACGCCTCGATGCCTTGCACCTTGGCCCGGTTGACGTTCTGTGCGAGGAACAGCCCGCCGCCCACCGGCGTGGAGACGATCAGGTCGCTGTAGCGCGTCTCGAACGCGGTCACACGCAGCAGGCCCGCCTGCGGGGTGTCGTATTGCACCCCGACCTCGGCCGACTTGGCACGCTCCGGCTTGAGGTTGGGCTGCCCGAAGCCGGGAAAATACAGCTCGTTGAACGTGGGCGCACGGAACGCATTGCTGACGTTGGCGATCAGCTTGAGCGCCTCGGTCACGTTGAAGCCGTAGCCGGCAAGGAAAGTCGCCTGGTTGCCGAAGTCCGAGTAGTGGTCGTTGCGGACGTTGAGCTGGAGCTGGTTGCGCCCGATGCGGCCTTCGTAGCCACCGTAGACCGAGAACACATTGCGCGAAGGCGCGCTGTACGAGCTCGACGCCAGTGTCTGCTGCAGGTAGTCGGTGCCGAACAGCAGCTTGTGCGCGGCCGTCAGCGCATATTCGTTCTGCCAGTTCACCTGGCGCGTACGGGTGCTGAACAGGCTGTCGAACAGCGCGTTCTTCGTGCCCTCGCTGCGATCCTGGCTCTGCGCGATCTTCACACGCGTGGTCCAGTCCGGCAGCAGCCGGCCATTGACAAAGGCCGACAGCGTGTACAGCTCGCTGTCCATGCGCAGATCGTCGGTCGACCTGCCCAGCGTACTCGTGCTGTCGTACGACAGCTGGCTGTTCGAATAATAGGCCGCCACCCCGGCATCCCAGTCGGCGCTGAACTTGTGCCGCAACTGGCCGGAGACGCTGCGGTTCTCGTACGGGTTGTCGTTCGGGTTGGGCCCGCGCGTGAGCGGCACGCGCGGATTGTCGCGGCGCCACTGATCGACGTTGACCGCGGAAAAGCCATCGGTGCGAAAGATCGACCCGTTCAGGCTGAACGACGTAGCGCCGACCTGACCGCCGTACCCCACGCTGGCCGAGCGCGTCTTGTTGCTGCCGTACTCCACCTGCGCATTGCCAGCCGGGGCCTGGCCCACGCCACTCTTGGTAAAGATCTGCACCACGCCGCCGATCGCGTCGGAGCCATAGAGCGCCGACACGTTGCCGCGCACCACCTCGATATGGTCGATCTGGTCTGGCAGGATATTGGCCAGTTGCGCGGTACCGCCGCTGACGCCGGCCACGCGCACGCCGTCGATCAGGATCAGCACCTGGTTCGAGTTGGCGCCGCGCATGAACAGCGTGGTATTGGTGCCCATGCCGCCGGTCTGGGCAAATTCCACGCCGGCCTGACCACGCAGCAGCGTGCGCAGGTCGGGCGCTTGGGAATTGACGATGTCTTCCTGCGTGACGACAGTGGTGTGCGGCAGCGCGTCGGTAACGGCCTGCGCGGTGCGCGACGCGGTCACGACCACCGGCGCGAGCTCGGCCACGGAGCGCGACGCGGGAGTCGCTCCGGTCTCTGCGGGGGTGGGGGATTGCGCGAACGCAAGGGGAGGAGCCAGGCAGGCGAAGACGCCCATGCAGGCGGCCTGAAGCGGAGAACGCATGATTCGGATGGGAGGATGAATGCCGGTACCCGTTCCCCCGCGGGTCATATGGCGATGAGGCGCGCCGCCCTTGCATTCATGCTGTGTGCATCCATGCGGTGTGCATCCTGCATGCGTGCATGCGTGCGCGCCCACGTTCAGGCCGGTATCCGGGCTGGCGACATCAGGCCGGCCGCCTTCCCGTCTGCGTGAGGCATTCAGTGGCTTGTGGAGGGCCCTGCGCGGCGCGCCACGGCATCCGTGGGATGCGTGCATGCGCGTGCGCGGTCGCTTACCGTTGCGGGGGCAGCACAGGTTGGCTGGCGCCGGCGCGCGGCCGGGCTGGCTCCCTGTTTCCCGTTGAACTGCAACCCTGTCGCGGACAGGGTTGCGAGCACCTGGAACGTGCGCGAGTGTAGGGAGTTTCGCGGATCGCGTCAATGCGACGCCGACGCGTGGCGGCCGGCGGATTTGACGCGGCGTTACATGCTGTTGCATGCCGAACCATGCAACTTCCGCACGGTGCGTCGGTCAGATTGCCCTGACCGCCGTCGTGCGAAGGCACGCATCGGCTAGAATCCGGAAAACCCGACCTCAACCGGACACGACAGCACTATGCTCACTGAACTTGAACAACTGGCTGCCAAGATCGGGCGCGTGCTCCATCACGCGGATACGCTGGCGGCGGAAAACCAGCGGCTGCGCGCGGAGATCGACCGCCTGCAGGCGGAAGCCGGCCAGCTGCGCGGCGAACGCGAGGCCATGGCGGCCGATCGCGAGCTGCTCAATATCAAGATCGAGGAAGCCCAACTGCGCATCCAGTCGATCCTGGACAAGCTGCCGACGGCCAGCGACGCACGCCAGCTCGACCTGCTCGGCGACGGCAGTGCCGCTGGCGAGGCCGGCACCACACGCCCGCAACCGGCTCCCGGAGAACACGCATGAGCAACAAGCAAGTCGAAGTCACCATCGCCGGCCAGCCGTACCGCTTTGCCATCGCGCCCGACAACGAGGCTGCGCTGCTGGAGGCGGTGGCACTGGTCGATACCCAGATGAACAAGCTGAAGGGCAGCGTCTCCACCAAGGGCGTCGAGCGCGTGGCCGTGATGGCGGCGATCAGCATCGCATCGGATCTGCTCGCGCTGCGCCGCAAGCAGGAGGAAGACGGCGCGGTGCCGGTGGACGCGGTGCGCGCGCGCATTCGCGAACTGAACGAGCGCGCCGACGAGGCGCTGCGCCAGTACGCGCACGTCGGCACCGATTCCCGCTGAAAGCAGGGGTTGTATTGCGCGTTGCCGTCCCGATATGACGGCCATGTGAAGCGATGTGATCGTTGCCGTGGCCGTTGCGCAAAATGTAACGACTCGATACGCCGGACTTGGTATGCCTGAGAGCGCGGTGTATAGTGTAGCCAGACTGCAGACGGCACCTCGGAGCTGAAAGCGTTGGCGGTGGAAGCACTGGTGCGAAAGCACCAGCGTGAACGCAACAACGTGATAGCACTGAGGGGTTAGCACTGGGGTGATAGCACTGGGGTGATAGCACCAAAGGGTCTGCGGCAAAGGGTCCGGTTATCGTGCCGGGCCGCCGTTCTCATCCCATCCTAGTAGAAACGGCATCGTGGGCGCCTAGCAGGACCACATCGCTGTACCAGTGGCCCCGCGGAAGTCCCGAGAGTCAGACGTTTGACAGTTTCCCTGCCTGGTTCGTAAAGGTCATAAACTCCTTGAACCGATATGCATTGCATGGTGCGGGATTATGTCGTGTGGGCGAGCGCGTCGCCGCATTCATAGTCTGGGCCTGGCCTGGACTCCCTGAGTGGGTGATGTACCCGAAATACGACTTCCGCAGCCACTCTGAACCTCACTTGGGTTCAGGATGCCGACCTAGCGGCCGAGGCGGGGACCCCAACTAAGGCGGTGGTTTTCAGGAACCACCGCCTTTTTTATTGCGGTCCATCATCGTGACGCCTACCGCCGCCAAACCCGCCCGCCCCCCATCCTCCGCCACCTCCTCCGCCACCTCCGCCGCCACCGCCCCCGCCACTTCATCGTCGCGCGCGCGCCAGTACTGGCTGATGAAGTCGGAGCCGGACGAAGCGAGCATCGATACGCTGGCCGCCTCGGGCACGCTCCCCTGGACCGGCGTGCGCAACTACCAGGCGCGCAACTTCATGCGCGACGTCATGCGCATCGGCGACGGCGTGCTGTTCTACCACTCGTCATGCCCGGAACCCGGCATCGCCGGCCTCGCCGAGGTCTGCTCGACGCCCTACCCCGATCCGACCCAGTTCGATTCCGGTAGCGACTACTACGACAAGGCCTCCAGGCCCGAGGATCCGCGCTGGGTGCTGGTGGACGTGCGCTTTGTCAGGAAGAGCGCGCTGATACCGCTGCCCGCGCTGCGCGAGCATGAAGCCCTCGCGGACATGGTGGTGCTCCGGCGCGGCAACCGCCTGTCGATCACGCCGGTCACTGCGGCCGAATGGCGCTACATCACCGAACGACTCATGAAGTGATACAACTGGAAACATGGCCGCGTGTCGTACTACGGAACGAACCACGCGGCCGTGCGTCTGATTGCCACCACATTGAACGGGAAGAACAAGATGAAGAACATGCTCGCAGCCACCCTGCTCGGTACCGCCGCACTGGCCAGCTCGGCCGCGTCCGCGCAGACCATCGCCGTGCCGCCGCAACCGTCCGGCGTGCTGTCGCTCAATGCCCAGGCCATGACCGAAGTGCCGACCGACGTGGTGCAGGTGACGCTCGCCGCCGAGCAGGAAGGCGCCGAGCCGGCCGCCATCTCGTCGGCGCTGTCGTCGCGCACGGCGGCCGTGCTGGCCCAGGCCAAACGCGTCTCTGGCGTGGAAGCGCAATCGGGCGGCTTTACCATCCACCCCAATACCGATCGAAACGGCCGTATCAGCACGTGGCGGGGTCGCTCCGAGGTTGTGCTGAAGTCGCGCGACTTTGCCGCGGTGTCGAAGCTGGCCGGCGATCTCGCCAGCCAGATGCAGGTGCAGGGCATTGCGTTCTCGCTGTCGCGCGAGGCGCGCGAGGCGGCCGAACGCAAGCTTGCCGACGAGGCGGTGGCCTCGTTCCGCGAGAAGGCCCAGCAGACCACCCGCCTGTTCGGCTATGGCAGCTATACCATCCGTGAGGTCTCGCTGAACGAGAGCGGCGGCGTGATGCCGCCGATGCCGCGCATGTACGCCGCCAAGGCGATGTCCGCCGACGCCGCGGTGCCGGTGCCGGTGGAAGGCGGCAAGGCCCAGGTCACGGTATCCGTGAACGGATCGGTGCAGATGCTGAAGTAAGTGCGGGCGTGGCCGCCCTGCACGATGGCGGCGGTGGCGGCGGCGGTGGCGGCGCGCGCTACCGCGCCAACCAACTCGCGGGCTGTGTCCGCACGCCCCTCCCCCGCCCCTCCCCGCCCCTCCCCGCTTACAGCGCGCCGAACTGCTGGCGCAGCACGTTCTTCTGGACCTTGCCCATGGTGTTGCGCGGCAGTTCGTCCACCACATGCACGCGCTTGGGGACCTTGAAGTTGGCGATGCGGCTCTTGAGCGTGCCGATCATGCCGGCCTCGTCGATATCGGCGCCCGGCTTGCGCACGATCACCGCCACCACCGCCTCGCCAAAGTCCTTGTGCGGAACGCCGATCACCGCGGACTCGGCCACGCCCGGCATCTCGTCGATAAAGCTCTCGATCTCCTTCGGGTACACGTTGTAGCCGCCGGAGATGATGAGGTCCTTGCTGCGGCCAACGATCGTCAGATAGTTGTCCGGCACCTTGCGCTCGCCGGCCTGGCTCACGATGGCGCCGCCAAAGCGGCCGACATCGCCGGTCTTGAACCAGCCATCGGCGGTGAACTCCTCGGCGGTCTTCTCCGGCATGCGCCAGTAGCCCTTGAACACGTTGGGGCCCTTGACCTCGATATTGCCGATCTCGCCTGCTGCGCATGGCTTGCCTTCGCTATCGATCACGCGCACCGACACACCCGGCAACGGCATGCCGACCGTGCCACCGATACGGTCGCCGAGCGCGCTGTCGTACGGATTGGACACCAGCATCACGGTCTCGCTCATGCCATAACGCTCGAGGATGGTATGGCCCGTGCGTGCGCGGAACGCCTCGAAGGTCTCCAGCAGCAGCGGTGCCGAGCCCGACACGAACAGGCGCATGCGGCGGCAGGTGTCGTCGTCGAAGCGCGGCTCCTGCAACATGCGGACGTAGTAGGTCGGCACGCCCATCATCACCGTACAGCGTGGCAGGAACTTCAGGATCTGCGCCATATCGAGCCTGGGCGCCCAGATCATCTTGGCCCCCGCCAGCAGCGCGCCATGCGATGCCACGAACAGCCCGTGCACATGGAAGATCGGCAGCATGTGCAGCAGCACGTCGTCGCTGCGCCAGCCCCAGTACTCGTGCAGCGTCTGCGCATTGGACACCAGGTTGCGATGGGTCAGCATCGCGCCCTTGCTACGCCCCGTGGTGCCCGAGGTATAGAGAATCGCGGCAAGGTCGTCGTCCGTGCGTTCGACGGTCCGGAACGTATCCGCGTGCGAGGCCGCGCGCGCCAGCAGCGAGCCGCTGCGATCGTCGTCGAGCGTGAACACATGCGCGGTATTGTGACGGAACGCCACCTTCGACACCCACCCGAAGTTCGCATTGCTGCAGACCACCACGGCCGGTTCCGCGTTGCCGATGAAGTAGTCGATCTCCGCTTCCTGGTAGGCCGTGTTGAGCGGCAGGTACACGTAGCCCGCACGCAACGTGGCGAGGTACAGGAAGAGCGCCTCGGGCGACTTCTCCACCTGCACCGCCACGCGGGAACCGGCGGGCAGCTGGAGCGACGTCAGCAGGTTGGCCAGCTTGGCGGTGGCGCGGTCGAGGTCGTCCCACGTGTAGTACAGCCCGTCGTGGGTTTCGATGCAGCAGGCGGTGCGGTCGGCAGGAAAGCGCGATTCGAACAGGGCGAACAGATTGGCGTTCATGAATTGTGGATCGATGGAAACAGAAGACCGGGGCGCAGCGGGCCGGTGCCACCCGGGGCGGCCGGCCGACATCTTACTCCCCGGTGAACACGGGAGGCCTGTGCGCGAGAAATGCCGCCACGCCCTCGGCGTGGTCGCGGCTGTGCGCGTAGGCAAAGTGCGCGTCGAGCTCGGCCGCGGTCAGCGGCGCGGGCAAGGGTGACAGCCGCGCGATGGTCGCCTTGTTGATACGGGCCGCGAGCGGCGCGCCTGCACACAGGCGTGCGACGGTCGCGTCGACCTCGGCGGCCAGTGCGGCGTCCGCCACCACGCGCGTCAGCAGGCCTTTGCGCTCCGCCTCGGCGGCGTCGAACACGCGGCCCTCCAGCAGGATCTCGAGCGTGGTGGCACGGCCGGCCAGCGCGAGCAGCCCGGTCAGCTCGCCTGGGGCCATCGGAAAGCCGAGCCGGTTGATGGGTACCCCGAAGCGACTGCCCGCGCCCGCAATGCGCAGGTCGCACTGACTGGCAATCTCGAGGCCGCCGCCGACGCAGACACCCTCGATCATCGCCACGGTCGGATGCGGACAGGCAGCCACCGCCGCCAGCGCGGGGGCGATGGTTTGCGTGTGATAGTGGCGCAGCGACGCCGCATCGCCACGCACCTCGGGAAACTCGGCGATATCGGCGCCCGCGGCAAAGTTGCCGTCGGCGCCGCGCACCACCACGCAGCGCAGCGACCGGTCGGCCGCCAGCGCCGCAAAGCCGCTCGCAAGCGCCTGCCACATCGCCACCGAGATCGCATTCAGCTTGCCCGGATGCGACAGCGTGACGGTGGCGACGGCGCCCGCCCGCGCGAATGTAACGGTACCGCCCATCAGTCGATCTTGGCGCCCGAGCGCTGTACCACTTCGGCCCAGCGCTTGACCTCCGCACGCTGGAACTGCGCGAACTGATCCGGCGTAAAGGCCGGGATCTCCGAGCCGTTGTTGAGCCATACCGGCTTCAGCTCGGGCGAGTTGAGCGCCTTGGTGGTTTCCGCATAGAGCTTGTCGACGATTTCCTTCGGCGTGCCCTTCGGCACCCACATCGCGTACCACGTCGATACCTCGAAGTTGGGCACGCCCGCCTCGGCCGCCGTGGGCACGTTAGGGAAGGCCGGCGAGCGCTTGGTCGACGCCACCGCGAGCGCCTTGATGCGGCCGCCGCGAATGTGCTGGGCCGACGAACCGAGACCGTCGAACACCATGTCCACCTGCCCCGCGATCAGGTCCGACAGCGCGGGACCCGCGCCCTTGTAGGGGATATGCGTGATGAACGTCTTGGTCTGCAGCTTGAACAACTCGCCGGCCAGGTGGTGCGACGAGCCGTTGCCGGCCGAGCCGTAGTTGAGCTTGCCCGGATTCGCCTTGGCGTAGGCGATCAGTTCCTGCAGCGTCTTGGCCGGAACGTTGGGATTGACCACCACGACCTGCGGCGGCTGCGCGATCACGGTGACGGGAATGAAGTCCTTCTCGATGTCGTAGTCGAGCTTGGGATAGAACGACGGCGCAATCGCGTGGTGCGCGCCGCCGATAAACACGGTATAGCCATCGGGCGCGGCCTTGGCCGCGATGCTCGCGCCGACCGTGCCGCCGGCGCCGCCGCGGTTGTCGATCACGAACTGCTTGCCGAGCTGCTTGGACAGTTGCGCCGTAAGCGGACGCGCGAATGCGTCGGTACCGCCGCCGGCCGGGAACGGCACGATCACCGTGACCGGCTTGCTGGGCCACGTGTCGGCATGCGCCGCGCCCGCCGCCATCCCCATCACCATGGCTGCTGCCACGCCCAGCGCCCGCGCGCATGCGGTCAGATTGAACTGACGACCGAATCGACCATCATTCATTGCACTATCTCCTCTCTTTCTCAAAACGGAAAGTCAATCGAAAAGCGTGCCCGACCGGTGCGGCGGGGCACGTGCTGCCCATCATCCCCAGCTTCACGCGACCCACGTGCGGTAACCACACGAATGCTCGTGCGGTCTGCCGCTGCGCATCGCAGAACCTTTTCCCGACGCCATCTCGCCTGGCACTACAGCAGCTTGCTCACCGCGCGGCTCACACGCGGATTGCCTTCGCCAAGGCGTGCCAGATTGTCATCCAGTGCATCGGGCGCGTAAAGATAATTCACCATCATGCCGCAGGCCTGGGTGCGGCCTTTGCGCGACAGGTCCGCGCCCCAATTGAGCCGTTCCACGCAGGCGCCATTGCCGAGGTGGAAGCGCGCCACCGGGTCGGCCGGCAACGCATGTTGGCGCTCACGCACGAGGTAATGCGCGGCCAGCGCGAGGGCGGTGTCGCGCAGCACGGCATCCTGGCTGTCCGGCACCAGCGCCGCCAGCCATGCCGCGCCATCGCCGGGGGCATCGCCATGGCGTTCGCGCCAGCGCGCCAGCCGCTTCTCGCCGAGCACCTGTGCCACGGCGTCGGCCCCCTGCCGGCGCAACCAGTCGGCAAAGCCGGGAATCGGCGAGAGCGTGGCGAACTGTTTCAGCTTTGGAAATTCGCGCTGCAGTTCCTCGATCACGCGCTTGAGCAGGAAGTTGCCAAAGCTGACGCCGCGCAGGCCGGCCTGCGTGTTCGAAATCGAGTAGAAGATGGCCCATTTGACACGGCGCAGGTCTTCCAGCGGTGCGGCCTCGTCGAGCAGCGCCTGCACGTTGGCGGACATCTCCGGCACGAACGCGACTTCCACGAAGATCAGCGGCTCGCGCGGAATACGCGGGTGGAAGAATGCGTAGCAGCGGCGGTCGGAGTCGAGGCGGTTGCGCAGGTCGGTCCACGAGGCGATTTCATGCACGGCCTCGTAGCGAATCAGCTTTTCCAGCAGCGAGGCGGGCGAATCCCAGGTGATCGGCTGCAGTTCGAGCAGGCCGACATCGAACCAGTTGGAGAACAGCGCCTCCAGGTCTTCGTCGAGCGTGCGCAGGCCGGCGATGCGCTTGTGCCAGCGCAGCATGTCGGCACGCAGCTGGATCAGGAAATGCAGGCCGCAGGCGCTGCCGCCCTGTTGCCCATGCAGCGCGGCCATGCGCTTGAAAAACCGGATGCGCGCATTTGACAACGCCTGCGACAAACCCGAGTTGGGGCTGGCCGACGGGCCGGACGGCTCGCTGCCATGGGCCGCCACTTCGGCCAGCACGCCGAGCATGGCCTGGCGCGCGGGCTCGTCGGACGCTTCGTATTCCTGCTGCCACGCACGCGCGGCGGCGTTGGCGGCGCCATCGGTCAGGCGCGCGTCGAAGCACTGGCGCAACTGCTCGCGCTGGCGCCGCAGCACGCGCGCCGACAGCGGCGGCGCGGCCGCGGCGGAGTCCGCCGGCGCGCTGCGACCGTCGGTGCGACCGTCGCCCTGGTCGTCGGCTTCGCCCTTGCGGCCCCACCAGCGGCCGAAGCGTGCGAGCAAGGTATCGCCACTGCGCTCGTTCTCGAGCGGCGCGCTGACTTTCTGGTCGTTGGTATCGAGAGCGGTCATGGCGAATCGTGCGGGGACGAGGGGAGTGAAGAAAGCGAAGCAGACGGGGCCGGCGCCGGTGCACACGCCGTGGACGTGGTCGGTGCCGCCGGCCCGGCTGGCCGCGCGGTGGCGGATGCGATGGCAGACGGGCCCGCGCCTGGCATGCGCACCACGTTGCACGGCTCGCCCGCGCCTTCAGCACACCGGGCGCCCTGGCCGCCCTGCCCCCCCTCGGCACGCCCCAGCGCCCGCAGCGCCGCGCGCTGGCGCAGCACGTGAGTCTTCATCAAGGCCTCGGCACCCTCGGGGTCGTGCGCCTTGAGCGCGGAGAACACCGACAGGTGCTCGGCGCACGATTCGTGGATGCGGCCGCCGAGCCGCAGGCTCTTGTGTCGCGACAGCCGCAGCACCTTGCGCAGGTCGCTGACCACGCCGGACAGCCAACGGTTGCCCGCCAGCCGCTGGATGGCCTCGTGGATCCGGTAGTTGGTTTCGTAGTACGCGTCGATCTGCCCGGCGCGCGCGTGGCTGGCCAGCTCGTCGTGCAGGATCTCCAGCGCGTCGAGGTCGGCCTGGGTGACGTTGCGTGCGGCCTCGTAGGCGCAGCGCCCTTCGAGCAGCGCCATCAGCGGAAAGATCTCGTCAAGGTCCTGCTCCGTCAGTGCGTTGACGAAGCAGCCGCGGCGCGGCTCGAGCCGCACCAGCCCTTCGGCGACCAATACCTTGAGCGCCTCGCGCAACGGTGTGCGGGAAATGCCCAGCGAGGCGGCGAGGGCCACTTCGTCGATCCAGGCATCCGGCATCAGCACGTGATGGTCGATCATGGCCCGCAGGCGATCGGCAACCTCGAGGTACAGGGCCTGCTGGACGATCCGCATGGAATGCCTCGGCAAGTGTGGAAGCGGCTCAAGCGCCGCAATAATGCATAATTATGAGAATAAGTGCGCGTACCGCAAGCGGTGACTACCCGAACGAGGGAAAACCAGTGTGTTGCGGCGCAGACAGTGCGCAGACCGTGCGCGGACGGTGGCGTGTGATCGCCCGAGATGCCGCGCAATGGGATACGGGATGCCGGAGAGGTGCGGCGGACGGCTGCGCCCTCCCTGACGGCAGCCGCCCGCGCCTGAAAGAATTACCACGACATCTCATCGTCGACCGGCGCTCCGCCAGCCACACGTGGGCCCGGTTGATACCGGCGCTGGCCCCGCGCCTGCCCCGTTCAATCCCGTGTTACCGGGAGATGGATTTTTCCCGCTTTTCTTGCCACCCTGATCGGGATTGTCATCGCTTGTTTTTCGGTTGCGCTCCCACTCTCCCGAGCGTGTCCCCCGGTGCGCCACCGATGGCGAAACTCCCATTCTTCGCCGGTTTCTTGTAACAACCAGGATAGCGAGGAGCGTGCCAAGCAACGTAAGTGATTGATTTCATTGCATGGTGACGATTGTCGACTTGTTACAAGTGCGGGCGCGTGTAACAGAATGTTTCTCGCTCGTTACGACCTCAGACAAGCCGCGCCGGGCCATGCGGGGCCGTTTCCGCGTGCACATCGGCCGCCAGACGGCACGCTGCGCGCCAATCGGGCGCGATTGTGACGTTTTGCCGTCGTGGCGGTGCGACAATGGCGGCGACGGCGCGCCAGGACGCCGGACAAATCGGTTGCATCGGTGAAACACCGGCCACGGACGCCGTGTGCACCAGGATGCCAATGCCAGATTGGGAGACACCAGCGCATGCAACGGGATCAGGATGGGGAACACCACGGCGGCGTCGCCGCCTGCGAGGGGAAGGACGGCAAGGACAGGCAAGCGGGACATGGCGGAGATGACATCGGTGCGCAACCCCGCCCGCTACCGTTCCGCTTTACCGGATCCGGCTCGGAGTACTTCCGCATCTGGATCGTCAATACGCTGCTGACACTCGTTACGTTCGGCATCTATTCGGCGTGGGCCAAGGTCCGCACGCTGCAATACTTCTACCGCAACACGCGGCTCGATGGCGCGACCTTCGACTACCACGGCAAGCCCTTGGCCATTCTCAAGGGGCGCATCATCGTGTTCGTGCTGATCGGCGCGTTCCAGTGGCTGGGCCAGGTGCGTCCCGGCCTTGCCATCCTGTTGCTGCTGCTCGCGGCCGCCGTCATGCCGCTGCTGCTGGTGCGGTCGCTGCGCTTCCGCATGGCCAATTCGAGCTATCGCGGCCTGCGCTTTGCGTTCCGCGGCAGCGATCGCGAGGGCTACCAGGTGTTCCTGCTGTGGCCCGTGCTGACCGTGCTCTCGCTCGGTCTGCTGACGCCGTTTGCCCACCGCCGCCTCAAGCAGTTCCAGCATGGCAACACGCGCTTCGGTACGGCGCCCTTCTCGTTCGAGGCGACTGCCGGCGCGTTCTTCCGCGTCTATGCCGGCACGTCGCTGCTCGCGGTCCTGCTAGTGGGCGCCGGTGCGTTGCTGGGCGCGCTCGCGGGAGCGGTCACCGGCCATGCGGGACTGATCGCCCTGGCCGTGTCGATCGGCGTGGTGCTGAGCGTTTCGCTGGCTGCGCCGTTCTTCCGCGCACGACTGCAGAACGTGGTGTGGAACCATACGGCGCTGGCGCCGCATCGCTTTCGCAGCGACGTCGGGACCGGCCGGCTGTTCTATATCATGCTCACCAACATGATCCTGATCGCGCTGACGCTGGGGCTGTTCATGCCGTTCGCACGCGTCCGCACCGCCCGCTATTGCGTGGAGTCGATGACGCTGATGGCCGCCGGTCCGCTCGATCATTTCATCGCAGGCGAAGTCGATCAGGTCGGCGCGCTCGGAGATGCCGCGGTGGACTGGTACGACATCGATATCGCGCTCTGAACCGACCCGCCGACCGCCCGCCAACACCCACGTCCCGCCGCCGCACCGCATGGTTGCCGCCTCTTACTTCGATACGCGTTCCTCGCGCGCGCATGCCGTCGTGCTGACCGTGGCCGGCGACGATGCCGTGCTGCACGACGCCCATGGCCACGAACTGCGGCGCGCACCGCTGGCAACGCTGCGTGTGTCCGAGCGCGTGCGACGCGCGCCGCGCCTGGTCACGTTTGCCGATGGCGCTTACTGCGAAATCGCCGACCACGCCGCGCTCGACGCGCTGCTCGCCGCCACCGGCCATCGCGAGGGCTGGGTCGCGCGCGCGCATAACAGCTGGCGGCTGGTCGGCATGGCCGCCGCGGGACTGCTGGCCGCCTGCGTGTTCTGCTACTACGTGGTGCTGCCTTGGGGCGCCAGCGTGGTGGCCGACGCCGTGCCGCCGGCGCTCGAGGCGCAACTGGGCCGCAACACGCTCGCCACGCTCGACCAGCGCATCGTGCGGCCGAGCCGATTGCCGCCCGCGACGCAGCAGGGCATTCGCGACGACTTTGCCGCGCTCAAGCTGCCGGAGCCTGCCGGGCTGCGCTACGACGTCCAGTTCCGTGCGGGGGGACCACTCGGCGCCAACGCGCTCGCGCTGCCGGGCGGCACCATCGTGGTTACCGACGAACTGGTCGCGCTGGCGGGCACCGGCGCAGGCCTGATGGGCGTGCTGGCGCATGAAGCGGGCCATGTAGCGCAGCGGCATGGCTTGCAGCAGATCATCCAGGCCTCGGCTATCGGCGCGGCGACAGCCTATGTGTTCGGGGATTTTTCGACCCTGCTCGCGGGCGTACCGGCCGCGCTGCTGACGCTGCGCTATTCGCGCGAACATGAGCGCGAGGCCGATGCCTATGCGCTGGACGCGATGCGGCACAACCGACTGCCGGTGTCGGCGTTCGCGGACGTATTGCAAAAGCTCGAGGACGCGCACGCGCGCGGAAGCAGCGGCACTGGCGCGGCGGAACCGGACCGCCGGCGCCGTGAGGGGGACGACCGGGACGAGGGCTTCTTCTCCACGCACCCGCTGACGCGCGAGCGTATCGAGTCGATCCGCGCGGGTGGCGCCTGACCGCACGCCCGCGCGCCCACGTACGCCAACCGGCGCTGGCCCGCCGGTGCGGCCCGGGCCGGCCGCGCCGCGGCAAATGGAAAGGCCCGCCACAGGGCGGGCCTTCTTGCACGACATCGCGTGACGCTACGTGACGACGCTACTTGATGTCACGTGATGTCACGTGATGTCACGAAACGCCGTGCGAGGTGCGCGGCGTTGCCGGGACCGCGTCAGTCCGTCACCGCGCCCTTGCTGGCCGTCGACGCCAGCTTGGCGAACTTGGCCAGCACGCCACGCGTATAGCGCGCGGCCGGTTGCTTCCACGCGGCGCGGCGGCGCGCCAGCTCGGCATCGTCCACGTTCAGCTGCAGCAGCAGCTGGTGCGCGTCGATGGTGATCGAGTCGCCTTCCTGCACCAGGGCGATGGTGCCGCCCACGTAAGCTTCCGGGGCAACGTGACCCACCACCATGCCCCAGGTACCGCCCGAGAAGCGACCGTCGGTGATAAAGCCGACCGATTCGCCAAGGCCCTTGCCGATGATGGCCGAGGTCGGCGCCAGCATTTCCGGCATGCCCGGGCCACCCTTGGGGCCGAGGTAGCGCAGCACGAGGATGTCGCCGGCCTTGATCTTGTCCGACAGGATCGCGTCCATCGCGCTCTGCTCGTCGTCGAACACACGCGCCGGGCCGGTGATGACGGGATTCTTCAGCCCGGTGATCTTGGCGACCGCGCCTTCCTCGGCCAGGTTGCCCTTGAGGATGGCGAGGTGGCCCTGCTTGTACAGCGCCTTCTCGATCGGCAGGATCACGTTCTGGTCGGCGCGCGGCTGGTCGGGCACGTCGGCCAGTTCCTCGGCCAGCGTGCGGCCGGTGATGGTCAGGCAATCGCCATGCAGCAGGCCGGCGTTGAGCAGGATCTTGAGCACTTGCGGAATGCCGCCCGCGCGATGCAGATCGGTGGCCACGTACTGGCCCGACGGCTTGAGGTTGCAGATCACCGGCACCTGGCGGCGGATGCGCTCGAAGTCGTCGATGGTCCATTCCACCTCGGCGGCGTGGGCGATGGCCAGGTAGTGCAGCACGGCGTTGGTCGAGCCGCCCGTCGCCATGATCAGCGTGACGGCGTTCTCGATCGATTTGCGGGTGATGATGTCGCGCGGCTTGATGTCCTTCTTGATCGCTTCGTACAGGACGCGCGCCGACGCGGCGGCGCTGTCGACCTTTTCCTGGTCCGGATTGGCCATGGTCGACGAATACATCAGCGACATGCCGAGCGCTTCGAACGACGAGCTCATCGTGTTGGCGGTGTACATGCCACCGCACGAGCCCGACGACGGGCAGGCGTTCTTCTCCACGCCTTCGAAATCTTCCTGGCTCATGCGGCCGGCCGTGAATTCGCCGACGGCCTCGAACGCCGACACGATGGTCAGGTCCTTGCCCTTCCAGTTGCCCGGCTTGATGGTGCCGCCATAGACGTAGATGCCCGGCACGTTGGTGCGGGCCAGCGCGATCATGCCGCCCGGCATGTTCTTGTCGCAGCCGCCGACCACCAGCACGCCGTCCATCCACTGGCCCTGCACCGCGGTCTCGATGCAGTCGGCAATGACTTCACGCGAGATCAGCGAGAACTTCATGCCCTCGGTGCCCATCGACATGCCGTCGGAGATGGTCGGGGTGCCGAAAATTTGCGGGTTGGCGCCGGCTTCCTTGATGGCCGCCACGGCGGCGTCCGCCAGGCGTTGCAGACCCGAGTTGCAGGGGGTGATGGTCGAATGGCCGTTGGCGATGCCGATCATCGGCTTGTCGAAATCTTCCTTCTCGTAGCCGAGGGCGTAGTACATCGACCGGTTGGGCGAGCGGGCCACGCCCTGCGTGATGTGCTGGGAGCGCTTGTTGTATGCCATGGTGGGGAATCTCCGGGGGAATCTGGCGGGGCAGCCGGGGCCGGCCTTGGGGGCCGGCGACCTGTTGCATCGTTTGTGGGCGACAGCATGCCGCTTGCGTTTTGGTGTGTCAAATATATTATTTGACCTTTATTGAGTCGATAAACATATCAGGAGCGGCTGTGGACCTGCGCCAGTTGCGGTACTTCGTCACGGTGGCCGAAGAGTTGCATTTCGGCCGTGCGGCGCGGCGGCTGGCCATGACTCAGCCGCCGCTGTCGCAGCAGATCCAGGCGCTGGAGGAGGAGATCGGCGTCCAGCTGTTCGCGCGCACGCGCCGCTCGGTCATGCTTACGCCGGCCGGACAGCAATGGCTGCCCGAGGTGCGGCGCGTACTGGCCGATGCCGCCGCCCTGCCCGGGCTGGCGCAGCGGCTCGCGCGCGGCGAGATCGGCTCGTTGAACCTGGCCTTCGTCAGCACCGCCGACTACGGCATCCTGCCCGACCTGCTGCGGCACTTCCGCGCGCGGCATGCGGAGGTGCAACTGCATCTGCGCGAGGCCACCAGCGATGTCCAGCTCGATGCGCTGATGGACGGCGCCATCGATGCCGGGCTCGTGATCCGGCCGCAACTGCCCGTCATGCCGCATGGCCTGTCGTATCTGCCGCTGGTGCGCGAGCCGCTGGTGCTTGCCGTGCCGGACGGCTGGCGCCCGCGCGGCCATGGCGCCGGCACCGCCGCACCGCCGGCGATCGCGCTGCGCGATGCCGCGCACGAGCCGCTGATCATCTTCCCGCGCAGAAGCGCGCCAGCGTTTTATGACATCATTACGGGCTACTACGCCCGCGACGGGCTGGTGCCCGCGATCGCGCAGGAAGCCATCCAGATGCAGACCATCGTCAGCCTCGTCTCGGCCGGCATGGGCGTGGCGCTGGTGCCGGCGTCGCTGTGCAACCTGCGGCGGACCGGCGTGTCATACCTGAGGTTGCGCGACGCCGGTCCCGATATCGAGACCGGGCTGGTCTGGCGCGAGGGTGCGGCGGGCGTGGCGCCGGTGCTGCGGTCGTTTATCGATATCGCGACCGAGGTGGCCGCCGGCATTGCGGCCGACGGTGTTGAATGATGCATGACCGTGGCGTAACCGTGGTGTAACTCGTGGCGTAACCATGGAGCAAACGAAGGCGCCCCGGCTGACCCAGCGCCATCGGGCTGACGCACGACGCTGGCATAACAACGATATTGCGATACAAGACCCTGGCCGCGCAGTCGCGGTAATACGCCGACCGCGCGGACCACACCTACTCTCCCAACCATGCTCGTTCATCCGCAATTCGACCCGGTCGCCATTCACCTGGGACCGCTGGCCATCCGCTGGTACGGCCTGATGTACCTGGCCGCCTTCCTCATGTTCCTGTGGCTGGGTCGCCTGCGCGTGCGGCAGCCGCATAACCTGGCGCGCGGCTGGTCGCCGCGCGACCTGGACGACATGCTGTTCTTCGGTGTACTGGGCGTGATACTCGGCGGGCGGCTCGGCTACGTGCTGTTCTACAAGCCGACCTACTACTTCTCGCACCCGCTCGAGATCTTCAAGGTATGGGAAGGCGGCATGGCCTTCCATGGCGGCTTTCTCGGCGTGCTGGTGGCGGTCTGGATCTTTGCGCGGCTGCGCGACCGCAGCTTCTTCGAGGTCACCGATTTCATCGCACCGCTGATCCCTTGCGGCCTGGCCGCGGGCCGCATCGGCAATTTCATCAATGGCGAGTTGTGGGGCCGGCCCACCGACCTGCCGTGGGGCATGATCTTCCCGCAGGCCGGCGACAATATCCCGCGTCATCCGTCACAGCTGTACCAGTTTGCCGGCGAAGGCGTGGCGCTGTTCATCATTCTCTGGCTATTCTCGCGCAAGCCCCGTCCCACCGCCGCGGTGTCCGGTGTGTTCCTGATCGGCTACGGCGTATTCCGCTTTCTCGCCGAATTCGCGCGCGAGCCGGATAACTTCCTCGGATTGCTGGCGCTCAACTTCTCGATGGGCCAGTGGTTGAGCCTGCCGATGATCGTGGCCGGGCTGGTGATGACGACCTGGGCCTACCGCCGCGCCGCCAAGGCCGGCACGGCAGATAACGCGCGGGCCTGACGGCCGGATCGGCCGTGGGGCCCTGCTCCCTATGGCCTGCCTACATCCCGCCCGGGTCGCGCTCGATTTCCTCAAGCGTGGCGTCGAGCCATTCCACCAGGCGCGCTTCCAGCGCCTGCGTCAACTCGCTGGCGAGCTGCGCGGTCAGCGGCGCCAGCCGCGACTGCAGCGTGGCTTCCGTATGCGCTTCCACCACCTGCGGCCATTCCGTACGGAACCGCATCATCACGCGCGTCAGCAGTTCACTGCGCACCGCGCGCAGGTCGTCTTCGCCTGAGAGAAACGGCGTGGCATCGATGATCGGCGGGCCGTCGTCTTCCGGCTGCGCGGACGGCTCCATGGTCTGGCCCACCTGCGTCACCACGCCCGAGGCCGGCATAGCGGCGGTGTCGATCACGCTGCCGGCCTGTGCTGCCTGCGCGAGCTCGGCCGCCGGCGTGGCCGGCAGGTCGATCACCTCGGTCAGCAGCGGAATATTGTCGTTGGGTCCGTGGCGCGGAATCACCCGCGACGTGGTGCGTTCGCTCATGTCGACTCTCCTCGGGCGGCCTGCCCGATGTCGTGGTGCGTGAGCGGATAGCCCCGCTCGCGATAGAAGCGATACCGCGCGCGACCCGCGTCGCGCGCTTCGGGCGAGTCGCCCACCACCTCGATCAACCGTTCGAAGCTCGCAAACTGCGCGGGCGCGGCGTCGCCGAGGTTGACCAGGATCTGGTGGTGAGGCACGGCCTCCAGCGTGGCGGCCAGCACGATGGGCGTGCTGGCCGCATGCGGACTGTCGAGCCCGCAATGCGGCAGGAAGTCGAGCGCCGAGAACGTCCACAGCTGCTGGTCCAGGCGCGCCAGCTGCTGAGACCCGCCGTGCACGACCACCCTCTGCCCCGCGCCATAGGCCTTGCGGACCAGCCGGCAGACATAGGCCAGGGTGTCCGGCACGTTGCTGTGAAAGTCGATGCGCGTCATCGTGTGTGCCTGCCCTCGCGCGGCCTCAACCGGCGCGATCCATCAGGAAGCGCGTCAATAACGGCACCGGGCGGCCCGTCGAGCCCTTGGCCGCGCCGCTCTTCCAGGCGGTACCGGCGATATCGAGGTGAGCCCAGTCGTACTTGTCGGTGTAACGCGCCAGGAAGCAGGCCGCGGTCACGCTGCCAGCCGGACGGCCGCCGATATTGGCCATGTCCGCGAAGTTCGACTTGAGCTGGTCCTGGTATTCGTCGTCGAGCGGCATGCGCCAGGCCGTATCCATCGATTTGCGGCCGGCCTCGAGCAGCTGGTCGGCCAGCTGGTCGTTACGCGCATAGAGGCCGCTGTTGACGTGGCCGAGCGCGATGATGCAGGCGCCCGTCAGGGTGGCCACATCGATCACCGCGGCTGGCTTGAAGCGCTCCACATAGGTCAGCGCGTCGCACAGGATCAGGCGGCCTTCGGCGTCGGTATTGAGGATCTCGATGGTCTGGCCCGACATGCTGGTGACCACGTCGCCCGGCTTGGTGGCCACGCCGCTCGGCATGTTCTCGCAGGTCGGCACCACGGCAATGACGTTCAGGCGCAGGCCCATCTCGGCCACGGCCTGGATGGTGCCGAGCACCGAGGCCGCGCCGCACATGTCGTATTTCATTTCGTCCATGCCTTCGCCCGGCTTCAGCGAAATGCCGCCGGTATCGAAGGTGATGCCCTTGCCGACCAGCACCACCGGCGCCTGCTTGGCGCCCGCGCCGTCGTAGCGCAGCACGATGAACTGCGGCGGCTCCTCGCTGCCCTTGGTCACGGCCAGGAAGGCGCCCATCTTGAGCGCCTCGATCTGCTTGCGGCCCAGGATCTCGGCCTTGAGCTTGTGGCGCTTGGCAATGCCGCGCGCGGCGTTGGCCAGATAGGTCGGCGTGCAGATGTTGGACGGCAGGTTGCCGAGGTCACGCGCCAGCTCCATGCCGTTGCCGATGGCCGTGCCACGCACCACCGCCTGGGTGGCCGCCTTGGCGTCGGCGCTGTCCACGGCCAGCACGATCTTGCGCAGGCTCTGCTTGTCGTTGGCGCCCGCCTTCGGTGCACGCTTGAGGTCGGGATGGCGCTCCATGAGGCGATAGCCGGCATCGCGCACCAGCGTGATGGTGGTGATCACCGCCCAGGCCACGTCGCGCTGGTGCGGCGCCTGTTGCGCCAGCGCCCACAGCGCCGTGGCGGCACGCGTGGCGGAGACCGCACGCACCGCCGTGCGCACGGCCTCGGCAAAGGCCTTGTCGTGGAAATCGGCTTCCTTGCCCAGACCCACCAGCAGCACGCGCGCGGCGCCGATGCCGGGCACTTCGTGCAGCATCAGGTGCGTGCCGCGCTTGCCTTCGAAATCGCCTTGTTTTACCAGACGTGCCACCAGCCCCTTGGTGGCCACGTCGAGCGCCTTGGCCACGCCGGCAAGGCTCTGGCCCTCGAACAGCCCGACCACCAGGCAATCGGTCTTGGTCGCCAGGAAACCATTTTGGCCGGCTTTGCTCCAATCCAGGGCTTTTGTGCTAAATTCCATCGCGCTTCCTTCCAGGGGCTCGTCGAAAAGAAAGCCCCCATTATCCGCGATTTTCATCCGCGACTCGCCACCGCCGAAATGCCACGCTGACAGTCCCGCGGTCCTGCCAGCTCCGTCGGCGGCCGGCACATCGCCCGCTCCGGCCGGCAGCCCGGAACCGACTCCGCATGATCTTTCAACAAGCCCTGCGACGCGAGCTCGCCTACACCGCCGGTGCGGTGTTCCTGGTGATGCTGACCTTCATGCTCACGTCGCTCGTGATCCGCATCCTGGGGCTCGCCGCCAACGGCAAGGCCAGCCCCAACGACGTGCTGATGCTGATCGGCCTGGCGACGATCGGCTACCTGTCGATCCTGCTCTCCGCCACGCTGTTCATCTCCACCCTGATCGTGCTGACGCGCTGGTACAAGGACTCCGAGATGGTGGTGTGGTTCTCCGCCGGTATCTCGCTGCGCGACTTCGTCAGGCCGGTCCTGCAGTTCGCCACCCCGTTCATCATCATGTCCCTGCTGCTGGGCATGTTCGCCTGGCCGTGGGCCAACCAGCAGAGCGCACTGTTCCGCGATCGCTTCCAGCAGCGCGGGGTGCTCTCGATGATCGCCTCGGGCCGCTTCATCGAGCCCGCCAATGGCAACTATGTGCTGTTCATCGAGGGCATCGACGCGCAGATGAAGAACGCGCAGAACGTCTTCGTCGCCAACGCCGAGGCCAACAAGGTGGGCGTGGCGCTGTCGCACCAGGGCCACTTCGAAACCGCGCCCAACGGCGACCGCCTGGTGGTCATGGAACACGGGCGCCGCTATGCCGGCACGCCGGGGCAGCTCGACTACCGCATTCTCGAGTTCGAACGCTACGCGGTGAAGGTCGATAACAAGCCGCCCGAGACCGAGGCCGATGTGCCGGCCAAGAGCCGCCTGACCATCGACCTGCTGCGCAATCCCACGCGCGAGAACCTGGGCGAGCTGCTGTGGCGCCTGTCGTTGCCGATTCTCGCCTTCAACTTCGTGATGATCGCGATTCCGCTTGCGTACGTGAACCCGCGTCTGGGCCGCTACACGCCGCTGGTCTTTGCCGTGCTGATCTACCTGACCTACAGCAACATGATCAACCTGGCACAGGCCTGGGTGCGCTCGGGCTCGCTGTCTTTCTGGATGGCGCTGTGGCCGATCCACGTGGCCGTGTTCGTCGGGGCGCTGATGATGTTCCGCTACCGCCAGAACCGTAGTCTGGGTGGTTGGCGCGCCGTGTTCGGCCTTGGCACCCGCCGCGCCGGCGTCCGCGCCAAGGGAGGCCGGGCATGAAGGTGCTGCAGGTCTACGAGCGGTATTTCGCCCGCCTCATCTATGGCGTGTTCGCGTTCATCCTGTTCGCGGTGCTCGCGCTGTTCGTGTTCTTCGACATGCTCAACGAGCTGGAGAGCGTGCAAGGCGGCTACACCTCGCTGATCGCGTTCTTCCACGTCATGCTGGAGGCACCGACGCGCGTCTACGAGGTGCTGCCGATCGCGGTGCTGATCAGCGCGATCTACGTGTTCTCGCAGCTCGCCAGCCAGTCTGAGTACACCATCTTCCGCGTGGCCGGCCTCAATACTCGGCAGGCGCTGTTCTCGCTGTTCAAGCTCGCGGTGCCGCTTGCCATCACCACGTTCATCTTCGGCGAATTTATCGGCCCCGCGGCCGAGCAATATGCGCAGAAGATCAAGCTGCAGGCGATCGGCGCGACGGTGTCGTCTGGCTTCCGCTCCGGGGTGTGGGTCAAGGACCGCGACAAGGACAATACCCCCGGGGCCACCGGCGAGGTCACGCGCTTCGTCAACGTGCAGGGCCTCAAGGCGGATCAGAGCATCCATGGCATCACGATCTACGAGTTCGACAGCAACTATCGCCTGCGCGTGATTCGCGTGGCGCAGGAAGCCCGTTACCAGGGCGGCCAGGCATGGCAGCTGAACCAGGTCAACGAGACCCGCTTTATCGAACTGCCGCGCGGCGACGGGGCGCATCGCGACGCGCTCGCGCCGGACTTCCGCGCGGAGCAGGCCAAGTTCCCGAACATGGTCATGCATTCCGAACTGACGCCGCAGATCCTGTCCGTGCTGCTGGTCACGCCGGAGCGCATGTCGACGCTCGACCTGTTCCGCTATATCCGCCACCTGCGCGACAACAAGCAGGATACGCAGCGCTACGAGATCGCGTTCTGGAAGAAGGTGGTCTATCCGCTCACGCTGTTCGTGATGGTGGCGCTGGCGCTGCCGTTCGCGTACCTCCATGCGCGCGCGGGCGCCGTGGGCGTGAAGGTGTTCGGCGGCATCATGCTCGGGCTGTCCTTCCACCTGTCCAACACGCTGTTCTCGCACGTGGGCCTGCTGCATACCTGGCCGCCGATCATCTCGGCGCTGGTGCCCGGCACGCTCTACCTGCTGGTGGGGCTGACGGCGCTACGCTGGGTCGATCGCCATTGACGCGGCCGACATGGAGCCCACCATCGGTACCGACATGGCCACCACCCGAGCCCTGATTCTGTTTGCCCACGGCGCGCGCGATGCGCGCTGGCGCGAACCGTTCGACCGCCTGCACGACAAGCTCGTCGCGCAGTTGCCGCAATGCGCGGTGCGGCTGGCCTTCCTTGAACTGATGTCGCCCTCGCTGCCGGAGGTACTGGCGCAACTGGCCGCGGATGGCGCCCACGATGTCACGATCGTGCCGGTGTTCTTCGGTCAGGGCGGACATCTGCGTCGCGACCTGCCGGCACTGGTGGCGCAATGCCGCCAGCAATACCCTGCCATGCGCATTCACAGCGCAGCCGCGGTCGGTGAAGCCGACAGTGTGCTCGACGCGATTGCGTCCTACTGCGCCGCCACCCTGCAGCCCTGAGCCGCGCGCCGCGCACGGCATCTGCGCCACCCGCGCGCGCCCCTCAAACCCACCCGCCGAGAGGGGTATTCGCCCGAGTCGTCGATGCGGCGATTCTTCTGGGCAAAAAAAACATCACAACATGAATTTTTCTGCCAATCACACCAGGCTGCCGGTCGCGGGCCGTGATGTATTTTTTGCCGTTGATGTCGATATCACTGTTACAGAGACGAATGGTCCGTCTCTTGCACGAAGGTTTTGAACTCCGCATTGTCCGTTCGATGTTCGATCAATCCCCGTTATATGCGGAGCTGCTGGCGCCCGATACGGCCTGTATCGTCGAAACGGTGCCGTTATGGCGACTGAAGAAGCTCGTCGATACCGGGCAGGTCCGCCCCGACACCGGCTCTCTTGCCACGGCCACGCATATCGTCCTTGAGCGGACGCCATAGCGGCCGCTCGCCCGCGCATGGTCGCCCGATAGCATCGCTGGCGGCTTCCGGCCTTCGCATGAAGCACCGGGCGGCGCGCGATCGCGCGCCGCCCGGACCGGTCCGCTAATGCGTCAGTGCCTCAACGCAGGTGTTCCTTGAGCTCGTTGCCGGCCTGGCGCATCGCCGTCTGCACCGCGGGCACGGTACTCACGACGTTGAGCAGACCGTAGTCGTGGATCATGCCGTCGTAGCGCGTCACCGTAACCGGGACGCCGGCGTCATCGAGCTTACGGCCATACGCCTCGCCTTCGTCGCGCAGCACGTCCTTTTCCGCGACCTGGATCAGCGTGGGCGGCAGGCCCTTCAGTTCGGTGACACTGGCGCGCAGCGGCGACGCATAGTACTCGGCGCGTTGCTTCGGATCGGTGGTGTAGTTATCCCAGAACCACTTCATCATGTTGCGGGTCAGGAAGTGGCCCTGCTGGAACTCGTGATACGAACCCGTCTCGAAGCTGGCATCGGTCACGGGCCAGAGCAGCAGTTGATAGCGCAGCTTCGGCCCACCCTTGTCCTTGGCCATCAGCGCCACCGACGTGGCCATGTTGCCGCCCACGCTGTTGCCCGCGATCGCCAGGCGCGAGCCATCCACGTTGATCTCCTTGCCGTGCTCGGCCACCCATTTGGTCGCGGCGTAGATCTGGTTGATCGCCACCGGATAGCGCGCTTCCGGCGACGGCGTGTAGTTGACGAATACCGCCACCGCGCCGGAATAGTTGACGAGGTCGCGCACCAGCCGTTCATGCGTGGGGAAGTCCCCCAGCACCCAGCCACCGCCGTGGATGAACATGAATGCAGGCAGCGTGGCCCTGGCACCCGCCGGCCGCACGATGGTCAGCGAGATGTCCTGGCCGTCGGCGTGGATGGTCTTCTGCTGGACCTCGGCCTTCGGCAACTGGAGCTTCACGCCCGCCTGCGCGCCGCTCAGCACCGCACGTGCGTCCTGCGGGCTCAGCTGTTCGATCGGCTTGCCGCCGCCGGCTTCGAGCGCCTGCAGGAACGCCTGCGTGTTGTGTTCGACGCCGGGACTCCCCGCGGCGTGGGCAACGGAACCGGTGGCGGCGACGAGGCCGAACACAGCGGCGGCAACGGCTTTACGAACGGACTTCATGTTTCAACTCCTTGGTTGTGTTGGAGGCAAACTTGCCATTTAAATAGTTCGCGTTTAAATCGCGCGCTATATATTTACCATGGAACAACAGAGGCTCGCGCGCCGTTCCGGGCGGACCCAGCCGGCCGCGCGCGGGCAATCATTCCATCATGCCGACCACGACAATCACGGCAATCACGGCAATCACGACAATCACGACGATGCATCGTCGGCAAAACGCGCTCGCAGGACATCGAGTTCGGCACCGAGCTGGGCGAGCTTCTGGTCGCTGCAAGCGGACGCGCACAGCACCGACTCCGGCACCGACTTCGCACGTGCCTGTAACGCGCGCCCGGCCGTGGTCAGGCGGATGATCACCTGGCGCTCGTCCTTGCTGCTGCGTTCGCGCGTCACCAGGCCCTGCGCTTCCATGCGCTTGAGCAGCGGCGTAAGCGTGGCCGAATCGAGGAACAGGCGGGCACCGATCTCCGATACCGTCAGTTCGTCGGACTCCCACAGCACGATCATGACCAGATACTGCGGATAGGTCAGCTCCAGCGGCGCCAGCAGCTTGCGGTACAGCTTGTTCAGTGCAAGCGAGGTGGCGTACACCGAAAAGCAGAACTGGTGCTCCAGCAACTGGGAGACGCCCTTGTCTTGCGTTTGCGATGAATGTTTGGTGTCCATGGCGTGAATATATATCGTGCGCTATTCAATAGCAAGCAATTTTTACCGCTTCAACACTGGCTTGCCCTCGCCCACTGTCACACAAGTTTCACTGGGCTGATTTCCATAATTCGAATATAGTGGAAACATGGAAACCAAAAACGCCCTCGAAGCGCTTGCCGCGCTTGCCCATGCGATCCGCCTGTCCGTGTTCCGCCTGCTGGTCCAGGCCGGACCGGCCGGCCTGCCCGCCGGCCGCATCGCCGAGCTGATGGAGATGCCGGCGTCGTCGCTGTCGTTCCACCTCAAGGAATTGCACCGTGCCGGCTTGCTGTCCAGCCGCCAGGACGGTCGCTCGATCATTTACATGGCTCAGTTCGAGACCATGAACGCCTTGCTGGGGTACCTCACGGAAAACTGCTGCAGCGGCAATCCGTGCGCCCCCGTATCCCCCTGTGTCGTCGCCCCGGAGTCCCGATCATGAAACGCTTTCACGTACACGTCAGCGTCGCAGACCTGTCCGCGAGCATCCGCTACTACTCTGCGCTGTTTGCCGCCGAACCCACCGTGGTCAAGCCCGACTACGCCAAGTGGATGCTGGAAGACCCGCGCGTCAACTTCGCGATCTCCGCCCGGGGCGCGGAGCCCGGTGTGGATCATCTCGGCTTCCAGACCGATGACGCCGCCGAGCTGGCCGAACTGAAGCAGCGCGCCGCAGCGGCCGACATGGCGCTGCAGGACGAAGGCGAGACCAGCTGCTGCTATGCGCGCAGCGACAAGTACTGGCTGACCGATCCGCAGGGCATCGCGTGGGAGCAATTCCACACGCTCGGCGATGTTCCCGTGTATGGCGAGTCGCGCCAGATCGAAGCCGGCGGCGAGGCGTCGGCCTGCTGCGCCCCGCGCGCGCCGAAGGGCAAGCCCGTCGGCATCGCGGTCAACGGCAAGTCGTCCTGCTGCTGACGAGGACGACGACTGTCATGACCACCAACGTACTGATCCTTTGCACCCATAACTCGGCCCGCAGTGTGCTGAGCGAAGGCATGCTCAATCTCCTCGCACAGCAATTGGGGCGCGATGTGCGCGCCTACAGCGCAGGGAGCACGCCCAGTGGCCGCATCAACCCGTTTGCGATCGACGTCCTGGGCCACGCCGGCGTGGACGTGCACGCCTTCCGCAGCAAGAGCTGGGACGAATTCATCGGCCCGGACGCGCCGCGCATGCGCATCGTCATCACGGTGTGCGATAGCGCTGCCGCGGAAACTTGCCCGTACTGGCCCGGCAGCCCGGTCAAGGTGCACTGGGGCTACCCCGATCCCTCCCATACCGAGGGTAGCGACGAGAAGAAGCGCCAGGCATTCGAACTGACCCGGCAGGCGATTGCGTATCGCATGCTGCAACTGCTGTTGCTGCCGCTGGAGGACATGACCGACGCCGAGTTGCAGGAAACGCTGCAGCGTCTGGCGAGGAGCTGATCCATGGGCAGTCAGAATGTCACCGCCGCGGGCGAGGCGGCCGCCAGGCCCGCCATCGGCTTTTTCGAACGCTACCTGACCGTCTGGGTCGCGCTGTGCATCGTGGTCGGCATTGGGTTGGGCCAGGTGCTGCCCGCGGTCTTCCAGGCCATCGGCCGCATGGAGTATGCGCAGGTGAACCTGCCGGTCGGCCTGCTGATCTGGATCATGATCATTCCGATGCTGGTCAAGATCGACTTCGGCGCGCTGGGCCAGGTCAGATCGCATTGGCGCGGCATCGGCGTGACGCTGTTCATCAACTGGGCGGTCAAGCCGTTCTCGATGGCGCTGCTCGGCTGGCTCTTTATCCGCCATCTGTTTGCCCCGCTGTTGCCCGCCGACCAGCTCGACAGTTACGTAGCGGGCCTGATTCTGCTGGCCGCCGCACCGTGTACCGCGATGGTGTTCGTGTGGAGCCAGCTGTGCAAGGGCGATCCGTATTTCACGCTGTCGCAGGTGGCGCTGAACGACGCCATCATGGTGGTCGCGTTCGCACCGGTGGTGGCGCTGCTGCTGGGGCTATCCTCCATCACCATCCCGTGGGATACACTGCTCACGTCGGTGGCGCTCTATATCGTGGTGCCGGTCGTTATTTCGCAGGTGCTGCGCAAGATGCTGCTGGCGCGCGGCGTGGCCCATTTCCAGCGTGTGGTGCAGCGCCTCGGCCCGTACTCGATCACGGCATTGCTGCTTACGCTGGTCCTGCTGTTTGCCTTCCAGGGCAAGGCCATCATCGATCAGCCGCTGGTGATCGCGTTGCTGGCGGTGCCGATCCTGATCCAGGTGTTCTTCAACTCCGGACTGGCCTACCTGCTGAACCGCAAGCTTGGCGTGGCCCACTGCGTGGCGGGACCCTCCAGCCTGATCGGCGCGAGCAATTTCTTCGAGCTGGCCGTTGCCACCGCCATCAGCCTGTTCGGTTTCCAGTCTGGCGCCGCGCTGGCGACCGTCGTGGGGGTGCTGATCGAAGTGCCCGTCATGCTGCTGGTCGTGAGCATCGTCAACCGTTCCCAACGCTGGTACGAGGCCGCCGCCGACTGAGCGCGGACGATCATGACAACATCGAATGACAAAGAAGCGAGATGGCCATGGCGCCCAGCAGTAGCCTGATTGCCAGACTGGGCATTGCCCAGACCCTGGCGTGGGGTTCGACGTACTACCTGCCGGCGATGCTGGCCACGCCAATGGCGAAGGATCTCGGCGTTGCGCCGCCGACGGTGTTTGCCGCGTTCAGCGCCGCGCTGGTCGTGTCGGCCCTGGTGGGGCCATCGGCCGGCCGATGGATCGACCGCTCCGGGGGACGCTCGGTGCTCGTGGCGACCAGCATCATATTTGCGCTGGGCCTGGCCGGGCTCGCTGTCGCGCAGGGCCCGGTCAGCCTGTTCGCGGCATGGCTGGTGCTCGGCGTCGGCATGGGTGCCGGCCTTTACGAGGCTGCCTTCGCCACGCTGGTCGCATGCTACGGCGCCCGTTCGCGCGGTGCCATTACCGGTATCACGCTGATTGCGGGCTTCGCCAGCACCGTGGGCTGGCCGCTGTCGACCTTCATGGAAGCCCATATCGGCTGGCGCGGCGCCTGCCTCGCGTGGGCGGCATTACACCTGACGCTCGGCCTGGCGCTCAATGCCAGCATGCCGCGCGGCGTAGCGCCGGCCACGGCGGCGCCCGCCGTGGCCGCACCACCCAGGCACGACACCGGCGGCACGCGGGAGACGGGCGCGCAGCAATGGGCCTCCTACGCCCTTGCCTTCGTCTTTGCGGCCACATGGTTTATCAGCACGGCGATGGCCGCGCACCTGCCGCGCCTGCTGCAGGCAGGCGGTGCCACGGTCACGACCGCGGTGCTGGTCGGGGCGCTGATCGGTCCCGCGCAGGTGGGGGCACGAATTCTCGAATTCGGCTTGCTGCGCAAGGTTCATCCGCTCCTCTCCGCACGTATCGCGGCCGCGCTCCATCCTCTCGGCGCGCTGGCCTTCGGCGTCGCCGGCGCGCCGGCGGCGGCATTGTTCGGCGTACTGCATGGCGCCGGCAACGGCATCCTGACGATCGCCAAGGGCACCCTGCCGCTGGTCATCTTTGGTCCGAGCGGCTACGGCCACCGCCAGGGGGTACTGATGGTGCCGGCGCGGATTGCACAGGCGCTCGCGCCATGGCTGTTCGGCATCTGCCTCGATGCGTTTGGCGTGAGGGCGTTGTGGCTGTCGTCGGGCCTCGGCGTGGGCGCGATCCTGATGCTGATGGCCATCCGGCAGGTGGCGGCGCCGGCGACGAAGGCGGCATGACGCGTCGTTGACGCCAGCCAGGGCGCAGTCTCCGTGCGCGACGGCAGAGGGGTCGCAAGCGACGGGCGGAGCGATCCGCGAGCCACCATGGCAACTTTGCCAGCGACTCGTGCAGGCTTTACAGCCGGCGCCGGCGCTGCCCCGACAGTCCGCCTCGGCTTGCGCGACCCGAAGGCCAGTGGCGGCGTGCGCGACGCACCATGCGTGGCACGGATGATGCGTCGGCATCGTCATCCTGTCAGGGAGAAGGACGATGCAGCAGCACGATACCAAGCCGGCCGGCAAGCCCTACGGGCGCTTTGCGCTGATGATCCTGGCGTCGACGGTCCTGATGTACGGCCTCATGTACCTGAACACGTACGAGTTCGACCACGTCACGTTCAGCCAGACGCGGCTGTGGATGGCGCTATTGATGGGCGCGTCGATGGCCTTCGTCATGATGGCCTTCATGTGGCGCATGTATCCGCACAAGCCGCTCAATACCGCGATTCTGGGCGGCAGCGTGATTGTGTTCGCGCTGTCGCTGTGGCTGGTGCGCAGCCAGCAGACGGTCGACGATGTGTCGTACATGTCCGCCATGATTCCACATCATTCGATCGCCATCATGACCAGCGAGCGCGCACATATTCGCGATCCGCGCGTGCGCAAGCTGGCGGACGGCATTATCCGCGCCCAGGTGAAGGAGATCGGGGAGATGAAAGACCTGATCGCGGATCTGCGCAAGCACCCTACCGCCGCCAACGCACCGGACCTGCCGAGTTACCGGCAGCGCGGCGCGCCGCCGCCGGCACCGGAATGATCGAAGTCAGCCGAAGGCCGGCACATCGGTTACGTTTGGTTGCACGGCGCATGCCGCTTCTCATTATCATCGGCCGCCGGAATGACACAGGCCGGTCGCGTGGACCGGCCTGATGGGGTTGCCGGGGTACGTACCGCCGCCCCGGCGCCGCGGCAACCGTCCGATGCGTCAGCAGTTGCCCTTCTTGGCCTGGCCCGGCGGGCAGAAGCCGTTGCCGGGGCCGCCTTGCGGCACTACCACCGCGCCACCGGGCGGCGGTCCGTAATACGCGCAGCCGCTCAGTACGGTGGCGCCCAGCGCGAGCATGACTAGCAAGGTTTTCATGATGTGGCCTCCCAAGGTCCTTAGTAGCTGAAATTCACCCCGGCCTGGCTACCGCCGGAGATGTTGACATTCGCGCCCTGCACCGCCCCGGTCGCGTTGGTGGCCTGTACCGAGTACTGTCCTGCCACCGCGGAGACGGTCGACAGCGCGATGGGCAGCGTCGGCGTGTAAGTGCCAATCAGCGGCGCGGCGGCCGGCAAGGACAGTGAATAGATGCCGGTATCGAGGTTGGCGTTGGTCGAGGCAATTTCGAACGTACCCGCGTTGACCGTCTGCAGCGCGCGCAGCGAGGCCTGGGCCGAAGCCGTGACGGTACCCGACGCGGTGTTGGTAACCGAAGCCGGCAGGGTAATCGGCAAGGCGGCGGTCGCCACGGTGGTGGTGGTGCTGGCGGTGACCGGCACGGCGCGGATGATACCCGTGGCATGACCGGCCGGCAGCTTGTTGTCGACCACTACCACGTCATAGTTGCCGTTCGTGCTGCTCTGCACCAGCGGCGAGAGGATGAACTGGCCATTGGCATCGGCCACGGTCGCGCGAATGACCTGTCCATTCTGCTGCGCGTACACCGTCGACCCTGCCTGGGCGGCCGGCACATAGCCCGCAATGGCGCCACTGACCGTCAGCGTGGTGGCGGTCACCACCGGCTTCAGGCTGTACGAGCCGTTGCCCTGCTGGACAATGGATTTGCAGGCGTTGAAGTCCAGCACCAGATCGACCAGCGTGTTGGCCGGGACGGTGAACGGCTGGATGATCTTGTACCCGCTCTGCGTCGCGCTGGGCGTGGCCAGGGGCTGCTCTGCCGCACTGCCGGATACCACGACCGAGTTGGCCAGCGAATTGCCCTGGTTGCCATTGAGCACCAGGCGCACCTGTTGATACTGACCCGCCGGCAGGGGCGCGCGGCCGAGGTCGAACAGCACGCCGTTGGTCAGGGAAAGCAGATCGATCTTTTGCGGTGCCGGCAGGGCAATGTCGGTCCAGCCGCCATCGTTATCCCCCGCCGAGCTGCTGGCGTTGACGCGGACCTTGTTGACCGTGACGTACACGTGATCGAAGCCGCAGGCCGGAGCGTCGGTCATGGCCACGTGCAGGGTGCCGGTCGAACCCGATGCGCTGTCGCCGTCGCCACCGCCACCCCCGCAGGCAGTGACGGCAAGGGCGGCGGGTAGTACCGCAGCCATCATGCGCAGATTGTTGATCTTCACGGCTGCTCTCCTCGAATCTCGTTGTTGTGGGTGCCCGCAGCATAAGGTCGAACAAGCGAATCAATGTACGTCGCATTGCAACAGCTCGTAACAGCCGGCGTCCGCTACCGGAGCGAACTCCGCCATGCTATAAGGGCAGTTCGCCTGAACGCCATCCGCCGGGTCCATTCCCGGGCATGTCACTGGGGGAAAACCATGGAACTGCAGGCCTCAAGCCATCCCAAGCACAACCGGCTGGCCATTGCCGCCCTGGCGCTCTGGAGCCTGGCGATCGTGCTGGTCGTTACGTTCCTGTTCGATACCTGGCCACACGACTGGCTCAAGGACGATCAGCGCGAGCCATGGTTCCATGCCGTGGTCGTGATCGACCTGACTCTGCTGGCGTTCTTCTGCAACTACCTTCACCACCATATCGTCGACGAGCGCGAACAACGCGAGCGAGAACGCGAGGCGCGGGCGAATGCGTCGGCCAGACCGACGCAAGAAAATGCGGCGGAGAGCGCAGAAGCGGAAGGGGCCGATACCCACGAAAGCATCATCCACAAGATCTTCGGCTCCTGGATCGGCATCGTCCTTATTTTCATCGTGCCTACCGCTGCCTATTTTGGCGCGCATACGCTCCACTCCCCGCTGCCCGAACCGGCCATCTTCGTCATGGCGGTGGTGGCGATCTACGTGGCCGCGGAACATTACGCTTCGCTCGACAAGCAGCGTGACAACCTGCGGTGGGTGACCGAGGAACTCGGCAAGCAGGTGTCCAGTATCCAGAACGCGCTGGGCACCAAGGATGGCCGCCACCGCATCTATGGCGAGTACAGCCAGCGCAGTGCGGTCCGGGCCGAGCCATCGGATGCGCAGCGTTCCATCCATGCGATCTACCGCTACTTCGACATCGACGATGACTGGCTGCGGGCCGACAGCTGGGACGACTACCTGAACACGAAGCAGACCACCGCGCTGGTGGCGGCGCTGCGCAACGGCGAGCGGCAACGGGTACGGATCGTGTCGCCCCTGCAGGCGCCGGTCGCGTCGTCGGGCGGGGACGAAATCGAGACAGCCGACCGGTTCCACAATTTCATGGGCCTGCTCTGGCATTGGCTGGCACTCCGCAAGCTGCAGCAGACGCGAGGCGACTTCGACTTCCGCATCGCCATCGCGCAGACGCCCCATTGGGTGCATGTGGTCAACGGCAAGGTCTTCCAGATCAAGGGCGACTTTCCGCACGCCCTGACCGTCAGGGACCTCACGCTCGAGATGGGCGATATGGCGCCGCGCTTTGCGACCTGGGTGCGCGAGGAAGTGGAAGCGCTCTGTGCGCAAGGCGAGAGCGCCGAGGACTTTATCGCTGCGGTACTGCGGGACGCCGCGGCGGCCACGCGCCAGACCGCTGACGGCAGCGCGGACGATGTCGGTGCCATCCTGCGGCAGCTGGGCTGGGAGGCGTGGCATATCCATGCCGCCACCCGCTACGAACCGGGCCGCGAGCGGCTTGCCGGCATGCAGCACAAGTTCGCCGGGTTGATCGCGGCGTACCTCGCCACGACGCAAGCCCCGCGCGCTCAGTGCGACGACACGTAGACCGGATCGCCGAACGGTGCCGGAATGGCAAAGCTGTCGCGCATGCGCCGGGCCTCCGCCCCCGGCGTGAGGCCGAATAGCCGCTTGAACTCGCGGCTGAATTGCGAGGTACTGGTGTAGCCCACCGCGTGGCCCGCGGCTTCCGCGGTCAGGTCTTGCCGCACCATCAGCAGGCGTGCCTGATGCAGGCGGGTGGACTTCACGTATTGCATTGGCGAGACCTGCGTGATCGCCTTGAAATGGCTGTGGAAGCTCGGCACGCTCATGCCCGCCGCGGCCGCCAGCTGCGAGACGTCCAGCGGACGTGCATAGTCGGCATGAATCTGTCGCAGCGCCTTGCCGATGCGGCCGAATTGCCCCTTCATCGCCAGTGCCGCGCGCAGCGCGCTGCCCTGCGCACCGGTCAGCACCCGGAAATAGACTTCGCGCAACCGGCCGGGCCCGAGCACGGCTGCCTCCAGCGGTTCGTGCATCGCCTCCAGAAAGCGCAGCACCGATCCCTGCATCGCGCCATCCATCGGCGTGGACATCATGCTCCGCGGCGCCTGCACTGGCTCGCGCATACCCTGCCGGTCGATCTGCAACGCGATCTCGGTGGCCAGCGCAAAGTCGAGATGCAGGTAGAGCGCAAGCAGTGGCCGCGACGCCGTGGCGTCGGTCTCCATGCTGAACGGCACCGGCACCGACACGGCAAGATAGTGCTGCGCGTCGTACAGGTAGAGCTGGTCGCCAAAATAGCCGCGCTTGCGCCCCTGGCACACAATCACGATGCCGGGATCGTAGAGCACCGGCGTGCGCGACAGCGGGCGGTTAGCGCGGAGGATGCGGACACTCGGGAGCGCAGTGAGGTTATAGCCCTCGTCCGGCGCCAGCGACTGCAGCAAGGCAATCATGCGCTTGCGGTCAGATGGAGGTGGCAACGTTGTGCTCATAGTTTTAGGCAATAACGATAGCGGAATACGGCTGGGTATTCGCATATTGCCAGACTAGTATGCACATATCAGTCCCACAGACCACTTAGCCCATCGGAGGCCCCTGCCATGACCACACGAAAAACCCTGCTCATCACCGGCGTCAGCAGCGGCTTTGGCCGCGCGCTTGCCCAGGCCGCGCTCGCCGCCGGCCACGCCGTTGTCGGCACCGTACGCGGCACGGAAGCGCGGCAGGCCTTCGAGTCGCTGTCCGCTGATGCCGCCTTCGCCCGCGTCCTCGATGTGACCGACTTCGACGCCATCGACGGCGTCGTGGCCGATATCGAAGCCACAGTCGGCCCGATCGACGTACTGGTCAACAATGCTGGCTATGGACACGAAGGCGTGATGGAAGAGTCGCCGATGACGGAGCTACGCAGGCAGTTCGACGTCAACGTATTCGGCGCCGTCGCAATGATGAAAGCCGTGCTGCCGTTCATGCGTGCACGCCGACGCGGCCATATTCTCAACATCACGTCGATGGGCGGCCATATCACCATGCCGGGCATCACCTATTACTGCGGCAGCAAGTTCGCGCTGGAAGGCATCTCCGAGGCCCTGGGCAAGGAGGTCGCGCCGCTCGGCATCGCGGTCACCGCGGTCGCGCCCGGCTCGTTCCGCACCGACTGGGCCGGCCGCTCGATGCGCCGGAGCCCGCGCTCGATTGCGGACTACGACGCGATCTTCGACCCCATCCGCGCCGCGCGCGCGGAAAGGAGCGGCAAGCAGCCAGGCGATCCGCACAAGGCAGCCCTGGCCATGCTCGCCGCCATCGACGCGGAACAGCCGCCCACGCATCTGCTGCTCGGCAGCGACGCGCTGCGGCTGGTCAGGAACAAGTTGAACGCACTGGAGACCGAGCTCGCGGCATGGGAACCGCTGACGATATCGACCGACGGTTGATCGTCCGTGGCGACAGCGCCCATGCCGCATGTACTGCTACCGCACCGACCTGAATGCGGCCCGCAGTTCTTCCGCAAACAGCTGCGGCTGCTCCCATGCGGCGAAATGCCCGCCCTTCGACACCGCATGGTAGTAGTACAGCGACGGATACGCCTGCCGGCTCCAGCTTTCCGGCGCCTGGTAGATTTCGTGCGGGAACACGCTGATGGCGACCGGTACCTTGATGTCGCGGGTCTTCTGCGTTTCCGCGCTGAAGTTGTTATTGTTGTTCTCCCAATAGAAGCGCGACGACGATGCGCCCGTGTTGGTGAGCCAGTACAGCGTGATGTCGTTCAGGATGGCGTCGCGCGACAGCACGCGTTCGGGCACGCCGCCGCTGTCGCTCCACTCCGCGATCTTCTCGTAGGCCCAGGACGCCAGCCCGGCGGGCGAGTCGGACAGCGAGTAGCCGATGGTCTGCGGGCGCGTGACCATCATGGCGCCATACGCCGCGTTGCGGCCGAAGAACGTGCTCAGCGACTGGTAAGCCTGGCGCTCCGGGTCCGTCAGCTCGGTGGGCGCCGCGTCGCCGGCGAGGATCGACTTCATCAGCGGCCCCGGCACCGTAGCCGGCATATTGAGGTGGATGGCCAGCAGACCCTTGGGTGCCTGCCGCGCCAGCGCGTCGGAAATCACCGAACCATGGTCACCGCCCTGCGATACGTAGCGCGTGTAGCCCAGCCGCTTCATCAGCACATCCCACGCACGCGCGGTGCGATCGGGGCCCCAGCCGAGATCCTTGGGCCGGCCCGAGAAGCCATAACCAGGGATGGACGGGATGATCACGTCGAACGCGTCCTCGGCACGACCGCCATAGGCAGTGGGATCGGTCAGCGGTCCGATGGTCTGGATAAACTCGAAGATCGATCCGGGCCAGCCGTGGGTCAGGATCAACGGCATCGCGTTGGGATGGCGCGACTTCACGTGAATGAAGTGGATGTCGAGTCCGTCGATCCTCGTCACGAACTGCGGCAACGCATTAAGTTGCGCCTCGGCCTTGCGCCAGTCGTACTGGGTGCCCCAATACTTGACCAGCGCCTGCACGCGCGCGAGCTGAATGCCTTGCGATTCGTCGCCGACGGTTTCCTGGTCCGGCCAGCGCGTGGCGGCAATCCGCTTGCGCAAGTCATCGAGCTGGGCCTGCGGCACATGCACGCGAAAAGGGCGGATGCTCTCATCGGCATTGACGCGCGCCGTGGCGGCGGCAGGCGGGGCCGCATCCGCGGCAAAGGACGATGGCGCGTATCCGCTCAGGGCGAACGCCGCCAGCGCGGCGGCGGCATAGATGGCACGGCGGGAAGACGGAACGTTGCGGGACACCGCATAAGACATGATGGATCTCCTGGTTGGCTCCGCCCGATAGATGGGAGATTCGGGAAGACGGAGCGTCATTGACGAGCCATCGCAGTCTGCAAACCGAATGCATCCGGCAAGTGTCAGGGCCGGCATGTTTTTGGGTGTTGCTGTATCGATTCGCCGTGGCGATACATGGCGATACATGGCGATTGCTACGGCGCCTCGAATGCAGCGCGCACCTCGGTGATCGTCGCATCCCGGTCCTGCAGGTGGGGATAGTGGCCGATATCGGGCAGCACCTTGAGCCGCAGGCGCGCGCGGCTAGCCAGTTCCTCTCCCATCTCCTTGCGGATGTAGGGATCCTTCTCGCCCCAGATCACGGTCACCGGTGTCAGCAGCCGGGCGATGCTGGCCTCGAATTCGTCCTGATCGCGCGTGAAATGCGCGTAGTAGTGATGGAACGCGTCGGCCGAGGTCAGCGCGCCGTTCTGCCAGCCTCGTGCCATATCGGCCTTGAACTCCGCGGAGACGTCATAGCGGAGCGGCTCTGGCAATCCGCGCGTAAAGGCGTTCTGCAGGATTTCGTCGCGAGAGCGGTTGAACGCCGTACGCACGGTTTCGGCGGTGTCCGGGGTCTTGAGGGCCTGGAGCCGCTGCTGCATGAACTGCGGCCGGTTGAACGGCGCGAAATCCCCCACGATGATGCGCCTGGCGATGGCCGGGTCGTCGATCGCTGCGAGCAACGCCGGCAATGCGCCGATATCGGTGGCATAGATCACCAGCCGGCGCGAATCGATGCCGGCGGCGGCGATGTAGTCCTTGAGCACAGCGGCGTAGGCACGCGGCGCGTAGGAAAACTGTTCCAGCAGCGGCCGCGAGGATGCGCCATAGCCGGGCCAGTCGAAGGCATGAACCTCGAAGTCGTTGCCCAACGCCGTCGCGATGTCCTGCCATGCGTAGAGCGTTTCCGGAAACCCGTGCAGGAACAATACCGTGCCCCTGGCGTTCTCGTTGTGCACGACCAGACGCCTCAGTTCGAAATCTGGGCGAATCCGCACGACACCGATCTCCGGCGTCGCGGGCGACGTGGTGGGCGACGTGGTGGGCGACGTGGTGGGCGACGTGCGTGAGGTAGGTGCCGACGCCGATACCTGCGTGGCCGTTGCAAACAGCGTGACGGCGAGCGCCGCGCCTGTGGAGCGAAGCGCACCGCGCGTCGTGGACTTGGTGGTCATGTCTTCCTTCCTTTCTGGTGGATGCCGCACGCCACCAGTCGGGTGGATCGCTACGGCATCTCCACCATTGAAGGACCCACGTGTATCGCCGCGATAGCGAGCGATGCGCGCGAACGTATCGCTTCGTATCGGCAAGGCCTGCCGGTACGCTGCCATACAAAATTCTTCAGCGTGCGTGGTCGACCTGTGCTCCCATGCAGCACCTATCCTCAAGCTGTGCGCCACGTCCCCGCGCCGTGGCCGCCGAGGCCATTCTCCGCATCGAAGGACCCATCATGCGCCGCACCCTCAAGCTTCTTGTCGCCGCGTCGATTGCGGCAGTTTCCTGCGCAAGCGCGTCGGCACAGGTCGCCGCGGGCGCCCAGGCCACTACCGACGCGACCCGTCCGCCTGCCATCCTGCCGCTCGACGCGGAACCGGCGCCGAAGCTCGTTACCTATGCGCCGCTACCCGAGCCATTGGCCCGCGGCGTCGTCATCGTCCAGTTCCGCACGGAGAACTTTCGCGTCATGCCGGTCTTCGGCAAGACCGCGGCCGATATATCGCCACGCATCGGCCACCTGCACGTGACCGTCGACCGGACGCCGGGGACCTGGGCGCATACCAGCCAGGATCCGATCATCGTCGTCGGCCTGCCGCCGGGACCGCATCAGCTCAAGCTGGAGCTGGCCGATCCGACGCATAGGATCCTGGCGACGGAAGTGGTAAGCGTCACGGTTCCCGACATCAAGGGTGTCGCATCACACCAGCATTGAGCGCCGCTGGCCATGCGCCCCCAGCGTTTCCCGGCTACGCCTGAGTGATCGCACGCATCTGGCTGCGCGGCATGGTGGGCGCCGCGAGACGATGTGCCGCGGCCAGGTTCTCGCGGATGCGCTTGTAGCCGCGCCAGTCGAACGTCTGCAGGAATTCGACCGCCGCTTGCGCGCCTCGCCGGAACAGGTCGAGCTTGTCCTTGTCCGGCATGCTGAACTTGAGCCAGTCATGGTCGGCGGTATCGATATACGTCACGAGCTGATTGAAGTCGGGATTCTTGCGCAGGAACTCGTAGTCCAGGCAGTGCCGTGCCGAGTTGAAGGTCTGCGTCACGATCTCCTGCAGACGGTCGACCGCATGCGCGCGCTCGTCCCATTGCAGCTTGACGCCGAAGGTCGGCCGCGTGGGCACCTTGCCGGGATTGTGGAAGACGTCGATGGGAAAGTTCGACAGCACGCCGCCGTCGACAATCACGCACGATGCCGGTGGAAACTTGCCGGTTTCCATATCCCGCAGATTGATGCCGGCAAACTCGCACCACATCCGGACGTGCGCATCGTCCCGGAGCGACATCGGCAGCCGCACCGGCCTGAAGAAGAATGGAATGGACATCGAGCAGCGCACGAAGTCCGCGGGATCGACCGCACCGGGGTCTTTCCAGTACAGGCCTGCCATGCGCGGGAACTCGAGCTTGGTCTCCGTCGAGATATCGGCCGCGACGATGCAGAGACGGCACTCAGCCGGATCGAGCGGCTTCAGGGCCGCGGCGCCCTCCAGCTGCTCGGCGCGCTGCGGAGAATCGTCGCGCAGCCGCCAGCCGTCCGGCGTGGTGGCCATCTGCGCCAGCAGCGCCCGGGTCGTGGTCAGTCCCCGCGGTGCCAGCACCTGATCGCGAATCCAGCCATGAAAGCGGGTACCGCGATTGAGGCCCTGCATTTCCGTAAAATTGTCGATGACCTGCATGCCTTTCATGAAGCCCGCCGCGAGTCCGCGCCGGCCCAGCACGCTATCGAGAAAATCACTGGCATCGCGGTCCGTATCGTCCTTGCCATCGACGAAATCCGCCATGGGCATATTCGATACGATCTCGATCAAGGCATTGCTCTTGGCCCTGGCAGGCACATCGATCGCCGCAAGTGCCAGTGCCGTGATGGAACCCGCCGATGCGCCGCCCAGGCCGACAAAGCGGATGCCCGCCTGTTCCAGTACATGCACATAGCCAAGAAACGCGACCCCCAGCACGCCGCCGCCTTCCATCACCAGATCGATGTACTGATGCCCTTCGGCATCGACCACATCACTGTATTCGCGAAGCCTGAGCGCGTCGATCACGGGCTTCATGTCCGAGACCGCGCGCACGAACTGGTCGAGCGAAAGTGCCATCGATATTCTCTCCCGTGGCGACGACGACGCTCAGCCAAACTTCGGGATGCTGAGCACCGTACCCGCGAGCTCGTTGATCGTGTTCCAGATGACCTTCACGACCGCGTTCCACACCTTCTGGATGGTGATGGTAATCAGTTGCGCCAGCGTGTCGACAAAGCTGGTCGCCATGTCCTTGAGGCCTTCCAGATGGAAGTCGCGCTCGGCGTTGGTGAACATGTTGGCCTCGAGCATGCCTGCCACCAGCGCCGATTGCCGGGCCAGCGATTGAACCTGGCGCTGGCTGAACCCTTCTATGGTGTCGAGCCCCTGCTTGGCGGTCCTGGTCACCGCGGAAGAAATGCCATCGAGGAATTGCTCCGATGTCGCCTTCAGATCGAGTGCCATGGCAACTCCTTGTCATCGGGGGAGCGGACGTTTCAGTCCTTCAGATAGGTCTCGTACGTCAGCGCCTGGTCCATGTAATGCGTGACGAAGCCGCGATTCAGCGCCACCGATCCGGCCGTGAGGCCGTTGGCGCAGTCGGTGTCCCGCAGCAACGTAATCCCCCGCGAGATCTGCGTCAGCGCGTGAGCGCTGGCGGGCACATAGCCCTGTGCGGGCGGTTCTGGCAGGTCCACCTGGAACGACCTGACGTTGCGCACCTTCGCACACGCCTCGGCGGCCTCGTTCAGTGCTGCCTGCATCCGCTCCGCGCGCATCGTGCCGCCCGCCTCGGGCAGCGTCTTCACCGCCTGCTGCACCCGTTCCTGAACCTTGGTATCGGGGACCGGCCGGTTGGCGGATTGCAGCGCCAGGGCGTCGAGCTTGCCGATGACCCGGTTGTACCGATCAACCCGCGACGGAAACGTACTGGCCGCCACGCCCATCGACGTGCTGGCGTACAGCTCCATGATCTGCTGGTTGACTTCGTTCAGCCCCGTCACCAGCGATTCGTCGTAGGCCGGCGCCAGCTGGATCGCGCAACCCGCCAGCGCCCATGCCGCCAAGGCAAGCATGCGCCGGATAACGGACCCCACACCCTGGTGGCCGCATGGCCCTGGACGGTCGCTCATGTCTACCTCCGGTACTGAAGCGGGCGGGCCCAACCGTCTCCGACCCGACGATCCCGAGCGCGGCGCTTTCCTTGATCGCTAGTAGCGTAGGCAAGATGTGATGCGTTTCGTCTCATCCATAGGATGGAGACCAATAAGAATATTTTCTATATCTGATGTTATTGGTCGTTATAACGCCAGTTGCGGAATCACCGAACAGATTGAATATGTTGAGATCGCGCGATGGCATTCGCGCGTGCACAGCGCGCGGCCGCGCCCGCCAAGGCCGACAGGCGGGAGGGGGTGTGCTACCGGGACAGGGTAGCTACGCAGCTCAGGCAGCGCGAATGCCTGCTTCCTGGAGAACGACTTCGGTCGTGCGCGTGCCCAAGGCCTCGCCGATCATCAGCAGGCTCGGCTGCACCGGATCCATCCACGCCGAGGCTTCGCCCGCGGCCATCTGGCGCAGCGTGAACTGGTGGCTGCGCTGGCGCGGCGTGGTGGCGGCTTCCACCACCCAGGCGGGTGTGGAGGCGGGCTTGCCGCGTGCGATCAGCTGGGCGGCGATGTTCGCCGCCTGGTCGCGGCCCATGTAGTAGACGATGGTGTCGGCCTTGACGTCGGCATCCACATCCACTGCGTCGGCAGCCTTGGCCTGCGTGGCAAACGCCACGCTGCGCGACACGCCGCGCCTGGTCAGCGGGCGCGCGATGGCGCTCGCGGCGGCCAGGGCCGCGGTGATGCCCGGCACCACTTCGTATGCGATGCCGGCGGCTTCCAGCGCCTGCAGTTCCTCGTCGGCACGGCCGAACAGCATGGGGTCGCCACCCTTCAGGCGCACCACCCGCTCGTACTTGCCGGCGAGGTCGACGATCTGCCGGTTGATGAACAGTTGCGCCGTCGAACGCTGGCCGCAACGCTTGCCGACCTCGATCAGCTCGGCCTGCGGGCACCATGCGAGCATCTCGGGGGAGACCAACGCATCGTGCAGCACGACCTGGGCCTCGCCCAACAGTCGTGCGCCGCGCACCGTAATGAGGTCGGCCGCGCCGGGTCCTGCACCAATCAGGTACACCTTGCCGGCGGGCTTGTCGTGGGGGGCGTTCATGTTGACGTATCTGTTATCAGTCGGCGCGTGGCCGTTACCGGTCAGGCATAAGCACGGATCATACCCGCCGCCACCGTGTGGTTGGTGGCTTCGTCGATCAGCACGAACGCGCCGGTGGCGGGGTTGTCGCCGTAGGTGTCGCAGACGATCGGCTTCTGCAGCGAGATCTGCACCGCGCCAATGTCGTTCAGACGGATATCGTGGCGCCCGGTTTCCTGCGACAGCGTATGGACGTCGAGCACGCGGTCCACGGCCGACACGCGCGCAAACACGCTCGCCGTGGTGTGCTTGAGCACGTACTTGCGCGACGGGTTCAGGGACTCGTCGTCGAACCAGCACAGGTCCGCCTGCAGCTTCCTGGCCGCGACCGCCGTGGCGTCCGCCGCGACGAACATGTCGCCGCGCGATACGTCGACGTCTTCGGACAGGCGCACCGTGACCGTATCGCCGGCATTGGCCGAGTCGGCGGCGCCGTTCGGCGTCAGCACCTCGGCCACCACGGCCTCGCGGTTGGCCGGCAGCACGCGCAGCACCTGCCCCACGCGCACGGTACCGGCTTCCACGCGGCCGGCATAGCCGCGGAAATCGTCCGACTGCGAACCGTCCTGGCGGATCACCAGTTGCACCGGAAAGCGCAGCGCGGCATCGCCGGCGGGCGCGGGCTCCTCCACCGGCAGCGCCTCCAGCAGCGGCAGCAGCGGCTCGCCCTGGTACCACGGCATCGCGTCGCCGGCGAGCACGATATTGTCGCCACGCAGGGCCGACACCGGCACGTACTGCACGTCCTTCAGGCCCAGTTGCTCGGCCAGCTCGGCATAGGCGGCACGGATCTCGTTGAAGCGCTGCTCGCTGTAGTCGACCAGATCCATCTTGTTGATGGCGACGATCACGTGCTGCAGTTCCAGCAGCTTGAGGATGGCCGAATGGCGCTTGGTCTGGGCCAGCAGTTCGGCACGGCCGTCCTTGACGGTGACACGTGTGGCATCCACCAGCACGATGGCAGCATGCGCGGTCGAGGCACCGGTCACCATGTTGCGCGTGTACTGCTCGTGCCCGGGCGTATCCGCGATGATGAACTTGCGGCGCGCGGTGGAAAAATAGCGGTACGCCACGTCGATCGTGATGCCCTGCTCACGCTCGGCCTCGAGGCCGTCGGTCAGCAGCGAGAAGTCGATCTCTTCGCCGGCGGTACGCTTGTTCTTGGCGTTGGCCAGCGCGGCCAGCTGGTCGGACAGCACAGCCTTGCTGTCGAACAGCAAGCGGCCGATCAGCGTGCTCTTGCCGTCGTCGACGGACCCTGCGGTGATAAAGCGCAACAGGCCCTGGTGGTTCGATTGGGTGCTCATGAATAATCCTTTGGCGGGTCCGCGATCAGAAGTAGCCTTCTTTCTTGCGGCGCTCCATCGATGCTTCGCTGGTCTGGTCGTCCATGCGCGTGGCGCCGCGCTCGGTGATTTCGGTGACCGCGGTCTCCGCGATGATCTCCACCGGCGAGGCCGCGGTGCTCGCCACCGGGCACGTGCAGCTGATATCGCCCACGGTACGGAAGCGGACCGACAGGACTTCGCTCACATCGCCATCCTGCTTCGGCGTGATCGGCGTCACCGGCACCAGCAGGCCGTTCTTGCGCACCACCTCGCGCTGATGCGCGTAGTAGATCGGCGGCAGGGCCAGGTTCTCGCGCGCGATGTATTGCCACACGTCCAGCTCGGTCCAGTTCGAGATCGGGAACACGCGCATCTGCTCGCCTTGCGCCATGCGCGCGTTGTACAGGCTCCAGAGTTCCGGACGCTGCGCCTTGGGGTCCCACTGGCCGAACTCGTCGCGGAACGAGAAGATACGCTCCTTGGCGCGGGCCTTTTCTTCGTCGCGGCGGGCACCGCCCATCAGCGCGTCGAACTTGTGCGCCTCGATGGTCTCCAGCAGCGTCACGGCCTGCGCCGCGTTACGCGAATCGGTTTCCTTGCGCAGGCGCACGGTGCCGCGCTTGATGGAATCCTCCACATGGCCCACCACCAGGCGCGCACCGAGTTCCGCCACGCGCTGGTCGCGGAACCGGATCACTTCCGGATAGTTGTGACCGGTGTCGATATGCACCAGCGGAAACGGCAGCTCGACCTTGCGATCGCCCAGGCGGAACGCCTTGAGCGCCAGGTGCAGCATGACGATGGAGTCCTTGCCGCCCGAGAACAGCAGCGCCGGGTTGCGGCACTCGGCCACCACCTCGCGGATGATGTAGATCGACTCGGCCTCAAGGCGGTCGAGGTGGTCGTTCTGGACCTGCAGCAGATGCTCGACGCCCGCGTCTGCGATTTCGTTCATGATGCCCATGTCGTGGCCCCTTCCTGATGCTTGATGTTCTGTTCGTGCAATCCGCATTCCTTGGAGTCCTTCGACTCCCACCACCAGCGGCCGGCGCGGACGTCCTCGCCAGCCTTCACCGCGCGCGTACACGGCTCGCAGCCAATGCTGGGGTAGCCCTTGGCGTGCAGCGCATTGACCGGCACGTTGTGGCGCGTCAGATACGCCCACACTTCGGCCTCGGTCCAGTCGGCCAGCGGGTTGAATTTGGGAATGCCACGCGCATCGTCCATTTCCTCGAACGGCAGCTCGGCGCGCGTCACGGCCTGCTCGCGACGCTGGCCGGTCATCCAGGCATCGGCGTGCGAGAGCGCGCGGTTGAGCGGCTCCACCTTGCGGATGCCGCAGCATGACTTGCGCAGGTCCACGCTCTCGTAGAACGCGTTCTCGCCATGCTTCTTCAGGTAGTTCTCGATGGCTTCGCTGTCGGGTGTGAACTGCTCGATGGTGTAGCCGTAGTGCGACTCCACCTGGTCGATCACCGCCAGCGTTTCCGCATGCAGGCGACCGGTATTCAGCGTAAAGACCCGGATGCCGGCGCGCACGCCCGCGTTACCGCGCAGGATCGCATCGGTCAGCACCATGTCTTCGGCGGCCAGGCTGGTGGCGAAGCGCGCGCGGAAGAAGCGGCTGGCGATTCCGGCCAGACGCTCGGCCAGGGCACGTTCCTTGGCTTCGAGTGCCTCGACCGGGCCCGTGTACAGCGGCATCTTCCACAACGCCGGCGGGCGCAGCGAAGACACCTCCGGCGAGGCCTCGACCACCGGAATCCCGGAGAGCACGGTGCTCATGCCGCGCCCCCACCATGCGCAGTCACTTCCGCGCGGGCGCGGCGGAACAGCGGCAGCGGCTCGTCCACCGAGGCCTGGTACGCCACCGTGAATTCGGTGAAGCCCTTGATGGCATCGTCGATGTTCTTGTCCGCGCGCACGGCAAACTGGTCAAAGCCGCAACGCTTCATGAAATTGAGCTGGTCGCGCAGTACATCGCCGATGGCGCGCAGCGGGCCCGCCCAGTGATAGCGCGTGCGCAGCAGATAGGCGGTGGAGAAGCCACGGCCGTCGCGGAATACCGGAAAGTCGACGCCGATGACGGCCACGCGTCCGAACCATGCCTCGGCATCGCCCGGCTCATCTTCGGGTGCCAGCCACAGGCCGGTAATCGCCTGGTCGCGGCTGGCCAGCACGGCCTCGTGGGCCTGCCATGCCGAGAGCGGGAACAGGATCGCCTCCTGGCTTTGCGCCGCGGCGGCAATCTTCGCTTCGTCGAGAGTCTCGCCCTCGGCCGCGCGCAGCACGGTCCAGTTGTCTTCGACGATAACCGGACGCACTTCGCTGGCGCTGCGTTGCAGTTGAATGATCTTTGCCATGTTCAGTTTCTCCGGTCCTCAGGCTTCCGCGCGCTCGCGCTGCTTGTCGGCGTACACGCGTTCCTTGAACGGGGTCACGCCGATGCGACCCAGGGTCTCGATAAAGCGTTCGTCTTCAACGCGGTTGGCCACGAAGGTGTCGACGATGCGGCTCACCACATCGGGCATTTCCTCGGCGCTGAACGACGGGCCGATCACCTTGCCCAGCGCGGCTTCGTTGCCTTGCGCGCCGCCTAGCGTCACCTGGTACCACTCCGAACCATCCTTGTCGACGCCGAGCACGCCGATGTTGCCGACGTGATGGTGTCCGCAAGCGTTGATGCAGCCCGAGATGTTCAGCGAGATCTCGCCCAGGTCGTAGACGTAGTCGAGGTCGTCGAAGCGCTCCTGGATGGCAGCGGCGATCGGCAGCGACTTGGCGTTGGCCAGCGAGCAGAAGTCGCCGCCCGGGCACGCGATGATGTCGGTCAGCAGGCCGATGTTCGCAGTCGCCAGGCCAGCCTTCTTTGCCAGTTGCCACAGTTCGAACAGGTCGCGCTTCCTTACGTCCGGCAGGATCAGGTTCTGCTCGTGCGCCACGCGCAGTTCGCCAAACCCGAACCTGTCGGCGAGGTCCGCCACGGCGTCCATCTGCGCGTCGGTTGCATCTCCCGGGGGCGATGCCGGACCCGGCTTGGTCGAGAGCGTCACGGCGGCGTAGCCGGGCACCTTGTGGCCATGCACGTTACGGCTGACCCAGCGCGCGAACGCCTTGTTCTCGAGCAGGTTCTTCTCGAAGGCGGCGTCGGTATCGGCCAGCTTCTCGTAGGCGGGCGGTGCGAAGTACTGCGCCACGCGGTCGTACTCGGCCTGCGTCAGCGTGGACGGACCGTCCTTGCTGTGCTGCCATTCTTCCTCGACTTCCTGGGCGAACTTGTCGGCGCCGATGGCCTTTACCAGTATCTTGATACGCGCCTTGTACTTGTTGTCGCGGCGGCCATAGCGGTTGTACACCCGGATCGCGGATTCGACATACGACAGCAGGTGCTGCCACGGCAGGTCTTCCTTGATCACCGTACCGAGGATCGGCGTCCGGCCCAGACCGCCGCCGGCCATGATACGCAGGCGCGTCTCGCCGTCGGCATTGCGATACGCGGTAATGCCGATATCGTGCATCTGCGTGACCGCACGGTCGTCCGCCGAGGCCGAGATGGCGATCTTGAACTTGCGCGGCAGGAAAGCGAATTCGGGCTGGAACGTGCTCCACTGGCGCAGCAGTTCGGCCAGCACGCGCGGATCGAGATACTCGTCCGGCGCCACGCCGGCGAAATGATCGGTGGTGATGTTGCGCACGCAGTTGCCCGAGGTCTGGATGCCGTGCATCTCGACGCTGGCGAGATCGGCCAGCACGTCGGGCACGCGCTCCAGTTCCATCCAGTTGTACTGGATGTTCTGGCGCGTGGAGAAGTGGCCATAGCCACGATCGTAGGTACGCGCGATATGGGCCAGCATGCGCATCTGCTTCGACGACAGCAGACCGTACGGAATCGCCACGCGCAGCATGTACGCATGGCGCTGCAGGTACAGGCCGTTCTGCAGCCGCAGCGGCAGGAACTCTTCCTCGGTCAGCTCGCCGGAAAGGCGGCGGCTGACTTGATCGCGGAACTGGGCAACGCGTTCGTGGACGATGCGTTGGTCATATTGGTCGTACTGATACATGGTGTGGGTCCGTTCAGTATTCGTCGTTGATCGGGGCGCTCAGGAAACGAGCTTGATCGCCACCAGCGTCAGGGTCGTGGCAAGGGCTCCGCGCACCAGCCGCTCGGGCAACGCCCGCGACAGTTGCGCACCGAGCCAGATGCCGGGAATCGACCCCACCAGCAGGGCGAGGAGCAGGTTCCAGTCGACGGTGCCGAGCCAGACGTGGCCAAGGCCGGCCACGGCGGTCAGCGGCACCGCGTAGGCGATGTCGGTACCGGCCACTTCGGCCGGCTTCATATGGGGATAGAGCAGCAGGATCAGCGTGGCGCCAACCGCGCCGGCGCCGATCGACGAGACCGTGACCAGCACGCCGATCACGGCGCCGACGATCACGGTGGCGGCGGCCTGGGCGCGGCCTTCCAGCTGGAAGCGCGGATTGCGCGCGAGCCACGCCAGCATCTGCTTGCGGAACAGCAGCGACAGCACGGTCAGCAGCACCGAGACGCCGATGGTCAGACGGATGGCGTGCAGCCACTGGGCATTGAGTTCACCCGCGCTCTTGAGCACGAGGATGGCGACGATGGCAGCCGGCAGGCTGCCGAGGCAGAGGCGACGCACCACCTGCCACTGCACGTGGCCATGCGCGCGGTGCGCGATGGTGCCGAAACCCTTGGTGATGGCGGCGAAGGCGAGGTCGGTGCCGACCGCCGTGGCCGGCGAAAAGCCGAACAGCAGCGTCAGCAGCGGCGTCATGAGCGAACCCCCGCCCACGCCGGTCAGACCGACGAGGAGACCGACCAGCAGACCGGATACGGTATAGGCGAGGGACATGCGGGCTCTCGGCAAGGCCCGCGCTGGTGGTCACGCGCCTGTGGGGACAGGGCGCGGAGGCAATGGGCCGTTCATTAACAAAGTTCGCAAATCGTAATAAACTGGCCTCATATCTCAAACTAATAAGAAGTTGTTTGTTTATACGACCGAAGTTATATGAACCTCCACCAGTTCCGATTCGTCCGCGAGGCCGTCCGGCAGAACTTCAATCTGACGGAAGCCGCTAAAGCGCTTTATACGTCACAACCGGGTGTTTCGAAGGCGATTATCGAGCTGGAGGAAGAGCTGGGTGTCGATATCTTCACGCGCCACGGCAAGCGTATACGCAGCCTGACCGAGCCGGGCCGCCGCATCCTGACCTCGGTCGAGAAGATCCTGCAGGAGGTGGAGAGCCTCAAGCGGGTCGGCAAGGACTATGCGGCCCAGGATCAGGGCAACTTCACCATCGCGACCACGCACACCCAGGCCCGCTATGCCCTGCCGCGCGTGATCGGCGAGTTCACCAAGCGCTACCCCAAGGTCCGGCTCTCGATCCAGCAGGGTAACCCGGCACAGATTGCCGATATGGTGCTGCATGACCAGGCCGACATCGCCATCGCCACCGAGGGCATCTCGAAGGACAAGGGGCTGGTCTCCCTGCCCGGCTATCAATGGCAGCATGTGGTGGTGACGCCGCCCGACCATCCGCTGCTGGAGCGCAAGCACCTGACGCTGGAGGACCTGGCGGCCTTCCCGCTTATTACGTACGACCCCAACTTTGCCGGCCGGCCGAAGATCGACAAGGCGTTCGAGCTGCGCCAGCTCAAGGCGGACATCGTGCTCGAGGCCATCGACGCCGACGTGATCAAGACCTATGTCGAGATCGGCCTCGGCGTGGGCGTCGTCGCCGGGGTGGCGTTCGACCCCGAGCGCGACCGCAATCTGCGCGGCATTCCGGCGGGCCACCTGTTCGGCACCAACGTGACGCACCTGGCGGTCAAGCAGGGGGCATACCTGCGTAGCTTTGTATATACCTTCATAGAATTGTTTTCCCCGACCCTGAACCGCAAACTCGTGGAGCAGGCGATGTCGGGGGACCACGAGGCCTACGAGCTCTGATCTCCGGCCTCGCCTGATTCCAGCCATGTCTGACCAACCATCCCAACCCTCCCCCACCCTTCACTGGACCGAGGACGGCGTCGAGCGCAGCGCGCGCTGGCGCTCCGAGGCCGGTGTGCCCGCACCCCGGCGTGTGGTGATCGCCGACGACCGCACCACGGCCGATACCGCCTATCGCCTCGCTTGCGAGGGCACCGCGCTGCTGTGGCGCGGCGATTTCCAGAATGCACGGCAATTGCTGCAGGCCCTGGCACGCCGCACGGACCGCAAGCCCAAGCGCGCGGCCAGGCCGCCCGCCTCCGTGACCGAAGCGTTTCACCTGCATCGGCTGGCACAGTCGCAGCGCGCGCGGACGCTTGGCATGCTCTTGCTGCCGTTCGATGCCAACCACGATATTCCGCTGCGCCGCGCGCCCGACGTGCGCGAGGCCTGCGAGCAGGTCTACGGCGCCGCGGACGGACCCTACGTGGCGTCCCTGCGCGAACTGCTCGGCATGATCGGCGCCTACGAATGGCGCAAGAAGGGCGTGGAAGTCGGCGCGCTCGATGACCGCGTCCATCCCTGGTACGGCGTGTTCTCGCCCGTGCGCGGCGAGTATGTGGACCTGGTGGCGGCCGAAAAGCTGCCGTCGGATACGCTGGCCTTCGATATCGGCACCGGGACCGGCGTGATTGCCGCGGTGCTGGCCCGCCGTGGCGTCCGGCGCGTGGTGGCGACCGACCAGGACCCGCGCGCCCTCGCCTGCGCGCGCGCCAATCTGGAACGGCTCGGCTATGCCGGCCAGGTCGAGGTGGTCGAGGCCGACCTGTTTCCGCCGGGCCGCGCACCGTTGGTGGTGTGCAATCCGCCGTGGGTACCGGCACGGCCGAGTTCGCCCATCGAGCATGCGGTGTACGACCCCGACAGCCGCATGCTGCGCGGCTTTCTCGCCGGGCTGGCCGATCATCTCGCGCCCGGCGGCGAGGGTTGGCTGCTGCTGTCCGATCTTGCGGAACACCTGGGCCTGCGCTCGCGCGAGGCATTGCTGGGCTGGATCGACGCGGCCGGCCTCAAGGTGGCCGGGCGCTCCGATATCCGTCCCCGACATCCCAAGGCCGCCGATCCCGACGACCCCCTGCATGCCGCGCGCGCGGCCGAGGTGACGTCGTTGTGGAGACTGACGGCCAGGTAGTCCTGCTTTCTCCTCAGACGTCAACTCCCGCTCATGTTCCCGCGCCTTCCCCTGCGTTTTCCTCTGCCTCTCCGTCTGTCCGCCGTGCTGTGCGCCACGCTCGCAGCGGCAGCCCCGGCGGCCCATGCCGATATCCGTGTCGGCGTCGATCTCTCGACTACCGGACCCGCCGCGGCCATCGGCATTCCGTCCAGGAACACCGTGCAATTGTGGCCCAGGACCATCGCTGGCCAGCGCGCGGAATACGTGGTGCTCGACGACGCGTCCGACCCGTCCAACGCGGTGCGCAATATCCGCAAGCTGATGACGGAGGACAAGGTCGACGTGGTGGTCGGCCCCAATATCACCCCGAACGCGATCGCCGCGCTCGACGCCGTGGCCGAGAACGAGACGCCGATGGTCACGCTCGCGGCGTCCGCCGCGATCATCGAGCCGCAGACCGACGCGCGCCGCCGCTGGGCCTTCAAGCTGCCGCAGAACGATTCGCTGATGGCTACGCTGCTGACGCAGTCGATGGCCAACCACGGCATCAAGACCGTGGGCTTCATTGGCTTCAACGATGCCTATGGCGAAAGCTGGTGGAAGGAGTTCTCGAAGCTGGCCGAGGTCCGCAAGATTCATGTCGTCGGCAACGAGCGTTACGCACGCACGGATACCTCGGTGACGGGGCAGATCCTCAAGCTGATGGCGGCCCGCCCCGACGCCATCCTGATCGCCGGCTCGGGCACGCCCGCGGTGCTGCCGCAGAAGACGCTCGGCGAGCGCGGCTACAAGGGCAGGATCTACCAGACCCATGGCATCGCGACGTGGGACTTTGTCCGCCTCGGCGGCAAGGATGTGGAAGGCACGCTGTTCCCGACCGGGCCGGTGGTGGTGGCACGCGAGCTGCCGGACAGCCATCCGGCCAGGAAAGTCGCGCTCGACTTCGTCAATCGCTACGAAAAGGCGTACGGCGCCAATACCATGACGCAGTTTGCCGGCGATGCCTGGGGCGCGTACCAGCTCATCGACGACGCGGCCGGACGTGCGCTGAAGACCGGCGCGCAGCCGGGCACCGTGGCGTTCCGCCGGGCGCTGCGCGATGCACTGGAGACCACCGGCAACCTGACCGTGCCGAATGGCGTGCTGAATCTCAGCCCCAGGGACCACCAGGGCTTTGACCAGCGCGCGCGCGTGATGGGTACCATCCGCAACGGCAAGTTCTCGTACGCGGGCGATCGGTAGCAACCGCTCGCCTGCCGCATCGCTCGGTCGCGGCGGCCGGACAGCAGCCCCGAGAGCAGCCCCGAGAGCAGCACTGAGAGCGGCACTGGCGATTGACCGGTAAACTGCGGACGTTCAACCGCCAAGGAACCGAGTCATGACCACCGTTGCATTTATCGGCCTGGGCGCCATGGGCGCGCCCATGGTCGGCCACCTGCTCGCCGCGGGCCATACCGTACGCGCCTTCGTGCGCCGTCCCGAGGCTGCCGAGGCCGCCCGCGAGCTGGGCGCGGAGCCGTTCTTCACGCCGGCGGAAGCGGCCCGGGGTGCGGAAGTGGTCTTTACCAACGTCACCTCGTCCGAAGACGTGCGTGACGTCCTGCTGGGCAGGAACGGCGTGGTGGAAGGGGCGGCGCCAGGCACCATCTGCATCGACCACAGCACCATCTCGCCCATCGTCACGCGCGAGATTGCCGCCGGCCTGGAAGCGCGCGGCCTGGAGGCGCTGGATTGCCCGGTCTCGGGCGGTGCCGCGGGTGCGCGGGCTGCCACGCTGACCATCATGGTGGGCGGCCGCGAAGACGTACTGGAACGGGTGCGGCCACTGTTGGCGGTGCTGGGCAAGTCCATCACCTATATCGGCGATCATGGCGCCGGCCAGGTGGCCAAGCTGTGCAACCAGATTGCGCAGGTGGTCAATATCCAGGGCATCGCCGAAGCGATGCGCTTTGCCGGCGCGCAGGGGGTCGATACGCAACGCGTCTTCGAAGCCATGGCCAGCGGCTTTGCGGGCAGTCGCATGCTGGACCTGATGGGGCCGCGCATGGTTGCGCACGACTTTGCCGCCGGCATCGAGGCGCGCCTGCACCATAAGGACTTCGGCCTCGCCGACGACATCGCCACGGAGCTCGGCCTGCCGCTGCCGGCGATGCGCGCCACCGCGGCGCAACTGGGCAAGCTCATGGATCACGGCTGGGGCAAGGACGACACCTCGTCCCTGCTCCGCGTGCTGGAAAGCGAGTAATCAGCGCGCCATCAGACTTCGCCGATCATGGCGAGCACGGCGCGCAGCAGCGGCGTGCCGTCGTGCGCGAGATCATCCATCACGTTGAAGTGATGACGTCCGGGCAACGGGATGTCCTCGCGCGCGTTGTCGGGCCATGCGGCGCGGATCAACGCGTTCTGACGGTGATACTCGCTCGACTCCAGCTCACCCACTGCCGTGATCAGCGGCGCATCGGTGGCCGGCCGCAGGAAGGCCGGCGACAGGCGCGCCACGTCGCGTGTGGTCAGCCGCAGGTCGGTTTGCAGGAAGGCGGCACGGCGGAGCGGCTCGAGGTCGTACAGGCCGCTGATCGACAGGCCGCCCTTGACGAGGTCGGCCGGCAGATCGGCACCGAACTGCGGCCACAGGGCCGTCATCAGCATGGCCACCAGATGGCCGCCAACGGAATGACCGGCAAGATAAATACGATTCCGGTCGTGGCCCAGCGCATCGGCCTGACGATAGAGCCACGCCACGCCCTGCAGGACCTCTCGCACGATGACTTCCACCGTGACATCCGGGCATAACGCGTAGTTGACCACCGCCACCGACACGCCCTTGCGCGTCAGGGTGGTGGCGACAAAGCTGTGATCGCTCTTGTCCAGCGCGCGGAAATAGCCGCCATGGATAAAGACCAGCAGCGGCGGCCGCGCGAAATCGACGCTGGTCACCGCGGGAAAATAGTCGAGCGTCTCGGCATCGCGTAACGGCGAGTCGGGATTGCCATACGCCAGCCCTTCGCGGAACGTCACGCGTGCCCGCACCAGTGCCGAATCGGCCGCCCAGCGCGCCAGATGCTCGGGATGATCGGGCACGAGCTCCCGGTTGTTATACGCCTGCGCATAAAAATCAGGGTCCTGCGATGGCAGTTCGGCAAGGGTGGCCAGGGAGGCCAACGTGGGATGGGCAGACATGGCGTTGATCCGTTCGATAGGGCAGGAATAAGGTCCAACAGCGCGCTCATGCTACAACAAGCTGGGGATTCGCCTTCTGAACCACATCTGCTACCGTAGCCAAAACGCCACCGTCCCTATGGTCGTCAAACGCACGCTCCGCGCCAATGCCCGCCAGCAGCTCGGCCCACCGGTCCCGCCGGTGCCGGGCGACACCCGTTGTCCGCTGTGTGGCCGCATCCTGCTGGACGACCCCAGCACCGACCTGCACCACCCGATTCCGCGCAGCGAGGGTGGTCGCGCGGTGGTGCCCATCCATCGCATCTGCCATCAGAAGATCCACTCGGTTTTCACCGAAGCCGAACTCGCCGCCACCTACCACGACTGGCACGCGCTACGCGCCCACCCCGCCATCGCCGCGTTCATCCGCTGGGTCGCCCGCAAGCCGCCGGGCTTCTATGACCGCAGCCGCACCACCAACGCCCGCCGCGGCCGCTGACCCGTTGTCCTGCCCCCCGTTTTGCGGCATAATCCGCCGTTCATCGCAGGCGTTGCATCGGTAGCGCCTCACCCCGCCCGGGTGGTGAAACAGGTAGACGCAGGGGACTCAAAATCCCCCGCCGCAAGGCGTGTCGGTTCGAGTCCGACCCCGGGCACCATCCCCGCAAACATGTCGCGGTGCGAATCCGGGCGTAACGCTGGCGCCACCGACAGCTTCATGCCAACCGCGCGGCGTACGACCGGGCGACCAAGCGACCAAGCGACCAAGTATGTCTTGAACGTTGTGGTTTCCAATGAGACGACGCTGAAAGCGTCATTCGCTTTGTCAGACTCCGCCTACTTTCCTCACCTTTCCTGCCGGCCTATCCTTGGCAATTGCGGTGGCTCGTCTCGCGCATGCGGCGAGACGCGCGCCGCCACGCAATGACACGCGGTAACACGCGTAACACTCAAACCCAGGGAATCGAACCATGCATCGCATCTCCGCGACTGCGGCGGCCGCTGGCTGCGCGCTTTTGATGGCCGGCTGTGCCGGCACCAATTACGAAGGCCTGACGCAGGCGGGCGGCAGTCTGTTCTCTGCGGCATCGCTCTCCGACACCAACGTGAAGCAGCTCTCCGACCAGTCGTGCGCGGAGATGGACAAGAAGAACACCATCGCGCCGGCGGACAGTACGTACGCCAAGCGGCTGACCAACATCATGGCGGGGCTGACCAATACCGGGCTGCCGCTCGACGCCAAGGTCTACATGACCAAGGACGTCAACGCCTGGGCCATGGCGAATGGCTGCGTGCGCGTCTATAGCGGGCTGATGGACATGATGACGGACGACGAAGTACGCGGCGTGCTGGGGCACGAGATCGGGCACGTGGGGCCTGTCAGATTTTTAGTGTGCCGAGGCCATGAGACGATAACGGAAATAACGTCCTATGACCGATGCAACCGTGACCAAGAAGAGCAAGAACCCGAAGGCGCCGAAGCTGTTCCCCGATGAGCTGATCGATCAACTGCTTGCCCAGGTGCAGAGCAAGGATGCCGAGTCGATCCTGGGCGAATCGGGCTTGGCCGGCCAGCTCAAGAAGCAACTGGCCGAGCGCATGCTCGCGGCCGAGTTGAGCCACCATCTGGAAACCGAGGCCGAGCAAGGCAAGGCGGGCAACCACCGCAACGGCACAAGCCGCAAGACGGTCCTCACGCCCAACGGCGAACTGACGCTGGATATTCCACGCGATCGGCAGGCGACGTTCGAGCCGCAGTTGGTCGGCAAGTATCAACGCCGGCTGCCGGGCTTCGACGACCACGTCATCAGCATGTATGCGCGCGGCATGAGCGTGCGCGAGATTCAGGGCCATCTGCTGGAACTGTACGGGCTGCAGGTGTCGCCCGATCTGATTTCCACGGTCACCGACGAGGTGCTGGCCGACGTCGAGCAATGGCAGCAACGCCCGCTCGAGGCCATGTATCCGATCGTGTACTTTGACGCGCTGCGGCTGAAGATCCGCGACGAAGGCACGGTCAAGAACAAGGCGGTCTATCTGGCGTTGGGCATCCGCGCCGACGGCCGCAAGGAAGTGCTGGGTTTGTGGATCGAGCAAACGGAAGGCGCCAAGTTCTGGCTGAAGGTCTTCAACGAGTTGAAGAACCGCGGCTTGCACGACATCCTGATCGCGGTGGTCGATGGTTTGCGCGGCTTCCCCGAAGCGATCGAGGCGGTCTATCCGGCCGCCCAAATCCAGACCTGCATCGTGCATCTGATCCGCAATTCGCTGAATCTGGCGAGCTGGAAGGACCGCAAGTCGCTGGCTGCCGCGATCAAGCCGATCTATCAGGCCGCCACGGCCGAGGCGGCGGCAGCGGCGCTCGACGCCTTTGCGCAGAGCGAGTGGGGGCGCAAATTCCCTACCGTCGCGGCCATGTGGCAGCGCCAATGGGAACAGGTGATCCCCTTCTTCGCCTATCCGCCCGAGGTGCGTCGAATCGTATATACGACGAACGCCATCGAGAGCATGCACATGCAGTTGCGCAAGATCGTCAAGAACCGCGGCCACTTCCCGAGCGACGAAGCCGCCAGCAAACTGCTGTTTCTGGCCTTGCGCAACATCGAAAAGGATTGGAAGATGCCGCCTATCACCTGGCGGCAAGCAGTCAATCAGTTCGCCATTCTGTTCGGCGAGCGATTCACCGCCGCCATCAGCTGAGATCTTTTAACCGACCTCAGCACACGAAATTCCCTGACACGTCCGGCACGTGGCCCTGGGCCATACCAAGGCCGCAATGCAGGTGGCCTACTCCACTGCCGCCGCACGCGGGCTGCTGGGCGCGATCGGTAGTCCGACCCTGACGGCGCTGTCTTCCTCGCAGATCGGTGAGCTCGGGGAAACCTTTATCAACGCGCAGTTTTCGCAACGGCAGGAAAGCGCCGCCGATGACTATTCGTACGACTTGCTGACAAAGAACGGGCAGAACCGGCAGGCGCTGGTCACCGCGTTCCAGAAGCTGGCCAAGCTCGATGGCGGGCAGTCGAGCCTGCTGAGTTCGCACCCGGGCTCGGCGGCGCGGGCGCAGCATATCCAGGACCGGATCGCCAGCGGCAAGTAGCGACGGGGGGGGCGGGCTCCGCCGCGCCTGCCCTTTGTCCGCTGCCTCTGCCCCTCTGCCCCTCTGCCCCTCTGCCCCTCTGCCCCTCTGCCCCTCTGCCCCTCTGCCCCTCTGCCCCTCTGCCCCTCTGCCCCCTCTGCCCCTCTGCTCGTTGCCCGCCTCTGCTTCGCTGCGCTCGCACCCTACCCCCTCATCCGCCCTCGCGCAGGCCAGCCACCGCCCTGGCGCACCGTTTTCGTGGCCGCGGCACGCCCGCCCCGGTTGAAGCCATTTAAATCTCCCTCGAAAGCTTTCAGTACGCGCTTACAACAGCCACGCGGATAATCGCCTCCGTGCAGACGTTGACTTGCCAATTGGCTGCAACGAACCGTGGAGGCTGCCCGCGTCATGAATTCCGCTCTCGCGCTCCTCGCGGCCAGTCCCGAGATCGCCTTGTTTGTCGCGCTCGCCGTGGGGCACGCGATCGGCGCGATCCGGTTCGGTCCGTTCCAGTTGGGCGGTATCTGCGGCACGCTGCTCGCGGCGCTGGCCATCGGCCAGACCGGCGTGCGGCTCGACGCAGACGTACGTAACGTCGCGTTCGCGCTGTTCATCTTTGCACTCGGCTTTACCGGCGGTCCGCAGTTCTTCGCCAACGTCGCCAGGGAATGGCGCATCGGCTTGCTATCGCTGGTCGAAGTCTTCGTGCTGCTGGCGCTGATCGCGCTTGCCGTGCCGCTGCTGCGGCTCGATGCCGGTACCGCGGCAGGCCTGCTGGCGGGCGCCGCCACCGAGTCGGCGGTCATCGGTACGGCATCGGAAGCCATCGCCCATCTCGGCATGAGCGCGGAACAGACGCGCGTGATGCAATCGCACATCGTCACCGCGTACAGCGTGACCTACCTGTTCGGGCTGATCGCGATCGTGCTGTTCACCAGCCAGCTTGCACCCTGGATATTGCGGCAGAACCTGCGTGATGCCGCCACGCAGTTGTGGCACAAGCTCGGCGGACAAGACGATCTGCTCGAAGGCCAGGTCAGCGCATTGCCGGGCATCGTGTCACGCGTGTTGCGCGTGGAAGGCATGGCCGACGATACCTCGGGCAGCAGCACCGCCAGCCCGGTGTTGACCACCAGCGCGGATGGCGCGGCAGCGGGCTCGCCAGCGGGCACATCGGCAGGCACATCGGCGGGCATCTCAGACCACCCGACAGGCCATACGCTGGCGGGCACCAGCGTCATCGAAGCCGAACGCCGTGTCGCGCTTGGCGTCACCATCCGGCGCATCCGTCGCAATGACCGCACCTTCGAGCCCAAGCCCCAAGACATCCTCCGCGCCGGAGACATCCTGCTCGCAGTGGGCCGGCGCGAGGCAATGGTCGCGTTCACCCCACTGGTCGGCCCCGAAGTGACGCCGCCCCCGGGCATGGAAGACGTGGTCCAGTGCGAACAGGAGGTATTGCTCACGCGCCGCGAAATCGTCGGGCTCACGCTGGCACGTCTACGTCAGGTGGCCGATGTGGGCGCCGGCCGCGGCGTCCATCTCGCCGCCATCACACGCATGCAGCATCGCGTGCCCACGCTGCCGCAAACGGTGCTCAAGCGCGCCGATGTGCTCACGCTGTCGGGCCCGCAACAAGCCGTCCAGCGCGTGGTGCCCGAACTCGGCTACCCCGTCACGCCCACCATCCGTACCGATTTTGTCTTTCTCGGCATCGGCATTCTGCTAGGCATGTGGCTCGGCTCGCTCAGCGTCCAGGTGGGCCGCGCGAACCTGACCCTCGGCACCGGTGGCGGCTGCCTTGTGGCCGGATTGCTGTTCGGCTGGCTGCGCGCGCGACTGCCATTGATGGGCTCGCTGCCTGCTCCGGCCGCGGAAATCCTCAAGGACTTCGGCCTCGCCACGTTTATCGCCGCCGTTGGCCTGTCCGCCGGACCGGATGCATTGCGGCTGATCGCGGAGTATGGCCTGGTGCTACCCGTCGCCGGCATCCTGATCTCCATCATTCCCGCCGCCATCTCGCTGTTTATCGGGCACCGCCTGCTACGGCTGGATATGCCGATCCTGCTCGGCGCAGTCGCCGGCCAGCATTGCAGTACGCCCACGATCATGGCGCTGACCAATGCGGCGGGCAACGGCACGCCCGTGATCGGCTACACGATTACCTATGCCATCTCGAACGTCCTGCTGCCATTGCTGGGGCCCATCGCGGTGGTGATGGCAAGCGCAATGGCTGCGCGCTGACCTGGGCGTAGCGAGGATCCGGCTCGACCCGAGCAGGGCGCCCATGTCAGGCCATCCATGTCGGACCCCGCGCATGTCGGACTCCGCGCCTGCGCTTCGCCCCCTGGTTGCCCCCGTCACGCATTGGCCGGGCCCACCTGTTTCCGCATCCTTGTCACGAGGAGATATTCATGGAATGGCTACACAACATCTTCCAGAAATCGCCCGAGTCCGCGCTGTTCCTGTCGCTCGCGGTCGGCTATGCCATCGGCAAGATCACGTTCGGACGTTTCCAGCTCGGCGGCGTGGCCGGCTCGCTGCTCGCGGCCGTGGTCATCAGCCAGGTCGGCGTGGAAATCGACAACGGGGTCAAGGCCGTCATGTTCGCGGTATTCATCTATGCCGTGGGCTATGAAAGCGGACCGCAGTTCTTCAATTCGCTGAATCGCAGCTCGCTGCGCGAAATCGCCATGGCCGTGTTCATGGCGGTGGCCGGGCTGGTAACGGTCGTCGTGCTCGCCAAACTGTTCCACCTCGACAAGGGACTCGCCGCCGGTCTCGCCGCGGGCGGCATGACGCAGTCCGCCATCATCGGCACCGCCGGCGATGCCATCACCAAGCTGGGCCTGCCGCCCGAACAGGTCAAGACCCTGCAGGCCAACGTCGCCATCGGCTATGCGGTGACCTACGTGTTCGGCTCGCTCGGCGCCATCATCGTCTGCGTCAATATCCTGCCGCGCTTCATGAAGTCCGATCTCAAGACCGATTCGAAAAAGGTCGAGGCCGCGCTGCACGGCGGTCTGCCTCAATTCGGGCCCGGGCAGGCGGGCGCCCTGCCGCGCCTGGTGGGTCGCCTGTTCCGCGTCAGCGGCGCGGCGGGCAAGACTGTCGCGCAGATCGAGATCGGCGGAGACGACCTCGTGACGGTGGAGAAGATCCAGCGCGGCGGCAAGCCGGTGGAAGTGGCGCAGGACGCGGTACTGCGCGAGGGCGACCTCGTGCTGATGGTGGGCCGGCGCGATGCCATGGTGCCCACCGCCATGGCCATCGGCGACGAAGTCGCCGATGCGGAAGGCATGGGCATGGTCATGCAGACGCGCCGTGCGGTCTTCACGCTCAAGGGCATGAACGACAAGACGCTCGGCGAGATCGTTGCCAACATCAGTCGCGAGATGCGCCATGGCGTCTACCTGGAACGCATCGAACGCAACGACCATCCGCTGCCGCTGCTGCCCGATCTCCACCTGCAACACGGCGACATCATCACCTTCTACGGCACCCCGGCGGATACCAGGCGCGCCGCGCAGCGCGCCGGTTATGAACTGGTGCCGAGCGAGAAGACCGACTTCGTCTACTTTGGCGCCGGCGTACTGGTCGGGCTGCTGATCGGCCTGATCGTGGTACGCGTCGGCGCCATCCCGCTCACGCTCGGCGCGGGCGGCGGTGCGCTGCTGTCAGGGCTGGTCTTCGGCTGGGCACGCTCCAAGCATCCGATGTATGGCGCGATGCCTGCCGCGGCCTGCCAGTTGCTGAAGGACTTCGGTCTCGCGGCGTTCGTCGCCATCGTCGGCATCAATTCAGGATTGCAGGCGGTTTCCACCCTGCGCGAGAGCGGGCTCACGCTGTTCCTGCTGGGCGCGGTGGTCACGCTGCTGCCGCTGTTCCTGACCATGCTGTTCGGCCGCTACGTGCTGCGGTACGACAACGCGGCGCTGCTGGCCGGCGCGCTATCGGGCTCGCGCAGCGCCAATCCCGCCTTCGGCGGCATCCTCGACAAGGCCGAGAGCCCCGTGCCCACCGTCCCGTTCGCCATCACCTACGCCATTGCCAACGTGTTGCTGACGCTGCTCGGCCCGCTGGTCGTGGGTCTCGTCTAGCGGCACCCCATTCACACGATCGAGCAGGATCCAACAGGAGCAAAGCATGAACCAACCGGACCTGGCCAGGCTCTCCAGCCTGTCACCGTTCGAACTCAAGGATGAGCTGATCAAGCTCGCCAGCAGCCGCAGCGACTGCCTGATGCTGAATGCGGGCCGCGGCAACCCCAACTTTCTCGCCACCGTGCCACGGCACGCCTTCTGGCAACTCGGCCTGTTTGCCATGCGCGAGTCGGAGCGCTCGTTCTCGTATATGCCGGAAGGCGTGGGCGGCTTTCCGCGGCGCGATGGTATCGAGGAACGCTTCGATCTGTTCGCGCGCGAATGCACCCATACGCCCGGCGTGAAGTTCCTGGCGGGCGCCGTGTCGTATGTGCGGGACCAGCTTGGCCTCGATGCCGGCGACTTTCTCTACGAGATGTGCGAGGGCATCCTTGCCTGCAACTACCCGGTGCCGGACCGCATGCTCAGGCTGTCCGAGCGCATCGTCGGCCAGTACCTCCGCAAGGAGATGATCGGCAAGCATCCGCTTATCGGCGAGTTCGACCTGTTTGCCGTGGAAGGCGGCACCGCGGCCATGACGTACCTGTTCAACTCGATGCGCGAGAACCACCTGCTGGCGCCCGGCGATACCATCGCGCTGGGCATGCCGATCTTCACGCCGTATATCGAGATTCCGGAACTCAACGACTACCGGCTGGTGGAACTGAACATCGATGCCGATCCGCAGGCGCGCTGGCAATACTCGCACCAGGAACTCGACAAGCTGCGCGATCCCGAGGTCAAGGCGTTCTTCCTGGTCAATCCCAGCAATCCACCGTCGGTACGGATGAGCGACGAGAGCCTGGAGTACCTCGCCGCCATCGTCGCCGCGCGGCCCGACCTGATCATCCTGACCGACGATGTCTATGGCACCTTTGCCGACAACTTCGTCTCGCTGTTCGCGCTCTGCCCACGCAATACCATCCTGGTCTATTCGTTCTCGAAGTATTTCGGTGCCACGGGCTGGCGGCTCGGCGTGATCGCCACGCATCGCGACAATATCTTCGACGCGCGCCTGCGCGCCCTGCCCGCCGCGCAACGGCAGGCACTGCATCGCCGCTACCACTCGATCACGACGACGCCGGATACGCTCAAGTTCATCGACCGCATCGTCGCGGACAGCCGCACCGTCGCGCTCAATCACACCGCCGGCCTGTCGACGCCGCAGCAAGTGCAGATGGTGCTGTTCTCGCTGTTCTCGCTGATGGATACGCCCGATGCCTACAAGCAGGCGATGAAGCGCCTGATCCGCAGCCGCAAGGCGGCGCTGTTCCGCGAAGTCGGCATTGCGCCGGACGACGACGATCCCAACGCGGTGGACTACTACACGCTGCTCGATATCGAGCAGCTCGGCGGCAAGGCGCTGGGGCCGGACTTCGTCAAATGGGTGCTGAGTTCGCAGGAGCCGGTGGAACTGCTGTTCCGGCTGGCGGAGGAAGCCGGCGTGGTGCTGCTGCCGGGGCGCGGCTTTGGCACACGCCACCCGTCAGGGCGCGTGTCGCTGGCAAACCTCAACGAATCCGACTACGTGAAGATCGGCCGCTCGATCCGCAAGCTGTTCGAGGAGTATGTGGAGAAGTACAACCAGGCGACCGGCAGCCAGGCCGACAAGAACGTCGTGAAGAAATAGCCAGGTGGTCGAGAATGGCCGCGGCCGGACCGGTCCGGCCGCGCCGGCGTTACACCTTGGATTCCACGAACTGGAGCATCGTCTCCAGCATCTTGCGGATGGCCGGCTGCACGCGCGCGGCCTTCGCGTCGTCGTACGCGAACGGATAGGTCTCACTCATATACGACGACTGCGTCAGCTCCAGCTGGATCGCATGGATGCCGTCGGCCGGCTTGCCGTACTGGCGCGTGATATAGCCGCCCTTGAAGCGGCCATTGAGCACCGCGGTATGGCCTGGCACCACGTTGGCAATCTCCAGCATGCGCGCGGCCAGACCGGCATCGCTGCTGGCGCCGCCACCCGAGCCGAGATTGAAATCGGTCAGCTTGCCTTCGAAGAAGCGCGGCAGCACCGAGCGGATCGAGTGCGCATCCCACAGCCCGATGGTGCCGTGCTCGGCCTTCAGTCGTGCCAGTTCCTGCTGCAGCGCGGTGTGGTACGGATGCCAGATGCGGTCGCGCCGCACGGCGATTTCCGCGTCGTCGGGACCGTTGGTGCCGTCCGCGTAGATGGGCGTCTTGTCGAAGGTGTCGACCGGGCACAGGCCCGTGGTGTCCTGCCCCGGATACAGATTGGCGTTATCGGGCGGGCGGTTCAGGTCGATCACGTAGCGCGAGTGCGTGGCCATCAGGATCGATGCGCCGAGCTCGCGCGCAAAGTCGTACAGGCGATCCATGTGCCAGTCGGTATCGGGCACGGTGCGCGCTTCGTCGGTCAGGCGCGAGGCCACGGACTGCGGCAGATACGTGCCGACATGCGGCATCGATACCAGCAGAGGGCGCGTGCCCCGATGCAGGACAAAGGCCGGGGTGTCGGTAGCAAACCCGGCGGGAGAAACAGGAGTAGAGATCGTGGAGGACATCTTCGTCTGGTCTGGACGGCTGGGCCGTTGGGAATCAGTCTGTCAGCAAACTCGCGCGCGCGGCCGCGAACAGCCGGCCGCTTTCCGCCTGAAGCGGGTGCTGGCCATGCTGCACGCGCCTGACGCCGGCGGTGCGGACTTCCGCTAGTGTCTCATGACCGTGGCTGGCAAACACGTGCACGGCCAGGGACTGCGGGCCATCGAGCCCGGCCAGCGCGGGGCTGGCGCCGTCGAGCACAAGGAAATCGGCCTGCTGGCCCACGGTCAGGCCCGCCACCGCGCGGCCCGTGGCGCGCGCGCCGCCAGCCACCGCATCGAGCCAGAGCCGGTCCGCGACTTGCGGATGTGCCTCGGAGGCCAGCACATTGCGGCGCTGCAAGCCAAGCCGCTGGCCATATTCGAACGTGCGCAGCTCCTCGGCCACGCTGACGCTGGCATGACTGTCGGAGCCGATGCCCCACGCGCCATGCTGCGCGAGATACGGCGCGGCCTCGAACACGCCATCGCCGAGGTTCGCTTCGGTGGTCGGGCAGATCCCGGCCACGGCACCGCTATGCGCCAGCCGGCGGCGTTCGTCCCAGTCCATATGGGTGGCATGAACCAGGCACCAGCGATGGTCGACCGGCGCGTGGTCGAGCAGCCATGCCACCGGCCGCGTGCCGCTCCACGCCAGGCAATCGTCGACCTCGCGCTGCTGCTCGGCGATATGGATATGGACCGGCGCGCCCGGGTCCATGGCGTGGAGCCCGCTCACGGCATGGCGCAGGCTGTCCGGCGGCACCGCGCGCAGGGAGTGCGGCGCGAGGCCAAGGCGGGCACCGTGGTGCGCGCACTCCGGCGCCAGGCGCTGCAGCAGTGCCAGCATGGCATCGGTCTCGTGGAGGAAGCGCCGCTGGTCCGCCTGTGCCGGCTGCGCGCCAAAGCCGGCCGTCTGGTACAGCACGGGCAGCAGCGTCATGCCGATGCCGACCTTGCGCGCGGCACGCAGCAGGCGCAGCGACATCTCCGCACGGTCGGCATACGGCCTGCCGTCCGGATCGTGATGCACGTAATGGAACTCGCACACGCTGGTATAGCCCGCGCGCAGCATCTCCACATAGAGCTGCGTCGCGATCGCTTCGAGCGTGTCGGGCGACAGCCGCAATGCAAAGCGATACATCAGCGTGCGCCAGCTCCAGAACGAATCGCCGCCGGCGGGATCGTCATCGCTGGCAACGCCGCGTACCTCGGTCAATCCCGCAAAGCCACGCTGGAACGCATGCGAATGCAGGTTCGGCATACCCGGCACCACGGCGCCCGCGGCACGCTCGACATGCGCGTCCGGGGTAACGCCGGTGGCGACTTCCACCAGGCGGCCCTGCGCGTCCCACGCCAGCAGCACATTGTCGGCCCAGCCGGCGGGCAGCAGCGCCTGGGGTGCAAAGAGGCGGTTCATGCCTGGCCTCCTTCATGGATCATGCCCTGCCGCACCACTGTGGCGGCGGGGTTGCGGCCGAACCAGTAAGCCAGCTCGGCCGGCGACGACACGTCCCACAGCACGAAGTCGGCGCTACGCCCGACCGCAAGGCGGCCGTGCCGCTCGCTCGCGCCGAGCGCCCGCGCGCCGTGCACGGTGACGCCGGCCAGCACTTCCGGCACCGTCAGGCGGAACAGCGTGGCCGCCATATTGAGCATCAGCAGCAGCGAGGTGGTCGGCGAAGTGCCGGGATTGTGATCGGTGGCGATGGCCATCGGCACGCCGTACTGACGCAGCAACGCGATCGGCGGCAGATGGGTATCGCGCAGGAAGTAGTACGCGCCGGGCAGCAACACGGCCACGGTGCCGGCCTCCGCCATGGCGGCAACACCGGCTTCGTCGAGGTGTTCGAGATGATCGGCGGACAACGCGCGATGACGCGCCGCCAGCGCGGCCCCGCCCAGATTGCTCAACTGCTCCGCATGCAGCTTGACCGGCAGACCATGCCGCGCGGCGGCTTCGAACACCCGTGCGGTCTGCGCCGGCGAAAAGCCGATCGATTCGCAGAACGCGTCGACCGCGTCGACCAGACCCTCTTCGGCAAGCGTGGGCAGCATGGTGTCGCAGACCAGATCGATATAGTCGTCGGCCCGGCCCGCATATTCCGCGGGCAAGGCGTGCGCACCGAGGAATGTAGTGTGCACCGACACCCCGTGGGCTTCGCCGAGCTGGCGCGCCACCCGCAACTGCTTGCGCTCGGCCTCGAGCGACAGGCCATAGCCGGACTTGATCTCGAGCGCGGTCACGCCTTCGGCAAGCAAGGGGCACAGCCTCGCGGACGCCTGCGCGAACAGCGTGGCCTCGCTGGCCTCGCGCGTGGCGCGCACGGTAGAGACGATGCCGCCGCCCGCGCGCGCAATCTCTTCGTAGCTGGCGCCGGCCAGCCGCATGGCAAATTCGTCGGCACGCTGGCCACCATAGACCAGATGGGTATGGCAGTCGACCAGGCCGGGCGTGATCCAGGTCTCGCCGGCATCGTGCCGCGGCAGCGCGTGATACTCGGCCGGCACCGCCGCACGCTGGCCCAGCCAGGCGATGCGGCCATCGACCACGGCCAGCGCGCCGTCGCGCAGCGCGCGCGCGGGATCGCCATCGGGAAGCAGGTGGCAGTGCTGCCAGACACCGTCTGCGGAAGTCATCGCACAGGCTCCATATGCAGTTCCACCCGCAGGCAAAGTGCAGCCGGCTCGGCGGGTGTAAAGATCGGTACGGCAACGGCGGCGCCGGCGGGAAACAGGATACCGTCGCCCGCGCCAAAGGTCTGCCCGCTATGGGTTTGACCGCTATGGGTCTGCCCGCCGTCGCTCTGCCCGCTGTCGGCCCGGCTGCCATCGTCGCGCCAACTGCCGCGGACGACCAGCAGCAGCGTGGCGTGTTCGCCGGTGGACAGGCTGAAGCGCGCGTGCAGGCCTTCGATCTTCGCATGGCAGCGGTCGCGTCGCGTCATCACGTTGAAGTCGCGCGTCGGCCCGGCAATCAACGCGCCGTGCACGGCGGTCTCGCCCGCAAAGGCGTACGGCACGCCGATACGATCGAGCCGGTGCCCGAAGCTGCCGTCGAGCGCCTCCAGCCGGACGCCGGCGCCCTCGATCAACGCAATCTGCCGGTCGATGCCCGGAAACGCCGAGAACGGACCATCGGCCGTGATATCGGCCACGCTGATGCGCCATGCAAAGTCGTCCATCGCGGCGCCCGGCGGCCACACGGCGAGCTCGCGCGTGGTGCCGCCACCGTTCTTCCATGGCATGGGCGCAATGGCATCGAGCCTGAATTGCGTCGCCTGGCGCGCGGCCGGGTGCGACACCTCCCCCGACACCACGGGTACCGCCTCGCTCATGCGCGCGTCACCATCGGCAGGTCGAGCCCCTTCTCCTGCGCGCAGGCCACGGCGATATCGTAGCCAGCGTCGGCATGACGCATCACGCCGGTGGCCGGATCGTTCCACAGCACGCGCTCGATGCGCCGGGCCGCGGCATCCGTGCCGTCGCACACGATCACCACGCCGGCATGCTGCGAGAAGCCCATGCCGACCCCACCGCCATGGTGCAGGCTCACCCACGTGGCGCCGCCCGCGGTATTGAGCAGCGCATTGAGCAGCGGCCAGTCGGATACCGCATCGGAGCCATCGCGCATGGCTTCGGTCTCGCGGTTGGGCGACGCCACCGAGCCGCAGTCGAGATGATCGCGACCGATCACGATCGGTGCCTTGAGTTCCCCGGACTTCACCATCTCGTTGAAGGCCAGGCCGGCACGATGCCGCTCGTCGAGGCCGACCCAGCAGATCCGCGCGGGCAGGCCCTGGAACGCAATGCGGTCGCGCGCCATATCGAGCCAGCGATGCAGCGCCTTGTCCTCGGGGAACAGCTCCTTCATCTTGGCGTCGGTCTTGTAGATATCCTCGGGATCGCCGGACAGCGCCACCCAGCGGAACGGGCCCTTGCCGCGGCAGAACAACGGACGGATGTAGGCCGGCACGAAGCCCGGGAAGTCGAACGCATTGCGCACGCCTTCGTCGAAGGCGACCTGGCGGATGTTGTTGCCGTAGTCGAGCGTCGGCACGCCCATCTGCTGGAACGCCAGCATCGCGTTCACATGCTTGACGATGGAGGCGCGCGCGGCGGCCTCCACCGCCTTCGGGTCGCGCTGGCGTGCATCTTCCCATTGCGCCACCGTCCAGCCCTCGGGCAGGTAGCCATTGACCAGGTCGTGCGCGGAGGTCTGGTCCGTGACGATATCCGGGCGCATGCCACCGGCCTGTGCCCGACGCACCAGTTCCGGCACGATCTCGGCCGCATTGCCGAGCAGGCCGACCGAGATCGCCTGCTTTTTCTGCGTGGCATCGGCGATCATCGCCAGTGCCTCGTCAATGGTGGCGGCCTTCTTGTCGAGATAGCGGGTGCGCAGGCGGAAGTCGATGCGCGACTCCTGGCATTCGATCGCCAGCACGCAGGCGCCCGCCAGCACGCCGGCCAGCGGCTGCGCGCCCCCCATGCCGCCGAGGCCCGCGGTCAGGATCCACCTGCCCGCGAGATCGCCGCCATAGTGCTGGTTGCCAGCCTCGACAAACGTCTCGAAGGTGCCCTGCACGATGCCCTGCGTGCCGATATAGATCCACGAGCCCGCCGTCATCTGGCCGTACATCATCAGCCCCGCGCGATCGAGTTCGTTGAACTTGTCCCAGGTGGCCCAGTGCGGCACGAGGTTCGAATTGGCGATCAGCACGCGCGGTGCATCGGCATGCGTACGGAAAATGCCCACCGGTTTGCCGGACTGCACCAGCAGCGACTCGTCTTCCCCCAGGCGGCGCAGGCTGTCCAGAATCGCATCGAAGCACTCCCAGTTGCGCGCGGCCTTGCCGATGCCGCCATAGACCACGAGGTCCTGCGGGCGCTCGGCCACGTCGGGATCGAGATTGTTCTGGATCATGCGGTAGGCGGCTTCGATCAGCCAGTTTTTGCAATGGAGCGTGCTGCCGCGCGGCGCGCGTACTTCGCGGGGGCCCCGCAGCGTCTGGTTGAATTGGTGTTCGTTGGCGTTCATCTTGGTTGTCCCCTTGTGGGCTCGGTAGGCTCGATGGGCTCGGCCGCTTCAGGCGGTAGCCACCAGGTTGGTCGGGAGAATGTCGCGAATGGCAGCGGGCCAGCCGGCGCCGGCATCGCCCTGCTGCACCCATTGCTTCATGGCTTCGATATCGGGTGCGAGATAACGATCGGATTCGACGAAGGACACACGTTGGCGAATACGCGCCAGTTCGGTTTCAATCAGCGGCGACGAGCGCAGCGGCCGGTGGAACTCGATACCTTGCGCGGCGGCCATCGCTTCGATGCCGACGATGACGGCAGTGTTGGCGGCCATCTCGCCGAGGCGGCGCGCGCCGTAGGTGGCCATCGATACGTGGTCTTCCTGGTTGGCGGAGGTCGGCAGGCTGTCCACGCTGGACGGATGCGCCAGCGCCTTGTTCTCCGAGGCCAGCGCCGCGGCGGTGACCTGCGCGATCATGAAACCGGAATTGAGGCCGCCGTCACGCACCAGGAACGGCGGCAGGCCGGACAGGCCGGTATCGAGCAGCAGCGCCAGGCGACGTTCGGAAATCGCGCCGATCTCGGCGACCGCCAGCGCGATGATGTCGGCGGCAAAGGCCACCGGCTCCGCATGGAAGTTGCCGCCCGAGACCACATCGCCCTGCGCGGAGAACACCAGCGGGTTGTCCGAGGCCGCGTTGGCTTCGATGCGCAGGATGCGCGCGGCATGCTGGAGATTGTCGAGGCACGCGCCCATGACCTGCGGCTGGCAGCGGATCGAGTACGGGTCCTGCACGCGCCCGCATGTCTTGTGCGAATCGACGATTTCGCTGCCATCGAGCATCGCGCGCACGGCGGCAGCCACCGCGATCTGCCCGGCCTGTCCACGCGCGTCGTGAATGCGTGCATCGAACGGTTTGACCGAACCCTTGATCGCCTCGAGGGACAGCGCGCCCGCCACCAGGCCGGCGGCAAAGGCGTCTTCGGCGGCAAACAGGCCGGCCAGCGCGAGCGCGGTGGAAACCTGCGTGCCGTTGAGCAGGGCCAGGCCCTCTTTCGGTCCCAGCGTGAAGGCGGCGAGCCCGGCGTATTCGAGGCCCTGCGCGGCCGGCATGCGCTGGCCGCCGATCATGACCTCGCCCACGCCGATCAACGTGCACGACATATGCGCCAGCGGCGCGAGGTCGCCCGATGCGCCCACCGAGCCCTTGGCCGGGATGCAGGGCGTGACGCCGTGATTGGCCAGCGTCAGCAACGCCTCGATAAGCTCGGGCCGCACGCCGGAATGGCCTCGCGCCAGGCTGACAGCCTTGATCGCGAGGATCAGCCGCACGGTATCGGCCGCGAGGTCCGGGCCGGTGCCGACGCTATGCGACAGCACGAGGTTGCGTTGCAGTTCGGCCAGCTTGTCGTGCGCGATGCGCGACTGCGCCAGCTTGCCGAAGCCGGTGTTGATGCCGTACACCACCGCGTCGGCGTCGATGATGTCCTGCACGGTCTCCTGGGCGGCCCGCACGCCGGCCCAGGCCGTCGCGTCCATGGCCAGCCGGACCTCGCCGCGGTAAATGCGGCGCAGGTCATCCAGCGAGACAGCGCCCGGGTGCAGGGTAAGCAGCGGGCGGGAATCGGATGGTTGGGTGCGCATCGTCATGTCTCTTCGTGATCTCTTTCAGTGTCTTGTCGTCATATTGGGCTCGCTTGTATGAGCCTGTCTATACAGCTTAGACGAAAATGGCTCGCTGCGGCAGAAAAATTACGGGTCAGACCGGACGGTCAGCCGAAGGCGGGGTTGCCGTCGGCACGGAAGCGGCTGCCCAGGCGGTAGCGGTTGCCAGGATGCAGGCAGCGTACGAACGTGACCGGCACGCCACGGGTCCACGTACGGCGGGTCAGCAGCAGGCACGGCTGGGTCACCGGCATCTCCAGATAGGCAGCCTGCTCGGGCGTCGCGGCGATGGCGTCGACCACGTGTTCGACCTGGTCGTACGGCACATTGCGCAACAGGTACTCGCCGGGCTGGGTATCGCGGAAATCCTGGTGGATAAAGTCCGGCGCCACGCGCGGGTTGACGTAGCGGTCCTCGAGCTGGATCGGCACGCCATCCTCGCGATGCACGCAGACCGAGTGGAACACCGATTCGCCGGTACGCAGGTCGAGCGCGGCCGCGACCTCGATGGACGCCGCCACGCGCTCGACGAGAATGACGTCGCACGCGTAGTTGTGCCCGCGCATGCGGATCTCGTCCTGCAGGTTCACCACCGAGAGCAGCGTCGACTGCGGCTTGTGCTCGGCCACGAAGGTGCCGACACCGGCCACGCGCACCACCCGGCCCTGCTCCGCCAGTTCGCGCAGCGCGCGATTGACGGTCATGCGCGAGACGGAAAAGCGCGTCACCAGTTCCTGTTCGGACGGCACCCGGTCGCCCGGTCGCCAGGCGCCACTCTGGATCTCGCGGGCGATATAGTCCTTGACCTGCTGGTAGAGCGCCGCGGGCGCGGTGGGCGTGCCGGACGTGGGCGTCGGGCTGGCTGCTTGATTCATGGGGCTCAATGCTCGGCCGCGGCCATCGCCTCGGCACGAATCTCCTCCGTCAGACGCGCCTTCAACGCCGAAAACTCCGGCGACGTCTTGATCGTGTAATGGCGCGGATGGGGAAAATCCACCGCGATCTCGCACTTGATGCGACCCGGCCGGGCGGAAAACACCGCCACGCGGTTGGCCATGAAGATGGCCTCGTCGATATCGTGCGTGACGAATAATACCGTCTTGCGCGCGGACTCCCAGATCCCGAGCAACAGTTCCTGCATCAGCACGCGCGTCTGGTTGTCGAGCGCGCCGAACGGTTCGTCGAGCAGGAGGATCTTCGGATCGTTGGCGAGCGCCCGCGCAATTGCCGTGCGCTGCTGCATGCCACCCGACAACTGCTTCGGATAATGATGCTCGAAGCCGCGCAGCCCCACGCGCGCGATAAAGAAGTCGCTGCGCTCTTTCTGCTCGGCCACGCGCATGCCACGCTCGCGCAGGCCAAAACGCACGTTCTGCTCGATGGTGAGCCACGGGAACAGCGTGTACGACTGGAACACCATGCCGCGATCGGCGCCCGGGCCGGTCACGGGCTGGCCGTCGAGCAGCACGCGCCCGCCAGTCGGCGTATCCAGGCCGGCCACGATGCGCAGCAGCGTGGATTTGCCGCAGCCGGAGGGGCCGAGGATCGTCACGAAGTCGTTGTCGCGCACGTCGAAGTCGACGGGCAGCAGCGCCTGCGTGGCGCCTCCGCGCGGATTGGCAAACGTGCGGGAAACCTGCTGGATCGATAACGCGCTCATCGGATCGCACTCCACGGAAACAGGCGCTGGTTGGCCAGCTTGAAGACGAGGTCCGACACCAGCCCGATACAGCCGATCACGATGATGCCGAAAATGATCTGCCCGGTATTGAGCAGTGCCTGGCTGTCCGTGATCATGTGGCCGATGCCCGAGGACGAACCGATCAGCTCGGCCACGATCACATAGGTCCAGGCCCAGCCGAGCACCAGCCGCAGGATCTCGGCGATCTCCGGCGCGGCGCCGGGAATCAGCACGCGGCGCACGATGCCGCGCGGCGTGGCCCCGAGCGTATAGGCGGCCTCGACCAGATCGCGCCGGGCGCCGCCTACGGTCACCGCCACCATCAGCACGATCTGGAAGAACGAGCCGATAAAGATCACCAGCAGCTTCTGCGTTTCGCCGATGCCGGCCCACAGGATCAGCAGCGGAATGAATGCCGACGCGGGCAGGTAGCGGCAGAACGAGATAAAGGGTTCGAAGAACGCCTCGGCGGCCTTGTACGCGCCCATGGCAATACCGAGCGGCACCGCCAGCACCGCGGCCAGCACAAAGCCACCGAGCACCCGCCACACGGTCATGCCGATATCGCCCAGAAAGCCGTACTCCGTGAACAGCAGCACGCCTTCGCGCGCCATCGTGAGCGGATCGGCCAGGAACGTGCGCGGCACCAGGCCGCCGAACGTCACGCCGGCCCACAGCGCAAAGAACAGCACGAAGAAACCGAGCCCGAGCCACCAGCGCGCCTGCGGCGACACGGGTGCGAGCGGCGACAGCCACGGATGCCGCGCGCGCGGTGGCGCGGCGGTCGAGACGGTAGTCGGCGCAGGGGCGAGCGTGGCGGACACGGGAGTCGAGGACGAGGCCATGGCGGCCTCCTTGCGGGCGGAGGACATCGCGCTTACTTCAGGAACCGCGCGTCATAGAGCGTGGTGACATCCGGCACCTGCCTGATCACGCCGATCTCCAGCAGCACGGCCGCGGCCTCCTTGCTGAAGGCGGCCAGCTCGCCGGCAAAGAACCGGCGATTCGCTTCCTTGTCCTGCCAGCGCAGATAGGCCGAGGATTTGGCGAACTGCTCGCCGGTCTGCTTGACCGCCGCGCCCATGATCTCGTTCGACCTGGCCGGGTCCTTGCGAATCATCTCCAGCGCGGCGAAATAGCTGTCGACCAGCGCCTGCGCCGCCTTGGGATTCTCCTTGAGCCATTTGGGCGAGCAGCCGAGCGTATCGGTCACCATCGGATAGTCGAGCGTGGTGGCCAGGATGTGCCCCTTGTCGGGATTGGCCCGCACCGTGGACAGGTACGGTTCGTAGGTCATGGCCGCGTCGTTCTGACCGGCGACGAAGGCCTGCGCCGCCGCCTGCGGCGAGAGCGTGGTGGTCTTGACGTCCTTGAGCGTCATGCCGTTTTTCTTGAGCATCCATGCCAGCCCGAAATACGGCGCGGTGCCCGGCGCGTCGACGCCGACCGTCTTGCCCTTGAGTCCGGCAAACGACTTGATGTCGGGACGCACCGCCAGGCCGTCGGCCCCGTAGGATTTGTCGAGCTGCACGATCTGCGTGATGGGCACACCGTTGGCGTTCCAGGCCACGTGCGTTTCCACCGTGGTGGCCGCGCACTGGATGGCGCCGGATGCGAGGGCCAGATGGCGGTCCTTCTGCGGAATCATCTTGATGTCGACATCCACGCCGTGCTGCTTGAAGATGCCGGCCTTGTCCGCGAGCGTTAGCGGCGCAAAGCCGGTCCAGCCGCTCATGCCCAGTGTCACGGGGACGTTCTGCGCGTGTACGGCGCCGGCGGCGAGGGTCGCGCCGGCCATCGCGACGGACAAGAGGGAATGCATTGCTCGGCGAGGCAGGGTCATGCTGCGGCTCCTTGGTGTCGATCTGGACAGGCTGCGATGGCAGAGATGGCCGACGCGAATGTCGGCACATATTCCTATCCCTGTCTATACAAGTCAACGAAGGGTTTGCACCAACCTCGGCGCGCACGCACCCGACGTCGGGCAACCATGCACAGAGAAGAGGCAACCCATCGTCAATGCTGTATAGACAGGGAATCCAGGCGACACGCCATGCAAGCGACGTGCCACGCACCTCGCCAGACGCGCTCAGGCGTCGAAGAACGAACGGACGGTAGGAAAGCGCAGCTTCATGCGGAGTTCGCGCTTGAGCCGGCGATTGTCGAGCCGGCGCGATTCGCTCATGAAGCTCATGAGGTTGGCGTCGATCACGTCGCGCGCCTCCGCGCGCGTGATGCGCGGCGGACGTGGCAACCCGCGACGGTCGGCCACGAGGTCGAAGTAGTCGGCCATGCGCAGTTCGGTATCGTCGCTCGCATGCACCACGCGCTGGGCCCGGCCCCGCCACAGCGCCGCGATCATGGTGCGGGCGAGGTCGTCGGCATGAATATGGCTTGTGTAGACATCGTCCTGCGGCGCCAGCGCCGGTGTGCGCTTGTGCAGGCGCGCCACGGGCAGGCGATCGTCGGCGTAGATGCCGGGAATGCGCACGATGCTGGCGCGCCAGCCAGCCGCGCGCCCGAACTGGCGCACCTCGGCCTCGGCCGCCACACGGCGTCGCGCCCGTGCAGTCTGCGGACGCACGGCATGAAATTCCTGCACGCGCGCGCCGCCACGGTCGCCATAGACGCCGGTGGTGCTGGCGTAGACGAATGCCCCCGCTGCCGCGTAGGGCACGGCCGGCGCATACGCGCGGTGCCATCCCCGCTCGGGTAGAATGGCGGCCTCGTGGACGCCTCCCGCGCCTGCTGCGCGCCCGCGTGGCGCAGGCCAGCCGGCCCGCGCACGGCGCCAGGCTGCGCGACGCAATGCGACCAGCAGCGCACGCGTACGGGGATCGCCATCGCCTTGCGCGGGCGGCGGCGCAAGGTCGATGACACGATTGGCCAGGCCCCGCAGCCGCGCCAGCGTGGCGGGCCGGTCGAGGTCCGCGACCAGCGGCACCGCGCCGGCGGCCCGCAGTTCGTCGCGGCGCGCCGGTTGCGACGTCACCGCGAACACGCGCAGGCGTGCAGCAAGCAGGCGCAGACAGCGTGTGCCGACATCCCCGCACCCGACGATCAGCAGGCGCGGACGACCCAGGCGCCGCGACTGCCGCGCTGTCTGCGACTGGCCCGGTTGCCCCGGCGTCGGCTGTGACACGCTGGGCGTGGAAGATGAATTTGCCGGAAGCGGCGACAGAATTTGGCTCATAGACCTGATTATGGCTTATCAAGTAACCGTCATGCCGAGTGGCCACAAGTTCGAGGTGGCCGCCGACGAAACCATTCTCGGCGCCGCCCTGCGCCATAGCATCGGCCTGCCGTATGGCTGCAAGAACGGCGCGTGCGGCTCGTGCAAGGGCCGCGTGGTGGCCGGCACGATCCACCAGGGCGACCACGCCGCTTCGGCGCTGACGGCCCAGGAAAAGACCGAAGGGCGCGCGCTGTTCTGCTGCGCCAGCGCCACCTCCGATATCACCATCGAATGCCGCGAGGTGCACGGTGCCGGCGATATCCCGATCAAGAAGATTCCGTGCCGCGTGCAAACGCTGGAGCGCCTGGCCGACGACGTGGTCGCGGTACGCCTGCAACTGCCCGCGACCGAGCGCATGCAGTACCTGGCCGGCCAGTACGTGGAATTCCTGCTGCGCGACGGCAAGCGTCGCAGCTATTCGATCGCCACGCCGCCGCACGAAGAAGGTCCGATCGAACTCCATATCCGCCATATGCCGGGCGGCGCGTTCACCGACTACGTGTTCGGCGCCAGGGAAGGCGCCCCGGCGATGAAGGAGCGCGACATCCTGCGCTTCGAAGGTCCGCTGGGCAGCTTCTTCCTGCGCGAGGACTCGGACAAGCCGATCATCCTGCTGGCCTCGGGTACCGGCTTCGCGCCGATCAAGGCTATCGTGGAACATGCCGCGTACACCGGTATCGAGCGGCCGATGACGCTGTACTGGGGCGGGCGCCGTCCGCGCGACCTGTACATGCACGCGCTGTGCGAGCAATGGGCGCGCGACCTGCCCAGCTTCAAGTACGTGCCGGTGGTGTCCGACGCCGCGGCCGAGGACCAGTGGAGCGGCCGCACCGGCTTTGTCCACCAGGCCGTCATGGCGGATCACCCGGACCTGTCGGGTCACGAGGTCTACGCGTGCGGCGCGCCGGTGATGGTGAACGCGGCCCGCCACGACTTCACGGCGCAGTGCCGCCTGCACGAGGATGCATTCTTTGCCGATTCGTTCACGTCCGAGGCCGACCTGCACCCGGCTGGCGGCGCCTGAGCGGGGCCCGCGCGAGCCGCGCGCCGTGCCGTCGACACAACAATGCCACCCGGGTCTGCGAAATTTCGTTTTGACACGGGGGCGCGTGCGTCTTATATTGGCCGCCATGAACCTTGCACGCCATGTTCGACGCCAGTTCCGTACGTTGCTCCCCAACCCCGGGGTGCCGCGCGGCTGATCGTCGACAGCGCTAGTTCACGTCAACGAGCCACGGGCAACCCCCGTGGCTTTTTGTTTTCTGTTTTCTGTTTTCTGTTTTTTGTCTTGTTATCGCGCGACGGTTTCGATCTTTTCATCGCCGATCGTTTTCATCGTTTCATGCCGACCCCAGGAGTCCGCCATGGCATTTGCTGAGTACCCCGTCCAATCCCTGATGTACATCACCAACCGGCCCGAACTCGTCTTCACCGAAGGCAAGGGCTCATGGCTGACGGATCACAACGGCAAGCGCTATCTGGATTTCGTGCAGGGCTGGGCGGTGAACTGCCTCGGCCATTCGAACGACGGCATGATCGCCGCGGTCGAGAAGCAGGCCCGCAAGCTGATCAATCCGAGCCCGGCGTTCTACAACGAGCCGATGCTCACGCTGGCCAACCTGCTCACGCAGCACAGCTGCTTCGACAAGGTCTTCTTCGCCAACAGCGGCGCGGAAGCCAACGAGGGGGCGATCAAGCTCGCGCGCAAATGGGGCCGCAAGCACAAGAACGGCGCCTACGAGATCATCACGATGGACCACAGCTTCCACGGCCGCACGCTCGCCACCATGAGCGCGTCGGGCAAGGCGGGCTGGGACACCATCTTCGCGCCGCAGGTGCCGGGCTTCCCCAAGGCGGAACTCAACGATCTGGCCTCGGTGGAGAAGCTCATCACCGACAAGACCGTCGGCATTATGCTCGAGCCGGTGCAGGGCGAAGGCGGCGTGATTCCCGCCTCGCGCGAGTTCATGCAGGGCCTGCGCGCGCTGGCCGACCAGCACAAGCTGCTGCTGATCGTCGATGAGGTACAGACCGGCTGCGGCCGCTGCGGCACGCTGTTCGCCTACGAGCTGTCGGGCGTGGAGCCGGACATCATGACGCTGGGCAAGGGCATCGGCGGCGGCGTGCCGTTGTCCGCGCTGCTGTGCAAGGCCGACGTGGCCAGTTTCGAAGCCGGCGATCAGGGCGGTACCTACAACGGCAATCCGCTGATGACGGCGGTTGGTACGGCGGTGCTCGAGCAGTTGGTCGCACCGGGCTTCCTCGACGAGGTCAAGGCCAAGGGCGAATACCTGCGCGAGCAACTGCTCGGCCTGTCGTCCGAGTTCGGCCTTGAGGGCGAGCGTGGCGAGGGCTTGCTGCGCGCGCTGATGCTCGGCAAGGACATCGGTCCGCAGATCGTTGAGGAAGCGCGCGACATGGCTCCCGCCGGCCTGCTGCTGAACTCGCCGCGCCCCAACCTGCTGCGCTTCATGCCGGCCCTGAACGTGACGCGCGACGAGATCGACCAGATGATCGGCATGCTGCGCACGCTGCTGAAGAAACTGGCGTAAGCGGGAGCGGCCGCGCCGGGTCACGGCATCCGCTCGGATGCCCTCCCGGTGCGCGCCAGGCTGCGCCTTCAGGGGCCTACGCCGGAGCCGGGCCTCGCGCCATGCGAGGCCCTTTTTTCATCCTGGCGCCATCGCCGACATGCGGTACATTGGGCCAGCCCTTCATCGTCCGGGCCCCGGCGAGATCGGTGCCGAGATACCGCCACGCGGCGTTGTCGGTCCGGGGCGGCGGATAGCCAGGGTCGAGCCCGCCGGCGTCGGCATGGCGGCGCTGGTAGTACTCGGCTTGCTCCGTGTACGGGTTGCTCACGATATGGATCTCGCCGGGCGCCGCGCCTCCGCGGACCGCAGGCCGGAAGAATCGTGCCGTCGCCTGCTGTGCATCGGGCAGACGCGTGCCCAGGTACTCCCAATGCGGATTGTCGCTGCCATGCGCCGGCAATTCGCCGCCGACGGCATTGCTCAACCGGCGAAAGAAGCCGACCTTGCCGGTATCGGCCTGCTCGTCCACGTAGATCTCGCCCAACTTGCCCGGCCCGCCCGCGCCCGACTCGCCCGACTCGCCCAAGTCGCCCAAGTCGCCCCACTCGCCGGTTCCCAGCACCTTGCGCGCCAGCGCGATGGCATCGTGCCGCATGGCGTTGCGCATCAGCACATCGAACACCCAGGGCCAGTAGAGACTATGGCGCACGTTCGCCGGCGCCCCCAGGGTCGTGCCCACCAGCCATTCGCGTTGGTTGCCATCGACATGGAATATGCCGCCACCGAGATCGCCCTCGCCGACCGGCGCGGCGATGCGATTGGCCCGGTCGTTGTCGAGACCGGCCATCAGCAATAGCGCGTCGTCGAGGTCGAGGTCGGACAGACCGAGGTTGCGGGCACGCCGCAGCACCGCGCGGCTCAGGATCGCGTTTCTTCGGCCTTTGGTGGCAACCGCCAGGCGCTGCGGCTCGTGCCGGCGATAGCTCGCGAGCGAGCGATAGAAGACATGACGGACCGGCGCAAAGCCATCCGCGCTCGGATGCGCGTGCGACACGTAATACGGCAGGCGCCGCGGCGCACTGCCCGGCAGGGACTGGTTGCGGTCATTGGCATACACCACCAGTCGCGCGCCGGTGGTCATCTCGGCATTGCCATCGACGAGCATCCGGTACTCCTGCCGATAGCTCGGGATCTGCGCGGTGTCGGCATCCGCGGCACCGGGATAGGGCTGATCGAGCAGCACCAGTCCGATATCACCAAGCGGACCGATGCGGAGCGAATAACGCTCCGCCCTGGCACTGGCCAGTACCCCGCCGGCGCGGATATAAAACGTCTCGTCGGGCCGCTTGCGCCGCAGGCAGCGCGCGGCGGTCACGATCACGCGCGGCGTGATCAGCGTGCCAGCGCATTCGCGGTCGTCGGCCTGCCAATAGGTGACCTGCGCGCTGACCAGGAGCGGCCGGTCGTAGTCCGCATGCGCGGGCCCCGGCAGCCATGTCGCTATCGCCACCGTCGCCACCGTCGCCACCGTCGCCACCATGGCGAGACCTCCCCGCCGGCCTGCTCGCATCCGTCGCGCCATTGCTGCCTCCCTGTCGAAGCTTGTCGAAGCTTGTCGAAGCTTGTCGAAGCTTGTCGAAGCTTGTCGAAGCTTGTCGAAGCTTGTCGAAGCTTGTCGAAGCTTGTCGAAACCTGTCGAAATCGAAACCTGTCGAACCGGCAGGGGACCGCCGTTATTGTTGCGGGCAAGTCTGGCACGGCCCCCGCACGGTCGCCGTGACGCACGTCAATCCTCGTGGCGGAAAACAAAAAGGCCCCGCGGGGCCTTTTTGTCTGGCTGCTGCGATGACCGCGGCGCAACGCGCCGCGGTCCAGGCGCTTACTCGCCGAGATAGGCGGCACGCACCTTCGGGTCGTCCAGCATCTGGCGCGCGTCCCCGTTCATGGTGATGAGACCGGACTCCATCACGTAGCCTCGGTGCGCCGCCTGCAGCGCCAGGCGCGCATTCTGCTCCACCAGCAGGATGGTCACGCCCTGTGCCGAGACCGTGCGCACCACCTCGAAGATCTTCTCGACCATGATCGGCGACAGACCCATCGACGGCTCGTCCAGCAGCAGCAGTTTCGGCTGGCTCATCAGCGCGCGCGCCATGGCCAGCATCTGCTGCTCACCGCCGGACATCGTGCCGGCCAGCTGGTTGGCACGCTCCTTCAGACGCGGGAAGGTCTCGAACATGCGATCGATATCGGCCTTGATGCCAGCCTCGTCGTCGCGCGTGTACGCGCCCATCTGCAGGTTCTCGGTGATGGTCATGCGGGCAAACACGCCGCGGCCTTCCGGCACCATCGCCAGGCCCTGCTTGAGCAGCTTGTAGCTGGGCACGCCCTTGATGGACTTGCCCATGTACTCCACGTCGCCGCCCGCCCAGCCCTGCAGGCCGGTAATGGCCTTCATGGTGGTGGTCTTGCCGGCGCCGTTGGCGCCGATCAGGGTCACCAGCTCGCCTTCGTGAATTTCCAGATCCACGCCCTTGACGGCCTGGATGCCACCGTACGCCACCTTGAGGCCGGCAATCTTCAGTACTGTCTGTTTCATCTCGATGTGCCTCCGCCTCAGTGCGCCGATGCGCCGAGGTATGCCTCGATCACGGCCGGGTTGCTCTGGACCTCCTGCGGCAGGCCCTGCGCGATGACCTTGCCGTAGTCAAGCACGGTCAGGCGGTTGCACAGCCCCATCACCAGCTTCACGTCGTGCTCGATCAGCAGGATGGTCTTGCCATCGTTGCGGATCTTTTCGAGCAGGCCGCGCAGTTCCACCTTCTCGGTCGCGTTCATGCCGGCGGCCGGTTCGTCCAGCGCAAGCAGCTTCGGCTCGGTGGCCAGCGCGCGCGCGATTTCCAGGCGGCGCTGGTGACCGTACGACAGGTTGCGCGAGGTGAAGTTGGCGTACTTGCCGATGCCGACATAGTCGAGCAGGTCGTGCGCCATGTCCTCGATGCCCTCCTCTTCGTGCCGCACCGAGGGCGGACGGAAGATCGCGCCGAAGACGCCCGCTTTCGAACGTACATGACGGCCCACCATCACGTTCTCGAGCGCGGTCATGTCGCCGAACAGGCGGATGTTCTGGAACGTGCGGGCAATGCCGGCCCTGGCCACCTGGTGCACGGCCGTGGGCTGGTACGGCTGACCGCCCAGCACGAACTCGCCCGAGTCGGGCGTGTAGAGGCCCGTGATCACGTTGAAGAACGTGGTCTTGCCGGCGCCGTTGGGACCGATCAGGCCATAGATCTCGCCGGGCTTGATCTGCAGGCCCACTTCCGAAAGTGCCTGCAGGCCGCCGAATCGCTTGTTGACCCCCTGTACCGACAGGAGGAATTCGTTGTTGCTCATGACGCTTCCTCCTGCTTCAGAAACGGCCGACACTGCCGGCACGACGGACCACGGGGCGATCTTCCTTGCGCGGCGACGGCCACAGGCCCGCCGGGCGGTACAGCATCACGCCGACCAGGGCCAGGCCGAACAGCAACTGGCGCAGCACTTCGGCATCGACGATCACCTGGCCGAACAGGCCGGTCTGGATCGGTTCGGCCACGGCGCGCAGCAGTTCCTGAAAGCCCACCAGCAGGATGCCGCCGAGAATCACACCCGGAATATGGCCCATGCCGCCCAGCACCACGATGGCCAGGATGTAGATCGATTCCCACAGCGTGAACGACTCCGGCGACACGAAGCCCTGGAACGCGCCGAACACGGCACCCGAGGCACCGCCGAACGATGCGCCCATGGCAAACGCCAGCAGCTTCATGTTGCGCGTATTGATGCCCATCGCCTTGGCCGCGATCTCGTCTTCGCGAATCGCCACCCAGGCGCGGCCGATGCGCGAGTTCTGCAGACGCAGGCAGACGAACACGATCACGATGACCAGGAACACCAGCAGGTAGTAGTACATGAAGACCGGCGTGAACTTCATGCCGAAGATCTCATGCGACTTCGAGAAGTCGAACCCGAAGATATGTACCGGGTCCACCGCCGTGATGCCCTTGGGGCCGTTGGTGATGTTGACCGGCCGGTCCAGGTTGTTCATGAAGATGCGGATGATCTCGCCGAAGCCGAGCGTCACGATGGCCAGGTAGTCCCCGCGCAGCTTCAGCGTCGGCGCCCCCAGCAGCACGCCGAAGGTCGCCGCCACCAGCACCGCGATCGGCAGCACCAGCCATATGGTCAGGTGGATGCCGTTGGGAAACAGCGCCTGGATGGCCTCGAACTGGTTGGCCAGATGCGGCGAGCCCAGCAGCGCCATGCAGTAGGCACCCACCGCGTAGAACGCGATGTAGCCGAGGTCAAGCAGACCGGCAAAACCGACCACGATGTTCAGGCCCAGCGCCAGCATGATGTAGAGCAGCGCAAAGTCGAGCACGCGCACCCAGTAGTTGCCGCCGAAGGTCTGGACAAAGAACGGCGCGCACAGCGCCACGACGAGAAAGCCGAGCAGCGCGGCCAGGGTCTTGGCCGGCACCTTCGAGGGTGCGGCGACGGCCGTCGATGGAAGCGGAGTATTCATGATTTCGCTCTCCTCAGGCACGGTCCGCGACACGTTCGCCCATGATGCCGGACGGACGGAACACGAGCACGGTGATCAGCACGATGAAGGCGAAGACGTCCTGGTAGTTCGAGCCGAACACGCCATTGGTCAGGTCGCCGATATAGCCGGCCCCGAGGGCTTCGATCAGGCCGAGCAGCATGCCGCCGACCATCGCGCCGGCCAGGTTGCCGATGCCGCCGAGCACCGCGGCGGTGAACGCCTTCAGGCCCGGAATGAAGCCCATGTAGAAGTGGGCGTTACCGTAGTTGGTGGCCATCATCACGCCCGCCAGCGCCGCCAGCGTGGCGCCGATCATGAACGTGGCCGAAATCACGAAGTTGGGGTTGACGCCCATCAGGCCCGCCACCTTCTGGTTCTCGGCGGTCGCACGCATCGCGCGGCCGAGCTTGGTGCGGTTGACCAGGGCCAGCAGGCCGGCCATCACCATCACGGCCATGCCGATGATGACGATTTCCTTGCCGGTGATGGTAGCGCCGGTGGAGCCGATATCGATCGGGCTCGACGGCAGCAGCTGCGGGAAGGTCAGCGGATTGCGCGACCAGATCAGCATGCCCATGGTCTGGAGGATGATCGAGACGCCGATCGCGGTGATCAGCGGCGCCAGGCGCGGCGCATTACGCAATGGCCGGTAGGCGACGCGTTCGATGGTATAGGCGAGTACCGCGCAGACGGGCATGGCGATCAGCGTGGCGATCACCAGCGTCAGCCATTCGGGGAGCCCCGGCGCAAACTTCTGCAAGCCGAGGATGGCGGAAAGCGCGGTCAGCGCGCCGATCATCAGGACATCGCCGTGGGCGAAGTTGATGATGCCCAGAATGCCGTAGACCATGGTGTAGCCCAGTGCGATCAGCGCGTAGATGCTGCCGAGCACCAGACCGTTCACGATCTGCTGGATAAAGATATCCATGAAAACTCCTGCTACAGGCCTGGTCCGGACGGCATGGTGTGGATGCCGCGGGGCAGGCCGCGTGTGTGATGGGTGGTAGTCTAGTTCGTGGCTGGTGTGCTGTCCGTACGCTTCCACCCATGGTAAGGATGCTGTCGGCGTGTGGCCGGACTAAAAAGAACGGCACCGCAAGGTACTCACGGTGCCGTTCGTAGGGGCAGGGGTGCCCTGGATTACATCTTCACGACGTCGAGGACGGACTTCTTCTTGTCCTTGTACTCGTACAGCGTGATGGTGCCTTCCTTCATGTCGCCCTTCTCGTCGAAGGCGATGTTGCCGATCACGCCCTTGTAGTTCGTCTTGGGCATTTCGGCCAGGATGGCGGCGGGCTCGGCCGAGTTGGCGCGCTTCATCGCGTCCACGATCACCATCACGGCGTCGTAGGTGAACGGTGCGTAGATCTGCACCGGCGAGTTGAAACGAGCCTGGTAGCGCTTCTCGAAGTCCGCGCCAGTTTCCATCTTCGACAGGGCCAGACCGGCTTCCGAGCAGATGATGTTCGACACGGCATCGCCGGCCAGCTCGGCTACCTTGTCGGTACAGACGCCGTCGCCGCCCACGATCTTCGACTGGATGCCCAGCTCCTTGGCCTGCTTGGCGAACGGACCGCCGGTGGCGTCCATGCCGCCGTACATGATCACGTCCGGCTTCTTGCCCTTGATCTTGGTCAGAATGGCCTTGAAGTCGGTGGCCTTGTCGTTGGTGGCTTCACGTGCCACCACGTTCACGCCGGCCGCCTTGGCGGTCTTCTCGAACTCGTCGGCCAGGCCCTTGCCGTAGGCGGTGGCGTCGTCGACGATCGCCACGCTCTTGGCGTGCAGGCTCTTGGCAGCGTAGTTGGCCAGCGCCGGACCCTGCTGGGCGTCGGTCGCGACCACGCGGTACGTGGTCTTGAAGCCTTGCTTGGTGTAGTCGGGGTTGGTCGACGACGGCGAGATCTGGACGATGCCGGCATCGCTGTAGATCTTCGAGGCGGGAATCGACACGCCCGAGTTCAGGTGACCCACCACTGCCACGACCTTGGCATCCACCAGCTTCTGCGCCACGGCGGTACCGGTCTTCGGATCGGCGGCGTCGTCTTCGCCCACCAGTTCCAGCTTGATCTTCTTGCCGCCAATCTCGAGGCCGGTCTTGTTGACTTCCTCGACGGCCAGGCGCGCGCCGTTCTCGTTGTCCTTGCCAAGGTGGGCAATACCACCGGTCAGCGGAGCCGCGTGGCCGATCTTGACGACGACCTCACCGCTGCCAGCCGCGGGGGCAGCCGCCGCGGCAGGTGCCGATGCTGCCGCATCGGCCGGCTTTTCTTCCTTCTTGCCGCAAGCAGCGACCAGCGCCACTGCAGCCGCGATCGGCAGAATCTTGGCAAACGTGAATTGCATGAGTGATCTCCTAGGATTCACAAAAACAGGGGAGTACTTGGACCCTCCCGGAAGCTCCCCCGTACCGCCTTTGTTTAGTTTCAATTTGAAACGCCGCGCATTGTATCCCCTTTTTTTGCGGATGCAATATGCGACGCAACAACCTGAACCGTTTTCCCGTCAAATGCGCTAGGGAATTTCCCCAATGCACAGATTGGGGCAATCTCCGCCCATCTGACGGACCCGTGGCCTAAGCTAACAAGATTCGTGCCTAGGCCGCGGAATGTGACATTTCCGACGCTGGCGCGGCGACTCATAATAGACGCCGTTTTAAATAGGTATTTATTTCTAATCGGCGGGCGCCTCTCCAATGTGCATAATGTATGGTCGCACCATAATAGGGAAAACCCCAGACCGGGGGATTACCCTGATATTGTCTGCGTGTTAAGACAGCTGACTCGGGCGATTAACTGGAAGCAGGCGCGGACAGCGGCGCGGCCATAAAAAAACGGCACCATGCTGGTGCCGTTGTGCTGTCGCTCAGGACGGTCGTCAGACCGAAACGCTGGCGAGTCCGCGTGGCAGCGGGAACGACATGTTCTCTTCCACGCCTTCCAGGGCACGCACCTGGCGCGCACCGAGCGCACGCAGCCGCTCGACGATGGCCTGCGCCAGTGCCTCGGGTGCCGATGCGCCCGCGGTCAGACCGATCCGGCGCTTGCCCGCCACCCATTCCGGCCGCAGCTGCGAGGGGTCGTCCACCATATAGGCAGGCACACCCAGGCGGTCCGCCAGTTCACGCAGACGGTTGGAGTTCGAACTGTTAGGGCTGCCCACCACGATCACCACCTCCACCTGCGGCACCATGAACTTCACGGCGTCCTGGCGGTTCTGCGTGGCATAGCAGATGTCCTGCTTCTTGGGCTCGCGGATCTCGGGGAAGCGCGCCTTCAGCGCGGCCACGATCTCGGCGGTCTCGTCGACAGACAGCGTGGTTTGGGTGACATAGGCGAGCTGCGCGGGATTCGATACCTCCAGGCGCCGCACGTCCTCGACCGACTCCACCAGCAGCATGCCCCGCTCCGACTGGCCCATCGTGCCTTCCACTTCCGGATGGCCACGGTGACCGATCATGATGATCTCGCAGCCCTCGGCGCGCATCTTGCCCACTTCCACGTGGACCTTGGTCACCAGCGGGCAGGTGGCATCGAACACGGTGAGGCCCCGCGCCACCGCATCGGCACGCACTTCCTTCGAAACGCCATGAGCGCTGAAGATGACGGTCGAGCCCGACGGCACTTCGTCGAGTTCATCCACGAAGATCGCGCCTTTCTTGCGCAGGTCTTCCACCACGTAGGCGTTGTGCACGATTTCATGGCGCACGTAGATGGGCGAGCCGAAGCGCTCGAGCGCGCGCTCGACGATTTCGATCGCACGGTCCACGCCCGCGCAGAAGCCGCGCGGTTGCGCGAGCAGGATCTCGGCATCGAGGGCGGGCAAGTTGTCGTGCATGGGGCGTTCCGCAACGAATGACATCAGAGAATTCCGATCAGGTGGACGTCAAACAGGATCGTCTGTCCGGCCAGCGGGTGATTGAAGTCGAACAGCGCGGCGGTGTCACCGAATTCCTTGAGCACGCCGGCGTAGCTGCCGCCGCCAGGCGCATTGAATTCGACGAGATCGCCAGGAGCATAGTCTTCCTCGAACGAACTGTTCTCACGCAACGTGGCCAGCGACACCCATTGCAGCAGTTCCGGATTGCGCGGTCCGAAGGCGTGCTCGGGCGCCAGCCGGTAGGTCATGCGCTCGCCCTCCGGCATGCCAAGCAGCGCCTGCTCCAGCGTGGGGGCGAGCTGACCCTGACCAAGCAGCAGCGTGGCGGGCTTCTCTTCGAAAGTGCTCACCACTTCGGTACCGTTCTCGAGGGAAATACTGTAGTGCAGGGTCAGGAAGGAGTCCGCCTGTACGGTCTTGCGGCCAGCCGTGCCGCCCTCCGCTTCCGACGCAAAATTTTGCAAATTCATGGGTGATCAACCGGTCAACAACCCGTATTGTATGCGACTGGACCAACTGGCGCCGACAGTTACCCTGACGACGATCCTGGCAAGGGAGCGAATCATGCCGATTACCGACTGGCCCGCCTGCGAGCGGCCGCGCGAAAAGCTGCTGCAAACGGGTGCCGCCGCCCTGTCGGACGCCGAACTGCTCGCGGTGTTCCTGCGCGTGGGCGCGGCCGGCAAGACCGCGCTCGACCTCTCGCGCGAGCTCATCGGAAGTTTTGGCTCACTCACGCGGCTATTCGCCGCCGACGCCGATAGTCTGGCGGCAGTCAAAGGCATCGGCCAGGCCAAGTTCGCCCAGTTGCAGGTGGTGCCAGAACTCGCGCGGCGTGCGCTGGCGGAGTCCCTGCGTGTGCCGCACACCCTCGGCACGTCGCGTGCGGTGCGCGATTACCTGCGCCTGACGCTGTCCCATCTGCCTTACGAAGCTTTTTATTGCCTGTTCCTGGACACCCAGCACGGCCTCATCCATAGCCGCGAACTGTTTCGCGGCTCGCTGCGCCAGGCCTGCATCTATCCGCGCGAAGTCGCGCGCGAGGCCTTGCATCACAACGCCGCCAGCGTGATCGTGGCCCATAACCACCCCGGCGGCGCGGCAGCGCCCAGCCGCAGCGACCTTACCGCCACGCGCCGACTGGCGCGGGCGCTCGGCACGCTGGACATCGAGCTGCTGGACCACTACATTGTGGCCGGCCGCGAGGTTTACTCGCTGGCCGAGCATGACCAGTTGCCCGGCCCCATGGCGGTGCACGATTGAAGTCCGCGCGGCGGGCTGCCAACCCAGTGCCCAGGTGACGCCCGCGGCACGACGCCACAGCGCCCGGCGTCAACGCGTGGAAAGCGTTGATTCCCTGTGCGCTTCCGGTCTATAATGCTCGTTTTGCTGAAGTCTCAACCGCTGCAGTCCGGGCCGAACGCGCCGAGCGCGTCTTTTGTCGCGCCTTTTGTTGATCTGTTGCGAACATTGTCCACGAATAAGATTTAGGAGTGCTTCATGGCACGCGTCTGTCAAGTGACCGGGAAAGCGCCGATGGTCGGCAACAACGTTTCCCACGCGAACAACAAGACCAAGCGCCGTTTTCTGCCCAACCTGCAGAATCGCCGCTTCTTCGTTGAATCGGAAAACCGCTGGGTGAGCCTGCGCGTCTCGAACGCCGGTCTGCGCCTGATCGACAAGAAAGGCATCGACGCCGTGCTCGCCGACCTGCGCGCACGCGGCGAAGTCTAAATAGGAGTACACCATGGCCAGCAAAGGCGGACGCGACAAGATCAAGCTGGAATCGACCGCAGGTACGGGTCATTTCTACACGACGACCAAGAACAAGCGCACCATGCCGGAAAAGATGGAGATCATGAAGTTCGATCCTGTCGCCCGCAAGCACGTCGCTTACAAGGAAACCAAGATCAAGTAATTGGTCTTGCGACTTTGACGAAGAACCCCGCCCGGCGCGGGGTTTTTTGTTGCCTGCGGTTTGCCGCATGCGGCCCGCCGCGGCTCCGGGACATTCGAGGTCGCCAAGGGCGCGCGGCGCAACGCATGCGGGTGTACACTTTCCAGCTTTCACGCAACGCCCGCGCCCTGCGCGCATCCCGCACCATGAACTACGACGTCGCGATCGTCGGCAGCGGACTGGCTGGCCTTACCGTCGCACTGCAGTTGGCCGATACCCATCGGGTTGCCATCCTGACCAAGCGCGCCATGAACCAGGGCGCGAGCGACTGGGCCCAGGGCGGCATCGCCGCAGTGCTTGATTCCGGCGACAGCCACGACGAACACACGCAGGACACGCTGGTCGCCGGCGCAGGCTTGTGCGACGAAGGTGCGACCCGCTTCATCGTGGAGCATGGCCGTGAAGCGATCCAGTGGCTGATCGATCGCGGCGTGCCATTCACGCGCGACGCCCAGGCCGAACTCGGCTTTCACCTGACTCGCGAAGGCGGCCATAGCCATCGCCGCATCATCCATGCGGCCGATGCGACCGGCCATGCGGTGGTGACCACGCTGGCCGAACAGGCGCGCCAGCATCCCAACATCACCATCATCGAGGATCAGTTCGCGATCGACCTGATCACGGCCGGCAAGCTCGGCCTGCCGGGCAACCGCTGCTACGGCCTCTACGTGCTGGACGATCCCTCGGGCGAAGTGCGCACCATCACGGCCACGCATACGGTGCTGGCGGCGGGCGGCGCGGGCAAGGTCTATCTCTATACGACCAATCCGGATACCGCCACCGGCGACGGCATCGCCATGGCGTGGCGCGCGGGCTGCCGCGTGGCCAATATGGAATTCATCCAGTTCCATCCCACCTGCCTGTACCACCCGTATGCGAAATCCTTCCTGATCTCCGAGGCGGTACGCGGCGAGGGCGGCCTGCTGAAGCTGCCGGACGGGACCCGCTTCATGCCCGAGCACGATTCCCGCGCCGAACTGGCGCCGCGCGACGTGGTGGCGCGTGCGATCGACTTCGAAATGAAGAAGCGCGGCCTCGATTGCGTGTACCTGGATATCACGCACCAGCCGGCGGCCTTCCTCAAGGAACACTTCCCGACCATCCACGCGCGCTGCCTGGAGTTCGGCATCGACATCACACGCGAGCCGATTCCCGTGGTGCCAGCCGCCCACTACACGTGCGGCGGCGTGGTCACCGATACCGCGGGCCGTACCGATATCGCCAACCTCTACGCCGTGGGCGAGACCGCCTGCACGGGCCTGCATGGCGCCAATCGCCTCGCGTCGAATTCGCTGCTGGAATGCATGGTCATCGGCCGCGCGGCGGCGGCTGATATCGCCATACAGGACAAGGCCGGCGCGCCGGATATCCAGCTGCCGGCGTGGGATGAAAGCCGCGTATCCGACGCCGACGAGGAAGTCGTGGTGTCGCATAACTGGGATGAATTGCGGCGCATGATGTGGAACTACGTCGGTATCGTGCGGACCGACAAGCGCCTGGAACGCGCGCAGCATCGCATCGGCCTGCTGCGCGAGGAGATCGCCGAGTACTACGCGAACTTCCGCGTCACCCGCGACCTGCTGGAGTTACGCAATCTCGTGGAAGTGGCATCGCTGATCGTCGACAGTGCGTACTCGCGGCACGAGAGCCGCGGCCTGCACTACAGCCGCGACTATCCGGACACCCTGCCGAAGGCGCTGCCCACCGTACTGCAGCCGCTGTCCGGCCGCGCCGAAGCGCACCGGAACGGCAAGCAGAAAGCGCGCGGCTAACCGCACCCAGGACCGTCAGTCGACGATCCTGAGCGAGTAGTCCGTCGCGCGTACGTCCTTGGTCAGTACGCCGACCGAGATGCGGTCGACGCCAGTCTCGGCAAAGGCGCGAATGGTATCGAAGTTCACGCCGCCCGAGACTTCCAGCAGCGCACGGCCGGCATTGACCTCCACGGCCTCGCACATCATCGCGCGCGTGAAGTTGTCGATCAGGATCGACTTCGCACCGGCTGCCAGCGCCTCCTTCAACTCCGCAATCGATTCCACCTCGATCTGGATGGTCGCTTGCGTGCCGAGCGCCAGCGCCGCCTGCATCGCGGCCGTAATGCTGCCGGCGGCGGCGATATGGTTTTCCTTGATCAGGATGCCGTCATAGAGCGCCAGCCGCTGGTTTTCGCCACCGCCAAGCTTGACCGCGTACTTCTGCGCCAGCCGCAGGCCGGGCAGGGTCTTGCGGGTATCGAGCACGCGGGCGCGCGTGCCAGCGATCAGATCGGCATAGCGACGCGTGGTGGACGCTACGCCGGACAGCAGCTGCAGAAAGTTCAGCGAAGGCCGTTCGGCCGTCAGCAGCGCGCGGGCCGGGCCGGCAATCTCGCACACCACGTCTTCCGGAGACAGGCGGGCGCCCTCTTCTTTCTTCCACGTCACGACCAGCCGCTCGTCCACCGCCTTCATGCAGGCATCGAACCACGGCTGACCGCACAGCACGGCCTCCTCGCGCACGATGACGCGGGCGCGGGCCATCTTGTCGGCCGGCACCAGCAGTCCGGTCAGGTCGCCGGTACCGACGTCCTCGGCGATTGCCGCCTTGACGTTGGCTTCCAGCGCGGCGCGCAGGGCCGGACCATAGCTGTCGAATACAGGATTGACGCTCATGCCGGACCGACTCCCTGGAACAACTGCGCCTCGGCGGCCAGGTCGGCCGACGGCCTTACCCTGGCCTTCTCGCGCGCCGCGAAATCGAGCATGCGATCGATACAGGTATAGGCCTGGCGTCCGATGGCGGGGTCGACGTGAATCTCGTTGCGCCCGGACTCCAGCACCTCTGCCAGGTTGGTCAGCGCATTCATCGCCATCCACGGGCAGTGCGCGCAGCTCTTGCACGTGGCGCTGTTGCCGGCGGTGGGTGCCTCGATGAAATGCTTGCCGGGCGCGGCCATGCGCATCTTGTGCAGGATGCCGTTGTCGGTGGCCACGATGAATTCGTTGGCGTCGAGCTGCTGCGCCGCCGTGATCAGCTGGGTGGTGGAGCCCACCACATCGGCCTGGGCCACTACGCTGGCCGGCGATTCCGGGTGCACGAGGATCTTCGCCTTCGGATATTCCTTGCGCAGCAGGTCCAGCTCGATGCCCTTGAACTCGTCGTGCACGAGGCAGGAACCTTGCCACAGCAGCATGTCGGCCCCGGTCTGCTTCTGGATATAGCCGCCCAGATGCTTGTCCGGCGCCCACAGGATCTTCTCGCCGCGCGCATGCAGGTGCTCGACGATCCTGAGGCCGATGCTCGATGTCACCATCCAGTCGGCACGCGCCTTTACCGCTGCGCTGGTGTTGGCATAGACCACCACCGTACGGTCGGGATGTGCATCGCAGAATGCCGCGAAGTCGTCGGCCGGGCAGCCCAGGTCGAGCGAGCACGTCGCGTCGAGGTCAGGCATCAGGATGGTCTTCTCGGGGCTCAGGATCTTCGCGGTCTCGCCCATGAAGCGCACACCGGCCACCACGAGCGTGCTGGCCGCATGCTCGCGGCCGAAGCGGGCCATCTCGAGCGAATCGGAGACACAGCCCCCGGTTTCCTCGGCCAGGTCCTGCAAGTCGGCATCGACATAGTAGTGCGCCACCAGTACCGCGTTACGCTCCTTGAGCAGGCGACGGATGCGATCCTTCAGGGCGGCACGCTCGTCCGGCGACAGCACGGGCGGCACCTTGGCCCAGGCATGCGCGACGCAGCTGCTGCCGGCGGTCATGTCGGAATCCGTGAGGTTCGGCTTTTCGAACTCGACGGTCTTTATGGTCTGTGGGGTCATCTCTGCGGTACTCCTCGGCGCGCCCGGCGCGGTGCCGTACCTGCGGCACCGGATATCGGTCGGAACATGGGGGAGTGTAGCCAAAAGAAAAGCCCCGCCAGGGGCGGGGCTTATTCTCTTCAGCCATGCGGGCGCAAGGCCGATTGTAGCGTGTATCAGGCGTAACGACGCAGGCGCAGCGAAAAGTCGTGCAGTGCCTGGATGCCGCTGGCCTCGGCGCGGTGGCACCAGGCCTGCAGCTGCTGCAGCAGCTGCTCGCGCGTGAGGTTGGAACGGCCCCAGATTGCTGCCAGCTCGCGGCGCATTTCCACAAACGTATGCAGTGCCTTGTGCTGTTCCACGATGCTCTCCAGATGCTCGCGCTGCGTGGCGGCCAGCTTGGCCTCGTCGCGATGGAACCACTTGCGCGCCGGCTTCAGGTTGGCGTACTCGGCCACGCGCCCTTCCTTGAGCTTTTCGAGCTCCTGGCGGAACGCGCCCTTGACGGCCTTGGTGTAGCGCGCCATCACATCGTAGCGATTGGCGATGATGGCCTCGAGCGTATTGTGATCCACCGGGCGGGCATCGACCAGACGGGCCTTGGGCGGCGTCTTCTTGACCTTGGCCAGGCCGACCGACTGCATCGCGCGGATATACCACCAGCCCACGTCGAACTCGTACCACTTGACCGAGAACTTGGCCGAGGTCGGATACGTATGGTGGTTGTTGTGCAGCTCCTCGCCACCGATGATGATGCCCCACGGCGAGATGTTGGTCGAAGCATCCTCGCAATCGTAGTTGCGATAGCCCCACCAGTGGCCGAGACCATTGATCACGCCGGCGGCATGGATCGGGATCCACAGCATCTGCACGGCCCACACGCTCATGCCGACCAGGCCGAACAGCGCGAGATCGATGATCAGCATGATGGCCACGCCCTGCCAGCTGAAACGCGAATAGATGTTGCGCTCGATCCAGTCGTCGGGCGTGCCATGGCCAAACTTGGAGATGGTCTCCTTGTTCTTCGCCTCGGCGCGATAGAGCTCCGCGCCCTCGAGCAGCACCTTGCGGATACCGCGCGTCTGCGGGCTATGCGGATCTTCCTCGGTTTCGCATTTGGCGTGGTGCTTGCGGTGGATCGCGGTCCACTCCTTGGTCACCATGCCCGTGGTCAGCCACAGCCAGAAGCGGAAGAAATGCTGGGCGATCGGATGCAGGTCCAGCGAGCGGTGGGCCATGCAACGATGCAGAAAGATGGTAACGCCCGCGATGGTGATATGCGTCACCACCAGCGTAAAGATGACGATCTCCCACCAGGACCAGTTGGCAAGGCCGTTGGCGGCCCAGTCAAGAATTGTGTCGAACAAACTGTTCTCCGTCCATTAAACAGGGGTCTTGCGGCAAGGCATGACAATGCCAGCCACACACACGCAGCAGAAAAAAAACTGCAAAATCACCTGATTGCGATAGCTATCTTGACGCGCCTGGGGAACATGGGTTCCACGAGAATCTTCCCGCGGGGGGCCCAGGCGGTACACGGTACGAACCGCTGCAATCTGGCGGTTGTCTGGCGTGAGGTGTGGCGGTGCTGCGGCCCGCGACAAGCGACCCGCGACAAGCCATCATTCTACCGGATCGCAGCAGGCGGGACATCCGCTTTTTCCCCGACTTTGAGAGCCCTGTCGGGGGATGGTTCCGCGAGTGACGCTGGCAGCGCCCGAATCTCGCGCTGCGGGTACGGAATCGAAATGCCGTGGTCGCGGAAAACCCGCCAGATGGCGCGGTTCATTGCCGATTGCACGCCCAGCTTGCCGTTCTGCGGATCGGCGATATTGACCGCCACTTCGTATTCGATGCCGCTTTCGGCAAACGATACCAGGAACGCCGACGGTCTGGGCTCGGCCAGCACACGTGGCAGTTCCCGCACACAGCTCTCGAGCAGGCCAAGCACCATTTCGGGGTCCGCCGCATAGTCGGCCTGCACCCGCGTGGCCACGCGCACATTGGTATTCGAGAACGAGTGGTTCTGCACCGGCTGCGCCACCAGTTGCTCGTTCGGCACCAGCGTCTCGCCATCGCCGTTGCGCACCACGGTGTAGCGCGTGCGGATCTGCGCGACGATACCGGTGTACTTGTCCACCGTGATCTGGTCGCCGAGTTTGACCGAGCGGTCCAGCAGGATGATGAAGCCAGAAATATAGTTGCTGGCGATCTTTTGCAGCCCCAGACCGAGACCGACCCCCAGCGCGCCGCCGAACACCGACAGCACGGTGAGGTCGATGCCCACCAGCGACAGGCTCAGCAGGAGGGACACGAGCAGCAGCAATGCCTTGGCGATGCGGGTCAGCACCACCTTGAGGCTGGTGTCGATGCTGGTCGCGCCCATCAGGCGCTCTTCGAGCCACGAGCCGAACCACATCGCCACCAGCACCGTCAGCAGGATCCAGACCACTGCCAGCAGCGTATCGGCAAGCGTGACATCCTGCTTGCCGCCCACTGAGAAGCGTACCGCCTGCATCCACGCCACCACGTCCCAGAACAGCCCCAGCACGTAAAGCGCCATGGCAAGCCATACGACCGTGGTCAGCACCTTTTCCACCAGCACCAGCATGCCGTGCAGCTGCCCGTTGGCGGACAGCACGCGGCGCAGGATGTAAAAGGCGAAATACAGGAACATGATGCCGAACAACGGCACCAGCGCCAGCCGCAGCACGCTGACCGAGAGGAACGGTTCCAGCGCGAAGCGGGCACCGAGCACCAGCAGCCAGCCGAACAGCGGGAACATGGCCCGCTCCAGGCTGGTGGCGGCAAAGCGCAGCGCAAAGCTCGACGAGGCGTGGCGCTCGTCGAGCCGCTTCACCACATTGCGGGCCAGCAGCCACGCTACCGCGAGACAGCCGCCCAGTACCGCCAGTTGCCAGAAGAAGGCATGGCCGCCGGCATCGCGGAAGAGATCGTCCAGCATCTTGCCAAACGCGGGATGCGAGCGTGCAGGCTCGCCGGCGGGCTCGGCCATGGCGTCAGCGGGTCCGCTCCAGCACCGCCGCGAAGAAGCCGTCAGTGTGATGAATATGCGGATATAGCGCCAACATGCCGCTATCGGCAGGCAACGACGGGACTTCGATCTTTTGCTCCGCGAGCACCTCCTGCACCGGCACAAGGCGGAAATTGTCGTGGTTGGCGAGGAAATCGCGCACGATGGCTTCGTTTTCGGCTTCCAGCACGCTGCAGGTCGCATAGACCACCCGTCCGCCCCCTTTCACCAGACGGGCCGCCGAATCGAGAATCGCGCGCTGCTTGGCGGTCAGCTCCAGCACCGACTCGGGCGTCTGGCGCCATTTGAGGTCGGGGTTACGCCGCAAGGTGCCCAGGCCGCTGCACGGAGCATCGACCAGCACGCGATCGATCTTGCCGGCCAGACGCTTGATCTTGGCGTCACGTTCGGAGTCGATCAGCACCGGATGCACGTTGGACAGACCACTCCGCGCCAGCCGCGGCTTGAGGTTGGCCAGACGCTTCTCGGAGACGTCGAAGGCGTACAGGCGCCCGGTCGAGCGCATCGCCACGCCCAGCGCCAGCGTCTTGCCGCCGGCGCCGGCGCAAAAGTCCACCACCATCTCGCCGCGACGCGGCGCCACCAGGTGACACAGCAACTGGCTGCCCTCGTCCTGTACCTCCACGCCGCCGTTGATAAACAGCGGCAACTGGTTGAGCGCGGGCTTGCCGGCCAGGCGGATCCCCGCCGGAGCCATCGGGGTCGGGGCGGCCTTGATGCCGGCCGCCTCAAGCTCGGCCAGCGCCTGTTCCCGTGACACCTTGCCGAGGTTGGCACGCAGGTCGAGCGGTGCCGGGCGCAGCCAGGCGTCGCCCAGCTCGGCGGTGAAGGCCTCGCCGTGGCGCGCCAGCAGATCGTCGTAGAGCCACTCCGGCAGGTTGGTGCGCACGCGCGGGGCCAGGCTCGCGCGCTCGATCGTGGTCAGGCGGTCGAGCCAGGTGGCTTCGTCGGGATACAGAAACGGCGTGAGCGCATCGCGGCCGAGCGTGGCGGCGAGGCCGAGCAGGGCCAGCCGGCGCGTTGCCGCGCCCGTACCACTTTCGGCAAATTGACCAAATTCGACACGACGGCGCAATATTGCAAAAATGGCTTCCGCGATGATGCCGCGCTCGCGATGACCGAGCTTGCTGTTTTCGCGGAAGTAGTGGCTGACCACGGCATCGGCCGGCCGCGCAAACAGCAGGACCTTGCCGAGCAGGCGGTCGATGTGCTGCAGATGGAACGCCTGCAGGCCGCTGTGGCTGCGCGCGGAAGCGCCATCGGCACCAGCGGCGGCTGGTTTGCGGATCGGACTGGACTTGCCTTTGCTGCGCGAACGCTGGCGGTTGTCCTGGGGTGTTGCGGGATTACGACTCATTGTCATGATGGATTGCCTGCCGCGACTGGGCCTTGGGATAAAGCCAGCAGCCATTGCGGCTCGGCCGGTTGAACGTGTACGACGCCGTCCCGCACATGCAGGCGGTCTTCGACGAACCAGCGCACTGCGCGCGGGTAGATGATGTGCTCGCTGTCCAGCAGACGCGTCGCAAGCGACTCTGGCGTATCATTCTGCAGGACATCGAGTGCCGCTTGCATCACGATTGGGCCGTGATCGAGCTCCGGCGTGACGAAATGTACCGTCGCACCGTGCAGCTTGACCCCGGCATCGAGCGCCTGGCGGTGCGTGTCAAGACCGGGAAAACTGGGCAGTAACGACGGATGGATATTCAGCATGCGACCCGCATAATGCTCGACAAAAGCCGGCGTGAGAATACGCATGAAGCCAGCCAATACCACGAGATCGGGCTGCCATGCATCAATCGCCGCGCGCATGGCGGTATCGAATGCGGTGCGGTCGGGATAATGCTGATGGTTGACTACGATGGTGGGGATACCATGCTCGGCGGCAAATTGCAGGCCGGTGGCATCGGGGCGATTGGACAGCACGCCCGCCACGCGCGCGGGCCACTGCTCGGCGGCGCAGGCGCGGACGATGGCTTCCATATTGGTGCCACGCCCCGATATCAGGATCACAATATTTTTCATCGCGCAATTCTACCAAGCGATTGCGCAAACTCCCGCAAAGCGAGCAGATCAGGCGCTTAATTCACGGGAAACATGCATGAGCTGGCGTTTTGGCACGCCGGGGTGCCTGCAATTTACCCCGTGCGACGGATTGTGACGCCTCACTCGCTCTGTTAGAGTGGTCGCTACGTCCACGCGCCCCCTATGCCAAGGCGAGGTGACAACAAGGACGAGGCTGGGAAATTAGACGGGAATACGCATGTCGAACACTGCACCGACTTTGTTGGTGGTCGATGATCATCCTATGGCCCTCTCAGGCACTACCGCGTTTCTCGCGGAAGTCATGCCGGACGTAGCGGTACACGCCGCCGGCAGTGCCAAGGAAGCGCTCAATACGCTGCAACAGGGGTTACGCCCCGATATCGTGCTGCTCGATATCTGGCTAAACGACGGCACGGGCTTCGATGCCATGCAGACGTTCAAGACGGTGATTCCCGGAGCGCGATTCATCTTCATGTCGGCCGAGGCCACGCCGGAGATCGTGGGACGCGCGCGTGCGCTGTCCGCATGCGGCTTTGTCGGCAAGCACCTCGATGCCAACGCATTCACGGCCGCGGTGCGCAAGGTCCTGGCCGGCGATACCAGCTTTCCTTCCGACGAGGCCCTCAACGGCCGTGCCCAGTCGTTCGGCCCGGCCCACGGGATTCCCGTCACGCCCGCCGAGCTCGGCCTGACGCCGCGCCAGGGCTCGGTCCTGGCGTTGGTGCTGGAAGGCTTGCCGAACAAGGTCATCGCGCGCAAGCTCGGCCTGACCGAGAACACGGTCAAGGAACACGTCTCCGCCATCCTGCAACGCCTGGGTGTGCGTACGCGCATGCAGGTGATGTCGCGGATGGAGCGGTTCCGTCTGCGGCAGTAACGTCGCGGTCGCCCGGGCGCGGTCACTGCGCCGCCCGCGCGACGTGGGCGCCATCAGCCTCCCGCTACGTTACCCGCCGCCCCCCTCATTACCCGCCCCCCCTCAGGCAGCATGCAGCCAGCGCCGTAGCAGCATGCGCAGCGCCGCCGGGTCTACCGGCTTCGGCAACACGAAGTATCCCGCCTCTTCCGCGGCCGCCAGCGCGGCCGATTTCAGATCGCCGGTCAGCAGCGCGCTACGCGCCTGCGGCTGCGTGGTCTGCCAGCGTTCCAGCAGATCCAGCCCGTTTTCGCTTCCCGGCAGGCGCAGGTCGCAGAAAATGATGTCCGGCTTGAGCCCCTTCTGGAACAGCGCATCGGCTTCCGCGCCATGCGCGGCGCAGGCCACGCGAATGCCCCATGCCTCCATCAGCGCGATCCAGGCCTTGCGGATCTGGTTGTCGTCGTCCACCACCAGCACCGTGCCGCGCATGCGGTCCGGTTTGGCATCCTCGGCCCGCGCGTTGGCGCGCATGGCGCGGATGCTGGCGATCGACTCGGCCGGCGCCGGCGCCAGCGCGAACCAGAACACCGATCCCTTGCCCGGCACCGAACGCACGCCATAGGTACCGCGCATCAGGCGCACGCATTCCTTGAAGATCGCCAGGCCGAGGCCGAGTCCCTGGGAGGGATCGCGCTGGGGGTTATGGACCTGGTAATACGGCGAAAAGATATCGGGCAGATGCTCGGGCGTGATGCCCGCCCCGGTATCCCATACCTCGAGCCGGATATGCTTGCGGCGCTGGCGCGCCGTCACCAATATGCCGCCGCGCCTGGTGTAACGCAGCGCGTTCTGCACGAGGTTGAACAGCGCCCGGCGCAGCAGCACGGGCTCGGCCATCGCAAAGATCTCGTCGGGTACGCGCGGGTTGAGCGAGAGCCCGCTCTCGCGCGCGTCGGCCGCGAACTGGCTCATCACGTCGTGGATCAGTGCGTTCAGGTCGCAGGGTTCCAGCGTCGGCAGGACCTTGCGGCCTTCGAGCTTGGACAGGTCCAGCAGCGACCGGAACAGCAGATCGATGGTCTGCGTACCTGCCGCGACCTGTTCCACCAGCGGATGCAGCGAACTCGACTGGTTGCGCGCGCGCAACGCCTCCACCAGCATCACGAGCGCGTGCACAGGCTGGCGCAGGTCATGGCTCGCCGCGGCCAGGAAGCGCGACTTCTCCTCGCTGGCATGGAGCGCCCGCTCCTTTTCCTCCTGGAACTGCTTGGCCAGGCGGCGGGTGTCGCTTTCCACCTGGATCGCGCGCACCAGCGTGTGCTGCAGGTTCAGCACGTGGCGCGCCAGCATCAGCGCGTAGATGGCCAGCAGTAACTGGACATAGCCGCCGTGCCCCGGAAAGGCGAACTCCGCCAGCAGCACGTTGGGCACCAGGATGGGTACACCCGCGAAGACGAGGTTGGACGGCACCGGCGATTGCGAGGTGGCGCCGCCGGCCAGCACCCCAAGGGTCAGCAGGTAGAGCACGCTCGAGAACACCACCGAATGCGCATACAGGTGCAGCAGCGCCGAACTGCCCCACGTCACGCCGGTGACGAACGCGATCAGGCGCATGTTGTTCCACCACTTGCGCGTATGGGCGGAGCGGCTCAGCTTGCCGCTGTCGCGCTTGTAGCCGAAGTAGAACCAGCTGGCGCCGACCGTCAGGCCGAGCATGACGGCGCACCAGACCAGCAGCGCGACATGGTCGGCCTCATGCCAGAACGCCGCCGTGGTCAGGGCCGGCAGGATCAGCGAGGCGGCGATGGCCGTCGGCGAGACCCGGTGGACCGTGGCCAGCAGCCTGGCGCGCGTTTCGGTATCGAGCGGCGGTCCGGGTGGGGGCAGAAACTTGTTGAGCAGCGCGTTCAAAAGGGGAGCCCTGGCATCTGACGCGATTCACCGCCGCCGCGCACCCTGCCCCGCCAGATCGACAAAATCGACAGGATCGACAAGGCGCGCCGCTGGCTTCAAGTGTCGCGCGATTGGTATTCCGAGTGGCGCATATCATGCCGGCTTTTGCGCGCCGACGCCACGGCCGCGGCGGCACGATGGCGCACAAATGCCCCGGTTGTGGGCCGCGCGCCGCGCGCAGGCGGGCAACCGCCCGCCCAGGTCGCCACCAAATGGGGCAGGACGGGGCATTCGCCTTATAATGCCCCTTTTTCCCGAATCGCTTTTTCGCCGTCCTCGTGAAAGTCTTCCGCGGCTTGCCCAATGCCGAAAGCCGGGCGCCCTGCGCGCTCACCATCGGCAATTTCGACGGTGTGCACCGCGGCCACCAGTCGCTGCTCGCGCGCGCGCGCGCCGCGGCGGACGCGCGCGGCCTGCCGCTGTGCGTGATGACCTTCGAGCCGCACCCGCGCGAGTTCTTCACGCCGGACCGTGCGCCGACCCGTATCGCGCTGCTGCGCGACAAGCTCGACGCGCTGCGCCGCAACGGAGTGGACCGCGTCGTGGTGGAGCACTTCAACGCCCATTTTGCCGCCCAGTCGCCGCAGGCCTTCGTCGAGAACGTGCTCTGGCACGGTCTGCACGCGCGCTGGGTGCTGGTGGGCGACGATTTCCGCTTTGGCGCGCGCCGTGCCGGCGACGTGGAGTACCTGCGCGAGGCCGGCCGCCGCTTCGGCTTCGACGTCGAGCAGATGGGCTCGGTCTCGGAAGGCGGGGTGCGCATTTCCAGCTCGGCGGTACGCCAGGCGCTGGAGGAAGGCGACCTCGAACACGCGCGCCGGCTGCTTGGCCACGGCTATGCCATCAGCGGCCACGTGATCCACGGCCGCAAGCTGGGGCGCGATCTCGGATATCCCACGCTGAACCTGCGCATTTCGCACAAGCGCCCGGCCGTCAATGGCATTTTCGTGGTGCAGGTGCACGGGCTGGCCGAGCAGCCGCTGCCCGGCGTGGCGAGCATCGGCGTGCGGCCTACCATCGAGGACGCCGGGCGCGTACTGCTGGAGGTGCATCTGTTCGACTTCAGCGGCGACCTGTACGGCAAGCTGGTGCGCGTGGAGTTCATGAAGAAGCTGCGCGACGAGGCCCGCTTCGACAGCCTGGACGCGCTGACGGCCGCCATCGCCAAGGACAGCGCCGATGCGCGCGCGTTCTTCGGCCTGACCGCGCCCGACGCACCGGGCGGCGGCACTGCCCCGGACGCGCAGAGCCGCCGCCGCGACTTTGCCACTTCCGCCACGGACCGAATTAGGTAGCGGCGCCGGTACCGCCTGAGCGGTACCGGTGGCCCGCTTTCCGCCTGCTACCGCCCCTTACACCCAATGGATCGCGCGCGGCGATCCCAGTACCCGCCGCGCCCCACGAATCGCCCGAGAATCGACATGTCCGACGACAAACGCGCCAAGCCCGAGAAAAGCAAGTATCCGGTCAACCTGCTGGATACGCCCTTCCCCATGCGGGGGGACCTGCCCAAGCGCGAGCCGCTGTGGGTCAGGCAATGGCAGGAAAAGCAGCTGTACAAGAAGATCCGGGCAGCCCGCAAGGGCGCCCGGAAGTTCGTGCTCCATGACGGCCCGCCGTATGCCAATGGCGACATCCATATCGGCCACGCGGTCAACAAGGTCCTCAAGGACATGATCGTCAAGGCGCGCGGCCTGAGCGGGCTCGACGCGGTCTATGTCCCCGGCTGGGACTGCCATGGCATGCCGATCGAGATCCAGATCGAAAAGCAGTTCGGCAAGGGCCTGCCCGTGCAGGAAGTCCAGTCGAAGGCGCGCGCCTACGCGACCGAGCAGATTGCGCGCCAGCGCAAGGACTTCGAGCGGCTCGGCGTGCTCGGCGACTGGGCCAATCCGTACCTGACCATGAACTTCAGCAACGAGGCGGACGAACTGCGCGCGCTCGGCAAGATCATGGAGAAGGGCTATGTGTTCCGCGGCCTCAAGCCCGTGAACTGGTGTTTCGACTGCGGTTCGGCGCTGGCCGAGGCCGAGGTCGAGTACAAGGACAAGACCGATCTCTCGATCGACGTCGGCTTTCCGTTTGCCGAGACCGACAGGCTGGCCCATGCCTTCCACGTGCCCGTGGCGCAGCTCGAGGGCAAGCCGGGCTGGATCGTGATCTGGACCACCACGCCGTGGACGATCCCGTCCAACCAGGCGCTCAACGTGCATCCCGAAGTCGAATACGCGCTCGTCGACACGCCGCGCGGCTTCCTGATCCTGGCCACGGAACGCGTCGAGGAGCAATTGAAGACTTATGCGCTCGAAGGCAAGGTGGTGGCCACCGCGCGCGGCGATGCGCTGTCGGAGATCCGCTTCCACCATCCGCTCGCCAGGATGGACGCTGGTTACGACCGCCTGTCGCCGATCTACCTGGGTGACTACGTGACCACGGACACCGGCTCGGGCATCGTGCACTCGGCGCCGGCCTACGGCGTGGAAGACTTCCAGTCGTGCAAGGCCCACGGCATGCGCGACGAGGACATCATCAGCCCGGTCATGGGCGATGGCGTCTATGCCAGCACGCTGCCGCTGTTCGGCGGCCTGTCGATCTGGGACGCCAACCCGAAAATCGTGGCAACGCTGGAAGCGTCCGGCAACCTGTTCAATTCGCACCGGTACGAGCACAGCTACATGCACTGCTGGCGCCACAAGACGCCGATCATCTACCGCGCCACCTCGCAATGGTTTGCCGGCATGGATGTGGTGCCCGCCAACGAGGGGCCGACGCTGCGCGAGACCGCGCTGGCCGGCATCGAGGCGACCGAGTTCTACCCGTCGTGGGGCAAGCAGCGCCTGCACAATATGATCGCGCACCGTCCCGACTGGACGCTCTCGCGACAGCGCCAATGGGGCGTGCCGATGGCGTTCTTCGTTCACAAGGAAACCGGGGCGCTGCATCCGCGCACGCCCGAGTTGCTGGAGGAAGTGGCGAAGCGCGTCGAGCAGCATGGCATCGAGGCCTGGCAGGCGCTCGATCCGAAAGAGCTGCTCGGTGACGAGGCCGCACTGTACGAAAAGAATCGCGACACGCTCGACGTGTGGTTCGACTCCGGCACCACGCACTGGACCGTGATCCGCGGCTCGCATCGCGAGGACCTCTACGATCCGTCCGCCGACGAGGCCGACGGGCGCCTTGCGGACCTGTACCTGGAAGGGTCCGACCAGCACCGCGGCTGGTTCCATTCGTCGTTGCTGACCGCCTCGATGCTCTACGGCAAGCCGCCTTACAAGGCGCTGCTGACGCACGGCTTCACTGTCGACGGCGAAGGCCGCAAGATGTCGAAATCGGTCGGCAACACGGTCTCGCCGCAGGACATCGCCAACAAGATGGGTGCCGAGATCATCCGCCTGTGGGTGGCATCGACCGACTATTCGGGCGAACTGTCGATCTCCGACGAGATCCTCAAGCGTGTGGTGGAGGGCTACCGCCGCATCCGCAACACGCTCCGCTTCCTGCTTGCCAACCTCGCCGACTACGATCACGCCGCACACGCGCTGCCGGCGAGCGAATGGCTGGAGATCGACCGCTACGCGGTGGCACTGACCGAGCGCCTGCAGAAGGAAGTGCTGTCGCACTACCAGGCCTACGAGTTCCACCCGGTGGTGGCCAAGCTGCAGACGTTCTGCTCGGAAGACCTTGGCGGCTTCTACCTCGACGTGCTCAAGGACCGCCTGTACACCACGGCGGCCGACTCGCGCGCGCGTCGCGGCGCCCAGAATGCGCTCTACCACATCACCCAGGCCATGCTGCACTGGATGGCGCCGTTCCTGTCGTTCACGGCCGAGGAAGCGTGGCAGGTGTTTGCGCACGGCACCGAGCACCAGGACACCATCTTCACCAGCACGTACTACACGGTGCCGGCCATCGACAATGCCGACGACCTGCTGCAGAAGTGGCACGAGATCCGCAGCGTGCGCGCCGAGGTAACGAAGCAGCTGGAGGCCGTACGCGTGGAAGGCGAGATCGGTTCGTCGCTGCAGGCGGAAGTCACCATCGCCGCCGGCGGCCCGGTGCTGGCCGCGCTGCAGAGCCTCGACGACGACCTCAGGTTCGTCCTGCTGACCTCGGCCGCGCGCGTCACGGCGGCGCCCGAAGGCGGCGATCTGCTGGTCACGGTCACGCCGTCCGCGCACGCCAAGTGCGAGCGCTGCTGGCACTACCGTGCCGACGTGGGCCACAATCCCGCTCATCCCACCCTTTGCGGCCGCTGCGACAGCAACCTGTTCGGCGCCGGCGAACACAGGAGCCACGCCTGATGGCATCGTCCACGACGCGCACCTCGCGCCCCGCGCGCCGCGCCAAGGCCGCCAGCAGCACCACTCCGCTGCTCTGGATGGCCTTTGCGGTGCTGGTGGTGATCCTCGACCAGTTCTTCAAGATCGTGATCAGCCGGACCTTCCAGTACGGCGAATCGCGGCCTGTCACGAGCTTCTTCAACCTCGTGCTGGTCTACAACAAGGGCGCCGCATTCAGCTTCCTGGCCGATGCCGGCGGCTGGCAGCGCTGGTTCTTCACGCTACTGGCCGTGCTGGTCGCCGGTTTTATCGTATGGCTGCTGTATCGCCATAACGGGCAGAAGATGTTTTGCCTGGCCATCTCGCTGATCCTTGGCGGGGCGATCGGCAACGTGATCGACCGGGTGCTCCACGGCCATGTGATCGATTTCCTGGATTTCCACCTGCGCAACACGCATTTTCCGGCCTTCAACGTGGCCGACTGCGCGATCACGGTGGGCGCGGTCCTGCTGATCGTGGACGAACTGCGCCGCGTGCGCCGACATTGAAGCAAGACACCGCGCGCGGAAGGGTTGGGGAGGCGTGCCCGGGCGCCCGTCGCGCCGCGGCGGTATGATGCGCCATCCCCCTTCCAGAAGAGCTTTTCCATGGATCTGCGCGGCAAGCATATCGTCCTCGGCCTGTCCGGCGGCATCGCCTGCTACAAGTCGGCCGAACTGGTCCGGCTGCTGACCAAGGCCGGCGCCACCGTCCAGGTGGCCATGACCGAGGCGGCAACGCACTTCATCACGCCGGTGACCATGCAGGCGCTGTCCGGGCGCCCGGTCTACCTGTCCCAATGGGACGCCCGCGTGGACAACAACATGGCGCACATCGACCTCTCGCGCGAGGCCGATGCCATCCTCATCGCGCCGGCCTCCACCGACCTCATGGCCAGGCTTGCCCATGGCCTCTGCGACGACCTGCTTACCACGTTGTGCATCGCACGCGACTGCCCATTGCTGCTGGCGCCCGCGATGAACCGCCAGATGTGGGCGGCGCCCGCCACGCAACGCAACGCGGCCCAGCTGCGCGCCGATGGCGTGGCGATCCTGGGCCCGGGCAGCGGCGACCAAGCCTGTGGCGAGATCGGCGATGGGCGCATGCTCGAACCCGAGGAGATCGTCGAGGACCTGATCGCGTTCTTCCAGCCCAAGCCGTTGCAGGGCAAGCGCGTGCTGATCACAGCCGGGCCGACCTTCGAAGCCATCGATCCGGTGCGAGGCATCACCAATCTCTCGTCGGGCAAGATGGGCTTCTCGATCGCGCGCGCGGCACGCGAGGCCGGCGCCGAAGTCCTGCTGGTGGCGGGCCCCACGGCGCTGCCGACGCCGCGCGGCGTGGCGCGGACCGACGTACGCAGCGCACAGCAGATGCACGATGCGGTACTGGCTCAGCTGCGCGATATCGACGTCTTCGTGGCGGTGGCCGCGGTGGCCGACTGGCGGCCGGCCGAAGTCGCGGACCAGAAGCTCAAGAAAGCCAACGACACCGATACGCCGACGCTCCGCTTCGTGCAGAATCCGGACATCCTGGCCACGGTGGCGGCGCGTGCGGACGCCCCCTACTGCGTCGGCTTTGCCGCCGAGAGCGAAAACCTCGCGCAGTATGGCGAGCAGAAACGCCAGCGCAAGGGCGTGCCGCTGCTGGTGGGCAATATCGGCCACCACACGTTCGGCATGGACGACAACGAGATCGTGCTGTTCGATGCGGCCGGCATGACCCGGCTGCCACGCGCCGACAAGCTGTCGCTGGCGCGCCAGCTGGTTGCCGCCATCGCCACGCGTCTGCCGCGCGCACTGCCTTGACCCCCGCATCATTCGCCGGAAATCCGCATGACCACGCCCCCGTATGGCACTCCTGAACCGGGCATGCCCCCATCGACCACGCCGTCACCGGGCCGCCCGCGCCTGCGCCTGTCCGTACTCGATCAAAGTCCGGTGATTGCCGGGCACACCGCGCGCGACGCGCTCGCGGCCACGGTCGACCTCGCGCAGATGGCCGACGAGCTTGGCTATACGCGCTACTGGTGCGCGGAACACCATGGCCTGCACGGCGTCTGCAATCCCGCGCCCGAGGTCATGCTGGCGCGCCTCGGCGCGGCCACGCGGCGTATCCGGCTGGGGTCCGGCGGGGTGATGCTGCCGTACTACAGCCCGTTCAAGGTCGCCGAGCAGTTCCGCATGCTCGAAGCGCTCTTCCCGAACCGCATCGATCTCGGCGTGGGCCGCGCGCCCGGCGGCGATATGCGCACCGCGCAGGCGGTGGCCATGGGCCAATACAATCGCGGCGACCAGTTTGCCGAGCAGGTGCGCGACCTCGCATGGCTGCTGGGCGGCGAAGTCCCCGCCGGGCATCTCGCGGACGGCGTGCTGCTGCAGCCGGTTATCGATACGCGCCCGGAACTCTGGGTGCTTGGCTCGAGCGACTACGGCGGCGCGCTGGCCGCACAGCTCGGTCTGCGCTTTGCATTCGCACACTTCATCAACGCCCATGGCGGCCATGCGGTGGCGCGGCAGTATCGGGAACGGTTCGAAGCCGGCTACGCGGACGCGCCCTACAGTGCGGCAGCCGTGTTCGTGATCTGCGCCGATACGGAACGCGAAGCTGACGCGCTGATGCAGGCGGTCGATATCCGACGCCTGCAGATGGCGTATGGCGTCAACGCACCCATCCCGTCGCTTGCGCAGGCCGCCGACTTCGCGCCCAATGAACGCGACCGCATGATCATCGAGCGTGAACGGCCCCGCACGATCTGCGGCACCCCGCAGACGGTGACGGAGAGCATGCTGGCATTGCGCGAGCGCTTTGCCGCGGACGAGCTCGTGGTGCTCAGCGTGACCGCGAGCTATGCGGCGCGCCAGCGTACCTACGAGCTGCTGGCGGCCGCCTTCGAGCTGGACCCTGCCAATTAGCGGGGCGCGGCCCGACTCGCGCTATCATCCCCGTTTTGCCGCAGCCAAACCCGATATCCATGAGCGCTCCGCTGAACCCTTCCGTTGAAATCAAGGTCCTCGACACCCGCCTGAACGACTGGGGCCTGCCGGCCTACCAGAGCGACATGGCCGCCGCCATCGACCTGCACGCGTGCGTGGACGGCCCGGTCACGATCGAAGCCGGCACGCCCGCCCAGCTGATCCCGGCTGGCATCGCCGTGCACATGGGCAACCCGTACATGGCCGCGACGATCGTGCCCCGCTCCGGCCTGGGCCACAAGAAGGGCCTCGTGCTCGGCAATTCCATCGGCGTGATCGATGCCGACTACCAGGGTCAGATCATGGTCAGCGTGTGGAACCGCAATGCGGCGGGAACCGAGCCGATCGTGATCCAGCCGGGCGAACGGATCGCACAGATGATGTTCGTACCGGTGCTGCGCCCGGTCTTCACTACGGTCAGCGAGTTCTCCGCGGACAGCGCCCGCGGCGCTGGCGGCTTTGGCTCGACGGGCGTGCATCACGCCGGCACCCGCGCCTGAGCGGCGGTGGGGCCCGTCTGCGGCGATCGGCGTAACCGGCATAAAATGGCGGGGATAACGTAACGCCGCCACTCCGGCAGGCGTCCATTCCTCCTCAGAAGGCCCCCATCATGCGAATTCTCCATACCATGCTCCGCGTTGGCGACTACCAGCGCTCGATCGACTTCTATACGCGCGTGCTCGGCATGCAGTTGCTGCGCGAGAGCGACAACCCGGAGTACAAGTACCGTCTCGCCTTCGTCGGCTATGGCCCCGAGAGCGAAGGCGCGGTGATCGAACTGACCTACAACTACGGCGTCGACAAGTACGATCTCGGCTCGGCCTACGGCCATATCGCGCTGGAAACCGATAATGCGGCCGCCGCGTGCGACCGCATCCGCGCAGCCGGCGGCAAGGTCACGCGCGAGGCTGGTCCGGTCAAGGGCGGCACCACGGTCATCGCGTTCGTCGAGGATCCGGACGGCTACAAGATCGAGCTGATCGAGCGTCATTCGACGCGCGACGCCGCGCGTCCGTGAGCACGACGGCGCCGGCCGTCCGGCGTCCACTCGATGGCCTGGCCGTTGGCCTGATGGTCGTGTTGTGTGCGGCGTGGGGTCTGCAGCAGGTGGCCATCAAGGTCACCGCCCCGCATGTCGGCCCGGTACTCCAGGCCGGCCTGCGTTCGGCGGTCGCCGCGCTGCTTGTCTTCGCCTTTGCCTCCTGGCGCCGGACGCCGCTCTGGCAGCGCGACGGCACCCTCGGACCGGGCTTGCTCGCAGGCCTGCTGTTCGGTGCCGAATTCCTCTGCATCTTCATCGGCCTGGGCTACACCACGGCGTCCCGCATGGCCGTGTTCCTCTATACGGCACCCATCTTCACCGCGCTCGGCCTGCACCTCACGGTGGCGAGCGAACGGCTGCGCGGTGCGCAATGGCTCGGTGTCGTCGCCGCGTTCGGCGGCATGGTGCTCGCATTTGCCGACGGCATGACGGCCTCGGTATCGCACGCGAGCACGCTGCCGGGCGATGCGCTCGGCGTCCTGGCCGGGGCGCTATGGGCCGCCACCACCATCGTCGTGCGCGCCAGCAAGCTGGCCGGCGCACCCGCCAGCAAGACGCTGTTGTACCAGCTCGCGGTCTCCGCGGTGGGACTGATCGTGCTGGCGCTGATGATCGGACAGCATCACGACGCGCGCGTGAACGGCCTGGTCCTGGCCAGTCTGTTCTATCAGTCGGTATTGATTGCGTTTGCGAGTTATCTCGCCTGGTTCTGGCTGCTGCGTCAGTACCTGGCGTCGCGGCTGGCGGTATTCTCGTTCCTTACGCCGTTATTTGGCGTCGCCTTTGGCGTGCTGCTGATGAACGATGTGGTGGGGGTACGGTTTGCCGTGGCGGCGATGATGGTCCTGGGCGGGATCGTGCTGGTCAACCGCAAGGGTTGAGCCGGACGCCCTCCCCCGCTTGCGCGAGGAGAGGACAGGCCGCGGTCACGCTTGACCGCGACCGGGGTCAGAACGAGAACATGCCCAGCGCGGCACGCACTTCGTCGAGCGTCTGCTGCGTCAGCTCGCGGGCTTCGGCGGTTCCCTTCTTGAGAATGTCGAATACATAGCCGGGATCCTTCGCCAGTTGTTCGCGGCGCTCGCGGATCGGGCGCAGCAGCTCCTGCAGGATGCCCTCGACCCGGCGCTTGAGCACCATGTCGCCCAGGCCACCACGGCGATAGTGCTCCTTGAGCGCTTCCACTTCCTCGACATTCGGGTCGAAGGCATCGAGGTAGGTGAATACGACGTTGCCTTCGACCTGGCCGGGATCGGACACCTTGAGGTGATTCGGGTCGGTGTACATGCGGTGCACCGCTTCCTTGATCTGCTCCGGCGAGGCGCCCAGCGGAATCGCGTTGCCCTGCGACTTGCTCATCTTGGCCTTGCCGTCCACACCCGGCAGGCGGCCGTGCTTCGGGATCAGCGCGGCCGCTTCCGGCAGCACCGTGCGTCCCACCTGATGATTGATGCGGCGCACGATCTCGTTGGTCTGCTCGATCAGCGGCGCCTGGTCCTCGCCTACCGGCACCAGCACGGCCTTGAAGCCCGTGATGTCGGCGGCCTGCGATGCCGGATAGCACAGGAAGCCCGCCGGGATATCGCGGCCGAAGCCGCGCGCCTGGATTTCTTCCTTGATGGTCGGATTGCGCTCGAGGCGCGCCACCGTGACGAAGTTCAGGTACATCAGCGTCAGCTCGGCCAGCGCGGGCAGGTGCGACTGCACCGTGATGGTGGTCTTGGCCGGATCGATCCCCACCGCGAGGTAGTCGAGCGCGACCTCCAGCACGTTGCGGCGCACCTTGTCCGGGTCGTGCGCGTTATCGGTCATGGCCTGCGTGTCCGCCAGCAGCAGGTACTGCTTGTGCGAGTCCTGCAGCGACACGCGGCTCTTGAGCGAGCCGATGTAGTGGCCGAGGTGGAGCGGGCCGGTGGGGCGGTCGCCGGTCAGGATGACGGGACGCGGATCGGAAGTCGTTTGGGCTGTCATGGCGTCACAGGGGAATCGAGACAAATTCTTTTGGGGCTTACAGGGCGGCACGCGTGCCGGCGCCAACCAGTCGTGCGAGTTCGACGTATTCGGCGACCGGGACCTCCTCGGCGCGGCGGCCGAGATCGAAGCCGAGCGCGTCGAAGTCGACCTGGTCGCGCAGAAACGACAACGTATTGCGCAGCACCTTGCGTCGCTGCGAAAACGCGGCGGCCACCACGTCGCCGAGCACGTCGACGTTGCAGGCGGCATACGGCGACTGCAACTGGCCGTCGGGCAGCCGCGGCCAGGGAATCATGCGCACCACCGCCGAGTCGACCTTCGGCGGCGGATTGAACGACGCGGGCGGAACGTCGAGCACATGCTCCATGTGATAACGCACCTGCAGCATGATCGACAGGCGGCCGAACGCCTTGCTGCCGGGCGTGGCAACCATGCGCTCCACGACTTCCTTCTGCAGCATGAAATGCTGGTCGCGCACCTGGTCCGCAAAGTTCATCAGGTGAAACAGCAACGGGCTGGAGATGTTGTACGGCAGGTTGCCGACGATGCGCAGCGTGCGCCCGGGCTCGACCAGCCTGGCGAAATCGAACTGCAGCGCATCGCCCGCATGCACATCGATGCGGTTGCCATAACGGCGACGCAGCCGGTCGACGAGATCGCGGTCAAGCTCGACCACGTGCATGCGCGGCAGGCGCTCGAGCAGCGGATCGGTGAGCGCGCCGAGGCCGGGACCGATCTCGACCATCACGTCGTTGGGCTGCGGATCGATGGCATTGACGATGCCATGGATGATGCCGTCGTCGACGAGAAAGTTCTGACCGAATCGCTTGCGGGCCACATGGCCCTGATGAACGTTTGAACGCATGATATCTGGAGCCTGGCGTCAGCGCGGCAGATGCCGTCCGCCGCCATCGCTCGCCTGGTGGTCTCCCATGGTGCCGTTGCCGCCGTTGCCGCCGATACCGTTGGCATGGCCCGTCATGGCGATTGCACAGAGTATGGCCTCGATCATGCTGCCATGCTCGGCGCGGCCGCTGCCGGCCAGGTCGAGCGCGGTACCATGGTCCACCGAGGTCCGGATGAACGGCAGCCCGAGCGTCACGTTGATGCCGTGCCCGAACGTGCCGTATTTGAGCGGCGCGAGTCCCTGGTCGTGGTACATCGCCAGCACGCAGTCGGCTTCGCGCAGGTGGCGCGGCTGGAACAGCGTGTCGGCCGGATACGGGCCGCGCGCGTCGATGCCGGCGTCGCGCGCCAGTTCCAGCGCGGGCCCGATGATGTCGATTTCCTCGCGCCCCATATGGCCGCTCTCGCCCGCATGCGGGTTGAGGCCGGTCACGAGAATGCGCGGACGCGCGATACCGAAGCGCCGGCGCAGGTCGCTGTCCACGATGGTGAGCGTCTCCAGCAGCAACGGCACCGATAACGCGTCCGGCACCGCGCGCAACGGCAGATGGGTCGTGGCCAGCGCCACGCGCAGCATGGCGTTGTCATGCGCGGGTTGCGGCCCGGCGAGCATCATCACCACGCGCGGCACGCCGGCACGCTCGGCAAGATATTCGGTATGCCCGGTGAACGGGACGCCGGCGTCGTTGATCGTGCTCTTCTGCACAGGCGCCGTGACCAGCGCGGCAAACCGCGGCGCGGTACCCGGCTCGCCCAGCAGACCGTCGATGGCGGCATCCAGCAGGGCCAGCACATAGCGGCCATTGCGCGCATCGAGCCGGCCCGCTTGGCAGGGCACGTCCAGCGGGATGTCCTCGATCACCACGTCGCCCTCGCCCAGCCGCCGTGCCCACGCGTTGCCCACCCCGAGCGCCGCGGCACGGGCCGCCAGCAGGCGCGCATCGCCAAGCACGTGAAAGCGGTAGCGGCCGTCGTGATTGCCACCGGGCCGGCGCCCGTTATGGTGGGGCCCGGCCAGCTGCAACAGCGCGCCGATCGTGATGTCGGGGCCGATGCCGGCGGGTTCGCCGGTGGAGATGGCAAGCGCGAGCGGTTCAGGCATGTCTGGTCACGAGCCGCGCGTCTCAGCGCTGGCGGTTGATCCGGTATTCGACGTACGCGGCGCTGCGCAGCTGGCGCACCCAGTCGTCGTAGGCGGCGCGCAGCTTCTGCTCGCGTACCTCGGCGCGGGCGAAATCGCGCTGCTTCTCGGGCGACACCTCGGTCTCGCGGCGGTTGAGCACCTGGATCAGGTGCACGCCGAACTGCGTGACCACGGGCTCGGAAATCTCGCCCGGACGCAGCCGGTTCATGGCCTGTTCGAACTCGGGCACGAGCTCGCCTGGCGACACCCAGCCCAGCTCGCCGCCGTTGGAGGCGGAGCCGTCCTGCGAATAGCGGCGCGCGATGTCGGCAAAGTCCGTCCCGTGCGTGATGCGGTCACGCAGGCCCTGGAGCTGGCGCGTGGCTTCGGCCTCCGGCATGTTGGGGCCGGTGCGAATGAGGATATGGCGCACCTGCGTCTGCGCGATATGGTTGGTGGCCTGCGGCGTCGAGGCCGACGGCGCCGTGCGCTTGGCGGCCAGCTTGATCACGTGGAAACCGTTGGCGCTTTCCACGACCTCCGGCGCCACTGCGCCCGGCTGCAGATCGACCACGGCATTGGCGAACAGCGCCGGCAGGCGGCCAATCTCGCGGAAGCCGAGCTCGCCGCCCTGGGCCGCTTCGGGGGCCTCGGAGTTGGCCTTGGCCAGCGCGGCAAAGTCTGCGCCACCCTGTGCCTGCTTGAGCAGACCTTCGGCCTTGGCCTTCAGTTCGGCCTTCTGCGCCTCCGAGGCGCTCTCCGGCACGCGCACGAGAATCTGCGCGACGTTGAACTCGGTGGGGCCGCTCACGGCCGCCGGCTGGCCGCTGCGCGCGGCCAGGTAGTTGTCGATTTCGCCGTCGTAGACCTGCACCTTGGCATCGACCTCGCGCTCGCGCAGGCGGATCACCTGCACCTGCTTGCGCAGTTCGTCCCGATACTTGGTCCAGCTCATGCCGCTGGCCTCCACGCGATTGCGCAGTTCGGTCGCGCTCAGGCGGTTCTGCTGCGCCACCGACTCGATGGCGCGGTCGACTTCCTGGTCCGTGACGCGAATGCCGGCTTCCTGCGCGGCCTGCGTCTGCACGCGTTCCATCACCAGGCGCTCCAGCACTTCGCCGAGCAGGTCGGCGCGCGGCGGCACGTCGCGCTGGGCGGTGCGCAACTGGTTTTCGATCTCGTCGGCGCGGTCGAGCAGTTCGCGACGGGTGATCACGCTGTTATTGACGATGGCAACCACCTCGTCGACCAGCTGCGAACGCTTCTCGCCCGACTGCGCCGACGGCACGCCCAGTTGCGGCTGGCTCGGCGCCACCGTGCGCTCCTGTCCGGCCTGCGGCAGGAAGATGCCGGTGGTGCGGCCGCCACCGCCGCCGGGGGCACGCAGTTGCGCCGCCGCAGGCACCGCCATGGCAGCCAGCACAGCCGACAGCAGCACGCGCTGCCACGAAGAAAACAGTGAAAACACGGCAAAAACTTGACGTTTCATCTTGTTCCGTCATTCATAGTGATCGAACTGGGATGTCGGCACCGGACGTGCGGAAACGGGCTCGTAGCCCGGCACGTTCAGGCGCAACATGTCCAGCGGATTGGAGCCGATCTTCGACAGCCCGCGGAATTCCACCTGCAGGAAGAAGCGCCCGGTGTAACCATCCGAAGTGTTGCGGAAGCGCTGGTAAACGAAGCGGCCCACCCAGCAGTCCGCCGCGTACTCAAAACCTGCCAGGGCATCGACGAGCTGATTCGCCGCCTTGTCGAATGCCACCCGGCCGATGCCGTAGGTGCGGCGCGTCAGCGGCCACTGGCCCGACAGCTCGATCTGGTCGATCGCGGTATTGTCCGTCACCGAGGTGGGACGGCGGTAGCGGTAGCCCACATTGACCAGCTTGCGCGATTCCGGACGCCACGAAAACGCCACGTTGGAGTAGTTCACGCGGTCATCTTCAGGACTGTACTGGATTCCGGCATCCAGGTAATAGCCCCGGAATAGCTGGACGGTCGTGGCCGCCAGCAGGTCGGAGTAGCTCGGCTTGGTATCCTGGGCCGTGCCCGATAGTTGCACGCGCTGGCCCGTGAAGTCGAAGCGCTGCGCGATGGTGCCGCGGAAACGCTCGACACCGGTATCGGATTCGATCAGGCGCGTAGTCAGGCCCGCCGTCAGCTTGTTGTTATCGGCGATGCGGTCGTAACCCGTGAACGGATTCTCGGTGAATATCTGACCGTAGCCAAAGTCTGTCTGCGAGGTATCGAACAGCGGAAACAGACTCTGGTCGCGGAACGGCGTGTAGACGTAGAAAAGGCGCGGCTCCAGCGTCTGCGTGAAACTGCGGCCAAACAGCTTGCTGACACCAGGCGCATCGCGCTCGAAGGTCATGCCCGAGTCCAGGCTGATGGTCGGCACGGTCCGGTTCAGGGTATTCGGTGCACCCGGCGTATTGGTGCCCGCATCCATGTTGTACTGGGCGGCATTGAAAATGACCTTGGGCGTCACGAACCAGCCGGCGCGCACGATCGGGTAACTGATCGACGGCTGGAGGAACAGGCGATCGCCCTCTGGCTGCTGGAAGCCCGTGGTCAGCAACGGAATGCGGAAGCGCGAGTAGTCCCCTTCAACCTGTACATCAAAGCCACCGAGGTTGTAGCGTGTATAGCGCGCGTTCAACTGCGGCTCACGCTGATACGACGGCTCGCTTGGCGACAAGGTCTGGAACTTCTGCACGCGTGCCAGGAACGTGAAGTCCTGCCAGTTGTACACCACCCCGCCTTCCTGGGTGTACTGCCGCAGCGTCGACTGCGCGACCGTACGCGTCAGGTCGTCGGGAAACTGGTCGTCCGAGACCTTGTTCACGTTGGCATAGGCGGACAGCCCTGGCGCCAGCTTCTGCGTATGCTGGATCGAGTACGACCACCGGTTGCGGTCCGCCTTCTTGTCATCCGGCAGGATGTCCGCGCGGATGCGGCCGCTGTAGGTCTCGCCCAGGTACCGATAATCGCCACCAAGCTGCACCCCGCGCGATGACAGGATCCGCGGATACAGCGTCAGGTCCCGGTTCGGCGCGATGTTGAAGTAATACGGCGCGGTCAGGTCGAAGCCAGAGCGCGAGCTGTAGCCGAACAGCGGCGGCAGGAAGCCGCTGCGCCGTTCCTCGTTGAGCGGGAACGTAAAGGCGGGCGATGCCGCGATCGGCACGTTGAAAAAGTGCAGCACGCCGCCATAGGCGGTGCCGACCTGCCGATCGCTGTCGAGATCGATCTTGCTCGCGCTGAAATACCAGTCCGCGTTGTCGGGCGAACAGGTCGTGTACGACGCGTGCTTGATGGTGCTGCGGTCCGGATCGAGAAAATCGATGCGTTCCGCGTGGCCACCGCCGCCCGTCTGCTGGAAATAATAGTCCGGCGACAGCATGTAGCCTTCGTTGGCCTCGATGCGCATCTTCGCCTCGGGACCGACCGCCACGGTGCCGTTCTTCGACAGCCGCGCGTTGCCCACCACGTGCGCCTCGTCGGTGTCCTGGTCGTAGGTCAGCCTGTCGCCCTTGACCACGGCGCCGTCGCGCCGCAGTTCGGCATTCCCTTCCAGGTCCACTCCCTTCTCGCTATACCCCGTCATGCGATCGCCCGAGACGAACGCCGGCGCATTCGGATTGGGCGCGCTCTTCTGCGGCGTCAGGCCAAAGTTGCTTGCCGCCCCCGGCGCAGCCGTCGCCGTGGCGGGCTCGGCCAGGCGCGGCACCAGTTCGCCCGCTTGCGGCGGCGGCGGCGCGGCTTCCGGGGTCTGGGTGACGGTGTCTTCGGGCAGGATGTCCGGAATCGAGGACGCGGCCCCGTACTGGGCATGAACATTCACCGACAGACCGGCCATGGCCAGCACGAGCGGCCGCAAGGCACTGGCCGGCAGCACGGCGCGCAGGCGCCGATACACGTCCGCGTGGCGTCCGGGCGTTCGGGTAGCCGTCTGGTGCGGTGATCGTAGCGGTGATCGTTGCGGTGATCGTCGTTGTTCGGTCATGCGAGCGGGTGGTCGTTCAGCCGGGGGCGGGCAGCGCGTGCGGTCCGCCAGAAGCAGGCCACAACGCCCGCCAACCCTTGCCGGAGCAGGCTGCCGGGCACAGGCGGCCCCTCCCGGAGGCCACCCGGTGCCCGGGTTCGGTCGGGTATTATACGGGCCATCCCATTCACCCTTTCCGGCATGGCAGCACTTTCTCTCGAGTCGGGCCACGACCCGCGTCTCGCCCAACTGAAAACCTGGGTCTCCGGACTCGGCCCGGCCTGGACGATCGACGCCGATTCCTGCGCCCCGGCCTCCGCCGATGCGAGCTTCCGGCGCTATTTCCGCGTACGTACCGGCCACCCGCGCCATCCGACCGCGATCGTCATGGACGCACCGCCCGCGCACGAGGACTGCAGGCCGTTCATCCACGTGGCGGCGCTGTTCGGCGCGGCCGGCGTGACGGTGCCCACCGTGCTGGCGCAGGACCTCGATCAGGGCTTCCTCCTGCTGGCGGACCTCGGTAACCAGACCTACCTGTCCCGCCTCGACGAATCCTCGGCCCACGGCCTCTATGGCGATGCCGCCGCCGCGCTGGTCAGGATCCAGGCCGCCACGCGCGCCGGCGAACTGCCGGCATACGACCGCGCGCTGCTCCAGCGCGAGCTTGACCTGTTTCCGCAGTGGTACATCGCGCGCCATCTTGGCGTCACCCTCGACGACGCCCGGCAGGCGGACCTGCGCGAGGTCATGGACGTGCTCATCGCCAACAACCTGGCCCAACCGCAGGTATACGTCCATCGCGACTATCACTCGCGCAACCTGATGGTGATGCCCGATGGCACCAACCCCGGCATCCTCGATTTCCAGGATGCCGTGATCGGCCCCATTACGTATGACGCGGTCTCGCTGTGGCGCGACGCCTATATCGAATGGGACGAGGAGCGGCAGCTCGACTGGCTGATCCGCTACTGGGAACGCGCGCGCAAGGCAGGTCTGCCGGTCGCGGCCGACTTTGGCGAGTTTTACCGCGACTTCGAGTGGATGGGCCTGCAGCGGCATCTCAAGGTCCTGGGCATCTTTGCCCGCCTGTATCACCGCGACGGCAAGGATGGCTATCTTGCCAACCTGCCGCTGGTGCTCAAGTACACGCGCCAGGTGGCGGGCCGCTATACCGAACTGCGTAAGCTGGTGCGCCTGCTGGACGCACTCGACGGAACCGAGAGCCCGGCCGGCTACACGTTCTGACCGATGCCTGACGCGCTTCCCGACGCAGGTTCCGACCCTGTCACCATCGCCACCCCGGGCGCCGAATGGTGGGCCGGGGTCCGCACGCTGCTGCCGATGCTGATCGGCGTGGCACCGTTCGGCCTGATCTACGGCGTGCTGGCGGTCAATGCGGGCATGCCCGCCTGGCTGGCCTGCGCGATGAGTGCGACGGTGTTCGGCGGTGCCTCGCAGATGATCCTCACCCAGTTGTGGGCCGGGGGCACGCCGGCACTCATCATGGTGTTCACGGTGGCGATGGTGAACCTGCGCCATGCGCTCTACTCCGCAACCATGGCGCCTGCGCTGGCGCATCTGCCGCGCCGCTGGAAGGCGCTGATCGCCTATCTGCTCACGGACGAAGCCTTCGCCGCCATGACGCGCAGGCTGGCCGATACCGGCGCGCGCATGCGCTACCGTCACTGGTTCTTCTTCGGCGCGGGCATGTCGCTGTGGACGTGCTGGCAGCTGTCGACGCTTGCGGGCGTGCTGGTGGGGGCGCAGATCCCGACCGACTGGCCGCTCGACTTCTTCCTGCCACTCACCTTCATCGCGATCATCGTGCCGGGGCTCCGGCACCGCGCCCAACTGGCGGCCGCGCTCGTAGCCAGCGGGCTGGCCGTGGCGTGCCATGGCATGCCGCACAAGCTCGGCATCATGGCGGCCGCCCTCGGCGGCATCGCCGCCGGCATGCTGCTGCTGGGCGGTGAGCGTGGCCGGCACGACAGGAACGGGCGCCCGCGCGAGGAGACCGCCGCATGAGCCCGGCCGCGCTGTTCATCGTCTTTCTCGCTGCCGGTGCCGCCACCTACCTGATCCGGCTGTCCTTCATCGCGGTGGAAGGCCGCGTGCGGCTGCCCGCCTGGTTCCGCATCGCACTGCAGTTCGTGCCCGCGGCCATGCTGTCGGCGCTGATCGCGCCCGACCTGCTGATGCGGGACGGCGCGCTCTTCCTGAGTCCGCACAACACGCGGCTGCTGGCCGGCCTGGTGGCGATCGGGGTGGCGGCGCGCACGCGCAGCGTCGGCTGGACCATCGTGGCCGGCATGGCGGCGCTGCTCGCCCTGGAATCCTTGCTGCAGGTGTCACCATGAAAGCCATGATCTTTGCCGCGGGCCGCGGCGACCGTATGCGCCCGTTGACCGATACCTGCCCCAAGCCGCTGCTGCCGGTCGGCGGCAAGCCGCTGATCGTATGGCAGATCGAGGCGCTCGCCCGCGCCGGCCTGACCGATATCGTCATCAACCACGCCTGGCTGGGTGCGCAGATCGAAGCCACGCTTGGCGACGGCGCGCGCCATGGCGTGCGCATTGCCTATTCGGCTGAAGGCACCGCGCTGGAGACCGCCGGCGGCATCGCGCGCGCGCTGCCGCTGCTGGCTGACGGCGCCGATTCGGCATCCACCGCATGGGGCGGGACCGCCGGCAGAGCGGCCGGCAGGACGGTCGACATGAGCGCAGGCATGAGCGCAGGCACGAGCGCCGGAGACACCGCCGGCGACATTTTCCTTGCGGTCTCCGGCGACATTTTCTGCGACTACGACTACCGCGCGCTGCTACCTCGCGCCGAGGCCATGCGCGGCGCGGACCGGCCGCGCATGCACCTGGTGATGGTGCCGAACCCGCCGTTCCATCCGCGCGGCGATTTCCTGCTCGATGGCGCAGGCCGGCTCCACCTGCCCGACGGCGCGGCCGCGGGCGAGCCCATGACCTTCGGCAATATCGGACTCTACGACACGCGCCTGTTCCGCGACATCGAGCCCGGACAGAAGGTGCCGATGACGCCGTACTACCGGGCCGCCATCGCCGCCGGCAGCGCCACCGGGGAACGCTTCGGGGGGCGCTGGGAAAACGTCGGCACACCGGCCCAGCTGGCCACGCTGGACGCGGCGCTGCGCGGCTGATATCGGACCCGCGCGCCGCGCGGCGCACGCATCACGCGGCCGGGAGGTTTAGAATCGGGATCATTCGCCCACAGCATTCCCGAACTCCATGACCGCTCCCGATCCCGCCCTTCTCGATGCCTGCCGCGATCGCCGCAACCGCGTGCTGCAACAATTGCGCAACGGCGGCGGTGGCGTCGCGATCGTGCCGACCGCGCCCGAGGCCATGCGCAACCGCGACAGCGACTATCCGTACCGGCACGACAGCTACTTCTACTACCTGACCGGCTTCACCGAGCCCGAGGCCGTGCTGGTGCTGGTGGCCAATGCCGACGGCAGCGGCCGCAGCATCCTGTTCTGCCGCCCCAAGCACGAGGAACGCGAGATCTGGGACGGCTTCCGCCACGGCCCCGAGGGCGCGCGGGCGGCATTCGGCTTCGACGAAGCGTATTCGGTCGAGGAAATCGACGCCAAACTGCCCCCGCTGCTGGCCAACCGCGCGCAGATCGCCTATCCGCTGGCGGCTTCCACGCGCACCGACATGCAGGTCAGGCGCTGGCTCGACGGCGTGCGCGCCCAGGGCCGGGCCGGGGTGTCGTCGCCCTCGGTTGCGCTGGACGTACGCACCTGGCTCGACGAAATGCGCCTGTTCAAGGATGCCGGCGAGGTGGCCATCATGCGGCGCGCGGCGGAGATTTCGGCGCAGGCGCACGTACGCGCCATGCGCGCCTCGCGCGAAGGCCTGCGCGAATACCATCTCGAGGCCGAGCTGCTGTACGAATTCCGCCGCCATGGCGCGCAGAGCGTGGCGTACAACTCGATCGTCGCGACCGGCGCCAATGCGTGCGTGCTGCACTATCGCGCCGGCCCGGCGGAACTGCGCAACGGCGACCTGTGCCTGATCGATGCCGGCTGCGAACTCGATGGCTACGCCTCCGACATCACGCGTACGTTCCCGGTCTCGGGCCGTTTCTCGCCCGCGCAACGCGAACTCTACGACCTCGTGCTGGCGGCGCAGGATGCCGCCATTGCGCAGACGCGTGCCGGCGTACCCTACAACGTGCCGCATGACGCCGCCGTGCGCGTGCTTGCCCAGGGCATGCTCGATACCGGCCTGCTCGACCGCAACAAGGAAGGCACGCTCGACGACGTGCTTGCCAGCGGCAGCTATCGTCGCTTCTACATGCACCGCACCGGCCACTGGCTCGGCATGGACGTGCACGATGTGGGCGAGTACCGGGTGCCGGGCCCGCCCCCGGCCGAGCACGACGGCGAGCGCCCGTGGCGACCGCTGGCGCCGGGCATGGTGGTCACCGTGGAGCCGGGCCTCTATGTGCGGCCGGCCGAGGATGTGCCCGAGCGCTACTGGCATATTGGCATCCGCATCGAGGACGACGCGGTGGTGACCGCCGGCGACTGCGAACTGCTGACCCGCGGTGTGCCAGTCAAGGCCGACGAGATCGAGGCCATCATGCGCGACAACGCCACGGGGGGCGCACGATGATCGGCTGGTTGCGCAAACTGTTTCCCTCCGCCCAGCCGGGCGGCCAGGCTCACGACCACGCGGGCGACCGTGCCCCCGTTACGGCGCGCCGCGCCAGTACCGGCGATCCGTTCGTCATCAATCTCTACGACGACCGCGCCGTGGTGCACCGGCCCGACGGGCAGCGCGAGGAAATCGCCTGGGACGCGCTCGAACGCGTAGTCGTGCGCGTCTCCGACCGTGCACCGTGGGCCGGGACCGCATGGTTGATCCTGGCCGGCGATACCGGCAGCAAGCAGGGCTGCGTGGTGCCGCTCGATGCCGCCAATCACGACGCGCTGGTCGCGCACCTGCGGACGCTGCCGGGCTTCAATCAGCAGAAGCTCGATAACGCGCTGCGCGACGCCGCGGCCGGCCGCTCCCGCACGGACGCAAATCTCTGGAAGCGCGGCGACGCGTCGCGCAACGTCGGCGAGACACCTGCCACGCCCGACAGCCATGGAGCAGAACATGGAACCGACCACAGCGAGCGCGGCGGCCATGCCTGACCGGTCCATGACGCCCGCGGCGCCGGCGGTGCCCGGCGCGCCCGAGGGGGCCGAGCCGCGCGATATCGTCATCGTCGGCGGCGGGCCGGTGGGCCTGGCGCTGGCGGCGCGGCTGCTGCGTACCACCGCATGGCGGCTGACGCTGATCGACGCAGCCACGCCCGCGCGCGCCGCGCGCGATCCGCGCGCCATCGCCCTGTCGCACGGCAGCCGGCAACTGCTCGAGCAGATCGGGGCCTGGCCGGTGCCGATGCAGCCGATCGAACATATCCACGTCTCGCAGCGCGGCCGCTTCGGCCACGTCAAGCTCCACCACGATGACTACGGTGTGCCGGCGCTTGGCTATGTGGTGCGCTATGGCGACCTGTGCCAGGCGCTGGAGCGCGCCGTGGGCCGCGCGGCGGAGGCTGCCCCGGGCCGGCTGGAACGCGTCTTCGAAACCCGTATCGACGACGTGATGCAGGAGCGCGCGCCCAGCGATCGGGCCGCGGGGAGCGGACAGCGGGCACACACCGCACACCCGGCGCATGCCGCCCATGCCGACCGCACCGCGGTACGCCTGACCGGCACCTCGCACGGCGACCACGAAGGCCTGCCGGTGGCCTTCTCCGCGCGCATCGTGGTGCAGGCCGAGGGCGGCCTGTTCCACCAGCAGGTGCGTCGGCACCGGCACGCCGCCGCGCAGGGCCGCCGGCGCGACTACAGCCAGACCGCGATCATCGGCCACGTCACGGCATCGCGGCCGCTCCCGGGCTGGGCGTGGGAACGCTTTACCGAGGAGGGCCCGCTCGCGCTGCTGCCACACGAGGATCACGGCACCTCCGGCTACGCGCTGGTGTGGTGCTGCCCCCCCGACGCGGCCACGCGCCGGCTCGCACTGCCGGAAGCGCAGTTCGTGCGGGAGCTCGGCGAAGCCTTTGGCACGCGGCTCGGCACGTTCGCGCTGCACGGCAAGCGCCATGCCTATCCGCTCGGGCTTAACGCCGCGCCGGTGACCGTGGACGGACGTGTCGCGGCAGTCGGCAACGCCGCGCAAACCCTGCACCCGGTGGCCGGACAGGGCCTCAACCTCGGTCTGCGCGATGCCTTCGCGCTGGCCGACTCGTTGCGTGCCGGCTGCACGCCGCAGGCGCTGGAAGCGTTTGCCGCGCGGCACCGCGTGGACCGCGCCGTGACCATTGGCGTGACCGATCTGCTGCCGCGCGTGTTCGGCGTGGGTGGCCCGCTGGCCGCGCATGCGCGCGGGGCCGCGCTGGCGGCACTGTCATGCACCGCGCCGCTCAAGCACGCGCTGGCACGGCAGATGATGTACGGCGTGCGGCGCTGATCGGCCCGTCATTCCGGCAAGGGTCCGGCCGCACTCCGGGCCATTGTTGCGGCGGCGGGCAGCGCCGCCGCGCCGATCGACGATATTTGCTCAATTCTTGAGCAGCCGCCCCGGTTTGGCGGTAAAATCGCGCCCTCTCGCCTGCAAACCCACCTCCACCGGACCACCCTCCGGCATGGAGGCGCGCCTGCATGGTGTGCCCGTCCAGTGCGCCGACTTTCCGGGCGAATGCCGTTGTCCGGACGCGTTGTGTGCCGGACGACTTTCCAACACTTCCCGACCGCGACCGGATCCGTCGCCTCGCAACCTATCGTGCAAATCGGCCCGCATCGTCTCCGTAACAACCTGTTTGTCGCGCCCATGGCGGGTGTGACCGACCGGCCGTTCCGCCAGTTGTGCAAGCAGCTCGGCGCCGGCTATGCCGTCTCGGAGATGGTGGCGTCCAACGCGCAGTTGTGGAAGAGCGAGAAGACCATGCGCCGCGCCAACCATGCCGGCGAGGTCGAGCCCATCGCGGTGCAGATCGCGGGTGCCGAGCCCGCCATGATGGCCGAGGCCGCGCGCTACAACGTCGATCGCGGCGCGCAGATCATCGACATCAACATGGGCTGCCCCGCCAAGAAGGTCTGCAATGTGGCGGCCGGCTCCGCCCTGCTCCAGAACGAACCGCTGGTCGCGCGCATCGTCGAGGCCGTGGTCGGCGCGGTGGGCCAGCGCGTGCCCGTGACGCTCAAGATCCGCACCGGCTGGGACCGCGAGCACCGCAATGCGTTGCGTGTGGCGCGTATCGCCGAAGACGCCGGCATCAGCATGCTGACCGTGCACGGCCGCACGCGCGCCGATCTCTATCACGGGGAAGCCGAGTACGACACCATCGCCGCGGTCAAGGCGGCGGTGCGGATTCCGGTGGTGGCCAATGGCGATATCACTTCGCCACACAAGGCGCGCCACGTGCTGACCGTGACCGGCGCCGATGCCATCATGATCGGCCGCGCGGCGCAAGGACGGCCGTGGCTGTTCCGCGAGATCGAGCATTTTCTCGCCACCGGCGAGCTGCTGCCCTCGCCCGAGGTGGCGGAGATCCGCGCCATCATGAACCACCATCTGGCGGACCACTACGCGTTTTACGGCGAATTCACGGGCGTGCGCACCGCGCGCAAGCATATCGCCTGGTACACGCGCGGCCTCAAGGGTGCCAACCTGTTCCGGCATCGCATGAATACGCTGGAATCGACCGACGCGCAGCTCGAGGCCGTCAATGCCTTCTTCGATGAACAGGCGCTGATCTCGGATCGCCTGGTCTATGTGGAAGAGCCCGGCGGAGCCGCCGGCGAGGACAGACAAGAAGACTTCGACAACAACAAGAAACGGGAATTGCTTGCCGCATGAGCCGCAACGCCATCGACCAATGCATCCGGGACAGCCTGGATACCTACTTTCGCGACCTCGACGGCGAAGAGCCGTCGAACATGTACAACATGGTGCTGGAGGCCGTCGAGCGTCCGCTGCTGGAAGCCGTGATGGTGCGCGCCGAGCGCAACCAGTCGCTGGCCGCCGCCTATCTCGGCATCAATCGCAACACGCTGCGCAAGAAGCTGCAGCAACACGGTTTACTTTGAATTGAAGCGTTCCCCCCAGCCATGATCAAGCAAGCCCTTCTCTCCGTATCCGACAAGACCGGCATCGTCGACTTCGCGCGCGAACTGAACGCGCTCGGCGTGGTGCTGCTTTCCACCGGCGGCACCGCCAAGCTGCTGGCCGATGCCGGCCTGCCCGTCACCGAGGTAGCCGACTACACCGGCTTTCCGGAAATGCTCGACGGGCGCGTGAAGACGCTGCACCCCAAGGTGCACGGCGGCATTCTCGCGCGTCGCGATCTGCCCGAGCACATGGCCGCGCTGGCGAAGCACGACATTCCGACCATCGACCTGCTGGTGGTGAATCTCTACCCGTTCCAGCAGACCGTGGCCAAGGACGACTGCACGCTGCCGGACGCGATCGAGAACATCGACATCGGCGGCCCGACCATGCTGCGCTCGGCGGCCAAGAACCACCGCGATGTGACCGTGATCGTCGATCCGGCCGACTATGCGCCCGTGCTCGACGAAATGCGCGCCAACGGCAACCAGGTGGGCTACGACACCAACTTCCGCCTGGCCACCAAGGTCTTTGCGCACACCGCGCAATACGATGGCGCCATCACCAACTACCTGACCAGCCTCGGTAGCGACAAGACGCACGCCGGTCGCAGCGCCTACCCGCAGACGCTCAACCTCGCCTTCGAGAAAGTGCAGGAAATGCGCTACGGCGAAAATCCGCACCAGTCGGCCGCGTTCTACCGCGACCTCAAGGTCATCGACGGCGCGCTGGCCAATTACGTCCAGCTGCAGGGCAAGGAACTGTCGTACAACAACATCGCCGACGCCGATGCGGCGTGGGAGTGCGTGAAGTCGTTCGACGCGTCCGCCGGCGCGGCCTGCGTCATCATCAAGCACGCCAACCCGTGCGGCGTGGCGCTGGGCGTGAACGCGCTGGAGGCCTATGACAAGGCGTTCAAGACCGACTCGACCTCGGCCTTCGGCGGCATCATCGCGTTCAACGTCGAGCTCGACGAAGCGGCCGCGCAGGCGGTTGCCAGGCAGTTCGTGGAAGTGCTGATCGCGCCGTCGTTCAGCACCGCCGCGCGCAACGTGTTCGCGGCCAAGCAGAATGTGCGTCTGCTGGAAATTCCGCTCGGCAAGGGCGTGAACCAGTACGACCTCAAGCGCGTGGGCGGCGGCCTGCTGGTGCAGAGTCCCGATGCGCGCAACGTGCAGCCGTCCGAGCTGCGCGTGGTCACGCGTCGTCATCCGACGCCGAAGGAGATGGACGACCTGATGTTCGCGTGGCGCGTGGCCAAGTTCGTCAAGTCGAACGCCATCGTGTTCTGCGGCGGCGGCATGACGCTCGGCGTGGGCGCGGGCCAGATGAGCCGTGTCGACTCGGCGCGTATCGCCAGCATCAAGGCCCAGAATGCCGGCCTGACCCTGGCCGGATCGGCGGTGGCGTCGGACGCGTTCTTCCCGTTCCGCGACGGCCTCGACGTGGTGGTCGATGCGGGCGCGACCTGCGTGATCCAGCCGGGCGGTTCGGTACGCGACGACGAAGTGATCGCGGCCGCCGACGAGCGCAATGTCGCCATGGTGCTGACCGGCGCGCGGCATTTCCGTCATTGAGTTGACCCGGCGCTGATATCGCGCTGCGCCCGGCGGATGCGAGGCGGGCGCGGCGCCGCGACAAGCCCGGGCGCGACCCTGGGTGCGAGCGCCACCCCCGCATCATCCCGCCGCGCACGCGGCGGCGCGGATGGGAAGGCAAGCGGTTAAACTACCGCCATTCGGCTTTCCCATCCCACCCCATCCCCATGCCACCCAGCCCATGCGTATCCTAGGCATCGATCCCGGCCTCCGCACCACCGGCTTCGGCGTGATCGAGAAGCATGGCACCCGGCTCGCCTACGTGGCATCGGGAACCATCAAGAGCGACGGCGAATCGGGCCTGCCCGAGCGGCTCAAGACCCTGTACGACGGTATCAGCGAGGTGGCGCGGGCCTATGCCCCCGACTGCGCGGCCATCGAGAAGGTCTTCGTCAACGTCAATCCCCAGTCGACGCTGTTGCTTGGCCAGGCACGCGGCGCCGCCATCTGCGGGCTCGTGGGGCATGGCCTGCCCGTATTCGAATACACGGCGCTCCAGCTCAAGGTGGCCGTGGTGGGCTATGGTCGCGCCAACAAGGAGCAGGTACAGGAAATGGTGACGAGACTGCTGGCATTGTCGGGCCGGCCAAGTTCCGACGCGGCCGATGCGCTCGGCGTGGCGATCTGCCATGCGAATGGCGGCGATACGCTCAATGCGCTCTCGGGCCTCGCCCCCGAACTCGTGCGCAAGGGCCTGCGCGTGCGGCGCGGCCGTCTGGTCGGGTAAGCGCCCATGCGTCCCTTTGCCCAACGCCCGGCCCTGCGCCGCATCGCCATCCACCCCATCGCCGTCCACCCCATCGCCATCCACCCCATCGCCCCGCGCCGCGGCGCGCTACGCTGGCTCGCCGGCGTAGCCGTTATCGCGCTGGCGGCCTGCACCACGCCTGCGCCGGCCCCCGCCCCGAGCGCGCCCACGCCACCGCCCGCGCCGGTGCGGAAGGCGCTCGTGATTGGCCACCGCGGCGCTCCCGCGCTACGGCCGGAACACACGCTGGCGTCCTATGCCAAGGCCATCGAGGATGGCGCCGATTTTATCGAGCCCGATCTCGTCCCGACCAAGGACGGCGTGCTGGTGGCGCGCCACGAGAACGACATCAGCACCACGACCAATGTCGCCACGCTGCCGCAGTTTGCCGACCGCCGGCGCATCAAGGTGGTCGATGGCGAGCGGCTGACCGGGTGGTTCACCGAGGACTTCACGCTCGCCGAGCTGAAGACCCTGCGCGCACGCGAGCGCATTCCGCGGCTGCGCGCCGCCAATACGCGCTATGACGGCCAGTTCGAGATCGCCACCTTCGACGAGATCCTCGCGCTGGCCGCCCAGGCCGCACAGAAGCGCGGGCGGCCGGTCGGCCTCTATCCCGAGCTGAAGCATCCGAGCTACTTCCGTGGCATCGGCCTGCCGCTCGAAGAGAAACTCGCCGCCGCCCTGCAAGCCAGCGCCTACGCGCGCGGCGCGCCGGTCTATGTGCAATCGTTCGAGCCAGGCGCGCTGCGCACCATGCGCCGGCTGCTGGGCAACACCATGCCCAACGTGCGCATCACGCAGCTGATCGCGGGCGGCAGCCATCGTCCCGCGGACTGGCGGCTCGCCGGCGATACGCGCACCTATGCGGACATGCTGACCCCGCTCGGCCTGCGCGAGGTAGCGACGTACGCCAACGGCATCGGCCCCGAGAAGAGCCTGGTGATCCCCCGCGACGCACAGGGCCGGCTCGGCGAGCCCACCGCGCTGGTGCGCAATGCCCATGCCGCCGGCCTCGTCGTGCATCCGTACACGTTCCGGCCCGAAAACAGTTTCCTGCCCAAAGCGCTGCAGGCAGCCGGCGATGCGTCCACGCGCAACCCTGCCGGCATGGTGCGCGAGGTTGACGCCTACCTGGCAGCCGGCGTCGACGGCATCTTTACCGACGACCCCGCACTGGGCCGCCGCGCGGTCGACCAGCCCGCCCCCTGATACCTGGAGATTTCCGCCATCATGATCGGACGCATTGCCGGCACCCTGATCGAGAAGCATCCCCCGCACCTGCTGGTCGACTGTCACGGCGTCGGCTACGAGGTCGATGTGCCGATGAGCACGTTCTACAACCTGCCTGCCGTGGGACAACCGGTCACGCTGCTGACGCAACTGATCGTGCGCGAGGACGCGCACCTGCTCTACGGCTTTGGTACCGCGGCCGAACGCAATACCTTTCGCGAGTTGATCAAGATTAGCGGCATCGGCGCGCGCATGGCGCTGGCCGTGCTGTCGGGGCTGTCGGTTGCGGAACTGGCCCAGGCCATCACGCTGCAGGAAGCCGGACGGCTGACGCGCATTCCCGGCATCGGCAAGAAGACGGCCGAGCGGCTGCTGCTGGAACTCAAGGGCAAGCTCGGTGCCGAGCTCGGTCACGCGCCGGGCGCCACCCCGGTGGCCGATACGGCCGTCGATATCCTCAATGCGCTGCTGGCGCTTGGCTATTCCGAGAAGGAAGCCAGCCTCGCCATCAAGCAGGTACCGGCCGGCACGGGCGTCTCCGACGGGATCAAGCAGGCGCTGAAGGCGCTCTCGAAGGGCTGAGGCGTAGAATGACGGCCAACCCGCTCCAGACCGCCTCATGATCGAAACCGACAAGCTGACCGGCGCCGCCCGCCATCCCGATGGCGCCCCCGAGCGCGTGATCGCCGCCACCGCCGCCTCCACCCAGGAGGAAGCGTTCGAGCGCGCGCTGCGGCCGAAGCTGCTCGACGAATATGTCGGCCAGGAAAAGGTCCGCGGCCAGCTCGATATCTTCATGCATGCGGCACGCAAGCGCCGCGAGGCGCTCGACCACGTGCTGCTGTTCGGCCCGCCGGGCCTCGGCAAGACCACGCTGGCTCATATCATCGCGCGGGAAATGGGCGTGAACCTGCGCCAGACCTCGGGGCCGGTGCTCGAGCGGCCCGGCGACCTCGCCGCGCTGCTGACCAACCTCGAAGCCAACGACGTTCTCTTTATCGACGAGATCCACCGGCTGTCGCCGGTCGTCGAGGAAATCCTGTACCCCGCGCTCGAGGACTACCAGATCGACATCATGATCGGCGAGGGTCCGGCCGCGCGTTCGGTCAAGCTCGACCTGCAGCCATTCACGCTGGTAGGGGCGACCACGCGCGCCGGTATGCTGACCAATCCGCTGCGCGACCGCTTCGGCATCGTGGCGCGGCTGGAGTTCTATACCGCCGAGGAGCTCGCGCGCATCGTCACGCGTTCGTCGCAACTGCTCGGCGCCCGCATCGAGCCGCAGGGCGCGCTCGAGATTGCGCGCCGCGCGCGCGGCACACCGCGTATCGCCAACCGCCTGCTGCGGCGCGTGCGCGACTACGCCGAGGTCAAGAGCGACGGCACCATTACGCGCGAGATCGCCGATGCGGCGCTGGCGATGCTCGACGTCGACCGCGCCGGCTTCGACCTGATGGACCGCAAGCTGCTGGAGGCCGTGCTGCACAAGTTCGGCGGGGGCCCGGTGGGGATCGACAACCTGGCCGCCGCCATCGGCGAGGAGCGCGACACCATCGAAGATGTGCTGGAGCCCTACCTGATCCAGCAAGGCTTTTTGCAACGCACGCCGCGCGGCCGCGTCGCCACCGCCTCGGCCTATCGCCACTTTGGCCTCGCCTCGCCGCAGGACGGCAACGACGGCGGCCTCTTCGACGCTTCCTGACCCGCCACTCCGCTGCGCCCTGACGCCTGCGCGTCGGGGCACATCCGTGACCGCCCCGAACTCCCCCCGCGTGCCGCAACACTTGCGCGCAGGCGCGTCAATTAAACGTTTTCAACCGCCCCTCCAAATTTTTTCGAAGTGGATTGCCGGTCCCTGACCACTTGTCCACAATGGCTGCATCGTTTCCATGACCGCGCCCAGCGCGCCGATAACGCCATGATCGTCACTTCCCGCCTTGCCTGCCGTCTTTCGCTCATCATCCTGCTCGCGGCGACGGCCGGCACCGTTTCCGCACAGGCAGCCAAGCCGCCGGTGGGTATCGCCGAAGAGGCAGTAGTCAGCGGCAAGGTCGTGGAGATCGATCCCCAGTCGAAAGCGGTGCTCGTGCAGGGCCCGCGCGGCAATCTGGTCGAGCTGGTCGCCGGCGACGAAGCACGCAACTTCGGCAATATCCGCAAGGGCGACATCGTCACTCTCAAGCGCGAGGCTGCCATCGTGGCCAGCCTGGACCCGGTGGGCAGCAAGGATGTGGCCATGATGGAACAGGTCGAGCGCACCTCGCGCGCGGCCGAAGGCGCCAAGCCCGGCATCATGCGCGAGATCACCACCACTGTGACGGCCGAGATCACCAAGGTCGATACCAGCCGGCGCACCGTCACATTCCGCGGCCCGCGCGAGACGCTGCGCACGGTCAAGGTCGAGGATCCGGCCATCGACCTGACGGGCATCAAGCGCGGGCAGATGGCCAGGATCGTTTTCCGTGAGGTGGTATCCATCACGGTGCAGTCACCCTCGGCAGGTTGAGCGGTCCCATCGGCAGTTTGCTCTGGAGGTCATCCATGAATCGACGTCATTTCGTGACCCGCGTCGCCGGGTCGGGCCTCGTGGTTGCTACCGCGTTCGCCGCGGGCTGCACCACCACGGGAACCAGTACGCCCTCGGACGCCGCGGCCAGGCGGCAGGAGATCGATGCCGGCGTGGATGGCGCGCTCAACCGGCTTTATGGCTCGGTGGACGGCGCACGGGAACTCGCCTCGCGCGCGCAGGGCATGCTGGTCTTTCCGCGCGTGCTGTCCGGCGGGCTGGTGATCGGCGGCGAATACGGCGATGGCGCGTTGCGCTCCAAGGGCGCGACGGTCGGCTATTACCGCACCATCTCGGGCTCGTTCGGACTCACCGCGGGTGGCCAGTCCAAAGCGGTCATCATCATGTTCATGACGCCCGAGGCATACAACAAGTTTGTGCAGAGCAGCGGCTGGACCGTTGGCGCCGACGCCAGCGTCGCGCTCGCCAAGGTCGGTGCAAACGGCAAGCTCGATACGGTGACGGCGCAGCAGCCGGTGATCGCGTTCGTGCAAACCAATGCCGGCCTGATGTTCGACGCCTCGCTGGACGGCTCGAAGATCAGCAAGCTCCAGCTCTGATTCGCCTTCGGCACCCTGCGCGTGTGCGCGCGCAGGGCTTTGCCCTGTCCCGGCATCCCCCCCCTTTTTCCGCCGCCGGCACCGTCGCCCGCCCGCTGGCATAATCGCGCGAACGTCGCCCCGACCGGAACCGCGAAATGCCCGCCCCCGAAGTTGCCTCCCGAGTCGCCCCCTCTGTCACCACCCCCGTCACCACCCCGGTCACCACCCCACCGGCCACGGACAGCGCCACCCACCCCGTGCCCGCTCCCGCTGCATCCACGGGCCGGGTCTATCGCTACTACGACCTTGTCATGGTCGCGTTCGTCACGGTCCTGCTCTGCTCCAACCTGATCGGCGCCGCCAAGGCAGCCCAGGTCACCCTGCCGGTACTGGGTCCGGTAACCTTCGGCGCCGGCGTGCTGTTCTTTCCCATCTCCTACATCTTCGGCGACATCCTGACCGAGGTGTACGGCTACGGCCGCGACCGGCGCGTGGTATGGGCCGGTTTTGCCGCGCTCGCCTTTGCCAGTTTCATGAGCTTCGTGGTGCTGGCAATGCCGGTGGCGCCGTTCATGGCCGACTACCAGAAGAGTCTGCAGGATGTGTTCGGCAATACCTGGCGCATCGCGCTCGGCTCGCTTGTCGCGTTCTGCTGCGGCAGCTTCGCCAACAGCTACGTGCTGGCCAAGATGAAGCTGTGGAGCGGCGGACGCTGGCTGTGGACACGCACCATCGGCTCGACGCTGGCGGGCGAGCTGGTCGACTCGTCACTGTTCTACGTGATCGCGTTCTACGGCATCTGGCCGCTGGAGAAGGTGGTGCAGGTCGCGGTGGCGCAGTATGTGCTGAAGACCGGCTGGGAAGTCGTGATGACCCCCGTCACCTACAAGGTGGTCGGCTTTCTCAAGCGCGCCGAGAACGAGGACTGGTTCGACCGGCACACCAATTTCACCCCGTTCCGGCTGCGCGTCTGACACGGGCCGGTACTCAGGGCACGCGCTTGTCGACCTCGTCGAGGGCCAGTGCGGAGAGGTGATTCACATCGGCCCACTGCAATAGCGTCAGATGGGTGCTGTCGCTGCGCAGGCGGTTGACGCTGGCATTGAGCAACTCATGCTGGCGTGGCGCCTCGAGCGTCATACCGGTGGCTTCGCGGTAGAGGCAGTCGAGCACGCCGCCGTGCGCCACCAGGGCGATGCGCTCGCCCGGATGGCGCCGCGATAACGACAGCGCGATCTCGACCGTGCGCTCCTGGAAGGTCAGCAGCGACTCGCCGCCGCGCGGCGCGTAGTCGGGCACGCGCGCCTGCCAGCGCGCAAAATCCTCGGGCCGCTGTTCGGCCACCTCGGCATAGGTCATGCCCTGAAGATCGCCGTAGCAGCGCTCGCGCAGATCCCGCTCGGGACGGACCGCGAGGCCGAGCGCCTCGGCCAGCGGGGCCGCCGTCTCGAGCGCGCGGCCCAGGTCGCTCGCATAGATCGCGTCGATCGGCTCGCCCGTGAGCGCCGTGGCCAGGGCACGCGCCTGCGCGCGGCCGGTATCGTTCAGCGGCACATCGAGCTGGCCCTGCAGGCGCCGCTCGCGATTCCAGGCGGTTTCGCCGTGACGGATCACGATCAGGTGGGTATAGGCCATCGAGTGCGGGCCGGGGATTTGCGACATGCCGGTCGGTTCCTTGGGGCGTCTGCTGGGGTGCCGGAGTTTAGCGGATCAGATCGGGGTTGAGGGTGTAGGTGCCGGTATAACTGGCCTGCGCCAGCACATGGCCCTGCATCGCGGCCAATACCTGCGCGCCCGTGAAGTTGCCCTCGACCGGCAAACGGTCGAGGTCGAGTGCATATACCGTGAATTCGTAGCGGTGGACCACGGTGTCGTTCCAAGGCGGGCATGGGCCGTCGTAGCCGAAGTAGTCGCCGCACATGTCGGGATCGTTGGCCAACCACGCCGTCAGGTCGTTGAGGCCATGGCGCAGGCCACCCGCGGTGGCGGTGCCGACCAGGGCCTCGGGGCCCGGCTTGCCGCGCGCGATCACGCCGTCGCTGTGCGTGCCTGCGGAAATCGTGTCAAGGCCCGGTGGAATATCGACAAGCACCCAGTGATAGAACGTGGCGCGCGGCAGCGATGCCGCCAGGGGCCGGCCCTCGTCTCCCGCCGGCGCCATCGCTGCCAGCGCAGGCATGTCGGGATCGCGGCACAGCAGCGCAAACGAGCGCGTACCGGCCGGCACCTCGTCCCAATGCAAACCCGGATTGCGGTTCGCCGACAGCGCGACATGGCTGCCCGCATCGGGCACCTGGAAGGCGAACTCGCCCGGAATCGGCGTGTCGTTCGCGAAATCCTTGCTCCAGAGTTTCATCGATGGCTCCTGCTGAGGGTCATGCCGCGCTGGCAGGTGGCACACGCAGCCAGAACGTGACGGGACCGTCGTTGACCAGGCTGACCTGCATCATCGCGCCGAACTCGCCGGTCTGCACCGACGGGTGGGCGGCACGGGCGCGCGCAACGAAATGATCGTACAGGCGGCGGCCGTCCTCGGGCGAGGCCGCCGGCGTAAAGCTTGGCCGCGTGCCGCTGTTGGTATCGGCCGCCAGCGTGAACTGCGAGACCACCAGCAGCCCGCCGGCGGTGCCGTGCCCGTCGACGTTCTGCACGGGCAGGTTCATCCTGCCGTCGGCGTCCGCGAACACGCGGTATGACAGGAGCTTGGCGAGCAGTCGCTCGGCCTGGCTCTCGCCATCGCCGCGTTCGGCACAGACCAGCGCGAGCAGGCCCGGGCCGATTTCGCCGGTGATCCGGTCGCCGACGGTGACGCGCGCCTGCGAGACGCGCTGGATCAATGCGATCATGCCAGCGTCACGCGCGCAAAACGGCGCTTGCCCACCTGCACCACATAGGTGCCGGCCGCCACCTTGGTGGACTTGTCGGTGACCGCCGTGCCGTCGATACGCACGCCGCCCTGCTCGATATTGCGATTGGCCTCGGACGTCGAGGGCACCAGGTTGGCCTGCTTGAGCAGCTGCGCGATGCCAAGCGGTGCGCCCTCGAGCTGCACGCTCGGGATGTCATCCGGAATGCCGCCGCGCGCGCGATGGTTGAAGTCCTCCAGCGCACGCTCGGCGTCGGCGGCGCTGTGAAAGCGCGTGACGATCTCCTGCGCCAGCGCCACCTTGCAGTCGCGCGGATTGCGGCCCAGCGCGATCTCCTGCTTCATCAGGTCGATCTCGCTCATCGGCCGGAACGACAGCAGCGTGTAGTACTGCCACATCAGTTCGTCCGAGATGCTCATCAGCTTGCCGAACATGTCGTTCGGCGCCTCGGTCACGCCGATGTAGTTGTTCTTGGACTTCGACATCTTCTCCACGCCGTCGAGGCCTACCAGCAGCGGCATGGTCAGGATGCATTGCGGCTCCTGGCCGTACTCCTTCTGCAGTTCGCGCCCGACCAGCAGGTTGAACTTCTGGTCGGTGCCGCCGAGCTCGATATCGGCCTTGAGCGCGACCGAGTCGTAGCCCTGCATCAACGGATAAAGGAACTCATGGACCGAAATCGGAATCCCAGACCGGAATCGTTTGGTGAAGTCGTCGCGCTCCATCATGCGGGCCACCGTGTATTTGGCCGCCAGCTGAATCATGCCGCGCGCCCCGAGGGGATCGCACCACTCGCTGTTGTAGCGGATCTCGGTCTTGTCCGGGTCCAGCACGAGGCTGGCCTGGCGATAGTAGGTCTGGGCGTTGGCCTCGATCTGCTCGCGCGTAAGCGGCGGCCGCGTGCTGTTGCGGCCCGACGGATCGCCGATGGTGGAGGTGAAGTCGCCGATCAGGAAGATCACCTGATGGCCGAGGTCCTGCAGCTGGCGCAGCTTGTTGAGGACCACGGTATGGCCGAGGTGGATGTCCGGCGCGGTGGGATCGAGCCCGAGCTTGATACGCAGCGGCACGCCCGTGGCTTCGCTGCGGGCCAGCTTCTGCAGCCATTCGGCCTCGATCAGCAGCTCGTCGCAGCCGCGCTTGGACACTTCCAGCGCGTGCATCACCGACGGCGTCAGGGGATATTTGGCCGCGTTGGCCGGGGGGACATCAGTCATGACGTAAGTCGTTGAAATACATGGAAAATCCGCGCTGACAAGCGGGCGGATTCTAGGTATAATCCGCGCTTTCGCTGTCATTGCCAGTCAGGCTGGGTCCTACAAGATCCCTGGATCGAAGGACCCCGGCAACCGCCGCAGGACAGCCGCAACATCCGCCAATTCTAATGGCGGACACACATAGACCAGACAGAAACATGGCCGCGCCGCACCTCGGGGGAGGAAGGCAGACGACACACATCGTTGCGGACGCGTGCCCGAACCAAGGCTGAATTTTACGTGATGTGGTCCAGACTCCGCGAAGTTTTCGCGCGCGAGCTGGTGGTGCTCGTCGACCCCACCAACCCTTTGCACGCCCGCCGGCGCAAGCAGCTGACTGCTTCCGTGGGTACCGTGTTCACCCTCGGCATGGCCGCGGCGATGGGCGTTGCCCCCCGCAATGCCTATGACGATCCCGATGCGCCGCGCGTGCAGCAGTCGCTGCGCCTGCCGGACCTGCGTGAGCAACTGGCGCAGCTGACCGACGCCGATACCGGTGTCTATATCCGCCAGGAACATATGCAGCGCGGCGATACCATCGCCTCGCTGCTGCGCCGCATGGGCGTGGAAGATCCCGATGCGCAGGCGTTCATCCTGAAGAACCGTACCGCACGCGCGCTGTTCGATCTGGACCCGGGCCAGGGTGTGCAGGCCGAGGTCGACGACAGCAACCTGCTGGTTTCGCTGCAGGCCAATCTCGGCGGCGATGCCGCCACCTCGCGCGAGCTCGTGATCGAGCGCGTGGCCCGGGAAGGTGCCGATTTCACCTACAAGGCACGCGTCAACACGGTCGCCAACGATGTGCGCTACGAAATGGCGTCGGGCGCCATCGGCAGCGGTGGCTTCTTCAAGGCCATGGACGCCGCCTACGTGCCCGACGAGATCGTCGCGCAGATGATCTCGATCTTCTCGGGCGTGATCGACTTCCACCACGATATTGCCAGCGGCGACCGCTTCCGCATCATCTATGAAGCCGGTTTCCGCGACGGCAGCTTCGTGCGCAATGGGCGCGTGATCGCGGTCGAGCTGATCAACCGCAATGCCCTGCACCAGGCGCTGTGGTTTGCGCCGGAAGGCGGCCGCGGCGCATACTACACGTTCGACGGGCGCAGCATGAAGCGGCCGTTCCTGCGTTCGCCGGTCGAGTTCTCGCGCGTATCGTCCGGTTTCGGCGGCCGCGATCACCCGCTCCATCACCAGTGGGCCCAGCACAAGGGCGTAGACTTTGCCGCGCCGAGCGGAACCAGGGTGTTCGCCACCGGCGACGGCACCGTCGAGTTCGTCGGCCAGCAGAACGGGTACGGCAATATTGTCGTGCTCGAGCATGCCGGCCACTATTCGACCTACTACGCCCACCTGTCGCGCTTTGCCAACCTGCGCCAGGGCCAGCACGTGACACAGGGCGAGGTCATCGGCTACGTCGGGCAGACCGGCTGGGCGACCGGGCCGCACCTGCACTACGAATTCCGTTTCAACGACGTGCCGCAGAATCCGCTGTCGATCACGCTGATGGAAGCCCCCGCCCTGACCGGCAAGGCGCGCCAGGAATTCCTGAGCTACACCAGCGGCATGCTCAGCCGCATCAACGCGCTGCGCACTTACAACGTCCTGACCGCCGCCAACTGACCATATGACCGCACCGTCCGCCGCGCACGACCTGCAACGCTATATCGGACTGATGTCCGGTACCAGCATGGACGGCGCGGACGGCGTCCTGGTCGACCTGTCGGGTGCGCGGCCGGTGGTCCTGGCCGCGGCCCATCAGCCTTTCCCTGCCGAACTGCGCGAAGCGTTCGGCGCGCTCCAGCAACCCGGCGACGACGAAATCCATCGCGAGGCCATGGCCGCCAATGCGCTGGCGCGCGTGTATGCGGACTGCGTGGCCACGCTCCTGCGGATGGCCGAGGTGGGCGCGTCCGGCGTCGCCGCCATCGGTGCGCACGGCCAGACCATCCGGCATCGCCCGGGCCAGTACGACGGCATCGGCTACACGCGCCAGAGCCAGCATCCGGCGCTGCTGACCGAGCTGACCGGCATCGACGTGGTGGCCGATTTCCGCAGTCGCGACATCGCGGCCGGCGGCCAGGGCGCGCCGCTGGTGCCGGCGCTGCACGCGGCGCTGTTCGGCGCGCCGGACGAGACCCGCGTGGTCTGCAATATCGGCGGCATCTCCAATATCAGCATCCTCCCCGCGGCCCGCAGCGGGCGGCCGGTGTCGGGCTTCGATTGCGGCCCCGGCAATGCGCTGCTCGACGACTGGGTGCATCGGCACCGCGGCGTACCATACGACGACAACGGTCACTGGGCCGCCACCGGCCAGGTCGATGATGCGCTGCTCGCACGCTGCCTCGACGAGCCCTATTTCCGCCTGCCGCCCCCCAAGAGCACCGGTCGCGACCTGTTCCACCCGCGCTGGCTGCAGGAAGGCCTGGCCGCGAGCGGCGCGCGCGTGCCGGCGCCGGCCGACGTGCAGGCCACGCTCGCGGCCCTCACAGCCGAGGCCATCGCGCGCGACGTCAGAGCGCACGCCAGCGATGCCAGGCGCCTGATCGTCTGTGGCGGCGGCGCGCGCAACGGCTACATCATGGACCGCCTGGCGCGGGCGCTGCCAGGCGTCACCGTGCAAACCACCGACGCCTTCGGGGTGCCCGTGTCGCAGGTCGAGGCGATCGCGTTTGCGTGGCTGGCACGTCAGTGCGTGCATCGTGCCGCGGGTAACGTGCCGACCGTCACCGGCGCGGCCGGACCGCGCGTGCTGGGCGCGTTGTATCCACGCTGACGCGGAAGCAGAGTGGCGCCCACATGTCGCAGCCATAAAAAAAAGCGCACCGAAGTGCGCTTTTTTTGGCCTGCCTGATCGGAACCGGACGATCAGACCGAGAACGACGAGCCGCAACCGCAAGTGGTGGTGGCGTTCGGGTTCTTGATCACGAACTGAGCGCCGTTGATGTCTTCCTTGTAGTCGATCTCGGCGCCGACCAGGTACTGGTAGCTCATCGAGTCGATCAACAGCGTGACGCCGTTCTTGATCATCGTGGTGTCGTCTTCATTGACGTCTTCATCGAACGTGAAGCCGTACTGGAAGCCGGAGCAACCGCCGCCCTGCACGAAAACGCGCAGCTTCAGGTCGGCGTTGCCCTCTTCCTCGATCAGCTGCTTGACCTTGTCGGCCGCGCTGTCGGTAAAGACGAACGGTGCCGGCACGTCCTCGGTAACGGGTGCCTCTGCGACTGCGTTCATGGGGGGTTCTCCTGGTTAGATACGCTCGTATTCTAAGCGCTACGGAAAGATCGTGCCGAAACCCCTCGGATTCAAGGGGCACTGCGGTGCGGCGGGCGGCCAGGCGTGCCCAGACCGAACATTCGCTATGGCACACCGCACCCCTGCCTTGCAGGGGCCGGCGGGAGGTTCAGGCCGCCGCTTCGCGCGGGCCGGCACCGTCATCGGCCCCATCAGCCCCATCGGCCGGCCGGGCGGCGTCGTTGGCGGTTTCGGTTGCGGCCGTGGCGACCAGCGGGGCGGCGGCTGCCGCGCCGTTGCCCGTCAGGTTGGGCAACGCCTTCGGCTCGCCCTGGATAAGGGGCACCAGCCGCCCTTCGACAATTGCCCCCTGGTGCATTTCCAGCGCCGCATAGTGCACCTCACCATAGACGCGCGCATTCGGCTGGAGCTCAAGCAACTCGCCCGCGTGCACCGGGCCCGTCACGCTGCCGTTCAGAATCAGGTGGCCCACCCGCACCTCCCCCTCGATCACGGCTTTCTCGCTCAGCACGAGCATGCTGGGCTTGCCCTCGGCGCCGGTCACGTTGCCGCGTACACGGCCGTCCAGTCGCAATCCCCCGGCAAAGGTCACATCGCCCACGATGACGGAATCCACCCCGATCAGCGTATCGATCGACAATCCTTTCTTCTTCGAGAACATATTGTTTTCTCCTGGTTGCTGCCTGCTACGTGCTGCCTGATGCTTGATGCTTGATGCCTGATGCTTGCCCGGCTTCAGGGCGTGGCGGATTGCGTCGCGCGGACCTGTCCGTTCTGGACGATACGCACACTGACGGCGCGGATCTCGGCATCCTGCGGCACCGCCAGGTTGCCTTCGATCCGTTGGTAATGCTGGAACCTCACTTGCGGCAGGCGGGGTCCGTTCGGCTGCGGCGCCGACACGGTGAGCGGCTTGCCGCCGCGCACCGCCGAAATCGTAAACTCCAGGTCGCCCTGGAATTCGGGCTGCGGCACGAAGGCGCGCGACCCGCCTTGCATGATCAGCAGCCGGTAATGCAGCGTCTGCGGCTGGACTTCGTCGCGCGTCACGCGGAAGCTGCGCACGTGCACGCCGGCGGCATCGCCCGATGCATTGCCCGCGGCCGGCAGCAGCGTCTCGAAGAAGCCCAGATCTTCCTTGAGCTGGGCGGCCTCCGCTTCCGCTGCCTTCAACTGGTCCGCCAGGCGTTCCTGCGCAGCGCGCGCCATGCGCAGTTCGGCCTCGACGGTATCGGCACCCGCGCGCAGCCGGTCGCGTTCGGCGGTGACGGCCCGCAACTGCCCGCGCAATTGTTCGTTGGCGCCGCCCAGGTCCGGACTGCGATGCATGCGCTGGCCGGCGTCGTACGCCCACACGGCCAGGCCGATGGCCAGGGCCACTACCACCGCGACACCCATCAGCCAGCTCCGCCAGGGGCGATGGGCCCGGATCACCGCGCGCGAGCCGCGCAACCCGCGGCGTGGCCGCAGGGGCCGGTATTTCATGCTACCTCCCGCAACTGCGCCGCATGGTGTCGGCGGGCCAGCATTATCCCTCCAAATCCATGACAGGCGCGGGTTTCACTGACACTTTCAGCTAATTCGGCGAACTTGCGACGAAAAAAAACCGCACGCAATGCGTGCGGTTTTTCTGTTCTCCCGGCATCCGGCAAGCCGGATTCCGACGCATCAGCGCTTCGAGAACTGCTTGCGGCGACGTGCCTTGTGCAGACCGACCTTCTTACGCTCGACTTCACGAGCGTCGCGGGTCACGTAGCCTGCCTTCGACAGCGCCGACTTCAGCGTGGCGTCGTAGTCGATCAGCGCACGGGTGATACCGTGGCGCACGGCGCCGGCCTGGCCGGTTTCGCCGCCACCGGTCACGTTGACCTTGATGTCGAAGGTCTGTGCGTGAGCGGTCAGCTCGAGCGGCTGGCGCACGATCATCAGGGACGTTTCGCGAGCGAAATATTCCTGGATGGGCTTGCCGTTGACGACGATATCGCCCTTGCCCGACTTGATGAAGACACGAGCCACAGCGCTCTTGCGGCGGCCAGTACCGTAATTCCAGTTACCGATCATGGATTGGCCCCCTTAGATGTCCAGCTGCTTCGGCTGCTGCGCTTCATGCGGATGCTCGGCTTCGGCGTACACCTTCAGCTTCTTGATCATCGCATAGCCCAGCGGGCCCTTCGGCAGCATGCCCTTGACAGCCTTCTCCAGGGCGCGGCCCGGGAAACGCTGCTGCATCTTGCCGAACGTCGTTTCGTAGATACCGCCCGGATAGCCCGAATGGCGATAGTACTTCTTGTCTTGTTCCTTGGTACCCGTGACGCGCAGCTTGGCTGCGTTGACGATGATGATGTAATCACCGGTGTCGACGTGCGGAGTGAATTCCGGCTTGTGCTTGCCGCGCAGTCGGCGTGCCACTTCGCTGGCAACACGGCCGAGGACCTTGTCCGTCGCGTCAATCACGTACCAGTCACGCTTTACCTCATGAGGCTTGGCGGAAAAGGTCTTCATGATTTTTCCTGACTATAGAAATCTGCCCGGGGTGACGGTCGCCGTTTTAGCGTCCTGTCGGTGGCCGGTCCTTCTGGACCTCGCCTTCCTGCTTGTATTTGCAGGCTCTCCCTGATTCTTCTTCCGTGGGCAATGACCGGAAAAGTCGACGATTATACTGTGAGGCCCCGAGTGGGCACAAGCAAGAATGTGGCAAATCGTCAAGATCCTTCGACCGGAAGGTGCCCGGGGGCGTCATGCGGGCACAGGATGGCAGGACGGAAAAGACGAAAGACGAAAGCGAACGAAAAAAAACCCAAGCCGGTTGAGGCCTGGGTTTGAATCCACCAAAGGAGGAGGGTGGAGGAGACACTGGGAGAGCGACGGGCTGGCGAGGCGGTGCGGCGGTTCACTTTGCAGTGTTCGCTTTCGCACATCAGGCCTCGGTAAGAAGGCCGTCGTTCAATGGTTCGAATTATACATGGCCAACGCCGCATGGCAAGAAAATTTGCACTGCGAAATGTGTTTTCGCCATATAAAATGAACAATGACGCACTCGATAACGAAAAGATAGCTTTATAAACAATGATTTAGCAGCGTAGCAGGGTTGATGTTCGGCTGCCACAGTAGAGGAAACCCTCAGATTTCTTGGGGAAATCCCTCCCACCCGTCAGTAGGGAGCGCCGTCGGACTCTTGCAGAAAGCAAGATTCGTCTTCATCTTTTTGAACAAACAGGAACGAACACAATGGAATGCAAAGTGACATGGATGGGCCCGGAAGGCATGAGCTTCGTGGCCCAGACCGGCAGTGGCCATATCGTGGCGATGGATGGCGCGCCCGACGGGGGCGGCAACAACCTGGCACCGCGCCCGATGGAAATGGTGCTGCTGGGCACCGGGGGCTGCACCGCCTATGACGTGGTGCTGATTCTCAAGCGCGGGCGTCAGGATGTGCGCGGCTGCAGCGTCAAGCTCGAGGCCGAGCGTGCGGGCGAGGACCCGAAGGTGTTCACGCGCATCAACTTCCACTTCGTGGTGACCGGCCGCAATCTGAATCCGGCGACGGTAGAGCGTGCCATCACGCTGTCGCACGAAAAATACTGCTCGGCGTCGATCATGCTGGCCAAGACGGCCGAGATCACGCACACCATGGAAATCATCGAGGGATAAGACGCAAAGCAGGCCGGTAAGCCGGATTCTGTGCGCCCGGCGCCTTGCGGCGACCGGGCGTGACAATCATTCCTCTAGGCCGACCGTTACCGGCCGGCTCCAGCTCCCTACCCGCAGGCTCGGCGGGCCGCTTCATTGCCTGCCTATTTGGGATTGCTCCGGGTGGAGGTTACCGCGTTTCACCCTTGCCGCCAGGCGAACCCGGCGGCAAGACTCGTCTCTGTGGCCCTATTCCGCACGTCACCGTGGATGGCTGTTAGCCAACACCCTGCCCTGTGGAGTCCGGACTTTCCTCCCCTTGCCCCTTGCGGGACAAGCAGCGATTGTCTGGCCTGCTTTGCGGGCCGCAGTCTATCACCGACGGCGCCCTGGACGAAATACCGACGTGTCGGCATAGAACGCGGGATCGGTATTGTCGTCACACCAGCCAGGGATTCCCATGACGGGCAGCGGGGCAAAACCGCGCCCGCCCCGCAGCGTCGGACTGGCCGACTGCAATGAGGCAGCCAGCGCCTGATCGATCTCGGCGAGGGTGCTGCGCGGCGATAGTGCCAGCGGCCACGCGTGGGCCGTCACGGACTTGTAGGGCGAGACCAGTTTCTCGAGCAGCGCGTGGCCGAATGGCACCACCGCACAGCGCTCGCCCCAGGCCGCGCGTGCCGTCACGAAGAGCGTTTCCCACTGGAATGCGCGCAGTGCTGTCTCCAGCGCCGCGTCCTCGTACAGGAATACCACGGCGTTCTCGTCGAACAGCGTAGCCGCGTCGCGCAGGCCGCCACGCCCCGCCTGCACGCCGGCGCGGCCGATCTCCTCGGCCTGCAGCCGGTTGAGCAGGCGCTTGGTGGCCGGGAAATGCCGCCACATTAGCGCGTTGAAGGTGTCGTGCAGGTTGGCGCGTGTGGGCACCGCGCCGGTGGCGAAGATATGCGATTCGTAGGCGATGCCGGCTGGCAGCTCGTGCTGCGGCACGAAGCGCAGCGGCAGGCCACGCGCATTGGTGAGGCCGCGGGCGTGGCGATTGAGCGCTGCCAGCATGGCCGGGGTGGCCGGCGCGTGAACGGGCGCGGCAGGGTCGCGGCCGCCGCGAAGATCGGTCCGCGCTGCCGCCGCCGGATCGTTGGCACCATCGGTGGCACCATCGGCGGCACCAGCGGCGGGACCATCGGTGGCACCATCAGCGGGACGATCGGTGGCACCATCAGCGGCACGATCGCCGCGCAGGTCGGCGCCGAGGGCCGCGCCGGTTGCCGCAAATGGCTGCAACCAGGGTCGCGTCCAGTCTATTGCCTGGATTGCCTGAATCGCCTGAATTGCCCCGGTCCTTCCAGTTGCCCCGGTCCCTCCAGTCGCACCGTTCCCTCCAGTCGCACCGTTCCCTCCAGTCGCACCGTTCCCGCCCATCGCTCCTCCCGCGCCAAGCGCCGCGCGGTCGGTCGCGCCGTGCGCCGCGCGCGTGCCGGTCACGCCGACGGGCGTGCCTTCCAGCGCAGCGTCTCGCCGCCGCGCAGCGGCACCAGCGTGGTGTCGCCGTAAGGCAGCTCGGCCGGCAATTCCCAATCCTCGCGCACCAGCGTCAGCGTGCCGCTGTTGCGCGGCAGGCCGTAAAAGGCCGGGCCATTGAAGCTGGCGAAGGCCTCGAGCTGGTCGAGCGCGCCGGCGTTGTCGAACGCCTCGGCATACAGCTCCATCGCATGCAGCGCGGTGTAGCAGCCCGCACAACCGCAGGCGTGTTCCTTGAGCCCGCGCGCATGCGGTGCGCTGTCGGTACCGAGGAAGAAACGCGGGCTGCCCGATGTGGCGGCCTTGACCAGCGCCTCGCGGTGCAGCTCGCGCTTGAGCACGGGCAGGCAGTAGTAGTGCGGCCGGATGCCACCGGTAAAGATGGCATTGCGGTTGTACAGCAGGTGGTGCGCGGTGATGGTCGCACCGACCGGCCCCTCGGCCTCGCGCACGTAGTCGGCCGCGTCCTGGGTGGTGATGTGTTCGAAGACGACCTTGAGCGCGGGGAAGTCGCGCCGCAGCGGTGTCATCACGCGGTCGATAAAGACGGCCTCGCGGTCGAAGATATCGATATCGCCATCCGTCACCTCGCCATGCACGAGCAGCGGCACGCCCTCGCGCTCCATCGCGGCGAGCGTGGCGGCACAGCGGCGGATATCGGTCACGCCGGCGTCGCTGTTGGTGGTGGCACCGGCCGGATAGAGCTTGACCGCATGGACGAAGCCGCTCGCGCGCGCAGCCACGATCTCTTCGGGCGGGGTGTTGTCGGTCAGGTACAGCGTCATCAGCGGCTCGAACTTCATGCCTGCCGGCAGCGCGGCGAGGATGCGCGCGCGATACGCACGCGCCTGCTCCACCGTGGTCACGGGCGGCTTGAGGTTGGGCATGATGATCGCGCGCGCGAACTGGCGCGCGGTGTCCGGCAGCACGGCGGCAAGGGCGGCGCCGTCGCGCAGGTGCAGATGCCAGTCGTCCGGGCGGGTGAGAGTCAGCGTTTGAGTCATGGTTACAGAATCAGGATGGCGCGGTAGTCGTTCACGTTGGTGCGCGTGGGGCCGGTGACGACGAGGTCGTCGAGCGCGGCAAAGAAGCCCCATGCATCGTGCGCATCGAGCTGGCGCCGGGCCGGCACGCCGGCGGCCTCGGCACGCGCGAGCGAGGACGGATCGGCCAGCGCGCCCGCATTGTCCTCGGAGCCGTCGATGCCGTCGGTATCGGCCGCGATGGCATGCACATTGTCTGCCCCGCCGAGTTCGAGCGCGAGCGACAGCAGGAACTCGGAGCAGCGGCCGCCGCGCGCGCCGGTGGCGCCGGACGGCAGCGTCACCGTGCATTCGCCGCCCGAGATCAGCGCCACCGGCGCGGCAAACGGCGCATTGTACGCGCGAATCTCGCGCACCAGCGCCGCATACACCTGCGCCACCTCGCGTGCCTCGCCAGTCACCGTATCGCCCAGCACCACAGGCTGCACGCCGTGCTGGCGGAACAGCGCCGCGGCGGCTTCCAGGCTGCCATGGGCGGTGGCGATCATGCGGTTGTCGACACGCGCGAACAGCGGATCGCCGGGCTTCGGCGTCTCGTCGATCTCGCCGCGCGCGCCGCGCTCCAGATGCGATTGCACGCTGGCGGGCACCGTCGCGCCAAAGCGCTTGAGAATCGCCAGCGCATCCGCATAGGTGCTTGGATCGGGCACGGTCGGTCCCGACGCGATCGCGCTGGGATCGTCGCCGGCCACGTCCGACACGATCAGCGTGGTCACCGGCGCGCGGCTGGCCTGCGCCAGGCGGCCGCCCTGGATGCGCGAGATGTGCTTGCGCACGATATTCATGTCGGTGATCGGCGCGCCGCAACGCAGCAGTTCGCGCGTGGTGGCCTTGAGGTCGGCCATGGGAATGCCCTCGGCCGGCAGCGACAGCAGGCTCGACCCACCGCCCGACACCAGTACGATCAGCCGGTCGTTCTCGCCCAGGCCCTGCACGCTCGCCAGGATGTCCGCGGCGGCACGCTCGCCGGCCTCGTCGGGTACCGGATGGCCGGCCTCGATCACGCGGATATGTTCGGTCGGCAGTCCATGCGCATAGCGCGTGACCACCAGCCCTTCCAGCGTGGCGCGGCCCTGGTAGGCGCGCTCCACCGCCAGCGCCATCGAGGCTGCCGCCTTGCCGGCGCCCACCACCAGGGTGCGGCCGCCGGCATGCGGCGGGGGCAGGTGCGCGGCGACGATCTCGAGCGGATCGGCGGCGGCGACCGCGGCGCGGAACGAATCCAGCAGCAGCGCGCGCGGAGCGGCAACGGCGCTCACAGCGCCTCCGCGATCGCGCGCCCGAGGTCGGCGGTGCCAGCGGTGCCGCCGATATCGCGTGTGAGCGGCGCGTGTCCCGGACCGGCGGCCAGCACCTTTTCGATTGCCGCCAGCACAGCCGCGCCGGCCTCGGCATGACCGAGGTGCTCCAGCATCATGCCGCCGCACCAGATCTGGCCAATCGGGTTGGCAATGCCTTTGCCCGCGATATCGGGCGCGGAGCCGTGGACCGGCTCGAACAGGCTCGGATAGGTGCGGTCGGGGTTGATATTGGCCGACGGCGCCACCCCGATCGTGCCCGTGCAGGCCGGGCCGAGGTCGGACAGGATGTCGCCGAACAGGTTGCTGGCCACCACCACGTCGAACCAGTCCGGATGCTGCACGAAGTGCGCGGTCAGGATGTCAATGTGGTACTTGTCGACCTTGAGACCGGGGTAGTTGGCCGCCATCGCCTCGACACGCTCGTCCCAGTACGGCATGGTGATCGAGATGCCGTTCGACTTGGTGGCCGAGGTCAGGTGCTGCCTGGGCCGTTTGCGGGCAAGTTCGAACGCGAACTTGAGGATGCGGTCGACGCCGTGTCGGCTCATGACCGTTTCCTGCACCACGATCTCGCGCTCGGTGTTGGGGAACATGCGACCGCCGATGCTCGAATACTCGCCCTCGGTATTCTCGCGCACCACGTAGAAATCGATATCGCCGGGCTTGCGGTCGGCCAGCGGGCTCTTGATCCCGGGCATCAGGCGCACCGGGCGCAGGTTGACGTACTGGTCGAAGCCGCGGCGGAACTGCAGCAGCGAGCCCCACAGCGACACGTGGTCGGCCATCTTCGCGGGCCAGCCAACCGCCCCGAAATAGATCGCGTCGTACCGGGTCAGGACGTCGAACCAGTCATCCGGCAGCATCTTGCCGTGCTTTTCGAAGTAGTTGTAGCTCGAAAAGTCAAAATGATCCCACTGGAAGTCGATGCCGAAGCGGCGCGCGGCGGCGTCCATCACGCGGATGCCTTCGGGCATCACTTCCGTTCCAATTCCGTCTCCGGGAATGACAGCGATCTTGTATTGGCTCATGGCTGGGAAGGTCGGGGGGCTGAACAACGCGTCTGAACCACAGGTTTGCGCAACCGTTCAGATCACAGGGGCAACACGTATCGGGAGCCGCCGCTTGGCAGCACCCTGCACGCGCGGGATAATGTCCGCATTCTATTGCAAAGCGGCGGCCCCCTGCCGCGCCCGGTATCCGCCATGTGCCAGTTGCTAGGCATGAACTGCGCCACGCCGACCGACGTGACGTTCTCCTTCACGGGCTTTGCCGCACGCGGCGGCCTGACCGATCATCACGCCGACGGCTTCGGCGTGGCCTTCTTCGAGGACAAGGCCTGCCGCCTGTTTATCGATAACCAGTCGGCGGGCACCTCGCCGGTGGCCGACCTGATCAAGCGCTACCCGATCAAATCGAAGAACGTCATCTCGCATATCCGCAAGGCAACCCAGGGCACCGTGCGGCTTGAGAACTGCCATCCGTTCATGCGCGAGCTGTGGGGGCGGCACTGGATCTTTGCCCACAACGGCGACCTCAAGAACTTCAGCCCGTTTCTCTCGGGCGTCTACCAGCCAGTGGGCGATACCGACAGCGAGCTGGCGTTCTGTACGCTGATGCAGGGCCTGCGCAAGCGCTTTCCGGGCTCGCAGCCCCCGCTCAACGAACTGGGCCATGCGCTGGCCGATATCACGCGCGACATCACGCTGCACGGCGTGTTCAACTTCCTGCTCTGCAACGGGCAGGCGTTGTTCGCGCATTGCTCCACACGCCTCTACTACATCGTGCGTCAATGGCCGTTCTCGACCGCGCACCTGATCGACGCCGACCTGTCGGTGGACTTCGCCCAGGTGACCACGCAGGACGATCGCGTGGCCGTGATCGCCACCGCCCCGCTGACCGATAACGAAACCTGGACCCAGTTTGCGCCGGGCGAGCTGATCATGTTCGAGAACGGACTGCCGACCATGACGCTGACCGTGCCGATCCCGCCCGAGGTCCAGGCCCGGAACGCGGCCAATATTGCCTGCACCTGAGTCGCCCGCACCTGAGTCGCCCGCGTCTGACGCGTCCGCCGCGGTGCGGCGACCATGAAAAAAGGCCCCGCATGCGTTGCGGGGCCTTTTCTCTTGGCGACGCGGATCCGCTCAGTGCTGCAGGATCTTCGACAGGAACTGGCGCGCACGTTCGGAGCGGGCTTCGATATTGCCGAAGAACTCCTCCTTGGCGCAGTCCTCGACGATCTTGCCGGCGTCCATGAAGATCACGCGGTTGGCCACCTTGCGCGCAAACCCCATTTCGTGGGTCACGCACATCATGGTCATGCCTTCCTGCGCGAGCTGCACCATCACGTCCAGCACTTCGTTGACCATTTCCGGGTCGAGCGCCGAGGTCGGCTCGTCGAACAGCATGCAGATCGGGTCCATCGACAGCGCGCGGGCGATCGCCACGCGCTGCTGCTGGCCGCCGGACAGCTGGCCCGGGAACTTGGCCGCCTGGCTCTTCAGGCCCACGCGCTCAAGGTACTTGAGACCCTTGGCGGTCGCCTCTTCCTTCGAACGGCCGAGCACCTTCATCTGGGCGATGGTCAGGTTCTCGGTGATCGAGAGGTGCGGGAACAGCTCGAAGTTCTGAAACACCATGCCCACGCGCGAGCGCAGCTTGGGCAGGTTGGTCTTGGGCGAACCGACCGAGGTACCGTCGACGAGGATGTCGCCCTTCTGGAACGGCTCCAGCGCGTTGACGGTCTTGATCAGCGTGGACTTGCCCGAACCCGACGGGCCGCAGACCACCACCACTTCACCCTTGGCGACCTTGGTGGTGCAGTCGGTCAGCACCTGAAAAGCGCCGTACCACTTGGAAACGTTGTTGATTTCGATCATACAGCCACCTTTTTCTGGTAACGCTTGACCAGCAGCGAAGCGGAGAAGCAGATAACGAAGTACACGGCGCCGGCAAACAGCAGCAGCTCGACGATACGGCCGTCGCGCTCGCCGATGCCATAGGCCTGGCCAAAGAAGTCGGCCAGCGCGCTCACGTAGACCAGCGAGGTATCCTGGAACAGGATGATGCCCTGCGTCAGCAGCAGCGGCACCATGTTGCGGAAAGCCTGCGGCAGAATCACCAGGCGCATGGTCTGGCCATAGGTCATGCCGAGCGCCTGCGCGGCAAACATCTGGCCGCGCGAGACGCTCTGGATACCGGCGCGGATGATTTCCGAGTAGTACGCGGCCTCGAACAGCGCAAACGCGATCAGTGCCGAGGTCATGCGCAGGTCGGCCGCCGGCGACAGGTTGAATGTCTTCTGCAACAGCTGCGGGATGATCAGGAAGAACCATAGCAGCACCATCACCAGCGGGATGGAGCGGAAGATGGTCACGTAGCCCTGCGCAAACCAGTTCAGCGGCCGGAACGAGGACAGGCGCATCATCGCGAGGATGGTGCCCCAGACGATGCCCACCACCACGGCCGTGGCCGTGATCTTCAGCGAGACCATCATGCCCTCGCCCAGCACTTCCAGCGTGGCGGGGTTGATGGAGCTGAAATCGAAGTCGTATGCCATCGTATCCCCTTACTTGCCGCCGATAAAGCCGGGCACGCGCGTGCGCCGCTCGACCCAGCGCATGATCAGCATGACCGTCAGGTTGATCAGCATGTACATCAGCGTCACCGCGATAAACGACTCATACGGCCGCGCCGTGTAGTCCACCAGCTGACGGCCCTGCGCCGCGAGCTCCAGCAGACCGATGGTCGACGCCACCGCGGAGTTCTTGAAGATGTTCAGGAACTCGGAGGTCAGCGGCGGCACGATGACGCGAAACGCCATTGGCAGCAGCACGTGGCGGTACGTCTGCGCGAGCGTAAAGCCCATCGCCAGCCCGGCGTTGCGCTGGCCGCGCGGCAGCGAATTGATACCCGAGCGCACCTGCTCGCAGACCCGGGCCGCCGTAAAGGTGCCGAGGCAGAGCATGGCCGCCAGAAACTGCTGCGTGAACGGGTTCATCTGCTTGATGGCGTCACCGAACGGCAACAGTTCGGGAATCACGAAGTACCAGATGAACAGCTGCACCAGCAGCGGGATGTTGCGGAAGATCTCGACGTAGGTGGCCGCGATTCCCGACAGGAATTTGTTGGGCACGGTGCGCAGTACGCCAAGCACCGAACCGATGACGAGGGCGATGACCCACGAGGAGAGCCCAAGCGCGATCGTGACCTTCAGACCGGAAATCATCCAGTCGAGGTACGTCTCGTTCTGCGCGGCCTGCTCGAGGAAGACTCCCCAATGCCAGTTGTAATCCATGTTGCGTCCTCAAAAAGAAACGGAAGGACTTCTCCTTCCGTTTCGCACTCATCTGAGCGATATCTCAGTCAAGCGCCTTGTCGTTCGGGTTCTTGAAGAGCGCCTTCATGTCTTCCGACAGCGGGAAGTCCAGGTTCAGGCCCTTGGGCGGGACCGGTTGCTGGAACCACTTGGTGTACAGCGTGTTGATCGAGCCGTCCTTCATCATGCCGATGATGGTCTGGTCCGCCACCTTCTTGAACGGTGCATCGTCCTTGCGGATCATGCAGCCATAGGACTCACGCGATTGCGGCTTGCCGACCACGACCCAGTCGTTCGGGTTCTTGGCCTTGGCGCGCTCGCCATACAGCAGGGCATCGTCCATCATGAACGCGACGGCACGGCCCGACTCCAGCGTCAGGAACGACTGGCCATGGTCCTTGGTGCTGATGATGTTCATGCCCAGCTTCTGCTCGTCGTTCATCTTGCGCAGCAGGCGCTCCGACGTCGTACCGGCCGTGGTCACCACGTTCTTGCCCTTGAGGTCGGCCCAGTCCTTGATGCCGCCGTCCTTCTTCACCATGATGCGGGTGCCGATGATGAAGATGGTGGTGGTGAAGGAAACCTGCTTCTGACGCTCCAGGTTATTGGTCGTCGAGCCGCACTCGATATCGATGGTGCCGTTCTGCAACAGCGTGATGCGGTTCTGCGAGGTGATCGGGATTTCCTTCACCTGCAGGTTCGGCAGCTTCAGTTGCTCCTTGATGGCTTCCACGATCTTGGTGTTGATGTCGTAGGAATAGCCAACCTGGCGCACGCCACCGAGGTTGTAGTTGAAGGGAATCGACGAATCCCGCACGCCCAGCGTGATGACACCCGTTTCCTTGATTTTCTGCAGCGTGCCCGTCAGCGGCTCCGCGGCCTGTGCGGCACCGCTCAGGATGCCTGCCGCGATCATCACGCCAGCCAGCTTGGCAAAATTCATAACATCTCCTTGACCATGAAGAGAAAGGCGGCACTCTAGCAAAAAACAGTCCGCCAGCGAAATAGTATTGCTTAGCTGCCCATCTGGACAACGGGTTTTCCCCTAACTGGTGCGAATTCCGACATGGTGTCGCGAGCCTGCGCCAGATTGAGGCGAAATCGTTCGAATCCGCTGTTCCCGTCCCAATACACAAAAACGCGGTCACTGGCGCCAGCCGGTAACCGCGTTCTCCCGCGACGTATTGTCACATGGCACGTCATATGCACCGCGCACGGCGGCCTGGTGCAATGCAACAAGCCACCGTGCGCGGACGCCGGTCAGGGATACAGACCGCGCATCTCGCGCGCCTGCAGGATCCGCGTACATGCAACGATGAACGCCGCCGTGCGGAGCGTAACCTTATTGTCCTGGGCGACCTGCCAGATCGCCCTGAACGCTTCTTGCATGATCCGTACCAGCCGTTGATTGATTTCTTCCTCGGTCCAGAAGAAGCTCGAGAAGTCCTGCACCCATTCAAAATACGACACGGTCACGCCGCCGGCGTTGGCGATCACGTCCGGCGCCACGAGGATATTGCGCTCGCGCAGGATATCGTCGGCGTCGGGGGTGGTCGGGCCGTTGGCGCCTTCGATCACCAGGCGGGCCTTGATCTGCTGCGCCTTGGCGGCGGTCAGCTGACCTTCCAGCGCGGCCGGGATCAGGATGTCGCAGTCGACCTGCCAGAACTGTTCGGTGGACAGCTTTTCCGCCTGGAAACCGTCGATGGTGCCGCCGTGCGAGGCGTATTCGATCATCGCCGGCACGTCGAGCCCGGCCGGGTTGTACAGCGTGGTGCGGTGGTCCTGCACGGCCACCACGTGGGCGCCGGCTTCATGGAACAGCCGCGCCGCGACCGAACCCACGTTGCCGAAGCCCTGCACGGCCACGCGCGCACCCTTGATTTCCATACCGAGGTTGCGCGCGGCTTCCGAGCCGACCACGAACACGCCGCGGCCGGTCGCATCGCGGCGGCCCAGCGAGCCGCCGAGCGAAATCGGCTTGCCGGTAACCACGCCGGTGGCCGTGCTGCCTTCATTCATCGAGTAGGTATCCATCATCCATGCCATCACCTGCTCGTTGGTGTTGACGTCGGGCGCCGGAATGTCCTTGTTGGGGCCGATGATGATGTTGATCTCGCTGGTGTAACGGCGCGTGATGCGCTCCAGCTCGCCTTGCGACAGCTTGCGCGGGTCGACCCGCACGCCGCCCTTGGCGCCGCCGTACGGCACGTTCACCGCGGCGTTCTTGACCGACATCCATGCCGACAGCGCCATCACTTCCGACAGCGTCACGTCCTGGTGGAAGCGCACGCCGCCCTTGCCCGGACCGCGCGAGGTGTTGTGCTGCACGCGATAGCCCTCAAAATGGGCGATGGTGCCGTTGTCCATTTCGATCGGCACGTCGACGATCAGCGCGCGCTTGGGGCGCTTGAGCGTTTCCACCCAGCGTGCCAGCGAGCCGAGGTACGGCGTCACGCGATCGACCTGCTGGAGGTAGATACCCCATGGACCGAGATCGTTGGGGTTCAGGTACGACGGGAGGGAATGGGCAGAGGTGATGATGGAAGATTGCGACGGTGCTGCGGAAGACATGGCGGGTTCCACGTGTGAAGGTGACAGCAAGGATATCGGCGCTGCCGTGCGCCGATCCAATGCCGTTTGCTCATTCGCCCGACGACGGTTATGCATTTCTGGCATAACCATGCGAAATTGACAGTCCCGCCCTTCGTCTACCCCGCGGCAGGCCCGCCCGCCTGTTCCGCCCTGGCCACCAGCGCGGCCCACACGCGATCCACCAGCTGGCGCTTGCGCCGGCCTTGCCCGCCGCGGCGCTCGTGATGGTTCTCGCCGGGACGCTCGCGATACAGGCGGATCTCCATATCGATGGACTGCGGCAGTCCGCGCGCGGCCTCGGCCCGCACCAGGCGGCCCTGCTGCACGTCCTCGCGCACCGCGCTCTCGGGCAGGAACGCCATGCCGTGGCCGGCCAGCGCCATCACCTTGAGGGCCTCGGCCATATCCGTCTCGTAGCATTTGTCGAGCTTGAGCGTGTCGGCGGCGGACTCGGCCAGCAGCATGTCGACCATGCGGCCGAGAAAGGCATTGGGCGTATAGCTGAGAAAGGGCACCGGCTTCTTGTCGGTGCCCGGCAGACGGAACAGCGGCCGGCCGGCCGCATCGGGCACGCTGTATGGCGATAGCCGCTCGGTGCCGAGCACGAGCATGTCGTAATGGGCCGGATCGAGCTGGATCGCCTGGCGTGGATGGTGATAGACCATGACGAGGTCGCAGCCGCCCTCCACCAGTGTCAGCACCGCGTCGTGGACGTTGAGCGCGCGCAGGCGGCATGGCAGCGTGCCGAGCTCGCGTTCGAGCGCCTTCAGCCATTCCGGGAAAAATGTCAGCGAAAGCGTATGCGGCACGGCGAACTCCAGCACCTGCGCATTGGCGGAGCGCTGGCCGCGCAGCAGCGCGCGGGTCTCGCTGACCTGGGCGAGCATGGCCAGCGCCTGCTCGTAGAACACCTTGCCGGCGGGCGTCAGGCTGGTGGGGTAACTCGAACGGTCGATCAGCTCGGTGCCGACCCAGGCCTCGAGCGACTGGATGCGGCGCGAGAACGCCGGCTGCGTGACGTGGCGCAGTTCGGCCGAGCGCGAGAAGCTGTGCGTCTCGGCCAGGCTCACGAAGTCTTCAAGCCATTTGATTTCCATGGCCGCGATTATCGCGCGCGGCGGCATTGCGTGGGCGCTGAGCATATCATGCCAGCGACACCGCGTTAATTAGAACAGGATTACAATTTGCACGATATCGACACCCAAAAACGCACGTTGCGGCTCGGGGCGCACGCCTATGATGGGGCGTTTGCGAATCCAACCTTTGCCGGAGACCGTGATGACCCTCAATCCTGGCCGCCCCGCGATGTCCAGCCCCGCGATGTTCGGCGCTGACCTCGCCGGTGCCCGAGCCGCCCAAGCCGCCCAGGCCGCCCAGGCCGCGCTGCTGCCATTTGCCCACAGCATGGAAGCCGCGCTGGCGGACAGCGCGCGCAGGGTCTCCGCCGGCATCGAAACCTGCCTGCCCGATGCCGAGACGCTGCTGGCCGCACTGCCGCCCGGCGCGCTCGACGGCGACCCCACGACCTATACGCGCCACCTGCTCCACGGCGATCCGTTCGGCCGCTTCTCGGTGATGCTGCTGGTCTGGCGCCCGGGCCAGACCAGCCCGGTGCATGGCCACCGCGCGTGGTGTGCCTATCGCGTGCTGCGCGGCAACATGACCGAGCGGCACTACCGCTGGGATCCGGCGACGCGCCGCGCCAGCCTGGCCAATGCCGTGCCGCGCGCGGCCGGCGACACGTTCAGCGTGCCGGCCGGATTGCGGCATATCCATGCGCTGGCCAATACCGGCGACGAGGTTGCCGTCACGCTCCACGTCTATGGCGTGGAGGCCCAACACATTGCCACCGGCGTGAATCTGCTGGTGGAGACCGCCCCCAGCTGACCGCAAGGACATTGCAAGGACACCCATGGATCGTTACGACCGCCAGATTCTCGCCCTGTTGCAGGAAGACGCCACCACGCCGGTCGCCGAGATCGGCGAAAAGGTCGGCCTGACTTCGACCCCGTGCTGGCGCCGGATTCAGAAACTCGAGGAAGCCGGCGTGATCCGGCGGCGCGTGGCGCTGCTCGACGCAGGCAAGCTCAACGTCGGCGTGACGGTGTTCGTGTCGGTCCGCACCAACCAGCACAATGCGCGCTGGCTCAAGGCATTCCACGGCCTGGTGTCGTCGATTCCGGAGGTCACCGAGTTCTATCGCATGGCGGGCGACACCGATTACCTGCTGCGCGTGGTGGTGCCCGATATTGCCGCCTATGACGCGGTCTACAAGAAACTGATCCAGGGCACCGAACTCGCCGATGTCAGTTCCAGCTTTGCGATGGAACAGATCAAGTACACCACCGCGCTGCCGCTGGACTACGCCTGAGCGCGGCCGCCGGCGTCATGCATCCTGCGTGGCGTCCCCCACCTCCATGTCGCCCGCGTCGAGCGCATCGACGTCCGCCTGCGCGGCGCTGCGCGCCTGGATGCGCCACATCTCGGCATAGCGGCCGTCTGCGCGCATCAGTTCCGCATGCGTGCCACGCTCGATCACGCGGCCGCGATCCATCACCAGGATCTGGTCCGCATGCACCACCGTCGACAGCCGGTGCGCGATCAGCAGCGTGGTGCGGTTCTGCGCCAGCCGCATCAGCTCGGCCTGGATCGCCTGCTCGGTGCGCGAGTCGAGCGCCGAGGTTGCTTCGTCGAACACCAGGATCGGCGGATTCTTCAGCAGCGTGCGCGCGATGGCCACGCGCTGCTTTTCGCCGCCCGAGAGCTTGAGGCCGCGCTCGCCCACCGGAGTGTCGTAGCCCTGCGGCAGTTCGCGGATGAACTGGTCGATCTGCGCCGCGCGCGCGGCCGCGATGACTTCCTCGCGCGTGGCGTCGGGCCGGCCGTAGGCAATGTTGTAGTAGATGCTGTCGTTGAACAGCACGGTGTCCTGCGGCACGATGCCGATCGAGCGGCGCAGGCTGTCCTGCCGCACCTGGCGCAGGTCCTGGCCATCGATCTCGATCCCGCCCGTGTTGACATCGTAGAAGCGGAACAGGAGCCGCGCCAGCGTGGACTTGCCGGAGCCGCTATGGCCCACCACGGCGGTGGTGGTGCCGGCCGCGATGGTGAAGTCGACATCGTCGAGGATCACGCGGTTGCTCTCGTAGCCGAAGCCGACATGGCGGAAGCGCACCGAGGCGCCGCGCACCTGCAGCGGCGGCGCCTCGGCCGCGTCGGCGATCTCCTGGTGCGTGCCGAGCAGCACGAACATGCGATCCATGTCGGTGGTGGCCTGCTTGATCTCGCGGTAGATCACGCCAAGGAAGTTGAGCGGGATATAGAGCTGGATCATCAGCGTGTTGACCAGTACAAGGTCGCCCAGCGTGAGCTTGCCGGCCGCCACGCCGACCGTCGCGCGCCACAGGATCAGGATCAGCCCGATGGCGATGATGGCCTGCTGGCCGAAGTTGAGCAGCGACAGCGAGTTCTGCGAACGGATCGCCGCGCTGCGGTACTTGAGCAGGTTCTCGTCGTAGCGGCGCGCCTCGTAGTCCTCGTTGCCGAAGTACTTGACGGTCTCGAAGTTGAGCAGCGAATCGATGGCCTTCTGGTTGGCGCGCGAATCGAGCTCGTTCATCCTGCGGCGGAAATGCGTGCGCCATTCCGTCACGATGACGGTGAAGCCGATATAGCCGAGCAGCGCGCCGGCGGTGATGGCGGCGAACCACAGGTCGTAGCGCACCACGAAGAAGCCGATCACCAGCGACATCTCCACCAGCGTCGGCAGGATGCTGTACAGCGAATACGAGATCAGTGACTGGATGCCGCGCGTGCCGCGTTCGATGTCGCGGCTCATACCGCCGGTCTGGCGTTCGAGGTGAAAGCGCAGCGAGAGCGCGTGCAGATGCCGGAACACCTGCAGCGCGATCTCGCGGACCGCGCTCTGTGTCACCTTGGCGAACAGGATTTCACGCAGTTCGGTGAAGAGCGTACCGGACAGCCGCAGCATGCCGTACGCCACGATCAGGCCCACCGGCACCACCAGCAGCGCGCGCGGGTCGCCCGCGCCGATGTTCATGCTGTCGATCAGCCGCTTCATCAGCACCGGCACGCCAAGGTTGGCAACCTTGGCCAGCACCAGGCACGCGAGCGCCAGCAGCACGCGCCACTTGTACTGCCAGACGTAAGGCAGCAGGTTGCGTACCGTCTGCCAGTCGCTGCGGGACGCGCCCTGGCCGGAGAAAAGCGAGTTGGCCGGGGCCGTGGGGGCGGGCTCGGCGGTCGAGGAATAGCGGCGCATACGTTAGAATTCTGGCCAATGCCGCGATTGTCGCAGAGATCGCGTGACGCGGCAGGGCCGCGTTACCGCCCCCGGCCCGCACATACTGCCCGCGCCGGGCCTTACCCCCCGGCCCCGCACCTGCTTCAACGACCCGGCACCCGCCTCAACGATCCGACACCGCCTGGACGATCCGGCACCGCCTCAACGACCCGGCGCCTGCCTCGGCGGCCCGGCCACCCTCCATACCGATTCCACATGAACCAGCCTGCCACCGTTCCCAGCCTGCCCGAGGGCAAGAATCCCGCACTCCGCGTCGTGCCGATGCCCGCGGACGCCAATGTGCATGGCGACGTGTTCGGCGGCTGGATCATGGCGCAGGTCGATATCGCCGGCTCGATCCCCGCGGTCGAGCGCGCGCAAGGCCGCGTCGCCACCGTGGCGGTCAACTCGTTCCTGTTCAAGCACCCGGTATTTGTCGGCGACCTGGTCAGCTTCTACGCCGATATCGTCAAGACCGGGCGCACCTCGATCACGGTGTCGGTCGAGGTCTATGCGCAGCGCATGCGCCACAGCAACGCCATCGTCAAGGTGACGGAGGCGATGTTGACCTATGTGGCGACCGACGAAAACCGCCAGCCGCGCGTGCTGCCGACGGCCTGACCCGCCTCGGCCCCACGCGCTGCGCCGGCTCACGCAAACTGCGTGAAGTCGGGCTTGCGCTTTTCGAAGAACGCGGCAAACGCTTCCCTGGCCTCAGGCGCGGCCAGCATGCGCGCGAACACACCGGCCTCCTCGGCCATCTTCTGCGCCACCGCCGTCGCGTCGTTGCCCTTCATCAGCCGCTTGGTCTCGCGCAGCGATGAGGCCGGCAACGCGGCCAGCCGCGCCGCCTGCGCGCGCACATAGCCTGGCAGCTCCGCCACCGGCAGCACTTTCGTCACCAACCCGATTTCGAACGCCTCCTGCGCGGGAAACGGTTCTCCCAGCAGCAGCTTCTCGGCGGCGCGCTGGTAGCCGAGCAGGCGCGGTAACAGCAGGCTCGACGCCGCCTCGGGGCACAGGCCGAGCTGCACGAACGGCAACGACAGGCGCGCGGTATCCGAGGCATAGACCAGGTCGCAGTGCAGCAGCAGCGTGGTGCCGATGCCGACCGCCGCGCCGCTGACCGACGCGATCACGGGCTTGCTCGCGCGGCTGATGGCGTCGAGGAACTGGAACACCGGCGCCGGGGTGCTCCCGGTGTTGCCGGCGGAGGGCGGGCGCTTCATGAAGTCTTCCAGGTCGTTGCCGGCGGTAAAGATCTCCGGCTTGCCCTCGATCACGATCACGCGCACCGCGGGATCGTCCTCCGCCGCGCGCAGGGCGTCGGCCATGGTCTGGTACATGGCCGACGTGATGGCGTTCTTCTTGTCGATACGATCGAACGCGATGGTCAGGACGCCCGCCTCGATCTGCGTGGCAATACTCATGTCGAACCTCGTCTCACTGTGTCGTTGGTATGTCGGGACACCGCTCATGCGAACGGCGGTGCGGCTTCCGAAAGATAGCTCAGGCCGAACGCGCCCGCGCCCACGTTGAGCGCGACGGTCAGGCTCATGGGTGCCAGCATCAGGTCGACGCCGGCGCCGCGCGCCAACGTGGCGAGCGACTGCCAGGCCGGCATGGCGCGAATGGTGTCGAGCGGCCCGGCATACGATGCGGAAATCTCGGGCGTCAGCAGCCGCCCCATGCGCAGGCAGGTCTCGGCATGCGCGAGCACGCGGCGCACGCCTTCGTCCGCACCCCGTGCGCGCGCAATGGCCTCGGTCTCGCCGCGGTGCATGCGGATCACCGGCCGCAGGTTGAGCGCGCTGCCCAGCAGGTAGCGGCTCCACGTGATGCTCTGCTCGCCTTTCTGCCGGGCGCGCGTGTACATGTAGAGCAGCTCGTTCGGCACCAGGAACATATGGGCCGCGTCGCGCAGGCGCGTCTCCACGGCATGCGCCACGGTCGCCGCATCCGCGCCGCCATTGAGCAGGCGTGCCGCCTCCTTGACGATCAGCGCCTGGCCCGGACCGATCGCGCCGGTATCGATCACCGTCAGGTCGAACAGCCCGGTGCGCCCGACATCCTTGCGCAACTTGAAGCTGCGCGCCACGGTGCCGACCACGGCGCCGCTGGCATGCGCGTGGAGCCGGCTGCGCGCGCCGGCGATGGTCAGCAGCAGCGCGCGGTCGCAACTGGTGACCACATGCCGCAGCAGATGCTCTTCAAGCTCGCGCTCGACCAGCGGGATCGATTCGGCGAAGTGGTCCTGCTTGCCGACCAGATAGCGCTGGTACAGGTCGGGCAGCGCCTCCTCGTCGCGCATGTCGACCACGAAGCGGTCGCCCGCACGGATACGGAACGGGATGGTGCGGACGCCGAGCGCATGCATCGTCGCGCGCGGCAGGTCACAGGCCGCGTCGGCCAGGATGACGGTCTCCTGCATGGTGTGGGTTTCCTCCCTTTACAGTGAACTCCAGTGTTGGCATCTCCGTGTCAATCGCACTGCGTATCTTCATCTGATCGGGGAGTGGAGCGCCGCCGGGCCACCCTGGCGACCTGGCCGTCAATGGCGGGCGGACGGTCCGTGCGGCGCGTTCAGACGCGCTCGAATATGCCGGCGGCGCCCATGCCCGTGCCGACGCACATGGTCACCATGCCGTACTTCAGGTTGTGGCGACGCAGCGCGTGTACCACGGTGGCGGAACGGATCGCACCGGTCGCACCCAGCGGGTGGCCCAGCGCGATCGCGCCGCCCATCCGGTTGACGCGGGCCGGATCGAGGCCCAGATCGCGGATGACCGCCAGCGACTGCGCCGCGAAGGCTTCGTTGAGCTCGATCCAGTCCATCTGGTCCTGGGTCAGCCCGGCCGCCTTCAACGCGGCGGGAATCGCCACCTTCGGGCCGATGCCCATGATCTCGGGCGGCACGCCACGCACCGCGAACGACACGAAGCGCGCGAGCGGCACGAGGTTGCACTGCTTGAGGATCTTCTCCGAGACCAGGATCAGCGCGCCGGCGCCATCGGAGGTCTGCGAGCTGTTGCCGGCCGTCACGCTGCCCTTGTTGGCAAACACCGGGCGCAGCCTGGCCAGGCCTTCGAGCGAGGTGTCGGGACGCGGACCTTCGTCGAGCGACAGCGTGCGCGTCTTGACGCTGACCTGTCCCGCGGCGAGGTCGGGAAACTTCTCGACGATCTCGATGGGCGTGATCTCGTCGGCAAACTCGCCGGCCTGCTGCGCGGCCATCGCCTTCTGGTGCGAGGCCAGCGAGAACGCGTCCTGGTCCTCGCGGCTCACCTTCCACTGGTCGGCCACTTTCTCGGCGGTCAGGCCCATGCCGTAGGCAATGCCAACGTTCTCGTCGCGCTGGAAGATCGACGGCGACATCGACGGCGCATTGCCCATCATCGGCACCATGCTCATCGACTCGGTGCCGGCCGCAATCATCACGTCGGCCTCGCCCACGCGGATGCGGTCGGCCGCCATCGCCACGGCCGACAGGCCCGAGGCACAGAAGCGGTTGACGGTGATGCCGCCCACGGTATTGGGCAGGCCCGACAGCAGCGCGCCGATGCGCGCCACGTTGAGGCCCTGCTGCGCTTCGGGAATCGCGCAGCCGACGATGGCGTCCTCGATCAGCGCGGGGTCGAGCGATGGCACCTGGGCCACCGCGGCCTTGAGCACCATGGCCAGCAGGTCGTCCGGACGCGTGTGCCGGAGCGCGCCCTTGGGGGCCTTGCCGATCGGCGAGCGGGTGGCGGCGACGATATAGGCGTCTTGCAGTTGTTTCATGATGTCGGTTCCTCGCTTGCCTGTTAGTTGCGCACCGGCTTGCCGGTCTGCAGCATGCCCATGATGCGCTCCTGCGTCTTGCCCGTGCCGAGCAGGTCGATGAAGGCCTTGCGCTCGAGCGCGAGCAGCCACTCCTCGCTCACCAGCGAGCCGGCTTCCACGTCCCCGCCGCACACCACCTCGGCAATGCGGCTCGCAATCAGGAAGTCGTGCGCGGAGATGAAATTGCCGTCGCGCATATTGACCAGCGACGCCTGGATAGTGGCGATGCCCGAACGGCCGGCCACCGGCACCAGCGCCCCGGGCAGCGGCGCGCGGTACCCGGACTCGGCCATCGCGCGCACTTCGTTCTGTGCCACGTGCAGCAACTCATGCACGTTGAACACGATGGGGTCGGTGGCCTGCACGTAGCCGAGCCGGCGCGCGTCGAGCGCGGAGGTCGATACCTTCGCCATGGCCGCCGCCTGGAAGCGGTTGGTCAGGAACTGCAGGTAGTTGGTGCTGCCGGCCGCCTCCGCCGCGCGCGCCGCCGCCAGCACGGCCTCCTTGAGGCCGCCGCCGGCCGGTACCAGGCCCACGCCGACTTCCACCAGCCCCACGTAGCTCTCGAACGCCACCACGCGCCGGGCCGACTGCAGCATCAGCTCGCAGCCGCCGCCGAGCGCAATGCCGGACACCGCGGTCACCACCGGCACCGCCGCGTACTTGACGCGCATCATGGTGTCCTGGAACTTCTTCACGAATGGCTCGATACCCTTGGCGCCGCCCATCATGAAAGCCGGCATCGCCGCTTCGAGGTTGGCACCGGCCGAGAACGGGCCGCCCGGATTGCCGAGCTGCAGCGAGGTGGGCTGCCACACCACGAGGCCCTTGTAGCCGGCCTCGGCGAGGTCCACCGCGTGCGCGAGGCTGTCGAGCACATCGGGGCCCATGGTGTTCATCTTGCTCTTGTACGAGATGATCAGCACATCGTCGGCACCCTCGCTGGTCCAGATGCGCACGCCGTCGTTCTCCTCGACGGTGCGGCCGGCACGGCGCGGATCGGCTGCCTCGGCGCCCTTCAACGCGGCCCGGAACGCCTGGCGCCGGTACACCGGCAGGTCGGTGCGCGCGACAAAGCCGCCGGTGGCCGGCGACCACGAGCCGGCCGGCGTATGCACGCCCTGCGCGGCGGCCACCGGCCCCTCGAACACCCACGCCGGCAGCGGCGCGCTGGCAAGCGCGCGGCCGGCGTCGATGTCTTCGCGGACCCATTCCGCCACCTGCTTCCAGCCGGCGGCCTGCCAGTCCTCGAACGGGCCCGAGTTCCAGCCGAAACCCCAGCGGATCGCGAGGTCGATATCGGCGGCCGAGCCGGCGATCTGTTCGAGGTACACCGCGATGTAGTGGAACACGTCGCGGAACACCGCCCACAGGAACTGGGCCTGCGGATTGGTGGACTCGCGCAGCAGCCTGATGCGCTCCGCCGGGTCCTTCTTGAGGATGCGCGCGACGATCTCGTCGGCCTTCTTGCCCGACTCCACGTACTGCCCGCTGGCGGCGTCGAGCACCTTGATGACCTTGCCGTCCTTCTTGTAGAAGCCGGCGCCGGTCTTCTGGCCGAGCGCGCCGGCATCGACCAGGCCCTTGAGCACGGCCGGGGTCTGGTAGACCGGCGCGAACGGGTCGCCCTGCAGGTTGTCCTGCATGGTCTTGATCACGTGCGCCATGGTATCGAGGCCCACCACGTCGGCGGTACGGAAGGTGGCCGACTTGGCGCGCCCGAGCCGGGTGCCGGTGAGGTCGTCGACGATGTCGAACGGAATGCCGTACTTCGCCGCCTCGGCAAACACCGCCAGGATCGAGAAGATGCCGACGCGATTGGCGATGAAGTTCGGTGTGTCCTTGGCGCGCACCACGCCCTTGCCGAGCGTGGTGGTGAGGAATGCCTCGAGCTGGTCGAGGATCTCCGGCCGGGTGGTCGCGGTCGGGATCAGCTCCACCAGGTGCATGTAGCGCGGCGGGTTGAAGAAATGCACGCCACAGAAGCGCGTCTTGAGATCGGCCGCGAAGCCCTCCGACAGCGCGCCGATCGACAGGCCCGACGTGTTGGTGGCAAAGATCGCGTGCGGCGCCAGGTGCGGCGCCACCTTCTGGTAAAGGTCGTGCTTCCAGTCCATGCGCTCGGCAATGGCCTCGATCACGAGGTCGCATTCGGCCAGCAGCGCGATATCGTCCTCGTAGTTGGCCGGGCGGATCAGACCCGCCTCGTCCTTGATGCCGAGCGGTGCCGGCGACAGCTTCCTGAGGTTGTCGATGGCCCGCAGCGCGATGCCGTTCTTCGGGCCTTCCCTGGCGGGCAGGTCGAACAGCACCACGGGCACGCGCGCGTTGACCAGGTGGGCCGCGATCTGCGCGCCCATGACGCCGGCCCCAAGCACGGCGACTTTCTTGACGATGAAATTAGACATGCGCGCTCCAGTGTTTGGCAGCGTTGAAATGGAACATGGCGAGCGGTGGCCTCGCCGCCCCCACACGCGTAAGCGGCGGCGGAAGCAGGCGCCTGTCGTGGCCAGGCCACGGGCCCGGCCGCGACGTCAGAACAGGTCGGCGTCGAGCGCCATCAGCGAGGCGGCGCCAGCACGCGCCTTGCGGATTTCGGCCGCGGTCTCGGGTTGCAGTTTGGCAAAGTAGAAGCGCGCGGTGGCCAGCTTGGCCGTGTAGAACTTGTCGCCGCTGCTTTCCTTCTCCAGCGCGAGCTTGGCCATGCGGGCCCAGAAGTACGAAAACACGAGGTGGCCTACCACGCGCAGATACGGTACCGCCGCGGCACCGACCTCGTCGGCATTGCCCATGGCCTTCATGCCGATCTCCATGGTGAGCTTCTGCACCTTTTCGCCCAGGTCGGCCAGCGGGTTGATGAACTCCTGCATCGCCTCGTTGGTGCCTTCTTCCTCGACGAAGGCCTGCACGATCTTGCCGAATGCCTTCATGCGCGCGCCCATGTCGCCCAGGATCTTGCGGCCGAGCAGGTCGAGCGCCTGGATGGTGTTGGTGCCCTCGTAGATCATGTTGATGCGCGCATCGCGCACATACTGCTCCATGCCCCACTCGGCGATATAGCCGTGGCCGCCGAACACCTGCATGCCCTCGTTGGTCGAGATGAAGGCGTTGTCGGTCAGGAAGGCCTTGATCACCGGCGTCAGCAGCGCGACGAGATCGCCGGCCTGCTTGCGCACCGCCTCGTCGGGGTGGGACAGTTCGCGGTCGATCTGCAGCGCGGTCCAGTAGCTGAATGCGCGGCCGCCCTCCGCGTAGGCGCGCTGCGTCAACAGCATGCGGCGCACGTCGGGGTGCACGATGATCGGGTCGGCGGGCTTGTCCGGCGCCTTGGGGCCGGTCAGCGCGCGCATCTGCAGACGGTCCTTCGCGTAGGCCACCGAGTTCTGGTACGCCACCTCGGTCAGGCCCAGGCCCTGCGCGCCTACGCCCAGGCGCGCGGCGTTCATCATTACGAACATTGCGTTGAGGCCCTTGTTGGGCTCGCCCACCATCCACCCGCGCGCGCCGTCGAGGTTCATCACGCAGGTGGCATTGCCGTGGATGCCCATCTTGTGCTCGATCGCGCCGCACTGGATGCCGTTGCGCTCCCCCGGATTGCCGCTGGCATCGGGGATGAACTTGGGCACCACGAACAGCGAAATGCCCTTGGTGCCCGGCGGCGCGTCCGGCAGCCGCGCGAGCACGAGGTGCACGATGTTGTCGGCGAGGTCGTGTTCGCCCGCCGAGATGAAGATCTTGGTGCCGGTGATGCGGTAGGCGCCATCGGCCTGGGGCTCGGCCTTGCTGCGCAGGATGCCGAGGTCGGTGCCGCAGTGCGGCTCGGTCAGGCACATGGTGCCGATCCATTCGCCCGACACCAGCTTGGGCAGATAGGTTTGCTTGAGCTCGGGGGTACCGTGCGCGTGCAACGCCTCGTAAGCGCCGTGCGACAGGCCCGGGTACATGGTCCAGGCCTGGCTGGCCGAGTTCAGCATCTCGTACAACGCGTTGTTGACGACGATCGGCAGGCCCTGGCCGCCGAACTCGGGATCGCAGGCCAGCGCCGGCCAGCCGGCCTCGATGTACTGCTGGTAGGCCTCGCGGAAACCCTTGGGCGCGCGTACCACGCCCTCGCCTTCGTACGTGCAGCCCTCGCGGTCGCCGCTCTGGTTGAGCGGGAACACCACGTCGGCGCAAAACTTGCCGGCTTCCTCGATGACCTGGTTGATGGTGTCCGCGTCGATGTCGGCGTGCGTCGGCATCGCCTTGAATTCGGCTTCGACGCCGAGCAGTTCATGGAGCACGAACTGCATGTCGCGCAACGGTGCGGTGTACTGGCCCATCAAAGACTCCTTGGAGGTTCACGATGCCGCCACGCCGCCGGCCCCGCGTGACGCGAGGCCCGTGCACCGGGCGACTTCAGGTACGGTAAGACTGAATCAGTTTGTTGAGCGCAACCATCGCCAGTTCGGCGCTGTCGGGCAGGCGCAGGAAACGGGCGTCGTGATGCAAGCCTAGTTCAAGGCTGTACATTTCGAACAGCATCAGGCGCGGATCGCAATCCGCGCGCAGGTGCCCCTCTTCCTTGGCCTGGTCGATCGCACGCAGCAGCGCGGCCCGCCAGATCGTGACGCTCCTGACCAGTTCGTCACGTACCGGGCTTTCCGCGCGGTCGTCGTATTCCACGGCCCCGCTGATGTAGATGCAGCCGGTGGTCACTTCCTGGATGCGCTTTTCCATCCAGCGCCGCACCATCGACCACAGGCGCGGCAACCCGCGCGGCTCTTGCAGCGAGGGGTAGAACACCTCCTGCTCGAACCGGCGATGGTACTCGCGCACCACTTCCACCTGCAGGTCCTCGCGCGAACCGAAATGCGCGAACACGCCGCTCTTGCTCATCTGCATGCGCTCCGCAAGCAGCCCGATGGTCAAGCCCTCGAGCCCGTCGCGGGACGACAGTTCCAGCGCCGCATCCAGAATCGCCACGCGCGTCATCTCGCCCTTGCGCAATGGCGTGGGCGCAGCGGCGGCGGATTCGAGACGAACTGACTGGTGACGCATGATTGTTCTCCGTTCTGACTGCTTGGACTGGCCTTCGCGAGCGCCAGGGATGCCGGGCAACCGCGAATGTCACGCAGTCTAAGCCAAAAAAGAACGGTCGTTCAGATCGGACGTTCAGATTATTTCGGCGCGACCCGCCGGCATCAAGCAATTAATTAGACCTTGGTTTCTAAACCGCCGGCAACCACCGCGCACCGCAACATCGCGGGCGGGCCTGCCGCATGCGGGTCCCGCCCGCGCCGTGCCGCGCGGCAACATGACGGCGCGGGCGGCATCAATAGCGTCCGGTAACGCCCGCGATGACCACGCCCAGGCGCAGCATGAAGTAGGCGGCCCAGTTGGCAAACCGGCGCACGCGCGGCAAACCCGCATGCGCTTCCGGGACGATGCGCGCGCTGCGCTGCGCCATGGCGCGCTCCAGTTGTGCGCGCAGGTCGGCCGCAAAGGTGCGATCGTAGACCGCGACATTGGCCTCGCGCGCCAGCAGCAGGCTGAACGGATCCATGTTGCTCGACCCTACGGTGGCCCAGCTGTCGTCGACCACCGCGACCTTGGCATGCAGGAAGCTTGCCTCGTACTCGTAGATCTCGACCCCGGCCTCCAGCAGCGTGGCATAGAGCGCGTGGGTGGCGTAATGCTGGAGCCGGTATTCGACCACGCCCTGCAGCAGCAGGCGCACGCGCACGCCGCGCTCGCGGCAGGCCAGCAGCGCGCGTCGCATCTTGTGGCCGGGCAGGAAGTACGCGTTGGCGAGAATCACGTCCTGTCGCGCCGAGCCAAGCGCGTAGAGGTATTCGCGCTCGATGGTGCGGCGGTTGCGCAGGTTGTCGCGCAGCAGCAATGCGGCCGGCACGCCGCCGGGCTGGGTATGGGCATGGGCCGGCGGGGCGTGCGCCGCGGCGGCCAGCGCCTCCACCGCGGCCAGCGCATCGGCGGTCTCGCGCAGGCCGCTGCGCTGCACCAGGCGGAACCACAGGCGCGCCGAGGCCAGCGCGATCTGGGTGACCAGCGGCCCGCGCACACGCACCGCGAAGTCGTAGCGCGGGCCGAGGTCGGGCAGCGCCACGGGGCCATGGTTATGGTCGTCGATGATATTGATGCCGCCCACGAAGCCGACCTCGTCGTCGATCACCGCGAGCTTGCGATGCAGCCGGCGCAGATGGCGGCGCGCCAGCCGGAAGCCGCGCAGGGGGCGGTAGACCTCGAGCCGGACCCCGCCGGCACGCAGCCACCGGGCCAGCGTGGCGGGCATGTCGCCCGCGCCGAAGCCGTCGACCACCAGGCGCACGTCCACGCCGCGCCCGGCCGCGCGGATCAGCGCGTCGCCGACCGCCGCGCCGACCGCGTCGTCGGCATAGATATACGTTTCCACAACCACGCTGACAGCGGCCGCGTCGATCGCCTCGATCAGCGCCGGAAAGAAGGCCGCGCCATTGCGCAGCAGGTCGACGGTGTTACCCGCCACCGCGCGGCCGCTGCGCCAGGCCCAGCGCAGCATGCCGGCACGCCGGCCGAGCGCGTGAATGGGACGATAACGGGGCGCACCGGCGCGGTCGCGCGGGTCGGGGCTACCGGCGGCATCGCCGCGCTCGGGCAACGGGTCGTGAGTGGGCGGAGGCGGATCCGCGCGATCGTAGGTCCGTGACATGCCTCGATTATCGATCAACCGGCGGGATAATCACATCCGGTATTCTTCTCTGCTATCGTCCCCACCGTTCGTCTCATCGTTCGTCTCATCGTTCGTCTCCACCACCCGTTGGCAGCATGCTGACGTCGCCGAGGGAAAATATTGTGAAGGTATTCGGTATCGCCGGTTCATCGGGCAGCGGCAAGACGACGTTGCTGGAACAGCTGATTCCGCGCTTCGTCGCCGCCGGCCAGCGCGTGGCCGGCATCAAGCATACCCATCATGGCTTCGACCCCGACACGCCGGGCAAGGACTCGTGGCGCATGCGCGCGTCCGGTTGCGAGAACGTGGTGCTGGTGGGGGCGCGCCATCTGACGCTGATGCGCCATTACCCGGAACACCAGCCCTCGCCGGAAATCGCGGAAGCCCTCGCGGTACTGCCTGCCGAGACCGACCTCGTGCTGGTGGAAGGCTACAAATGGAGCGACTTTCCCAAGCTCGAGGTCTATCGCCCCGCCACCGGCAACGCGCCGCTATGGGACGAGGTACCGGGCGTGGTGGCGGTGGCCACCGACGACCGCGCGCACGTGCGCGCGCGCACCGCGCTGCCGGTGCTCGACCTGGCCGACGTGGACGCGATCTTCCGCTGGATCCGCGACTACCGCCGTCCGTCCAGCCCGCCGGCTCCGACCTGATCAGGCCTCCGGTATCGCCACTCGGCGCGCGAGCTCGGCGACCAGCGGCACGTGGTCGGAGCGCTGGGCCCAGTCGCGGCCGGTCAGGGCCAGCGCGCGTTCGATCTCGAAGCCGCGCACATAGATGCGGTCGAGCTGCCACCACGGCATATGACTTGGAAATGTATGCAGACGGGCGCCCTTGGCATGGGCGGCCTCGGTCGCTCCGAGCGTATTGCAGATCTGCGCATCCAGCCGGTGGTTCCAGTCGTTGAAATCCCCGGCGATGACCAGCGGCGCGTCGGCCGGCACCACGCTGCGCACGCGCTCCACGAGGGCACGCGCCTGGCGCACCCGACTGCGCGCGAACAGGCCGAAATGCACGCAGATCAGGTGCGATTCCACGCCATGGATATCGGCCACGGCATGCAGCAGGCCACGCTGCTCGAAGCGATGATCCGAGACATCGAGGTTCTCGGACATCAGGATCGGATGGCGCGAAAGGATCGCGTTGCCATGATGGCCGTGGTCGTACACCGCATTCCGGCCATAGACCGCATGGGGATACGCATCGGTCGCCAGGTAGTTGAGCTGCGTATGGTCGGGGTCGAACAGCTCGGCCGCGATCAGGCGATCGTTCCGGTCCTGGACCTCCTGCAGGAACACGATATCCGCATCCATCGACTGCAGTCCGGTACGCACGTTCTGGATGCGCGGTCGGCCCGAGAACCCGGTCACGCCCTTGTGAATGTTGTAGGTGACCACGCGCAGCTTCATCATTCGGCTCCGCTGACGCTGCTGGCCGCACCCGCGCGCCACGCCAGCTGGCGCACGGCCTCAGCGTTGCTGCGCGAAAAGCATCGTTCCGCCGCTGCCTGCCAGGGCAGCCATTCGTAGCGCAGATGCTCGCGTGGCGCGAGGGTGACCGGCACTGGCCGCGCCACGCACAGGCCGAACCAGTGCTCGGTGTTGCGCACCACGCCGGGCGCGTAGCGATGACGCCACTGGGGATAGATCTCGTAGTCGATGGTGTGCTGCCAGTCGGTGAGGCGGTGCTCGTCGGCCATGATGCCGGTTTCCTCGGCGACCTCGCGCGCGGCGGTCACCGCAAGCGGTTCGTCCGGCGCATCGAGGCTGCCCGTGACCGATTGCCAGAAGCCGGGACGGTCGGCACGTTCGATCAGCAGCACCTGCAGGTCTGGCGTGTGGATAACGACCAGCACCGATTCGGGAATCTTGTAGGGCATTGGGAAAGGTCTGCAGAACAGACCCAAGGATAGCGCAGCCTGACGGCCGTGGCATCAGCGCGGGCCCCGGCGCGGCCAGGCCGAGCCACGGCCAGCCGCCTACGCCGCGCTGCGTGTGGCCGCGTCGGCGGGCGGCGTAGCGCGCAGCCAGGTGTCGAACACCTCGGGCGAATCACCATGCCCCCAGGCCGCGCGCAACTGCTGCATCAGCGGGGCCAGGCACTGCGTATAGCGCTGCGCGGCCACCTGGGCATGCTCGGCCAGCGCATCGGCGCTTTCGCGCATCTGTGCCTCGATGGCCGCCCGTTCCTGCCCGATTTCCTTCTCGCGCAGGCCGAGCGCGTTGTATTTCTGAATCAGGAAGCGCTGGTAGTCGCCCGCTTCCACGCCCTGCGCGGCCTGCGCATTCACCTGTTCGAAACGCATCACGATGCTGCCGGTTTCACGCTCGACATGCGCGGCCTCCGCGGCCAGCGCCTGCGCCGCCTCCTGCAGACGCAGCGCCTCGCGGCGATGCGTCTGCAGCCGCGCCGCTTCGTCCTCGAAGGTGCGCTGCGCAGTCAGGTATGCCTGCACGATCGGCTGCGGCGCCACCACCAGCAGCGGATCGGCACCGCCCGCGCGCCGGCCGGACATCAATGCATCCTCGGGCAAGCGCAGGTTGCCCACGTCCTCGAGCCAGCGGCCACGCGCCATCACGGTGGCCACGGTATCGAGCGCGAGCTTGCGCAAGGCATCGGCACGCTGCGCGGCGACCGGCGCCGGATCATCCGCGTCCGGCCGCATGGCCTGCGTCGCCTGGGCCGCGTGGGCGATATCGGGCACGCACGCGGCTACGGTGGTCGCCACCGACTCCGACATGGCCTGGGCCGAGCGGCGCACCGCGCGGCGCAGCTCGAAGCGTGCCAGCATCATCATCAGCAGACCCGCGACGAGCCAGGTCAGGATGGTTTCGGCGTGCACCATCAGGAACTGGCGGATCTGTTCGACGTCAAGGTTCACGGCTGGGTCCTCCCGCGTTATATGTGATGGATGCCGCGCGATCCATTGCGTGTCCGGTCTTGTCTGGCGCGCCCTGCCGGTCCGGTTGGCCCGCACCGTGGCGGGCTTTGGCCGGGGGCGGGCCGGCGTCGGAAGCATCATCGAACAGACATTGTCGCGGCGCCCACCGTTCCAGGACGTAACAAATGGAAACGCATCGTTGCCGCCATAACAAAAAAGCCGCGCAGATGCGCGGCTTTTTTGCGAACAAGGGCGTCAATCAGGCCGTCTTCGGCTCCTGTGCGCGCAGGCGAATATGCAGCTCGCGCAGCTGCTTTTCGTCCACGCTGCTCGGCGCCTGGGTCAGCAGGTCCTGCGCGCGCTGCGTCTTGGGGAAGGCGATCACGTCGCGGATCGAGTCGGCACCGGCCATCATGGTGACGATACGGTCCAGGCCAAAGGCCAGGCCACCGTGCGGCGGCGCGCCATATTGCAGCGCGTCGAGCAGGTAGCCGAACTTGGCGCGGGCCTCTTCCTCGTTGATCTTGAGCGCGCGGAACACCTTGCTCTGCACGTCCTCGCGATAGATCCGCACCGAGCCGCCGCCCATTTCCCAGCCGTTGAGCACCATGTCATAGGCCTTGGCCAGGCACTTGCCCGGATCCGTTTCCAGGTATTGCAGGTGCTCGTCCTTCGGGCTCGTGAACGGGTGGTGCATGGCCACCCAGCGCGCATCTTCCTCGTCGTACTCGAACATCGGGAAGTCGATCACCCACAGCGGCTTCCACACGTCCTCGAACAGACCGTTGGCCTTGCCGAACTCCGAATGGCCGATCTTCAGGCGCAGCGCACCGATCGAGTCGTTGACGACCTTGGCCTTGTCCGCGCCAAAGAAGATGATGTCGCCGTCCTTCGCCTCGGTCCGCCTGAGGATCTCGGCGATGGCCGCGTCGTGCAGGTTCTTGACGATCGGGCTTTGCAGGCCGTCGCGACCCTTGGCCACTTCGTTGACCTTGATCCAGGCCAGGCCCTTGGCGCCGTAGATGCCAACGAATTGCGTGTAGGCATCGATCTCGCCGCGCGAGATAGCGCCGCCGCCCGGCACGCGCAGGCCCACCACGCGGCCGCTGTCGCTGTTGGCCGGGCCCGAGAACACCTTGAAGTCGACGTCCTTCATCACGTCGGTCAGCTCGGTGAATTCGAGCTTGACGCGCAGGTCGGGCTTGTCCGAACCGAAACGGGCCATGGCCTCGCGGAACTCCATCACCGGGAACTTTGCATCCAGGTCCACGTTGATGGCGTTCTTGAACACCGTGCGCATCATGTCCTCGAACAGGTCGCGGATTTCCTGCTCGGTGAGGAACGAAGTTTCGCAGTCGATCTGCGTGAACTCAGGCTGACGGTCGGCGCGCAGGTCCTCGTCGCGGAAGCACTTGGTGATCTGGTAGTAGCGATCGAAGCCCGACACCATCAGCATCTGCTTGAAGATCTGCGGCGACTGCGGCAGCGCGAAGAAGTGGCCCGGGTTTACGCGCGACGGCACCAGGTAATCGCGCGCGCCCTCCGGCGTGCTCTTGCCGAGCATCGGCGTCTCGATGTCGATAAAGCCCTGCGCGTCGAGGTACTTGCGCACCTCCATCGCCACCTTGTAGCGCAGGCGCAGGTTGTATTGCATCTGCGGGCGGCGCAGGTCGAGCACGCGGTGCGTCAGGCGCGTGGTTTCCGACAGGTTGTCGTCGTCGAGCTGGAACGGCGGCGTGACCGACGGGTTCAGCACGGTGAGCTCATGGCACAGCACCTCGATCTTGCCCGAGGTCAGGTTGGCGTTCTCGGTGCCGGCCGGGCGCGGACGCACCTTGCCGGTCACGCGGATGCAGTACTCGTTGCGGATCTCCTCGGCCACCTTGAACATCTCGGGCCGGTCGGGGTCGCACACCACCTGTACCAGGCCCTCGCGGTCGCGCAGGTCGATGAAGATCACGCCGCCATGGTCGCGGCGGCGCTGGACCCAGCCGGTGAGGGCCACTTCCTGGCCCGTCAGTTGTTCGGTCACCAGACCGCAGTAGTGAGTACGCATGGAGGACATAGGAGAAATTCCCGGGTAAGGCGCGGACACCTGGCGTGCCCGCGTGCAATCAATGAGTGTCGGTGGGATCGTCGGTGGCCGCGACCGCTTCGGCGTCGCCCGCCGCAGCGCTCGTCACGGCGGCAGCCGCCGCCGCCGCGGTGGCCGCCGTGGCCGCGCGCTCGGCGGCGTCCGGCTTGCGCGGCAGTTCGGTCGGCGCCACCACGCCCATCGAGACGATGTACTTGAGCGCGGCGTCGACGGTCATGTCGAGTTCGATCGTGTCCGCCTTGGGCATCATCAGGAAGAAGCCCGAGGTCGGGTTGGGCGTGGTCGGCACATACACGCTGACGTATTCGCCCTGCAGGTGATTCTGCACGTCGCCGCCGGGGCGGCCGGTCAGAAACGCAATGGTCCACGAGCCTTCGCGCGGATACTGCACCAGCAGCGCCTTGCGGAAGGCGTTGCCGGACGAGGACAGCAGCGTGTCGGAAACCTGCTTGACGCTGGTATAGATCGGGCCGACCACCGGAATGCGGCCGAGCAGCGCCTCCCACCAGCGCACCAGCCGCTGGCCGATGAAGTTGTGCGTGGCCACGCCCACCAGCAGGATGAACAGCAGCGTGAGAATCGCGCCCAGGCCGGGAATGCGGCGACCGAACAGGTTCTCCGGCTGCCACGCGAGCGGCAGCAGGGCCATGCTCTGGTCCATGGTCCCGATGATCAGGTTGAGCACCCAGAGCGTGATGCCGAGCGGCACCAGCACGAGCAGCCCGGTCAGGAACCAGGTCTTGAAGGCGGAGGTCTTGTTGGTGGCCACGATGGTCCCGTTGTCAGCCCGCGGAGGCGCCGGAGGTGCTGGACGAGCCGGACGAGCCAGACGCGCCGGACGCCGACCCACCACCCTCGCCACCCGAGGCGGGTGCCGCCGCGGGGGTCGACCCCGCGCCGCCGGCATTGTCCGCAGTGCCACTGGCCGGCGCACTGGCGCCGCCGCTGCCGCCACGGAAATCGGTCACGTACCAGCCCGAGCCCTTGAGCTGGAAGCCGGCCGCGGTCAGTTGTTTCTTGAAGCTGCCGGCGGTGCCGCAGGACGGACAGTCCGTGAGCGGCGCATCGCTCATCTTCTGCAGCACATCGCGCCCGTGGCCGCAGGCATCGCAACGGTAGGCATAAATCGGCATGATCGTTCTTTCGCGAAAAACAGAAATCGGCTGAACAAAGCCTTGGATTATAAACGGTCGGCGCTTGCCGACCGCGACGAAAAACCGCCCAAAAGTCATTCTAAAGACGGTCTTGAGGCGCCCGGCCGGCAAATACGTGCCGGAACCGCATGGATTCCGGGCGCCCGGGCGACCTTGCCAGAAGCCGGTACGGATCGGACCGCGGCGTGGCCGCCGCTCGGCAAGATGGGGACGACGGCCGCGAGCGCAAGGGCGATGTTACGCGATATGCACTTTTTCAACGCGAGGATGGTCGCCGATCCATTGCGGCAGCAGCGAGCCGAACACCATGCCGCCGACCGAGAACAGGAGGCCCACCAGTTGCGGCGGCACGGTGGCGTCGGCGAACGCGACTTCGCACACGAGCCACGATGCCAGGCCCAGCAGGATCGCCGCGAGCCCGCCCTGGCGCGTGGCCGGCTTCCAGAACAGCCCGAACGCGAGCGGCACGAACGACGACACCAGTGTCACCTTGTAGGCGTTCTCGACCATATGGAAGATGGACAGGTGCGAGTTGAGCGCGAACAGCGTGACCAGCGTCGTGAACACCAGCACCACCGCCTGCATCACGCGCAGGAACTTGCGGTCGTCGAGGTGGCGGAAGTACGGCCGCAGGATGTTCTCGGCAAACGTGACCGAGGGCGCCAGCAGCGTGGCCGAGGCGCAGCTCTTGATGGCGGACAGCAGCGCGCCGAAGAACATCACCTGCGCGAACATCGGCGCGTGGGTCAGGATCAGTTGCGGCAGGATCAGCTGGGAGTCGGCGTCGATGTACTTCTGCACCATCGCCGGATCGATCAGCGTGGCCGAGTACGCGAGGAACATCGGGATAAAGGCAAAGCAGAAGTACAGCACGCCGCCGAGCACCGAGGCACGGCCGGCGATGTTCTCGGTGCGCGAGGACGTCACGCGCTGGAACACGTCCTGCTGCGGAATGGAGCCGAGCATCATGGTGACCAGCGCGGCGGCAAAGCCGACGATCTGCACGATATCGAGCGAGGGCAGGAATTCGAACTTGCCCGCCGCCGCCGCATGCGACACCACCGCCACCACGCCGCCGGCCTGGCTGCTGACCTCGGCACCGATATAGAGCATGCCGACCACGATGATGATCATCTGGATGAAGTCGGTCACGGCCACCGACCACATGCCGCCGAACAGCGTGTACACCAGTACGCTGGCCGCCCCGATCATCATGCCGGCGTCCTGCGACAGCGCGCCGTCCGACACCGTGTAGAAGACCAGGCCGAGCGCCTTGATCTGCGCCGCCACCCAGCCCAGGTACGACACCACGATGCATAAGGTGGTCAGCACCTCGGCCACGCGCCCATAGCGGTTGTGATAGTAGTCGCCGATGGTCAGCAGGTTCATGCGGTACAGCGGCCGCGCAAAGAACAGACCGACAAGAATCAGGCACAGCGACGAGCCGAACGGGTCGGAGACCACGCCGGACAGCCCTTCCTTGAGGAACACGGCAGGAATGCCGAGTACCGTCTCCGAGCCGAACCAGGTCGCGAACACCGTGGCGGTGACGATATAGAACGGCAGGCTGCGGCCGGCCACCGCGAAGTCCTTGGTGTTGCGCACGCGCAGCGCCGCCCACAGGCCGATACCGACCGAGATGACCCAATAGATGATGACGAACCAGATCAGCATGCCGCTGCCCTTATCCCAGAAATGCCCAGAACGGCGAAAAACCGAATGGCGAAAAACCGAATGCCGGCCTGCCAGGGGCCGGAGTCCAATTGATCGGTCGGGTCCGCGGGATTGGCCGGAGGGCCAGCGGTCGCAAGCCGATTAAAAACGCGGATTATAGCGACGCGCGCGGCGCCGGGGTTCTCCTAACACATTGATATGCAAAAAAAACCGCGCCGGGGAAGGTCGGGGAAACATTTCTCCAACACCCTTCGCGGCCGGTGCCGCCGCCATTGCCCCATCGGGGTGCAGCGCCGGCGCCACTCGTGCTACCAGTGCCCGGTCCACGACAGGACCTGCATGATCACGACCCCGGCGATGAACCCGCCCACCAGCATCAGCGCGGCGGCAAAGATGCGGTTGGTGCGGCGCTGCTCGGCCACCAGTTGGGCCAGCAGACGCTCGGTTTCGCCGTTGCCATGCAAGGCGCGGCGCTCCAGATACTGGTGCGCCAGGCGCGGGAAGTCGGGCAGCATCTTGGCCCACTGCGGCGCTTCCACCTTGACCCGCTCCCATGCGCCCCGCCAACCCACCTGCTCGTGCATCCAGCGTTCGAGGAACGGCTTGGCGGTCTTCCACAGGTCGAGGTCGGGATCGAGCTGGCGGCCCAGCCCTTCGATGTTGAGCAGCGTCTTCTGCAGCAGCACGAGCTGCGGCTGGATTTCCACGTTGAAGCGGCGCGAGGTCTGGAACAGCCGCATCAGCACCAGGCCCAGCGAGATCTCGCGCAGCGGCTTGTCGAAGTACGGCTCGCAGCAGGCGCGCACCGCGCTCTCGAGTTCCTCGACCCGGGTCTCGGCCGGGACCCAGCCCGACTCCACATGCAGCAGCGCCACGCGGTGGTAGTCGCGGCGGAAGAACGCGATGAAGTTCTGCGCCAGATAGTTCTTGTCGAACTCGGACAGCGCGCCGACGATGCCGAAGTCCAGCGCGATATAGCGGCCGAAGGTCTCCGGCGCGATCGAGACCAGGATATTGCCGGGGTGCATGTCGGCATGGAAGAAGCCGTCACGGAACACCTGCGTGAAGAAGATCTCCACGCCCTCCTCGGCCAGCTTGTGCATGTCCACGCCGGCCGCACGCAAGGCCTCGGTACGCGAGACCGGAATGCCGTGCATGCGCTCCATCACGAACACCGTGCTGGTACACCAGTCCCAGAACACCTCGGGCACCAGCAGCAGGTTGGTGTCCTGGAAATTGCGCCGCAGCTGGCTCGCGTTGGCCGCCTCGATCATCAGGTCGAGTTCGTCGTGCAGGTACTTGTCGAACTCCGCCACCACTTCACGCGGCTTGAGGCGGCGGCCGTCCGCCCAGACCCGCTCCAGCCACGTGGCCATGTCGCGCATCAGCGCAAGGTCGCTGTCGATCACCGGCAGCATGCCGGGCCGCAGCACCTTCACCGCGACCTCGCGGCCGTGGTTGGGCCCGCCGCGCAGCGTGGCGAAGTGCACCTGCGCGATCGAGGCGCTGGCCACCGGCTGCTGCTCGAAATGCACGAACAGCTCTTCGAGCGGCCGGCCCAGCGAGCGCTCGATGATCCTGACCGCGATGGCGGAATCGAACGGCGGCACCTGGTCCTGCAGCAACGCGAGCTCGTCGGCGATATCGGGCGGCATCAGGTCGCGGCGCGTGGACAGTACCTGGCCGAACTTGACGAAGATCGGGCCAAGCGCGGTCAGCGCCAGCCGCAGCCGTTCGCCGCGCGGCAGGTCGAGCCGGCGGCCGATGGTGATGACGCGCACCAGGAAGCGGATCTTGCGATCCTTGAAGCCGGACAGCACGAGTTCGTCGAGCCCGTAGTACAGGACAACGAAGAGGATCTTGCAGAGACGCAGGAGGCGGGTCATGCAGGTCGATTCAGAAAGTCAGGTCGCGCATGGCGACAGGAGACCGGGAGTGTGGGAGACGGATGTGCGCGCGCAGCCGAGCGCACCGGGATCGACGCGGACGGCACCATGGACGCGGCAGGCACCCTCATCGGTGCGGCGAGGGCAAGGCGCCCGGATCCGGCGCGGGCCGGCCGGCCCGCTCCAGGCGTTCCAGCCGCTTCTCGAGCCGCGCCAGGTCGTCGCGCAGGCGCGCCACTTCGCCGCCAAAAACGTCGAGGGCGGCATGCCGCACCAGCGTGGGCTGTTCGTCCAGCAGGTATTCGGTGACATTGTCGACCAGCGCGCGGCCCACGCGCGTCGCCTGGGCATGCACCTGCCGCGCGCCGTCCACCGCGCGCTGGGCCATGCTGTCCGCCACGGGTCCGCCCATCACGCCACGCAGCGCGCGGGCCAGGTCCTCGGCGGCGTCCCAGCGCAGATGGCGCGCCAGCGTGGAGACGGCATTGGCAAACTCGGCATCGCCGTCGATACGTACATGGCGCATGGCCGCGGCCTGCCCGCCCTCGGCCACATCCGCCGCCACCAGCGGCCACAATTGCAGTGGCACGAGCAGCGTGACGGCGGGGATGTCGGTATCGAGCGCGCGTTCGATGCAGCCCTGCCCGGTCACCTTGAGCGACAGCGAAAATGCGGCGGCATCGAAACGGATCACGCGGCCGGCGAACGGCGTCAACAGCCCGCAGGCCCACGGCTCCTGTTCGACCAGGTGATTCAGCGCGGCAACGACCGGCGCAGCCAACGGTGTAGGCAGAGCGTTCATGGTGTGCGCGGGGATCTGGTGCCCCCGAGGGGAATGCTCGAAAGAGGCGCCAACGGGGCGAACCTCAAAAAACGTGACGCAAAAAAAACGGCCCACGCGAACGTGGGCCTCCATTCTAAGCTACTTGCCCACCGCGTCACTTCACGCGGGGGTCAAATCCGCTCAGGATTCCTGCTGGATGCCGGCGAGCAGCCAGCCGCCGTTGCCGGAAACCGGCTTGGCAAGGTTCCAGACTTCCGCGAACGGCTGCGCCGGATCGCCTACGCGCTCACGGATCATGCCGGAGAAACGCACGCTGGCGACATGCTGGCTGGCGGTCGACTCGATCCCGAGCAGTTGCGCCTCAAGCGTGACGACGTCGGTCTTGTTGACCTCGGCGCCGCGCTCCGACAGGTCCATGCGGATTTCCGCAAACATCTCGGGGGTGGTGAACTCGCGGATATCGTCGAGGTTGCCGGCATCCCAAGCGGCCTGCAGGCGCACGTAATGCACCTTGGCATTGCGCAGAAAATTGTCGGTATCGAAGTCCGCCGGCACACCCCAGGGCTGCTGCGCGCCCGCCGCACCTGCCGACGCACCTGCCGCCACACCTGCCAGGGCCGGCGCCGCGCCCGCGGGCTGACCCGGCGGCTGGACCGGCTGGGCGGGTTCGGACTGGCGGAAGCTCGGCTCGGCATGGCGCGCCGCGCCATTGCCACCCATGCCGGCGAAGGCCGGCTCACGGCGCTGGGCACCGCCGCCACGGAACTTGCGGATCAGCCAGATCGCCACGAATGCGATCAGCGCGATCACGATCAGATTGCCGAGGAAGCTGGCAAACGCGCCGCCGAGGCCGAAGTGCGAGAGCAGATAGCCAAGGCCCAGACCGGCTGCGATGCCGCCCAGGATGCCACCCCAGTTGCGCTTGGGCGTCGCCGCGGCGGCGGCGCCCGCTGCCCCGGCGGTGGCCGGCGCGGCCTGGTTCGGTTGCTGGGCCGGCTGCTGTGCCGGCGGCGTCTGCGGCGCCTGCTGGCGCTGCTGCGTCACACTCGACGACTGCTTGCCGATGCTGCGCGAGCCGCCCAGCCGCTTGGCGTTGGCGTCCAGCGCGACCCCCAGCGCGAGCGTCATGATCAACGACGCAGCCAGGAATTTTCCACGAAAAGAAGACATTTTCTCTGATCCCCTGTCAGTCCGGCCTCTGTCGACTGTGGCGTCGGGATCGGCCGGGTATGGCGAATTCGTTCTTGCTAGTTAGCACTAACTTGCGCGCCGAGTCCTGAGGATCCTCAGGCTCACCCGTTAGTACTTGCGCCCGACATGGAGCGCCACCACTCCGGCTGTCAGGTTGAAGTATTCGACCTGTTCGAGCCCCGCATGTTCCATCAAGCGTACAAGCGAAGCCTGGTCTGGATGCATTCTGATCGATTCCGCGAGATAGCGATAGCTGGGGGCATCCCCTGCGACGCGTTCGCCGAGCCACGGCAGCACCTTGAAGGAATACACATCGTACGCCTTCTCCAGCGGCTTCCAGACCTTGGAGAACTCCAGCACCATGACCTTGCCACCGGGCTTGACCACGCGCCGCATCTCGGCCAGGGCCCGGTCCTTGTGCGTCATGTTGCGCAGCCCGAAGGCCACCGTGACCAGGTCGAAGTAGTTGTCCGGGAACGGGATCTTCTCGGCGTCGCACAGTGCCACCGGGGTGACCACGCCCTTGTCGAGCAGGCGGTCGCGCCCCACGCGCAGCATCGATTCGTTGATATCGGTGAGCCACACCTCGCCGGCGGGGCCGGCCGCCTTGGCAAACGCGCGCGCGAGGTCGCCGGTGCCGCCGGCGATATCGAGCACCTTCTGCCCGGGACGCACGTTGGCCTGGGCGATCGTGAACATTTTCCAGAGCCGGTGCATGCCACCGGACATCAGGTCGTTCATCACGTCGTATTTGCTGGCCACCGAATGGAAGACGCCGGCGACCTTGCCGGCCTTTTCGGTTTCGTCGACCTTCTCAAACCCGAAATGGGTTTCGCTCATGTTGCAGGACTCCAGGTTCAGTGATGGTGGCCGCAGGCGTGCCCGCCGGATGCGGCCATCGGCAGGTCGCGACCGGCGTCGCGGCCCACGCCGGCAGCATCGAGGCGCGCCAGATAGTCGGCCCACAGGGTCTCCTGCTGGTCGCCGAGGCGGTGCAGCAGTTCCCAGGAATAGATGCCGGTGTCGTGGCCGTCGTCGAAGCGGATCAGGATCGCGTAGTTGCCGACCGGCTCGACGGCGGCGATGCCGACGTTGCGCTTGCCGGTCTGCAGCGTTTCCTGGCCGGGGCCGTGGCCCTGGACTTCCGCCGAGGGCGAACAGACGCGCAGCAGCTCGAACGGCAGGCGGTACGTGCGTCCGTTGTCGAAGCCGATTTCCAGCACGCGCGATTGCGTATGGACCGTCAGTGCGGTCGGGTAAGGCGTATCTTTGTCGAGGCCAGCCATGGGTTCAGCGCATCGAGCGCGATGGGTTCAGCGCGTCCAGCGCGCGGGGGGCACAGGGCACAGGGCACAGGGCACGGGGCACGGCACGGGCACGCGGGTACAGATCACAGGGCGCGGGCGCAGGGACGAGGGGGCGGCACCGACGGCGGCACCAATGGCCGCACCGAGGGCGGCACCGCGGGCGGCACCACCGCCCCCACCACCGCCCACCACCGCCCGACAGCGCGGCCGCGATGGCGCCGTCACGCTTCCTGTACGACCCGATAGCTTACCCCACCCACCCCGGCTTGCCCATCCCGCGGGCCGGCGCCGGATTCGTCGCGGTAGCCGGGACCGCCGTCCAGCGGTACATAGCGCAGGCGCCGGCCGTGGAAGGCGGCCACCGTACTGCGGTGCGCGATGCTGACGATCGCCGCGCGCGGCAACGCCTCCAGCATCAGCCGGTACATCGCCGCTTCGGTTTCCTCGTCGAGCGCGCTGGTGGCTTCGTCGAGGAACAGGTAGTCGGGCTTCTGCAGCAATGCGCGGGCAAAGGCCAGACGCTGCTGCTCGCCCGGCGACAGGCGCAGCGACCAGTTGTCGAAGGTATCCAGGTGGTCCGCCAGCATGGCGAGGCGCGCGTCGCGCAGGACGCGCTTGAGCGTCTCGCAATCGTGCGCGTTGCCGGTATCGGGATAGGCGAGCGCATCGGCCAGCGTGCCGATCGGCAGGTAGCTGCGCTGCGGCAGGAACAGCAGCCGCCCCGCGTCGCCCGTGGGATGGGTCACGCGCCCGCTGCCATATGGCCAGATCCCGGCCAGCGCGCGGAACAGTACGCTCTTGCCGCAGCCCGACGGGCCGCTGACGAGCCAGCGCTCGCCGCGCCGGATCTGCAGCGAGAACGGCGCCACCAGTGGACGCTCGGCCGGATGGGTGTAGAGGTCCACGCCCTCCTCGTCGGGGTTGGCGCCACCGCGCACGGGCAGCGCCAGCGCGAGCTGGTCGAGCCCGATCGCCTCGCCCGGGGCCTGCACCACCTCGATATCCTGCGCGCCGCGATGTGTCACGTCCTGGCGCTCGGCCACGCGCATCGCCTCCTGGAAATCGATCAGGCGGTTGGCGGCCGCCTTCCACCCCACCAGCGTGGCGTAGCTGTCGACAAACCACGACAGCGCGCCCTGCACCTGGCCGAACGCCGAGCTGATCTGCATCAGGCCGCCCAGCGTGAGCTTGTTGGCGAAGTAGCGCGGCGCCGCCACCAGGATCGGGAAGATGATGGCGAACTGGGCGTAGCCCGAGGTAACGAAGGTCAGCCGCCGCGTATAGCGCATGAGCTGGTTCCAGTTGGCCCGGATGCGCTCGAAGCGCGCACGCAGGCCGGCCTGCTCGGTCGGCTCGCCCTGGTAGAGCGCCACCGGCTCGCTGTTCTCGCGCAGCCGCACCAGCATGAAACGGAAGTTGGCTTCGTACTGCTCCTGCTGGAACGACAGGCCGATCAGCGGGCGCCCGATAAAGTGGGCCAGCACCGAGCCGACCACCGCGTAGCCGAGCGCGAACCACACCATGTAGCCCGGAATCTCGACCGCTGTGCCGCCCAGCGCCAGCGTGATCGGACCCGATACCGCCCACAGGATGCCGACGAACGAAATCAGCGTGACCACCGAGTTGAGCAGGCCCATCGACAGCGTCAGCGCCCCGTCGGTGAACTGGCGCAGGTCGTCGGCAATCCGCTGGTCGGGGTTGTCGGTGGCGTGCGTCTGCTCGATCCGGTAATAGGCCTGGTGGCCGAGCCAGCGCTGCAGGAAGGTGCCGGTCATCCAGGTACGCCAGCGCATCTGCAGCATCATCTGGTAGTACTGGCGCGAGATCGCCAGCACGATAAAGCAGCCCGCGATCCACGAGAAACGCAGCAGCAGCGCCTTGAACGAGACGAAGTCGCGCTGCTCCAGCGCGTTGTAGAACACGCGGTTCCACTCGTTGAGCAGCACGTTGATATAGACGATCGCGAGGTTCAGGGCCACCACCAGCGCGAGCAGCCCGAGGCCGGCCTTGCGGTCGTCGGACTTCCAGTAGGGCTTGATGAGTTCCCAGGTGGCCGCCAGGCGCAGACGGCTCTGGATCCTGAGGGCCTGGATCGGGACTGCCGGGCCCGGCACGGTAGCGGAAGACGGCGTGGCGTTCGACATGTGGGCGGCGAGAGCTCGTTGTGGTTCGACGGGAAAATCAGGGGCGCGCCACGGACGGGCAGTTCCGCGAGGCGGCGCGCGTGCACATTATCGCCGCCCTCGCGGGCGACCGATGCAAGCACATTAAGGGCGAAAACTTAAAGCGCGCTTAAGCCACCGGCAGCCCGCGGCCCGGCCACGGGCGCGCCGTGGCGCGGGCCGGCATCAGTGATGCGACATCAGGGGACGACATCAGGGGCAAGGCCGGGGGGGCGCGTCAATCGGCAGCATCGAGCGCGGAGAGCGCGACCCGCAGCGCCGGCAGCCGGCTGGCCAGTTCGGCGAGGCGCGCCGGATCCGCGACGCGCTGCGGCGCGGCCCAGATGGCCTCGGGGAAGTGGGTATCCCAGCGGTAGCGCGGAATGATATGCCAGTGCAGATGCGGCACCATGTTGCCGAATGCGGCCAGATTGACCTTGTCCGGCATCATGACTTCGCGCACCACGCGCTCGACGCGCGTCACCAGCCGCATCAGCCAGGCCTGGTCGGCCTCGTCGAGGTCCGACAGCTCGGCCACGTGGTCGTTCCAGACGATGCGGCAGAAGCCCGGATGGCGGTCGTGCTCGACCAGGATCAGCCGGGCCCGGTCGCCCATCCAGACCAGTTCGCCGCCATCGGCCTCGCAGAGAGGACAGTTCGGGACGCGGTGCATTTACACCAGCACGCGCTCGATGCCGCCCGCGTTGGCGCGCTGCACGTATTCCGGCAGCCAGTTCTCGCCCAGCACATGCTTTGCCATCTCCACCACGATATAGTCGGCGGTGACCGCGGCGTCCTCGCTATAGCGCGACAGACCCTGCAGGCACGACGGGCAGCTGGTCAGAATCTTCACCTCGGTACCGGGGCTGGCCTCGGCGGTGCCCTCGGCGCGCAGCTTTGCCGCGCCCTTGCGCATTTCCTCCTCCTTGCGGAAGCGGACCTGCGTCGAGATGTCCGGCCGCGTCACGGCCAGCGTGCCCGACTCCCCGCAGCAGCGATCGTTCTTCTCGATCTTGCCGCCGGCACCGTTGCCGCCCATCAGTTCATTGACGAGCCGGGTCGGATCCATGGTCTTGATCGGGGTATGGCACGGGTCGTGGTACATGTAGCGCGTACCGGTCACGCCTTCGAGCTTGACGCCCTTCTCCAGCAGGTACTCGTGGATATCGATGATGCGGCAGCCCGGGAAGATCTTGTCGAATTCATACCCGGCCAGCTGGTCGTAGCAGGTGCCGCAGCTGACCACCACCGTCTTGATATCGAGGTAGTTCAGCGTATTGGCCACGCGGTGGAACAGCACGCGGTTGTCGCTGACCATCTTCTCGGCGCGGTCGAACTGGCCGGCGCCGCGCTGCGGGTAGCCGCAGCACAGGTAGCCCGGCGGCAGCACGGTCTGCACGCCCACGTGCCACAGCATGGCCTGGGTGGCCAGGCCCACCTGCGAGAACAGGCGCTCCGAGCCGCAGCCCGGAAAGTAGAACACGGCCTCGGTCTCGGGCGTGGTCAGCTTCGGGTCGCGGATGATCGGCACGATCTCGTTGTCCTCGATATCGAGCAACGCGCGCGCGGTCTTCTTGGGCAGGTTGCCCGGCATCTTCTTGTTGATGAAGTGGATCACCTGCTCCTGCACCGGCGGCTTGCCGACCGTGGCGGGCGGATGCTGGGTCTGCTTCTTCGCGAACTTCCTGAACACCTCGTTGCCGAGGCGCTGCGCCTTGTAGCCGAGCCCGATCATGGTCGAGCGCGCCAGATTGATGGTCTGCGGGTTGGTCGCGTTGAGGAAGAACATCGACGCCGCGGTGCCAGGGTTGAACTTCTTCTGGCCCATCTTGCGCAGCAGGTTGCGCATGTTCATCGACACATCGCCGAAGTCGATTTTCACCGGGCACGGCGTCACGCACTTGTGGCACACCGTGCAATGGTCGGCTACGTCGGAGAACTCGTCCCAGTGCTTGATCGACACGCCGCGGCGCGTCTGTTCCTCGTACAGGAAGGCCTCGATCAGCAGCGAGGTGGCCAGGATCTTGTTGCGCGGGCTGTACAGCAGGTTGGCGCGCGGCACGTGCGTGGCGCACACCGGCTTGCACTTGCCGCAGCGCAGGCAGTCCTTGACGCTCTCGGCGATGGCGCCGATATCGCTCTGCTGCATGATGATCGACTCGTGGCCCATCAGCCCGAACGACGGCGTGTACGCATTGCGCAGGTCGGCGCCGGGCAGCAGCTTGCCCTTGTTGAAGCGCCCCTGCGGGTCCACGCGCTGCTTGTAGGCGCGGAAATCGCCGATCTCTTCCTCGGTCAGGAACTCGAGCTTGGTAATGCCGATGCCGTGCTCGCCCGAGATCACGCCGTCGAGCGAACGCGCCAGCGCCATGATGCGGGCCACCGCGCGGTGCGCGTCCTGCAGCATGTCGTAGTCGTCCGAGTTGACCGGGATATTGGTGTGCACGTTGCCGTCGCCGGCGTGCATGTGCAGCGCCACGAAGACGCGGCCGCGCAACACCTGCTTGTGGATCTTCTGCGCCTCGTCGAGGATCGGCTTGAACTCGCCGCCGTTGAAGATCTTGCGCAGCTCGGCGCGGATCTCGTGCTTCCACGACACGCGGATGGTGCGATCCTGCAGCAAGTGGAACACCGTGGCGTCCGGCTGTTGCGCCAGGCGCTGCTCGAAAGCCTGGCCCAGCAGACCCAGCCCGTGGCCGATCAGCGACGCGCGCGCCTGCGCGAGCGGCACGTCCATATGGTTCTGCAGGTACAGCCAGCGCTGGCGAATCTCGCGCAGCAGCGTCAGGGCGTGCTGTACGCGGTCTTCCAGCAGTTCGGCGCTCGGAATCTCGTTGGCGTCGTCGCTGCGGCCCAGCGGCAGGTTGCCGCGCGCAAAGAACTGTTCGAGCGCGTCCGTGAGCTTGAGCTTGTTCTTGATCGACAGCTCGATATTGATGCGCTCGATCCCGTCCGTGTACTCGCCCATGCGCGGCAGCGGGATGACCACGTCCTCGTTGATCTTGAACGCGTTGGTATGGCGCGCGATCGCGGCCGTGCGCGAACGATCGAGCCAGAACTTCTTGCGCGCCTCGGGGCTCACGGCGATAAAGCCCTCGCCGCTCTTGCCGTTGGCCATGCGGATCACCTCGGAGGTGGCACGCGCCACGGCGTCCTCATCGTCGCCGACGATATCGCCGATCAGCACCATCTTCGGGAACGCGTTGCGCTTGCTCTTGGTGGCATAACCCACCGCGCGCAGGTAGCGCTCGTCCAGGTGCTCCAGGCCCGCCAGGATGGCGCCGCCCTCGCGCCGCGACTCGCCGTCGAGGAAGTCCTTGATCTCGACGATGCTCGGGATGGCGTCGCGCGGCTGGCCGAAAAATTCCAGGCACACCGTGCGGATATGCTTCGGCATGCGATGCAGGATCCAGCGCGCGCTCGTGATGATGCCGTCGCAGCCTTCCTTCTGCACGCCGGGCAGGCCGGCCAGGAACTTGTCGGTGACGTCCTTGCCGAGCCCCTCCTTGCGGAACTTGCGGCCTTCGATCGAAAGCGTCTCGGTGCGCAGCACCTTCTCGCCCGGCGCGCGGTTGCCGTCCGACCATTTGAGCTCGAACGTGGCCACCGGCACGTCATGGATCTTGCCGAGGTTGTGGTTGATACGCGTGATCTCGAGCCAGTTGCCTTCGGGATCGACCATGCGCCACCACGCCAGGTTGTCGAGCGCGGTGCCCCACAACACGGCCTTCTTGCCGCCGGCATTCATGGCGACGTTGCCGCCGATGCACGAGGCGTCGATCGAGGTCGGATCCACCGCGAACACCAGGCCGGCCTTGTCGGCGGCATCGGCCACACGGCGCGTTACCACGCCCGCGCCCGAGAAAATGGTCGGTACCTTGTGCAGTACGCCCGGCAGCTCGGTATGCTCGACCGGTCCCAGCTGCTCGAGCTTCTCGGTGTTGATCACGGCCGAGAACGGCGTGAGCGGTACCGCGCCGCCGGTGTAACCGGTGCCGCCGCCGCGCGGGATGATGGTGAGCCCGAGCTCGAAGCAGCCCTTGACCAGGCCGGCGATCTCTTCCTCGGTATCGGGCGTGAGCACCACGAACGGATATTCGACACGCCAGTCGGTGGCGTCGGTCACGTGCGAGACGCGCGACAGCCCGTCGAACTTGATGTTGTCCTTTTGGGTCACGCGGCCCAGCACGCGCTGCGCGCGCTTGCGCAGCTCGTAGGCATCGGCAAATTCCTGCTGGAACGATTCGATCGCCTGGCGTGCAAACGCGACCAGTTGCTCGACGCGGTGCGAGCGGTCTTCGGCGGCGGGTTCGGCATGCTCGGCGCGATCCGCGGCACGGCGCTTCTCGATCTCGCCCAGGCGGTGATGGAGCGCGCCCACCAGCATCTGGCGGCGCTTGGGGTTTTCGAGCAGGTCGTCCTGCAGGTACGGGTTGCGACGGACCACCCAGATATCGCCGAGCACCTCGTACAGCATGCGCGCGGAGCGGCCGGTACGACGTTCGCCGCGGAGCTCGTCGAGGATGCGCCAGGCTTCCTCGCCCAGCAGGCGGATGACAATCTCGCGGTCCGAGAACGACGTGTAGTTATAGGGGATCTCTCGCAGGCGCGGGGGCGCGTCCTGCGCGGCGAGCTTGGCATCTAGCACGAGTGGGGCGTTCATGGCGGGACCGCTTCCTGCGGCGCACGGGGACGGTGCGCGTTATCGTCATTAAAGGGCGATTGTACTGCAACGCACCCTCGCGCTGCACCGCAACAAGGCCCAAGCCCGGGTCCGGAACAGGGTCTCGCCCCGTCAGAACCATCCTTTCAAGGTCGTGGCGATACCGTGCCAGAAACTGTCCGGAATCCACAGCAGGCTGCCGGTCATGGCCAGATAGCGCAGGAACTTGCCGATCGCCATATAGCCCAGGCTGGGCCAGAACGACAGCCGCAGCCAGCCCGCCAATGTGCACAATGGATCACCAATGACCGGCAACCACGACAGCAGCAGCGTGGGCGGGCCGATCCGGCGCATCCAGCGAAAGTAACGGGCGTCGAGCGCGGGCTTGCGCGGCTTGCGGGGATGGGCGCGATGCTGGGCATGCTCGAGTTCGTGCTGGCGGTGCTGCCGGCGCAGGCGGTAACGCACCAGGGCCAGCTTGGCCCAGTAGCCGAGCCACCAGTCGATGGCACCGCCCGCGGTATTGCCGGCGGTGGCCACGATGACTGCCGGCCAGAACATGTCGGGGTTGAGCTTGATGTACCCGAACACGGCCGGCTCGGAACCGAGCGGCAACAGCGTGGCCGACACCAGGCTGACCACGAAGATCGCGGGCAGCCCCACCTTCGGGAGGGCAACCATGCCGAGCAACGAATCCAGGAACGCTTCCATGAGCCGATGGGAGGGGTGGGCGGGTGGAGGTCCGCCAGGGGCGCCCGCCACGCGGGCAATCCGCATGGCGATACCGTGCGATTTGTGATTAACTGTTAGAGCCGATTGCAGCCGATCGTTCCGGGCCGCACCCTGAGTCTGACCGGTGCCGCTCAGCCGGTGCCAGTCAGCCGGTGCCGCTCAGCCGGTGCCAGTCAGCCGGTGCCAGTCAGCCGGTGCCAGTCAGCCGGTGCCAGTCAGCCGGTGCCAGTCAGCCGGTACCAGTCAGCCGGTACCGGTCGAGCCGAAGCCAGTCGAGCGAGCACACAGTCGGGCAAGCACCAATATCACGAAATAGCCGTAGCAACCAAGCGGCAGTACAGCGTCGTGGCCAGTCCCGCGCAGTGATTCGTTCGGGATGTTGGGGCTGGCCATGCGCGTCACCCCACATGGAGACAAGCATGGCGATTGCGATCCGCCTGACGGTCAACGGCAAGCCCGTTGACGCGCAGGTCGAACCCCACACCCTTCTGGTCCAGTTCCTGCGCGAACAGCTGCGCCTGACCGGCACGCACGTGGGCTGCGACACCGCCCAGTGCGGCGCGTGCACGGTGCACCTGGACGGCCGTGCGGTCAAGGCCTGCAACATGCTGGCGCTACAGGCGGACGGCGCGCGCGTGACCACCATCGAGGGCCTGGCCGAGGGCGCGGACAGCGGCCACCTCCATCCCATGCAGGAAGCCTTCCGCGAATGCCATGGGCTGCAATGCGGCTTCTGCACGCCGGGCATGGTGATGGCAGCCACCGCGCTGCTGCGCGAGCGACCCAATGCCGATGCCCAGACCATCCGCGAGCAGCTCGACGGCAACCTGTGCCGCTGCACCGGTTACCACAACATCGTACGCGCGGTGCAGCAAGGCCAGGACATGATGCGCCATGCGGCGGGCCACGCCGCGGTCAGCGCGGAATAAGGGGGCTGCCATCATGAACGCACCCGACAAGCATCCGCTCATCGGCACGCCGGTAAGGCGCAAGGAAGATTTCCGCTTTCTCACCGGCAATGGTCAGTACACCGACGATATCGTGCTGCCGCAGCAGAGCTACGGCTATTTCGTGCGCTCGCCCCATGCGCACGCGCGCATCCGCGCCATCGACAAGCGCGAGGCACTCGCCGCGCCCGGGGTGATCGCCGTGCTGACCGGCGAGGACATGGCGGCCGACAAGGTCGGCGGCCTGCCCTGCGGCTGGCTGATCCACAGCATCGACGGCACACCGATGAAGGAGCCCCCGCACCCCGTGCTGGCGCAGGGCAAGGTGCGCCATGTGGGCGACCAGGTGGCGCTGGTGGTGGCGGAATCGCTGCAGCAGGCGCGCGACGCGGCCGAGAAGGTCGAGGTCGACTACGAGGAATTGCCTGCCGTGGTGGCGGCAGCCACGGCCGCCAGCGCGACGACGCTCGTGCACGACGACGTGCCGGCCAATACCTGCTACACCTGGGGCCATGGCGACAAGGCCGCCACCGACGCCGCGTTTGCACGCGCGGCGCATGTCACCACGCTCGAGATCGTCAACAACCGGCTGATCCCGAACGCGATCGAGCCGCGCGCCGTCAATGCGAGCTACCAGCGCCAGGACGACAGCTATACGGTCTACGTGGCCAACCAGAACCCGCATGTCGAGCGGCTGCTCATGGGCGCCTTCGTGCTGGGACTGCCGGAGTCGCGCCTGCGCATCATCGCGCCCGATGTCGGCGGCGGCTTCGGCTCGAAGATCTTTCTCTATGCGGAGGATGTCGCGCTGACCTGGGCTTCAAAGAAGGTGGGCCGGCCCATCAAGTGGACCGCCGAGCGATCGGAGTCGTTCCTGACCGATGCGCATGGCCGCGACCACGTCACCAGGGCCGAGCTGGCGCTCGACGCCGACGGCAGGTTCCTCGCCATGCGCGTGCATACCGTGGCCAATATGGGCGCGTACCTGTCGACTTTCGCCAGCAGCGTGCCGACCATCCTGTACGCCACGCTGCTGGCCGGGCAATACGCCACGCCGGCGATCTATGCCGAGGTCAAGGCGGTCTTTACCAATACCGCGCCGGTGGACGCCTATCGCGGCGCCGGCCGGCCGGAGGCGACCTACGTGGTGGAACGGATCGTCGAGACCGCCGCGCGCGAGCTGGGCATGGATCCGGCCGAACTGCGCCGCAAGAACTTTATCCGCGAGTTTCCGTACGCCACGCCGGTGGGCCTGACCTACGATACCGGCGACTACGAACCGTGCCTGGCACGCGCGCAGGCGCTTGCGGACGTGGCCGGCTTTCCGGCCCGGCGCGAGGCCGCCAGGCAGCGCGGCAAGCTGCGCGGGCTCGGCTACTCCTGCTATATCGAGGCGTGCGGGCTGGCGCCGTCGAATATCGCGGGCGCGCTCGGTGCGCGCGCGGGCCTGTTCGAGGTGGGCGAGATCCGCGTGCATCCCACCGGCACCGTGACGGTGTTCACCGGCTCGCACAGCCATGGCCAGGGGCACGAGACCACCTTTGCGCAGATCGTGGCCGACCGTCTGGGCATCGCGCTCGATGCCGTGGAGGTCGTGCACGGCGATACCGGGCGCGTGCCGTTCGGCATGGGCACCTATGGCTCGCGTTCGCTCGCGGTGGGCGGCTCGGCCATCATGAAGGCGCTCGACAAGGTGGAAGCCAAGGCCAGGAAGATCGCGGCGCATCTGCTGGAAGCGTCCGATACCGACATCGAGTTCCACGATGGCGTGTTCCGCGTGGCCGGCACCGACCGCACCAAGACCTTCGGCGAAGTGGCGCTGACCGCGTATGTGCCGCACAACTACCCGCTCGACAAGCTCGAGCCGGGCCTGAACGAGAACGCGTTCTACGATCCGACCAACTTCACCTACCCGTCCGGCGCCTACGTGTGCGAGGTCGAAGTCGACCCCGATACCGGCGAATCGCAGGTGGTGCGCTTCACTGCGGTGGACGACTTTGGCAACGTGATCAACCCGATGATCGTCGAAGGCCAGGTGCATGGCGGCATCGGCCAGGGCCTGGGCCAGGCGATGCTGGAGCAGTGCGTGTACGACGAAGACAGCGGCCAGTTGCTGACCGGTTCGTACATGGACTACGCGATGCCGCGCGCGGGCGACCTGCCCGACTTTACCGTGGAGACCGCCAAGGGCACGCCGTGCACGCATAACCCGCTCGGCGTCAAGGGCTGCGGCGAGGCGGGCGCGATCGGCTCGCCGCCGGCCTTCATCAATGCGCTGGTGGATGCGCTGGCGCCGCTCGGCGTGCGCGATATCCAGATGCCGGCCACCCCGCACCGCACGTGGCAGGCCATCCAGGCCGCACAGGCGGGCGCGGACGGCCACGCTACCGGCAAGCCGGCCTGAGCCCGACCCACGGAACACGGAAAGGACACGACATGTACGCATTCCAGTACGAACGCCCCGCCGACGCCAAGGCCGCGGTGGGCATGCTCAAGGCCGACGCCGACGCGCGCTTCCTCGGTGGCGGGCAAAGCCTGCTGGCCGCGATGAAGCTGCGGCTGGCCGCCCCATCCACGCTGATCGACGTGACGCGCATTGCGGGGCTCGCCGAGATCCGCGTCGAGGGCGACGAACTCGTGATCGGCGCCGCCGCGCGCCATGCCGATGTGGCCAGCCACGCCGAAGTGATGCGCCGCGTGCCGGCGCTGGCGCTGCTGGCCAACGGCATCGGCGACCGGCAGGTGCGCGCGCTCGGCACGCTGGGCGGATCGCTCGCCAACGACGATCCCGCCGCGGACTATCCGGCCGCGGTGCTGGCCCTCAACGCCACCGTGGTCACCGACCGCCGCAATATCGCCGCCGACAACTTCTTCAAGGGCCTGTACGAAACCGCGCTGGCGCCCGACGAACTGATCACGGCGGTGCGCTTTCCGCAGCCGGACCAGGCCGCCTACGTGAAATTCCGCAATCCGGCCTCGCGCTTTGCGCTGGTGGGCGTGATGGTGGCACGCAGCGGCAAGACCGTGCGCGTGGCGGTCACCGGCGCGGCCGACAGCGTGTTTCGCGCACCCGCGCTCGAACAGGCGCTGACGGCCAGCTTCACGCCGGCGGCGGCACGCGCGGTGCGCATGGATCCGTCGGGCCTCAATACCGACCTGCATGCCTCGGCGGACTATCGCGCGCACCTGATCCCGGTGCTGGCCAGCCGCGCGGTGGAGCAGGCGCTGAAGGGCTGATCCCGGCCGCGCCATGTCCGTTCGCCCCGCTCCCGCGCACCGGGCGCGGGGCGCCATCCGACCGCGATCTCCATCTCCGTGCTGCCCACTTCCATCGACGACACCCTCGCGCTGCTCGCCCGCCAGCGCTACTTTGCCGATCGCGAGACCGCGACCGTGCTCTACCTGGCGCTGCGCATGCAGCGGCCGCTATTCCTTGAAGGCGAGCCCGGCGTAGGCAAGACCGCGCTGGCGCAGGCCATGGCCGCGGGACTCGGCACGCGCCTGCTGCGCCTGCAATGCTACGAAGGCCTCGACGTGGCCAGCGCGCTCTACGAATGGGACTATCCGCGCCAGATCATGGCGCTGCGCCTGGCCGAGGCGCGCGGCGAACGGCCCGCCGCACAATCGCTCTATCACGACGACTTTCTGCTCAAGCGTCCTCTGCTGGAATCGCTGCTGCCCGACCCGGCCGCGCCCGGCATGCCGCGCGTGCTGCTGATCGACGAGATCGATCGCGCCGACGAACCGTTCGAGGCCTTCCTGCTCGAGGTGCTGTCCGAATACCAGGTGTCGATTCCCGAGATCGGCGTGGTGCGTGCGGAACGTCCACCGCTGATCATCGCTACCTCCAACCGCACGCGCGAGGTGCACGACGCGCTCAAGCGACGCTGCCTGTATCAATGGATGGGATATCCGGCACGCGAACGCGAACTGGAGATCGTGGCGGCGCGCGCGCCCGAGGCCGCCGTGGCGTTGCAGCGGCAGGCGGTGGACTTTATCCATCGGCTGCGCGGGATCGACCTGTTCAAGGCGCCCGGGATCGCCGAGGCCATCGACTGGTGCCGGGCGCTCGCCGCGCTCGGCGTGACCGAGCTCGATCCGCAGTCGGTACGCGATACGCTGGGCGTGCTATTGAAATATCAGGACGACCTCGCGCGCACCGATGGGCCCACCATCGCCGAGCTGCTGGCGCAGGCGCCATCGACGGTCCACCCGCCGGTGCACCCGCCCGCAGCGCCGCCCACCGAGCCGCAGGCCCAGCCGTCGCCATGAACACGCTGCCCATGCTGGCGCGCAACGTCACGCATTTCATGCGGTTGCTGCGCGCTGCCGGCTTTGGTCTCTCGCCCGCGCATGCGGTCGACGCGCTGGAGGCGCTGCGCCATGTCGATATCGGCCGCCGCGACGAGGTGCGCGCCTCGCTGGCCGCGCTGACGCTGTCGGGACCGGACCAGCGTCCGCTGTTCGACGCCGCATTCGACCTGTTCTGGCGCGACCCCGACTGGGAAGGCAAGCTGCGCGCGCTGCTGCTGCCCCGCGTGGATGCCGGGGCCCCGCCGCCGCGCCGCAGCAACCGGCTGGCGGACGCGCTGGCGGCGCGCCAGCCCGAGGCCCCGGCTCGCACACCGCAAGGCCGCGAGGAGCGCTTTACCGCGCCGCTGACGTTCTCGGCACAGGAACGCCTCGCGCAGCGCGACTTCGACACGCTCGATGCCGAAGAGTGGCGCGCGCTGCAACACCTGATCCGCCTGCGCCGCGCCCATCTGGGGCTGCAGCGCACACGCCGGCTGCGCGCGGCGGCCACCGGCACGCACGCGGACCTGCGCGCCAGCGCGCGCCTTGCGGTGCGGCAGCATGGCGAATGGCTGCGCTGGAAGTATCGCCGGCATGTGGAACGCAAGCCGCCGCTCGTGCTGCTGCTCGATATCTCGGGCTCGATGAGCCAGTATTCGCGTGCGGTGCTCTATTTCTGCCATGCGCTGGTGCAGTCGCGCGAGCGCATGCACGTGTTCCTGTTCGGCACGCGCCTGACCAATGTCACGCGCGCGTTGCGCGAACGCGATCCCGACGATGCCGTGCGGCTGATCACGGAGCAGGTGCGCGACTGGTCCGGCGGCACGCGGATCGGCGCAGCGCTGGCCGATTTCAACCGCCACTGGGCGCGCCGCACGCTCGCCGGGCGCGCCACCGTGCTGCTGGTCACCGACGGCATCGACCTCGAGCACTTCGATCTGCTCGACGCCGAAATGGCCCGCCTGGCGCGCTTTGCCCACCGCATCGTCTGGCTCAATCCGCTGCTGCGCTATGCGGGCTTCTCGCCACAGGCGCGCGGCATGCAGGCGATCCTGCCGCACGTGGATGCCCTGCGGCCGGCACATAACCTCGACAGCCTGCTGGCGCTCGAAGCGCTGCTGGCCGATTCCCGCCCCGACCAAGGACCCGCCCCATGGAAATGAACCAGACCCAGCGCCTGCCGGTGCCCCGCGACGTCGCCTGGCAAGCGCTCAACGACCCGGCCCTGCTCAAGCAATGTATTCCAGGATGTGAGAGCATCGAGCCCGACGGCGACAACGCCTGGTTACTGACGCTGACGGCGGCGGTGGGACCTGTGAAAGCACGTTTCAAAGGCCGTATGGCGCTGATGGATATTCAGGCCCCCGAAAGCTATGCGATCCACTTCGATGGCCAGGGGGGCGCGGCCGGCTTCGGCAAAGGCGTGGCGCGGGTTGCGCTGGCCCCGGCCGGCGACGAGACCGACCTCAGCTACACGGTGCAGGCGCAGGTGGGCGGCAAGATTGCGCAGATTGGCTCGCGTCTGGTCGATGCGGCCGCGCGCAAGATGGCCGATACTTTCTTCGCGCGCTTCACCGCGGCGGTAACCGGGACGGATGGCGACACCGGCGACCCGTCCGCAACACAGGAAACACAGGAAGCGCAGGCAGAACAGCCGGCGCCGCCAGCATCGGCAGAACAGGAACAGCAGGAAGGCAAGCAGAAACGATCATGGACAGCGTGGATCTCGAAGTCCTGAAGAGCAGCGTGCGGTGGCAGGCAGAAGGCCATCGTGTGCTGCTGGTGACGGTAGTGCGGACCTGGGGCTCGTCGCCCCGGCCGGAAGGGGCGATGCTCGCCGTGCGCGACGACGGGCTGGTGGTGGGCTCGGTCTCGGGCGGTTGCATCGAGGACGACATCATCGACCGCGTGCGGCGCGAAGGCATCCGCGGCGATCGACCGGAAGCGATCAAGTACGGCATCAGCGCCGAGGAGGCGCATCGCTTCGGGCTGCCATGCGGCGGCACCATCGAGCTGGTGGCGGAGCCCCTCGGCGCGCACAGCGGCATCGCGGCGCTGCTGGAGGCGGTGGAAAGCGGCCAGCTGGTGACCCGTCACCTCGATTTGGCCAGCGGCCACGCCACCCTGGGTCCGGCGCTCGTCACCGACGGTCTCTCGTTCGACGGCCAGCGGCTGCTCACGATCCACGGTCCGCGCTACCGCATGCTCGTGATCGGCGCCGGACAGTTGTCGAAGTACCTGTGCCAGATCGCGGTGGGGCTGGGCTTCCACGTGACCGTGTGCGATCCGCGCGAGGAATACACCGAGACCTGGGATATCCCGGGCGTGACCATGGTGCGCACCATGCCGGACGACACCGTGCTGGCGATGAAGCTCGACGAACGCTGCGCGGTGATCGCGCTGACGCACGATCCCAAGCTGGACGACCTCGCGCTGATGGAGGCGCTGCATACGCCGGCGTTCTATGTCGGTGCGCTGGGCTCGCGCCGCAACAACCAGGCGCGGCGGGAGCGGCTCAAGGAATTCGACGTGACCGACCTGGAGCTCGCGCGCCTGCACGGCCCGGTGGGCATCTATATCGGCAGCCGCACGCCGCCGGAGATCGCCATTTCGATCCTCGCGGAAGTGATCGCGGCCAAGAACCACGTTTCGCTGCCGGACATCCTGCAGGTGGAAGGCGCCAAGGCCGCGCGCGAGATCGCGGCGGGCGAGGCGGCCTGCCCGATACCGGCCGCCACCGCACCGGCCCCGTGACAGTCCCACGGCCCCATGGTCTCGCGCCCCGCGGCCCGGCTATCCCACAGCGCCCTCGCCGCGGCTACCGCTGGAAGACAACGCGCATGAAGGCAACCGCATGACAGCCGCGCCGCTGATCGACTCCGACCTGCCCACCGGCATCCTGCTGGCGGCGGGCTTCGGCCGCCGCTTCGATCCCGCGGGGCAGCGCAACAAGCTGATGGAGACCTTGCCGGACGGCCGCACGGTGGCCTGGCGCAGCGCACGCACGTTGGCGGTGGCGCTGCCGGGCGCGCTCGCGGTGGTGCGCCCGGGACACGATGCGCTGGCCGCGGAGTTGCGCCGCGCGGGGTGCCGTGTGGTGGAGAGTGCCGCGGCGGAGACGGGCATGGGCGCGGCGCTGCGCGATGCCGTGGCCGCCAGCGCGCAGGCGCGCGGATGGGTGGTGGCGCTGGCCGACATGCCGTGGCTGCCGCTCGAACTGGTGCGCGCGGTGGCGCTGACGATCACCGCGCCGGACACCATCGCGGCGCCATGGCGCGACGGCAAGCGCGGGCATCCGGTGGGTTTTGGCGCGGCGTGGCGCGATGCACTGCTGCAGCTCGATGGCGACGAAGGGGCACGCGCACTGCTGCAGATGCATCCCGTCACGCGCATCCTGACCGAGGACGACGGCGCGTTCCGCGATGTCGACGTGCCGGACGATCTCAAGCGACACGGCAAAGCCGGCAGCAAGGGGGCCAGCAACGGCGACCCCACGCGCAATGCCGGGCGCGACCGCAAGCGCTAGGCACCCTGCGGGCCGGACCGCGGGCGCCACGCCCACCGCCCGGCGACCCGCCTGCGCTCAGCCGCCGTCGGTCTCCAGAAGCGCGCGCAGGTATTCGCTGCTCCACCAGTGCACGTCATGCTGGCGAATCCGCTCCAGCAGCTTTTCATGGCGCGCGCGGCGTTCCGCGAGCGGCATATGCAGGGCCTGCTGGATGGCCTGCGCGGTGGCACGCGCATCGTACGGATTCACCAGCAGCGCCTCGCGCAGCTCCTCGGCCGCGCCCGCGAAGCGCGACAGCACCAGCACGCCGGGATCGTCGGGATCCTGGGCGGCGATATATTCCTTGGCCACCAGGTTCATGCCGTCGCGCAGCGGCGTGACCAGCGCCACGCTGCTGGCGCGACACAGCCCAGGCAGGCGCCGACGCGCGGTGGAGCGATGGATATAGCGCACCGGCATCCAGTCGAGCTCGCCGTACTCGCTGTTGATCGCGCCGGTAATGCCCTCCATCTCGCGCCGCAGGTCGGCATAGGCATCCACGGATTCGCGCGAGGGCGCCGCGATCTGGATCAGCGTGGCACTCGACCGGTTCTCCGGATATTCGGCCAGCAGGGTCTGGAACGCCTTGAGCCGCTGCGGCAGCCCCTTGGAGTAGTCGAGCCGGTCGATGCCGAGCAGCAGACGTCGGCGCGCATACTGGCCGCGCATCATCTCGTAGGTTTCACGCGAATCTTCGCCACGGCCGAGTTCGATGAATTCGTCGACGTCGATGCCGATCGGGAACGCCAGCGCGCGTACGGTGCGATGGAACGCGCGGAAGCGGTACTCGCCCATTGGCTCGGCGCCCGCTTCGTCCTGGACATAGCGCGAGAAATGCTCGAGGTCCGCATGGCTCTGGAAGCCGACGAGGTCATACGCGAACAGCGCGCGCATCAGCCATTCGTGCTGCGGTATGGCGGCCAGGATCAGCGGCGGCGGCAGCGGGATATGGAGGAAAAAGCCGATGCGCTGCGCGCAACCGATCGCGCGCAGCTCGGCCGCCAGCGGGATCAGGTGGTAGTCGTGGATCCAGATGACGTCGTCCGGCTTGAGCAGGGGCGCGAGCTTGCGTGCAAACAGCTGGTTGACGCGACGATAACTGTTGAGATTGCCGCCGGAGTCGAAGTCGGCGAGATCGAGGCGGTAGTGAAATACCGGCCAGAGCACACCGTTGCTATAGCCGAGATAGTACGCATCGTAGTCGTCGCGGCTCAGGTCCACGGTGGCCAGCGTCACGTTGCCGGCCTGCTGCAGATGGAGTTCTCCTTCGCCGGGCGTGCCGCCCTGGCTCGCGTCCAGCGCCTTGCCGCTCCAGCCGAACCAGAGGCCGCCCGTCTTGGAGAGCGCTTCCGACAGCGCCACCGCGAGCCCCCCGGCCGCATGGTTGCGGGGGTCGGCCACCCGGTTCGATACCGCTACAAGTCTTCCCATACCTACCTTCTTGTTGTGGCTCCCATTTCATGTCCGCCCAGGGAAGCGTCGGGCGTCCTGCTCAGATCACCGAATCCCATGGCGCGGACAGCCGCATGGCGCCGTTGATCAGACCGACCATCGAATAGGTCTGAGGGAAATTGCCCCACATCTCGCCGGTGACCGGGTGCGTGTCCTCGGACAGCAGGCCAAGCGGATTGCGCGCGGCCAGCATGGCCTCGAAGATCTCGCGCGCTTCCTCGCGCCGGCCGATGCGCGCCAGCGCATCGATGCGCCAGAACGTGCAGATATTGAAGGCGGTCTCGGGCTTGCCGAAGTCGTCGGGTGCCTCGTAGCGTCGCATGTACGGACCATCGCACAGCGAGGTTTCCAGGGCCTTGACCGTGGCCACGAAACGCGGATCGCGCGGGTCGATGAAATTGACCTCGGCCATCAGCAGCACGCTGGCGTCGAGTTCGCGGCCGCCGAAGCTTTCGGCAAAGGCCTGGCGCGACTCGGACCACGATTCCTCGAGGATCTGCTTCTTCATGCGATCGGCATGGTCCTGCCAGTACGCCGCGCGTGCGGGCTGCTCCAGCTTGAGCGCGATCTTGGCCAGGCGGTCGCACGCGGCCCAGCTCATCAGTGCCGACGAGGTATGGACGCGGGCGCGCGTACGCAGCTCCCACATGCCCGCGTCGGGGGTGCCGAACACCCGCACCGCCTGTTCGCCGACTTCCTCCAGGCGCCGGAATTCCGCCGGCCCGCCCCGATGCAGCAGGCGGTGATCGTGAAACGCCTGCGCGGCCCCCAGCACCACATTGCCGTACACATCGTGCTGGAAGTGTTCCTGCGCCTGGTTGCCCACGCGCACCGGGCCCATGCCGCGGTAGCCGCACATGTGGTCGAGAATGCTTTCGGGCAGCTCGCGTTCGAGTCCGATGCCGTAAAGCGGCTGGATATGCCCGTCCTGCGACTGCATGACCACGTTGGACAGCCAGCGCAGGTAGTCCTCCATGGTGCCCACTTCGGACAGGCTGTTGAGCGCGCGCACCACGAAGAACGCGTCGCGCAGCCAGCAGTAGCGGTAGTCCCAGTTGCGTCCGCTGCCGGGCGCCTCCGGAATGCTGGTGGTCATGGCCGCGACGATGGCGCCGGTTTCCTCGTAGAGCGAGAGCTTGAGCGTGATGGCGGCACGGATCACGGCCTCCTGCCATTCGCGCGGCACCGCCAGCCGGCGCGTCCACAGGCGCCAGTACGAGGTGGTTTCCTGCTCGAAGTCGCGCGCGGTTTCTTCCACGCCGTGCGCGAGCGTTTCGTCCGGGCCCAGGATGAAGTTGTAGCCGCGCGTGACCAGGAACGGCGTGTTCGACAACACGTATGCCAGCGGCGCGTCGGTGGTCATGCGCAGCGTGGTACCGTCGCCGACGTAGCGCACATGGCTGCTGCCGCGCGTGATCTCCGGCTTGATGCGGCCCCAGTGGAAGCGCGGCGCCACGTTCACGCGCACGCGCGGCGCACCGTGCACCGGGCGAATGCGACGGACCAGCGTAATCGGGCGGAAATACCGACCGAGCCGGAAGAAGCGTGGCGCGAAGTCGGTAATTTCCAGGCAGTTGCCGTGCTTGTCCATCAGCCGCGTGCGCAGGATGGCCGTATTGGGCTCGTACCACTGCGTGGCTTCCTGGAAGTCCTCGATCTCGATCGAGAAATGGCCACCGTTTTCGCTCGGGTCCAGCAACGCGTTGAAGACCGGATCGCCGTCGAAGCGCGGCAGGCACATCCATACCACGCGGCCACGGCCGTCGATCAGTGCCGAGAAGGCGCAATTGCCGATCATGCCCAGCGACAGCGAGGCATCGGCGACACGGCTGGAGCAGTCCGTATCGACATTGACAGCCGGTGCCTCGACCGACACGGTCGGCTCGATATCTGAATGGTTCACAGCGAATCCTCCCTTAGAGTCGGTGTGAAGAGTTGGAATCGATACCCCCAGCGGCGCGGGCTGCTTCGTCCCGTTGCGCCGTACTGCCCGTCAGCGCGTGCGCGGACCGATGCAGCCAGCACCGCAGCGCGGCCGGACCGGTTACGCTCACGCTCGCCGCCGTGGCGCGCTGGCCTACCAGCACGCCGGTGCCGCCGAGCTCCCGCACCACCACGAAGCCGGCTTCGTCCGTGACATCGTCGCCCGCGAACAGCGGCCGGCGCCCCGCGAACGGCGGCATGCGCATGAACGAGGCGATCGCCCCGCCCTTGTCCACGCCGGCCGGCTTGATCTCGACGACCATCTTGCCCGGCAGCGCCTCCAGCCCGACCGCGTCGCGCAGCACGTCGGCCACCGCCGCGCGCACCAGCGGCTCCAGTTCCGGGGCCTGGCGGAAGTGGATGGCCACGGCGATGGTCTTGTATTCCAGCCGCAGCCCCGGGTACTTGTTGACGAGCGCTTCCAGCTGCGGCATCAGCGGACCGATGCCTGGTGCCGGTGGCGTGATCAGGCGCTCGCCGATATTGCGGAATTCCGCGCCGTGCACGCCGGCCGCGGGGAGCCGCAGCGGCTGCAGGAAGTGGTCGAGCTCGGCCACAGGCCGGCCCGAGATGATCGCGAGCGCGCCGTCAAGGGAAGTATGCAGCGCCGTGAGGGTACCGACCAGTTCCGGTTCCACGCGCACCAGTTCGGGGCGCGGGGCAAGATCGGCGAGAGTGCCGTCGAAATCCAGGAAGAGCGCGGTATCGGGTTCGATGAGAGGTAGCGGAGACATCGCGTTACACCGTAGCACGTGAAGAAGGCGGCCCGCCACCGGGCGTTGTCCTACAAGCGCCTACCCGGCGGTCAGTGATTTGCGCGCCACCCTTGCGCAGACGGCGCGGTGTCGCGGATTCGGCACTGGCGGCGGGGAAACCGGGCGCCATCCATTATCATTGGCGGTTTCCGCCGAATTTTCCGGCTTTTTTTGCCTTGCGCCCGCGCGCAGCGCTCTTGCCCATCATGACCCGCCCGTCCGCCCAACCCGACTACCTCAAGAAGATCCTGACCGCCAAGGTGTACGACGTGGCGCAGGAAACGGAACTGACCTACGCGCACAACCTCTCGGCCCGCAGCGGCAACGCGGTGTGGTTCAAGCGCGAGGACACGCAGCCCGTGTTCTCGTTCAAGCTGCGCGGCGCCTACAACAAGATGGCCTCGCTGACGCCGGAAGAACTCAAGCGCGGCGTGATCACGGCATCGGCGGGCAACCATGCCCAGGGCGTGGCGCTCTCCGCCGCCCGGCTGCAGTGCAAGGCGATCGTCTGTATGCCGACCACCACGCCGCAGGTCAAGATCGACGCGGTGCGCGAACGCGGCGGCGACTGGGTGCGCATCGTGCTGCATGGCGAGTCGTACAGCGACGCCTACAACCATGCCGCGGAACTGGAGCAGAAGCACAAGCTTACGTTCGTCCATCCGTTCGACGATCCGGACGTGATCGCCGGCCAGGGCACCATCGCGATGGAAATCCTGCGCCAGCATCCGGGCCCGATCCACGCGATCTTCGTGGCCATCGGCGGCGGCGGCCTGATCTCCGGCGTGGCGTCGTACGTCAAGGCAGTGCGGCCCGAGATCAAGGTCATCGGCGTGCAGACCTACGATTCCGACGCGATGAAGCGTTCGCTCGATGCCGGCAAGCGCGTGGAGCTGAAGGAGGTGGGCCTGTTCTCCGATGGCACCGCGGTCAGGCTGGTGGGCAAGGAGACGTTCCGCATCACGCGCGAGCTCGTCGACGACATCGTGCTGGTGGACACCGACGCCATCTGTGCCGGCCTCAAGGACGTCTTCCAGGACACGCGCTCGATCCTGGAGCCGGCCGGCGCGCTCTCGGTGGCGGGTCTCAAGGCCTATGCCGAGCGCGAGAAGCTCAAGGGCAAGCACCTGGTGGCGGTGGCATGCGGCGCCAACATGAACTTCGACCGCCTGCGCTTCGTCGCCGAGCGCGCCGAGGTGGGCGAGGCGCGCGAGGCCGTGCTCGCGGTGACGATCCCCGAGGAGCGCGGCAGCTTCCGCCGCTTCTGCGAACTGGTCGGCACGCGCAGCGTGACCGAGTTCAACTACCGCATCGCCGATCGCGGCGTCGCACATATCTTTGTCGGCGTGCAGATCGCCAGCCGGGCCGAGAACGACAAGATCGCGGCGAATTTCCGCCGTCATGGCTTCGACACCATCGACCTTTCCAGTGACGAACTGGCCAAGCAGCATATCCGCTACATGGTGGGCGGTCACTCGCCGCTGGCAGAGAACGAACTGCTGTATCGCTTCGAATTCCCCGAGCGGCCGGGCGCGCTGATGAAGTTCCTCTCGAGCATGAGCCCGAACTGGAATATCAGCCTGTTCCACTACCGCAACCAGGGTGGCGACACATCGAACATCCTGGTCGGCATCCAGGTGCCGAAGAACGAGAAGCGGGCGTTTCGCGACTTCCTTTCCACGCTCGGTTACGTACACTGGGATGAGACCGACAATCCCGTCTACAAGCTATTTCTCGCGTGACCATGAACCAGCCCGATCAATCGCCCCTTGGCAAGCCCTCGGCCTACAAGACCGAATACGACCCGACGCTGCTGTTTCCGATCGCGCGCCAGCCCAAGCGCACCGAGCTCGGCCTGCCCGAAGGGCGCGCGTTGCCGTTCTTCGGCGTCGATATCTGGAATGCGTACGAGCTGTCGTGGCTGAACCTGAAGGGCAAGCCGCAGATCGCGCTCGCCACCTTCATCGTGCCGGCCGACACGCCCAACATCGTCGAGTCCAAGTCGTTCAAGCTCTACCTGAACAGCTTCAACCAAAGCCGGATCGCCTCGGCCGAGGCCTTGCAGCAGCTGCTGCACCATGACCTGTCGGAAGCCACCGGCGGCACGGTGCAGGTGCGCCTGGTGACCGAGGCGGACTTTGGCCAGCAGAAAATGGGCGAGCTCGACGGGCTGCTGCTCGACCGTCTCGATATCGAGACCGATACCTACGAGCCCGATGCGTCGCTGCTGCGCGCCGCGCACGACGAGTCGCCGGTCGAGGAATCACTGGTCTCGCATCTGCTCAAGTCCAACTGTCTGGTGACCGGACAGCCAGACTGGGGCAGCGTGCAGGTGCGCTACGTCGGCGCGCCGATCGATCAGGAAGGGTTGCTCAAGTACCTGATCTCGTTCCGCAATCACAACGAGTTCCACGAGCAGTGCGTCGAGCGGATCTTCACGGACATCCAGCGCCAGTGCAAGCCGGTCAAGCTGGCGGTCTATGCCCGCTACACGCGGCGCGGCGGCCTCGATATCAATCCGTTCCGCACCAACTTCAATACGCCGTGGCCCGATAACCGGCGCAACGCGCGCCAGTAGCGACCGGCGCTCACGCACCTGCGGCACGCGCTCAGAACTCGGCGTGGGCGCGAATGCCGTAGAACCTTGCCGGCCCGCGGTCGCGGTTGTAGCCGGGATTGCGGATGTACTGGAAGTCCGGCGACAGGCTCAGCGTCTTCCACACCGAAAAACTGTAATAGATTTCGAACACCTGTTCCGGCCCGTAGCGCAGCGCGCCGTCGCCGAGGAAGGCGCCGAGGCCGCCGGCGGCCAGGTAGTCGCGATGATGCCGGCCGAGCATATTGACGGCCATTGCCACGCCGACCTCGTCGCGCGCGCGGCCCCAGGACTTGCCCTTCAATGTTCCGCCAAGCGAGACCTGTCGGCCGATTTCGGTAAACGCATAGGTCTCGGTCTTGTCGTCGGACCAGTTGGCGCGCAGGAACACGCCGAGCGAATCGTTCACCTCCTGCAGGAACGCCACGCCGACGCCGACCTTGGCATGCTCGCGCCGCACGTCGGCGACATCCGGTGTCATGCGATTGGCCTGGCCGTATGCGATGGCATCGCTGAAAGCGCCCATCCTGGCCTTGTTCCGCCATAGCAGCAGGCGCGCCTGGCCGGGACGGTCCGCCAGCGTGTAGCGCTTCTCGAACTCCAGCATGTCGCCATAGTGCTGGAACAGGCGGGTGTCGAGCTCGCGCCCGTTCGATTCCAGCGGCTGCAGGAAATGACCGTAGCGCAGCGACCAGCCGTCACCGATATATTCGAGCGCGGCGCCCCAGTTGTAGCCGCGCGAGTCGGCCGGATAGTCGAACGAGCCATGCGTGAGGAACGACCAGTTCATGAACTGGGTGCGCGGGTCGGACCCGTAGGGATTCTGGTCGAATACGTCGATGACGCCGAAGTTGCCGGCCGTCAGCACCACGCGCTGCTTGTCGACGGTACGCGCGAACTGGTTGAAGTCTTCCTCCAGCGTCTCTTCTCCGCCGCCCAGGCCCCATGTCTGCCGGATGAACGCCCGTGCGCGGTAGAACCTGGGACTCGTGCTCGCCGTCTTGGCGAGCTCGCCATTGGACAGGCCGCCCAGGCCATGCAGGTCCGAAAACGGCACGCCCTGCGCGACTTCCGGGTTGAAGTGGAATTCCGCGCCCTGCCACAGCCGCAGGCCGAGATCGAGCGTGCTCGTGAACGAATAGCTCTTGGCGCGCTCGGCGGCAAGACTGTTTTCGCCCGAGTAGGCCGCGTTGAAGGCGGGCTTGCGTTGCCAGATGTAGGTGGCCTGCCCGTGGAAGGCGAACGGCGATTCGGCGGGCGCGTCCGCGCCTGGTGTCACGGTCGAGGCTGCCGCGGCTGGCGCCACGCCAGGCGTTGCGCTGTCCGGCATGACGGCGGCGCCAGGTTCTGCCTGCGCCGCCAACGTGCGCTCCTGGGCCGCGGCCGGTACGGCAGCCATCACGGTGGCAGCCGCCACCAGGCCGGCAGCGGCAACGATTCGATGCAGAGACATGGGCAAGCAGGCAATCCCGGCGCGCCTTGCGGGGGCGGACCGTGCGGGTGATGAAAGCGCGAACCGGAGCAGAAAGGAACGAAACGGGACGGGCATCCGGCTGCGGCGGCAGCGCCACGGGCGGCGCGGCGGCTCGCAGCATAGCCAAGGCCGCATGACATGTCTACCGTTGTTTATTGCACCGCAGCAAATGGCGTCGGCGCGACATTGTAACGAGCCCTTGAATTAATTAATTCAAAAATTAATATAAGACCAACTTTACGAGAATCACGATGCCTGCCAAAGGAAACGCCGTCCGCAATGCCGCGACCCGTGCCACCCGGATAACGGCACCGACCGTCGGTGCGGACACCGGCGACCCTGGCCGCGATCCCGCCGGCGCCAAGGCCGGGGCCTCGCCGGCCCCGCGCCGCCCGGGCCGTCCCGCCGCCACCGCCGGGCAGCGCGACCAGTTGCTGGACGCCGCCACGCTGCTGTTCTCGCAGCACGGCGTGGCCGGCACGCCGATCAAGGCCATCGCCGCCGCGGCGGGCGTCACGCCCGCGCTCGTGCACTACTACTTCCGCGATCGCGACCAGTTGCTCGATGCCGTTGTGGACGAGCGCTTGCAGCCGCTGGTCGACCAGGTCTTTCCGGCCGAGCCGCCTGCGGCCGCCGCGCCCGACGCGATCGCGGTGGTGGTCGCGCTGGCGGGTCAGCTGATTCGCGTGGCGGCCGCCACGCCGTGGTTTCCGGGCCTGTGGATCCGCGAGATCGTGAGTGCCGACGGCCAGTTGCGCGAGCGCGTGGTGCAGCGTATCGCGGTGCGCCGCGCCACCCAGGTCGGCGGCCTTCTGGCGACGGCGCGCGACCGCGGCGAGCTCAATCCGGGCCTCGAGCCGGCACTGGTGATGGTGTCGCTGATCGGCCTGACCTTGCTGCCGCTGGCCACCACGCATATCTGGCGCAACCTGCCTGGTGCCGACGCCATCGACACCGAGGCGCTGGTGCGCCATGTGGGTGCGCTGCTGGCGCAGGGCCTGAAGGCGCCATGATGGGCGATGCCGGCGCACCCGAGGCGCATCGCAGGAGGACCGAAGGCGCGCCACGGCGTCCGGCGCGGCGCGTGCCGATCGTGTCCGCCACCAGCTTGCCCGGCTCACCCGCCGTCGCCGTGCCCACCGACCTGAAGCCAGAACCGGAGTTGCCCATGCCATCCCTCACCGCTATCCGGCCTGCCCGGACTCTCAAGGCCGGCCTCCCGCTCGTCATGCTGGCGCTCCTGGCCGGCTGCTCCAACGACGCGCCGGTGGGCTGGCAGGGCTATGTCGAGGGCGAATTCGTCGCCGTGGCCTCCCCCTTTGCCGGGCGCCTGGACCAGCTCGCGGTCCAGCGCGGGCAGCAGGTAGCCAGCGGCGCGCCGCTGTTCGTGCTGGAGTCCGACGACGAGCGCGCCGCGCGCCGGCAAGCGGCCGAACAGGTACGCGTAGCGGAAGCGCAATTGGCCGATATGCAGACCGGCAAGCGTCCGGTGGAAGTCGCGGTCAACCAGGCGCAGCTGGTGCAGGCCCAGGCCCAGGCCACGCGCAGCGCGGCGCAACGCAAGCGCGACGAGGCGCAGTACGAGATCGGCGGCATTTCGCGCGCGCAGCTCGACGACAGCCGCGCCGCCGCAGACGCGGACGCCGCGCGCGTGCGCGAACTGCAGCGCGATATCGATGTCGCCCGCCTGCCCGGCCGCACCGCGCAACAGGCCGCGCAGGCGGCGCAGGTGGAGGCCGCGCGGGCCACGCTGGCCCAGGCCGAGTGGAAGCTTTCGCGCAAATCGGTGTCCGCCACCGAGGCCGGCCTGGTCTACGACACGCCGTACCGCAATGGCGAATGGGTGCCCGCCGGCAGTCCCGTGGTCCGCATGCTGCCACCCGGCAACGTCAAGATCCGTTTCTATGTGCCCGAGGCCGTGGTGGGTTCGCTGCGCAACGGACAGTCGGTACGGATCCATTGCGATGGGTGTGCGGCGCCGGTGCCGGCCACGATTACCTATGTTTCGAACGAGGCCGAGTTCACCCCGCCCGTCATCTACAGCAACGAGACGCGCCGCAAGCTCGTCTTCCTGATCGAGGCGCGGCCCGCGCGCGACGACGCCGTCAAGCTGCATCCGGGCCAGCCGGTGGAGGTACGCGGCGCATGAGCACGGCAACCCCACACGACCATGCCCTGGCCATCGACGTGCATGGGCTCAACAAGCATTTCGGCGACAAGCACGTGGTCAACGATCTGACCATGCAGGTGGCGCGCGGCGAGATCTTCGGCTTTCTGGGCCCGAATGGCAGCGGCAAGACCACTTCGATCCGCATGATGTGCGGGCTGCTGACGCCGGACTCGGGCTCGGGCACCTGCCTCGGCTACGACATCCGCAACGATGCCGCCGCGATCAAGCGCAACGTCGGCTACATGACACAGCGCTTCTCGTATTGGGAAGACCTGTCGATCCGCGAGAACCTCGACTTTGTCGCGCGTGTGTACGACATGCGCAACCGGCGCGAGGCGGTGGACCGCGCGCTCGAAGACCTCGGCCTGCAATCGCGCGCGTCCCAGCTCGCGGGCTCGCTCTCCGGCGGCTGGAAGCAGCGCCTCGCGCTAGCGGCCTGCCTGCTGCACGAGCCACGGCTGCTGTTGCTCGACGAGCCAACCGCGGGCGTCGACCCCAAGGCGCGGCGCGACTTCTGGGAGCAACTGCACCAGCTGGCCGCGCGCGGCATTTCGGTATTGGTCAGCACGCACTATATGGACGAGGCCGAGCGCTGCCACAAGCTCGCCTATATCGCCTACGGCAAGCTGCTGGCGCAAGGCACCGCGCAGGAAGTGGTGGCCAGCCAGCACCTGGCGACATGGAGCGTGGAAGGCGACGACCTCGCCACGCTGTCGGCGGCGTTGCAGGGCCAGCCTGGCGTGGAGCAGACCGTGGCGTTCGGCACCGCGCTGCATGTGACCGGCCGCGACGCGGCGTTGCTGGAGCAGACCCTCAGGCGCATCGCCGGCGCCGGGCGGCGCATGCAACAGACAGAGACCAGCCTCGAGGACGTGTTTATCCACATGATGAGCCGCGCCCCGGACAACATGGCGACGCCGGCCGGCGCGCACGCGCGGGGGAAACAGCCATCATGACGTCAACCCTGCCACCGCGCGACGAGGCTGCGCCACCCGCTCCGGCAGGCAGGCGACCTGGGCGGCACCATGGCACGCGCTTTTCGATACAGCGCTGGTGGAGCATCGTGCTGAAGGAGTTCCTGCAACTGCGCCGCGACCGCGTGACCTTCGGCATGATCATCGGCCTGCCGATCATCCAGTTGATGCTGTTCGGCTTTGCCATCAACTCCGACCCCCGTCATATGCCGACCGCCGTGATTGCCGCCGATCACAGCGACTTCACGCGCTCGTTTGTCGCGGCCCTGGAGAACACCACCTACTTCAAGGTGGTGGGCACACTGCCGGACGAGCGTGCCGGACGCGAGGCGCTGATGCGTGGCGATGTGCAGTTCGTGCTGACCATCCCGGCCGATTTCTCGCGCCGGCTGCTGCGCGGCGAGCGTCCCGCATTGCTGGTGGAAGCCGATGCCACCGATCCTTCCGCCACCGGGCAGGCCATTGCCGCGCTCGCCACCCTGCCGGCCAGCGTGGCGCGCATGGACCTCAAGGGGGCGCTGGCGCCGCTGGCGGGCGGCAAGCCGGCGTTCGACGTGGACGTGCAACGCCTCTACAACCCGGAAGGCATCACGCAATACAACATCGTGCCGGGGCTGATGGGGGTTATCCTGACCATGACCATGGTGATGATGACGGGCCTGGCGATGACGCGCGAGCGCGAGCGCGGCACCATGGAAAACCTGCTCGCCACGCCGGTGCAGCCGATCGAGGTCATCTCCGGCAAGATCGTGCCGTACATCTTTATCGGGCTGGTCCAGGCCACCATCATCCTGGTGGCGGCGCACTGGGTGTTCAACGTGCCGTTCTTCGGCTCGGTGATCGCGGTCTACCTCGCCGCGCTGCTGTTTATCGCCGCCAACCTGACCGTGGGCATCACGTTGTCCTCGCTGGCCAGGAACCAGTTGCAGGCGGTGCAGCTCACGTTCTTCTACTTCCTGCCCAATATCCTGCTGTCGGGCTTCATGTTTCCGTTTGTCGGCATGCCGGTGTGGGCCCAGTGGATCGGCAACGTCCTGCCCATGACGTACTTCAACCGGCTGATCCGCGGCATCCTGCTCAAGGGCAATGGCTGGATGGAACTATGGCCGAACGTGTGGCCGATGGCGATTTTCACGGTCGTCGTGATGACGATCGCCGTGCGCTTCTACAAGCGCACCCTGGACTGATGGAGGCGACCATGCGTGTCACGCCAACCCTGCCGGCACGGCCGGCCTGCGCCGCGACCTTGCTGGCGACGTTGCTGGCGACGGGCTGCGCCGTGGGTCCGGACTTTCGCCCTCCCGACGCGGTGACCGACGTGCGCTATACCGCCGGCGAGCAGCCCGTGCGGACCGTGGCGGCCGACGTACGGCACGGCCAGGCGCAAACCTTTGTCGATGGCGAGGTTCCCCCGCAATGGTGGGCGCTGTTCCGCAGCCCCGCGCTCGACGAGACCATCCGCATGGCGCTGGCCGCAAGCCCGACGCTGACCCAGGCCAATGCGCGGCTGCGCCAGGCGCAGGAAGACCTCGCCGCGCGCACCGGCGCCACCCGGTTCCCGCAGGTCGATGCGCAGTTCAACGCCACCCGCCAGCAGTTCGACATCAAGTCGCTGGGCATTACGGCATTTCCGAATCCGGGGCCGTTCACGCTCTACGGCGCTTCCGTACAGGTGTCGTACCTGCTGGATCTGTTTGGCGGGCAGCGGCGCGAGCTCGAAGGCCTGCGTGCGGCAGTGGACTATCAGCGCTACGAGCGCGAGGCCGCGCGCCTGTCGCTGGCGGCCAACGTCGTCACCGCCGCCATTCGCGAGGCGGGGCTGCGCGCGCAACTGGCCGACACGGTCGCACTGGCGGAAGCACAGCAGCGGCAGTTCGACATCATGGCGGCGCGCCTGCGTAGCGGCGGCGTCGCGCGCGTCGACGTGCAGCGGCAGCGCGCCGAGCTCGCGCAGACCCAGGCGCTGATCCCGGGCCTGTCGCAACAGATCGATGCCACGCGTCACCAGCTTGCCGTCTATACCGGGCAGACACCAGGCAGCGCCAGATTGCCCGAGTTCCACCTCGACGACCTGTCCCTGCCCGAGACCGTGCCGGTCAGCGTGCCGGCGGAGCTGGCGCGGCGCCGCCCCGATATCCGCGCCGCCGAGGCATTGCTGCATCAGGCCTCCGCCGATATCGGCGTGGCCACCGCCAACCTCTATCCGCAGATCACGCTGTCGGCGAGCGGCGGCACGCAGGAGAGTCGGATGCGCGATCTGTTCAGTCGCTTCAATGTGTGGAGCCTCGCCGCGGGCGTGGTACAGCCGGTCTTCCGCGGGGGCGAGTTACAGGCACGCAAGCGCGCCGCGGAGGCCGCCTACGAGCAGGCGCTCGGTGCATATCGCCAGACCGTGTTGCAGGGCCTGCAGAACGTGGCCGACACGCTGCGCGCCCTCGATGCGGATGCCGCCACGTTGCAGGCCCGCGCGGAGAACGCGCGCCAGACCCGCGATACCCTGGCGATCGTGTCCGGGCAGTACCGGCTCGGCGGCGTCAGCCAGTTCACCGTCATCGACGCCGAGCGCCAGTCGCGCCAGGCCGCGCTCGATCTCTCGCAGGCCACGGCCAGCCGCCTGGCGGACACGGCCGCGCTGTTGCAGGCACTGGGCGGCGGCTGGTGGCAGGAGGATACGGAGGTTGCCGATGCCGGCACCGGCGCGCGATCGCCGGCGGCGTTGCCGCGCCCATAGCAGGTCGGTCCGCCGCGTGTCCTATCCCAGATATCGCCCGAGCCGCGCCACCCCTTCGTCGAGCCTGGCGATGTCGCAGGCATAGCACCACCGTACAAAGCCTTCGCCTTCGTCGCCGAAGGCGCTGCCCGGTGCGAGGCCGATACGGGCGTCGCGCACCAGGCGTTTGCAGAGTTCGAGACTATCGGTCGCGCCGTCACAGCGGAAGAACACGTACATGGCACCGTCCGGTGCCCGCGCATCGACGCCGGGCAGCGTGGACAGTGCGCCCACGAGGTGATCGCGCGCGTCGCGCATGCGGGCGACCAGCCCTTGCGTGAAGGACTCGCCCTCGCGCACGGCAACCACGCCGGCCTCCTGCACGAACGACGGCGCGCACGAGGTGTTGTATTCGACCAGCTTGCCGAGGTCGTCGGTCAGCGTCGCGGGCAGCACCATCCAGCCCAGGCGCCAGCCCGTCATCAGCCAGGCCTTGGAGAACGAGTTGACGGCGATCACGCGTTCCTCGCGTTCGGCGATATCCAGGAACGACGGCGCCGTCGGTGCGCCACCGTAGTAGAGACGTTCGTAGACTTCGTCGGCAATGATCCAGATGCCATGGCGCCGGCAGTGGTCGAGCACCGCCTGCTGCGCCGCGCGCGGCATCACCCAGCCGGTCGGATTGTTGGGCGAGTTGATCATGACCGCGCGCGTACCGGGCCGGAGTGCGGCCAGCAGCTTGTCGACGTCGAGTGTCCAGCCATGCGCGCCGTAGTCGAGCGTCACGGTCTCCACCGTGGCGCCGAGAATGCGCGGGATTTCCACCAGGTTCGGCCACAGCGGCGTGACCGCCACCACATGATCGCCGGGACCCGCCACCAGTTGTGCCGCGAGCATCAGTGCATTGACGCCGGCGCTGGTGACCACCACTTGCTCCACCGCGGTCGGCCCGTGCAGGCGCGTCGCGTATTCCGCCAGCGCCTGGCGCAGCGGCGGAATGCCGAGGTTGTGCGTGTAGAACGTGGCGCCGCTGGCCAGCGCACGGCTGGCGGCATCGCGGATAAAACCCGGCGTGACCTGGTCGGACTCCCCGAACCAGAACGGCAGCACATCGGGCAACCCGATACCGGCATTGGCGACCTCCCGGATGCGCGACGCGCGCAGATGGCGGACGGCATCGCGGGCCAGCGGGGCAGCATGGGAGCCTGGGGCGGCGGTGGACATCGAAACTCCTTCGGGGGCAGGACGATGAAGCGGCTAGCGTACCGGAAAGCGCCCCGCCTTGTCTTCCATCGCCCCTTCAGGCCGGCAACACCGTCCGTACCGCGTCGGCAAAGCGCTCGACAATGCGGTCGATGTCGCTCTCTCCGCAGATAAACGGCGGTGCCAGCAATACATGGTCGCCGTGCACGCCATCGACGGTACCGCCCATCGGATACACCAGCAGCCCATGCTCCATGCAGGCACGCTTGAGCGCGGCATGCGTCTTGCGCGCGGGATCGAGTGTGGCCTTGCTGGCACGGTCGGCCACGAACTCGACACCGACGAACAGGCCGCGTCCCCGCACATCGCCCACATTGGGATGGTCACCGAGCGCCGCGCGCAATTGCGCGCGTAACTGTTCGCCGCGTACCAGTACGTTGTCGAGCAAGCGGTCCTCGACGATGGTGCGCTGCACCGCGAGCGCGGCCGCGCATGCGGTCGCGTGGCCGATATAGGTGTGGCCATGCTGGAAAAAGCCGCTGCCGCCGACGATCGCGTCATGGATACGCCGGCTCGACAGCATCGCGCCGATCGGCTGGTACCCCGCGCCGAGGCCCTTGGCAATGGTCACGATATCGGGCACCACGCCGTCTTCCGCGCAGGCAAACAGATGGCCCGTGCGGCCCATGCCGGACATGACCTCGTCCAGGATCAGCAACACGCCGTGCCGGTCGCACACGGCACGGATACGCTGCAGGTAGTCGGCCACCGGCGGCACCGCGCCGGCGGTCGCGCCGACCACGGTCTCGGCAACGAAGCCTGCCACCGTATCGCTGCCCAGCTCGACGATCTTGGCCTCCAGTTCATCGGCGAGCCGTTGCGCGTACTGCGCGTCGGTTTCGCCCGCGGCCTGGTCGCGGTATGCATAGCAGGGCGACACATGATGCGCCGGCACCAGCAGCGGCAGGAACGGCTCGCGCCGCCACGCATTGCCGCCTATGGCCAGCGCGCCCAGCGTGTTGCCGTGATAGCTCTGCCGGCGCGCGATGAAATGGCGCCGCTGCGGTTGTCCGGTTTCAACGAAGTACTGGCGCGCAAGCTTGAGCGCGGCCTCGACGGCCTCGGACCCGCCCGAGACGAAGTACACGTGGTCGAGATCGCCGGGCGCGGCGTCGGCGAGCGTACTGGCCAGCGTTTCCGCCACCTCGGTGGTAAAGAACGCCGTATGCGCATAGGCGATGGTGTCCGCCTGCGCCTTGATGGCGGCGATCACGCGCGGATGCCCGTGCCCGAGGCACGACACCGCGGCGCCGCCACAGGCGTCGATATAGCGCCGCCCTTCGCTGTCGATCAGCTCGATACCTTGCCCCGCCACGGCCACGGGCAGGGTCTGACGCGGATTGCGATGAAATACGTGGGTCATGTCTGGTCAGCGAAAGCGCGCAATGGAAGTACGCCGCAAGTATAGAAAGAAGTCGCGCTTCATTGCAACATGTGTTTCATTCTTATTATGCAAGAAACAGACGGTACAATCAGCGCCGGGGCGGCCTCGCCGGCTGGCGCCGTCGCGCGGGCACCGCCATCCGGCCGACCTGTGCAACAATCGTTGCATCCGAGACCCAGGACGTCCGATGGCCGCCGACCAATCCCCCCCCCCTGACACGCTGGACGCCTTGCTCGCCCAGTTGCGTACCGATTTCCCGTACCTGAGCGCCCAGTTCCAGGAGGGCGCACGCTACCTGCTCGACCACCCGCGCGAAGTGGCCATTCATTCCATGCGCAAGGTCGCCGCCAACGCCGGCGTGCAGCCCGCCACGCTGGTGCGCCTGTCGCAATCGCTCGGCTTCGAGGGCTGGCAGGGCCTGCGCGAGCTGTTTGCCGACGCCGTGCGCGAGGGCGGCACGCAGCCGTATGCGCGGCGCGCGCGCAAGGTGGTGCGCGACAGCGGCTCCAACCGGCTGCTGGCGGAAATGATCGAGGCCCAGCACCGCAACCTCGATGCGCTGGGCGCCGCCAATGCCGATACGCTGCCGCGCGCGGCCGACCTGCTGGCCGCCGCGCCCAATGTCCATGTGGCGGGCTTCCGTTCGTGCTTTCCGGTCGCGTTCACGTTTCACTACGTGTATCGCCTGTTCCGCAGTTCGGTGCAGCTGATCCGCGGCGATGCGGGCACCATCGAAATGGAGTTGCGCGGCCTGGCGCCCAGGGACGCCGTGGTGGTAGCCAGCTTCGCACCCTACTCGCAGGAAAGCCTGCGCGTGGCCGAGGCTGCGCGCGAGGCCGGCTGCAAGGTGATCGCGCTGACCGACAGTTCCGTGGCACCGATCGCGCTCGACGCCGACTGCACGCTGCTGTTCTCGGTGGAGAGCCCCTCGTTCTTTCCCTCCATCACCGCCGGCGTGGCCATGATGGAAGCGCTGGTCGAACAGTTGCTCGCGCGCAAGGGCAAGGGCGCGATCCGCGCCCTGGAGGCCACCGAGGGCCAGCTCCACCGCACCGGCGCGTATGTCAGCACACGGGGCGGCTGAGCCGGTAACGGTAGCGCCCGCGGCTTACTCGAAGGCCTCGTCGTTGGGATTGGCGTAGGCGCGCTTGAGCGGCTCGCTCACGGGCAGGTCGAAGCTGACGTTCTTGGGCGGCACCGGCTTCGCGAACCACTTGGCATAGAGCGCATTGATCTCCCCGCTCTTCATCAGTCCGGTGATGGTGCCGTCGACCACCTGCTTGAAGCCGGGGTCGTCCTTGCGCATCATGAACGCGTAGGCCTCGAACGACTGCGGCGTGCCCACCACCGCCCAGTCCGCGGGATTCGGTGCCAGCGTGCGCGCGCCCGACAGCAGCACATCGTCCATCATGAACGCCGCCACCCGCCCCGACTGCAGGATCAGGAACGACTCGCCATAGTCCTTGGCACTCTGGATGGCGATGTTGGCCCCCTTCTCGTCGTTGAGCCGGCGCAGGATGCGCTCCGACGTGGTGCCGGCATTGGTCACCACCGCCTTGCCCGCGAGATCCGGGAAATCGTGGATCGGGCTGTTCTTCCTTACCAGCAGACGCGTGCCGGCCACGAAGAACGTGGTCGAGAACGCCACCTGTTGCTGACGCGACTTGAGGTTGGTGGTGACGCCGCATTCGAGATCCACCGTGCCGTTCTGCACCAGCGAGATCCGGTTCTGCGAGGTGACCGGTACCATGCGCACCTCGAGCCTGGCCACGCCGGTCTCCTTTTTCACCGCCTCGATCACGCGGTCGCAGATGTCCTGCGAGAACCCGATCACCTTCTGGCTGGCGTCGTAGTACGAGAACGGGATCGACGACGTGCGGTGCCCGATCGAGATCACGCCCGCGGATTTGATCTTCGACAGCGTGGGGCTGGCCGCCACATCGACGGCGGCAGCGGCCGGGACGGCGGTCAGCGTGGCCAGGCAGGCCAGGGAGGCGGACAGCAAGCGATACGGTTTCATGATGGAAAGACTCCTCGTGGCATCGTTGAATGACTCGGATGTTGCATAGCGTAGTCACCCAGCAACAATTGTTCCATCATGGATTACCATGAAACATATGGTTTTATCACCATTATTGTGAAACAAATGCACCACCACGGAAGTTCATGCGCCGTCACGGCGCGCACCGCTTACTGCCGGTGCTGCCTTATTCCATGCACTTCTGGCGATAGATCTGCTGCAACTGGCGGCGCGTACGGTCGCGCTCGACGGCGGGCACGTCGGTGCCCTGGCTGTTTTCCACGTGACGGTCGCTGGGGCGATAGACGCGTTTCGGCGTCTGGCCGATCTGGCGGGCCAGCATGTCGCACTCTTCGTCGCGCGTCATGGGCCGGCGCGGGGTGGGGGTGAACTGGCTGGAGCCCTCGCGCACCGCTTCGGAGATGGCGTTATTGATGGCCGCATCGCCGGACGCGGGTTGCGCTTGGGCGGGCATCGGCATCAACGCGCCGACGGCGGTCACCACGGCCATACTGCAGACCAGGCGTTGCATGAGATTCTCCTAGGCGGCTTCGCGCGCAAGCCGCAGCGCGGTGAGCAGGGTGTCGTGCTCGCCGATATGGTTGGCGAGCAGCAGGATCAGCCGGGCATTGAGGGCCTGGCTACTCGCATCGTCGAGGCCGCGGTGGGTTTCGATCAATGCTTCATAGAAATCGTCGGGACGGCTCAGGTTGGGCTCGGTAATGAGTGGCATGTCGCGGACTCCCGGAGTTGGGCCTCGCCAGCGATGGCGTCCTGTGCAACGTTCATACCCGTCGCACGGGCCAGCGCGGCCGCGATGCGGCCCGCATCGACCCGGCGCCAGCGCGCGCAGACATGCTGGTCGGGCCGGATGAGATAACACGTGCCGGGCCGGGCATCGTAGCGGCGAAACGCCACCGCGTGCGCCCCACCGGGCTCCGCTTCGACCGCGACGATGCGCACACCCACGCGCCGAGCCACCCCATCCCCCCAGGCGCTCGCCGATGTGCTCGCCGAGGTGCTCGCCGCCGATGTGTTCTTCAATCCCACGCAGCACGTCGGCCTCCCGACCCACGCCAAATACCAGCAGCACGAACTCGCCGCCGAGCTGGCTCAGCAGCCAGCCGCGCGCGTCGGCCAGCGGCGCATCCACGCAGGGCGCACCGGGCACCATGGCGCAGTCGAAGGCCTCCTCGTCGGCCGTGTTGAGCGGGGAATCGGCCAGCACGGTGGGCAACGACAGGCGGCCGCTGTTGACCAGCTGGCGCGCGAACGGGTGCTCGCGTGCCAGCGCCAGCACCGCATCGCGAAAGAGCCGGCTGACCGTGCTCTTGGGTGTGATGAAATCGGTCGAGCGCGTCGAGTGGCGGATATTCTCGTCCGCCGCGCGCTCGCGTTCGCTCGCATAGCTGTCCAGCAGCCGCTCGGGCGCGCGCCCCTGCAGCACGAGTGCCAGCTTCCACGCGAGGTTCTCGGCGTCCTGGATGCCGCTGTTGGCACCGCGCGCACCGAACGGCGACACGCCATGCGCGGCGTCGCCGGCGAACAGCACGCGACCATGGCGGAAGCTGTCCATGCGATGGCAGGCAAACGTGTAGACGCTGACCCAGTCGAGCTGGAACTTCGCATCGGGGCCGAGCAGCGCACGCACACGCGGCAACACGCGCTCCGGCGTTTTCTCCAGCGCCGGGTCGGCATCCCAGCCGAGCTGGAAGTCGATACGCCAGACCTGGTCGGGCTGGCGATGCAGCAATACCGACTGGCGCGGATGAAACGGCGGATCGAACCAGAACCAGCGCTCGGGCGGAAAATCGGCTTCCATGCGCACGTCCGCGATCAGGAAGCGATCGCGAAAGGTCTGGCCACGCGTCTCCAGGCCCATGGCCGAACGCACCGTGCTGCGCGACCCATCGGCCGCCACCACGTAACGCGCCCGCAGCACGTACGGGCCGTCGGGCGTGGCCACCGTGAGCGCCACGTGACTGTCCGCGCCCTGGCCGCCCCGCTCGACCGCTTCGACCGCCTCGACCGCTGTGACGCGATGGCCCCAACGCAGCTCGATGCCCGGCAGCGAGCGAGCCCGCTCCAGCAGGAACCCTTCCACGTAGTATTGCTGCAGATTGATAAAGGCCGGCCGCCGATGCCCGTCCTCGGGCAACAGGTCGAAGGCGTAGACCTGCTGGTCGCGCAGGTAGACCCGCCCCACGTGCCAGCGCACACCCTTCTCCACCATGGCGTCGCCGCAGCCGAGCCGGTCGAAGATATCGAGCGTGCGCTTGGCAAAGCAGATCGCGCGCGAGCCCGTGGCCAGCGCATGATCGTCATCGACTACCGTCACCGGCACGCCATGCAGCGCGAGGTCGATGGCCGTGGCAAGCCCGACCGGACCGGCCCCCACCACGACCACCGGATGCGGCGCGCCCGCATGCCCGGAACGCTGCTCGGCGCCGGGCACGTAGTCGAAGCGCAGGCGCTGATAGTCGGGCGCGGCCACCGGGGACCTCCCTCAGGCCTGCAGCGCGGCCCACATCTCCTGGTCGCGCTGCGCGGTCCAGACGCGCGGATGGGACAGGCCCGACGCTTCGTCGAACGCGCGCGACACGTCGAACGGCAGGCAATGCTCGTAGATGAACACCTGGCCGAACCTGGGATCCATGGCCCGTCGCGTATGGGCCATCGCCGCCTTCAGGTCCATGCCGCCGGCCACGGCTTCCCGGCCGGCCTGGAACAGCGTGGTCACGAATTCCCTGGTATAGGCGAGCCCGCTGGCGACCTCCTCGCGCGTGGTCAGCGCCGGGCCGCGGCCGGGAACCAGCTTCTCCGCGCCCAGCGCGGCCAGCGCATCGAGCGTGGCCGGCCATTGCGCCAGCTGGGCATCGCCGCAATAGCAGGCGGCCTCGTACTCGACGAGGTCGCCCGAGAAGAGCACCTTCTGCTGCGGCAGCCAGACCACGGTATCGCCCCGGGTATGACCCGCGCCGGGATGCACGATGCGTACCTCCAGCCGGCCGAGGAACAGCGTGATCTCGCGCTCGAATACCAGCGTCGGCCAGGTCAGGCCCGGCACCGTTTCCACGCCCGAGAACAGGCGCGGAAAACGCTCGATCTCCGACTTCATGTCGGCCTCGCCGCGCTCGACGATCATCTCGTAGGTGCCGCGGCTGGCGATGATCTGCTGGGCACCTTCGGCGAAGTAGGCCGAAGCGCCCAGCACACGCACCGCGTGATAGTGCGACAGGACGACGTACTTGATGGGCTTGTCCGTGATGGTGCGGATACGCGCGATCAGGTCCTGCGCCATGGCCGGCGTGGCAGTGGTATCGACGATCAGGACACTATCGTCGCCCACCACCACGCCGGAGTTCGGATCGCCCTCGGCGGTGTAGGCCCAGGCGTTCTCCGACAACTGGGTGAACGTGATCTGCTTGGCTTCCAGGTCCGCTTGCGATGCAAATGCCTTTGCCATGTCTCCCCCTCGTCACGCCGGTATGGGAGAGGCATGGTAGCCCCGCGTATCAGGCGCCGTCCATCAGCGGAATCCCTTCCCGCAAGGCCAGCTCGGCCGGCTTGATATCGCCCAGCGGCGACAGCACCGCCGGCTCGAATGCGCGCGGCGCATGGCCGTCGCGCACGCGGCGCGGCCAGTCGGGATTGGCCAGCGCACCGCGTCCCAGCGTGATCGCATCGGCGCCCTGCTCCAGCACCTCGACGGCACGTGCCGGGTCGGCCAGGTTGCCGTTGGCGAGGATCGGCAAGCCCGGCGCGGCTTCCCGCGCCAGTTGGACCAGACTGCGCGGATCCTCCGCGAACGCCGGCTTCCACGCCTCGTATTCAGTCACATGGACGTAATCGACCGCGGTCGCGGCCAGCCGCGCAAAGACCGTATGAGCGCCAGCCACGCCTTCCGGCCACTTGTGCGTGAAGTCGTTGACCTTGCCCTGCGAGATGCGGATGCCGACCGGAAAATCGGGCCCGACCGCCGCGCGCACCGCCGCCACGACGTCTTCCGCCAGACGCAGGCGGCGCGTGAGGTCGCCGCCCCAGCCATCCTGCCGCTGGTTCGTATAGTCGGTCAGGAACTGGTCGATCAGGTAGCCATTGGCGCCATGAATCTCCACGGCGTCGAAGCCGGCCACATCGCGGGCCAGGCGCGCCGCATGGGCAAAGCCCTCGATGGCCCGCGCGATTTCGTCCGCGTCCATGGCACGCGGCGTGGGATACAGACCCTTGCCCGCATACACCTCCATCTGCTTGCCGCGCGGCGCCACCGCCGAAGGTCCTACCGTATCCATGCGGAACCGGTTGCCCTGCGCGAGCGCTCCCGCATGCATCAGCTGCGCGGCGATACGGCCGCCGGCAGCGTGCACGGCGTCGGTAATCTTGCGCCATGCGGCTGCCTGCGCGACATCGGTCAGTCCCGGCTGATGGGCGTAACCCTGCGACCAGGCGCGGTCCACATAGATGCCCTCGGTCACGATCAGGCCAAACCCGCCACGGGCATAGCCGGCGTAGTAGCGCTGCATGGTCTCGGTGGGCACGCCCTCGGCGGTGGCGCTCATGCGCGTCATCGGCGCGACCACGAGGCGGTTGGGCAGATGCAGGCCGCGCAGGGCCAGGGCATCGAACAGCGAAGGTTGGGTCGGCTGGCTCATGATGCGGCTCCCGTCACGACGGCAATGGCTTCGATCTCGATCATCGCCGCGGGCGTGTACAACGCGGCCACTTCGACGATGGTGTCGGCGGGATAAGGCGCCGAGAACCACCGGCGGCGCAACGCGACGATCTTGTCGAAGTGCGCCATCGAGGTCAGGAAGATGGTGACCTTGACCACGCGGTCGAGCCCGGAGCCGCCGGCCTTGAGCGCGCGTTCGAGATTGCGGAAGGCGCGGTCGGCCTGGCGGTCGAAATCGTCCGGGCCCTCGATGGTGCCGTCGTCGCCCACGCCGGCCTGGCCGGACACGAAGAGGAAGTCCCCCGCGCGCATGGCCTGCGAGAGCAGGTATGGCGCGTACGGATCGGGTTGGGTGTGAACCTGCGAGATATGCATGGTGAAACTCCGATATATTGTTGAGATTCATTCAGCTTCGGCGGGTATTGCCTGCCGTTGGAATGCAGTATCGGAGCCAGTCCCGTGTCACGACAAATGGTCAAATCTCACGGTATGGATGAGTTTTTCTTCATCATGGGGGCGCCATGCGCAAATTGCCGCCGCTGAGCGCGCTACGCGCGTTTGAAGCCGCCGCGCGCCGCAACAGCTTCAAGCTCGCCGCGGACGAGCTCAATGTCACGCCCACCGCCATCAGCCACCAGATCCGCCAGTTGGAGGAGTGGCTCGAGGTGCGGCTGTTCGAACGGCAAACCCGTCAGGTGCGGCTGACGGCGGGCGGCAGGACGCTGTTCCCGGCCATCCGCGACGGGCTCGACGGCTTCGAGCAGGCCATCGACCTGGTGCGGGCGACCCGCGCGCTGCAGGTGGCCACGCTGACCTCCACGGTGGCGTTCACCGCCAAGCGGCTGGCCTCGCGCGTCGGCTCGTTCCGCGCGGCCCATCCGGACTGGACCCTGCGGCTCGACGCCACCAATACGGTGATCGATCTCGACCGCGACGCCGATGTATCGATCCGCCATGGCATGGGCCACTATCCGGGTCATGTGGTCGAGCCGCTGTTCAGCGACCACTTTGCGCCGGTATGCAGCCCGCGCCTGGGCATTACGCAGCCGTCCGATCTGCGCCATGCCACGCTGGTGCACTTTGAATGGGGCCCGCAGGCACGCGACAATCCGCGCGCGCCGGTGTGGCGCGACTGGATCGCCGCGGCGGGCATCGGCGGGGTCGATGTGGATGCGGGCCTGACCTTCACCGAGGAAATCCATGCGGTGAACGCCACCGTGGCCGGCCAGGGTATCGGGCTGCTGAGCCTGACGCTGGTCGTGGACGAGCTTGCGGCCGGCGTGCTGGTGCAGCCGTTCCCGTTGACGCTGGAGACGTTCCGCTACGACCTGGTCTACAGCAGGCGCGGCGCGGACCGTCCCGCCACGCGGTTGCTGCGCGACTGGGTCATGAAGGAGTTTGGGGAGCGCCCGCCGCCGGCGCCGCAGGAGGCGGGATAAGACCGTCGGCCCCCGCCGCGAGAAAAGGGCGCGGCGGCCTTGCGGCGGGACGAAGGCTCTTACCGCAGGACGAAGGTTTTCTGCCGCACGTTCGCCGCATCCAGCCCGATCTGCACGTTGAAGTCGCCGGGCTCGGCCACGTATTCGAGCTGCGCATTGAAGAACTTCAGCTTGTCCTCGTCGATCGGGAACGACACCACGCGCGACTCGCCGGCCTTGAGCGCGATCTTGCGGAAGTCCTTGAGCTCCTTCACCGGCCGCACCACCGAAGCGCTGACGTCCTGCAGATAGAGCTGGAGCACCACTTCGCCATCGCGCTTGCCGGTATTACGCACCGTCACGCTGGCGTCGAGATGGCCGTTGCCGCCGCGCTGCAGCGCCTGGCCCGAGAGCGTGATATCCGAGACCGAGAAGTCGGTATAGCTGAGCCCGTAGCCAAACGGATACAACGGCTCCAGCGGCTCCTCGAAGTACTGCGAGGTGTAGTTGGGCGCCTTGCCCGGCGTGAACGGGCGGCCGATACGCAGCTGGTTGTAGTAGGTCGGAATCTGCCCCAGCGAGCGCGGAAACGAGATCGGCAGGCGGCCCGACGGGTTGTAGTCGCCGAACAGCACGTCCGCGATCGCATGACCGCCCTCGGTACCCGCATACCAGGTCTCCAGCATGGCGTCGGCATTGTCCTTGGCCCAGTTCACGGTGAGCGGGCGGCCATTCATCAGCACCACCACGAGCGGCTTGCCGGTGGTCTTGAGCGCCTTGAGCAGGGTTTCCTGCTCGCCCGGCAGCGCCAGGCTCGTGCGGCTCGACGCCTCGTGCGACATGCCGCGCGATTCGCCCACGGCCACCACCACCACGTCGGCCGCGCGCGCGGCCTTGACCGCCTCCTCGATCATGTCGCCGCTCGACCGTTTGTCCTGCACGAGCTCGGGCGTATCCCAGTTGAGGAAGTTGAGGTACTCGACCACGCGCGGATCGTCGGTCAGGTTGGCGCCACGCGCATGCAGCACGCGACCGCGGTCGCCCAGCGCTTCGCGCATGCCCTGCAGCAGCGTGACCGAATGCTTCGCCTTGCCCGCCGCCGACCAGCTGCCCATGATGTCGATGGGCGCATCGGCCAGCGGTCCGATCACCGCAATGGTGCCGCCCTTCTTCAGCGGCAGCGTCTGGTTGCGGTTCTCCAGCAGCACCAGCGAGCGGCGCGCGATATCGCGCGCATCGCCGCGGTGCAGGCGGCTGTCCGCGTCGACGTCGGGCGGATCCTGCTCGCCGTGGCCGATGCGGCGATATGGGTCCGCGAACAGGCCAAGGTCGTACTTGGCGCCCAATACCTCGCGCACCGCGTCGTCGACCACGCTCACCGGCACCGCCCCGGACTTGACCAGCCCGGGCAGCTGTTCCAGATAGAGCGCGTCATGCATGCTCATGTCGGCGCCCGCCTCGATGGCCAGCTTTGCCGCCTCGCGGCCGTCCCGTGCCACGCCATGTCGCATGAGCTCGTCGATGGCGCCGTGGTCGCTCACGGTGAGGCCCTTGAAGCCCCACTGCTTGCGCAGCAGGTCGCGCAACAGCCAGCGATTCGACGTGGCCGGCACGCCGTTGATGGAGTTGAGCGCGATCATGACCCCACCGGCGCCGGCATCGATGGCGGCGCGATACGGCGGCAGGTAGTCCTGGAACATTCGCATTGGGCTCATGTCTACGGTGTTGTAGTCGCGCCCCCCTTCCACTGCGCCATACAACGCGAAATGCTTGACCACCGCCATCAGGCTGTCCCGATTGGCCGGCGAAGTCCCCTGGAAGCCCCGCACCGTCGCCCGCGCGCATTGCGAGACCAGGAACGGATCTTCGCCAAAGCCTTCCGAGGTGCGCCCCCAGCGCGGGTCGCGCGAGATATCGACCATCGGTGCAAAGGTCATGTCGAGGCCGTCGGCACTGGCCTCGATGGCGGAGACACGGGCGGCGCGCTCCACCGCGTCCATGTCCCAGGTGGAGGCCAGCCCCAGGCTGATCGGAAACACGGTGCGATGGCCGTGCACCACGTCGTAGGCGAAAAAGATCGGAACGCCGAGACGGCTGCGGACGGCCGCCTGCTGCAGCGGGCGATTATCGGCCGGCGTGACCGAATTGAAGGTGCCGCCCACGCGCCCTGCCTGGAGTTCCTTGAGCAGTTGCGGCTGCGGCATGTCCGCACCGATGCTGATCAGGCGCAACTGGCCGATCTTCTCTTCCAGCGTCATGCGGCCGATGAGATCGTCGATAAAGGCGTCCTTTGTTGCGGCCGTGGACGAAGCCGGCGCCGGTGCGGCAGCCGGCATGACAGCCGGAGTCGGGGCCGAGGCAGCCGCCGCCCGGCCGACCAGCGCCGGTGCGCAAAGCAGGCTGGCCGCGAGGGCCAGCGAGGGAAGCAGTCTCATCCGCAGTCTCATTCGTTTTTGTGTCTCATTGGGCGGGGCGGGCAGGCACCGCGATGGGGTCCGATGGGATTCGGTCGGGTTGTGCTCCAGGTGCAGGCGTGCAGCCCGGGCAGACCGCGGGCGGGCCCGCGGGTGTGCCTGGGGCATGCAGCAGGTGTGCAGCAGGTGTACAGCAGGTGTGCAACCGAATGTTTCGGTGCGCCCGCGAGGTGCCCCGCTGGACACGCCTTGCCTGCCACGTTGCGTTTTCTGCACTGCATCGGCAGTTTACCGCCGATACACTACGTTCTTTTGCCGCGGCGCCGCTGCCGCAACATTTTTTACGACTTCGAGACCGTTTCGACATGACCCGAGCGGTCCTGGCCCGCGCCAGAGTCATGTCCAAACCGTCTCTCATGGGAGGAACCCTTGCTTGCCGCCATTGCCGCGACGTTACGAACCCGATCCCGCACCGCCTTGCCCGCGCTGGCCGTGGCCACCGCGCTGCTGCAAGTCAGCCACGCTTTGGCGTTCTCGCTCGACGACGTGACGGCCCAGGCCAGACGCCTGGCCGACAAACCCTATGCCGCACCGGCGAGCAATCTGCCGCCCGCCTTTGCGCAGATGCAGTTCGCGGACTACATCAAGATCCAGCCGCGCATCGATAACCTCGAATGGAAGAACCTCGGTACTCCCTACCGGCTGGGCTTCTACCATCAGGGCATGCAGTTCAGTGCGCCGGTCCGCATCAACGAAATCGTCGGCAACGCGGTGCAGGAAATTCGCTACGACGCCTCGCGCTTCGATTTCGGCGATCTCAAGCTCGACCGCACCGCCACCAGCAAGCTCGGCTATGCGGGCTTCCGCATCATGTATCCCGTCAACCGTCCGGACAAGCTCGATGAAGTCATGAGCGTGCTCGGCGCGAGCTATTTCCGCGTGATCGGCAAGGGCCAGGTCTATGGCCTCTCCAGCCGCGGCCTGGCCATCGATACGGGCCTGCCGATCGCCGAGGAATTTCCGGCCTTCCGCGAGTTCTGGATCGTGCGGCCCAATGCGCAGGACAAGCAGCTGGTGTTCTACGCGCTGCTCGACTCCAAACGCGCCACCGGCGCCTATCGGTTCGAGCTCGTCCCCGGTGCCGATGCCACGCTCAAGGTGCAGGCGCGCGTATTCATGCGCGACAGGGTGACCAAGCTTGGCGTGGCGCCGCTGACGAGCATGTTCCTGTTCGGCCCCAATCAGCAGCGCGACCCGTACAACTTCCGGCCGGCCCTGCACGACTCCAATGGCCTTTCGATCCATACCGGCGACGGGGAATGGCTCTGGCGTCCGCTCAACAACCCGCGCCATCTCGCCATCAGCCAGTTCACGGTGAACAATCCGCGCGGCTTCGGCCTGCTCCAGCGCGGCCGCGACTTCTCCGGCTACGAAGACCTCAAGGATCGCTACGACCTGCGCCCGAGCGCGTGGATCGTGCCCGACGGCGACTGGGGCCAAGGCAAGGTCGAGCTGGTGGAGATCCCCACACCGGACGAGACCAACGACAACATCGTCGCCTACTGGACGCCCGACACCTTGCCGCCCAGGGGCACGCCGCTGGTGGCGGACTACACCATGCACTGGACCATGGACGAGCGCGCGCTGATGCCGCGCGAGGTCGCCTGGGTCAAGCAGACCCTGCGCTCGGCGGGCGAGATCACGCAGGCCAACCTGATCCGCCATCTCGATGGCAGCGTGGGCCTGCTGGTGGACTTCGAAGGGCCCTCCCTGGCCAGCCTGCCGCCCTCGGCGCAGGTCAATTCCCAGGTCAGCGTCAGCGATAACGCCGAACTGATCGAACGTTCGCTGCAGCCCAATCCCGTCACCAAGGGTCAGCGGCTGATGCTGCGCATCAAGGTCAAGGATCCCAAGAAGGTAGTGGAGCTGCGCGGTGCGCTGACCTCGGCCGACAACCGGCCGCTGAGCGAAACGTGGAGCTACCAGTTGCCGCCGGATTCGGCGCAGCAGGCTGGCACCATCGCGAAGCCGTAATCCTTGCCGCGTGCATGCCGGGGGTATCGGGCGGGCATGGGGCAGGCATAAGGCGGGCATGAGCAATGCCCGCGGCGCCCCCGGGCAGGCGGCGCAAGAAAAAGGCCGTGCCCGACGGGCACGGCCTGGGGAATGCGGCGCCGGAAAGTTGCGCCGCCTCTTGGGGAGACCCTGAAACGTCTGCCGCCGGCGCACGTCTGGTGCGCGCATCCGCGGCGTACGTCTCCCGACGGATGCTTACAGCGACTGCAGGAAAGCCACGATCGCGTCCCGGTCGGACTTCGGCAGCGCCTCGAAGCGCGCCCGCGCATCGTTGGCCTCGCCGCCGTGCCACAGGATCGCCTCCACCATATTGCGGGCGCGCCCATCGTGCAGCAGGCGCACGCTCTGGTCGTTACCCTGGACGAAGCGCAGCGAGCCGATGCCCCACAGCGGCGCGGTACGCCACATGTTCGGCGACGCGCGCCCTTCGCTGAGCGTATCCGCCAGGCCCGGGCCCATGTCGTGCAGCAGCAGGTCCGTGTACGGATGGATGGTCTGGTTGCGCAGTTCCACGAACGGGTGGTTGTTGCCGGTCTTCATGGTGGCGGTATGGCACGCCACGCATTTGGTATCGGCAAACAGCCTGCCGCCGCGGGCAATCAGGTCCGGGTTCACATCGTGCTCGGGCGAGACCCGCACGCCGTCGGGGAAGCCGCTGCGCAGGCTGCGCTGGGCCGGCACTGCGATCAGCGACAGATAGCTCGTCAGGCGCTCGATTTCCGTTTCGGAGATCGAGGTCGCCGCCGCGGCCTGGCGGCAATCCGCCGCGCCGCGCTGGCAGCCGCGCGTCGGGAACACCGGCGAGGTCACCCCCATGTCCTTGATCAGCGCATCGCCGGCCTGCTGGCGGATGCTGGCCTTCGATGCCTTCCAGCCGAAGCGCCCCAGGTGGGTGGCGCCCGTCTCCGGATTGGTCACCCAGTTCGGAATGCCGCGCACGCCGTCGCCATTGGCATCGTCGGGATCCGCATTGGCGAGGATGGTCTTCTCGTCCAGCGCCTCCAGCAGACCCATGCCGATCACTTGCGCCGCCTGGCGCGCGGAGTATTGAACAGGAGCCGGTCCCTTGAACGCGTAGACCGGCTTGACCAGTTCCACCTTCTCGCCGTCCGGAAGCGTGCGGACCGTGGTGTCGTACGACTGGATGGTGACGTCGTAGGCGGGTGCATTCGGATCCTGTGCATGCTGCTGGACGTTGAGGCCGTAGTTCGGGTCGGGCTTGCCATCCGCGGCGGCCGTCAGGAACGACATGGTGTCGAGCTTGACGCCGATGCCGGGCGTCACGCTGCGGCCGTTGTTGGTGTGGCACTCGATGCAGCGCTCGCGGTTGTAGCGCGGACCGAGCTGGCCGATATGCGCGGTGAACACGGGGTTGTCCGCGTCATGCTCGGAGTGCTTGCCGGTCAGCATCGAGGTATGGAACAGGCGACGGCCCTCGACAAAGCGCTGCGTATTGGCGATGCCGATATTGTTCGACATCTGCTGGAACACGCGCATCGGCTCTTCCGAGTAGTTGTACGAAAGGCTCGCCTCGCCGCCGAGCAGCGTCTCGGGCGGCAGCGGCTCCGAGTCGAGGTTCGGCACGATGCCGTACCACGGCTTCATGCCCTGGCCCACCACATACAGCTGCTCGAACGAGTAGTAGCGGCTGCCCCCGCCATCCACCACCGGATCGCGCTTCAGGCGTGGGGCCGGGGCCAGCTCGATCTTGTCGCCGATCTTCAGCTGGCTGTGCGGATCCGTGCGCCAGTTCGAGTCGACCGTCATCATGCAGTTTTCCTTCGGCTGGCCCTCGATACAGATGGGCAGGCCGCCCTGCGTCGGATTGTTGAAGCCGTAGTTGAGCGACCAGCCGTAGTCGCGCACTTCCGGATTCTGGATGTTGCGAAACAGGCTGAACGTGGTGCCGTCGAAGATGCCCTGGTTGACGTGCAGGTAGAACGAGATCTTCTGCCGGCCGGCGGGCACTTCGTCGCGGATTTCCAGGCCGAAGGTGCGGTTCTGGAAGTAGAAGGTCGGGAACGTCAGGTAACGGCCCGGACCGGCGTCCGGCGCATCCCAGGCTTCGCCGCGCTCGCGTGCGTGACGCTCGGTCGGGCGCATGCCCACCATCGTCACGAGCGTGCCGTCAGCCTCGCGCCACTGAAGCTGTTCCATGGCCTGCGTGGTGGCATCGAACAGCGGTGTATAGCCACCGGCCGGCTGTACCGGCGTGTTGGTGCCGGACGAGGACGACGGTGCGGCACCGCCGTCGCTACCGCCGCCACCGCAGGCCGCCACGATCGACGCTGTCAGCAAGGAGGCGGCCAGCGCGTATGCCGCGCGCCGCGATCGCCGTTCAGGGACGTGATAGTGCATGGTTGTCTTTGCCTTCTATGTTGTTATCGAATGCCTGGGACCCCTCGGTAAGACGGTCTCGGGCGGAATCGGCGCACTGCGAAACATCGGTCGACAGGCATCCCCCAGGCGTGCCGGCAATACGCCGGGCCTGACCAATGCTTGACGAATGGAATGCACGACACCGGCAGGTGCCGTGGAACGGAAGCATGCGAACGACGCTACATGATGGGTGGCTTCAAGACCCCGATCTCGCCCGTTTGCAGGTATGTTCCACGTTGCCGGTGGCGACGCAGCAGACGACTACCGATGTCGGCCCCGCATGCCGGTGCCCGGCCGTGCGCGAACGAGTGCCACGGTCATGACGACCGGGGCCGGTAGCGGTATTCCGCCTGGAATGGAGACCTTCTTCATACCCTGACCCTTTTTGTTAGTTGTTGTGGTTATGCGTGTGACGGTCCTGTATCGCAATCATCGTGCCCGCCGTCCCGGCCGCGGCACTGGTGCGTGCGAAACAATGGATTTCGGATAAATCCGTATATCCAACGGAAGGGGGATATAACAATGCACGACAATTTCCGCAAAGCCGGCCTGGGTCATTGTCAAAAAATGACGAGAGGGGTGACATCAATTGGCAGTTCACATCACCAATTGACGTCACCCCGTCGTATTCCGTGCAACGCGCAAGCCCTCAAGGAATGACGCGGCGCGCGCGCAGGCGGTCAAACAGCGCCAGGAACGCGTCGCGCGAATCCTGGTACGCAAGGAACCCTGCCTTGCGACTCTTGCTCATGTCGGTGAGCACTTCCATCGGCCGACCCAGATCGGCATCGGTGTGCCACCACGACGCCAGCCGGTCGAGATCCGCCTCCCGCAACCCATAGTGCGTGGCCAGATCGCGCCATTGATCACGCCACAAGGCGGCGGGACCGGTCATGCGGGGCTCGAGCGGTCGCACCACGCCATCGAACGGCACCGGCGCAATGCCGAAATACGCGGCAATCTCCGCCCACATCCATTTCCAGCGAAAGACGTCGCCATTCACCACATTGAAGTCCTGATTGCGCGCTGCCTCGTGCGTGGCGGCCCATTCCAGATGTCGCGCCAGCAGGCCGGCATCGGTCATATCGGTTAATCCGTGCCATTGGGTGGCGCTGCCCGGAAATATAAAAGGCGCGCCGCTGCGTTTGCATAACGAGGCATATACGGCAAGCGTGACTCCCATATTCATTGCATTGCCAATCGCATCGCCAATGATCGTATGCGGACGGTGCACGCTCCAGTGAAAGCCGTAACGTGCCGCCGCGTCAAACAGGCGGTCTTCCTGCTCGTAATAGAAATTCTCGACCGCTCGCCGTCCCTGCGTCTCGCGGAACGGGGTGTCCGGGACTTCGCCCGCGGCGTAGGCTTCGAACGGCCCCAGGTAGTGCTTGAGGCCGGTAACCAGCGCGACATGGCGGTCCCGCAGCGACGGCCCCAGCGCATCGAGCACGTGGCTTACCAGCGCGCCGTTGACGCGAATATTCTCGCGTTCGCTGGACTGGCGCATCCAGGCCGCCAGGAACACGGCGTCGACCTGAAGCCCGCTCAGCGCACCTTGGACCTCGGCCTGCGAGGTGAGGTCCGCCACCAGCGCATGGCACCCCTCCGCCACTGGCGTGCGTCCTCGCGACAAGCCATGGACGGTCCAGCCCGCCGCCAGCAGGCGCTCCGCCAACGCGTTGCCGATGACACCACTGACACCGACGATCAATGCCCGTTTTTGCACGATATGCCTCGCATAGGGAAATGCGAAAGGCTAGCGCGTACCGACCATCGCGACGAGTGCTAAGATTTCCGGCCATTCCGGACAAGATGTCATGAATCAAGCGCCGCCCACGGAAACCCTGAAAGGCATCGCGCCTTTCGTACGTGCCGCCGACCTGGGCAGCTTTGCCGCGGCGGCAGCCCAGTTGCATCTCTCCAGCTCGGCCGTCAGCAAGAGCGTGGCACGGCTCGAGGCGCGGCTCGGCGTACGGCTCTTCGATCGCACGACCCGCGCGCTTGCGCTGACGGATGCCGGCCGCGCGTTCTATGACACATGCGTACGCATCCTGAAGGAGCTATCGGAGGCCGAAGCCGTGCTTGCCGCGCAAAAGGCCGAACCCGCGGGACGCGTGCGCATCGATCTTCCCGCCACCTTCGGCCGGCTTGTCGTGCTGCCGATCGTGCTGGACCTGGCGCGGCGGTATCCCTATCTGCGCCCGCAAGTGTCCTTTACCGACCGCTTCGTGGATATCGCGGAAGACGGCGTCGATATCGCCGTGCGCATCGGCCATTGGCATCCCTCGTCGGCTTCGATCGCGCATCGGCGGCTCGGGCGCGAGCGGCTGATCTTCTGCGCCGCGCCGGGCTATCTCGCGCAGGCCGGCACGCCGCGCCGCCCGGCGGACCTCGACCGCCACGATTGCATCGGCTACGGCCGCGCCGACGGCAGCGTCATCCCGTGGACATTCCCTGCCGGCGAGGGCGTGGTCGAACCGCGCGTCATGTCGCACCGGATGATTTTCGGCGACGCGGAAGCCCAGCGCGCCGCGGTAGTCGCCGGCGGCGGCATCGCCCAGATGGCCACCTGGCTGGTGGCGGACGCCCTCGCCGCCGGCACCCTCGTGCAGGTGCTCGTCGACCAGGTCGCCGAGGGCCTGCCGCTGTTCCTGGTCTGGAACCGCGCGCGGCAGTTGATGCCGAAGACCGACGTGGTATTGCGCGAGCTGGAAGCGCAACTGGCGTGCTGCATGGAAGTCTGACTCCGCGCGACGGGCATGCGGTGGCGCGCTTGCCCTGCTCACTGACACCCTGCCATCGCCCCGGGCGGCGACAGGTACTGCGCATACCGGCGATGCAACAACGCCACACCCTCGTCCCGCGTCGCCAGGTAGTCGAGCTTGTCACGATACGCTTCCAGCCGCACCCGTGCCGCATTAAGAATCTGCGCCCAGGTGGCCAGCCCGATCGTGACCTGGCGATTGTTGAGAAAGACGCCAAACGGCCGCCCGGTCTGATCGAGCGTGTAGTCGGCTTGCGGCGTGATCGCGTTGGAGATCGCCAGGAAGGTCCAGTGCGTGTTGGCCTTGTCGAAGCGCTCGTCGTGCACCACCGTCAATGCATAGCTTTCGAGCTGCGCCTTTGCCGCCAGGTCGATCTTGCGCGAGGGCCGCTTCAACTCGACCACGAGGAACTCACGGCGGGTACTGGCGTAGGCGGGAATCTCGCGGCCGAGAATCAGGTCGGGTACAGCTTCGCGGCCATCGTCCCGTTTGACCCGCGTTGTTCGCGCCGGGTGCCGCCCATCGCGGCCCAACAGCGGCAGATGCTTGCGCAGCACCGTGTTCAGGTTTTCGTCGCTATGCGACAGCAGATACTCTTCACCGAAAATCCACGTCTCCCGCTCGAGGATGCGGTGCAGGGTCGGCCGTTCCGGCACCGATCGCCTTGACGCCGGTTGAAAGAGCAGGTCCTGCAGCCCTTCCAGAATCTTGAGACGATCGGTCGCCAGCGTGCTGGCCGCGATCAAGGCGGGAAGATTGGTCTTCAGCAGCAGTTCTCCCAGCGCGTCCCGACTTTCCGCCGGCAAACCGAGCACTTCGGACAGGATCCGCTTCAGCGATTCGGGATTCTCGTCCAGCGCGGTCTTGAGCATGTGCAGCGTGAACTGCCGGTCCCGCAACGACCCTTGCCGGAACGCGTCGAGATGCCGATGCACTTGGACCGCGCACAGGTCGAAGACCTCCCGATGCGCCAGCTCCACGACGTTCCTCGCGTCTCCCGCAAACGGATAGATGCCCTCATCCTTCCACTGCCGCACCAGGTCCATTGCCAATCCTCTTTGGTTCCCTCACTTCACCTATGGTTCACCCGTCCACGTGGCCCGTATATGAGACGACTCTGATTTGCGTTCCCTGCACAACGCTCTACCCATCAGCGCGTATGGCACCTCTGGCCGCTTGCGTCGTCCGGGCGGTTCAGCGACATATGACCCGCCGTGTAAATCCCATGCGAGCGCGCGGCAAAAGAGGCTTAAAAATCTCTTTTATTGCACTAACTATTGATACCAGATCAACAATCTTTCCCTGTTTTCCGTCTTTTTCCAGACCCATCCCCCCGCCACAATTGCGGCATTGCACCACTGGAGATCCGGCATGACGCCGTCCAATCAGGCTTCTTCCGCCAAGGGAGGCAGCGCCGCGTTGCCCCTGTTTGCCCTCGCCGTCGGCGCGTTTGGCATTGGCACCACCGAGTTCTCGCCAATGGGCTTGCTGCCCACCATCGCCGAGGGCGTACATGTGTCGATTCCCACCGCCGGCATGTTGATCAGCGCCTATGCGATCGGTGTGATGGCAGGCGCGCCGCTGATGACCCTGGCGTTGTCGCGCTGGTCGCGCCGCATCGCGTTGATCATGCTGATGAGCATCTTCACCATCGGCAATCTCATGTCGGCATTTGCCACCGACTACACGATGCTGCTGGTAGCGCGACTGGTCACCAGTCTCAACCATGGTGCGTTCTTCGGCCTCGGTTCGCTGGTTGCCGCCAGTGTGGTGCCGCGCGACAAGCAGGCCAGCGCGGTGGCCACGATGTTCATGGGACTGACGATCGCCAACGTCGGCGGCGTGCCGGCGGCCACCTGGCTGGGGCATGTCATCGGCTGGCGCATGTCGTTTGCGGCGACGGCCGGACTCGGTCTGCTCGCCATGCTGGCGCTGTGGACGGCGCTACCCAAGGGGGCCGCCGGACAACGTCCGAACGTGCGCGCGGAGCTAGCCGTGCTGTCGCGGCCCGTGGTGCTGGGCGCGCTCGCCACCACCGTGCTGGGCGCCGGCGCGATGTTCACGCTCTACACCTATATCGCGCCGACCCTCGCCGACATTACGGGTGCCTCACCGGCGTTCGTGACGGCGATGCTGGTGCTGATCGGCATCGGCTTCACCATCGGCAATGCGGCCGGCGGCAAGCTCGCGGACCGTTCGCTCGATGGCAGTCTGATCGGCTTTCTGGTCCTGCTGATCGCCGTCATGCTGGCGTTCCCGATACTGGCGAAGAGCCACGCCGGCGCGGCCATCGCGCTTCTGGTCTGGGGTCTGGCCACCTTTGCCGTGGTGCCGCCATTGCAGATGCGCGTGATGCGGGCCGCGGCGGAAGCGCCCGGGCTGGCCTCGTCGGTCAACGTCGGCGCCTTCAATCTCGGCAACGCGCTCGGCGCAGCCGCGGGCGGCGGGGCGATCTCGGCAGGGCTGGGTTACGGCGCGGTGCCCGTGGTCGGTGCCGTGATTGCGGCGGCCGGACTGGTGCTGGTGCTGATCCAGGTCTCGAGCCGCCGCGCGGCGGCAGTCGCATCCTGAACCTCCCGCGCGCCCGCTCTCCCGCGGGACAGCATGGGCGCGGGAGCGCGCACCCCGGAGATCACTACGTTCCGGGGCGTCACGCTCGCCGAGCGACTCTTGGCCTGGCGAACTGATACCGGCGCTTTCATGCCGGCGCTTTCATGCCGGCGCTTTCATGCCAGCACTTTCTGACTAGCGATTTCAGACCAGCGACGAGTCATCGTCCATGAACCCGTCGCTGCTCAAGTCATCGTCCACGAAATCATTGCCTGACGACGGATCCGACGACAGGTCCGATGACAGACCTGCGCCATTGAACGACGATCGGTCGTCGCTACCGTAGTAGTTGTTCACCACGGTTTCGTTCGGCTGTTCCAGCACCGCCATATCCGGCTGCCCGAGCACGTTGCTGGCGCTGTTGCGATGGAACAGGTTCTCCAGCCCCTGGAACAGGAACGCACCGCCGGCCACGCCGGCCGCGGTGGTGGCGATGCTGCCCAGCGTGCCACCGAGACCCCCGCTCAGCCAGCCGGAGCGTGCAGGTTGTGCCGGTACGTTCTGATACGCCACGGGTGCCGGAACGGCCGGCGGAATGGCCGTCTGCGCGGGCGCCGCGGCAACCGCCGCCGCTCGACTCGCGCCATTCGCGCCATTCGCGCCATTGCCCCACGCGTTATCCGCATCGAGAAAGCTGCGCGCACCGCTCGCTTGCGCAGCCTGTTGCGCGGCCTGCAGTTGCCCTTGCAGCGTCGCGATCTGGTCCCGCGCCGACGCCAGCGCATGATCGAGCAGCAGCGCGCGCTGCACCAGCAGATATGGCGCGTCGGGTTGCCGCGCCATGGCGTCGGCGATCATCGCCTGCGCCTGCGGATCCTTGCCTGCCGCACGGGCCTGCGTCAGTTGGATCAGGAATTGTTCCAGTGCCTGGGTTTCTTGGGGGGTCATGGCCATCTCCGGTCCCGTTCGTTCGTACGGCTTGAGGTTGGTACGGCTTGAGCTGTGTACGGCTTGAGCTGTGTACGGATTGAGTCTAGGGACGAAGACTTAAACGAGACTTAAGGGGTGGTCGTCGAAATATTCGGTAACCATCGCCGATGCAGCAAGGTGCCATGACGCGCCAAGCTCGCGCAGGGCACCCCGCCACCACCGCTTACCTGCGGACGATGCGCTCGATTTTGCCGTCGATGCGGGACAGGAGGCCTTCCACGCCTTCGAAACGCCTTTCCACGCCCTCAAGACGCTTGTCCATGCTCTCAAGTCGTTTGTCCATGCCCTCAAGCCGCTTGTCCGTCCCCTCAAGGCGCTTGTCCATCGCATCGAGTCGATGCTCGACGATCACCAGTCGACCGGTGATGGCGTGAACGGTCTGCTCCAGCTTTTCGGTCCGCTTGTCGAGCGCCACCACCTGCACCGCGACCGGGGCAACGCCCCGCGCGACGATATCGGTCATCATCAACCACGCGAATGCAAACGCCGCCACGATTGCCGCAATCTTCCAGGGCATGCCGCCCACCGGCTCCCGCGGTGTTGCGGCGAGGCTCGTCAGTGCCTTGATCGCTTCCGGCGGCCACTGTCCGGCCGACCCCGGGGCCGGACCGGACGCCCTGCCCGCTGCATCGTCTTGATAAGTGAATGCCATGTTTGCCCCTTTTTTCGAATCGACGCCGCGCCAGCCGCTACGTCATCGGAACATGCATTCTGGGCACCACCTGTTCCCTTGTATATGAGACGCTTCTCAAAATGATCCCTGAGAAATGAACCCATGCCGCAACACCGATCTCGCGAACATCGTCTACTATAGTGGACGTTTGAAAAGACTTGCGTGGAACATGCCATGGACATACGGGACGCCGGCGCTGCCGATATCGAGGGAATTACCGAAATCTACAACCATGCGGTTGCCAGTACGACGGCGATCTGGAACGACACGCAGGTCGATGTCGCCAATCGCACGAACTGGCATGCCGACCGCCTCCGGCTTGGCTATCCGGTGCTGGTCGCGGTGCAGGAAGACGGCCAGGTGCTCGGCTACGCCTCGTTCGGCGACTGGCGCGCCTTCGACGGCTATCGCCATACGGTGGAGCATTCGGTCTATGTGCGCGCCGACCAGCGCGGCAAGGGCATCGGCGAGGCGTTGATGCGCGCCCTGATCGAACGCGCGCGCGCGCTTGGCAAGCACGTCATGGTGGGCGCCATCGAGGCGCGTAATGCCGGCTCCATCCGCCTGCACGAAAAGCTCGGCTTCCAGCACGTCGGCCATATGAAGGAAGTCGGCACCAAGTTCGGCGCGTGGCTCGACCTCGCGTTCATGCAACTGACCCTCGACGACCGCCAGTCGCCCGACGCGCGCTAGACGCGGCAGCCTCGTGCCGGTCCGTTCGGTACGGGGTCGTCCAGCCAGCGGCGCCAGCCGGTGGCATGCGGGCGCGGTCATCCGCTTATGACCGCACCTGCTTCACGCCGTGAAGCTTGTCTCCCAGCAACCTTCTCACGGTGACATAGAAGACGGGAATCAACAGCAATCCGAGCACGGTTGCCGCGAGCATGCCACCGATCACGCCGATGCCGAGCTCGTGCCGTGACGCCGCGCCCGCACCCGTAGACAGCACCAGCGGGACCACGCCAAGGATGAACGCCATCGACGTCATCAGGATCGGACGCAGGCGCAGCCGTGCCGCGGCGACCACGGCGTCATAGAGGCTCAGCCCGCGCGCCTGTCCTTCCACCGCGAACTCGACGATCAGGATGGCGTTCTTGGCGGCGAGACCGATCACCGTCACCAGTCCGATCTTGAAATAGATGTCGTTAGGCACGCTTTGCCACAGGCAGAACGCCAGCATGCCGAGCATCCCGATGGGCGCGACGAGCAATACCGACGCCGGTATCGACCAGCTCTCGTAGAGCGCGGCCAGGCACAGGAACACGACCACGATGGACAGCGCCATCAGCGTGGTGGCGGAGGACCCCGCCAACAGTTCCTGGTACGACTGCCCGGTCCAGTCCGCGGCAAAACCGTGTGGAAGCTTCTGGTCGATGATGTTCTGCAGCACCTGCATGGCTTGACCGGTCGAATAGCCTGGGGCAGGGTTGCCGACGATTTCGACGGCGGAGTACCCGTCGTAACGCGGCTGCACGGTCGGCGCGTTGGCCCACCGGGCTTTCACCACACTCGACAACGGCACCATGTTGTACGGGCTGACCAGGGTGTTGGCAACGGATGGATTGACCGGCGCCGCGGTGCCGCCCGGACCCGTGGTGCTGCCCCCGGCGTTGCCTGCCGTTGCCGTGGTGGCAGGGGTCGTCGCGCTCGCCTGCCCGGTCGCCACGCCGCTCGCCGCGGCCGGCGTAGCAGGCGTAAAGAGATGCCGGAACGCGTCGATTCCCATGCGGAAGGGGGCGTCCGCCTGGATGTACACCCGCTTTACCCTGCCCCCATACGTGAACTGGTTCACAAAGAACGGCGCGAGCTCCATCTGGATCGTGTCATAGACGTCCGTCAGCGACAGTCCCATCGATTCCGCCTGCGTGCGATCCACCGCGATCTGCAACTGCTGGGCACTCGGCAGCGAGTTGGCGCGAATCCCGTAGAGCTCGGGGCTCTTTGCCGCATTCTCCAGCAGCGTCCGCTCCGCCGCCGTCAACTGCTCGCGCGATTGCCCGGCGCGCGCTTGCAGGTACATGTCGATACCGCCAAACTGGCTGAGACCTCGAATCGTGGGCAGGTCCGTGGCAAAGGTCTGCGCATCGGTCACGCCATGCAGGATCTGGTTGACCTGCGGAATCAGCGCCATCGCACTCTGCGACCGCCTGCTCCAGTCGGTCAGCTTGATGAACGTCATGCCGACGTTCTCGCTGGTGCCGACAAAGCTGAACCCCACCGGCTGGAACATCGCGTCGATATCCTTGCCAATCGGGCTATGCAGCAGCTTGTCGCGGACCTCCCCCATGACGCGCTTCGTGCTCTGCAACGTCGAACCCGACGGCAGGTTCACCAGCACAAGGATAAAGCCCTGGTCCTCGTCGGGCACGAATCCGGTCGGCAGCCTGGTGTACAGGAAGCCGGTCAAGACCACCAACAGCACGAACCCCATCATCCAGCGCGGTGCATGACGCACGGCCCGGGTCACGTGCCCCAGGTAGGTCTGCGACATCCACCCGAAGCCGCGATCGAACCAGCGAAACAGCATCCCCTTGTGATCGGTGTGGACCGGCCTCAGGATCGCGGCGCACAGCGACGGCGTGAACGACATCGCGAGGAACGCCGAGAACATCATCGACACCGCAATGGTCAGCGCAAACTGTGCATAGATGATGCCCGTCGCGCCCGGTTGCAGCGCCGACGGCACAAACACCGCCGTCAGCACCACGGTGATCGCGACAATGGCACCGGTGATCTGCCGCATGGCCTTGTGCGTGGCCGCCCTGGGATCGACCTGCTCCTCGCTCATGATGCGCTCGACGTTCTCTATCACCACGATCGCATCGTCGACCACGATGCCGATCGCCAGCACCATCCCGAACAGCGTGAGCTGATTCAGCGTGTAGTGCAGCAGCGACAGCCCGACAAACGTGCCGAGCAGCGCCACCGGAATGACCAGTGTCGGGATGATGGTGGCGCGCAGGTTCTGCAGGAAGACCAGCATCACGATGAACACCAGCGCAATGGCCTCGATCAAGGTATGGACCACATCGGTAATCGATGCGGTGATAAACGGCGTGGTGTCGTAAGGCACGCTCCAGGTCACGCCGGCGGGGAGGTCGCGCGCCAGCGACGTCATCTGGGCCTTGACCGCATTCGCCACGGAGAGCGCGTTCGCGCCCGGCAACAGGAAGACCGCAAGCCCCCCGGCGGGCTTGCCGTTGTAGACCGGCGCAATGCCGTACGTCTGCGCGCCGAAACTGACGCGCGCCACATCGGACAGCCGCACCGTGGTGCCATCGCTTCTCGACAGCAGAATGATGTCGCGAAACTGCTGCAACGACGAGAACAGGCGATCGCCGGACACCGTCGCGGTAAAGACCTGTCCCTTCACGGCCGGATCCGCGCCGAGCGAACCCGCCGCGAACTGCGCGTTCTGCGAGTTGATCGCGTTCAGCACCTGGGTGGTCGAAAGCCCGTAGCCCTGCAGCTTGTCGGGATCGATCCAGATGCGCGCCGCATATTCCGAGCCGAGCAGCGTCGTATTGCCCACCCCACTGACGCGCCCGATCACCGGCTGAATCTGCGAGGCGAGAATATCGCTGAGCCGCGCCGCGTCCACCGATGAACTGTCCGAGCGCAACGCGATAAACATCAGGATGTCCGGACTTGCCTTGGCTACCACCACGCCCTGTTGCGTCACCTGCGTGGGCAGCAGCGGCGCGGCCAGCGTGACCTTGTTCTGCACCTGCACCTGGGCGATGTCCGGATTGGTGCCGGTGGCGAACGTCAGCGTGATGACGGTCTGGCCATTGGCGCTCGAGTTCGAACTGAAGTACAGCAGGTTGTCGATACCGGTGAGCTGCTGCTCTATCACCTGCGTCACCGTCGATTCCATCGTGGCGGCGCTTGCGCCGGGGTAGTTGGCGGTGATCGTTACCTGCGGCGGCGCGATCTCGGGATAGGAGTCGATGCCCATGCTGCGCATGGCGATGACACCGAACAGCGAGATCAGGATGGCGACAACCCATGCGAAGACGGGTCGATTGATAAAGAAACCGGGCATCGAGACCTCCTAGCTGCGTGCCATGCCGGCCGGCGCGGTGGCCGTGCTGGCGGTCCCCTGCCGGGCCGGCGCCGCCGGCGGCGGCTGCCACGGCGTGGCATTCACAGGGCTGCCCTCGCGGGCCGCCTGTAAGCCGGCGACCACGATCCGGTCGCCCGGCGCCAGTCCGCTGGTGACGATCCAGTCGGTTCCCTGGCTCGTGGTGGCCTCCACGTCCTTGCGCACCACCTTGCCGTCCGCACCGACGGCAAGCAGATATGCGCCGCGCGTGTCGCGCTGCAGCGCCTGCTGCGGAACCAGGAAGACGTGGTTCTGCTGGCCCAGGTCTACCGTCAGCGTCACGTACATGCCGGGCAGCAGCAGGTGCCGGGGATTGGCCACCAGTGCGCGCAGATTGACCGCGCCCGTGGTGGCATTGACGGCAACATCCGAGAAGTCGAGCGTGCCGGCATGGTCGTACGGCGCACCGTTCGGCAGACCGACCTGCACCGTGGTCGCTTCCTGCCCGGCCAGGTCGACCGCACCATCTTCCTGGGACAGCCGCAGCGCCGTCATTTCGGCGGCGCTCATGGTGAAGTTGACGTAGACACGGTCGATTTGCTGGACCGTGGTCAGCAACGTCCCTGCGGTGCCGACGTCGTTGGTGCCATTGCCGACGATCGCCCCGGCCGTCACCAGTTGCTGCCCGGCAATGCCGTCGATCGGCGAGGTCACGCGTGTGTAGCCAAGGTTGATGCGCGCGCTGGCTACCGCCGCCTGGTCCGCCTGCACCCTGGCCGCGGCGCTGCGCTCCGCGGCGTCGGAATTGTCGACCGTCTGCTGCGAGACCGATCCCACCGGCAGCAGCTTGCGGTTGCGCTCGGCCGTGATGCGATCGTTGACATAGGTAGCCTGGTCCTGTGCCAGCTGCGCGAGCGCGCTATCGAGCTGGGTCTGGTAGAACGCAGGATCGATATCGAACAGCACCTGTCCTCGCCGGACCGCACTGCCCTCGGTATAGACGCGCTTCGTCAGCACGCCGGACACGCGAGCCGTCACGTTGGCGCTGTAGTACGGCGACAGACGTCCGACAAACTGCCGCGAGAGCGGCACGCTCTGCGGCTGAACGGTCACTACGCCCACCGAAGGCGGCGGCGGTGCCGGGGGCGCTCCATGCGAACAGCCCGCGAGCAGCGTCACGCTCGCGCACAGCAGCGACACGCCGGATGGAAATAACTTCATGGCAGGGAGAACTCCAGTCCGGCTCAAGGCCGTGCATGCCCGTCAGGCTCATGAGTGGCCATCGACACCGTACTGGTGCCGTAGGCGTCCCAACCGCCGCCGAGGTTCTTGATCAGCGTCACGTCGCTCTGCGCAAGCGCCGACTGCGCGTCGCGCAGGCTCTGCCGGGCCTCCACCAGCGTGAGCTGCTGATTGAGCAGATCCTGCTCGCTCGCGGTGCCGATGGCGCGTTGCGCCTGCACGCTGGCAAACAGTTGCCGGTTGCGGTCGAGGATGTCGGCGGCGGACTGTTCCTGCGTGCGCAGATGATTCACCGACGACAGGCTGTCTTCGACGCTCTGGAACGCGGTGAGCACCGTGTTGCGATAGGTCGCCACCTGCTGGTCATAGCCCGCGCGCGCGGCATGCAGCGCCGCGCTGCGCACGCCGGCATCGAAGATCGTCTGCGCGAGGACCGGGCCAAGGGTCCAGAACCGGCTTGGCAACGCGAACAGGCTCGCAAACGTATTGCTCTGGAAGCCGCCCGAGGTGGAGAGCGTGAGGCTGGGGAAGAACGCCGCCTCCGCCGCACCGATGCGGGCGTTTGCCGCGGCCGCGAGGCGCTCGGCGCTGACCACGTCGTAGCGCCGCTCGAGCAACCGGGATGGCAGCTCGAGCGGTACCTCCGGCGCGTGAAATACGTACGACGGGTCCGGTGCGACCCCAAACGAGGCGGGCGCTACGCCGGTCAGCACGGCCAGCGCATGCTCGTCCTGCTCGCGCAGGATGCGCGTCGTCTGGAGATTCGAGACGACCGCCTCCAGCACGTCCTGGGCGACCAGCACGTCGTTGCTCGACGATGCCCCGTCGCGGAAGGACGCGCGTGTCATCTCCAGAATCCTGCCGTCGATATCCTGCTGCTGCGTCAGCGAGGCGATGTCGTCGTCCGCCTGCCGCAGCGCGAAATAGCTGTTGACCACGCTGGCGGCGATCGACAGGCGCACGCCGGCGAGCTGGGCGTCGCTTGCCTGTGCGCTCGTCTTTGCCGCTTCGATCTGGCGGCGGATTGCGCCCCACAAGTCAAGCTCCCACGTCACCGATACCGTCGCACTCACGCTATTGAATACGCCAGGCACCGCGCTTCTGCCCGGCATGGAGGTTCCCGCTCCGGTCTGGCTCACATTGCTGCCGATGCCCGTACGCGCCCCCGAGCCCCCGGCCGTCACCACCGGGAACAGCGCGGCGTCGTTGGCTTGCACGGTCGCCAGCGCGACGCGATATGCGGCTTCGGCGGCGACGATGGACTGGTTCGCGCGCAAGGCCCGCTCCACCAGTCCGTTGAGTTTGGCATCGTCGTACATGCGCCACCATGTACTCGAAATCGACGCGGCGGGATTCGCTTGCGCGCGCTGCCAGCTCACACCTTCCTTGAAGCTGTCGGGAATCGGTACGGCGGGCCTGCGATAGTCCGGGCCCACCGCGCACGCGGCGAGCGACACGGACAGCGCGACGGTGAGCGCAAGAGTCCGCGCGCGCGGCCCGCACGCCACGCTGTCGTCATCGCTGCGCCCAAACGCGACGCGGCGCGGATGGTTCGTTACGCGCATTGGGTCGGAGCCTTCCGCTCAGTTCAGGCGCTTCGGCTCGCCATCGTCGGCATACCAGTCGGGGGTCTCGCCCGACGTGTTGAGCGTGACCGCGCGCGGCTCGCTGAACTGATCGAACGATTCGATGCCGGTTTCGCGGCCCACGCCGCTTTGCTTGAATCCGCCCCATGGCGACGCGGGGTCAAGCCGGTGATGATCGTTCACCCACACCAGACCGAAGTCGAGCTTGCCGGCCATGCGGTGCGCGCGGGCGACATCCTGCGTCCAGATCGATGCGGCCAGGCCAAACTTCGTGCCGTTGGCAATGCGCAGCGCATCGGCTTCGTCGTCGAACGGCATGACCACGGTCACCGGACCGAACACCTCCTCCTGCGCGATCTCGCAGCGCGGATCGACGTCATGGAGCACCGTCGGTTCGATAAAGAAGCCATGCGGAAAGCCTGCCGGAATGCCCGCCCCGGTCAGCACTTTCGCGCCGTCCCCGGTGGCGCGCCCGAGCATGCCGAAAATCCGCTCGCGCGACCGTGCGGAGATCACCGGGCCGAGCTGAGTGCGGACGTCGGCCGGATCGCCCACGCGAATCGCGGCGACCTTCTCGCGAAAGCGCGCAAGAAAGGCCGGGTAGATGGACTTGTGCACGAGAATCCGCGCGCCGCATACGCAGGTCTGGCCGGCGCCGATAAATGCCGCAAAGGCGGCCCCATTGATCGCGCGCTCCAGATCGAAGTCGTCGAACACGATGACTGCGCCTTTGCCACCGAGCTCCAGCGTCGTCAGCGCAAAGTTGCGCGCGGCGGCCTCGCCGATGGCGCGTCCGACCTCCGTGCCGCCGGTAAAGACGATCTTGCGAATCAGCGGGTGCCTGGCCAGCGCCGCCCCCGTCTCGTTGCCTGGGCCATTGACGACATTGACCACGCCCTTCGGCACACCGGCCTCCTGCAGCAGGCGCACCAGCCGCACCGTGGTCAGCGGGGTCTGCTCGGACGCCTTGATCACCACGCTGTTGCCGGTGGCGAGCGCCGGGGCAAGACTCTTCGACAGAATCATCAGCGGGTGGTTGAACGACGTCATCAGCGCCACCACCCCGAGCGGCGCGCGCTGCGTGTAGCAGAGGTACGGGCCTTCGACCGGGATCACGTCACTGCGCCGCGTCAGCGCCAGCGCGGCGAAATACCGGTAGAACTGCGGCAGGCGCCCGATCTGCGCGCGCGTCTCGCGGATCGGTCTGCCGTTGTTCAGGGTCTCCAGCCGGTAGAAGTGCTCCAGGTCGGCCTCGAACAGGTCGGCAAAACGGTTGAGCACGCGCGCGCGCTGCTGGATCCGCATCTCGCGCCACACGCCTCGCGCGAATGCGTCGTGCCCCGCGCGCACCGCATGCTCGACGTCTTGTGCGGCGGCCACGGCAAGCACGCCGATGGACGCGCCGGTGGCAGGGTTGACGATATTCAGCGTGCGGCCGTCGGCGGCACCGGTCCATTCGCCATCGATGAAGAGCCGGGCTTCATGATGCATGGTGTGGGGGGTGTTCATGGTATTTCCTTCGAGGACAACACAAGCCGGATCACGTCGCGGGCAGCGGTCACTCGCCTCGACGCGTCGAGGTGGTGCGATGACGTTGCATGATGCGGAGGCTGGTGGCCGTCAGCAGCTCGGTCGCGCAGCGGAAATTCTGTTCGACCGAGGCTTCCTGCGCGGCCTGGAAAAACGCCTTGCACTGGCGCGCGCCGGCGTCGTCGAGCCCGCCGATGCGCGCGATCAGCGCATCGGCAGCGGACTGCAGGTGTGCCGGTTCCGCGATCTGCGTGATCAGGCCGGCGTGCAATGCGTCGGCAGGCGTCATGGCGTCGCCGAACAGCAGCATCGGAAACAGCTGCTTGGGCAGACCGTAACTACCGAGGTAGGCCATGATGGCGGCGGGCGGCAACCCTTTGCGCATTTCCGGAAAGCCAAGGGCCGCCTGCGACGACACGAGGGTGAAGTCGCAAAGAATCGCAATCCCGAAGCCGAATCCCAAGGCGTCGCCCTGGACCTGCGCAATGGAGATCAGGGATGTGGAGCGCAGCAGCCGTTTCAGCTCGATCAGCTGGCTTACCTCGCCATGCACCGCTTGCGCGTCGCGCCCCGAGCGTTCGCGGCCGATGCAGAACAGGTCGCCCGCGGCGCGCAGTCGCAGCACGCGTGCGGCCGGCTGTGCGACTTCGGCGCGCAGGGCCGCCAGCATCGCCGCGAACATCGGGCCTGAAACCTCGTTGCCCGCCTCGGGTCGGTTCAGCGTAAACGTCAGGACACCCCCGCTACGCTCGATCAGCACTGGCTGTGAAAACGAATCTGGCACCATATGCGCCTCCATCGTGTATACTGCGAATACCCTGTATACAGGGTATACAACGATTCGGGAGAAGTCAAATGCCGTCCACCAAAACCATGCGCGCACAGAGCGAGCGGCGCGATGCCACCCCACGCGGCAAGGCCCAGACGCTGGAGGCCATTGCAAGCAAGTATCACGAGCGTCTGCGCGCCAACCCCGCGTTAAGCGACTCCCTGAGCGAAGGACTGGTCGTACCGGCGCTGCGCGAGGCCATCGTGGACGGCGTGCTCGTCCCGGGCAGCCGTTTGTCGGAAGTCCAGATTGCCAAGCAGCTCAATGTCAGCCGCACGCCGATGCGGGAGGCGTTCACGCAACTGGAGCGCGAAGGTCTGGTGACGATCCTGCCGCGCATCGGCGCGCATGTCCGCACCGTGACGCCCAGGGATGTGGAAGAAATCTATACGGTGCGCGCCGCGCTGGAATGCCTCGCCGTGCAGGAGGCAGCGGATCGTATCAATCCACTCGGCGCCGCGCAGCTCGATGACGTACTGGCCGCGATGCGCGTGGCGCTGGACGCCGGCGATGCCAGTGCGTATGTCGACGCGCTCGACCGCTTCTACACCATCGTGATGAAGATCGCGGATAACCGCACGCTGCAGGAGACCCACCTGAGCCTGATCGGTCCGGTCCGACGGCTGCGACGCATCGCCATGGCCCACGGCGGCCGCATGCGCGCCTCATTCGATCAGTCCGTCCGCATCCGCGACGCCATCGTCCAGCAGTCGGACAACGTCCAGGCGCTCATGCGCGAGCAACTGCGCGGCGCCTGTGCGGCCGCGCTCGATGTGCTCAAGCACGGGGAAGTGTGAGCGCTCGTCTTGCGAGCCCGGTGCGGGCGAACGCGCTCGTGGCCAAACCGTCGGTCGCGCATGGTAACTTCACCAATTCGCAATTCCAGCCAATGTCATGGAACGGTTCACCATCTCCCTCGACGACGCCCTTGCCACCGAGTTCGATCGACTGATTTCCGAGCGGGGCTACGGCAACCGGTCCGAGGCCGTGCGCGACATCCTGCGCGGCCACCTGGATCACTGGCGCGAATCGGTAGACGCAGACGGCCCATGCGTTGCAAACCTGTCCTACGTCTACAACCATCACGAGCGCGACCTTGCCGAGCGGCTCAATGGCATCCAGCACGATCACCACGACCTCACGGTGTCGACCATGCATGCCCACCTCGATCGGGACGCCTGCTTCGAGACCGTGATCCTGAAGGGACCGGCCAGTGCCGTGCGCAAGCTCGCCAACGCGATCAGCACCGAGCGCGGTGTACGCCAGGCGCACCTGAACCTCGTCATGACGGAGCCCGACCCGATGCGACACGCGTCACACGCGCACCCGCATCACCACCCTGACCGACCAAAGCGATAGCGACATAGGCGCACCATTTGCGCACCATTTCGGGGCGCGGCTCATGGTATGAAGTTTGCGTAATTCTTCATACATTTTCGCAAAACAAAAACATGAGTCGATCCACCTTCCGGGGCCGCGCGCCGGAGACGCGCCAGGACAAATTGGTCCTTCCAGCCATTGCGGCTGGCGTACTGAGCATCCCGTTGCTTGCCGCCGCTGGCGGATTGCAGCAGGCGGACCTTCCCGTCATCACCGTTCGGGCGACCAGCGCACCGCCTACCACCTCGGCGCAGGGCGTGGCAGCCAACCAGGGCTTCGTCACGCGCGAGCAGCTGGAGAATCGCCCCTTGCTGCGCCCAGCCGAACTGCTCGAGACCGTGCCCGGCCTGATCGTCACGCAGCACAGCGGAGACGGCAAGGCGAACCAGTACTTCCTGCGCGGCTTCAATCTGGACCACGGTACCGACCTGGCCACCACCGTGGCAGGCATGCCGGTCAACATGCGAACGCACGCGCACGGCCAGGGCTATACCGACCTCAACTTCGTGATCCCCGAGCTGGTCAATGGCATCGCCTACAGCAAGGGCCCGTACTTTGCCGAGCAAGGCGACTTCGCCACTGCCGGCGCGGTGTCCATGGACTACGTGTCGAGCTTGCCTCAAGGCATGGCCCAACTGGAGTTTGGCCAGCATCAGTATCGGCGCGCGGTCGTCGCCAACTCCAGTCAGGTGCGTGCCGGCACGGTGCTCTACGGCTTCGAGCTGCTCAACCAGAACGGCCCGTGGGACATGCCCGAGGGCGTGCGCAAGCTCAACGGCGTGCTGCGCTACAACGTGCCGCTCGGCGGCGGCGAGCAGGTCGGCATTACCGCGATGGCTTACCGCAACAGCTGGGACTCGACCGACCAGGTCCCCTCGCGCGCCGTCAACGACGGTCTGATCTCGCGCTGGGGCAATATCGATCCGACCGACGGCGGCTACTCGTCACGCTACAGCCTGTCCGCCGACTGGCTCAAGCCGCTGGACGACGGCCTGTTCAAGGCCAACGTCTATGTCATCAAGAGCCGGTTGCAGCTATTCTCGAACTTCACTTACGCGCTGAACAATCCCGAGCGCGGCGACCAGTTCGAGCAATTCGAGAACCGCGTCACCACGGGCATCAGCGCGTCGCAGCTCTGGTTCGGCAAGCTTGGCCAGCGAGACACCGAGACCGAGTTTGGCGCACAGGTTCGCTATGACCGGCTTGACCCCGTCTCGCTATCCAACACCGAGGCGCGTCAGGTCTACGAGCGCGTACGCACGGATACCGTCAACGAAACCAGTGCCGCGCTGTACCTGCGCAACACGACGGAATGGCTGCCTTGGCTGCGCACCGTTGCCGGCCTGCGCACGGACCAGTTCTGGTACGGCGTCTCCAGCAGCAATCCGCTCAATTCCGGCAACGGTACCGACCACATCGTCAGCCCGAAGTTAAGCCTCATTGTCTCGCCGGCAGCGCAGACCGAAGTATTCCTCAACTGGGGGCGCGGCTATCACAGCAACGACGTCCGCGGCGCCACCACGACCGTCGATCCCGTCACCGGAGATCCAGCCCAGCGCGTGAGCGTGCTGGTGCCCGCAACGGGCTACGAGGTCGGGGTGCGCACCTCGCGCCTGGCCCCGGGCCTGCAGCTTTCGGCATCGCTGTGGCGCCTCGACATTGGCTCCGAACTGGTCTACTCAGGCGACAGCGGCACCACTGAGCCCGGGCCGGCGAGCCGCCGCACCGGCGTCGAACTGGCAGGCTACTATGCGCCGAAGGACGGTCCCCTGGCCGGACTCATCCTCGACGCGGACGCCGCATTCTCGCGCGCGCGTTACCGCGACTTTAACGAGGCTGGCCAGTACATACCCGAGTCGATCCAGACCACGGCATCGATGGGCGCATCGCTCAACCGGGGCCGCTGGTCGTTCGGCGCGCGCGCCCGCTACTTCGGCCCACGCCCCCTGGTCGAGGACAACAGTGTCCGCTCGGCCTCCTCGTTTCTGGTCAACATGAAGGTGGGCTATCGCATCATGAAGGACGTGCGTGTGTTTGCTGAAGTGCTCAATGTGCTGGGCAAGCGCGTGAACGACATCGACTACTACTACGCCTCGCTGCTCAAGGGCGAGACCTCGCCGCTGGATGCGAACGGTGTCGCCACGGGCATCAACGACCACCACATCCACCCGGCCGAGCCAAGAACGTTCCGCGTAGGCATGCTCTGGAACTTCTGAAGACCTCTGTGGTGGCAAATGAAAAAGCCCGCCGGCGTCACGCCTGGCGGGCTTCAATCACCCCAAAATACAACGAGGCAGGTTTTAGAACGGAATATCGTCGTCCATATCCTCGAACCCGTTCGACGGCGCCTGTTGCTGACGGCGCTGGCCACCCTGGCCACCCTGGCCGCCGCCGCCACCACCGCCCTGGCCCTGGCCACGGCCACCACCGTAACCACCACCGCCACCGCCGCCCGACGATTCACGGCTGTAGCCGCCGCCACCGCCACCGTAGCCGCCCTCGTCGCCGCCACCTTGCGCGCGGCCGCCGAGCATCTGCATCTGGTCGGCCACGATTTCGGTGCTGTACTTGTCCTGGCCCGACTGGTCCTGCCACTTGCGCGTGCGGATGCGGCCTTCGATATAGACCGACGAGCCCTTCTTCAGATACTGGCCGGCGATCTCCGCCAGCTTGCCGAAGAACGCGATGCGGTGCCACTCGGTGGCTTCCTTGAACTCGCCGCTCTGTTTGTCCTTGTAGCGGTCCGTGGTGGCCAGCCGGATGTTGGTCACGGCGTCGCCACTGGGCATGTAGCGGGTTTCCGGGTCGGCGCCCAGGTTGCCGACGAGGATGACTTTGTTGACCGATGCCATGTGAATGTTCTCCGAAGGACCACCTCATCCGAGGTGGCAAGAAATGTCTCAGTAAATAATGAATCGCGGCCGGGAAAGTCCGGCCGCACCTGCTGGTCTAGGCGTACCCGCTGCAACAACGCACTACGTTAACCACCACCGTGAACCACCACAGTGACCCACCACAGTGAACCACCACAGTGAACCACCACAGTTAACAAAAAACGCGCCCCCGGCATCATGGTTCAGGCCGGGTGCGCGCTCATGCTAAACCCAAACTGCTTGGAAATCTCGACTTGCGCGCTGCCTGCGGCACGGGTGTCTTCAAGCCGCCACGGAGGGCGCTTCGACGTGGCCACGGGCAGGGGGCGCTTTCATGCTCCAGGCGATTATAAGCCAGCAGAGCAGGACCGCCGCGCAGCCGATGAACACGGCGGCGCGCCCTTCATGCTTGAGCAGCCAGCCGCCCGCCACACCGCCCAGAAACAGCCCCATGGCTTGCGTGGTGTTATACACGCCAAGTGCGGCACCGCGGCTGGCGGCGGCGTAGCGCGACACCAGCGACGGCTGCATGGCCTCGAGCACGTTGAAGGCCAAGAAGAACAGCAGCAGGACGCCGACGATCGGCCACAAGCCGTGCACCGCCGCGAACAGCAACTGCACCACCGTCATCAGCGCCACCGAGCTCAGCAGCACCACGCGTACGCGACCGTAACGCTCCGCCGCCATCATCGGGCCAAGCATCAGCACAAACGACACCAGCACCACCGGCAGGTAGACCTTCCAGTGCTGGTCGAGCGGCATGCCCGCGTCGGACAACATGGCGGGCACCACCATGAACATCGCCACCTGGCTGGCATGGAGCGCCAGCACGCCTACGTTGAGGCGGGCCAGATCGCCATTGAGCAGCACCTTGCGGAAGGGCAACTGCACCGGATGCGCGGGCGGCGGGGCCGGCACGATAAACAGCGTCACGCCAATGGCCACCACGCCCAGCACCGCCATCAGGCCAAAGATGCCGGACATGCCAATGCTGTGCAGCAACGGCGACGCGATGATCAATGACAGTGCAAACGTCAGGCCGATACTGCCGCCCACCATCGCCATGGCCTTGGTGCGATGACGTTCGCGCGTGAGGTCGGCAATGCAGGCGGTGATGGCCGCCGAGATCGCACCGGTACCCTGCAAGGCGCGCCCGATGGTGATGCCGGTCAGCGTATCGGACCACGCGGCGATGGCCGCGCCTGCCACGAACAAAATCAGGCCGCCCACCATGACCGGCTTGCGTCCCACGCGGTCGGACAACCAGCCCAGCGGGATATGAAGAAACGCCTGCATCAGCCCATAAATGCCCATCGCCAGGCCCACGCGCTGGGCGTCGTGCCCGTCGGGCAGACCGCGCGCGTATTCGGCAAAGACCGGCAGGATCAGAAACAGACCCAGCATGCGCAGCGCGAAGATGCTTGCCAGCGAGAGACTGGCACGCAACTCGCTTCGGGTCATGCGGTCGCGGGTTGCGGACGCACTGGTGTCCTGGCCGGCCGGGTCATTGGGAGCGGCGGCGGCAGTCGCCGCGGGGGTGGCAGAACGGGAGGAAGAGGGGATCGACGGCATTGCGATCGTAGGAAGGGAAGCTGGTTCGGTCAGACCTCGCCTGGACCCGAGGTGGGAACGATCGTTTGGCCAGCGCTTCGGCCAATGGTTCGCTCCGTCATTCGGTCCGTCTTTTGCCGGGCAACCCCGGAAACCGAAGTTCGGTATATTAGCAGGTTTGCTCCCCCGCGCTTCCGGGGTCACCCGCAGTGGCTGCCAGCGCAGACAGGGCAAGGGATGCGGCAGGTTTGCGGCCCTTTTTCGTCCCTTATTTCGTCCCTTTATCCGGGCGTTTCAGGCGTTGCTTTAGGCACATATGGAAGAAATCAAGATCCGCGGGGCGCGTACCCACAACCTGAAGAACATCAATCTCGACCTGCCGCGCAACAAGCTGATCGTGATCACGGGCCTGTCCGGCTCGGGCAAGTCGTCGCTGGCGTTCGACACGCTCTACGCGGAGGGCCAGCGCCGTTACGTGGAGTCGCTGTCGGCCTACGCGCGCCAGTTCCTGCAACTGATGGAAAAGCCGGACGTGGACCTGATCGAGGGACTCTCGCCGGCCATCTCGATCGAACAAAAGGCCACCAGCCACAATCCGCGCTCGACCGTGGGCACGGTGACGGAAATCCACGACTACCTGCGTCTGCTGTTCGCGCGTGCCGGCACCCCCTACTGCCCGGACCACGGCATCGCACTGCAGGCCCAGAGCGTGTCGCAAATGGTGGATGCGGCACTTGCGCTGCCCGAGGACACCAAGCTGATGATCCTGGCGCCCGTGGTCGCCGACCGCAAGGGCGAGCATTCGGACCTGTTCGACTCGATGCAGGCGCAGGGCTTTGTGCGCTTCCGCATCCGCTCGGGCGGCGGCACCGCGCACGAGGCCGAGGCGAAGGTGTACGAGGTCGACCAGCTGCCCAGGCTCAAGAAAACCGAGAAGCACACCATCGAGGTGGTGGTTGACCGCGTCAAGGTGCGTGCCGACATCAAGCAGCGCCTGGCCGAGTCGTTCGAGACCGCGCTGCGCCTGGCGGACGGCCGCGCGATCGCGCTCGAGATGGATAGCGGGCACGAGCATGTGTTCAGCTCGCGCTTCGCCTGCCCGATCTGCTCGTATTCGCTGCAGGAACTCGAGCCGCGCCTGTTCTCGTTCAACAACCCGATGGGCGCCTGCCCGAGCTGCGACGGCCTGGGCCAGATCACGTTCTTCGATCCCAAGCGCGTGGTGGCGTTTCCAAACCTGTCGCTGGCCTCCGGGGCCATCAAGGGGTGGGACCGCCGCAACCAGTTCTACTTCCAGATGCTGCAGAGCCTGGCCGCGTTCTACGACTTCGACACCGAGACCGCGTTCGAGGAACTGCCGGCCAAGGTGCAGGAAGTCGTGCTGCATGGCTCGGGCGAGGAAGAGATTCCGTTCACCTATATCAACGAGAAGGGCCGGACCACGGTACGCGCCCACGTGTTCGAGGGCATCATCCCGAACCTGGAGCGCCGCTATCGCGAAACCGATTCGGTGGCCGTGCGCGAGGAACTGGCCAAGTACCAGAACAACCAGCCCTGCCCGGCCTGCCATGGCACCCGCCTGCGCACCGAGGCACGCCACGTCAAGGTGGGCGACGACGAGCAGGCGCGCGCGATCTTCGAGATCAACGGCTGGCCGCTGCGCGACGCCCTGACCTACTTCCTGACGCTGAACCTGCATGGCGCCAAGCGCGAGATCGCCGACAAGATCGTCAAGGAGATTACCGCGCGCCTGAACTTCCTGAACAACGTCGGGCTCGACTATCTCTCGCTGGAACGCAGCGCCGATACGCTCTCGGGCGGCGAGGCGCAGCGCATCCGCCTGGCCTCGCAGATCGGCTCGGGCCTGACCGGCGTCATGTACGTGCTGGACGAGCCGTCGATCGGCCTGCACCAGCGCGACAACGACCGCCTGATCGGCACGCTCAAGCATCTGCGCGATATCGGCAATTCGGTGCTGGTGGTCGAGCACGACGAGGACATGATCCGTGCCAGCGACTACGTGGTCGATATCGGCCCCGGTGCCGGCGTGCATGGCGGCATGATCGTGGCCGAGGGCACGCCCTCGCAGATCGAGGATTCGGCCGCGTCGCTCACGGGGCAGTACCTGGCCGGCAAGCGTCGCATCGAAGTACCCGCCACCCGCGCCGAACCGGACGGCGAGCGCCTGCTGCGCATCGTCAATGCCACCGGCAACAACCTGCGCAACGTCACCGCGGAAATCCCGGTCGGCCTGCTTACCTGCATTACCGGCGTATCGGGCTCGGGCAAGTCCACGCTGATCAACGACACGCTCTATCACGCGGTGGCGCGGCACCTGTATGGTTCCACGCCGGAGCCCGCCGCGCACGACCGCATCGAGGGCCTGGAGCATTTCGACAAGGTCATCAACGTGGACCAGAGCCCGATCGGCCGCACACCGCGCTCCAATCCGGCCACGTACACGGGCCTGTTCACGCCGATCCGCGAACTGTTCGCGGGCGTGCCGTCCGCCAAGGAACGCGGCTACGATCCGGGCCGCTTTTCGTTCAACGTCAAGGGCGGCCGCTGCGAGGCCTGCCAGGGCGACGGCGTGCTCAAGGTGGAAATGCACTTCCTGCCGGACGTGTACGTACCGTGCGACGTGTGCCACGGCCAGCGCTACAACCGCGAGACGCTGGAGGTGCTGTACAAGGGCAAGAGCATCTCGGAAGTGCTCGACCTCACGGTGGAACAGGCGCACGAGTTCTTCAGCGCGGTGCCGGTGGTGCGCCGCAAGCTGCAGACCTTGCTCGACGTCGGCCTCGGCTATATCCGGCTGGGCCAGTCCGCCACCACGCTGTCGGGCGGCGAAGCCCAGCGCGTCAAGCTATCGCTGGAGCTGTCCAAGCGCGATACGGGCCGCACGCTCTATATCCTCGACGAACCGACCACCGGCCTGCATTTCCACGATATCGAGCTGCTGCTCAAGGTCATCCACAAGCTGCGCGACCAGGGCAATACGGTCGTGATCATCGAGCACAACCTCGACGTCATCAAGACCGCCGACTGGCTGCTCGACATGGGACCGGAAGGCGGCGCTGGGGGCGGCCAGGTGATCGCCAAGGGCACGCCCGAGGCGGTGGCAAAGAGCAAGGCGAGCTTTACCGGCAAGTACCTGGCGCCGCTGCTCAAGCGCGCCTGATGGCATAGCGCCGGGGCCGCCCCGGGGCCACACGCGATCAGCGCGGGATCGGCACCTTCAAGGCACGTGCACTTGCGCGGCCGTCGTGCCACCCGCGACCTCGCCGGCCTCGTCTTCCTTCAGGCGGCTGCGATTGATCAGGCCCGCCTGTTCGAGCACCGGATAGGCCGTGGCGCAGAACAGCGAATTCAGGCGCTTGAGTTCGCTGATCACGTCCAGGTGAATCGAGCTGGTCTCGATGCTTTCCGCGGTCTGCACCGCCACGCGCTGCAGATGCGAGCGCGAGTACTGGCGCACGAGGTCGCGGAAGCTGGCCTTCTGCGCCGCCAGCTGCTGCGCGCTGCGCACGTCGCCGGTCAGGAACACCGACATCGCGAGCCGCAGGTTGGCCACCACGCGCGCGTGCATCTCGGCGATTTCCTGCATGCCGGCTTCGGAAAAGCGCAGGTTGTGCGCAATCTTCTTGTCCTTGGCATCGAGCAGCATCCGCTCGATCAGATCGCCGGCATGCTCCAGGTTGATCGTGAGCGAAATGATCTCGGTCCAGCGCTGGCCATCGTGCTCGTCGAGCGCTTCGGTGCTGATCCGGGTGAGATAGAGCTTGATGGCGGTATAGAGGTCGTCGACCTCGTCGTCGACGCGGCACGTGGCATCGGCCAGACGTGCATCGTTGTTGCGCAGCACACGCAGCAGGTTGTCCAGCATCTGCTCGACGCGGTCGCCAATGCGCAGCACCTCGCGCGCGGCGTTGGAGAGCGCCAGCGTCGGCGTGGACAGTGCGGCCGGGTCCAGATGGCGCGGCGTCACCTGGCTGTCGCCGGTGTTGCGGCCCGGCAGGATCGCTTCGCACAGCCGCGCCAGCGGGCCGGTTGCGCCGATCAGCAGGATCGCCAGCACGATATTGAACAGCAGGTGGAAATTGACCACCAGCCGCTGCGGGTCCGCGCTGATCAGCTTGAGCACGTCCTCGCCCTGCTGCAACAGCGGCAGCGCGATCACGCACCCAAGCAGGCGCGACAGCAGGTTGCCGAGCGTCACGCGCTTGCCCGGCTGGTTGTTGCCCGACGTGGTCAGCAACGCGGAAATGCCGGACCCGAGATTGGCGCCCAGCACCAGCGCCATCGCCACATGGATCGACACCACGCCGGCGGATGCGAGCGCGCCGCAGAACAGCACCACCGCCAGGCTCGAATAGCACAGGATGGTCAGGAAGGCGCCGATCAGCATGTCGAGGGTCGCGTCGCCGGTCAGCGTGCTGAACAGCACCTTGACGCCCGCGGCCTGCACCACCGGGCGCGTGGCGATGGCGATCAGTTCCAGCGCGAGGGTGATCAGGCCCAGCCCGATCAGCACGCGGCCCACATGGCCGGCTTTCTGGCCCTTCCAGCTCAGATGCAGGATCACGCCGATAAAGATCAGCAGCGGCGACAGCCACGACAGGTCCATCGAGAAGACCTGCACCATCAGCGCGGTACCCACGTTGGCGCCCAGCATGATGGCGAGCGCGGGCGCCACGGCGATCAGTCCCTGGCCCACGAAGGAGCTCACGATCACGGCCGTGGCATTGCTGCTCTGCACGAGACCGGTCACGCCCAGGCCGGCGGCAAAGGCGCTGAACCGATTCGATACGCTGACGGAAAGCACATGGCGCAGATTGGCGCCATACACGCGCAGAATGCCTACCTTGACGATATTGGTGCCCCAGACCAGGAGCGCCACGCCGGAAAGCAGATGAAGTAGAACGCCCATCGTCCGCCCTTGCCCTTTCTTGACGTGGTGGCGACGGTGCGGGAGTACGTCCGCGGGGGAGCCCGCCCGGTCGCCATGTCGTTATCAATGGGCCATTATGCGCCCCGCTATCCGCAGGGGCAATGCAACGCGCGCTTCAATGCCCTTCGAAGTTGCATACGGTAAACAGCGGCAGCCCGCTCGCGGCCAGCAGTCTGGAGCCGCCGAGCTCGGGCAGGTCGACGATGGCCGCCCCCTCGATCACGTTCGCGCCCAGCCGCTCGAGCAGCCGGCGCCCGGCCATCATGGTGCCGCCGGTGGCGATCAGGTCGTCGATCAGCAGCACGCGGTCGCCCGGCTTGCAGGCATCGGCATGGATTTCGACGGTGGCACTGCCATACTCGAGTTCGTACTCCTCGGCCACGGTCTGGAATGGCAGCTTGCCCTTCTTGCGGATCGGCACGAAGCCCAGATTCAGCTCGTACGCAATGATCGAGCCCAGGATGAACCCGCGCGCATCGATACCCGCCACGAGGTCCAGCTGCTGGTCCATATAGCGATGGACGAACACGTCGATCAGCACGCGCAACGTCTTGGGGCTCTGCAGCAACGGGGTGATATCGCGGAACATGACGCCCGGCTGCGGCCAGTTCGGGACCGTCCGGATGCGGTCGCGCAGGTAGCCGGTGACGTCACCGAGATCGGGCGCTTGAATAATGGAATCTGCCATGGAGAATCTAGTCTTAGGGGAGTTGCCCTGTAACCCTACAGGACCCCGTAACCATACAGGAGAGTGCGATGGCAAAGAAGATTCTCATGCTGGTTGGCGATTTTGCCGAGGATTACGAAACGATGGTGCCGTTCCAGGCGCTGCAGATGGTCGGTCATACCGTCCACGCGGTCTGCCCCGACCGGAAAGCGGGCCAGCACTGTGCCACCGCCATCCACGATTTCGAGGGCGACCAGACCTACACCGAGAAGCGCGGCCACAATTTCACGCTCAATGCCACCTTCGCCGAGGTCGACCCGGCGACATATGATGCGCTCGTCATTCCGGGCGGCCGTGCGCCCGAGTATCTGCGGCTCGATGCGCGCGTGATCGAAATCGTGCGGCACTTCGCCAGCGCCGGCAAGCCGATTGCCGCGGTCTGCCATGGCGCGCAGTTGCTGGCCGCCGCCAACGTGCTGGAGGGCCGCACCTGCTCGGCCTATCCGGCCTGTGCACCCGAGGTGCGGCTGGCGGGCGGCACCTACGCGGAGATTCCCGTCGACCAGGCCCATACCGATGGCAACCTCGTGACCGCGCCGGCGTGGCCGGCCCATCCGGCCTGGCTGGCGCAGTTTCTGACGGCCCTCGGCACGCGTATCGAAACCTGAACGGTGCGGTGACCGGTGCGGCGGCCGGCGCGATGACCGAGGCGCGGCACCGGGAAAGGTCCGCGGTGTCCGTGGACAGCCGGCTAGTCCCGCACCAGTCTTTCCTCGGCGGCTTCCAGCGCCTCCGGCGTGCCGCGCAACACGACGATATCGCCGGGCTCGAGCACGGTGTCCGGCTCCGGGTCGAACGCGGGAATGCCGCGCCGGCGCACCGCACTCACCTCGACCCCGATGCGCTCCAGCCCCAGCAGGCCCAGCCGCCGGCCCACGGCCGTATGCTCGGGGCCGAGCGACACCGCATGCAGGCGCACCGCCTCGCGCTCGACCATGTCTTCCTCGTCGTCGCGCCCATGGAAATAGCCGCGCAACAGGCTGTAGCGCGCATCGCGCGCTTCCTGCACGCCACGCACCACGCGCCGCATCGGCACGCCCAGCAGCACCAGCGCGTGGGAGGCCAGCATCAGGCTGCCTTCGATGATCTCGGGCACCACCTCGGTCGCGCCCGCCTTCTGCAGCGTGTCGAGCTCGGAATCGTCTACCGTGCGCACGATCACGGGCAGCGCCGGCGCGACTTCCTGCACGTGGTGCAGCACCTTGAGCGCCGACGGCGTATTGGCGTAGGTCACGATCAGCGCCGCGGCGCGATGGATACCGGCCGCGATCAGCGCCTCGCGCCGCGCCGCATCGCCATAGACCACGGTGTCGCCCGCCGCCGCGGCCTCGCGCACGCGGTCGGGGTCGAGATCGAGCGCCACATACGTGATGCCCTCGCGCTCCAGCATATGGGCCAGGTTCTGCCCGCTGCGGCCAAACCCGCAAATGATCGCGTGCTTCTCGGTCTGCAGGCTCTGCGCGGCGATGCGCGTCATGTTGAGCGACTGCATCAGCCATTCGTTGGCGGCAAAGCGCAGCACGATGGCATCGCTGTACTGGATCAGGAACGGCGCCACCAGCATCGACAGCAGCATCGAGGCGAGGATCACCTGGATCAGCACCGGGTCCACCAGACTCATGCCATCGATCTGGTTGAGCAGCACAAAGCCGAACTCCCCGGCCTGCGCAAGCCCGAGCCCGGTGCGGATAGCCACCCCCTGCCGCGAGCCGAAGGCGCGCGCCAGAAACGCGATAAGCACCAGCTTGAACAGCGTGGGCCCCACCAGCAGGCCCAGCACGAGCCAGATGTGGTCGATCACCACGCGGATATTGAGCAGCATGCCGATGGTCACGAAGAACAGCCCCAGCAGCACGTCGCGAAACGGCTTGATGTCCTCTTCCACCTGATGCCGGTACGGCGTCTCGGAGATCAGCATGCCCGCCATGAACGCGCCCAGCGCCATCGATAGCCCGAGCCGCTCGGTCAGCGCAGCCATGCCCAGCGTGACCAGCAGCAGGTTAAGCATGAACAGTTCCTGCGAGCGGCGCGCCGCCACCACATGAAACCACCGGCTCATCAGGCGCTGGCCGACAAAGAAGATCAGCGTCAGCGCCAGCACGATCTTGACCGTGGCCAGGCTCAGCGCCGCCACCAGGTCCCCCGGATCGCGCGACAACGCCGGAATGACGATCAGCAACGGCACCACCGCCAGATCCTGGAACAGCAGCACGCTGATGATGTTGCGACCGTGCTCGCTCTCCAGCTCCATGCGCTCGGCCAGCATTTTGGAGACGATGGCCGTCGAGGACATCGCGAGCGCCCCGCCGAGCGCCACCGAGGCCTGCCACGAGAGCGGCACCAGCCAGTTGAAGGCGAGCCCCGCGGCCACCACGACCACCATCGACAGCACCACCTGCGAGCCGCCCAGCCCGAACACGAGCCGCCGCATCGCGCGCAGCTTGGTCAGGCTGAACTCCAGGCCGATCGAGAACATCAGGAACACCACGCCAAACTCCGCCAGGTACTTGGTCTGGGCGGAATCGCTGGCGAGGCCGAGCGCGTGCGGGCCGATCAGGATGCCGACCGCGAGGTAGCCCAGCATCGGCGGCAGCTGCAGCATACGGAAGGCCACCACGCCAAACACGGCGGCGGCCAGCAGTACCAGGGTCAGTTCCAGCGGAGAATGCATTCGGCAGGCTTGTGTCGCTTGTATGGCCCGGAGCCAGGCGGGTGACCAAGGGCGGCAAGGGGGCAAGGGGGGCAAGGGTGGGCAAGGGGGTGGCCGGGGGGTGGGACTCCGGGACCCCGGACCGCGCCGCGTGCGGCATGCCGGCCCGTCCAGACGCCATCGCATTCGTTGGTATACTCCGTCGCCATGATAGCCAATTTCGATGCGGATCGAGCACTTCGTCTCGGCCGCGACACTCTCCAGACCGAAGCCGACGCCGTCACGGCGCTGATCGGCCGCCTGACCCCCGATTTCGCGCTGGCCGTGCAGATGGTGCTCGAATGTACGGGGCGCGTGGTGGTATCCGGCATCGGCAAGTCCGGCCATATCGGCCGCAAGGTGGCGGCCACGCTGGCCTCCACCGGCACCCCGTCGTTCTTCGTGCATCCGGCCGAGGCCAGCCACGGCGACCTCGGCATGATCACGCGCGACGACGTGCTGATCGCCTTCTCCAATTCCGGCGAAACCGCGGAACTGCTGTCGATCATCCCCATCGTCAAGCGCATCGGCACCCGTCTGATCTCGATCACCGGCAATCCCGAGTCCAACCTGGCCAAACTGTCCGACGCCCATATCAATGGCGCGGTGGACAAGGAAGCATGCCCGCTCAACCTGGCCCCCACCGCGAGCACCACCGCCGCGCTCGCCCTGGGCGACGCGCTCGCCGTGGCCGTACTCGACCTGCGCGGCTTTGGCGAGGAAGACTTCGCACGCTCGCACCCGGGCGGCGCGCTGGGCCGCAAGCTGCTGACCTACGTGCGCGACATCATGCGCACCGGCAACGCGGTGCCCGAGGTGCGCGAGAACACGCCGCTGGCCCAGGCGCTCATGGAAATCACCCGCAAGGGCATGGCCATGACGGCCGTGGTGGACGAGGATGGCCGCGCCATCGGCGTCTTTACCGACGGCGACCTGCGCCGCCTGCTGGAAACCCCGCGCGACTGGCAGACCGTGCCGATCGGCGAGGTCATGCACCACAACCCGCGCGTGGTCAACCAGGACCAGCTCGCGGTGGAAGCCGTGGAGATCATGGAGACCAACCGCATCAACCAGCTGCTGGTGGTGGACGGCGACCAGCGCCTGGTCGGGGCGCTCCATATCCATGACCTGACGCGCGCCAAGGTCATCTGATCCAACGGAATTCACGCAAGGCACAGGCACCATGCAGGCACTCATCGCCAGTCTTACCGGGCTCGTCATGCGCCTGCTGCCGCTGTTGCTCATGGCCATCGTGGCCGGCAGCACATTCTGGCTGGTGCAGATCAACTCGCCGCGCGAGGAAAAAGCCGGCGCCAGCGCCAAGCGCCACGAGCCGGACTACTTCATCGACAATTTCTCGGCCACCGAACTGGCGCAGGACGGCAGCACCAAGCTGCGCTTTACCGGGATCAAGATGATCCATTTCGAGGACGACCAGACCTACGAGGTCACGCGTCCGGCCATGCGCGCCTACGAGCCGGACCGCCCGCCGGTGACGGCCAACGCGGACCGCGGCGTGATGAACGCGGAAGGCTCGATCATCGACCTGTACGGCAACGCGTTCATCGTGCGCCAGGCCGGCGCGGACCTGAGCAAGGATCCGCGCATGACGGCCGCGTCGCAATATTTCCAGCTTCTCGTCAATGACGATATCGTGAAGACCAACCAGCCGGTACAGCTGACGCGCGGGCCTTCGGTCATGAATGCCAACGGCCTGATCTTCAACAACGTCACGCGCGAAGTACAATTGCTGGGTAACGTACGCGGCACCATCATTACCGTGCCGCCGCCCGGCCAGGCGCAGAAGCCATAAGAAACGCGGTACCGACACCGTCCGTCACGATCGCCGCATCGTCACGGTCACCGTCTCACCGTCGGTAGCTGCGCCAACGTGTCAGGCCGTCTCCCTTGTCCACTTTCTAGCCGCTATGACTTCATCCCCGACGACTTTGTCCCGTCGCCACCCCGCCGCGTATGCGCTGCTGGCCTCCGTCGCCGTGCTTGGCCTGCTGCTGGCGCGACCCGCCCTGGCCGAGCGCGCGGACCGGGACAAGCCGCTGGTACTGGAGGCGGACAACGCCAGCTACGATGACGTCAAGCAGATCTACACGCTCACCGGCAACGTGGTGCTGACCAAGGGAACCATGGTGCTGAAGTCGGACGCGGCCGAGCTGCGCACCGATCCCGAGGGCTACCAGTACGCGATCGCCACCGCCAAGGCCGGCAAGCAGGCCTATATCCGCCAGAAGCGCGACGGCGTGGACGAATATATCGACGGCTGGGGCGACCGCATCGAATACGACGGCAAGCAGGAGCTGTCGCGCCTGATCGGCCATGCGCGCGCGGCGCGCGTGGCCGGCGCCAAGATCATCGACGAAATCCGTGGCGCGCTGATTACCTACGACAGCCGCAACGAGTTCTACACGGCCGCCGGCGGTGGCGAGAACACCTCGGCCGGCAGCCCGTCGGGCCGTGTGCGCGCCGTGCTGTCGCCGCGCGCGGACCAGGCCAGCGCACCGGCCGCCCCTCTCGACCTGAAGCCGGCGCCCGCGCCGGGCAAGCCCTGAACACCGGCGTCCGCGCCGCTCCCTCGCAGTCATGAACGATACCGCCACGCTCGCCACGCCGACTTCCTCCGCCACCGCCACCAACGGCAGCACGCTGGTCGTGCGCCACCTGAAGAAGCGCTACGGGTCGCGCACCGTGGTCAAGGACGTGTCGCTCGACGTCAAGAGCGGCGAGGTGGTGGGCCTGCTGGGCCCCAACGGCGCCGGCAAGACCACGTCGTTCTACATGATCGTCGGCCTGGTGGCGCTCGACGAAGGCGATATCGTGCTCGACGGGGACCATATCAGCGGCCTGCCGATCCACGAGCGCGCGCGCATGGGCCTGTCCTACCTGCCGCAGGAAGCCTCGGTGTTCCGCAAGCTGAACGTCGAGGAAAATATCCGCGCGGTGCTGGAGCTGCAGACCGAGAACGGCAAGCCGCTCAAGAAGGACGAGATGAACAAGCGCCTGGAGACGCTGCTGGACGACCTGCAGATCGCCCACCTGCGCAACAATCCGGCCCTGTCGCTGTCCGGCGGCGAGCGGCGCCGGGTGGAAATCGCCCGGGCGCTGGCGTCGTCGCCGCGCTTCATCCTGCTCGACGAGCCATTTGCCGGCGTGGACCCGATCGCGGTCGGTGAAATCCAGCGCATCGTCAGCTTCCTCAAGGCCCGCAACATCGGCGTGCTGATTACCGACCATAACGTGCGCGAGACGCTCGGCATCTGCGATCACGCCTACATCATCAGCGAGGGCACCGTGCTGGCGGCCGGGCAGCCCGAGGACATCATCGCCAACGAGTCCGTGCGGCGCGTCTACCTGGGCGAGAATTTCCGCATGTGACGTCGCTGCCGCGGCAATGCGGGCGACCCGGCTGCCGCGGCCGAACACGATCACCAAACTGAAGCGATAGGCGATAGCAATTTCCGTTCCATCGACGGAGAGATGCGCATAGAATAGGTCGCATGAAACCGTCGCTTCAGCTTCGTCTCTCTCAGCACCTTGCCTTGACTCCCCAACTGCAGCAGTCGATCCGGCTGCTGCAGCTTTCCACGCTGGAACTGCAACAGGAAGTCGAACAGGCCCTGACCGAAAATCCGCTGCTCGAACGCGAAAACGACTGGATCGAGAGCCCGCTGCGCGTGGCCGCCGATGGCTCCGTCAATGTGCAGAGCGCGCCGGCCCCGACGCCCGCCGAGCCGCAAGGCAGCGGCGAGGATCGCGCCGAAGGCGCCGCGTCCGGCGACGACGAGGGTTTTGGCGATAGCGGCGGCGAGGATTACGGCAACGACTGGAGTCTCGACGACTTTGCGCGCCGTCCGCAGGGCGACGAAGACGAAAAGACGCCGATGCAGCTGCGCGACGCCGAGCCGACGCTGCGTGAGTACCTGATGGAGCAGCTGACGCCGCTCAAGATCTCGGTGCGCGACAAGGGCCTGGCGGTCTTTCTGATCGAATCGCTCGACGACGACGGCTACCTGAGCGCCTCGCTCGAGGAAATCTGCACGGAACTGCCGGAAGAGCTCGAATTCGAAATCGAGGAAGTCCAGGCGATGCTCACGCTGCTGCAGAGCTTCGACCCGCCCGGCGTGGGCGCGCGCAATGCCGCCGAATGCCTCACGCTGCAATTGCGCCGGCTCCAGCATCCGCAACGCGAGCTGGCGCTGACCATCGTCAACCACCATCTGGAGCTGCTGGCCGTACGCGACTACACGCGCCTGAAGAAGGCGCTGCAGGTCGACGAGGCAGCCCTGAAGGCGGCGCACGAACTGATCCGCTCGCTGGCACCCTACCCCGGCCACGCCTACAGCCGGCCCGAAGCCGACTTCGTGGTGCCGGACGTCTTCGTGCGTAAGAGCGGTACCGGCTGGATCGCGCAGCTCAATCCCGATGTGATGCCCCGGTTACGCATCAACGATATGTACGCGCAGATCCTGCGCGGCGCCAAGGGCGAATCGGGCACCGCCGGCCTGCAGCAAAAGCTGCAGGAAGCGCGGTGGCTCATCAAGAACATCCAGCAGCGCTTCGACACGATCCTGCGCGTGGCGCAGGCCATCGTGGAGCGGCAGAAGAACTTCTTCACCCACGGGGAAATCGCGATGCGCCCCTTGGTTTTGAGGGAGATAGCCGATACACTCGGTTTACATGAGTCCACCATTTCCCGTGTGACCACCAACAAATATATGGCCACGCCAATGGGGACCTTCGAACTGAAGTACTTCTTTGGAAGCCATGTGTCCACCGAAACCGGTGGCGCCGCCTCATCCACGGCAATCCGCGCGCTGATCAAGCAACTGATAGGAGCCGAAGACCCCAAGAATCCCCTTTCCGACAGCCGCATCGCCGAACTGTTGGGCGAGCAGGGCTTCGTTGTCGCGCGTCGTACCGTCGCCAAATACCGGGAAGCCCTCAAGATCCCAGCAGTGAATCTCCGCAAGTCTTTGTAGCCGAGCTGCGTCACCTGCCTTGGTGCAGCTCTTTCAGAAGGAGAAGCGCTATGAACTTCAAGATCAGTGGACACCACCTGGACATCACGCCGCCTCTGCGTGAGTACGTGGAAACGAAACTGGAGCGTATCGTCAGGCATTTCGATCAGGTCATTGGCGTAAGCGTGCTGCTATCGGTGGACAACCATAAGGAAAAGGAACGCCGGCAGTATGCGGAAATCAATCTGCATCTGAAGGGCAAGGACATCTTTGTCGAAGCGCATCATGAAGACCTCTACGCGGCGATCGACTGTCTGGTCGACAAGCTCGACCGCCAGGTGATCCGTTACAAGGACCGCGTGCAAGGTCACGACCGCGAAGCCCTCAAGTACCAGATGGCGGCATCGCAGATGCAGCAGCAATAAAGCCATTGAAGGCGACCGGCAACCGGTCGCCCGGGGTTGAAAAGAAGTGGATAAAGCCGCGCCGGAAGCGCGGCTTTTTTGATGGCCGCGCGCTGCGGAAGCGGGCAAGCCGGGCCGGGCGTGGCAGGGCGACCACGGACTTTCGCAACACGGTCGTCACGGTGTATGCTGCGCCATACATCACGCGTAGGAGACATGCGCACCGCTGACGGCTCATGATGGGGCCATCAGGATCGGGGCGCGCCGCGCCGCGTCTCATTGCGGTGCACAAGCGCCAGGCGGCGCTGCTCTATAATGGCCGGACGCTCCAATGCGGGTGTCCCCTGGATTTCGTAGAACCAGTACAACCGATCTGTCACACGCCTGCGGGCAGCGGCCCAGCGTTCCGGCCCCGCCCCACCGTCCTGGCATTCTTTGCATCTATCCGCGCATCGCCCATGAATCGTTTGGCCAAATTGCTGCCACCCGGCAACATATCCCTCGACGTCAGCGTCACCAGCAAGAAGCGCGTGTTCGAGCAAGCCGGGCTGCTGTTCGAGAACAATCATGGGGTGGCGCGGGCAACCGTCACCGACAACCTGTTTGCGCGCGAGTCGCTCGGTTCCACCGGTCTCGGCGCCGGCGTGGCCATTCCGCATGGCCGCATCAAGGGTCTCAAGCAGCCGCTGGCGGGCTTTATGCGACTGGCCGAGCCGATCCCGTTTGAATCGCCCGACGGCAAGCCCGTCTCGCTGCTGATTTTTCTGCTGGTGCCCGAGCAGGCGACGCAGCAGCATCTGGAAATCCTGTCGGAAATCGCGCAACTGCTGTCGGACCGCGAAATGCGCGAGGGCCTCGCCACGTTGCCGACACCCGAGGCCGTGCATCATCTGCTGACGGAGTGGCACCCGTAACCCAAGCACCCGCAAGCCGCCGGCAAGGCCCCGGCCACCGGCAAGTCTGACCAGTCCCCCACATCGCAAGCGCATGGAACTCACCGGCGTCACCTCGCAGTCGATCTTCGACGATAACGCAGCCGACATCAAACTCTCGTGGGTCGCCGGCCTGGAAGGCGCCGACCGCGCGTTCGACGTCGAATTCGCGCGCGAAGCCACTTCCGCGGCGGACCTCGTGGGCCATTTGAACCTGATCCACCCGAACCGGATCCAGGTGCTCGGCAAGCCCGAGATCATGTATTACCAGCGCCTCGACGACGAGCCGCGCAAACGCCAGATGGGCGAACTGATCCTGTTGGAGCCGCCGTTCCTGGTGGTGGCCGATGGCATGGAGCCTCCGCCCGACCTCGAGTTGCGCTGCACGCGCTCGTCCACGCCGTTGTTCACCACGCCGGTGTCGTCGGCGGCGGTCATCGACCACCTGCGCCTGTATCTGTCGCGCATCTCGGCGCCGCGCGTGACCATGCACGGTGTGTTTCTCGACATCCTCGGCATGGGCGTGCTGATCATGGGCGAGTCCGGCCTGGGCAAGAGCGAGCTCGGCCTCGAACTGATTTCACGCGGCCATGGCCTGGTGGCCGACGATGCGGTGGACTTCGTACGGCTGGGTCCTGACTTTATCGAGGGCCGCTGCCCGCCGCTGCTGCAAAACCTGCTGGAAGTGCGGGGCCTCGGCCTGCTCGATATCAAGACCATCTTCGGTGAAACAGCGGTGCGCCGGAAGATGAAACTCAAGCTCGTGGTACAGCTGGTGCGCCGCAACGATGGCGAATTCGAGCGGCTGCCGCTCGATTCGCAATACCTCGACGTGCTCGGCCTGCCCATCCACATGGTCAAGATCCAGGTGGCGGCCGGCCGCAACCTCGCCGTGCTGGTGGAAGCCGCCGTGCGCAACACCATCCTGCGCCTGCGCGGCATCGATACGTTGCGCGATTTCATGGATCGCCAGCGCGCCGCCATGCAGGCGGACGTAGTCTCGCGCGGCCAGGGGCGCCTGCTCTGAACCCCGCCGACGCCCCGCGACCGTTTTCAATTGCTTACAAGGGCAGTCCCCGTCCGCGTCAACGCATTGCCGCCGCGTGCCGTTCTCGGCGGTAATGGGCGCCAAGGCCCGTGTTTCGTGTGGTTCCACAGCCAGGAGAGAGAAGCATGAAAAAACTGATCGCGATGTGCGTGCTGGTTACCCCGTTGATCGCCACAGGCGCATTTGCCCAGGGCGCCTCGGCCCCCGGTGCCGAGAAGGCGAGCGACAAGCCCGCCAACAGCCAGCAGGACAAGATGAAGGCCTGCAACACGCAGGCTGCCGGCAAGAAGGGCGACGAGCGCAAGAAGTTCATGAGCGAGTGCCTCTCCGGCAAGCCTGCCGCGGCCGCCGAGCCGAAGACGCAGCAGGAAAAGATGGCGGCCTGCAGCAAGCAGGGCAAGGGCAAGAAAGGCGACGACTACAAGAAGTTCATGAGCGACTGCCTGTCCAAGCCGGCCTGAGGCCGGGGCTGGCGGCAACCCGAGCCCGCCCGCCTGCTGTCATCGTGGCGGCGCGCGGGCACGCCCGCCCGAGGTCGGGGCGGGCGCCGCCCGCAACGTGTCATGACGCCGCCATCACCCGGTGCTATGCTGTCGGGTGCCATGCGTATCATTCTCATCACCGGAATTTCCGGCTCCGGCAAGTCCGTCGCCCTGAACGTGCTCGAAGACGCGGGTTACTACTGCGTCGACAACCTCCCCGCGCAGTTCATTCCCGACCTGGCCGCCTATCTCTCCGCCCAGGGCTATACGCACCTCGGCGTGGCCACTGATATCCGCAGCCGCGAGTCGCTGGCGCGGCTCCCCGACACCGTGCGCAGCCTGGCCGCCGATCATCAGGTCCAGGTGCTGTTCCTCACCGCCAATACCGACGCGCTGGTCCAGCGCTATTCCGAGACGCGCCGCCGCCATCCGCTGTCGGTGCGCACCGAGGCGACGCCACTGCTGGAGGCGCAGCCCGGCGCGGAGCCCGCGTATGACGACCGTTCGCTGATCGAGGCGATCGAGATGGAGCGCGAGCTGCTGAGTCCGCTGGCGGAATCGGCGCATCGCATCGACACCAGCAACGTGCGGACCAATACGCTGCGCAGCTGGATCAAGGAACTCATTCGCGACCATCGCGGCCAGCAACTGACGCTGCTGTTCGAGTCGTTCGGCTTCAAGCATGGCGTGCCGAGCGATGCCGACCTCGTCTTCGATGTCCGCTCGCTGCCCAACCCGTACTACGACCTCGCGCTGCGCCCGCTCACGGGCCGCGACGCGCCCGTGGTCGATTTCCTGCAGAGCCAGCCGGTCGTGCTCGCCATGGCCGAGGATATCCGTGCCTATGTGGAAAAGTGGCTGCCGAGTTTCATCGCCGATAACCGCAGCTATCTGACGGTGGCTATCGGCTGCACGGGCGGACAGCATCGCTCGGTATTCATCGCCGAAAGACTTGCCAACTATTTCCGGGCACATGGTAATGTGCTGGTCAGACACCGCGAGCTTGGGCCGGCGAGCTGACCTGCAGGGACATGATCGCGGTCGTGAGTTGCTGGTAATCAGCAGTACTAGTACGCCGGTACCGCACCGCCACCTGGTTGCGCGTACCCTGTTCTCCGGTACCCGCTCCATGTCCACGACACCCACCGATATCGAACCGGCACGCGCCACACTGGATGTGCTGCCGCTGTTTCCCCTCCATACGGTGCTGTTTCCCGGTGGCCGCCTGCCGCTGCGCGTCTTTGAAAAGCGCTACGTGGACATGGTGCGCAACTGCCTGCGCGATGGCAGCCCGTTCGGCGTTTGCCTGATTCGCAGCGGCGAGGAAGTATCGCGCCCCGACGAGCCTACCGTGCCCGAGTCGGTCGGCTGCCTGGCCGAGATTGTCGACTGCAATATGGAACAGCTGGGCGTGCTGCTGATCGAGACGCACGGCCGCCAGCGCTTTCGCGTCCTGTCGCACGAGACGCGCGACGACGGCCTGCTGGTGGCCCGCGCGGAACTGCTGCCCGACGACATCATCGACTGCAAGCTGGAGCTGCTCGGCGAGTGCCTGCAGGCGCTGCGCCGGATCGTCACGGCGATCCACGCCGAATCGCCCGACAACCTGCCGCTCGCGGAACCTTATCTGTGGGATGACCCGACCTGGGTGGCCAATCGCCTGTGCGAGTTGCTACCGGTACCGCTCAAGGCCAAGCAGATGCTGATGGAGTTGCCCGACGCGGGCATGCGCATCGAGATCGTGCACCGCTACATGCGGCAGCACCATATCGTCTAGAACAGCCTCACCCGGGCCTGATCTTCCAGCAGGCGCCGCACCGGCGCCGGCGTCCCCAGCGCATCGAGATCGTCGAGCGAAAGCCAGCGCAGCGTGCGCGCATCGCCGCCGGGCCCGACCGCATCGAGATCGACGCGAATGGCACGGATCAGCAGGCGGAAATGCGTGAACACATGTGTGAGCTCGCCGGCAAGCACGGCCCGCGCGGGGCGGCCGAAGGCACGCGCGTGATCGAGCGCGGCGGCCTCCGCCGCTTCGGCATCGAACGGCACGCCGTCCACCGCGATCTCGGGCAGGCTCCACAGGCCGCCCCAGATGCCGCTATCGGGCCGCAGGCCGAGCAGTACCTCGCGACCATGCCGGACCACGAGCATCACGGTGCTGCGCTCGGGAATCGCGGCGCGCGGCTTGGGCGTCGGCAGGACCGCGGTCAGGCCATCGCGGCGGGCCACACAATCGGACGCAAGCGGGCACGCTGCCGCCTCGGCGAGGCACAGCGGCCGGCCGCGCGAACACACCGTTGCGCCCAGATCCATTAACCCCTGCGTGTAGGACACCATATCGGCCGCCACGTCTTCGGCCTGGCGGGCGCCCGCCGGTGGCAACGCCTGTTCGGCCAGTTGCCACATGCGCTGCTCGATGGCACGTTCGCCGGGATAGCCGCGGATGCCGAAGAAGCGCGCGAATACGCGCTTGACGTTGCCGTCGAGAATCGGCGATCGCACACCCGCGCTGAACGCCGCAATCGCCGCCGCGGTGGAGCGGCCGATGCCGGGCAGCGTCACGAGCACCGCGGGGTCGGTCGGAAACACCCCGCCATGCTCGCTCATCACCGTCTTGGCGCAGCGGTGCAGGTTGCGTGCCCGCGAGTAGTAGCCAAGCCCGGCCCACAGCGCCATGACCTCGTCGGCCGGTGCCGCGGCCAGCGCGGCCACGGTCGGCAGTTGCGCGACAAAGCGCTGGAAGTAGTCGATGACAGCCGCGACCTGCGTCTGCTGCAGCATGATCTCGGACAGCCAGATCCGGTACGGATCGCGCGTGTTCTGCCATGGCAGGTCGTGCCGGCCATGCGTACGCTGCCAGTTCACCACGCGCATGCCGAAATCGGCGGGAGCGGAGATGGCAGACGTGACGGACCGGGCTGACATGGGGGGCCGCGCAGCCGGGTCTGAGGAAGCTAAGGGAGTCGACGAATCGGCAGCGGACTTGCGGGGCATGCGAGGACGGAAACGAAAAAGCGCCGCGACCAGGGCGGCGCCACATGATACCGCGAGCGCCGCTCAGGCCGCGCGCGCGCCCGCCACCTCGGCCGGGGTCTCGACGATCGCCTTGGCGTAGGTCTCGATCTTGCCGCTACGTTCGTCCAGGCCGTTGAGCACTTCCTCGAGCTGCGAGATGCGGCTCTCGAGCGTGTCGGTGGCTTCGTGGATGCGCTCGATCGAATCGACGCGACGGCGAAGCTGCTTCTGGTGCTCGCGCACCTGCGCCTCGAGCGGCGTCATGACCGACTTCAGCCAGATCTCGATATCGCGGTTGAGGTCGCGGAAATTCTCGAGCACGCGGCTGGCCATGGTGGCAAATGCGTTCTGCACGAGTTGCGGACGCGAGCGCGTCAGCATGTTGACGGTGCCGAAGTGATTGTTGACCAGCTGCAGCGTCTCCTGCAGGTCCATCGCATAGCGCGACGTCACGAACTGGATCGGCGCGGGCAGCGTAAAGCCGTGCTCGGCGTTGAAGCGGCGATACATGCTGTCCACCAGCTGGTGAAGGCCGGCGATCTTCTGGTCGGCGTCCTTGATCAGACCGGTCAGCTGGCCGAACAGGGCTTCCATGTCCTCGCGCAGGCCGCGCGAGAAGAACCGTTCCTTCATCTGCTCGCGCGCGTCGCGCATGGTGCGGCGCACGTCGCGTAACTGCAGGCTCTTGATGATGTCCGCGCTGTGGCGACCAAAGACCAGACGCAGCGCCTGGAACTTGGCGATGCTTTGCTCGAACTCTTCCTTCTCGCCCTGCACGCGCAGCAGCATGTGCTTGACCATCGCGTGGTTCTTGCCGCGCAGCCCGCGCAGCTCGAACAGCTGCTCGACGATATCGCGGCGGCGGCTCTGCAGCAGTTGCTGGGCTCCGCGCGACATGTCCTGCACCAGCCGTTGCACCTGGTCGGCGACGATATCGCGCCGCTGAGGAATCAGCTGGTCGGACAGCACGTGCTCGAACTGCGGCAGGTTGCTGCGCACCAGCAGTGGCTGGTCATGCGTGACCTTGGCCACCAGCCCCTTCTGCGCGGAGACCGGATAGACGCGGCGTTCCTCGATGCCAAGCACCTGCGCCGTGGTGCGGACCTGGCGCGAGATCTCGAGTGCGATTTCCGGTGACGACTTGAGCGGATCCCACAGGCCGTCGATCTTGTTGAGCACGGCAAGGCAGCCGCGGCGATGGCCGGCGCCCACATGGCTGCGCCACAGTTCGAGATCGCTCTTGGTCACGCCGGCGTCGGCGGCCAGCACAAACACCACTACGTGGGCATCGGGGATCAGGCGCAGCGTCAGTTCCGGCTCGGTACCGATCGCGTTGAGGCCCGGCGTATCGAGAATGACCAGGCCCTGGCGCAGCAACGGATGCGGGAAGTTGATCACCGCATGGCGCCAGCGCGAGATCTCGACCATGCCGTCGGCATCGACCGACCACGCGGCATCGGGATCGTTCTCGTGATAGAGGCCGAGCGACTCCGCCACGGCCGGTGCCACGCGCGTGGTTTCCACCACGTGCTGGAATGCGGCCAGCATGCCGTCGGGCGAGGACGGGTCGAGCGGTACCGTGGTCCAGTGCGAGCCGGCGGCACCAGGCTCCATGAAGTCGGCGGTGGACGCCTCCTGCAGGCGCGTTTCGATCGGCAGCAGGCGGATGCAGGGCTGCTCGTTCTCGTCGTAGCGCAGTTCGGTCGGACACATCGTGGTCCGGCCGGCCGACGACGGCAGGATGCGGCGGCCGTAGTCGGCAAAGAAGATGGCGTTGATCAGCTCGCTCTTGCCGCGCGAGAACTCCGCAATGAAGGCGACCTTGAGCCGGTCGCTCTTGAGGACGTTCTGGATGCGTTGCACGCGATCGTCCGCGGTGGCGTCGTACAGGTCGAACTGCTGCAACCACGACTGGAATTCCGCGAGGGACTGGAGGACCCCGGTTCTCCAGGCGCCATATTGTTCGAATTGATGGGCAAGGCTTGTCATCGGAGTGTTCGGCTGCGTTCGCTGTTTTGGCTAGGTGTTATGGCACTGCGCGCTCAAACGACGCCGACTTCGGGTGGCCCGTTGACCCTGCGGACCCGAGGCAGGCGCCTCGCGCCGGAATCCCCCTCAAAAGGCGGATTCGACGCTTTTTTGTAACTTTTTTTATCTGCGCACACGATACATGTTTCCGGGCCGATTTTGTGGAATTCACGCCCCTTGTTGTATTCCCGTTGTGCGAGTGTTGCGCCGACCCATCGGCCCGTTTGTGACAGCAATCTTCGCGTCACGAAGCCGGGCCGGACGGGCGGCCCGAAGCGCGCCGGACTCAGCGTTGGCAGTGGGGACAGAAGAAGGTCGAGCGCTGGCCCTGGACGATCTGGCGGATGGGGGTACCGCAGGCCCGGCACGGCTCGCCGGTGCGGTCATAGACCAGGCAGTCGAGCTGGAAGTAGCCGGTGTTGCCGTCGCTGCCGACGAAGTCGCGCAGCGTGCTGCCGCCGCGCGCGATGGCTTCGGACAGTGTCTCGCGGATCGCCACCGCCAGGCGGTCGTAGCGTTCGCGGCTGATGCGGCCGGCCGGCGTGGTAGGCCGAATGCCGGCGCGAAACAGACTCTCCGATGCATAGATATTGCCCACACCGACCACGATATCGCCGGCCAGCAGCACGGTCTTGATCGCGGCCGTACGTCCGCGCGTGTGGCGATGCAGCCAGCCGCCATCGAACAGGTCGTCGAACGGCTCGATGCCGAGGCCGCGCAGGAGCGGATGGCCTGGCAGGTCCGACTCGGGCAGCGGGCTCCAGAGGATGGCACCAAAACGGCGCGGATCGCGGAAGCGCAGAACCACGTTGCCTGCCGGGGCGTCCGGCGCGGCGGCAAGCACCAGGTCGAGGTGGTCGTGCGGACCCGGTGCCGGTGCGGGCTGCGGCGACTGCGGCAAGACGCGCAGCGTGCCGGTCATGCCCAGGTGAACCAGCAGCCAGCCCGGCTCGCGCGGGTCCGCCCCGCCCTGCCCCTCGGGCGCCGCCAGGCACTCCAGCAGCAGGTACTTGCCGCGCCGCTCGATGCGCGCCACCACCCGCCCCGCGAGCAGCGACTCCAGCGCCGGGTCCACCGGCCAGCGCAGACCCCGATGCCGCACCGTCACGTCGACGATGCGCCTGCCAACCACGTGCGGCAGCAAGCCGCGTCGCGTGACTTCCACTTCCGGCAATTCAGGCATTGTCCGCCCACCTCCAGATTGCTTCGACAGAACCTCTTGCCCGCTTTGCCGCTCCAAAACGCAGGCTCGGACACCGGCGCCACGCCATTATGAGCGCTCTCAGACGCAACTCGGGCGGGCACCGGGGTCCAGGCAAGCAGGGCATTGTAGCGGCAGGCTACAATGCCTCTCATCCATTCCTGACGCCGCGCGCGCCGGAGCTTCGAAATACATGCCGGACTTCCGTTCGTCCCCACAGGCCATGCGCCCGGAACATTCCCCAATGATCCAATCTGTCCCCGTCGCCAAGGTTGCCGGCGGCCCGCGTGCGGCCGTTCGCCCCATTCGCCATCATGCGCGTGCGCTCGGCGCGGCGGCCTGCCTCGCGTTTGCCACGCTGGCCCACGGTGCGCCGCCGGCGCTTGCCCGCAGCGCGCCGCCGATGCTCTCGCAGGCCGACGACAGCGCGGGCGACGCGGTCGGGGCGACCGGCGCGATCGATATCGCGCCCTCGGCGAGCGCCGCCAGGCGGGCGTCGCGCACGCCGCTGCCCAATCTCACGCTGACGCCGGACATCATGTATCGCGTGCTGGCGGCGGAAATCGCGCTGCAGCGCGGACTGGTCGGCACGGCCTATCGCGCCTACCTCGAACTGGCGCGCTCGACGCGCGACCCGCGCATGGCGCAGCGCGCGACGGAAATCGCCTTCAACGCGCGCATCTCGCAGCAGGCGCTCGACGGCGCGCGCTTATGGGTCGAGCTCGCGCCGAAGTCACCGGCCGCGCGGCAGGTCCTGTCCACGCTGCTGGTGCTCAACGGCCGCTGGGAAGAAGCCGAGCCGCTGCTGGTGCAGCAGCTCGCGGCGGCGCCGTCGGCGCATCGTCCCGAAGCGATCCTGCAGATCCAGCAGCAGTTGTCGCGCACCACCGATCCGTCGGGTGCGGTGGCGGTGCTGCAGCGCCTGACCGCCAACGACATGAAGCTGCCGGAGACGCATTTCGCGCTCGCGCGGGCCAAGGAAGCCGCCGGCGACGCGGACGGCGCCCTTGCCGAACTCGACGAGACGCTGCGCCTGAAGCCGGACTTCGAGGCGGCGGCACTGGCGGCGGCGGAAATGCGCGCCGAGAAGGCGCCCGAGCAGGCGATCGGCGGGCTCAAGAAATTTCTCGCCAGGTCGCCGGCGTCCGTCAACGGCCATATCACGCTGGCGCGGCTGTACCTGCAGCAGAACGACATGGAGGCGGCGCGCAACCAGTTCCAGGCGCTGCGCAAGATCGCGCCGAACGATCCGCGCGTGCCGCTCGCGCTGGGCCTGACCAGCCTGCAGGCGCGCAACTACGACGAAGCCGAAAGCTATCTGAAGGAGTACCTGCAGATGGCCGAGAAAGCGCCGGCGGCCAACCCCGACATTGCGTTCCAGTACCTTGCGCAGATCGCGGAAGAGAAGAAGGACTACAACGGCGCCATCCAGTGGCTCGACCGCATCGACGATGGTCGCCTGGCGCCGGCGGCGCAGGCCAAGCGCGCACAGTTGCTCGGCCGCATGGGCAAGTTCGACGACGCGCAGGCGGTATTCGGCGAGATGATCGCCGATGCCGAGGATATCGCCGATCCGGCGCAGCGTGCGCAGCGCATCGTCGCGATCCGGCAGGCCGAGATTTCGATGCTGATCGAGAGCAAGGCCTACGACCGCGCGCGCAAGGCGCTCGACGAACGCGTCAAGGCCGAGCCCGACAACGCCGACTGGATCTACGAGCTGGCCATGCTCGACGAGCGCGAGAAGCGTTACGACAGCATGGAGCAGGGCCTGCGCAAGGTCATCGCGATGCAGCCCGACCAGAAGCAGGGCTACAACGCGCTGGGCTATTCGCTGGCGGACCGCAACGAGCGCCTGCCGGAAGCGCGCAAGCTGCTGGAGCGCGCGTCCGAACTCGGACCCGACGATCCATACATCATGGATAGCCTGGGCTGGGTCAAGTACCGCATGGGTGAACTCCAGCCGGCGGCGGATCTGCTGCGCAGCGCGTACGCCAAGGCCCCCGAGGCCGAAATCGGGGCGCACCTGGGCGAGGTGCTGTGGCAGCTCGGCCAGCACGACGAAGCGCGCAAGACGTGGACCGAGGCCGCCAAGGTCGAGCCCGAGAACCAGACGCTGATCGATACGCTGCGCCGCTACAACCAGAACGTGCTGCTGTCGAAGTAGTGCCTGTACCATTCGCGCGATGCCCGCCCGCCGCGATGCGGGCATCGCGCGATCGCCGCGTGCCATGCGCACCGTCGCCGCCTGACGAGTCTGGGGCATCGGGTATCGTGTCCCACGTTCGTTCCGCCCGCTTCGATCTCGTTCCGCCGTCGCTGCGTTGAAACTGTCGTCGCACCATGGTCGTCGCACCATCGACCTGACCCACCGACCACCGACCGCCGATAACCTGATTACCTGATTACCTGATTACCTGAACATGCTCCGATCCCGTCGCCTGGCCCTGCTGTGCGTGGCCGCCCCGCTCTGGCTCGCCGCCTGCGCGAGCGTGACCCCGACCCGCGGCTTCGACGCCGGCGAGACCGCCCGCACCGAACACTACTCCGGCCGCTTTGCCGCCAACTATGTGCGCTACGGGCGCAATGAAGGCGTGCAGGGCAGCTTCCGCTGGGAAGAACAGGGCCGCAATGTGCGGCTCGACCTGGTTTCCCCGCTGGGCCAGACCCTTGCCGTGATCACCAGCACGCCATCGGGTGCCACGCTCGACCTGCCCAACGAGGCGCCGCGCAACGCGCCCGAGGTGGACAGCCTGATGGAACAGGCGCTCGGCTTCTCGCTGCCGGTAGCGGGACTGCGCGACTGGATCCACGGCCGCCCCACACCGGGCACGCCGGCCAACGCCACGCGCGACGTCAAGGGCCGCCTCGACACGCTCGCGCAGAATGGCTGGACCGTGCGCTACGTCGACTGGCAGGATCCCCCGAAAGGCGCGACGGTCGCGACCGCGCGCCCACGCCGCATGGACCTGGCGCGCGACACCGGTGAAACGCCGCTGACGGTGCGCCTCGTCATCGATCCGGCCCAGTCCGGACCGTAAGGCGGCAACCCCGGCAACTCCATGACCACGACCCGCGTCACACCGGTCCATTGCCCAGCGGCCGATGACGAACACCCGATGACGAACGCCAGTACCTTACCTCCGCCCGAGCTGCGCGATTGCGCGGCACCGGCCAAGCTCAACCTGTTCCTGCACGTGACCGGTCGCCGCCCCGACGGCTATCACACGCTGCAGACCGTGTTCCAGCTGATCGACTGGAGCGACACGCTGCATTTCCGGCGGCGCGACGATGGCGTGGTGACACGGATCACGGACATCGCCGGCGTCCCCGCCGAGAGCGACCTCGTGGTGCGTGCGGCGCGCGCGCTGCAGGCCGCCACAGGCACGCACTTCGGTGCGGACATCGCGGTGGACAAGCGGTTGCCGATGGGCGGCGGCATCGGTGGCGGATCGTCGGATGCCGCCACCACGCTGCTCGCGCTCAACCATCTGTGGGGCCTGCGCCTGCCACGTGCGCGGCTGATGAAAATCGGCCTCGCGCTCGGCGCCGATGTACCCGTGTTCGTGTTCGGTCAGAATGCGTTTGCGGAAGGCGTGGGCGAGGAGCTCACCGCGGTCGATCTGCCCGACAGCTGGTTCGTCGTTATCCACCCGCGCCAGCATGTACCGACCGCAGCAATTTTTTCCGATGGGCGCTTGACAAGGGATACCCCTATCTCCATAATTGCGGACTTCGCTGCTTGCACAAACAAATTCGCTTACGGTCGCAACGATCTGGAAGCGGTAGCAACAGCGAAGTTCGGCGAGGTTGCCCGAGCCCTTGCATGGCTGCGACAATACAGTCCGCATGCAAGGATGACCGGATCCGGTGCCTGCGTGTTTGCCCGCTTCGATGACGAGCAGACTGCGCAGCAGGTGTTGGAACGGTTGCCATCCGAGTGGGATGGCAGGTGTGCGAGAAGTCTGTCGCATCACCCGCTTGCAACGTTCGCATAGCAGGTTTTCCAGGTTTTCGTCTGGCGTGACGCGGTGGCATGAAGGCAGTGGCAGATTGCGTGACGACGGACGGACAAAGGTTGTGTAGGGGAGTCGCCAAGTCGGTTAAGGCACCGGATTTTGATTCCGGCATTCGAGGGTTCGAATCCTTCCTCCCCTGCCATTACTTCCTATAGTGTCCCCATGGACCGCAATTCAGCTACCGTGATCGCCGCCCCCGGCGGACGGCAGCAACAACTCCCCCAGCAGCAAGACAGGTGCCCCGAATGAGCAGCGAAGGCTTGATGGTATTTACCGGCAATGCCAACCCCAAACTCGCGGAGGCTGTCGTACAGCACCTCGGCATTCCGCTGGGGAAGGCACTGGTGGGTCGTTTCTCCGACGGTGAAGTCCAGGTCGAAATCCAGGAAAACGTTCGCGGCAAGCATGTCATCGTGCTGCAGTCCACCTGCGCGCCGACCAACGACAACCTGATGGAACTGATGGTGATGGTCGATGCGCTGAAGCGCGCGTCGGCACGCAGCATCACCGCCGCCATGCCCTACTTTGGCTATGCGCGTCAGGACCGCCGCCCGCGCTCGGCGCGCGTGGCCATCTCGGCCAAGGTCGTGGCCAACATGCTCGAGGTTGCCGGCGTCGAACGCGTGCTGACGATGGACCTGCACGCCGACCAGATCCAGGGCTTCTTCGATATTCCCGTCGACAACATCTACGCATCGCCGGTCCTGCTGGGCGATCTGCGCGAGAAGAACTACGGCGATCTGCTCGTGGTCTCGCCGGACGTCGGCGGCGTGGTGCGCGCCCGTGCGCTGGCCAAGCAGCTGAACTGCGACCTGGCCATTATCGACAAGCGTCGCCCCAAGGCCAACGTGGCCGAGGTCATGAACATCATCGGTGAAGTCGACGGCCGCAACTGCGTGATCATGGACGACATGATCGACACTGGCGGCACGCTCTGCAAGGCAGCACAGGTGCTGAAGGAGCGCGGCGCGCAGAAGGTGTTCGCGTACTGTACGCACCCGGTGCTATCGGGCGGTGCCGCGGCGCGCATTGCCGCCTCGGCGCTCGACGAAGTGGTGGTGTGCGACACCATTCCGCTCAGCGACGACGCGCTGCAATCCGGCAAGATCCGTCAGGTCTCGACGGCACCGCTGCTGGCCGAGACCTTCACGCGGATCATCAAGGGCGACTCGATCATGTCGCTGTTTGCGGATTCCTGATAGAATTTCGGGCTTCACTGGTTTTATTGCATCGGGGACCGGTTTGGTCCCCGATGTGCTTCCGGCGGCGCCTCGGCAATCCTTCGCCTGAGCGTGTCGCCTCCTTCGAGGCTGCCTGGTCGCGGGCAGCCTTATTGACATTTGGAGTTGAACAATGAAAGTCATCGCTTTCGAGCGTAGCGTACAGGGTACGGGTGCGAGCCGCCGCCTGCGCAACGCCGGCAAGACCCCCGGCATCATCTACGGCGGCGCCGCCGAACCGAAGATGATCGAGCTGGATCACAACGCGCTGTGGCACGCCCTGAAGAAGGAAGCGTTCCACTCGTCGATCCTTGACCTCGAAGTGGCCGGCAAGTCGGAAAAGGCGCTGCTGCGCGCCTTCCAGATGCACCCGTTCAAGCCGCTGGTGCTGCACGTCGACTTCCAGCGCGTGTCCGCCACCGACAAGATCCACGTGAAGGTGCCCCTGCACTTCATGAACCAGGAAACCGCTCCTGGCGTGAAGCTGGGCCACGGCATCATCAACCACATCCTGAACGACCTGGAAGTGTCGTGCCTGCCGGGCGACCTGCCGGAGTTCATCGAAGTGGACCTGGGCAATGTGGAACTGAACCAGACCGTTCACCTGTCGGACATCAAGCTGCCGAAGGGCGTGACCGTGATCACCCACGGTGACGACAATCCCGCGGTTGCCACGATCTCGCTGCCGGCTGGTGGCGTGTCGGAAGCCGCCGAAGGCGGCGAGGCCAGCGGCGAAACGCCGGCTGCCTGAGCCTGACGCTCCGCACCGAAAAGACCGCCGGTTCGCCGGCGGTTTTTTTTCGCGCCAGTTTTTGCGCCCGGTTTTTCGCTTATCCTTCTGGCGCTGTGCTCTTACTTCGAACCAACGCATGATCAAGCTCATCGTGGGCCTCGGCAATCCCGGGGCCGAATACGAGGCCACGCGCCATAACGCCGGCTTCTGGCTGGTCGACCAGCTGGCCCGCATGGGTGGCACCACGTTGCGCGTGGAAGGCCGCTTCCACGGACTGGCCGGCCGTGCCCGGCTCTGGGATCAGGACATCTGGCTGCTCAAGCCCTCGACCTTCATGAACCGCTCGGGGCTGTCGGTGGTATCGCTCGCGCGCTTCTACAAGATCCTTCCGGACGAGATCGTGGTCGCGCACGACGAAATGGATCTGCCCCCTGGCGCGGTCAAGCTCAAGCGCGGCGGGGGTTCGGGCGGTCACAACGGCCTCAAGGACATCGCGGCTCACCTCACCACGCAGGATTACTGGCGCCTGCGCCTCGGCGTGGGCCATCCGCGCAATCTGCCGGGTGGTGCCGCGGGCGGACGCGAGGACGTGGTCAACTTCGTGCTCAAGCCGCCGCGCAAGGAAGAACAGCAGGCCATCGACGAAGCGATCGATCGCTGCATCGATCCGCTCGGCCTGCTCGCGCGCGGCGAGGCCGAACGCGCGATGATGGCGCTTCATACGACGCGCTGAGTTCGCGCCGCATGGCGCGCGCAAAAATAAAAACCCCGCCAACTGCCGTTGCGCGGGGTTTTTCATTGCCTGGGGGGTGCCTGGGGGGGTGCCGGGTTGTTGCCGGGCTTATATGTTTGCCGGAGGCCGGACCGAAGGCTGGCGTCGGACCACGTGGTCAGGCCGCGTGCTTGGCCGCCGTCAGCAGACGGTAGCGCTGCATCAGCACCTCGTGCGTCTCGACCCGGTTCGGGTCTTTCGGGATACATGCGACGGGGCAGACCTGCTGGCACTGCGGCTCGTCGAAGTGGCCGACACATTCGGTGCACTTGTTGGGGTCGATCTGGTAAATCTCGGGCCCCATCGAAATCGCTTCGTTCGGGCACTCGGGCTCACAAACGTCGCAATTGATGCAGTCGTCGGTGATCAGTAGCGCCATGGTGTTTCCTCTTGCTGCCATCCGCCAGTGCCCCCGGCCGGTCCATTCCAGCCGGGTCGTGACGGATCGAAAGACTCCATTTTATTCCGCTTTGCCAATCTTCTCCTTGAGCCAGCGTTCCACCGACGGGAATACGAACTTGCTGACATCGCCGCCGAGCACCGCGATCTCGCGCACGAAGGTGCCGGAGATGAACTGGTACTGGTCCGAGGGGGTCAGGAACATCGTCTCCACATCCGGCAGCAGGTAGCGGTTCATGCCGGCCATCTGGAATTCGTATTCGAAGTCCGACACGGCACGCAGGCCACGCACGATCACCCGCGCATTGTTCTTGCGCACGAAATCCTTGAGCAGGCCCGAGAACCCCTCGACACGGACGTTGGGGTAGTGATTGAGCACTTCGCGTGCAATGCCGATGCGCTCTTCGAGCGAGAAGAACGGACGCTTGTTGGGGCTATGCGCCACGCCGACCACGAGTTCGTCGAAGATGTTCGACGCACGGCGGACCAGATCCTCGTGCCCCCGGGTCATGGGATCGAACGTACCGGGGTAGACCGCGATGACCATACTTCCTCCTTTATCGGCTCGGCGCCTCCCCAGGAGCAAGGCCGGGTCGGGAACCGCTGTCGGCAGGCGTGCCGGCGCGGCGTTACGTGACGAGCGTTGAACGACAGCGGCGTAGTGTAACGCCAAATCCCTTGATGACAAGGGCGGCGACCTACGTATTTTCCGCAACGCACCATCGCCAGAAGCCTTGATGGGGGCTGCGCGTGTGACAGTTCAGCCGGCGCCGGCGCCGTTCTGGCGGTGCTGCAGCAGGTGGAAGTGGACGGCCCCCGCGCGGGCCTGCCGCACGATCTCCAGCGCGGCGGGAATCGGCGCGTCGGGGCCGATCAGCGCCCGATCGGTTTCCACATAGACCGCCCCGCCTGGACGCGACAGCCGCGCCGCATGCTCGAGCGCGGGACCCAGCCAGTCCTCGGCAAACGGGGGATCCAGGAACACCACGTCAAAGCTGGCCGCCGGCATCTGCGCGGCCACGGTAAAGGCATCGCCCTGCACCACCTTTACCGCGCTGGCATCGAAGCGGTACTGGTTGTCGCGCAACTGGCGCGCCACGCGTGGATTGGCCTCGACCAGCGTCACCGCGGCCGCGCCACGTGAGGCGGCCTCGAACCCAAGCGCGCCGGAGCCGGCAAACAGATCCAGGCAGTGCCATCCGGTCAGGTCCTGACCCAGCCAGTTGAACAGCGTCTCGCGCACGCGGTCCGGCGTCGGGCGCAGCCCTTCGGCATCGAGCACGGGCAGCAGCGAGCGCTTCCAGCGGCCGCCGATGATGCGGACCTGAGCCGGCGCCTGACGTGGGTGGGGAGACGAAGAACGCCCGCGCGCGGCGGGCGATGGGGAAGGCGATGGGGCGATGGAGCGGGTGGCGTTGCGCGATGTCATGCCATGATTGTAGGGCCTGCCGCTACCGCTGCGTGTGCGGCAAACCCCACTCACTCGACCGAAATCCGCCCGATCCGCCGGGATCCGCCGCCGATCTTGTGCGACGTCGCGGTCAGCGGGCCGCCGCGGCGGGTGCGCCGGTCGGTCCACCGACCACCACCGTGGCCAGGCTATCCGGGTGCACGTGGCGCTGGAACGCCGCGCGCACCTGCTCGCGCGTGACCTTGCCGATCTGCGCGGTCCAGGTATCGAGGTAGTCGAGCGGCAAACCATACCACCCGATATTGGCCACGTTGGTCAACAGCTTGCGATTGCTGTCGATGCGCAGCGGAAAGCCGTTGATCAGATTGTCCTTGGCCGCGCGCAACTCCGCGTCGGTGGGGCCCTCCGCCACGAACCTGGCCACCACCTGGCGCACCAGCGCCAGCGCCTGGTCCGTGTTTTCCTTCTTGGTCTGCAGCGAGATGCCGAACGGCCCGGGCTGCTTGGACGGCGCAAAGTAGCTGTCTACGCCATAGGTCAGGCCGCGCTTCTCGCGCACCTCGTCGGTCAGCCGCGAACTGAAACCGCCACCGCCCAGCACGTAGTTGCCGACCAGCAGCGCAAAGTAATCGGGATCGCCGCGCGCGATGGCGGGCGCGCCGATTGCCACGCTGGCCTGCTGCGCCGGATGCGGAATGCGCTGCTCGCTGGCCGCGATCTTCATCTCCACCTCGGGCAGTTTGGGCGGCGTCGCGCCAGGCGGCAGCCCGCGTGTCAGCGCCTCGGCAATCGCCTCGGCCTGCTGGCGGTCGATGGCGCCAATCAGCGTCACCACGGCGCGGTTGGCGCTGTAGTTGTCGCGCCAGAACTTGACGAGGTCATCGCGCGTGATGGATTCCACCGACGCCGGCGTAGCCGAGACGCCGTACGGATGATTGGGATAGATCGTCTTCGACAGCGTCTTGTCGGCAATCGTGCCGGGCCGCGTATCGGCTTCGCGAATGGCCGCGATCAGGCGTTGCTTTTCGCGCGCGACCACGTTGTCGGGATAGGTCGGCGCCTTGATCAGCTGGCCCGCCAGCTTGAGGGACTGATCGCGCTCGGGTTCGGCGGTCAGCGTACGCAGGCCCACGCCACTGCGATCGCCCCCGGCGGAGCCGCCGAAGTCCGCGCCGGTGTCGGCAAACGCGTCGGCGATCTGCGCCTCGTTGCGCGCCGGCTGGCCATCCTGCGCGGCGGCGCCCTTGTCGAGCAGCGCGGCGGTCAGCGTGGCGAGACCGGCCTTGCCGGGCGGATCGTAGCGGCTGCCGGCGTCGAAATCGATATTGACGTCGAGCATCGGAATCGACGGGCTCGGCACGAAGAAGACCTTGGCACCGGTCGACGCGGTCCAGTTCTCGATCGGAATCGCAGCGCGCGCGATCGAGACGGTGGCCAGCAGTGCCACGCCCAGCGCGGCGCGGGCGAGTTGACGGGAAAATCGGGACATCGCGGCTCCTTAGTGGCGCAGGCCCCCGGGGGCCGGAGTCTTGGGCTTGTTGGGATCGATCGGTTGCGGCAGCAACGTGGCCACCGTCAGGTTGTCGTCGCTGAAATACCGGGCGGCGACTGCCTGGACCTGCGCCGGCGTGACCGCCTTGATCTTGTCGAGCATGCGATCGATCTGGCGCCACGAGATACCCGCGATCTCCGCCACGCCAATCTCCATGCCCTGCCCGAACACCGAATCGCGCTTGTAGATCTGGCCCGCCACCACCTGGGCCTTGACGCGTTTCAGTTCCTCCTCCGACACGCCGTCTTTCGCGATGCGCTGTACTTCCTCGCGCAGCGCCTTCTCAATTTCCTGCGTGGTGTGCCCGTTGGCGGGAATGCCGTCGAGCACGAACAGGGACTCGCCGCGGTTGATGCTGTCGTAGCCGACGTTCACGTCGTCGGCCAGCCGCTGCTGGCGCACCAGTTCGCGATTGAGACGCGCGTTGTCGTAGCCGTCGAGCACCGCGCTGAGGACCTCAAGCGCATACGGGTCGACGTCATTCTCCACGTCATGCAGGCGCGGCACCTTGTAGGCGAGCACGATGTACGGATTCTCGGCGGGCGCCTTGACCCAGACGCGCTTGATGCCCTGCTGCGGCGCCTCGAGCTGGGTCTTGCGCAGCGGCAGCGGCCGCGGCTTGAGCTTGCCGTAGTAGCGTTCCGCCAGGGCACGCACCTCGTCCGGCTTGACGTCGCCCGCCACCACCAGCAGCGCGTTGTTCGGCACGTACCATTCGCGGTACCACGCCGCCACGTCGTCCACGCGCATGTTGACGAGATCGTCCATCCAGCCGATCACCGGGTGGCGATACGGCGCCGCCGTATAGACCGTGGCCAGCAGCTGCTCGTAGACCTTGCCGCGCGGCGAGTCGTCGGTGCGCAGGCGGCGCTCTTCCATGACGACCTTCATCTCGCGCTCGAACTCGTCCTTCCTGATGATGAGATTGGCCATGCGGTCGGCCTCCAGCTCCATCATCTTGGGCAGATACTGTTTGCTGATCTGCTGGTAGTAGAGCGTGAAGTCGCGATTGGTCATCGCGTTCTCGCGCCCGCCGAGCAGCGCGATCTGGCGCGAGAACTCGCCCACCGGCACCTTGGGCGTGCCCTTGAACATCATGTGCTCGAGCATGTGGGCCACGCCGGTGGTGCCGCTGACTTCATCGATTCCGCCGGTGCGGTACCAGATCTGGTGCACCACGGTCGGCGCGCGATGATCCTCCTTGACGATCACCTGCATGCCGTTGGACAGCTGAAACTCGGTGGTGCCCGCTTCCGGCTGGCCGATCGCGGAGGCGGTACGAGCGCCCGCGGGCGGCGCCTGCGGGGTTGGCGCATTGACCGACTTGCCGACGGCGCCGGCGGCGGTCTGCGCGGTCTGCCCGTTCTCGTGACCGGCCGGCTGGACCTGCGCAAAGGCAGGCACGGCCGCGACCATGGCACAGGCCGATGCCACGATCGACGCTATCAGGGTGGGAAGAACGCGCCGCGCGAATCGCCGCGAAGGACGTGCGGGCCGGGCGTGAACCGGGTCGCGCCCGGCGGCGCGAATGTCAACGCGGGTGCCAACGCGGCTGCCGGCAAGATTGTTCGCCATGTCGGTGGCAGTGTGACCAGCCTCGGGATTCGCTGCGGCGGCGGCAGCTACCGGCGAGGCTACGGACAAGACAGCGCAATGGTTCATGCGACCCCGTCTGCTAGAATTTTGGCGATTGATTCTACCGGGGTATTGACCCCTTTCCCAATGTTTAGTTTCTGGAAGAAGCGCAAGGCCGAGCCGGCTCCTGCGCCGGTCGAGGCGCCCGCGCCTGCCGCACCCTCGCCGGACCTCGCTTCCCCGGCGACCCCTGCCCCGGCCGTTCCCGCCCCCGCCGCCCCGACTCCGGCGACGCCACCCATCCCCGCGCCTCCCCCGCGCCGCCACAACCGGCCCCCGCGCCAGCCCAGCCCCCGATCCCCACGCCGGTGCCGGCGCAGGTGCCGCCGCCTGGGCCCGTGCCCGTCGCTGCGCCGGTAGTTGCGCCGGTAGTTGCGCCGGCTGCCCCGGTGGCAGTCGCACCCGCGCCGGCCGACGAGATGGAGCTCACCCCGCCCCCCGCGCCCAGCGCCGAAGCCAAGCGTGGCTGGATGACACGCCTGCGCGCCGGGCTCTCCAAGACCAGCCGCAATATCGGCACGCTGTTCGTCGGCGTCAAGGTCGACGAAGCGCTGTTCGAGGAACTGGAAACGGCGCTGCTGATGGCCGATGCGGGCGTGGAAGCGACCGAATTCCTGCTCGGCGAGTTACGACGCCGCGTGAAGAGCGAACGCATCGAGACCGCAGACGGCGTCAAGGCGGCGCTGCGCGCGCTGCTCGTCGACCTGCTGCGGCCGCTCGAAAAATCGATGGCGCTGGGTCGCGAACAACCGCTCGTGATGATGATCGCGGGCGTCAACGGTGCCGGCAAGACCACCAGCATCGGCAAGCTGTGCAAGCATTTCCAGAACTACGGCCAGTCGGTCCTGCTGGCCGCGGGCGATACCTTCCGCGCCGCCGCGCGCGAGCAGCTGACGATCTGGGGCGAGCGCAACAACGTGACGGTCGTCGCGCAGGAAAGCGGCGATCCGGCCGCGGTGATCTTCGACGCGGTCAATGCCGCGCGGGCCCGCGGCATCGACATCGTGATGGCCGACACCGCCGGCCGGCTGCCGACGCAGCTCCATCTGATGGAAGAACTCAAGAAGGTCAAGCGGGTGATCGCCAAGGCGATGCCCTCGGCCCCGCACGAGGTGCTGCTGGTCATCGACGCCAACACGGGCCAGAACGCACTGGCGCAGACGCGCGCATTCGACGATGCACTGGGCCTGACCGGGCTGATCGTGACCAAGCTCGACGGCACTGCCAAGGGTGGCATCCTCGCCGCCATCGCGCGCCAGCGTCCGGTGCCCGTCTACTTTATCGGCGTGGGCGAGAAGGTCGAGGACCTGCAGCCTTTCAAGGCCGACGAGTTCGCCGACGCCTTGCTCGGCTAACTGGGGAATGACGGCGGGAATGACGGCGGGGGCGTCACTGCAGGGTGATAACCACGGGCCCGCCCGCGCGCCGCGCCCCCCTGCCCTGCCGGCCGAGGGGCGCCAGCCAGCTTACTCGCTGTCGGGCTGCGCGTCGGGCGCGGCGTTGCGGAACGCGTCCAGCGCCAGGCACGCTTCATTGATGCGGGAGATCGCCGGATAGCGACGCATGTCCACGTTGAAGCGATTGGCATTGAAGACCTGCGGTACCAGGCACAGGTCGATCAGCGTCGGCGTATCGCCATAGGCGAACTTGCCGGGTTTGCCGAGCCGGGCCAGGTTGAGCTCGAGCGAGGCAAACCCCTGTTCGATCCAGTGCCGGTACCACGCATCCTTGGCCTCGTCCGACACCCCCAGCTGACGCTTGAGGTACTTCAGCACGCGCAGGTTGTTGAGCGGCGCGATCTCGCACGCGATTTCCTGCGCGAGACCACGCACGATGGCACGCTCTAGCGGCTGCGCGGGCAGCAGCGGCGGCTGCGGATGGGTCTCGTCGAGATACTCGATGATCGCCATCGACTGGATCAGCGGCTGGCCGTCCACCACGAGCGTGGGCAGTACCGCATCCGCATTGAGCGCACGGTAGGCGTCCTGAAGCTGCTGGCCGCCATCCTTGAGCAGATGGACCGCCTCGTAGTCGTAGGCCAGACCCTTCAACCCGAGCGCGATCCGCACCCGGTACGAAGCCGAGCTGCGGAAGTAGCTGTACAGCTTCAGCATCGCGTCAGACCACCTTGATGGTGAGGTCGCCCACACCCTCGACGTGGCAGCTCATGACGTCGCCCTTGACGATCGGGCCCACGCCTTCGGGCGTGCCGCTATAGATCAGGTCGCCGGGCTGCAGCTCGAACAGCTTCGACAGGTACGACACCATCTCCGGCACCGACCAGATCAGGTCGGACAGGTCGCCGCGCTGCTTCTCCACGCCGTTGACCGCCAGCGTGACCGCGCCCTTCTGCGGATGACCGATGGCCGCCACCGGCACGATCGGGCCGATCGGCGCCGACTGGTCGAACGCCTTGCCGGTCTCCCACGGACGGCCGGTCTTCTTCGATTCGTTCTGGAGATCGCGCCGCGTCATGTCGAGACCGATCGCATAACCGTAAACATGGCTTGCTGCCTGCTCGACCGGGATATCCTTGCCGCCCTTGCCGATGGCGACCACCAGTTCCACCTCGTAGTGGCAGTTGCTGGTGCCCGGCGGATACGGGAACGTGCCTTCGGTGTGGTCCGCCACGTAGCTCACCGCATCGGACGGCTTGCAGAAGAAGAACGGCGGCTCGCGGTCAGGGTCCGAACCCATCTCGCGCGCATGAGCGGCATAGTTGCGGCCCACGCAGTACACACGACGCACCGGAAAGCTGGCGCTGCTGCCACGCACGGGAACGCCGACGGGGGCCTGCGGGGCAAATACGAACTCGGTCATCCAACAATCTCCACACTGGTCTTTTGGGGGCAGGTTGCCGCGCATGCGGCAGGGCCAAAGCATACACCCAGCCATCGTCGCGATGCAGCCGGAATGCGGCCCCGGCACCACGACCCCGCGCCCGTGCCGCATGGTGCAGTGCAACCAAAACGACCGCCGTGGGCCTGCGCAGGTGGGCCCAGGAAACGACACGGCCGCACGGGTCGACCTCACCATCGCGCTGGTCCAGGCTTGCGGGACAGAACGGGCATCGACGCGGTTACGCTCACGCGCGCGGCTGGAGAGCCCCGGCCCGCTCCGCTATCATGAAACCCCATCGCCCTCTTCCCGCCCCCCGCATCATGACGTCCAGCCAGACCTCCACCTTTCCCGCCGCCAGGTTCATCAAGGAAATCGGCCGCGGCGTCAACGGCGCCCGCGCGCTGCCGCGCGAGGACGCCCAGGCGTTGTTCGACGCCATGCTGTCCGGGCAGGTCTCCGATATCGAACTGGGCGCGGTGCTAATGGCCTATCGCATCAAGGGCGAGGCGCCGCACGAGCTGGCCGGCATGCTGGAAGCCGCGCACGGCCACTGCCTGCCGCTGGAAGCGCCGCCCGATCGCACGACGGTGGTGATCCCGAGCTACAACGGCGCGCGCAAGCAGCCCAACCTGGTGCCGCTGCTGGCCTTGCTGCTGGCGCGCGAGGGCGTGCCGGTGCTGGTGCACGGCTCGCGCCAGTTCCAGGGACGCGTCACCAGCATCGCGCTGTTCGAGGCGCTCGGCGTGCCGGTGTGCGAAACCACGCGCGAAGCCCAGGACCGGCTGCGCCGGCCCGCGGGCAGCCCGGGGCCGCTCGCCGTGTTGCCGATCGACGTGCTGTCGCCGGCGCTCTCGCAGCTGCTCGACAAGCGCGCGGTCATCGGCCTGCGCAACTCCTCGCATACGATCGTCAAGATGCTGCAGCCGGTGGGCGCGCATACGCCGGCCGAAGCGCTGCGGCTCTACAGCTATACACACCCCGAGTATCGCGAGACCCTGACCGACTATTTCTCGCACGAGCCGGCCAATGTGCTGCTGGCACGCGGCACCGAGGGCGAAGTGGTGGCCGATGCGCGCCGCAGCAGCCGGATCGACTGGCTCCATGACGGCCACCAGCGGACCATGGTCGACCCCGTCAGCGGCTCGATCGGCGAGGTGCCCGACCTGCCGCCAGGTACCGACCCCGCCGCCACGGCCGCCTGGATCCGCACGGTGCTCGACGGCGCCGTGCCGGTGCCGGCACCAATCGTCACCCAGATCGAGACCATTCGCGCCTGCCTGGAACAGGGCACGCGCGTGGCCTGGGCCAGCCCGGTCTGAGCGGCCGGGCCGGCGCTAGGCCTTGCGCAGCGGCAACGGGATGCGCTCGGTTTCCCCCGGCACATGGGGGAACTGGTCGTCCTGCCAGCGCTGGGCGGCGGCTTCGATCGCCTCCTTGCTGCTTGCCACGAAGTTCCAGTAGATAAAGCGCCGGCCGTCGGTGGGATCGCCGCCCAGCAGCATCACGCGGGACGGCTCGGAGGCGGTCAGCGTGACGGGCTCGCCCGGGGTCAGTACGACCAGATGCTCGCTGGGCACAGGCTCGGCCGGCTGGTTGCCGGCTGCGAGCGCGATGTTGCCGTCGACGGCGTAGATGCCGCGCTGGACATGCTCCGCCGGAATCTCCAGGCTCGCGCCCGCTTCCATTTCGAGCGCCACATAGAGCGTGCGGCTGTAGACGCGCACCGGCGCCTCGGCACCGAACGCATCGCCGGCGATCACCGTCATCCGCACGCCCGGCAGCTCGATGCGCGGCAGGGTCGCGCCCGGGTGGTGGTGAAACGACGGCGCGTCGTTCTCATGCGCCTGCGGCAGTGCCACCCAGGTCTGGATGCCGTGGAGGCGCGGGCCGGCTTCGCGCGCGGCCTCTGGCGAGCGTTCGGAATGGGTGATGCCGCGGCCCGCGGTCATCCAGTTCACGTCGCCGGGCCGGATTACCTGCTCGCTGCCCAGGCTGTCCCGGTGCATGATCTCGCCCTCGAACAGATAGGTCACGGTGGCCAGGCCGATATGAGGATGCGGGCGCACGTCGATGCCGTGGCCCGGTGCCATCGTCACCGGCCCCATATGATCGAAGAAGATGAACGGCCCTACGGTTTGGGCCGTGGCGGCTGGCAGCAGGCGCCGGACGGTGATATCGCCGAGGTCACGGACATGGGGTTTGAGCAGGTGTTCGATAACAGACATTGAAGAGACTCCAGTGCGGTAAAGATGCCGCAAAACAACTTTAGTGTAGCGAATTGCGCAATACAGAATCTCGATTTCACGACGAAACCCGATGGGCGCGGGCCCCTCTAATCCTCTTGTGAGCGATCACCTCGCCGCGCGCGCCGAGCGGACGCGCCCGACGGGTCCCACAAAGCTATTTAAAATAGGAAAGCAATGGTCCGGAACTATCGACCCCATTGACGCTCCAACTTAGCACTCGTCCGGCATGAGTGCTAATATCTGTTGCAATGCTGTAGCAAACCCAATGTGGATTTGGCTACACCCGGCAACATACCGCCGGATGCGAAAGGAGTCATAGTGAACGCAGTCCTGTCTGCTGATCAATCTGTTATGGGTACGATGACCGGTACGATGACCGGTGCGATGACTGATGCGACCGGTGCAGCGAAGACCAGGTCCCCCAGCCGGCTGCCCGCCCCGGTTCCGTCGAACCCGATAGGCGCCGGCTTTGCGCTGACGCTGCCTGGCAATCTGGGCAACCTGGACGCGTATATCCAGGCCGTGCATCGCATCCCCATGCTCACCCCCGAGGAAGAGCAATCGTTGGCGCGCGAGCTGCGCGACCATGAGTCGGTCGATGCTGCCCGTCGCCTGGTGATGTCCCACCTGCGCCTGGTGGTGTCGATCGCGCGCCAGTACCTCGGCTATGGCCTGCCGCACGCGGACCTGATCCAGGAAGGCAATATCGGCCTGATGAAGGCGGTGAAGCGCTTCGATCCCGATCAGGGTGTGCGACTGGTGTCATACGCGATCCACTGGATCAAGGCCGAGATCCACGAGTACGTGCTGAAGAACTGGCGCATGGTCAAGGTGGCCACCACCAAGGCCCAGCGCAAGCTGTTCTTCAACCTGCGCAGCCACAAGCAGGGCGCCCATACCTTCACGCCCGAACAGGTGGAAGCCGTTGCGCGCGAGCTCAACGTCAAGCCCGAGGAAGTGATGGAGATGGAAACCCGCCTGTCCGGCGGCGACCTCGCGCTGGAAGGTCAGATCGACGACGGCGAGGAAGAATTCGCGCCGATCGCATACCTGGCCGACAACCACAACGAGCCGACCCGCGTGCTCGAGGCCAAGCGCCAGGACCGCATGCAGGTAGAAGGGCTGGAAGACGCCCTGACGCGTCTCGACCCGCGCAGCCGCCGCATCATCGAGGCGCGCTGGCTGCAGGTCAACGACGACGGCTCCGGTGGCGCCACGCTGCACGAGCTGGCTGACGAGTTCGGCGTATCGGCCGAGCGCATTCGCCAGATCGAGGTGGCGGCCATGAAGAAGATGAAGGGCGCGCTGCAGGCTTTCGCCTGATCGCGGCATCCCGCCCTGGCGCTGCGCCAGTAAAAAAGCCGGTCTTCGGACCGGCTTTTTCTTTTCCTGGCTGGCTCGGGCGTTACGACAGCAGTTGCTTGAGGTCGTGAGCGATCGGCTCGGGACCCTGCCCGTGGCGGATAAACAGCCGCAGCTGACCCTTCGGATCGAAGACATAGCTGCCGGCCGAATGGTCCATCGTGTAGTTGTTCGGCGATGTCCCCGGGACCTTGGCGTAGTACACCTTGAAGTCCTGCGTCACCTTCTTGAGCGCGGCTTCGTTCTCGGGGCGCAGGCCCAGGAAGCGCGGATCGAAGGCCGGCACATACTGGCCCAACAGCGCGGCGGTATCGCGCTCCGGATCGACCGTGACAAACAGCACCTGCACCTTGTCGGCATCGGGGCCCATCTGCTCCATCACCGCCTTGAGCTCGGCCATGGTGGTCGGACACACGTCGGGGCAGTGCGTATAGCCGAAGAACATCACCACCGCCTTGCCCTTGAAGTCCTCCAGCGTGCGCACCTTGCCGGCGGGGTCGGTCAGCGCAAAGTCCTTGCCGAAGCCGGTGGCCCCCGAGATATCGACATTGCGGAAGCTCGGCTTGGGCTGGCCGCACGCGGCCAGCAACAGCGCGCAGCACAGCATGGCGAAAGTACGGCGAAGGAGCGAACCGGAACGGCCCGGAAAGGTGATGGACATTGGCAAGTGATGGGAAGTCGGCTCCGGCAGTATCGCCGATCGACGCGCCCGCCAGACCGGGGCGCGTCAATTTGCCGCGATCAGACCTGCGGCAGGAACTTGAAATAGTGATCGATCAGCAGCGCCGCGAACAGCAGCGACAGGTACAGGATCGAGTAGCGGAAAGTGCGCTGCGCCAGCGCGTCCGAGTAATTGCGGAACAACGCCCACGCGTAGCCGAGGAAAATCAGACCCAGCACCAGCGCCGCGGCCAGATAGATGTACCCGCACATGCCATAGACGAACGGCAGCAGCGTGGCGGCGATCATCACCAGCGTATAGAGCAGGATATGGAGCAGCGTGTAGCGCTCGCCATGGGTGATCGGCAGCATCGGCAGTCCCGACTTGGCGTAGTCGGCGCGCCGGTACAGCGCCAGCGCCCAGAAATGCGGCGGCGTCCAGGTAAAGATGATCAGCACCAGGAACCAGGCTTCGGCCGGTACCGTGCCCGCGACGGCGGCCCAGCCCAACGCCGGCGGCATGGCACCGGAAAGCCCGCCGATCACGATGTTCTGCGGCGTGGCGGGCTTGAGCAGGATGGTGTAGACCACGGCGTAGCCAAGGAACGTGGCAAACGTCAGCCACATGGTCAGGTCGTTGGCAAATACGTGCAACAGCCACATGCCCGCGCCGCCGAGGATTGCCGAGAACACCAGAGTCTGGGCCGTGGTGATCTCGCCCGTGGCCGACGGGCGCCAGGCCGTGCGACGCATCAGCGCGTCGATCTTCTGCTCGACCAGGCAATTGATGGCGAACGCGGCCCCGGCCAGCAGCCAGATGCCGGCCGCGCCGCCAATCAGTACGGGCCACGGCACCATGCCCGGGGTGGCCAGGAACATGCCGATCACCGCGCAGAACACGGCGAGCTGGGTCACGCGCGGCTTGGTCAGCGCGGCGTATTGTCGGGCCAGATGTCGTAATCGGCCCACGGGGGAATGGGTGTGGGTAGCAGTAACCACGGAGGGAATCTTGTCCTTCATGTGGCGCGCGCGGCAACAGGGCCCTGGGCAGCGGCGCCGGCGGATCGGGTCGCGAGGCCGATATTGTAGTTGAGACGGAGTAACAGCATCAGAAGCAGGGCCGCGCCACCGTTATGGGCGACCGCGGCAACCAGGGGCCAGTCGAACACGATATTGGACATGCCGGTTGCCAGCTGGAGGGCCAGCACCGCCAGCAGCCAGCGCGCGTGGCGCGTCAGGCCCTCGAGCCTGCGCGCACGCAAGCCGAACCAGGCAAGGTAGGACAGCACCACGAATGCAAAGCCGCGATGGACCCAATGAATCGCCACCAGCGCGCTATGCGGGATGTAGTTGCCGTCGGCCGTCATGCCCAGCTCCCGCCAGAGCGTAAAGCCGTGGCGAAAGTCCATCTCGGGCACGAGCTGGCCGTTGCAGAGCGGAAAGTCGGTGCAGGCGAGCACCGCGTAGTTGGTGCTGACCCAGCCGCCGAGGAAGATCTGGATCACCAGCAGCACCAGCGCCAACGCCCCGGCCCAACGCAGTCCGGCCGCCTGCGGCGCCACCGTGTGCGGCACGTCGTTGCGCGAGCCGAGCCAGATCAGCGACGCGAGCAGGCACATCGCCAGCATCAGGTGGGTGACCACGATGATCGGCTGGAGCTTCATCGTAACCGTCAGCATGCCGAACGCGCCCTGCACGCAGACCAGCACCAGCACGCCGGTGGCAAACCACGGCGACTGCCGCAATGCCTTGCGCTTGACCCATGCCAGCACCATCAGCGAGATGATGAGCACACCGACCGCCATGGCGAAATAGCGATGGATCATCTCGATCCAGGCCTTGACCAGCGTGACCGGGCCGCTCGGCAACGCGGTTTCGGCCGCGCGGATCGGCTCCATGGCCGCGTGCGGATTCGAATGGCCGTAGCAGCCGGGCCAGTCGGGGCAGCCCAGGCCGGAGTCGGTCAGGCGCGTAAAGCTGCCGAACATGATCAGGTCCAGGGTCAGGAACGCCGTGATCCAGACCAGCTTGCGATATTTGTCGCGGCTGCCGCGCACGAACACGTACGAGAGCGGCAGCAGTGCAATAAGAATGCCGATGATGGCGAGTTGCAGCAGCATGCGAGGTCAGCCAATACGCGAATACTTCAGGAGCTTCTTGAGATCGCCGGACACCTTGGCGGGATCCGGATCCTTCGGGAAGCGCAACATCAGGTTGCCGAGCGGGTCGACGAGGTAGATCGTGTCCTCGGCGCGGCCGCCTTCGGCCGGCGGCAACCATTGCCGCACCGCGGCGGCGTCCATGCGCAGGAAGCGCACACCCGCATACGGTTCGTTGTAGGCGGCGCGCAGGCGTTCGTCCACTCCGCCGGTGTCGGTGATCAGCCAGACCGGCACGATGCGCTCGCGATCCTGACCCTGGCCCGCGCGGATCTGGCGAATGGTGAACAGCTTGCGCGCGCACGCCTCGTCGCAGGCCGACGGGTCGGTCGTCACCATCAGCCATTTGCCGCGCAGCGAGGCCAGCGGCACCGCTTCGCCCCGTTCGTCGCCGATCTGCACCGCCGGCATCGGCCGCTGCGGCTCGATCAGGGCCCCGTAGTTGGTGGTGCCGCCGGCCGGGCGGAATACGTAGAAGGTCAGATAGGACGCAATCACCGGCGACGCGCACACCAGCAACAGCGCGAGCATCTGCAGGCGCCCGCGGCGCGTGCGCGCATCGATACGGGAATCGGCCTGGGCCGGGTTTTCTTGCGGTGACATGGATTCAGTCTGTACGGTCATCTTGTCAGGGTCGTTGCGATCGGGCGGCGATCAGGCCGCGCCCGGCGCCCGCGCGCGTCGCACGCCGAGCACCACCACCAGCACCAGCGTGAGCGCGGCAAGGCCAAACCACTGGAACGCGTAGCCATAGTGCCGGTCGGCGCCGAAGCCGGCCGGCGTCCAGTCCCGGCGCAGGCCATCGCCGGTATCGGTGGTCTGCTCGACCACAAGCGGCAGCAGCGGCGTACCAAGTTCCTTCGCATAGGCGCCGATCTCGACGTTCTGGCGAATCTTCCGCCCCGCCTCGGCGCCCGCGGACTGGCCCAGGCTGTAGACGCGCGGCACGCCGGCCAGCGCCGTGCCGGTCAGCGTGACCTCTCCCGCCGGGGTGGTGAACGGCGCGATGCGTGTGCGGTCCTGCGCGTCGCGCGGCAGCCAGCCGCGCAATACCAGTACCGTGGCGCCGCGCGCGAGCCGGAGCGGGGTCAGCACCAGAAAGCCCGCGCGGCCGTCGCTGCCATGCGGACGATTGTCCAGCAACACGGTGTGCGCGTCATCCAGGCGTCCGCGCGCACGCACGATGCGGTCGGTCAGGTCCTGGCCGGAGCCGGGCAGGCCGGCATCGAGATCGACCGGTGCTTGCGCCGCCAGTGCGGCGAGCCGCGCCGCGCGGGCGCTCTTTTCGTGCCCGCGGCCCAGTTGCCAGTTGCCCAGCGCGCAGGTGACGGCGATCACGGCGAGTGCCGCCGCCATCGGCACCAGCCCCGGCGAGCGCCACCGTCTCACGCCGGCCCCCCGCACAGCGGCAGGAAGCGGGACGCAGAACCGGGCGCAGAACGGGACGCAGAACAGGGCACAGAAAGGGGCACAGAAAGGGGCACAGAAAGGGGCACAGAAAGGGGCGCACGACCCCGAACCGGGCGGCAGCCGCCACGATGGGTGCGATAATGCACGCACGCGCCCGCATCCGGATCAGGACGCTCCCGCTCCCCACATCGTTCCATCATGCGCTTCATCATTGTCCTTGCCTTCATCCTGATCATCGGCAGTCTGGCCTCCGCGCTGTTCTTCATGATGCGCGACCGCGGCCGTACGCCCAACATGATGCGCTCGCTGATGTTCCGCGTTGGCTTTTCGGTGGCACTGTTCCTGTTCATCCTGTTCTCGCACTGGATGGGCTGGATCCACAGCACCGGCATTCAAATGAACCCCTGAGCGGGGGTCTCGCAAAAACAAAGCGCCGCAGGAGTGGTTCCGCCTGCGGCGCTTCTTGTTATTGCTTCGGATGATTGCTTCGGGTTGCCTGCCGGCCGCCCGCAAGGATACTCCCTCGGGCCAGGCCAGGGACGTCAGAGCCAGTACACCACCACGTACAGGCCCAGCCACACCACGTCAACGAAGTGCCAGTACCAGGCCGCACCCTCGAACGCGAAGTGGTGGTCGGGCGTGAAGTGTCCCTTGAGCACGCGGCCCAGCACCACCGCCAGCATGATCGCGCCCATGGTCACGTGGAAACCGTGAAAGCCGGTCAGCAGGAAGAACGTCGAACCATAGACTCCCGAGGTGAGCTTGAGGTTCAGCTCGTGATAGGCATGGATGTACTCGTAGGCCTGCAGGCACATGAAGATCGCGCCCAGCAGGATGGTCAGCACCAGGCCCTGGATCAGCTGGCTGCGCTTGCCCGCCAGCAGCGCGTGGTGTGCCCAGGTCAGCGTCACGCCCGAGGTCAGCAGCAATGCCGTGTTGATGGTCGGGATCGGCCACGGGCCCATGGTCTGGAAGCTCTCGACCACGCCGGCGGGGCCGGTGTTGGGCCATACCGCGGCAAAATCCGGCCAGATGATCTTGTTGTTGAGGTCGCCGAGCCACGGCATGGCGATCGTACGCGCATAAAACAGTGCGCCGAAGAACGCCGCAAAGAACATCACCTCGGAGAAGATGAACCAGCCCATCGACCAGCGGAACGATACGTCGATGTTCTTGCCGTACTTGCCCCCCTCGGATTCACCGATGGCATCGGCAAACCACGCCCGCAGCACGAACAGGAACCACACGAGGCCGACCGCGAACAGGTATGGCGCCCAGGACTGTCCGTTGACCCACCCGGCGGCACCGCCGCCCACCATCAGCAGGCCAAAGGCCGCCGTGATCGGATGGCGCGACGGGCCCGGTACGAAGTAGTACGGAGCGTTTGCGCGATTCGCACTCATTCTTCTATCTCCAGCTCAGGTTCTCTGATTCAATGGTTCTTGTTGGTCGCGCCGGCCTGCCAGGCGCGCTTTGTCCTACCCTGTCCGCTCTACCCTGTCTTGCCTGCCCGGTATCGCTATCCTGCCGCGTGACCGACCACGGTCCGCACGATGAGCACCAGCACCGTCACGAACACCGCCGCGGCAATCAGCCCGGCAATGATCACGTGCACCGGGTTCAGCCGTGCCATATCCGACTCGTGCTCCGACCCCTTGCGCAGGCCGATAAACGACCACAGCACGGCCCGCATGGTCTGCAGGAACGATGCCTTGCGCTGCGTGGCGTCCTTGAGATCGTCCATGCGGCAATCCTCCTCAACCACCCTGTCCGCCGTCGTGCCCGCCTTCGAGCTGGCCCTGCGGCGCTTGCGCGACCGGCGTGCCTACCTCGAAGAACGTGTATGACAGCGTGATGTTCTTGACATCCTTCGGCAGCTTCGGGTCGATCACGAACACCACCGGCATCTCGCGTGCTTCCTTCGCCTTCAGCGTCTGCTGCTTGAAGCAGAAGCACTCGATCTTCTTGAAATACTCCGTGGCCTGCTTGGGCGCGTAGCTCGGGATGGCCTGCGCCGAGATATCGCGCGACTGCCCGTTGGCCACTTCGTAGACGATCGTCGCCATCTCGCCCGGATGCACTTCCATGGTGTTCTTCACGGGGCGGAACGCAAACGGCCCACGCGCGTTGGAATCGAACTCCACGGTGATGGTCCGGCTGGTATCCACCTGCGTGTTCTTTGCCGAGCCGCCGTACAACTCGCGCGTGGTCACCACGTTGATGCCGGTGATTTCGCAGATCTTCTTGTACAGCGGCACCAGCGCGTAGCCAAAGGTAAACATCACGCCGACGATGACGAGCAGGCGCACCAGCATGCCGCGGTTGAAGCGTGCTTCTTCCGCCCTGGCTGCGGACCGATGGTTCGACGGCTCGTTCATCCCCTGCCCCTGCGCCCCGGATCAGCCGCCAAGAAACACCATCTTGGCGAAGAACCCGAGGAAAAAGACCACCACGATCGAGAGCAGGATCAGACCCAGGCGGCGGTTTGCTGCCTTCTGGGCGCTCTTCCGGGCCGCCTGGCGATCATCCTGCGACATGACATTCTCCGCGTGCGGCATACCTGCGTCTTACTTGACCAGCGGCGGCTCTTCGAACGTATGGAACGGCGCCGGCGACGGCACGGTCCACTCGAGGCCTTCGGCACCTTCCCACGGCTTGTCGGCAGCCTTCTCGCCACCGCGGTACGACGGCAGCACCACGAAGAAGAAGAAGTACACCTGCATCAGGCCAAAGCCGAGCGCACCGATCGAGGCAACCGCGTTGAAGTCGGCGAACTGCACGGCGTAGTCGGCATAGCGACGCGGCATGCCGGCCAGCCCCAGGAAGTGCATCGGGAAGAAGGTCACGTTGAAGAAGATCAGCGAGCCCCAGAAATGGATCTGGCCGCGCGTCTCGTTGTACATGAACCCGCTCCACTTCGGCCCCCAGTAGTAGAAGCCCGCGAACAGCGCGAACAGGGAGCCCGCCACCAGCACGTAGTGGAAGTGCGCGACGATGAAGTAGGTGTCCTGCAGCTGGATGTCGATCGGCGCCACGGCCGGCATCAGGCCGGTAAAGCCGCCGATCGTGAACACGAAGATGAAGCCGATGGCGAACAGCATCGGCGTCTCGAACGTCATCGAGCCGCGCCACATGGTGGCGATCCAGTTGAAGATCTTCACGGCCGTCGGCACCGCGATCAGCATGGTCGCGTACATGAAGAACAGCTGGCCGGTCACCGGCATGCCCGTGGTGAACATGTGGTGGGCCCACACGATGAACGACAGGATCGCGATCGATGCCGTGGCGTACACCATCGAGCTGTAGCCGAACAGGCGCTTGCGCGCGAAGGCCGGCACCACCTGCGAGATGATCCCGAACGCGGGCAGGATCATGATGTAGACCTCGGGGTGGCCGAAGAACCAGAAGATGTGCTGGTACATGACCGGGTCGCCGCCGCCGGCGGCCGAGAAGAAGCTCGTGCCGAAGTGGCGGTCGGTCAGGACCATCGTGATCGCGCCGGCCAGCACCGGCATCACGGCGATCAGCAGGTAGGCGGTGATCAGCCAGGTCCAGCAGAACATCGGCATCTTCATCAGCGTCATCCCGGGGGCGCGCATGTTGAGGATGGTCACGATGATGTTGATGGAACCCATGATCGACGATGCGCCCATGATGTGCATGGCGAAGATCGCCATGTCCATGCCCGGGCCCATCTGCACCGACAGCGGCGCGTACAGCGTCCAGCCGGCGGCGGTGGCCCCGCCCGGCGCGAAGAACGACAGGGCGAGCAGCAGCGCGGCGGGCGGCATCAGCCAGAAGCTGAAGTTGTTCATGCGCGCGAACGCCATGTCCGAGGCGCCGATCTGCAGCGGGATCATCCAGTTGGCGAAGCCGACGAAGGCCGGCATGATCGCGCCGAACACCATGATCAGGCCGTGCATCGTGGTGAACTGGTTGAACAGTTCGGGGCGGAAGAACTGCAGGCCCGGCTCGAACAGCTCGAGGCGGATCAGCAGCGCCAGCACGCCGCCCGACAGCAGCATGGTGAACGAGAACAGCAGGTACAGCGTACCGATGTCCTTGTGGTTGGTGGCGAACAGCCAGCGACGCCAGCCATGCGGATGATCGTGGGCGTGATCATCGTGGCCATGGTCATGCGTGTGGTCGTGCGGATGACCCAGCGTCTCCGGGGTAGCGGTACTCATCGCGTTGACTCCTGAATTCCTGAATGCGGACGTGCGCGGGTCAGCCGGCCACGCGGTTGCCCGCGAGGCTGGCCTGCCTGTCGTTTGCGTTGGCGTTGCCGGTGGCGGGTGCCGCCTGCGCCTTCGGCGCGGCGTCGCCGCTGGCGGCCTGGGGTGCACCCCCGCCTTCCGGGAACTTGCCCGCGCGCGCGTTCACAAAGTCTGCCGGCTGAATCACCTCACCGGTCTTGTTGCCCCAGCTGTTACGCGTGAACGTCATGGCCGCGGCCAGCTCGGTATCGGAGAGCTGCTTCCACGACGGCATGCCGCCCTTGCCTTCCAGCAGGATATGCATCTGGCCGGCCTTCGGCCCGTTGACGATCTTGGAACCGTCGAGCGCCGGGAACGCGCCGCCGCCCTTGCCGTTCGGCTGGTGGCAGACCGCGCAGTTGGCCAGGTAGACCTTCTCGCCGCGCACCTTCATTTCGTCGAGGGTCCAGGTCTTGTTGGGATCGTCCGCCGCGGCGGCCATTGCCTTTTTCTTGTCGTCGACCCACTTGGTGTAGTCGGCGTCGGACACCACGCGCACCACGATCGGCATGAACGCATGTTCCTTGCCGCACAGTTCGGCGCACTGACCGCGATACACGCCGGTCTTCTCGGCGCGGAACCAGGTGTCGCGCACGAAGCCCGGAATCGCGTCCTGCTTGACGCCGAAAGCGGGAATCATCCACGCGTGGATCACGTCGTTGGCGGTGGTGACGATGCGGATCTTCTTGTTGACCGGCACCACGAGCTCGTTGTCCACCTCCATCAGGTAGGTATCGGACTTCGGCTTCTCGTTGTTGATCTGCTCGCGCGGCGTGGTGAGCGTGGACACGAACGAGATGCCTTCGCCCTCGCCCTTGAGGTAGTCGTACCCCCACTTCCACTGGTAGCCGGTGGCCTTGATGGTGATGTCGGAGTTGGTGGTGTCCTTCATCGCGACCACGGTCTTGGTGGCCGGCAGCGCCATCGCGATCACGATCAGGAACGGCACGATGGTCCAGACCACTTCCACCGTGATGCTCTCGTGGAACGATGCCGCCTTGGCACCCTTGGCCTTCCGGTGCGTGAAGATGGAATAGAACATCACGCTGAACACGGCGACGAAGATCACCGTGCAGATGATGAGCATCATCCAGTTCAGCCAATGAATCTGTTCGGCGATTTTTGTAACGGGTTCGGTCAGGTTCAACTGACGGACGGCGGGACCGCCCGGCATGTCACCGACCGCGGAGGCCGCCTGGCTGGCAAGCAGGGACATCCCTGCCAGACATGCTGCGGATGCCTTCTTCCACATTTTCATTTGTTATCTACCCAATTTACAGATTCAAATCTGTCCCCACTGACACCCTGCGCCGCGTCCATCGACTTCAGACGTGTAGCAGGGCCGCCGCGAGTTCCTGCGCGAACTTGCGCCGCCGATACGGGTCCAGATGACACCCCACCCGCACGACACGCTTGCCCGACCGCAAGACCACCAGCGCCCGGAACGATTCACCCAGTTCGACCCGCACCCAGCGCGGGTTGAATTCTTCACGCGTCACCCGACTGGCGCTGGCTGTCTCCACGACCAGCATGCCGTCGGTCAGACGGACGCGCTCATAATCCGTCGCATGCCGCGCGTGCGCCAGCAGGGCAATCCCCAGCCCCAGCAGCTCCAGCCCGGCAAATGGCAGCACGAGCCAGGTCCCTCGCCACGCGAAAAACAGCGCGATGGCAATCGATAGACATGCGATGGAGAAGTAGAACCAGCCGACCTGGCGGGGAGAGAGCGAGCAATTTCGCTTCATCAGCCAGTCGTTGTCAGGCAAGGGGGGACGTCCGTCGTGATTTCCGCCGGTGTCACCTACTGCCGTCTGGAATGCGATACCCAAGTCTTGCATCGCCAACCACTCTGCATCGGATGCACGCCCGGGACGATTGCGCTCCTGTGGAGGCACGCACGCGATGTGCTCGTATTTCCGGCGCATGGCGGGCGCACATGGCTGGCATCGATGGCCAGCGATTGCGGCGGCATGGCGGAAGCGGGACCCAGCGAAGACGTATTGCGCGATGTAGCAACGCACTACGCCTCAGTTGTGAACCTCTTACGGACACTTGCTAACTGCGTAACGTGCAAACCCAGGGGCGATATTGTGCCAGGGGACCACTGCGACAAACTGGCGCATTATATGGCGCTTCGCATACTCAAACAAGGCCGGGGCGTGCGCGGCTGGCTTGCGTTCGCCAAGTTTTTGTGCATGACGGACCGTGGCGCGATAGTCAACGCAATCGATGCGGCGGTATCGTCGACCGACAATCGGTGACCGTGTGGCGCGCGCTCAGCGCCGTGGTCGGGCGCGGCCGATCTTGTCGACAGGCACCACGGCCCGGCCCTCGGCATCGGTGGCCTGGCGCTCGCGTGGCGCCAGTTTCCAGGCATGCCCGTAGACGATCTCGAAGGTCAGCGGGATCACGCCCTCCGCGTTACGGCGCCGCTCGAGCGCGGCCAGCACCGCCGCGTGCCAGCGCCGGCCGCGCAGCCCCACCGGCGCCGGGCGGCGGAAGCCGCCGAAGGCGCTGACTTCGCGCAGCAGGTTGGCGGGCGACTCGTACGTGATGGTCAGCGTCTCCATGTCCATGACCGGCGTGGACCAACCGCCGTGGACCAGCATGTCGCCGATGTCGTGCATGTCGACAAAGCGCAGGGTATGGGCGTCCAGGTCGACCTCGGCAAACGCGTCGCGCAACTCGCGCAGCGTGTCGGGGCCGAACAGCGAGAACAGCACCAGGCCCTCGTCGCGCGTGACGCGGTGCCACTCGGGAAACACCTGGTGCGGCTCGGGATGCCAGTGCAGCGCGAGATTGGACCAGAGCAGGTCGAAGCTCGCATCGCCAAACGGCAATGTGGCAAGATCGCCCTGGATCAGGTCGAACACCGGCCGCTTGCCGAGCATGCGGCCCAGCCAGCCGGGCTGGCGCTGCGGATCGCGCTGGCCGGCCGCGCGCAGCATCGCGCCCGAGATATCGAGCCCGGCAATCTGTGCATCGGGAAAGCGCGCCCGCAGGGCGGCCAGTCCCTGGCCGTGGCCGCAGCCGAGATCGAGCGCGCGGTGCGGCGCGAGCCGGATCACTTCCATGCGTTCCTGCATGCGCCGGCCGATCTCGCCGAGCAGGAAATCGAGCTGGCCAAAGCCGGCGCTACGCCGGTCGAAGGCAAGGCGGGTCAGCCGCGCGGGCGGCAACCAGGCATCAGGGGAAGCGGCATGCAAGGACACGACGAATTCGAACGCGGCGAAAAGCGACAGGAGAGCGGCACCCGACCGAAACCACTCCGGCCAGGCACGACGGGACCGCAAGTATACGCGGGAGCCCGGCATCGCGCCGGCACAGGTGCCGAGCGGCTGCGCCTGTCCCGCGGCTGGCCCCTGCGGTGGGCCCGCGGGTGGCTCTCCACGCAACGGCTCTGGCATACGCTGCTGCCGTCGGCCTGCGCACTATGCGGCGTGGTCCAGGCCGAAGTGGTCTGCGCCGGCTGCGCCGACGACCTGCTGGCTACGGTGGCGCGCTGTCCGCAATGCGCGCTCCGTACCCCGCGCGGCCGTCCGTGCGACGCCTGCATGGCAGCGCCCACGCCGATCGACGCGGCTTGCACCGTGGGCGACTACGCCGCACCGCAGGATCAACTCGTGCTGGCGCTCAAGGCGGGCGCCGCCCTGCCGCTGGCGCGCTGGTTTGCCGAAGCCCTGGCGGCTCGCGTCGCGGGCAGCGCCATGGCGCTGCCCGACCTGCTGGTGCCGGTGCCGCTGTCGCCGCAGCGGCTGGCCACGCGCGGCTTCAACCAGGCCTGGGAAATCGCCCGCCCGCTGGCGCGCCTGCTGGGCGTGGCGGCCGACGCCACGCTGCTCGCGCGCCGGCGCGATACGGTCTCGCAGCGCGTGCTGGACCTCGCGGCGCGCCAGGCCAACCTGCACGGGGCACTGACCATGACGCGCACCACCACGCTGGCGGGCCGTCATGTCGGCATCGTCGACGACGTAATGACCACCGGTGCGACGCTGCGCGAAGCCGCGCTCGTACTCAAGGCGCATGGCGCCGCCCGCGTGACCGTGCTGCCCGCGTTGCGCACCCCCTGAGCCGACGCGGCGCCCCGGGGGGGCGCGCCAGTGGTAAGCTCCGCACCGTTTTCCGCCCGCATCGTCCCCGCGCCATGTTCCACGTCGTTCTCGTCGAACCCGAGATTCCACCCAATACCGGCAATGTGATCCGCCTGTGCGCCAACACGGGCGCGCAGTTGCATCTGGTCAAACCGCTCGGTTTTCCGCTCGAGGACGCGCGCATGCGCCGGGCGGGGCTCGACTATCACGAGTTTGCAACCATGCGCGTGCACGAGAACTGGGACGCGCTGATGGCAAGCGAGCAGCCCGACCCCGAACGCATGTTCGCGCTGACCACGCACGGCTCCACGCCGTTCGGCGAGGTCGGCTTCCGGCCCGGCGACTGGTTCGTGTTCGGCTCGGAAACGCGCGGCCTCGCGCCCGAACGGCGCGAATGGTTTCCGCCGGCGCAGCGCATTCGCCTGCCGATGCGGCCGCATAACCGCAGCCTCAACCTCTCCAATACGGTCGCGGTGGTGGTGTTCGAGGCCTGGCGGCAGAACGGCTTTGCTGGCGGCGCGTAGCCGCCACGTGACACCGCCCGCCGCTATTCCGGCTGCACGTGGGCCAGATGGATGACCTTGTCCCAGCGCGCCTTCTCCGTCGCCATGGTCTGCCGCAACGATGCCGGCGCGGTGCCGGCCGGCACGAAATACTGGGCACGCATCTTCGCGCGAACATCCTCGCTGCCGATGATAGCCACCAGCTCGCGGTAGAGGCGATCGATGATTGGCGCGGGTGTGCCGGCCGGCGCCAGTACCGCCTGCCAGGAGATGGCCTCGAAGCCGGGATAGCCCGACTCCGCGACGGTCGGCACCGACGGCAGCAACGAGGTGCGGCCCGTGGTGGTCACGGCCAGCACGCGCAGCTTGCCCGACTGCACCTGCGGCATCGCAATCGCCGGCACCATGAAGCCGGCCTGTACCTGGCCACCCACGATGGCGGTGGTCACCTGCGGAAAGCCCGGGTAGGGAATGTGCTGCAAGTCGATGCCGGCCATCGCCTTCAACTGCTCCATGGCCAGGTGCGCGGCGCTGCCGTTGCCGACCGAACCGTAGTTCATCGCCCCGGGCCGGGACCGCGCGAGCGCGACAAACTCCTGCAACGTGCGCACCGGCAGGCGCGCATCGACCACCAGCACGTTGGGTGAGGTGGCGACCAGCGATACCGGCGCCAGTTGCCGCACCGGATCGTAGTTGAGGTGGCGCCATAGCGTGGGCGCGGTGACCAGCGGACCGTTGATGGTGAACAGCAGCGTGTATCCATCCGGCGCCGCATGTGCGACCTGGCCGGTGCCGATATTGCCGCCCGCGCCCGGATGGTTTTCGATCACGAACGGCTGGCCCAGCACCGCGGCCAGCTTGTCGGTCAGGATGCGCGCGATCAGGTCCGGCGACGAACCCGCCGGAAACGGCACGATCATGCGGATCGGTCGCGAGGGCCAGGACTGCTGGGCGAACACGTGGGGAGCCCAACCGGCCAGCGCGGTTGCAGCAAGGGCGCCCAAGGCGCCGCGTCGGGACATGGTCATATCAATGCAGCGGAGATTCGTCGCGCGCGTCGCGCTGGAGCAGTTGGCTGACGGCATCGGCGACGCCGAGCCCGTCGAAGAGCACGGCGCAGACCGCGCGCGTGATCGGCATGTCGACGCCATGGCTGGCGGCCAGGGCGGCCACCGCCTGGGCACAGCGCACGCCTTCGGCCACATGGCCGAGGTCGGCCAGGATCTGTGCAAGCGTCCGGCCCGCGGCCAGCTGTTGCCCGACCCGGCGATTGCGCGACAGGTCGCCGGTCGCGGTCAGGATCAGGTCGCCCACACCGGCCAGGCCCATAAACGTCTCGAGCCGCCCGCCAAGCGCGATGCCAAGCCGCGTCATCTCCGCCAGCCCACGCGTGACCAGCGCGGCGCGCGCATTGAGTCCCAGCCCGAGGCCATCGCTGGCCCCCGTGGCGATGGCCAGCACGTTCTTGACCGCGCCGCCCACCTCCACGCCGATGAGGTCGTCGCTACGGTAGATGCGCATGGCGTGATGATGGAACGCGGCCTGGGCGCGCTCGGCCACGCTCGGCGCGGTGCCGGCCACGGTGAGCGCGCACGGCAGACCCTGTGCGACTTCGCGCGCAAAGCTGGGGCCGGTCAGCACGCCGTAGTCGATCGTGGCCGCGCCACCGAGCGCATCCAGCTCCTCGCGCACCATCTGGTGCGGCATGGCATTGGTACCGGACTCGAAGCCCTTGCACAACCACAGCATGGTGAGGGCACCGCCCGCCGTGGTGCGCAGGTGGCGCGTGGTCTCACGCAGGCCCGACACCGGGGTCGCGACGACCACCAGTCCATTGGGATCGGTGGCCGCATGCGCCAGCGCGCGCGCGAAATCGGACTCGTAGGCGAGGCGCGGAGACAGCGCAAGGCCAGGCAGGTAGCCAGCGTTGACGCCGCTCGCCGCCATCGCCGATATCTGCGCGGCATCGCGCCCCCACAGCACCACGTCATGGGTGCTGGCCGCATGGCTCGCGAGCGCGGTACCCCAGGCACCGGCACCCAGGATGGTCAGTTTCATGACGCCCTCCGGAAAGTGAAAACGGGGCCGCGGCCCCGTTCGTCTTGCACGCCTGTACGCGCGGTCTGGTGGCGCACTCGGTGACGTCGCTCAGCGACGACGTTCAGCGACGACGCTCAAGGACGACGCTCACTGATACCGCTCAATGAAGCGGATGCGTGGCGCGACTTGGTGGCGCAACTTGGTGGCGCAACTTAGTGGCGCGCCTGGCTGCCATCCGGCATCACGATGCCGGATTCGCCGTTGCCCTGGGCGCCGGCTTCCTGCATGGCGGCCTGCAGGCGTTGCTCGTAGAGCGCCTGGAAGTTGATTTCCGACAGGTGGATGGCCTGGAAGCCTGCACGCGTGATCACGTCGGCGATATTGCCGCGCAGGTACGGGTACAGGATGGTCGGGCAGGCGATGCCGAGCAGCGGATCGAGCTGCTCCATCGGGACGTTGCGGATATCGAAGATACCGGCCTGGTGCGCTTCCACCAGGAACGCCACCTTGTCCTGGACCTTGGTCGTCACGGTACCGGTGACCACCACTTCGAAGATGCCTTCCTGCAGCTGGGCGGCGGCCACGTTGACCTGCACTTCCACCGCCGGCGCTTCCGATTCCAGGAAGATCTGCGGCGAGTTGGGCTGCTCCAGCGACATGTCCTTCAGGTACACGCGCTGAATGTTGAAGAAGGGCTGGTCGTCCTGCTGGGTAGCTTGTTGCTGGTCGCTCATGTGAGGCTTCCGGGTTGGGCGGTGAAGAATCCGCCGGGCATCCGTGCGGATCCGCGGCGAACCGTTGAAGGTCGGGTCAACGGGGCCCGGCGCGCGCATGCGCGGGCCTGGGCCCCGTCGAGAAAGCGCATATGGTACATGACGCGGGTGTCGAATTCACCCGATCACGGCGGAATCAGAATTCCATGACGTCATGGTCGCGCCTTGCCACCCGGCATGGTGGCCTGACCATGCGGCGCGTCCGGGCTGCGGCACGTGCGGCCGCGGCAGGTGGGCGCGCCTGCGCCCACTCAGGCCGCGAGCAGCGGCTCCAGCCCGCCCTTGCGGTCGAGCGCCGAGAGATCGTCGAAGCCGCCCACGTGGGTGTCGTCGATATAGATCTGCGGCACGGTGCGGCGGCCGGTGCGGGTCATCATCTCCTCGCGCTTGCCGGCCTCCCGGTCGATCATGATCTTCTCGATCGTCTCTACCCCGCGCTGGCGCAGCAGGCGCTCGGCCATCTGGCAGTAGGGGCAAACCACGGTGCTGTACATGACGACGCGGGCCATGCGAATTCTCCTCTTGTCCTGAAATGCAACGGCGCGGATGCCAGGGGCAATCCGCGCCGTGACTGCAAAATTGAAGTCGGGTGACGCCGAGATTCCCGGTGCCACCCGTCCTGCCAGTCTTACCCGTCTTACTTGACGACAGGCAGACCGGCCTGCTGCCAGGCGGCCATGCCGCCCTCGAGCGCGTAGACCTCACTGTAACCTGCTTCTTTCAATGCTGCTTGCGCCTTGCCCGAGTTCTGGCCGGTCTGGCTGATCACGATGATGGGCACGGCCTTGTCCTTGGCCAGGCCCGGGGCGCGGCTCGCCAGATCGCCAAGCGGCGCGCTCTTCGCCTGCGGCAGGTGGCCCTTGGCATATTCGGCGGCGTCGCGGATGTCCACGGCCACGGCATTGCGTTTGTTGATCAGCTGCGTGGCGGCGCTCGTGTTGACGCTCTTGCCGGCCGTTCCGCGGACGATCGCGGGCCAGGCCAGCAGGCCGCCCGAGACCACGGCGATCGCGATCAGGGCCAGGTTGTTGTAGTCGGCGAAGAAATTCACGTTGGCAATTCCGTTGGGTTGGGTCGGCGGCATTATAAAATACGCGGTTTCGCGCCACGCCCGATTTTGTTGGCCCCGGACCACGGCTGTCCGGGCGCCGTCCCCGGGTGTCTTATGCGCCGCAGGTTACCTACTCCCTGGAAGCAGCATGTACAAGCTCGTTCTCATCCGCCACGGCGAATCAACGTGGAATCTCGAAAACCGCTTCACCGGCTGGGTCGACGTCGACCTCACCGAAACGGGCGCGGCCCAGGCCCGGCAGGCCGGCAAGCTGCTCAAGGAAGCGGGCCTGACCTTCGACCTGGCCTATACCTCGGTGCTCAAGCGGGCCATCCGCACGCTGTGGCATGTGCAGGACGAAATGGACCTGATGTGGATCCCGGTGCGCAACGAATGGCGCCTCAACGAACGCCACTATGGCGCGCTGGCCGGCCTCAACAAGGCCGAGACCGCGGCCAGGTTCGGCGATGCCCAGGTGCTGGTCTGGCGCCGCAGCTACGACACGCCGCCGCCCGCGCTGGAGCCCGGCGACGAGCGTGCCTCGTACAACGATCCGCGCTACGCCCAGGTGCCGCGCGAGCAGATTCCCCTGACCGAGTGCCTCAAGGACACGGTGGCGCGCGTGATGCCGCTATGGAACGAATCGATTGCTCCGGACATCAAATCGGGCAAGCGCGTGGTCATTGCCGCCCACGGCAACAGCATCCGCGCGCTGGTGAAGTATCTCGACCAGGTTTCGGATGACGACATCGTCGGCCTCAACATTCCCAACGGCACCCCGCTCGTCTACGAGCTGGACGCCGAGCTCCGCCCGCTGCGCCATTACTACCTCGGCGATCCCGAGGCCATCGCCGCCTCGCTGGCCGCCGTGGCCAACCAGGGCAAGGCCCGCTGACGGCGACGCGGGCTGGCCGGCGGCATCCGGGTAACGCGCGCGGCCACGGCAATATGTGGCCGTGCCCACCGTAACGCCGTGACGCGCAGGTCTTTTTTCCCGCTCGCTCTTATACTGTCGGACAAATCCGGTCCCGGGCCCGCCTTGCGCGCCGGTACCGGATTCCACCAGGCAAAAATCCTCACCCGTTCAGGCTGCCCTCATGCGTAAGACGCTCAAGAACATTAGCCTCGTCTCAGTCGGCGTGGTTGCCGGCGTGCTGGCCACGTTGCAAATCTCGGCGACGGCCCAGAATTCGTCAGGACCGCTACCGCTCGACCAACTGCGGCTGATGGCCGATATCTTCGGGCAGATCAAGCGCGAGTACGTGGAGCCGGTCGACGACAAGAAGCTGCTGACCGAAGCCGTCAAGGGCATGGTTGCCAGCCTCGATCCGCACTCGGCGTACCTGGACGAGAAGGACTTCAAGGAACTGCAGGAAGGGACGCGTGGCCGCTTTGCCGGCCTCGGCATCGAGATCTCGCAGGAAGAAGGGCTGGTCAAGGTGATCAACCCGATCGAGGACACGCCCGCGTTCCGCGCCGGCATCCAGCCGGGCGACCTGATCACGCGTATCGACGACAAGCCCGTGCGCGGCCTGCCGCTGGAACAGGCGGTCAAGCGCATGCGCGGCGAGCCCGGCACCAAGGTCACGCTGACCATCTACCGCAAGAGCGAGGAACGCACGTTCCCGGTCTCGATCACGCGCGCCGAGATTCGCGTGCAGTCGGTCAAGACCAAGCTGCTCGACCACGATATCGGCTGGGTGCGCCTGACCAGCTTCCAGGAACGCACGGTGGCCGACCTGGGCCGCAAGCTCAAGGAAATGGCCCAGAAGGACCCCAACCTGAAGGGTGTGGTTCTCGATCTGCGCAACAACGGCGGCGGTGTGCTGCAGGGCGCCGTCGGCGTGGCCGCGGCCTTCCTGCCCGAGGATGCCACGGTGGTGTCCACCAACGGCCAGGTGCCCGATGCCAAGCGCGTCTACAAGGCGACGTACAACAACTATCGACTGTCTTCGCTCGAGGACGATCCGCTCAAGGACCTGCCGCCGCTGTTCAAGAAGATTCCGATGGTGGTGCTGACCAACGCCTACTCGGCGTCCGCATCGGAGATCGTGGCCGGCGCGCTGCAGGACCACCATCGCGCGCTGATCATGGGCAAGACCACGTTCGGCAAGGGCTCGGTGCAGACTGTGCGTCCGCTGACCAATGACACCGGCATCAAGCTGACCATCGCGTACTACTACACGCCGAGCGGCAAGTCGATTCAGGCCAAGGGTATCCGCCCGGATATTCCGGTCGACCAGAATCCGGAAGGCGATCCCGACGACGCGCTGATTACGCGCGAGATCGATACCGAGCGCCACCTGCACAACAAGCAGGAATCGGAAGAGCCGGAAATGAACGAGCGCGAGCAGCGCCGCGTGGAGGAACTGCGTCGCCTGGAGGAAGAAAACGCCAAGAAGACGCCGGAAGAGCGCGAAAAGGAACGCCGCAAGAAGCCGGTGGAATTCGGCTCGACCGACGACTTCATGCTCCAGCAGGCGGTGGCGCAGCTGACCGGCCAGCCGGTCAAGCGCTCGAAGTCGCGTCTGGAGATGGCTCAGGTGGCCGGCAAGCCGGACACCAAGGCGGACAGCGGCAAGGCATCGGATGCCGGCAAGAGCGCCAAGCCCGCCACCAAGGGCACCGCACCGGCCAAGCCGGCGCAACCGCCCGCCAGCGCGCCGGTTGGCGAACCGCTCGGTACGCCGACGGGCAAGGCGCGCTAAACGGTACGCGTTACGTCCTTACCGACAACGGCCCGCGGTTGCACGACAGCGGGCCGTTTTTGTTTGCTGCGCCATGAACGACGATCAACTGCTGCGCTATTCGCGCCATATCCTGCTGGACGAATTCGGTATCGAGGGTCAGGAGACGCTGCTCGCGGCCCATGCCCTGGTGATCGGGGCTGGCGGGCTCGGCGCGGCCGCCCTGCCCTATCTGGCCTCTGCCGGTGTCGGCCATATCACGCTGGTGGACGACGACGACGTCGACCTGACCAACCTGCAGCGCCAGATCGTGCATACCACCGCCAACGTCGGACGGCCCAAGGTGGAATCGGCGCGCGAGGCCATGCTACGCATCAATCCCGATCTCGATATCCAGGTGGTCCGGCAACGGGTGGGCGATGCCGAACTCGCGCCGCTGGTGGCGCAGGCCGACGTCGTGCTCGATTGCTGCGACAACTTTGCCACGCGCCAGGCCGTCAACCGGGCCTGCGTTGCGCAGCGTGTGCCGCTGGTTTCCGGCGCGGCCCTGCGCTTTGACGGCCAGGTCAGCGTGTACGATCTGCGCCAGCCCGAGGCGCCGTGCTATGCGTGCCTGTTTCCGCCGTCGGAACCGGCCAGCGAGGCCGCCTGTGCGACCATGGGCGTGTTCGCGCCGCTGGTCGGCATGATCGGTACGGTACAGGCCGCGGAAGCGCTCAAGCTGTTGGCCGGCGTCGGCCAGCCGCTCGCGGCACGGCTGCTGATGGTCAATGCGTTGACGATGGAATGGACCGAGATGCGGCTCGCGCGCACGCCCGATTGCGAGGTGTGCGGGCACGGGCGCGCGCAGGCCTGAGTCGGCGCAGGCATGAGGCGGTCACGGCGGGGATGAGCGTGCCTCGCATCGCCACCGGGGACCCTCACGGGGGAGCGGACCGCGGGCCGCCCGGTAGCTGGATGGAGACAAGAATCCGAATGAGAACGGTTACTGCACGGACTCAAACGAAATGGTGATGCCGGTTGGCATCACGCGGGGCGCCGGCCGCCGCGCGCGTGGCGGTCAACGGCTGGCGGTACCCAGGGCGTCGCGCGCTTACTGCTCGCCCGGCTCCATCTGCGATTGCAGGTAGTTCTGCAGGCCGACCTTGTCGATCAGGTCCAGCTGCGTCTCCAGGTATTCGATGTGTTCCTCGGTGTCCGTGAGGATATCGACCAGGATCTCGCGGCTGACGTAATCGCCGACCGACTCGCAGTACGCAATGCCTTCCTTGACGGTGGCGTGGGCGGTCTGCTCCAGCTTCAGGTCGCACTTGAGCATCTCCGGCGTATCTTCGCCGAGCAGCAGCTTGTGCAGGTCCTGGAGGTTGGGCAGCCCGTCCAGCATCAGGATGCGGTCGATCAGGCGGTCGGCATGCTTCATTTCGCCGATCGATTCCTTGTACTCCACGTCGCCGAGCTTCTTGAGGCCCCAGTGGCGATACATGCGGGCGTGCAGGAAATACTGGTTGATCGCCGTCAGCTCGTTCTTGAGCTGGGCATTCAGATGCTGGATGACCTTCTTGTCACCTTTCATTCAGGGCTCCGGTTACTAGGGTGCTGGTGTGCCAGGGCCCGCGCAAAAACACGACGGGGCGTCAAAAGACGCCCCGTGCAGTCTGAAGAATGGATGCGAACCCACCGGATGCGAACCCCGCGCATCATATGAAGACCATATGAACCATGTGACAAAGCGCGCCGCGGACATTTCGTCCGAGGGCGCGCATCACATTGCACGCAAATTCGAATCAGGCAACCAGCTCGCTGCGCTGGTCGTTCGCGACTGCCGGGTCCCGAGTGTCCATTATGGCACGCGAGCTGGCGGCGGAACAGGAAGAAATCTCGACCACCTGGATGGTCGCGACGGCCGGAACGGTGGAGAGGTTGCGCACCGCGGCGACGCCCTCGCTCAGGACTTGTTGCGCGCAGTCGCGGCAGCGTCCGCAGCAGGTGCCAACACCGAGGGTTTCGGCGAGCTCATCGAGCGTGGCAACGCCGAGATGCGCAGCGCCATGAATCTCGTGATCAGTGACCTGGTTGCAGATGCAGACGTACACAACACACTCCTCGGGGGCAACTTCGGGGCAACTTCGGGCAACTTCGGCTGCGGGGCACCGGCATGCCCACGCGATGTACGGCAGCTTATCAGATATCGAAAATGATAACAATTCCCATTAAGCGCATGGGGGATAAGCGAAATGAGGCGCGGCGGGCGGGCCACTTCCGCCGCGAAAGTGGCGCCCACAACATCACAATTCCGCCAAAAACCCTGTATGCATCAGGGTTGAGCGAGGCGCCGCAGCGATGCGGCCAGTTCGTCGGGCTCGTAAGCGTTGAGGACCTCGTCCACCAGCGGGCCGAGCCTTTCGCAGTCCGCATGGATCACCTCCTGCTTGACGCGCAGCAGCTGGGACGGATGCATCGAGAACTCGCGCAGGCCCATGCCGAGCAGCAGCCGCGTCATGGCGGGATCGCCCGCCATCTCGCCGCACACCGCCACGGGCACGCCGGCCCGGTTGGCCTCGCGGATGGTGCGCGCCACCAGTTGCAGCACCGCCGGGTGCAGCGGATCGTAGAGATGGGCAACCGCGTTGTCGGCACGGTCGATGGCCAGCGTGTACTGGATCAGATCGTTGGTGCCGATCGAAAGGAAGTCCATGCGGCGCAGGAACAGCGGCAGCAGCAGCACCGCCGCCGGAATCTCGATCATGGCGCCGACCTTGACGCCCGGATCGTAGGGCTGGCCGCGGTCGTCTAGCTGCCGCCTGGCCTGGGCGATCAGGTCCAGCGTCTGGTCGATCTCGCTCGCATGCGCGAGCATCGGAATCAGCAGCCGCACCGGCCCGAAGGCCGACGCGCGCAACAGCGCGCGCAGCTGGGTCAGGAACATCGCCGGCTCGGACAGCGACCAGCGGATCGCGCGCAGCCCGAGGGCGGGGTTCGGTGCGGTCTCGAAATCCTCGGCACGACTGTCGAGCGGCTTGTCGGCGCCGATGTCGATGGTGCGGATGGTCACCGGCAGGCCATGCATGGCCTCCACCGCCGCACGGTAGGCGGCGAACTGTTCGTCCTCGCCCGGCAGCTCGTCACGGCGGTTCATGAACAGGAATTCGGAACGGAACAGGCCCACGCCCACCGCGCCGGCGGCGAGCGCCGCATTGGCATCCTCGGCCATCTCGATATTGGCGAGCAGTTCGATCTCGAGCCCGTCCAGCGTCACGGCCGGCGTATGGCGCAGTCGCTGCAGGCGCTTCTTCTCCAGCGCGCGCTCGCTCTGTCGATGGCGATACTCTTCCAGGATGATCGGCGACGGATCGACGATCACGAGGCCCGCATCGCCATCGATGATGATCCAGTCGTCCTGGCGAATCAGCTCGCTGGCGGCCTTGACGCCCACCGCGGCGGGAATGTCGAGGCTGCGCGCGACGATGGCGGTATGCGAGGTGCGCCCGCCCAGATCGGTGACGAAGCCCTGGAACACGGTATGGCGGAACTGCAGCATGTCCGCCGGCGCGATATCGTGCGCGACGACGATCACGCCCGGCGCGGGTTCGCCATCGGGGGCGAGCACGGGCACCGGCGCCGGCGCGAGCACGGGGGCGCCGGCGAGCACCTTGAGGATGCGCTCGACCACCTGCTCGATATCGGCCTTGCGCTCGCGCAGGTATTCGTCCTCGATTTCGTCGAACTGACGCATCAGTTCCTCGAGGCGCGTGGTCAACGCCCACTCGGCGTTGTAGCGCCGCGTGCGGATCAGGTGTTCCGGCTCCTGCGACAACGCCTCGTCGTCGAGGATCATGGCATGGACGTCGAGAAAGGCGCCCATTTCCTCGGGCGCGTCGCGCGGCAGGTCGCGCTTGAGCGCGGCGAGTTCGGCGCGTACGGCGGCACGCGCGGTACGTAGCCGTTCGACCTCGGCATCGAGCCGGTCCTCATCGACCAGGTAATGCGAGACGTCGAGCGCCGCGGGCGCCAGGATATGGGCGCGCCCGATGGCGACCCCACGCGAAACCGGAATGCCGTGCAAGGCAAAGGGCATGACCCGCTCCGTCAGGAACGTTTAGAAAAAGGCTTGCGCCAGCCTTACTCGCCCTCGCCGAAGCGATTGGCGATGAGCCCGAGCAGCGCGTCCATCGCCTCCTGCTCGTCGGGACCGTCGGTCTCGATCGTGACCGTCGAGCCGATACCCGCCGCCAGCATCATCACTCCCATGATGCTCTTGGCGTCGACCTGGCGTCCGTTACGAGACATCCTGACCTGGCTTGAAAAACTCCCCGCCAGCTGGGTGAGCTTGGCAGAGGCGCGGGCATGCAGCCCGAGCTTATTGATGATGGTGGTGTCCCTCTGCAGCATATTTATCGGGATGGTTGGCTTGTTGGTTCTGGACGGTGGTGGCGCCGACCTGCAGCACGCCCTGCGCGCCGCCCGCCAGCGCCTTGGTGGCAAGCTGGTCGAGCTTCTCGGCGCGATAGCAGATCGCACGCACGAGCATCGGCAGGTTGACGCCGGCCAGCACCTTCACGCGGCCCGGCTCGGCCAGGCGCGCGGCGATGTTGGCGGGGGTGGCACCGAAAATATCGGTCAGGACGAGCGCGCCGTTGTCCTCGCAGACAGCGGACAGACGGCGGCGCGCTTCAGCCAGCACGGCAGCGGGATCGGCATCCGGAATGACGTCGATGGCCTCAAGCCGCTGGGGCTGGCCGCAGTAGACGTGGGCAGCGCATTCGCGCAGCGCCGAAGCCAGCGGGGCGTGCGCGATGATCAGGATTCCTGCCATGGTGGTGAATGCGTTGGGATGCCGGAATTGTAGCAGGCACCCATTCACCCAAATCCGGGCTTTGCCCAACAACCGTGGCGCTGTGGCGCGCTAGCGTCGGTGACTCTCCGCGACGGCCGCTTCCAGGGCATCGATGAACATGCCAGCCACGTCGAAGCCGGTCTGCTGCGTGATTTCCTGAAAACAGGTCGGGCTCGTCACATTGACTTCGGTCAGGTAGTCGCCGATCACATCGAGGCCGACCAGCAACAGGCCCTGCTGCCACAGGCCCGGGGCCAGCGTCTCGGCGATTTCGCGATCGCGCGCGCTCAATTCTTGCGCGCGGCCGAGACCGCCGGCGGCCAGGTTGCCACGTACCTCGCCGCCCTGCGGAATACGCGCGAGCGAGTACGGCACCGGCTTGCCGCCGATCAGCAGCACGCGCTTGTCGCCGTCCTTGATGGCGGGGATGAAGCGCTGGACCATCAGCGTGCGCGTACCGTTCTCGCCGAGCGTCTCGACGATCGAGCCGAGATTCATGCCGTCCGGACCCACACGGAAGATGCCCATGCCGCCCATGCCGTCGAGGGGCTTGACGATGATGTCGCCATGCTCGGCGTGGAACGTGCGGATGCGATCGATATCGCGCGTGACCAGCGTCGGCGTGATGAACTGCGGGTACTGGCCGATCGCCAGCTTCTCGGAATGATCGCGGATCGCGCGCGGCTTGTTGAAGACCCGCGCGCCCTGCGCCTCCGCCAGCTCCAGCATCCAGGTGCTGGTGACATATTCCATGTCGAACGGCGGATCCTTGCGCATCAGCACCGCGTCGAACGTGGCCAGCGGCAACCGGGCGGGCTCGTCCAGGCCGAACCAGTCGTGCGGATCGTCCCGGATCGTGAGCGGGCGCACGGTCGCCTCGACCACATTCTCGACCAGCGACAGCTGCGACTGCAGGCAGAAGAACAGCTCGTGCCCGCGCGACGCCGCCTTGGTCATCATCGCGTAGGTGGAGTCCTTGTAGGTCTTGAAGGTCTCGAGCGGATCGGTGATGAAGAGAATGCGCATGAAAGGATCGTTTCGGAGTTCGCTCAGAGGATCGGGTTCGGGTCGGTCTTCTCGAGTTCGAGCGAGGCCGCCAGCAGCGCCAGGCGCGCCACCACACCGTACATGTAGAAGCGGTTGGGCACCGCCGCGCCAGGCTTGGCGTGGCTGTCCGGAATGCCGTTCGGGGCGAACGCCAGCGGCACGAAGTGCATGCCCGGCGCATTGAGGTTCTCGTCGTTGCCGCGGCCCGTGTGCACGCGGTAGAAACCGCCCACCACATAGCGGTCGATCATATAGACCACGGGCTCGGCCACCGCCTCGTTGACCTTCTCGAAGGTATGCACGCCCTCCTGGATGATGACGTCGCTGACCTCAAGGCCTTCCTTCACGACGCTCATCTTGTTGCGTTCCTTGCGGTTCAGGCCCTTGACCTCCGACGGGTCGCGCACGGTCATGATGCCCATGCCATAGGTGCCCGCATCGGCCTTGACCACCACGTACGGAGTCTCCTTGATGCCGTACTCGCGGTACTTCTTGGCGATCTTCTTGAGCACGCCCTCGACGGCGTCGGCCAGTTCCTCCTCGCCCACGCGCTCGTGGAAATCCACGCCGGTGGTGCGGGCGAAGTACGGATTGACCATCCAGGGGTCGATATCGATCAGCCGCGCGAACTTCTTGGCCACCTCGTCGTAGGCGGCGAAGTGGCTGCTCTTGCGGCGCGTCGACCAGCCTGCGTGCAGCGGCGGCAGCAGGTATTGCTCGTTGAGATTCTCCAGCACGGGCGGAATGCCGGCCGAAAGATCGTTATTGAGCAGGATCGAACAGGGATCGAAGTCCTTCAGGCCCAGCCGGCGGCCCTTGGTGCCCAGGCGCGCGAGCGGCTCCACCACGAGCGTCTGCCCGTCCGGCAGCTCGATCGGGGTCGGTTCGGTAATGTCTTCGGAGAGCGATCCCAGGCGCACGTTGAGGCCGGCCTGGCGCATGATCAGCGACAGCCGCGCCACGTTCTGCAGGTAGAACATGTTGCGCGTGTGGCGTTCCGGGATCAGCAGCAGGTTCTTGGCGTCGGGGCAGATCTTCTCGATTGCCGCCATCGCGGCCTGGACGGCCAGCGGCAACATCTCGGGGGCGAGGTTGTTGAAGCCGCCCGGAAACAGGTTGGTGTCGACCGGCGCCAGCTTGAAGCCGGCATTGCGCAGGTCCACCGAACAATAGAACGGCGGGGTATGTTCCTGCCACTCCAGGCGGAACCAGCGCTCGATGGACGGTGTGGCGTCCAGGATCTTTTTTTCCAGTTCGAGCAGTGGACCGTTGAGAGCGGTGATGAGATGCGGGACCATATCCATCCTAATTGATCGTCTTTATTGTCCGCCCCGATTGTAGAGGAACGGCCAATAGGCTGCAGACGCGGTTCGCATGATGATATGCCCGCGTCAGCGTCAGGGTAATCGGATATGGGGATGAAGCGTGCAAATTCAAATAGTGATGGTTGGCGCAGGGTGATCCCCGTGGACACCTGGGAGCGCGCGCGGGGCGGGTTGTCATGAAGGCCGTGCTGCATAAAAGAATGGCAACAACCGACAAGAACCGGGCAAATTCCGGGTGAGTGAACATGCCGGAAAAGAGGCAAAAAAAAAGCGCGGCGAGCGCCGCGCTTTCAAATGGCCTGACAGATACGGGGAGCGTTCTGCAGGTGGAGGAAACTGCCTCACTGGCACTGTATGTGCGCGCCACCCCAAACACAATTGAACCTTTTTAAGATCGGATTTAAGCACTTTGCGAAATCTTGGCGAGCCTTTGCGGGGACTGGCATGGCGCCTTTTCATGTGGCCGTTTCAAGCTGTCGCGTAAAAGAAAAAGCCCGGCACAAGGCCGGGCAAAACTCCTGAGAGAAGATTCCCAATCAGCTCTCCAGCACAACACTGTCGTGGATCACACCTCGTAAGCGGTTTCGCCGTGCGAGGTAATGTCCAGGCCTTCGCGCTCTTCCTCTTCCGGCACGCGCAGGCCAATCAGCATGTCTACCAGCTTGTAGGCCACCAGGGCGACGATGCCCGACCACACCACGGTGGTCAGCACGCCTTCGAACTGGATCCAGACCTGGCCGGCGATCGAGTAGTCGTCCGCCACCTTGTTGGCGACGTAATCGTAGATGCCCACGCCACCGAGGCTCGGGGCCGCGAACACGCCCGTCAGCAACGCACCGACGATACCGCCCACGCCGTGCACGCCAAACACGTCGAGCGAGTCGTCCATGCCGAGCATGCGCTTGAGGCCGGTAACACCCCACAGGCACAGCAGGCCGGCGATCAGACCCATCACGATCGAACCCATCGGGCCGACGAAGCCGGCTGCCGGGGTGATGGCCACCAGGCCAGCCACGGCACCCGAGGCACCGCCCAGCATCGACGGCTTGCCCTTGCCCACCCATTCACCGAAGGTCCAGGCCAGCACGGCGGCGCAGGTGGCCAGCAGCGTGTTGACGAAGGCCAGGGCGGCACCGCCGTTGGCTTCCAGGCCCGAACCGGCGTTGAAGCCGAACCAGCCGAACCACAGCAGCGAGGCGCCGACCATGGTGAAGGTCAGGCTGTGCGGACGGATCGCTTCGCGGCCGAAGCCGATGCGCTTGCCGAACATGAAGGCACCTACCAGACCGGCCACGGCCGCGTTGATGTGCACCACGGTGCCGCCGGCGTAGTCGAGGGCGCCCTTCTGGAACAGCCAGCCAGCCTTGGCCGTTGCGGCAGTCGCGGCAGCAGCGTCGGTGTAGGCGTCAGGACCCGGCCAGAACCAGACCATGTGGGCCATCGGGATGTACGAGAACGTGAACCACAGGATCACGAACACCAGCACGGCCGAGAACTTGGCGCGCTCGGCGAAGGCGCCGATGATCAGGCCGCAGGTGATGGCCGCGAACGCGCACTGGAAGGCGAAGAAGCCGAGTTCCGGCACCACCACGCCCTTGCTGAAGGTCGCGCCGACGGCATCGACGGTCAGTCCCTTCATGAACAGCCGGTCCGTGCCGCCGAAGAACGCATTGCCTTCGGTGAACGCGAAGCTGTAGCCGTAGATGGCCCACAGGATCGATACCAGCGAGAAGATCACCAGGCACTGCATCAGGACCGACAACATGTTCTTGGAGCGCACCAGGCCGCCGTAGAACAGGGCCAGGCCCGGCAATGTCATCAGGATCACGAAGGCCGTGCAGACCAGCAGCCAGGCGGTGTCGCCCTTGTTGGGCGTGGGCGCGGGTGCTGCAGCCGGTGCGGCTTCGGCCGCAGCCGGTGCCGCGGCAGCGGCCGGCGCGGCGGCGGGTGCGGCGGCCGCGGCCGGCGCGGAGGCCTCGGCGGCGGGCTTGTCCTGCGCCACGGCATGGGTAGACAGGCCGAGTCCGGCCGTGCCGAGTGCCAGCGTCATCGCGCCGGCTGTCAGGATTCGCTTGAACCAGGTTTTCATATGCTTAACCTCTTGTCGTTGTGTCTCGTCTTACAGGGCATCGCCACCGGTCTCGCCGGTGCGGATGCGGATGACCTGTTCGATCGGCGCGATAAAGATCTTGCCGTCACCGATCTTGCCGGTGCGGGCGGACTTCTCGATGGCTTCGATGGCGCGATCGACCACGTCGTCGGGTACCGCGACTTCGATCTTCACTTTCGGAAGGAAGTCGACGATGTACTCGGCGCCCCGGTACAGCTCCGTATGCCCCTTCTGGCGACCGAAGCCCTTGACTTCGGTCACCGTGATACCGGACACGCCGACGTCCGAGAGCGCTTCGCGCACCTCGTCGAGCTTGAACGGCTTGATGACTGCAATGATGAGTTTCATCGGGTTTCTCCTATGAGCGGGCCGTCTCCGGCCCGGCCCGGCCTGATGCGTGTTTAGAAAGTCTTCGTGATGGATGCCCAGGCAGTAGCCTTGCCCACATAGCGGCCACGGGTGTTCGTGTAGACCGTCTTGTCGGCATTGGTATCGATGTATGCGACCGCGACCGAGAAGCCCTTGCCGAGGTCCTTGGTCAGGCCGATCTTCCAGTCGGTGTACGAGGCGTCGCTGAAATGCTTCACGCCCTGATAGCCCACGTGGGCGTTCAGCGTCAGGTCCCAGAAGTTGAGCGGGACGTTGGCGGTGAGGTCGATGTAGTAGCTGTTCTTGCTGTCATCGAAGCCGAACAGGTTGGTGACGGCGTGCGAATACTTGAGGAACACGGGGCCCCAGCCGAGGCCGGCATAGAGTTCCGTGGTGTACGGGCGGGTCGTGGTGTAGCCGCCCGGGTAGTAGTACTCGAGCACGCCCACGTCGTAGTTGAACTCGAGATCCGAGAGCTTGAAGGTGTTCTTGAAGCCGCCGTAGAAGTCCATTTCCACCGGCGCCGACACCGACGAATCGGCGTCCTCGAGCCAGCTGATGCTCGAGTTCCAGTTACCGATATAGAAGCCGCTCGAATGCGAGTAGTCGAAGCCACCCTGAATGGCCGGACGCCGATTGGTCTGGCTGATGCCGCGATAGCGGTAGTCGGTCACCAGCGAAACGTTTGCCGAAAACGTGTGCGGCGACGCTTCCTCGGCGGGCGCTGCGGCGGGAGCCGCGGCTTCCGGCGCGCTCTGGGCGAACGCGGCGGAAGCGGCAAGGCTCGCGAGGACCGCACTGACGCTGACTGCGAGGCTCGACTTCTTCATGGGTGGTTTCTCCTTTTCCTGTGTCTGCGTGGCTCGGGGTACAGCTGTTATGTTTTGTTCGCCTTGGCGGCTGTTGTTTTGTGGCAGGTGCTCCTGAGCTCCATTACTGCAACTGCCGTGCCAGCCTGTTCCGTGCGCGAAAACCCGCATCTGGCGCACCGTCGGGCGCCTATCCAGGCGGCCTGCACACCACTTGGCGCCGGAACGGCACGCGCCGATGTGGCGTCGGAAAAGCGTTAAAAGATGTGAGCGAAGCCTTGTCCACGCTTTCATGGCGGGCGCCAAGGGGCCATAATCCGCGTCATGCGGGGACCTGGATGTGTCCGGGACGGACTCGCCGCGGGCGCGGCGAGGCGACGCGCGAGCCGATGGCTGCGATCACGGGCCAGGGGCGTAGGCACGCCCCAAGCGGGTGCACGACCCGGCCGCGCGGTAGCGACGGCGCGACCGTTCGCACCAAGGCGGTGCGGAGGTGCCGCGAGCGGTCCCCACCGATATCGACAATGATTAGGAGTTCGCCATGAAACCGACCGATCTCTTCAACGATCTGCAGAGCAAGGTCAGCGAAGCGCTGCGCAATTCGCCGGCCAAGGACATCGAGAAGAACGTCCGCAGCATGATGGCCCAGGGCTTTGCCCGGCTCGACCTGGTGACGCGCGAGGAGTTCGACGTGCAATCGCAGGTGCTGGCCCGCACGCGCGCACGATTAGAGGAACTGGAGGCGCGCGTGGCCGAACTCGAGCGCAAGCTCGGGCCGGCGGGTGGCTCCACCACGACGGGGACGGGCAACGGCATCTGACGCCGCCGGCTTCCTCCACGCGCCAAGGCCGCCGTACTCCGGCGGCCTTTGTTTTTGATGCCGCCGTATTCCGGCGGCCTCGTTGTTTTGATGCCGTCCCGGGCGGTTGCACGCCCGCATCCGTCATCCGACACCCATCCGCACACGAGGAAGCATGAGCCTGGCCGTCCTGCGCAGCCGCGCACTTACCGGCATCGAGGCACCGCCGGTATCGGTGGAGATCCACCTTGCCAACGGGTTGCCCGCCTTCAATATCGTCGGCCTGGCCGACACGGAAGTCCGCGAGAGCCGCGAGCGCGTGCGCGCTGCGCTGCTCAATTGCGATTTCGATTTTCCCAGCCGGCGCATCACCGTCAACCTGGCGCCGGCCGACCTGCCCAAGGAGTCGGGACGCTTCGACCTCGCCATCGCGCTCGGCATTCTGGTCGCCAGCGGGCAGGTGCCCCCCGACGGACTCGACGACTACGAGTTTGCCGGCGAGCTCTCGCTCTCGGGCGAACTGCGCCCCGTGCGCGGCGCGCTGGCGATGGCCATGGGACTGGCGCGCGACAATGATCTGCGCGTCGGCATGGGTGCCGCCGCGCGCGCGTTTATCGTGCCCCGGGGCAACGGCCCGGAAGCGGCGCTGATCGACGGGTTGACGGTATATCCGGCCGCGACGCTGCCGCAGGTGTGCGCGCATCTGTGCCGCCGCCCGGACCAGCAGCTAGGGCCGGCGCAGCCGCCGCGGCTGGCGGCGCAGGGGGAGTCCGGCCCCGACCTGCGCGACGTACGGGGGCAACTGCAGGCGCGGCGCGCGATGGAGATTGCCGCCGCCGGCCAGCATTCGGCGCTGCTGGTGGGACCGCCGGGCACCGGCAAGTCGATGCTGGCGCAGCGCTTTGCCGGGCTGTTGCCGCCCATGACGCAGCAGGAGGCGCTCGAGGCCGCGGCGGTGCTGAGCCTGTCCCCCGGTGGCTTCGAGCCCGCGCTATGGGGCCGGCGCCCGTTCCGCGCACCGCATCACACCGCCTCGGCACCGGCGCTCGTGGGCGGCGGCGGCAATCCGCGTCCCGGCGAGATTTCGCTGGCCCATCACGGTGTGCTGTTTCTCGACGAGCTCCCGGAGTTCCAGCGGCGCGTACTGGAAGTCCTGCGCGAACCGCTCGAAACCGGCCGCATCACGATCTCGCGCGCGGCCGCGCAGGCGGACTTTCCCGCACGCTTCCAGTTCGTCGCCGCAATGAACCCGTGCCCGTGCGGCTACCTCGGGCATCCGGACCGGGCCTGCCGCTGCACGCCCGACCAGATCCGCCGCTATCAGTCGCGCATCTCGGGCCCGCTGCTCGACCGCATCGACCTGCAGATCGAGGTGCCCGCGCAATCCCAGGACGAAATGCTCGACGGCCCGCCAGGCGAGGCCAGCGAACCGGTGCGCCTGCGCGCGCTGCAGGCACGCGAGCGCCAGCTGGCGCGACAGGGCAAACCCAACAGCGAGCTGGCCGGGCGCGAGATCGACAACCACTGTCCGCTCGACCACGCGGCGCAGACACTGGTGCGCGGCGCCATGCACAAGCTGGCGTGGTCGGCGCGCGCCTACTTCCGCGTGCTGAAGGTGGCGCGCACCATCGCCGACCTCGACGGCGCCGAGACCCTGGGCCTGGCACACGTGGCCGAAGCGATCCAGTATCGGCGCGCGTTGCGGGGACCGGAGCGGTGATATGACCGTTGCTGATACAGGCTAGCGCCTGTTTTCCGTGTTACCGGCCACGGGCGGCTCCACCGGCGGCGGCGGCGGTTCCTCGATCGGCGGCAGGTCGGGCGGCACGCCGGGCGGCGGCGGCTCGGGCGTGGGCTCGCGGTGGGCGTGGAGGGAAATCTGGAGAGGAAAGACGTTGCGCATCGGGCGCTCCTGGCAACCTTGTCTTTCCTCATTGAAGCAAACCGGGGCAGCCTTCGCCACCCGTGCAACGGTCAGGCGTGGTGGCGGCGCACGAAAAACAGCGCGGTGCCGACCGCCATCAGGACGCCGCCGAAGAAGCGGTTCTGCCACCGCAGGGCCCGCGCGTTGCGGAACAGGCCCTGCATGCGCGAGGCCAGCAGCGCGTAGCCGTGCATGACGACGATATCCACTGCCGACATGGTCAGCGCCAGAATCGCGAGCTGCGGTGCCACGGCGTGCGAGGTATCGATGAATTGCGGCAGGACCGCCACCATGAACACGATGCCCTTGGGATTGGTCGCGTTGGTCAGCACCCCGGTGGCAAACCGGCGCCGGCCGCTCATTTGCGGCGCGCGCGCGATGCCGCCCACGACGTCACCGCTGCCGCCGCCGCTGCCGTCGGCGCTGGCGGCCGCCCCGCTCGCACCGCCCGTGGTCTCGACCTTCGCGCGCCATTGCTGGATGCCGAGGTAGATCAGGTAGAGCGCGCCCACGGTCTTGACCACGAGGAAGGCGGTCTCGGACGCCAGCAGCAGCGCGCCGAGGCCGCCGCCGGCGATCAGCAGCACCGTGATCAGGCCGACCTGCAGGCCCAGGATGGTGGTGGTGGCGCGGCGCACGCCGTAGGACAGGCCATGGCTCATCGACAGCACCGCACCCGACCCGGGCGAGACCGCGATGACCCAGCAGGCCGCGAAATAGGCAATCCAGACTTCCCAACGCACTTGCAGCTCCTCTATGAAGATTCGATTGACTCAATACGGGTGAAAGCCGGTCAGGAACTGCTCGACCTGCTCGGCCTGGCGCAGGTCGCGCGCGGCATCGCCGGCTTCCAGCACCACGGCCTGGTACACATGCCTGCCCGACGCCACCAGCCGCGCGGTCAGGCGGCGCGGCGACTGGTCCTGCGGCGAGATGCCGGCCACCTGGACCTCGACCGCGTCGAGCGCGACCGCCGGCTGGCCAGCCGACATGATCGTCACCGTGCGCGTGCGTACGGGCGCGTCCGGGTGGGTGCCGAGATTGGCCATCAGTCCGGACTGCATCGACGCCAGCGCCTCCTTGCGCAGTGCCGCGTCGTCCTCTGGCAGCGTGACCACGCCTACCGCGAACAGCGTGTCGTCGATGCGCGCGGCTTCCATGGTCATCGGCAGCTTGCGCCCGGCGATTGCCACCTCGCGCGCGGCGCTGGTCGGCTTGCCGGGATAGAGCGCCGCGTAGGCCCCTTCGCTGGACAGCGTGGTACGCCAGTCATAGCGCGGCGAACAGGCGGCAAGGAACGCCGGGAGGAGCGCGGCAAGCGCCAGCCTCGCCGCGGTGAGGGCGATCCTCGTGACGTGGGCGGTCCTGGCGGTGCGGCCGGTCCTGGCGGTCGGGGCCACGGGACGGAGGCGGTGCGTGGTTGGCATGCCGTCGATGTTTGGTGCGGAAGCGAGCAGCGCCGGATGGCGCAAGTCGCTATTATCCGGGAACGCCTGCGCCGCTGCTTGCGCAGATGAAATCGCCGCTTTCCATTCCGCCCGACGCCCATGCCTGTCTGCCGCCCCCCGAAGCTCCGGTTCATGCTCCGGTTCATGCTCCGGCCCACGCTCCAGCCCACGCACTGGTTCCGCGCGCTGGCCGCCGGCACTGCCGCCTGGCCAGCCGCGGGCGCCGTGCTTGCCGCCTCGCCGGCCGGCCATCTGCCGCCCATGACCGACCTGCCGGCCCAGACCGCTGCCGCCGCCAGGACGGGTGGGCCGCTCGTGGTCCTGGTCAGCCTGCCGGGCTGCAGCTACTGCGAGACCGTGCGCCGCAACTATCTCGCGCCGCAGGCAGCGGCCGGCGAGATGACCGTGCATGAGGTGGATATGACCGCCGACACCCCCTTGCGCGATGTCGACGGCAGCATGACCACCGCGCGCGCCTGGGCCCGCGCGCATAACGTCACCATGGCACCCACCGTGCTGTTCCTCGACCGCAGCGGCCGCAGCGTGGTCAAGCCGCTGCTTGGCATGCAGCCCGACTTCTACGGCGCCTACCTGGAACAGGCGCTGGACGCGGCGCGCGAGAAAATCGCCGCGGCGCGCTGAAGCAGCGGCATGCGTCTGCCGGAGCCCGTGGCACTCCGCATCTGGCAGCTCGTCGCGCGGACCGGCGTGCCGTTCCCACCGCGCTCCCACCGCGCTCCCATGACAGTTCCCACCCCATTTGCAGCGTATGCCCGTGTCATTGCGGCAAATTGCCGCATGCGGGCAGCGCACGGGCGGCGCGCCCCACGCCACAGCCGGCGGCAGTAGAATAAGCGCGTTACGGGCCGCCTCCATCGGCCCTTCCCCCTCTCGGAACTGCATCACCATGTCGACTTCCGCTCCCCCCTCGACCGGCGCCAGCGGCCGGCGTCTGCCGGTCATCCTCGCCGCCGTGGTCATCCTCGCCGTGCTCGGCTGGTTCGGCTACCGCGCCATGTCGCCGGCCAACGCGGCCCCGCCGGCCACGTTCACGCTGCTGTCCGGCGACAAGGTCAGCACGACCGACCTCAAGGGCAAGGTCTATATCCTCAATTTCTGGGCCACCAGCTGCACGACGTGCGTGAAGGAAATGCCGGAAATGGTCCGCACGTACCAGCAGTACAAGGACAAGGGCCTGGAGTTTGTGGCGGTGGCCATGGACTACGACCCGCCGATGTACGTGATGAACTACGCCAGGACGCGCGAACTGCCGTTCAAGGTGGCCATGGATTCCGACGGCACCGCGGCCAAGGCGTTCGGCAACGTCCAGCTGACCCCGACCACGTTCGTGATTGGCAAGGACGGCAAGATCCTCAAGCGTTATGTGGGCGAGCCGGAGTGGGATGCGCTCCACAAGCTGCTCGACGGTGCGCTGGCGGCCTGATCCCACCGGACCCTGACCACCGCCAGGAGCGGAAAAAACCTCGGAAAAGGTGCCCATGCGGCACCTTTTTTGTTGTGCGGCCGCACCTTGCTTGCGCGCGGACGCTGTATGCCTATACAGTGGGCGCCAGAATTTTCGCCGCCCTGCCCGTGTCCCTCGATCTCGCTCCCGGCACTGCCGCCGATCCGGCGGTCGCCAACCCTGTCACCGCCGATGTCACCACCGATGTCACCACCGGTGTCACCACCGATGTCACCACCGATGGCGCCGCGGATGTCGCACCCGGCACCGGTGCCAGCCGTGGCGTCGACGACGCGCCTGCCTATCTCGCCCGGCTCAACCCGGAACAGCGGGCCGCCGTCGAGCACGCCGGCGATGCGCCGCTGCTGATCATCGCCGGCGCGGGGTCTGGCAAGACCAATACGCTCGCCCATCGGGTCGCACACCTGGTGCTGGGCGGCGCCGATCCACGCCGCATCCTGCTGCTGACCTTCTCGCGCCGCGCGGCCGCGGAAATGGGCCGGCGCGTCGAACGCATCGTCGACCAGGCCCTGGGCACGCACAGCGGTGCCGGCCGCGCCGCGCTGCAATGGTCCGGCACCTTCCACGCAATTGGCGCGCGACTGCTGCGCGAGTATGCCGAGACGCTCGGCCTGTCGCCGTCGTTCACCATCAGCGACCGCGGCGACGCCGCCGACCTGATGCACGTGGTTCGGCACGACCTGGGGCTCTCGGAGCAGACCTCGCGCTTTCCGCGCAAGGAAACCTGCCTGGCGATCTATTCGCGCGTGGTCAACACGCAGTTGCCGCTGGAGGTGGTGCTGAAGACCCAGTTTCCGCGCTATGCGATGTGGGCGGACGCGCTCAAGGGCCTGTTTGCCGGTTATGTGGAAGCCAAGCAGAAACAGCAGGTACTCGACTACGACGACCTGCTGCTCTACTGGGCGCAATCGCTCCAGGAGCCCGCGCTGGCACAGGACATGGGCGCGCGCTTCGACCACGTGCTGGTGGACGAATACCAGGACACCAACGCGCTGCAGGCATCGATCCTGCTGGCCCTCAAGCCCGACGGCCGCGGCCTGACCGTGGTGGGTGACGACGCGCAGTCGATCTATGCATTCCGCGGCGCCACCGTGCGCAATATCCTCGATTTCCCCGCGCACTTCAGCCCGCGCGCGCACCACGTCACGCTCTCGCAGAACTATCGCTCGACGCAGCCGATCCTCGCCGCGGCCAATGCCGTGATCGGCCTCGCGGCCGAGCGCTTCACCAAGGACCTGTGGTCCGAGCGCGAGTCGGCCGAGAAGCCGGGCGTGGTGGTGGTCAACGATGAAGCCGACCAGGCGCGCTTTGTGGTGGAGCAGGTGCTCGCGCGCCGCGAAGCGGGGCTGGCGCTGATGGCGCAGGCCGTGCTGTTCCGCGCCGCCGACCACAGCGCCCAGGTGGAGATCGAGCTGGCCCGCCGCAATATTCCGTTCGTGAAGTTCGGCGGCCTGAAGTTTCTGGAATCGACGCACGTCAAGGACGTGATGGCGGTATTGCGCTGGCTGGAGAATCCGCGCGACCGCATGGCCGGCTTCCGCACGTTGCAGTTGCTGCCGGGCATCGGCCCGAAGACCGCCGCGCGCGTACTCGATGGACTGGAAGGCGCGATGGCGCCACTCGACGCGTTGCATGCGTTCGAGCCGCCGCCGGCCGCCGTGCCGGCATGGGCAGATCTGCTCGGGCTGGCCCAGGCGTTGATGGCGCCGGCCTCGCCCTGGCCGTCCGAGTTCGAGGCGGCCGTGGCCTGGTATCTGCCGCACCTGGACCGCATCCACGACGACGCGGCCGCGCGCCAGGCCGATCTGCAGCAGCTCGAGCGCATCGCCGCGACCTATGCCTCGCGCGAACGCTTCCTGACCGAACTCACGCTCGATCCGCCCAGCGCGTCGAGCGACGAGTCGGGCGTGCCGTTGCGCGACGAGGATTACCTGATCCTGTCGACCATCCATTCGGCCAAGGGGCAGGAATGGAAGGCCGTGTACGTGCTCAATGCGGTGGACGGCTGCATGCCGTCCGATCTGGCGACCGGGACTACCGAGGAAATCGAGGAAGAGCGCCGCCTGTTGTACGTGGCGATGACGCGCGCGAAGGATCATCTCGATATCGTGGTGCCGCAACGCTTCTATGTGCACCAGCAGGCCGGCTTTGGCGACCGGCACGTCTACGCGTCGCGCACGCGCTTTCTGCCGAATCGGGTGATGCCCAACTTCTACAGTCGCGCATGGCCGCCGCCGCCGATGCCCGGCGATGCACCGGCCAAGGCGCCGCTGCCGCAGATCGACCTCGCCAGCCGCATGCGCGGCATGTGGAAGTAGCCGCGCGCCGCGCTCGCGTTCAGGCCAGCTCGATCCCGGCGGCGCGCACGGCCTCGACCAGCGCCCCCTCGCGCAGCAGCGCCGCAAGCGTCTCGATATCGTCGGTCATATAGCGATCCATCGCCAGGAACGCCACGTGCTTGCGCACGAACGCGAACACGGCGCGGCCCGCCGGTGACAGCTGCTCCACGGCACCGGCCAGTTCGGCCGCCTGGCACCCTGCCATCAGTTCGAGCGCGAGGATGTACTGGTTGTTGTCGAGAATGCGCCGCGCATTGCGCGCCGCGATCAGTCCCATGCTGACCACATCCTGGTTGTCGCCGTTGGACGGCACGCTCTGGATGCTGGCGGGGCTGCAGATGGTGCGGTTCTCGGCGATCAGCGCCGTGGCCGGATACTGCGCGCCGGCAAACCCGCACGACAGGCCTTCGTTGGCGGCCGCCAGGAACGCGGGCAACTGGTTGTTCAGGTGTGGGCTCAGCAGGCGGTTCAGACGGCGTTCCGACAGCACGCCGAGCTGCGTGGCGGCGATGGCCAGGAAGTCCATGGCAAAGGCCACCTGCTGGCCATGGAAGTTGCCGCCGTGGAACAGCGCGCCATCGTCGAAGAACAGCGGATTGTCATTGGACGAGTTGAGTTCGCGCGCGACCACCGTGGTGCAGTGGTCGAGCGTATCGCGCACGGCCCCCAGCACCTGCGGAATGCAGCGCAACGTATAGGCCTTCTGGATAAACACGCCGGTACCGGTGTTCTTCTCCTCGCCGGCGCGCGTTTTCATCTCGGCCGACAGTTCGCCGTGCCCGGCCAGGCGCCCGGAGTCGGCGAGCAGCGCGCGCAGGTTGGCGGCGGAGCGGATCTGGCCCGGGTGCGGCTTGGCGATATCGTGGCCATGCGTCATGAACGCGTCCGCCGAGGCCGACAGTCCTTCCACCGCCAGCGCGGCGATGATCTCGGCCTGCGTGACCTGCGCGCGCAGGCGCTCCAGCAACAGGCACGACACGCCGGTCATGGCCGAGGTGCCGTTGATCAGCGCGAGCCCTTCCTTGTACGACAGCGTGATCGGCGCGATGCCATGCTCGCGCAAGACGTCGGCGGTGGGCGCCGTGCCGCCGTCGGCGGTCAGGACCTTGCCCTCGCCGATCAGCGTGATGGCCACATGCGACAGCGGTGCCAGATCGCCGCTGGCGCCAAGCGAACCGATCTGCGGCACGGCGGGCGTGATGCCGGCCTCCAGATAACGCAGCAACTGCTCGATCACGAGCGGCCGCACCGCCGAATATCCGCGCGAGAGCGCATTGGCGCGCGCCACCATCATCGCGCGCACTTCGTCGCGCGAGAACAGCGGGCCCACGCCGGCACAGTGGCTGCGCAGCAGGTTTTCCTGCAGCGCGCGGCCGTGCTCGATATCGACCCAGTTGTGCACGAGTTCGCCAAAGCCGGTGGAGACCCCGTAGATCGGCACATTGGCCGCCACCACCTGCTCGAAGCGGGCGCGGGCTTCGCCGACCTTGTCGAGCACGGCGCCAGGCACCTGCGCGCTGCGTTGGCCGAGCGCCACGGCGGCGACGGCGGCGGGGGTCAGGTGATGGCCGTCGATCTCGGCGACGGTGGCGGTGGCGGTGGGGGTGACGGCGGACATGGCTGGCGTGGGCTCTGGCGTAGGGTCTGGCGCAGGGCCAGGCCGCGGGAAAAAGGGGGCCAGTGTAGCAAGGTTGGTGCGCAGCCAATCGGCGGAGGTCACGCGAAAACGCCCCTCTCCCGTTGCAGATGTACAGCAGGAGCGGGGACGGGACAGGAAAAAGCTGCCCTACAGCCCGTACCGCTTGATCTTGTCGTACAGCGTGGCCTTGCCCACCTGGAGCAGGTCGGCCGCCTGGCTGACCGCGCCGCCGGTGCGCGCCAGCACGTCGGCGATGACCGCGCGCTCGTAGTGTTCCATGCGCTCGCGCAGCGGGGTCGATTCGTCGTGAGCCTCCGGCCTGGCCTGGCCGCCCTCGGGCACACCGAGGACCAGGCGCTCGGCCGCATTGCGCAGTTCGCGCACGTTGCCGGGCCACGGCCGCTGCATCAGTGCCTGGCGCTGCATTTCCGAGAGCATTGGCGCGGGGCGCTGGTAGCGCACGGCGGCCACCAGCGTGAAGTGTTCGAACAGCGGCACGATGTCCTCGCGCCGTTCGCGCAGCGGCGGCAGCGGAATGGTCACCACATTGAGGCGATATAGCAGATCCTGGCGGAACGCGCCCTGCGCCACCAGCGCCTCCATATCGCCCTTGGCCGCGGCGACGATGCGCACGTCGATCTTGACCGAGGTGTTGGAGCCGAGCCGCTCGAGCGTACCTTCCTGCAGCACGCGCAGCAGCTTGACCTGCAGCGCCAGCGGCATCGATTCGATTTCGTCCAGAAACAGCGTGCCGCCCGACGCGTGTTCGAGCTTGCCGACCCGGCGCTTGCCCGCGCCGGTGAAGGCGCCGGCCTCGTGGCCGAACATCTCGCTCTCGAAGATGGCTTCCGGCACCGCGCCGCAATTGAGCGCGATAAAGGGCGCGTCGGCACGCGTCGACAGCGCATGCAGGCTGCGCGCGACCAGTTCCTTGCCGGTGCCGGTCTCGCCGTTGATCATCACCGGCACGTCGGTGGCCGCCACATTGGCCACCAGCGCGCGCACGTGCTCGATGGCCGGCGAGCGGCCGATGATGCGCGTGCCCGCGGCGGGTCCGGCCAGTTCGCGCCGCAGCGCAAGGTTTTCGAGCTCCAGCGCGCGCCGCTCCAGCGCGCGGCGCACGGTGTCGGTCAGGCGGTCGGCGCCGAACGGCTTCTCGATAAAGTCGTACGCGCCTTCGCGCATGGCCTGCACGGCCATGGTGATATCGCCATGGCCGGTCACCAGGATGACCGGCACACCGGGCGCCACGTTGCGGCAATGATGGAGCAGGTCGAGCCCGCTCGCGCCGGACAGCCGCACATCGGTGACCAGCACGCCCGGGAACACCGGCGACAGGTGCGGCATGGCGGCCTCGGCCGACGGCAGCGCCAGTACCGAAAAACCGGCCAGCTCCAGGCTCTGCGCGGTGGCCTGCCGCACCAGCGGTTCATCCTCGACGAAGAGCACCCGCATACCGTCTTGCATCGTTTCCTTCCTGCCTTCGCTGTTCTGTGTCTGTGTCTGTGGGATGTCCGCGGGAGTATCAGGCATCGACGGGCTGGCGGGCCCGCTGCAAGGTCACCACGAACTCTGCGCCGTCGCCGGTATTGCGCGCCGCCAGCTGTCCGGCGAACTCGCGCACGATCGACGACGAGATCGCCAGCCCCAGCCCGAGTCCCTGGCCGATCTCCTTGGTCGTGAAGAACGGTTCGAACAGCCGCGGCAAGGCCTCGGGCGCGATGCCCCCGCCATTGTCGCGCACCGTGACCGTCACGGCGTGCTCGTCGGCGCCGACGTTCACCACGATGCGTCCGGCCACCTGCGCCGCCGCGATGGCATCGAGTGCATTGCCGATCAGGTTCAGCAGTACCTGTTCGAGCTTGAGTTCATCGGCCCACACCGCGATGCCGGGATCGGCCAGGCCCTGCACCTCGATCGCGGTGCCGCCGGTGCGCGGCGCCATCAGCGCCAGCACGTGGTCGATGGCCGCACGCACGCGCACCGCATGGCGGCGCGGGCGCGCCTTGCCGGCAAACAGCTTGAGCTGCCCGGTGATCTTGCCCATGCGCTCGGTCAGATCGGCAATCGCCGCCAGGTTGCCGGTGGCGGCATCGAGCTGGCCGCGCTCCAGCAGCACGCGCGTGTTATCGGAAAACGTACGCAGCGCGGCGAGCGGCTGGTTGAGTTCGTGCGTGATGCCAGCCGCCATCTGCCCCAGCGCGGCAAGCTTGCTGGCCTGCACGAGTTCGTCCTGGGTCGAGCGCAATTCCTTCTCGGCGCGCGTGCGCTCGGCCACTTCGGCCTCGAGCTGCTCGTTGATCGCCATCAGGTCCGCGGTCCGCGCTTCCACGCGCCGCTCCAGCTCGTCGTAGGCGGCTTCCAGCAGGCGGCGGCTGTACTGCATGTCGCGCGCGCGCTGGCGGCGCTGGCGCAGGTTGACCAGCAGCAGGCACACGCAGGCATAGGCGAGCGCCGCGCCGATGGTGGCGTTGCGCGCGTTGGCGAGCACCGGCTCCAGCGGCGCCATCACCTGCATGGTCCAGCCGGCCGGGCCGACGCTGCGGCTGATTTCGAGAAAGCGGCCGCCGCGGTCGTCGGGGTTGTCTTCAAGGCGGCCGGTCTCGCCATCGATGCCGTCCGGGGCCTCGACGCGGTTGGCACCGTCGGCCCCGACCCGCACCAGCCGCGCGCCATCGACCAGCGTGGTGTCGGCGAGCCAGTGGGTGATGGGCGACGTCAGCGGCTCCAGCGGCAGCGGCGTCACGTCCTTGTCGTGGTACTGGCGGGTCTTGTGCAGCTCCGACTGCAGCGCCGGCGGCAGCGGCCGCAACGTGCGGTACTGCCACGCCGGCACCGAGGACAGGAAGATCACGCCATGGTCGTCGCTGACCATCAGCGGCTCGGCACTGCCGCCGCCGGCGCGCTGGAACCACTCGAGGTTGAGCTTGACGACCGTCACGCCGATTACCTTGCCGCCCTCCATCACGGGCTGCGCGATGTAGTAGCCGGGCTCGTCGCTGGTCACGCCGATGGCGTAGAAGCGGCCCATCTCGCCGCGCGAGGCCATCTGGAAATACGGGCGAAAACGGTAGTCAGTGCCGACAAAGCTGCCCGGCTCGCCATGGTTGCTGGCCGCCAGCGCGATGCCGTTGGCGGCGATCACGTAGGTAGCCGAGGCGTGGGCACGGCGATTGACGTCGGTCAGGTAGTCGTTGGCGGCATCGATGCGCGCGCGATCGTCCGGCGCATGCAGCAGGCCGCGTACGAACGGATGCAGCGATACCAGCGCGGGCAGGAACTCATAGCGGTCGAGGGTGCTTTCCAGCGTGGCCGCATAGCGGTCGGCGCGGGTCGCGGTGGACTGCTGCAGGCCGGCAATGCCGCGCTGCACCGACAACATCCAGGTCAGCGCGCACAGCACCAGCAGGCCGGCCGCCAGCACGGCGGCAAAGCCCCACCAGCGCGACATGGCGCCCGGTCCATCCGGCGCGTGCGCGACGCGGGAGGCGGCAGGGTCGTGGACAGCCAGGAAGTCGTCGGAATGAGGCATCGGCGCGCGCAGGGGATCTCGCGCCGATGATACCCGCTGGCGGCGGGCGCCAGCGGGAGATGCGGTGTCGTCCGGCGGGTGGCCCGGCGCGCTGCCCAATGGCACGCCGCGCGCCCCGTGCGACACGTCAGCGTGCGCCTTGACCGGCGTCGGCGAGCCCGACGGTGTCATCTTCGCCACGCAGCACGCGACTCAGGCGCGCCCGGTCGAGCTCGCGTTCCCAGCCCGACACCACCACGGTTGCCACGCCATTGCCGATGATATTGGTCAGCGCGCGGCATTCGCTCATGAAGCGGTCGATGCCCAGGATCAGCACCATGCCCGCCACCGGAATATCGGGCACCACGGCCAGCGTTGCCGCCAGCGTGATGAAGCCCGAGCCGGTCACCCCGCTCGCGCCCTTGGACGTGAGCATCGCCACCGCGAGGATGGTCAGCTGCTGCAGGATCGACAGCTCGATGCCGGTGGCCTGCGCGATAAACAGCACGGCCAGCGTCATGTAGATGTTGGTACCGTCCAGGTTGAACGAGTATCCGGTCGGCACCACCAGGCCCACCACCGACTTGGAGCAGCCGAGGCGTTCCATCTTTTCCATCAGGTGCGGCAGCGCGGCTTCGGACGAGCTCGTCCCCAGCACGATCAGCAGCTCTTCCTTGATGTACGAGATAAAGCGCACGATCGAGAAGCCGGTGGCGCGGGCGATGGAGCCCAGCACGACCAGCACGAACACGATCGCCGTGAAGTAGAACGTGCCGATCAGCTTGAGCAGCGGGATCAGCGAGGCCAGGCCGTACTTGCCGATGGTGAAGGCCATCGCGCCGAACGCGCCCAGCGGTGCCACCTTGGTGATCACGTGGACGATATGGAAGAACACCTTCGACACCTGATCCACCATCTCGTGGATCACGCGCGCCCGGTCGCCGACCACCGCGAGAGCCGAACCGAACAGCAGCGACACCAGCAGGATCTGCAGGATTTCACCCTGCGCGAACGCGCTGAAGATCGTGTCCGGGATGATGTGCATCAGGAATTCGACCGTGCTCGCGCCGTGTGCCTTCGACACGTATTGCGAGATCGACTTGGTGTCGAGCGTGGCGGGATCGATATTGAAGCCGACGCCCGGCTTGAGCAGGTGCGCCGCAAACAGGCCGATCAGCAGGGCAAAGGTCGACACGATCTCGAAATAGAGCAGTGCCTTGCCGCCCACGCGGCCTACCTTCTTCATATCCCGCATGCCGGCAATGCCGGACACCACGGTACAGAAGATGATCGGCCCGATGATCATCTTGATCAGCTTGATGAATGCATCGCCGAGCGGTTTCATCTCGACACCGGTGCTCGGCCAGTAATGGCCCAGCACGATGCCGACGATGATCGCGAACAGCACCTGCACGTACAGGATCTTGTAAAAGGGTTTCCTCATGATTGTCGTCCTCGGTATTGTGACCGTGACGGGTGCCTGGTTTGGGGGCGCCCGATTTGCGCGCGCCTCAAGGCCTTGCGACGCGTCTGTGTAACGATTTGCAACCGCCGTGCCAGACCTGGTGGGTCGGATAAGGCCTTGATTTGATTGAAAGACCGGAATCGCGGCCGCCGGAAGGCTCCGGGATTCCGGAAATCCGGACGGGCGGACTCCAGAGTTCCGGACGCATGGGCGTGGCCCAGGTCACCTCCGGCGGCCCTGCGGGCGCAGGTGACGTCACACGCGCGACCTTCGGCGCGGCATGCCGGCGGCGCTTTCCGGAAATCCGGGCCGGGTAGCGGGGCAGCAGCCCGGGGCGAACCCGGCGGCGTACCCGCGCCCGACACGGGCCTAACGAGGGCCCAAGGAGGGCCCAAGGAGGGCCCCACCCGGGGCCAGCCACGGCGAACGTGGGCAGAACCGGGGGGGGAACGGGGCTTGCGTGCACGTATAATCCCAAGGTTGCACCGGATGCCCGCAACGTCATAGCCATCTGGCGCTGTCCGGCGCGGCCGCGGCCGCGGCGCTGGCGTCTGGCACACCGCCCCGATCTCCATCACTCGCATGAGCAGCTACTACCAACACCACGTCTTCTTCTGCCTCAACCAGCGCGACGACGGCCGGGCCTGCTGCGCCGCGCACAATGCCCAGGCGATGCAGGAGTACGCCAAGAAGCGCTGCAAGGCGCTCGGCATCTCGGGCGAAGGCCGCGTGCGGATCAACAAGGCCGGCTGCCTGGACCGCTGTGAACTTGGACCGGTGCTGGTGGTCTACCCCGAGGCCGTCTGGTACACGTTCGTCGACGAGCAGGACATCGACGAGATCATCGACAGCCATCTCGTGCACGGCAAACCGGTCGAACGGCTGATGATCGATCGCTGACGCGCAGGCGCCGGCGGCGGGCCTGGACATTGATGTCGGGGCCGGCGCCGGGATAGTTGCCGTACCGCGTTGCCGTACCCCGTTGCCGTACCGCGTTGCCGTACCGCGTTGACCACGTTGCCGCACCCGCCGTTATTGCCGTCCCCATCGCCGTAGTCGTTCCCCGAGCCGTCCAGACGCACTCCATCCTGCCGCCACCATGAACGCGCACACCCAGGTACTTTCGATCGCCGGCCCCGTCGGTGCCATCGATATCTCCGTCGACCTCCCGCAGAACGCCCCCGTGCGTGGCCTCGCGCTGGTCTCGCATCCGCATCCGCTGTTTGCCGGCACCAAGGACAACAAGGTGGCGCAGACGCTGGCGCGCACCTTCGTGGCACTCGGCTACGCCGCCGTGCGGCCCAATTTCCGCGGCGTGGGCGGTACCGCCGGCGAGCATGACAAGGGCATCGGCGAACAGGACGACCAGCTGGCCGTGATCGACTGGATGCGGCACCAGACCGCGTGGTCGCCCGACGTCGCCACGCTGCCGCTGGCGCTGGGCGGCTTCTCGTTCGGCAGCTTCGTGACCACGCATGTGGCGCGGCGCCTGGCCGAGGCCGGCACGCCGGCCCAGCGCCTGGTGCTGGTCGGTACCGCCGCAAGCCGCTGGGAAGTGTGCGAGGTGCCGGCCGACACCATCGTCATCCACGGCGAGCTCGACGACACCGTGCCGCTCGCCAGCGTGTTCGACTGGGCGCGCCCGCAGGAACTGCCCGTGATCGTGATCCCGGGCGCCGACCATTTCTTCCACCGCAAGCTGCATCTGATCAAGCAGCTCGTGGTCAACGCGTGGGACCGGTGAGTTCTCCGTCCCGCGACTTCCTCTTCTTTAGCCGGATACAAGACAACATGCAGAACAGAGCCATGCCGCACTTCGCTCCCATCGCCGCCGCCGTCGCCATGGCGGCCACGCTGGCCACCGCGCCGCTGACCGCGCTCGCGCAGGGCGTGGTGCCGATGCCGCAGGTTGCCGCCAAGTCGTGGATGCTCTACGACGTGACCAGCGGCCAGGCGCTTGCCTCGCAGAATGCCGACATGCGCATCGAGCCGGCCTCGCTGACCAAGCTGATGACGGCATACCTGGCCTTTGCCGCGCTCAAGGAGAAGCGCCTCACGCTCGAGCAGACCGTGGTGCCGACCACGCTGGTGACCAAGGTGAAGAGCGACGAGTCGCGCATGTTCATCGAGCCCAACAAGCCGGTGAGCGTGCAGGACCTGCTGCTGGGCCTGATCGTGCAGTCCGGCAACGATGCGGCGCTGGCGCTGGCCGAAGCCGTGGGCGGCTCCGAGGCTGGCTTCGTCAAGATGATGAACGACGAAGCCCAGCGCATGGGCATGAAGGGCACGCATTTCACCAATACCGACGGCATTCCCGACCCGGACCACTACACCACCGCGGTCGACCTCGCCACGCTGACCACGCGCCTGATCCAGGACTTTCCCGAGTACTACTCGATGTACTCGCAGAAGGAGTTCACCTATAACAAGATCAGGCAGCCCAACCGCAACCGGCTGCTGTACATCGACCCGACCGTCGACGGCGTGAAGACCGGCCACACCAAGTCCGCCGGCTACTGCCTGATCTCGTCGGCCAAGCGCCCGCTCGCCAACGTGCCGAACGGCTCGCGCCGCCTGGTCTCGATCGTGATCGGTACCGCCAGCGAGCAGATCCGCACCGCCGAAAGCCTGAAGATCCTCAACTACGGCTTCCAGTTCTTCGACACGCTGCGCCTGTACGACAAGGGCCAGGTGCTGGCGACGCCGGACATCTACAAGGGCCGCAGCAACACGATCAAGATCGGCGTGGCCAACGAGACCTTCGTGACCGTGCCCAAGGGCACCGGCGGACGCCTGAAGCCCGTGCTGGAGCGCCAGGAACTGCTGGTGGCGCCGATCGCGGCGGGCCAGCAGGTGGGCACCGTCAAGCTGATGGACGGTACCACCAAGGTCGGCGAATTCCCGGTGGTGGCGCTGGAGGAAGTGCCGGAGGCCGGTTTCTTCGGCCGCCTGTGGGACACCATCCGTCTCTGGTTCAAGCGCAAGTAAGCACGCGGGCAACCAGGCACAAGCAAGGACAGACAGCATGAGCAACGACCCGAAAGACGAGCAGGTCCCCGGCAATCCGGCGGACGCAGGCGTGACGCCGCGCGAGTCCCTGATCGAGTATCCGAGCGACTTTCCCATCAAGGTCATGGGCGCGATGCAGGACGGCTTTGCCGAAGCCATCGTGATCGTGGTGCAGGGCTTCGATCCGGAATTCCACGCCGGCAAGATGGAAATGCGCCCGTCTCGCAACGGCAACTACCTGGGCCTGACCGTGACGGTGCGGGCCACCAGCCGCGAACAGCTCGACGACCTCTACCGCGCGCTCAGCTCGCATCCGATGGTGAAGGTGGTGCTGTAGTGAATGTGATCACGCTCAAGCCGGGCAAGGAGAAGTCCCTGCTCCGGCGCCACCCGTGGGTCTATGCTTCCGGCATCGACGGCACCAGCGGCCGTTGCGAACCGGGCGCCACGGTGACCATCCGGGCCGCGGACGGGCGCTTTCTCGCGCGCGGCGCGTACAGTCCCGAATCGCAGATCCGCGCACGCGTGTGGACCTTCGACGAGAACGAGCCGGTCGACCACGCGCTGATCAAGCGCCGCGTGGCGGCCGCCCTGGCACATCGTCGCCAATGGGTACGCGATACCGACGCGGTGCGCCTCGTGTTTGGCGAATCGGATCGCCTGCCGGGCCTGATCGTCGATTACTACGGCAGCGGCGAGCGCGGCCAGCTGGTCTGCCAGTTCAACTCGGCCGGCGTGGAGCAATGGAAGACGGCGATCGTGCAGGCGCTGGTCAAGGAGACCGGCTGCCCCAACGTGTACGAGCGCTCCGACGCCGCCGTGCGCGAGCGCGAAGGCCTGCCGCTGGTGACCGGCGTGCTGGCCGGCGCCGAGCCCGATCCCGAGCTGTCGGTGACGGAACACGGCGTGCGCTATTACGTGGACGTGCGCAATGGCCACAAGACCGGCTTCTACGTGGACCAGCGCGACAACCGCAAGCTGGTGGGCGACCTGGCGCAGGGCCGCGAGGTGCTGAACTGCTTCTGCTACACGGGCGGCTTCTCGCTCGCGGCGCTACGGGGCGGCGCGAGCGCCGTGACCTCGATCGACTCCTCGGGCGAGGCGCTGCGCATTGCGGCCAACAATGTGCGGCTGAATGGCTTTGACGAAGCCCGCGCGACGTGGCTCGATGCGGACGTGTTCAAGATGCTGCGCGAATTCCGCGCCCAAGGCCGGCAGTTCGACCTGATCGTGCTGGACCCGCCCAAGTTCGCGCCGTCCGCCCAGCATATCGACCGGGCCGCGCGCGCCTACAAGGAGATCAACCTGGTGGGCATGCAGCTGCTGCAACCGGGCGGGCTGCTGTTCACGTATTCGTGCTCGGGCGCGATCGGCATGGAGCTGTTCCACAAGATCGTGGCCGGCGCCGCCACCGACGCCCGTGCCGATGCGCGCATCCTGCGCCGGCTGTCGGCCGGCACCGATCACCCGATGTCGGCCGCGTTTCCCGAGGGCGAATACCTCAAGGGACTGCTATTGGAAAAAATATGACACGAATTGGCAAAAGATTGCCAAATCTGTCTTCTGGCGGTCATATAAAGGAACTATGATTCGTATCGCGGTGAAGGCATTGGCAGGTGCCCCACCGTCTCTTCTTATCAGTCTTCGTGGTAATTGCCCCGCGGTTTCGCGGGGTATTTTTTTATGCGCGTCAAACCGCATGCCGCTTGCTAGACTCCTCCCACTAGCGTGTCCGACCCCGAAACTCCCTATAATCGAACGATCGTTCTTTTAAAAGGAGACGCCATGCCCGCCGCCAAGCACCTGCCACCGATCCTGCAACACCTGACCTTGCCGGTCATTGCCTCGCCGATGTTCATCGTCAGCTATCCGGAGCTGGTGCTGGCCCAGTGCAAGGCCGGTATCGTCGGCTCGTTTCCGGCGCTCAATGCGCGCCCGGCGGAACTGCTCGGCGAATGGCTGACGCAGATGCAGGAGGATCTCGCCGCGTTCCGCGCGGCAAACCCCGGCAAACCGGTGGGGCCGATCGCGGTGAACCAGATCGTGCATGCCTCCAATGCGCGCCTGGAGCACGACGTCAAGGTCTGCGTGGAACACAAGGTGCCCATCTTCATCACGTCGCTGCGCGCGCCCGTGAAGGAGATGATCGATGCCGTGCACAGTTATGGCGGCATCGTGCTGCATGACGTGATCAGCCTGCGCCATGCCGAGAAGGCGATCGAGGCCGGCGTCGATGGCCTGATCCTGGTGGCGGCCGGCGCCGGCGGCCATGCGGGCATGCTGTCGCCGTTCGCGCTGGTGGGCGAGGTACGCAAGATCTTCGACGGCCCGATCGCGCTGTCGGGCGCCATCGCCACCGGCGATGCGGTGCTGGCCGCACAGGCCATGGGCGCGGACTTCGCCTACGTGGGCACGCGCTTTATCGCCTCGCAGGAAGCGCATGCGAGCGTCGAATACAAGCAGTCGATCACGCAGTCGGCCGCGTCCGACATCGTCTACACCAATCTGTTCACGGGCGTGCACGGTAACTACATTCGCGAGAGCATTGCGAATTCCGGTCTCGATCCGGACAACCTGCCGGCGGCCGACAAAAGCAAGATGGACTTCTCGAGCGGCAGTTCCAAGGCCAAGGCCTGGAAGGACATCTGGGGCGCCGGCCAGGGCGTGGGCCAGATCCGGGACATCCCCAGCGTGGGCGAGATCGTCGCCCGCATGAAGACCGAATACGATGCCGCAAGAGAACGGTTGGCCCTCGCGCGGTAGCCCCGCGCACCGCACCATCAGGGCGCTCTGGGTCATCCTGGGCGCCATCAGCCTTATTCTCGGCATCATCGGCATCTTCCTGCCCTTGCTGCCGACCACGCCGTTCATCCTGCTTGCGGCGGCCTGCTTTGCGCGCGGCTCCGAGCGCTTTCACACCTGGATGCTGTCGCATCCACGCTTTGGCCCGCTCGTGCGCGACTGGCAGACGTACCGCGCGATTCCGCTGCGGGCCAAGATCCTGGCGTTATCGATGATGTGGGTGTCGATGGGCACCACGGCCTGGCTGCTGCGCGAGCGGCCGCTGGCCTCGCTTGCCCTGGTCGCGTGCGCGCTGTGTGTCAGCATCTGGATGGTGCGGCTGCCCACGCGCCCGGTGGCGCGCCACCCGTCCGCGTCGCGTCCCGCCGCGCCCGCCGCGCCGTCCGCCCACTCCGCACCTTCCGCACCTTCCGCACCATCCGCACCTTCCGCACCTTCCACACCGTCGGCCCCGGCCACCACGGCGTCGCACGACGACAGCCGCGCCTAGTCGTAGCGGCGCGCGTCCTCGATCGACTTGCCGTCCTGCGGCAGCGAATCGGGCGCGACAAAGCGCACCTCGCCGCGCAACCGCAGCACCTCGCGCATGGAAGTGCCGATGGCGGTGGCCAGCGCATCGTCATGATGCGTGGCGTCGCAATGCAGCGTCATCACGTCGGCGCCGACCGCGCCCGATACCACCAGCCGTGCCGCGCGAATCTCGGGATGGCGCCGTACCACCTCGGCCACCTGGCCCGGATGCACGAACATGCCCTTGACCTTGGTGGTCTGGTCGGCACGGCCGAGCCAGCCCTTGAGGCGGATATTGGTACGGCCGCACGGGCTCGGCCGCTGCGCGGAATCCACCACGATGGCCGACAGGTCGCCGGTGCCAAAGCGGATCAGCGGATAGTCGCCATTGCCGAGTACGGTCACCACCACCTCGCCGGTCTCGCCCGCGGGCATCGGCTGCGTGCCGCCGGGCTCGACGATCTCGACGAGTACCCCTTCGTCCACCACCCAACCGTCACCGCCCTCGGTCTCGTAGGCGATCAGGCCGACATCGGCCGTGCCATACATCTGGCGCGCGGTAATGCCACGCGCCTGCAGCCATGCGCGCAGCGGCGGCGGGCAGGCCTCGCCCGAGACCAGCGCCTTGGTCAGGCTGCCGCACGGCAGTCCCATTTCCTCGCCGCGTTCGAGCAGCAGCTTGAGGAACGACGGGGTTCCCGTGTAGGCCGACGGCCGCAGCGCCGCCAGTGCATGCACCTGCGATTCGGTCTGGCCCACGCCGGCGGGGAACACGCAACAGCCGAGCTGATGCGCGCCGGTCTCCATCATCATGCCGGCCGGCGTGAAGTGATACGAGAACGTGTTGTAGACCAGCTCGCCCTTGCGGAAGCCGGCGGCGAACATCGCCCGCGCCGTGCGCCACCAGTCGCCGGCGTGGCCATCGGGTTCGTGGATCGGGCCCGGCGACTGGAACAGGTGCCGCAGGCCGCCCACCGGGGTGGCATTGAGGCCGCCGAGCGGCGGCACGGCGCGCTGGCGTGCGGTCAGCTCCGACTTGCGCGTGACCGGTAGCGCGGCCAGCGCGGCGCGCGAGTCCACCGCGCGCGGATCGATGCCGGCCAGCACGTCGGCAAAGTACGGCGCATGCTTGCGCGCATGGGCCACCTGCCGCGACAGCGCGGCCAGCAGGGCGTGTTCGCGGACCTCGGGTGCGCGGGTCTCCAGGGCGTCGAAATGGGCGCCGAACGATGCGTCGGAAGGGGCGTCGACGGCAGTCCCGGCGGTGGATGTGGAGGTAGCGGTCGACATGGCGGACTCCCTCATGCCAGCCAGCGCTTGCGGCGGCGGTAGCTCTTGACGTCGCGGAACGATTTGCGCGCGCCGCCTTCCGCATCGCTGGCGGCCACGCCGAGATAGAACTCCTTGACGTCCTCGTTGGTGCGCAGCGACGCGGCATCGCCATCCATCACCACGCGGCCGTTCTCCAGGATGTAGCCATAGTCGGCATAGCGCAGCGCGACCATGGTGTTCTGCTCGGCCAGCAGAAAGCTCACGCGCTCGCGCGAATTGAGATCGCGCACGATCTCGAAGATCTCCTCGACGATCTGCGGCGCCAGGCCCATCGACGGCTCGTCCAGCAGGATCATCGCGGGCTTGGCCATCATCGCCCGGCCGATCGCGCACATCTGCTGCTCGCCGCCCGAGGTGTAGCCGGCCTGCGACTTGCGCCGCGTTTTCAGGCGCGGAAAGTAGCCGTAGATCTTCTCGAGTTCGTCGCGCGTGTCGGCACGCGACAGCCCGCGCGTATAGGCGCCGGTCAGCAGGTTCTCCTCCACGGTCAGGTGGGCAAAGCAGTGACGGCCTTCCATCACCTGGATCACGCCCCGGCGCACGAGGTCGTTGGGCGTGAGCTGGTCGACCCGGTCGCCGCGGTACGAGATCGAACCCTTGGTGACGTCGCCGCGTTCGGCATGCAGCAGGTTCGATATCGCCTTGAGCGTGGTGGTCTTGCCGGCGCCGTTGGCACCCAGCAGCGCCACGATCCGGCCCTCGGGCACCTCGAGCGAGACGCCCTTGAGCACGAGAATGACGTGGTCGTAGATGACCTCGATATTGTTGACGGTAAGCATGGCGCGTTAGGGTGCGGGTTCCAGGTCGACGTCAGGGCGCTCGGGCCCGGTACCGGCTCAATACTTCGAGCAGCCCGGGGTGATGCCCTTCTCCTTGGCGTACTGCGCCGCGGTGGCCTTGAACAGCGGGTGGATCAGGTTCTTGTTGCCCTCGATCCAGTCCGACACCACCACCCACTTGCTGCCGTCCCACTGCTGGATCTTGACCTTGCCCGAGCCCTCGTGGTTCTCGCACGAGGTCTTGATCTCGGGCAGCAGGCCGGTGGCACCGAGCTGCTGCAGGCGTGCGTTGGTCAGGTTGAGGTTCTCGAACGCCCAGCGCATCTGCTCGCCCGACATGACCTTGCCCTTGCCGAACTTGTCCTGCGCCACGCGGATGGCTTCCACCGTGACCACCGCCGCCGACACGCCGCGGTTGTAGAGCACCGAGCCAACCTTGTTGCGATCCTGCATATTGCCCTTGCCGGCGCCGTACACCACCTTGTCGATATCGGCGATCAGCGGCACGTTCTTGCCCGCCACATTCCACGTGGCGCTCATATAGCCCTTGGCGGCGTCGCCGGCGGGAACGGTATCCTCCTCGGAGCCGGCCCACCACGAACCAATCATCTTGTCGCGCGAGAAGCCGACCTTCTGCGCCGCCTTGAGCGCGGTCTGGTTCATCACGCCCCAGCCCCAGAAAATCACGTAGTCAGGGTTCTCCTGGCGGATCTTGAGCCATTGCGCGCCCTGCTCGTTACCGGGATGCGCGACCGGAATCTCGACCAGGTTGAACTTGTTGAGCCGGGACTCGGCCTGCAGCGCAACGATCGGCTCCTTGCCATAGGCGGAGTCGTGATACAGGTAGACGATCTTCTTGCCGGCCAGCGAACCGCCACTCTTGGACTGCAGGTACTTGACGATGGCCGACACCTGCATCTGGTACGTCGTCACCAGCGGGAACGCGTACGGAAACACCGAGCCGTCCACCGCATCGGTGCGGCCATAGCCCATCATCACCAGCGGCACCTTGTCCGCCGCCGTCTTGTCGACCAGCGCGTACGAAATGCCGGTGGACATCGAATGGTAGGCGGTGCCCCGGGTGGTGGCGTTCCTGGCCTTCAGGCGCTCGTAGCACTCCACGCCCTTGGCGTTGTTGTACTCGGTCTCGCACTCTTCCCACGACAGCTTGACGCCATTGACGCCGCCATCCTTGAGGTTCACGTAATTGAGGTAGTCGACAAAGCCGCCATACCACGACTGTCCGTTGGCGCCATAGGGGCCCACGCGATAGCTGGGCAGCCCGACGAACTGCTCGTTGGCCTGCGCGAGCGCCGCCCCGGCGGGGGCCAGCAATGCCGCGGCGGTACCCAGTACCAGCGCGGTGTGCCACATCCTGCGAATCTCGAACGTCATGACGGTCTCCTCGTTATAAGAATTACCCCTCACCTCAATGCGGGAACGGCCACAGTCTCAGCTTCTCCTTGCCGATCTGCCACAGCCGCGCCAGACCGTGCGGCTCCACGATCAGGAAAAACACGATCAGCCCGCCGAACACCATCAGCTGGATATGCGACACGGTGGCATTGGTGAACGGCAGGTGCAGCAGCGTGGCCAGCGGCGGCAGCACGTTGTCGAGCAGGATCGGCAGCAGCAGGATGAACGCCGCGCCGAGGAACGAGCCCAGGATGCTGCCGACGCCGCCGATGATGATCATGAACAGCACGCGGAACGACAGGTCCAGCGAAAAGCCGTCGGGCTCCACCGAGCCGAGATAGCAGAACGCATAGAGCGCGCCCGCCACGCCGCAATAGAACGAACTCACCGCGAAGGCCAGCAGCTTGGTGCGCATCAGCGGAATGCCGATCACCTCGGCCGCCACATCCATGTCGCGCACCGCCATCCACGCGCGGCCGGTGGCGGAACGCACCAGGTTCTTGGCCACCAGCGCGAGCACCGTCACCACGCCTAGCACGAACAGGTATTTCCGCACCGGCGTGTCGATCGGCAGCCCGAACAGGTCGAGCCGCTGGGCCGTGATCACGCCGGACGAGCTGTTGTTGGAGAACCAGGGAAACTTGGTCAGTGCCCACACCACGAAGAACTGCGCGGCCAGCGTGGCCACCGCGAGGTAGAAGCCCTTGATGCGCAGCGACGGCAGCCCGAATGCCACCCCGACCAGCGCCGCCGACAGGCCCGCCAGCAGGAACGTCAGCAGCACCGGCAGTCCCTCGACGCGCAGCTGGAAGTTGTAGGCCGCATATGCGCCCACCGCCATGAACGCGGCAGTGCCCAGCGAGAGCTGTCCCGCGTAGCCGGTGAGGATATTGAGCCCGAGCGCCGCCAGTGCAAAGATCAGGAACGGCGTGAGAATGGCGCTCAACCAGTATTCGGTGCCGGTGAGCGGTACCGCGATAAACGCCACCGCGAGCAGCACGGCCACGCCGATGCGGTCCTGGCGGATGGGAAAGATCTGGCTGTCCGCGACGTACGAGGTCTTGAACTGGCCGGCTTCGCGATAGAACATGGCTGCGGCTCCTGGGCGCTCAGACGCGGTCGATGTGTTTTTCGCCAAACAGTCCCTCGGGGCGCACCAGGAGGAACAGCAAGGCAAAGACGTAGGGGAACCAGCCTTCGATGCCGCCGAAGTTGCCGCCGAACACGGACTGGAACACCGGAGGAATGTAGATCTCGGCCAGCTTCTCCGAGGCGCCGATGATCAGCCCGCCGACAATCGCACCTGGCACCGAGGTAAAGCCGCCCAGGATCAGCACCGGCAGCGCCTTGAGCGCCGTCATGGTCAGCGCGAACTGCACGCCGTTGCGCGAACCCCAGAGCATGCCGGCCACCAGCGCGACAAAGCCGGCCACGCCCCACACGATGGCCCAGATATGCTGGAGCGGAATGCCGAGCGAAAGCGCGGCCTGGTGATCGTCCGCCACGGCGCGCAACGCACGCCCGACCTTGGTGTACTGGAAGAACAGCGCGAGCGTGGCCACCAGCAGCGCGGCGATGGCGGCGGCAGCGAGATCGAACTTGGACACCACGATATTGAAATGCGTGAGGATCGGCTCGATCGGTTCGTCGACAATGCCCAGATTGATCGGCCGCACCTCGTTGCCGAACAGCAGCGGCCCCAGCCCTTCCAGGAAGAACGAGAGGCCGATGGTGGCCATGAACAGCGTGATGGGCGGCTGGTTGACGAGCTTGCGCAGCACCAGCCGTTCGGTACCGATACCCACCACGATCATCACGAGGAACGCGCCGATCACGGCCGCCCACATCGGCATGCCCTTGTCCATCAGCCCTACCACCGCGAGCGCGGCAAAGTAGACCATCGCGCCCTGCGCGAAGTTGAAGACGCCGGACGCCTTGTAGATCAGCACAAAGCCGAGCGCGACCAGCGAGTACATCAGTCCCGACAGCAGTCCGCCCAGCAGGATTTCAAGGAAGAACGTCATGGTGCGATGGCCCCTTCAGTGCGATGCGTCGGCGGCTGACGCGGGCTGCCCCAGGTAGGCGCGGATCACGTCCGGATTGGCCTTGACCTCCTCCGGCGTGCCGTCGCCGATCTTCTTGCCGTAATCCAGCACGACCACGCGGTCCGAGATATCCATCACCACGCCCATGTCGTGCTCGATCAGCACGATGGTGGTGCCGAACTGTTGGTTGACGTCGAGGATAAAGCGGCACATGTCCTGCTTTTCCTCGACGTTCATGCCGGCCATCGGTTCGTCGAGCAGCAGCAACGAGGGCTCGGCCGCGAGTGCGCGCGCCAGTTCCACGCGCTTCTGCAAGCCGTATGGCAGGCGTCCCACCGGCGTCTTGCGGATGGCCTGGATCTCGAGGAAGTCGATCACTTCCTCGACCTTGCGCCGATGGGCCACCTCCTCGGCGCGCGCGCGGCCCCACCAGAGCGCGTGCGCAAACAGTCCGCTGCGGTACAGCGTGTTGCGCCCCGTCATGATGTTGTCGAGCACCGTCATGCCCTTGAACAGCGCGATGTTCTGGAACGTACGCGCGATGCCCTGGCGTGCCGCGGCGGTAGGATGCATCTGCCGGCGTTCCTCGCCGCGGAACACGATGCGCCCCTGCTGCGGGTGATAGACGCCGTTGATCACGTTGAGCATCGAGCTCTTGCCGGCGCCGTTGGGGCCGATAATGGCGCGGATCTCGTGCTCGCACACGTCGAACGAGATATCGGTGAGCGCCTTGACCCCGCCGAACGACAGCGAGATGTGCTGGAGATCGAGAATCACGTCGCCGCGTGTATGGGTGCGCGCGGGCGCGTCCGGCGCATGCGCGTCGCCGGGCTCGGGACCGCCCGCACGCACGTCGTCCACGTGTCCCGGCGTGATCGTTCCGGCCGCTCCCGCGCCGACGGTGGCATCCACGCGCGCCACACCGCTCCAGGCCATTTGCGTCATGCGATTCCCTCTCTCTGGTCGGGCGGATTCATGCGGCGCGCGGCGCGGCCGGCGGCAGGCGGCTGGCATCCACCAGCCTGAGCGTGGCCGACACACTGCCCTCGCGTCCGTCCTCGAACTTGACGCGTGTCTCGATGAACTGCTCGGACCGGCCCGCATACAGCGCGTCCACCAGCACCGCGTACTTGTCGGCGATAAAGCTGCGCCGCACCTTGCGCGTGCGGGTCAGCTCGTCGTCGTCGGGGTCCAGCTCCTTGTGCAGGATCAGGAAGCGTCCGATCTGCGAGCCGGCCAGCATCGGATCGCGGGCGAGGTCGGCATTCACCTGCGCCACGCACTCGGCGATCATTGCAATCACCTCGGGCTGACCGGCCAGGTCCACATAGCCGGCATACGGCAGGTGGCGGCGCTCCGCCCAGTTGCCGACCGCCTCGAAATCGATATTGATGAAGGCGCAGACGAACTCGCGTCCGGTGCCGAAGGCCACCGCCTCCTTGATGTACGGAAAGAACTTGAGCTTGTTCTCGATGTACTTGGGCGCGAACATCGAGCCGTCGGCGAGCTTGCCGACGTCCTTGGCGCGATCGATGATCTTGAGGTGGCCGTCGGCGTCGATCACGCCGGCGTCGCCGGTCATGAAGTAGCCGTCGTCGTTGATCGCCTCGCGCGTGGCGTCGGCACGCTTGTAGTACTCCTTGAGCAGGCCCACGCCGCGCACCAGCACCTCGCCGTTGTCGGCGATGCGGATCTCCATGCCCGGGGCGGCCGGCCCGACCGAATCGAACTTGACCTGGCCGTCGGGCTGCAGGCACACATAGGCGCAGGTTTCGGTCTGCCCGTAGAACTGCTTGAGGTTGACGCCGATCGAGCGATAGAAGCGGAACAGGTCCGGCCCGATGGCTTCGCCCGCGGTGTACGCCACGCGGATGCGGCTCATGCCAAGCACGTTGCGCAACGGCCCGTAGATGGTGGCCGCGCCCACCGCGTAGCGCAGGCGGTCGGCAAGCGAGACGGGGAGCCCGTCGAGCAGTTCGGGACCGCAACGGCGCGCCACCGCCATCGCCCAGTGGAACAGCTTGCGCTTGATCCAGCCGGCGTCTTCCATGCGGATCATCACCTGCGTCAGCAGTCCTTCGTAAATGCGCGGCGGCGCGAAGTAATAGGTCGGGCCGATCTCGCGCAGGTCGGTCATCACGGTCTCGCGCGATTCGGGACAGTTGACCGTAAAGCCGGCCACCATCGCCTGCGCGTAGGAGAACAGGTTGTCGCCGACCCATGCCATCGGCAGGTACGACAGCACGTCGTCGTCGGGACCAAGTCCGTCGAAGCCGCAGCCGTTGCGCGCGGCGCCGATCAGGCCCTGGTGCGCATGGCAGACGCCCTTCGGCTTGCCCGTGGTGCCGGACGTATAGAGGATGATGGCGGTGTCCGCGGGCGCGCCCGCGGCGACGGCATCGTCGAAGGCGCCCGGATGGGCCTGGTCGTAATCGCGGCCGATCTCCTGCAGGCGTTCGTACGACAGCAGCGAGGGATGATCGTAGTCGCGCAGGCCGCGCGGATCCTCGTAGACGACGTGGCGCACGGCGCGGCCGCGCGCGGCCAGCTGGGCCTCGACCTCGAGCAGCTTGTCCACCTGCTCCTGATCCTCGACGATCGCGAAGTCGATCTCGGCATCGTCGAGCACGTACACCATCTCGCTGGCGATGGCATCCTGGTACAGCGGCACCGGCACGCCGCCCAACGCCTGCGCGGCGGTCATGGCCCAGTACAGGCGCGGCCGGTTGTCGCCGATCACGGCGAGGTTCATGCCACGGCGGAATCCCAGCGCGGCCAGCCCGCACGCGACCATGCGCACCTCGCGGGCCACCTGCGCCCAGCTGTAGGTCTGCCAGATGCCGAGATCCTTCTCGCGATAGGCCGGATGGTCCGGCCGTTGCCGGGCATGCGCCAGCAGTAATCGCGGAAAGGTCGTTGCCGACGATTCCTGCATCGCTCACCTCCTGTACCACCGGCGTGGGGTTACGCCCGGGTGTCAAGCCGTCGGGGCGCTCGCTATACTGGGCGATGCCGTGCACGCGCCTGCGGCACCGCATCAAGCCCGCTGTGCCTTGTGGTTCCGGCACGGGCGCCTCCGTTGTGTATCGGTACGATAGCCCATGCCTCCGGGGCGGGTTGTCGCGCCGGTGACAATTCCGGGTTAATCCCTACGGGAGCCATTTCGCCCATGTCGAACACGCTGTCCAACGACTTCATCGACCGCTGCGTCTGGGCCAGGGACCTCAGCCCCGCCCAGCGCGAGCATGTGCGCCGCGTGACCGTGGTGCACGAGTACGACCAGGGCGACTACGTGGTGCACAAGGGCGACCTGGCCGAGCACTGGCTCGGCGTGGTGGAGGGCATCGTCAAGATCACCACGGTGTCGCCCTCCGGCAAGTCGGTCACTTTCACCGGCGTGCCCACCGGCGGCTGGTTCGGCGAAGGCGCGGTGCTCAAGTCGGAGGTGCGCAAGTACGACGTGATGGCGCTGCGCCGCTCGCGCATCGCCTTTATTCCGCGCGAGACCTTCCAGTGGCTGCTCGATACCAGCCTGCCGTTTTCGCGCTTTCTGCTGACCCAGTTCAACGAGCGGCTCGGACAGTTCATCGCGGCGGTGGAATACGAACGGCTGCTCGATATCGACTCGCGCGTGGCGCGCGCGGTGTCGTCACTGTTCAACGAGCATCTGTATCCCGGCCTCGGCAACACCATCGAGATCTCGCAGGAGGAAATCGGCCTGCTGGCGGGCATTTCGCGCCAGCGCGCCAACCAGGCCCTCAAGGTGCTGGAACAGCAGGGCCTGGTGCGCGTGGACTACGGGGTGATCGAGGTGCTCGACCTGGAGGGGCTGCGGCAGTACGGGGAGTGAATAGCGTACGCGGATGAGGGCCGGTCGCGGGGCGTTGCACAAAGACCAGGCGTAAGAACGCCGGCCGATATCTTTGCCACATTGCCATTGATCACCACAAGCCTGTCCGTCAGGTGTAAAGCTGATCCCGATGGGCGAGGTAGAATCCACATTCGTCGGCCGTCCGTGACGACGCGAACGGCGATGCCTGTAGTGACGCCCCTTTGGATGAGTGCACCGTGACAGATTCCGTCTTCCTGACCCGCGTAGTATTGCGCAACTACAAGAGCATCGCTTACTGCGATGTCAAGCTGGGGCCGCTAACCTATCTGGTCGGAACAAATGGATCGGGGAAGAGCAATTTCCTGGATGCATTGCATCTGGTTCGGGACGCGCTGTCCGGCTCCCTCGACAATGCCCTGGCGGAACGCGGCGGCTTGTCGGAGGTTCGACGACGGTCCGGCGGCCATCCGACCCATTTCGGGATTCGCCTGGAGTTTCGGCTGCGGTCTGGTTCGGCAGGGCACTATGCATTCAAGATCGGAGCTTTGCCAAATGGTGGCTACGAAGTCCAGGACGAGGAATGCGCCATTGGCGGAATTGGCAAAGGCCCTTTCTTCAAGCTGGAACGAGGCAAGCTCAAGGGCTCCAGCGAGACGACTTTCCCTGCGGTAACGGCGGACCGCCTGGCTCTGGTAGGAGCGTCCGGCCTGCCAACTTTCCGGCCGGTTTTTGACGCACTGACATCGATGGGCTTCTACAACTTGAATCCCAAACTCATTCGGGAGCCACAGAAGCCTCAGGACGGCCGTTTGCTCAAACCCTCCGGGGAGAATATCGTCAGCGTAATTGGACACCTCGAACGAACCGAGCCATCCGCCATAGAAACTATCGCAGAGTATCTGCAGACGGTCGTCCCGACTGTGCACGGCGTAGAGCGCCTGCCCATGGGCCCGGTCGAGACGCTTCAGTTCAGACAAGACATGGCGGGTGCCAAGCATCCATGGCATTTTCAGGCGCAAAACATGTCCGATGGAACGCTGCGCGCGTTGGGTGTACTGGTCGCACTGTTTCAAGGCAATCGCGACTATGGCCCCTCGGTGATCGGTATTGAAGAGCCCGAGACTGCGCTACACCCAGCCGCATCCGGCGCGTTGAGAGAAGCGCTGCAAAGAGCGGCGGAGAAAACACAAGTCATCGTTACCAGCCACAGCCCCGATCTTCTCGATGACGTCAACCTTCCGGCCGACGCTTTCCTGGCGGTCGTGTCAAATGCCGGTGAGACGCGCATCGCTCCGCTGGATGTAGGCGCGCGGAACTCACTCAGAGACCATCTGTTCTCGCCCGGCGAATTGCTGCGCCTGAATCAGCTCGCACCGGACCCGGACGCACTACGTACGCAGGAACGACGGCAAGGAGATCTGTTTGGAGATATCAAAACGTGAGCCGCGTTGTAGCAATTGTCGAGGGCGACGGCGAGGTGCAGGCCCTGCCCGTGTTGTTGCGTCGAATCTCCGAGTGGCTGACGCCGGGACAGTACGTCGATGTGGCGGCACCGATTCGCGTACGGCGGGATCGCTTCTTGAACCGCCCGGACGAATTCAACCGTCACATTCACCTCGCCGCGGGAAAATGCGGAGACGATGGATGGATACTTGTCGTTCTCGATGCGGATGACGACTGCCCCGTCGAATTGGGCCAGCAGATTCTTGCGCGCGCTGCCCAGGCAGCGCCTCACCGCCAGATCTCGATCGTGCTGGCCAACCGCGAGTACGAGGCGTGGTTCCTCGCGGCATGCCAATCGCTGGACGGCTGCCGCGCATTCAGCTGGACAGGCGCGATCGACTTCGACCCGGAAGGCGTGCGCGACGCCAAGGGGTGGATGCGTGCTCGCATGAACGGGACGGCCTATCGGGAAGTCACGGATCAACCGGCATTTTCGGCGCGCATGGACCTCGAAAGTGCACGCCGACATAGTCGATCATTTCGGAAGCTATGCGAAGAATGGGAACGTCAAGTTCGCCCGGCACCAACCGGAGATGACTACCAGGAAATTTGACCCTCTTCGAATGGAGCAGGGCCAGATTTCCTGACTGTCTATTTGCTGTAGACGTAGACGCCGCGCCCGGTCTTGCGGCCCAGGTAGCCGGCGGCGACCATCTCGCGCATCAGCATGGCCGGGCGGTACTTGGGATCGGCGAACTCGGTGTAGAGCACTTCCATCACGGCGAGCATCGTGTCCAGGCCAATCATGTCCGCCAGCGCGAGCGGGCCGATCGGGTGGTTGCAGCCGAGCTTCATGCCTTCGTCGATTTCCTCGGGCGTGGCCAGGCCTTCGCCCAACACGCAGAATGCCTCGTTGATCATCGGGCAGAGAATGCGGTTGACGACGAAGCCCGGGCTGTTCTTCACCGTGATCGGATACTTGCCCAGCCGCCTGGCGAGGTCCTCGACCGCCGCGTGGGTGGCGTCGCTGGTCTGCAGGCCGCGGATCAGCTCGACCAGCGCCATCATCGGCACCGGGTTGAAGAAGTGCATGCCGATAAAGCGGTCGGCGCGGCCGGTCACGGCGGCGAGCTTGGTGATCGAGATCGACGACGTGTTCGACGCGATGATCACGTCGGCGCCGACCATGGCATCGATCTGCCCCAGGATCTTCACCTTGAGGTCATGGTTCTCGGTGGCGGCCTCGATCACGATATCGGCCCGCTTGAGATCGTCGTAGCGCGTGCTGCCCTGGATATGCGCGAGCGCGGCAGCCTTGTCGGCCTCGGTGGCCTTTTCCTTCTTGATCAGGCGGTCGAGGCTGCCCGCCACCGTGGCGATGCCCTTCTGCACGGCCGCGTCGCTGATGTCGACCATCACCACGTCGAGCCCGGCCACCGCGCAAGCCTGCGCGATGCCGTTGCCCATGGTGCCGGCGCCCACGATACCTACTGTCTTGATCTGCATGATGGATCCCTTTGGTGCTGATGGTGCTGATGGTGCTGATGATGGGGGTCAGCCGGCCAGCGCGGCGATGACGCGCGCGGCGTGTGCCTTGAGCACGGCCGGGTCCTGCTGCTCGCGCGCATGGCCGCGCAGCGGCTGGCTCACGTAACGCGGCACGATATGAAAATGGATGTGCGGCACGGTCTGGCCCGCGGCCTCGCCGTTGAACTGCGTGATGACCACGCCGTCGGGAGAGAACGCCGCGCGCACCGCGCGTGCCACCCGTTGCGTGGTGCGGATGGCCGCCGCGGCTCCGGCCTCCGACAGGCCGAAGATATCGGCCGCCGGCTCCTTGGGTACCACCAGCGCATGGCCGTCGGCCTGCGGCATGATGTCCATGAACGCGATGGTGTCGGCGTCCTCGTAGATCTTGTGGCACGGCAGCTCGCCACGCAGGATGCGGGCGAAGATATTGCTCGGATCGTATTCGGCTTGCATGCGGGTTCCGGGAGAGCAGGAAGGCGGAGATCGAGTGTAGCGCAGCCCGCCGGGTGTGGCGAACCTCGCGTCACCCCCGTGGCGCATCGCCGCGGGGTTCGTGCAGCGCACTTCGCCCGCCTTACATGTTGCGCCGGTACTGCCCGCCGACCTCGAACAGCGCGTGCGTGATCTGCCCGAGCGAGCACACGCGCACCGCGTCCATCAGCACCGCAAACACGTTCTGGTTGTCGATCACCGCCTGGCGCAGGCGCTGCAGCATCGCCGGTGCCTCGGCCGCATGCTCGCGCTGGAACGCCTCGAGCCGCCGCAGCTGGCTCTGTTTCTCGTCCTCGCTCGAACGCGCAAGCTCCAGGCTCTGCGGAATCGGATCGCCGGCGGGGTTGCGGAACGTGTTGACGCCGACGATCGGCAGCGTGCCGTCGTGCTTGAGCTGCTCGTAATAGAGCGACTCCTCCTGGATCTTGCCGCGCTGGTAGCCGGTCTCCATCGCCCCCAGCACGCCGCCGCGCTCGGCGATGCGCTCGAACTCCTGCAGCACCGCTTCCTCGACCAGGTCGGTCAGCTCCTCGATCAGGAAACTGCCCTGGTTGGGGTTCTCGCACCTGGCCACGCCCCATTCGCGATTGATGATGAGCTGGATCGCGAGCGCACGGCGCACCGACTCGCTGGTCGGCGTGGTGATGGCCTCGTCGTACGCGTTGGTATGCAGCGAATTGCAGTTGTCGTAGATCGCGATGAGGGCCTGCAGCGTGGTGCGGATATCGTTGAAGTCGATCTCCTGCGCATGCAGCGAGCGGCCGGAGGTCTGGATGTGGTACTTGAGCTTCTGGCTGCGCTCGTTGGCGCCGTAGCGGTCGCGCATGGTCACCGCCCAGATGCGCCGTGCCACCCGGCCCAGCACGCTGTACTCGGGATCCATGCCGTTGGAGAAGAAAAACGACAGGTTCGGCGCGAAGTCGTCGATATGCATGCCGCGCGCAAGATAGGCCTCGACGTACGTAAAGCCGTTCGACAGCGTGAAGGCAAGCTGGGAGATCGGGTTCGCACCCGCCTCGGCGATGTGATAGCCCGAGATCGACACCGAATAGAAGTTGCGCACCTGGTGATGAACGAAGTACTCCTGGATATCGCCCATCACCTTGAGCGAGAACTCGGTGGAGAAGATGCAGGTGTTCTGGCCCTGGTCTTCCTTGAGGATATCGGCCTGCACGGTGCCGCGCACATTCTGCAGCACCCAGGCGCGGATCTTGGCTTCCTCGTCGGCAGTGGCCTCGCGGCCGTTGTCGGCGCGGAAGCGGTCCATCTGCTGGTCGATGGCGGTATTCATGAACATCGCCAGCAAGGTCGGCGCCGGGCCGTTGATCGTCATCGATACCGAGGTGGCCGGGCTGGTCAGGTCGAAGCCGTCGTACAGGACCTTCATGTCGTCGAGCGTGGCGATCGACACGCCCGAGTTGCCCACCTTGCCGTAGATGTCCGGCCGCACATGCGGGTCCTCGCCATAGAGCGTGACCGAGTCGAACGCGGTGGACAGCCGCTTGGCGTCCATGCCTTCGGACACCAGCTTGAAGCGGCGGTTGGTGCGGAACGCATCGCCCTCGCCCGCGAACATGCGGGTGGGGTCTTCGTTCTCGCGCTTGAAGGCAAACACACCGGCGGTGTACGGAAAGCTGCCCGGCACGTTCTCGCGCATCAGCCACCTGAGCACTTCGCCCTCGTCCTCGAAGCGCGGCAGCACGACCTTGCGCACCTTGGTACCCGACAGCGTGGTGGTGACGAGCCCGGTGCGAATCTCCTTGTCGCGAATCTTCACCACATACTCGTCGCCCGCATAGGCGGCCTGCATCTGCGGCCACATGCCCAGCAGCTTGCGCTCCACCGCGCCCAGCGCGGCGTCGCGCTCGCCGGCGAGCTGCATCAGCTGGTCGTCGGTGCCGCCGGCCTCGCCCAGCATGCGGTGGGCTGCGCGCAGCTGCTGGCGTTCGCGCGCCAGCCGCGACTGCTCCGCCACGCGCCGGTGATAGGCGCGCACCGTGTCGGCCAGCTCGGCCAGATAGCGGTTGCGGGCCGGCGGCACGATCACGTTCTGCCCGGTCGATACGCGCCCCGCGGGCACCGGCAGCGTGCCGCCCGAGGGCAGCGTCAGGCCGTGCCCGGCCAGCGCCGCGCGCAGCCCGTGGTACAGCATGGTCACGCCGTCGTCGTTGAAGCGCGAGGCCTGCGTGCCGTACACGGGCATCTCTTCGGTCCTGGCATGCCACTGCTCGCGGTTGCGCTGCACCTGCTTGGCAACATCGCGCCAGGCATCCTGCGCGCCCTTGCGATCGAACTTGTTGATGGCGACGAAATCGGCGAAGTCGAGCATGTCGATCTTCTCCAGCTGGCTCGCGGCGCCGAACTCCGGTGTCATCACGTAGAGCGACAGGTCGACGTGCGGCACGATGGCGGCATCGCCCTGCCCGATACCGGAGGTCTCGACGATGACGAGGTCGAAGCCCGCCACGCGGCACGCCGCGATCACATCGGGCAGGGCCTGCGAAATCTCCGATCCCGCCTCGCGCGTGGCCAGCGAGCGCATGAAGATGTTCGGGTGGTTGATCGCGTTCATGCGGATGCGGTCGCCCAGCAGTGCGCCACCGGATTTGCGCCGCGACGGATCGATCGAGATCACCGCGATCGACAACGCATCCTGCTGGTCGAGCCGGAAGCGGCGGATCAGTTCGTCGGTCAGGGACGACTTGCCGGCGCCGCCGGTGCCGGTAATGCCAAGCACGGGCACCCGGCCGGCCTGCGCGCGCGCCTGCATCGTCTCGACCAGCGCCGGCGCGGCCTTGCCGTTCTCGAGCGCGGTGATGAGCTGGGCGAGCGCGCGGCGGTCGCCCCCGGCCACGGCGTCGAGCGTGGCGGGCGCATAGCGCGTGAGGTCGATATCGCAGCGCTGCACCATGTCGGCGATCATCCCGGCGAGCCCCATGCGCTGGCCGTCTTCGGGGCTGTAGATGCGCGCCACGCCATACGCCTGCAAGGCGCGGATCTCTTCCGGCACGATCACGCCGCCGCCGCCGCCGAACACCTGGATATGTTCGCCGCCGTGCTGGCGCAGCAGGTCGACCATGTACTGGAAATATTCGACGTGGCCGCCCTGGTAGCTGGAAATCGCGATGCCCTGCACATCCTCCTGCAAGGCGGCGGTCACCACTTCCTGCACGGAGCGGTTGTGGCCCAGGTGGATCACCTCGCAGCCGTGCGACTGCAGGATGCGCCGCATGATATTGATGGACGCGTCGTGGCCATCGAACAGCGATGCCGCCGTGACGAAGCGCACCTTGTTGGCCGGCCCCCGGCCTGCGTCCGCGCGCGGCGTCGCCGCGCTGTTGCCTACGGTCCTGCTGACATCCGATAGATCGGTCATGGTCTCCACCGCTCGGTCTGTGACGGGCAACCGCCGGCTGGCGACATCTGTCGGTCGCTCTGGCCGGGGTCGGGCGATTATATGACGTTTACGTTAACGTCAATCAAGGCTCGCAGGCAACCCGCCCGCGAGGACGCCATTGCCGGCATCCTCGCACAGACCTCGGTGCGGTGGAATCAGGGGCTATTCCGGGGGGCTATTCAGGGAACCCTTCCGGGAAGGTATTCCGGGCGGCGACGCCGGGGGACGAACGCGGCCGCCGCCCCTCGGAGATGCGGAGCATCAGCAGGATGCGCGCGGCGATGCGCCGTAGGCGTCGGTATGCATGGCGCGGCCGGCCATGCGCAGCAGCGCGCGCGCGAGGGCGAACAGGCGGCGCAGCGACAGCGATGCCGAGGTCTCCGACAGCACGAAGCGCACGGGCCCCGCTTCGCCCGACATCCATACCCTGGCGCCCTCGGGCAAGGCGTACACCGCGCCCGCCTGCAGCCAGAAATCGGCCAGCTGGTTCTCGATGGTGAGCCACAACAGGCCCTCCAGCACGGCCACGCTTTGTCCCTGCCGGGCGCACCAGCTGACGGGCTGGCCAGGTTGATCGAGTTCGAAAGTTCTGAGTTCGCGCATGGCGGTCTCCTTGTCTGACGCAGGCACCTGAAAACGGCGCGGTGCCATGCAGCCATTATTCATGGCCTGTCCTACAATCCCATGCACAGTTATGAACAGTTTCGTCTGCACTGTTCAGTAGTTTTCCCGAACAGTTGTCCAATCCTGCCTAAAAAGCGGGGCAATATCATGAAACTGATGCTCGACCCGGCGACCGGCGTGCCGTTGACGGAACAGATCGTCAATGCGGTCAAGACATGGATCGGCTCGCGCGAAGCGCTGCCGGGCGCGCGGCTGCCATCGATCCGCCAGCTGGCCGCCGACTATGGCATCAGCCGCTTTCCGGTCATCGAGGCATACGACCGCCTGGTGTCGCAGGGGCTGCTCGACTCGCGCCAGGGATCGGGCTTCTATGTCGCCGACAGCCCGCTTGCAGGTCGCGCCGCGTGCGGCTGGTCCGATCCCAGCCTGGCGGAAGACCTGACCGACCACATCATCGAGGAATTCCATCACCCGCACGGCATGCTCAAGCTCGCGGGCGGTTTTGTGCCCGAGGCATGGCGTGACGTCGACGGCCTGACGCAAGCGATCCGGCATGTCTCGCGCCACGAGATCGACAGCGTGATCCACTACGCGCCGCCGCTCGGCCATGCCGAACTGCGGCAACAGGTGCTGACGCGCGTGCGGCAGCTCGGCATCATGGCCGAGCTGCCGCAGGTCCTGATTACCAGCGGGGCCAGCCAGGCGCTCGACCTCGTGGTGCGGCATCTGCTCAAGCCCGGCGATACGGTGTTCGTGGAGGACCCGGGCTACTACAACCTGTTCGGCCTGTTGCGGCTGCACGGCGTGAAGCTGGTCGGCGTGCCGCACACGCCCGACGGCCCCGACCCCGACGCGGCGGAAGCGCTGCTGCGCGAGCACAAGCCCAAGCTGTTCTTCACCAACAGCGTGCTGCAGAACCCGACCGGCTCGACGCTCACGCCGCCGGTCGCGTTCCGGCTGCTCGAACTCGCGCGCCGGCACAACTTCCGCTTTGTCGAGGACGATATCTTCTCGGACTTCCAGACCAACCCCACCGACCGGCTCGCCACGCTCGACCAGCTGGAACAGGTGATCTACATCGGCGGATTCTCCAAGACCATCTCGGCCGCGCTGCGGGTGGGATACGTGGTGGCCAGCAAGCCGCTGATCAAGGATCTCGTCGACGTGAAGGTGCTGACCAGCGTGGCGGGGTCGACGTTTGCCGAAGCCGTCACGGCATGCATGCTCGAGCGGGGCGCGTATCGCAAGTACGTCGAGCGGTTGCGGCTGCGCACGCGCGAGGTCACCGCCAACGCGGTGCGCATGCTGGGGGACTGCGGCTGGCAGGTGTTCTGCGAGCCGGCCGGCGGCAACTTCCTGTGGGCGCGCCCGCACGCCATCGAGGATTCGCGCGACCTGCTGGCGCTCGGCGACAAGCACGGCGTCAAGTTCGCGCCGGGGAATTTCTTCCGGCCCGGCGGCGACACCACGGCGTGGGTGCGCATCAATTCCGCGTATGTGAGCGAGCCGCGTGCGCTCGCCTTCCTGCGCGAGTCGGGCGGGCGCGGATAAGGGAGGGATAAGGGGTGGATCAGGCTCGGATCAGGCGCGGCACGCGCGCCCTGCCGTCAGTCGATCTGCGCATTGGACTGCTTCACCACCGTGGTCCACTTGTGCACTTCGGCATCGACGAAGCCCGGTAACTGTGCGACATCGAGCGTGGCCTGCTCCAGCCCGAGCGCGCTCAGCTGCTGGCGCACCTTGGGCTCCTGCAGCACGCCGTTGATGGCCTGCACGAGGTGCGCGCGCGTGGCCGCATCGAGGCCGGCCGGGCCCGCGAGCATGTACCAGGCGGTCAGGTCAAAGCCAGGGTAGCCCGACTCCGCGACCGTCGGCACTTCCGGCGCGGCGGTGGAGCGACGCTGGCTGCTGACCGCAAGCGCACGCAGCTTGCTCGACTTCAGATACGGCAGCACCGCGGCCGGGTGATAGAACATGAAGTCGACCTGCCCGCCCAACACAGCCGTCAGTGCCTGCCCGCCTTCCTTGAACGGCACGTGCGTCATGTTGACGCCCGCCATCGACTTGAGCAGTTCGCCGGCCAGATGGCCCGAGGTGCCGTTGCCGGCCGAACCGAACGACAGCTTGTCCGGATGCGCCTTGGCATAGGCCACGAGGTCGGCCAGCGTCTTGTAGGGGGCGTCGGCGCGCACCACCAGCAGCGTGGGTGTATAGCCCGGCATCGACAGGTACGAGAAATCCTTGGCGGGGTCGTACGGCAGCTTGCGATAGAGCGCCTTGTTGATGGCCAGCGTGCCCACCGTTCCCAGCGTCAGCGTATAGCCGTCACTCTTCGACTTGGCCACGTAGTCGGTGCCGATCGACCCGCCCGCGCCGGCGCGGTTTTCCACCACGATCGGCTGACCGAGCTTTTTCGCCATCGCCTCGCTCAGCACACGCGCGGTGAGATCGGTCGAGGTGCCGCCACCGAATGCCACCACCAGCTTGACCGGGCGCGACGGATAGTCATCCGCGCGCGCGAGGCCGGCCACCGTCATCAGCGCCACCATCGTCAGCGCCACCATCTTCGGCGCCAAAAATGCGGCGCGTATCGTCTTGTTCATCGTCTCCTCCGCTTGGGCGGTTGTAGGTTTGTGGTTCGAATTACGTGGTGCGTGGCTGCCGCAGCGCGGCGCGGATCTCCTCGTCGTGCTCGCCGAGCAGCGGCGGCGCCTTGACGTCGAGCGCCCGCTCGCCGTCGAACGATACCGGGCTGCGCACCGTGCGGAACTCGCCGAGCGTGGGATGCCTGCCCGTGACCAGCAGCTGCAGATGCTTTGCCTGCGGATCCTCCAGGGCCTCGCTGGTGTCGTACATCGGCGCGTGCGGCACGTCCTCGGCCTCGAGCCGTACACACCAGTCAGCGCGCGTGCGTGCGCGGAACAGGCCGCCCAGCAGGTCGATCAGGGCCTCCTGGTTGTCGATGCGCGCCTTGCGCGAGGCAAAGCGCGGATCCTGAAACAGGTCTGGCCGCTCGATCGCATTGGCCAGGCCCTGCCAGAATTTTTCCGGCGACGACATATGGAGCGCGATCCATTTGCCATCGGCGCATGCGAGCACGTACGACTGCGACACGCTGGGCCGGCTGTAGGGGCCCATCACTTCGCCGGCCGCATAGTAGTGGGTAAAGGCGTCGAGATTGAAATGGCTCATCGCCTCCAGCATCGACACTTCGACCTTGCGCCCCACGCCGGTACGGTGGCGTTCGTGCAGCGCGCCGAGAATGCCATAGGTCGCGTAGAAGCCGGTCATCGCGTCGGCGATGGCGGGTCCCACCACGCGCGGATTGGCCGGGTTGACCAGCAGGTTCAGAAAGCCGCTGGCGGCCTGTGCGACCGTGTCGTAGCTCGGGCGCGTGGCGGCCGGGCCGGTCGCGCCAAAGCCGCTGATCGCGCAGTAGATCAGGCGCGGATTGATCGCGCGCAGGCGTTCCTCACCGGCATTGAGGCGCTCGGCGGCGCCGGGACGGAAGTTCTGGATATAGACGTCGGCCTCGCGGATCAGCTCGTCGAAGATACGCAGGTCGTCCGGGTTCTTCGTGTTGAGTGTGAGGCTGCGCTTGTTGCGGTTGTAGGTCTGGAAGTGCGGGCTGTAGAGACCGCCCTCGAACGCGCGGAACGGGTCGCCGGTCTCCGGTTGCTCGATCTTGATGACGTCGGCGCCAAGGTCGCCCAGCAGCATGCCGGCGGCCGGGCCCGTGATGAAGGTGCCTTGCTCCAGGACCTTGAGGCCCTGCAGGACTTGGATCATGGTGTCTCCGTGGAAATGCGCGGAAGTACGCGACGGGAAAGCACGGCGCGGGTCAGGCGTCCGGATCGAAGCCGACGGGCGTATCGCCCGTGTAGACCAGTTCGCGCGTCGCCTGATAGGACAGCGCGAAGCCGATCGACTGCCGCAATTCCTCGCTCAGATGCGCGATCAGGCCACCGGCGCGTGCAAGGATCGGCACGCCCTTGAGCGCGTTGAGCGGAAAGCCCACACCCAGCAGCACCGCGGGGATCGCGGCCGACACGTTGAGGCGCAGGTCCTTGCCGACGATCTCCGGGATGACGGTTTCGATGGCTTCGGCGATATCGACGTAGATCGTGTCCGCGCCCGCTTCGCGGGCCACCGCGAACAGCGCCGCCACGCGCGGGTCGCGCGACTTGTGCAACGGATGGCCATAGCCGGGAATGGCGCGGCGGGCTTCCCGATAACCCGACACCACCGCGTGCGCGGCGTCGCGCACCGGCTCGCCGGCCTGCACGCGTTGCCATACTTCATCGAGCATGACCCCGGCGGTCTCCGACGCGCCCAGGATGACCGACCCGCAGCCGAGGATGCCGGCCGCCACCGCGCCCTGCAGTGCGTCTGGCGCGGCCGCGAGGGTCATGCGGCTGGCCTGCACGCTCGGCACCAGGCCGTGTTCGGCAATCGCGACCAGTGTAGCGTCGAGCACTTTGATGGCGGCGGCGCCGGGACGCTGGCCGGTGACGAGGAAGTAGAAGTATTCGGAAAAGCTCAGCTTGCCGATCAGGTCGCGGCAAAGGTCGGCCCCGCGGACGACGATGGTTTCGGTATTGGACGTACTGATGGCAGTGCGCGGGATGGTTTCCTTGCCGATCTTCATGGCGCTTGTCTCCGTTGGTATGCCATGCAGTCTATGGCCATGCTTCCACAGATAACAGTGATGAATATCTCTGCTATCGATCGATGGCATCGATGTATGATGCGTGGCATGGAACTCCGCCATCTCCGCTATTTCGAGGCGCTTGCTGACACGCTGAGCTTTACGCGCGCGGCCGAGCGCATGCACGTGACACAGTCCACGCTGTCGCACCAGATCCGGCAGTTGGAGGAGGAGATCGGCCAGCCGCTGTTCAACCGCATCGGCAAGCGGGTCACGATGACGGAGGCCGGGGAGACGCTCCTGCTCCATATCGGCCCGGCCTTGCGCCAGGTCGACCTCGCGCTGCACGCGGTGCGCGACGAGAAAGAGCCGCTGGTCGGGGAGATCCGCGTCGCCGCGACGCACAGCTTCAATATCCGGCTGATTCCGCAGTGCGTGTCGTCCTTCCTGACGCGCTATCCATCGGTGCGCGTGATCGTGGAAGAACTGTCGGCGGCGGAGATTACGCGGCGCCTGGCCGACGGGGAACTCGACCTCGGCGTGTCATATCGTCCCGAGAACGTCGACGCGCTGCGCTTCGAGCCGCTCTACAACGAAGAGCTCAAGCTGGTGGTGGGTGCGCGCCATCCCATGGCAGGGCGCCGGCGCGCACGCATGGTGGAGCTGCACGGCATGCGCATGGTGCTGCTGCCCGCTTACTTCGCCACGCGACAGCTGCTCGACGAATGCTTCCGCGCCGCCGGCGCCAGGCCGATGGTGATCGCCGAACTCAACTCGATCGCGCCGATGCTCGAACTGGTACGCCAGACCGATATCGCCGCGGTCATCGGCGAGAGCGCCGACTCGGGGCTCGAAGACCTGCGCTTTATCCCGCTCGAAAATCCCACCCCGCAGCGCACCCCCGGCCTGCTATGGCGCAAGGGGGCCCCGCGAGCGCTACCGGTACGGTTTTTCGCCACGACCGTGCGGCGGGTGGTGCAGAAGCTGGAGCAGCGATAGGCCGGCATGGCCGGCGCAGACGTGGATGACGTCCCCGTCGGCGCACGCTGCGCGCGCAGCGCGCCTCCGCCTGCCTTGTCCACCTGCTTCGTCCGCCTGCCGCGGCCTACTTCGCCACCGGCATGGTGAACTCCGCGCCCTTGGCGATGCTGTCGGGCCAGCGCTGCATCACGCTCTTGTAGCGCGTGTAGAAGCGCACGCCCTCTTCGCCATAGGCGTGGTGGTCGCCAAACAGCGAGCGCTTCCAGCCGCCGAACGAGTGCCATGCCATCGGTACCGGGATCGGTACGTTGATGCCGACCATGCCCACCTGGATCTGGCGGGCGAAGGCGCGGGCGATGCCGCCGTCGCTGGTGTAGCAGGACACGCCGTTGCCGAACTCGTGCGCGTTGATCAGCGCCACGGCTTCGGCAAAGTCATGCACGCGCACCACCGACAGCACCGGGCCGAAGATCTCTTCCTTGTAGATCGTCATGTCCGGCTTGACATGGTCGAACAGCGTGCCGCCGACGAAGAAGCCGCCCTCGTGCCCGTCGACCTTGTGGCCGCGGCCATCGGTGACGAGCGTCGCGCCCTCTGCCACGCCCTTGGCGATATAGCCTTCGACCTTGGCCTTGTGCGCGCCGGTCACGAGCGGACCCATTTCGGCGTCGGCCTCCATGCCGTTGCGGATCTTGAGCGCCTGCGCGCGTTCGGCCAGGCGCGGCACCAGCCGGTCGGCCACATCGCCCACCGCCACCGCCACCGAGATCGCCATGCAGCGCTCGCCGGCCGAGCCATAGGCCGCGCCGATCAGCGCGTCGACCGCCTGGTCGAGATCGGCATCGGGCATCACCACGAGGTGGTTCTTGGCACCGCCGAGCGCCTGCACACGCTTGCCGTGCTTCGTGCCTTCCGTATAGATGTATTCGGCAATCGGCGTGGAGCCGACAAACGACAGCGCCTGCACATCGGGATGCGCGAGCAGCGCGTCCACCGCCTGCTTGTCGCCCTGCACGACGTTGAACACGCCATCGGGCAGGCCGGCCTGCTTGAGCAGGTCAGCGATCAGCAGGCTCGGCGACGGATCGCGTTCGCTCGGCTTGAGCACGAACGTATTGCCGCATGCCAGCGCCACCGGGAACATCCACATCGGCACCATCACCGGAAAGTTGAACGGCGTGATGCCGGCCACCACGCCCAGGGGCTGGCGCAGGTTCCAGTTGTCGATGCCACCGCCGATATTGTCGGTGTAGTCGGTCTTGAGCAGGTTCGGAATGCCGCACGCGAACTCCACCACCTCGATGCCGCGCGTGACTTCGCCCTTGGCGTCCGAGAACACCTTGCCGTGTTCGCGCGTGATCAGCGCCGCGAGGTCGTCGTGATGCCTGTCGAGCAGCTCCTTGAACTTGAACAGGATGCGCGCGCGACGCAGCGGCGGGGTTTCGGCCCAGGCCGGGAACGCGGACTTCGCTGCCGCCACGGCGGCGCCCACGTCGCTGGCCGAGCCGAGCGCCACGCGTGCCGCCACCGCGCCGGTGGCGGGGTTGAATACATCGGCAAAGCGGTCCGTGCCGGCACGCTGCACGGTGCCGCCGATGTAGTGGTGGATTTCGGAATGACTTGCGGCGAGCTGCCGGTTTTCTGCGATGTTCACAGCCGTTTTCCTCTCAGGTGTCGCCGTCTTACTGCACTTGTGCCAGTGCCTTGCGCACGGTGTCGAACAGTTGACCAATCTCCGCCTCGGAGATGATCAGCGGCGGCGAGAACGCAAGGATATCGCCGGTGTAGCGCACCAGTACGCCGAGCTCGAAGCACTTGACGAACGCTTCGTAGCCACGCGCACCGGGCTGCCCCGGACGCGATTCGAGTTCCACGCCGGCCATCAGGCCCAGGTTGCGGATGTCCTTGACGTGCGGCGCGCCGCGCAGCTCGTGGACGGCGGCCTCGAACGCGGGCGCTTTCTGCGCCGCGCTCGCGAACAGGTTCTCGCGCTGATACAGGTCGAGCGCGGCAATCGCCGCCGCGCACGCGAGCGGGTGACCCGAATAGGTGTAGCCATGCGGCAGCTCGATGGCGCCGGGGGCGGCGCTGTTGACCACCGTGTCATGCACCTCGCGGCGTACCGCGACCGCGCCCATCGGCACGGCGGCGTTATTGACGGCCTTGGCCATCGTGATCAGGTCAGGGGTAACCTTCAGGCGCTCGGCCGCGGTGGCGGCACCGAGGCGGCCAAACGCGGTAATGACTTCGTCGAAGATCAGCAGGATGCCGTGCTTGCTGGTGATCTCGCGCAGCTTCTCGAGATAACCGACCGGCGGAATCACCACGCCCGTCGAGCCCGCCACCGGTTCCACGATCACCGCCGCCACATTGGACGGATCGTGCAGCGCGAGGATACGTTCGAGTTCGTCGGCCAGATGCGCGCCCCACTGCGGCTGCCCCTTCGAGTAGCCGGCCTCGGCGATATTCAGCGTGGCCGGCAGATGGTCCGTGCCCGGCATCACGTTGGCCGACCAGGTCTTGCGATTGGGCCCGATGCCGCCCACCGCCATGCCGCCGAAGCCGACGCCGTGATAGCCGCGCTCGCGGCCGATGATGCGCGTGCGCTGACCCTCGCCACGCGCACGATGGTAAGCGAGCGCGATCTTCAGCGCGGTGTCGACCGATTCCGAGCCCGAGTTGGTGAAGAAGATGCGATCGAGCCCTTGCGGCATGATCGCCGCGACTTTCTTGGCGGCCTCGAATTCGAGCGGATGGCCCATCTGGAACGGCGGCGCATAGTCGAGCGTGGCGGCCTGCTGGGCGATGGCCTCGACGATTTCCTTGCGGCCATGGCCGGCGGCAACGCACCACAGGCCGGCGCAGCCATCGAGCACCTGGCGACCGTCATGTGTCGTGTAATACATACCGCTCGCCGACACCAGCAGGCGCGGTGCGGCCTTGTACTGGCGGTTGGCGGTAAACGGCATCCACAGCGATTCCAGGTCGGGAATGACGGTCTTGGCGGCGTCCATGGGTTCTCCTCGTGCGCGTTGCAATGGGGGTGGGGATGTGGCGGCTGCCACGTGTGCCACACACTCTACTGGCGGGGGATACGCCGCAGAATATACAGTCATGAGATCGTGACCATACCGTACAGTGTAGGTCGACGGAACCGTATAGATATGCGCGCTCGCGCCGCATCACACCAGTCCTGGCCGGCTCGCACCCCTACACCCATCCCACACGCATTCCACACGTCGCCCCGCGCCCAGGCTGGCGGAAATGAACGGCCTTGCATTGCGCCGCATCATCGGCCGGCCGTCACACAGCCACCTGCTCTCCCGCTAAACTGTACAGGTTTTGTGTGGCCCACCCCTCCGCCAGATGCTGCCTCTCCAACTCGCCCGTAGCCGCCGCGGCGGCGAAACCCTGACCGACCAGATCGTCGCCGGCGTTGCCGCCCTGATCGACAATCGCGCGCTGCGCACCGGTGCGCCGTTGCCGTCCGTGCGGCGGCTGGCGCAGCAGCATCATGTCAGCACCTTTACCGTGGCGGAGGCCTACGCGCGGCTCACCGCGCTCGGCTACCTGACGGCGCGGCCAGGCTCCGGCTATACCGTCGCCCCGCGCCATGCGCCGCCCGGGCTGGCTCGCACACCGCAATGGCAGGCGCCGGAACTCAATGCGACGTGGCTGCTGTCGGACGTGTTTGCCGACCACTCCGTACCGATCAAGGCCGGCGCCGGGTGGCTGCCGGGCGACTGGCTTAACGGAGAGGGTCTGCACCAGGCCATGCGCACCGCATCGCGGGTGCCCGCCGCGCAGGTGTCCGGCTATGGGCATCCGTATGGCTCCGGCGCGTTGCGCGAGCATATCGCCACCCATCTGAGCCAGTACGGCATGCCGGTGCAGGCGCAGCAGGTGGTGCTGACGCAAGGCGCCACGCAGGCGCTGGACCTGGTCGTGCGCACCTTGTTGCGGCCGGGGGAAACAGTGCTGGTGGAGGCGCCGTGCTATTGCAACCTGCTGCAGATCCTGCGCCTGGCGGGGCTGCACGTGGTCGGCGTGCCACGCACCGCAGCCGGGCTCGATACCGACGCGCTCGACCATGCGATTCGCACCCATGCGCCGCGCGCGCTGTTCGTCAACACGGTGCTGCAGAATCCGACCGGCGGCACGCTCTCGAGCATGAACGCCTATCGCGTGCTGCAGCTGGCCGAGGCGCATCGGCTGCTGGTGGTAGAGGACGACATCTATCGCGAACTCGCCCCCGCGGGCTCGCCGATGCTGGCGGCGATGGACGGCCTGTCGCAGGTGGTCTATGTCAATGGTTTTTCCAAGACCATCGCACCGTCGCTGCGGGTCGGCTACCTGGCGGCGAGTCCGGACCTGGCCAAGGCGTTCGCGACCACCAAGATGGCGGTGGGCCTGACCTCATCGGAAGTGACGGAGCGGCTGGTCTATTCCGTGCTGACCAGCGGCTACTACGGACGCCACGTGGACGCGCTGGCGGAGCGGCTGCGCGCGCAGCAGGCGGTGGTGACGGAAAAACTGGAAGCGCACGGCATGGAAGTGCTGCTGCGGCCGGAAGGCGGGATGTTTGCGTGGGCTCGGCCGCAGGCCATGGAGGCGGGCCACGGGGGCAGCGCGCTCGCCCGGCTGGCGCTTGGCCATGGCATCTGGCTGGCGCCGGGCACGTACTTCGAGCCCGACGGCAGCGATTCGCCATGGATCCGCTTCAACGTGGCGACCAGCGACGCCGCGCCGCTATGGCAGTTTCTCGAAGCCTGCCGCGGCGGACAGGCGGTCGAGACGCCGGCGCTGGTCTGAACGCTCAGAAGCGATAGCGCACGTAGCCGGTGTAGAAGTTGGCGCCCGGGTTGGGTTCCTTGATCCCGGCGTTGGAGATGTGCTGGAAGCGGAAACCGGTCTCGATGCTCTTGCCGATGCCTACGCCCACGCCCACCATGTCGCCGAACTGGAAGGCGCTGCTCATGTTGTGCTCGGCCGAGGTGGCCGTATGCGTCAGCAGCCTGAGGCCGACACCACCTTCGATAAACGGCACGAAGTAACCGCCGCGCTTTTCCACACGCAGGATCGGGGTCAGGCCGAATTCGGCCAGGTTGGTGGAATCGGTACCGCCACGCGATTGCCAGCCGGCCACATTGACTTCCGCCTGCAGGCGGAACAGCCAGCCATCGGGGTTACCGTACTTGATCGGCGTATTGAAGTTGATGCCGAGCTCGTACTTGTTCACGTTATGGCTCGAATCACGGCCATACGCGACATGCACGCCCGGGTCGGTAAACCAGGCTTCCGCGTGAGCGGTGCCGGCCGCCGCGACCAGCGCGGTGGCGGCAAGACATTGAACCGGAAGGAAACGAGCGCGCTTGGCAAGTGCACGCGGGAACGGCTGTTGTAGTTTTGTCTTCATGAGAGGGGCGTCGGCGATGAAGAGGTGTCCCGCAAGGAACGACAAAAAGCCGACATGCCGGTGGCACTGCTAGGCATCGCGCGCGGTGGATGGGGCATCGCATCACGCCCGGCTCCTCCCAGAATCCCGGTACGTCAGGCCCAGAGCCGCTCGACCAGCCAGCTGGCGAATACACATATGCCGAGCCAGACAGTGAGACAGCCTGCAATAAAACGGTAAGTCATGGTGAAACTTGAACCTCGTTATGGCGATTCGGCGCAGGGGCGCAAGAGGCCGCGATTATACATCCATCCATGAATGTATGTTTCCGCACCCCCGGGCGTCTTGCCTGCCCCGGTCAAGGACAGACAGCGCAGAATTTCCACAACCCGGCAATGATGCCAGTGAGCGCATAACCCTGCACAGTCCGGGTTCAACGGTCACGTCAAAATTTTTTAAGTTTTTATTAAGAACGCACGATGGCGCCCCGACCGGCGCGCCATATTGGGGCAAAAAGAGGGATTGTTGTCAGGCTTGAGGCAACAGGAAAGGAAGGACTTCCTCCAGCAGGCGCTCGGGAATTTCCTCGGCGATGTAGTGCCCGCTGGGCAGCGCGTGGCCGCGCACGCGCCGTGCCACCTTGCGCCACTCCTCGAGCGGCTGGAAGCACTTGCCCACGGCGCCCTCGGCGCCCCACAGGGCCAGCATCTCGCACTCGACCATGCGGCCGGCGGCCAGGTCGGCGCGGTCATGTTCGAGATCGATGCCGGCGCTCGCACGATAGTCCTCGCACAGCCCATGGGCGGCCCCCGGCAGGCGCAGGCAGCGCAGGTATTCGGCCAGCGCCTCGTCGGTAAACGGCGCCAGCCCCGCGCTGCGCGTGCCCATGGTCTGGCGCAGATAGAGCGCCGGATCGGCTTCGATCAGCGTCTCGGGGAACGGCGCCGGCCGAATCAGGAAGAACCAGTGGTAATAGGCGCGCGCGAACGCCTCGTTGGTCTGCGCGTACATGGCCAGCGTGGGGGCGATGTCGAGCGTGACGAGCTTCTCCACCGCCTGCGGATGATCGAGGGCCAGGCGATGCGCCACGCGGCCGCCGCGATCGTGTGCGAGCACGCGGAAGCGCTCGAAGCCCAGCGCCCGCATCACCGCCATCTGGTCGGCCGCCATGGTGCGCTTGCTGTAGTTGCTGTGGTCCGGCAGTCCGGCCGGCTTGTCGCTGTCGCCATAGCCGCGCAGGTCGGTGGCCACCACCGTGAAGTGCCGCGCCAGCGCGCCGGCCACCTTGTGCCAGATCACGTGCGTCTGCGGATGGCCGTGCAGCAGCAGCAGCGCCGGCCCCTGGCCGCCGATTACGGCGTGGATCTTGACGTCGCCGCAGTCGAAGCGGCGCTCGGTGAATCCTTCAAACATCGTGTCTCCTATTTTTGCGCAAGCCTGGCCATGGTCGTCGCGGCCACATCGCGGAGCCATGGACTGGCGGCATGATGGCGGCGCGCGAAGGCGGCAATCGCGTCCGCATGGGTCAGCGAGAGCCCGATCACGTCGAGGCCGCGCCGGAACATGTCCAGATGGCGCGCCGACAGCGTGAATCCGGCTTCGAATGTGCCATCGCCCGGCAAGTCGGCGCGAACCGTCATGGTATCGAGATCGATGGCAATGCGCGCGGGAGCCTGCACCGCGCCGCCGACGGTCACCGCGGCCATCAGTCGATCGACCTCCGCCTGCGGCAGCATCACCAGCAGCAGCCGGTTGTTCATTGCATTGGAGTAGAAAATCTCGCCAAAGCTCGGCGCAATCACCGCGCGGATGCCGTATTGCTGCAAGCCCCACACGGCATGCTCGCGGCTCGATCCGCAACCGAAGTTGGGGCCGGCCACCAGCACGCGCGTGCCGGCATAGGCCGGCTGGTTCAGCACGAACTCCGCGCGCGGCGCGCCGCTGTCGTCAAAGCGCATGTCGTACAGCAGTCCCCGGTCGAGCCCGGCCTTGTCGATGCCGCGCAGGAACTGCTTCGGCATGATCTGGTCGGTGTCGAGGTTGGGCAGCGGCAGCGGCGCGCCCACGCCTTCGATATGGAGCAGGTCTTGCTCAGCCATGGTGGATCTCCAGCGTGCGGACGTCGGTAATGCGGCCGGTGACGGCGGCCGCGGCGGCCATCGCGGGGCTCATCAGATGGGTGCGCCCGGCGCGTCCCTGGCGTCCCTCGAAATTGCGGTTGGTGGTGGACGCACAGCGCTCGTATGGCGTCAGCACATCGTCGTTCATGGCCAGGCACATCGAGCAGCCGGGCTTGCGCCATTCGAAGCCCGCGTCGGCAAGCAACGCCGCGATGCCTTCGGCCTCGGCCTGCGCGCGTACCGCGCCCGAACCGGGCACGACCATTGCGCGTACGCCGGGCGCGACGCGGCGCCCGCGCACCACGTCGGCCACCGCGCGCAGGTCCTCGATCCGGCCATTGGTGCACGAGCCGATAAACACGCGCTGCACCGGCAAACCCGCGAGCGAAGCGCCGGCCTCGATGCCGATATAGTCGAGCGCGCGTGCCGCCGAGGCCCGCGCGATGGGATCGGCCGCATCGGCCGGCGCGGGAACGGCCGCACCGATGGGAATCGCCTGGTCCGGGCTGGTCCCCCAGGTGACATAGGGTGCGACCTCGGCCGCATCGAACGCGAACTCGGCATCGAATGCCGCATCGGCGTCGCTGGCCAGGTCGCGCCAGACCGCGCGCGCTGCGCCCGCATCGATGTCCGGCGCGCGCGCCAGCACGTAGTCGATCGAGGTCGCATCGGGCGCGATCAGCGCGCCGCGCGCGCCGGCTTCCACCGTCATGTTGCACAGGGTCATGCGCGCCTCCATCGACAACGCGCCAATCGCGCTGCCGGCAAACTCCACCGCGTAGCCGCGCGCGCCTTGCGCGCCGATGCACGCGATGACATGCAGGATCAGGTCTTTCGACGTGGTACCCGCCGGCAGGGTGCCGTCGATCCGGATACGCATGTCGCGGGCCACGCGATAGACCAGCGTCTGGGTGGCCAGCACATGCTCCACCTCCGAGGTGCCGATGCCAAAGCCGAGCGCGCCGAAGGCGCCGTACGTGGTGGTATGGCTGTCGCCGCACAGCACCACCATGCCGGGCCGGATCATGCCGTGCTCGGGCGTGATGACATGCTCGATGCCTTGCAGCGGATCGTCGGTATCGAACAGCGGAATGCCATGGCGAGCGCAGTTGCGCTTGAGATTGCGGGCCTGCAGCGCCGACGCCGGGTCGCGGATCACGCGCGGCGACTCGGCATGGGTCGGGATGATGTGATCGACCACGGCGAGCTGCTGACCCGGCGCGGGCACACCGCGGCCATGTTCGTCCAGCCCGGCAAACGCCTGCGGGCTGGTGTACTCGTTCATGATGTGGAGGTCGGCGTAGAGCAGCACGTTGTCGGCGTCGAGCGTGACGACCGTGTGCGCGTCCACAAGCTTGCGATAGAGGGTACGGCCAGGCATGGGAACGGATGTGGGTCAGGGATGATCCGCAGTGTAATCAGGGAATCCACCGCTATAATTTCGCGATCCGACTTTCATTCGGTCGTGTCATTCACGAGTGGCCGCGCCTGGCCGCTTGCGGGCCTGCGCCCTGCCCGTCTCCCACCGCACCATGGATGCCTTCTCCGATCTTGCCTTCTTCGTCCTGCTGGTCAAGCGCGGCAGTCTGGCCGGCGCCGCCCAGCAGCTTGGGATTACGCCCTCGGCGGCCAGCAAGCGGCTGGCGGCGCTGGAGGCGCGCCTTGGCGTACGGCTGCTGAACCGCACCACGCGGCGGCTCTCGGTCACGCCCGAAGGCGAGTCCTATCTTGCGCAGGGCAGCCGCATCCTGGCCGAGCTGGAGGAGCTCGAGCAAGGGCTTGGCGGCAGCCGCGTGGCACCGCGCGGGCTGCTGCGCGTCAATGCCACGCTCGGCTTTGGCCGCCGCCATGTGGCGCCGGCGGTGGCGGACTTCCTGGCGGCCTATCCCGAGGTCGAGGTCCAGCTGCAGCTGACCGACCGCGCGCTCAACCTCGCCGAGGAAGGCTACGACGTCGGCATCCTGGTCGGCGACCTGCCCGATGCCCGTCTCAATGCGCGCAGGCTTGCGCCCAACCGGCGCCTGCTCTGTGCGTCGCCCGCCTATCTGGCACGCCACGGTGAACCGTCCTCGCCGCGCGCGCTGCAGCGCCATCCGTGCATCGTGATCCGCGAGAGCGACTCCGCCTACGGCACCTGGCACCTGCATGCGGCCGGCCGCCAGGAGACGGTGAAGGTGCGCGGACCCGCCGCCACCAACGATGGCGAGACCGCGGTGGGCTGGGCGCTGCAGGGGCATGGCATCCTGCTGCGCTCCGAGTGGGAGATCGCCCCGCTGCTGCGCTCGGGACGCTTGCGTCAGGTGCTGCCCGAGTGGGCCTCGGCGCCGGCCGATATTCATGCGGTCTACCTCACCCGCGACAAGCTGTCGGCACGGGTGCGGGCGTTTGTTGACTTCCTGGCGGGGCGATTCGGCGGACACGTGGACGGCGCCGACTATCATGGCTGGTAATTTCCGGCGCCCGCCGGTACCTGACGGCATCAGACCCATCATGCATACCCACGACCTTTCCTCCTGGACCCACACCCACGTCTTCGATAGCGGCAACCGCAAGGCCGAGCGCGGCACGCGGCTGGTGATGATCATCACGGCCGTCACCATGGTGGTCGAGATCGTGGCCGGCCTCTGGTTCAATTCCATGGCGCTGCTGGCCGATGGCTGGCATATGAGTTCGCATGCGGTCGCGATCGGCCTGTCCGCCTTTGCGTATGCCGCGGCGCGCCGGCTGGCCGGCGATGCACGCTTTACGTTTGGCACCTGGAAGATCGAGGTGCTGGCCGCGTTTGCCAGCGCGGTCTTCCTGCTCGGCGTGGCGGCGTTGATGGTGTTCGGCTCGGCCGAGCGCCTGCTGGCCCCGCAACCCATTCACTATGTCGAGGCGATGGTGATCACCGGTCTCGGGCTGGTGGTCAACCTGGTTTGCGCGCTGATCCTGGGCGGCGCGCACGGGCACGATCATCACGGCCATGATCATCACGGGCACCACCATCATCATGGCCACCACGGCCACCACGACCGTCCGCACCAGCACGGGCACGATGGCCACAAAGGCCACGGCCATCGTCACCACGATATCAACCTGCGCTCCGCCTATGTGCACGTGCTGGCCGACGCGGCCACCTCGGTGCTGGCGCTGGTCGCGCTCGGCGGCGGCTGGTGGCTCGGCTGGCAGTGGCTGGACCCGGCCATGGGGATGGTCGGCGCGCTGCTGGTCGGTCGCTGGGCGATCGGCCTGATGCGCCAGAGCGGCACCGTGCTGCTCGACCGCGAAATGGACCACCCCGTGGTGAGCGAGGTGCGCGAGGTACTGGCGACCTTCGACGCGGGCGAAGACGGCACGCGCGTGACCGACCTGCATGTCTGGCGCGTGGGCCGCGAGCAGTTTGCCTGCATCGCGAGCCTGGTTACGCATGACGCCACGCTGACACCGCAGCGCGTTCGCCAGGCGCTGTCCGTGCACGAGGAACTCGTGCACGTGAGCGTCGAGATCAGCCGCTGCGCCTGACGGACCGGGGCGTCAGGACAATCCGGGCAATCCAGGCATCAACAGGATGGCGCCGGTGGTCTCGCGCCGCTCGGCCGCCTCATGCGCGCGTGCAACATCCGCCAGCGGGAAGCGCGCGCCGATCTCCACCTTGACGTGCCCCGCCGCGATGGCGTCGAACAGATCCTTCGCATTGGCGCGGAAACGGGCCGGGTCCGCGTTGTGCGGAAACACCGAGGGCCGCGTCAGGAACAGGCAGCCCTTCTTGTTGAGCAATTCGGGTTCGATGGCCGGCGCCGGTCCCGACGCCGCGCCATAGAGCACCACCAGCCCGAACGGCTGCGCGCAGTCGAGCGAGCCGAGAAAGGTGCTCTTGCCGACCGCGTCATAGACCACGCGCACGCCGCGGCCGTCCGTGGCCGCCCTCACCTGTTCCACCCAGTCATCCTGGGTGTAGTCGATGGCGACGTCGCAGCCCATGCGCCTGGCCAGTTCGCACTTGGCGGCCGATCCCGCGGTGCCGATCACGAACGCGCCCAGCGCCTTGGCCCAGCTGCTGAGGATCTGCCCCACCGCGCCGGCCGCCGCATGCACGAGAATCGTGTCGCCGGGCTTGACCGCATGGGTATGGCGCACCAGGTACTGCGCCGTCATGCCCTTGAAGATGACCGCCGCGGCCTGTTCGTCGGAAATGCTGTCGGGCAGGGTCACCAGCCTGTCGGCGGCCACGTTGCGCGCTTCCGCGTACGCCCCGAGCCCGGCGTTCATGTATGCCACGCGCGTGCCCGGCGCCACGCCGGTCACGCCCGGCCCCACCGCTTCCACCACACCCGCGGCTTCGTGCCCGAGGCCGGTCGGTGCCGGCAGCGGGTACACGCCCTTGCGCTGGTAAGTGTCGATGAAGTTGAAGCCGATCGCGGTCTGGCGAATCCGGACTTCGCCCGCGCCCGGCGGGGGAAGCGTGACGGCTTCGAGCTGCATCACCTGCGGGGCGCCGAATTCATGAAGGCGGACGGCGCGGACGGTCGTCGACATGCTGGTCTCCTGATGGCTGTGTCGGATTGCAATCAGGCCAGATTATTGTGCCAATCCGGAAATCGTGCCGGATCGCGACGCGGCGCGTTGGCGAGCACCATGGACGCACCGCCGGCACGGTGGCGGCTCTGTGGCGGCTCTGTGGCGGCACCGCGACTGCACCGACTGCACTGTGGCTGTACCTTGGCGACACCAGGGCGGCACCATGGGTCGCCCGCTCCCCAACCCCTAATCGAGATTCGCGCACATGCACAGTGCGGAGGTATCGCGCAAGCGCCGAAATTCCTCCGACTCCAATACCTCCGGCGGCAGGCGCGAGGCGGGGATCAGCGAGAAACCATAACGCGCGAAATAGTTCGGACAACTGGACGTCAACAACACGGCGCGACGACTGCCGTTGGCGCGCGCCCGCATCATGGCCGCGCGCACGAGATGGGTCGCAATCCCGAGATCGCGCCAGTCCGGCGCGACCGCCACCGAGCGGATGATGGCGGTCTCGCCGAAGCGTTCCGCACAGGCGCAGCCGACCAGCTGGCCTTCCAGCACCGCGACATGGAATTGCTCCATGAGCCGGGAAACCTCGCCACACGGCAGGCCGCACCGCTCCAGAACGGCCTCGATGGCAGGAATGTCCGCGGGTTGGGCCGCACGGAGCTGCATGTCTTTGATCATCGGGAGCCTCTGTCTCGCTTAAACGCTATGGGTCGCTTTTACGCCGCCAACGTTGCCTGTTGTAGACGCTTGCAAAACGCTTAACGCTATGGACAACGTTCGCCATGGAAGCCCTGCATGGTGTCCGCATGCGCACGACATGGGAGGATGTCGTACGACGACGCACTTCGCGTGAGCGGAGCGATGCTGGCCAACACGAAGCGCGCGGCCTCACAGTAGCGCAATCGGCCGCGGCTTGCCAGTGGTGCGTGGCGTTCAACGGTGAGGGCGGATCACACCTCGGTATAAACCGCACCATTGGCGCCCCGGCGCCGGGGTCTGGCGCTGACTGCGAGCATGAACCGCGCCAGCCGCGCGCCATGCCGGCAAGCACGATTGCAACGGCATGTCGCAAAGGCACAGCGCAAAGGTACCGCGCAAGGACGTACGGGAAACGACGGGGAACGCGGGAACACCCGACGCGATGCCCCAGGCCCGCAGAGAGACGCGCAAGGATCAGCTAAGCAGCGAAGGGCCCGGACCGATCGGAGGGACTGGAGAGACTGGAAGGACTGGAGGCGGGGATACGGAATCGAACCGTCGTAAACGGCTTTGCAGGCCGTCGCATAACCACTCTGCCACCCCGCCCTGGATGACATTCTTCGTGGAAGAACGTTTGTTGCGGGCCGCAGTGTAGCCGAAGATGGAGAATCGTGCAGAAGCCCGCGTCAGTCACCCGAATCCGGGCCGCCCATCGCGGACTGCAGGTAGTTCTGCAGGCCAACCTTGCGCACCAGTTCGAGCTGCGTCTGCAGCCAGTCGATATGGTCCTCGGTATCGTCGAGGATGTCGCACAGGATATCGCGCGACACATAGTCAGATACCGACTCGCAGTATTTGATGGCCTCCTTGAGGCTTGTCTGCGAGACGAGTTCGAGCTTGAGGTCGCAGCCGAGCATTTCCTCGGTGTTCTCTCCGAGCAGCAACTTGTCGAGGTCCTGCAGGTTGGGCAGCCCATCGAGCATCAGAATCCGCTCGATCAGCCGATCGGCATGCTTCATCTCCTCGATCGATTCCTCATACTCGTGCTTGCCGAGTTCGCCGAGGCCCCAATGCCGGTACATGCGCGCATGGAGAAAATACTGGTTGATCGCAGTCAGCTCGTGCCTGAGCTGGCCATTCAACAACTGGATAACTTTCTTGTCGCCTTTCATGATGGCATCCTGAGCGCGTCGCGATCCTTTGCATGGTAATCACGATTACCGGAAGATCAAGCCGGCAGCGGCCTGGCAGGCTGCTCACGGCGACGCCAGAAGCAAACGCGCATGATTGCGATTCACGTTCCGTCGATTTACCGCACACTATGACCCGCGATGCGGGCACCAAATGCGAATGGCGCTCCGCAGAGCGCCATCCAGCATTATCGGTTCAGTCCAATCAGCCGCCGCTTGCACGATAGCGATTACGCAGGTCGCGAATCAGATCGTGGTTGCGCAGCACGCCCTGGTACTGGCGTTCGATCAGCGCGCGGATATCGAAGCTGAGATCGGCTTCCTGCAGCGCGTCGCCATACTTTTTCTTGGCCACGTCCTCGCCCTTCTCGGTTTCTTCGAGGATGGCGAGGTCCGTGCGATCGGACACGGCGCTACGCAGGCTCACCCAGCCGCGATGCAGCGCACCGGCCATGCTGCCATGATCGGCCGGCTTGCCGCCAAGGGCCTCGACTTGCGTCTGGAGTTCGCGCACGGCGGCGCCGATTTCGGCCGCGCGGCTCGAGAACAGCGTCTTCAGTTCGGGATTGCGGGCGTCCTCCGCAGCCTTGCGGAAGCCCTCCTCGCCGTCGCGCGAGACTTCGATCAGGTCATTCAGCACGGATACGTTGTTGTCAGCCATTGCTCTCTCCTTTCTCTCTGGGCGCCGCGCACGCGTGGTGCGGGTCGCATGGAACACGATCCACGCCGTGGGCTGCACGGCGCGTCCTTGTTTTCAAGATAGGAGAGTGGGCGCGCCCATACCGTCGGGCGGCTCCGCAACCGGTTGTCGGTCAATGCCTACATGCCGCTCGCGGTGGCGGATCAGTCCAGCAGGTGACCCATGCGAGACCGCTTGGTCGCGAGGTATTTCTCGTTTTCAGCGTTGGACGGCACAATGTGACGCATCTGCTCGGCCACCACGATGCCGGCTTCTTCGAGCGCGCGCTGCTTGACCGGGTTGTTGCTCATCAGCCGGATCGACTTGACGCCCCACTGTCGCAGCAAATCCGCCGCAAACGCATAGGTGCGCGCGTCGATGGCCTGGCCCAGCGCCAGGTTGGCATCCACCGTATCGAGGCCGCCATCCTGCAGCGCATACGCCCGGATCTTGTTGGAAAGACCGATGCCGCGCCCTTCGTGACCGCGCAGGTACAGCAGGATGCCGCGGCCTTCCTCGGCAATCTTCTGCATGGCAAGGTCCAGCTGCTCGCCGCAGTCGCAGCGGCAGGAGCCGAACACGTCGCCGGTCAGGCATTCGGAATGGAGGCGCGTGAGCACGTTCTCGCCGGAGATATCGCCGATAGTCAGGGCCAGGTGCTCCGTGCCCGTGTGCGCGCCCTTGAACGCGTGCGCGGTGAATTCACCGTAACGCGTCGGCAGGCGAGCGGAGCCGATCAGCTCGCTTTCTGTGTCGTTCATGATTCTGTGCGGTGCAATGGCCGCCATATGGCAGCGCATGGCGGCAAGGATACCGCACCACGACCGGACCCGCTTGAAAGTGCCGAGGGCCGGGCGGCGCACAGGGGCAAGCGCGCGACGGCAGGCACCGCGTGCGCGCGGCGCCGGCGGCGCGAAGAAAGCGCGAAGAAAGCGCGAAGAAAGCGCGGAGAAAGGCGGGGGTAGGCGCAAGGCATGCGCCCACCGCATCACCCCGCGCCGGGCTGCGCGAAGACGGCGGAGACGCTCAGACCGGAATCTTCAGCGCATCGGGCCGCGACCACCAGCGATGCTGGCCCACCGCCTCCAGGAAGGCCGCATGCTGGCCAGGCTGGTCGTCGTCCGCTACCAGCACGCCCGGGCCTTCAAAGCCGTTGGTCAGCCCGACCGCGCGCGCGGCCGCCGCCACCAGCATGGCGCCGCTGCCGCCCGCACCCACCGCCTTGTAGTGCTTGTAGCTTTCGCCGATAAACAGCAGCGCCGCCGCGTCCGGCTCGGTGGGCGGATTGTCGCCATCGGGTACATAGACTGCGTCGAACAGCACCGAGCCGACCGAGTACAACGCGTGGTCCACCGCGATCGACCGGCCTTGCGCCGAGGTCACGGCGCTGGCGCGCGGGCCGATGATCTTGAGGATCGCGCCGGACTCCTGCGTGGCCGCGCGCAGCGAGTCGATGACCTCGTCGCGCACACCGTCGTTGACGAGGACCGCGATCTGCCGGCCCCTGATATCGCCCTTCGGCTGCGCATCGAGGCTCAGCGCCGGCGAGCGCTCGATGCCGTAGTCGTTGATTTGCACCTCGGGCCCGACCGGCTCCACCGGCATGCCAAGCTTGGCTGCCACGCGCTCGGCCAGTTCCGCGGCGATATGGTGGATCTGCCCGATCACGCGTGCGCGGATGGCCGGGTCGAACACCTTCGACAGTTCGAACACGTAGGCGTCCACGATCTGGCCCTGCTCGACCTCCGACTGGCTGCGCCAGAACAGGTTGGCCTGCGAGAAATGATCGGCAAAGGTATGGCTGCGCATGCGCACCTTGACCGCGCCATCCTCGGCCGGCTGCGCAAAATGGCGGTACGCGTCCGCGTCGCCGGCAAGGAACGGACAGCCCCCGCTGACCGAGTTCGGCTGGTAGCTCTCGCGCCCCTGCACCACGGTCTGGCGCATAAAGCCGTCGCGCTGGTTGTTGTGCACCGGGCAGAGCGGCCGGTTGATCGGCAACTCGTGGAAGTTGGGACCGCCCAGACGCGTGATCTGCGTGTCGGTGTACGAGAACAGACGCGCATGCAGCAACGGATCGTTGGTGAAGTCCATGCCCGGCACGATATGGCCAGGGTGAAAGGCCACCTGCTCGGTCTCGGCGAAGAAGTTGTCCGGATTGCGGTTCAGCACCATCCGGCCGATCCGCCGTACCGGCACCAGTTCCTCGGGAATGATCTTGGTGGGATCGAGCAGGTCGAAGCCGAACTTGAGCGCATCGGTCTCGGGCACGAGCTGCACACCGAGTTCGTACTCGGGATACAGGCCCGCCTCGATCGAGTCCCACAGGTCGCGCCGGTGGAAGTCGGGGTCCTTGCCGTTGATCTTGAGCGCTTCATCCCAGATCAGCGAATGCGCGCCCCCCACCGGTTTCCAGTGATACTTGACCAGCGTGCCGTTGCCACTTGCGTCCACCAGGCGGAAGGTGTGGACGCCAAACCCTTCCATGGTGCGGAAGCTGCGCGGAATGGCGCGGCCGGACATGGTCCACAACACCATATGCATGGACTCCGGCTGCAGCGAGACGAAGTCCCAGAACGTGTCGTGCGCCGAAGCCGCCTGCGGAATCTCGTTGTGCGGCTCGGGCTTCACCGAGTGCACGAAGTCCGGAAACTTGATGCCGTCCTGGATAAAGAACACCGGGATATTGTTGCCGACGAGGTCGAAGTTGCCCTGGCGCGTATAGAACTTGGTGGCAAAGCCGCGCACGTCGCGCGCAAGGTCCGCCGAGCCGCGCGATCCGGCCACGGTGGAAAAGCGCACGAACACCGGTGTCTTGTCGCCCACGCGCGTGAACAGGTCGGCGGTGGTCACATCGGCGAGCGATTCGGTGAGCTCGAAATAGCCATGCGCCGCGGCGCCGCGCGCGTGCACCACGCGCTCCGGAATGCGCTCGTGGTCGAAGTGGGTGATCTTCTCGCGCAGATGGAAGTCTTCCAGCAGCGTGGGGCCACGCAGTCCCATCTTGAGCGAGTCGTCGTCCTGCGGAATCTGCAGGCCCTGATTGGTGGTCAGCGTACGGCCCTGGTTCGAGACGAGGTTGCCGACGGTTTCCGAGCCCAGCCGCCGTGGCCGCTCGGCCAGCCGGTCGGCCACGGCGCGCTCGTAGCTGCCATCGTCGTTGTTGCCGGCGCCTTGCGGCTTGGGCGGCGTGGTATCGCCACGCGGCCCGGGCGGCTTGCGCGTGCCGCCCGCCGGCGTGGCCGCCTGCATGGCCTGGGTGGCGGTGGCGTCCTTCGTGCCCCTGGCACCTTTGGCGGCCTTCACGTGCTGGCTGCTGTTCTGGCTGCCATTGCCATTGGATGGGGTGACGCCGTCGGAGGGGGCATTTTTCTTGGTCATGGCGCATTTCCGTGGAGTGGTCGAGCCATGGGCTACCGCAGTTTGTATGCCATCCCGCCGCGGGCGGGCCGACGCAGGTTTTCGCGGCGGACGCCGCACGGCTTCGTACTGCTTTTTACATCGCCATGTAATTCCTGCGGCCACGCGTCGGTCGCGCTTCACTCCCTGGCGAACGCCTCCACCAGAAAGTCGATAAAGGCGCGTGCGCGCGCGCTCTGGTTGCGCCGGTTGGGGTAGTACACGAACAGGTCGGCCGACGGCAGGCTAAATTCCGGCAGCACCACCCGCAGCCGTCCGCTCTCGAGGTACTTGGCCAGATCCCACTCCGAGCGGATCAGGATGCCGTGGCCATCGAGCGCCCACCCGAGCACGATATCGCCGTCGTTGCTCGACAGACTCCCGTCCACCTTGACCGCTTCGCTGTGGTCCTGGTGCAGGAAGCGCCAGATGCCATAGGCATCGTCGTTCTGGCGATGGATGATGCAGCGATGCCGCGCCAGGTCGGACAGCGCCTGCGGCGTGCCATGCCGCTCCAGGTACGCCGGCGACGCGCACAGGAAGCGCCGGTTCGACATGATGCGGCGTGCATTGAGCCGGCTGTCCGGCAACGTGCCAAAACGAATGGCGAGGTCGAAGCCGCTCTCGACCAGGTCGATCGGGCGATCGGTCACCTGCAGCTGCACCGCGACTTCCGGATAGCGCCGCGCAAACTCCGATACCAGCGGCGCGATGGTCGTGCGGCCGAACCCGAGCGTGGCGTTCACGCGCAACAAGCCGCGCGGCGCGGTGCCGCGGCTCGACACCGCATCTTCCATCTCGTGCAACTCGGCCAGGATGCGCGTGGCATAGGCGAGATAGGTCTCGCCTTCGTCGGTCAAGCTCACGCTGCGCGTGGTGCGGTTGACCAGCCGCACGCCCAGGCGCGCTTCCATCTGCGCCAGCCGCTTGGTGGCCGCCGGCGGCGTCAGGTCGAGCTCGCGCGCCGCGGCGGACAGGCTGCCGCGCCGGGCCACCTGGACGAAGAATTCGAGTTCGGATGCGAGATCCGCTTTCATGCGCACGGTCCCTTCGGTTATTCACCCAAAGTAAATAATCATATGACTGGCGGTGAATTCTAGGCCTGTTGGCGGCACCTATGCTAGCGGCTCGCACCCTCAGTCCATTTCTTTTCAGGGTGCCCCTGGAGACACATTCCGATGAGAATCGTTGAAATTCGCGAAAAGACGCTGCCCATCAGCTCGCCCATCCGCAACGCCTATATCGACTTCAGCAAGATGACGCTGAGTCTGGTCGCGGTGATCACCGACGTGATCCGCGACGGCAAGCCGGTGGTGGGCTACGGCTTCAATTCGAATGGCCGCTATGGCCAGGGCATGCTGATGCGCGAACGCTTTATCCCCCGCATCATGGAAGCCGACCCCGAGTCGCTGGTCGATGCGACGGGCCACAACCTCGATCCGCACAAGGTCTGGGACACGATGTTCAAGAACGAGAAGCCGGGCGGCCATGGCGAGCGCTCGGTGGCCATCGGCACCATCGACATGGCCGTATGGGACGCGGTGGCCAAGATCGAAGGCAAGCCGTTGTTCCAGCTGCTGGCGGACCGCTACGGCGACGGCAAGCCCAACCGCAAGGTGTTCGTCTATGCCGCGGGCGGTTACTACTATCCGGGCCAGGATCACAGCAAGCTCAAGGACGAGATGCGCAGCTATCTCGATCGCGGCTACACCGTGGTCAAGAAGAAGATCGGCGGCGCGTCGCTCGACGAGGACCTGCGCCGCATCGACTCGATCCTCAGCATCCTGCAGGACGGTCAACGGCTGTGCGTGGACGCGAACGGCCGCTTCGACCTCGACACCGCGATCCAGTACGCCAAGGCGCTCTCGCAATACGACCTGTTCTGGTACGAGGAAGCTGGCGACCCGCTCGACTTCGAGCTGCAAGCCACGTTGCGCAATTACTACGAAAAGCCGATGGCGACCGGCGAGAACCTGTTCTCGATGCAGGATGCGCGTAACCTCATCCGCTATGGCGGCATGCGCCCCGACCGCGACTGGCTGCAGTTCGACTGCGCGCTCAGCTACGGCCTGGTGGAATACCTGCGCACGCTGGACATGCTCAAGCAGCACGGCTGGTCTGCCAGCCGCTGCATTCCGCATGGCGGCCATCAGATGTCGCTCAACATTGCGGCGGGCCTCGGCCTCGGCGGCAACGAGAGCTATCCGGACCTGTTCCAGCCCTATGGCGGCTTCCCCGATGGCGTCAAGGTCGAGAACAGCTACGTGACCATGCCCGACCTGCCCGGTATCGGCTTCGAGGGCAAGTCCGACCTGTACAGCGTGATGCAGGCCCTGTCGTCGTAAGGGGGGCTGGCACACGCTTGCGGGGCTGAAACACGCTTGTCGCAAGCCAGCAGTAGCGTCGTACCAACGTAGTACCGCTCACCGTAGTACAGCAAACAACAAGGAGACAACCATGCTGCACCCGCGCGCGATCTTTCGCGCCGCAGGCCTTGCCGTGGCCTGTGGTATCGCTGTTCTTCCCGCGGTTTTGCCCGGGACCGCCCTGGCGGAGTACCCGGAAAAACCTGTCACCCTCGTCGTGCCGTTCGCGGCCGGCGGTCCCAGCGACAAGATCGCGCGCGACGTGGCCGAAGCGTTGCGCAAGACGCTGAACCAGACCGTGGTGGTGGAGAACACCACCGGCGCTGGCGGCACCATCGGCACCGCGCGCGTGGCGCGCGCCAATCCGGATGGCTATACGCTGCTGGTCCACCATATCGGCCTGGCCACGGCGCCCTCGCTCTACCGGAAGCTTGGCTACAAGAGCGACGAGCTCGAATTCCTCGGCCTGATCAATGAAGCCCCCTCCACGCTGATCGGCAAGCCGCAGCTCACGCCCAACACGCTGGCCGATCTGCGCAAGCTGATCGCGGCCGACGGCGACAAGCTCAACCTCGCCAATGCCGGCGTCGGCTCGGCCTCGCACCTGTGCGGCCTGATGCTGCAGAACATGCTCAAGAGCCATATGACCTTCGTGCCGTACAAGGGCACCGGCCCGGCCATGTCCGATCTCATGGGCGGCCAGGTCGACCTGATGTGCGAGCAGGCCACCAACAGCACGCCGCAGATCGAAGGCAAGAAGGTCAAGGCCTACGGCGTCAGCAGCCTGCAACGCTCCGCCGTGCCCGGCCTCGCCAACGTGCCGACGCTCAACGAGGCCGGCCTGCCTGGCTTCAACTTCACCGTCTGGCACGGCCTCTACGCCCCGCACGGCACGCCGCCGGCGGTCCTCGCCAAGATCAACACCGCCCTGCGCGCCGCGCTGAAAGACCCGGAACTGATCAAGCGCGAGGAAGCGCTCGGCATCACGATGGTCACCGACGACCGCCTGACCCCGGCCGGCCACAAGAAATTCTACGAAGCCGAAGTCGCCCACTGGGGCAAGATCATCAAGGACGCGGGGATCCAGCCGGAGTAATCCGGAGTCCGGCCCCGGAAGCCGGTCGGCGCCAGGGTCTTCGCGCGAGGCGCCGCAGGCGCGGCACAAGCGGGGCCATCCCCCGTGATGGTTCAGAGAGCCCTTCACATGAAGGGCTTTCGTATTTTCGGCGCATGCGCCGGCATGCAACGTGCGCCCATGAAGCGCAAAGGCCTCCGACATGCGGAGGCCTTTGCCGATACAACGGGTGTGCCGCGCCGTCTGTTCGTCGCGGGCGGGAGACCGCCCGGCGTGGCGCAAGAACCGTTACTCCACCGTCACCGACTTCGCCAGGTTGCGCGGCTTGTCCACGTCGGTGCCGCGGGCGCAGGCCGTGTGGTAGGCCAGCAGTTGCAGCGGCACCACGTGCAGGATCGGCGAGAGCGGGCCGTAGTGTTCGGGCATGCGGATAACCTGGATGCCGTCCGACGACTGGATGTGCGTGTCGGAATCGGCAAACACGTACAGACGGCCGCCGCGGGCGCGCACTTCCTGAATGTTGGACTTCAGCTTTTCCAGCAGCGCGTCGTTCGGTGCCACCGTCACGACCGGCATGGCTTCCGTCACCAGCGCCAGCGGGCCGTGCTTGAGCTCGCCGGCCGGATACGCTTCGGCGTGGATATACGAGATTTCCTTGAGCTTGAGCGCGCCTTCGAGAGCGATCGGATAATGCAGGCCACGACCAAGGAACAGCGCGTTCTCGCGGCGGGCAAAGTCCTCCGACCACGCGATGATCTGCGGTTCCAGCGCCAGCACGCCATGCAGCGCGGCGGGCAGGTGGCGCAGGTTGGTCATCGCCTTGGCTTCGTCCTCGGCGCTCAGGTGACCCCGCACCTTGGCCAGCGCCAGCGTCAGCATGTACAGCGCCGCCAGCTGCGTGGTGAAGGCCTTGGTCGAGGCCACGCCGATCTCGGTGCCGGCGCGCGTCAGAAAGCGCAGCTCGGTTTCGCGCACCATCGCGCTGGTGGCCACGTTGCAGATCGCGAGCGTATGGGTATGACCGAGCGAACGCGCGTGACGCAGCGCGGCCATGGTATCGGCGGTCTCGCCCGATTGCGAGATCACCACCACCAGCGCGCGCGGGTTGGGCACGGTGTCGCGATAGCGATATTCGCTGGCCACTTCCACCTGGGTTGGGATCCTGGCCACCGACTCCAGCCAGTACTTGGCGGTGCAGCCCGAGTAATAGCTGGTACCGCAGGCGAGGATCAGGATGCTGTCGATGTCGGCAAATACCGCCGGCGCGGCCTCACCGAACATGGACGGCTCGATGCCTTCCACGCCTTCCAGCGTATCGCCGAGCGCGCGCGGCTGCTCGAAGATTTCCTTCTGCATGAAATGGCGGAACGGTCCCAGTTCCACCGCGGCAGCGTGGGCTTCCACCACGCGCACTTCGCGCTCGACCTCGTGGTCGCGTACGTCGCGGATGCGCGCGCCTTCCAGCGTGATTTCGGCGACGTCGCCTTCTTCCAGGTAGATGATGCGATTGGCGGTGCCGGCCACGGCCAGCGCGTCCGAGGCGAGGAACGCCTCGTTGTCGCCCAGCGCCACCACCAGCGGCGAGCCGGCACGCGCGCCGACCACGCGCTGCGGCTGGTCCCTGGCGATAACGGCGATTGCATAGGCGCCATGCAGGCGCTTGGTCACCACGCGCACGGACGCGAACAGGTCGCCGCGCGTCGCACTGCTCGGATAGGTATAAGCCTGGTGAATCAGGTGGGCCACCACCTCGGTATCGGTCTGCGACTCGAAGCCGTAACCGGCGGCGCGCAGTTCCTCGCGCAGCGGCTCGTAGTTCTCGATGATGCCGTTGTGCACCAGGGCGATGGTCTCGTCCGAAAAGTGCGGGTGCGCATTGAGCGTGTCGGGCTTGCCGTGCGTGGCCCAGCGCGTGTGCGCGATGCCGGTATGCCCCGCCAGCCCCGACGACTGCGTCTGCGTGTCGAGATCGGCCACGCGCGACACCGTACGCGCGCGCTCCAGCATCTCGTCGCGCACGATGGCCACACCACACGAGTCATAGCCACGATATTCGAGGCGCCGCAGGCCTTCGATCATGACCGGTACGATATTGCGGGTCGAAACCGCGCCGACAATGCCACACATACTTTGAACCCCCGATAGAGATATAGCTTTACTTGACGACCTTGGGCTGCTTGACCGGACGCTTCCAGCCGTCGACCGTCATCTGCCTGGCGCGCGAGATGGTCAGCTTGTCGGCCGGCGCATCCTTGGTCAGCGTGGTGCCGGCACCGATGGTCGCGCCACGGCGCACCGTGACCGGCGCCACGAGTTGCGTGTCGGAGCCGATAAAGACATCATCCTCGATGACCGTGCGCAGTTTGTTGGCGCCATCGTAATTGCAGGTGATCGTGCCCGCGCCGATATTGACGCGCTGGCCCACCGTCGAATCGCCGACGTAGGCCAGGTGATTGGCCTTGCTGTGATGACCGATCTGGCTGTTCTTGACCTCGACGAAATTGCCGATGTGCACATCCTCGCCAAGCTCCGCCCCGGGACGCAGACGCGCATACGGCCCGATGCGCCCGGCCGGCCCGATTGTTGCTTCGTCGATGTGGCAGAACGGTTGCAGCCGGGTGCCCGCGCCGATGGTCGCCTGCCGAATCACGCAATGCGCGCCGATATGAACGCCATCCTCGATACGCACGCGGCCCTCGAATACGCAGCCTACGTCGATGGTCACGTCGCGGCCGCAGGTCAGCTCGCCGCGCACGTCGATGCGGGCGGGGTCCAGCAGCGTCACGCCGGATTCGAGCAACCGCTGCGCGATGTTGCGCTGATGGATGCGCTCGATCTCGGCAAGCTGCACCTTGCTGTTGACACCGAGCGTCTCCCACAGCGCGGCGGGCTGGGCCGAGACCACCTCGACGCGGTCCTTCGCGGCGCGCTCGATGGTATCGGTAAGGTAGTACTCGCCCTGCGCGTTGTCGTTGCGCAGCGTGGCCAGCCAGCGGCGCAGATGGCCGGTGGGGCAAACGATGATGCCGGTGTTGATCTCGCGGATGGCGCGCTCGGCCTCGTTCGCATCCTTCTGCTCGACGATGCGCACGATGCTGCCGGCGGCGTCCCGTACGATCCGGCCATAGCCAGTGGGATCGGGCATCTCGACCGTCAGCACGCCCAGGCGCTCGCCACCGGCGGCATCGAGCAGCGCCTGCAGCGTGGCGGCGGAGGTCAGCGGTACGTCGCCATAGAGCACGAGCGTGGGATGCGCGTCATCGAGCAGCGGCAAGGCCTGCATGACGGCGTGGCCGGTGCCGAGCTGTTGGGCCTGTTCGGCGAACTGGACATCGCTCGCACCGACGGCGGCGCGGACCTGTTCGGCACCGTGTCCCACCACCACGACCAGGCGCGCGGGCGACAGCGAGCGGGCGGTGGCCAGCACGTGGGCGAGCATGGGCTGACCGGCGACCGGATGGAGAACCTTGGGCAGCGCGGAATTCATGCGCTTTCCCATGCCCGCGGCAAGAATGACGATATTCACAAGGAGGCCTAAGTGAGTGTGTCTGGAGAGAAACTGGAAAATCCGCGCCACGGATCGTTTCACCGTCCACTGCGGCGAAATCGTTATCTAACCCGGCATCCGACTGGCTGGCTGGCCCGTGTGCTGCCGGGGTTGCCATCCGGCTTGCCCTCTGGGGTGCCATCCGGGGTGCCATCCGGGGTGCCATCTGGCTTGCCATCTGGTGCGCGAACGGCCAGTCAAACCCGTTGTAAAACCTGGGCTGGCGGACTTCTGAAGCGTTCCTGCAGCCGGGTAAACATGCGCGCCGATTCTAGCATGGCGGGTTATGCCCAACCGCCCGCGGTTTCCAAACTTCACAATTGGCGAACGCGCGTTTTTGCATGGTTTGCAGCATTTACCATGGGCGTCGCCGTGGTCGGCCTGGCCGGTTGTAATGCGATGAAACTGGGCTACCAGCAGGGTGACCGGCTGGCCTACTGGTGGGTCGACCGCTACGTGGACATCTCGGATGCCCAGGAGCCCCCCACGCGCGAAGCGATCCACCGCTTCTTTGTGTGGCATCGGCGCAACCAGTTGCCCGAAATTGCCACGGTGCTCACCCGGGTCAAGGGCGAAGTGACGCAGACCGTGGACGCCGGCATGATCCGCCATGTGCAGCAGGACACCCAGCGCCTGGGCCGCCAGGCCTTCGAGAATGCCGTGCCCGACGTGGCCAGCCTGATGCTGACGCTCACGCCCGAGCAGATCCGGCACATGGAAGGCAAGTTCGACGAGAGCAACGCCAAATATCGCAAGGCATTCCTGCGCGGCAATGCCGAGGCCCGCACCGATGCGCGCCTCGACAAGATCATGGAATATGCCAAGCTGATCTACGGCCGCTTCTCGCGTGAGCAGGAGAAAGCCATCCGTGACGCGATGGGCCCCTACATGCAGGGCGCGGAAGCCCGCTACGCGGAACGGATCCGGCGCCAGAAGGACTGGCTGGCGCTGGCGCGCGAGGTGCAGTCGACCCATCCGCCCAAGGCGCAGGTCGAGCAGATGCTGCGCCACTACGGCGAACAGTGGAGCCGTCCCGGCCCCGAGCGCGGTCAGGCCGGCGTCGACCTGACGGTGACCATCGCCAACCTGACCACGCCGGAACAGAAGGCCCATGCGGCCGACCGCTTCCAGAAATGGATCGACGACACCCGCTCGCTGATGCGCGATGGCGGCAGCTCGGAGCAGGCGGCTAACTGAAAAATGCGGGTGAATCGGGCCGGGCGCCGTCCACCGGACGCGGTGGCCCCCGGCGCGGCGGTCAGCCTTCGGCGATCTCGGCGGGGGCGGCCGGAGCCACAGGCGTCGCAGGCGTGGTGGGCCCGGCCGAGGCGCGCTCGAACCGCACGAACTCCATGCGATTGGCTTCGGCGCTGCCGGCAAACACCAGCGGCTGCTGCGAGAACGTGGTCTCACCGAACAGCGAGGCCTCGTCCACCTTGGCCAGCCCCGTCGCCAGACCCGTGAACGGAAACAGCTCGGTATCGGCCAGGTGGGACGGCACCACGTTGCGCAGCGCCGCGAAGATATTGTCGATGCGGCCCGGATTCTCGCGCTCCCACACCTGCAGCATCTCGCTGACCTTCTTGCGCTGCAGGTTCTCCTGCGAGCCGCACAGGTTGCACGGAATGATCGGGAATGCCATCGCGCGCGCGTAGCTGGCGATGTCCTTCTCGGAGCAGTACGCCAGCGGGCGGATCACGATGTGCTGGCCGTCGTCGGTGGCCAGCTTGGGCGGCATGGCCTTCATCTTGCCGCCGAAGAACATGTTCAGGAAGAAGGTCTGGACGATGTCGTCGCGATGATGGCCAAGCGCGATCTTGTTGGCGCCCAGCTCCTTTGCGGTGCGGTAGATCACCCCACGGCGCAGGCGCGAACACAGCGAGCACGTGGTCTTGCCCTCGGGCACCTTCTCCTTGACGATCGAATAGGTGTCCGCTTCCACGATCACGTACTCCACGCCCACCGACTTCAGGTAGTCGGGCAGCACGTGCTCCGGGAACCCCGGCTGCTTCTGGTCCAGGTTCATCGCGATCAGCTTGAACTGGATGGGCGCGCGCTTCTGCAGCGCCATCAGGACCGACAGCATGGTGTACGAATCCTTGCCGCCGCTCATGCAGACGAGCACGGTATCGCCGTCCTCGATCATGCCGAAGTCGCCGATCGCCTTGCCGGTCTGGGACTGGAGGCGGGTTTCGAGACGATAGAAGTTAGCGGAGTGGCTCATAAGGCATTGTGGAACAGGGTCGGCCGGGGGGCGCGCGGGCCGGTATTTTATAGCGGCTTGATGTGGAACACCTCCACGCCCACCGAATCGCAGTCGGGGTAGACGTCCGGCTTCTCGGTCGAGACGCGCACGGCGCGCACCTTCGGATGCTGCAGCATGGCGCGCGCGACGTCGTCGCACAGCGTTTCCTGCAGGTGGATATGGCCTTGCGCCATGCGCGCCGCCACGGTGTTGCGCATGAAGTCGTAGTCGACCACTTCCTCGAGCCGGTCGGCCTGCGGCGTGGTGTCCGCCAGCGGCACGAACAGGTCGATATTGACCAGCACACGCTGCTCGCCTTTCTTCTCGAATTCATGCACGCCAATGTTGATCTGCACTTCGTAGTTGCGCAGGAACATCCGGCGGCAGTCGGACAGGCTGGGGTGGGTAAGGGCTGCGAGCATGGTCATTTCAGGGGGCTTATTCGGTCAGGAACATCACGTCACGGTGCAGCGGCATCAGATGCTGGCCGCCATCGACGTAGAGCGTGGTGCCGGTGACGGCGCGCGCGGTGGCCAGGTAGGCCACCGCCTGCGCAATGTCTTCCGGCGTCGACGACTGGCCCAGCGGCGTCATCTGGTGCGCGCGGCTGAAGCCGGTATGGCTCTGGTCACCGGACACCAGCGTGATGCCGGGCGCCACGCCGACCACGCGCAGGCGCGGCGCGAGCGCCTGCGCCAGTTGCAGCGTGGCGGTCTGCAGCGCGGCCTTGGACAGCGTGTACGACAGGAAGTCGGGATTGAGGTTGTCCAGCTTCTGGTCGAGCAGGTTGATCACCACACCGCGCGGGGGCTCGGGGGCCTGGGAGGCAGCTTCGGCGTGCGCATCTCCGGCGGCGACCCCGGCACCAGCGGCAAGCGCCTTGTGCATCTCGCGCGCGAGCAGCAGCGGCGCCGCCACATTGGTACGCATATGCGTATCGAGCGAGGCGTACGAAAAACTCGTGGCCACGTCGTACTGGAACAGCGACGCGTTGTTGACCAGGCAGGTCGGCGTACCGAGCGCCACCGCACAGTTGGCGATCAGGCGGGCAGTCTCGGCCTCGTTGGCAAGGTCCGCGCGCAGCACCGCGGCCCGGCGCCCGCGCGCCCGGATCTGCGTGGCCAGCGCCTCGGCTTCGGCCACGGAGCGGTTGCAGTGGACCGCGATGTCCCAGCCATGCGCGGCCAGTTCGAGCGAGATCGCGCGTCCCAGCCGGCGCGCGCCGCCGGTCACGAGCGCGACGCCGCGTGCGGGCGGAATTTCGGGGGTGGCGGGGGTAGTTGAAGCAGCCATTGCTACAATTCGCGATATGCAGAAAGTCGCTAGTCTACCCCTTCCCCCCGCCGACGCGCTCGACGCCTCCCATGCCCTTTCCGCCTGCATTGCCGACGCCATCGACGCAGCCGGCGGCTGGATCGGCTTCGACCGCTACATGTCGCTGGCGCTCTACACGCCGCGGCTGGGCTACTACAGCGGCGGCGCCGCCAAGTTCGGCCGCGATGCACGCGACGGCAGCGACTTCATCACCGCGCCGGAATTGTCCCCCTTCTTCGCCCGCACGCTGGCGCGCCAGTTTGCGCCGCTGATTGCGCAGGGACTGCCCGCCGTGATGGAATTCGGCGCCGGCACCGGTCGCCTGGCGGCCGACCTGCTGCTCGCGCTCGAACAGGAAAATGCCTTGCCGGCCCAGTACGCCATCGTCGAACTGTCCGGCGAACTGCGTGCACGCCAGCAGCGGACGCTCAACGAGCGCGCCCCGCACCTGGCCGCGCGCGTGCTCTGGCACGATGCGCTGCCCGAGCGCTTCGAGGGCGTGATCGTCGGCAACGAGGTGCTCGACGCCATGCCGGTGCGGCTGTTCGCGCGCCAGGGCGGGCGCTGGTACGAGCGCGGGGTGGGCCGCAAGACCGGCGCGGATGCGATGGCGGAGGGCAACGCCGGCGATGCATTCGAATACGAGGACCGGCTGCTGAGCGCGGACGAAGTGCCGGCCGCCGTCGCCGCGATCCCCGGCGACCATGACCTGGTGACCGAGACCCATGCCGAAGGCGAAGGTTTTGTGCGCGCCGTGGCGGCGATGCTGGCGCGCGGGGCCGCGTTCTTCATCGACTACGGCTTTCCGGCCGCGGAGTACTACCACCCGCAGCGCACCGGCGGCACGCTGATGTGCCACTACCGGCATCACGCGCATCCCGATCCGTTTCTCTATCCGGGCCTGCAGGACATTACCGCCCACGTCAACTTCAGCGGCATCGCGGAAGCCGCGGTGGATGCCGGCCTGACCGTGGCCGGCTTCTGCTCGCAGGCGCGCTTCCTGATGAACGCGGGCATTACCGATCTGCTGATGACGCTCGACCCCGCGGACGCCCGCACCTTCCTGCCGGCCGCCAACGCCGTGCAGAAGCTGCTGTCGGAGGCCGAGATGGGCGAGCTGTTCAAGGTGATCGCGCTCACCCGCGCGCTGGACAGTGGCAGCGCCGAGGCTGACGCTGCGACCCTGGCCGGCTTCGCCCGTGGCGACCGCACGCACGCGCTCTGATCATGCTGCGCTGGACCCTGACCATCTTCCTCTGCGTGCTCGTGCTGTCGGCCACCTTGCCCTGGCTGCAGAAAATCGGCCTGGGCCGCCTGCCCGGGGACGTGCGCTTCCGGCTGTTCGGCCGCGAGTACGTGCTGCCCTTCGCCTCGACCATCCTGCTGTCGCTGCTGGCGCTGGTGATCGGGCGCCTGCTGTAGCGGCGGTTCAGTCCAGTCCGAGCTGCTGCGCCACCGCCGCCACGCGGGCCTGATGCACGCGTTCCTTGATCTGGCTGACATTGTCCGCGCAGGCCCTGGCGATGGCGCCCGCATCGACTGCCGCGGCCGCCTCGCGCGCCGCCAGCAGCCGCGCCGCCTGCGGATAGTCGCGTTGCGCAAAGCCGAGCCGGCCGCGCGCGTCGGCCTCGCACGCGCGCAGCGCCTCGGCAAAGCGCTCGGGCTTGCGCAACGCGTCGCAGCGCTCCAGCAGGCGCGTTACCGCCGCCGCGCCGAACGCCATCGAGCGATGGATATTGCCGTGTTCGCGCGCCACCACCAGCGCCAGTTCGCGGCATTCGTTGGGTACGCGCAGGCGCGCGCAGACGCCTTCCAGCAGCTTGACGCTGCGCTCTTCGTGGCCGATGTGGCGCGGCAGCACGTCGGCGGGCGTGGTGCCCTTGCCCAGGTCGTGCACCAGCGCGGCAAAGCGCACCGGCAGCGAGGCCCCGTGCGCGGCCGCATGGTCGATCACCATCATCACGTGCACGCCGGTATCGACCTCGGGGTGGTACTCGGCCCGCTGCGGCACGCCCCACAGGCGGTCCAGCTCGGGCAACAGCCTGACCAGCGCGCCGCATTCGCGCAGCACCTCGAACATGCGCGACGGCCGCGCCTCCATCAGCCCGCGGGCGAGTTCCTGCCAGACGCGCTCGGGGACCAGCGCATCGACCTCGCCGGCCTCGACCATCTTGCGCATCAGCGCCACCGTGTCCGGCGCCACCGTGAAATCATGAAAGCGCGCGGCAAAGCGCGCCGCACGCAGAATGCGCACCGGGTCTTCCGCGAACGCCGCCGACACATGCCGGAAGCGCCGCGCGGCCAGATCCTGCCGGCCGCCATACGGATCGATCACGGGTCCGACCAGATGGCCGTCCGCATCGACCGCGCGCGCCATCGCATTGATGGTGAGATCGCGCCGCACGAGGTCGTCCTCGAGCGTCACGTCGGCGCCGCAATAGAACGCAAAGCCCTTGTAGCCGACCGCGGTCTTGCGCTCGGTGCGCGCGAGCGCGTACTCGGCTTTGGTCTGCGGATGCAGGAATACCGGAAAGTCCTTGCCGACGGCCTTGTAGCCCAGCGCTTCCATCTCGGCAGGCGTCGCGCCCACCACCACGTAGTCGCGGTCCTGGCTCGGAATCCCCAGCAATTCGTCGCGGATGGCGCCGCCCACGGCATAGACCTGCATGCGTGCTGCCCCGCTCAGAGAATGATGGCGTCGTCGCGATCCGGGCGGGTGCGGTAAGGCTCGTCGGCCACCACGAAATCGCGTTCGGCGCGTGCGCCCGCGGCCCATTCCTGCATCGCGGGCCGTGCCAGGATGAAGTCAGCATACGCCTTGGCATCCTCGGGCAGATGGATGCCGTACGTGGCAAAACGCGATACCACCGGCGCGTAGAACGCGTCGGCCACCGTGAACGCGCCAAACAGGAACGGACCTTCGCTGCCATACCGCTGCCGCAGGCCGCCCCAGATCGCGGCCACACGGTCCACTTCGCGCTGGACCGCGACGCTCCAGCCCAGGCCCGGCAGCATGGCGGTCACGTTCATCGGCAACTGGTTGCGTATCTGATGGAAGCCCGCATGCATCTCGGCGCAGATCGAACGCGCATGGGCGCGCGCGCCCGCATCGGCCGGCCACAGTTGCTGGTCGGGAAAGCGCTCGGCCACGTATTCCGAGATCGCCAGCGAATCCCATACGTGCACGTCGCCATCGATCAGCACCGGCACCTTGCCGGCCGGCGAGTAGCGCGCGATCTCCGCGTCGAACTCCGGCGTGAACAGGCGTACCGCGATTTCCTCGAACGGAATGCCCGCTTCACGCAGCAGCAGCCAGGGGCGTAGCGACCAGGAAGAGTAGTTCTTGTTGCCGACGACGAGCTTCATGTCGCGAAATCCTTGGGGGAAAAGAGGTTCATCCGGCGCATTGGCCGTGCCGGCCATTGTAGCCAGAGCGGCCGGCGCGCATCAAACGAATTACGCTCGCAACGCTGCTAGATGGGTTCACATCGGGCACGCCCGGCGCCGATCTTTTGCGCCGATCTTTTTGCGCCGTCTTTCTTCCCACCCGCGCCGCGGCCTGCTCCCCGCCCTTGCCCGCGCTACCGATGCACGCTGCCGCGCATGACCTGCAGCCGTGCATCGCGGTTGCGGCCCGCCAGCACATCGGTCATCACCGACTCGAGGCTGGCCGGATGCAGGTTCAGCTCGCTCGCGACCGGATGCTCAAGCACGTTGTCGAGGCGCATCGAGTCGAGGTTGTCGCGCGACATCACCGGGCCGCCCGGCAGGTGTTCGAGCACCGCGGCCTGCACGCGCGCGAGCGCATCGGGCAACGCGATCACCGGGCGCGGGTGTCCCGAGGCGCGGCCGGCAAAGCGCACCAGCTCCTCGAGCGTATAGACGGTGGGCCCGCCCAGATCATAGGCGTGGCCGATCGTACCCGGCGTGACCATGGCGTTCAGGAAGGCCTGCACCACGTCCTGCACGAACACCGGCTGGAAGCGCGCATGCGCGCACGCGAGCGGCACCACCGGCGCCATTTCCTGCATCTGCGCAAACAGGTTGAGGAAACGATCGTCGGGGCCGAACACCACCGACGGGCGGAACACCGTCCAGTCGAGGCCCGACTCGCGCACCAGGCGTTCGCCGTCGCCCTTGCTGCGCAGATACATCGACGGACCGCGACTGTCCGCGCCGAGCGCGCTCATATGGAGCAGGCGCCGGACGCCCGTGCGGCGGCACGATTCGACGATCCGGCGCGGCAGTTCCACGTGCGCGGCGGCGAAGGTCTCGCCGTACGGCTCGCCGCGCTCGCCATGCAGCACGCCGACGAGATTGACCACGATGCCGTCCACGCCGAGCGAGCCGATGGCATCGTCGAGCGCCGCATCGTCGGCAAGCCCGAGCTCGTCCACTTCCACACGCGGCAGCAGCAACAGGTGCTGCGCATGCTCGACGCTGCGCGTGCCGACCACGATGCGTTCGGGGGCGATGGGACTGTCGGTGGGATTGGAGGCGGCGTCGAGCGGGGCGCCCGACGCCGAGGCCGCGCCAGCCAGGCGCGAAACGAGATGGCTGCCGATGAAACCGGCGCCACCGATGACGAGGACGTTGCAGGTCTGCATGGTTGGCTCCGTGGCGGTGAATTCACGCGGCCACGGGGCCAACCCTCCCTGCGGGCCGCGCAGGCTAACCTCCGCGCATCAGGGCAGGCTGGTCGTCGTGACCGAAGACGGTGCGACCAAACCCAGGCGATCCTTCAGCGACTGGGGCCGGCCACTCATCAATGCAGCATAGTACGTCGCATTGGAGAGTACGTTCTTGACATAGGTTCGCGTTTCCGAGAACGGAATCGTCTCTGCAAAGATCGCGCCTTCCACGGTACGCGGCAGGCTGCTGCGCCAGTTCTTGGGCCGTCCCGGGCCGGCGTTGTAAGCCGCGGAAGCCAGCGTCCACGAGCTGTCGAGGTCCGTAAATACCATGCTCATGTAATTCGTACCGAGCTGGATATTGACATTCGGATCGCCCATCATCGACGGCGAGAAGTTGCCCATGCCGATCTTGCGCGCGACGTACCTGGCGGTAGCCGGCATGACCTGCATCAGGCCATGGGCACCGGCCGACGAACGCGCATTCATGATGAAGCGCGATTCCTGGCGAATCAGGCCGTATGCCCAAGCCATGTCGAGGCCGACGTCGTCGGTGGCGCGCTGCATGATGTCGCGATACGGCATGACGAAGCGCAGCGAGAAATCATGCTCCGCCTTGGTGCGGTCGGCCGTGTTGACGGCGCGGTCGAGCAGCTCGATGCGGCGCGCGTATTCGGCCGCGGCCAGCAGCTCGCGATCGCTCATGCCGCGCAGCTCCCAGTTCCATTCGCGATTGCCTTCAAAGCGCAGATTCAGGTCATAGAACTTCTGCGCGCGCATAAAGCCCGGGCGCGTGCGCATGGCCATGGCCTCGGCCTCGCTGACCGTGGTACGTACCGGCAGCGTGATGCGGTTGCCCAGTTCCTCGGTGGCGAGCTGACCGTAGAAATTGAACTGGCCCGCGATCGATTCGTAGCGCGCGCGCGCTTCGTCGGGACGGTTGTCGGCGGCGAGCGCGCGACCGTACCAGTAGGTCCAGGCCGGATCCTTGGCGCGCAATTCCGGCCGCATCAGCTCGATGGCCGAACGCACCTGCTTCCAGTCGCCCTGGCGCAGCGCGGCGCGCACGCGCCATTCCTGCGTTTCATCGGACAGCCACTGGTTGCCGCCGAGATCCATCTGCCGGCGGAAATAGCCGGCCGCCTCGGGCGCCAGCTTCTTGGCCGCAAACTGGCCAATCACGCCCCACGCCGCACCCTGCTCGTCGCGCGACAGGCTGCCGGCACTGGCGTTGAGATACGCGGCCGCCTGGCTGGGATCGCTGCGCGCCATCTTGACGATGGTCGCGAGCGTGTCGCTGTCGGCACGCGCGTCCGGCACGGCCGCCGCGATGCGCGCGGCCAGCGTGGTGTAGTTCTGCTCGAGTGCCTGGCGCGCCTGGAAAGCGACGTCGCTGCGCTGGATCTGCTGGCTCTGCGCGAGATAGCTGATCAGGTCCACACAGCCTTCGCCGTAGTAACGCACGTCGGAGAGCGCCGCGCGCGACTCGGCGGCGACGTTCTGCCCCTTGAGCGCGCGCGACAGCAATGCGTAGCACTCCACCTGCGTATCGTCCTTGAGCACGAACTTGGGATACTCGGCGTCGAAGTTGGCCCAGTCCCGCTTCTTGCCGAGCACCAGCAGCCAGTCATTGCGCATGCGGTCGGCGATCGCCTCGCCCTGATAGCGCAGCAGGAAGGTGCGGACCTGGTCGTCGGGCGCATCGATGCGCGCCAGGCCGCTGCTGTCGAACATCTGCGGCTTGATGCGGAAGTATTCGACGTAAGACGGAATCGGATAGTCGACCAGCGTGGCCGAAATCGCGGCGGCGCGATCGGCGTCATTCTTGCGCGCGGCCTCGCGCAGCGCGACGAAGGCATCGTCGGGATTGCTCGGAATCGTCAACGCGGGGGGCTGGGGCGGCGCGGCGCGCTTCTGCGCGTAACCCGGCGTGGCCAGCAGCGCACCCGCGAACACGATCCAGGCGGCGCGTCCGGCACGGCGCAGATATACTCCCTTCGACATGCTTGTTGTTCCTCTTGTTCGATGGCGCGCGGCGCGGACTTGCCCGGGCCGCCGCACCGGTGTTTCATGGTTTCGGCGAGTCTGTCTTGCCTGACCTGCTCGTCGCGTACTGGCTGTCGAAGCTGTCGAAGCGGTCGTCGTAACCTTCGTCGCAACCATCGGACCATTGGCCAGACATTATTGCACGCCATGCCCCTCGCCAAAGCGCCGGACAACTCCCCTGACAGCCCTCAATTCGCGCGCGGCGCCGCTCCCCGCGTCACGTCCGGGGGTGGCGACCTGATCCGCACATGAGCGCCGGGCCGAGTACCGACATGACCAGCGACATGAGCGACCGCCGTGCCCTGCGCGCCATGCTGCTGGCCCGGCGCGCGCAATTGCCCGGGCGGGCGGCGGCGGACGCGCGTATCGAACGCGCGCTCGACACCCTGCTCGAGCGGCTTGCCGTGCACTGCGTGGGGTTCTACTGGCCAATCCAGCAGGAATTCGACGCGCGCGCGGTCGTCGCGCGCTGGCTGCAAGGCATGCCGGGGCGGCAGGCGGCATTGCCCGTGGTCAGCGCGCCGGCCACGCCCCTCGATTTCCACCTGTGGACCCCGGATACGCCGATGCGCACCGGACGCTACGGCATTCCCGTTCCCGATGGCACCGACGCGGCCGCGCCCGACGCACTGATCATTCCCTGTGTCGGCTTCAGCGCCGATAAGTTCCGCCTCGGCTATGGCGGCGGCTTCTACGACCGTACGCTGGCCGTGTATCCGGCCCGCGCCAGACGCCCGCTGGCGATCGGCATTGGTTTTGAGGCGTGCCGCATTCCGCTGCGGGCCGGCGCGCATGACCTGCCGATGGACTGGATCGTCACCGAGGCGGGCTGCTTTTAGGCGCCCCGTCGGGGCGGTCGGCGGGACCGGCCGGGCGCGCCGCGAGCAGATCGTCGACCAGCGCGCGCATGCGGCGCCAGTGCGATCCCTCCCAGAACACGCGCTGGCAATGCGCGCAGCGCACGAAGTGCTCGTGCCGGCCAAGCACGCCGTCGGGCACATGTTCCGCGGCTTCCGCCCTGGCAATCCGGTGCAGCGGCGCATTGCAGTCGAGGCACAGCGAGAACGGCCGTGCGCCGCGCGCGAGGTCGAGGCGGTCGAAGATCTCGCGCACCTGCTGCACCGGCCGCAGCGCGCGAACATAGCAGCCATGCGTGATGCCGCGCCGCTTGAGCAGCTCGCGATCGCGCGTCAGCACCACGCGGGCGGACACCACGGCAATGCGCTCGATCTCGCTATCCTCGAAGTGATTGTCGTAGAGCGTGTCGAAGCCCGTCATGCGCAGCAGATGCGCCAGTCCGCCCAGATGGGCGTCGGCGACAAAGCGCAGCGTGCGTAACGGCTGCGCACGCACGCGCAGCAGCGGCGTAACGTCCAGCGCCTCGAACTTGGGATAGACGGCAACGCGGTCGCCATCGGCGAGGGCATGGCCGAACGGCACCGACTCGCCGTTGACGAGAATCAGTTCGACCTCGGTATGCGGCACGCCGAGGGCCTCGATCATGTGCTTGACCGTGGCCGCGCGCGCGCATGGACACGCCAGGTCGCGCCAGCGTTGCGCCGGCCGCAGAAAGTCGTTGAGCTCTTCGTAGAAGCGGAAGGTAGCGGTGACCATCGGTACAGTATGCACCTCCGGACGCGCCGCCGCGCACGGCTGGCGGCGGCGCCGCACGCCCCTGCCGGCCCGGCCGGCAGGCTTACAGCTTGAGCCGCTCCCAGATCGCCTTGGTCGCGCCCGCCGTGTTGAGCGTATAGAAATGCAGCCCCGGTACGCCGGCCGCCAGCAGCCGCTCGCACAGACCGGTCACCACGTCGAGACCGAACGCGCGGATCGACTCGCGGTCGTCGCCAAAGCCCTCCAGCCGCTTGGCCACCCAGCGCGGCACCTCGGCGCCGCACATCTCCGAGAAGCGCATCAGCTGCGAGTAGTTGGTGATGGGCATGATGCCCGGCACGATCGGCACGTCCACGCCGAGCGCACGCACGTCGTCGACAAAACGGAAATACGCATCCGCGTTGAAGAAGTACTGCGTGATCGCGGAATCGGCGCCGGCCTTGACCTTGCGCGCGAAGTTGTCGAGATCGTGACGCGGCGAACGCGCCTGCGGATGGTACTCGGGATAGGCCGCCACCTCGATATGGAACCAGTCGCCGGTTTCGGCCCGGATAAACTCCACCAGCTCGTTGGCATAGCGGAACTCGCCGATCTCGCCCATGCCCGACGGCATATCGCCGCGCAGCGCGACGATATGGCGGATGCCCGCGTCGCGGTAGGTCTGCAGGATCTGGCGGATGCTTTCGCGCGTGGAGCCGACGCACGACAGGTGCGGCGCGGCCTCGATGCCGTCGCGCTGGATCTCCAGCACGGCGTCGAGCGTGCCCTGTTGCGTGGTACCGCCGGCACCGAACGTCACCGAGATGTATTTCGGCTGCAGCGGCGCCAGTTGCGCACGCGTGTTGCGCAGCTTCTCCGCGCCCTCGGCCGTCTTGGGCGGGAAGAATTCGAAGCTGTAATAGCGTTCAGTCATGACATGTCACGCCGCCTGGCGGCGCGGGAAAATGCATCAGTCGCGGTCGCGCAGCAGCAGGCTGGCCAGCAGCCACGAGATCACGCTGTACAGGATGGAGCCAAGCAGCGCGGCGCCGAACCCCTGCACCACGAAGCCCTGCAGCAGGTTGCCCACAAACAGGAACAGCAGCGCATTGATGACGAAGATAAACAGGCCCAGCGTCAGCAGCGTGACCGGCAGCGTCAGGATGACGAGGATCGGCCGGATCAGCGTGTTGACCAGGCCGAGCACCAGCGCGGCGATCATGGCCGCGCCAAATCCGCGCAGCTCGATGCCATTGATGACGCTGCCGACCAGGAACAGCGATGCGGCATTGATGATCCATACGGCCAACAGTCTCATATCGACTCCTCGTCAAAGGGGGAAATACGGGGGACGCCGGTCGGCGCGCCGGCCCCGCCGCGACACCGCGCGCGGGGCCGCCGTTACCGCTTAATAACGGTAGTGATCGGCCTTGTACGGGCCTTCCTTCTTCACGCCGATGTACGCGGCCTGCTGCTCGGTGAGCTCGGTCAGCTGCGCGTTCAGCTTCTTGAGCTGCAGGCGCGCGACCTTCTCGTCCAGATGCTTGGGCAGCGTGTACACGCCCACCGGATACTTGCCGCTGTCGCGCTCCTGCCAGAGTTCGATCTGGGCGATGGTCTGGTTGGCGAACGAGCTGCTCATCACGTACGACGGATGGCCCGTGGCGCAGCCCAGGTTCACCAGGCGGCCCTTGGCCAGGATGATCAGCTTCTTGCCGTCCGGGAAAACCACGTGGTCGACTTGCGGCTTGATCTCGTCCCACTCGTACTTCTCGATCGAGGCGATATCGATCTCGTTGTCGAAGTGGCCGATGTTGCAGACGATGGCCTGGTCCTTCATCCTGGCCATGTGGTCATGCGTGATGACGTGGTAGTTGCCGGTGCAGGTCACGAAGATATCGGCCTTGTCGGCGGCGTACTCCATGGTCACCACGCGATAGCCTTCCATCGCGGCCTGCAGGGCGCAGATCGGGTCGATTTCCGTCACCCACACCTGGGCCGACAGCGCGCGCAGGGCCTGGGCGCTGCCCTTGCCCACGTCACCGTAACCGGCCACGACCGCGACCTTGCCGGCGATCATCACGTCGGTGGCGCGCTTGATGCCGTCCACCAGCGACTCGCGGCAGCCATACAGGTTGTCGAACTTGCTCTTGGTCACCGAGTCGTTGACGTTGATGGCCGGGAACTTGAGTTCGCCGCGCTGTGCCATCTGGTACAGGCGATGCACGCCGGTGGTGGTTTCCTCGGTCACGCCGCGGATGGCGTCGAGGTTGCGGCTGTACCAGGTCGGATCCTTGGCCAGCTTTTCCTTGATGGCGGCAAACAGGTACGTTTCTTCCTCGCTGCCCGGCCTGGCGATGACCGAGGCGTCCTTTTCCGCGCGCGCGCCCAGGTGCAGCAGCAGCGTGGCGTCGCCGCCGTCGTCGAGAATCATGTTGGGGGTACCGCCATCCGCCCAGTCGAAAATGCGGTGCGTGAAGTCCCAGTATTCCTTGAGGGACTCGCCCTTGAACGCGAACACCGGCGTGCCCGAGGCCGCGATGGCCGCGGCGGCATGGTCCTGCGTCGAGAAGATGTTGCACGAGGCCCAGCGCACGTCGGCGCCGAGCGCGCGCAGCGTCTCGATCAGCACGGCGGTCTGGATGGTCATGTGCAGCGAGCCCGCGATGCGCGCGCCCTTGAGCGGCTGCGCGGCGGCGAATTCGTCGCGGATTGCCATCAGGCCGGGCATTTCGGTTTCGGCGATGGCGATTTCCTTGCGGCCCCAGCCGGCCAGGTTGATATCGGCGACGAGATAGTCTTGCTTGAGGTCGGTCACAGCGTTCATGTTTCACTCCGGTGAAGAGTGGCGACGGTGACGAGTGGTGACAAGCCTCAATACGCGTGCGCAGCCGGGCTTGGCTGACATGGCACCGCATTGGCATGGCGCGCCTGCAGGCATGAGGCAGTCATCACGGATGACGTGCACAACATGAACAACGTGAACAACGTGCAGGCAGATAGGTCGAACTCGCCCCCGTGCAAACCACGGATCAGCGAGCGCCGTTGAAGACATCCGAGCCTGGCGAATGGGTCTTCGTGGGTCTTGATGGATCCTGTCCGGACTTGGCGGACCATCATGGGCGAGACCATTCGTTGCAACGCTCCTCGGAGTGGCGGTATTGTAGCGTGCCCGGCGACAGGCTTGCTGCCCCGCCCAAGATTTTTTTTCTGGCCACGACATGTCCCCCACGCCACCCCGGCCGCCCCGCGCCACCTGCTCCCGCACGCCGCCCCGCACCCTCACCATCGCCGGCTCGGACTCCGGCGGCGGGGCCGGCATCCAGGCCGATCTCAAGACCTTCGCGGCGCTCGGCTGCTTCGGCATGAGCGCGATCACGGCCATTACGGCGCAGAACACGCGCGGCGTGACCGGCGTGCATGCCGTTCCGGCCGACATGGTCGGCGCCCAGATCAACGCCGTGGCGAGCGATATCGGCGTGGATGCGGCCAAGACCGGCATGCTCGGCACCGCCGCCATCGTCGAAGCCGTGGCCGGCGCGGTCGACCGGCACGGCATCGCGCGGCTCGTGGTCGATCCCGTGATGATTTCCACCTCGGGGGCCACGCTGTCCGACGACTCCACCAGCGCGGCCATGGTGCGGCTGCTGTTTCCACGCGCGCTGCTGGTCACACCCAACCTGCCGGAAGCCTCGTACCTGCTGGGCCGCCGCATTGCGCGCCGCGGCGAGATGGAACAGGCCGCGGCGGACCTGCTCGCGCTCGGCTGTCGCGCCGTGCTGCTCAAGGGCGGGCACCTGGAGGACAGCGAACAGCTCGACGACCTGCTGATGCGCGCCGACGGCAGCGTCCGTGTGTTCTCGCATCCGCGCATCGATACCCGCAATCTGCATGGCACCGGCTGCACGCTGGCGGCGGCCATCGCGGCGCAGCTGGCGCACGGCGCGCGCGCTGGCGAGCCGCCCGACCCTGCGCGCGCCCTGGACGATGCCGTCGCGCACGCGTTGGATTATGTTGCCGCGGCCATCGCCGCCGGCACCGGACTTGAACTGGGCACCGGCAACGGGCCGCTCAACCACACCTTCGCGCCGCGCGCGCTGGGCTGAAGCCATGACCCTGCTGACCGATATCGATCTGCGTCGCGACGACGCGGCCAACCTGTACGTCAAGGAAGAAGTGGTCCAGGTGATCTTTGCCACCGAGCCCGGCGAACTGGTCAGCCGCGAAGGACCGAACCGCTATCGCGTGGGCGATGCCATCGTGACGGGTAGCACCGGCGATCGCTGGTGCGTCTCGCGAGAACGCTTCGACGCGCGCTACGACCCGGTGCCGGGCATGGCCGGCGCGTATCGCAACAAGCCGGTGCCGGTGCTGGCCAGGGAAATGGAGCAGGCCTTTTCGATCGCGCGCTCGGCCGGAGGCGACGTACTGCATGGCAAGCCCGGCGACAGGCTGATGCAGTATGCGCCCGGCGACTACGGCATTACGGAACGGGCGCGCTTTCTTGCGGTATATCGACGCGCCTGAGGCACGCCTCGGGCACGCCTCGGGCACGCCCTGGGCGCGCTCTGGACGCCTCCTGGACGCCTCCTGGACGCGCCCGCGACGTTGATGAGGAACGCCTGACGCCTCAGTTGCCGCCGCCGGCCGACATCGGCACCAGCTTGAACGCGGCGCGCGCCACGCACACCACCGTGCCGCCGGCATCGCGCGCCTCGCCTTCGCAGAACGCGATCTTGGCGCCGCGCCGGATGCAGCGGGCCTCGAAAGTCAGCTCGCCGCGCGCGGCGGCCAGGAAGTGCGTGGACATGTCGATGGTGATCACGCCGACATCGAGCGGCGCATGCGAGCGGGCCGCGCCGCTCAGGGTGAAATCGAGCACCGCCATCAGCGTGCCGCCATGCACGTCGCCCCGGCTGTTCACCAGCGCGCCATGGGCCGGCAGGCGTGTGCGGCACTGGCCGTCCTCGATATGGACGGGCTGCAGGCCGAACAGCCGCATGAGCGGAATATCGATACCGAAATAAGGTTTGTCGGGCGTGCCCGGCGCCACCGGGATGATCTGCGTATCCAAAACGAAAGTCCTCTGTGTGTTCCGCAGCACGGAACCGTGGCCCGTGATGCGTAACCTCAGAGGATATGCGCAATCGGCGCCCGCCTCCAGCGGCGGCAGTGCCGCCACCGCATTCAGCGTTCGAACATCGACTTGAGCCGCGCCACGGCCGCGGCCACGTCGGCAGCCTCGGTGACGGCGCGCACCACGGCGGCGCTCCCCACGCCGACCGCGAGCACCTCGCGCAGATTGCTCTCGTTGACGCCGCCGATGCCGACCAGCGAGGGGATTACCGGCTGCATCAGCCTCACATACGACTGGAAGCGGCCCATGCCCTGCGGCGCGGTCGGCATGACCTTGGTGGTGGTCGGGAAGATCGCGCCGAGCGCGAGGTAGCTCGGCGCCAGCGCCGCCACGCGCAGCATCTCGGCATAACCGTGCGTGGACACGCCCAGCCGCAGGCCCGAGGCGCGGATCGCATCGAGGTCGGCCTCGTCCAGATCCTCCTGGCCCAGGTGGATACCGTAGATGCCGCTGTCCCCGCCCTGCGCCGCGTGATAGTCGAGGGCCACGCGCCAGTGGTCGTTGATGAACAGGCGCGATGTCGACCCCTTGGCTGCCGCCTTCGCCGCGCGCGCGGCGCGCTCCACCTCGGCGCTCACCGCCGCCGCATCGCCAGACTTGAAGCGCAGCTGCACGGTCGGCACCGCCAGCGGCACCAGACGCTCGATCCATGCCGCATCCGGCACCACGGCGTACAGGCCGAGGTCGGGCGGACACGGTGCGAACGGCGGCGGCCGCCGTGCCGGCGACGCCAGCGCGGGTTGCCGCACGCACGGAAACCGCGCAAAGTCGGCCGGCCAGTCGAGCGAACCCGCCTGCCAGGCGCGCGCGATGCACAGCGCATCGTGCGCGGGAAAATGCATCGACAGGCTGGCCAGCAGCACGGCCACGAAGGCGGGGCCATGCGGCGCCTCACCCTCGGCCTCGCTGTCGAGTACCCAGGTGCCCATTGGCGAGTGCACGGTGTCGATCCAGCGCGTGCCCTCGCGCACGGTGGCGATCAGCGTGGCGCCCGCCGCGGCGACACGGGTACCCAGTGGAGCGCTGCCGGTGTCGCTGCCGGTGTCGCTGCCGGTGTCGCTATCGGTGCCGGCCTCCGCACCATCTACCAGCCCGTCGAGCAGTACCACATCGTGCCGCGTCAGCGCCGCCGGCGCAGCGGCCCGCGGCCACGCGCGCCACGGCGCATCGTCATGGCCGAAGGTGGTACCGAAGCGCGCGAGGACGGCACGGTACAAGGCGGCATCGAACACGGCAGCCAACCCCTCCATCGTCGAACCCGGCGTCGTCATGCGCGATCCTCCGCATGCCAGAACGGCATGCCCACCACCGGCGTGCTGGCCTGCGCCACCTCGCGCTCGGGCATCGGCCCGGCCAGGTAGGCGGTGCGCCCGGCTTCCACGGCCTGCGCGAACGCGCGTGCCATATTGACCGGATACGCGGCCTGCGCCACGGCGGTATTGAGCAGCACGCCGTCATAACCCCATTCGAGGACCTGCGCCGCGTGCGACGGCAGGCCCAGGCCGGCGTCGACGATCAGCGGCGTATCGGGCAGCCGCTCGCGCAGCATGCGCATCGCGTGCGGATTGACCGCGCCGCGACCGGTGCCGATCGGCGCGGCCCAGGGCATCAGCGCCTGGCAACCGACGTCGAGCAGGCGCCGGCACAGTACGAGGTCCTCGGTACAGTACGGCAATACCTTGAAGCCGTCCTTGATCAGCGTTTCGGCGACCGCGGGCAGGTTGAGCGTATCCGGCTGCAGCGTGTAGTCGTCGCCGATCAGTTCCAGCTTGATCCAGTCGGTCTCGAAGACCTCGCGCGCCATCAGCGCGGTGTTGATGACTTCCTGCGCGGTGAAGCAGCCGGCCGTATTGGGCAATACCGGCACGCCCAGCGTGCGCAGCATCTGCCAGAACGACTGGCCGCCGAGGGTCTGGCCCTCGCCGCTGCCGACCGCGGTCTGGCGCCGCAGCGCGACCGTGATCATGGCCGGGCGCGCGGTGTCGATGGCGGCCTCCAGCGTGGCCGGCGACGGATAGCGCGCGGTGCCGAGCAGCAGCCGCGACGCGAACGATTCCCCGTACAGCACGAACGGATCGCGCACGGTTTCGGCGGGTTGGAATGTCATGGGTCAGCCTCCCGTCACGGGTTGCACGAGGTCGATCTTGTCGCCAGTTGCAAGCGGCGTCGCCGCATGCGCGGCGCGCGGCACGAACTGGCCGTTGACCGCGGCCGCAAAGGGCGGCGCGATGGCCGCCGCGGTCACCGCATCCGCCAGCGTGGCGGAGTCGGCAAGGACCAGCGGATGGCCGTTGAGCACAATTTCCATGATGTCTTTCTAATGAAGCGACGTGCTGCCTTCCACCATCGAGGAGACCGGGTGGGATGGCGCGGCCGGTTCGCTCACGGCCTCGATCATGCCTGGCCAGCGCAGCGCCGCGGGCACCGCGTGCGCGGCGGGATCGCCGCCCAGCAGCGCGCGGACGACTTCGCACGCGGCCTCCGTCACCGCCGGCGAGATCATCCAGCCATGGCGGTAGAGGCCGTTGACGCGCACCACGCGCGCCTGCTGGTCGACGCGGATCGAGGGCAGGTGGTCGGGCCGCGTCGGCCGGCGCTGCACGTTCAGCTCCAGCACGCGCGCCTCGCCAAACGCCGGATGCAGCGAATGAGCGGCCGACAGCAGTTCCAGCGCCGAACGCACGCTCATCGGCGATTCATCCTCGCTCTCGAGCTCGGTGGCGCCAATCACGTAGAGGTCGTTCGGCTTGGGGGCGATATAGATCGGATAACGCGGATGCAGCAGCCGCACCGGCCGGTGCAGCGACACGTCGGGCGCATGCACGCGCACCACTTCGCCACGCAGGCCGCGCAGACCCGGCATAGCCGTGGAGCGGCCCGGCACGGTCTGCGCCGGCCACGCGGCCCGCGCGCCGAGGCCACGACAATCGAGCACCACATCCGCGCGCAGGCCGAGTGCCGGCAAGGCATCGGCATCGATCTCGCCGGCCTCCCACACGCAACGCAGGCCCTCGCCCACCGCGCATGCGAGGAGCGCGCGCATCGCGCCGCGATTGTCGAGCTGTCCCTCGCCCTGCAGCAGCAGGCCCTGCGTAAAGCGGCCCGCGAGCTCGGGTTCGACCGCGGCCACGCCGCCGCCGTCCAGTGCCCGCATGCGCGCCGACAACAGCTCCGGCGGCGCCACCGCGCGCATGCGGCTGGTGAACAGCGACACCTCGCCGCGATCGCGCGCGTGCCAGACCACCAGCGTGCCGTCTTCCTGGAAGAACACGGGCTCCGGCAGCTCCTTCAGCCACGTGCGCCAAAGCTCGAGGCTGGCCACGCCGAGATCGACGATACGCCGCTCGGAGATGGCCGACTCCGCCAGCGGCGCCAGCATGGCGGCCGCCACATGCGCGGCCGAGCCGGTGCCGTCGGGCCCGCCGCGCTCGACCAGCGCCACCCGGGCACCGGCGCGCACCAGCAGCCAGGCGCACAGACGGCCGGCCAGGCCGGCACCGAGGATCACGACATCGAAGGACTGCACGGCGCTCATGACTCAGGTGTAGATCTTGCTGCCCTGCTTGACGAACTCGATCGATTTCTCTTCCATGCCGCGCTGGGCTTCGGGCAGCGACGCGGCGTAGTCACGCACTTCCTGCGTGATCTTCATCGAACAGAACTTGGGACCGCACATCGAGCAGAAGTGGGCGATCTTGGCGCCTTCCGCCGGCAGCGTGGCATCGTGGAACGAACGCGCGCGCTCCGGATCGAGCCCGAGGTTGAACTGGTCTTCCCAGCGGAACTCGAAGCGCGCCTTCGACAGCGCGTTGTCACGCAGCTGCGCGCCGGGCCACCCCTTGGCGAGGTCGGCGGCGTGCGCCGCGATCTTGTACGTGATGATCCCCTCGCGCACGTCTTCCTTGTCCGGCAGGCCCAGATGCTCCTTCGGCGTGACGTAGCACAGCATGGCGGTGCCCATCCAGCCGATGTTGGCGGCGCCGATGCCGCTCGTGATGTGGTCGTAGCCCGGCGCGATATCCGTCACCAGCGGTCCCAGCGTATAGAACGGTGCCTCGTAGCAGTGCTTGAGTTCCTCGTCCATGTTGGCCTGGATGCGCTGCAGCGGCACGTGGCCCGGGCCTTCGATCATCACCTGCACGTCATGCTCCCACGCCTTGGCGGTCAGCTCGCCGAGCGTGCGCAGTTCGCCGAACTGGGCATCGTCGTTCGAGTCGGCGATGCAACCGGGACGCAGCCCGTCGCCGAGGCTGAACGACACGTCGTACGCCTTCATGATTTCGCAGATCTCGTCGAAGTGCGTGTACAGGAAGTTTTCCTTGTGGTGGGCGAGACACCACTTGGCCATGATCGAGCCGCCGCGCGAGACGATGCCCGTCACGCGGTCGGCCGTCAGCGGCACGTAGCGCAGCAGCACGCCCGCGTGGATCGTGAAATAGTCCACGCCCTGCTCGGCCTGCTCGATCAGCGTGTCGCGGAACATTTCCCAGGTCAGGTCCTCGGCGATGCCGCCGGTCTTGTCGAGCGCCTGGTAGATCGGCACGGTGCCGATGGGCACCGGCGAATTGCGCAGGATCCATTCGCGCGTTTCGTGGATGTGCTTGCCGGTGGAGAGATCCATGATGGTGTCCGCACCCCAGCGGATCGACCACACCATCTTTTCCACTTCCTCGGCCAGCGACGACGTCACCGCGGAATTGCCGAGGTTGCCGTTGATCTTGACGCGGAAGTTGCGCCCGATCGCCATCGGCTCGAGCTCGGTATGGTTGATGTTGGCCGGAATGATGGCGCGGCCCGCGGCCACTTCACGGCGCACGAACTCGGGCGTGATGTCTTCCGGACGCAGCGGCAGCGCCGCGCCGAGCGCGTTGCCCGCATGCTGGCGCAGCAGCGCCTTGTACTCGGGCTTGTCGTAGAGCGCCTGCAGGTTCAGCGATTCGCGCAGCGCCACATATTCCATTTCCGGCGTGACGATGCCGCGGCGCGCGTAGTGCATCTGCGACACATTGGCGCCGGGCTTGGCGCGGCGCGGGTTGGTCAGCTGGGCAAAGCGCAGGTGCGCGGTGGCCGGATCGTTGGCGCGGTCGCGGCCGTAGTCCGACGACAGGCCCGGCAGCACCACGGTATCGCCACGCTCCTCGATCCACCTGGCGCGCACGGGCGGCAGGCCGGCCTTGAGGTTGATGTGCACGTCCGGGTCGCTGTACGGGCCCGACGTGTCGTACACGGGAATCGGCGGATTGGGCATCTCGCCCTTTTCCGTGCGCGTCGAGGTCTGCAGGATGGTGCGCATTGGCACGCGCAGATCGGGCCGGCTGCCGGTGAGGTAGGTCTTGCTGGAAGCCGGATAGGCGAATTTCTGGTCGAGATCGCTCTCGAGCGATTCGAACGATGCGGCGGGGGCGGTGTTTCGGGCCATGGGGTTCGTCCTCTCTTGCGGGGGATGGACGAAACCAGGAGCCCTGTGAGCCTGCCTGAGGCAGGGTCCCATTGCGGGACTGGAGCCATTCGGTCTATATGAAACTTCCCACGCCGGTACTAGCCGGATCGGGTTCGAAGGGACTCTCTCAGCCGCACGGCCCATCCGTACGGCACCCCTGTTTCATCCAACGGGGTGAATTTAAGCACAAGGGCGGGGGTACCGCCAGCCAGAAAATTGTTTCAGCAGGATTGCGTCCTGGTTTGGAATCGCCGTGCGGACCGCTCATGCTGCATTGCGGCACGCCCGGATTGCGGCCGCTGTCACAGCTTGTGACGCGGTTCCGCACGCGCGCGCGTTGCCGTACCATGGGCCCAGCCATCCGCCCACGGAGATGCCATGACCGCCGACACCCATCGCGTGTTCAATCAGGTACCGGACCTCGCCCACTACAACCTGTACGAGTCCGACCCGGGCCTGCGGGCCGCGCTGGAGCGGCTCGGCGGCGGCTGGCATGCGGCCGCACTGGCGGCGCATGGCGCGCGCCTGGGCGAGCCCGAGGTGCAGCATTGGGCGGCCGAGGCCAATCGGCTCACGCCTGAACTCCACACGCATTCGCGCACCGGCGAGCGTATCGATCAGGTCACTTTCCAGCCCGGCTGGCACCAATTGCTGGGACTGCTGCGCGCGCAGCAGCTGCAGGCCCTGCCCTTTGCCGAGCCGCGCGCGGGCGCCTGGGCCGCGCGCACCGCCGGGTATTTCCTGCAGGCGCAGGTGGAGGCCGGCTCGCTATGCCCGGTGACCATGACCTTTGCCAGCATCCCGGTGCTGCGCAAGGAACCGCGCCTGTATCGCGAGCTGGAGCCGCGCCTGCTGGCGCCCGAGCACGATGCGCGCGACCTGCCGTGGCGCGCCAAGCAGGCCATCATGATCGGCATGGGCATGACCGAGAAACAGGGCGGCTCCGACGTGCGCGCCAACAGCACGGTGGCCATGCCCGTCGCCGGCGAGGGGCGCGGCGCCGAGTATCTGCTGACCGGCCACAAGTGGTTCTTCTCCGCGCCGATGTGCGACGCCCATCTGGTGGTGGCGCGCATGGGCGCCGCCGACGGGCCGATCTCGTGCTTCTTCGTCCCCCGCTTCCGCGACGACGGCAGCAAGAACCCGATCCTGATCCAGCGGCTCAAGGACAAACTCGGCAACCGTTCCAACTCGAGCAGCGAGGTCGAATTCCGCGAGGCCAGCGGCATTCTGATCGGCGAGGAAGGGCGCGGCATCCCGACCATCATCGAGATGGCCACCAGCACCCGGCTCGACTGCGTGATCGGCAGCGCGGCGCTGCTGCGCGCGGGCTGCGTGCAGGCGCTGCACCATGCGCGCCACCGGATGGCATTCGGCAAGCTGCTGGCCGACCAGCCGCTGATGCGCAACGTGCTGGCCGACCTCGCGCTGGAGAGCGAGGCCGCCACGCTGCTGATGATGGCCCTTGCCGACGCCTTCGAGCGTGCCGACGACGATGCGCTCGCCGCGGCATGGAAACGCGTGCTGACGCCGGCCGCCAAGTTCTGGATCTGCAAGCGCGCGCTGGAAGCCACCGGCGAGGCGATGGAGGTATGGGGCGGCAACGGCTATGTCGAGGAAGGACCGATGGCGCGGCTCTATCGCGAGGCCCCGGTCAATTCGATCTGGGAAGGCTCCGGCAACATCATGTGTCTCGACGTGCTGCGCGCGCTGCAACGCAATCCGGACGACGGCGCGCGGCTGCTGCATGACCTCGCGCGGCTGTCCCATGGCCATGCCGCCGTGCGCGCCGAGCTTGCGTCGCTGCAGGCCATGTTGCGCGAGCCGCCCGAGCACCTGGAAACGGGCGCGCGCCGCTTCGCCCAGGGCCTCGTGCTGACCGCGCAGGCGGCGCTGATGCTGGCGCACGCCGATGCCGAATCGGCCGAGCTGTTTGTCGCCAGCCGGCTGGGCCGCCAGCATGGCCGCGTGTTCGGGACCCTGGATGCCGGACCCCCGACGCTGCACCGCATCATGGAGCGTGCTTTTCCGCAATAACCCGGCGGCCACGATGCCGGCCACACCGGCGTCGCGCGCTGATGCACCCCACGAGGGGCGTTGCAACATTTGCCCCTCAAGTTCATCCACTGGCTTGCCGTAAACCATGGCGTTCGTCCCGACGTGCGCGCCATCCGCGCCCGTGCCGTCCGCACAGCCGGGACACACCAGCCCGCATTCGCGTCCACCAACGCCCGCTACGGGAGGGCGCACGCCACGAGCGCGCGCCGCCACATGCCATATGAACGCCATATGAACATCAGCAAACGACTGCTTCTCACGCTTTCCATTGCGACCCTGGCGCTGCTCTGCGTCGGCCTGGGCGGCCTCTGGCAGCTCCAGCGCTCCGAAGATCGCTTCGAATATTTCAACGACAACACGCTGGCAAGCGTGCGCCACCTGAACGAGATCGCGGACGCCTTCGCCGATACGCGCGTGGCCACGCTGCACCACGCGATGACCGACGACATCAACGGCAAGGGCCAGGCGGAACAGGCCATCGCGGCGGCCGACCGGCATTTCGACGCGCTGCTCGCGCGCTACGGGCAGAACGACATTTCCGACGACACCGACCGCAAGCTGCTGGCGGCCGATCGGGCCGCCGCGCAGGCGTTTCGGCAGGTACGGATCGAGTTCCTGCGCAAGTCGAACGACAACGACTACGCCGGCGCGCAGGAGATGGCCACCACGGGCGCGCTCAATGCGGCCGCCAATGCGCTGCGCAAGGCCATCGACGAGCATCTCGCCTACAACGTGAAACTGGGCGAGCAGGCCGTGGCCGAAAATCTGGCGCAGCACCGCTGGACCGTGCGCGTGTTCCTGCTGGTGATCGCGGCCGCCGTGCTGTTCCTGGGCGCGATGGCGGCCGCGCTCTATCGCCGCATCCGCGGCAGCCTCGACGACATGCAGCGCACGCTGGAGTATGTGAGCGAATCGCTCGACCTCGACCATCGCGCGCCGGTCGGCCGCCTCGACGAGGTGGGCCTGACCGCGCGCGCCTTCAATGCGCTGGTCGCGCGCGTCGGCCATGCCATGCGCGACGTGCGCCAGTCGAGCGAATCGGTGAGCGTGGCCGCCGCGCAGATTGCCGCCGGCAACACGGATCTGTCCGCGCGCACCGAACAGCAGGCCGCCTCGCTCGAGGAAACCGCCGCGAGCATGGAAGAGCTGACCGCCACCGTGCGCCAGAACGCCGAGAACGCGCGCCAGGCCAACGCGCTGGCCGCCAATGCGGCGACCGTGGCGGACGCCGGCGGCCACGCGGTCCAGCGCATGGTCGAGACCATGGGGGCCATCAGCGGCAGTTCGGCGCGCATTGCCGAGATCACGAGCCTGATCGAGGGCATCGCGTTCCAGACCAACATCCTTGCCCTCAACGCCGCGGTGGAAGCGGCGCGCGCCGGCGAACAGGGGCGCGGCTTCGCCGTGGTGGCGGGCGAGGTGCGCAGCCTGGCGCAGCGGTCGTCGACGGCGGCCAGGGAGATCAAGGAGCTGATCGAGGCTTCGGTCGATACGGTGCAGACCGGTGCAGACCAGGCCGCCGGCGTGGGGCGGACCATGGACGAGGTCCGCCAGGCGGTACAGCGGGTGTCGGACATCATCGCCGAGATCTCGGCCGCCTCGCAGGAACAGCGTGGCGGCATCGAGCAGGTAGGTCACGCGGTGAGCCAGATGGATCAGGTGACGCAGCAGAACGCGGCGCTGGTCGAGCAGGCCGCCGCCGCGGCGCAATCGCTCGACGAGCAGGCCCGGCGCCTGCGCGATACCGTGGCGCAGTTCCGCGTGGCGGACATCGACGATGGCGATGGGCCGGACGGGCGGGGTGGGCGCGACCGTGGCGCCGCGCCAACGCAGTCCGGCCGCCGTCAGGCTTCGGCCACCTCGCGGATCCTCAGCATCACGCGCGGCGCATAGCGGATCAGGTCGTGCGCGCGCTCGCCGATCATGATGGCGGGCGCGTTGGTATTGCCACCGATCAGCGTCGGCATGATCGACGCGTCGACCACGCGCAATCCCTCCACACCCCGAACCCGCAACTGCGGGTCCACCACCGCCATCGCATCCATGCCCATGCGGCAGGTGCCCACCGGGTGGTAGATGGTATCGGCGCGCGCCCGGATATACGCCCGCGCGGCGTCATCGTCGCTGTCGTCCAGGCGCAATCCGGCCGAATACAGTTCCGTGCCGCCGAAACACGCGAGTTGCGGTTGCGCAAAGATGCGCCGCACGATCTTCATGCCGGCCAGCAGGCCGTCCATATCGGCGGGATCGGACAGGAAGCGCGGATCGATGCGCGGCGGTTGCCGCATGTCGGCCGAGGCCAGCCGCACCTCGCCGCGGCTGCGCGGCCGCAGTACGCAGACATGGCACGAAAACCCATGGCCCCAGTTGAGCCGCCGCATATGGTCGTCGGCCATGCCCACCACGAAATGCAGCTGCAGGTCCGGCTCGACCAGCCCGGGCGCGCTGCGCACGAAGCCACCCGCCTCGGCGAAATTTGACGTCATCAGGCCGCTGCGCTCGCGCCGGTAGCGCCGGAACTCGCCGAACAGGCGCGCCAGCGCGCCCAGCGACACCCCGAACAGTTCGGGCGCGGCAACGCGCTTGTGCAGGATGGCATCGAGATGATCCTGCAGGTTCGCGCCCACGCCGGGCAGATCGTGCACCAGCGCGATACCGTGCTCGCGCAGGTGGGCGGCCGGGCCGATGCCGGAAGCCATCAGCAGTTGCGGCGAGCCGAATGCGCCGGCCGATACGATGACTTCGCGGCGCGCGCGCAGCACCTGTTCGCGACCGTCGCGCACCACCACCACGCCCACCGCGCGGCGCCCTTCGAACAGGATGCGCAGCACCTGCGTCCCGGTCAGCACATGCAGGTGCGCGCGTCCGCCGTTATGGGCGCGGTCCGCGGCGTTGCCGCCGTGCAGATAGGCGCGCGCCGCATTCCAGCGCTCGCCGTTGTGCTGCGTGACCTGGTACCAGCCCACGCCTTCCTGCTCCACGCCATTGAAGTCGTCGTTGCGCGGCCACCCGGCCTGCTGGGCCGCATCGATAAAATGCTGCGCAAACGGATTCGGGGTGCGCAGATCGCTCACATGCACCGGCCCGGTGCCGCCGTGGAGCGGATCGTCGTCGTGGCCCGCCACGCGCTCGTTGCATTCCGCGCGGCGAAAGTAGGGCAGCACGTCGTCCCACGACCAGCCGTCGCACCCCGCGCTGGCCCAGTCGTCATAGTCGGACGGCCGCCCGCGCATGTAGATCATGGCGTTGATCGACGAGCTGCCGCCCAGGCCCCGGCCACGCGGCTGGTAGCCGCGGCGGCCGCCCAGGCCCGGCTGCGGCGTGGTCTGGTAGCCATAATTGCGCGCGCCGCCACGCGGCAGTACCGCCGCGCAGCCGGCCGGCATGCGCACCAGCAGATGATGATCGTGGCCGCCGGCCTCGATCAGGCCGATGCTGTCATGGCCGCTGTCGGCGAGCCGTCCCGCGAGCGCACAGCCGGCCGAGCCGGCGCCCACGACGAGATAGTCAAAGGTGGTGTCCATCTGTCTCCCCGCGCGTCCGCGCGCCGGGCGCCGCCGCCCGGTCCGTGCCACGAAAATCCAGTGTAGGCGCTTGGCCCGTGCCGGTGAAGCCGGGCAACTCCCCACGCAGCGATGTGCCGCGATGTTTGGTAGCCATCCTCCATTGTGTTGGCGTGAGCGCTGGCATATCGTGATGAGCCCGCCGCCGGCATGGCCGTTGTCGGGCCCCAGGAGCCACCATGATAAGAGAACTGCCCGCCATGTCGTCGCTGTCGTCCATGGTTTCGCTGTCGTCACGGTTCGACGCCATGCGCACCGCGTCGCGGCAGGACCAGTACCCGGCCTGGGCCATCCGCGCCGACCGGCTGCGGCGCCTGCGCGAGCTCGTGCGGGTCAATCGCCCGGCAATCGCCGCGGCCATCCATGCGGATTTCTGCAACCGTCCCGCACAGGAAACCGCGCTGCTCGAGGTCTTTCCCAGTCTGGCCGCCATCGATGACGCGCTGCGGCACGGCAAGCGCTGGATGCGCGTGCGGCGCGCGCGCACGGGACTGTGGTTCCTGCCCGGCCGCTCGCGGCTGATGCCGCAGCCGCTCGGCGTGATCGGCATCGTGGTGCCATGGAACTATCCGCTCTATCTCGCCATCGGCCCGCTCGCGGGCGCGCTGGCCGCGGGCAATCGGGCGATGGTGAAGCTGTCCGAGTACACGCCGCGTTTTGCCGCGCTGTTTGCCACGCTGGTCGACCGCGCATTTGCCGCCGACGAGGTCACGGTGGTGACCGGCGACGCCGAGGTCGCGCGCCAGTTCAGCGGACTGCCGTTCGACCATCTGTTGTTTACGGGCTCGACCGCGGTCGGTCATGAAGTGATGCGCAGCGCCGCCAACCATCTGACGCCGGTCACGCTGGAACTGGGCGGCAAGTCACCCGCCATCATCGGGCCGCATGCCGATTTCGAACATGCGGTGGAACGCATCCTCTTCGGCAAGCTGATCAACGCCGGCCAGACCTGCATCGCACCCGACTACGTACTGGTGCCGGCGGCCCAGCGCGAGCGCTTTGCGCAGGTGGCGGCACGCTGTGTGGCGCAGAGCTATCCGGCGCTGGCGCGCGACGATGGGAGGGGCGAGGGCCAGGGAGACTTCACCAGTATCGTCAGTCCGCGGCATTTTGCGCGGCTGGTGTCGATGGTCGAAGCGGCGCAGGCGGCCGGCGCGCGCAGCGTGGCGCTGTCGGCCGCGCTGCCCGATGCCGAGACCCGCCGTTTTCCGCCCGTGCTGCTGTTCGACGTGCCGGCGGACACCATGGCCATGCGCGAGGAGATTTTCGGCCCGGTACTGCCGGTGATCGGCTATGCATCGATCGAGGAGGTCATCGCGTTCGTCAATGCCCGCCCGCGGCCGCTGGCGCTATACGTATTCGACCGCGAGCGCCGCGTGATCGACGCCATCACGCAACAGACGGTGGCGGGCGGCGTGACCGTGAACGATACGCTCTATCACGTGGCGCAGGACGACCTGCCCTTTGGCGGCGTGGGCGCAAGCGGCATGGGTGCCTATCATGGCAAGGCCGGCTTCGAGACGTTCTCCAAGCTCAAGCCGTTGTTCCTGCAGGCCCGCCTCAATGGCGCCGGCCTGCTCAAGCCGCCTTACGGCAAGCGCTTCGAGGCCATGGTGAAACTGCTGATCCGCTAGTTCGTCGCCGGTTCGTCGCCAGTTCGTCGCCAGCTCAGCCCGCCAGCATCGGCCGCCCGAGCATGCGCGACAGCACCGCCTCGGGCGAATGGGTATGGTCGCCGATGGCCTGCGGATCGAGGTAGATGGTCTGTTCCATCATGGCCTTGCCGCGCATGGCGGCGTGCAGCAGCTGGTCGCTGAACACGATCCAGGTGGCGCCGGGCGGGAAGTGGAATTCCTGCTGCGGCACCGACTTCTGGTAGTCGAGATCGGCCTTGGCCAGATCGTGCAATTGCAGCATGCGATGGTCGTACTCGGAGCGGCGGCGCTTGGTGATGTGCAACTGCTCCATCAGCCAGGCCTGGCCCGGCCACATGCCGCGCGTTTTGGGCACGAAGCGCGCGGCAAAGTCGGCAAACGGCTCGCCCACGCGCCACACCCGCGGTGCCTGTGGATCGATGTTGTGAAACACGCGCAGCAGGCGCTTGCCCAGCATCGGATTGGACGGAAACGAATCGACGTGCAGGCGCGTATCGTCCTTGCGCCAGCTGACCGGCCGGCCTGCGATCTCGCTCGGGCGCAGCGAAGTGCCCGCGCGCACCATGTGCGGCACGTATTCGGGAAACAGCGCGCGGATCAGCGACTCGCAGCTCTCGGCATAGCGCCGGATCAGCGCGTGGATGTCGGCAAGGTCCTGCTCGCTACCCTGCGCGCCGCGCACCGCGGCCTCGTTCGCACGCAGGTTGATGTTCTTGGACTTGCCGTCGGACCAGCGGCTGTCGAGGAAGCGCTCCTCGCCGGGCTGGAAGTGGAAGTGCAGGTTGGGGAAATACAGGACCGCCCCCTGCTCGAGTTCGCGGCGCAGCGCGGCGCGCGTCTCGGCGGAAACATCGGGCGCCCAGTCGGTATAGGGCTGGGTACGGATCAGGTCCAGGCCGGCCGCGACGGGAGTCGCGGTGGCCGGACGCTGGTGCAGGGATTCAGGCGTGGCAACAGTCATGGCGGACTCGATGGCAACGATGTGCCGCGATTCTACTCCGCGGCGCATCCTTACCCCACCCGCACCGGCCGCCGATCCCTGACCATGGCCGTGGTACCCGCCCGTGGTGCATGCGCGTGGCACCTGGCCATGGCGGGGGGCGGTGCCTCTCGCCCGCGCATGCACGCCGGGCGGGGGGTCGCGCCGGGACCGGGCCTTACAGGCCGGCCGCCGCGCGCAGGGCAGCTGCCTTGTCCGTGGCTTCCCACGAGAATTCCGGCTCCTCGCGGCCAAAGTGGCCGTAGGCGGCGGTCTTCTGATAGATCGGACGCAGCAGGTCGAGCATCTGCACGATGCCCTTCGGACGCAGGTCGAAGTGCTCCTGCACCAGCTCGGCGATCTTCTCGTCCGAGATCTTGCCGGTGCCTTCCGTGTACACGGTCACGTTGATCGGACGGGCCACGCCGATCGCGTAGCTCACCTGCACCTGGCACTGGCGCGCCAGGCCCGCGGCCACCACGTTCTTGGCCACGTAACGCGCGGCGTAGGCGGCCGAACGGTCCACCTTCGACGGGTCCTTGCCCGAGAACGCGCCGCCACCGTGCGGCGAAGCGCCGCCGTACGTGTCGACGATGATCTTGCGGCCGGTCAGGCCGCAATCGCCCTGCGGGCCGCCGATCACGAAGCGACCGGTCGGGTTGACCAGGTACTTGGTGTCCTTGAGCATATCGGCCGGCAGCACCGGCTTGATGATCTCTTCGATCACGGCTTCGCAGATCTGCGCCTGGGTGATGTCCGGATGGTGCTGGGTCGACAGCACGACGGTGTCCACGCTATGCGGACGGCCGTCAACGTAGCGCACCGTGACCTGCGACTTGGCGTCCGGGCGCAGCCAGGGCAGGCGGCCGTCGCGGCGCAGCTGCGACTGGCGCTCGACCAGGCGGTGCGAATAGTAGATCGGGAACGGCATCAGTTCGGGCGTCTCGTCGCACGCATAGCCGAACATCAGGCCCTGGTCGCCGGCACCCTGGTTCAGGTAGTCGTCCGACGCACGGTCGACGCCCTGGGCGATGTCGGGGGATTGCTTGTCGTAGGCGACCAGCACCGCGCAGCCCTTGTAGTCGATACCGTAGTCGGTATTGTCGTAGCCGATGCGCTTGATGGTGTCGCGGGCGACCTGGATGTAGTCGACGTTGGCCGTCGTGGTGATCTCGCCGGCCAGCACCACCAGACCGGTGTTGCACAGCGTCTCGGCCGCCACGCGGGCGTACTTGTCCTGCGCCAGGATGGCGTCGAGGACGGCGTCCGAGATCTGGTCGGCGACTTTATCGGGATGGCCTTCGGAAACGGATTCCGAGGTGAACAGGAAGTCGTTTGCCACGAGTATGTTTCTCCAGGTTGGCAGGTTGGCTATTGCGTGCCACCCTGAGAAACGGTGCGGCGACGCTTTAGCGGTATTTTTCTGGCCACGGGATCGTTGCTGCCGGATCCTGGGCATCGCCCCGCAAGTTGTCAGTTAACTCGGCGATAGGCGGTATTATACGCGCCTGCTGGCGGCCATGCAGCGCGTCAAAATGTCGAACTGCGCGGTGGCACGGCCGCTAATCCCTGAATTGCCCCGTTTTTTGCGCAAGCGGTTCCCGGCCCGTCCGGGCGGCCGCGGTCCGACCGCGGCGCGGCTTGCCTACAGCTATTGTCCCTCTCGGCGTCATGACTTTTCTTTTCTGGCTGATTTCACGCTTGCCCCTGCGCGCGCTCCATGCGCTGGGGGGCCTCCTGGGATTGCTGGTGGCGCGCCTGCCTGGCCGCTATGGCCGCCGGCTGGTCGAGAACTTCCGCCATGCGTATCCCGACGCGAGTGACGCCCTTATCGACGAGGCCGCACGCGCGACCGGCCGCATGATCCTCGAGATGCCCTACTTCTGGAGCCGCAAGACCCTCCGCGTGCCGTTGCACGGTTTCAACGACCACCTGTGGCCGGAGCTGGCCAGGCTGGAGGCGCGCGGCAAGGGCGTGATCGTGCTGACGCCGCACCTCGGCTGCTTCGAGGTCCTGCCCCAGTCCTTCGCCCTGCAGCGCCCGGTGACCGCGCTGTTCAAGCCGCCGCACCAGCCGTGGCTGCGCGAGTTCGTCGAGCGCATGCGCACCCGCCCCAACTTGACGATGGCGCCCGCCAACCCGCGCGGCGTGCGCATGCTGGCCAAGGCGTTGCGGCGCGGCGAGGCGGCCGGCATCCTGCCCGACCAGGTCCCGAGCGGCGGCGAAGGCACCTGGGCACCGTTCTACGGCAAGCCCGCGTACACCATGACGCTGGTGCAGCGCCTGCAGCAGATGAGCGGCGCGCCCATCGTGATGGTGGCCGCCGAGCGCCTGCCGCGCGGCGCCGGCTACCGTGGCCATCTGCGCGTGCTGTGCGACGGCGGCATGCTGCCCGACGATCCGTCCGCGGCCGCCGCCATCGTCAATGCGACCATCGAGGACCTGATCTCGGTGGCGCCCACGCAATACCTGTGGGGCTACAACCGCTACAAGACCCCGGCCGGCGCCGGCCAGCCGGACGCGGCGGTGACGCCCGCCACCTCCACCACGCATTCATGAGTCGCATCCTTACCTGGCTGGGCATTGCCTTCCTGACCGCGCTCGGCAAGCTGCCGTATCCGCTCGTGGCCCGTTTCGGCGAGGCGCTCGGCGGCCTGCTCTACCGCCTGCCGCACGGCCGCCGGCGCGTGATCGAGGCCAACCTGCGCCTGTGCTTCCCCGAGAAGAGCGACGCGGAAATCATGGCGATGTCGCGCGCGACCTTCCGCCATATCATCCGCAGTTTTGCCGAGCGCGGCATCTTCTGGACCGGCAGCGAGGCACAGATGCGCCGCTGGGTGCAGATCGACGACCAGGCCGACCTGCCCTCGCTCGACGGCACGCCCCATATCCTCGTGACCATGCATCTGTCCGGGGTGGAAGCGGGCGCGATCCGGCTGACCATCCACCTGCGCGATCATGTCGGCCGCTCGGGCGCCTCGCTGTACACGAAGCAGAAGAACGCGCTGTTCGACGACTTCCTCAAGCACGCGCGCGGCCGCTTTGGCGCCAACATGATCTCGCGCAACGACAGCGCGCGCGAAATCCTGCGCAGCCTCAAGAAGGGCGAGGCGCTGCAGCTGATCGCCGACATGGACTTCGGCGAGCGCGATTCCGAATTCGTGCCGTTCTTCGGCGTGGAGGCGCTGACGCTGACCTCGGTATCGCGGCTGGCGCGCCTGACCGGCGCCAAGGTGGTGCCGATCTACTGCGAGATGCTGCCCGACTACCAGGGCTACGTGCTGCATATCCTGCCGCCGTGGGAGAACTATCCCGGCGCCAGCGTGACCGACGACACGCGCCGCATGAACGCGTTCTTCGAGGAAGCGATTCGCCCGCGCATCACCGAGTATTACTGGGTGCACAAGCGCTTCAAGCACCGCCCGCCCGGCGAGCCGGAAATCTACTAAGCGTTTACAATCGCCCGCATGAAACTCCAGTTCACCAAGATGCACGGCGCCGGCAACGACTTCGTCGTGCTCGACGGCATTCACCAGCGGCTCGACCTGACCGAAGCCCAGTGGCGCGCGCTCGCCAGCCGGCATTTCGGCGTGGGCGCGGACCAGATCCTGATCGTCGAGAAGTCGGACCGCGACGACGTCGATTTCCGCTACCGCATCTTCAATGCCGACGGCGGCGAAGTCGAGCATTGCGGCAACGGCGCCCGCTGCTTTGTCCGCTTTGTCACCGACAAGGGCATGACCGACAAGCGCTCGGTGCGCGTCGAGGTGATGAACGGCGTGATCACGCTCACGCTGCAGGACGATGGCCAGGTCACCGTCGACATGGGCGCGCCCGAACTGGAACCCGCGCGCGTGCCGTTTATCGCCGACGGCGTGCCCACGCGCACGGAAGGCAGCGACACGCTGTTCGGACTCGAGATCAACGGCCGTACCGCATGGATGTCGGTGGTCTCGATGGGCAATCCGCACGCGGTCCAGGTGGTCGACGACGTCGAGTGCTTTCCGGTGCTGCAGGACGGTCCCGTGATCGAGCATCACCAGACCTTTCCCAAGCGGGTCAATGCCGGCTTCCTGCAGATCGACGATCGCCACACGGTGCACCTGCGCGTCTTCGAGCGCGGCGCGGGCGAGACGCTGGCGTGCGGCACGGGCGCCTGCGCGGCCGTGGTGGCCGGCATCCGGCGCGGCCTGCTCGACTCCCCGGTGCAGGTGCACACCCATGGCGGCGTGCTGACCATCGCCTGGGATGGCGTGGACCAGCCCGTGCGCATGACCGGCCCGGCCACGACCGTCTTCGAAGGAACCATTGACCTCGCCGCCCTGCCGGCGTGACCATAGGGGCACGGCGCCCGCAGCCGTTCAGAACCGGGGCGCCGCCTGAATGGAGCGCCTTATGTCGCTGGACGATTTCCGTATCACTTCGGGCAAGCATTTTCGCCTTGCCGACTTTACCCCCGATGCCAAGCCGTTTTCGCTTGGCAGCAAGAGCGCCGACGACAACCGGCTGACCGAGCTCAGTACCTGGCTCGACGCCCAGCAGGACATCTTCTACGCCCAGCACAACCGCAAGCTGCTCGTGGTCCTGCAAGGCATGGACACCAGCGGCAAGGACGGCACCGTGCGCGGCGTCTTCCGCAGCTTCGACCCGCTTGGCATCCGTGTGGTCAGTTTCAAGTCGCCGACCAGCGAGGAACTCGCGCGCGACTACCTGTGGCGCGTGCATGCGCAGGTGCCGCGGCTTGGCGAGATCGCCGTCTTCAACCGCAGCCATTACGAGGAAGTGCTGATCACGCGCGTGCACGGCTGGATCGACGAGGCGGAATGCGAACGGCGCTACAAGCAGATTCGTGCCTTTGAGACGCTGCTGACGGAGACCGGCACCACCCTGGTCAAATGCTTCCTGCATATCTCCAAGGACGAACAGAAGTCGCGCCTGGAAGCGCGCATCGCCGACCCGCAGAAACACTGGAAATTCGATCCGCGCGACCTTGAGGAGCGCCAGTACTGGAAGTCGTACCAGACCGCGTACGAGGCCGCGATCGCGGCCACCAGTACGCCGGAATGCCCGTGGTACATCGTGCCGGCGGATTCCAAGGTGCATCGCAACGTGATGGTCGCGGAGATCCTGGCCGAGGTGTTCAAGCAGTTGCGGCCCGAATACCCACCGCCCAAACCCGAGCTGGCCAGGCTCAAGGTGGAGTGACCGCGATGCCGGACGGGGCCCGCGCGGGACCCCTCCGCGCTTACTCGTGGCTGTCGCCGCGATGCACGTCGTGCGTCACGAACGGCCGGTCCGGTCCCGGCATGGCGAGCCACTTCGGATGCTGCAGCGTCTCGCGGATATCCTCGAGCCCACTGGACCAGTGCTCGTGCATGGTCAACGCGCCAAACTGGTAATCCTTGGAGCTGCCCTCGAACGACTTGTCGCGATAGATGAGCTGGATCACGTTGCGGCGCGCATCGCACGCGTGGTCGGCGGCGCGCTGGTAGGCAGGGTCGCCCCGTTTTGACGGCGGCACCAGCGCCAACACTTCGCTCAGCATGCGGCGGTAGATCTGCTGCTCGCGCATGTAGTCGGTGATGGTGCGCGTGCGGCTCGAATACTGGATGTCCTTCTGACGCTCCGCCACATCGAGCAGGCTGTGCGGCAGCTTGCCGCGCGCGCTCCACAGGTCCACCTGGAAGATCAGCGCATCGCGGCGCGGCTGCGCCGTCAGCACTTCCTGCAGCGGCGTGTTGGAGACCAGACCGCCATCCCAGTAGAACTCGCCCTCGATCTCGACGGCCGGAAAGCCAGGTGGCAATGCGCCCGAGGCCATGAAATGCTCGGGCTCCAGGCGCGTGCGCGTATTGTCGAAGTACGCAAAGTTGCCGGTGCGCACGTTCACCGCGCCCACCGATACCCGCATCTCGTGCGGACGGTTGATGCGGTCAAAGTCGGCAAAGCGCTCCAGCGTGGCCTTGAGCGGCGAGGTGTCGTAGTAGCTCGCGTTGCCGGTGTCGACGTAGCGGCCCCAAAGGTCCATCACCGAACGTGGCGAGAAGAAACCGCGCTGGCCCTCGACCAGCGCGCGTGCCGCGTTGACGCTGTCGAACCAGATACGCATCGGCTCGGGCCAGGTCGGCGCGGCTTCGGTGAGGAAGTCGAGCGGCAGACCCGGCAGCCACGGCTGCTGGCAGATGTAGTCCCAGAACGCGCGCAACTGGGCAACCCGGGTCTCGGGCGGGTTACCGGCGATAACGGCCGCATTGAGCGCGCCGATCGAGATGCCGGCGATCCAGTTCGGGTGAATGCCGCCCTCCGCCAGGCCCTGATACACGCCGGCCTGATACGCACCGAGCGCGCCGCCCCCCTGCAGCACCAGCGCGCGCACCGCATAGGCCTCGTGCGCGGGGCCGCCGTTCGGCATCGCCTCGGGCGCGCAGTGCTCGGGCGCCAGCCCGTCGGCGGCGCGCGCGGCCTTGCGGGCAGTCCTGGCGGGTTGTTTACCGGATGTGGTCGACGTGGGGGAGTGGGCGGGCCGGACGGTCTTGCGCGGCGCGCGCGCTACCGGCTCGGCGCTGGCCCGTCCGCGCTTCGCGCGAGCCGGCGTGGCCGGCGAGGCGGAGTCCTGCGGGGCCGGTCCCTGTTCGCCAAGCTCTCGCTCGACGGCCTGTACTACCTGTTGCTGCCGCTTGTCCGCCACGCCCTGCTCCTCGTGTGTCAAAACCCTGCCCCCGGCCGCGCAGCCGGGCGGCAACCATCAGACCCGGCCGCTGCCGGCGGCCGGCACCTCAGACGCCATATTGCGCACGGTACGCCGCCACCGCCTCGCGGTGAGTAGCCAGCGCGGGGTCGTTCGAGGCATCGAGATACGCCAGCAGATCCGTGAGGCTGGCGATCGCGATCACCGGGACCCCGTATTCGCGCTGTACGTCCTGTACCGCCGAGTGCGTGCCGATATGGTCGGCGGTGCCGCTCTTCTCCATGCGATCGAGCGCGATCAGCACCGCCGCCGGCTCGGCGCCCGCGGCTCGGATCATCTGCATCGATTCGCGCACCGAGGTGCCGGCCGAGATCACGTCGTCGACGATCACCACCTTGCCCTGCAGCTTTGCCCCCACCAGCGTGCCGCCTTCGCCGTGATCCTTGGCTTCCTTACGGTTGTACGCAAAGCCGACGTCGCGGCCCATGCCGGCAAGCGCCACCGCGGTGGCCGAGGCCAGCGTGATGCCCTTGTAGGCGGGACCGAACAGCATGTCGAACCGCACGCCCGAGGCCAGCAGGGTTTTCGCATAGAATTGCGCCACCTGACCGAGCATCGCGCCCTGGTTGAACAGCCCGGCATTGAAGAAATACGGCGACTTGCGGCCCGCCTTGGTCACGAATTCGCCAAATGACAGGACGCCCGCGTCCAGCGCGAAGCGGATAAAGGTCTGGCTGAGGTCATCCGGCGTGGTCTGCTGCGTCATCTTTTTTCTCTGAATACAAAAATTTCCCGAGATGTTACGGATTATCAGCGCCAACCTCAACGGCATCCGGTCTGCCTCGAAGAAAGGCTTTTTCGACTGGATGGGCAAGCAGGACGCGGACATGGTCTGCGTGCAGGAGCTCAAGGCCCAGGAAGCCGACATGACCGAAGCCTTCCTCGCGCCACATGGGTACCACGGCTTCTTCCACTATGCGCAGAAGAAAGGCTACAGCGGCGTGGGCCTCTATACGCGCCACCAGCCGGACCGCGTCATCACGGGCTTTGGCAACAGCGAGTTCGATAGTGAAGGCCGTTACGTCGAGGTGCAGTATCCGCACCTCGCAGTCATTTCCGTCTACGTGCCATCGGGCTCCAGTTCAGAGGAGCGGCAGGCGGCCAAGTTCCGCTTCATGGAAGCCTTTCTGCCTCACCTGCTGCAGCTCAAGGCAAGCGGGCGCGAAATCGTGCTGTGCGGCGATGTGAACATCGCGCACAAGGAAATCGATATCAAGAACTGGAAAGGCAACCTCAAGAACTCGGGCTTCCTGCCCGAGGAACGGGCCTGGATCGGCGCGCTGTTCGACAGTCACGGCTATGTCGATGTGTTCCGCCAGCTCGATCCGCGTCCCGAGCAGTACACGTGGTGGAGCAATCGCGGCCAGGCCTACGCCAAGAACGTCGGCTGGCGCATCGACTATCACCTGGCGACCGCCAGGCTGGCGGCCACGGCCAAGGCCTGCGCGATCTACAGGGACGAGAAATTCAGCGACCACGCGCCGCTGTCGATCGACTACGATTTCCCGCTGTAAGCGGGGCGGCGTCCCGGCGCACGCCCGGGCGCGACGGGTCCCGACGACCGTGACCGGTCACCAGACCGACACGCAGGTTTCCTGCGACCGGGGGGCATCCCCGCTACAATTCAGTGTCTGCGTCGCATGCGAGGCAGACATTTCGCATTTTTCAGAGTGAGTCCGCCATGGTTTTCAAAGTGTTCGTCGACGGTCAGGAAGGCACCACCGGTCTCCGGCTGCTGGACTATCTTTCGGGTCGCTCCGATGTGGAGCTGTTGCGCATTGCCGATGACAAGCGCAAGGATCCGCAGGAACGGGCACGCTTCCTGAACGCCGCGGACGTGGCCTTCCTGTGCCTGCCAGACGTGGCCTCGCGCGAGGCGGTGTCGCTGGTGACCAATCCGGACACGTGCGTGATCGACGCCAGCACCGCCTTCCGCACCGCCGACAACTGGGCCTATGGCCTGCCCGAGCTCACGCGTGGCCAGCGCGAGAAGGTGCGCGCGAGCAAGCGTATCGCGGTGCCGGGCTGCCACGCCAGCGCCTTTATCCTGGCGGTGCGTCCGCTGGTCGAAGCCGGTCTGATGCCGGCCACCTATCCGCTCACGGCGTTCTCGCTGACGGGCTACAGCGGCGGCGGCAAGAAGATGATCGCCGAGTTCGAGGCCGGCGGTAACCCCAGGCTCGACAGCCCGCGCCCGTACGCGCTCGCGCTGGAACACAAGCATCTGCCCGAAATGCGCGTGCAGGCCGGCTTGTCGCAGGCGCCGATCTTCAACCCGATCGTCGGCAACTTCTTCAAGGGCCTCGCGGTGACGGTACCGGTGTTCCCGGCCATGCTGTCGCGCCAGGCCGATGCCGAGGCGATTCTGGAGATCTATCGCAAGCACTACGAGGGCGAGCAGTTCGTGCGCGTGCATCCGTATAACAGCGATGCCAATCTCGATGGCGGCTTTTTCGACGTGCAGGCGAGCAACGACACCAATCGCGTCGACCTGTTCGTGTTCGGCAATGCCGAACGCCTGAACCTGGTGGCGCGCCTCGACAATCTCGGCAAGGGCGCGGCCGGCGCGGCCGTGCAATGCATGAACGTGCATGTGGGCGCCGACGAGGCCACGGGTCTGGTCGCCTGAGGCCGGCGCGGCCCAGCGCGGCATACCAAAAAAAACGCCGGATTCGTCCGGCGTTTTTCATTGGCGATCTGCCGCCACCAGCGGCCCTCGCCCGCGTCAGCCAGGCACCTTCACCAGCACCGCCTTGAGCGCCACGCCCATATACACGACGCCCTTCGCGCACACGTAGGTGGTCTCGCTCGCGGTCTCGTCATCCTTCCAGTTGCTGCGGATCTGGACCACCGCGTTGCGGCCTTCGCGGCTGGCGGTCTGCTGGAATTCCTGCAGCGCCTGTGCGAACAGCGTGCTGCACATCTCCTCGTCACTCTTGCGCGCCTCGCGGTCGACCGGGCGGCGCATGCGCTTGACCACCTTGACGAGGTGAGCCTCCTGCGCACCCTGCGGCTTGTCGAAGCCGAACGAGAGCGGAATCTTGGGATCGATGCGCTCCCTGGCGGCGTCCGAGGCCAGCGCCTTGTCGATCGGCATCGTCAGGCGATCGTCGGCGGCCAGGGCCGGCCCGCTGCGCAGCAGGCCAGCCGCGGCCAGCACGGCGCCGCACAGCGTGACAACCAGCGCGGCCCGCGCGCCTGGCAGGCGCGTCATCACGGCATTCTCGGTCATGGAACTCTCCTTGCGGTACGTTATGTTCGTTACTTTTTCTTCGCCTTGAGCGGGTGCATGCGGTCCTCGTCGCCTTCGTCGACCGGCGCATCGCCGAGGTTGGCCATGTTGGCCTGGTGCGGCGGCAGCATTTCCATCGGCATGTTCATCGAGGCCGCATAGAGCAGCAGGGCCTCCTTCATGTGCTTGTCGAGCACCGCGATCCGGCTGCGGCCCGACGGATGGGTGGACAACATCTCCTCGGCGGGATCGAGCATGGTGCCCATCTTGCGCCAGAGCGTGATCGAGGCACGCGGGTCGAAGCCGGCGCGCGAGGCCATGTCGAGGCCGATCAGGTCCGCCTCGGTTTCTTCCAGCCGCGAGAAGCGCAGCGTGATCAGGTGCGCGTTGTGGCCGATATCCATATTGCCGAGATTGCCGAAACCGGTCAGCTGCGACATCACGTTGGCGCCAAGATTGGTGATCTCGGCCTGCGCCGCGCGCTGGCGCGCGTGCTCCTCCAGCGCGTGGGCAATCTCGTGGCCCATGACCATCGCGATCTCGTCGTCGGATAGCTTCAGTTTGTCGATCAGGCCCGAGTAGAACGCGACCTTGCCGCCGGGCATGCAGAACGCATTGATCTGGTCGGCATGGATCAGGTTGATTTCCCATGCCCAGTTGGCGGTGGCCGGATTCCAGCGCGTGGTCTCGGGCAGCAGGCGCTTGCCGATGGCACGCAGGCGCTGCAGCTGCGGATCGTGGTCCGGCGCCAGCGCACGATGGGCGATCGCTTCCTGTTTGATCTGCTCGTACTCGCGCGCGGCCTGCCGGTCGATCATCTCCATCGGCACGATCTCGCGAATGCGCGACTTGCGCAACTCGACCGTCACGCCACCATCGACCGACACGACCGTGGTGGTCGAGCCCGGCGCCGAGGTTTCGGTCGAGGGCGGGGCCGACTGCGACATCGAGCGCGGGATCAGTGGGGCGAGCGGAGACGCGGCGCCGGGCGGCGCCACGTCCTGGTTGCTGATCTGCCCGGACGGCTGTACCGGCGGCTGGGCCGCCAGCGGCGGCGCAAACATGGCGGCAGCGAGCACCCACATGCGCCATGGACGGACCCGCGGGTGCGGGCGTCCATGCAGCGCTCCATCGCGGCGCCGGTGCGGGCGCCGCGATGAGGACGAAACGGGATGCGACGGGGGCGGTTGCGACGAAGGCGCATTTCCGCGGGCGAGGACGGTCACGGCGAGCGATCCGGTGAGAAATGGGGGTGACGCGAAGACGTGATGCAATAATACACGGCAGCCTCGCACCGCCCGCACCCGGCCATGACGTTTCAAGCCTATCTCGATATCTTCCGCAACCGCCGCATCGGCGCCATGCTCACGCTGGGCTTTGCCTCGGGCCTGCCGCTCGCGCTCACCTCGGGCACGCTGCAGGCCTGGATGACCGTGGAGGGACTCGACATCAAGACGATCGCGTTCTTTTCGCTGGTGGGCCAGGCGTATATCTTCAAGTTCCTGTGGGCGCCGCTGATGGACCGCTTCACGCCGCCCATGCTTGGCCGGCGGCGCGGCTGGCTGCTGCTGACGCAGCTCGGCCTGGTCGGCGGCATTGCCGGCATGGCCTTCTGCCCGCCGCACGAGGCGCTGTGGATGCTGGCCGCGCTGGCCACGCTGGTGGCGTTCCTGTCCGCGTCGCAGGACATCGTGTTCGACGCGTACAGCACCGACGTGCTGCGCACGTCCGAACGCGGCGCGGGCGCGGCGGTGAAGGTGCTGGGCTATCGGCTGGCGATGCTGGTATCGGGCGGCCTGGCCCTGTACCTGGCCGACCGCGTGCTCGGCTGGCCGCAGATGTACCTGCTGATGGCCGCGCTGATGGGCGTGGGCCTGCTCACGCTGCCCTGGGCGCCCGAACCCGATACGCCGGCACGGGCACCGCGCACCATGGAGGATGCGATCGTGGGGCCGCTGCGCGACTTCTTTTCGCGCAAGGGCGCATGGTGGCTGCTGCTGCTGATCGTGCTGTACAAGCTTGGCGACGCCTTCGCGGGCAGCCTCTCCACCACGTTCCTGATCCGGGGCCTCGGTTTCGATCCTGGCCAGGTCGGCATCGTCAACAAGACGCTCGGCCTGGCGGCGACCATCGTTGGCGCGCTGTTCGGCGGCTCGCTGATGGTGCGGCTCGGGCTCTATCGCTCGCTGATGGTGTTCGGCGTGCTGCAGGCGGTGTCCAATTTCGGCTACTGGATCCTGGCGGTGACACCGCCGCACCTGTGGACCATGGGCGCCACCATCGCCGTGGAAAACCTGTGCGGCGGCATGGGCACGGCTGCGTTCGTGGCGCTGCTGATGACGCTGTGCAACCGCTCGTTCTCGGCGACGCAGTATGCCCTGCTGTCGGCGCTGGCCTCGATCGGGCGCGTCTATGTGGGGCCCACCTCGGGCTATATGGTGGAAGCGTGGGGCTGGGCGCCGTTCTATCTCTCCACCGTGGTGGCGGCGATCCCGGGCGTGGCGTTGCTATGGGCGATGCGCGGCACGGTCGACCGCTACGAGGCGCAGGCGCGCGAGCCGGCCGAGGACGCCGTGGCGCGGCCGGCGTGAGGTGGCTACCTGAAGTGGCTACCTGAAGTGGCTGCCTGAGGTACCCACCTGAAGTGGCCTCCCGAGGTGGCTACCTGGGGTGACCTCCCGAGGTGGCTACCCGAGCCGGTTTCCCTGCGCCGGCCTGCCCCCGGGGCCCGGACTCCGGGCCGGACCCAGGCCTGTGTCCGGCACCGCCCGTCCCGCTTATTCCTTGTAGTAGACGATCTGGTGCGAGCTCGCGAGCAGCACTCCGTCCGCGCGCCAGATCTGCGCGCTCTGGTCGAAGAACCCCTGCGTGAACACCTGCGCCTGCGCGTTGCCCAGCACGTGCCCATCGCCGATGACGGCCAGCGTGTCGGCATCGGCATGGAAATAGGTGGTCAGCGACACGGTGCCGGCCGGCACAAAGCCGGCGCGGCGCAGGTAGATACGCGGGTAGAACGCATCGCACCACGCCGCGATGGCGGCGTAATCGGGGGCGCGGCGCGGTTCGTCGCGGATCCAGAAGCGGGTCACGCTATCGGGATGCTCGGCGCCGGGCGCGGCGGTCGGCTTGGCGCCACGCACGGCGCGCATGTCGTACGCACTCAGCCAGCGCACCGGCGCAAACCCACCCATGGACGGCAGGGTCTCCGGCGCGGGCGCGTCCGGCATGACCGCTTCCGGCGCGTTCCAGGTATCGCGCCGCACCGCAAAGACGGCACTGCCGGTGGTCGTGGTGGCGCCGTTCTGGCGCAGCGTCAGTTGCCAGTGCTGGGTGGAGCGATTGGTGCGCGCGGGCCGCGCCTCGATCTCGAACGGACCCTCGGCAATCGGACCGGCAAAGTTGACGGTCAGCGCGATCGGGTCGCCAAGCCGCTCGGGATGCTGCAACACGGCCTGCAGCAGGCACGCCGCGGTGACCCCGCCGAACGGGCCGATCATGTTCCAGTACTCGGGCGTGGTGCGGCCGGCAAACCGATGCTCGCCCAGAGGCTCGAGCTGCAGCGCATCGTCCAGCGGATGGGGCGCCCGCGCGTCGCGGGCTGCAGTGGCGTGGATATCAGGGGCTTGGGACATAAAAAAGCACGCTCGTTCGATATCGTACGACGATAGGCGCATCGTCCCGATTCGTCAATCGGGACCGGTCCCCTGGCCGCGGGCGCCTGTCGGCGACGCCGCTGGCGTCGTTACTCCGACCGCACGCGCATCGCGCACTTGCCGCGCGCACTCACATCGCGCAAACCCGATAGACCGCCAGGCTGCCGCGCCAGTTGACGCCCCAGTTGACCGTCACGCCCTCGTGCATGACCACGCGATCGAGCACGCGCAGGCCGACCTTGGGCGCGAGCGCCTCGAAATCGCTGATGGTCAGCACGCGCACGTTGGGCGTGTTGTACCACTGGTATGGCAGCGATTCCGACACCGGCATGCGGCCACGGAAGACCGAGATGCGATGCGGCCAGTAGCCGAAATTTGGAAACGACACGATGCATTCGCGGCCCACCCGCAGCGTATCGCGCAGGACCTGCGCGGTGTTGTGGATGGTCTGCAGCGTCTGCGACAGGATGACCGTATCGAAGCTATGGTCCTCGAACAGCGCAAGCCCGCCTTCGAGGTTCTGCTGGATGACATGCACGCCCTTCTGCGCACAGGCCAGCACGCCCTCGTCGCGAATCTCGATGCCATAGGCCTGCACGCCAAGCTCGTCCTGCAGCACGCGCAGCAGGCTGCCGTCGCCGCAGCCGGCGTCGAGCACGGTGGAATTCGGCTCGACCCAGCGCGCGATGGCGCGGAAGTCGGGGCGCAGCGCGAGCACGTCGGGATGGGATGCGGCATTCATGCGCCAATCTCCTCGGCAACGCGGTCGTAGTACGCACGCATCAGATTGTGATAGCGGGGATCGTCGAGCAGGAATGCATCGTGGCCATGCGGCGCGTCGATTTCCGCGTACGACACCGGCCGCTTGTTGTCGAGCAGCGCCTTGACCAGCTCGCGGCTGCGGCTCGGCGCAAAGCGCCAGTCGGTGGTGAAGCTCGCCACCAGGAAGCTGGCCTGCGTGCCCGCCATCGCGCGCGTGAGGTCGCCGCCGAACGCGAGCGCCGGATCGAAGTAGTCGAGCGCGCGCGTGATCAGCAGGTACGTGTTGGCGTCGAAATACTCCGCAAACTTGTCGCCCTGGTAGCGCAGGTAGCTTTCCACCTGGAACTCGACGTCGAACGAGAAGCGGATGTCCTCGCTCTTGAGCGAACGACCGAATTTCTCCGCCATGTCCTCGTCGGACAGGTAGGTGATATGGCCGATCATGCGCGCCACGCGCAGCCCGCGCTTGGGCTTGACCTGGTGCGCGTAGTAGTTGCCGCCGTGGAAATCGGGATCCGACAGGATCGCGCTGCGCGCCACCTCGTTGAAGGCGATGTTCTGCGCCGACAGCTTGGGCGTGGACGCCACCACGATGCAATGGCGCAGCCGCTGCGGATACATCAGGCTCCACGCCAGCGCCTGCATGCCGCCGAGGCTGCCGCCCATCACCGCGGCAAACTGCGCGATGCCGAAGGCGTCGGCCACGCGCGCCTGCGCATTGACCCAGTCTTCCACCGTCACCACCGGAAAGAGCGCGCCATAGGGCGTGCCGGTGGCCGGATTGGGACTCATCGGTCCGGTCGAGCCAAAGCAGGAGCCGAGGTTGTTGACGCCGATCACGAAGAACCGGTCGGTATCGAGCGGCTTGCCGGGACCTACCATGTTGTCCCACCAGCCCACGTCACGTGGGTTGTCCGCATACACGCCGGCCACGTGGTGCGAAGCGTTGAGGGCGTGGCACACGAGCACGGCATTGGTACGATCCGCGTTGAGCGTGCCGTAGGTCTCGACCATGAGGTCGTAGCCGGCAATCTGGCTGCCGTTGCGCAGCGACAGCGGCTCGGCGAAATGCATGCGCTGCGGCGTGACGATGCCGACCGAATCGGTCGGGACCTCGAGCACGGCAGGCGGGGGAGCAACATCGGTCATGGAACGGGCCCGTCTGTGAACAGGCATGAAAAAACCCGACTGGCGATGCGTCATTGCAACGCGGCCAAATCGGGCTGATGCGGAGTTCCGCGCGCCGATGCCTGCCATGGACTTCCATGTTCGCGAGGCACCGACCAACCTCTTTAGCCGCATTTATATTGGCAGCGTCGAACCCGACCCGAGGACATTCCGTGGGGACATTCCACAGGGAAATTCCCGGTCAGGACTTCACTGCCGCGCGCCCGCAAGCCAGTCTTCAAATCGGCGCGACGCGGCCATTATAGTGCAACTCGCGAATGTGCTGTGGGGGGCGGTGCCCCCAACGCGGTGACGTGCGTGGGACTCAGCCCAGCAGCACGCGCAGCTGACCGTCGATGTATTCGCCCGGCAGCTTGCGGAAGCCGCTCTTCGCGTAGCGATGCCAGTGGCCCTGCACCGACGCCATCACCAGCGCGGCACGCACCGGGATATCGGCGTCGGCCGGGAACGCGGCCTGCGTCACCGCCACCTTGAGGCACTGCCGCAGCGAGGCCTCGATGCGGTCGACCACCTGGTTGATGCGCTCCTGCAGCCGCTCGTGCTCGCCCACGAGCGCTTCGCCGGTCAGCACGCGCGTCATGCCCGGATTCTTCTCGGCAAACGACAACAGCATGCGCACGATCGCCTGCGCCTGGCGCAAGCCGTGTTCTTCCTGCATCGTGATCTGGTTGATCAGGCCAAACACGCTCTGCTCGATAAACGCGATCAGGCCCTCGAACATCTGCGCCTTGCTGGCGAAGTGCCGATACAGCGCCGCCTCGGACACCGACAGTCGCGCGGCCAGTGCCGCAGTGGTGATCTTTTCCCCGCGCGGATGTTCGAGCATGCCGGCGAGCGTCTGCAGGATCTGGATACGGCGCTCGCCCGGGCGCGGCCGCTTGCGTGGAGACGTCCCGTCCGTCCCCGCTTCCGGTTCGGCGAGGCCAGCCCCCCCGTCGGAGCCTGCCGCGGGAGCCCCCGCGTGTTGTGCGATGGTTTGATTCATGACCCGATTCCCATGGATTGTTTTATGAGTTGATCCAACGATTGTACTTTTATGTTCACATATCCGGGTCGATTCACCACCCGGGCGCGTACCCGGGGCGCCGAATCGGGCTGAGACTGTGGCGCGCGGACATCGGTCGCGGCCGTGCTCCGCGCCGGGTCGGTCCCAGGGTCGGTCCCAGGGTCGGTCCCAGGGTCGGTCCCAGGGTCGGTCCCAGGGTCGGTCCCGGGGGTAGTCCCCGGGGTAGTCCCGGGGGTAGTCCCGGCAGCGGTCACCGCCTCCCCCCGCACGGGGGGCACCTGGTTCTCGGCGGCGACCAGCACGACCGAGCGCTCCTGCGCCGCGTGGCCCGCGTGGCGGCGGTCTTCCGCCGCCAGCGTCGAGCGCGTGGCCGCATCGGCCCCGGCGCCGCTTGCCGGGTGCGGGCGCGACGGCGCCAGCGTGCGCAGATGGCCAGTCAGCCAGGCGGTCCGGATGCCGGTGCCCGCGTAGTACTTGAGATGCGACACGGTGTCCTCCACCAGCACCGCCCGGTGCGCCGGCACCTTCGCCCGCGCCAGCAGCCGGCGCAGCATGCGCCGGTCCGGCTTGGGCCGCAGATGGCCGTGCACCCACATGTCCTCGATGGCGATCACGCGCTCGAACAGCCGGTCGATGCCGGCAATCGCCATGACCGCGCGCGCGTAGGCGCGCGGCGCGTTGGTGACGAGGATCTTGCGGCCCGGCAGCCGTCGCAGGTGCGCCGCGAGCCCGCGCTGCACGCGCACCATGTCGGCCAGTTGCGGAAAGTCGTGCGCGGCGCGCAGGAAGTCGTCGGGATCCACGCCATGATGCCGGATCATACCCAGCAACGTCGCCCCATACCGTTGCCAATAATCAACACGCACCCGGCTGGCGGTGTCGAGATCGGTATCGAGCACCTCCGCCACATAGGCGGTCATCTGCCGGTTGATGGCCGGAAAGATCGCGTGGGAAGCATCGTGCAGCGTGTTGTCGAGATCGAACAGCCACACCGTGGCGCCGCCGAGATTGCCGGCGGGACGTCGCACGATGCGCCGGGCCAGGCGCGGACCGCTGGCCGGCGTGCGCAGCTGGCTGCGCCGCGCGGTGGGCAAAATGGGATGTCGTTGCTGCACGCCGGCGGAAGGAAGAAGGACTGCGAGGAGAGAACGGGAGCGGCGATGGGCAGGCGGCCGGGCGAGGTATGCGCGGCCGCACCGCTCCCGTGGGCGGGCTCAGTGCGAGCGGATCAGCGTGCCGAACGCCTGTTCGGTCAGGATTTCCAGCAGCAACGAATGCTCGATGCGCCCGTCGATGATGTGGACGGAATTGACGCCGCTCTTGGCCGCGTCCAACGCCGACGAGATCTTCGGCAGCATGCCGCCCGAGATGGTGCCATCGGCGAACAGTTCCTCGATCTCGCGCGCGGACAGGTCGGTCAGCAGGTTGCCCTTCTTGTCCATCACACCCGGGATATTGGTCATCATGACCAGCTTTTCGGCCTTGAGGATCTCGGCCATCTTGCCGGCCACCACATCGGCGTTGATGTTGTAGGCCTGGCCGTCGTCGGAGAAGCCGATCGGCGAGATCACCGGGATGAACGCGTCGTCCTGCAGCGCGCGCACCACGGCCGGGTTGATCGCCTCGATGTCGCCCACAAAGCCGATATCGAGGAAGGCGCCGGGATTCTCGCGGTCCGGCATCTGCAGGCGGCGTGCGCGGATCAGGCCGCCGTCCTTGCCGGTCAGGCCCACGGCCTGGCCGCCGTACTGGTTGATCAGCATCACGATGTCCTGCTGGACCTCGCCGCCGAGCACCCACTCGACCACTTCCATGGTTTCCTCGTCGGTCACGCGCATGCCCTGCACGAAGGTGCCAACCTTGCCGATCTTGCGCAGCGCGTCGTCGATCTGCGGGCCGCCGCCGTGTACCACGACCGGGTTCATGCCCACCAGCTTCAACAGGATCACGTCGCGTGCAAAGCCGTGCTTGAGCTTCTCCTCGGTCATCGCATTGCCGCCGTACTTGACGACGATGGTCTTGCCGTGGAATTTGCGGATATAGGGCAATGCCTCGGCCAGGATTTCCGCTTTCAGCGCGGGGGCGATGGCGGCAATCGAGGTAGTGGCGGGCCCGGGATGATCGTCGGTCATGGCTGGAGGACTTCCGTGTGATTCAACAGGTATCAACAGGTATGATGGCAAAACCGCCGCGGCCCGGACAGGGCAGCGGCGGCCGTGGCAGGCGCCGATTTTAAAGCAAGATCAGTTTTGCAGACCAGCACGACCATGCAGAGGTGATGCCATGACCGATCCCGCGCAACAAGCAGATGATCAAGCGGATGAACCGGCCGATGGAGCGCGGGCTCGTCGCGCCGAACGCTGCAGCCGCTGCGGCGCCGCCTTCGTGTGCGGCTACGTGGCCGGCCTGACCGAATGCTGGTGCGCGCAGCAGCCGTTTCTGCCCGCCAGCGAGATCGAGCCGGACCAGCATTGCCTGTGTCCCGACTGCCTGCGCGAGCGGCGCACAGGCCACGCCTGAGATCCCCGTGCGGGCCAAGTCCGCACCCATCGCTGGAAAATTTCCCCGACGAATGTCAAAATCAAAAAGTTCTTAATCGACATTCATCCGATGAATAGCCTGCGTGGAATCGACCTGAATCTGCTGGTGGTGCTGGAGGCCCTGCTGGCGGAGCGCCATATCTCGCGCGCGGCGCTGCGGCTGCAACTGAGCCAGCCGGCGGTCAGCCATTCGCTCGGACGGCTGCGCCAGTTGCTCGACGATCCGCTGCTGGTGCGTGGCCAGGGCGGCCTGGTGCTGACGCCGCGCGCCCACGAACTGGCCGGGCCGCTGGCGGAAGCGCTGGCGCAGGTGCGCATCCTGCTCGGACCGAGCGGATTCCAGCCCTCCACCGCGCGCCGTACCTTCCGCCTGGCGATGTCCGACTACGGCGCGCTGACGCTCCTGCCCCAGTTGCTGCGCGCATTGCGCAAGGCGGCGCCCAATATCGACCTGGCGGTGTCGCAGGGCAGCCGCGAGTCGATGACCGCGCAGGTGGCGGACGGCGAGGTCGACCTCGCCATCGGCGTGTTCCCGTACCGGCCCGAGGGCGTGCGCGAGACCGAGCTGTTCGACGATGGCTATGCGTGCGTGGTCGATGCCGCCACCGTGCGCGACAGCGGGCGGCTCGACCAGGTGGCGTACCTGGCGCGCTCGCATGTGCTGGTGGCGAGCCCGAGCGAGCGGTCCGATGCGATCGATGCGGCGGTGGCGAAGCTGGGCGGCCGCCGCAAGATAGCCTGCACGGTGCCGCACTGGAGCGTGGGGACGGCGCTGATCGGCGGCACCAACCTGGTTCTCACCACGGCGCGCCGTACGCTGGCCGCGATCGAGGGCGATGCCCGCTTTGCGATCTTTGCGCCGCCGTTCGGCGTGCCCGATTTCACCTGCGCGATGCTGTGGCACGACCGCGCCGAGGCCGACCCCGGCCATACCTGGCTGCGCGAGCGCGTGGTGCAGGCCGCGCGCGCGGCGGAGCCCGCCACGGAAGCGCCGATCAGCCTGCGCGGCTGACGCGCGTGCCGCCTGGAGCTGCGGGGCGCCCCCGCGCGCGCGGATCAGTGCTTGTGGTCGGCCGGTGCCGGCGCGGCCCCGGCCGGCGCGGTCAGGCTGCGCACTTCGGCGGTGACCCGCTGCTCGGTGACCTTGCCGCCCTGCTCGATCTTGAGCACCAGCGGCACCTTGTCGCCGGGCTTGAGCTGCGACTTGAGGTCGAGCAGCATCACGTGATAGCCGCCTGGCTTGAGGTCGACGTTCTGCATGGCCGGCAGATCCACCGACTGCACCGGCCGCATGCGCATCACGTTGTTTTCCATCTTCATCTCGTGGATCTCGGCCGTGCCGACCGGCGACGACACGCCCAGCAGTTTGCCGGGGCTATGCGCATGCAGCGTCATGAACGCACCGGAGGCGGTCTGCGTGGGCACGGTGCCACGCACCCATGCGTTGCTGACGTCGACTTGCGCAAGCGCAGCACCGCTGGCCAGGGCGGCAACCAGGGCCAGGGCGGAAATCGAGGCGGTCCGACGGGCCGCGCGGCGGTAAGCTTGCATCTTCAGGGTCTCTCCAGGGAAAGCACACATTAGACCATGGGGCGTCGCGCCAGAATGCGGCACGGTGTCGCACGCGAGGGCCAATGAGACCGCCGTGGCGACGACATTGCTACACTCGCGGCATTCCGTCCCCGCTGCCCGCAGCGATCCTGCCACTGTCCGTGCTGCCCGCTCTCTTCGGTCCTCTCTTCGATGCCCACCCGGCCTCATCCATCGCCGCGCCCGGCGCGGTGCCGGAGCGTCACGGCCTGGTCAGCCTGCGGCGGCTGTCGCGGCTGCGCTGGGCACTGCTGGCCGGCCAGGCGCTGCTGCTGGTGTCGTGCGAGGTGGTGGCCGGCATCATCCTGCCGTACCAGCCGTTGCTGCTGCTGTTCGCGCTGCAGGCGCTGTTCAACCTGATCACCGCCTACCGCCTGCGCAAACTCTCCGCGCGCAACGCCATGCCGGCCGATGGCGAACTGATGGCGCAGATGATGGTCGACCTCACGGCGCTTTCGGCAATCCTGTTCTACACCGGTGGCGCCACCAACCCGTTCGTCTCGTTCTACCTGCCAGGCCTGGCGATCGCCGCGGCGATCCTGCCGTGGCGGATGGTGGCCGCGCTCGCGCTCTATGCGCTGGCCTGCTATTCGCTGCTGCTGCTCGAGTACGTGCCGTTGCACCTGCATAACCCCGATAACGCCGTCAACTACCACCTGGCGGGCATGTGGCTCAATTTCGTCGCCAGCGCCGTGATGATCGCGTTCTTCGTGGCGCGGCTATCGGGCGTGCTGCGCCAGCGCGATGCCGAGCTGAACCAGGCACGCGAGCAGTTGCTGCGCGAGGCGCGCGTGGAGGCGCTCAACAACCAGGCGGCGGCCGTTGCGCACGAAATCGGCACCCCGCTGGCCACGCTCGCGGTCATCGTGGGCGAGCTGCGCGCCGATGCCGCCGACGGTGGCGAGGGCGCCGGCGGACGCGGTACCACCGCGATTGCCGACTACCTGCCCGACCTGCGCACGATGGAGCAGCAGCTCGAACTGTGTCGCTCGATCCTGGCTCGCCTGCGCGAGGATCACGCCACGCTGGCACCGGAACGCATCGATACCTGGCTGGCCGCGTTTGCCGAGCGCTGGCAGTTGCGCCACCCGCAGGCCAGCCTGCGGGCGGTGGCCAGCCCGGAGGCGGGTGCGCAGGCGGTCGAGGCGGCGCGCGTGGGCCAGATCCTGACCATCCTGCTCGACAACGCCGCACGCAGCCAGCAGGTGCCCGGCAACGCGATGCCGCCGCCCGCGCCGTTGCGCCTGGAAGTGACCCTCGCGCAAGACCAGGGCGTGCCCCTGCTGTCGTGCCGCGTGATGGATCGCGGCAGCGGCATTCCGCCCGCCTTGCGCGCGCGGCTCGGCGAGGCGCCGGTCGCAAGCCGCCACGGCGGGCAAGGCATCGGCCTGTATCTTGCACAGAGCGCCGCACGCCAGCTCGGCGGCGCGCTGGCCTGGCACGACCATCCCGGCGGTGGCACCGTGGCCGAGCTGCGCCTGCCGCTGGCCAACGTAGGCACGCCCGCGCCCGAACCTCTCTCCCGACCCGCCTGACACGCCGAACCGCCATGACCGACGCTCCGATCATTACCCCCGCCGCGCCTCCCGCCGGCACGCCGTTTCTTGTGATCGACGACGATGAAGTCTTTGCCGGCACGCTGTCGCGCGCGCTTACGCGGCGCGGTTATGCGGTACAGGTTGCGCATAACAGTGCCGACGCGCTGGCGCTGGCGACCCGTACGGCGTTTGCTTACGTCACGCTCGACCTGCACCTCGGCCCGCCGCCCGACGCCGGCGGCACGGCGGCCGCCGAGTCCGGACTGCACCTGGTGGCGCCATTGCGCACGGCGCTGCCCGATGCGCGCATCCTGGTGCTGACCGGCTATGCGAGCATCGCCACCGCGGTGGCGGCGGTCAAGCAAGGGGCGGACGAGTATCTGGCCAAGCCGGCCAATGTGGATTCGATTCTGACCGCGCTGATGGCGGGCGTGTCGGAAGACGCCGCCGAGGCGGCGCTGGAAGAGCCGGTGCCGCTCTCGGTGGCACGGCTCGAATGGGAGCATATCCAGCGCGTGCTCACCGAGCACGGTGGCAATATCTCGGCCACCGCGCGCGCGCTCAACATGCACCGGCGCACGCTGCAGCGCAAGCTCGGCAAGCGGCCGGTCTCGCGCTGAGGGCAGGGAGGGCCGCGCTTACAGGCGCAGCTGCACGTAGTCCCAGCCCAGGTCGTCGTGCGCGGCGCCGGTGCCTTCGGCCGCCATGCGCATCGCATCGCTCGCATGCCGGTCGGCCAGCGTCACGAGCTTGCCCGATTCCAGCGCCATGCTGGCCATGCTCGCGTCGTCGCCCGACCCCGCCCGTTGCGGGTCGGGCGCGCCGGACTGCCCCACCGCGGCCTGCGGCATGGTGGCGGCGGCAGCGGGCTTGAGCGCGGGCCGCACGCACAGAAACACCGTGGCCGCGGTCAAAGCGCCGAGCAGCGCGGCAGTCGCCAGGGCGACCCGATGGGTCCTCACCTGATTCCGTTTGAAGAAGAGATTGCGCGACATGGAAAGCTCCCCGGAGTCATCTCGACGGGATGCCGGATCGCTCCCGTCGACGCTCGAAACAAAGTCGCGCAAGCGTCTCATCTGGCGGGGGACACGCGCCAGCGGACTTACCAAATTTAACGAAGCTTACGGATGCGCGGCAGTCTCGTGGCTTTGGGACGCACACGAGGCGATCCGGCAATGCCGGCCGCTGTAGGAATCACGGAGGGGCGGAAGGGTGGAAGAGCGAAAGGGTGGAAGAGCGAAGGGGTGGAAGGGCGAAGGGGTGGAAGGGCGGAAGGCGGACGTGAGGGCGAGCGACCGCGTGGGAGGGAGATCAGCACATCAACCGCCGCCATACCAGCCCGCTCCCGCCGGGGCGGGAGCGGGCTGCGCACCGATGCGTCACAGCACGTAGCGCGACAGATCCTCGTTGCCGGCCAGATCGCCGAGGCGTTCGTCGACATAGGCCGCGTCGATCGTCACGGTTTCGCCTGCCGACCGGGTCGCGTGGAACGACAGGTCCTCCAGCAGGCGCTCCATCACCGTGTACAGGCGGCGCGCGCCGATGTTCTCGACCTTCTCGTTGACCGAAAACGCGATCTCCGCGAGGCGGCGAATGCCGTCGGGCGCGAACTTGAGCTCGACTTCCTCGGTCGCGAGCAGCGCCTGGTACTGCTTGGTCAGGCTCGCATCGGTCTGCGTGAGGATGGCCTCGAAGTCCTGCACCGACAGCGATTCCAGTTCCACGCGGATCGGGAAGCGCCCCTGCAGCTCGGGAATCAGGTCGCTCGGCTTGGACAGGTGGAACGCCCCCGACGCGATGAACAGGATATGGTCGGTCCGGATCATGCCGTACTTGGTATTCACCGTGGTGCCCTCCACCAGCGGCAGCAGGTCGCGCTGCACCCCCTGGCGCGACACCTCGCCGCCACCGAGCTCGCTGCGGCTGGCAATCTTGTCGATCTCGTCGAGAAACACGATGCCGTTCTGCTCGACGTTGGCAATGGCCTTGTGCTTGAGCTCCTCTTCGTTGACGAGCTTCGCGGCCTCTTCGTCGATCAGCAGCTTGAACGCTTCCTTGACCTTCATCTTGCGCCGCAGCTTCTTGCCCTGGCCGAGGCCGGCGAACATCGAGCGGATCTGCTCGGTCATGTCCTCCATGCCCGGCGGCCCCATGATGTCCATGCTGGGCGCGCCGGCGGCCACTTCGAGCTCGATGTCCTTGTCGTCGAGCTGGCCCTCGCGCAGCTTCTTGCGGAAGACCTGGCGCGTGTTCGAATCCTTGTCCTCGCTCTGGGCAAAGCCGATATCGCGCGGCGGCGGCAGCAGCACGTCGAGCAGCCGGTCCTCGGCGGCATCCTCGGCTTTGGTGCGTACCTTCTTCATTTCCGATTCGCGCGTCTGCTTGACCGCCATCTCGGCGAGGTCGCGCACGATGGTGTCCACGTCGCGGCCGACGTAGCCCACTTCGGTGAACTTGGTCGCCTCGATCTTGATGAAGGGCGCATCCGCCAGCTTGGCCAGGCGGCGCGCGATCTCGGTCTTGCCGACGCCGGTCGGACCGATCATGAGAATGTTCTTCGGCGTGATTTCCTGGCGCAGCGGCTCCTGTACCTGCTGGCGGCGCCAGCGGTTGCGCAGCGCCACGGCCACGGCCTTCTTGGCCTTGTTCTGGCCGATGATGTGCTTGTCGAGTTCGGAAACGATTTCCGAGGGGGTCATGGTATGAGACATGAGAATCCGTTCTGTGCGACCTCGATGGAGACGCGCTTATTCGAGCGTCTCGATGACGAAATTGGTGTTCGTGTAGATGCAGAGCTCGCCAGCGATGCCCAGCGATTTCTCGACCACGTCCCGGGGCGAGAGTTCGGTGTTCTCGATCAGCGCCTTGGCGGCGGACTGCGCATAGGCGCCGCCCGAGCCGATGGCCGCGATGCCGCCTTCCGGGTCGAGCACGTCGCCGTTGCCGGTAATCACCAGCGTGGTGTCCCGGTCGGCCGTGATCAGCATGGCCTCGAGCCGGCGCAGCGCGCGGTCCGAGCGCCAGTCCTTGGCGAGATCCACGGCGGCACGGGTGAGATTGCCCTGGTATTTCTCGAGCTTGGCCTCGAAGCGGTCGAGCAGCGAGAACGCATCGGCGGTGCTGCCGGCAAAGCCGACCAGGACCTTGCCGTTGTAGATGCGGCGCACCTTGCGCGCCGTACCTTTCATGACGATATTGCCGAGAGTGACCTGACCATCACCGCCCAGCGCGACCTGGTTGCCGCGACGGACGCTGACGATGGTAGTGCCGTGATACTGTTCCATGGTGCCTCTTTGGTGTCTGTCGGCTTGGTAGGTGGCGCCACCGGCGCGGCTTTCAAGGGGCGCGGAATTCCCAATATAGACCGGGGCACGCAAACAAAAAGGCCACGCCCTGCGGCGTGGCCTTTCTGCGTCGATCGTCCTGCCGCGGCCAGCGGCACTGCCGGCTGGCCGTGGCGGTGGGCAAGCCTCAGTCGGCGTACACCCCCGCCTTCTTGATGACCGGCGTCCACTTGTTGATTTCCGAGGCGAGGAACGTGCGCAGCGAATCGGGCGTGGCGCGCTGGGCCGGCACGGCTTCGGCACCCAGTTCCGCCATCTTGGCGCGGAAATTGGGGTCCGACACAGCCTTCTGCAGCGCCGCCGACAGCTTGTCGATGACCGGCTTCGGCGTGCCCTTCGGGGCGTACATCGCGTGCCAGATCTTCACTTCCACGCCCGGCATGCCCTGCTCGGCCGCCGTCGGGATGTCCTTGAACGCTTCCACGCGGCGCGACTGCATGGCCGCGTACGGTTTGAGCGAGCCCGCCTTCAGCTGGCCTGCGATATTGGTGGTCTGGTCGCACATCAGGTTGACCTGGCCGCCCAGCACGTCGGTCAGCGCCGGCGCGGTGCCCTTGTACGGCACCGTGGTGAGTTCGGTCTGGATCGCGGTCTGGAACAGCAGGCCACACAGGTGCGAGGCCGAACCGATGCCGGCGTTGGCCAGCGACATCTTGCTGGCGTTGGCCTTGATGTATGGCACCAGTTCCTTGAACGTGGCGGGCGGCAGGTTCTTGTTGCCGACCATCACCATCGGCACGTCGGCGATCTCGCCTACCATCTCGAAGTCCTTGAGCGGATCGAAGCCGAGGTTGCGATACAGCGCCGGCGCGGTGGACATGCCGATGTGGTGAATCAGGATGGTGTAGCCATCGCCCTTGGACTGGGCCACCTTCTTGGCGCCGATGGTACCGCCGGCGCCGCCCAGGTTCTCGATCACGATGGTCGCACCGAGGTGCTTCGACATGATCTGCGTGAGCTCACGCGCAACCTTGTCGGTGGGACCGCCCGCCGCGAACGGCACGACAGCCTGCACGGGCTTGCTGCCCGGATATTCGTCCGCGATGGCTCCCGTCGATGCCACCACGCCTGCAACAGCCAGTGCGGCCGCGAAATGCACTGCAACTCGTTTCATCATGCTCTCCTGTTTCCCTGCCCATGTGTACCGGGGTGCCGCCGCTTGCCGCGGACGCCCGCGTGTCTGCGGATCTTTCCGTTCGTGCCATCCATATCGGCTTGGCACGCTGACCATCGGCAAAATGTATGGGTGGAAGGCGGTCACCCGCCCCGCCTACAGGCGGAGTCGGAGGTGGATGTTAGCCGCCGCGAACAACGCGCAGGTAGGGGGGTTAACCCGCGAGAAACGCACATGAAAATCACCCTTCGGCCCGCCGCGGTTTGCGCAACTGAATTGCAACGGCAGGGGGCGTATGGTTAAATGCCCCGCATGACCCGTCCCCCCTCGCATCCCTCGGTCGCCCCGGCCGCCGGGGCTTCCGCGGCTACATCGAAGCCTGCCGCGTCGCCGTCTGCCGCATCGACGCCTGCCGCATCGACGTCCGATGCGACGGCGGTGCTGTCCGCGCAGGAAGCCGCCCAGGCCCGTCTGCGGCTGCTTGGCGCGCGCGTGACGCAACCGCGCGTGGCCATCCTCGCCTGCCTGATCGGCAGCGACGAGGCGATGACGCACCAGGCCGTGATCGACGGCCTGTCCGGCGAAGCCGACGGCGTGGACCGCGTCACGGTCTACCGCGTGCTCGACTGGCTCGTCGACCAGGGCATCGCGCAGAAGCGTGCCGGCAACGATCGCGTGTTCCGCTTCAGCCTGCGCGAGCACGAGGCCGCGCGCGCGGAAGTCCATCGCCAGCACAGCCACTTTCATTGCCTGCGCTGCGACCGCACCTTCTGCCTGGAGGCCGCCGGCACGCCGCCGCGCGTGGCCACGCCGAAGGTGCCGAGCGGTTTTGCGGTGGAACACGTGGAGCTCACCGTCAACGGCATATGCGCGGAATGCGGGGCGCCCGCCGGCAGCGCGGCGCGACGGCCCAAGGCCGGCGGCGGCCATCAGGCGCACTGACGGCAGGTCCACGGCATACCCACAATACATGGCACCAGGAACAGACAGCGCTGGCAGCCCCCTCTTTCCCCGGAGAACGATATGTCCAAACTGACCCCGGTCACGATCCTGACCGGCTTCCTCGGCAGCGGCAAGACCACGCTGCTCAAGCGCATTCTCAACGAGCAGCACGGCATGAAGATCGCCGTCATCGAGAACGAATTCGGCGAGGAGAACATCGACAACGAGATCCTCGTGCAGGACGGCCGCGAGCAGATCGTGCAGATGAGCAACGGCTGCATCTGCTGCACCATCCGCGGTGACCTGGTGCAGGCGCTCTCCGACCTGCTGACGCGCCGCGACGCGGGCGAGTTCGACTTCGACCGCGTGGTGATCGAGACCACCGGCGTGGCCAACCCCGGCCCGGTGGCGCAGACGTTCTTCATGGACGAGGAAATCGCCTCGCGTTATCTGCTGGATGCGGTGATCACGCTGGTCGATGCCAAGCATGCCAACCTGCAGCTCGACAAGCAGGAGGAAGCGCAGCGCCAGGTCGGCTTTGCCGATGCCATCTTCATCACCAAGGCCGACCTGGTCGAGGAAAACGCAGTGGCAGAGTTGCGCCACCGCCTGCTCCACATGAACCCGCGCGCGCCGATCCGCACCGCGCATTTCGGCGAGGCCCCGATCGATACGATCTTCGACCTGCGCGGCTTCAATCTCAACGAGAAGCTCGAGATCGATCCGGACTTCCTGCGCGCCGAGGATCACGACCACGATCACGATCACGATCACGACCACGGGCACGACCACGCGCATGGCGAGCACTGCGACCACGATCACGTGCACGACGAGCACTGCGGCCACGGCCACGCGCACGACCACCATCATCACCACCACCACACCGACCGCATCGCCTCGTTCGTCTTCCGCAGCGACAAGCCGTTCCATTACGGCAAGCTCGAGGAATTCCTGTCCGGCATCCTGTCGGTCTACGGCGAGAAGCTGCTGCGCTACAAGGGCGTGCTCTTTATGGACGGGGTGGACCGCAAGGTCGTGTTCCAGGGCGTGCACCAGCTGATGGGCAGCGACATCGGCGCCAAGTGGGGCGACGAGACGCCGGGCACCAAAATGGTCTTTATCGGCGTGGACCTGCCGCGCGACGCCATCCTCAAGGGCCTGGAGTCCTGTCTCGCCTGAGTGCGCGAGCCGCCCCCCGGTTACCGCGGGGGCGGCCCTCCCCTGATTTCGCCTGCCGCCCTCTTACCCCCCGCCTGCCCCTTCCTGCCCCGCCCCTGGCCGGGGCCACCGGGAAAAATTCCTGTGTGCGTGTCCGGCTTTCTCCCATATCTCCTTAAAATTTGTTCAAGTACAATAGGCCGGATTTGATACGGGCGACGCACCTTTTTCCCGTGCCGGTGCTGGGTTGTGACTGGCCATTGCCAGGCGCACCGGATTCGCGGCAGGTCGCCGAAGGTCGTTACCGGTGTGGTTATCGCCGTGGATATCGCCGTGGTTAGCTGGTCTGGTGGTTGACCGGTGGTAAATGCGGGTAACCACGGCAGTCACGCCGCAGTAAAGTTGCAGTGGTAGCAGGGCAGTGCGGCGGGTCGTCGTCGACACGAGGCGGGCCGCCGGCAGGCGCGGTCGCAGTGCTTCGTGCGGAGACCGCCCTCCGCTTGGGGTACGCTCCGGGGGTACGACCCCGACACGCGCCGTTCGCCGTTACTTGATCGACGCGAGAGAGAGGTGTCCCCATGACAGCCGCAACAAAAACCAAGGAAAGCCGCAGCAAGACGGGCAGTGCCGCGGCGGAGAAGCTGAAGGCGCAGACGGAGAAGGACGCGCCAGCTCCACGCGGCAGTACGGCGCAGGCCGAGGCGGGGGAGGCCAAGGGAGGCACGCGAAGCAGCAAGACTGCAGCCAGCCAGAGTGAAACGGCCACGCCGCGCAAGCGGACGGCCACCGCACCCGAGCGGACGGAGACGCCGCCGGTCGGATCAACAAGAGAATCAGCAGCAACCATGAGCAGCAACAAACTTCTGACTGAAGCTGAAATCCTGAAGATGAGCGACAAGGATTACATGAACGAGGCGCAGCTGGCCTTTTTCAAGAATCGCCTTGAGCAGCTTCGCGACGAAATTCTCAAGAACGCCGACCAGACCACCGAACATCTGCGCGAAACGGTCATTGTGCCGGACCCGGCGGATCGGGCGACGATCGAGGAAGAGCATGCGCTGGAACTGCGCACGCGCGATCGCGAACGCAAGCTGCTGAAGAAGGTCGAGCAGTCGCTGCAGCGCATCGAATCCGGCGACTACGGCTGGTGCGAGGAGACCGGCGAGCCGATCGGCGTGCCGCGCCTGCTGGCCCGCCCGACGGCAACGCTGTCGCTTGAGGCGCAGCAGCGCCGCGAACTGCGCCAGAAGCTGTTCGGGGACTGAGCCCCGCCCGCTTCAGCGCAAACGGCCCGGTTATCCCGGGCCGCTTTTGTTTATACCGGCGTTTATGCCGCGGCCGCTGGTTTGCGCGCGACACCGGTTACACGCCGGGGCGGTTGCATCATCGGCCCGCGCGGCAGCCGCGGCGCGTCTTGCGTCTTCCCGCATGCGCATTGTGTCGCCACCCTGCCACGTCCTACCATGGTGAAGCGCAACCCGTGACTGTCGCCGCAGCCCCCTTTCTGCTACAGTCGCAACTTTGTTGCAATCACCGTCCGCCCCCATGGCCGAACGCCTGCCCGTTACCGTGCTCTCCGGCTTTGCCGGTGCCGGCAAGACCACGCTGCTGAATCATGTGCTTGCCCACGCGGGTGGCCGGCGCGTGGCGGCGCTCGTCGACGGTCCGGACCTGCTGGACAGGCTCGCCGAACTGGCCCGCGGCGGCCAGCACGATGCCGCCATCGTGGAGACCGTGGCCACCGCCGAACCGATTGCGCTGGCCGAACTGTTCGCCTTCGAGGACGCGCACGCCGCGCTGCCGCTGCGGCTCGACACGCTGGTGACAGTGGTCGACGCGGCACGCCTGCCGCAGGACTGGCACGATGCCGATTTCCTGTCGGATCGCGCGCTGGCCGAGTCCGACGACGATGACCGCACCGTGGTCGATGTGCTCGTCGACCAGATCGAAGGCTGCGACGTAATCGTGCTCAATCATGCCGACCAGGTGGATGGCGAAACGCTGGTGCGCGTGCGCGCCATGCTGCAGGCGCTCAATCCCCGGGCCGATATCGTCGACGCCTACTTCGGCGCGGTCTCGGCCGAACGGATACTTGCCACCGGTCGCTTCGACGCCGACGCGACCTTTGCCGCCGCCGGCTGGCAGGCCGCCCTGCGCGGGGACCCGCTGCCGGCCGCCGCTACCGCCGCCGGCCTGGGCGCGCTGACGTACCGCCGGCGCCGGCCATTCCATCCCCAACGCTTTGCCGACCTGATCCACACCGAATGGCTGCGCGAGTATGGCGACGTGCTGCGCTCGAAGGGCGTGTTCTGGCTGGCGACGCGCATGGAGATCGCCGGCGACTGGGCCCAGGCGGGCGGCGTGTGCCGTCACGGTGGCGCGGGCGCGTGGTGGGCGGCGCTCGATCGCGCCGAATGGCCGCAGGACGACGCCGCGCGCGCGGCGATCGAGGCCGAGATGGAAGGCCCGTACGGCGACCGCCGCCAGGAGCTGGTGCTGCTCGGGCGCGCGCTCGATGTCGCCGCGCTGACGGCGCGGCTGGACGCGTGCCTGCTCACCGATGCCGAAATGGCGGCGGGTCCGGCCGCGTGGGCGGCCTGCGCCGATCCGTTCCCGGCCTGGGACGATGCCTTCGACGATGGTCACGATCATGACCATCATCACCACCACCACGACGACCACCACCACCATGACGGCGAGGGGCCGTGCGCGTGCGGGCATGACCACTAAGCGTAACGCGCTCGCGCGCCGGCGTGCCCGCGGCCTGAGCCCGTGGGGCGCGCTGTGGCTGATGGTGTGCCTGCTGCTGGCGCAGCATGCCGGCCTGACCCACCGCGTGGTGCATGGCGGGCTGCTCAATGTGCCGCTGGTGGCCACCGCCCCCGGCACCGATATCGCCACCGATGGCGACGCCAGTGGCGGCATCAGCGCCGTTGGCGCCAGCGGCGCACAGGATCACCATGGCGATCCGTTCGCCCTCAAGCTCGGTGCGCATTCCTGCGTGCTGTTCGATGGCGCCACGCTGGCCCATACCCACTTCGGCACGCCGGCCCTGCCGCTGCTGCGCTTTGGCAAACCCGTCAAGCCCGCCAGCCTGGCCTGGCGCTGGCCCGACCTTCCCTCCCGCCACCCCTTCCATTCGCGCGCCCCACCGGCGCCGCTCGCGTTCGCCTGACAACCCACGAGCCGCGGTCATGACCGCGCGCCCGTCCGTTCCGCGTGCCGGCACCCGCTGCCTGCGCGCTTGCCTTTCCCGAATCGCGAGCCATGTCTCACTTCAAATTCCTTCTGCCGGCGCGTCGCACGCCGGCCGCGGCCGTTGCCGCCCTGCTCGTCTCCACGCATGCCTTTGCCCAGGATGCGGCACCCGCCCCGACTCGCCCGGCGGCCCCGGCGGCCCAGCCCGCGGCGTCGGCCGGCGCGACGGGTACAGCCACAGGGGCGGCCTCCACCGCGCCCACCACCAACGCGCTCACCACCAACGCGGCCCCCGCCAACGCAGCGCCAACCGCCGCCGCGCAGCCGCCGGTGCTGAAAGCCGTGGTGGTCACCGCCAATCCGCTCGGCAGCGACCTCAACGATCTGGTCGCGCCGGTCTCCACGCTCGGGGGCGATGCGCTCACGGTGCGTGCCGACAGCACGCTCGGCGAAACGCTGAACAACCTGCCCGGCGTGTCGTCGAGCTACTTCGGCCCCAACGCCAGCCGGCCGATCATCCGTGGCCTCGATGCCGATCGCATCAAGGTGCTGCAGAACGGCGGCTCCACGCTCGATGCTTCCACGCTGTCGTATGACCACGCGGTGCCGATCGACCCGCTGGTGGCGGAGAGCATCGAGGTGGTACGCGGTCCGGCCGCGCTGATGTACGGCGGCAACGCGCTCGGCGGGGTGGTCAACGTGATCGACAACCGCATTCCCAAGGACCCGATCACCGGTGTGTCAGGCGCGGTCGACACCAGCGCCACCATCGGTGGCGACAAGGGCCGCAACGCGAGCGGCCTGATCGAGGCCGGCAACGGCAAGTTCGCGGTCCATGCCGACGCATTCGTGCGTCAGACCAGCGACCTCAAGATTCCGGGCTTTGCCCGCAGCGGCAACCTGCGTGCCACGCAGCCGTTGCCCGAGGGCGAGAACGAGAGCTTTGGCCATATCCCGAATACCAACGCGCACCAGGAAGGCGGCGCGATGGGCGGTTCTTATACCTGGGCCGATGGCTACGTCGGCGCCGACTACTCGACCTATCGCAACGACTATGGCACGCCCGCGGAAGCCGATTCGCGCATCAAGCTGCGCCAGGACCGCTTTGCGCTGGCCGGCGAGGCACGCAACCTGACCAGCGTGACCGGTGGCCTGTTCGAGTCGGTAAAAGGCAATTTCAGCTACACCGACTACGAGCACCGCGAAATCGAGGACGGCGAGACCGGCACCACCTTCAAGAACCACGGCTGGGACGCGCGTATCGAGGCCAGACACGCCAGGATCGGCAACATGTCGGGCGTGATCGGCACGCAGTTCGGCCATACCGACTTCTCCGCGCTCGGCGAGGAAGCGTTCGTGCCGAGCACGACCACCGAGAACGCGGCCGTCTTCGTGTTCGAGGAACTGCCGCTGACCGCCTCGGGCGATCTCAAGCTCAACCTGGGCGGCCGCCTCGACCACAGCAACGTGAAGGCGAGCGCGGACGGCAACGACCGCTTCAGCAATGCCGAGCGCAGCTTCAACGCGGGCAGCGCCTCGGCCGGCCTGCTCTACAAGCTCACGCCGGCATGGTCGTTCACCTCCAACCTGTCGTACACCGAGCGCGCACCAACGTTCTATGAGCTCTACGCCAACGGGCCGCACCTGGCCACGGGCACCTTCGAAGTCGGCGACCCCAACGCGAACAAGGAGCGCGCCACCTCGATCGACCTCGGCATGCGCTTCAACCAGGGGCCGCACAGCGCGAGCGTGACGGGCTACTACAGCCGCTTCCAGAACTACCTGGCGCTGATCAACTCGGGCCAGTTCCGCGACGAGGAAGGCAACGTGGTGCCGGCCGGCAATGGCGCGCTGCCCGAGTTCCAGTACCTGGGCGTGCCCGCCACGCTGTGGGGCTTCGAGGCCGAGGGCAAGACCCGCCTGTTGCAGAAGCTGCTGACCACCAGCGATACGCTCGACTTCGAGGCACGCGCCGACTACGTGCACGGCGAGAACCGCGATACCGGCGAAGCGCTGCCGCGGCTGTCGCCGCTGCGCCTGGGCGGCTCGCTGGTGTACGGTGCGGGCCCGTGGGGCGCGCGCGTCAATGTCGACTGGTATGCGCGCCAGAGCCGCGTGCCGACCGACGATACGCCGAGCGATGCCTACACCATGCTGGGCGTGGCGTTGACGTACAAGTTCAAGGTGTCGCGCACGCAGACGCTGGTGTATTTGCGCGGGGACAACCTGACCAACACGGAAGCGCGCAGCGCGACCTCGATCCTGCGCGATATCGCGCCGCTGCCCGGGCGCAGCGTGCGGATCGGGTTCCGCACCGCCTTCTGAGGCGGTCGCGCCGCGTAGCGACGAGGCGTAAGCGACGAGGCGTACCCGGCGACGCGTAAGCGGGTGCGTGCGTAGCCATGCGTGGGCCGGAACGCCAGCGTAGCGATAACAACGTTGCGGCCATGGTGCGGGCGATGGTGCTGGCGATGGCGCGCTTCCGCCTGCGGGAGCGCGCCACGCGCCCGGCGTGCCCGACGCGCGCGGTCTAGTTGACCCGGGTCGCCGCGAACGACTCCGGCACCAGCGAGTAGACCGCCGCCGCCACCGGTCGCCCTTGCAGGATCAGCCGGTTGCGCGCAATGCATTCGAATTGCGCGCCGATCTTCTCCGCCACCGCGCGGCTCGGCAGGTTGCGCTCGGCGGCCACCACCTCGAGCCGCGTCAGGCCAAGGCCATGGAAGCCATGGCACGCCATCATCGTGGCCGCACCCGCGGCAAAGCCGTGCCGCTGGCGCGACTGGCGGATCCAGTAGCCAAGATTGCCGAGATTGTCCTCGCGCCGGATCTGGTTGATCGCCACGCCGCCATAGAGCACGGCGCCGTCGGGCGAAAACACGCCGATATCGAACGCCACGCCGTCTTCCATGTTGGCCGCGCAGCGCGCCAGCCACTCGTGCGCGTCATACAGGTCGTAGTCGGCGTGGGCCCACGGCATCCAGACGCCGACCGTGGCCATCGACTCGCGCACCGCGGTGACCAGTTGCGACGCGTCGCCGGCCCGATACGGCCGCAGCATGAATGTCTTGCCTCGCAGCGGCGGCATCGGCATGGCTCAGTCCCGGTTCAGCACGTGCTCGCCATCGAGCGCGAGCGCGCCCACGCGGGCGAGGCCCCGCAGCGTGTCGTCATAGAGCTGATCGAGCGTCGACGCCGGCAGATAGCGGGCGCGGATGCGCGACATCAGCGGTGTCTGCGCCAGCCAGGCGCGCAGCGCCGCCTGCGTCATGCACTGCTGCTCCAGCAGCTTGAACTTGACCAGCACCTTGACCGCATGCGTCGCATTGCGCAGCGGATCCGCGCGCAGATAGTCGAGCCGCCCGCGGGCGCGCGCGATGGCGGCCGCGATATCGGTGAATACCGCGCCATGGCCCGGAATCACGATGCGCGCGTCGAGCGCCGCAATGCGGTCGAGCACGGCGGCCTGTTCGGCAAAGCCGCTTTCGCCGTCGAGCTCGGGAAAGATCACGCCGAAACCGTTCTCCCATAGCGCATCGCCGGAGATCAGCACGCCCGCTTCCGGCGCGAACAGCATGACCGCATGCGGATCGTGTCCGGGCGCCGCCACCACCTCCCAGTCGAGATTCCCCAGGCGCAGGCGGTCGCCATCGTGCAGCACGCCGTCGAAGGCAAAGCGCGCGCATTGCTGGCCGGTGGCGCGAAAGCTCAGCATCTCCTCGTCCCACGCCGCCACCGCGCCAGCCTCGGCCGCCGGAATCAGCGTGCGCGGCTGCCAGCGCATCTGCAGCGCGGCGTTGCCGCCGCAATGGTCGGAATGCAGATGGGTATTGACGACGGCGTCCAGCGGCCGCCCCGCGAGCGCCGCGTCCACCAGCGCCACGGTCTGCGGCGCGTGCGTGACGTAGCCGGTATCGATCAGCGTGGCGGCCTCGTCGTCGACCACCAGCACGTTGTTGGCGGACAGCCAGCCGCGCTCGAACACGCGTAACGACGGCGGCAACGGCGCGCTCACGGCGTGCCTCCATCGCACAGCGCCGGACCGCGCGCCGGCAGTTGCGCCCAGATGCGGCGCCGCTCGGCATCGTCGGCCTGCGACCAGGCCGCGATCTCCCCGATGGTACGCAGGCAACCTTCGCAGTAGCCGGTGGCGGCGTCCATGCGGCACACATTGATGCATGGCGAAGGCACCGGCACCGCGGTCTGCGCCGCGCGCGCGGCGCGGGCAAGTTCGGCGGGCGTACGCGTGCCGGGCAGCGCCATGTCAGCCCGCCATGCGCGCGGCCTTGGCCGCGACCTTGTCGTTGAAGCGCGCCGCGTCGATCAGATGGCGTTCGTGCACACCCTCGGAGATCTTGTCCTCGCCATCCCACGCGGTCAGCGCGAAACGCAGCTTGCGGCCTTCCACGGCAATCAGTTCACCCTTGACGGTAATCGCCATGCCGGCCGGCGTGGCGGCCAGGTGCGTAAAATTGACGAGCGTGCCGAGCGACTGCTGGCGCGGCCAGTCGAGATAGTCGCGCAGCATCTGCAGGCAGGCGCATTCCATGATGCCCACCATGTAGCCGGTGGCCAGCACGTCGGGCATCTCGGCGCAGCCCGGCACGTCGTCATAGAGGTTGGGCACGGTGGCCTTGGCCGGCACCACGTATTGCCACGAAAAGGTGAGGCCGGGGCGCAGCGCGTCCACGCCCCGGGGCGCAAGACCCGCGCTCATGCCGCCGCTCCCGCCTGCGCCACATCGGCGACTTCGGCGCCAGTCATCGCCTGCAACTGCTGCGGGGTCAGGTTGAACACGGCATGCGGATGGCCCGCCGCGGCCCACACGCTGTCGTAGCGGAACAGGTCCTGGTCGAGCAGCATCACCGGTGCAACCGCATGGCCGATCGGGCAGACGCCGCCGATCGCGTAGCCGGTCTTCTCGCGCACGAAGCGCGCATCGGCCTTGCCGAGCGCGCCCACGCGCGCCGCCACCTTGGTCTCGTCGACACGGTTGCTGCCGCTGGCGATCACCAGCACCGGCGCGTCGTCCGCCACGCGCCGGAAGATGATCGACTTGGCGATCTCGGCCACGCTGCAACCGAGCCCCGCCGCGGCCTCGGCCGAGGTCTTGCCGGTCGCCGGCAGCATCACCACCGGGCGGTCGTGGCCGATACCGGCGAGCAGGTCGGCTACACGTTGGGCGGACTCGGGCAGCGTGATGGTCGTCGCGAGCGAATCGTTCTGGCTCATGTCTGGCTTCTCCTTCTGTTCTGTCTTGACGCGCGGCGCTCAGGCGCACCCCGCCGAGGCCCACTTGGTCAGCAGCGCCTTGCCCACGCGCGAATTGTTGGGGCGACCGATCGCCTGCGAAATATAGTCGCCGGCGCGCACCACCGCATCGAGCTCGATACCGGTGTGCAGGCCAAGCCCGTGCAGCATGTACAGCACGTCCTCGGTGGCGACGTTGCCGGTCGCGCCTTTGGCATACGGGCAGCCGCCAAGCCCCGCGACCGAAGCATGGAAGATGCCCACGCCGACCTCGAGGCTGGCCAGGATATTGGACAGCGCCTGGCCATAGGTGTCGTGGAAATGGCCGGACAGGCGGTCGAGCGGAAACTCGGCGGCGGCCGCGCGCAACACGTCCTGGACCTTGCCCGGAGTGCCCACACCGATCGTGTCGGCGATATCGATCTCGTCGCAGCCAAGCTCGCGCAGGCGCCGCACCACGTCGACCACCGCGCTCACCGGCACCTCGCCCTGGTAAGGGCAGCCCAGCGAGCATGAGATGCTGCCGCGCACGCGCACGCCCGCCTCCTTGGCGGCGGCGGCCACGGGCGCGAAGCGCGCAATCGATTCCGCGATCGAGCAGTTGATGTTCTTCTGCGAGAACGCCTCGCTGGCGGCGCCGAAGATCACCACTTCATCGGCGCCGGATGCCACCGCGCCCTCGAAGCCACGCAGGTTCGGCGTCAGCACCGAATAGAGCGTGCCGGGCCGGCGCTGGATGCGCGCCATCACCTCGGCGCCGTCCGCCATTTGCGGCACCCACTTGGGCGAGACGAACGAGGCCGCCTCGATATTGACGAAACCCGCGTCCGACAACTGGTTGATCAGCGCCACCTTGACGTCGGTGGGCACCATCGCCTTTTCGTTCTGCAGGCCGTCGCGCGGGCCCACCTCGACGATCTTCACGTATTGCGGCAGGTTCATCTCTGTCTCCTCATGGCGGCTGGCGCGGCGTACCGCAGCGCGGCACCGCCGTCCCTTCCCGGTTGTGTCAGTATCCGCGCGCGATATCGACGATGCCCGCGATCGGCTGGCCCGCGCCCAGCGCGCGGATCTTGCCGGCGATCTGCGCAATGCTGTCCTCGCGCAGCGTCAGCGCCGAGATATGGGGCGTGATGGCAATACGCGGCTCGCCCCAGAACGGATGATCGGCGGGCAGCGGCTCGGCGCGGAATACGTCGAGCGTGGCCGCGCCGATCTGTCCTTCCCGCACCGCGGCAAGCAGGTCGTCCTCCACCACATGCTGGCCGCGCGCCACGTTGATCACGTGCGCGCCGCGCCGCAGGCGATAGAGCAGGTCGGTATCGATGATGTTCTCGGTCTCGGGCGTGAGCGGCAGCACATTGACCAGCACGCGCAGGTCGTCGAGGAAGGCCTCGCGGCCGGCTTCGCCATGGAAACCCTGCACGCCCTCGACCGCTCTCGCCGTGCGGCTCCAGCCGCGCACCGGAAAGCCGAAACTGGCGAGCGTGCGCGCGATATGCGCGCCCAGCGTGCCGATGCCCATCACGCCGATGGTGAAATCGGCACGGCGGTTCGGCTTGATGAATTTCCACGTGCCGGCCGCGGCCTGCGCGGCATAGGCATCGAGCTTGCGGAAGTCGCGCAGCACCGCGGCGCCGACATACTCGGCCATCTGCGCGGCCATGCCGGCATCGTCGAGGCGAACGATGGGCACATCGGCCGGCAATGCGTCGGGATCGCCATCACGCAGGCGCAGGATGCCATCGACGCCGGCGCCGAGATTGAACACGGCGCGCAGGTCGGTGCGGCCGCGCAGCATCTCGACCGGCGGGCGCCAGACCACGGCATAGTCGGCCTGCTCGCCCTGGGAGCTTTCCCACTTGAGGCATTCCGCCTCGGGCAGCGCTTCGGCAAAACCTTCGATCCAGGGCTCGTAGCGGCCGTCCGGCACGTACAACTGCAACTTCATCTCGACTCCGTGGGGGTGTTGGTATGGATATTGTGACCGTGTCAGGGCCCGACGGCATCGGGCCAGCAGGGCAATTCTGGCACGGATGGGGCGCGCGGTGCGGCGCCACTGGCGCACCGCACCCCATCCCGCTTGCCCTCCGCTTGCCCTCCCGCGCGCGGTCAGGCCGCCTCGGGCACCGCAAACGCCAGCAGTTGCGCGCCTTCCGCCACCTGCTCGCCCACGCCGTACAGGACTTCCGCGACCACGCCGTCGGCCGGCGCGCTGATGGTGTGCTCCATCTTCATGGCCTCCATCACCAGCAGCGGCGTGCCGCGCGTGACATGGCTGCCGGGCTCGACCATCACGGCGATCACCTTGCCCGGCATCGGCGCGGTCAGCTTGCCACCTTCGCCTTCGCTCTCGCCCGCATGCGCGAGCGGGTCGAGCCATTCCAGCACGTCATGGCGGCCCGCATGGAACACATGAAAGATATCGCCGTCCACATGCACCTGGCCGTGCTCGCGCCGTGTGCCGAGGTCGACATGGAAATCGTCGGCCTGGCAGGTGTAGGCGAACGGCGCCGCCTGGTCGGCAAAGATCAGCGTGCCGCGCCGGCGCATATCGGTGCGCAGCACCACGTCGAGCGTGGCACCGCCGCCCGTGGCAAAGCGCAGCGTGCGCTCGTCGCGGCCGTTGAGGCGCCACGGCCCGGCATGGGTCCACGGCGAATGCGGATCGCTGGCGTCGATGCGCCGCATGCGGGCCTCGCGGTCGAGCAGCGCGCCCACCGCAAGGGCGATCGCCTCCATCCCCACGGCCGCGCCGCCCGAACGCTGCGGCGGAAACAGAACGTCCTGGTTGCGCTCGATCAGCCCGGTATCGAGATCGGCGGTGCGGAACGCTTCCGACTTCACCAGCCGCTGCAGGAACGCCACGTTGGTCGACAGCCCCACCACGTGGTAGCCGGCCAGCGCCTGCGCCATGCGCGCGAGCGCTTCGTCGCGGTCGCGGCCCCACACGATCAGCTTGGCGATCATCGGGTCGTAGAACGGACTGATGGCATCGCCCTCGCGCACGCCGGCGTCGATACGCACGCCGGCCGGACCATGCGGATTGCCGTCGCTGCCGCCCCCGCGCATGAACTGCACGGCCGGCGGTGTGCGCAGGTAGCGCAGCGTGCCCGTCGACGGCAGGAAGCCATTGTCCGGGTTCTCGGCGTAGATGCGCGCTTCCAGCGCGTGGCCGTCGATGCGCAACGCGTCCTGCAGCAACGGCAGCGGCTCGCCGGCGGCCACGCGCAATTGCCACTCGACCAGGTCCTGCCCCGTGATCATCTCGGTGACCGGGTGCTCGACCTGCAGGCGCGTGTTCATCTCCATGAAGTAGAACGAGCCGTCCTGGTTGGCAATGAACTCGACCGTGCCGGCACCGACGTAGCCCACCGCGCGCGCGGCGGCAACGGCGGCCTCGCCCATCGCGCGGCGACGGTCCTCGGTCATGCCCGGCGCCGGCGCTTCCTCCAGTACCTTCTGATGACGGCGCTGCACCGAGCAGTCGCGCTCGAACAGGTAGACGCAGTTGCCGTGCGTGTCGGCAAACACCTGGATCTCGATATGGCGCGGCCGCGTCAGGTATTTCTCGACCAGCACCTTGTCGTCGCCGAAGCTCGCCGAAGCCTCGCGCTTGACCGAGGCCAGCGCGGCTTCAAAGGCATCGCCGGATTCGACCACGCGCATGCCCTTGCCGCCGCCGCCCGCGCTCGCCTTGAGCAGTACCGGATAGCCGATGCGGTCGGCCTCGCGCCGCAGCAGCGCGGCATCCTGGTCGTCGCCGTGATAGCCGGGCACGAGCGGCACCGCGGCCTGCTCCATCAGTTGCTTGGCCGCGCTCTTGCTGCCCATGGCGCGAATCGCCGCCGCCGGCGGACCGATGAACACCAGTCCCGCCGCGGCGCAGGCTTCGGCGAAGCCCTCGTTCTCGGAGAGAAAACCGTAGCCCGGGTGGATGGCCTGGGCGCCGGTGTCCTTCGCCATCTCGATGAGATGGTCGGCGCGCAGATAACTGTCGCGCGCGGCCGGGCCACCGATATGCACGGCCTCGTCGCAGAACGCGACGTGCCGCGCATCGGCGTCGGCGTCCGAATAGACCGCTACCGTGCGAATGCCGAGCCGGCGGCAGGTGGCCGCTACCCGGCATGCGATCTCGCCACGGTTGGCGATCAGGATTTTCTGGAACATGGCGCTTCTCCTCCTTCTTATGGTCGGGGGCGGCAGCCTGCTCCGCACCGGTGGGTGTTACCCCGCGTAGCCTTCCGCGCGAATGTCGAGGCGCGCGAGCAGCGCGCGGTCGCGTTCGGCCTGCGGGTTGCCGGTGGTCAGCAGCTTCTCGCCGTAGAAAATCGAATTGGCGCCGGCCATGAAGCACAGCGCCTGCAACGCATCGTCCATGGCCTCGCGGCCGGCGGACAGGCGCACCATCGCGCGCGGCATGGTGATGCGCGCCACCGCGATCGTGCGGACGAACTCGAACGGATCCAGCGCGGCGGTGCCCGCCAGCGGCGTGCCTTCCACCTGCACCAGGTTGTTGATGGGCACCGACTCGGGATGCGGGTCGAGGTTGGCCAGCTGCGCAATCAGGCCAGCGCGTGCCTCGCGCGACTCGCCCATGCCGACGATGCCGCCGCAGCAGACATTGATGCCGGCCTCACGCACGTGGCCGATCGTATCGAGACGATCCTGGTACGTGCGCGTGGTGATGATCTTGCCGTAGAACTCGGGCGAGGTGTCGAGGTTGTGGTTGTAATAGTCGAGCCCCGCGTCCTTCAGCTGCTGCGCCTGCTCGGCCTTGAGCATGCCGAGCGTGACGCAGGTCTCGAGACCCATCGCCTTGACCTCGCGCACCATTTCCATCACCGGCTCGAGGTGCCGGTCCTTGGGGCTGCGCCAGGCCGCACCCATGCAGAAACGCGTGGCGCCGTTGGCCTTGGCGTTGCGCGCCGCCTCCAGGACTTCGTCGAGCGCCATCAGCTTCTCGGCCTGCACGCCGGCATCGTGATGCGCGCTCTGCGGGCAGTAGCCGCAATCCTCCTCGCAGCCGCCGGTCTTGATCGACAGCAGCGTGGACAGCTGGACCGTGTTGGCGTCAAAGTGCTCGCGGTGCACCTGTTGCGCGCGGAACAGCAGGTCGTTGAACGGCAGCGCAAAGAGCGCGGCCACTTCGTCGACGCGCCATGCGTCGCCCGGCTTGGGCGCGGCGGCGGCGATATTGCGGGCCGACTGGCGCAGGGCGTCGGCGGAAACGGTGGCCACGGTGGCGGCGTTGAGGTTGGCTTGGGTCATGATCGGGATCGTCTTGTATGGGATTCAGTGAACGCGGCTCGCGGCCGGGTCCTGGGTACGGGCGATGTGCGACAGCAGCGGCGCGAGGTCCAGATGGACCGCGGCGGCGGCCGGCGCTACCTGCCATGGCAACTGGCCGAGGCAGGGCGCGCCGAGGGCGTCGTGCAGCGTGGCGATATTCTCGTGCGGCAGCAGCATATCGGGGTCGACATGGTTGGCGATCCAGCCGGCCAGCCTGAGGCCGCGCGCGCGGATGGCCTCGGCGGTCAGCATCGCATGGCTCAGGCAGCCGAGGCGCATGCCGACCACCATCACCACGGGCAGGTTGAGCATGACGGCAAGGTCGGCGGTCGTCCAGCGCGCCGCGCCCACGTCAAGCGGCACCACGAAGCCGCCCACACCTTCCACCACCACCGCTTCGGCGCGGCGGCGCAGCGCCTCGAAGGCGTCGCGGATCGGCGTGCGTGTAATGCGCACCCCTTCCATCGCGGCGGCCAGATGCGGCGACACCGGCGTGCGCAGCAGGAACGGGCACATCTCCTCGGGCGGCGCGATGATCGAGCCCGCCGCGCGCAGCTGCTCCACGTCGTCGTTCTGCCAGCGCTCGTCGAGCCATTCGCCACCGCTGGCCACGGGCTTCATGCCGGCCGTGCTGTAGCCCGCCACATGCAGCGCATGCAGCAGCGTGGCACTCGCATGCGTCTTGCCGACGCCGGTATCGGTGCCCGTGACAAAGCAGGCCACGCGAGCCGGACGCGCGACCGGTGGGGTGGGCGCCGTCATGCTGCCTCCTGATGCGCCATGGCGCGCGCGATGGCATCGAGCAGGCGCCGCACGTCGGCCGCGCCATGCGAGGCCGACAGCGTGATGCGCAGGCGCGCGGTGCCGGCCGCCACGGTGGGCGGGCGGATCGCGCCGACGCGAATGCCGTCGGCTTCGAGCGCCGCGGACAACGCCAGCGCGGCGGCGTTGTCGCCCACGATCAGCGGCTGGATCGGCGTATCGCTGTCGCCGAGCGACCATCCCGCGCGGGCGGCCAGCCGGCCGAGACCGTCGCGCAATTGCGCGATCAGCTGTGCCAGCCGCGCGCGCCGTGCGTGGCCTTCGTCGCCTTCGATCAGCGTCAGGCTGGTCAGCAGCGCATGCGCCACCGCCGGCGGCGCGGCCGTGGTGTAGATATACGGACGCGCGGTATTGATCAGATGTTCGACGATCAGTTCGTGCGCGGCCACGAAGGCGCCGGCCACGCCCGCCGCCTTGCCCAGCGTGCCCAGGTAGATCAGGCGTTCCGAGACCAGGCCAAGATGTTCGAGTACGCCGCGGCCGTGTTCGCCCAGCACGCCAAAGCCATGCGCATCGTCGAGGATCAGCCATGCATCATGGGCCTCGGCCAGCGCGAGCAGTTCTGCCAGCGGCGCGATATCGCCATCCATGCTGAACACGCTGTCGGTGACGATCAGCTTGACTTCGCTCTGGCAGGCGGCCAGTTGCGTCGCCAGCGCAGCCACGTCGCCATGCGGGTAGCGCACCACGTCGGCCCGCGCGAGGCGTGCGCCGTCAATCAGCGAGGCATGGTTGAGCGACTCGCAGAACAGCGTGGCACCGGCCGCGCCCAGCGCGGTCAGTACCGCGAGGTTGGCCATGTAGCCGGTGCAGAAGTACAGCGCGCGCGCGTGCGGGATCGACGGCGCCAGCCACTGCGCCAGGCGCTCTTCGAGCTGCGCATGGGCCAGCGAATGTCCGCTGACCAGATGCGAGGCGCCGCTGCCGGCACCGTAGCGATGCGCGCCCTCGGCGAGCGCGGCGGCAATGGCCGGATGATCGGCCAGGCCGAGATAGTCGTTGCTGCAGAAGGTCAGCAGCGAGGTGGGCGCCGTGTGCAGGCCGCCCACCGACTGGTGCGGCGCGCATGCGCTATGGGCGATGCGGCGGCGGCGCGTAAGCGCCAGCGCCTCGCGTTCGGCAGCGGCCCGGCGCAGGTGATCAAGCAACATGGTGGACCTCCTGCGCGGCGGCGGTGGCAATGGCCGACCCGGCGGCATGGGTCGACGACGGTGCGCGCGGCGCGGTCACCTCGTCGAGCGTGGCGAGCAGTTGCTCGCCGAGCCAGCGCGCCTGCGCGGCATCGAACACATACGGCGGCATCACGTACAGCGTAAGGCCGATCGGCCGGACCAGCACGCCGCGCGCGCGCGCCGCCAGATGGAAGCGCGCGGAAAACTCGGCGCCGGCCGCCTCGGCATCGATATCGGCGGCCCAGATCATGCCGCGCTGCCGCACGTGGCGCACGCGCACATCGGCCGCCAGCGGTGCCATGGCTTCGGCCAGCCATTGCGCGCGCTCCCGATTGGCGGCGAGCACGTCGTCGCGCGCGAACAGGTCGAGCGTGGCCAGCGCCGCGCGGCAGGCCAGCGGATTGCCCGTGTACGAGTGCGAATGCAGAAAGCTGCGGGCGAGCTCGTCGGCGACGAAGGCGCGCTGGATCGCGGGACGCGACAGCACCAGCGAGAGCGGCAGGTAGCCGCCCGTGATGCCCTTGGACAGGCACAGGAAATCGGGCCACGCATGCGCGGGCAACGGCTCGCCGTCCGCCTGCGCGGCACCGCGCGACTGCTCCCACGCAAAGAACGTACCGGTGCGGCCACAGCCGACCGCGATCTCGTCGGCAATCAGGTGCACGCGGTAGCGGTCGCACAGCGCGCGCACGCCGGCCAGGTACGACGGGTCGTACATCGCCATGCCGGCCGCGCATTGCACGAGCGGCTCCACGATCAGCGCGGCGATCTGGCCGGCGCGTTCGCGCAGCAGCGCCTCCAGTTCGGCGAGCGCGCGCGCGGCCACGTCGGCAGCCGATTCGCCGCGGCGGGCCTGCCGCGCATCGGGCGACATCACCACATGCGCGCGGCGCGTCAGTGCGTCGTACGCATCGCGGAAGACTTCCAGATCGGTCACCGCCAGCGCGCCGACCGTCTCGCCGTGATAGCCGTCGCGCAGGCACACGAATTCGCGCTTGGCCGAGAGTCCGGTATTGCGCCAGTAGTGGAAGCTCATCTTGAGCGCGATCTCCACCGCCGAGGCGCCGTCGGACGCATAGAACGCATGGCCGAGCGCGCCGCCGGTCAGCGCCGACAGCCGCTCCGCCAGCGCCACCGCCGGCTCGTGCGTATAGCCGGCCAGCATCACGTGCTCGAGCGTCTGCAGCTGCGCGACCAGCGCCGCGTTGATGTCCGGGTTGGCATGGCCGAACAGGTTGACCCACCATGAACTGATGGCGTCAAAATAGCGCTGGCCGTCGGTATCGACGAGCCACGCGCCCTCGCCGCGCGCGATGGCCAGCGGCGGCACATTGCCGTCGGGCCGCAGGCGGGTGCAGGGATGCCACACCGCGCGCGCGCTGCGCGCCGCGAGCGTGTCGTCGCCAGCCGGGGGAGACAGGTGTTCCAAGGGGGACCTCCTACATGGATCGCCCACGCCACGCGCGGCCACGGCGTGCCAGGCAAGGCCGGCAGGCGCGGAACGGCGCGCGGACAGGGACGGATCGGGGAGCCTCATGGTAGGAAGGTCCGGAAGACTTGGCAAACCGGCGGCAGTGAGCGAGTTAGCGACAAAAGCCGGGTTGTTGAGCGAGGTTGGCAACGCACGCCTTGGCACCTGCGCGATTGGCCGGCTTCTGCGCCACTTCGCCCGTCAACACGTCAGGCCGGGCGCCACGACGGCGCGCGTTTTTCCAGGAACGAACGCACGCCCTCGCGGCCTTCGTCGGAGGCACGGATCTGCGCGATGCGGTCGGCGGTCAGCGCCAGCAGGTCGTCGTCGATGGCACGCCCCGCCACATCCTGCACCAGCCGCTTGCTCTCGCGCACCGCGTTGGGACTGTTGGCCACCAGCGCCGCCGTGACGTCGGCGACCTTGGCATCGAGCGCCTCGGGCGGCACCACCGCATGCACAAAGCCGAGCCGCAGCGCCTCGGCCGCATCGAAACGCTCGGCCGTGATGAAGTAGCGGCGCGAGGCCTGCTCGCCCATGGCGCGGATCACGTACGGGCTGATGGTCGCCGGCATCAGGCCAAGGCGCGCCTCCGACAGGCAGAAGTGCACGGGCTCGGCCGCCAACGCGATATCGCACGCCGCGACCAGGCCCACGCCGCCGGCATAGGTGTCGCCGTGAATGCGCGCCACCACGGGCTTGGGGCAGGACCAGACGGTGTGCAGCATCTGCGCGAGCGTCAGGGCATCGGCACGGTTCTCGTCGTCGGAGTAGCCGGCCATCGTCTTCATCCAGTTGAGGTCGGCGCCCGCGCAGAATGCGGGGCCGTTGCCGGCCAGCACGATCGCGCGCACTTCCGGCGTATCGCCAAGCGCGCGAAAGGCGCCGGTCACCTCGGCGATCACGGTTTCATTGAAGGCATTGCGCACATCGGGCCGGTTCAGCGTGACCGTGGCGACATGCTGTGCGACAGTGACGGCAAGCGTGGTGAAGTTCATGAGCGCTCCAGAGGGCCGGGCCGCGCCGACGGGTGCGACGCGCCCGAGGCGCCGGACGGGTCCAGGCGCTCCTGCAGGTCGGTACGGTCGAACGGCAAACCCAGTTTGCGAAAGAAGGCGTCGAGCGCGGGCAGCCAGACGCGAATGCCATTGCGGCTGCTGAACAGCCGGTGCGAGTCGGTCTCGAATTCGCCGACGTCGACAAAGGTGGCGTCCGCCGCGCTGCCGGTCGCGGTGGACTTGTAGCTATTGAACATGTGCTCCGGCAGCGGCCACGGCCAGTAGCTGTCGTTGTCGCCATAGATCCACAGCGACGGATAGCGCGCCGTGCGGCCATAGTCGGCGTACGCATCGATCAGGTTGTATTCCCAGTTGTCGCAGCTTTCATTGCGCAGGCCACCGGCGAAATTGACCACGCCACGCACACCGGGATAGCCGATCGCGTTGAAGGCCATGGTCGACAGCCCGCCATGCGACTGGCCCATGACCACGATGCGTTCGCTGTCGACATAAGACTGGCGTGTGAGGTAATCGAGCGCGGCGGTCACGTCCTCGGCCTGCATGAGGCCATTGGCCTGCACATCGCAGCTGCCGCCCACGTAGGCGCCGCCCGAGCGCGAGAATCCCTGCCGCATCGGCAGCGCCACCACATAGCCGCGCCGCAGGAATTCCGCGCTCTGCGCGGCAAAGCGCGCACGCCCCTGGAACGCGGGCCGGCCGGCCGCCTTGCCATGGTTGATCACCACCAGCGGAAACGGCCCGTCGCCGGGCGGCCGGAAGATCGTGGTCTCCAGGGCCACCGTCGCGTGCGCGCCCACCTTCGGCACCATCACGACCTGCTCGCTCACGCCCGACGGCAGCACGGATTGCGCCAGCGACGGTGCCGCGGGCAACAGTCCGACCGCCACCATGCACCAGCGAAGCCCGATACGAAACACGGAAACCATCTGCGATCCTGCGTGGCGATTACATCCGGAACACGCCGAACTTCATGTCGTCGATCGGGGCATTGAGGCTGGCCGAGAGGCCCAGGCCAAGCACCGTGCGCGTCTGCGCCGGGTCGATGACACCGTCGTCCCACAGGCGCGCGCTGGCGTAGTACGGATGGCCCTGGTGCTCGTACTGGTCGCGGATCGGCTGCTTGAAGGCTTCCTCCTCCTCCGCGCTCCACTGCCCGCCGCGCGCCTCGATGCCGTCGCGGCGCACCGTGGCCAGCACGCTCGCGGCCTGCTCGCCGCCCATCACGGAAATCCGCGCATTGGGCCACATCCACAGAAAGCGCGGCGAATAGGCGCGCCCGCACATGCCGTAGTTGCCGGCACCGAACGAGCCGCCGATGATGACCGTGAACTTGGGCACCTGCGCGGTGGCCACCGCCGTCACCATCTTGGCGCCGTTGCGCGCGATGCCTTCGTTCTCGTACTTGCGGCCCACCATGAAGCCCGTGATGTTCTGCAGGAACACGAGCGGAATCTTGCGCTGGCAGCACAGCTCGATAAAGTGCGCACCCTTGAGCGCCGACTCGGAGAACAGGATGCCATTGTTGGCCACGATGCCGACCGGATAGCCCCAGATCCGCGCAAAGCCGCACACCAGCGTGGTGCCGTAGCGTGCCTTGAATTCGTCGAACTCGGAGTCGTCGACGATGCGCGCGATCACCTCGCGCACGTCGTACGGCTTGCGCGTATCGGTCGGGATCACCCCGTAGAGCTCCTCCACCGGATAGCGCGGCGGCAGCGGCTCGTGCAGGCGGATCTGATCAGGCTTGCGCCGGTTGAGGTGCTGCACGATATTGCGCGCGAGCGACAGCGCGTGCGCGTCGTTGTGCGCGTAGTAGTCGGCCACGCCCGACAGGCGCGTATGGACGTCCGCGCCGCCGAGGTCCTCGGCGCTGACCTCCTCGCCGGTGGCGGCCTTCACCAGGGGCGGGCCGCCCAGGAAGATGGTGCCCTGGTTGCGCACGATGATCGACTCATCGCTCATGGCGGGCACATAGGCGCCGCCGGCCGTGCACGAGCCCATCACCACCGCGATCTGCGGAATGCCCTGCTTCGACAGGTTGGCCTGGTTGTAGAAAATGCGGCCGAAGTGATCGCGGTCCGGAAACACGTCGTCCTGGTTGGGCAGGTTGGCGCCGCCGGAATCGACCAGGTAGATGCACGGCAGATGGTTCTGCTCGGCGATTTCCTGCGCGCGCACATGTTTCTTGACCGTCATCGGGTAGTAGGTGCCACCCTTGACCGTGGCATCGTTGCACACGATCACGCATTCCTGGCCCGCCACGCGCCCGATGCCGGTGATGATGCCGGCGCCCGGCGCCGCATCGTCGTACATGTCGCAGGCCGCCAGCTGCGACAGCTCCAGGAACGGCGTGCCCGGATCGAGCAGTTGCCGTACGCGCTCGCGTGGCAGCAGCTTGCCGCGCGCGAGGTGCCTGGCGCGCGCTTCCTCGCCGCCACCTTCGGCGAGCTTGCCGATCTTCGCCTTGAGATCGGCCACGAGCGCCTCCATGGCCTCGGCATTGGCCTTGAACGCTTCCGAACGTGCGTTGAGTTTGGTTTCCAGCGTGGGCATCGTTGTCTCTTCCTGTTATCGCGCGATCCTGCCGTGTGTTTCCTGCCTGTTACGTGATGGGCCCGGTGCCTGCCGGTGCGCCCTCGCCCAGCATGTCGCCATCGACATAGAGCCAGCGCGCGGCCTCCCCGTCGGCGCGCGGCGCCAGGACGAAACGGCTCAGCTCGTGCAGGCGCCACGCGCGGCCGCCGATCTTGTAGCGCGCCACGAATTCCACCGTGGCATGGGTATCGTCCTGCTGCGCGTGGGAGCGGATGGTCAGGCCCAGCCAGCGCGTGCCGGTGTCCGGCGCGATCTCGTCCGGACAGGTGTCCGCATGCCAGGTCTGGCGCAGCCAGTCCGGCAGGTCGAGCACGTAGGCGCTGTAGCGCGAGCGCATCAGCGCCTCGGCGGTGGGCGGCAGCGCCTCGCCCCGGTGATAGCGTCCGCAGCACGCCGCATAGTCGGCGTGGCCGCACGGACACGGCGTGGCCTTGCTGGCCGCCGGCCGTCGCGCGCTCATGCGACCAGCGCCGGCAACTGGCGCATATCGGTGAAGATGGTGGCGGCGCCGGCCGCGCGCAAGGCATGCGGATCGTTGCGCGCGGCGTAGCCGAACACCGTCATGCCCGCCGCCACGCCCGCGGTCACGCCGGTGGGGCTGTCCTCGATCACCGCGCAGCGGGCCGGGTCCACACCCATGGTGCGCGCGGCAAGCAGATACACGTCGGGGGCCGGCTTGCTGCGCTCCACTTCGGTCGACGAGAAGATATGCTCGCGCGCATCCTGCCGGAACAGTTCCACCAGGCCGGTACGCGTCAGCTGCAGCTTGACCTTGATGCGATCCGCCCCGGAGGCCACGCACACCGGCATGCCGGTGGCGGCGATGTCCGCGATCGCAGCGCGGACATGCGCGACCGCCTCCAGCTCCGACTCCAGCATCGCGTTACGCCGTGCCAGCCACGTCGACAGCCAGTTGTCGGGCAACGGTGCGCCCCGGCGCCGCTCGATCTCGGGCAGTTCGTCGCGCACCGCGCGGCCCAGGAACCAGCGCACCGATTCCTCCAGCGAGATGCGGATGCCGAGCTCGTTGAGCATCTGGTTGAGCAGCCGATGGACCAGCGGCTCGCTGTCGACGAGCACGCCGTCGCAATCGAAGATCACGCAATCGAATCGTCGGGCTGGCTGGACCAGCGGGCTGGCCGGTTGGGCTACTGTCATGCGGGTTTCTTTTCCTTGATGATGTCGGGGACGGCACGCAACTCGGTCTGGCGCTGGCCGCGCAGGTGCTCCTCGATCTGGTCGAAGCGGTCGAAGCCCCAGAACGGTTCCCCATCGATGATGACGAACGGCGAGCCGAACACCCCCTTGGCCATCGCCACGTCGACCTCGGCCTTGAGCTGATCCTTGATCTGGAAGCTGGTGGCGCCTTCGTTGAGCGCCTGGCCGTCGATGCCGAGCGTGCCGGCGATGCGCGCGATCTCGGCCGGCTCGGCGATATTCACGTCCTCGGCGAACAGCGCGCGATAGACCGCCTTGGCAAAGGCGGTGGCGAGGTCGGCGCCGTGGTGGTTCTGCAGCCACAGCATGGCGCGTGCCGCGTGCGTGGTCGGCAGCGGAAAGTGCGTCGGGCGCCGGTAGTCGATACCGTGGTAACGCGCGGTACGCTCGAAATCGCGCCAGCAGTACTCGCCCTTGAGCGGAATGCTCGGCAGCGGCGACGAACCGGTGGTCTTGAACACCACGCCGAGCAGCAGCGGATGCCAGGCGACGTAGCGCCCGTACTTCTGGGCGATGTCGTCGATGCAGGTGCTGGCAAAGTAGCCGTACGGCGACGAAAAGTCGAAGTAGAAATCGATCGGTGCGGTCATGACACGGACTCCGGTAGGTGAGGCTGCGAGGTTGGCGACGAGGTTGGCGACGAGGTTGGCGACGAAGTTGGCGGCGAGGTTGGGTGCGATGGTCGAACTGCAGGAACTGCGCTCACTATAACGCGCGGGATGTCGGCGCCTGGCGTGCCGCCGCGCCGCTCAGGCCAGCGCCCGCGCGATCAGGATCTTCTGGATATCGCTGGTGCCCTCGTAGATCTGGCACACCCGCACGTCCCGGTAGATCCGTTCGACCGGAAAGTCGCTCACATAGCCATAGCCGCCAAAGACCTGGATCGCATCGGAGCATACCTGCTCGGCCATCTCGCTGGCGAACAATTTGGCCATCGCGGCCTCCTTCAGGCACGGCCGGCCCGCATCCTTGAGCGCGGCGGCGTGCCACACCATCTGACGCGCCACGTCGATGCGCGTGGCCATGTCCGCCAGGCGGAACTGTACGGCCTGATGCTGGAACAGCGGCTGGCCGAAGCTCTCGCGCTCCTTCGCATAGGCCAGCGCCGCGTCGAACGCCGCGCGCGCCATGCCGATGCTCTGCGAGGCGATGCCGATGCGGCCGCCCTCGAGCCCGGACAATGCCATCTTGTATCCCGCGCCTTCCTCGCCCAGCAGGTTCTGCGCGGGCACCCGGCACTCCTCGAACACGATCTGCGCGGTGTCGGACGAATGCTGGCCGAGCTTGTCCTCGATGCGGGCGACGATATAGCCCGGCGTGGACGTCGGCACCAGGAACGCGCTGATACCGCGCTTGCCCGCGTCCTTGTCGGTCACCGCCATCACGATCGCCACGTCGGCATGCTTGCCGCTGGTGATGAACTGCTTGACGCCGTTGAGGACGTAATGGTCGCCATCGCGCCTGGCGGTGGTGCGCAACGCGGCCGCGTCGGAGCCGACATGCGGCTCGGTCAGGCAGAACGCGCCGAGCATCTCGCCGCGCGCCAGCGGTACCAGCCACTGCTGTTTCTGCGGCTCGCTGGCGAACGCCATCAGCATGCTGCAGACCGGGCAGTTGTTGACGCTGATGACGGTGGAAGTACCGCCGTCGCCCGCCGCAATCTCTTCGAGAATCAGCGCCAGCGACAGGTAGTCGAGCCCGGCGCCACCGTAGGCCTCGGGCACCGCCACGCCATAGGCGCCGAGCGCCGCGAGCTCCTTGTGAACCGCCCGCGGGAACATCCGCTCGCGGTCCCACTGCGCCGCCTGCGGCGCGATCACTTCCTGGGCGAACTGCCGCACGGCGTCGCGGATCATTTCCTGTTCGGTACTCAGCAGCATGTCGTCTCTCGGTTTGGTTCCCGCCGCGGTCTTGTGAACCTTGGCCGGCCTGCGGACTCGCCCACCGCCGCTACCATGGCAGGGCGGTGCCGTCGTAGTGATGGAAGCCGCCGTTGTGGCGGGGCGTGGCCGACGCCATCATGCGCCGCATCGCCAGCACGCTGTCGTGCTGGCTAACGTTGGCCTGCTCGCCGCCCATGTCGGTCCTGACCCAGCCCGGATGGAATGCCAGGCAGATGGCATGGCGCGCATCGAGCGACACCGCGCGCAGCGCCGCGTTGAGCGCCGCCTTGCTGACCCGGTAGAGCCACGCGCTGTTGCTCTCCATCAGGCTGATGCTGCCCATGCGCGTCGACAGCACGGCCAGCACGCCGCCGCGCCCGCCGTTGCCGGTTTCCACGAACGGCAGCACCAGCGGCAGCGCCATCATCGCGCCCAGCACGTTGACATGCATGACCGCGTCGAAGTCCTCGCGCGCGATCGGCTGGGCTCCCTTGGTGCGGGGACCCATCACGCCGGCGTTGTACACCGCCACGTCGAGCGACTCGCCATCGAGCTTCCAGCCCAGGCCCGCCACCGCGCCGGCGTCGGTCAGGTCCACGCGGTGCGCTTCCGCGCCGAGATCGCGCAGCATGGCCACGTCCTCGTCCCGGCGCGCGGTGGCAATCACGCGCCAGCCGTCGGCGCGGTACTGACGCACGAACTCGAGACCGATACCGCGCGAAGCGCCGAGCACGAGGGCGGTGGGCATGGCGAGATCTCCGGACGGATGCTCAGACCAGTTCGATACCGACGGCCGTGGCCTCGCCACCGCCGATGCACAGCGACGCCACGCCACGCTTGCCGCCGGTCTTGCGCAGCGCGCCGATCAGCGTGGTCATGATGCGCGCGCCCGAGGCGCCGATCGGATGGCCGAGCGCGCACGCGCCGCCGTGGATATTGACCTTCTCGCGCGGAATGCGGTGCTCTTCCATCGCCGCCATCGGCACCACGGCAAACGCCTCGTTGATCTCGAACAGGTCCACCGAGTCGGTGGTCCAGTCGAGCTTGCGATAGAGCTTGGCGATGGCTTCCACCGGCGCGGTGGTAAACCAGCCCGGCGCCTGCGCATGCGAGGTATGGCCCAGCATGCGCGCCAGCGGCTGCAGACCGAGCGCCTGCGCGGTGGACGCGCGCATCATCACCAGCGCCGAGGCGCCGTCGTTGATCGACGACGACGAGGCCGCCGTGATGGTGCCGTCCTTGGCAAAGGCCGGCTTGAGCGAGGGAATCTTGTCGAGCTTGATGCGGCGCGGACCTTCGTCGGTGTCGATCACGGTGTCGCCGGTCTTGCCCTTGACCGTGACCGGCGCGATTTCCCACTGGAACGCGCCGCTCTCGGTGGCCTGCTGCGCGCGGCGCACCGACTCCATCGCAAACTGGTCCTGCTGCTCGCGCGTGAACTTGTACTTGGCGGCGCACTCCTCGCCGAAGGTGCCCATCGCACGGCCTTTCTCGTAGGCATCCTCGAGGCCGTCGAGCATCATGTGGTCGTAGATCATGCCGTGGCCGATGCGGTAGCCGCCGCGGCCCTTCGGAATCAGATACGGCGCGTTGGTCATGCTCTCCATGCCACCGGCCACGGCCACCTCGAACGAGCCCGCCAGCAGGCCGTCGAACACCGTCATCGCGGCGCGCATGCCGGAGCCGCACATCTTGTTGACGGTGGTGCATGCCACATCCAGCGGCAGGCCCGCGCCGAGCGCGGCCTGGCGTGCCGGCGCCTGGCCCAGGCCAGCCGGCAGCACGCAGCCGAACACCACTTCCTGCACCTGTTCCGGTTTGAGCCCGGCCCGCTCGACGGCGGCGCGAATGGCCACTGCCCCCAGTTGCGGCGCGGTCAGGCTCGAGAATTCGCCCTGGAAGGCGGCCATCGGCGTACGGGCCGCCGAGACGATGACGATGGGATCTGCTTGCATGAGTGGTCTCCTCTGTTCCTCGGGTGCGCGGCGCGCCGGAACGCCCTGGTTCCGGTGCGCCGGCGGGTTACGCGGTGGCAGGCGCCGGTGGCCTCAGCGGATCGAGGCGTGCGGCGGGTCGCCGTACTGGCGGTAAGCCGCGGCCAGTTGCGCGTGAAGCTCGTCGTTGTTGCTCGCCGCCATGCCAAGGTCGCGCAGCAGCCCGTCGGACACGCCGTAGACCCAGCCATGCACGGTAATGGCCTGGCCGCGCGCCCAGGCGTCCTGCAGCACGGTGGTCTGGCACAGGTTGTTGACCTGCTCGATCACGTTAAGCTCGCACAGGCGGGTATGCGCGTCTTCCTCGCGCAGCAGCGTGCCGAGGTAGGCGTCGTGCTTGTCGGCCACGTCGCGCACGTGGCGCAGCCAGTTGTCCGCCAGACCGATGCGTTCGCGCTTGAGCGCCACCTTCACGCCGCCGCAGCCGTAGTGGCCCACCACCGTGATATGGCGCACCTTGAGCACCTCCACGGCAAACTGGATCACCGACAGCGCGTTGAGGTCGCTGTGCGCGATCACGTTGGCGATATTGCGGTGGACGAACACCTCGCCCGGCGCCAGGCCGAGAATCTGGTTGGCCGGCACGCGCGAGTCGGAGCAGCCGATCCACAGGTACTCGGGCGCCTGCTGGTTGGCCAGGCGGGCAAAGAAGGTCGGATCTTCCGCGTTGACGCGGTCCACCCACTCGCGGTTGTTGCGGAACAGTTGGGCGATGGCGTCACTCATGCCGCTCTCCTTGGCAGCGCGGGCTGCATGTCTGGCCGATGGGTGCCGAAGCGGTGGATAAAACGTTCCTGGATCGGATAGGCAAAGAAGTCATGAACATGTCCGGCCAACAGCCGGTCCTTATGGCCCTGCCACATGGCAGCGTCGAAAAAATCGGGATGATGCCGCAGAAATGCCTCGCGCACACGCGGATCGCCCAGCAGAAACGCGCGGAAGGTCTCCGGAAACACGTCGTGCGGGCCTACGCTATACCACGGCTCGCCCGACATTTCCTCTTCCTCGTTGCGCGGCGGCGGCACCCGGCGGAAATTGCAGTCGGTCAGGTACTCGATCTCGTCGTAGTCGTAGAACACCACGCGGCCGTGGCGCGTCACGCCGAAATTCTTGTACAGCATGTCGCCCGGAAAGATGTTGGCCGCCATCAGTTCCTTGACCGCGTTGCCGTATTCGAGGATGCCGTGGTCGACCTGGGCGTCGGTGCCTTCCTGCAGCCACAGGTTCAGCGGCGTCATGCGGCGCTCGATATAGACGTGGCGCACCACGATCTCCTCCTCGCCGCCGCGCGCGCGCTGGTATTCGATCATCGACGGTGCGTACCGTTCCAGCTCGCGCACCAGCGCGTCGTCGAAGCGCGAACGGGGAAAGGCCACATCCGAGTATTCGAGCGTATCGGCCATGCGTCCCACGCGGTCGTGCTGCTTGACCAGCTGGTACTTCGACATGACCAGGTCGCGCGTGGTCTCTTTGGGCGCCGGAAACACATCCTTGATCACCTTGAAGACATACGGGTACGACGGCAGCGTGAACACCAGCATCACGAGGCCCTTGATGCCGGGCGCCACGATGAACTGGTCGGACGAATGCTGCAGATGGTGCAGGAAGTCGCGATAGAACAGGTTCTTGCCCTGCTTCTGCAAACCCAGCGAGGTATAGATTTCACCGCGCGGCTTGCGCGGCATCAGGTCGCGCAGGAAGGTCACGTACGCGGACGGAATTTCCATGTCCACCATGAAGTACGCATGCGTGAACGAGAACAGGATCAGCAACTGCTCCTTGCGCAGCAGCACGGTGTCGAGCGTCAGCTGGCCAGAGGGTCCATGCACGATCGGGATGGCGAACGGATGCGAGCGGTCGCCGTTGACCATGCGGCCGATGATAAAAGCCGATTTGTTGCGGAAGAACAGCGACGACAGCGTGTGAATCTGGAAATTCGGGGCGATGCGAAAATCGCCGTGATGGGCCTCGATCGCGTGCAGCACGTAGCCGATGTCGCGGCGCAGGTCCTCGAACGGCCGCTCGAGCTGGAAGTTGTGCACGATGCGTTCGAAGCAGGCGGCCATGCCTTCGCGGCTGCCCGGATAGTAGGCGCGGTAGGTCGGCCGCGTCGGCGATTCCTCGTTCTCGATGTATTCGGTCGAGATCGCCGGTCGCAGGAAAATGAAATCGTTGTTGAAATACGAGCGGTGCAGGATGCGCGTGCACACCGAGTTGAAGAACGTCTCGGCCAGCTCGGGCTGATGATGGCGCGTCAGCAGGCCGATGTAATGGAGCTTGATCTGCTGCCAGATCGCGTCGTCGATCCGCTCGGCATCGTATTCGGCCACCAGGCAGTCGCTCGCCTCGCGCACACGCGTGTTGTAGAACGCGATGCGATCGCGCTGCAGTTGCTGCAGCCCCGGCCAGTCGCCGGCCTCGAACCGGCGCTTGGCCTCATGGCTGACTTCGCGGAACAGCCGGTAATGCTTGTCGAACCCGTCCAGCATGGTGCGCGCCACGTCGTAGGCAATCTGCGAGGAGAGCAGTTTGGGAAAGTGCGACATGGCGGGGCCGGGCTGCGGGTGACAGTGAGTGAAATTGTAATGGCGATCGGACCTGCCGACGGTTCGCTCCCCCGCGCACAAGGCGCGCCAGGAGCGCCGCCGGCAGCACTTTGGATTACATCGTCTCCGCGAACAGCTCGCGCCCGATCAGCATGCGGCGGATTTCCGACGTGCCGGCGCCAATCTCGTACAGCTTGGCGTCGCGCCACAGCCGGCCCGCCGGATATTCGTTGATATAGCCGTTGCCACCGAGGATCTGCACCGCCTCGCCGGCCATCCACGTTGCTTTCTCGGCGGTGTACAGAATCACCGCGGCGCAGTCCTTGCGCACCTGGCGCACGTGCTCGCTGCCGAGCGCGTCAAGGTTCTTGCCCACCGTATAGAGATAGCTGCGCGCGGCCTGCAGCGTGGTGTACATGTCGGCCACCTTGCCCTGGATCAGCTGAAATTCGCCGATGCTCTGGCCAAACTGCTTGCGATCGTGGATATACGGCGTGACCACGTCCATGCACGCCTGCATGATGCCGACCGGGCCGCCCGACAGCACCGCGCGTTCGTAGTCGAGCCCGCTCATCAGCACCTTGGCGCCGCCGTTCTCGGCCCCCAGCATGTTCTCCACCGGCACCTCGACATCCTGGAACACCAGCTCCCCGGTATGCGAGCCACGCATGCCGAGCTTGTCGAGTTTCTGCGCCACCGAAAAGCCCTTCATGCCCTTCTCGACGATAAATGCGGTCATGCCGCGCGCGCCGAGCTCCGGCTCGGTCTTGGCGTAGACCACCAGCACATCGCAGTCGGGGCCGTTGGTGATCCACATCTTGGTGCCGTTGAGCACGTAGCGGTCGCCCCTGAAATCCGCGCGCAGCTTCATCGAGACCACGTCGGAGCCGGCGTTGGGCTCGCTCATGGCGAGCGCGCCGATCCATTCGCCGGAGACCAGCTTCGGCAGATATTTCGCCTTCTGCGCAGCCGTGCCATTGCGATGGATCTGGTTCACGCAGAGGTTGGAATGCGCGCCGTACGACAGGCCGACCGACGCCGAGGCGCGGCTGATCTCTTCCATCGCGATCATGTGGGCCAGGTAGCCCATGTTGGCGCCGCCGTATTCCTCGGCCACGGTAATGCCGAGCACGCCGAGGTCGCCCATCTTCTTCCAGGCATCCATCGGGAACTGGTCGGTGCGGTCGATCTCTGCCGCGCGCGGCGCCAGTTCGGCCTGGGCCCAGTGGCGCACCGAGGCGCGCAGCATCTCGATGTCTTCGCCGAGGTCGAATCTCAGGCCTGGCAGTTCGGTCATGTCGGTCTCCTGCTGTTATCGGGAATCGGACGTGCGTCAGACGTGATCCAGGGTACGGACCACGCAAAGGGTCATCAGCATGGTGGCCACCTGCTTGCGGCGGCCCTGCTGCTCGGCATAGACATCGCCCTGCGCGACCACGAGGGTGCGGCCGGGCTTGAGCACACGGGCGATGGCGATCAGCCGCTCGCCCTGTGCCGGGGACAACAGGTTGATCTTGTACTCGGCGGTCAGGCCCGCCTCGCCCTCGCCCACCACCGACAGCGCCGCGTAGCCGCAAGCGGTATCGGCCAGCGCGCCCACCGCGCCGCCGTGGAAGAAGCCGTGCTGCTGCGTAATGGCGTCGGACCACGGCATCGACAACTCGACTTCGCCGCGTGCCACGCGCTCGATGCGCGCGCCCAGCGTCTTCATCATTCCCTGGCGCGCAAAGCTCGTGGCGATGGCGTCGGCGCGGCCGGGCGCAAGCGGCTCGGCTGCGGTTGCGGTTGCGGTTGCGGTTGCGGTTGCGACATTCGACGCGTCGGCGGACATGGGCGGTGGCTCCTGGACAGGGCGTTCGATGGGTATTTTATTGACGTTTACGTAAACGTCAACCGTGACCTCCCCGGGGCATGGGAATGTGCCCGGCTCGGCGCCTCAGGCGCGTTGCCGACGGGCCGGAGCATCGGCCAGATTTTCCAGCAGGGTGCGGCACTGGCGTTCGTGGGCATCGATTTCCGCCAGTTGGGCCTTCAGGTCTTCCATCTGGCGTTCGAGCGTCCCGCGGTGCTGGGCCAGCGCGTGGAGAAAGCGTTCGAGCTGCGGCGCGGTGTCGCGTGGCGACTCGTAGAGATCTAGGATCTCGCGAATCTCATTGAGAGTGAGCCCTAACCTTTTGCCGCGCAGCGTGAGCTTGAGGCGGGTCCGCTCGCGCCCGTTGTAGACCCGCTTGCGGCCGCCCGGCCCCGCGCGTTCGGGCGAGAGCAGGCCCTGGTCCTCGTAGAAGCGGATGGCACGCGGCGTCACGTCGAACTCGCGCGCGAGGTCGGTGATGGTAAAGGTGGCGGGAGCGGACGGTGACGACATGGGCAGGGCAGAAAAGTGAACGATCGTTCGTTGTATGGTCAACTTATCGACTAAGATGGACGACAGGCGTCGCGCATTGACGTTAACGTTAGCGTCAACTTCGCCGCCTGACAATGCCGCAGAGACCGCCCCATGAACGCACTCGAACACCAGCTCCAATATCCCTTCGGTGACACCCTTCCCGAACCCGGCACGCGCCAGGAAGTGGCGCCTGGCGTCTACTGGCTGCGCATGCCGTTGCCGTTCGCGCTCGACCATATCAACCTCTGGCTGGTACGCGACCGGCTCGACGGCCAGGACGGCTGGACCGTGATCGACTGCGGCATCACCAACGACACCATCAAGGCGCATTGGGAAGCGATCTTCGCCGACCATCTCGACGGCCTGCCGGTGCTGCGCGTGCTGGTCACGCATTGCCATCCGGACCACGTCGGGCTTGCGCACTGGCTCTGCAAGCACTGGAACGTGCGGCTGTGGATGAGCCTGGGCGACTATATGACCGCGCGGGTGATGAACAGCGGCGCCGGGGCCGGCTCCAATGCCGGCGGCGACTTTGCCGCGAGCCACTTCGCACGCCATGGCCTGACCGATCCCGACTGCCTGGAGAAGCTGCGCGCGCGCAAGGCCTACTACCCTTCGCTGGTACCCGACCTGCCCACCCAGTACCGCCGCCTGATGGACGGCGATACCGTGCGCATGGGTGCCGAGCCGGCCAGTGCGGAATGGCGCGTGATCACCGGCTATGGCCATGCGCCCGAGCATGTGGCGCTCTACAACCCGGCCACCAATGTGCTGATCTCCGGCGACATGGTGCTGCCGCGCATCTCGACCAACGTCAGCGTGTTCGATATGGAGCCCGAGGCCAATCCGCTCCAGCTCTACCTCGACTCGCTCGGCAAGTACGAGCCGCTGCCGCAGGACGTGCTGATCCTGCCGTCGCACGGCCGGCCGTTCCGCAACCTCCATACGCGCCTGACGCAGCTGCGCGAGCACCACGTCGCGCGCCTGGCGGAAACCCTTGCGGCCTGCGCGGAGCGGCCCTGCCATGCGCACGATATCGTCGGCGTGATCTTCCGCCGCCAGTTCGATATCCACCAGTTGACCTTCGCCATGGGCGAGGCCCTGGCGCACCTGCATGCGCTGTGGCATCGCGGCCAGCTGGTGCGCGAACTGAGCGACGACGGCATCATCCGCTTCCGCGCGGCCTGAGGGGCGACCTGAGGAGCGACCTGAGGGGCGACCTGAGGGGCGACCTGAGGGGCGACCTGAGGCGCGACCTGAGGCGCGACGGCACGGCCCGCTAGAACCCTTCCCGGGCCAGCGTGGCGAGGTAGCGCACGCCGGCCACCGCGCGGCTGCCGTACCACGACAGCATCTCGCCATCGACCAGTCGCACCGGCAAGCCGGCCTGCCGCTCGAGCGCATCGACGTGGCTTTCGGTAAAGCGATAGGGCTCGGTCGACAGCAGCACCGCGTCGAGCTCGCGCACCAGCGCATCGCTCCAGCGAAAGCTCGGATACCGTTGGCCGGGCGCGTTCGGGCGGCTGCAATCGCCGTCCACGCAGGCGGCCGGCATGCCGCCGGCATCGGGCCAGGTGTGCCAGTTCACCAGCGCCAGCATGCGGCTGATATAGGTGTCGCGCGACACCGTCATCCATGGGTCCTGCCAGATCGCATAAAGCACGCGCCGCGCCGGCCAGTTGGCCCGCGCGAGCGCATCGAGCCCCTCGTGCAGCGCGGCCGCCAGCGCATCCGCCTGCGGCAGCCGGCCAAACACGCCGCCCAGCAGCCGGTAAAGCGCAACGTTGTCCTCGGGCGCGCACGGATGGGTCACGATCACGTTGGGGACGAAGGTGCGGATCTCGTCGACCGTCTCGCGCCGGTTCTCGTCGATATTGACCACCACATGCGTCGGTGCAAGCGCCCGCAACCGGTCGAGGTTCACGTCCTTGGTACCGCCCACTTTCGCGACCTCGCGCACCGCCGGTGCCGGATGAATGCAGAAGCCGGTGCGGGCCACCATCTGCGCGCCAAGGCCAAGGTCGAACAGCAGTTCGGTAAGCGACGGCACCAGCGATGCGATCCGCGCGTCGTCGCCCGCCGGGCGATGGTCCTGGCCGAGCGCATCGGCAAAGGCGGTCATGGCGGTCATGCCGGACCGCCCGGCTCGCCGGCGCCGGCCTGTCGCGGCTTGCGGGGCGCCTTGGCAAACAGCCGGTCATAGAGCCAGCGCGGCATGACATGCAGCACCGCACCGACCACGCCCATCTGCCACGGCAGCACGCGATAACGCCGGCCCGCCGCGATCACGCGCACGGCCTGCCGCGCAAAGCGGTCCGCATCCATCAGGAACGGCATGCGATACGGGTTATGCGCGGTCATCGGCGTGCGGATATAGCCGGGCGCGATCGTCACCACGCGAATGCCGTGGCGCCTCTGCTCCAGCCGCAACGCCTCCAGCGACCGCACCACCGCGGCCTTGGACGCGCTGTACGCACCGCCGCCGGCCAGCCCGCGCACGCCGGCCACGCTGGCCAGCCCCACCAGCGTGCCGCGCACCCCGCCGGCGCCGGGGGCGCGCTCGCGCATGGCATGGAGAAACGGCTGAAAGGTCGCCAGCGTGCCGTACCAGTTGGTGTCCATCACTGCGCGCGCCACGGCAAGGTCCTCGCGCTCGCTGGCAAGCGTGCCGATGGAAATGCCGGCACTGGCGACGACCACGTCCGGGCAGCCGAAATGGCCAATAAAGTCGGCCGCGGCCTGCGCCAGGGCGTCGGCATCGCATACGTCGGCCACATAGACCCGTACCGCATTGGGATTGGGCAGCGCACTGGCCAGCGCGCGCAAGGCCGCCTCGTTGCGGCCCACCACACCCAGCACGGCGCCCTGTGCGGCATAGGCGCGCGCCAGCGCATGGCCGATGCCACTCGACGCACCGGTGATAAAGACTTTCTGGGGTCGCATGGTTTCACTGTAAGCGCTGGCCGCGCATCAAGACAAGACGGCCCGGCACGCCACTAGGCGCACCGGGCCGTCCGTACCAAAGCAGGAACATCCAAGCCAGGCCGGGCAGGCCGGCCCCGCATCAGAGCTTCTTGTCGCGCACACCCGTGACAAGGAAGTCCATCGCCTGGATCGCGCCCGACTTGGTACCGGCAATCGACGGCGAGGTCACGTACTTGCCCTGCACCACCACGGTCGGTACGCCATCGATCTTGTAGGCGTCGGCGATCTTGTTGGCGCGCTGGGCGTTGGTCGTCACCGAGAACGAGTTGTACGTATCGAGCCACTGCTTGCGGTCGATGCCGTTCTTGGCCATGAAATCGGCGATCTCGTCGGTGTTCAGCATGCGCTTGCGCTCCTTGTGGATCGCGTCGAACACCTTGCCGTGCAGCGCTTCCAGCTTGCCCAGCGCTTCCAGCGTGTAGAAGATCTTGGTGTGGGCCAGCAGGTCGTCGCGGAAGGCCACCGGCACGCGCTTGAAGACCACGTCCTTGCCCTGCTTGTGCACCCATGCCTCGAGCTCGGGCTCGAAGTCGTAGCAATGCGGGCAGCCATACCAGAAGAACTCGGTGACCTCGATCTTGCCGGCGGGCACCGGCTGCGGGGCCTTCATCACCTGGTAGTCCTTGCCCTCGGTCGGCGCGGCGACGGCGGCGGGCGCGGTCATCAGCAGTCCGCTGACGGCGGCAAGCGTGGCGAACAGGGCGGCAAATTTCTTCATGATGGTCAGGAGCCTTGGGTTGAGAGACCGCTCGAAACGACGGGTCGGGCCAGTTGGCCCGGTTGCATTGGGCGTATGACCCGCCCCGCAGCTTCCGGGTTCAACCGGCAGCCATTTTTCATTGTTTGGTGAAACGGATGACCGACGCCTCGAAGCCGGCCGATTGCAGCCGGTCGCGCGCGCGGTTCATGTCCTCGATACGATGGAACGGCCCCAGACGAACGCGATACATCTTGGTGCCGTTGACATCGCGGTCGGTCACTTTGGCCTCGAAGCCCTGCATGGCGAGGTTGGCCTTCTGGCGGTCGGCGTCGTCCTGCGAGCGGAACGCGCCGACCTGCAGCAGGTAGCCCACCTTGTTCGCGTCGGCCTGGGCGATCTCGGCGATCGGGTCGGACACCGGCTTCTCGGCCGGGCGCACGGCCTGCTGGGACGGTGCCGGCGCGGTCGGGCGCGAGGCCGCGCCATTGGTGCCCGGCAGCTCCGCCGGGCGCGTCACCGCCACCGGCGGCTGCGCCGGCACGGACGACGGTGCCGCGGGCGCGGCCGACGGCGCGGCAGGCTCGGCCTGCCCCACCGGCTTGGCCGGGGTCTTGCTCCACAGCGGCTTGTTGGGGTCGGCCGGCTCGCCCGCCTGCCCCTGCTGGGCCTGCTGCGCCGGGTTCGGCAGCGCGCTGGCCACGTTGCCGGGCTCGGTCGGGCGCGGCGGCGTGCTGCCGCCCTTCTGCTGGAACGGCGCCGGCGACTTGGTGATGTACAGGGCGACCACGACCGCGATGGCCAGGCCTACGATCAGGCCGAGCACGAGGCCCAGGAACGTACCGCCATGTTGCCTGTCGCGGCGGCTGGTGCGCTGGGCATGCTTGCGTTGCTGTTGCATGAAGTCCTCTTCGGTGATGCTCGCGATTATAGGGCCAGTCCTATGACGCGTAGCACGGGCGTCGGTTCACGCCCGCTGCCCGTGCGCCGCCTTGCGTCGGCCTTGCGTCGGCCTGGCGTCGGCTTCCGCCCGGGCTTCGCTCAGTTTTCCGTCTCGCGCGCCATGCGCTGCGGCGCCGACACGCCGATCACGGCCAGGCCGTTGCGCAGCACCTGGCGCGTCGCGGCCAGCAGCGCCAGGCGCGCGCGCTTGACCGTCTCGTCATCCACCAGCACCCGGTCGGCGTTGTAGAAGGCATGGAAGTCGCCGGCCAGGTCGCGCAGGTAGAAGGCCACGGCATGCGGCGCCAGCTCGCCGGCCGCCGCGCTCAGCATGTCGGGGAACTCGGCCAGCCGGCGGCCCAGTGCCAGCGCCTGCGGGCTGACCTCGGCCGCGGTCACCGCGGCGAGGTCGGCGCCGGCCAGCTCGGGCAGCCGGTCGGCCCAGTTCGCGCCGCCCCAGGCCTCGAAGATCGAGCAGATGCGGGCATGGGCGTACTGCACGTAGTACACCGGGTTCTCGTCGTTCTGCTTCAGGGCCAGGTCCACGTCGAACACGAATTCGGTATCGGCCTTGCGCGACAGCAGGAAGAAGCGGACCGCGTCGCGGCCGCGCGTGAACTGCGCGGGCCAGTCCGGCACGCCCGCCTCCAGGCAACCGCGGATGGTCTTGTCGCCGCCATTGCTCCATTCGATCAGGTCGCGCACGGTCACGTACGAGCCGGCACGCTTCGAGATCTTGACCTCCGCGCCGTCCTTCATCACGGTGACCATCTTGTGCAGCACGTAGTCGGGGTAACCCTGCGGAATGCCCATGTCCAGCCCCTGCAGGCCGGCGCGCACGCGCGCAATGGTGCCGTGGTGGTCGCTACCCTGGACGTTGATGACCTTGGTAAAGCCGCGCTCCCACTTGGTGGTGTGATACGCGACGTCCGGCACGAAGTACGTGTACGTGCCGTCGGTCTTCTTCATGACGCGATCCTTGTCGTCGCCGTCGTCGGTGGTGCGCAGCCAGAGCGCGCCCTCGCTCTCGTAGGTCTTGCCGCGCGCCACCAGCGATTGCACGGCGGCCTCGACGCGGCCGTCGCTGTACAGCGACGACTCGAGGTAGTACCGGTCGAAGCGGACCCCAAACGCCTGCAGGTCGATATCCTGCTCGTTGCGCAGGTATGTGACCGCAAACTTGCGGATCGATTCGAGGTCTTCGATATTGCCCGACGCCGTGACCGGCTCGCCGTCCGAAGCGCTCACGGTCTTGCCGGCGAGGAAGTCGGCGGCGATATCGGCGATGTAGTCGCCGTTGTAGGCGGCCTCGGGCCAGCCCGCATCGCCGGGACGCAGGCCGCGCGCGCGCGCCTGCACCGAGATCGCCAGCGTGTGGATCTGCACGCCGGCATCGTTGTAGTAGAACTCGCGGTGCACCGACCAGCCCTGCCAGCTGAGCAGGTTGGCCAGCGCATCCCCGAGCGCGGCCTGGCGGCCGTGGCCGACGTGCAGCGGGCCGGTCGGGTTGGCCGAGACGAACTCGACCAGCACCTGACCGTGCGTGCCTTCGGGCCGCGCGCCGAAGCGATCGCCCTCGCTGAGCACGGCGCGCAGGACTTCGGCGCGCGCTGCGGCATTGAGCCGCAGGTTGATAAAGCCGGGACCGGCGATCTCCAGCGCGGCCACCAGCGCCTGCGCGCGCGGATCGGCTTCCACGGCCGCGACGATGCGCTGGGCCAGCTCGCGCGGATTGCTCTTGAGCGCGCGCGCGACCTGCATTGCCACGTTGCAGGCCAGGTCGCCATGGGCGGCCACCTTGGGCCGTTCGAACGTGACGGCGGGCAGCGCGGCGTCGGCCGGAGCGAGCGAGCGCACCGCGTCAGTGAACGCAGCGGCGAGATTTGTGGTCTGAACAGGCAGCATGATGTCGGGCCCTGGCGTCTGGCGGCGATCGGGAAGTGAACCGGGCGCCGCAAGACAGCGGAAGTCGGTGTCGGATTTCGGAAACCCGGAATTTTATCAGGTGCTATGCTGACATCATGCGGCCGCCCATGCGCCTCGCACATGGGTTCCGTGACTCGAGAAAGGAAACATCATGCTGATCACCTTCAAATCCCACGCGGCGCAAGACCTGATCATGATGAAGGATCTTGCCATCACGCTGCTTGGCATCATCGGCAAGCACCTGGGTGAGCGCGGGGTGATCACCAGCGAGGAACTGCCGCACGCCATCCGCAAGCTGGAGGCGGCGGTATCTGACGCAAAGAAGACTCACCCCGCCAACTCGGCCGTCTCCGACCACGACGACGAGCACGAAGAAGAGCCGCTGCATCTTGGCCAGCGCGCCTATCCGTTCCTCGACATGCTGCGCGCCTCCGAGAAGGAAGGCGCCGATGTGCTGTGGGGAGTCTAGGCACCAGGGCTCCGGCCGGTTGCACCGGCCTCTCTCCTCTCTCTCCCCCTCTCTCCCCCCCCTCTCCCCCTTCGCCCGCCGCGGCACTCCGCGGCGCTCCGTGGCGCGATCGCACCGGCGCGCCCTGCTCCGGCCTCGTTGCGTGCGCCCTTCCGGGCCCCTCCTCCGCCCCCCTCCGTCCCCCCACCGTCCCTCTCCACCGCGCCCACCCGCACGACCGGTCGTACCCGCGGCGTACCCACGAAAAAATGCCCGGACACCATGCGGTGACCGGGCGACCGGATCAGGGATATATCCGGAAAGGGGGGTGCTGCAGGGGTAAAACGTCACGGGGGCAGGCGCCGCTCGGCGGCGCGCCCCCGGAAAAAACCTCAGTCGTGGCGGCGGCCTGCGAGCAGGAGGCCGATAAACGCGCCGGCAAGGGCGGCAATTCCCACCGCCTTCAACGGCGACTCGACCACGCGCTGGCGGCCGCTATCCACGGCGGCGTCCATATGGTCGCGCGCCCAGTGCATGCCGTCGTGGGTCTGGGCACGCACGCGCTCGGCCATGCGGTGCGCACGTTCGCGCAGGCGCTGCCCAGCCAGCATGCTTTCGGCCGATCCTTCGTGGGCCAGCACGTCGATGGTCTGTTGCAGTTGAGCGATCAGCGAGCGGACCTCGTCCGACACCGGGCCGGCCGCGTCATGCGCCGCGTCGCGCGTATCGCGCGCGGCATGTCGGATCTGCCGGACGGTGTGTTCCGCACTGTCGGCAAGATGATTGATTTCCTTCCGGATCTTGGGGTTTTGCGTGAGCATGGTGACTCCTCTTGGTCCTGTTGGGCGGATCGGATGCGCGGCCGGCCAGGCGGCCGCGCCCGGTGACCACCCGCAGGGGGTCACCGTCGCGCTACCGTGTCCGGCCTAGCGTCGGCGGACCAGGCCCATCACGAAGGTGACGAGCGCCACGACCAGGAAGATGAAGAACAGGATCTTGGCGATTTCCACGGCGCCAGCCGCGATACCACCGAAGCCAAAGATCGCGGCGATCAGGGCAACAATGAAAAAGACGAGTGCGTAGTGCAGCATGGCCGGTCTCCCGAGGTTGGCGAACCCGCCGATCTGCCGGCGGATTCGGCTTGCGCCACGGTGCGCAAGCTCATAGCCTCATCGTAGGGGTCGGGTCCGGGGCCAGAAACCGAAACAGCGCCGATTCAGATGTCAGCCAAGTCCTACAGCGCACACCGCTGCGCACCGGGTGTGCCGGGGCGGCCGAAGCCATACCATGCGCATACGTCCGTGGCGCAGTGCGCAACGATTGACCCTTCATGGAGGATGTGATTCCATGGCCGCTCGCGTCGTCCCGGACACGCGGGTACTCACCGACGTCACCAACATGGTCAAGCACTCTCTATTACTCAGGAATACGCTGCTGCTCGCGGGCGGCATCGTGCTCACGCTGGCCGTGCTGATCGCCTCCGAGACGGGCAACCTGCGCCTGCGCGCGGGCTATACCGAAGCGATCCGCTCGCAGCAGCTGCAGAGCGATCTCGGCGCGCTGATGGGCGAACTGGTCAATGCCGAGGCCGGCCAGCGCGGCTTTCTGCTGACCGGCAAGGACAGCTACCTGGAGCCGTACTACAAGGCACTGCCCCGCATCAACGCTCTGATGGCCGCGATCCGCCAGCACTACGCCAACGACGCCGAGGGGCTGCGGTTGTTTGCGGAGACCTCGCAGTTCGTCACGCGCAAGCTCAACGAGATGGCGCTCACGCTCGTCTACGGCAAGCGCGACGTCGACGTCGCGCTCGACCTGATCCGCACCGACTTCGGCAAGCAGACCATGGAGAATGCGCGGCGCGGGCTGGAGCATCTGCAGGTGCGCGAGGCCGGGACCGTCACCCATAACCTTGAGAGCGCCGAGCACGACCTGCAGCTGTCGCGCTACGGCATCGGCCTGCTCACCGCGATCAACATCCTGCTGCTGGTGGCAGTGGGCCTCGGGCACCAGCGCCGCATGTCGATGGCCGAGGCGGCGCGCCTCCAGCTCGAGGAAGAAAGCGCACGGCTCGACCGCAAGGTGCGCGCGCGCACGCGCCAGCTGTCCGCCCTGGCCGCGCACTTGCAGCGCGTGACCGAGGACGAGAAAACCCGCCTTGCGCGCGAACTGCACGACGAACTCGGCGCCATTCTCACCGCGATCAAGCTCGACCTGCACTGGGTACGCATGCGCGTGCAGGAAACCCATCCCGAAGCGCGCGACAAGATCACGCGCGTGATGCACCACGTCGACCAGAGCATCCAGATCAAGCGCCGCCTGATCGAGGATCTGCGGCCCACCGTGCTACTCAACCTGGGCCTGCGCGAAGCCATCGTGCAGCTCGTGGAGGACGTCGGCACGCGCAACGAATGGGAGACCGAGGTGAATCTGCCCGAGACGGTGCCATCGCTGCGCGACAGTGCCGCCATCGCGTTGTATCGCATCGTGCAGGAATCGCTGACCAATGCCAGCAAGTACGCGCAGGCACGGCACGTCTCGGTGACGCTGGCGTGCACGCGTGAACAGCTCACGCTGATGGTGCGCGACGACGGCGTGGGCCTGCCGCCCGATTTCGACGCCGGCAGCATTGCCGGCCATCACGGCCTGCTCGGCATGGAGCAGCGCGTGACGGCGCTCGGCGGCAGCATGCATATCGATTCGGCGCCCGACCAGGGCGTCACGGTACGGATCGAGGTCCCGCTGACGACGGCGGTGCTGGCGCCGCCCGAGGAAGAACTGGAAACATAACGGCGAGCGTAGCGGCGCGCGCCGTGGCAACCCCGGCGGCCGGATCGGAGAGCGATCAGCCGCCGGTGGCGTAGTCCTCGATGACGCGGAACACCTGTTCCAGCTCGAGCGACTTGTCGAAGAAATAGTCGGCGCCGGCCTCGGTGCACTGGCGCCGGTACATCGATACCTGGGCGTGGTTGGTATAGACGATGCGGATGCCGGACAGGTCCGCCTTCTGCATTTCGCGCAGCACGTTGATGCCATTGCCCTGGCGCAACTGCAGGTCGACGATCACCACATGGTAGTTGCCTTCGGCGGCCATGCGCACCGCCATGCTTTCCGTGTCGGCCCAGTCGACGGTCTCCACGAACGGAAACGCGTTGAGGTATTCCAGCAGCATGCCCCGCAATACCGCCGAGTCCTCGATCAGGAGGACGCGCAGCAATCGGTGCGAGGTGGCCGTGGCTTGCTCCGGCATGGTGGCGAGGGGTTCGGAATCGGTGCGATGCAATCAGGGGCGGGACGAGACGTGAGCGCTATTCGACCAGGCCATTCTTGATGGCATAGTAGGTCAGGTCGGCGTTCGTCTTCATTCCCATTTTCTCCAGGATGCGCGAACGGTAGGTACTGACCGTCTTGACGCTCAGGAACAGTTCGTCGGCGATGACCGAGACCGACTGGCCGCGCGACAGCTTGCAGAAGATCTGGAACTCGCGCTCGGACAGGGTCTGGTGCACCGGTTGCTCGGTCGGCTTGTCGAGTCCGCCGATCAGCAGGTCCGCCACGGTCGCACTCACGTAGCGGCGGCCCTGGGCCACGGTGCGAATCGCCTTGACGAGGTCGTCGGGCGCGCTTTCCTTGGTCAGGTAGCCAGATGCGCCGGCACGGATAAGGTTGATCGCGTACTGGTCCTCCGGATAGGTGGACAGAATCAGTACCGGCAAATTGGGCAGGCGCTGGCGGATGAGCTTGAGCACATCGATGCCGTTGCGGTCCGGCATGGAAATATCGAGCACGAGGACATCGAACTCGCTGTCGCGCAACTGCGCCATCACTTCGTCGCCGCTCGCGGCTTCGCCCGTCACCTTGATGTCGGGTTCCTCTGAAATGAACTGGCGCAGACCGGCGCGAACGATCTCATGATCGTCGGCGATCAAGACGCGTATCATCGGTGTCTCCACGGTGAGGGAACAGCCCGTGGCGCAGGGCGCACCGGGCCGGTTTCCTGCATTGTAGTGCGGGCGGGGCGCCAAGGATGTCGGTGTCAGGCTGACACAAGGCAGAACGGGCGCCCTCAGGCGCCCGTTCGGGACGGCGGTCATTGCCGCCGCTGGTTGCGTTATCGGGTTGTGGCAGCGGTCGTCACTGCAGCCTGGTCCCCGTCTCCGCGCTGCCGCCAGTCACCGCCTTGGCGCCCAGGCTGGCATCGCCCTTCTTCGACTTGCCGCTCTTGGCGTGCTTCGCGTGCTTGCCGTCCTTGATACCCGCCCTGGTCGCGGCGTCCGCCTTGGTATCGGCGCCCATGCCACCCTGCGCGCCGCTCCCCGTTTCGGCGGTACCGCGGGCGCCGGCCCCCGCATCGACACCGGTCTGCGTGCCCGGCGCGCTCAACGCCGCGCCGGCATGCGCACCGGCGCCCATGCCGGTGCCACCAGCAGAACCCGTGGTGCCCGTCCCTTGCGCCATCACCAGCGAGGACGCAGCGGCAATCGACAGGGCGGACAGGGAGATCAGCAGTTTGTTCATGGAAGAGACTCCTATTCGAATGGCCCGCGGCGAAACATTCGCTGCGGCATCCACGCGGTGTCACGTGAACTGAGGACCAGTCTATGGAGTCCGCCTGCCGTGGTCTGTGAGCACTTGTAATGCCCTGTAAGCAGGCGTGAGGCACGATCGGGTGCGGCCCCACCCACGCGTGCGTGGCGGGTGCGGGCCGCTGACATGCCGTTACAGGTTGGGCGCCAGCGCGCGCTCCATGGTGGCGCGATCCTCGCCCCGACGCGCGGCCATATCCTCGAGCTGGTCGGTGCCGATCTTGCCGACGCTGAAGTACGTCGCGTCAGGATGCGCCAGGTAGAAGCCACTGACCGATGCGGCGGGCGTCATCGCCAGGGCCTCGGTGATGCCCATGCCGATATCGGCCGCATCGAGGAACTGGAACATCGCGCCCTTGACCGTGTGCTCCGGGCACGCCGGATAGCCGGGCGCCGGGCGGATGCCGCGGTAGGCTTCGGCCACCAGTTGCTCGTTGCTCAGCGCTTCCGCTGCGTCGTAGCCCCACAGATCGGTACGCACACGCTGGTGCAGGCATTCGGCAAAAGCCTCGGCCAGGCGGTCGGCCAGCGCCTTGAGCATGATCGCGCTGTAGTCGTCATGGTCGGCCTCGAACTGCTTTTCCTTCTTCTCCACGCCCAGACCGGCCGTGACCGCGAACAGGCCGATGTAGTCGGCAATGCCGCTGTCCTTCGGCGCGATAAAGTCCGCCAGCGAGCGGTTGGGGCGGCGCACGCCGTCGACCACCGGGCGCTCGCTCTGCTGGCGCAGGTTATGCCAGGTCAGCGCAACCTTGCTGCGCGTCTCGTCGGTGTAGATCTCGATATCGTCGTCGTTGACCGTATTGGCCGGCAGCAGCGCGATCACGCCGTTGGCGGTCAGCCAGCGGCCCTGGATCAGCCGGGCCAGCATGCTCTTGCCGTCCGAGTAGACGCGTCGCGCCGACTCGCCGACGATCTCGTCGTTGAGGATGTCGGGGAATTTGCCGGCCAGGTCCCAGGTCTGGAAGAACGGACCCCAGTCGATAAAATTGGCCAGCTCGGCCAGGTCGTAGTTGCGGAATACGCGCCGGCCGATGAACTTGGGCCTGGGCGGTACGTAGCCGCTCCAGTCGATCTTCGTCTTGTTGGCACGCGCCTGGGCCAGCGTGACCATCGGCGTGGCCTTGCGGCCCGCATGCTGCGTACGGATGCGGTCGTAGTCGTGGCGCAGCTCGTCGAGGTATCTGGCCGCGCCCTCGTCCGACAGCAGGCTCGAGGCCACGCTCACCGAGCGCGAGGCATCGGGCACGTACACCACCGGCCCTTCGTAGTTCGGCGCGATCTTGACCGCGGTATGCACGCGCGACGTGGTGGCACCACCGATCAGCAGCGGGATCTTCTTCAGGCGGAAGTAGTCGTCGCGCTGCATTTCGGCGGCGACGTAGGCCATTTCCTCGAGCGACGGCGTGATCAGGCCCGACAGGCCGACGATGTCCGCGCCCTCGACCTTGGCGCGCGCCAGGATCTCGTTGCACGGCACCATCACGCCCATGTTGACCACTTCGAAGTTATTGCACTGGAGCACCACCGAGACGATGTTCTTGCCGATGTCGTGCACGTCGCCCTTGACCGTCGCGATCACGATCTTGCCGCGCGCGCGCACGTCGCCGCCGGCCTCGGCCAGCAGGCGCTTCTCTTCCTCGATGAACGGCAGCAGGTGCGCCACCGCCTGCTTCATCACGCGCGCGCTCTTGACCACCTGGGGCAGGAACATCTTGCCGGCACCGAACAGGTCGCCGACGATGTTCATGCCATCCATCAGCGGGCCCTCGATCACCTCGATCGGGCGACCGCCGCGCGCGGCGATCTGCTGGCGCGCCTCCTCGGTATCCTCGACGATGAAGTTGGTAATGCCGTGCACCAGCGCATGCGCGAGCCGGTCCTGCACCGACACCGGCGCCTCCGGCGTGCCGCGCCACGCGAGGTTCTCTTCCTTCTTTGCACCACCGCCCTTGAAGCGGTCGGCAATCTCGAGCAGGCGATCGGTCGCGTCGTCGCGGCGGTTGAGCACCACGTCTTCCACGCGCTCGCGCAGTTCCGGATCGAGCTGGTCGTACACGCCCAGCTGGCCGGCGTTGACGATGCCCATGTCCATGCCCGCGGCAATCGCGTGATACAGGAACACGGTATGGATCGCCTCGCGCACCACGTCGTTGCCGCGGAACGAGAACGACACGTTGGACACCCCGCCGCTCACCTTGGCATACGGCAGGTTCTGCTTGATCCAGCGCGTGGCCTCGATGAAGTCAACCGCGTAGTTGTTGTGCTCCTCGATCCCGGTGGCGACCGCGAAGATGTTGGGATCGAAGATGATGTCCTCGGGCGGAAAGCCCAGGTCGTGCACCAGCAGGTCGTAGCTGCGCTGGCAGATCTCGGTCTTGCGCGCAAAGGTGTCGGCCTGGCCCTTCTCGTCGAACGCCATCACCACCGCGGCGGCGCCATAGCGGCGGATCAGCGTGGCGTGGTGGCGGAACTGTTCCTCGCCTTCCTTGAGCGAAATCGAGTTGACCACCGGCTTGCCCTGCACGCACTGCAGGCCGGCCTCGATCACCTCCCACTTGGACGAGTCGATCATGATCGGCACGCGCGCGATATCGGGCTCGGACGCAATCAGGTTCAGGAACCTGACCATCGCGGCCTTCGAATCGAGCATGGCCTCGTCCATGTTGATGTCGATGATCTGCGCGCCGTTCTCGACCTGCTGGCGGGCCACCGCGAGCGCCTCGTCGAACTGGCCGGCCAGGATCATGCGCGCGAACGCCTTGGAACCGGTGACGTTGGTCCGTTCGCCGACGTTGACGAACAGCGTGTCGTCATCGATCGTGAACGGCTCGAGGCCGGACAGGCGCATCGGGCGCGGGGGCAAATTGGCGGTGGTCATGTTGGAATCTTGTTGAGCGGCAATGGTGTCAAGGATCGGGGAGCGCCAGCAGGCGCTCGACCCACGTGTCGAAGTGACGGCATGCACGTCGAATGCGATCGAGTCCGATATGCTGCGCGGCTGGCGGGCCATGCATGGTTTTCCGACATGGTGATCTGGCCGATGCGCGACATGGTCGTCTCCGGTTGGTGGCCGGCCCGATCAGGCTTCTGCACGCTCAGCGTAGTTCGCCCACCCACGCGGGCGCTTGTCGGCCACGCGCCTGGCGATCGCGGCGATATGTTCGGGCGTGGTGCCGCAGCAGCCGCCCACGAGGTTCACCAGCCCGGAGGCCGCGAATTCCTCAACCAGCGACGACGTGACCTCCGGCGTCTCGTCGAAGCCCGTATCGCTCATCGGATTGGGCAGGCCCGCGTTGGGATAGCACGAGATGGGCACGTCGCACACCTTGGCCAGTTCCGCCACATACGGACGCATTAACGTCGCGCCGAGCGCGCAGTTGAGGCCGAACGTGACCGGGCGCGCGTGGCGCAGGCTGTTCCAGAACGCTTCCACGGTCTGGCCCGAGAGAATCCGGCCCGAGGCATCGGTGACCGTGCCCGAGATCATCACCGGCACGCGTTCGCCGGTGTCCTCGAACAGCTGGTCGATGGCGAACAGCGCGGCCTTGGCATTGAGCGTGTCGAAGATGGTCTCGACCAGGAACACGTCGGCGCCGCCTTCGAGCAGCGCCTTGCCTTGCTCGTAGTACGACGCGCGCAGTTCCTCGAAGCTGACGTTGCGCGCACCGGGATCGTTGACATCCGGCGAAATGCTCGCGGTCTTGGGCGTGGGACCGAACGCGCCGGCGACAAAGCGCGGCTTGGCGGGCGTGCTGTACTTGTCGCAGGCCGCGCGCGCGAGGCGGGCCGCCTCGACGTTCATCTCGTACGCGAGGTGCGCCATCTTGTAGTCTTCCTGCGCCACGCGCGTCGCACCGAACGTGTTGGTCTCGATGATGTCGGCGCCGGCGGCGAGGTACTGCTCGTGGATCTCGCTGATGACCTGCGGACGCGTGAGCAGCAGCAGCTCGTTGTTGCCCTTGACGTCCACGGGATGATCGGCGAAGCGCGTGCCGCGGTAATCCGCTTCCGACAGCTGATAGCGCTGGATCATGGTGCCCATCGCGCCGTCGAGGATCAGGATGCGCTCGCGCAGCAGCGCCGGCAGGTTCGCGGCACGGGTGTAAGGGCGGACGTCGGGGCGGACGTCGGGGCGGACGTCGGGGCGGACGTCGGGGCGGACGTCGGGGCGGACGTCGGGGCGAACGTCGGAACGCACGTCTTGGGAATCGGCACTCATGATGATGGGAATCCGGGGCGGAGGCGGAATGGCAAGGGTAAGCTGGCGATTTTACCAGTAGCGTCAATGGTTTGCGGTTGCCGCTGGCGGGCGGTCGGCACTACACTGGGCTCCCGTTTCCGGATCTACGCCCCCGTCATCGCGCCATGCAACATCTGAATCCCGCCGACGCGCAGCAACTGCTCGAACAGGACCCCGATGCGCTTTTCATCGACTGCCGCAGCGAAATGGAATACCTGTTCGTCGGCCACCCCAAGGGCGCGCACAACGTGCCGTGGAACGACGGGCCGGACTGGGAGGTCAACCCGCACTTCGTGCAGGGCGTCAAGAAGCTGGCCGGCCACGTGTCGGCGCGGCCCGTGCTGCTGATCTGCCGCAGCGGCAACCGCTCCAGTGCCGCGGCGCGCGCGCTGGAAGGCGCAGGCTTCACCTCGGTCTTCTACGTGCTGCACGGCTTCGAGGGTGACCTGGACACGCAGCGCCATCGCAATACGGTCAATGGCTGGCGCCACGACGGGCTGCCGTGGGAACAGTATTGAGAGGCCGGCCACAAAAAACGCCCGCAACGATGCGGGCGTCCTCTTGTGCCGGCACGTGACCGCCGTTCAGTGCATGCGCGGTTTAATGCATGACCAGCGGGTTGTTCATGACGGTGTCGAACTTGCCGAGAAAATCATCCACCTCTTCGACGGACGGCTCCGACTCGATCAGACGCTTGACGTCCGCGCGGAAGGTCTCGGCCATGTGGCCACCGAGAAAAATCTCGCGTTTCTGATTCTTGTCGACAATCTCAAAGCCGCCCGAGGCAAGGGGCGCATGCTCGACATCTGCTCCAAACTCGACAATGCAGTAATTGTCGCTGTTGTAGATCATTTGCATCGCACTACCTCCTGGCATCATGGTTGGCAACGGTTCCATCGATTGTTGCGAATGACGAAGCAAAAACGACCGAGCGTTGCGATTTCACCTCCAAGCTGAGGGTAGTTGCCCGTGATTCAAGTGTAGGCGCTGGGCCCGTCCACACGCTTTGTGAACTTCCCTCTTTCTTTTGGGCATCGGCGTCGCCGGCAAGTTTCTTGAGCGCTTTGCACCAGTGTGTTGCAACAAACGCGCCCACGTTACGGAATATCACACTGCCCGCCACATGCCGCATGGCCGAGAAATGCGCCAAGCTCCTCATGAAAGCGCTGCGGTTGCTCGATAAACGAGAGATGCGCGGCATCGGGCAGCACCACCAGACGCGCCCCGGGGATCGCCTGGGCGATCGATTCAGACATGGCTACCGGCGATCCTTGGTCGTCCGCGCCGACCACCACCAGTGTCGGAACGTGGATGCGCGGCAATGCGTTGACGAGGTCGAACTCGACGATGGCCTGCGCCACCCCCACGAAACCTTGCTCCGGCGTGCCAAGCAGCATGCCGCGAATGCGCTCGACCTCGTCGGGGTGGGCCGCCCGGAACGGTGCGGTCAGCCAGCGCTCGAGCGTGGCATCGGCCACGCCGGCCATGCCATGCGCCTCCACCTGGCCGATGCGGTTGGCCCACATCGGGTGCGCCGACAGCGGCGTATGGCTGATGGTGTCGACCAGCGTCAGCGACAGCAGCCGCTCGCCGTGCCGGACCGCGAAGGCCTGGCCCACCATGCCGCCCACCGATACGCCGCACAGGTGCGCCTGGGCGATGCCGAGCGCATCCATCACGCCGGCCACGTCGTCGGCCAGCCTTGTCATGGTGTAGGCGCCGACCGGCGCGCCGCTGCCGCCATGGCCGCGCAAGTCGAAGCGCACCACGCGGTAACGTGCGGCAAGATGTCGCGCCGTGTCGTCCCACAACGTGAGGTTGGCGCCGAGCGCGTGGACAAGGATGACCCAGGGGCCGTCGTTGCCATCGATGCGGACCTGCAGTTCGATATCGCCCACGTGCACGCGCCGGGTCGCCTCCGGGGCGGAGCCATGCGGGGCAGGCTGCGAGGGCGAGGCTGACGAGCTCATGTCGTTCTCCTGTGCCGATGTATCCATGGTTGGCGATGGGCGCGCCCTTGACCAATCCCCGCGCGCCGATTTTGTTGTCGGACGTTGACTGACATCAGCGCCCGTCCGTACCACGATAGATCAGATCGATCTGGGTGCCATCGGGCTCGGTCTGGCGCAGCCGCGCGGGCATCCAGCCCAGGGCCGGGGCCAGCCAGATCTCGACGCGGCGCTTGTCGCCGGGATGGCGCGGCAAGCGTACGAAATGCTTGGTGCGGGTCATGGACTGGCCATTGCCGAGGTCGACGTCCTCCTCGCCGACGTATTGCACCTGGATCGGCTCCAGATCGCTGGTGTCGGCCACATGGAACGCCTCGGTCACGCCCGGGGTGGCATAGCGCCGCGGATCGCCGCGCACCCAGCCCACGAGCTGCAGGAAGATGCTGAAACGGTCCTGGGTGTCGGCCGTGATCGGTACCTGGTTGCCGCGCGACTCGAACGCGACCACGCCGGCGGCGCGATCGATGCGCGTGGCCTGCACCTTGCCGCGCTTGTTTTCTTCATAGCGCTCCGGAGCCAGCCCGCGCTCGCCCATGGCGCCGGTGCTCTGGAAGGCAAAGCGGAACCACAGCACGCGCGTTTCCACCGCCAGCCGGTAATGCGCACCATCCTGCTCCCAGCGGATCAGGCCATCGGGGTTCTGCACGCCGTTGACGAAGCTCGCGTAGCGCAGCGTGGCGGACGGCGGCGCCGTGTAGCGAGGCGCCGGGGGCTCGGCTGGCGCGGGCGCTACGGGCGCGCTGGCCGCCGCGGCGGAGGCGGTGCCGGCGCCGCCGCTGCCGGTGTTGGTCGCGATCTCGCCGGTGGGCGCGGTAGCCAGCGCCGGCGCGGGTGCCTGCTGTGGGGGCGTCTCCGGCGCCGGCTCGGCGGCAGGCCGGGGGGCCGGTACCGGGGTGGGCTGCGCCGGCGGCACGGGACGCGGCCTGGGCGGCGGCGGCTTGGGTGGCGCGGGCGGCGGAATCAGGATGGCCTGCAGCGATGGCACATCGGGCAGGTCCGGCACCGGTGGCATCGGCATGCGCACCAGGCCCAGCAACACCAGGCCGTGCGCGACGAGCACGAACGCGATCACCGCAGCCCAGCGCCAGCGCCGCTGCCGCCGGGTGGGTGGTGGGCGTCGTGGTGGACCTGGGGGGCCTGGTGGGCCCGGTGGGCTTGAGTCGCCGGGTTCAGGGTTGGCCGTGCGATCCGGCCGGCTGGCTGCCGCCAAGATAACCGAGTTCCGATGAGATCTGTCGGGCGATGTCGCGCACATGGCGGTCCACCGTACCGCCCCATTCTGCATCGAATACGCTTTCGGCGCCGAGCACGATCAGCGCCATCGCCAGATGGCCATTGGCATCGAACACCGGTGTCGACAGCGCGTTGATGCCGGGCAGGACGCCGCCCAGCGTGCGGGCCGCCCCCCGTGCGCGCACGTCGGCGCAGATCGCGTCGTACTCCGCCAGCGTGGGGCCGGTGGAGCGCTGCGCGAGCTCCCGTTCGATCAGCGGCAGCGTCTTCTGCCGCGGCAGGTAGGCGCCGAACAGCCGGCCGGTGGCGGAATTGAGCATCGGCATCACATCGCCGAGCCGCAGGCTCACCGTGACCGGATGGCTCGATTCCTCCCAATGGACGATGGTCGGCCCCTGGTTGCCCCAGACCGCGATGCCGGCGGTCTGGTCGATCTCGTCGCGCAACCGCGAGAGGATCGGCCGCGCTTTCCTGACCGGGTCGAGGCGGTTCAGTCCGGCCAGCCCCAGTTGCAACGCAAACGGGCCGAGGTCATAGCGGCCGCTGACGGCGTCCTGCGCCACCGCGCCAAGGCGCTGGAAGCTGACCAGGTATCGGTGCGCCTTGGCGGGCGGCATGTCGGCCGCGGCGGCCAGGTCGCGCAGCATCATCGCGCGCGGCGAGGCGGCCAGTGCCTGCAGCAGGCGGAAGCCGACCTCGATGGACTGGATGCCCGCGCGCGACCGGGATTCGTCGTCTTCCAGTTCTGTCATGAGCCTGCCGGCATGGGAGTAAGAGTTGCCGATTTTAACCTCCGGTAGACTACCGGCCATTCGCATCCGCCGACGATATCCCGCATGAAACTCGCAACCCTCAAGGACGGCTCGCGCGACGGCCAGCTCGTGGTCGTCTCCCGCGATCTCAAGACCGCGCATTTCGCCACCAGCATCGCTACCCGGCTGCAGACCGCGCTCGACGACTGGCCGTTCTATTCGCCGCAACTGCAGGATCTCTACGAAGCCCTCAATGCGGGCCGCGCGCGCCACCCGTTTCCGTTCGCGCCCAAGGACTGCATGGCACCGCTGCCGCGCGCCTACCAGTGGGCCGACGGCTCGGCCTACGTGAACCACGTCGAGCTCGTGCGCAAGGCGCGCGGCGCGGAGATGCCGGCCGAGTTCTGGACCGATCCGCTCATGTATCAGGGCGGCTCGGACGACTTCCTCGGCCCGCAGGACGATATCGTCTGCCGCAACGAGGCATGGGGCATCGACTTCGAGGCCGAGGTGGCGGTGATCACCGGCGACGTGCGCATGGGCGCGACGCCCGAGCAGGCCGGCGACAGCATCCGCCTGATCATGCTGGCCAACGACGTGTCGCTGCGCAACCTGATTCCTGCCGAGCTCGGCAAGGGCTTTGGTTTCTTCCAGAGCAAGCCGGCCACGGCGTTCTCGCCGGTGGCGGTCACGCCCGACGAACTCGGCGAGGCCTGGCGCGAACGCAAGGTGCATCGGCCGATGATCGTGCACTGGAACAGCCGCAAGGTCGGCGCGCCCGAGTGCGGCACCGACATGGTGTTCGACTTTGGCCAGCTGATCGCCCATATCTGCAAGACGCGCAATGTGCGCGCGGGCAGCATCGTCGGGTCCGGCACCATTTCCAACGTCGATCGCAGCAAGGGCTACTGCTGCATCGCCGAGCAGCGCATGATCGAAACGATCGAGGGCGGCAAACCCGTGACCGAATTCATGAAATACGGCGACGCGGTGCGCATCGAGATGTTCGACGCGCAAGGCCAGTCGATCTTCGGCGCGATCGACCAGGCGGTAGCCGCGTCCTGACCGGCAAGTTCGGGCCGGTTCGCATCCGGGGGCGTCGCTGCCTATAATTGCCCGACCGCCCGGTCGGGGATTATCCGTCCGGTCCCTCACTCCCGACCCGCGACGCCCCATGACCGACAGCCCTGACAGCCACGGCAGCACCGACAGCACCCTCCCTCCGCGCTTCGAGCGTTATCGTGCCCTCACACTGCGCCGCCATGGCCCGATCCTCGAGATCGTCATGGGCGCCGCGCAGTCCGCCAACCGCAAGCTGGCCACGGCGGACGCCGGCATGCACCGCGAGCTGGCCGAGATCTGGCGCGATGTGTCGGCCGATCCCGACATCCGCGTGGCGCTGATCCGCGGCGAAGGCAAGGGCTTCTCGGCCGGCGGCGATCTTGGCCTGGTGGAGGAGATGGCCAACGATTTCGGTACCCGCACGCGCGTCTGGCACGAAGCGCGCGATCTGGTCTACAACCTGATCAACTGCGACAAGCCGGTGGTCTCGGCCATGCACGGGCCGGCCGTCGGTGCCGGACTGGTGGCGGGCCTGCTGGCGGATATCTCGATTGCGGCGCGCGACGCGCGCATCGTCGACGGCCATACCCGGCTTGGCGTGGCCGCGGGCGACCATGCGGCCATCGTCTGGCCGCTGCTGTGCGGAATGGCCAAGGCCAAGTACTATCTGATGCTGTGCGAGTCGGTCAGCGGCGAGGAAGCCGAGCGGATCGGCCTGGTGTCGCTGACGGTGGACGAGCAGGCGCTGGTGGCCAAGGCCTTCGAGGTGGCCAACCGGCTGGCGGCGGGATCCCAGACGGCGATCCGCTGGACCAAGTACGCGCTCAACAACTGGCTGCGCATGGCCGGCCCCGCGTTCGATACCTCGCTGGCGCTCGAATTCATGGGCTTTGCCGGCCCGGACGTGCACGAGGGCATGGCCAGCCTGCGGCAGAAGCGGCCGCCCGAATTCAAGTAACGCCTTTGACGAGGGAGTGCGCAACCATGTTTGGACAGATCCCCGATTTCACCAATGGCTTCGAGTTCCTGCGCAATCTCTGGGGCAGCGGCAGCGGCATGCCGGGCGGCCTGATGCCGGGCCTGCAGGCCATGACGCCGCCGATGGACCTCGACGAGGTGGACAAGCGCATCCACGACCTCAAGGCCGTCGAGAGCTGGCTCCAGCTCAATACCAACCTGCTGCGCACCACCATCCAGGGCCTCGAGGTCCAGCGCGCCACGCTGGTGGCGCTGCAGACCTTTGGCAACGCGCTCTCGCCGGATGCCATGCAGAGCGCGATGGAAAACGTCGCGCGCGCCGCCAACGCGCCCAGTGCCGCGCCGCATCACCACACCTTTGCCATGCCGGGACACGAACCCGAGGACGTGGGGGCGATGGATGCGGAGGAAGAGGACGAGGACTACGACTACGCGGCTGACGACCGCGCGGCCGACGACGACAACACCGAGGCCTTGCCCGACGACGAAGCGCCGGCAGACGCCGCGGCGGCTGCCGGCGAGGAAGGCACAGGCTCGGGCGCGAGCGCTGGTTCGGGTACGGAGGCCGGCGGCGACGCGCTGCCGCCCAACGCCGCGCTCTGGTGGAACCTGCTGCAGCAGCAGTTCAACCAGATCGCGAGCAGCGCGGCGGCGGCCAGCATCGCACCGTTCGGCAACCTGGGCGGCTTTGGTACCGGGGCCGCCACGGACAAAGCCAGCGCGCAGCCCGCGTCCAGCCCGGATGCGCGCGGCACGGCGCAGCCCGCCAAGGGGCGTGGCAAGGCGAGTGGCAAGGGTGGGACGCGCACGGGCAAGGGCGGCATGGGCAAGGCGGCCGCTGGCAAGGCGGCCGCGAAGAAAACCGCGGCCAGGTCCGGCACCGGCACGACCTCGTCTAAAACGGCGACGCCAACATCCGCGCGCACCAAACCGGCGACCTCCCGGCAGGCCACCCGTGGCGCGCCAGCGAAGGCGCCGCGGCCCGGGCGCGATACGTCCGGCGGCGACGATACCGCGTGACCACGCAGCCAACCACGCCCCCGACCTCGGTGCCAGCGGGCACCCAGTCGAGGGTTGTCGCCTCGGCGCGCGCCGCGCGGCGCCAGCATACCGCGCTGATCATGATGGGCGGCGGCGCGCGCGCGGCCTACCAGGCCGGAGTGCTGGCCGGTATCGCGCGCATCGCGGCCCGGCATGGCCTGGCGCGCGGCCCGCTGCCGTTCGGCATCGTCGCCGGCACCTCCGCGGGCGCGGTCAATGGCGCCGGCCTGTCGATCGGTGCCGCCGACTTCCAGGCCGCCACCGACAGCCTGGCGGCGCTCTGGCATGGCATCCACACCGACGACGTGTACCGCACGGACGTGCTGCGCGTGGGCGTGTCCGGCGCCAGATGGTTGTCATCGCTCGCCTTCGGCTGGGCCACGCGCCACGCACCGCGCGCGCTATTCGACAACGCCCCGCTGGGCGGCATGCTGGGCGAGCTGTTCGACGCCGAGCGTATCCAGGCCAGCCTCGATACCGGCGTGCTGCACGCGTTTGCCGTGACCGCGCTGTCGTACACGACCGGGCGCCACGTCACGTTCTACCAGTCGCACCGGCGCATCCAGGCCTGGCATCGCAGCCAGCGCCTGGCGGTGGAGGCGCGCATCGGCGTCGACCATCTGCTGGCCTCCTCGTCCATCCCGTTCCTGTTTCCGTCGGTGCCGCTCGAGCTCGACGGCCACCACGAATGGTTCGGCGACGGCACCATGCGGCAGATGTCGCCGCTGTCGCCGGCGATCCACCTCGGTGCCTCGCGCATCCTCGCCATTGGCGCGGCGTCGCGCCAGCGCCCGGGCTGGTACGACACCGTGCCGGCGGGCGGCTATCCGTCGCTGGCGCAGGTCGGTGGACAGGCGCTGGCGAGCATCTTCCTCGATGGCCTGCAGGCCGATATCGAGCGGCTTTCCCATATCAACCGGCTGCTCGCGCGCATGCCCGAGATGGCCGGCGACGCCGAAGGCTGGCGTCCGGTCGAAGTCATGACCATCGCCCCGAGCGAACCGATCGAGGCGATTGCCGCCGCGCATATCGGCCGGCTGCCGCGCACGGTACGTGCGCTGCTGGCCCCGCTTGGCGGCACCGAGGCTCGCGGTGCGGCCTTTGCCAGCTACCTGCTGTTCGAACCGGCGTTTACACAGGCGCTGCTGGCGCTGGGCGAGCGCGACGCGGAAGCGCAGGCCGACGAGATCGCGGCCTTTCTCTACGGCGTAGTGCCGGGCACCGCACCCGTCCCCGCGCCCGACCAACCGGCCACGCTGGACGTTTGAGCGCGGCGGCTGGCCCGGAATATGGCACACTGCGCGGCGCATAGCAGTTGCGCCACTTTACGCAATGACTTTTCCAAAACCTGTCAAGACAGGGGCACAAAAGCGTCGAACGCGGTTGCAATTCATCGCATCCCAGCTAAAAAGGGATGAGAGAAAAGATTCGAGAATGATTCCCATCTGGTAGAATCCGCCCGTAATTTCAAAGGCTTACCATGCTCTACCCCGAACTGTTCAAATCGCTGGAATCGGTCCGCTGGCATATGGACAAGGACATCCCCTGGGATGACTTCGACGCCAGCCTGCTGACGGACGACCAGGCCCAGACCATTCGCATGAATGCGATCACGGAGTGGTCCGCCCTGCCGGCCACCGAGATGTTCCTGCGCGACAACCGGCACGATTCGGACTTTTCGGCATTCATGAGCATCTGGTTCTTCGAGGAACAGAAGCATTCGCTCGTGCTCATGGAGTACCTGCGCCGCTTCCGTCCGGACCTCGTGCCGACCGAGGAAGAGCTGCACGCGGTGCGCTTCGAGTTCGACCCGGCGCCGCCGCTGGAAACCCTGATGCTGCATTTCTGCGGCGAGATCCGCCTGAATCACTGGTACCGCCGCGCGGCCGAGTGGCACTCGGAGCCGGTGATCAAGCATATCTACCGTACGCTGTCGCAGGACGAGGCGCGCCATGGCGGCGCCTACCTCCGGTACATGAAGAAGTACCTGGCCCAGTTTGGCGACACCGCGCGCGCCGCCTTCGCCAAGATCGGCGTGCTAATGGCCTCGGCGCGCCGCACCGAAAAGCCGCTGCACCCGACCAACCTGCACGTGAACAAGGCGTTGTTTCCGCGCGACACCGTGCAATCGCGCCTGCCCGACCCGGACTGGCTGGAGCATTGGCTCGACGAGCAGATCCGCTTTGACGAAGGTTGGGAAAAGAAGGTGATCGAGCGCATCCTGCACAACATGTCGCTGCTGTTCGAACGTACGTTCGAGTCGGTGCAGGATCTCAACCGCTATCGCAAGGAACTCAACGCCAGCCTGCAGGGCGCTGCCCAGGCCTGACGTCCCACCGGGGCGCGCCCAGCGCCCCGTGCCCTCCTCTCCCGTCCACGGCGGCAGAGGCAGCAGGTCCTCGGTTATGCTGGCGCCTGCCCGGTTTCCTGTCTCTCCCCATGACCGCTCCCGCTTTCGAATCCAAGCTCGTACCCGCCGACGACGTGGCCGCGCTGCAAGCCGCCGTGGCCGCTTTGCCGCGCCCGCTGGTCTTTACCAACGGCGTGTTCGACATCCTGCATCGCGGCCATGCCACGTACCTCGCGCAGGCACGCGCCATGGGCGCCAGCCTGGTGGTGGGCGTGAACAGCGATGCCTCGGTGAAGATGCTCGGCAAGGGCGATGACCGGCCGCTCAATCACGAGGGCGATCGCATGGCGCTGCTCGCGGCGTTGGCTTCGGTGGACCTGGTGGCGATGTTCCGGGAGAAGACCCCGGTCGAACTGATCCGGCTGGTGCATCCGGACATCTATGTGAAGGGCGGCGACTACGATATCGACACGCTCGAGGAAACCCGGCTGGTGCGCAGCTGGGGCGGCGAGGCGTACGCGATTGCCTTTCTGCACGATCGCTCGACCACCAAGCTCCTGACCAAGGTGCGCGCGCAGGGCTGACCGGCCGGCTTCAGCTGGCCAGCGTGCAGGCCTGCAAGTCCTCCGCGCCCAGGCGCTGGCGCACGGCTTCCATGCGGATGCGCATGGCATCGTCGACATGGCGCACGCGCAACCACTGGCGCGAGACCGCGCGCGGCGCGTCGCTGATCAGCGCGGTGCGCACGCCCTGCCCGCGCAGGGTCTCCAGGAAGTGCTCGGCGCCTTCCCGCGTGCGGAACAGGCCGAGCGACACGGTATGGCTCTCGGGCGAGCCGCTGGCGAGCACGGTCACGTCGGTCACATGGCGGCGGCGCAGTTCGGCCAGCTTGCGCTCGGCCTGCTCACGCGTGGGCTGCGCGGGCAGATGGACCCACCAACGCAGTGTCTCTTCGCGGGCGAACCCTTCCACCGGCACCTGTGCCAGCGCCGCCGTGGCACGCTCCGCGCCCAGTGTGCTGAGCCCGCCGAGCTCCAGACAGGCTTCCGCGGCATGCGCGGCAGCGAGCGTCACGCTCGCCGGCACCGCCGCGCGCGGCGCGGCCGGACGACTCCCGGCATTGCTTTGCGGCAGCAGCTCCATGCGCTCGCGGCGCACCTGCTGCTCCACGCGCTGCGGCTCGCGCGGGCTCTCCATCCAGCCGGCCAGCGGCTCGGGGCCGAAGGCGCCGAACACCGCCGCCAGCAGCAAGACGTTGACGGCCAGCAGGATCAGCAGCAGTACGGTCAGGCCCTTGTTAGGCATCGATAGGTTCTGAAGCGGGCGCGATCGCCGGGTTGAAGTTGAGGATATCGGTCAGCTTGCGGCCGCGGCCGGCATGGCAATTCGGCCGGGCTCCACGCACGGCCTCGCCGAGATCCTGTCACGTTGATGGCGATGCTGCCACCGAGGCCGACACCGATGCCAGCTTCAGGCGTCAGCTTCAGGCGTCAGCTTCAGGCGCCAGCGCGCGGGGGTTCAGCGCGGGAACGCCATCGCATGCAGACCAAGCAGCACGAGATTATCGTGCATCTCGACCGGCATCGCGAGTGCGCCCGCGAGCGCGTGGCGCGCCCCGCCCGACAGCAGGCAGCGGAGTGGCGCCCCGCTTCCGTGCGCGGCCGCAAGCGCGCGCCAGGTACGCTCGATGGCGCCGGTCTGGGCCGCCAGGCAGCCCGCGAGAATGGCATCCTCGGTGTTGTCGGCGCCCAACGCGCGCTGGGTCGTCGCGGCGATGGCCGGCGCAAGGTCCGGCACGTCGAGCGCCGGCAATTGCGCCGTATTGCGCGCCAGCGCGCGCAGCATCAGAGCGAGGCCGGGCAGGATCAGCCCGCCGGAGAACCGGGCGCCGCCGGCCTGGGCATGTCCGCCCTGGGTATGTCGGGCATGGGCATCGCCGCCGAGGCCGTTGCCGCCGGGGTCGTCTTGACCGGTGCCTGCCGCGCCCGCGCCGAGCGTGACGATATCGAGCGTGGTCGCGGTGCCCGCGGTCACGATCAGCAGATTCTCGCGCGGCAGCCAGCGATGCGCGCCGATGGCGCCGACCCAGCGGTCCACACCCAGTTGGGTCGGCTCGCGATAGCCGTTGACGAGGTCGCCATGGGACGCGCCCGTGCGTACCCATTGCAGCGTGACCGCCGCGCCGAACGCGCGCCGGAGCTGGGCTTCCACCCGCGCGGCGACCGCCGCGCCGGCCACATTGGCAATCCACACCCGCGGGACGTCCGCGCCCGCCAGCCCGCGCCAGCGCTCGGCCAGGCCGGCGAGCGCGCGGTCGGCGGCATCGGCGGCAGCGGCGGCAGCGGCAGGATCGGCGGCGTTGGCGGCGTTGGCGGCGTTGGCGGCGTCAGCATCGGCACCGGCGCGAGCGTCGGCGGCCACCGCGGCGGCGCCCCCATGGACCACCGCGCCGCTGTCCTGCCACGGCAACGGCAGCGTCCCCGCCTGCGGGCACCACGCCCACTTGAGCCGCGTATTGCCAATATCGATCAGCAGCGCGCTCATGCCGCGGCTCCGCGCAGCGACAGTTCACCGCTGGCAATCGTCTGCAGGCCCGCGTCGGTCTCCAGCAGCAGGTGGCCATCGCCATCGACACCACGCGCCAGGCCCTCGGCCAGCAGCGCGCCATCCTGCAGCAGGCGCACGGGCTCGTCGCGATAGGCATCGCGCGCGGACCAGCGCGCCGCCATTGGCGCAAACCCCTCGGCCACGAAGATTTCCCGCATGGCGGCCAGCCGGTTCAGGATGGCCGCCAGGATGCGCGTCGGATCGCGCCGCATGTCGAACCCGCCGGCAAACAGCTCGCCGGCGCCGGCGAGCGTGCGGCCCAGTGCGGCCTCCATCGCGGCATCGCGCACCAGATTGAGGCCGATACCGACCACCGCCCAGACCCGCCCCGGCCCCGCCGGCACCGCCTCGATCAGGATGCCGGCCAGCTTGCGCCCGTCGAGCTGCAGGTCGTTGGGCCATTTGAGGCGAACGCGCGCGCCCGGCGCGGCAGCGGGGGCAGCGGGGGCAGCGGGCGCTGCCGGCACCGCGTCTCGCGCCCCGGCCGTGGCGGGGCGCGTATCGGTGGCGCCGGCCCCCCGACATGAACGCCCACCGCGCAATCGTCGAGCGCTTCGGCCACGGCGAGGCCGACCGCAAGGCTCAGCCCCGCCAGCCGCGGGGCGGGGACCGGCAGCGGCAGCGCCGCCGAAAACGTCAGCCCGGCCTGCCCCTGCCAGGGCCGCCCCAGGCGGCCACGGCCGGCAGTCTGGCGGTAGGTCAGGCGCACCATGGCCGCCTCCGTCCATGCGGCCGTCCGGCACGCCTGGACGAGATCGGCGTTGGTCGAGCCGGTCTCATCCACGAGCTCGACCGCCCAGCCACGCGCAGGGCCGGCGAGCGCCGCATGCAGGGCGGCAGCATCGATGCGCCAGGATGGCAGGGAGGCGGGAAGGTCGGACATAACCGTGCAAAGCGGAAAATAGATATCGCGCGGACGGGAATCCATGGGCGCGCGCGACGTCAGAGGCTAGGGAGCCACGCAGGCGTGGACAGGCATGCATTGTAGCCGCGCGCCTCGCCAGCCCACGGTCTGGCGCCAATGGCAATCACCCTTTCCCCCGTGACCGTGTCAGAGGATGTCTCATCGCCATGGCCGGATCGGTAGCATAGAATCGGGACTCACCCATCACACCGGCAGCATTTCTTTTGGACAGCCCGACGACGCCCGCTATCGACATCACGCGCCAGGATGGATCGTGCCGTATCCAGTTGCAGGGAGACTGGACCGCGCTCGCGCTGGCCGCCTGCCGCGAAGCGCGCGGCCTGCGCGCGCAGCTCAGGAAACTGGCGGATGCACCGGAGCAAGCCGACTGGTCCCTCGCCGGCGTGGGACGGCTCGATCATATCGGCGCGCAGTTGATCTGGCAGGCGTGGCAAGGCAAGCTCCCCGAACGGCTGACCGCCGACGACGGCCAGCGGCGCGTGTTCGAACGCGTCGCGAGCCTGCGCACCGAAGGCTGGCGCAAGCGGATGGTCGAACGCTTCAACCCGATCACGATCTTCGGCGCCGGGGTGCTATCGCTGCTGATGCAGCTGGCCAACGGCGTCACCATGCTCGGCCAGCTCACGTTCGACCTGCTGCGCTTTTTGCGCATGCCGCAGCGCGGTCCCTGGCGCGAGATCTCGGCCAATATCTACAGCATCGGCTACAAGGCGCTCGCGATCACGGCGCTGGTCGGCTTTCTGATCGGCATCGTGCTGTCGTACCTGTCCTCGAACCAGTTACGCACATACGGGGCCAGCACCTTTATCGTCAACATCCTCGGCATGGCGGTGATCCGCGAGCTCGGCCCGGTGCTGGCGGCCATCCTGATCGCCGGCCGCTCGGGCTCCGCCATCACCGCGCAGATCGGCGTGATGCGCGTCACCGAGGAACTCGACGCGATGCGCGTGATGGGCATCTCGCACGGCTTCCGGCTGATCATGCCGCGCGTCCTCGCGCTGGCGATATCGATGCCGCTGCTGGTGGCATGGACCGACCTGATGGCGCTGCTCGGCGGCATGGTCGCCGCCAAGCTGCAACTCGGCATCAGCTTCTCGTACTTCCTGCGCCAGCTGCCCGATGCGGTGCCGGTGGCCAATCTCTGGCTCGGCCTCGGCAAAGGCGCGGTGTTCGGCATGCTGATCGCGTTGACCGCGTGTCATTTCGGCCTGCGCATCAAACCCAATACGCAAAGCCTGGGCGAAGGCACCACGGCCTCGGTGGTCACCTCGATTACCGTGGTGATCATCGCCGACGCGATCATCGCCATCCTGTTCAAGGACATCGGACTGTGAACGCCCCCACGCCAGGCCGGCAGCCCGAGGCCATCATCGAAGTCCGCAATCTGGTCAAGCGCTTCGGCGACGCCGTGGTGCACGACGGGCTCGACCTCGATGTCTACCGCGGCGAGGTGCTGTCGATCGTCGGCGGCTCCGGCACCGGCAAGACCGTGCTGTTGCGCCAGATCGTCGGCCTCGAACGCCCGACCTCGGGCACCATCAAGGTCTTCGGCGAGTTTCCCGCCAAGCTGCGACCGGCGCAGCTGCAGGCGCTGCGCAACCGCTGGGGCCTGCAATTCCAGCGTGGCGCACTGTTCTCGGCGCTGTCCGTGATCGACAATGTCGCCCTGCCGCTGCGCGAGCTGCGCGCGCTGCCGGACAACCTGATCTGCCAGGCCGCGCTGCTCAAGCTGCAACTCGTGGGCCTGTCGGCCAAGGATGCCGACAAGATGCCCGCCGATCTTTCGGGCGGCATGATCAAGCGCGTGGCGCTGGCCCGTGCCCTGGCCCTGGAACCCGAACTCGTGTTCCTCGACGAACCCACCGCCGGGCTCGACCCGATGGCCTCGGACGACTACGTCGCGCTGATCCGCGAGCTGCACCATGAACTGGGCCTCACCGTGGTGATGATCACGCACGACCTCGACACGCTGGTGGCGCTGTCCGACCGCGTGGCCGTGCTGGCCGATCACAAGGTACTGGCCGCCGCGCCCATCCGCGAGGTGATCGAGGTCGATCATCCGTTCATTCGCGAATATTTCCTGGGCGAACGCGCCCAGCGCGCCATGCAGGCGCTGCCACCCGCACACGATGCGGGCGCCGGCGCCGCGCGCACGTCATCTGGAGAAGCCTGATGGAAAACAAGTCGAACGCCTTTCTCGCGGGCGTATTCACCATCGGCCTGGCCGTGCTGGTACTGGTGTCCGTATTCTGGTTCAGCAGCGACCACGCCGTGCGCGTACCGTACGACCTGATCACGCGCTCCACCGTCAACGGCCTGCAGCCGAGCGCCGACGTGAAATACCGCGGCCTCGACGTCGGCAAGGTGGTGTCGATCCGCTTCGACCCGCAGGTACCGGGCCAGATCATCGTGCGCATCAGCGTCAACCAGGACACGCCGATCTCGCGCACCACGTACGCCACGCTCGGCTTCCAGGGCGTGACCGGCATTGCCTACGTGCAGCTTGACGATACCGCGCGCGAGGAAGGCAATGGCGCCAGCTCGCCGCCGCTCCATACCTCGCAGCGCGAAGTGGCGCGCATCGTGATGCGGCCGGGCTTCTTCGAGGAACTCGAAAAGCGCGGCGACTCGCTGCTGACGCAGACCGAGACGCTGATGACCTCGCTCAACGAGATGTTCCAGACCACCAACCGCGACGAACTGATGGCCGCGATCCGCTCGGTGCACGAAACCGCGGAGAACTATTCCAGGCTGTCGCGTACGCTGCAGCCGGCCGCCGACAAGCTGCCGCAGGCGGTCGAGAACCTCAACGCCACGCTGGCCTCGGCGCGCCGCCTGACCGATGAGCTCGCCAGCCCCAACGGCACCGTGATGCGCACCGTCAACAGCGTCGGCACCAACCTGCAAGGCGCCGCCGACTCGGTCCAGGCCGCCGCCGGCACCATCAACCAGGAAACGCTGCCGCAGATTACCGGCCTCGCGCGCGATGCCCGCCAGACCGTACGCAGCATCGACCGCGCCGCCGGGCAGTTCGGCGATCGCCCCAACAGCGTGCTGTTCGGTGGCCCGGAACCGGTGCCCGGCCCCGGCGAGTCCGGCTTCCGCGCCCCCTGATCCTCCATGTTGTCCACGCCCCGTCCATCGAACCGAGAGCCCGCCGTGAAGACCATCGCCATTCCGCTCCGCTCCGCCGCCCTGACGACCGTGCTTGCCGCCCTGCTCGCACTCGGCGGGTGCAGCGTGCTGTCTTCCGGCACGCCGATGACCACCTATGACCTCGGCCCGCTCGCCGCGTCGCCCGCACAGCCACCGGCACCGCTGCCCAAGCTGCGCGTGGCCCAGACCGACGGGCCCGAGTGGATGGAAGGCAGCGCGCTCTACTATCGCCTGCAGTATGCGCAGGCGCAGCGGCTGCAGGCCTACGCCACGCAGCGGTGGGTGGAGCCCGCGCCGCGCCTGTTCGACGAACGCCTGCGCGAGGCCGTGGCCTCGCGCGGGTCGCTCAACTGGTACGGCGACACCTCGGTGCCGGCGATCAAGGTCGACCTGCTCGCCTTCGAGCAGGTGTTCGACAGTGCGACCTCGAGCCGCGGCCTGGTGCGCGCGCGCGTGACGGTCTTCCATCGGGGCCTGATCGGCCAGAAGACCTTCGTCGCCGAACAGCCCGCGCCCAGCGCCGACGGCGCCGGCGGCGTACGTGCGCTCGCGGCCAGCACCGATGCCGTCATCGCGGCCATCCTCGACTGGGCGGCCACGCTCCCACTCGACCGCAACAACCATGGCGCGACCGGCGCGGCCGCCTCGGCCCCGCCCGTCAATCCGGCCACCACGCCACCGCGGCCAGCGGCGCCGCGCCCCTGACGCGGTGGTCGGCACCCCGGCATTCCAGGAATCGTCATGGCGCGCATCGCCCCAACGCCGCCCCCAAGCCCGCCGCTGCAGCCGCGCCAGCCCGAGCTCGATGGCTGGCTGCCGCGCCATTCGCCGCTCGCGCGCGTCGGCCTGATCTGCTTCACGCTGCTGGTGGTGTACGCCAGCCTCTATCCATTCTCGGGCTGGGTCGATAACGGCATCTCGCCGTTTGCCTTCCTGAACGCACCCAAGCCACGCTACGTCACCGAGTTCGACCTGATCACCAACGTGCTCGGCTATTGCCCGTTTGGCGCGCTGGTGGTGCTGGCGCTCCATCCGCGCATCTCGGGCGCGCGCGCCACGCTGATCGCGCTGGTGGCGGGCGCGTTGCTGTCGGCGGTCATGGAAGCCTTGCAGACCTGGCTGCCCAATCGCATCCCGTCGAATATCGACCTGATCACCAATGCGCTCGGGGCGCTGCTCGGGGCGGCGATCATCGCGCCGTTCAGTGCCGCGCTGCTCGACCGTGGCGTGCTGACGCGCTGGCGCATGGCGTGGTTCGAGCCGCATGCCAGCTTCGCCATCATCCTGCTGATGCTGTGGCCGTTTGCGCAGGTGTTTCCGCAGGAGCATCTGTTCGGCATGGGGGGCGTGGTGCGCGAATGGCTGACCGATCCGGATTCGTGGCCGATGGCGTGGCTGCAGGTGCTGTTCCCGTCCATCCTGACCTGGCAGGACATCATCGGCCTGCGGCCCGACGACATGCAGAGCCAGCTCATGCTGGAAACGCTGGTCACCGCCAGCAGCTGGCTCGGCACCGGGCTGTTCGCCTCGCTCGCGATGCGGCGCTCCGCGCCGATGCTGCGCATCCTGGCGGGCCTGCTGGCGGCCGCGCTGCTGATCAAGGCGGCGGTGGCGGAACTGCAGTTTCCGGAGGACAACTCGTTCAACTGGCTATCGGAAGGCGGCCGCCTGGCCTTGCTGACGAGTTCGCTGCTGCTGGTGCTCTTTCTGCGCCTGCCACGCTGGCTGCGCGCGGTGCTGGCGATGCTGGCGCTGGGCACCCTGGTGGTGCTGACCAATGTGCTGCCGTCCAATCCCTATGCGTGGATCTCCGAACAGGGCTGGCGCATGGGCCGCTTCATTCATTTCAACAGCCTGGCGCAGTGGCTGGGCTGGTTCTGGCCGTTCCTCGCGTTCTGCTATGTGATCTGGCGGCTGGAACAGGTCACGCTGCGCCGCAAGCTGCAGCGCCGCGCGCAGCGGCGCGCCACCGCGCGTGCGGTGGCGGCGGCGACGGAGCGCCACGACCACAAGCCGGAGGGCACGCCCTGAGCAGGCGCCCGGGTGGGCCGAGCGGACACACCTGAGCCCCGCGCCCGGTGGACGCCCGGTGGACGTCCGGGAGACGCTCAGTGGAGCTGGCCGCCCTGCTCGCGCACGTCGGTGTCGGTGCCCAGCGCGGTTTTCACCGCCACGCGCAGGCCGCGGATCAGCGTGTCGAGCGCCAGGCTCGGTGCGCCCGGGTGGCGCGCGGCCTGCTCGGGCAGGTACGGGATGTGGATAAAGCCACCGCGCGTACCGGTCAGGCCCCGCCGCTTCAGCGCGTGCATCAGGCCATAGAACACGTGGTTGCAGACAAAGGTGCCGGCGGTCTGCGACACCAGCGCCGGCACGCCCGCCGCGCGCAGATCGCGCACCATCGCCTTGATCGGCAGCGTGGCGAAGTACGCGGCCGGTCCGTCGGTGGCGATAGTGGCGTCGATCGGCTGCGCGCCCGCGTTGTCGGCGATGCGCGCATCGTCGACATTGATGGCGACGCGCTCGATCGACAGCTCGGTGCGGCCGCCAGCCTGGCCGACCGCAATCACGAGCGCGGGCTTGAGGTCGTCGAGCAACGCCTCCATGCTGGCGATGGCGGCACCGAACACGCACGGCAACTGGCGCGCGACGACGATCGCGTCGTCGCCAGCGCGCTCGCCGTCGAGCGCGCGCACCGCCTCCCAGGACGGATTGACCGGTTCCTTGTCGAATGGCTCAAAGCCGGTAAGCAGCACGGTGCGCATGACGGTTCCTCTGGCTTGGTGTGGTGTGCTCGGTTTGGCGTAACAGGTTTGCCGTTACATCAGGAAGTACAGCAGGGCGATATTGGCGACCAGGATGCCGAGCGCGGTCGGTACCTGCGCGCGGATCACGGCATTCTTGTCCTTCAGTTCGAGCAGCGCGGCCGGCACGATATTGAAGTTGGCCGCCATCGGCGTCATCAGCGTACCGCAGTAGCCCGAGAACATGCCGATGGCCGCCATCACGGCCGGGTTGCCATGGAACATGCCGACCAGGATCGGCACGCCGACGCCACCCGTCATCACCGGAAAGGCGGCAAAGCCGTTCCCCATGATCACCGTGAACAGCGCCATGCCGACGCAGTACACCACCACGGCCACCAGCTTGTAGTCCATGTTGATGTACGCGGTGGTCAGGTGCGCCACCGCCTTGCCCACGCCAGCGTCGGCAAACACCAGGCCGAGCATCGCCAGCATCTGCGGCAGCACCAGCGCCCAGCCCAGCGACTCGATCAGGCGGCGCGACTCGCGCATGCCCTGCGCCGGCGTATCGCGCGTGAGCCAGCACACCACGGCCAGCGAGAGGATACAGCCGATGCCGAGCGAGACGAAGGTCACGTTCTTGGGATCGAGGAACGGCACGCCCGCAAGCTTGACGTCCTTGAACAGCACCGTGCCGAGCACGGTCACCAGCGGAATCAGCAGCGCCGGCACGAACAGCTTGTTGCCAAGGCGACGCGCGCTGGCGCGGCGTTCCGCTTCCGGCAGGCTCGCATGCTTGCCATGGCCTACGCCGCCAAAGCCGGCGATCAGCGCCATGACGACCGCGCCGATGCCGACGATGGCCGGCGGCAGCTTGTCGCCGATCAGGAAGATGATGGCGTAGAGCAGCCAGAACAGGCCGGTGGACAGGCGGCGCGGATGGTGCTTGTCGGTGAACGTCATCAGCGCCGTGATGGCGAGCACGAACCCGGCGAGCCAGTAGAGATATTCGATGGATACGATCATGTCTGGCTCCTTACTCGCTCTCGCCTGCCGTGGCCGGCATGCCGGTCGGAACCGCCACCTTGCCGCCCAGCTCGCGCGCCAGCCAGCCATCCAGGCGCTTGAGGCGCACGGAGTGGATCAGGAAGGCGCAGATCGCGGTGGGAATGCCCCATACCGCGATATGCAGCGGCTCGACGTCGATGTTCGACGACAGCAGGAAGGTGTGCATCAACGCGATGGCGCCAAACGCGACGAAGATGTCTTCGCCAAAGAACAGCCCCACGTTGTCGGTGGCGGCGCAGAATGCCAGCACGCGCTGGCGCACCGGTTCCGGCAGTTGACCGAAGCGGTTCTCGGCCGCGCCTTCGGCCATCGGGGCCAGCAGCGGACGCACCATCTGCGGATGGCCGCCGAGGCTGGTCAGTCCCAGCGCCACGGTGATCTCACGCACGGCCAGGTAGACGATCAGCAGGCGTCCCACCGTGGCCGAGGCGATGCGCGAGATCCACGCCTGGGCGTGCTCGCGCAGGCCGTGACGCTCGAGCAGCCCGATCACCGCGAGCGGCAGCAGGATGATGAGCGGCAGGTTGCGCGCCTTGACGAAAGCGGTACCGATCGCCGCGAAGATCTGCATCAGCGGCATCGACGCGGCCAGGCCGGTGACGATGGCGGCAATTGCCACCACCATCATCGGATTGAAGCGCAGCACGAAGCCGAGGATGATGACACCGACCCCGAGCAGGGGCCAAAGATTGACAGCCGATTCCATGAGGAACACCAGGTAGAGTGTGATGGATCGATGCCGGCACGTGCGGGGAGTCCCCGTCAGTCGCCGGCCCGGATGGCAATGCCCTCCGCGCCGAGCCGTTCCCGGATGCGGCGCGCAAAGGCAAGCGCGTGAGCGCCATCGCCGTGCAGGCACACGGTTTCGGCGCGAATGGGGACATAGGTGCCGTCGATGGCGCGCACGCGCTGCTCGCGCACCATGGTCAGCGTCTGGTCGAGGGCGACCTGCTCGTCGTCGTGCAGCGCACCCGGCGTGCCGCGCTTGACCAGCGTGCCATCGGGGTTGTAGCCGCGGTCGGCGAACACTTCTTCCTTCACGCGCAGGCCGGCCTCGCGCGCCATGGTGATCATCTGGCTGCTGGCGAGGCCGAAGAACACGAGGTCGGCATCGTAGTCGCGTACCGCGCGCACGATGGCCTCGCACAGCTTTGCGTCGCGCACGGCCATGTTGTAGAGCGCGCCATGCGGCTTCACATGGGCCAGCTTGCCGCCCTGTGCCCGGACGATGCCATCGAGCGCGCCGATCTGGTACAGCACGTCGGCGTAAACGGCCTCGGGGTCGCGCTGCATCTCGGTACGGCCAAAGTTGTCGCGATCAGGAAAGCTCGGGTGCGCGCCGATGGCGACGCGGTTGGCCAGCGCCCACTTGACGGTCTGCAGCATGGTGGCGGCATCGCCGGCGTGCCAGCCGCAGGCGATATTGGCCGAACTGATCAGCGCGAGCAGCGCTTCGTCGTTGCCGCAGCCTTCGCCGAGGTCGGCGTTGAGGTCGATTTGCATCAGCATCTCCTTGTGTTGGGGGCATGTGCCGCGCGTCGCGCATCGTCGTCGATGCCGCGATCGCCGCGTCATGCGGCCGGCTTTGGGACTAGGCCACGGCGCGCGTCTGCGTACGTCGTCGGGTAGCGATCACCATGCCATCGCTCTGCCATCGCAGGGCCTGGTCGATCTGCCGCAGATAGCGGTCCAGCTCGGCCTGCGCGGCGGCGGCTTGCGCCAGCGTGACCCGCACGAAGCGAACCGAGGCGCCGAGCGGTACCTGCGCCAGCCGCCACAGGTCGGCGCCGATCACCACGCCGATCTTCGGATAGCCGCCGGTGGTCTGCGCATCGCTCATCAGCGCGATCGGCTGGCCGCCCGGCGGTACCTGCATCACGCCCGGCACCACGCCGTGCGACAGCAGATCGGCACTGCGCTCGGGCCGGCGTGCGAGTGCCGGGCCCTGCAGGCGCAATCCCATGCGGTTGCTCTGCGGCGTGATGGTCCAGTCGGCCTGCCACAGCGCACTCTGCGCGGCAGGCTCGAAATCCTCGTATTCGGGGCCGGGCAGCATGCGGATGGCCCACGCGTCGTCGACGCGATTGACCGGCAGCGCCCACGCGGGGGCCGCCACGCCCAGCCAGTCGTTGTCGGCATCGAGCCCCGTGCGCGCCACCGGCAGACGGTCGCCCTCGCGCAGCACACGCCCCTCGAAACCGCCATAGCCCGACTTGAGATCGGTACTGCGCGAATGCATCACGAGCGGAACGTCGATGCCGCCCGCTACGCAGAGGTAGGTGCGCGTGCCCCCGCGCGCGGCCGGTAGCGTCAGCACCTCGCCCTTGCGGACATTGAAGGCGTGCCACGACCACACCGGCAGGCCGTCGAGGTTGGCATTGCATTCGGCGCCGGTAAGCGCCACGCGCATATCGGCCTCGAAGCGCAACGCGGCGCGGCCGAGCGTGAACTCGATGCCGGCGGCATTGGCGTCGTTGCCGAGCAGACGATTGCCGACTTCGAGCGCAAGGCCATCGGCCGCGCCCGAGCGGCCCACGCCAAAACGGCGAAAGCCGGTACGGCCAAGATCCTGGACCGAGGCCTGCGCGCCGGGACGAATGATTTCAATCACGCGATGAATTCCTCGATGACGAAGCGCACCGTATCGCCGGGCGCAAACAACGACGGCGGGTCGCGATCGGCGACAAACAGTTGCGCATCGGTATGGCCGATCAGCTGCCAGCCGCCAGGCAGCACGGCCGGGTAGATGCCGGTCTGCTCGCCGCCGATGCCGACCGCGCCGGCGGGCACCGCAAGGCGCGGCTCGCGGCGGCGCGGGGTGGCCAGTGCAGGTTCCATGCCGCCCATATAGGCAAAGCCAGGCTGGAAGCCCAGGAAATACACCACGTACTCGCCCGCGGCGTGGCGCCGCACCACTTCCTCGGGCGTCAGGCCCGTATGCGCGGCCACATCGGCCAGGTCGGGGCCATGTTCGCCGCCGTAGCGGACAGGGATTTCCACCAGCTTGCCGGTCGCATTGCGGGTTTCGCCCGAAGCCCAGGCCAGCTTGAGGTTGCGCTCGAGCGCGTCCACATCGGCGTCGCCGTCGAACACGAGCGTGAGGTTGTTCATGCCCGGCACCACGTCGACCACGCCGCGCCAGCCGGCGGCGCGCTCGGCCATGGCCCAGATGCGCCGCTGGACCTCGAGCGAGGCCGGCGGTGCAACGCTATAGAGCAGTGCCTGCTCGGCCAGGCGATGGACGGTGCATTGAGGCATGGGGGCTTGCCGAATCGAAAGCGATGGAATTGCGGTGGCAGGCCTGCGCCGACATTTGCCCGGAGGCGGCGTTGGACACGATTTTCATGTCCATCATGTGACGTAGGATGATTTCATCGATGTTTTATCGATAAATTGATGATATCGGAACAAAACCATGCACGGCACTTCGGGTTGTCCCTAGGTATTTATGCACCGTTATAAGCAAGTTGCGGCCAGAACGGTGCCTGAATGGTCGATGCATCACATACGAAATCGCATCGATAAGACATTCAAGCGCGCGCTGGCGAGCAGCCAAAACAAAAACGGCCGGGAATCCCGGCCGTTTGCGGCGATGCTGGTTGCGCGTCAGGCGCGCGGGGAGGGGGCCCCGATGGGCGCTTGCGGGTCGAGGCCGGCTCAGGCAAACCCGGCCTGATGCGCCTGCTGGTCGGCGTGGTACGAACTGCGCACCATGGCACCGACGGCCGCATGCGTAAAGCCCATCTTGTAGGCCTCGTCCTCGAACATCTTGAAGGTGTCCGGATGGACGTAGCGCAGCACCGGCAGGTGGTGGTTCGACGGGGCGAGATACTGACCGATGGTCAGCATGTCGATGTCGTGGGCGCGCATGTCGCGCATGACTTCGAGGATTTCCTCGTCGGTCTCGCCCAGGCCGACCATCAGGCCCGACTTGGTGGCGACGTTCGGGTTGCGGCGCTTGAACTCCTGCAGCAACTTGAGCGAGTGCGCGTAGTCCGCGCCCGGGCGGGCCTGCTTGTACAGGCGGGGCACCGTTTCCAGGTTGTGGTTCATCACGTCGGGAGGGCCGGCCTGGAGGATATCGAGCGCCTTGTCGAGGCGGCCCCGGAAATCGGGCACCAGCACCTCGATACGCGTCTGCGGCGACAGTTCGCGCGTCTGCGTGATGCAGTCGACGAAATGCTGGGCACCGCCGTCGCGCAGGTCGTCACGGTCGACGCTGGTGATCACCACGTAGTTGAGCTTGAGCTGGGCGATGGTGCGCGCGAGGTTGCCGGGCTCGTTGACATCGAGCGGATCGGGACGACCGTGGCCGACGTCGCAGAACGGGCAGCGGCGCGTGCACTTGTCGCCCATGATCATGAACGTGGCCGTGCCCTTGCCGAAGCATTCGCCGATATTGGGGCAGCTCGCCTCCTCGCACACGGTGACGAGGTTGTTGGCGCGCAGGATGTCCTTGATCTCGTAGAAGCGCGAATTACCGGTGGCCGCCTTCACGCGGATCCATTCCGGCTTCTTGAGCTTCTCGGCGGGAACGATCTTGATGGGAATGCGGGCGGTCTTGTCGGCCGACTTCTGCTTGCGGGTCGGATCGTAATCCGCCTGGTCGGGAGTCTGCGGGGCTTCGCTGGAGGTGGCGATCAGGGCGTCGCTCATGGTGTTCTTTCGGTATGAATGCTCTGGGCCGGCGCTCTTCACGCCGCCACGGCGGCGGGCCCGTTGGCCACGGCGCACGTCTCGCGCGCCGCCAGCACCTCGCACAAGGCTGCCGCCAGGCGCCGTGCGATCTCGGGTTGATGTGCCGCGGTCACGGGCAGCGGGGCGCCGGCGGCATCGTCCGCCACCACGGTGGCGCCCGCCGTGGCCATGTCGACCGTTTCCAGTCCGGCATAGCCGCAGGGGTTGATGCGCAGAAACGGCGACAGGTCCATCTGCACGTTGAGGCTGACACCGTGATAGCTGCAGCCATTGCGGATCTTGAGGCCAAGCGCGGCAATCTTGGCGCCCCGGTGCGTTCCATCCGACAGATAGATACCCGGCGCGCCGGCCTTGCGTTCGGCCCGCAGATTATACGCTGCGAGCGTATCGAGCACGGCCTGCTCGATATCGTGCACGAGCTCGCGCACCATGAGCCGGCGGCGCCGCAGGTCGAGCAGCAGGTAGGCCACCACCTGGCCGGGGCCGTGATAGGTGATCTGGCCGCCACGATCGATCCGGACCACCGGAATGGCGGCGTCGGGGGCGAGCAGGTGCGCGGGATCGCCGGCCTGGCCGAGCGTGTAGACCGGCGGATGCTCGACCAGCCAGATCTGGTCGGGCGTCTCGGGCGTGCGGGCCGCGGTGAACGCCCGCATCGCGTCGAAGCAGGGTGCGTATGGCTCGCGGCCCCGTTCGATGACTTGTATCGGATGCATGCCCGTGAGTGTATCCAAAAGGGCCGGGCACTGCTGCGGTGGGGGCTTGGGCAGGGGCAGGGACTGCGGCAGGGGTGCAGCGGGCCGAGGGGACGGCAGGCCCGCGCACACCGGGCCTGCCGGACTGCGGTAACGATGCGCGAACCGCCCGACCTCGGACGTGCAATCCCGCGCAGGTGCAAACTCAGGACGCGGTAATCCGGTCCTTGCCCGGCGTCCACTCCGTCCCGCGCGCCGCCCGTCGTCCCGCCCGCCATAGCACGTGCAGCAGGTCGCCCAGTGTCGTGGCCGGGCGCCGCGCCTCGGCGATCAGCGCAAGCTGGACCGGACGGGTCGCGCGCGGATCGACGCTGAGGACGATTTCGTCGCCCCGGCGCAGCAGCAGGCTGCTGCCACAACGGAGCCAGTAGTCCTCCGAATCGTTCTCGCGGGTTACCCACACGTCCGTGCCGTTGGCGTCCTGCACTTGCAGGCGCTGGGCAGCATGAAGCGAAAGGGCAGTCACTTCGCCGGGATTCAGGGTGAACACTGTCGTTGTGAGCAGGGTTTTCATGATGGCATCTCCTGGATTCGGTCCGTCACGGCTGCCATGGATCACCATGACTGGCCCGGTCAACTCACCGGGCCACTTGGGGCGCTGATTGCGACGTCCGATGCATTGCATTCTAGGGATTGCCCTGACACTATCAAAACGATATATTTTGCTGTCGCTTGTTAATCAAGCTCACATAGAACACCAGAAACCGAGCCGGAGGCGCGTCATGTGGAAAGCTGCCTGGAACCCCGACGATGCGCGCAGCTGGCGCCGCGAATTTCCGCGCCTGCCCGCGCTCGCTGCGCTGCGTGCCTTCGAGGCCGCGGCCCGGCACGAGAGCTTCTCGCGTGCGGCGAGCGAGCTCTACGTTACCCACGGCGCGGTCAGCCACCAGATTCGCGCGCTCGAGGAAGAACTTGGCCAGCCGCTGTTCGAGCGGCGCGGCAAGCGCGTGGTGCTGACCACCAACGGCCGCGTCTACGCCGAACGCGTACGCGACGCGCTGCTCCAGATCGCCGATGCCACGCGCGTGCTGCAGGCCGGCAACCGCGACAAGCGTCTGACCATCAGCACCATGCCGTCTTTCGCCGCGCGCTGGCTCACGCCGCGCATCGGCAGCTTTATCGAGCGGCATCCCGAACTCGATGTCGAATTGCTGTCCTCCAACACGCTGGTCGACTTCTCCAGCGAGGAAGTCGACGTGGCGTTGCGCATGGGCACGGGCGACTATCCGGGCCTCTATGTCGAGCGCCTGCTCGACGATGTGTTCTTTCCGGTCTGCAGTCCGGAGTTCAACGGCGGACGCCTGCCCGAATTGCCGCAGCACATGGCCGGCATGCCGCTGCTGCGCGGCGAGGGCGATCCGTGGAAACCGTGGTTCGAGGCCGCCGGGCTCGACTGGCCGGAGCCGCGCAAGGGCCTGCTGCTGCAGGACTCGTCGCTGTTGCTGCAAGCCGCGGCCGAAGGCCAGGGGATTGCGCTGATCCGTTCGTCGCTGGCCTATAACGATCTGCTGTCGGGACGCGTGGTGCGGCTGTTCGATGTGAGCATCGCGTGCCCGTGGCTGCTGTATTTCGTGTGCGAACCCGCCAACCTCGAACTGCCCAAGATCCAGGCCTTCCGGCAGTGGCTGTTGCCCGAGATGGAGCGCTTTCGCGCGATCCTCTCGCAGTGGACCAACTGACGGCGGCCGTCCTCAGTCTTCCGCGGCCGCGTCGTCAGTCCCGTCCGCCTGCGCGCCGGCGTCGCCACCGGTCCGCGCACGGCCGGCGCGCGGGTGGGCCTTGTCGTAGACCTTGGCCAGGTGCTGGAAATCGAGCGACGTGTAGATCTGTGTGGTCGCGATGCTGGCGTGCCCAAGCATCTCCTGCACCGCGCGCAGGTCGCCCGACGATTGCAGCACGTGGGTGGCAAACGAATGCCGCAGCATATGCGGGTGGACATCGGTCGGCAGCCCGGCCGCGATGGCCTGCTTCTTGATGCGCTGCTGGACCGTGGCCCCGAGCAGGCGGCGTCCGCGCGCGCCGAGGAACAGCGCATGCGCGTCCTCGGGCGCCACACCCGGCCGCACCAGCTGGTCGCGCACCGCCAGCCATGCCCGCAATGCCTCGCGCGCCTTGCTGCCCACGGGCACCGTACGCCGGCGCGAACCCTTGCCGATCACGGTCACCTCGGCACCCGCCAGGTCGAGCCACCCCGCCGAACGATAGGCGCCGTCCTCGGTGTAGCGCAGATCCAGTTGCACGAGCTCGGACAATCGCAGCCCGCTCGAATAAAACAGCTCGAACACCGCCTGGTCGCGCAGCGCCGCGGCATCGTCGCCCTGCCGGTGCGCGACCAGCGCCACCGCATGCTCGACCGACAACGCCTTGGGCAGCCGCTGGCCCCGGCGCGGCGCACGCACGCCGTCGACCGGATTGGCCACCACGCCGAGCCCATGCTGCGCGGCCCACAGGTAGAACCCGCGCCATGCGGAAAGCGTGCGCGCGATGGTCGCGCCCGACAGCCCGCCGCCATGCATGCGGGCGGCAAAGGCGCGAATATGGTGAGTCTGGAGTGCGAGCAGGTCCACCCCGGGCGCGTGGCGCGCCGCGTGAGCCTGCAGCACGGAAAGATCGTGACCGTAGTTGGTCAGCGTATGCGCCGCGAGCTTGCGGCCGGTCTCGAGCCACTCGAGATAGCGCACGACCCGCGCATCGGGCGCCGGGCGCGGCAGCGCCTCGGCGGTCTGGCGTTCCGGTCGGCGCGGGGTCATGACGGGGATGACAGATGCGGTGGCGCCGGACGGTCGCGCAGCCCCTCAGTCGCGCAGGCGATTGAGCGCGGCGCCGGCCACTTCGCCAATCTGCGCGAGGTAGGCCGTGCCCATGCCTTCGTGGAAGCGGCGTGCATCGGGCGAGCCCAGCACGAGCAGGCCGAAGGCCGGGCCCGCGGTGTCTTCGCCCGCGCGCGCCGGCGCGCGCAGCGTCACCATCGCGAGCGAGGCAATATCGGCGCGCTCCAGCAGGCCGGCGGCCTCGAAACCGCTGTTGGGGCCGCAGTACGGCGCGCGCAGCCCTTCGGCAAACAGCTTCAGATCCTCGCTGGCGCCGCGCGCCACTTCCATATGCGCGAATGCCTGGCCCACGTTCCACAGGCGCAGGGCCACCGCCGGCACGTCGAACACCTGCTGCAGGCCGTCCTGCACGGCGTAGGGCAGCGCGTGCGAGTCCACCTCGGCCAGCAGGCGCAGTTGCCACGCGTGCATGCGCTGCTGCGTGCGGTCGTTGTCGTGGCCATGGCGCACGAGGTCCGCCAGTTTCAGTTCGAGTCCCTTGTTCTTCTCGCGCAGGATTTCCATCTGGCGCTCCTGCAGCGACACCGCGCGGTGGCTGTGCGGGCTCGTGAGCTGGACCGTGGCCAGCAGCTCGGCGTGATCCTCGAAGAACTGGGGATGGCTCTGCAACCAGGCGGCGACGTCGTGGGAATTCATGGCTTCTCTACCAGGCAAGGGGGTGTTGTGGTCGGCAGTTTAGCAAACGGTGGTGAGCGATGCGCCGCCCGCGGCGCTCGCCCACCGTAAAGTCCGTCAGGTCTGGATCAGACGCTTCTGGCGCGAGATGCTCATCAGGATGCCGATCCCCATGCCCAGCGTGACCAGCGCGGTACCGCCATAGCTCAGGAGCGGCAACGGCACGCCCACCACGGGCAGGATGCCGCTCACCATGCCCATGTTGACGAACGCGTAGGTAAAGAAGATCAGCGTGATGGCGCCCGCCAGCAGCCGCGAGAACAGCGTCGGCGCATTGGCGGCGATATACAGCCCGCGGAAGATCAGCAGCAGGTACAGCACCAGCAGCACCGCGTTGCCGATCAGGCCGAACTCCTCCGAGAACACCGCGAAGATGAAGTCGGTGTGCTTTTCCGGGATGAATTCGAGGTGGGTCTGGGTACCCTTGAGCCAGCCCTTGCCGGTCACCCCGCCCGAGCCGATCGCGATGATCGACTGGATGGTGTGGAAGCCCTTGCCGAGCGGATCGGTGGTCGGGTCCAGCAGCGTGCAGACGCGGTGCTGCTGGTAGTCGTGCAGGATCGGCCAGTTCACGCCCGGCGCGCAGATCTGGCTCTCGTAGCTCACCAGCAGCGTGATGGCCACCACCACCAGGGCCATCAGCGGCAGAATCAGGCGCCACGACAGACCGGCGAAGTAGATCACATAGAGGCCGGCCGCCAGCACCAGCAGGCCGGTGCCGAGGTCGGGCTGCTTGGCGATCAGCCCCACCGGCAGCGCGAGCAGCAGCAGCGCCACCACGAAGTCGAACCAGCGGATCACGCCCTCGCGTTTCTGGAAGTACCACGCCAGCATCAGCGGCATGGCGATCTTCATGACCTCGGAGGGCTGGATCACCACCCCGATATTGAGCCAGCGGCGCGCCCCCTTGCGGATCAGGCCGAACATGGCCACACCGATCAGCAGCGCCACGCCCACCGTATAGAGCGGCACGGCGATGCGCATCAACAGCTGGGTCGGCATGTAGGCGACCACCATCATCACCACATAGGAGAGCAGGATGTTGCGCAGCTGGTCTTCCACGCGGCCGGGCATGTCGATGGCGGCCGAATAGAGCGCCACGATACCGGTGGCGAACAGCAGGAACACGATCAGCGCGAGCGGCTTGTCGAAGCCCGTGAAGGCGGCACGGATCACGGACAGGACGCGGCGTTTTTCCATGTGCGCGTCTCCTCAGTCGGTTGCGGTGTGGTCGGCCCGGGGCGCCGCCGGGCGGGGGCGCGGCTTGACCGGCGCGGCGGGCGCGCTCTGCTGCGCGGCCGGCGTCACGGGCTTCCTGGCCGGCGTGGCCGGGGTGGCGGGGACAGCGGGAGTGGCGAGGCCCGAGGCCGGCGCCAGCCGGCTGTGGCCGAGCGCCTGCAGCATGCGTTCATCGAGCGTCTCGACGGCCGAAGCCGGCGCGATCGCATCGGGGTCCAGGCGCGGCGCCAGCACCTCGGAGCCGGCGCGCGTGCCTGGCACGGTGGCGTTGCTGGCGCCTCCCGCCGCCGCCACCGTACTCGCGCCAGCGACCGCGAGTTGCGCGGTCGGTACCGAGGCCGGCGCAGGCGTTGGCGTGGCCGCCGCGGCGGAGGCCGGCGCGGTCTGCATGACGGTCGCGCTGGCCACGGTGGTGGTCTGGCCCGTGGTAAACACGCTGGGGGTGTCGACCGGCGGCCTGCCGCCGGCCCGCTCGCGCTCCGCAGGCGGCGGCGCGCTGGCCTGCAATTCCTCGGGCCATTTGCCGAGCAGGTAGTAATCCATCACCTTGCGCGCGATCGGGGCCGCCACGGCGGCGCCAAAGCCCGCGTTCTCGACGATCAGCGCCAGGGCGATCTTGGGATTGTCGGCCGGCGCAAAGGCCGTATAGAGCGAGTGATCGCGCTTGCGCTCCTCGAGCGCGTGGTGGTTGTACTTCTCGTTCTTGCCGAGCGTATAGGTCTGCGCGGTACCGGTCTTGCCGGCCGACTCGTAGGCGGCGCCGGCAAACACGCGCGCGGCCGTACCCGAATGCGTCACCGCGACCATCGCCTTCTTGATCACGTCGATATCGGCCTGCCTGAGCGGAATGCGGTAGCTTTCCTTCGGCACCGTCAGCGTGCGCCGGCGCGAGACCGCGTCCTCGACCGCTTTCACCAGGTGAGGCTTCATCACCGAACCGTTGTTGACGATGATGGACACCGCGTTGGCCAGTTGCAGGATCGTAAAGCTGTTGTAGCCCTGGCCGATGCCGAGCGAGATGGTTTCGCCGTCGTACCACTTCTGCTGCTCGGGCTTGCGGTAGGCCTTGCGCTTCCAGTCGGTGGACGGCAGGATGCCGCGGCTTTCGCCCTCGATGTCGATGCCCGTGATCTGGCCAAAGCCGAGCGGCTTCATGAAGTCGTGGATCGCGTTGACGCCCATGTCGCGCGCCAGCGCATAGTAGTACGTGTCGCACGACTGCACGATCGACGCCTGCATGTCCACCCAGCCGTGGCCGCCCGGCTTGTCGTCGCGGAACGTATGGTTGCCGAAGGTGAAGAAGCCGGGGTCGTGCATGCCCCACGCGGCGGTACGCTTGCCGGTGGTCAGCGCCGCCAGCGCCATGAAGGGCTTGTAGGTCGAGCCCGGCGGATAGGTGCCGCGCAGCGGACGGTTCAGCAACGGCTTGTCGGGCGAGTTGTTGAGCTCGTTCCAGGTGTTGACATCGATCCCTTCCACGAACAGGTTGGGGTCGAAGGTCGGTTTGGAGACGAACGCGAGAATGTCGCCGGTGGCCGGCTCGATCGCCACCAGCGCGCCGCGGCGGTCGCCAAACAGCTGCTCGGCCAGTTGCTGCAGCCGGATATCGAGCGAGAGGATCAGGTTGTTGCCGGGCGTGGCGGGCGAGGTCGACAGCGTGCGGATCGGCCGTCCGCCCGCGCTGACTTCCACTTCCTCGAAGCCGGTCAGGCCGTGCAGTTCGGTCTCGTAGCTTTGCTCCAGGCCGATCTTGCCGATGTAGTTGGTGCCCTTGTAGTTGTCCGCATCCTTGCGCGGATCGTACTTGGCGCCTTCCGCATCGTTGGCGGTGTCCATCTCGTCGAGGCGCTCCTGGTCGCGCTGCGAGATGCGGCCGATATAGCCGATCACGTGGCTGGCCGATTCGCCCAGCGGATACTGGCGGAACAGCCGCGCGCGTACGTCCACGCCCGGAAAGCGGAAGCGCTGGGCGGAGAAGCGGGCCACCTCCTCGTCCGACAGCTGGCTGCGGATCGGCAGCGACTCGAAACTGCGGGACTCCTCCAGCAGCCGCTTGAAGCGGCGCCGGTCGCGCGGCTGGATATCCACCAGCCCGGCCAGCGCGTCGATGGTGTTGTCGAGCGTGTCGGTCAGCTTGGACGGCGTGATTTCGAGCGTATAGGCCGAATAGTTGCGCGCCAGGATGATGCCGTTGCGGTCCATGATCAGGCCGCGGTTGGGCTCGATCGGCGCGACCGAAATGCGGTTGTCCTCGGCCTTGGCCGAATACTGCTCGTGCTTGTACCACTGCAGCCACAGGAAGCGGGTGAACAGCAGCCCGAAGCAGAGGACTGTAAACAGCGCCGCCGCCGCCACGCGGATGCGGAAGCGGCCGATTTCCAGTTCGACGTTGCGGATTTCGGTCATGGCGCGGTACTGCGGGGCATAAGGACGGACGGGCCGTCAGATCGGACGGGTCTCGTCCACGTCGTTGGAGCGGCGCTGCGGCGCCAGCAGGATGCTGGTGGCGAGCGGCCATAACAGGGCTTCGATGCCGGGCGCGAGCAGGAGTTGCCAGCCGGGCAGCGGCGCACCCATCGCCAGGCGGATTACTACCGGCACCGCGTGCGTGACAAACAACAGCGGCAGCACATGCAGCGCCTGCGTATAGACCGAGAACCACAGCACACGGCGATGGATCGTGATGGCGAAGTACGCCAGCATCGTATAGGCCATGGCGTGCTCGCCGAGCAGGCGCGCGTCGTGCACGTCCATCAGCAGGCCGAGCGCGAATGCCACGCCCATGCCGACCTTGCGCGGCTGATGGATATTCCAGAACACCAGCACCAGCGCCACCATGTCCGGCACCCATAGCGTGGTGCCCCACGGCATCAGGTTGAACAGGAACGCCAGCACGAAACTCAGCGCGATAAACGCGGGATTGACCGGACGCAGCAGATACTGGGGATGGGTCATTCTGTCGTCTCCCGGGTCCCGGTGGCGGGCTTGACGGGCTTGTCGGCCTTGGTGGCCGCCTTGGTGTCCGCCTTGGTGTCGGCCTTGCTGTCCGCCTTGTTTTCGGCGTCCTTGCCATCCGCGGCCTTGTTCTCCGCGGCGGCGCGGGCGGCGGCCGAGCGCGCACCGCGTTCGGCCTTGTCCTTGGGCGCCGCTTCGTCGGCCGGGCGCGGCGGCAGATTGGCCTCGTAGCGCACCACCAGCAGCTGCCGGTGGGCGCGCACGCCGGCCACGGGTTCGCAGTACACGCGCGAGAACGCGGTGTCGGCCTTGCGCTCGATCTGCACGATCTTCGCCACCGGCAGGCCGGGCGGATAGGTGCCGTCGAGGCCCGAGGTCACCAGCAGGTCGCCCTGCTGCAGGTCCGCCGAGGCGGCCATGAAGCGCAGGTCGAGCAGGCCCGCGCGCGAGCCGCCAAAGGCCACGCTGCGCAGGCCGTTGCGTACCACCTGGACCGGGATCGCCTGATCCTTGTCGGTCAGCAGCGTCACTTCGGACTGGAAGGGCGAGACGCGTGTGACCTGGCCGATCACGCCACGCTCGTCGATGACGGGGTAGCCCGCGCGCAGGCCCTGCTGGCTGCCGCGGTCGATCACGATGCGCTGACTATAAGGATCGCGGGCGTCATAGAGAATCTCTGCCGCGGAGACCGGGGTGGCAGATCGCTGGGTCAGGTTCAGCAGCTTGCGCAGCTGGTTGTTCTCGGCTTCGAGCTGGGCCTGGCGCACCGCGGCCTCGGCCTGCAACACGGCATTGCGGCGCAGCTCGCGGTTCTCGTTGGCCAGCGTCACCGCGGACTGCGCGTAATCGAAGACGCCGCGCACCATGTCGCGCGGCACCAGCACCACGCGCTCCACCGGCATGAGCACGGTGGCGGCAACCTGGCGCGCCACGCTGAGGGCGTTGAAGCGGGCATCGACGATCAGCAGCGCCAGCGCGATCGTCACAAAGATGATCAGGCGCGCGAGAGCCGAAGTGCCTTGCTTGAAGAGCGGCGGTGGGGAGTAATCCATTTACCCGGGCGCTGGGGGCATTGCTGCGCCGGCCCCGACAACGTCCGCGCAACGGACGCCGCGGGGGCCGGCGGCGGAAGGTAGGGTCTCGGCCAGTCGACCCGAGCATGCACCCGGCGAGAGGGACGCCGCCGCCGTCGCATTCATTGCGAATCCGCCGGCAGGCTGCCCAACGCCGAGTTGGCCACGTTCAGGTTCCCGGGACTGCGTTATTCGTAGGAGAAGATGCTGCCCAGCTTGTCCATGCGCTCGAGCGCCATGCCCGAGCCGCGCACCACGCAGGTCAGCGGGTCCTCGGCCACCAGCACCGGCAGGCCGGTTTCCTCGGCCAGCAGGCGATCCAGATCGCGCAGCAGCGCGCCGCCGCCGGTCAGCATCATGCCGCGCTCGGCGATATCGGCGCCCAGTTCGGGCGGGGTCTGTTCCAGCGCGATCTTGACCGCGGACACGATCTGGTTGAGCGGATCGGTCAGCGCCTCGAGGATTTCGTTGGACGACACCGTGAACGCGCGCGGAATGCCTTCCGACAGGTTGCGGCCCTTGACTTCCATCTCGCGGACTTCGGAGCCCGGGAAGGCCGAGCCGATTTCCTTCTTGATGGCTTCGGCGGTCTGCTCACCGATCAGCATGCCGTAGTTGCGGCGGATGTAGTTGACGATGGCTTCGTCGAACTTGTCGCCGCCCACGCGCACCGAACCCTTGTAGACCATGCCGCCCAGCGAGATGATGCCCACCTCGGTGGTGCCGCCGCCGATGTCCACGACCATCGAGCCCGACGGCTCCGACACCGGCAGGCCGGCGCCGATCGCGGCCGACATCGGCTCCTCGATCAGGTACACCTGGCTCGCGCCGGCGCCCAGCGCCGATTCGCGGATGGCACGCCGCTCCACCTGGGTCGAGCCGCACGGCACGCAGATGATGATGCGCGGGCTCGGACGCAGCAGCTTGGAGTCGTGCACCATCTTGATGAACTGCTTGAGCATCTGCTCGGTGACGGTGAAGTCGGCGATCACGCCGTCCTTCATCGGGCGGATGGCCTCGATATTGCCCGGCACCTTGCCCAGCATCTGCTTGGCTTCCTTGCCAACGGCCGTGATCGTCTTCTTGGCGTTGGGGCCGCCTTCCTGGCGAATGGCCACCACCGACGGCTCGTCGAGCACAATGCCCTTGTCGCGCATGTAGATCAGCGTGTTGGCGGTGCCCAGGTCGATGGCCAGGTCGTTGGAGAAATAGCTGCGGAGAAATCCGAACATCAGGAGTCCTGTCTTCTGTTGGTTCGCGGTATGCGAAACGGCCGGGGCGCTCCCTACGCTGTCGTACGGAGCCCGGCCGCGAGATACGGTTGTCACGGGTGAGGGTTCTCGGCTCCCGTGCGGCGACACGACTGCTGGCCTGGGACTACGAGCCGACTCGGGCTGATTCGGGCTGGCTCGGGCTGGCTCGAACTGCCTCAAGCCTACCGGCGCCGGCGGCGAAGCCATGCACCGGAGCCAGGCCTCGCGCCGGACCTACGGGAACCTTTGATTAGACCCTGCGCGAAAGTTCGCCGGTGACACACCTCACAGGTCGAAAAAAACCTGACGGTGGCAGAAGCCTAATCGGAGGTACCTGATTGTGACAGCGGAAAATGCGATCAAAACTGGCCGTTAATTCATCGCTGGGCGGGGGCTCCGCGATGTCAACCTATTGCTCCATCCTTGCGTGTCGATGCTTGCTGTCGTTGCCTGGACCGCGCCCGGACCGCGCCCGGACCGCGACTTCGCCAGGCATGCTGGGCTTGTTGCATAACCGCGACGCCGGTTGCCCCCTCCGGCCTGCATGCGGGTGGCAGTGGCGACGGCACCACCGGACGAGCCCGTCGGCAAGGCCATCGGCAAGGCCATCGGCAAGGCCATCAACAACGCCGTCGACAGACGCCGGGCGGGTACTCGACTGCCGGAGAAGCGCGTCCTGCCCGACATCCTTGCCGGATCAGCCTCTGCCGCGCCGGAAGATGTGCAGAAGACGTTGCCAGGCCCGGCTGCGACGCGTAATGATACCTTATAATTCCCGCTGTTTCGGGGCGTTTGGCCCCGGAAAAACTTGTAACTTCGACGATCCCTGGGGCGCTTCCCGGGCGCACCTGTCCGGCATGCCAAAGGCGCTATCGCGCGCCGCCTGCCCGGCTCCGTCGCCAGGCCTCCCGCTTCGTGCCACGCCGGCCGCCACCGCGCTGCCTGCCGCCCCGCGAAAAACCGTCTGTCATTCCACGCCATGGCCCTCGACCTATCCGACGTCAAGCGCATTGCCCATCTGGCCCGCATCGAAACCAGCGATGAGGAAGCCAGCCACATGCTTGGCCAACTGAACAACTTTTTCTCCCTCGTCGAACAGATGCAGGCCGTGGATACCGCCGGTATCGAGCCGCTGGCCCACCCGCTGTCGGCCGTGCGCGATATCGCGCAGCGCCTGCGCGAGGACGCGGTCACCGAAGCCGACCGCCGCGCCGACTACCAGCAGCCCGCGCCGGCCACCGAGAACGGCCTCTACCTGGTGCCCAAGGTCATCGAGTGAGCGCCCGGGGCCGCAGTCCGTGCGCCCCGCTCCGCCGCGACCCTTGTCCGCCCATCACAGACGCCTACCGACATGTCTTTTTCCGCTGAAACCGTGACTTCCCTGCGCCAGCTTGCCGATGCCCTGGCGGCGCGCACCGTCTCCGCCGAGGAACTCGCGCGCGAATACCTGGCCCGCATCGAGGCCGCCCGCGCGCTCAACGCGTTCGTCGACGTCAATCCCGAACTGACGCTGGCACAGGCGCGCCAGGCCGACGAGCGCCGCGCGCGCGGCCAGGCCGCTCCGCTCACCGGCGTGCCGATCGCCCACAAGGACGTGTTCGTCACGCGCGGCTGGCAATCGACCGCCGGCTCGAAGATGCTGTCCGGCTACCGCAGCCCGTTCGATGCAACCGTGGTGGAGCGCCTCGCAGCCGCCGGCATGGTCACGCTGGGCAAGACCAACATGGACGAATTCGCGATGGGTTCGTCCAACGAGAACTCGTACTTCGGCCCCGTGCGCAACCCCTGGGACCCCGCGCGCGTGCCGGGCGGCTCGTCGGGCGGCTCGGCCGCCGCGGTGGCAGCGGGCCTGGCGCCGGCGGCCACCGGCACCGATACCGGCGGCTCGATCCGTCAGCCGGCGTCGTTCTCGGGCATTACCGGCATCAAGCCGACCTACGGTCGCGTGTCGCGCTACGGCATGATCGCGTTTGCCTCGTCGCTCGACCAGGGTGGCCCGATGGCACGCAGCGCCGAGGACTGCGCGCTGCTGCTGAACGCCATGGCGGGCTTCGACGAACGTGACTCGACCAGCCTCACGCCCGCGCAGGGCGGCGTGGACGAGGACTTCACGCGCCATCTGGGCCAGCCGCGTGCCGGCGCCAGCGCCGACCAGCCGCTTGCCGGCCTGCGCATCGGCCTGCCGCGCGAATACTTTGGCGCGGGCCTTGCCGCCGACGTGGAGCAGGCCGTGCGCGCCGCGCTGGCCGAGTACGAAAGGCTCGGCGCCACGCTGGTCGAGGTATCGCTGCCCAAGACCGAGCTGTCGATTCCCGTGTACTACGTGATCGCGCCGGCGGAGGCGTCGTCCAACCTGTCGCGCTTCGACGGCGTGCGCTACGGCCATCGCGCGGCCGAGTACCGCGACCTGCTCGACATGTACAAGAAGAGCCGGGCCGAAGGCTTTGGCGCCGAGGTCAAGCGCCGCATCCTGGTGGGCACCTACGTGCTGTCCCACGGCTACTACGACGCCTACTACCTGCAGGCGCAGAAGATCCGCCGCATCATCGCCGACGACTTCCAGCGCGCCTTTGCGCAGTGCGACGTGATCATGGGCCCGGTGGCGCCGACGGTCGCGTGGAAGCTGGGCGAGAAGAGCGCCGATCCGGTCCAGATGTATCTGGCCGACATCTTCACGCTGTCGACCAGCCTGGCCGGCCTGCCCGGCATGAGCGTGCCGTGCGGCTTTGGCGAGGGCAACATGCCGGTGGGCCTGCAGCTGATCGGCAATTACTTCGACGAAGCGCGCCTGCTGCAGACCGCGCACGCGTTCCAGCAAGCGACGGACTGGCACCTGCGCCGTCCGGCCAAGGGCTGACGCCGCGCATGAGACCCGACCGGCTGCTGCTCCGCGCCCTCGCCGCCATGGCCCTCGCCGTGGTGGTGGCGGGCTGCATCCAGCTTCCGTTTGGCCGGCCCACGCCGATTGCGAGCCGGGACATCGACCTGGCCGGCGATTGCCGCCGCACCGAGGAGGACGGCTTCCGCGAGGATGCGCAGTTACGGGTGGCCGACAACACCGTGCAGCAGCTGTCGTGGCGGCTCTGGGTCGGCAAGCGCGGCTCGTGCAGCTTCAACCTGGCCGACTTCCGCCAGGTCCGCAAGTCGCCTCATATCGAGCTGCGCGCCAACGACGGCAGCGGCTGCAAGCTGATGGTGTGGCAGGATCCGCGCCGCGTCACCCTGGCGCATGCGAGCTGCCAGCAGCGCTGCAGCCCGGGCATCTACGAGGAAGCGTGGCCGGTGATGTTCGATCCGGACACGGGCAACTGTGCCACCACGCGCTAGGATCGACGCCATGATGCCGCTGGCCGCCGCCCTGTTCCGCCGCGCCCGCAACCTTGGTGGCGCCCCGCGCAGCCCGCGCCTCGCCGCGAGCCTGGCGCTGCTGGCGGCCGCCGTGTTTTCGCATCCGGCGGCGGCGTTACCCGTGCTCACGCCCGATACACCGGCCTCGGCCACGCTGGCGCCGCCTTCGGCCGTGCATGCCGCGCTGGCGCAGCCGGTGCCGGTCCAGCGTGTGACCATTCCCGGCGAGGCCGGCATGCCGATGCTGACCGCCTACTGGTTCCTGCCGCGCGAAACGATGCCGCGCACGCAGGGCATGCCCGTGGTGGTGGCGCTGCATGGCTGCAATGGCCTCGACGAGGCGCGCAAGACCGGCGTGCTGCAACCGCGCTACCGCGAATATGCGCAATGGCTCAGCGAGCGCGGCTATGCGGTGCTGATGCCGGACAGCTACGGCCCGCGTGGCAAGCAGGACACCTGCGGCGACGCCCCTGGCGGGCGGGACGGGCGGGACGCGCGCGATGGCGGCAGGGGCATCGACGACAAGACCCGGCGCGCCGACGCGCTGGCGGCGTTACGCTGGCTGACGGGCCAGCCGGGCCTCGATATCCGCCGCGTGGTGCTGCTGGGCTGGTCCAACGGCGCGCAGGCGGTGCTGGCCACGATCGACGCCAGCCGCCCATGGCCGGCGGCCACGCCCAATGTCGAGCGCGCGGTGGCGTTCTATCCGGGCTGCCGGCGTGCCGTGCAGCAGCACAACTTCCGTCTGCGCGCGCCATTGCTGCTCATGATCGGCGGTGCCGACGACTGGACGCCGGCCACGCGCTGCGCGATGCTGCAAAGCGCCGTGCAGGCGCGCCAGCCGAATGCGCGCTTCCGGCTTGAAATTTATCCTGGTGCCTACCATGGTTTCGATGGCACCAGCGAACTACACGTTCGCCGCGAGATTGCGTCCACGCGCCGCGGCGGACATGTCACGGTGGGTGGCGACGCGGTCGCGCGCGTGGCCGCACTGGCCCAGCTCGACTCGTGGCTGGCCAGCGCCACGCCGTGATACGCGACACGAAACAAGAGACTCGAACAGGAATACCGCCATGCAGTCCACGCAATGGGAAGTGGTGATCGGCCTGGAGACGCATACCCAGCTCTCCACCGCCTCCAAGATTTTTTCGGGCACCTCCACCGCCTTCGGTGGCGAGCCCAACACGCAGGCGTCGCCGGTCGACCTCGCGCTGCCGGGCGTGCTGCCGGTGCTCAACAAGGGCGCCGTCGAGCGTGCCATCCAGTTTGGCCTGGCGATCGGCGCCCGGATCGCGCCGCGCAGCATCTTTGCGCGCAAGAATTACTTCTACCCCGACCTGCCCAAGGGCTACCAGATCAGCCAGTACGAGATTCCCGTCGTGCAGGGCGGCGAGATCACGATCCAGGTCGAGGGCAAACAGGGCGTCTACGAGAAGACGGTGCACCTGACGCGCGCGCACCTGGAGGAAGACGCGGGCAAATCGCTGCATGAGGACTTTGCCGGCATGACCGGCATCGACCTCAACCGCGCCGGCACGCCGCTGCTCGAGATCGTGACCGAACCCGACATGCGCAGCGCCGCCGAAGCGGTGGCCTATGCCAAGGCCCTGCACTCGCTCGTGGTCTGGCTCGGCATCTGCGACGGCAACATGCAGGAAGGCAGCTTCCGCTGCGACGCCAACGTGTCGGTCCGCCCGGTCGGCCAGGAGAAGTTCGGCACGCGCCGCGAAATCAAGAACCTGAACTCGTTCCGCTTTCTGCAGCAGGCCATCGAATACGAGGTGCAGTGGCAGATCAACGAGATCGAGGACGGTCGCGAGATCGTCCAGGCCACCGTGCTGTTCGATCCCGATACCGGCGAGACGCGCGCGATGCGGACCAAGGAAGACGCGCACGACTACCGCTACTTCCCCGACCCCGACCTGATGCCGCTCGACATCGACAGCGCGTGGGTCGAGCGCGTGCGCGGCGAACTGCCCGAACTGCCGGCCACCATGCAGGCGCGCTTCGTTTCCGAGTACGGCCTGTCCGCCTACGACGCCAGCATGCTGACGTCAAGCAAGGCGCTCGCGTCGTACTACGAGGCGGTGGTGAAAGCAGTCGGCACGGCCAGCGCCAAGCCGGCCGCCAACTGGCTGATGGGCGACGTGGCGTCGCAGCTGAACCGCGAGGGCATCGCCATCGACGCGGCACCGGTCAGTCCGGCGCAACTGGCCAGGCTGCTGGCGCGCATCGCCGACGGCACGGTGTCCAACAACACCGCCAAGAAGGATGTGTTCCCGGCCATGTGGGCCGGCGAGGCCGGCGGCGATGCCGATGCGATCATCGCCGCCAAGGGCCTGAAGCAGATGTCCGATACCGGCGAGCTGGAGAAGATCATCGACGACGTACTGGCCGCCAACGCCAAATCGGTCGAGGAATTCCGCGCCGGCAAGGAGAAGGCGTTCAATGCGCTGGTCGGCCAGGCGATGAAGGCCACCAAGGGCAAGGCCAACCCCGCGCAGGTCAACGAGCTGCTCAAGAAGAAGCTCGGCTGAGCGGCGCGCCAGGTCATGCCGCACCCTTTCCCGCACGCGGGGAAGGGTGCGGGGAAGGGTGCGAGGAAGGGTGCGAGGAAGGGTGCGAGGACGGGGGCGCGGCACCAGCGCCCGATCGCGCCGCAGGCTCGGCCCCCGGCTAGGGCGGCGGTGCCTGCTCCACCGGCACCACGCTCACTTCCACATCGACCGTATGGGCACCCCCACCCACCAGCACGCCGTGCAATAGCGGCACATCGCTGTAGTCGCGCGCGATTGCCAGCGTCACATGATCCGTATCCGCCAGCACATCGTTGGTGGGGTCGAGATCGATCCAGCCCAACCGCGGACACCATACTCCGGCCCATGCATGCGAGGCATCGGCGCCGAGCAGGCGCGCCTGCCCGGGCGGCGGCTCCGTCAGCAGATAGCCGCTGACGTAGCGCGCCGCCAGCCCGAGCGCGCGCAGGCAGCCGATCATCACCTGCGCAAAGTCCTGGCATACGCCGCTGCGCAGCGCAAAGGCCTCGCGCGCCGGGGTATGGACCTCGGTGGCCTCACCGTGATACGCGAAGTCCGCGTGAATGCGATGCATCAGGTCGATGGCCCCGGCCGCCACCGTCACGCCCGGCGCGAAGCTCCGCTGCGCGTACTCGCGCAGCGGAGCATGCAGGCCCACGTTGGGCGAGGCGTAGACGAACTCGCTCTCGCGATGGAACGGCTGCCCCGCGCGAAAGCGCAGCGCTTGCGCGGCAGCTTCCCATGGCATGCTGCGCGTGGCATCGAAGTCCCGCCAGCGCGGCCGCAGCGTGACCGTGCTCGACGCGGCCAGGCGCATGACCTCGTGCGGCACGTCGAGCATGAAGTGCAGCACGTGATTGCCAAACGCGTCGATGCGCCAGTGCTGGTGCGCGGGAGCCGGGTCGATCTCGATGCTGTGCGCGCCCACCGTCTGCCACGGATGCGAAGCCGGTGTTGCCACCGCGCGCTGCTGCGCGAGCTCCACCGGATGCGCATAGCGATACGTGGTGACATGATGCACCGCGCGGGTGGCGGCGGCGATGGTCGGCGCGTCGCTCATGGCAGGTACGGTAGATGCGGCAGCGTGGGCAGACCGGGCTTGCGGGGCAGGTCACGCAGGTCCTGCGACACGGTCGGCGCACCCGCGCCGGCGGGGTTGGCCGCGTGGATGAAATAGCGGGCGCCGATCTCCTCCGACAACCGTGCCATGCGTTCGCCGAGCTGATCGCACAAGGCCGCGAGCTTACCGTAGCGGCCGGTGCCCTCCCCTGCGTCCTGCCCGGTGGAATTGCCGTCCCCCGCATCGACCTCGCACAGCAACGCGCGCGACGGCAGCGCACTCGCCGGCGGCAGCAGCTCCGCCAGCGGCACGCGCGCCTGGCCGCTGTTACCGGTCGGCACCTGCGCGAGCTTTGCGCGCAGGCGATCCAGCACGCCGTAGAGACCGCGCGGATTGGTCGGGTCCATCACCAGCAGTTCCACCAGCGTGGGCACGTCGGTGCGGCCCGGATAGCGCGAGCGATACGTCAGCGTGCTGTCGAACAGGTGCAGCAACTGGTCGAAGCCGCTGCGCGTGGCCAGCGCGCCGCATTCCACCGCCGTTTCCAGAAACGCCGCGAGGGTGCCGACCCGCTCGACATGACGGCCGATAAAGACCAGCCGCCAGGCCTCGTCGCGCGTCATGCGGTCGCCCTGGGCGCCGCTGATCGCGCCGAGCTGCATGCTCAGGTGTTCGAGCGCCGCCAGCACGCGCGCGCGATCGTAGGGGCCATCGGCGCCGGCGGCTGCCGCCACCGCCGTCATGGCATCGTGGAAGTCGTTGCGCGCCGCGAGGATCGTGCGCCAGTGATCGTTGGACAGGCGATTGCGGATCTCGCTGGCAGCGCGCGCATGATCGGCGAGCGTACGCACCACGCCGGCCGTACCGGCAGGGTCCGCCAACGTCGCCACCAATTGCCGCTCGAACAATTGGCGCTCGAACGCGCGCGGCGACGCCTGCGGCGCGGGGGTGCTCTCCGGTACGAGACCAAACCATCTGGCGAGGCTGCCGAACATCGCAAGCGTGCGCGCATCGGTATCGCTGCTGCTTTCGATCGAACCGAGGATCTGCCGGCACAGGCGCACGGTATTCTCCGCGCGCTCGGCATAACGGCCGGCCCAGTACAGGTTCTCCGCGGCGCGGCTCGACACCGTCAGCGCGCGCATCGAAGTCTCCGCGGGCGCGGCCAGCCCCGTGGCCGCGGCCAGCGGCACGGTGCCGATCGGGTGGCTCGACAGCACCCAGGTATCGGCGCTGGTACCGCCGAGCTGCATCGACACGGCTTCCAGACCGGGCGGCGCCAGACGCGTAAAGCCGCCCGGCATGACCTGCCAGCCGCCATTGCCGTCGGAAACCGCATACACGCGCAACATCGCCGCGCGCGAGCCGATGTGTCCAGCGCCGCCCGCGCTGCCGTGGCGCGGCTCCCAGCACGGCGTATGCGACAGCGGCAAGGGCGCCTGGATGGTGTAGCGGTCGGGCGTCGCGGCGAACCGGTCGCGCCAGTCGTCGAGGCGTTGCAGCCCCTGCTCCAGCCCCATCGGCGGATCGTCGGGCGTGCGTGGATAGGTGGGGAGGACAAAGGCCTCGGCCTGTGCGGCGAGCGCTTCCGCCTGTGCCGCGGCCTCCCCGCACCACCAGCTGAACACGCCGGGCAGGATCAGCGTCTCGCCCAGCAGCGCCTGCGCCACGCCAGGCAGAAATCCATGGATCGCGGGCGACTCCAGGAAACCGGAGCCAGGCACGTTCGATACCATCACATTGCCGGCGCGCATCGCCTCGAGCAGGCCCGGCACGCCGATGGTGGAATCGCCGCGCAACTCCAGCGGGTCGCAGAACACGTCATCGAGCCGGCGCAGGATCACGTCCACCCGTTCGAGCCCGGCAAAGGTCTTCAGGTAGACCACATCGTTGCGCACGGTCAGGTCCGTGCCTTCCACCAGGGTGATGCCAAGATAGCGGGCCAGGAACGTGTGCTCGAAGTAGGTCTCGTTGAGCGGCCCCGGCGACAGCAGCACGATCTGCCGTGACGCCCCTGCCGCCCCTGCCGCCCCGGACCCTCTGCCCGCGCCGGTCGCCCCCTGCGTCTGCGCCGATCCTGCGAGCGGCACATGGGCGAGCGTCGAGATCAACTGCGCAAAGGCCGGCGGCAGACGCCGCACGCGCAGGTCGCGAAATGCGTCGGCAAACTGGCCCGAAACGATCAGCCGGTTCTCCAGCGCATAGCCCATGCCGGACGGGGTTTCGGTGCGATGCGCGATCACGGTCCAGCCCTGTGCCGTATGTACCAGGTCCACCGCCACGATTTGCAGGAAGCTGCCGCCGGGCGGCGCATAGCCCTTGAGCGGACGCATATAGCCGGGATGGCCGTAGATCAGTCCGGGCGGCAGCAGGCCGCGCTCGAGCAGCGTCTGCGGACCGTAGATATCCGCCATGATCGCGTTGGCGAGCGTGGCGCGCTGGATCACGCCGGCCTCGATGGTGGCCCAGTCGTCTTCGGCGACGAGGAACGGCAGCAGTTCGAGCGCCCATGCGCGCGCCTCGCCCTGATCCGCGTAGACGTTGTAGGTCACGCCGTTGTCGCGCACCTGCCGCGCTACCGCGGCTGCGCGCTGGTTCAGCGCGTCGGCGAGGGATTCACCGGGCGCCAGGGTGGCGGCAAAAAACCGCGCCCAGGGGGACCGCACGCCGGCCGCGGCGGCCTCCGCGGCCTCGCTCCCCGCGCCGGCGGAGGGCGCCGCGCCGGCGGAGGGCGCCGCGCCGGCAGGGGCGTGGCGCAACTCGTCGAGATGGCCGGCCGGCACCGGCAAGGCAAGCGCGGCGACCGCGTCGGCCTTACATCGAACTGGCATTGGCGGCCTTGGCACGCACGGTCTCTTCCAGCAGCGAGCGCAGCTTGGCCAGGGACACCGGATCGCCATGCGACGCCGAGCGCGCGTACCAGATCTTGGCCTGTTCGATGTCCTTGTCGACGACGCCGGGTTCGCCCCGCTCGTAATAGCTGCCCACGATGTACTGCGCGCCGCCGTCGCCGGCATCCGCCGCGCGGCTGTACCAGAAGAACGCCTTGCCATAGTCCTTCTGCACGCCGCGGCCGGTGAAGTAATTGGTGGCCAGCGCCATCTGCGCCTGCGTGTGTCCACCTTGCGCGGCGCGCTCGTACCAGCGGTTGGCTTCTTCCAGCGACTTCGGCACCAGTTCGCCGCGCTCGTAGAGATCGCCGTAGGTGTACTGCGCATGCGTCATCTGATTATCGGCCGCCTTGCGCAGCCACACGATCGCCTCCTGCGGCCTGGCCGGCGTGCCCTCGCCACGCATCAGCATCATGGCGTAGTTGAACTGGGCGAGCCGATTGCCCTGGCGGGCAGCCGCGGCAAACCCCTGCAGCGCGGCATCGAAGCGGCCGGCCTCATAGTCGGCCACCGCGGCGCGGGTCTGGGATTGGGCGGGCGCGGGCGGTTCGGGTGCGGCATGGCCGGGAAGCGCGGCCGACAGCGCCAGCGCGGCCAGCGCCACGCGGAGGATTCGGGCAACAACCCCGAGACGGGTGAGAGACATGGGTGACTCCGATCCTGGCGGTGTGGGTTCGTATGGCGATCGACGGGTGCCTGTTGCCAGTGTAGCGGGGATGATATGGGCTTCGCGAAGTTATATCCATGACGAATTTTTTATCATCTTATTTCGACAAGACAATTCTTCCCGCGCATTACCCTGCTGCCAAACAGAATGCGATTCGCCTCATCGACGCCAGGCTCGCTGATGCACGCGTCGCTGCTCGCCGGCAGGTTCACCCCGCAAACCGGTACCCCACGCCCACCTCCGTCAACAGGTGGGCCGGCTGGGCCGGGTCAACCTCGAGCTTGTGCCGCAGGTGGCCCATATACACACGCAGATAGTGGCTGCTCTCCGAGTGCGAGGGGCCCCACACTTCGCGCAGCAATTCGCGATGCGTCATGACCTTGCCGCGGTGCGCGATCAGTACCGCCAGCAGGCGGTACTCGATGGGGGTCAGGTGTATCGCCGCCTCGCCACGCGTCACCAGCCGATTGGCAAGATCCACCTTGACTTCGCCAAACGCGATCTGCGGCGTGCCGAGCGGATTCGCCTTGGCGTGCCGTCGCAGCAACACGCGTACGCGCGCAACGAGTTCGCCCACGCCGAACGGCTTGGTCAGGTAATCGTCGGCGCCGGCATCGAGTGCGGCGATCTTGTCGGCCTCGTCGGCGCGCGCGGACAGCACCAGCACAGGCACTTCGGTCCACGTGCGCATTTCGCGGATCAGGGTCATGCCGTCGCCATCGGGCAGGCCGAGGTCGAGAATCACGACATCGGGCTGGCGCGTGCCGGCATCGATCAGGCCACGCTTGAGCGTGTCCGCTTCATGCACCGTGCAGCCTTCCGCCTGCAGCGATTCGCGCACGAAGCGGCGGATATGGGGTTCGTCCTCGACCAGCAGAACCGTCGGCGAATAATCGAATGGCATGTCAGAAGGATTCCTTGTCGACTACCGGCACCACCGTTGGCGGGCTGTGCGCGTCGTCGTCCGCCAGTTCCGGTTCGATCGCCGGCGGATTGCCGCGCGGCAACGCGAGCGTGAAGCGTGCACCGGCTGGTATGCCCGAGACGGGCGCCGGATCGGCCCAGATGCGGCCGCCGTGGGCCTGCAGGATGGCATCGCACACCGCGAGGCCGAGCCCCACGCCGGCGGTGGCCGACTCCCGCTCGCCACGCGTGAATTTCTCGAAGATCTGGCGTTCCTTGCCGGGCGGCACGCCGGGTCCGTCGTCCTCGACGATCAAATGGACTTCGTCGCCGGCCACGTCGCCGCGCACGCGGATCTCGGTGCCGGGCGCCGTATATTTGGCCGCGTTTTCCAGCAGGTTGCACAGCACGCGCTCCATCAGCACGCCATCGCACTCGACCAGCGGCAGCAACGACAGATCGCCGACGCGAACGCGATGCCGCGCCAGCGCATCGCGCATGGACGCCAGCGCCGCGCCGACCAGTTCCTCCAGGGATTGCCAGCCGCGCTGCAATGGCACGTCGTGGCGCTGCAACCGCGCCATATCGAGCAGATTGACCACCATCGTGCGCATGCGCTGCGCCTGTTGCCGCATCGCATCGACGGTCACGGCGACCTCGGCGGCAAGCGGCGGCTCGGTGCGCTGCAAGGTTTCGGCCATGCCGATCAGGCCGGTCAGCGGCGTGCGCAGGTCATGCGAGACCGCCGCCAGCAGCGAACTGCGCAGGCGCTCCGATTCGATCGAGACGAGCGCCTTCTGCGCGACCTCGACGTAGTGCAGCCGCTCGATGGCAATCGCGATCAGCGTGGTGAACACGTCCACCTGCCGGCGCAGTTCCGGTTCGGCAAGCGCACGCCACGCACGCGGCTCCACCGCCAGCACCCCGCGCGTCTGCATCGGCGCCTTCAGCGGCAGGTATAGCACCGTGCTGCCTGGCAGCGTGTGGGTGCCGGTACCGGCCGGCTGGCCGTGATCGAACACCCATTGGGCGAGCACCTTGTCGATGGCCTCGCCCTTCTTGAGATCGTCGCCCTCGCGCATGGCGCCGCCCGGATGCAATGGCGCGAGGCGGCCATGGGCGTTCACCAGGAAGAAGGTCGCATCGGCATCGAACGCGGCACGCAGAAAGCGGCTGCCGATCTCCACGATCTGCTCCTGCGCCAGCGCCGCGGACAGCTCGCGCGCCAGTTCGTAAAGCGTGCGCGCATCGGTCTCGCGCCGCACCGCCACCTGTGCCTGTTCGCGCAAGCCTGCCGTGAGCTGGCCGATCACCAGGCCGACCGTCAGCAATACCAGGAAGGTCAGCAGGTACTGCACATCGCTGACGGCAAACGACATGCGCGGCGGAACAAAGAAAAAATCGAACGACGCCACCGCCAGCACCGAGGCCAGCGCGGCAGGTCCGCGGCCATGACGGAGCGCCACGCCGACCACGGCGGCAAGGAACAGCATGGCGATATTGACCTGATCGAACCACGGCCGCGCGAGCGTGGACAGCGCCGTGGCACCGGTCACCCACAGCAGCGCCCAACCGTAGTCGCGCTGGCGCGCGCGTCGCTGCGCCGCCAGTCCTTCGTCATCGTCGGGCAACGCGGGCGGGCCGTCACCGCCCACGCCGGCAGCCTGCATGCGCGGCCGCAGGTCGGCGCGCGTGGTATCGGCGGCCACGCGAATCACGTCGATCTCCGGACACCCCGCCGCCAGCGCATCGGCAAAGCTCTGCCGGCCCAGCAGTCGATGCCCGACACCGAGCGCCGGCGCCAGCAGATCGCCGAGCAACGCACGGCCCCGTTCGAGCCAGCTGCCTTCGCGCGGCGCCCGGTTGCGCAAGCGTCCCACCATGACCTTGGTCAGGTTATGGCGGCGCACATAGCCCGCCACCGCCTGCACCATATCGTGACCGCCCAGCGTTTCCGTGCGCGCACCGAGCTCCTCGGCAAGCTGCATCGCGGCCTGGATACGCATGCGGTCGTCGTCGGCGAGCGGCGTCAGGCGCGGCGTGGCGATGGTCACCACATGCCAGTCGCAATCGAGCTGGCTGGCCAGCCGGCGCGCGCTGCGCACCACCTGTTCGGCGTCGTCGCCGGCGCCGATGCATGCGAGCACCGCCTCGCGCGTGCGCCATACCGGTGCGATCGCCTTGGCGTCGCGATAGGCGCGTACATCGTCGTCGACCCGATCGGCGGTGCGACGCAGCGCGAGTTCGCGCAGCGCAATCAGGTTGCCCTTGCGAAAGAAATGGCGCGCCGCATGCCGGGCCTGGTCAGGCAGGTAGACCTTGCCCTCGCGCAGGCGGCGCAACAGTTCGTCGGCGGGCAAATCCACCAGCACCACGTCGTCGGCGCCATCGAACACCGCGTCGGGGACGGTCTCCCACACGCGTACGCCGGTAATGCCGCCGACTGCCTGGTTCAGGCTATCGAGGTGCTGCACGTTGACCGTGGTCCAGACGTCGATGCCGGCCGCCTGCAATTCCTGGATATCCTGCCAGCGCTTGGGATGACGGCTGCCGGCCGCATTCGAATGCGCGAGTTCGTCCACCAGCACCAGCGCGGGCCGCCGCGCGAGCGCGCCGTCGAGGTCGAACTCCTGCAGCACGCGGTCGCGGTAGGGGACGTCCTTGAGCGGCAGGCGCTCGAGACCTTCGAGCAGGGCCTCCGTTTCCGCGCGGCCGTGGGTTTCGACCACGCCGATCACCACGTCGACGCCTTGCGTGCGCAGCGCACGCGCCGCCGTGAGCATCGCGAATGTCTTGCCGACCCCGGCCGAGGCACCAAAATAGACCCGCAGCTTGCCACGCGCGGCGCGTGCGCCCTCCGCCTGCATGCGTTGCAGCAGGTCGTCCGGATCCGGGCGGGTAACGGGAGCGGTCATGGCGATGTGGGGACGGGTCGCTGCGATTCTGCCACGACGGCATCACCGATGGCGTCCCTGCCCCGGTCATCCCGGCGCCGGCGATCCCGGATCACTTGACCGCGTCTAGCGCCAGGTTCAGCTGCAGCACGTTCACGCCCGGCTCGCCAAGCACCGCGAGCCCCGGCTCGTCGGTATGGGCGGCGATCAGCGCCTCGACCTTCTCCAGCGGCAGGCCGCGCAGGCGGGCCACGCGCGCGGCCTGGTACCGCGCCGCCGCCGGGCTGATATGCGGATCGAGTCCGCTGGCCGAGGCCGTGACCAGGTCCACCGGCACCGGCGTCCGGTTGTCGGGATCGGCCGCGCGCAACGCATCGATACGCGCGCGCGCGGCATCGGTCAGCGCGGGATTGGTCGGCCCGAGATTGGAGCCCACCGACGCCGCCGCGTTGTACGGCATCGGCGCCGTGGCCGACAGGCGACCCCAGAAGTACTTCGGATCCGAGAACGGCTGCCCGATCAACGCCGAACCCACCGCCTTGCCGTCCTTGACGATCAGCGATCCGGCGGCCTGATGCGGGAACAGCGTGCGCGCGATGCCGGTGACCAGGCCCGGATACAGCAGCCCCGTCACCACCGACAGCACGACGAAAACCGTCAGTGCCGGGCGCATCAGTCCCGGCTGCAGCGGCGTATTGGCGGGCTGGCCGTTGCCGGCCGGGCGTTGTGTTTGCATTTGCGTTTGCATGGCTTGCGTATTCATCAGTGGCCCGGTCCCGGCCCGAAGCGGCGGCGGGACCAGCCTGGTAATGACGTCGCGTTGTGCGGCGTCGGGTGGCGCGAGGTCCGGGTGGCGTTCAGGTCCAGCCGAACATCACCAGCAGCAGGTCGATCAGCTTGATGCCGACAAACGGCACCACGATCCCGCCCAGCCCGTAGATCAGCAGATTGCGGCGCAACAGCACCGAGGCCCCCAGCGGGCGATACACCACACCGCGCAGCGCCAGCGGAATCAGCGCGACGATGATCAGCGCGTTGAAGATCACCGCGGACATGATGGCGGATGCCGGTGTAGCCAGACCCATCACATTGAGCAGGTTGAGCTGCGGATACGTGCTCGCGAACGCCGCCGGGATGATCGCGAAATACTTCGCCACATCGTTGGCCACCGAGAACGTGGTGAGCGAGCCGCGCGTCATCAGCATCTGCTTGCCGATCTCGACAATCTCGATCAGCTTGGTCGGATTGCTGTCGAGGTCGACCATGTTGCCGGCCTCGCGCGCCGCCTGCGTGCCGCTGTTCATCGCCACCGCCACGTCGGCCTGCGCGAGCGCCGGCGCATCGTTGGTCCCGTCGCCGGTCATCGCCACCAGGCGGCCTTCGCGCTGGAAGTCGCGGATCATCGCGAGCTTGGCTTCCGGCGTGGCCTCGGCAAGAAAGTCGTCGACACCCGCTTCGGCGGCAATCGAGGCCGCGGTCAGGCGGTTGTCGCCGGTGATCATCACCGTGCGGATGCCCATCTTGCGCAGCTCGCCAAAGCGCTCCTTGATGCCGGTCTTGACGATGTCCTTGAGCTCGATCACGCCGAGCACGCGTACGCTGTCCTCGGTGCCGATGCTGAGCGACTCCGCCACCACCAGCGGCGTGCTGCCGGCGCGCGCCACATCGTCCACCGCCTGCAGCACCGACTCCGGAAACTTGCCGGCGCGCTCGGTCACATAGCGGCGCACCGCGTCGGCGGCGCCCTTGCGCACGCTGCGCAACTGGTTGCCGGTGGTCACGTCCACGCCGCTCATGCGCGTCTGCGCGGTGAAGGGTACGAACACGGGCGCACCGAGGCTGCGATTGCCGAGCTCGGGCGCGCTCACGCCCGGCAACTGGCGCGCCAGCGTCACGATGCTGCGCCCCTCCGGCGTCTCGTCGGCGAGCGACGACAGCCACGCGGCTTCGGCCAGCTGGCGCTCGCTCACCCCGGGCGCGCAGATAAAGCGCGCCGCCTGGCGATTGCCGTGCGTGATGGTGCCGGTCTTGTCGAGCAGCAGCACATCCACGTCACCGGCGGCCTCCACCGCGCGGCCCGAGGTGGCGATCACGTTGGCTTCCATCATGCGGCTCATGCCCGCCACCCCGATCGCCGACAGCAGGCCGCCGATCGTGGTCGGAATCAGACACACCAGCAGCGCCACCAGCACCGTCACCGACACCGGCACGCCAAGCCTGGTCACCAGCACCGCATACAGCGAGAACGGCTGCAGCGTGGCGGTGGCGAGCAGCAGCACCAGGGTCAGGCCTACCAGCAGGATGGTCAGCGCAAGCTCGTTCGGCGTCTTCTGGCGCTTGGCGCCTTCGACCATGCTGATCATGCGGTCGATAAAGCTTTCGCCGGGATTGGTCGTGATGCGTACCACGATCCAGTCGGACAGCACCCGCGTGCCACCCGTCACCGACGAGAAGTCGCCGCCCGACTCGCGGATCACCGGCGCCGATTCGCCCGTGATGGCGGACTCGTCGACCGAGGCCACGCCTTCGATCACCTCGCCGTCGCCGGGGATCATGTCGCCGGCCTCGACCAGCACGATATCGCCCTTGCGCAGGTCCGTCGCCGCGCGCGGCTCGGTGGCGGTGGGCGCACGATAGTCCTGGCGGCCCGCCCGCACCAGGCGCGCCGTCACGGTGGTCTTGAGTCCGCGCAGCGCGGCCGCCTGCTGCTTGCTGCGGCCCTCCGCGAGGGCTTCGGCGAAGTTGGCGAACAGCACCGTGAACCATAGCCACACCGTCACGGCCAGGATAAAGCCCGCCGACTCGCCGCCCGTGGCAGGCACCAACAGCGCGCGCAGGAACAGGATCGTGGTCAGGATGCTGCCCGCGTACACCACGAACATGACGGGGTTGCGCAGCTGGTCGCGCGGCGCCAGCTTGCGCAACGCGTCGACGATCGCCGGCTTGACCAGCTCGGGCGCGAACATGCCGCCACGCGGCGGACGCACGGTACCGCCCGAGCCGCCTCCGGCGCCACCGGCGCGACCCGGCATCGTCGTGGCCGACACATCCTGTACCGGTTGTTTGGCGGTGGCGCCACCCTGGGCGCGCGTCACCGTGGAATCTTGTTGCATGCGATTCTCCGCAAGTTACTTGGCAGCGGCCGTGGCCGCCGCAGGCTGCAGTTGCTCGGCGACCGGACCCAGCGCCAGCGCGGGCACATAGGTCAGGGCGCCAACCAGCAGCACCGAACCCACCAGCAGCACGACGAACAGCGGACCGTGCGTGGGCATCGTTCCGGCCGTGGCCGGCGTACGCTTCTTGGCCGCCAGCGAACCGGCCATGGCCAGCACCGGCACGATGATCCAGAAGCGGCCGAACCACATCGCTGCGGCCAGCAGCACGTTGTAGAACGGCGTATTGGCGGACAGCCCCGCAAACGCACTGCCGTTGTTATTGGCGGCCGAAGACAGCGCGTAGAGGATTTCCGAGAAGCCGTGGGTGCCGGGGTTGAACACGCCGGCGCGGCCCGGATCGACCAGCACCGCGATGGCCGTACCCACCAGCACCAGCAGCGGTGTGACGAGGATCGCCACGGCGGTCATCTTCATCTCGTAGGCCTCGATCTTCTTGCCGAGGTACTCGGGCGTGCGGCCGATCATCAGCCCGGCGATAAACACCGCCAGCACCGCATAGACCAGCATGCCGTAGAGGCCCGAGCCCACGCCGCCGAACACCACTTCGCCGAGCTGCATCAGCAGCATCGGCACCAGGCCGCCGATCGCCGTGAACGAGTCGTGCATGGCGTTGACCGCACCGCACGATGCCGCGGTGGTGATGGTGGCAAACAGCGAGCTCGCCGAGATGCCGAAGCGGACTTCCTTGCCTTCCATGTTGCCGCCGGCCTGCAGCGCGGACGCGGCATGATCGATCGGCAGGCCGGCCAGTGCCTGCGTAAGATGCGATTCCGCCGCCATCGCCGCCAGCGCCATGACGACGAAGATCGCCGTCATCGCTGCCAGCACCGCCACGCCCTGACGGCGGTCGCGCACCATCTCGCCAAACGAGAAGCACAGCGCGGCCGGGATCAGGAAGATCGCCAGCATCTCGAGCAGGTTGGAGACCGGCGTGGGGTTCTCGTAAGGATGCGCCGAATTGGCGTTGAAGAAGCCGCAGCCGTTGGTGCCGATCATCTTGATGGCTTCCTGCGAGGCCACCGGGCCCATCGCCAGCGTCTGGGTGCGCGTGGTGGCATCCTCGGTCACGGGCTTGCCATCCTTGTCGAGCACGGGCTGGCCGGCCGCGTCCACCTTCGGTTGCGTATAGGCGACCTCGGAGACCAGGCTCACATCCTTGTACGCGTCGAAGTTCTGGATCACGCCCTGCCCCACCAGCACCACCGCCATGACAATCGAGAGCGGCAGCAGGATATACAGCGTGCAGCGCGTCAGATCGACCCAGAAGTTGCCGATGGTGCGCGCGGTATGGCGCGCAAAGCCGCGTATCAGTGCAAACACCACCACGATGCCGGTCGCCGCCGACATGAAGTTCTGCACGGTCAGCGCCAGCATCTGCGTGAGGTAGCTCATCGTCGATTCGCCGCCATAGCCTTGCCAGTTGGTATTGGTGGCAAAGCTGACGGCAGTGTTGAACGACGAATCGGGCGAGACCGCGCCAAACCCCTGCGGATTGAGCGGCAGTACGCCCTGCAGGCGTTGCAGCGCGTAGACCGCGACCACGCCAAGCAGGTTGAAGACGATCACGGCAACGGCTTATTGCTTCCAGCCCATCTCGGCGTCGGCACGCACGCCGCCCGCGCGATACAGCAGGCGTTCGAAGGGACGGCCCCAGGCCGTCAGCCAGTAGGTCCCCTCCTCGATGGCGCGCCGCATGTAGCGCCCGAGAAAGGGCCCCACCACGAACAGGATGGCGAGATACAGGACCAGCAGGCCCACGAATTGCGTTGACATCAGAATTTCTCCGGCCGGAACAGGGCAACGAGGAGGTAGAGGAAGATCACGACGGCGAGCGCGCCGCTCAGCATGTCAGCCCATTCCATCATTGCCCCCGCTGGTCGGGCACGGCGCGCGTGGCGCCGGGGCCGTTCCGGTGAGCATCGGACTCACCGCCGCCCGGCGGCAGGGTGGTCCCAAGCGCGGCGCACAGCGCCAGCAGCGCGCCGGTGAGCGCGCCAAACCCCAACAACACAACGAAATAGATCCCGTCCATGGCAACAGCCTTGTGAGTGATTCACGGAAGGGAGGTTAGGGATTGGCGGGTAAAAAGGGGGTAGAGAGGCGGGAGGGGGGTGTAAACAGGAAATAAAAAAGGAAACGGAAACGACGAAACAAGAACGCCCGCGCCGGGCGGGCGTGCCGTCAGACCCAGCCGGCCTTATGCAACTTGCGCCACAGCCACGTGCACGCGAGCCCGGTCACGCCGATCACGGTGGGATACGCATAATGGAATTTCAGTTCGGGCATGAAATCGAAGTTCATCCCGTACAGGCTGAATATCACGGTCGGGATCGCCAGGATGGCGCCCCAGCCGGCCAGCCGCTTGACCACCTCGTTCTGGCCCACCGTGACCAGCGCGAGGTTGACCTGCACCGCCGTGGTCAGCATTTCGCGCACCACATCGAGCGTGCGCACCAGGCGGCTGGCATGGTCCTCGATATCGCGGAAATAGGCGCGCAGCTCCTTCGGCACGAGGTTCTCGTGCAGGCGGATCAGCTGGCTGCAGATATCCTCGACCGGATAGACCGCGTTGCGCAGCCTGAGGACCTGGCTCTTGATGCGATATAGCCGTTCGAGCGCGGCGCGGTCGAATTCGTCGCGGAAGATATTCTGCTCGAGCGCCTCGAAGGTGTCCTCGAGCCGGTTGACGATCGGCAGGTAATGGTCGACCACGAAATCCATCAGGGCGTAGAGCACATAGCCCGGCCCGTGCGCAAGCCCCGCCGGGTCCTGCTCGCAGCGCTCGCGCACCGGCGTGTAGGTACTGCTGGCACCGTGGCGCACCGATACCACGTAGCGCGGCCCGGCAAAGATATGCGTCTCGCCCACCACCACCTGCTCGTCGATCAGTTGCGCCGTGTTGAGCACGACAAACACCGAGTCGCCGTAGCTTTCGATCTTGGGCCGCTGGTGCGCGTCGAGCGCATCCTCGACGGCCAGGTCATGCAGCCCGAATTCGCGCTGTACCTTGCGCAGCAGCGCGAGGTCGGGTTCATGGAGCCCGAGCCAGACAAAGGTGCCGGGTTCGGCAAGCGTTTCCGAAATGTCGTCGATGTCGACCGTGCCCAGCTTCTTGCCATCGCGATAGGCCACGCTGTTGACGACTGCGCCCATGAGGTCTCCGTCCTTTTCCTTGATGCCCTGCGCGGAATGGCCTGCGCCGATGGCTGGTTGCGCATCGTAGCAAAGTGCGCCCGGGGACGACATCGGCATCCCGCTGACACGCGGCACAGCGCGTGCCCGGGCACCGCAAAGGCGACCATCGGGCACTCCCGCCCCTCGCATGCGCCAGATGCGGGCGATTTGTTACAGTTCGCTGGAAATCCGACGTTAGAATGTCGCATTTCCACGGTCAACCGACTATGTCCCAGAAGAAATCGCCACGCTTCGAGCTGCGCAGTGGCAATGTCGACGCCCTCCTTCTCGCCCTCAAGACCGCGGACACCGGCGCGCTGCGGGATGACCTCCTCTCCCGTTTCGAAACGACGCCCGATTTCTTCTCCAACGACGTGATCGCCCTCGACCTGCGCCGCCTGGAAGGCGACGAACGCGTCGCGATCGATCGCGTGATCGATACCCTGGGCTCGCTGCGCGCGCGCGCCATCGGCGTGGTGGCCCGCGCCGACCAGCGCGAGTGGGCGGAAAGCTATGGATTGCCGTTGCTGGATAGCCAGAGCCGGCGCGGTGGCCGCGAGGAAGCGGCCCGTCCGGACGACGATACGCCAGCGGCTGTGGTGCCCACGGCGGAGAATGCCGCCGTGGCAGCGCGCGCCATTCCGACCATGCTGATCGACAAGCCGCTGCGCTCGGGCCAGCAGGTCTACGCGCAGGGCGACGTCGTCATTCTCGACCTCGTCAGCTACGGCGCGGAGGTCATCGCGGAGGGCAACATCCATGTCTACGCCCCACTGCGCGGCCGTGCGCTGGCGGGCGTCAAGGGCAACCACGACGCGCGCATCTTCTGCACCTGCCTGGAGCCCGAGCTGATCTCCATTGCCGGCATCTACCGGACCGCGGAGCAGACGCTCCCGGCCAATGTGCTCGGCAAATCCGCCCAGGTTCGCCTGGCCGACGAAAAACTGATCCTGGAGCCGCTGCGGATGAAATGACCGCTGCCTTCACCGGGACACCAGACATACCTACCTAGCACCCTTACTGGACCAAAGAGCCATGGCAAAAATCATCGTAGTGACCTCCGGCAAGGGAGGCGTTGGCAAGACCACCACCAGTGCCAGCTTTGCCGCCGGCCTGGCCCTGCGTGGCAACAAGACTGCCGTGATCGACTTCGACGTCGGCCTGCGCAATCTTGACCTCATCATGGGCTGCGAGCGCCGCGTGGTGTACGACCTGATCAACGTGGTACAGGGCGAAGCCAATCTCCACCAGGCGCTGATCAAGGACAAGAAGTGCGAGAACCTGTTCATCCTGCCCGCCTCGCAGACGCGCGACAAGGACGCGCTCACGCGTGACGGCGTGGAGAAGGTCATCAACGGCCTGGTGGAAATGGGCTTCGACTACATCGTGTGCGACTCGCCGGCCGGCATCGAGTCGGGCGCGCTGATGGCGATGTACTTCGCCGACGAGGCGCTGGTGGTGACCAACCCCGAGGTGTCCTCGGTGCGCGACTCCGACCGCATCCTCGGCATCCTGGCCTCCAAGACCAAGCGCGCCAGCGAAGGTGGCGAGCCGATCAAGGAGCACCTGCTGATCACGCGCTACAACCCCAAGCGCGTGCATGGCGGAGAAATGTTGTCGCTGACGGATATCCAGGAGATTCTGCGCATCAAACTGATCGGCGTGATTCCGGAATCCGAGGCCGTGCTGCACGCCTCGAACCAGGGTACGCCGGCTATCCACCTGGAAGGCTCCGACGTGGCCGACGCCTATGGCGACGTGGTCGACCGCTTCCTCGGCAAGGACAAGCCCATGCGTTTTACCGACTACCAGAAGCCGGGCCTGCTCTCGCGCATCTTCGGCAAATAAAGGAGGACCCATTCCATGTCGATCCTGTCCTTCCTGCTGGGGGAGAAGAAAAAGTCCGCGTCGGTCGCCAAGGAGCGGCTGCAGATCATCCTCGCGCATGAGCGCAATGGCCATTCGGCCCCGGCCGACTACCTGCCCGCGCTGCAGCGCGAGCTGGTGGCGGTGATCTCCAAGTACGTGAAGATCAGCGATCAGGATCTGCGTGTGAACCTCGAGCGTCAGGACAATCTCGAGGTGCTCGAGGTCAAGATCGAGATCCCGCAGGGCTGATCCGGCGGACGGCGGCCGCGCTGCCGCCTGCCTGCCGACCGCCTAAGTGTTATCCCTCCCCTCGCCCGAGGGGAGTGCTGCATCGCAGCATGCGTACGCCGCGCGTGCTGCGTCCCCGCCTGCCCGACCTGCCCCACCTTCACCCCTCTCCCTGTTTGCACCGCGATGGCGCATGACGCATTGCACCATCCAGTCACGCTCGTGACGAGGTGTAGCGGCAAACCAACGGAATTGCACCAAATGTCGCCCTAAAGCACGCCTGGGCATCAGTTTTATGTCGAAAACTTCTTCGTTTTGTTAAATTTTCGCGGCGTTTACAGAAAACGTAGACCAATTCGTGCCGTGATCCGGCCACGAACACCACAAGACAGAAAAGGAGCACCATGAAGAAATCGCTACTAGCCCTTGCAGCCGGCCTGTGCGCTACCGGAGCCTACGCACAAACCTCGGTGACGCTGTACGGCATCGTCGACCAGAGCATCCGTTACCAGACCAACGCCGATGCCGCCAACCATAGCGTGACGCAAGTCACGAATGGCGCCATCACCAACAGCCGTTGGGGCCTCAAGGGCGCGGAATCGCTCGGTAACAACCTGAAGGCGATCTTCCAGCTCGAAAACGGCTTCGATCCGGACACCGGCCGCGCCAACCAGAATGGTTCGCTGTTCGGCCGTCAAGCCTACGTCGGCCTGTCGGGCGACTTCGGCGCCGTCAAGCTGGGCCGCCAGTACACCGAAGGCTTCAACTTCTTCGGCGACTACGATCCGCTGACCATCGGCAACTACGACAACAACGCCTGGCCGTTCTTCCTGACCCAGTTCCGTAACAACAACGTCATCAGCTACTCGGGCGCATTCAGCGGCCTGAGCGTTGGCGCCAGCTACGGCTTCGGCGAAGTGCCGGGCAGCGCGACCAAGAACCAGTACTGGGGCGCCCGCGCCGCGTACGAGTTCGGACCGTTCGGCATTGGCGGCGTGTACCAGAACGTGCGCGACGGCAACAGCAACAAGCAGCAGATGTGGGGCGTTGCCGGCAAGTACACCCTGGGACCGGCAAAGATGTTCCTGGGCTACATCGGCGGCCGCGACAACACGGGCCTGCTGGATGCCAACTTCTTCTCGCCGAACCCGGCCACCCTGCCGCCGGCCGCTTCGCGCAACTACGTGGACAACCCGCGTAAGGACGCCATCGGCTACTTTGGCGTGACCTACCAGGTCACCCCGGCCCTGGCCGTTACCGGCGTGTTCTACGGCGACCACATCAAGAACGCCTATGGCGTGAACGACAACAGCGGCAACCGCTACACCGGCGTGCTGCTGGCCGAGTACTCGTTGTCCAAGCGTACCCAGGTCTACGGTACCGTGGACTACAACAAGGTCACCGGTGGTGCCGAAGCCAACCTGCCTGGCAAGAACAACCAGACCGGCGTGGCCGCAGGTATCCGCCACATCTTCTGATCGTTGCCGGATCAGTCGACGGAAAGGCGCCTGCGGGCGCCTTTTTGTTTGGCCGGCTGCCGCGGTCCGGACGGCTGGCGCGGCGCCGGTGGCGGTGGGGCGCCCTCGAACAGCTCGAGCCGGTAGCCATGCGTATAGACCGGTGACAGTCGCGCGCCGTGCTCGTCGGTCAGCATCAGCTTGGTCCGCACGCGCGACATATGCGTATCGATGGTGCGCGACAGCGGTGCAATATCGCGTCCCCAGACCGCCGCCACGATATGGTCGCGCGACACCACGCGGCCCTCGTGGCGAAACAGCAGCATCGCCAGATCGAATTCCTTGGGCGTCAGCGCAATGTCGCGGCCATGGCGCAGCACGGTCCGCGTGGCGCCATCGAAGACAAAACAGCCGCGCTCGACGGTGGCGCCCACCGCCAGGCTCTCGGGATAGGCGCGCCGCACGAGCGCATGAATGCGCGCCAGCAGCTCCGCGGGGCGAATCGGCTTGATCAGGTAGTCGTCCGCCCCACCCTCCAGCGCCTCGACCACGTCCCGCTCGTCGGCACGGACGGTCAGGAAGGCCACCGGCTGGCGCGGATCGAGGTGCGCGCGCACCCATTGCAGTACCTCGCGCCCCGATACCCCGCTTACATTCCATTCGAGCAGCAGCAGGTCGTAGCTCTCGCCGCGCAACGCGCGCAGCAGATGCCCGCCTTGCGTGAAGGTCGTGCACGCATGCCCGGCGCCGGCCACGGTGCGGCGGATCAGCGCCGCGTCGGCCGCATTGTCTTCAAGCGATGCAATCGTGATTCCCATCGTCGTCTCTGTGCGCGCGCGTCGGCGCCCCGACACCTATTAGAGACGGCGTTGCGGCCGCTGCACATGAGACGATGCTCATTCTGTTTCCGCAACAAATGTTTACTTCGCGCGGCGCGGGCGCGCCCCTACCATGGTTGCGTTGCCTGCCACCATCAAGAGACTGTTGCCGTGGACATTGCCGTGCTCGACGACGACCCCGCGCGCTCCCTGTTCCTGGAACAGGCGCTACGCCGCAGCGATCATCGCTGCATGCGGTTTCGCCACGGCACCGCGCTGATCGACGCCTTGCACTACCAGACCTTCGACGCGCTGCTGCTCGATCGCGATCATGCTTACGACGATGTGCGCGAGATCGTGCGCTGCGTACGGCGCGCGTTTGGCATGGGCGTGCCGATGATGGTGCTGTCCGACGACTATTCGGAAGCCGATGTGGTCGGCTGCCTCGACGACGGCGCCGATGCCTGCCTGCAGAAGCCCGTGCGCCACGGTGAGCTGGTGGCGCGCATCGAGGCGCTCGCGCGCCGCGCCGCCGCGCCCTATCGCCGCGCGGGAGACACCGGCCGCCTGCCCGAGCACGGCGACCAGCCAGACCTCGTCTATGGTTGCTTTCGCTTCGAGCTGTACGAGCAGCGCGCGTGGGTGCACGGCAAATGCGTGCGGCTCTCGCCCAAGGAATTCGCGCTGGCGGTGCTGCTGTTCCGCAACCTCGGCGCGCTGGTGACGCGGCGCCTGATGAACGACCAGGTCTGGCAGGGCACGCTCGACGACCATGCGCGCACCATGGACAGCCACCTGTCGCGCGTGCGCGGCAAGCTCGAACTGTGGCCGTACAACGGCGTGGACCTGCGCACGGTCTACAGGATCGGCAGCCGGCTCGACGCGGTATAGCAGGCGCTGGCAGGCGCGCGCGCGTGGGCGCGCCGCGTTGCTTCGTACTTGCCTTACTCGACCTTACTCGGCCTTGCTCGGCCTTACTCGGCCTTACTCGGCCTTGATGCCGGCTTCCTTGACGATACGCGCGTTGTCCTCGTACTCGGAATGAATCGACGCCGCAAACTGCGCCGCGGTGCCACCGGTGGGCACTTCCCCATCGCGCAGCAGGCGGTCGCGCACTTCGGGCGACGTCAGCGCCTTGTTCAGTTCCGTATTGAGGCGATTGACGATGGCAGCCGGCGTCTTGCCCGGCGCGAACACCCCAAACGTCGAGGTCAGGTTGGCCTTGGGATAACCCAGTTCTGCCAACGTCGGCACGTTGGGCAGATTGTCGATCCGCCTGGGCGCCCCCACCGCGATTGGCCGCAGCTTGCCGGCCTGCATCTGCGCGGTCAGTTGCGGGCTCGCATTGGTGCTCATGACTTCGAACTGGCCGCCGAGCGCGTCGGTCATCTGCTGGCCGCCGCCCTTGTACGGGATCAGCGTCACGTCGGCCTTCGACTTGGCCTTGACCTGTTCCAGCAGCACGTGACCCACCGTGCCGAGACCCGAGGTGGCCCAGCGCACCGACCCGGGCCTGGTCTTCGACTGCGCGATCAGATCCTGGAACGACTGGCCGGCAAAGCTTTGCGTGGCCACCACCAGCACCGGGGAATACATCACGCTCATGACGGGCGCGATATCGCGCTGCGGATCGTAGTTGACGCGACCCACGTGCGGATTCAGCGTCAGCGGGCTGGTCGAGGCGAAGCCCAGCGTGTAGCCATCGGGCGCGGCCTTGGCCACGGCATCGATGCCGATGCTGCCGCCGGCGCCGGCGCGGTTCTCCACCACGACCGAGGTGCCCATCTGCGCCGACAGGCGGTCGGCCAGCGCGCGCGCGACGGTGTCGCTGATGCCGCCGGTCGGATAGGCGACGATCAGGCGGATTGGCTTGCTCGGGTAGGCATCGGCGGCCAGTGCGGGCGCGGCGGTGAGAGTGGCGGCGCCGGCAAGGGCAAGCGCGGCCAGCATGGGCATGGAAGAGAAAGAGGCCATGGTGGGGCAGAAGGAAGGAGTGGCAGACATGTGTCGACGCTCAGGCCGAACCGGACGCGCCGGGATCGGGCGGATCCGAAGCACCCGAAGCACCCGACACCCCCGAAGCCCCCGCAGGACCGCGGGGGCTGGCAGGTGCGAGCGGTTGCTCGGGAACCCATGAGACGAACAGTTCGTTGGCGCGATCGTAGAGCCGCCATGTCGTACCGCATTCCCGGCAGGTGAACGTCATCATGCTGAACGGCACGCCGGCCGCGCTCTGGCTGACCAGCGGCGCGGTACTGCGCAGGGCCAGGCAGGCGTGCGGCTCGCGGCGGCGCGGATCGGCCGCGAGTGCCAGGCAATGGGCACACGCAGGGCGCGGGGCGCCGGCGGACGAGGGGGAAGACGGGGGCAAGGCGGACTTCATGACCGTCATGATGCCGCAAAAAGCGCGCCAGCAACGAAAGTTGTCTGCGGCGGCCACGCGACAGCTTGCTGCCTTCCGGTGGATTTCCGGCGAATATCGCGCGCTGGCTCTTTACCGCCGGCACGGCGCACGCCAAGATTTGCTTCCCCCGCATCACACCACAAAGAAGAGAAGGAGCATTCCGCATGCAACGTCCCGTACGATCCCGCCTGGCCCTGCTGCCCGCGGCGGTGGGTGCCACGCTCGCCGCCGCGCTGCTGGCGCAGGCCGCCCAGGCCGCGCCGGTGGAACCCGCTTACCAGCTTGCGCAGCAGGAAAAGCCGGCCCTGATCGCCACGTTGAAGGACCTGGTCTCCATCGAATCGGGCAGCAAGGACCTCGAAGGTCTCGATCGCATCGCCAACCTTATCCGCGACCGCCTGGCCGCGCTGGGTGGTGACGCCAGGCTGGTCGAGCCGACCGAGGTCTACCGCATGGCCGATACGCCCGAGAAGGTCGGCAAGATGGTGATGGCACAGTTCAAGGGCACCGGCACGCGCAAGATCATGCTGATCGCTCATATGGACACCGTCTACCTGCGCGGTATGCTGGCCCAGCAGCCGTTCCGCGTCGATGGCGACCGTGCCTATGGTCTTGGCATCGCCGACGACAAGAACGGTGTGGCGGTGATCCTGCATACCATCGCCATCCTGCAGAAGATGAAGTTCAAGGACTACGGCACGCTGACGGTGCTGATCAACGGCGATGAGGAAATCAGCTCGCCCGGTGCCCGCGCCACGCTGACCAGACTCGGTGCGGAGCAGGATGCGGTGTTCTCGTGCGAAGCCACGCGTATCAACGGCGACCGCCTGTCGCTGGCCACCAGCGGCATCGGCGCCATCGCGCTCAAGGTCGAAGGCAAGTCGTCGCACGCCGGCAGCTCCCCCGAGCTGGGCCGCAACGCGCTCTATGAGTTGTCGCACCAGGTGCTGCAGATGCGCGACCTGTCCAATCCCGATACCGGTCTCAAGGTCAACTGGACACTGGCCAGCGCCGGCACCAACAGAAACGTCATTCCGGCCACCGCCACCGCACAGGCCGACGTGCGCGTGCTGCGCACCGCCGACTATGACGGCCTGGAAAAAACGCTGCAGGAGCGCATCAGGCAGAAGCTGATTCCGGATACCAGGGTCGAGGTCAAGTTCGAACGCCGTCGTCCACCGCTGGAAGTTACGCCGGCCGCGCGCGCGCTGGCGGCGCATGCGCAAGGCATCTATGCGGAAATCGGCGAGAAGCTGATGGTCTACGACACCGCCGAGGGTGGCGGTACCGATGCCGCCTTTGCGGCGGCGGCCACCAAGGCACCGGTGATCGAGCGCTTTGGCCTGCGCGGCTTTGGCGCGCACTCGAACGATGCCGAGTATGTGGACCTGAACTCGGTGACGCCGCGCCTGTACCTGCTGACACGCATGATCATGGACGTGTCGCAGGACAAGACGGCCAAGTAAGAACCGGGCCCGTCAGGAAGGCCGCGGTACCGTCCGTGAGACAGTACCGCGGCAAGCGCGCCGTCAGGCGATGCCGCGCTTGCGCAGATCCGGCAGCAATACCGCCAGCAGACCCAGCAACGGCAGGTAGGCACAGAACTGGTACACGGTCGCGATGCCATGCGCATCGGCCATGCGGCCCAGCACCGCGGCACCGATGCCACCCATGCCGAAGGCAAACCCGAAGAACAGGCCGGACACCATGCCGACCTTGCCCGGAATCAGTTCCTGCGCAAACACCAGGATTGCCGAGAACGCCGAGGCCAGGATAAAGCCGATCACCACCGACAGCACGCCGGTCCAGAACAGATTGGCATGCGGCAGCATCAGCGTGAACGGCGCCACGCCAAGGATCGATGCCCAGATCACGCGCTTGCGGCCGATGCGGTCGCCGATCGGACCGCCGAGGATCGTGCCGGCCGCCACGGCAAACAGGAACAGGAACAGGTAGACCTGCGAGGTCTGCCGCGTCAGCCCGAACTTATCCATCAGGTAGAACGTGTAATACGTGTTCAGGCTGGCCATGTAGAAGTACTTCGAGAAGATCAGCAGCAGCAGCACGGCAATCGCACGCACCACCGTCGCGGTCGGCAGCGGTCTGGCCGCGGCGCCCGTGCTCTTCTTCCTGGCCGCGCGCTCGGCCAGATGGCGGCCATACCAGCCGCCGATCTGCCACAGCACCGCGATGGCCAGCAGCGCCGCCAGCGAAAACCACGCCACACTGCCCTGCCGGTGCACGATCCACGCCGCCAGCAACGGGCCCATGGCGCTACCGCCATTGCCGCCCACCTGGAAGATCGATTGGGCAAGGCCATGCTGGCCGCCCGACGCCATGCGCGCCACGCGCGACGACTCCGGGTGGAAGATGGACGAACCGGTGCCGACCAGCGCGGCCGCCACCAGCAGCACGCCGTAGGTCGGCGCCACCGACAGCAGCAGCAGGCCCGCCAGCGTAAAGCCCATGCCGATGGCCAGCGAATGCGGCTTCGGGTGCTTGTCGGTATAGAGCCCCACCACCGGCTGCAGCAGCGACGCGGTGATCTGGTAGGTCAGCGTCAGCAGGCCGATCTGCGTAAAGCTCAGGTTGAAGCCGCCCTTGAGCATCGGATAGATGGCCAGGATCAGCGACTGGATCATGTCGTTGAGAAAGTGCGCGAAGCTGATCGCGTACAACACGCGGAAACGCGTGCCCTCGTCTCGCTGCGCCGCGCCGGCGCCAGGCGCGGTATTGACGGTTGTGCTCATGATGCGGGGGCGCATTGGCCCAGTGAGAGTTAAAGATCGGGAATCTGGAGGAACTTCTTGCCTAGTTTGCGTGGCATCGTAAATGGCAAAATGCCGCCTGTCCTGCGAGAATAAGGCCGAGACCTTGGAGAAAAGGACATGCCCCGGTCCCAACCCGCCCTGCCCGATCCCACTGCGCGCGCCGACTCCTACGCCCGGCATCCGGCGTACCTGCAGTTCGACCGCAGCCCGATGCCCGTCACCGCGATGGCGGCGGACTACCTGCCCGGCCACGTCACCAAGGCGCACCAGCATCCGCATGCGCAGCTCGTGCATGCGGTCCATGGCGTGATGGTGGTCTCCACCGCGCAAGGCCAATGGATCGTGCCGCCGACGCGCGGCATGTGGATGCCCGCCGATACCGTGCACTGGATTCGCATGGTCGGACGCGTGCAGATGCGCACCGCCTATATCCGGCCCGATGCCTCGGATCGCCTGCCCACCCAATGCACCGTGCTGGGGATATCGCCATTGCTGCGCGAGCTGATTCTGGCCGCGATCGATATTCCGCTGCCCTACGGTCCGGATTCGCGCGATGGCAGGCTGATGCGGCTGCTGCTCGATGAAGTCCTGCTGGTGCCAACGCTGCCGCTGCATCTGCCCCATCCGGCCGATGCGGACCTGCGCGAAATCTGCGAGGAGATCGTGACCACGCCGGATTCGACATCGACGTTGGCGGACTGGGGAGCACGGCTGGGGCTCGACCCGAAGACCATCCAGCGCCGCTTTGCGCGCGAGACCGGCATGACATTCGGGCAGTGGCGCCAGCAGGCGCGCTTGCTGGCAGCGCTGGAGAAACTGGCGGCGGGGGCGAAGATACTCGATGTGGCGCTGGACCTCGGCTACGACAGCCCGAGCGCCTTTGCGACGATGTTCAAACGGCAGTTCGGCGTGCCGCCGAGCGCGTTTTTCCGCTGAGGGTCAGCGGTTCGCAGAGGCCCGTGCAGGTGCAGGCGTCCGCTCAGCCGTCCGTTCAGACACCAGCATTGGGCGACAGGTACCGCTCCACCAGCCGCGTCCAGTAGGCCGCGCCGACGGTCAGGTTCTCGTCGTTGAAGTCGTAGCCGGCGTTATGCAGCAGCGGCTGGTTGGCGCCATTGCCCATGCGAACGAAGCAACCGGGGCGCTGCTGCAGGAAGTACGCAAAGTCCTCGCTGCCGGCGATACGATGGAAATTCCCCACCGCGCGCTCCGGTCCCACGAGTTCCTCCGCCACCTGGCGCGCGAATTCGGTCTCGCGTTCGCTGTTGACCAGCACCGGATAGCCGCGCACGTAGTCGATATCGACCGTCGCGCCGTAGCCCTCCGCATGCGCGGTGGCCAGCTGGCGGATGCGCGCCTCGACCGACGCCCTCACCTCCGGGCTGAACGAGCGCACGCTGATCTCCATGCGCGCGCTGTCGGGAATCACGTTCGGCGCGTGACCGGCGTGCAGCGTGCCGATGGTCACCACCGCGGTTTCGTTGGGGTCGACATTGCGTGCCACGACCGATTGCAGCGCCATGACCAGGCTGCCGGCCACCAGGATCGGATCGATCGACTGATGCGGACGTGCCGCATGGCCGCCCTTGCCGCGAATGGTGAGAGTCACGGTATCGCACGCGGCCATGAACGGCCCCGCGCGGAACATGAAGGTACCGGCGGCCACGCCGGGATGGTTATGCAGGCCGAAGATCGCATCGCACGGGAAGCGTTCGAACAGGCCATCGGCGAGCATGCGTTCGGCCCCGCCGCCCGCGCCGATTTCCTCGGCCGGCTGGAAGATCAGGTTGACCGTACCGTCGAAGTTGCGCGTGCGGGCAAGTTGCTTGGCGGCGCCGAGCAGGATGGTGGTGTGGCCATCGTGACCGCACGCGTGCATCTTGCCTTCATGCACGCTCGCATACGGCAAACCGGAGCGCTCGTGGATCGGCAGCGCGTCCATGTCGGCGCGTACGCCGACGCTGCGCGCACTCGTGCCATTGCGCAAGGTGCCGACCACGCCGGTCCCGCCGACGCCGCGCGTGACCTGGTAGCCCCACGATTCCAGGCGAGAGGCGACGAGTTCCGCGGTGTGGATCTCGTTAAATGCAAGTTCGGGGTGCTGATGGATGTGGCGCCGGATGTCCTGCAGTTCGGCGTGACTGTCGAGCGTGTCGTCCAGGGTGCAGAACGTATCTGCGGACGACGCTGACGATCGGGGCGTGACGGTCTTGAATATCGACTCAATTTCGGGGGCGTGTTCAGACATGGCAGTGCTCTTTGTCTTGGTAACAACGTTGGATTCAGTTTGTCACGCGTCGTCCGCAGATAAAACCCCGAAAGCGGATTTCGTGCGTTTGCGCCCCAAATCGAGCGAAAACTGTTGCCCTGAGGGAACGCTTTGATACGAATCGCGACGCTTTGTATGAAGACGTTTCAGCGGGGAACCTCGTTGACACGCCTCAACGAGGTTCCTTCGGACGATGATCTCGCCCTATCTTTCCTTCTTGTCCATCGGGCTCACCGATCGCAACTCAGCGATCCCCATAAGGCACCACGAGCTGCTGCTGCACGCCCAGCCCCTCGATGCCGAGCCGCATGCTGTCGCCCGCCTTCAGGTAGCGTGGCGGCTTGAACCCCATACCCACGCCAGGCGGCGTGCCGGTGGCGATCAGGTCGCCGGGCATCAGCGTCATGAAGCGGCTCACGTAGCTGACGATGGTGGCCACGTCGAACACCATCGTCGCCGTGGTGCCCTTCTGCAGGCGCTCGCCATTCACATCGAGCCAGAGGCCGAGCTTCTGCGGATCGGCCACTTCATCGCGCGTGACGAGCCATGGGCCCACCGGACAGAACGTATCGCAGCCCTTGCCCTTGTCCCAGGTACCCCCCCGCTCCAGTTGGAATTCGCGTTCGGAGACGTCGTTCACCACACAGTATCCGGCCACGTGGTCGAGCGCCGCTTCGCGCGAGACGTTGCGCGCGGTGGTCCCGATGACCACGCCGAGCTCCACCTCCCAATCGCACTTCTCGGCGCCGAACGGCAGCATGACATCATCGTCGGGACCATTGAGCGAGGTGGTCGCCTTGAGAAAGACGATCGGCTCCGCCGGCAGCGGCATACCGGCCTCCGCGGCGTGATCGGCGTAGTTAAGGCCGATCGCGATGATCTTGCCGATGCCATGCCAGGGCACGCCATGACGCTGGCTGGGCACCACCGGCAGGCTGGCGGGGTCGATCTGTGCAAGCCGCGCCAGGCCCGCAGGCGAGATCTCATGCGGACCGATATCCCCGATCACGCCCGCGAGGTCACGCACACGGCCGTCGCCGTCGACCAGGCCCGGGCGCTCGGCACCCGGCTTTCCCACACGTACGAGCTTCATTGCTTGTCTTCTCCGATGGTTGCGATGCCGGCCATGCCAGCATGAGTGGCGTGGCCTGCGTTAGTTGCGTTGCTTGCGCGCGTGACGGCGCGCACGAGCGGGTATGTCCCTCAGCGCGCGCCCAGCAGCTGCTCGATCTTGCCGACGAACTGCTTGTCGTCCGGCTTGGTGGTACTGCCATAGCTGCCCACCACCTTGCCGTTCCGGTCGATCAGGTACTTATAGAAGTTCCACTTCGGCGAAGTGCCGGTTTCCCTGGCCAGCAGCGCGTACATCGGATTGGCGTCGCTGCCGCGCACATGGGTCTTGCCGAGCATCGGGAATTTGACGCCGTACGTGTTGTAGCAGAAGTCCGAGATCTCCTTTTCCGAGCCCGGCTCCTGCGAGAAGTCATTCGACGGGAATCCCAGCACCACCAGGCCGCGCTCGCGATATTTGGCGTACAGCGCTTCAAGTCCCTCGTATTGCGGGGTAAATCCACAGTAACTGGCGGTATTCACCACCAGCACCACCTTGCCCGCATATTGGCAAAGGTTCTGCGGCGCCTCGTCCTGCAGGCGCGGAAACTTGAAATTGAGGGAGGCCGGGCAGGCACCCGCGGCGGGGGCGGCAGCGCCGGGCAAGGCCGGCGCCGCAGCCGGCTTGTCTGTGGCTGAGGCAGCGGCTGAGGCCGTGACTGCGGCGGTGCCGAAGAAAAGCCCGGACAGCAGCAGGGCGGCGAGGGAAAGCGGGCGGTTCATGACGGGGGCACTCCGGAAGATGGATCGCGCGCCAAGTGTAAGCCGCCCGCGTCCGCCAGAAAAGCCGGGCGCGCCAGCAACGGCTTACGCGATGGATCGTGCGTGGCGGTGTCCGTGGAGTCGGATTGGCGTGCCGCTGGATCGCCCGCTGGCGTCAGTCCATCAACGCCGACTTGGCGTGCTCGGTCACGCTGCTGCGCAGTTCCAGATCCGGCATGCGCCGCACGATGATCAGCGCGATCGTCGCCGCTACCGCGCCCGCCGCAAAGATCAGATGGAAACCGGACTCCACCCCGCCTGCCAGCGCCTGCCGCACCACCGGCGACAGATGCGCCATGGCCTCGCTACCGTGACGCAACGCGCCGAGATCGAGCGTCTCCTTGACACCGGTCTGCGCAAGCGCATGACGGAACTCCAGCGCCAGCAGCGTTCCCGCCAGGGCACCGCCCAGCGCGCTGCCGAGCGAGCGGATCACGAGCAGGGCGCCGGTACCCGAGCCCATATCGCGCCGCTCGAGCGCGTTCTGTACCCCGATCAGCGTACCCACCATGGTCATACCCAAGCCGATGCCCGCGAGCGTCATCGCCAGCAGCACCAGAACGGTGGGCACGGCCGGCGTGGCGGCAGCGAGGGCCACCAGGCCGATGGTCGCGGCAACATAGCCACCGCTCAGGATGCCGCGCATGCGGCCCATGCGCGGGGCCAGCCAGGCCACGATCAGGTTGCCGGCCACGGTGGACAGCAGGAACGGCACCACCAGCAGGCCAGACATCGACGCATCCGCGCCGCGCACGAGCTGGAACAGCAGGGGCAGGGCAAAGATGCACAGGAAGATATTGAGCGCGGACATCGCCGATGCACCCACGCCCATCACGTAGGCGCGGTTCTGGAACAGCCGCGGCGCCAGCATGGGATCGGGCGCGCGACGCTCCTGCCAGGTCAGCAGCGCGAGGGCCACCCCCGTGAGCAGCAGCAGGCCACCCATTTCCGGGGAGATCCAGTCGAAGGCGTCGCCGGCCCAGCTCATCGCGAGCAGGAATGCCACGATGGCCACGGCCAGCAGCAGGGCGCCGAGCCAGTCCACCTGCGGCTTGCCCCCGCGCGGACGCAGGTGGGCGAGGCCGCGATAGCACATCGTCATGGCCAGCGCGCCGAGGGGCACATTGATCCAGAACAGCCAGCGCCAGGACATATGGTCCGAGACCCAGCCGCCCACCAGCGGTCCCGCAATCGATGCCATGGCCCACACCATCGCCAGATATCCCTGGTACTTGCCCCGTTGCCGCGGTGCCACCACGTCCGCGATGGCCGCCTGCGCCAGCGACATCAGACCCCCGCCCCCGAGCCCCTGCAGCGCGCGGAAGACGATCAGCTGCGTCAGCGATTGCGCCAGCGCGCAGGCCACCGACGTCACCACGAACAGCGAGATCGCCACCATCAGCAGCCGGCGCCGCCCGAAGCTATCGGACAGCTTGCCGTACAGCGGCGTGGTCACCGTCGACACGATCAGGTAGGCCGTGACGATCCACGACAGATGGCCGAATCCGTTCAGATCGTTGGCAATCGCCGGCACCGCCGGAATGACCACGGTCTGATCCAGCGCGGCCAGCAGAATACAGAGCACGATGCCACCGATCACGCGCATGATCGCGCGGTGGTCGTGGAGGGCGGGGGGAAGAGAGGACGAGGCAACGGCCTCGGCGACAGGCTGAGCGGTGGACGGCGAAGACATGAAGGCGCGGCAGGGAGGAGAGAATGACCGCACTTCATGGAGTCCGGCCTAATTCAGCAAGCGCATAATTATATGCGGTTGTCGTACCTCCTGCCGTCGCTGCAGGGCAACACCGAGCGGCATCGTTGCCTGGCGCGCACGCGTGAAGTTTCCTCTGCAGCCGGGATGGCCACAAAGGACAAAGCTATCGTTACCGACAATCAATAGCAATTGCTGCGATGTCGGGGGCGTCGGGGCGGAACGGACGGCCGCCCTGACGCGTGCCCGCTCAACGCACGTTGCCGGAGATGTAGTGCTCGAGCTGCTCGATGATGAATTTCTGCTCGGAGATGATGTCCTTCACGAGGTCGCCGATCGACAGCATGCCGATCAGGTCGTCGCCTTCCATCACGGGCAGGTGGCGCAGGCGGTGGCGCGTCATGAGCGCCATGCAGTCGTCGGTGCTCTGCTCGGCGCGCACATAGATCACCGCGGTGGTCATGATTTCCCGGACCAGCGTTTCGCGCGAGGTTCGCTGCATCAGGATCACCTTGCGCGCGTAGTCGCGCTCGCTGAGGATCCCCAGGATCTTGCCGTGCTCCATGACCAGCAACGCCCCGATGCCTTTCTCCGCCATCAACTGCAGCGCAGCATAGACCGTCGCTGCCGGCGGAATGCTGAAGATGGCCTGACTCGGCTTGGATTCCAGAACCTGCCGTGCGGTTTTCATACCGACTCCTTGTTCCGTCTGGGAAACGTCCACGGCACATGCTTCCCTGTGGCATGTGCACCGGCCGGCGCGCCGCGCAATGCGTGGCCTGCGCGGCCGGCCACGTTCATTCAGATTAGCAAAGGATCGGCGTGGCTCACAGGGTGACGTTCGCGAATCTTTGTAAGAAAGGTTATGGCGCCCACGGTGCCAACGCGGCACTTGCATCAGGCCGGAATGGCGCAGGGGGCGGAGGCCACGCGCCCTGTCACTCCGTGAGCATGCGGACCTTGACCTTGCGTCCCTTGACCTTGACCTCGTTGAGCTTGCGCACCGCTTCCCGGCCGATGGCGCGATCGACCGCGATATAGGTCGACATCTCCGTCACGTTGATCTTGCCGATCTGCTCCTTGGCGAATCCCGCATCGCCCGTCAGCGCACCGAGGATGTCGCCCGGACGGAACTTCTCCTTGCGGCCGCCCAGCATCTGCAGGGTAACCATCGGCGGCAGCAGGCGCTCCTTGCCGGTGGGCTCCAGCTCGGCGACCGCATGCCATTCGAACTCGCCGCCGTGATGCTGCTCCAGATTTCCGACGCGGCCCATCTCGTCCATGCTGACCAGCGTAAAGGCCCAGCCCTCCGCATCGGCCCGGCCGGTGCGGCCCACGCGGTGTACATGCACTTCCGGATCGGGCGTGACATCGACGTTGATCACGGCTTCCAGCTGGGCGATATCGAGTCCGCGCGCGGCCACGTCCGTGGCCACCAGTACCGAGCAGCTGCGGTTGGCGAACTGCACCAGCACCTGGTCACGGTCGCGCTGCTCGAGTTCGCCATGAAGCGCGAGCGCCTGGTAACCCTGCGCGCGCAGCAGGTCCACCAGATCGCGGCAACGCGCCTTGGTATTGCAGAACGCAAGCGTGCTGGCCGGGCGGTAATGATCGAGCAACCGGCTTACGGTCTGCAGACGCTGACCTTCGTCGATTTCATAGAAGCGCTGGCGAATCTTGTCCGGCGCGTGCTGCTCGGCGAGTTTGATTTCGCGCGGCTTGCGCATGAACTGCTGGGCGAGCCTGGCGATGCCGGGCGGGTAGGTCGCGGAGAACAGCAGCGTCTGCCGCTCCTTGGGGCAATGCCGCGCGACAAACGCGATGTCGTCGACAAACCCCATATCGAGCATACGGTCGGCCTCGTCGAGCACCAGGGTATTGATCGCGCGCATATCGAGGCTGCTGCGTTCGATATGGTCCATGATCCGCCCGGGCGTGCCGACCACGATATGGGCGCCATGGATCAGGCTATCGACCTGTGGGCGCATCGGCGAGCCGCCGCACAGCGTCAGCACCTTGATGTTCTCCTCGGCCCGCGCAAGGCGGCGGATCTCCTGCGTGACCTGATCGGCCAGCTCGCGCGTGGGACACAGGACCAACCCCTGCACGTCGAACTGCCTGGCGTCGAGCCGATGGAGCAGGGCGAGCGCGAAGGCGGCGGTCTTGCCGCTACCGGTACGGGCTTGCGCGATCAGGTCTTCGCCCGCCAATGCCACCGGCAGGCTCGCCGCCTGGATGGGCGTCATGGCGTCGTAACCGAGCTGCGCCAGGGTCGCCAGGGTGGCGGCGGATAAGGGGAGGGAGGAGAAGGGAGCGTCAGGGGCGGAAGTCATGCCGGATTATAGCGACCGGGGCTCGCAATTTATTGCCTTGACCGCGTGTTGATCGTGCACACCGGTGGCTCGGGCCGCCCGGGCGCCGTGTCGCTGGGGCCAGTCACTGCGCCACTCGGGCCGGGTCACGCCGCCGGCTTCCACCCCAGCCGCTGCAACAACCCCTGGGCCGCCGCCGGGGCACGTTCCTTGGCGCCGTTGATGAAGAACACAAACACTTCCTTTGGCTTGAGCTTGCCCGTCCCATCTTCCACACGGGGCAAGTCGTCGGTCACCTTGCCATCGCCCCAGGCTTGCACGCGAGCGGCCCATTCATCGAGGGCCTTGGGCCCGTACCCGGTGGCAAGCTTCTCATTGGCATTCATCAGACGCGCATACACAAAGTCCGCGGTCAGGTCTGCCATCGACGGAAACTTCGGCGAATCGGTAAAGACCGTCGCCGCCTTGAACTTGCGCGCGAGCTTTACATACTCCGGACACATGAAGCTCTCGTGCCGAACCTCCATCACGTGCCGCAGCTTCACGCCTTCGACAGCATCCGGCAGCAACGACAGAAAGCCCTCGAAGTCCTCCGCATCGAACTGCTTGGTCGGCGCGAACTGCCACACCACCGGCCCGAGCTTCTTGCCCAGCTCGGCAATCCCGCTGTTGAGAAACTTGTCGATGGAATCGCCCGCTTCCGCGAGCACGCGCCGATTGGTCGCAAACCGGTTCGCCTTGACCGAAAACACAAACCCGTCCGGCGTCTCGTCGCGCCACTTCACGAATGACGTGCGCTTCTGCGTGCCGTGATACGTACTGTTGATCTCGATCGCCGTCAGCTGCCGACTCGCATATTGCAACTCCCGCGCCTGCGCGAGTCCCTCGGGATAAAAATTGTCCCGCCACGGCGCGTAGGTCCAACCGCCGATACCGACACGAATGTTGCTCGCAAACGTTCCCTGCTTGGTACGCGTTGCCATCGAGAAGCTCCAGGAGGAGGGCGATGGGGGAAGTCTAGCGGATCCGTGAGGGACGGCGCGATGGACGGCGTGAGGGACGGCACGATGGTGACCGGCTACCCGAGTGCCGTGCCCCTATTTGCCAACCGGATACTTTTTCGCATTCATTTCCATCTTGGCGCGCACCGCGGCATCCAGGTCCACGCCCAGCGTCGTCACCAGCTGGGTGAGATAGATGGTGATGTCGGCCAGTTCCTGCTCGACATGGGCGCGCTCATCCGTCGACATCACGCCACGGGATTCTTCTTCCGTCTGCCACTGGAAAATCTCGACCAGCTCGGCGACTTCCACACTGAGCGCCATGGCGAGGTTCTTTGGACTGTGATACTTGCGCCAGTCACGCGCGTCGCCGAAATCAGCGGCGGCTTGCTGGAGATTCCTGATGTCGATGAGGGACATGATGGTGGTGCTGGGGGAAGGCAAAAGGTGTATTGAACCACGCCGTCGCCGCTTCTCGTGCCTTGCCTCATGCAAGGCTCCCCGAGCTTGATGCGATCGCCCTCGAACCGGGCGCACATGTCGGTGTTCATGCATAGTGGATAGCGAGGCAGCGCAAGCGGCGCTGCTTCCGTGCCATGCAGCGCGTGCGGCGACTCCGCACTGCCCCAAGGGCACCGTGCCCTGGGGCCAACCTGCATCGGAAATTTATGCCCGCAGGAACGCCAGCAGATCCTGGTTGAGCTGTTCCTTGTGCGTATCCGTCAGCCCATGCGGCGCGCCTTGATACACCTTCAGGATCGCATGCGGCACCAGCTTCTTCGACGCCTTGCCACCCACATCAATCGGCACCATTTGATCGTCGTCGCCGTGCACGATCAGCGTCGGCTTGTCGAACTTCTTCAGATCGGCGGTGAAGTCCGTTTCCCCGAATGCGCGCACCGAATCGAACGTGTTCTTCATGCCACCCATCATGCCTTGCATGCACCACGATTCAATCAGTCCTTGCGAGACCTTTGCACCCGGGCGATTGAAGCCATAGAAAGGACCGCTGGCAATATCGCGAAACAGTTGCGAGCGGTCTGCGATCATGCCGGCGCGAATCTTGTCGAAGACTTCGATCGGCACGCCGCCCGGATTGGTCGGCGTCTTGACCATCTGCGGCGGCACGGCGGAGATCAGACCCAGTTTGGCGATACGCGCGGTGCCATGACGGCCCACATAGCGTGCCACTTCGCCACCGCCGGTGGAGAAGCCAATCGCCGTCACGTTCCTGAGGTCGAGCGTGTTGATGACCGTGGCCAGGTCATCGGCGTAGTGGTCCATGTCGTTGCCATCCCACGGCTGACTCGACCGGCCATGCCCGCGGCGGTCATGCGCCACCACGCGGAAGCCGTTCGACGCAAGGAAGAACGCCTGGCTCTCCCAGCTATCCGAACACAGCGGCCAGCCGTGGCTCATCGTCACGACCGGGCCGTTCTTCGGACCCCAGTCCTTGTAGTAAAGCTCGACGCCGTCCCTGGTGGTGATGGTGCTCGCAGACTTGTTGCCAGCGCCGGACACATCGGTGGACGATGCGCGGCCGGTACCGGCCATGGCCGCGGTGGGCAGAGCGGCCGCCACCATGGCTACGGCGCTACCCTTGAGGAGGTTGCGACGATGAGTGTCGTTGGGGGTCGGGAGAGATTCTGGCTTCAATTTGCATGCTCCGGGTGAACTGCATCGGTGTCGCCGTTCGGATTGGACGGCGTTGCCTGATGAATCGTACGAGTGCAGTTATGGCCGGTGGAAGACATGCAAAGAGCGACAGGCTGTTGTTCGGCGGGCACCAATTGTGGCTAGCGCCGTTCTTCTCCGTCTCGCGGCGTTGATGCCCCCCGTGCCGATGGACAAGAACCATGCCGGAGAGAAACTGCTGGCCGGCCTGGCTCAGGGACACCTGCTCGACGTACCGGGCGCGCACCTGGCGCCTGCATCCCCATCTGTACCAGCGCCCTATAAGCCTGCACCGATACACAGGAGATACATCGACCCGCTATAACAGCCATATCCGCACACACTCCACCGCACTGCGATGCCCAACTACCAGACCGCCCGCACCGTAGAGGACTTCCAACACAACCTCGCCCAGGTGCGCGCCCGCATCGCCGCTGCATGCGCGCGCGTGGGCCGGGATCCCGCCAGCGTGCGCCTGCTCCCCGTTAGCAAGACCGTAGAAGAAGCCCGCATCCGCCTGGCCTACCAGGCAGGCTGCCGGGACTTTGGCGAGAACAAGGTGCAGGAAGCCCATGGCAAATGGGAGGCCATGCGCGACCTTGCCGATGCGCGTTGGGCCGTGATCGGCCACCTGCAGACCAACAAGGCGAAGGTGGTGGCCAGGTTCGCCAGCGAGTTCCAGGCGCTCGACAGCCTGCGCGTCGCTGAGACGCTGGATCGGCACCTTCAGGCTGAAGGGCGGTCGCTCGATGTGTTTGTGCAGGTGAACACCTCGAACGAAGAGAGCAAATTCGGCCTCGCACCCGCGGATGTACCCGCGTTTATCCGGCAGATGCCGGCCTTCTCCGCGCTGCGCGTGCGGGGATTGATGACACTGGCGTTGTTCTCCGACGATGCCAACCTGGTGCGGCCTTGCTTTGTCTCGCTGCGGGAGCTGCGCGATCGGTTGCGCCAGGACGCACCGGATGGTGTCGCGCTCGATGAGTTGTCGATGGGGATGTCCGGGGACTACGAGATGGCCGTGGAAGAGGGCGCCACGGTTGTGCGGGTGGGACAGGCGATATTTGGAGCGCGACGGACGGCGGATAGTGAGTATTGGCCGGGATTTGCCTTCAGCGCCCGGTAAAGCACAAATAAAGATTACCGATCGGCAATAGCACACATCCTATGACGCTCGGCAGCTTCGAATATTACCGATCGGTTGTCGGCATGCGCGGGACATTCGTGCTCGGACTCGCGAAGGAACTCTGATCCTCCTGATCAATAAACTGACCCTGCGGAGCATTCGTCAGAACAACAGGCGTCCCTAGAATCGACCGTGATGACTGAGGTCTGACATTTCATTCACGCGATCAAAGGAATTGCCCGCCATGACTCAAAGCGCTCCAACATTCAAGGTAGTGCGCGTTGCTGCTGTTCAATATGCGCCGGATCTGTCCAGCGCCACCGGCACGCTCGGCCGTGTGCTCGATGCCATCCGCGAGGCGGCCGCGCAAGGCGCCCAACTGGTGGTGTTCCCGGAAACCTTTATTCCGTATTACCCGTACTTCTCCGTCGTGCTCTCCCCCGCCGGCATGGGTGCCGAACAGAACCGGCTGTACGAGAATGCCGTGCAAGTACCGGGACCCATTACGGATGCCCTCGGCGAAGCAGCGCGGCGCCACCGGATCGTCGTGGCAGTGGGCGTCACCGAGCGCGACCACGGCTCCGTCTACAACACGCAGCTGGTGTTTGATATCGACGGCGCGCTGATACTGAAGCACCGCAAGATTTCCCCCGCACCGCACGAGCGCCTCGTATGGGACGAAGGCGACGGCACCAGCATCAGGGCCGTGGACAGCACCATTGGCCGCCTGGGTGCGCTAACCTGCTGGGAGCACTACAACCCGCTGGCGCGCTTCTCCCTCATGGCGCAACATGAAGAGATTCACATCTCCACGTATATCGGATCGGTCTTTGGCCCTGTGTTCAGCGAACAGACCGAGATCCAACTGCGCAATCACGCGCTGGAAAGCGGCTGCTTCGTGGTGAATGCCACGGCGTGGCTGACCGACGCCCAACGGGCGAGCATCGCACCCTCCCCTGATATGGAGCGCGTACTGACCGGTGGTTGCATGACGGCGATCATCGGTCCGGATGGACGACATATCGTGCCCCCGTTGACGGAAGGCGAAGGTATCCTGATCGCCGATCTCGACTTTACCGCGCTGACCAACGCCAAACGCATTCGGGATACGGTCGGACACTATTCGCGTCCGGATCTGTTCAGCCTTGCGGTGCACAGCAAGGTAACGCCTCACGTTCGCACCACCTCGGCCGGCGCCGCTCGCACGGAAGCCGAAACGGGCAAGGATCGCTCGCCGGAAACGTCCGGCCTCGCCGGCCAGGACGCCTGACCGATCGTCACGCGTTAGCGGAACAAGGACACCATTTGCCCACGCACGATACGCTCAGCCAGCTCCTGTTGCTGCACCCGGTCAGGACCGAGCTGGATACCCGATGTCGCTTTCGTGCGCCGTGGCAAATGGCTTACCCTGCCGAGCGGCCGCACGTCGCGCCCTATCACCTGGTCGTCGAAGGTTCGGCGCTGGTCGATGTCGCTGGGCACGACACCATCACCCTGCAGGCCGGTGACATGTTGGTATTTCCGCACGGCCGCGCGCATAGGTTGTATACGCGTGGCGCAGACAGCGCGATGCAGACGCACGCCATGTACCAGGAGTCGCTGGTCGCGCAACTCGCGAACGACGCCGGCGGGCAGCTCACCGATATCCTCTGTGGTCAGTTCCATTTCGACGCGGCGGGATCGCAAGCACTGGCGGATGCGATGCCCGAGGTAGTACTGGTGCGCACAGCCGGCAAGCATGAGTTCCAGGGACTTCAGGCGCTGGTTACGCTACTGCGAGACGAAACCAGCGAGGCGCGGCCGGGGAGCAGCGCCGTGGTGTCTCATCTGGCGTCCGCACTCTTCCTGCTGTTGCTTCGTGCATGGCTCGCGCAGGCACAGCCCGCGCCGGGCCTTTTCGCGCTGGGGGCGGATGCCAGGCTGCACCATGCCCTGCATGCGATGCTCGGCGAACCCGGTCATGCGTGGACATTGGAAGCGCTTGCCGCCAGATGCAGTATGTCGCGCGCCACCTTTGTGAGAACGTTCCGAACCGTCGCCGGCGCAACGCCGGGCGAAGTCCTCGGCCATATCCGCATGACGCAGGCAAGCCAGTGGCTCCTGGGCACCCAGAAGAGCATCGCCGAGATCGGGGAAGCGGTCGGATATCAATCCGATGCGGCGTTCAACCGCGGGTTCAAGCGTGTCTTTGGGGTGGGGCCGGGGCACTATCGGCGGCGCAGTCTCGAGAAGGGGTGAGACTGGCGGTCGGCAAGGCAGGTTTCTGGGGTTCCGTTTCGGAATCGTCTCATTCTTTATTACAAGGATCGGGGCCACACTGGACTTGTCGCTGGGGCCAACAGCGGCCAGGCTTCCAACCTGCAACAGATAGCGAAATCAGTAAGTCATGGCGGACCGGGCAGGGAAGCTTTCGGGCTTGCCGGTTTCTTTCGCTGTCTGAACCGGTTTGGAACCCTGTCGTCTGGTCCGCCACCCCTTCCTGGGTGCGGCACCCCTAACCACTACAGGAGTCTTCCCATGCCTCGCCACACAAACACGACGTTCGATCCTGATTTCGCGAAGCAACTGGTCGTTGCGACCCGCCTGGTCAACATGTACGAGGAGACGTTCAAAGATCTGCTGTGCATCGCCAAAGGCTGCCGAAAGCTGTTCCACGAGATGGGCGACAGCGACGATGAACGCTATGAGAAGGGAAGGTTGCTGGAGATTGTTGCGGGGCTTGATCGGGCTATGGATGTGTTGAAGGAGTAGCCAACCATGCCTTCTTTCGAGCCGCCCCCCTTATCGATAAGGAAGAAGGGGGAAGTGGGCGGCTCGCGCTCTCACCAGACACACCGCTTCTCGACGGTTGCGTCGCATCCGCGCTAGAATTGTGCGCCTCGTAGGGGCCCAAGGCGCACCCGAGTTTGTCCGCAGAGTTGCCTTCAAGGATTCCCAATTGACGCTCGTACGCTCCATCGATCCCGACGACACGCCCGCGCTCCGCAAGGAGCGAGGAGCGTTCTTCACTCCCGACGAGATTACGCGATTCATGGCTAATTGGGCCATCCGTACGCATCTCGATCGTGTTCTAGAACCCTCAGCAGGCGACGCGGCTTTTCTCGTTGCCGCCGTACGTCGACTCCGGGACCTGTCCCCCGATGGCAACGCGCGCCCTACGGTGGATGGGGTCGAAATTCATGCCTACAGTGCAAGGGTTGCTCGCGAACGCGTGCTCACGGCCGGAGGAGAAACCAAGATCCGGCACAGTGATTTTTTTGCTGTCGCGCCTGAACCAGTTTACGACACGGTTATTGGAAATCCGCCCTACATTCGCTACCAAGACTTTGCGGGCGAGGCCCGCGCGAGATCGCGCGAGGCGGCGCTTCGCGGGGGCGTGTCGCTGACAGGTCTCGCCTCGAGTTGGGCTGCGTTCACGGTCCATTCGGCAATGTTTCTAAAGACCGGCGGACGTTTGGGCCTTGTGCTACCCGCCGAGTTGCTGTCCGTGAACTACGCCGCCCCGGTGCGGCGGTTCCTTTTCGACCAGTTCCGCGACGTACAGCTCGTTCTTTTCGACAAGCAGGTATTTCCAGACGCGGAGGCTGATGTTGTGCTGCTGCTGGCTGACGGCTATCTCGAAGGCCCAGCCCGTCACGCAACAATTCGACAGTCGAAGAACGCCGCCGAGCTAGCGTTTTTGGGGGAAGGACAAATCTGGACGCCGGCAGATCCTGCGGCCAAGTGGACCAGTAGCCTTATCGACCCAGAAGCGCTTGAGCCGTTGAATGCATTGCGGCAAGACGGTGCTTTCACTAATTTGGAGACATGGGGCGATACCACGTTGGGTATCGTCACGGGCAACAACAAGTACTTCACGCTCTCACCTGCTCGTGTGAAAGAGCTGGGCCTAAGCCGCAACGAGTTGTTGCGCCTCTCCCCACCGGGAAGTTCACACTTGCGTGGACTGGCGCTCTCCAGCGCCATGCTTACGAAATTGGGACGCGAGGGCCTCGCTACATACTTGTTCTATCCCTCAAGCCCGCCATCACCAGCTGCTGCTGCCTACATCGCTGACGGCCACCGAACCGGCGTCGACACGGCATACAAGTGCCGCGTCCGCAAAACCTGGTACCAGGTGCCCTTAGTCCCGGCAGCGGATTTGCTGCTGACCTGCATGAATGCGGACACACCGCGACTCACGGCGAACGAAGCTAGGGCCCATCACCTTAATTCAGTTCACGGTGTCTACCTCAAAGAGCCACATCAAGAGCTTGGCCGTGATCTCTTGCCGCTCGCAAGCCTGAACTCTGTCACGCTACTGCACGCGGAGATGGTAGGTCGAGCGTACGGTGGTGGAATCCTGAAGATCGAGCCCAAGGAAGCTGATGTATGGGCGATGCCAGCACCAGCATTGATCTCGGCTCGTGCGGACGCACTGCGCGGAGTCAAGCAACGAGTCGCCAAGCTTCTAGCAGACGGCAGACTGCTTGATGCAGTAGAAGTCGTCGATGAAGTCGTGCTGCTTGGCTACGGCGACTTGTCCGCTAAACAGATGAAAAAGATCCGCCAAGCGCGGGCGGATTTCGCCCAGCGCCGTACCACGAGAGCAATAAGTGGCAGCTAAACCATCCGCCAAAGCAAAAGCCTGGGTCATTTTTGATCGAATTGTCGCCCTTGCAGCCAAAGACGGCGCTCATAGCAATCCTTGGGTGTCCACGTCAAACGGGCTGCGCTATGAGCCTGACTACGCAACGCTCGTGAAGCTGCTGGGTGTTCCGCTCTACTTAAGGGCAGGGACCCAATCCGGAGTTCCAGCGCTCGCTCTCGACGTGTGGCTAAGTTATGAGCTGCGGCGTGCAGGTTTCGCCTCGGATAAGACTTGGCCACGCGCAGTCCATCCGCGCATCCTTCCCGCGCCCGTGGCGTCCTTACTGGAATCTCTTCCGCGTGAAGTTCAAAAGATTGTCGCAGACCGGCTAACGAAACAGGCCTCGATCCGCGGAGTTACTTCCTCGAGCGCATCCATTCTCGGAAAGAATTACCTTAAGCAAGTTGACGTCATCATGACAGACTGGGATACCGGCCCGGAACTGCTGATATCAACAAAGCGAATGGATTCCTCGTACGGCAAGAATGCGCCGAATCGGATTGAGGAGTCATATGGTGACGCGAAGAACCTGAGACTGAGACACCCATTGGCCGCGCTTGGCTTCGTTTTTGGTCTCCGCTCGGACATCCTTGTGAAGGAAAACGCCACCGCTGAGTGGCTGTTCGACTTGCTTGCAAAACTCGGCCGTGAGGACGACGCGTACCACGCTACATGCTTAGTGTTGATGGAATACGCAGACGACGTAGCGATTCCAGACACCGGCGAAGAGAAGCACGCAGAAGGGGTTCCTGAGCCCGGCCTCGACTTGGACAAAGAAGAGGATGCTCCCGCTCCATCGCCTGTGGCGGAAGTTGACCGAGATATAGAACGACTTCCCACCGTCAAGATCTGCATTGATAAGACGCCGGATGATCTGAATCCCGGCCGATTTCTTGCGGCAATGGTGACTCGCGTACTTAGCGCAACGCCGGTCAACATGCACAAGGAGGCACGCAGACGGCGAGCTTCACCTAGTGCCGGATCAACCAGCAGCAGTAACTAGATACCTCGTACCCCTCTGCACCTTGGGAACGTTTCACATCCCCAGAACGCATTTCCCGCGTTCTTTCCCTGCCTTGCAATCCGCTGGACCATACCGGCTCCACAGCGTGGACACTGAAGTGCAATGAGCTGCGCAGGTGCCGGCGCAGCCCGTTCTCGAGCGACAGGTTCGCTGGCGGCTGCCACGCGCTTAAGGTTCGCTGCCAGCGTCGCACCATCAACGAGACTAATGTTCTTTCCTTCGGCGAACGCTTTTGCATCGGTTGTATAGATGCCAGACGTCACTACAAATCCTCCCGCGGCGCCGCGATCTACCATCACGCCGTACAGCTCCCTGACCACATTGACGGAGACTTTGTAGGCGCGCCACTGCTTACATTGGACGAGGAAAAGCTCCTGCCCCCTTCTCAGTTCAAGGTCAACGCCGCCATCCGCGCCGCCCCCCCCAGTCTCCACGACAGTGAATCCGTTCATTCTATACAGCTGCCCAACAAACATCTCGAACTCGCGCCAGGTCATTCGACGGATTGCATCACCGGTGTGGTCTGCGGCAGCCTTGCTAACGAGCCCCTCTCTCTTGCGTTTGCCAATATAAGAAGCAATCGCGCCGCCCAGCAGGGCTAGAGGCACCACATACTGCCCAAACCCGGCAAAGGTCCTGAGTAGCTGGCCGGCTAAGAAGTTGCCCATTTTTCCCGGCGTTGCAGCTATTGGGGCCTCGGCTGTTGCGCGCAGAGTAAAACTGGGCCACTTCGCGCAAGGTAAATCTGAACCACTTTTCCGTACAGTCTGCCTTTTCCGCGCGAAGGCCGACGATGCTTTTGAAGGAACAGTGGATGCAGATCCATGTGCTCAAGGCCCAAGGGCTGTCGCTGCGCGAGATCGCGCGACGGCTGGGCGTCTCTCGCAATACCGTAACTCGCTACTTGGCTGCGGACGATGTCCCCCGTTACAAGCAGCGTGAGGCTCGCCCGACCAAGCTCGACCCGTTTCACGATTACATCCGCGAGCGCATGCAAGCTGCCTTTCCGGATTGGATCGCGGCGCCCGCGCTATTGCGCGAGCTAAGAGCGCGAGGCTATCAGGGACAGCTGCGCAGTCTCCAAGCCTTCATGCACGCGCATAAGCCTTTGCAAGCGGCTGATCCGATCGTGCGGTTCGAGACCGCGCCGGGTCATCAGATGCAATGCGACTTCGTCGTCTTTCGCCGTGGCGCTGACCCGCTTTACGCTTTTACCGCGACTCTGGGGTTCAGTCGCTGGCGCTGGGCCAGATTCACCACGAACGAGCGGGCGGAAACGCTGATGACCTGCCATCACGCACTGTTCGAGACGTTGGGCGGGGTTCCGCGGGAGATCCTGTACGACAACGCCAAGACTATCGTCGCGTCGCGCGATGCTTACGCAGAGGGCCATCACCGCTGGCATCCCGGCCTCCTGGACCTTGCCAAGCGTTATGGATTCATTCCCCGCCTCTGTCGTCCGTATCGTGCCCAAACCAAAGGCAAAGTCGAACGCTTCCATCGGTACCTGCGTGGCAACTTCTACGTGCCGTTGACCAGTTGGTTGAAGCAGTCGGGCCTGGTGCTGGACGTCGATACAGCTAACGCCGAAGTCGGCAAGTGGCTGCGCGACGTGGCGAACCAGCGTGTGCATCCGGTAACCGGATACGCGCCAGCGGAGTTGTTCACTCAGCGAGAGCGCGCGTTCTTGCGTGAGCTGCCAGCATTCTCCCAGCCCTCCCAGCTCACGAAGGTCACACAAGCTGCTCCGTCGCTGGACGCCACGCTGCAACACCCCCTGTCGGTCTATCAGCAACTTTTGACTGAGGTACGAGCGTGAACCTGCAACAGGAGCGAATTGATGCCCATTGCCAGACGCTCAAGCTCGAGGGCTTGATGCAGGCATACCGCGCAATGGCCAGTGACGCGGTGAACAAGGACTGGAGCTTCATGGACTATCTGGAGCACGTGCTGGAACATGAGCGTGATACCCGCCAAGTCCGCTCACGCCAGACGCTGGTTCGCATGGCCGGGTTCCCAGCGGTCAAGACGCTGGACGAGTACGACTACGGCTTTGCTGTGGGAGCGCCTCGGAAGTTGATCGACGAACTGGCGACGCTGCGGTTCATCGAACGCAGTCAGAACGCCGTGTTGCTTGGTCCCTCCGGCGTCGGCAAGACTCATCTGGCGATTGCCATCGGATACGCCGCCACACAAGCCGGGATCAAGACCAAGTTCATCACCGCCGCCGACCTCATGCTGCAACTCGAGGCCGCCAGGCGTCAGGAGCGATACGACGCCGTCCTGCGACACAACATCCTCGGCCCACGCCTGCTAATCGTTGACGAGATCGGCTACTTACCCCTGTCCGGCGACCAAGCCAGCCACTTCTTCCAGATCGTCGCCAAGCGATATGAACGCGGCTCCATGATCCTCACCAGCAATCTTCCCTTCACCCAATGGGATCAGACCTTCGGCGGCAATACCACGCTGACTGCGGCAATGTTGGACCGGATACTGCATCACGCGCACATCGTCCAAATCAAAGGAGATAGTTATCGGCTGAAACAGCAACGCAAGGCCGGCCACGTGCCCGCCACGAAGAACTAATCAACTGGTTCACATTTACTTTGCGCGCGGGCGCGCGAAGTGGCTCAGATTTGGGCTGCGCTTGACACGGCTACGGAATAGCGATGGAGCAATGCATACGCGATAACGGCTAGACCGACTCCCGCCCACCAAGGGAGTAATGCAGCAATGCCGAATAGATCTTCAAGGACGCCAGTGTTTTTTCGTTTTGCCATGGGCTTGTTGTGCAGATCGGAAAATCGATACCATGAACATTTACTGCTAAGTTTGCCTGATAAGAGTTAGAACCGATCCCCTCTATTGTGGGGCTGCATGCAAGGCCGTGGTCCGTTAGCGGCCGACTGAATTCGGCACTCAATCGGAGAGTAAATCCATCCACAACGGCAACGGCCCCAAATTTAAACGCCGGATTGAACGGAGGATAGGTTGGCCGGAGCCCGACCGCATTTGCGGCACCTCCCCTCGCGCCTCAAAAAAATCAGACGATTCTGAAAGGCTCCCGGCGGTCGCTGTATGATTAGGCACCAACAATACAAGCGCCCCTAGCCGCCAGGCTTTCAGAGCCATGGGAATACAAAAGATTAATGACCGGAGATTTATCCATCAGGCCATCAAAGAGTTCGATAGGCTGGGCCAAGAAGTCTTTCTAGCCACGTACGGCTTCCGTAAGTCTCGGGATTTCAGGATCCGGTACCCTGCGAACACCGGACGACTATACGACTCCAAGGCTATAGTCGGCGTCGCGTATGGTTATGCGTTTCCGGATGAAGGCCCGCTCTCCGCAAAGAAATTCTCCGGGGGCAAGGCTTCGGTCGAGAAACTGCTCACCGATCTAGGATTCGAAGTCGTCAGTGTCGATTGGACCCATGCAGAGGTCGAAGCAACCGTCCGCAGTTACTTTGAGATGCTGGAGCTAGAGCGGCGCGGTGAGCGCTACAACAAGAGCGCTTACAACGAACGACTGCGCAAGCTCTTGAACAATCGCTCCAAGGGTGCGGTAGAACAAAAGCATCAGAATATCTCCGCGGTTCTGCTGGAACTCGGCGTAGCTCCCATTCGCGGATACAAGCCTAGAGGGAACTTCCAGGGACTGTTATTGGAGGTCGTCAAGGAGCACCTCGGGCGCGACGTCGCGAATGCATCGTTACCGCTCGTGGAGCAAAGCACTACCCACGCCCAAGCCGCGCCCGGCGCCAGCCCGACGCTCGCTGCGCTGGCCGATCCGCCGGCTCTGCAGAAGGCCCCACCACCGCTAATGAGGCGCACGCGTGTAACCCGACAAGTGAATTACGCCATCGTCGAAGAGCGGAACCGCCTGCTTGGAAGCAACGGCGAAGAATGGGCGCTCCAGTTTGAACGCATACGGCTCCACGCGGCAGGACGCGGCGATCTTGCGCAGCGTATTGAGTGGGTATCCAAAACGAAGGGCGATGGGGCGGGATATGACATCCTGTCGTTCGATGTATCCGGAATGCCCCGATACATCGAGGTGAAGACAACGAACCGGGGTCCAGATGCCCCATTTCTCATCAGTCGAAATGAGAAGGCATTTTCTGAAGAGAACCCGTTGCAGTTCTATATCTATCGCATCTTCCACTTCAATACGCGGCCTAGGGTCTTCATCTTGCCTGGAAGCCTATCCAATCTGACACTAGAGCCGGTCGCTTACAGCGTAAGCTTGAGTCCCGCTACTGTCGCCTAGATAACTTTGCGCAACAATGACCCGGGTAGCTGCCTGAGGCGCAGACTGAGACACAGCAATGATCCTGGCAATCGCGGTGTCCGTCACTGCGATTTGAGACGAGGCGGCCGTGCACACGCCTCCAAACCAATACTCATGTATGGACACCCCAGACCGCCACCTCCGCACCTTCCTCCAAATCGCCGACCTCAAGTCCCTCTCCAAAGCCGCTGACGCTCTGGACCAAACCCAATCCGGCATCAGCAAGCAGCTTTCCGCTCTGGAGGCCACGCTCGGCAAACCCCTCTTCACCCGCACCGGCCGCGGTGTCGAGCTGACCGAAGCGGGCCGCAAGCTCCATCAAGCCATCCAGGGCCCCTACCGCGCCATCGACCAGGCGGTAGACGCCATCCGCCAGGCCCACGGCACCACGCAAGGCACTGTGCGTCTGGCCATCGTCCACACCGTCAGCTACTACTTCATGGCAGAAGTCGTGGCGAAGTTTGTTGCCACCCACCCGAGCGTCAACCTGTCCTTGATGGGCCGGAGCTCGCCGGAGGTCGTATCGCTGGTGGAATCGGGCAAGGCCGATCTGGGCTTTGTGTACGACACCGCGGTGGACACGGCCACGCTCACCACGCACCCGTTGTTCGAAGACGACATGTGTCTCGTCACGGGGCAACACTCCCCTTGGACTGCCGTCGACGATGGCTTGGACTTGCAGCACCAGGATCTGCGCCTGGTAGGGTTTCCCCCCAGCTACGCGCTGCGCCGCATGATCCAGAGCGCCGGCCTGCAGCCCGAGTATGTTGCGGAAGCGGAGACCGTGGACGCCATTCTGAAGCTCGTCTCCACCGGTGTCGGTGACTGTATCCTGCCGTCGCGCCTGCCGGAGAAGCTGCTCAACGACTACGATCTCCGCAAGCTCAGGATCCGCAGCCCGTTGATGCGCCGCCGGATCGTCGCCATCGGCCACCGGGACCGTCCGTCCCTGCCGTTGACCGACGCGCTGCTGCAATGCGCCCTGCAGATCGCACAGTCCTTACCCGTGACGGAATGAGATATCTGCTATGAGCGCTGCTTCATAGCACCCGTAGGGCCGCGTTTCCATACTGTCCTCCACCTCCCGCTTACCGCGATGTAAGTCCGGAGGCCACCACGGAGAGACGAAGAGATGAACGCCCCCCTTAGAGACAAATCGTATTTCGACACGCGCGCCACCACTGAAATGGCGAAGCATCTGCGCCGCAAGCCGCGCAGCATGCGGGAGACCATGGCCTATGCGTGCCGCATCCTGGCGATGACCGAGCAGGAAGCCGGCCTCGCCGGCCAGATCAGCGTCCGGTCCGAACGCCCCGGTGCGTACTGGACGTTACGCTTCGGCCTCGGCTTCGACGAAGCCACGCCAGAAGACTTTATCGAGGTCGATCGCGATCTCAACACGCTCACCGGTGACGGCATGCCCAACCCGGCCACGCGCTTCCACCTGTGGGTGTACGACGCCCGCCCGGACGTCAACTCGATCATCCACACGCACTCGCCCTGGGCATCCGCGCTCGCCGCCGCGCGTCAGCCGCTGGTCATCGCGCAGATGGACATGACGCCGCTGCACAACGACTGTGCGTTCCTCGGCGAATGGCCTGGCGTGCCAATTGCCGATCAGGAGGGCGTGATCATCTCCGAGGCGCTCGGCAACAAGCGTTCGATCATCCTCGCGCACCACGGCTACCTGACCGCGGGAACGACGTGCGAAGAAGCAACCTACCTGTCGGTGTACCTGGAGCGCGCCGCCCGCATGCAGATCCGCGCGCAGGCCTTTGGCCCGCTCACCCCGGTGAACGACGCACTCGCCAAGGAGGCGCACGACTATCTGCTCAAGCCTTCGATCGTGAATGCGACGTTCGATTACTGGTGCCGGCAGACCCACGGAATCCCCTCGCTCAATTCGCTGCTCAGTTCGCCGCTCGGTCCCCTCTCGGCAGCGTGACGCGCTGCTTGTTTCCCTCATGATTCAAGGAGCGTCACCATGCATCCGATTTCGACCACGCGTTCGCGCCGGGAATACATCACGGCCGGGCTAGCCAGCATGATGGGTACCACCATCGAGTGGTACGACTTTTTTCTGTACGGCACCGCTGCCGCGCTGATCTTCAACAAGATCTTCTTTCCCTCGTTTGACCCTCTGACCGGCACGCTGGCGGCATTCGCCACGTACTCGGTCGGCTTCTTCGCGCGGCCGCTGGGCGGCGTGGTGTTCGGGCACTTCGGCGACAAGGTCGGCCGCAAGTCGATGTTGTTGATCACGCTGTTCATGATGGGTATCCCGACCATCCTGATCGGCCTGATTCCTTCGTACGAGAGCATTGGCTACTGGGGTGCGGTACTACTGGTGCTGTTGCGCTTTCTGCAAGGGATTGCAGTGGGCGGAGAGTGGGGCGGGGCCGTGCTGATGGCGGTGGAGCATGCGCCGGAAGGCAAGAAGGGCTTCTTCGGCAGCCTGCCGCAAGCCGGTGTGGCGCCGGGGCTTGTATTGTCTTCGCTGGCGATGGGTATGGTTGCCACGCTGCCGGAGAAGGACATGCTGAGCTGGGGCTGGCGCGTGCCGTTCCTGGCTAGCGTGGTGCTGCTGATGGTGGGCTGGTTCATTCGCGCCAAGGTGGCAGAGTCGCCTGACTTCAAGCAGATGGAGAAGAAGGGCGAGAAGGTGGAGATGCCCGCGCTGATCGTGCTCAAGCGCTATCCCAAGCAGGTGCTGACCGTTGTTGGCGGGCGGCTGGCCGAAGTGACGTGGTTCTATACGGTGGTCGCCTTTGCGCTGGCGTATGCCACTGGCACGCTGGGTATTCCCAAGACCGTGATGCTGAATGCAACGATGTGGGGCGCATTGGTGGCGTTGTTCACCATGCCGCTGTTCGGCGTGCTGGGCGACCGCGTCGGCTTCAAATGGGTCTTTATGGCGGGCACGGTCGGCGTGCTGGTCTTCGCGCCGCAGTTCTTCATGCTGCTGCAAACGCTCGATCCCACCAACATCACGATTGCGCTGTCGATCGCTATCGGTCTGGTGTACGCGTGCCTGTATGGGCCGGAAGGCAGCTTGTTCTCGGCGCAGTTTCCGGCGGAAGTGCGATATAGCGGCATCTCGATCGCGGTGCAGGTGTCAGGCGCCATCGGCGGGGGCCTTGCACCGATCGTTGCCACATCGCTGCTGGCATATGGCAATGGCGATCCGACCTACATCGTCTGGTATCTCGGTGCACTGAGCGTCATCGCGTTTGTCAGCGCGGCCTGTATGCGCGGTAGCAACGAATTCGCCGTGCCCATGACCGCGGTGCAAGGGAGCAAACGTGTATGACGCGGCCACATCTCGACTACTACTTCTGGCTTAACTCGGACTGGGCCTACCTCGGCGCCGACCGGCTCGATGCGCTGGCGCGCCGGCACAACGTGGAGATCCGGCATAAGCCGGTGGACCTGCCGGATGTGTATCGGCGCACCGGTGGCGTGCTGTTGAGTCAGCGCTCGCAAGAGCGGCAGAATTACCGGATCACCGAGCTCAAGCGTTGGTGCCACAAGCTCGGCATCGATGTGAATCCGTTGCCGAAGTACATGTGCCCGAACGCGGACCTGGCGTCCTGCGTCGTGATCGCGGCGGATTTGCAAGGCATGCCTGTGCTGGATCTGTACAAGGCCATCCTGCGCGCGGAATGGTGCGAGGAGCGGGATGTCTCCTCCGAGGCTACGCTGCGCGACATCCTGACCGCGTTGGGACTTAACGCAGCGCAATGGCTGGTCGCGGCACGCAGCTCCGAGGTGCAAGCGGTGTATCGCCGCAACACCGACGAGGCCATCGCGGCAGGTGTATTCGGATCACCGAGCTACGTATTCGAAGGTGAACTGTTCTGGGGCCAGGACCGGCTGGAGATGTTGGAGGAGGCCATCGCGTCGAAGACTGGCGCTTGACAGCATTTGCTGTGCGTGGGTCTGTGGGGCTCCCGCCTTGGCGGGCCTGTCAGATTTTTAGTGTGCCGAGGCCATGAGACGATAACGGAAATAACGTCCTATGACCGATGCAACCGTGACCAAGAAGAGCAAGAACCCGAAGGCGCCGAAGCTGTTCCCCGATGAGCTGATCGATCAACTGCTTGCCCAGGTGCAGAGCAAGGATGCCGAGTCGATCCTGGGCGAATCGGGCTTGGCCGGCCAGCTCAAGAAGCAACTGGCCGAGCGCATGCTCGCGGCCGAGTTGAGCCACCATCTGGAAACCGAGGCCGAGCAAGGCAAGGCGGGCAACCACCGCAACGGCACAAGCCGCAAGACGGTCCTCACGCCCAACGGCGAACTGACGCTGGATATTCCACGCGATCGGCAGGCGACGTTCGAGCCGCAGTTGGTCGGCAAGTATCAACGCCGGCTGCCGGGCTTCGACGACCACGTCATCAGCATGTATGCGCGCGGCATGAGCGTGCGCGAGATTCAGGGCCATCTGCTGGAACTGTACGGGCTGCAGGTGTCGCCCGATCTGATTTCCACGGTCACCGACGAGGTGCTGGCCGACGTCGAGCAATGGCAGCAACGCCCGCTCGAGGCCATGTATCCGATCGTGTACTTTGACGCGCTGCGGCTGAAGATCCGCGACGAAGGCACGGTCAAGAACAAGGCGGTCTATCTGGCGTTGGGCATCCGCGCCGACGGCCGCAAGGAAGTGCTGGGTTTGTGGATCGAGCAAACGGAAGGCGCCAAGTTCTGGCTGAAGGTCTTCAACGAGTTGAAGAACCGCGGCTTGCACGACATCCTGATCGCGGTGGTCGATGGTTTGCGCGGCTTCCCCGAAGCGATCGAGGCGGTCTATCCGGCCGCCCAAATCCAGACCTGCATCGTGCATCTGATCCGCAATTCGCTGAATCTGGCGAGCTGGAAGGACCGCAAGTCGCTGGCTGCCGCGATCAAGCCGATCTATCAGGCCGCCACGGCCGAGGCGGCGGCAGCGGCGCTCGACGCCTTTGCGCAGAGCGAGTGGGGGCGCAAATTCCCTACCGTCGCGGCCATGTGGCAGCGCCAATGGGAACAGGTGATCCCCTTCTTCGCCTATCCGCCCGAGGTGCGTCGAATCGTATATACGACGAACGCCATCGAGAGCATGCACATGCAGTTGCGCAAGATCGTCAAGAACCGCGGCCACTTCCCGAGCGACGAAGCCGCCAGCAAACTGCTGTTTCTGGCCTTGCGCAACATCGAAAAGGATTGGAAGATGCCGCCTATCACCTGGCGGCAAGCAGTCAATCAGTTCGCCATTCTGTTCGGCGAGCGATTCACCGCCGCCATCAGCTGAGATCTTTTAACCGACCTCAGCACACGAAATTCCTGACACGTCCGCCTTGGCGGGAACCCCGTTTTTTGTTGCGGCGCCGATTCAGCGGGTCAGCGCTTGAACAATCGATCCATCAGCTTCGTGCTATTTTCTTCAGTCTGTCGCTTCTCCTCGGCGAGCTCAGACGGCGTCATGGCCGCAGAAGAGCAAATCCCCCGGTACGCCGGATATCGGGCGCCACACACGCTGGCCAGTTGCTTCGCACGCGTCCAATCCCCTGCCAGACCATAGAAGCGAATCGCGTCGGGCCACGCGGCAGGTGCGTCGACAAAATAGCCAAATCCCTCGTTCATTACTTGCGTCGCCTGCTTGCCTTGGCCCGCACCAAGCAAACCGTTCGCGCGCATGACGTAGGTCGCCCACGCGCGATCCGGTTCAGATCGCAAGTTTCGATCGAGCATCATATTCGCGCGCAGCGCGATGGAAGTGTTGCCTGCCGCGCTGGCCTCCGTCACGCTCAGCGTGAGCAAAGGCAATGCCTGATGCGCGGTAGGGCCCGATGCAGCTTGCTGGGCGAACTTCCGAGCCCGTGCCAGATCACCGTGACGCAAGGCAAGCTGGGCCTCCACGACGAGTTGGTAGTTCTTCAGAATCGCCGCAGTACGTGGCTGCAGACGTACCCGATTCCACGCCTCTACCTGCGGACGCGGGCGCGGCTTTCCTGCCAATAGGGGTGCTACCTGCTCGGTCAACGAGTCAAGCCGCGTGGTGGACGAGGGATGCGCATCACCGGCACGGCCCAACAGGTAGTTGACCCCATCACTGAGGTTCTGCACAAGGCCTGCGCGACCGGCCTCCAGCGACGCCTCGATGTCGCGCATGGCTCCGCTGATCACATCGTCGCCTTTCACCTTGCTCTTTTCTCGCGCCTGATCGGCGGCTGCCTGCATTACCTGCTCCAGCGCGCGTTGGCGCTCCGCATCTCGACGCTCGTCATTTTGCTGTTCCCACGTGGCTTGGCGCTCGAGAAAGGCCTTGAAGCCCTGCGTGAAGGAGTAGCCAAGGCGCATGGAAACCGTTGCGCCGAACCGGTCGGCGTTCTCTTCCTGCTGACGTCCCCAGGCAGGTACCAGCAGTCGTTTGCCCAGGACATAGGACACCAGCGCTGTTTCCGCCGCCCCCCACGCGGCGGAGTTCGCATTGGATTTGGTCACTGTCCGTGCCAGAAGGATGCCGACAATCGTCAACATGGCAAGCTGATCGGCGGTAAGACTCGCGCTTTCCAACTGGTGATAGTCCAGATAGACGTGTCCGAATTCGTGCGCCAGCAATGCCGCGATCTCGTCCTCCGATTCCGCGGAGTTGAGCCAACCGACGGACACATACACATTGCCCGCCGCGGTGCAGTAAGCTTCCAAGTCGTTCGATGCCAGCACATACACACGACCCGGCCAAGCCATTACGCCGGCCGCGCTCTTTACCCTGGAGAGCAGTCCATTGAGGTAACCCTGCATATCCGGCATGTCGACCAGCCCGCTACCTCGTGCTCGTTGATTCCTCACATCGGCAGATGCATCAGGCCAGCTTCGCGCGGGTGGAATGGGTGGCAGTTCCCCTGTCTGCAAGGTAAAGGCATTGCCTCCCGGTAGCGAGGCACATCCGCTCACGAACACACCCACCAGTGTCGATGCCAGGGCGGCGCTTCGCAGGCACTTGAGGCGCAGGCGCGTACCCGGCGCGGCTATCGACACGCTTCTTCACCGGCGCCTGCTGTGGATCCGGTCGGCCGATGGTTGGCGGTGCCAGGCAGTACTGTCGTGTCGCAGGTCGCCTTGCTGCCACGCGCCACGCGCACGGTCATGCTGTCGACCCAGTACTCGCGACCAGCCACACGCACGCGGTAGAAGTCGTCCTTCATCGCCAGGATCTGCCACGGAAGATCTGTCGGCGTGACACGCTGTGCCGGCGTACTGTCTCCGGGCTGGAGATATAGCGGGAGTGGAACCTGCACGGCACCATTGATCTGGCCAGCGACAGCCGGTGCTGCAATCCCTTCGTGCATAGTCAGAAGCGACAAGATTGTTGCCGCAGTACGTGCGAAGTGTTGCATATCGTTATTCCAATGCATTGCGGGAACTCACCGAGGAAGAGGGCTCCGCGGTTCGGCCCAAGTACCGGTCGGTGAGCTTGTCGGTCCAACCAAGCCATTCTGCAGCCAGAGCCATGATGGCGAGGTTCACGAGCGGCAACATGCCGATGTCGAGGAGGCGCTGAGCCGCAACGACGAAGAGCATGATGAGGGGCGCCGAATAGCCGATGCGCCACGCGCTACCAAGCACGAGCACAGTCACGCCCAACACGCCACCGACTTTTGCGGCCCGATCACGCGCCCGCAACGCCCGCTTGATAAATGGTCTGGCCCACGCTGGGCATCGAATTCGCAGAGGTGCCCATCCGAGTGCTTCGCTGAGATCTCGGCGGGCCAGCACGACGTGCACCAAGGCAACTACAATGAATCCGAGCGGTACCAAGGTGTTCCACGCCAGCTGCCACTCCAACGCGCGCTTGTATTTGCTGCCGTACGTGAGCAGATTGTCCAAGGCCATGGCGTGCATAAACACACCGGGAATATGACCGTGTACAGGCGACGGAAGCATGTCATTGGTGCCGGCCATCCAGGTGCCGAGCAACACGATGCGGCCATCGAGACGTTCGCGCAGACGTAGCTCCTCTTCTACGGTAGATGGCTTGAGTTCACGCATGGTAATGGCGTGGTTATAAGGACATATTGGCTTTAACGCCTCTGCGCCCTCCGATAGCGCAGCACGCAAGCGTGCAGGGAGCAGTTCGGCCATACCGACATATGGTCTGCACCAAGTCGCATAGTGGCGTACATCGGGCGACCGCACGCCCCACACCAAGGCCATCGGATTCGGCTCGTAGGTGAGACGTAGTCCAGCGACGTCCTCAGCCATCGCCAGCGCGGCGCTGCGCGTTCGCTCTGTGCCGCCGGCGCCGTCGGAGCCCGGCACCTCGCGCCAGAGCGGATAGTTCCATACCAAACGATCGACGCCGTCAGGGTCGTAATCAACGCTCACCGCTTTGAAGCAAGGCAGCTCGCCAGGAGGCGATTCGAGACCCGGGCGTAGTGTCAGCTTGCCGTCCTTACCCGGTAGCGCCGCCAGGAAAACCGGAATGCCGCGATCGCGCAACTGGCAAAGCGCTTGTATGAATCGTGGCAGCGTGTCGTCTTGGCGCGGTGCTGTGAAGGTGATGTCCACAAACACGGCTCTGGGCTTGTAGGCGTTGCCGATCACCGAAAGCCAGCGTGCGTGGGTACGGTAGGGGAGCGGCCAGCCTTGACCCGTATCCGCGACCGAGTCGTCGTCTATCAGCAGCACTGTCGTATCGTCGCGGTGCGTGGCGGGATAAAAGTCCCCGGCCAAGGCGCTCTGCAACCGGGCATTGGCGTGGGTGATGGCGTCGCCGGCGTCTACTGGCAACAATAACGGAACGCCCACCAGCATCGTGAACGAAACCAGTAGCGCAAATATCAAAGAAACGCTGAATCGCGTCCGGGCCGCGCGCCGCTTCTGGCCATCAGTCCGTGCCTGAGGGACCGCCATTGGTCATGATGTTCTTCTTGTCCGAGACCATGTATGTCGGCGGCTATGCGCATAAATTGCCCCCTCGTAAGAAGGGAGGCTCCAGGTTTTCTGATGCGCTATACGATGTGCTGCCAGTACCGGAAGCAAACGACCTCCAGCGCCCGTCACGCCGAATCGCTACCGGGTGGCGCCGATACCTCCAGCAGGTCACTCCTCAGCGCTCGACGTACCAGCTCCCCGGGCGCGGCGTCGACGGTGACGAGCAGGTCGGTGTCGGTATATGGCTTGAGCCCGCCGTCGAGCGCCGACCCAGACTGATGGATTGCCAGACACGTACCGCTCAATGAAGCGCGAACGTATCGTACCTGTTCGGAAATTTCGATCGGAAAGGATCGGCTCACGACGGTCCTCACATAGTCGCCGCCTGCGCACCTCGATGCCTTGCCGCGTCCGTATCGCGCGCCGGCGGCGCACCGAACATTCGCCCGTATTCACGCGTGAATTGCGGCACGCTCTCGTAACCGACCGCGAATGCGGCGCTGCTGGCTGTGATACCTTCCGCCAACATCAAGCGTCTCGCCTCGATCAATCGCAACTGCTTCTGAAACTGCAGCGGCGAGAGCGAGGTGACATTGCGGAAGTGTTGATGGAACGATGAAGGGCTCATTCCCGCGACGGCGGCGAGGCGCTCGACAGGTAGCGGCTGCGCGAACTCGCTGCGTAATACCGCCACCGCGCGCGCCACTCGCCGTGCCTGACTATCAGGCCAGCCGAGCCGACGCGTTGCAGGGCCATGCCGTCCACATAGCAGCCAGTAGTGAAACTCCCGCACCAGTTGCGGATGGAGCACCGGCACCGCGGTCGGCCGATCGAGCAAGCGCATGATGCGCAGCGCGGCATCCGCCACCTCGGCGTCCGTCGGCTCCACCTGCACGGGCGCATAGCGGTCGACCGGCACCGCGTCCATCTGTTCCACCAGCTCCGCGATGATGGACGCCTCCAGCTCCAGCACGAGCGACAGATACGGCGCCTTCGCGCTGGCCTCGGCGATCTGACTCACCGTTGGTACATCGGCCGTAATCAGCAGCGAATCGCCGGCGGCAAACGCGAATTCCTGCGTGCCGAGCGTGACGTGCTTACCGCCTTGCATCACCAGGCACACGAGCGGCTTCGAGATCGCGTAGACCAATCCGCTCGGCTCGGTGGCACGCACGATCATCAGGCCAGGAATGGGCGTCTGCGCCACGCCGTCGGTATCGGCATGGGCGTCGGCGTAGCGGCGGACGGCGTCGAGCAGCGGGTTCATGGCGCAAGTCTACTCCGGCCCTATGTGCTTCCACTATTTGCTTGGAGGATCAGGCAAGGATCGCGCAGTTTCCTGCAAGGGCCAAATGCGTCCCGACTCCGATACTTCAGCCGTCACAAACGCAGACACGAGGAGTCGCAAACCATGACCAAGACCACCCAAACCATCGCTCTTGTCACCGGCGGCAGCCGCGGCCTCGGCCGTAACACCGCCCTGAGCATCGCTCGTCAGGGCGGGGACGTCGTCATCACCTACCAAAGCCGTCGCGAAGATGCGATGACTGTCGTCGCGGAGATCGAGGCAATGGGCCGCAAGGCCGTCGCCCTGCAACTCGACGCGGGCCGCATCGCCTCCTTCCCGTCATTTGCCGAAAGCCTGAAGGCCGCGTTGTACCAGACCTGGCAGCGCGACACCTTCGACCACCTGGTGAACAACGCAGGCCACGGCGACTATGCACTGATCGGGGAAACCACCGAAGCGCAATTCGACCGCCTTGTCGACGTGCATTTCAAGGGCGTCTATTTCCTGACGCAAACCCTGCTACCGCTGATCGCGAACGGCGGCCGCATCATCAACCTCTCCAGCGGCCTGACGCGCGTGTCGTTCCCCGGGTACGGCGTATACGCGGCGGTAAAGGGGGCGGTGGAAGTGCTGACGGTCTATATGGCCAAGGAACTCGGCAAGCGCGGCATCACGGTGAACACCGTCGCCCCGGGGGCTATCGAGACAGACTTCGGCGGTGGCGCGGTCCGCGACAATCCCGAGATCAACAAGATCTTTGCCGATATGACGGCTCTTGGCCGGGCGGGGGTGCCGGATGATATCGGTCCGATGATTGCCAGTTTGCTGTCGGAGAGCAATCGGTGGGTCAATGCGCAGAGGATCGAGGTGTCGGGGGGGCAGGGGATTTGAGGGGGGAGCGTGAAGCGGAACTTCCGATACACCGCCTCGTGCCGGGCCTGGTAAGGCAAACGTCGGAATGTGAAAGCCCGGGATTGTCCCGGGCTTTTTTCTGTACCAGCTTCCGCCCTTTCGGATCGCCGTGGCATCAGGCGTGATGCGACATGTCGTCAACCTCGGAAATTGCGGTCATCTCTTGTACGTCGCGACCACCTCTTGCTGCCAAATCTCGGTCACCCCACCATCCGTGAGTTCAACGAGGAGTGGGGCGGAACTGCCCATAGAAAAAGGCCCATAAGTCTCTCAACTTATGGGTCCAAGATTCTCAGGTTATGGGTCTATCTACAACAGCCCTCAAACATCAATATTCCGCGCCACCAACGCATTGCTCTCGATGAAGTTACGCCGCGGTTCCACCTCATCGCCCATCAGCGTTGTAAAGATCTGGTCCGCGGCGATCGCGTCTTCGATCTGTACCTTCAGCAGGCGGCGTTGCGTCACGTCCAGCGTCGTCTCAAACAGCTGCTCGGGGTTCATTTCGCCGAGGCCCTTGTAGCGCTGACGCGAGACGCCGCGTTCGGCTTCGGACAGCAGCCATTGCATCGCCTGGTGGAAATCGGACACGGTCTGGTCGCGCAGCTTGTCGCCTTCGCCGCGCTTGACCTTGGTGCCCTCCGGAATCAGGCCCTGGAAGGTCTTGGCCGCGTTGGCCAGCGCCGCGTAGTCGGCGCCGTGCACGAAGTCGGCGTCCAGGTGCGACAGGCGCACGTTGCCGTGGTGGCGGCGGGCGATCATCAGGCGGTGCTTGTCAGTCTTCTCGTCGAACTGGGCGTACACGTCGGCGGTGCCGTCGTCATTCACCGCGGCGCCGAGCAGCGTCTTGGCGTGCATCTCGGCCAGCTTGGCCTTGAGGGCCACGGCCGAGGCCTCGGCGGCGGCGGCGCCGTCGAGGTCCAGCGTCACGCCGTCGGCAATCGCGCGCAGCGCATCCGTGTCGACGATGCGCGAGAGGCGGCTGATCACACCCTCGGTCAGCTGGTACTGGCGTGCCAGTTCCGTCAGCGCGTCGCCGGCAATCTCGCTGCCGTCCGGACGGATCAGGGACGCCTTCTCCATCGCCAGCTTCAGCAGGTAGGCGTTTAGTTCGTTGTCGTCCTTGATATAGCGCTCTTCCTTGCCGTGCTTGATCTTGTACAGCGGCGGCTGGGCGATATACACATAGCCGCGCTCGATGATGTCTGGCATCTGGCGATAGAAGAACGTCAGCAGCAGCGTGCGGATGTGCGAGCCGTCCACGTCCGCATCGGTCATGATGATGATGCGGTGATAGCGCAGCTTCTCGAGGTTGTAGTCGTCCTTGCCGATGCCCGTGCCCAGCGCCGTGATCAGCGTCAGTACTTCCTGGCTCGACAGCATCTTGTCGAAGCGCGCGCGCTCCACGTTCAGGATCTTGCCCTTGAGCGGCAGAATCGCCTGGAACTTGCGGTCGCGGCCCTGCTTAGCCGAGCCGCCTGCGGAGTCACCCTCCACCAGGAACAGTTCGGAAAGGGCAGGGTCACGTTCCTGGCAGTCGGCCAGCTTGCCCGGCAGGCCCATACCGTCGAACGCACCCTTGCGGCGCGTCATTTCGCGCGCCTTGCGGGCGGCCTCACGCGCACGCGCGGCGTCGACGATCTTGCCGCAGATGATCTTGGCGTCGTTCGGCGTTTCCAGCAGGAAGTCCGTCATCGCCTTGCCGACCAGTTCCTCCACCGGCAGACGCACTTCGGACGACACCAGCTTGTCCTTGGTCTGCGAGCTGAACTTGGGCTCGGGCACCTTCACGGAGAGCACGCACGACAAACCCTCGCGCATGTCGTCGCCCGAGGTTTCCACCTTGGCCTTCTTGGCGATCTCGTTCTCTTCGATGTACTTGTTGATCACGCGCGTCATGGCCGCGCGCAGACCCGTCAGGTGGGTACCGCCATCGCGCTGCGGAATGTTGTTCGTGAAGCAGAGCACCTGCTCGTTGTAGCCATCGTTCCACTGCATCGCCACTTCCACGGCAATGCCGTCCTTCTCCGCATTCGCGTAGAAGATGTTCGGATGCAGCACGGTCTTGGCGCGGTTGATGTACTCGACGAAGCCCTTCACACCGCCCGAGAACGCGAAGTCCTCTTCCTTGCCCGAACGCTGGTCCACCAGCTTGATGTGCACGCCATTGTTCAGGAACGACAGTTCGCGAATGCGCTTGGACAGCACCTCGTAGTGGAACTCGACGTTGGTGAAGATTTCCTCGTCGGCGAGGAAGTGCACTTCGGTGCCGCGCTTGTCGGTCGCGCCGACGATCTTCATCGGCGACACTTCCACCGGCTTGCCGTCGGGGCCTTCCACGGTCTCGACGATACGGTTCTGCACTTCGCCACGCGCGAATTCGATCAGGTTGACCTGGCCATCGCGGCGCACCGTCAGGCGCAGCCACTTCGACAGCGCGTTCACGCACGACACACCCACGCCGTGCAGGCCACCGGACACCTTGTAGCTGTTCTGGTTGAACTTGCCACCGGCGTGCAGCTCGGTCATGGCGATTTCCGCGGCGCTGCGCTTGGGTTCGTGCTTGTCGTCGAACTTCACGGCGGGCGGAATACCGCGGCCGTTATCGACGATCGAAATCGAATTGTCGCTGTGAATGGTCACCGAAATCTCGGTGCAATAGCCAGCCAGTGCCTCGTCGATGGAGTTATCCAGCACCTCGAATACGAGGTGGTGCAGACCGGTGCCGTCGGACGTATCGCCGATATACATGCCCGGTCGCTTGCGTACCGCCTCCAGGCCTTCCAGAATCTGGATCGAAGAGGCTCCGTAGGTGTTTTCCTGTTGCGGTTTCTGCTGTTCGGTCATGTTTTCCTACTCACGGCAAATGCGGAAATCGAAACGCACCACCTGTCGGTGCGCCCCGTCGGGTCCGCAATAGCGGGTTACTAAAAACGGCAAAAGGGGCGGATCGATGGGATCCTGCCCCTGCTGCGGTGGGTCTCCCGGGATGGTTTGTGGCCAGGTCCGGGGAGCCGTAGCGTGCCGTTCGATGCTCCGGTGTGCGTATCTTGTCGTCCTGTTTCCGGAGTATCAGATGCGCATCGGCATGACGACATATTTGAAGTTGTCGTCGTCCGGCACGGTAATCAGCGCACTCGAATTGGAGTCGCCGAGGCTGACCTGAACCTGCTCGCTCTTGAGGTTGCCCAGCACGTCGAGCAGATAGGTCACGTTAAAACCGATATCGAGCGCGTCGCCCGAGTAATCGAGTTCCAGCTCTTCCTGCGCCTCTTCCTGATCGGCATTGGTCGAGCTGATTTTCAGCACGTGCGTATCGAGAATGCAGCGCACGCCCTTGAATTTGTCGGTGGTCAGAATCGCGGTACGTTGCAGCGCCTGTTGCAGTTGCACGCGGTCGATGGCGAAGGCGTTCTTGTAACCCTTGGGAATCACGCGCTGGAAATCCGGGAACTTGCCCTCCACCAGCTTCGAGATCAGCTCGATATTGGCAAAGCTGAACTTGACCTGGTTGGCGGCCAGTTGCACCTGCACGGGATCGTCGGTGTCCTCGAGCAGACGCTGCAGTTCCAGGATGGTCTTGCGCGGGATGATGACTTCCTGGCGCGAGCCGGCGCCGGTAGCTTCGTTCTCGAGCTCCACGCCGCAATACGCCAGACGGTGACCATCGGTGGCCACGGCCATGACCTTCTTGCCATCCACCACCAGCAGCATGCCGTTCAGGTAATAACGGATGTCCTGCTGCGCCATCGCAAAATGAACCATCGCCAGCAGATGCTTGAACGTCTTCTGCGGCAGGCTCACGCTGGCGTTGAATTCGGCGGCTTCGGCAACGGTCGGGAATTCCTCGGCGGCCAGCGTCTGCAGCGCAAACCGGCTCTTGCCGGACTGCACCGTCATGCGCTTGTCGTTGAGCGAGAGCGCAACGTCGCCGTCGGGCATGGCACGCAGGATATCGAGCAGCTTGCGCGCGGCCACGGTGGTGGCCACGTCGTCGTTACCCACGCCGCATTCGGCATGCGTGGTGATCTGGATCTCGATATCGGTGGAAAGAAAGGAAACGTTCGAGCCGGACTTGCGAATCAGCAGGTTGGCCAGGATCGGGAGGGTGTGGCGGCGCTCCACGATGCCGCTCACGATTTGCAGCGGACGCAGCAGATTGTCTCGCGAGGTTTTGACCAATTGCATTGAATTTATCCTTCGTCGTTTGTCGTCAGCTCGACCGCAGATGCCTAACTCCTACCGAATCCGTTACCTGAGCGATACGAAGCGATACCGTGACTCCGATATCGATTCAAATTCACTTACGAATCAAGGAGTTAATGCAGCATTGTACCAAGGATAAGCCGCTGCGGTGAAGCGGGGCGGTTCCGGCGCGGTGCGGGTTTGTGCACAAAATGCCACGGACCGCGAATTACGCTTGCCAAACCGTCCCGACTCACCGCAAAGCCTTATCTGAGGCCAATTTCCCGCGGTTCAACGGTTGATCCAGACGCCCGTTTGCCGCCAGGCGCATAGCCAGTAGTATGCCAGCCCGGCAAGGCCGTATTTCAAAATCCTCGATTGCCCGCGGCCAGCGCGAATGAGCGAGGCGTATTGACCTCGCGCCTCAACGCCGTCAGCCCTTGAGCGTCTGCTCCAGCACGTGCAGCTCGTGATTGAGCTGCGCATCCTTGCCGCGCTCGTCGGCGATCTTGCGCACGGCGTGCAATACGGTGGTGTGATCGCGCCCGCCAAACAGCTCGCCGATTTCCGGCAGGCTCTTCTGCGTGAGCTCCTTGGCCAGGTACATCGCGATCTGCCGCGGCCGTGCAATATTTGCCGGTCGCTTCTTCGAATACATGTCCGCGACCTTGATGTTGTAGAAGTCGGCGCAGGTCTTCTGGATGTTCTCCACCGAGATCTGCCGGTTCTGCACCGTCAGCAGGTCTTTCAGCGCCTCGCGCGTGACCTCGATGGTGATGTCCTTGCCGTGAAAATTGGAGAACGCCAGGATCTTGCGCAGGGCGCCCTCAAGTTCGCGCACGTTCGACCGTAAATGCTTGGCAACGAAAAAAGCGACTTCCTCCGGCACGCTCACGTTTTCGGCCGCGGCCTTCTTCATCAGGATCGCCACGCGCATTTCCAGCTCGGGCGGTTCGATGGCAACCGTCAGGCCCGAGTCGAAGCGCGAGATCAGGCGATCATCGATGCCGGTGATTTCCTTCGGGTACGTATCGCTGGTGATGATCACCTGCGCGCGATTGGCGATCAGCGCCTCGAACGCGTAGAAGAACTCTTCCTGCGTGCGGTTCTTGCCCGAGAAGAACTGAATATCGTCGATCAGCAGCAGGTCCAGCGAGTGGTAGTAGCGCTTGAACTCGTCAAACGCCTTGCGCTGGTACGCCTTGACCACATCCGACACATACTGCTCGGCGTGGATATAGCGAATGCGCGCGCGCGGGTTCTCCATCAGCATGAAGTTGCCGATGGCGTGGATCAAGTGAGTCTTGCCAAGGCCCACGCCGCCATACAGATACAGCGGGTTGTAGGACTTGCCGGGGTTGTTGGCCACCTGGATGGCGGCGGCGCGCGCGAGCTGGTTGGCCTTGCCGGTGACGAAATTGTCGAACGTCAGGATCGGGTTCAGACGCGAGCGCTCGTGCACCGTGTCGTTCTGCTGGGCCTGCTGCGGCTGCGGCTGCTGTGACGGCACGCGGTACGAGCGCGCGCTGGCCTCGGCCGGATCCATCTGGGCGACGTCGATCTCGCCCATGTCCGGCATATGGTGGCCTTGCAGCGGATGTCCGGAGGCGGCACCACGCCCGGCCGGCATGGGAGCCTGGCCGGGGTAGGGCGCCTGCGCGGCGGCACCACCATAGCCAGCACCGCCGCCCTGACCGGGATAGTCGTAGCCGCCCTGCCCGGGATGCTGGCCAGGATGAGCGCCATGCTGCCCGTATTGCTGCGCGCCAAATCCGGGCGCATGCGACGGGTGTCCCGCCTGCTGCGCGGCTTGCGGGTGACCCTGCTGACCCATGGGCGCATGCTGCGGATAGCCACCCGCATGCGTACCCGGGGCTGCGGCCGCGTCCCCGGCGGAATGCGAGCCAGGGTGGGCACCCGGTTGCGCTGCAGGATTGGAGTACGCGGAGGAACGTCCCGACGCAGCGGGATCGAGAACAAAGTGAACGCTAACCTGCGCTTCCCAATACTCGCAGGCGAGGGCCGTGATGCGGCCCGAAAATTGGCTCTTGACCCAGTCCAGCTTGAAGCGGTTGGGCGCAGCGATTCTGAGCGCATGCGCCTCCTCGTCGAAGGCGACGGGCGCCAACGGCTTGATCCAGGTCTTGAACTGTTGCGGCGTCAGTTCGCGCTCGAGTTGCGCGGCTGCCGCCTGCCAGAAATCTTGCATGTGTTCTTAGTAGTGACCGTACCCATCTCATCGGATACAGCACGGGTGCCGTTGCGAACCCTTCCTCAAGCCGGGCTTCCGCGGGCGCCGATCGACGACGATCGAAACGCAATGGCGACGCCACTCCCCGGCCTGCGTCAGGCAGGCCTGGATTCGTGGTTTACCGATGGGCAGAAGTCCGGGTTGTGCGTGCGCCACGCAGCCCGTGTAGTAGTTGGAGCGGGATTGTACCCCCCGCTCCGAGTTATCCACAAAGGATAAGTCTGTGGACAACTTGTGCAAATTCAGTGGATTGCTGTGCACAACCTGGGCATATCGGATCCGCCGCGACCGCGAAAAACGATCGATTGGCGAACTGAAACAAGTACTTAATCCCTCGCGGCACCCAGTTCGGGTGACCGGGAATACCCACCCAGTTACCCACCGATAGTTGTGGACAATGGAAGGCACGCAGCGATAAGTACGACTTGGCGCCGGGACGGGAAACCACCGCTTGTCGCCTTGACACTTCACACGAAAATCGATTAAATGGCGGGTTCTGCGACGCGGCAGGGGTTTACGCATGTCGGCATGACACATGCGCCTCGCTGATTCTCCGATCGCGGCCGACGGCAAGGACAGAACCAGAATCGTCGGCCAGGCAGTGATCGTCGGCCGGGCAGTGTGGACAGTCGATTGTCCACAAGCATTGTCCACAAGCAGTTGTCGGCTCGTGATCATCGGCAGGCCCGTGCAGCCAGTATCCCTATCAGCTTCGTGGCCTGTCGGCTTTGCGGCTCGCTGGTACGAGAAGACTTCGCAGAAGACTTCGGACGTACGAGAGGAGTGCGCGGACCCAGTGCGCGAACCTGGTGCGAAGTTAACGCGGCGGCCAAGGCCCCGGCAATGCCGGCGCCCGGATAGCCGGATCAACCTGAGAGTGCAACATGAAACGTACCTACCAACCTTCCGTTACCCGCCGCAAGCGTACCCATGGCTTCCGCGTGCGCATGAAGACCCGTGGCGGCCGTGCCGTCATCAACGCTCGCCGCGCCAAGGGCCGCAAGCGCCTGGCGATCTGAGCGCCGGGCGACCGGCCTGAACGGTGAGCCGGCGGGTGGCGCCTTCCCTGGAAGCCGGCCCGATGCCAGTGTTCCCGTTCCCGCCTACCGCCTCGCACTCAGGATGGCCGGGACCGCAGCCGCCGAGCGCAGCTTTTCGCTAGCTTTGCACAGCGTGTCGACCCATGCCTTTCCCAAAGCCGCGAGGCTCACAAAGACGGATGAGTTTTCATCCGTTTTTGCTTTGCGGCCGCGCCGCCGCAGCACGCATTTCGTGCTGTATGTGCGCGCCAACGACCGGCAGGAAGCCCGGCTCGGTGTGGTGGTGGGCAAGAAGTTCGCACCGCGTGCCGCCGAGCGCAATCTGGTAAAGCGCATGGCGCGGGAACTGTTCCGGGGTCGGCAAGCCCAACTCGCGGGCCGCGATGTCCTGCTGCGGCTGCAGGCCAAATTTCCGCGTGCGGAATTTGCCAGCCGGGCGGCGATCCGCCGGGCATGCAGCGCGGAACTCGCAAGCCTGCTGGAGGTGGCCGCAAGGCCATTGCCGCCACCGTCCCCGCCATCGGGGTCGGTCCGGCAGCCCTCCGCACCGCCCGCCCCGAGCCAGGCCGCACCGGATACCCCATCCGCACCGGCAGCACCCGCGGCGCCCCCCGCCTGACCGCCCAAGCCATGAAGCGAATCCTGCTAGTCCTGCTGCGCATCTACAAGATCGCTCTGAGTCCGTACCTGGGCTCGCGGTGTCGCTTCATGCCAAGCTGTTCCGAGTACGCCCGCGACGCCGTCGTGATGTATGGTGCGGGCCGGGGCAGCTGGATGGCAGTGTGCCGGCTCTGCCGCTGTCATCCTTTCGCACAGGGCGGGTATGATCCCGTGCCCGAGCCCCAAAACATGGGGAGCGCTACCCAGGCGCCCCGTGCCAGCGCCGCGCCAGGCCATACGCCTGTCACGATCCGGCTCCCCAGACCCTGATTCCCCAGACCATAGCGAGACATGGATATCAAACGCACCATCCTGTGGGTCATCTTCTCGATGTCCCTCGTGCTGCTCTACGACAACTGGCAGCGCGCCAACGGCCACGCGTCGATGTTCTTCCCGAGCGCGACCACGCAGCAGGCAGCGCCGGCTGGCGGCGCCAGCGGCGCGGCGGCCCAGAACGACGTGCCGAAGGCTGCCGGCAATGCCGCCTCGGCCCCGGGTGCCGCCGCTCCCGCGCCGGCCGCGGCCGCGCAGCCGACCGGCGAGAAGATCGTGGTGACCACCGACGAGGTGCGTGCCACCATCGATACGGCCGGTGGCATCCTGTCTCGCCTGGAACTGCTCCACGAGAAGGAAAAGGACGGCCAGCCGGTTGTGCTGTTCGAGCGGGACGCCACGCGCACGTACCTGGCGCGCTCGGGCCTGATCGGCGGCGACCTCCCCAACCACACCACGATCTTCACCGCCACGCCGGGCCCGCGCGCGCTCGACGGCTCGGACAAGCTCGACGTGGTGCTGACGGCGGAGAAGAACGGCATCAAGTTCGTCAAGACGTACACCTTCCACAAGGGCAGCTACGTGGTGGACACGCGTTTCGACGTGACCAACGCGAGCGGTGCGCCGGTCTCGCCGACGCTGTACATGGAACTGACGCGTGACGGCAGCAAGGTGGAACAGTCGCAGTTCTACAGCACCTTCACGGGTCCGGCCGTCTACACGGACGCCGACAAGTACCACAAGATCTCGTTCGACGACATCGCCAAGGGCAAGGCCTCCGTGCCGGGCGCCAGCTCCAGCGGCTGGGTCGCGATGGTGCAGCACTACTTTGCCTCGGCCTGGATTCCGCAGACGGGCAAGGAGCACACGTTCTACGTCGAGAAGATCGACAACAACCTGTACCGCGTTGGCATCCAGCAGCCGCTGGGCCAGATCGCGCCGGGTGCGACGGTGACCACCGACGCGCGCCTGTTCGCCGGTCCGCAGGAAGAGCGCATGCTCGAAAAGATCACCCCGGGCCTGGAACTGGTGAAGGACTATGGCTGGCTGACCATCCTGGCCAAGCCGCTGTTCTGGCTGCTGGAGAAGCTGCACGGCATCTTCGGCAACTGGGGCTGGTCGATCATCATGCTGACCGTGCTGATCAAGCTGGTGTTCTTCCCGCTGTCGGCGGCGAGCTACAAGTCCATGGGCAAGATGAAGGACCTGCAGCCGCGCATGACGGCCATCCGCGAGCGCCACAAGGGCGATCCGCAGAAGATGAACCAGGAGATGATGGCGCTGTACAAGACCGAGAAGGTCAATCCGCTCGGCGGCTGCCTGCCCATCGTGATCCAGATCCCGGTGTTCATCGCGCTGTACTGGGTGCTGCTGTCGTCGGTGGAAATGCGCGGTGCGCCGTGGCTGGGCTGGATTCATGACCTGTCGGTGCCGGATCCGTTCTACATCCTGCCGATCGTGATGGCCGTGTCGATGTTCGTGCAGACCAGGCTGAACCCGACCCCGCCGGATCCGGTGCAGGCCAAGGTCATGATGATCATGCCGCTGGTGTTCTCGTTCATGTTCTTCTTCTTCCCGGCCGGCCTCGTGCTGTACTGGGTGGTGAACAACATCCTGTCGATCGCCCAGCAATGGCAGATCAACCGCATGCTCGGCAAGGGCAAGGCGGCAGCGGTGGCAAAGGGCTGATCCCCTGCGCAACGCGAGTTTTGGGAAAAGGCCCGGCTGATGCCGGGCTTTTTCATTGCGGCCGTCAGGGTCGTTGTGCCGCCTCATGCATGGCGGCGTATCCTTTCGGCTCCAGCCCGACCATCGCCCGAGGAGCCGCCATGACCTGGTCCGCCCAGCAGTACACCCAATTCGAAGACGAACGTACGCGGCCGGTCCGCGATCTGGTTGGCGCCATTCCCACGCGGCAGGCGCGGCGCGTGGTCGATATCGGCTGCGGGCCCGCCAATTCCACCGAGGTGCTCGCCGCGCGCTATCCCGACGCGGAAGTGACGGGGCTCGATAGCGATCCGGACATGATTGCCGCCGCGCGCAAGCGGCTGCCGCAGATGCGTTTCGACCTTGCCGATATCACGGCCTGGCAGGACAGCGGCCCCTATGACGTGATTCTGGCCAATGCGGTCCTGCAATGGGTGCCTGACCACGCCACGCTGCTGCCCTCATTGATCGGCAAGCTCGCGCCCGGCGGCACGCTGGCCGTGCAGATGCCCGACAACCTCAACGAGGCACCGCACCTGCTGATGCGCGAGACCGCCATGGACGGTCCGTGGGCGCCCAGGCTGACGGCCGCCGCCGAGGCGCGCACGCCGCTGGCGTCGGAGCGCTGGTATTACGAACTGCTCAAGCCGCACTGCACGCGCGTGGATATCTGGCGCACGATCTACCAGCATCCGCTCGCCGGGGGCGCCGGCGCGGTGGTCGAATGGTTCAAGGGCAGCGGCCTGCGGCCTTTCATTGCGCCGCTCGACGAGGCCGAGCGTGGCGCGTACCTGCGCCAGTATCAGGCCGCCATCGCCAAGGCCATGCCGGCCTTGGCCGATGGCACGGTGCTGTTGCCGTTTCCGCGCGTCTTCCTGGTCGCCACGCGCTGAACGGCGGCCATGACGCGACGCAGCAGGCGCCGGGTATTCGCCGGCGACGTGCCGTATCGCCTACACTGGAAAGATGCTGCTCGGACATCCACGGACTTTCCAGAGATGAACGCAGGCAACCTTTCTCCCCAGCTACGTCGCAAGATGCGGCCGGTCGCGGCCTTTGTCGCACTCGGCGACGAAGGCCTGCGTGCGGTTTTCGCGCGCATGGACAGCTTGCTGCATCACGACGATCCCGATCCCGAGGCCGTGCACGAACTACGCGTGGCGGTGCGTCATCTGCGCGCGGTGGCGTGGTCGTTCGGGCCCGCGCTCGAGCCAGCGGTCAAGGCGCGCTGGAAGCAGGCGCTGCACGATGTGGCGGACGCCGCGAGCGAGACGCGCGACTGGGATGTCTTTATCGCCGAGACCTTGACGCCCGCCCTGGCGCGCGAGCCGGGGCATGCGACGCTGCTGGCGTTGCTGGAGACCGCCCAGGCCCGGCGCGAGGCTGCCCGGGCGCAGATGATGACAAGATTGTCATCGTATCGGCAGGCGCCATTGCCTACGCTACATCGAGACCTGTTGCACCTTGCGGGCCCCGCCGGGCATGCGCATGGACGCCGGCAGGGCCGGCTTGGCACGTTTGCGGCGTCGCGCATCCGCAAGGCGCGCAAGCATGTGCGGGAGCTCGCGCGCATCGCCAGGGATGGCAAGACCGAGCATGTGCACCGGCTGCGCATCGGCAACAAGCGATTGCGTTATGCGATTGAAGCATTGGCCGAGGTGCTGCCGCGCCGCTACCGCAAGCGACTGCTCAACAAGCTGGTCAAGCGCCAGACCTCGCTCGGCGAGATCGTCGATAGTGCGGTGGCGCGACGCCTGATGGCGGAGTGCCTGAACGCGCCATAGTCCGCGCGTGCCGCACGCCATCGTTCCGGATCGATCTGCGACAATACGGCCCATGACTGCTCCCCAGCTTCCCATTGCCGCCATCGCCACCGCGCCAGGTCGCGGCGGCATCGGTGTGGTGCGTGTATCCGGCCCCGACGTCAGTACGATCGCACGTGCGGTCTGTGGCCAGACGCTGAAACCGCGCCACGCCACCTATCTGCCGTTTCTCGACGCCCGCGGTGGTGTGATCGACCACGGGCTCGCGCTGTATTTTCCGGCGCCGAATTCCTATACGGGCGAGGAAGTGCTGGAACTGCAGGGCCATGGTGGCCCGGTAGTCATGCAGATGCTGCTGGCGCGCTGCCTGGAAGCGGGCCGCGAGATCGGCGTGCGCCTGGCCGAGCCGGGCGAGTTCACGCGCCGTGCGTTTCTTAACGACAAGCTCGATCTCGCGCAGGCCGAGGCGGTGGCCGACCTGATCGAGGCCAGCACGGAAGCCGCGGCGCGCTCGGCCGCGCGCTCGATGGAAGGGGAGTTCTCCAAGGCGATTCATGCGCTGGTCGAGAAGGTCATTCACTTGCGCATGCTGGTGGAGGCGACACTCGATTTTCCCGAGGAGGAGATCGACTTTCTCGAAGCGTCGGATGCGCGGGGGCAGCTGGCGCGGATTCGCGAGGCGCTGGCCGGTATTCTCAAGCAGGCCAGGCAAGGTTCATTGCTGCGCGAAGGCCTGTCGGTAGTACTGGCGGGGCAGCCCAACGTGGGCAAGTCTTCGCTGCTGAATGCATTGGCCGGTGCCGAACTGGCCATCGTCACGCCCATCGCCGGCACCACGCGCGACCGCGTGCGCGAGACCATCCAGATCGAAGGCATTCCGCTCCATATCATCGACACCGCCGGCTTGCGCGACGATGCCGCCGACGAGGTGGAGCGCATCGGCATCGAACGAACCTGGGAGGCGATCCGCCGCGCCGATATCGTGCTGCATCTGGTCGACGCCACCGACTACCTCGAGCACGGGCTGTCCGAGACCGACGACGCCATCGACGACCGCCTCAGCGGTCATCTGCCGCCGGGCTCGCCGATCGTGCGCGTGGTCAACAAGATCGACGTGGCACCCGCCGCCAGCGACACCATGTTTGGCGGCAACCGTCCGCACGTGGTGGCGGCCAATGGGCCCAATCCCACCGAAATCTGGATCTCCGCGCGCACCGGCGCCGGCATCGAACTGATGCGCAGCGAGCTGCTGCGCATCGTCGGCTGGCAGTCGGGCAACGAGGGCACTTTTCTCGCCCGCGAACGCCACCTTACCGCGCTCCGCTGCGCCCAATCCCACCTCAACTGCGCCGTCGAACGCGCCGAACAACAGGCCCAGGCGCTCGACCTGTTCGCGGAGGAATTGCGACTGGCGCAGGACCACCTGAACAGCATCACAGGCGAGTTCACCAGCGACGACCTGCTCGGCACGATCTTTACGCGGTTCTGCATCGGGAAATAGGGCGTTCCTGAGCGCCGAGCATGTTGCCGAGGTCGCCGAGGTCGCGGCGCGCCGAATGGTTTTGTCAGCGAGAGCAAGGGAGAGACGTCGTAGATCTCCGTATTTCCGTTGCAGATTGTTTGCGAAGTTCGGTACGAGCGGGCGTCACGGCGCGGCCGGCTTACTTCCCGCGTTGCTGGGCTTCATATACCTGCAGGTGACAATAGGCGGCCTGGGCAATGGGTGCGTCCTGGCCGAACGCGGTGGCGCGGCGGACGAGGTCGCCGACGATGTCGTCGGCTTCCAGACGCGGCGCACGGTTGGCGATATCGCGTGCCATCGATGCCATCCAGTCGAGGTTCTCGTCGAGCAGGCGGGTTTCCAGTTGCGCGATCACGGCGGCGGGAATCGGATGGCCTTCGGCAGCGGCCACAGCGAAGGCTTCGGCCATGGCGCGCCGCATCAACGTCTTGCCGTCCTGTGTGCGCGCGATCTCGCCGACGGTGCCGCGCATCAGGCAAGTCATCAGCGCGCCGGTGGCGATCATCACCCATTTGTTCCACAGCGCCTGCTCGATATCGTCGGACAGGCTGCGCGTACCCGGAGTCTGGCGGATGAGCGCGTGGAACGCTTCGGCGGTGGCCTGTTGAGCCGCCTCGCGCGCGCCGACGATGACGGTGTCGAGCGTGCCGTAGTGCGCGATCGCGCCATCGCCATCGAGCATCGTCGCGATCTGCGAGACGCCACCCATGACGTGAGCGCGGCCGAAGCGCGCGTCGAGCCGGGCGTACACCGACATGCCGTTGAGAAACGGCAGGATGCAGGTGTCGGCCCCGAGCGCGGGCGCGATGGCGTCCATGGCGGCATCGAGGTCATAGCCCTTGCACGCGAGCAGCACGAGGTCGTAGTCGGGTTGCACGCCGGCGCGGTCGATGCACAGCACCGGACGGCGGAACGCGCCGAGTTCGCTGTTTACCACCAGCCCGTCTTTTTCCAGCGCGGCGGCGCGCCCCGGTCGAACCAGGAACGTCACTTCGGCACCCGCCTCGATCAACCGGGCGCCGTAATAGCCGCCGATCGCCCCCGCCCCCAGCACCAGAATTCGCATGATGTGTCGCCTCGTCGTTTCATGAAGTCCAGAAATGCAGGTCGATAATACATGATGATCAACTTTTATTCAGCGGCGTGCGTTGACATCGTCGCCGACAGGGCCGACCATCGCTCCATTGCGATTGCAGCAGCAGGAGACACGACATGCCGCGGGTATCCAAGGCGGAAGCAGAGAAAAACCGTGCCATCATCGAACAGGTGTCCGCCCGCCTGTTTCGCGAGCAGGGCTTTCACGGCATCAGCGTCGCAGACCTGATGTCGGCTGCGGGACTGACGCACGGCGGCTTCTACGGCCACTTTGAATCGAAGGACGCGCTCGCGGCGATTGCGTGCGAGCGTGCCTTTGAGGAATCGGTCGAGCGCTGGCGCAAGCGCGTGGATGCCGCGCCCGATCGCGCCGCGGCACTGGAATCGTTGCTCGATGGCTATCTGTCCACGCGCAGCCGCAACGCGGTGGGGGCGGGCTGTCCGATCGCCGCGCTGGCCACGGATGTGTCGCGCGAGCCCGACGACAAGCCGGTGCACGAAGCCTTTGTCGCCGGCCTGACCGCGCAGCTCGCGGTTCTGGAAAGCGTGCAGCCGGGCGACGACCCGGCGGCCAGGCGCGTCGAGGCCCTGGCACAGATGTCGCTGCTGGTGGGCGCGATGGTCCTGGCGCGGGCCACGCGGGGCAGTGCGCTGTCGACCGAAGTCCTGGCAGCGGCCCGGGCGCATCTGCATCTCGCCTGAGGCGAGAACGGTTTACACTGGCGGGCATCCCCCGTCCCAATCTCTCCAGATTTCCTCCCGATGTTGAGTCGCGTTCGCCAAACCCTTGTCGCCATTGTTGCCGTGGTGGTGCTTGGCATGTTGTGGTTTGTCGGTAACGACAAGGGCCCGGCCGTGGCGCCGGACAGCGATGCCACCAGCGCCACCGGTGCCGGCAGTACCAACGACAGCGCCGGTGCCGAGGCGCCCGCCAGCCTGCCCCGCGGCATTCCGCGCAACGGTACCCTCGATCCGATCAGCATCGATCCCAAGCGTCCCGCGGACCGCCTGCCGGTGTACCAGGCCGACGCCATCCTCAACGACTATCGCGACAACTCGGGCGCGGCCGACGACCGCTACCTCGGCCAGTATTTCATCGTGGAAGGGGTGGCCAGCGGCATCCGGCGCGACGGCAAGGACGTGTTCCTTGAAATCCGTACCAACGATCCCGGCCACGTGGTCCGCGCCGACCTGCTCACGCAGCAGATCTGCGGCCCCGGTACCCGTGCCTGCGAGGTGGAGGCCCGTGCGACCATGGTGCGGCGAGGCCAGAAAGTGGCGGTGGAGTGCAATGGCGCCGGCCTGATCGATGGCGATACGCCGCGGCTGTCGGACTGCCTGCTGCGCGGCGGAGCCAACTGAGTCCCTGCGGCGCGTACCAACGCGCGTGGCACCAGCCCGGGCCACGTCCGCGCGCGGGAAGCGAGGGTATTTCGCCCTCTTTTCCCGCGATTGAATGGCCACGAGCCAGCCTAGAGTAGGTGGGTATGCTGCCGGCGGTGCGCCCGGCCGCGCCGACGCGTTCCAGGACCCACCCCGATGAAACGAGCCATCCTTGCTTCCGCGCTTTGCCTCGCGCTCAGCGCGTGTTCCACTTACCTGGCGGTAACGCCGGTCGACCGCCCCGACCAGTCCGACCCGATCGCGGCGTTCCAGACCCCGGCCGGCGTGCCGCAGTACCGCATCGACGGTACGCGCGTGATCGGCGCCGACGGCACCCTGCTGTGTGTGATCGCCAATACCGCCAACGGCAACTCTTACCTCAACGCGTTCCGTGCTTCGCTGCGCGCGCGCAATTTCGAGGTGAAGATGCTGCCGCCGGATGCCTCGGTCGCGACGTGCCCGATCACCGTGACGTATTTCGTGCAGCAGCAGACCTACTGGCTGCCGTATGTGAGTGCCGCCGATATCACGGTGTATCGTGAGGGCGAGCGCGTCGGCAAGGCCGTGTACAACGCCAACCGCAGCGCTGGCGGGCTCAATTTCAGCCACCTCGTGCCGGCCGACAGGACCATCGAGATGCTGGTGGAGCAGCTGTTTCCGGGGCTGAAGCCGCAACCGGCAACGGCGGAAACGGTGCCGCCGCAGCCCGCGGCGGAACCGCAGGCACAGCCGGCGGCCTGAGCGGCTGGCGCGGGCGGGGCAGATCCCGCCCGGGGCCGGCGCCCCGCACGCCGCCCGGCGCGTGGGCGCATTCCCACCTGCGGGGGCGGCCGGCGCGCGCGGCGCGCACCGGTACGCGTCGGCTTACGCCAGCCGGAACACCTCCACCGCCTGGCGCAGTTCCTGCGCCTGATGATGCAGGCTTTCCGCCGCGGCGGCGGCTTCCTCGACCAGCGCGGCGTTCTGCTGCGTGCTGATATCCATCTCCGACACCGCGCCGCTGATCTGCGACAGTCCCTGCGACTGCTCGCGCGATGCCACGCTGATATCGCCCATCAACGCCGCGATGCCTTCCACGCGTTGCACGATATCGCCGATTGCGGTGCCAGCCTGCTGCACCGCCTCGTTGCCGGACTTGAGGTCGGTCACGGTCCGCTCGATCAGCTGCTTGATCTCGCCGGCCGCCGTCGCGCTGCGCTGGGCCAGGCTGCGTACCTCGCCCGCCACCACCGCGAAGCCGCGCCCATGCTCGCCCGCGCGGGCGGCCTCCACCGCGGCGTTAAGCGCGAGGATATTGGTCTGGAACGCGATGCCGTCGATCATGCCGATGATGTCGACCACCTGCTGCGCATTCTTGTGGATATCCGCCATGGTGGTCACCACGCGGCCCACGGTCTCGCCACCGGCGCGCGCCGCGTCGGCGGCGCTGGTCACGGCGCGGTTGGCGTCCTGCGCATTCTCGGCGTTCTGGTGCACCGTGGTGGTCAGCTGCTCGAGGCTCGCCACGGTACGCTCCAGGCTACCCGCCTGCGCGGCGGTACGTGCCGACAGGTCGGCGTTGCCGCTGGCAATCTGGCTCGTGCTGCCGGCGATCGCGCCGATACTGCCGCGCACCTTGTCGACAATGCCGCTCAGGCCCTGCCCGACGCCATCGATCGCACGCATCAACGCGCCGATCTCGTCGCCGCGCGCGCTGTCCAGACGCGTGGTGAGATCGCCCGCGGACAGGCGCGACGCGGCTTCGGCCGCCTCGCCGAGCGGCTGGCTCACCATCCGGCGCAGCAGCCACCAGAACGCCGCGGAAACCAGCAACGCCACCGCCAGGCCGCCGGCCAGGAAGCGATTGCGGCTGGCCACCAGTTCATCGCGCAGCGTGGCCATCGGCACCGACCCGGCAATCAGCCACTGCCAGTCGGGATAGGTGACAAAGGCGGTCAGGCGCTCGGTGCCGCCATTGCCACCACCGCCGCCGCCCTTGCCGAGCGCCACCGTATGCGTGGTCGCGCCATCCTTGGCGGCAATCATGTCGCGCACCCATGACTTGCCGTCGGCGTCCTTGGCGTCGAGCATGCTGGTGCCTTCCGCGCCAAGGCGGTCGACCATCACCTTGCCCTGGTCCGGACCGGGCTTGGCATCGATCACCATGAAATGGCCGGTGCCGTTGATGGTCTTGCGGCGAATGCGGTTCTTCAGCATCGCCAGTTCGGATTCGACATTCACGCCCACATAGAGCGCGCCGGCCACCTTGCCGGTGGCATCGCGCACGGCCTCGTACTTGCTCATGTACGGCTTGCCGAACAGCCACGTCAATGCGCGATAGGAGCGGCCCGCCATCACCGCCTCGTAGGCCGGGCTGGCACGGTCGAGCAGCGTGCCCACCGCACGCTCGCCATCCTGCTTCTTGAGCGACGTGGTCACCCGCACAAAATCGTCGCCGGTGCGCGCGAACACGGTGGAAACGGTGCCACCGGTGGTGGCCAGAAAGCGGTCCGGAATCTCGAAGCTGTTGTTCAGCACGAGGTCGCCGCTGCGGAAGGTCGGGGTCGGCTTGCCGGCCACGTCGATGGTCTGGCTCGGGTCCACCGCATACGGGCCGGGCAGCACCGCGGCAAAGCTCAGCAGAAAGCGATCGGCCTCCTGCAGCATGGTGTCGTCGAGCTGACCGACCAGCTCGCGCAGCGTCTGGCTTTCGGCCGTGATGGCGTCATGCGCCTGCCGCTCGAGCTGGCGCATGCTGGCATACGAGATGGCCAGCGAAAACGCGCCAAAGGCGATCACCTGCACCACGAGCACCACAAGGGCGACACGTGTACCGATGCTCCAGTTTCCGGTGCGCTCCCGTGCGCGACCGGCCAGTTTGGGACGATAGATGGATAGCTGTGACAAGGGGGCGCTCCGTGGAGATGCCACACGCCATTCCGGCGCATGGGCGACGCCTGCTCTTCGGGCTGGTCGTCACCGTCGCATTTACGGACATATGCCGCGATGTCTTTAGCTTCACGCTGCGAATAGTGGCGAATATGTTGCGAATTCACACGAATGCGTGACTGGTCCGGTCCAATCCGGCGCCGCGCGGCAGGGTGGGGGCACTGGGTTAGAATTCGCGGCATGCCAGCCACCCCGCGCGGCAAGGCCCGCGCGCCTGCCGCCCCGACCCCTCCGACCGCGGCCGCACCGCCTGCCATACCGGCAAGGGGGGCGGCTGAGGCAACACGGGCGACGCGGGCGCCGCGCGCGTCCACCGCCGCGCCGGCCTTTCCCGAGTACACCATCGAGGAGCTCGCGCGCGCCGCCGGCACGACCGTGCGCAATATCCGCTCGTATCAGGATCGCGGACTGATCGATCCGCCCGAGCGCCGCGGACGAGTGGGCATTTACACGCAAACCCACCTGGGACGGCTGCGGCTGATCAACCACCTGCTCGCGCGCGGCTATACGCTCGCCAATATCCTGGAGCTGCTGAAGGCCATCGTCGAAGGGCATGACCTGCGCTCGATCCTGGGCCTGGAAACCGCGATCAGCAGCCCCTGGACCAGCGAGGCGCCGCGCCATTACTCATATCTTGCGCTGGCACGCCTGTTTGGCCGCGCGGTCTCGCGCCCGGCGCTGGCCCGTGCGATTGCGCTGGGGCTGCTGGAGCCCGATGGCTTCGGCTATCTCGCACGCAGTCCACGCGCGCTGATGGCCGGCGCGGAGATCGCCAGGGCAGGCTTTCCGCTGGAGGATGTGCTGGCGATCATCGAGCATGGGCGCAGTCACTTCCAGGCGGTGTCCGACCGCATCATCGCCATGGTCGTGCGCGAGCTCGACAAGTTTGGCGAAGGCAACCTGCCCCCGCCGCAGGACGTGCCGCGGCTCGTCGAGATCCTCTGGCGTATCCGTCCGCTCGCGATGGTGGCGCTGGAAACGGAAATGATGCGTGCGCTGGAGATTTCGGCCAACAAGTATCTCGGCGATCGCGTGGCCGCGATCCTTGAGCATCTGCATGACGCGCCACCGCCCGCGCAGCACGAATAGGCACCAGGCCGGACACGTCGTCAGGTCGAGCTTCAGCCCGCTGTCGAATGGCACCCTCTCGCGCCCCCACACGCGCCCCCACACGCGCCCCCACACGCGCCCCCACACGCGCCCCCCACACGCGCCCCCCACACGCGACCCTCACGCGCCCCTCACGCGCCCCGGATCGACGGCGCACGCGGGCTTGCCCCCGCGCGCACCGCGGTGGCCTCGATCTCCGCCAGCAGCGGCCCGATGCGCGCAAGCTGCGCGCGATTGTCGGCATCCCATGGATGAAAGCCTGGGCGGAAGTAATCGAGCCACTCCGGCACCATGCGCCGCAGGACGCCGGGCGAACCCCACAGGTACTGCAGCGCGCTCCCGAAGCCGAGCAGCTTGTGCGGACAGGTGCGGTCCGCCATCACCAGCCGCACATGAAATGCAAACACGAGCATCCAGAACGTGACCGTGGTGGTCAGCATGGTGCCGGCGCGCACCAGGTAGCGATAGGGCCCCGGTTTCATCACCGCGTTCCACACGTCGTACGCCACCGCCTTGTGCTCGGTCTCTTCCAGCGCATGCCACGTCCACACCTGCCGGTAGCCTGCTTCGGCATCGCCCAGGTGGCGCGCGTCGGCCAACAGGCCGCCCGCCATCATCGCCGTGTAGTGTTCCAGCGCGATGGTATGCGCGAGCTGCCATGACCTGGGCAGGATGCGACGGAGCAGATCGAGTAGCCGCGCCACCATGCGCTCCAGGCGCGCCGCCGGCAGGCCGGCCTGGTCGAGCAGGCGGTTGTAGAGGATATGTTCGCGCGTGTGCATCGCTTCCTGCCCGATAAAGCCGGCCACGGCCTGCCTGAGCGCGGGATCGGTCAACTGGTCGCGGTAATTGCGCACGCTATCCATGAAGAAGCGCTCGCCGGCCGGAAAGAAGATCGACAGCGCGTTGATGTAGTGCGTGACATGGTGCCCTCGCTCATGCCAGTCGCAGATGCGCTCAGGCGGCAGATGGGGATGCACGTCGCGGCGGACAGGCATCATGATGCGTTCTCCTGATGGATGACGGTCGCGGCTTCGGCGAGCAGTCGTTTGCGCTTGCGCCGCGTGTCGCGCACGACGAGGGCCTGATAGGCCGCCGGCAGCAGGCGCGCCATGACGTCCGCCACGCGCGCATCGGGACCGATCAGTACCCGCCGCCGGTTGGCGCGCACACCAGCCAGAATTGCCTGCGCCGCCTGCCCGGCGGAAGTAATGAAGAACTTCTCGAACTCGGCCCGGCCCTGCTCGGCATCGCGTACCAGCAGGCCATTGACGCTGGGCGAGACGCGGCTGGCCCGCGCGATGTTGGTACGGATGCCGCCGGGGTGCACCACGGTCGCCGAGACCCCGCAGTCCATCAGGTCGAGCTCCTGCCGCAGCGCGTCGGTAAAGCCGCGCACCGCATACTTGCTGGCGTTGTAGGCGCCCATGCCCGGCTGCGCGAACAGCCCGAACACGCTCGACGTATTGACGACATGGCCGTCGCCACTCGCCTTGAGGTGCGGCAGGAATGCCTTGGTGCCATGCACCACGCCCCAGAAATTGATGCCGACGATCCAGTCGAGATCGTCGTAGCTCATGCCTTCGACCGTGCTCGACAGCGCGACGCCCGCGTTGTTGAAGATCAGGTTGACGCGGCCATGCTCGGCCGCTACCTGCGCCGCCCATGCGTGCACGTCAGCGCGCTGCGACACATCGACCGCCGCGCTGGTCACCGTGAGCCCGGGCGCAATGCGCGTGACTGCGGACACGGTCTGCGCCAGCCCCAGGACATTGCAGTCGGACAGCGCCAGGTGACAGCGTTCGCGCGCGAGTGCCAGCGCCAGTGCGCGGCCCATGCCGGAAGCGGCGCCGGTAATCGCGGCGACCTTCTCGTGAAACACCTTCATCGGGATCTCCCGTGGTTTCAGGGCGGCGGGTGCGCCGTACCGCCCGACAAATGCCTCGTGCCCCCGACGGATGCCGCCATGGGTCCGGCCGCCATGCGCGCCGGCCAGGTCTCGTAGTCGCGCATGCGGAACGATGCCGTGGCACGGCGGAACTGCCACGTGAAGCCGGGCCACAGCGTGGTGTTCCTGCCGCTGCGCGGATCGAGGTACCAGCTTGCGCAGCCGCCGGCGGACCACACCGCGCGATCGAGCTTTTGCTGAATGCGTGCGTTGAACGCGTGCTGCACCGGCGCGCGCACTGCCACCGCATGCACACGCTGCGCACGCATGGCGCGCAGCGCATCGAGGATGTAGGCCACCTGCGACTCGATCATGAGCACCATCGAGCTATGGCCCAGCCCGGTGTTGGGACCGACCACGAAGAACAGGTTGGGAAAGCCCGCCACGGTGGTGCCCAGGTAGGCCTGCGCCCCGTCGCGCCAGGCGTCGAGCAGGTCCTGGCCGGCGCGGCCGACGATCACGCCGCGCGGCAGCGGATCGGTGGCGTGAAAGCCGGTGCCCAGGACGATGCAATCGACCGGGCGCCGCGTACCGTCGCGCAGCACCACCGCATCGGCTTCCACATGGTCGATGCCGGTGGTCACCACGTCGACATTGGGACGCGCCAGCGCGGGGTAGTAGTCGTTGGATATCAGCACGCGCTTGCAGCCGATGGTGTAGTCGGGCGTCAACGTCCGGCGCAGCGCCGGGTCCGCAACCTGCCGTGCGAGATGACGACGCGCGAGGCGCTCCACTGCCTTCATCAGGCGCGGATGCATGACAAAGCCGAGTACGCGGGCTTCCAGCATCCAGTAGATGCCGGCCCGCAGCAGCGTTTGCGTGAACGGCAGATGGCGGAACAGCCAGCGCTCGCGCGGCCCCATCGCGCGGTCGGGCTTGGGCAGGATCCACGGCGCCGTGCGCTGGTACAGGTCGAGATGCGCGACCTGCGGGGCGATCTGCGGCACAAACTGGATCGCACTGGCGCCAGTGCCGATCACGGCCACGCGCTTGCCCGCAAACGGATAGTCATGCCGCCATTGCTGCGAGTGGAAGCATGTGCCCGCGAACGATGCGAGCCCTGGGATATCGGGCAGGGCGGGCCGGCTCAGTCCACCCATCGCCGAGACCAGCACGCGTGCGCGCACGGTGCGGTCGTTGGCCATCTCGAGTCGCCACATGCCTGCGTCCTCGTCCCACGTGGCCCGCCGCAGGGCATGGCCAAAGCGCAGATGCGGGCGCAGGCCGAAGCGGTCCGTGCAGTGTTCGAGGTAGGCGCGGATCTCCGCTTGCGGCGAGAACATGCGCGACCAGTCCGGATTGGGCGCAAACGAGAACGAGTAGAGATGGGACTGCACGTCGCAAGTGCAACCGGGATAGTGGTTGTCGCGCCAGGTACCGCCCACCGCATCGGCTTGCTCGAAGATCAGGAAGTCCGCGCTGCCGGCCTGCTTGAGCCGGATGCCCATGGCGAGCCCGGCAAAGCCGCTGCCGACGATGGCGATATCGCAATGGTCGGCACGGTCGGCACGGTCGGCAGGGCCGGTGGCATCGGCCTGGTCGGCAGGGCAGCCGGTGGGCGCGCAGGTATCGGCGGACCCGGTGCTCAGGCCGCCCGGCAGTTCCGCGGGAGCGTTCATCGAAGTCGCATCGATCTTGACATTGGACGATGTCATCGTAGGCACCCCCATCGGGTGGGTCAACGCGCCCGATGGAAGGATCTCTCTATTTCCAGCGACTCGCCAGCCAAGTACTCCGCACATGAAACGGCGGCGATGCCCGCCTGCGCTTCCCTGGGGCGGGTTTCGATCGTGCGTTTGAAACCGGCGACCGATGTCACGGTCGGCAACGCCGCCCTGTGCCGGTTCGGCAGAATCGCAACATCGGGGCAGGGCGCGGCCCGCGCCGGCCTTGGCCGTGCGGGTGCGAATCGTGTGTCGCGATTGCACCCTACCAACATGGGGCGCGATCGGCAGTTGTCAGTCTCCGCACAGACACTGCAAAATGTGTCACAGCCGCTTCAAACCATCACACTGTGATAGGCGAGGCGGCGTCCTGTCGGGGGGCAGGACGGAAGAGCGGCCTGGTGCCAGGGATTGGCGCCGATGCCCGCAGAGCCAGGCGACATCTGGCTTTGTGGAAATCGACGACCAACCGGATCCGGGCCGGCAGGCGACCATTGACCGGGCGGGACCCTGCATTGCGTGAGCGCTGTCGCATTAGAGCAACTCTTCGAATTTCAGGCTTGTGAAACGCTCGGAGCCGTCACTAGGCTTCGCACAACCGTTTCAAGCATCCGTATGCCGACAGAGCACGGAGCCAGGCGGTCGTGGATTTTTTTGCAGGGGTCCACAGCAGTTTTTTGCGAGAGACCACCATGAAGACCGGCAGAAGCACGGCAGGAGATACGAAGGCACGCATCCTCGATGCGACCGAGAAGCTGTTTATCGAGGTCGGGTACGAGGCGACGTCCTTGCGTCAAGTCACCTCACGCGCCATCGTCAATCTGGCAGCAGTCAACTACCACTTCCGCAGCAAGGAAATCATGATGCAGTCGGTGCTCGGGCGCCGTCTGGATCCGCTCAACACGCGGCGCCTGGCATTGCTCGATGCCGTCGAGGCACGCTGGCCGGGCCACGAGATCCGCTGCGAACACGTCATGGGTGCGCTGTTCGTGCCCGCGCTCCAGATGGCGCGCGAGCCCGAGATCGGCGGCCCATCGTTTCTGCGCCTGCTCGGCCGCGTGTATTCGGACACGTCGCCGTTCATTCAGTCCTATCTGGTCGGCCACTACGCACCGGTGTTCGGGCGCTTCTTCGAAGCGTTTGCGCGTGCGCTGCCGGAGGTGCCCCGGCAGGAACTCGGCTGGCGTCTGCACTTTGCGCTCAAGGCGCTGGCGGGCGTGCTGGCCGGCGACGAGCTCGGCAACCTGATGCCGGCCTTTACGCAAGGCCAGCAGATGAGCGATGCGCACGTGCTCGCGCAACTGACGTCGATGGTGGTGGCGGCCCTGCAGGCACCCGCCCCATCGACGGATCAGCTCGGCGCGCTGCAGGACGTCTTCGATATCGGCGAAAGCCAGTATGCGGACGAGCGCGCCAGGCAGGAGCATATCGCCGCGCTGGCCGCCACCGTCGAGGACGAGGCCCGCACCGCCGCCGCCGCCACGGCTGCCGCGGTGAACCGGGCCCGACGTGGTGCCGCGCGTACCGTGCGCAACGAAGGCACCACGCGCTCGGCCACCGCAAGCCTGACGGTGCGTCGCGAACACTGCGCAACATTCCCGAGCAATCCGCTCGACGACTGGATGCGTACGCGCCCGCGCACATAGCGCTCGCCACGCGGCGCTGACAGGCGGCGCCGGCCGCGTCGCCTGTCTGGCCGCTGTCCCCGCCGCCGCGCTGTCCTGACCGCGCCGTCGTCGCTCGCACGATGCGCGGCTCCATTGGTATCGCCAACTTATCGCCAACCCTATCGCCACGTCCCTGCGAGGCGTGCGCGCGCGCGTCTTGCGCGCAGGAGGAGACTGCCATGAAAGCCGCCCAGATACCGTTGCTCCTGGTTGCCGCCATCGGCGGCATGCTCGGGTTGCTGGCAGCGCCGCCTGGCGTCGCGCCGGAGGCGCGCGCGCAGGCCGCATCGGGGGCAACGGCTGCGCCCACGGCCGCGCGTGCGGCAACGCCCTACGACGCGCTGCCGGCCGCGCAACAGGCGGCGCTGTTCTCGAAGCAGACCGCCAGTGGCGAACTGGCGGCGTTGTCGGACGCCGAGCTGCTCGCCACCTTCGACGCCTTCAAGCCCGATGCCTTTCTGCTGTGGGCGCGCACCGAGATCAACCGCTATCCCGAATACGAATACTGGATGACGCGCCAGGAGCGGCTCGACGGCCAGTGGCAGGACGTACCGGCGCGCATGATGATCCGCTACCGTCATCTGCCGCGACAGGTGTACGCGCGCTGGCTGCCGAATGGGGTGCAGGCGGGGCAGGAGATCCTCTATGACGAGACCCGGCGCAAGGACCAGATGTATGGCCATCTGGGCGGCGTGCTCGGCTTTACGTCGATGTGGATCGCGCTCGACGGTGCGCTGGCGCGCGCGCAGTCGAACCATTCCGTGCGCGATCTCGGCTTCCAGTACGTGGTGTCGATGCTGGAGCGCGATGCGCGCACGCTGCGTGCCGCCGGCCTCGGCGAAAAATTCAATCGCGCCGAGATCGTGCGCGAGCAGGGCATGCGCATGGTGGCGCTGACATGGGACCTGCCCGAGGGTGCGCCGAAGTATTACGCGAAGAAGGTGCAACTGATGCTCGATCTCAAGCATCCGTGGCCGCGGGTGGAAACCGCATGGGATGCCGATGGCTTCATGGTCGAGAGAATCGTGTTCGAGAAGGCCGTGAAGAAGTCGTTCGACGCCTCGACTTTCGACCCGGGCAACGACGAATACAAGTTCTGAGGGCACAGCGAGCGTTTGAATTCGCGCAATCGACCGCGCGCGCGCGGTTTGAACAGCCGCGCCCGGGGGCGCATCGGCAGGGCCGTCAACGGGTCGGGCATGTTTGGAACGACCGCTCTATTGACGCTCAAACGGGCCAACGGCGAGAGTCGGACCACCGAGAAAGGCACGGAGCTACCGGGCCGCCGGCATAAGAAATGGAGACAAGCCATGCCCAAGTCGACACCACGACGCGCCTTCCTTTTTGCCAATGGGGTAACGCTCAACCTCGTCGCCATGCTGTCTGCCGCCGCCTTGTCGGCCGGCCTGACCGGCTGCGGTGGCGGTGCGGACGGCGAACCCGGCAGCTCACCCTCCGCGGCTTCGCAGCAATGCGCACAGAGCGGCAACTGCCCGCCATCGGGCCCCACCACGAACGATCCGGTCGCGGCGCTGTGTCCGGCATCGCTCGACTACGGCACGGTCTACACGGGCGGCTCCGGTGCCGGCGAATTCGTGAAGATGCAGTTCGATACCAGCGCCGGCACCTATCGCATCCAGTTGATCGAGTCGCCGATTCCCAAGGCGCCGGGATCCATCCAGCCGACGCGTGCAGGCGTGACGCTGGAAGGCACGTTCACCCACCCTGACCGGCCCTTGCCGACGCCGGCGCAGAACAACTGCGCCTTCCAGTTGAAGACCGTCACCGCCTCGGATGGCGCCTCGCAGGCGATCATCGATCCCGCCAATCCGCCCATCGTGTTTGTCGGCAATGGCGTCGCGGGTGGCGGCATTCCGGGTGCGACGATATCGTTCGACGGCATCCTGGGCCTTGGAGCGATTCCGGCCAAGACCTATCCGGTGTACCCCGTGCTCGCATTTGCGCAGACGGAGACCGACTTCGGCAAGGTGGCTGGCAGCTACAACCTGGTCGGCTATCACATCGTGCCATCGGGCGGCTCGCTCGTGCCCGACCAGAATTTTGCGCCGGCACCCAGGACCGCGACTGAAACGCTGAACGCGGATGGCACCTGCACCGGCACCGGCGGTGCCGCATGCGTGTCGACCGGTCAGCCCTGGAAGCTGCGCGCGCTGAACGATGGCGCGTTCGAAAGCAATAACGACAACCGTACCCATCGCTATCCCTACTTCTACAAGCAGTCAGGCATGAATCCGAGCGATCAGAGCAGCCCGGCCAAGGGCGTGCTCGTGGTCGGCAAGCTCGAAGGCAAGCTGGTGCCGCTGCTGATTCGCGTGGGCTACGCCATCGCCGACCTCGCCACCTTCAACATCGTGATCGATGACGAATCGGGCCTGGCGCTGCTGGCACCCAACGTCCGCACCACCAATGTGGCGCTAAACGGCAGCTATATCGGTTCCGGCAGCGATCTCAAGTATGTGTCGTCCATCATCCACGACAACATCGTCGCGCTGGTGGATCCGCAGGATGCCTCGTTGCGCCCGCTCGGCGGCTTCCAGATGGACCTCACGCAGAACACGCCCGGCTTTGTCACCACGGTCGACAACAGCGGCCAGACCGGCCAGCTGATCACCACCGGACCCGCCTTCGCGCATCTGTACGGCGCCCCCGCCAATCCCACGTTCCGCGTGAGCGTGGTGGCAAGCCGCTGAGCCGTTGCCAGCGCGTAGCTGTTCCCGTAGCTGTCGCTGTAGCTGTGCTTATCAAGAAGAAACTGCCCACGAAGAGGCGCCACGGGGTCACCCCGGGCGCAGCAGAAGGAGACGACACCATGCACCCCCAACGCCCTCGCTACGCTGGTAGCGACATCCCATCGCTCGCCCCCGTTTGCATCAAGCCCGGCTGGCGCTGGCTGCCGCGCGCGCTGCTCGCCACAGGCACCGCCGTCGCGATGACGGCTTGCGGTGGCGGAGGTGGCGATGGCGGCGGCGCGGCGGCGCCGTCGGCCAACGTGGTCCGGCTGTGCCCGGCCGCCGTCGACTACTCGACGCCGTACCTCGGCGGCACCGGCTCGGGTGAACTCGTGCAGGTGCGGATCGATACCAAACGAATGACGTGGGCAGTGACCTTCCTCGACTCGTCGGTACCGCGCACCACCGGTACCGTGCAACCGACGCGCGCCGATGCAACCGGCGGCGCCAACGTGATGTCCGGCACGCTCAGCCAGGAGACGCTGCTACCGACCGACAAGCTCAACCAGTGCGCGTTCCGCCTCGACGGCGCCAGTCTCGATCCGGCCCGGCCCGCGCGCCTGTTTCTGGGCGAAGGCGTGATGGGCGGCACCATTCCCGGGGCACGCATCCAGTTCAATGGCGTGGCCGGTGCCGGCGCGGTGCCGGATACCACGTTCCCGTATTTCCAGTTCATCGGCTTCTCGCAGATCGAGAGCGACCTGACCAGGATTGCCGGCAGCTATAACGGCTCGGGCTTCCACGAGGTACCGTCGAAGAACTTCCAGATGGTCGGCCAGGACTATCGCATGTCGCTCGCGGCGGATGGATCGTTCACCGTGTGCGACAACGTGGCGGGCGCGCAGTGCCGGCAGAAGGGCAGCAAGTTCGTGCCGCAGCCGAGCGGGGCGCTGCTGTCGAACAACTATGAAGGCGAGTTGCCGCCCACGCTGGGCGGCACCATGGGACGGGCCTACCTGATCGTCGGCAAGCTGCGCGGCGCGCTGGTGCCGGTCATGATCCGCGTGGGCTATGCCAACGACTCGTTCACGAACTTCAGGCCGATCGGCGCCGACGATGAAATCGGCATCGGCATGATGGCGCCAGCGGTGTCGGCCACGCAGGGCACGCTCAATGGCGAGTACATCGGCGTGGACAGCAAATTCGAATACCGCACCACCGCGCTCGTGGCCGCGCAGGCCGCCATGCTCGACCCGTTCCGCGCCTCCGATGCGTCGCTGGCGATCGCGTTGAATCTCGACTATGCGCAGACGGTGCCGGGCGTGATCACCACCACCCGCAAGGACGCCACGGCCACCAGCCCGACCGGCAAGTTCATGTTCACCGGCGGCGTGTTCGGCTTCCTCGAGTCGCGCAATGGCGCGCCGTATTTCACCATCGGCGCATTCGTCGAATAAGGCCCGGGAGGCAATGATGACGCTCATGCAACGCATGCTGGCCCGCCTGCCCGGCACCTGCGCCCTGATGGCGATGGCCGCCACGCTGACCGCGCTGCCCGCGCACGCGCAGAAGGCTGGCGACAACGTGGTGTCCGCCGGCTGGTTCTATATCCAGACGCACGGCACCAGCCCGCCGCTGACCACCAATGTGGTGGACGTACCGATCAACTATCCGCTCGGCCTGCCCAGCACCTTCACCGCGCCGGGCAGCGGCCTGTCGTCGTCGAACGCCAGCACGCTGGGCCTGACCTTCAGCCACTTTGTCACCGACCATATCGCGATTACGGGCGTGGGCGGCATCCCGCCCGAGTTCGAGCTCTATGGTCACGGCGAACTGATCCCGCCCGGTCCGGCCGGCGCGCTTGGCCACCAGAGCCTGAGCGATCCCGCGCTGAATCCGATCATCACGCGCGCCCGCCAGTGGAGCCCGGCCGCGATCGTGCAGTATCACTTCATGGAACCCGGCGCGCACTTCCGCCCGTTCCTCGGCGTCGGCGTCTCGTACAACTTCTTCACCGACATCCGCATCAACCCGGCGTTCGCCACCTCCGTGAACAACAACCTGGGCGCGGTACTTGCCGCCGGCGCAGGCATTCCGGGCCCGACCAGCGTACATGCGGATGCATCGTCATCGTGGGCCCCGGTCTTCAATGTCGGCGGCACCTACAACTTCGACGAGCATTGGGGCATCACCGCAGCGGTGACCTATATCCCGCTGAAGACCACCTCGACGCTGACGGTCAAGGCATCGGACGGCACCACCCTGTCGACCTCGAAAACCAGGCTCGACCCCAACCCAATCATTTTCTTTCTGGCGGCGACATACAAGTTCTGAGCGGGCGGCGCGCTGCCGCCCTGGCCAATGCCCTCTCCACACCCGGAGAGGGCATTGCCTTGGACCAGGACGGGCGAGAGCAGGCCCGGGCAGACGCCTACTGCGCGACGGGCGCTGCCGTGGGGCCGGCTTCGGTCAGCCCGCCGCCGAGGGCACGATAGAGGTCGATCGCGTTGACCAGGCGTAGCTGGCGGGCCTGTACCAGGGCCTGTTCCGCGTTGAACAGCTGGCGTTGCGCGTCGAGTTCGTCGAGGTAGCTCGCCACGCCAGTGCGGAAGCGCAGGCGCGACAGCTCGAAGCGGGCGGCTTCCGCGTTGCGTTGCTGTTCCTGGCCGGCGACCTGTTCCTCGAGCGTGCCGCGCGCGACCAGCGCGTCGGCAACTTCGCCGAAGGCCACCTGGATGGTCTTCTCGTAATTCGCGATTTGAATATTCTTGCGAACTTTTGCGAGGTCGAGATTCGCGATGTTTCTACCCGTATCGAAGATCGGCAGCACCAGCTGCGGCGCAAACGACCACGTCTTGGTGCCGGCATCGAACAGGCCCGAGAAGGTCGGGCTGATGGTGCCGGCGTTGGCCGTCAGCGTGATGCGCGGAAAGAACGCCGCGCGTGCCGCGCCGATATTGGCGTTGGCGGACAACAGCTGCTGCTCGGCCTGACGGATGTCGGGCCGTTGCTCCAGCAGGTCAGAGGGCAGGCCCTCGGGGATATCGCTGATGATGCGTTCGTCCGACAGCTTCATCGGCGCCGGCAGGTTCGGAATCTCGCCAAGCGGCTTGCCGACCAGCACTTCGAGCGAGTTCTGCGCCTGCGCGCGCTGGCGAGCCAGTTGTGCCGCGGCCACGCGTGCCTGCGCCACCAGCGACTCGTTGTCGCGCAGGTCGAGCGCCGAGGTGGCGCCGGCGTCGAAGCGGCGCCTGGCGAGGTCGTAAGTGCTCTGGCGCGTGGTCAGCGTTTCCTTGGCGATGTCGTACTGCTCGGCAAACGCGCGCTCGGCCAGATACGCCTTGGCGACTTCCGACACCAGCGAGATATGCGCCGCGCGGCGCGCTTCCTCGGTGGAGAAGTACTGTGCCAGGGCGGCATTCGACAGGCTGCGCACGCGGCCGAAGAAGTCGAGCTCGTACGAGGAAATGCCGAGGCCTACCTGGTACACATTGCCGGTGAAGGTCTGCCCCGCGCCGGCGCCCGGCGCGATACTCAGGCTTGAGAAGGTACCGCGCTGGTAGCTCGCGTTGGCATTGACGGTCGGCAGCAGGTCGGCACGCTGGATCTGGTACTGCGCGCGCGCTTCCTCGATACGCAGCGCGGCGGTGCGCAGGTCGCGGTTGTTCTCCAGCGCGGTGGCGATCAGCATCTGCAGGCGCGGATCGGTGAAGAACTCACGCCAGCCGATCTCGGCGGCACGCCGCGTCTCGCCGCTCTTCACCTCGGCCGTCGCGTAGCCCTCGGGCGCGGCGGGGTAGGTGCCGGCGACGGGCGCCGCCGGGCGGTCATAGTGCGGGGCCAGCGTGCAGCCCGAGAGAACGCCGGCCACCAGCAGCAGTGTGGTCAGAGTCTTGGTCATTGTCAGTTTTCCTCTTTCGGGTCCAACCGCATCTGTTCGCGCTGGTGCTGGCGTTCGCTGCCCTTGAAGCGGCTGCGCACGACCACGAAGAACACCGGCACCAGGAAGATCGCCAGCAACGTCGCCGCGATCATACCGCCCATCACGCCGGTACCGATCGCGCGCTGGCTGCCCGAGCCCGCGCCGGTGGCGATGGCCAGCGGCAGCACGCCGAGGATGAACGCCATCGACGTCATCAGGATCGGACGGAAGCGCAGGTGCACGGCTTCGAGCGTGGCGTCGATCAGGCTGCGTCCCTGCGCCTGCAGGTCCTTGGCGAACTCGACGATCAGAATCGCGTTCTTTGCCGAAAGACCGATGGTCGCGATCAGGCCAACCTTGAAGTACACGTCATTGGGCAGGCCGCGCAGCGTCACGCCGAGCAGGGCGCCCAGCACGCCGAGCGGCACCACCAGCAGCACCGCCACCGGAATCGACCAGCTCTCGTAGAGCGCAGCCAGACACAGGAACACGATAATCAGCGACAGCGTGTACAGCATCGGCTCCTGCGCCCCGGCCAGGCGCTCTTCGTACGACTGGCCCGACCATTCGAAACCGAAGCCCGGCGGCAGTTTGGCGAAGTTCTCCTCCATCACGCGCATCGCCTCGCCGGTACTCTGGCCGGGCGCGGCCTGGCCCGCGAGCTTGACCGCCGGCATGCCGTTGTAGCGCTCCAGACGCGGCGAGCCCATGATCCACCGCGACGTGGAGAACGCCGCGAACGCCACCATGTCGCCGTTGGCATTGCGCACGCGCAGCTTGGTCAGGTCGTCGGGCAGACGGCGGTCCGCGCCCTCGGCCTGCACGATCACGCGGCGCACCCGGCCTTCGTAGATGAAGTCGTTCACATACGACGAACCGAAGGCAATCGACAGGGTGGCGTTGATATCGGCCACCGAGACGCCCAGCGCGCGCGCCTTCTCGCGGTCGATATCGATGCGCAGTTGGGGCGCGTCTTCCTGGCCTTCCGGACGCACGCCTTGCAGCACCTTGGACTGCGCCGCCATGCCGAGCATCTGGTTACGCGCTTCCATCAGCTTGTCGTGACCCTGGCCGGTACGGTCCTGCAGGCGGAAGTCGAAGCCCGACGAGTTGCCGAGCTCGGCGATCGCCGGCGGGTTGAGCGGGAAGATGATCGCGTCCTTGATGAACGAGAGCGCGCCGAAGGCCCGGCCGGTCAGCGCCTGCGCGGTTTCGTCGGCACCGGTGCGATCCTTCCAGTCCTTGAGACGCACAAATGCGATACCGCCGTTCTGGCCGCGGCCAAAGAACGAGAAGCCCGCCACCGTGATCATCTGGTCGACGACCTTCGACTCCTTCTGCAGGTAGTAGTCCTCGATCTGCTTGAGCACGCCGATGGTACGGTCCTGCGTCGCGCCCTGCGGCAGCTGCACCACAGTGATCATGTAGCCCTGGTCCTCGTCGGGCAGGAACGACGACGGCAGCCGCTTGAACAGCAGCACCACGCCCACCACGATCAGCAGGTAGATGATCAGATAGCGGCCCGTGCGTCGCAGCACGCGCGCCACCACACCCTGGTAGCCGGTGGATGCGCGCGCGAAGGTGCGGTTGAACCAGCCGAAGAAACCCTTCTTCTCGTGATGATGGCCCGCCTGCACCGGCTTCAGCAGCGAGGCGCACAGCGCCGGCGTGAGCGTCAGCGCGAGCAGCGTCGAGAACGCCATCGAGGCGATCAGCGACAGCGAGAACTGGCGATAGATATTGCCGACCGAACCCGAGAAGAATGCCATCGGAATGAACACCGCGGTCAGCACCAGCGAGATGCCGACGATCGCACCGGTGATCTGGCCCATCGCCTTGCGCGTGGCCTCGCGTGGCGAGAGACCTTCCTCGCTCATGATGCGCTCGACGTTCTCCACCACCACGATCGCATCGTCGACCAGAATACCGATCGCCAGCACCATGCCGAACATGGTCAGCACGTTGATCGAGAAGCCGAACGCGAGCATGGCGCCGAACGTGCCCATCAGCGCGATCGGCACCACCAGCGTGGGGATGATGGTGGCGCGGAAGTTCTGCAGGAACAGGTACATCACCAGGAACACCAGCAGCACCGCCTCCAGCAGCGTCTTGATGACCTCCTCGATGGAGATCTTGACGAACGCCGAGGTGTCGTACGGCACGCTGTATTCGTAGTCCGCGGGGAAGTAGCGCGACAGTTCCTCCATCTTGGCGCGCACCGCATTGGCGGTGGCGAGCGCGTTGGCGCTCGGCGCGAGCTTGATGGCGATGGCCGAGGCCGGCTTGCCGTTGGTGCGCGCCAGCGTCGAGTAATCGGCGCCGCCGAGTTCCACGCGGCCGACGTCCTTGATGCGCACCGACGAGCCATCGGGATTCACGCGCAGCAGGATATTGGCGAACTGCTCGGGCGTGGTCAGCCGGCTTTCGGTGTTGACGGTGGCATTGAGCTCGGTGCCCCTGGGCGACGGCGTGCCGCCGAGTTCGCCCACCGCGACCTGGATGTTCTGCTCGGACACGGCCGCCGTCACATCGAGCGGCGTCAGGTTGAAGCCCGTGAGCTTGGCCGGATCAAGCCAGATCCGCATCGCATACTCGGTGCCGAACAGGTCGGCCGCACCCACGCCGGGCACGCGGCGGATCGAGTCCACCACCTGCGCCGAGACGAAGTTGCCAAGTGCGATGGCATCGGTGTTGCCCGACTTCGACTGGACCGTGATGAACATCATGTAGTTGTTCCCGGCCTTGTCGACGCGCACGCCCTGCTGGCGCACCTCCGCCGGCAGGCGCGCTTCCACGCGCTTGAGGCGGTTCTGCACTTCCACCGAGTTCAGGTCGGCATTGGAGCCGGGCGCGAACGCGATGTTGATGGTCGAGAGGCCGGTGGCCTCACTGGTCGACTCGTAATAGAGCAGGTTGGGCGCGCCATTGAGCTCCTGCTCGATCACCGTGGTGACCGAGTCTTCGAGCGTCTTGGCGGACGCGCCGGGGTAGGTCGCGGTCACCGTGATGATGGGCGGCGCGATGTTGGGGTACTGCGCGATCGGCAACTGCATGATCGACAGCAGGCCGCCCAGTCCGATGATCAGCGCGAGCACCCACGCGAACACCGGCCGGTCGATAAAAAACTTTGCCATGAGACTGGCTCCCTTGTATGCAGCTGGAGGTATGCGGCTGGATGGGTGGGTGTCAGCCCTGCTTGGGCGCCGAGGCGTCCGCGGTCTTGGGCGCGGCGGGGGCTCCCTGGGGCTGCGGCTGGAACGGCACGGCCTTGGCCGGCGCGCCCACGCGGACCTTCTGCAGGCCCTCGACGATGACCTGCTCGCCGCCCTTCAGACCTTCCGTCACGACCCAGCTGTCGCCCACCGCCTGCGGCGCGGTCACGGGCACGGCGGCCACCTTGCCGTCCTTGCCCACCACCATCACGCTGGCGCCCTGCGCGGTGCGGATCAGCGCGCGTTGCGGCACGGTCAGCCCGTTCTCGTCCACGCCTTGCTCGATCTTGACGCGCACGAAGGTGCCGGACAGCAGCTCGCGCCTGGGATTGGGGAATTCCGCGCGCAGCGTGATGGCGCCGGTGGTCGGGTCGACCGTCATGTCGGAGAACAGCAGCTTGCCGGTCTGCGCGTACTCGCGGTCGCCGCCTTCGACGAACAGATGCACGCGCGCGCCGCCGTTGACCCCCTTGATCTCGCCGGATTCGATCTGGCGGCGCAGGCGCGCCACTTCCGAAGCGGGCTGGGTGAACGTGACCCAGATCGGATCGACCTGCTCGACCAGCGTCAGCTTGGTGGCTTCGCCCTTGCCGACCAGCGCGCCCTCGGTGACCAGCGCGCGGCCGACGCGGCCCGCGATCGGCGCGGTGACCGTGGTGTAACCGAGGTTGATCTGCGCCGTGGTGACGGCGGCCTTGGCGGCCGCGATATCGGCATTGGCCTGGCCAGCCGCGGCCACGGCCTCGTCGTACTCCTGCTTGCTGACCGCGTTGACGGCCACCAGTGGCTTGTAGCGCTCGGCCTTCTGGCGCGCCGATACCGCGTTGGCTTCGGCTCGCTCCAGCTGCGCCTTGGCGGACGCCAGCTGGGCCTGGTACGGGGCGGGATCGATACGGAACAGCACCTGGCCGGCCTTGACCTCGCCACCCTCGGTGTAGTGGCGCGACAGCACGATGCCTTCCACGCGCGCGCGCACCTCGGCGGTGCGCACGCCTTCGAGACGGCCCGGCAGCTCATTGACCACGGCGACGGGCCTGGGCGTCACGGTGACGACGCCGACTTCGGGCGGCGGCATGGCGCCGGCCCCTGCGGGGGCCTTGTCGCCGCACGCGGCCAGCATGACCGCCGCGCTCGCGATGGCAACGTAGTGGGCACACAGACGCGTATTGAGACGCGTATTCAGACGCATAAGTCGGAACTTCCTCATCGAATCACCCCATTCCTGGTTTTTGGTGTGTTGCCCCCCATGTGTTTCCGGTGGGCAAGGACTGCTGGCGTTTGCCGCGTCGTGCAGGCGTGCCAGGAAAAAACAACCCTTGCACCTGCGAACGACGGCTTGAAGCGGATGGCTGACCGGTCATGCCGGTGTGTGGGACACCTGGATATGGCCGGAACGTTGCGGAAGTGGCCGCTGGCATGGGTGGCCGGTCAGCGAACAAGCGCGTAGTATATATACATTCAAGCATGTATGTTAAGTGGCAATGACAGCTTTGTCGTGCGGCCGCCACTTGACACTGCATGGGGGGCACCAACTCCGTGCCATTCGATGAGCACGAATATTGCGGCCGGGGTACGATGCGGGCCGTCATTCGCGGCGGGGCCGCGAGCAGGAAAGGACATGGTCAGACGCACCAAGGAAGAAGCGCTGGAGACGCGCAACCGGATACTCGACGCGGCAGAGACCGTGTTTCACACGCGTGGCGTGGCGCGGCCCTCGCTGGCGGACATTGCCGAGGCGGCGGGCGTCACCCGTGGCGCGATTTATTGGCACTTCAAGAACAAGAGCGACGTGTTTGCCGCGATGGTCGATCGCGTCAACCTGCCGGTGGAGGCGCTCTGCGATCCCGCGCGGATTGCGCGGCACGAGGATCCGCTGGGCGGCATTCGCGACATCTGCGCGTTCGTGTTCCGCCAGACCGTGGTCAATCCGCAATGGCGGCGGATCTTCGAGATCCTGTTCCATAAGTGCGAAATGGTGCAGGACAACGGCGCCATCTTCGAGCGCCAGCGGCAATCGCACCAGGAAGGGCTCGCCAAGATCCGCGAGCACTTGCGCCTGGCGACCGAGCGCGGCCAGCTACCGGCCGATATCGACCTCGACTTTGCCGTCAACGCGTTCCATGCCGCGATTGGCGGCGTGCTCGCGCACTGGCTGTTCTGTCCGCAGGACTTCGACCTCAATGCCCATGCCGAGCGCATGGCCGACGTCTTTATCGATACGCTGCGCCATTCGCCTGCGCTGCGCCATGCCTACGTGGCGCGGCCGCTGGCCGAAGCGGAAATCGATGCCGAGATGGCCACCTTCGAGGCGCAGCAGCGCCAGCACGGGCTGGTCGAATGATCCGATGCGGCCGGGTGCGCGCGTTCGCTGCGCACCTGACCGGGCCGCACCTACCCGCACCTACCCGCGCAATGCCTCGCGCCAACGCGCCAGGAACGCGCGCTTGCGCATGCCGTCCTGCGCGGCCAGCAGGCCCGGGCCGACGCTGATCGGCTTGAGCGCATAACCCAGACGCTCGGCGAGCGCGACCGCGGTATGACGGCTGTCGGTATCGGTGCGGATCGTATAGAGCTGCGAGGTCGACTGCCCGAGCAGCGCCTGCCCTTCGCGCGACAGCAGAAAGTCCAGCCATAGCCGCGCCGCGTTGGGCCGTGGCGACTGCCGCGCGATAAACGCCACGCGCGACATCACCAGCGTGTAGTCGCGCGGCGCGATCACGCCGATTTCCGCGCCGCGCTCCATCAGCGACAGCGCATACGAACCCAGCAGGTTGTAGCCGAGCACGAAGTCGCCGCGCGCGATGCGCTCGATCATGTCCACTGTCGACACCGACAGTTGCACCTGCGTGCGGCCCAGCGACTGCGCGAGGTACCAGAATTCGCTGCCCATGCGCGCATCCTGCTGCGCAAACAGGTAGCCGACCCCGGATCGCTCGATATCGTAGGTCACCACGCGCCCGCGCCACAGCGGCGCGTTTTCCTGCAGCAGCTGCGCCAGGCCGCTGCGGCTGCCCGGCATGCGCGCCTCGGTGAAGTGGCGCCGGTTGTAGACGATCACGGCAGGCTCGAAGGTGGTGCCCCAGGCTTCGTCGCGCCACGCCGCCCAGTTCGGCAGCCCGGCCCGCTCGGGCGAGGCATAGCGCTGCGCATGGCCGTCGTTGACGAGTTTGATCTGGAGGTCCATCGCCGTGCTCCACAGCACGTCTGCAACGTCCGCGTCGCGCGGCGGACGCTGGTCGCCCCACGCGGCGCTTTCGCGCAGGAAGCGCTCATGCAGCTCGATCGTGTTGAGGTCGTAGTAGCGGACGCGGATGCCGGGAAAGCGCGCCTCGAAGCCGTCGATCAGCGGGCGTACGATCTCGCTGTCGGTGGACGCGTAGACCGACACCGCACCCTCGTGCAGCGCGCGCGCGATCACGCCTTCATACTCGGGGGGGTAGCCCGCCGGGATGCGTGGCAGCGTACCCTGCGCGAGCGCCGGCCAGGCGCCGGCCGCCATGCTCGCGGCGCCCGCCTTGAGCAGCGTGCGGCGCAGGCGCGAACCGGGCGCGGGCGGCAGGGGCGGGGAGCTCGGGGAAGCGCGCATCGGACGCAAGCGTGGGAAGGGAGGAGAAGGCGGATCGCGAGGCCGGCCGCCGGACCAACATCCACGGCGGGGCGGCGTTATTATAGGCGCCCTTGGGATGCACGCCGCATCCGTATTCCGATCGGGCGGAGGAGGTCCGGATGCGCATTCTGCTGGTGGAAGACGAGGTCGAACTGGCCCGCTGGGTAGCCCGCGCGCTGGAGCAGGGCGGCTTCGTCATCGAGCATGTGGCCGACGGCCTGCAGGCGGAAGCGCGGCTGCAGGCCGAGGAATACGACGCCGTGGTGCTCGACCTGCGCCTGCCCGGCAAGGATGGCCTGTCCGTGTTGAAGGCCATGCGCGGCCGCGACGACCGCACGCCGGTGCTGATCCTGACCGCGCAGGACACGCTCGACGAGCGCGTGCGCGGCCTCAACCTCGGTGCCGACGACTACCTGCCCAAGCCCTTTGCCATCGCCGAGCTCGAGGCGCGCATTCTCGCGCTGATCCGCCGCAGCCGCGGGCGGGCCCACCCGCGCCTGCAATGCGGTGCGCTGGTGTTCGACGGCGAGACCCGCAGCTTCACGCTTGCGGGCGCGCCTCTGGCGCTGACGCCGCGCGAATCGACGCTGCTCGGAGCGCTGCTCGCCAGAAGCGGGCAGCCGCTGACCAAGGCGCAGTTGCTCGACAAGGTGTTCTCGCTCGACGCGGACGTCAGCCCCGACGCCATCGAGGTGCTGGTCTACCGGCTGCGCAAGAAACTTGCCGGGCACGGTGTGACCATCGTGACGCTGCGCGGCTTTGGCTACCTGCTGGAGCCCGAGGCCGAGGCCTGACATGTGGCGCCGCCATCTGCGCGCGCCCGCGCGCCTGCCCCTGCGGCTATGGCTGCGCGGCAGCCTGCGCCGGCAGCTGTTGCTGCTGCTGATCCCGGCGCTGATCGCGATCACCGCGATCGACTCGTGGTTCACCTACGGCACGCTGCGCGATGCCGCCAACACCGCCTACGACCGCTCGCTGTACGGCTCGGTCCGCACCATCGACAACGCCATCGGCATGGCCGGCGAGAGCGTGCAGCTCACGCTGCCCGATGCCGCCATGGAAATGTTCGAGACCGCCGCGCAGACCCACGTGTTCTATCGCGTCTCGATCGAGCGGGCCGGCTCGGTGGAGACCATCACCGGCTACGACGACCTGCCGCTGCCGGGCGGCGCGCTGGTGAATAACGAGACCCGCTTCTACGATGCCACTTACCACGGCGACCCGGTGCGCATCGCCGCCATGGCGCGGCCCGTGTACCGCCCCGATGCGCACCTGCGCGTCATCATCCAGGTGGCGGAGACCGCGGAGCCGCGCACGGCATTGATCGAACGGGTGTGGCGCAGCGCGCTGGCGCGCGATGTGGTGCTGATCGTGCTGTCGGCGCTGATTCTGGTCGGCGGCATTACCTACGTGCTGCGGCCGCTGGCCCGGGTCCGCGACGACGTGCGTGCGCGCTCGCCCGAAGACCTGACGCCGCTCGCGTTCGATCATGTCCCGCTGGAAGTGCGGCCCCTGGTCGATGCGGTCAATACCCACGTGGCACGCTCCGAAGCCATGGCGCAGGCGCAGGCGCAGTTCATTGCCGACGCCGCGCACCAGTTGCGCACACCGCTGGCGATTCTCAAGACCCAGGCCGAGTTCGCCCAGCGTCAGCTCCGCTCGCATGGCGATCCCGCCGCCGCACGCGAGGCCGTAGGGGCCATCGAGACCCAGCTCGGGCAGGCGGCGCGCCTGACCAATCAGTTGCTTGCGCTGGCGCGGGTACGGCGCGAAGGGGCGACACCAGCCGATGTGGCCGACGTCATCGATGCCGTGGCGGTGGCAGAGCAGGTCGCGCTCGACTATCTGCCGCTCGCCCGGGGTAAGCAGCAGGACTTTGGCTGGGAACGCCCCGCCAGCCTGTCGCTGCCGGTACGGGCCGATGCGGCACTGCTGCGCGAGGCCCTGGCCAACCTCGTGCACAACGCCATCCAGTATTCCCCGCGCGGCAGCCGCATCACGCTGTCGGCATCGCGTGCCGGCGACGCGGCGCTGCTGGTGGTGGAAGACGATGGCCCCGGCATTCCGCCGGACGAGCGCGAGAAGGTGTTTGCGCGCTTCTATCGCCGCGTAGGCACCGCCGAGCCGGGCTCAGGCCTCGGCCTGGCGATCTCGCGCGAAATGGCCACGCGGTCTGGCGGGCAGGTGGTGCTCGAGGATGCCACGCAAGGCAAGGGCGTGCGCGCCGTGCTGATGTTGAAGCTGGCGACCGACGACTGATCGGACGCAGGACGCGCCGGCGTGGCCGATCAGCGCATCACCGCCTCGGTACACGGATCCTTGCGCGCGATCACGGGCACCAGCACCACCGCATCGAAGCCCCTGGCCACGCGACCGTCGTCCTCGAGATAGCCGACGCTGACGATCTTGCGGGCATCGCCCCCCAACCAGCGCGGCACGCCAAGATCGCGCCGCACATGGCCATTGCCGGCGATCAGGACGGCGCCACGGTCGGCGTAGGGCTTCAGCGTGGCGGCCATCATCGCATCGCGCGCGGCCTGCGCCTTGAGCATGCCGGGCAGCATCATCTTGGGAAAATGACCGCAATGGCCCGCATCGAGCTCGGCGGTCTGCGACGCCACGAGGTCCGCCGGCATCGCCACGTCGAGCCCGAGCGCCCGGGTCTGGCCAGGGCTGAACACGCTGCCGAAACCGCCCCGCACAATGCGGCTGGCATCGCCGCGCGACAGGTTGGCGGCGAGCAGCGGCAGGTCATAGCGCAATGCCAGCGCCACCACCGGCCGATACAACGACCATTGCCAGCCACTGCGCTCGCCCGCCGCCTGCGCAATCAGATAGTCCGGATCGTGCGGACGCTCCTGCCGCGCGCGCTCGATATCGGGCTGCCGTTCGCGGTCGAACTGCTCCATCGCGATAGCGGGACGCCAGCCTGCCTCGACCGCGCGGGTCAGCGCCGCCAGCCGCTGCTGCTGGCCTTCGGCGTTGTCGTGCACTTCGCCGAGCAGCACATACGAGCGGCCGGCAAAGGTCTGGCTCACCGCCTCCGGCGAAGGCGGCGCGCTCGCGCAGCCGCCGAGCGCCAGCGCACACAACAGCAGGGATGACAGGAATAGCCGTGACGTCATGGGTGCGCAGCCTCCGCTCCGGTCTCGGGAACATACACGATCGATCCATCCTTCATGCGGTAGGCCACGCCGGCCTTGACGCCTTCGCCGCTACCTTGCTGTGCGCTGCCCTGGTAGCGCACGATCTTCTGCCCCTGGCGCGTGACGATTTCCATATCGGGCTGGCCGGGGCGCGTGATGACGGTGACATCGTCGTGCGTGAACGGATTCATCGGATTGCGGGCAATCGCCACCAGCAGCGCGGCGATGATCACCAGGAACACGTCGATCAGGTTGACCACCGACAGGATCGGATCGTCGGCCTCGCTTTCGTCCAGGAACTTCATGCGCCGGCGCTCCGTTGCGGCCGTGCGCGGCCCAGCCAGACCAGTTCCTCGGCCAGCCAGCGCCGCCGCACATTGACCACCCAGAACGTGATGCTGGCGGAGATCAGCGCAAGAATCACCGCGGAGAACGCAATGGTCAGGTTCTCGCCGACATTGGCCAGATCGCCGCCGGACAGGCTCCTGAGCGCGGGGCCCATCGGAATCATGGTGGCTACCAGACCGAGCATCGGCGCCACGCGCGTGGCAATGCGCGGACGCTCCAGCAATCGATGCGCGGCGACGTCGAGCGCATCGGCATCGGCTTCCTCGTGCCGCCGGGCCCACGCCACCAGCGCATAACCGCGACCGCTGCCAATCGGATGCCGCGCCCGCAGCCACGCCTGCATGGCAAAGTCGCCAAGCGCCCAGAAGGCATAGACGAACAGGAATCCGATCAACGCCAGGGTCGGGTACAGGAACAGCTGGCCGACCTCGTACATGAGGGTTTCGAGCAGGGTGGGCGTCATGAGACTTCCGATGGCAAGCGACGGGCAAGCCGCAACGATAGCACTGGACCGCGGTCCCCTGAAACCAGGCGTCCACGCGGGACACCTTGCGCAACGCTGGCCTGCGCCTGCTCACTGCTGCGCCAGCGCCGTCTCCTCGCTGTCGGCCAGCGGATTGCCCTCGGCGTCGATCTGCAGCGGGCCGCTGCCCGAGAAGCGGTCGAGGGCCAGGTAGATGACCGGGGTGATGAACAGCGTGATCACCTGCGAGAACAGCAGGCCGCCGACCACCGCGAGGCCGAGCGGCTGGCGCAGTTCGGCACCGGCGCCGAGGCCGAGGGCCAGGGGCAGGGCGCCCATCACGGCGGCAAAGGTGGTCATCATGATCGGGCGGAAGCGCAGCAGGCAAGCCTGGCGAATCGCCGTGGCCGGTGCCATGCCCTGCTCGCGCTGCGCCGCGAGTGCGAAGTCGATCATCATGATGGCGTTCTTCTTGACGATGCCGATCAGCATCAGCACCCCGATGGTCGCGATCAGCGACAGCTCCACCTTGAACAGCGCCAGCGTCAGCAGGGCGCCGATGGCGGCCGACGGCAGGCCGGCGAGAATCGTCAGCGGATGGATGTAGCTCTCGTACAGCACGCCCAGCAGCGTGTAGATGACGGCGATGGCCGCCACCAGCAGCACGATCTGCGTCGCCTGCGACGACTGGAATACCGCGGCATCGCCGCCCCAGCTCGTAAAGATCGACGTGGGCATCTGGATCTCGCGCCGGAAGCGGTCGATCCTTGCCGACGCATCGCCAAGCGCGGCGCCGGGCGCGAGGTTGAACGACACCGTCACCGACGGCAGCTGGCCCTGGTGGTTGACCGCGATCGGACCGACCCGGCGCTCGGTGGTCGCGAACGCCGAGATCGGCACCATCTGGCCGGTCTTGCTACGGACGTAGAGCTTGGAGAACGCGGTTTCGTCGGCGCGGTCGATATCGGCCGCCTGCAGGATGACGTAATAGTTGTCGATCGGCGTATAGATGGTCGACACCTGCCGCTCGCCGAACGCCGTGTACAGCGCCGTGCGCACGTCCTGGATCTGCACGCCGAGCGCGTTGGCCTTGTCGCGGTCGATGGTCAGTTGCGCCTCCAGGCCCGATTGCTGCGAGTCGCTGGTCACGTCGCGGAAGATCGGGTCGGCGCGCATGCGCGCCATCAGCTGGTCCGACGATGCCTGCAGGTCACCGGCCTTCACGCTCTGCAAGGTGTACTGGTAGCGCGATTTGCTCTGGCGTCCGCCCAGCCGCAGATTCTGCACCGGCGAGAAGTACACGGCGAGGCCCGGCACCACGGACACGTCCTTGCGCAGGGACTCCACCACCTGCGGCATGCGCGGCCGCTGGCCGAGCGGCTTGAGTTCCACGAACATGCGGCCTGTGTTGATGGCCGGCGAGTAGCCGCCGCCGATCGACGCCACCACCGATTTCACCGCCGGATTGGCGCGGATCCGCTCGGCGGCATCGCGCAGGCGCTCGGACATGGCGTCGAACGAGATATCCTGCGGGCCTTCGGCATTGACCTGGATCTGGCCGATATCCTCTTCCGGAAAGAAGCCCTTGGGGATGACCACGAACAGCACCGCGGTCAGCACGAAGGTGAGCCCGGCAATCACCAGCACCACGCCGCGGTGCGCCAGACACCAGTCGAGTCCGCCCGCGTACTTGCGCAGCGTCCAGTTGAACAGGTCGTCGAACCATTGCGTGCTGCGCAGGCCGATGGTCCGCTTCTGTGGCGGATGGTGGGGCGCATGATGGGGCGCCGCGCCCGGCGCGCGATCGCCATACGCGTGCTGCGATTCGTCGATCGGCACGTTCTCCGCCGACAGGAAGCGCGCGCACAGCATCGGAATCAGGGTCAGCGAGACCAGCGCCGAGACCAGGATCGCGAGCGACACCACCGCGGCAAACTCATGGAACAGCAGCCCGATCACGCCCGGCATGAAGAAGATCGGGATAAACACCGCCACCAGCGACACCGAGATCGACAGGATGGTGAAACCCATTTCCCGCGAGCCGATCAGCGCCGCCTTGAGCGGCGGCACGCCTTCCTCGATATGGCGCACGATGTTCTCGAGCATCACGATGGCATCGTCCACCACGAGACCCACCGCCAGCGTGATGGCAAGCAGCGACACGTTGTCGAGGCTGTAGCCCATCGCCTTCATCAGCGCCACCGTGCCGATCAGCGAGATCGGCACCGATACGGTCGGGATCAGCGTGGCCGCGGCGCGGCGCAGGAACAGGAAGATCACCATCACCACCAGCGCCACCGTCAGCGCCAGCGTGAACTGCACGTCGTGGATCGACTCGCGGATCGACACCGAGCGGTCGTTGACCACCGCCACATTGACCGAGCCCGGCATCTGCTGCACGAGGCGCGGCAGCGTGGCGCGGATGGCGTCGACCACCGCCACGGTATTGGCATCGGGCTGGCGCAGCACGGTCAGCACGATCGAGCGTTCGTTGTTGAGCCAGCTGCCGGTCTTGATGGTTTCGACGCTGTCCTCGACCTCGGCCACATCGGACAGCCGCACCACCGCACCGCTCGGCTGGCTCGCCACGATGATGTTGCGGAACGCATCGGCGTTGGCGAGCTGGCGGTTGGCCTGGATGGTCAGGGTCTGGCGCGCGCCGTCGAGCGTGCCGACCGGCGTGTTGGCATTGGCGCGGTTGAGCGCGGTCGCCAGTTCGTCGAGCGTGAGGCCACGTGCCGCGAGGGCGTCGGGGTGGGCCCGTACCCGCACGGAGAAGCGCTTCTGGCCCAGCACCTGCACTTGTGCCACGCCCGGTAGCGTGGCGAGCGTCGGCGAGATCAGGTTGTCGCCAAAGGCATTGAGTTCGGCCAGGCTCATGGCCGGCGAATTGATCGCCAGCAGGATGACCGGCGCGTCCGCCGGGTTCACCTTGCGGTACGACGGCGGCGTCGTCATCTCGATCGGCAGCGTGCGCTGCGCGCGGAACAGTGCGGCCTGCACGTCCACCGCCGCGGCATCGATATCGCGGTCGCTGTTGAATTCGATCGTGACGCTGGTATTGCCGAGCGTGTTGGACGAACTGATGACCGTGACACCCGGAATGGTGGCGAACTGCTTCTCGAGCTGGATCGCCACCGACGCCGCCATGGTCTCGGGACTGGCGCCTGGCAGCGTCGCCGTGACCTGGATCACCGGAGAATTGAAGCTGGGCAGCGCGGCAATCGGGATGGTCGGATACAGCACGATGCCGGTGACCACCACGGCCAGGCACAGCAGCACCGTCATGACGGGCCGGCGGATACAGAGCTCGGACAGCGTCATGACGTCAGTGTCCGCCGCTGGTCGCGCCGGTGGTCGCGCCGGTGGCGCTGGCAGCGGACGCCGCCGATCCGAGCGCCTTGCCCTCGCGCACGTGGCTGCCCGGGCGCAGGTTCTGCGTGCCCTCCGTCACCACGCGTGTTCCCGCCGTGATGCCGCCGGGGGCAATACCGGCTGCGGTGCCGTTGCCGGCCCCCGTCGTGCCGGCGGCGGCACCAGCGGGCGGCATGCCCTCGATGATCGCGGCGGCCGCGGTGGTGGCGATCACCTTCACCGGCACGCGCGCAACCGTATGATCCGGCTGCACGGCATAGACGAAGCGGCCCTCGGGACCGGTGACCACGGCCTGCGGCGGTACCGTCAGCGCACCCTTGAGGGTCTGCACGATCGCGTTCACGTTGGCATACGTACCGGGCCAGAGCCGCTGCGCGTCATTGTCGAACTGCGCCTTGATGCGGATGCTGCCGTATTGCGGATCGACGGTGTTGTCGACAAAGGTGATCTTGCCCGTCACGGGCGTCCTGCTGCCGTCGTTGGGCAGCGCGGTCACCTTGACCGGGCCGCTGCGCAGGGCGTCGCGCAAGGCCGCCAGCTGGCGTTCGGGCAAGGTGAAGGTGACGGCGATCGGCGAAATCTGCGCCACCGTGACCATTGGGGTGACGGTGCTCGGCGTGACCAGCGAGCCGGGAAAGACGTTGATGACACCGGTGCGGCCGCCGATGGTGGCCCGGATGGCGCCATAGCTGATGGCCACGCGGCTCGCCTCGATGGCGGCCTGGTCGGCGCGAATGGTGGCCTCGAAGCCATCGACCTTGGCCTGGGCGGTATCGACCGCGCTCTTGGAAATGAAGTTGCGCTGCAGCAGTTCCTGGCTGCGCGAGAGGGTCCGGCGCGCATCGGCGAGGTCGGCCTGATCGCGCAGCAACTGGGCGCGGGCACGCGCCATGTTGGCCTCGTCCATGCGCGTATCGAGCGTGAACAGCAGGTCGCCGGGCTTGACGGTCTGGCCTTCCTTGATATGCACGGCCTGCACCGTGCTCGAGATCTGCGGGCGCACTTCGACGGTCTGCAGCGCGGTCACGTTGCCGTTGGCGGTGACTTCGAGCGGCACGTCGCCTTGCTGGACCAGCGCGGTGGCCACCACTACCGCGGACGGGCCCTTGGGCGCGGGCTTCGGCGTGAACCAGGCCTTCCAGCCGAACCAGCCGGCGCCGGCCACCACCAGTACCACGACTACCGCAACCCACGGAGAAGTACGGCCACGCCCGGTGCCGGCGGCCGCGCTCCAGTTGCCATCGACAAACCCCTTGGGCTGGTCGATCCCGTCTGTTTTCATGTGAGGACCCTTCTGTACTGCAAACGTCAACGCCGCTCCCTGGCGCCGGCCTCTACGTGGGCCAGTTCCTGTGCAACAGCCTGGTATCGAACCTGTATAAGTACAGCGCTGCGCCGTTTCAGGCTAGCGCCTTGTATTACAGAGCGTTACAGCACCGGGGGGCGTGAATGTCGTGCCGGGGGAGGAAGGGGCACCGCACCGCTTGTATCAGAGTGCAAACATTATCAGAAAAGCACGCGCCGGCCATCCCTGCGACGGTGGTTGATGCTTTCGACCGACACTTCGCGCGGCCCCGGGATGACGGCGATGACGTCGCCGGCCTGGATTTCGCCGCGTTGCAGGACCCGCAGGTAGACGCCGGAGTAACCGCTGTGGGCCATGTCGCGGACGGCGTGCCCGTAGCCCATGACGGCGTTGAACTTGTAGCAGGGGCGGCGCGGCGAGGCGATCTCGAACAGGACATTGCCGATGCGCAGCTGGTCTCCCACCCATAGCGCGGTCTCCAGCAGCCCCTGCACGGTCAGGTTCTCGCCCATCGCCCCAAAGCCGAGCGGACGCGCGGATTCGGGCAGGCCGGCGGCGCGGCGGCGCGCGTTCCACCAGGCATAGTGTTCGACGGGGTAGGCGTACACCGCCTTGTCGATGCCGCCATGCACGCTGCGGTCGGCCTGCTCGTCGCCGGCCAGGCCGAGCGCGTGCACCTGCACCGCAATCGGGTGCAACAGCGTGCTGAAGGGATGCTTGCGGATGGCCGACGGCACGATGGCCTCGGCCCCGGCGCCCGCCACCACGAGCGGCATGGCCGTGCCCACGCTGATGGCGAGAACCCGTGCGGAATCGGTCATCGTGGCGCTCCTGTCTGCGGCCCTTGAAGGATGCCCCAGTGTACCGACCGACTGCCGTGTTTGAATGTGGGCGAACCCACGTGCGGACGCCATGCGGACCGGTCGGCCGCGCAGAGGGCAGAGGGCAGAGGGCAGAGCGCGGAGCCGGGTCCGGCTCCGGGGCCGCCGGCGCCCCTCAGCGCGACAGCGCCGGCGTCAGGGCCTTCGGGTTGGCGATGCTGTCGTGCTTGCCGGCCAGCACGTCGAGGATGTTCTGGAACGCCGTACGGAAGTAGAGCTCGTAGCTGTCGCGCTCCACATAGCCCAGGTGCGGCGTGCAGATGCAGTTTTCCATGCGCAGCAGCGCATGGCCCTGCAGGATCGGCTCCGACTCGAACACGTCGACCGCCGCCATGCCGGGACGGCCGCGATTGAGCGCCGCGACCAGCGCGCTTTCCTCGATCAGCTCGGCGCGACTCGTATTGACGAACAGTGCGGTCGGCTTCATGCGCTGCAGGTCCGCCAGCTTGACGATGCCACGCGTCTCGTCGTTGAGACGCAGATGGATGGTCAGCACGTCGCTCTCGGCAAACAGCTGGTCGGCGCACTCGGCCACATTGAGATTGTCGGCGCGGGCCGCGGCTTGCGAGGCCTCGCGGCCCCACACCAGCACGTTCATGCCGAACGCGCGGCCATAGCCGGCCAGCAGCTTGCCGATCTTGCCGTAGCCCCAGATGCCGAGGGTCTGGCCGCGCAGCACCTGGCCCAGGCCGAAGTTCGGCGGCATGGTCGTCGACTTCAGTCCCGACTGCTGCCACGCGCCATGCTTGAGGCTGGCCACGTACTGCGGAATGCGGCGCTGGGCCGCCATGATCAGCGCCCATGTCAGCTCGGCCGGCGCCACCGGCGAACCCACACCCTCGAGCACCACCACGCCGCGGTCGGTACACGCCTCGAGGTCGATATGGCTGCCGGCGCGCCCGGTCTGGCTGATGATCTTGAGGCGCGGCAGCTTTTCCAGCAACTGGCGCGTCACGCGGGTGCGTTCGCGGATCAGGACCAGTGCCTCCACATCGGACAGGCGCGCGGCCAGCTGGCCCACACCCTTGACGGTGTTGTTGAAGACCTTCACATCGTGGCCTTCGAGCAGTGCGAAGCAAGGCAGCTTGCGCACGGCGTCCTGGTAATCGTCGAGAACGGCAATCTTCATCGGTGACTCTGACTTCGGCAAAGCTTGGTGCGCGCGGCAACAGAGCCGCGGCGCGCCCGCCAGTATGGTTGCTTGCAATGGCGCGGCGCCGCCTGCCGACACCGCGTCGCGGCCACGCGCCACGACAATCCCCACCACCGGAAAATTGCCATGAAGTGCCCGCCGACGCGCGCCCGACAATGCTGCGCAGCAAAAAACAGCCGGGTGCCGCAGTGGTATCCTTGCCCGCTCCTGCTGACTCGCAACCGGTTGGTTGAGCGACGCTCCCACCGCATTTCGCGGCATGTGACCATCATTGGACCCTGTTGCGAGCCGCCGGACAAAGCCCGACCGGCCCCTGCCGCCCGCCATTTGGCGGGCGAAGCGCAACTTTATCGCAGCCGCAGGGACCGCCGCGACTTTTTGCGCGGAATTGGTCGTCCTGGAGTTGTAACGGGATGTGACGGTCGCGGTGCGTGTGCGTCATGCCGAACACTGGCTCACGAGGCTGGTCACGCGGCGCCCGAGCGCCCGCACTGTCTTGCTGGTTTCCCCGTTTCCGCCCTCGATGCGCGCGGTCGGCGCTTTGCCTGATTTTCTTTACCGCTATGGAGTACAAGAATGAACCACCCCACCATGCAAGGCACACCGGCACTCAACGTACCGGCCTGGGTCAAGCACCAGAAGCTCGTTGCCTGGGTTGCCGAGATCGCCGCGCTGACCAAGCCTGACCAGATCTACTGGTGCGATGGCTCGCAGGAAGAGTACGACCGCCTCTGCGACCAGATGGTGGCTGCCGGCACGATGCAGCGCCTGAATCCCGCCAAGCGCAAGAACTCGTTCCTGGCGCTGTCCGATCCGTCGGACGTGGCGCGCGTGGAAGACCGTACCTTCATCTGCACCGAAAACAAGGAAGACGCCGGCCCCACCAACAACTGGACCGCGCCGGCCGAGATGCGCCAGACCCTGGCGGGCCTCTTCGACGGCTGCATGCGCGGCCGCACGCTCTACGTGGTGCCGTTCTCGATGGGCCCGCTGGGCTCGCCCATTGCCCATATCGGCGTGGAACTGTCGGACTCGCCGTACGTGGCCGTGAACATGCGCATCATGACCCGCATGGGCCGCGCCGTGTACGACGTGCTCGGCGACAACGGCGAGTTCGTGCCGTGCGTGCACACCGTCGGCAAGCCGCTGGGCGCTGGCGAGAAGGACGTGCCGTGGCCGTGCAACCCGACCAAGTACATCGTGCACTTCCCCGAGTCGCGCGAAATCTGGTCGTTCGGCTCCGGCTACGGCGGCAACGCGCTGCTGGGCAAGAAATGCTTTGCGCTGCGGATCGCCTCGACCATGGGCCGCGACGAAGGCTGGCTGGCCGAGCACATGCTGATCCTCGGCGTGACCTCGCCGGAAGGCAGGAAGTACCACGTCGCGGCGGCGTTCCCGTCGGCCTGCGGCAAGACCAACTTCGCCATGCTGATTCCGCCCAAGGGCTTCGAAGGCTGGAAGGTCACCACCATCGGCGACGACATCGCCTGGATCAAGCCCGGCAAGGATGGCCGTCTCTACGCGATCAACCCGGAAGCCGGCTACTTTGGCGTGGCCCCCGGCACGAGCGAGAAGACCAACTACAACGCGATGGCCACGCTCAAGGAAAACGTCATCTTCACCAACGTGGCGCTGACCGATGACGGCGACGTGTGGTGGGAAGGCATGACCAAGGAAGCGCCGGCGCACTTGATCGACTGGCAGGGCAAGGACTGGACGCCCGAGATCGCCAGGCAGACCGGGGCCAAGGCCGCGCATCCCAACGCCCGCTTCACCGCGCCGGCGTCGCAATGCCCGTCGATCGACGAGAACTGGGACAACCCGGCAGGCGTGCCGATCGATGCATTCATCTTCGGCGGCCGCCGCTCCACCACGGTGCCGCTGGTGACCGAGGCCCGCAACTGGACCGAAGGCGTCTACATGGCCGCCACCATGGGCTCCGAGACCACCGCCGCCGCGGCAGGCCAGCAGGGCGTGGTGCGCCGCGATCCGTTCGCGATGCTGCCGTTCTGCGGCTACAACATGGGCGATTACTTCGGCCACTGGCTCGCGCTCGGCAAGAAGCTGGAAGCCAGCGGCGCCAGGCTGCCGAAGTTCTACTGCGTGAACTGGTTCCGCAAGGACGACGCCGGCAACTTCGTGTGGCCTGGCTTCGGCGAGAACATGCGCGTGCTGTCGTGGATGATCGACCGCGTGGAAGGCAAGGGGCAGGGCACCGAGCACGTGTTCGGCACCTCGCCGCGCTATGGCGACCTGAACTGGAACGGCCTGGACTTCTCCGCCAAGCAGTTCGAGCAGGTGACCTCGATCGACGCCGACGCGTGGAAGCGCGAACTGGCACTGCATGAGGAGCTGTTCACGCAACTCAATCACCGCATGCCGAAGGATCTGGCCGAAGCCAAGGCCGCGCTGGAAAAGCGCCTGGCCTGAGCTGCCGCGCCAGCGAGGGCCCCGCGCGGGCCCTGACGCGCCGAGCGCTCTCAGCGCGCCCGGCGCCATGACACAGCCCCTGCCGTCCGCGGCCGGGGCTGTGTCATGTTCAGCGGTACAACACCTGCGGCAGCCACAAGCCGATACCCGGAAAGATATACAGCAGCGCCAGCGCGATCAGCTGGATCGCCATGAATGGCAGCATGCCCGCGAAGATCTGGTTGAGCGTGACGTGCGGCGGTGCCACGCCCTTGAGGTAGAACGCCGCCATCGCCACCGGCGGCGAGAGGAAGGCGGTCTGCAGGTTGAGCGCGACCAGCAATCCGAAGAACAGCGGATCGATGCCGAAGTTGTCGAGCAGCGGAATGAAGATCGGCATGAAGATGATGATGATCTCGGTCCATTCCAGCGGCCAGCCCAGCAGGAAGATGATGACCTGCGCCAGGATCATGAATTGCACCGGGCTCAGATCCAGCGACAGCACCCACTGCTCGACCAGCGCCTGCCCGCCGAGCAGCGCGAACGCGGCCGAGAAGATCGACGACCCCACGAACAGCCAGCACACCATCGCGCTGGTCTTGACCGTGAGAAACACCGACTCGCGCACCACGTTGTAGTTGAGCTGGCCATAAGCGGCCGCCAGCAGCGCGCCGCCCAGCGAGCCGACCGCGGCGGCCTCCGTCGGCGTGGCCAGGCCGAACACGATCGAGCCGAGCACCGCGAGGATCATCACCGCGAGCGGGAAGAACGAACTGAGCAGCAGCTTGAAGATCTCCAGCCGCGCGAAATTGAAGAACCAGTAGAAGATGGCAAGACCGGCCGCCACTACCGCCAGCGTGATCCAGAACCAGGTCGGGGCCGGCGTGGCCGGGGCGGCATCCGCGGCGTCGGGTACCTGCATGGCGGGCGCCACGTCCTGTGGCGCGGCGGGCCTGGGCGTCAGCGCCGGGGCGGGCGTACCCGCTTCGGCGGGCGGTGCCTGCAGGTCGTCGTAGGTGGCGGCTTCGCCGGCACCGCCCAGCACGCCCATCTCGACCAGCCCGGCCGTGCTCTCCACCGGCTTGGGCGCGGTCACGGCGGCGTACATCAGGCTCATCGCCACTGCCACCACGAAGGCGGGCATCAGCACCACGCTGAGCTGGCGCATCAGGTAGCGCGTCGGGACCTGCGCGTTGCGACGGCCCTTGAGCGCCATCAGCAGCGCGGGCAGCGCGCGCTGGCTGAAGTTGTCGCGCAGCGTGGTGGCAAAGCCCGACAGCGGGATCTGCCGCTCCGCCTGCGACAGCGGCGGCGCCAGCGACGGCTTGAGCTTGGCGATGAGGATCGCGTACAGGATGTAGAGGCCGGCCAGCATCAGGCCCGGAAAGAACGCGCCCGCATAGAGCTGCACCACCGACACGCCCGCGGTCGCGCCGTAGACGATCAACAGCACCGACGGCGGAATCAGGATGCCGAGGCAGCCGCCCGCCGTCACTGCGCCGGCCGACAGTTGTGTGCCGTACCCCGCGCGCAGCATCGCGGGCAACGCGAGCAGGCCCATCAGCGTGACCACCGCGCCGACGATACCGGTCGCGGTGGCAAACACCGCGCAGGTAATCAGTGTCGCCACGGCGAGCGAACCCGGTAGCCACGCGAGGGCCAGATGCAGGCTGCGGAACAGCTTCTCGATCAGGTTGGCGCGCTCGACCAGATAGCCCATGAAGACGAACAGCGGGATCGAGATCAGCACGTCGTTGGTCATGACCGCGTACGCGCGCTGCACCATCAGGTCGAGCGTCTGCTCGACCGCGATCTCCGGGTTGGCATGACGATAGGCCAGCCAGGCAAACAGCACACCCATGCCCATCAGCGTGAACGCGGTGGGAAAGCCAAGCATGATCGCGACCACGATCAGCGCCAGCATCAGCAGCCCGAGATGGCCGTTGGTCCACATCGACGGCGCCGGCATGAACCAGAACACGCCGCCGACGATCAGCACGATCAGCGAGATGCCGAACCACAGTTCCTTTCTCATCGCGCGGTGGTCTCCACGTTGGACGCCGTCTTGCCGGTGGCCGTCGCGCCCGGCACCGCGGGCATGTCCGCAGCATCGGGGGCCCGGGTCAGGATGTCTTCCTTGCCGACCATCTGCTTGAGCTTGTCGACATCCACTTCCTCCACATCCTCGGCCCGCCGCGGCCACTGCCCCTGCCCGAGGCAGAGCACGCAGCGCGCGACTTCCGCCACGCCCTGCAGCAGCAGCAACGCGCCGGCCACCGGAATCACGGCCTTGAACGGATAGATTGGCGGACCGTCGGCGGCGATCGACGAGTGCTCGTTCTGCGCCAGCGAGACCTCGAAGAAGTCGATGCCGGCCCAGGCCAGCGCAATCACGCCGGGGAAGAAGAACACCAGATACAGCACAAGGTCGATGCCGGCCTGCGCGCGCGGCGACAGAAAGCCATACAGGATGTCACCGCGCACATGGCCTCGCTTGGCCAGCGTGTACGCGCCGCCCAGCATGAACAGCGTGCCATACAGCATGTTGCTGACATCGAACACCCAGGCATGCGGTGCGCCCAGCACGTAGCGCGAGAACACCTCGTAGCTGATCAGCAGCGTCAAGCCGATGATCAGCCACGAGGCCGCCTGTCCGACGAAGGTGCTGACCGCGTCGATTCCCAGCAGCAGCTTTTGCACGATGGCCGCCCCCGCAACGTCAGGACCGCTTGCCCGAGAAGTAATACGCCGAGGCCATCCGGTAGTCGACGTTGGTGTCGTTCTGCCAGCGCGTGGAACGCTGGGCGAACGCCTTCATCGAGTCGTTGACCTTCTTGAACATCGGGTTCTCTTTTTCCTTGCGCGCGACGATCTCGTCCCAGACCTTCAGCTGCGCCTGCAGTACCGAGTTCGGCGTGGCGTAGAACTTCACGCCTTGCTCTTGCAGGGCCTGGTAGTCCTTGGCATAGCGGTCGATCGCCTTCATCGACATCTCGGCCGAGCCTGCCTCCACGGCGTTGGCGATCACCGCGCGCAGCTTGGGCGAGAGCGCGTCGTAGCGCTTCTTGTTGAACAGGATTTCGAACTGTTCCGAGCACTGGTGGAAGCTGCGCAGCATGCAGACCTTGGACACATCGGGAAAACCGAGCGCGCGGTCGGAGCTGGCATTGTTGAATTCCGCCGCATCGAGCAGGCCGCGATCCATCGCCGGTACGATCTCGGCACCGGGCAACGCATTCACGGCGGCACCAAGGCCGGTGAAGATGTCGATCGAGAGGCCGACGGTGCGGAACTTGAGGCCCTTGAAGTCGTCCGGCTTGGTGATCGGCTTCTTGAACCAGCCCAGCGGCTGCGTCGGCATGGGGCCATAGAGGAACGACACCACGTCGAGGTTGAGGCTGCGATAGATCTCTTCGCGCAACTGGCCGCCGCCGCCGTACTTGTCCCACGCCAGCACCATGTTCGGGTCCATGCCCCAGGCCGGCCCCGAGCCCCATAGCGCGAGCGCGGAGTTCTTGCCGTACCAGTAGGCGATCACGCCGTGACCGCCATCGAGGGTACCCTTGCTGACCGCGTCGATCAGGTCGAAGGCCTTGACCACCGCCCCTGCGGGCAACAGCTCGATCTTGAGATCGCCGCCGGACATGTCGTTGACCTTCTTGACGAAGTCGCCGGCAAACTCATGAAAGATGTCCTTGGTCGGCCATGTGCTTTGCCAGCGCATGGTCACCGGCCCTTGTGCCTTCACGATGGACGGAAAGCCCATCGCGGCCGAACCCGCGGCGGCCGCCGCGGCGCCGCCCAGAAACCCTCGTCGCGAGACCTGGGTCCCGCTTTTGCCGTCCGCGCCCTGCGTTGCCGCATTGCCCTGTTTCCCGCTGTCGCCCCTGCGCCTTGCTGCCATGACGGTCTCCCCTTGTCTGTTGGACCACGACGAAAATGCCCGGCCGCCGCCGCGCCGCGCATGGACGAGCCAGCGCCGCGGAGTGGCGTATCAACAATGGAACGGAAAAATGGATCAGCGCGGAGCCATGTGCGCGTCGTTTCCTCGGCGACGCGTGGAGACAATCCAGACAATCTCCGGGCTCTCAGTTGTATAGATCTTAGGAAGCGGAGATCACGTCAACAATGTAGGGATTACGCTTATGAGCGTGCTGTAGACCTCGTTGGCGCTCAGGTTGGTGCTCTGTGTGGCGCTCAGGTTGGCGCTCGGTGTGGCCTTCGGTGTGGCCTTCGGTGTGGCCTTCACGTTGGCGACCATGCGCGGCCGGCACGCCTCAAGCCGGCCCGGCTTCGCCCTCGACGCCCAGTTGCTGCACCGCGTACTTGACGAGGCCCGCGCGGCCTTCGATGCCGAGCTTGCGCTTGAGGTTGAGCCGGTGCGTTTCCACAGTGCGCACGGAAACGCCGAGCTGCGCGGCGATTTCCTTGTTGGCCAGACCGCGGCCGATGCCATGCAGGATGTCGCGTTCGCGCGGCGTCAGCGCATCGAGCGGACTCTCGGATTGGGCCGCCATCGCCCGCGCGATACGCGTGCTGTAGAACACGCGGCCCGCCAGCACCGCCTGGATCGCGGCCAGCAGTTCGTCGGCCGGCGCGTCCTTGAGCACGTATCCGCGCGCGCCCGCGCGCACGGCCTGGCGCACGTATTCCAGATTGTCGTGCATCGACACGATCAGCACGGCGAGTTCCGGATACGCGTCGTGCAGCGCACCGGCGAGCGCAATGCCGCCCATGCCGCGCATGCCGATATCGGTGATGACGAGGTCGGGCCGCTGCGCCGCGTCGGCGCGCGCAAGCCACGCCAGCGCGGCCTCGCCATCGTCGGCTTCGCCCACCACCGCGAGCCCCGGCTGCAGGCTCAGGTGCATGCGCATGCCATCGCGTACGAGCGCGTGATCGTCGATCAGCAGTACGCGGGCGGGCGCCGCGGTATCGGGCGGGATGTCGGGCGGGATATCGGGCAGGAAACTCATGACGGGGCGATATCGGAAGAATCGGGGGAGCGTGTCGTGGCGCCGGACGGTGCGGCCCGGCCGGCGGCGGGCGCGGTCGTGCCGGCAACCGACTGGTGGTCGGCCGCGGCAGCGGGCGGCGGAGCCGAGGTCCGCGCCAGCGGCAGCGACGCGACCAGTCGCGTGCCGCCCGCGCCCGAGAAAATATCGAACTGGCCGCCGAGCGCCGCCATGCGCTCGCGCAGGTTGCGCAGGCCGATGCCGCGGTCCGGGTCCACCTGCATGCGCGCGACGTCGAAGCCGACTCCATCGTCGCGCACCGTCAACCGCGTGGCCTGCTCGGCAAAGTCGAGCGTCACGCCGACCTTGCGCGCGCGCGCATGCCGCCCGACATTGGTCAGCGCTTCCTGCGCGATGCGGAATAACGCGGTGGCCTGTTCATCGGGCAGCTCGCGCGGATGGCCGGCCTGCGCCACCTCGACCTGCAGCGTGCTGCCGTCCTGCATCTCGCGCGCGAGGTGCTGCAGCGCCGCGTACAGCCCGAGGTCGTCGAGCAGCGCGGGACGCAGGTTGCGCGCCACGCGCCGCACTTCGTTGAACACGGTATCGAGGCGGTTCAGCGCCATGCCCAGCACCGGCATCACCGAGGCGGCCTCCGTCGGCGCCAGGCGCAGCCGGTTGGTGGCGGTCTCGAGCACGAGTTTGACCGACACCAGCAGCTGGCTGACGCCGTCGTGCAGTTCGCGCGACAGTCGCGCACGCTCCTCTTCCTGCGACTGCACCACGCGCTGCGCAAGCTGGCGCAGCTTGGCATCGGCCTCGCGATGCTCGCTGATATTGAGCGCGAGCCCGCTCGCCGCCACCAGCAGGATGCTGATGGCGGCGATGGCGCCGATCCATCCCATGGTCTCGCGGATATCGATCGCGGCACGGGCATCGAGCCGGCGCAGCGTCTCTTCCACATCGTCGAGATAAATGCCGGTGCCGACCATCCAGTTCCACTCGGGGATCGACACCACGTAGCCAAGCTTGGGCGCCACCTGCTGCGACGACGGCTTTTTCCACAGATACCGCACCGAGCCGCCGCCATCGCGTGCGGCCTGGATCAGTTTCTGGATGGTCAGTGCGCCCTGCGGATCGCGCATCAGCCACAGGTCCTGCCCGACCAGCTCCGGCTGGCGCGGGTGCATGAGGTTGCGGCCCTGCATGTCGTACAGGAAGAAGTAGCCGTCGGGACCGTAGTCGAGCCGCGCCAGCGCCTCCATGGCGGCCGCGCGCGTGGCGGCGTCGTTGTGACCCGAGCGCACCATCGGTGCAATGGCGCTCTGCGCCAGTTCCACGTAGTGGCGCAGCTCCATCTCCTTGCTCTGGAGATACGCAGCCTCGACCAGCGTGCGTTCATGCCGCGCGAGTTCGGTGGCCTGGTAACGCACGGCCAGCGCGATGCCGAACATGGCCACGGCGAGCGGCGCAACGGCGAGCAACAGGATCTTCTGACGGAGCTTCATTTGAACCGGGGGTAAACACCGATGCCCGCAAGGCCGCGTCCTGCCGTGGTTCTGCGTAGTTCTACGCAGGACGGTTGCGTAGTTATGCGCTTGTGAGGGTTCGGGTGGGTGTCAATACTACACGCCGGAATGCCAACCCGCGCGCGCAACCTGCATCGTTGCCGGCGTCCGCGCGCGGTGAGCAGCCCATGCAGTCATCGCACCGCGCGGCGCAAGCCCGCGATGCCTCGCCTGCCTGCGACCAGATCCGGATCACATCAAGAAACAGACCGGACGTGCAGCCGACTTCCAGGAGACCGCAGTGCCCCACCGCGCAGTGACCCGAAGGACAGTCCGCCGCCGTCATCACGGCACGCCCCCGATGCCCGCCTCTGCCGCCGCAGGCCTTTTTCATCCGGTCTGAGGAGACCTTGCACTTATGAATCGCATCGGACAACACCTGATGTGGCTGGCCGTCGCCATCCTTGGCGCGTTTGCCTTTGCCACGGTCGCGCTGTCGCGCGGGGAAGCCGTCAGCGCCTTGTGGATCGTGGTTGCCGCGCTCTGCATCTACCTGATCGCCTACCGCTACTACAGCCGCTTTATCGCCGACAAGGTGATGCAGCTCGACTACCAACGCATGACGCCAGCCTGGCGCCATAACGACGGCCTCGACTACGTGCCGACCAACAAGGCCGTGCTGTTCGGCCACCACTTCGCGGCAATCGCCGGGGCGGGCCCGCTGGTCGGTCCGGTGCTGGCCGCGCAGATGGGCTACATGCCCGGCATGCTGTGGATCCTGGCGGGCGTGGTGTTTGCCGGCGCGGTACAGGACTTCATGGTGCTGTTCATCTCCACGCGCCGCGACGGCCGTTCGCTGGGCGACCTCGTCAAGTCCGAGATGGGCACCGTACCGGGCATGATTGCGCTGTTCGGCTGCTTCATGATCATGATCATCATCCTCGCGGTGCTGGCGCTGATCGTGGTGAAGGCGCTGGCCGGCTCGCCGTGGGGCACCTTCACGGTGGCGGTGACGATTCCCATCGCGCTGTTCATGGGCATCTACACGCGTTATCTGCGCCCGGGCCGCATCGGCGAAGTGTCGGTGATCGGCTTTGTGCTGCTGATGCTTGCCATCGTCGGCGGCCAGTACGTGCACGAGAGCGCCACGCTCGCGCCGCTGTTCACATACGACGGCAAGGCACTCACGTGGATGCTGATCATCTACGGCTTTATCGCTGCCGTGCTGCCCGTGTGGCTGCTGCTGGCCCCGCGCGACTACCTGTCGACGTTCCTCAAGATCGGCACCATCATCGCGCTGGCCGTCGGCATCGTGATCGTCGCGCCGGAACTCAAGATGCCGGCCTTCACGCAGTTCGCCGCGGGCGGCGGTCCGGTGTGGTCGGGCAACCTGTTCCCGTTCCTCTTCATCACCATCGCGTGCGGCGCCGTGTCCGGCTTCCATGCGCTGATCTCGTCGGGCACCACGCCCAAGCTGCTCGAGAACGAAACGCATGCGCGCTTCATCGGCTACGGCGCGATGCTGGCCGAGTCATTCGTCGCCATCATGGCGCTGGTGGCCGCCTCGGTGATCGAGCCTGGCGTGTACTTCGCCATGAACAGCCCGGCCGCCGTGATCGGCACCACGCCGGAAGCTGTGGCGCACGCAGTCTCGACGTGGGGCTTCGTGATCACGCCCGACGTGCTGGTGCAGACCGCCAGGGATGTCGGCGAGAACACCATCATTTCGCGCGCCGGCGGCGCGCCGACCCTGGCCGTGGGCATCGCCCATATCCTGCACCAGGTGGTCGGAGGCCAGGCCATGATGGCGTTCTGGTACCACTTTGCCATCCTGTTCGAGGCGCTGTTCATCCTGACCGCGGTGGACGCGGGTACGCGTGCCGGCCGCTTCATGCTGCAGGACCTGCTGGGCAGCTTCGTGCCGTCGCTGCGCCGCACCGATTCGCTGCCGGCCAACCTGATCGCCACTGCGCTGTGCGTGGCGGCCTGGGGCTACTTCCTGTATCAGGGCGTGGTCGATCCGCTCGGCGGCATCAACACGCTGTGGCCGCTGTTCGGTATCTCCAACCAGATGCTCGCCGCGGTGGCGCTGGTACTCGGCACCTGCGTGCTGGTCAAGATGAAGCGCGGCCAGTACGCATGGGTCACGCTGCTGCCGACGATCTGGCTGCTGGTGTGCACGCTGACCGCGGGCTGGCAGAAACTGTTCCACGCCGATCCGAAGGTCAGCTTCCTGACCCACGCGGCAAAGTTCAGCGACGCCATCGCGCAGGGCAAGGTGCTGGCGCCGGCCAAGTCGATGGAGCAGATGCATCGCATCGTGTTCAACGACTATCTGGACGCCGGCCTGTGCGCGCTGTTCATGATCGTGGTGCTGTCGATCGTGTTCTACGGCTTCAAGACCGCGGTGCAGGCCCGCCAGTCGGCGCGCCCGACCGACCGCGAAACGCCGTTCGAGCCGCTGCCGGCGGCCGCTTCGGTGCAGTCCTGAGTTCCGGCCATTCCGCGCACAAGGAGGCATCGTGCTCGATCAACTTGGAACCATGGGGCGCTACCTGGGCCAGTCGCTGCGGCTGATGGTGGGCCTGCCCGACTACCAGACCTACGTGGCCCATATGGAAAGCACCCATCCGGACCGCGCGCCCATGACGTACGAGGAGTTCTTCCGCGAACGCCAGGCCGCCCGCTACGGCGGTGGACAAGGCAAGTGTTGCTGAGCCTGCCTGACCTGCGGTGACCAGACGGCGGCCCCTCGGGGCCGCCGTTGTTTTTTTGTCCCGACATCCAGCCGCGACGCGGCGCCCGGTACACGTTTCTGGGGCAGGGTTACAGCCCTTACAACGCGTTACAGCAACGGCCTGGCCCGTTCTCTACACTCCGTACCAGACAATCTCTAAGGAAAATACGATGTCTAGCAATGTTCGCAACCTGGGCCTGGCTCTGATTCTTTCGGCTTCCGCGCTGCCCGCGTTCGCAGGCGGCGACCTGAACAATGCACTGGGCGGTGGTCTCGGCGGCGTGGCCGGGGCAGCGGTCGGTGGCGCGCTGGGTGGCAGCACCGGCGCCATCGTTGGCGGCGCCGTAGGCGGTGGCGCCGGCGGTGCGCTCACTTCGAACCGCCGCGAGCGCACGGGCGCCATTATCGGTGGCGCCCTGGGTGGCGGCGCCGGCACGGCTGCCGGCAACGCCGTGGGCGGCCGCACTGGCGGCCTGGTAGGTGCCGGCCTGGGCGGTGCCGCGGGTGCGGCGCTGGGCGGCAACGTGTCGCGCAGCAATTCCTACGACGACGATCGCCGCTACTACAAGCGCGGCAAGAAGCATCGTCACCACCATCACGATTGATGGCGCAGACGTAAAAACGGGCCCGACGGCCCGTTTTTTTTGCGCAACAAAAAGACCGTACCTTTTGGGTACGGTCCGGGCGGCTGGGTGCGGAAGGTTCCGAGGGTCAGTGCCGGCCGCCCTCGCTGTAGACGTCGAACTGGCCAGTCCTGGTGCCGTCGGTAAAGACGTCGAACTTGCCGTCCCTGGCGCCGTCGGTGAACACGTCAAAGCGTGCCTGCCGGGCGCCGTCGGCGAAGACGTCGAACTGGCCGGCCTTGGCAAAGGCCGGCGCAGTGGCGAAGGCGAGGGCAACGAGCGGGAGGAGGGCAAAACGCTTCACGGCAAATCCTTTCTCAAGAAACGTAGCGCCGCCAGCAAGGCACATTGCTGCGTAGCGGCACCCGAGGGCTCGATACTAGGCGTTTCCCGGATATGCATAAATGAGCCGATCCACAATGATTGATTGTGCTTTCAACAATAAAGCACGCAGATCGGGTAAAAGTTCACGGTTGAATCAGGAGACTGTGTCATGGATCGGCTTCAATCGATGCGCGTTTTCGCCAAGGTCGTAGAGCTTGGCAGCTTCGCGCGTGCGGCGCAGCAACTGGAAATGTCCAACGCTGTCGTGACGCGTTATGTGGCGGATCTGGAAACCCATCTGGGCACCCGGCTGCTCAACCGCACCACCCGCAGCCTGTCCCTGACGGATGCCGGCGAGACCTATCTGCAGCGTTGCGCCCAGATCCTGGAGGACGTCGAAGAGGCCGAAGCCGTGGTTACCGCGCGCAGCCAGTCGCTCTCGGGCACATTGCGGCTGGTCACCCCGGTGATGTTCGGCCTGCACTTGCTGCCCAACATGCTGGCGCGCTTCCAGCAGCGCTATCCGGACGTGGTGTTCGACGTGCTGCTGTCCGACCGCAACGTCGATATCGTCGAGGAAGGGCGCGATGTGGCGGTCATGCTGTCGGACCTCGGCCTCGGCTCGCACCTGGTGGCCAGGCCGCTGATCTCGGCCGAGATCATCCTGTGCGCATCGCCCAACTACCTGCGCGACCACCCGCCGTTGCGGCATGCGCACGACCTGTCGCACCACCGGTGCATCGCCATGCGGCTGCCGAACGCCGAGCACGAATGGACCTTGTCCGGCCCGGAAGGGGAGGTCACGGTCCCGATCCGGCCCGGGCTGCTATGCAGCAATGCCGAGCTGGCCCACCAGGCGGCGTTGGCCGACATGGGCATCGCGATGCTGTCCTCGTACCTGGCGCGGCCCAATATCGAGGCCGGCCGCCTGACGCATATCCTGCCGCAGTACCAGTTGCCACGCCGCGACGTGAGCGTGGTGTATCCCAGCCGCAAATTCCTGCCCACCAAGGTACGCGCGTTTATCGACTTCCTGCTCGAAGAGGGCAAGGAGCGTGCGGTGGAGGCGGCGGCCCATCAGCGCCGCGGCGGGCGAGCGGCGCTGAAACGAAAACCGGGGCAATGCCCCGGTTCTTGCTGGCGACTTGCCGCGCGCCGATGCGCGCCTTACTGGTCGACCTCGGCGGTCGCCTTGGTCTTGCGGGCGGCGGTCTTGGCAGCGACCTTCTTTGCCGGCGTCTTGCTGGCGGTCTTGGCCGCAGCTTTGGTCGGCGCCTTGGCGGGGGCCTTGGCAGCGGCGCTCTTGCTCGCCGCCGTCCTCGCGGTGGCCCGGGTCGCCTTGGCCGGTGCCGCCTCGGCGCCGTCGTTGTCCGCACCGGCCTTGGCGGCCGACTTCGCCGCCGCGCCCTTGGCACCCGCCTTCGGCTCGCGGACCTCGAACTCGAAGCCGATCTTGCCATCCGGCTGCTTCACCAGAAACGCCTTGAAATTGCGGCCCGTGCGCGAAGACTTGAAGCCGGTCAGCAGGTCGGTGCGGCCGTCGGTCAGCAGCTTGCCGATCTGCTCGCGCGAGATCTCCTGCTGCAGGATGATCTTGCCGCTCGTGAAGTCGCACGACTTGGCGCTGCCCACGGCGTTCTCGCACACGTACTTCATGCCGTGCTCGTAGACCGAGCCGCCGCATTTCGGGCACGTCCCCACCGGCGTCTGCTCGCTGAAGTCGATCGGCTCGCCATCGTTGTCGTCGTCGCTCTGGCCGAAGTCGAACTCCATCTTCCAGTGACCTTCGTCATCCTTGGCCAGCTTCAGAATGGCGGCAAACGGCCGGCCCATCTTGCTGCGGAACCCCTGCAGGGGGCCGATTTCCTTCTTCAGCAGCAGTTCCTCGACCTCCTCGATCTCGAACTGGCGCCCGCCCGGGATCTTGCTGATCGAGAAGTCGCACGCGGTGCAGGCAAAGCGCCGGTAGTTCTCCTTGACCTGGCCGCCGCACTGCGGGCACGGCGTATCGAGCGTGGCGTAGTCGCCCGGAATCGTGTCGCTGTCGTATTCCTTGGCGCGCTTGACGATCTGCTGCGTCATCTGCGCGATTTCGCGCATAAACTCGTCGCGCTTGAGGCGGCCGCGTTCGATCTGCGCGAGCTTGTGCTCCCACTCGCCGGTCAGCTCGGCCTGCGTCAGTTCCTCCACGCCCAGGCCTCGCAGCAGCGTCATCAGCTGGAATGCCTTGGCCGTGGGAATCAGCTCGCGGCCTTCGCGCACCAGGTATTTCTCGGTCAGCAGGCCTTCGATGATGGCCGCGCGCGTCGCCGGCGTCCCCAGGCCCTTGCCGGCCATGGCCTCGCGCAGCGCGTCGTCGTCCACCAGCTTGCCGGCACCTTCCATCGCCGACAGCAGCGTCGCTTCGTTGTAGCGTGCGGGCGGACGCGTGGACAGCGCAACCGACTCGACCTTGTCGGTCTTGACCTTCTCGTCCTTGCCCACCGGCACCAGCGTGGCGTCCTTGCCGTCTTCCTTGCCGTCCTTGCCCTGCGCCTCGCGACCGTAGATCTCGAGCCAGCCCGCGTTCACGAGCACCTTGCCCTCGGTCTTGAAATGATGGCCGGCGACCTCGGTGACACGGGTGGTCACCTGGAACTCGGCGGCCGGGAAGAACACGGCCAGGAAGCGGCGCACCACCAGGTCGTACAGCTTCTGCTCGGGCTCGGACAGGTTCTTGGGCGCCTGCAGCGTCGGGATGATGGCGAAGTGATCGCTGATCTTGCTGTTGTCGAAGATCCGCTTGTTCGGCTTGACCCAGCCGTTCTTCATGATCTTCTTGGCATGTGGCAGGTAGTTCGGCGAACTGTCGGCCAGCATGTCCATGGTCTGCTTGACGGTGTCGAGGTAGTCCTCGGGCAGCGCGCGCGCATCGGTACGCGGGTAGGTCAGCACCTTGTGCTTCTCGTACAGCGCCTGCGCCAGGCCGAGCGTGTTCTTGGCCGAGAAGCCGAAGCGCGAGTTGGCCTCGCGCTGCAGCGTGGTCAGATCGAACAACGCCGGCGACTGCTGCGTGGACGGCTTGGACTCTTCCGTCACCGTACCCGGCTTGTCGCGGCAGGCGGCCACGATGCTCTTGGCCTCGGCCTCGCTCCACAGGCGCGATTCGCGTGCTTCCGGATCGAATTCGTTCTTCTTGAATTTGGGGTCGAACCAGCGGCCTTCGTACAGGCCCGCGGCGGCGATAAACTCGGCGCGCACTTCCCAGTAGTCACGCGCGACGAAGTGCTTGATCTTCTCCTCACGCTCGACCACGATCGACAGCGTCGGCGTCTGCACCCGGCCCACGGTGGTCAGGAAGAAGCCGCCGCCCTTGCTGTTGAAGGCGGTCATGGCGCGCGTGCCGTTGATGCCGACCAGCCAGTCGGCCTCGGAGCGGCAGCGGGCCGCATCCGCCAGCGGCATCATCTCGAGGTCGTCGCGCAGGCTCGCGAATCCGTCGCGAATGGCCTGCGGCGTCATCGATTGCAGCCACAGGCGCTGCACCGGCTGCCTGGCCTTGGCCTGTTGCGCGATCAGGCGGAAGATCAGTTCCCCTTCGCGCCCCGCATCGCAGGCGTTGATGAGGGCGGTGACATCCTTGCGCTTGATCAGGCGGTTGAGCACCTTCAGGCGCGACTCGGTCTTGGCGATGGGACGCAGGTCGAAGTGGGGCGGAATCACCGGCAAATTGGTGAAACTCCATTTGCCCCGCTTGACCTCGTATTCGTCGGGCGCGGCAATCTCGACCAGGTGGCCCACGGCGGAGGACAGCACGTAGTCGTCGCTCTCGAAGTACTCGTCGTGCTTGGTAAAGCCCCCGAGGGCGCGCGCGATATCGGCGGCGACCGACGGCTTTTCCGCGATGATGAGGGCTTTTGACATTGAACGGGTCCTTGCGGGCATGGCCTCATTAAGAGAAGCCGGCGCCTCTTGAATTGCACTGCAAATGATGTAAACAGTGTGCCTGGGCTTTGAGGCGCCAATAATAAGCGCGACTCAGACGGCGGTGCAAGCGAGGCCCGGCCGGGCTCGAACGCCCGTCACGCCTGGCTGTCACCAGCGCCAAGCAACCACTCCAGTACTTCCGGCACATCGCTGGCCGGGGTCGGCATGGCCCCCCCACGCGCCAGCATGCGCCCGAGAATCTCGATGTGCGGGAGCAGCGTGCCGTAGAACTGTGGCGGCCCTCCGGCAATCGGCTGCACCAGCAGCGTCGGAAAATTCTCGACATCCACGTCTTCGCCGAGCCAGTCCGCATGGGTCTCGATATCGATCCAGACGAAGCAATCCCCCGGGTGGCGCGCGGCCAGCGCGGCAAACCCGGCTTCGTATTCCTTGCAGGTGCCGCACCACGCCGCGCACAGGCAGGCGACCAGACGCCCCTCGGGTCGGGCGGCAAGGGCCTGGCGGACGGCAGCGACATCTTGCTCGGGAAAGTAAACGGTCATAACGATGGAAACATGAGCCTCTGAAGTCACCGGGTGCGGCACATTGTATCGGTGCTCGCGCAATTGGCGCTGTCGCCCCTGTCGCCCCTGTCGTCTGTGTCGCCCCTGTCGCCCCTGTCGTCCATAACGCCGCTCGCATCGTTTCAGCCCAGACGCCGGAACAGATTTCCCGGTAGACGCTCCACAGCGCCCGCCAGTTCCAGCTGCAACAGTGCCGCCGCGACCGTATCCGGGCTTTTGCCGCTGCGCGCGCAGATGGCGTCGAGCGTGACAGGATCATAGGCGAGCGCCGTCCCGAGCGCGTCGGGTGCGGTGTCCGCCACGCCGCCGACGGCCCCGCCCGCCGGGTCCGACTGGCCCGTCAGATGCGCCAGGTCGGCGAACTCCTCGAACACGTCGCGCGGCGACTCCACCAGCTTGGCGCCATCGCGGATCAGCAGATGGCAGCCGCGCGACAGCGGCGCATGGATCGAGCCGGGGATGGCAAACACTTCGCGGCCGAGCTCGGCGGCCTGGCGGGCGGTGATCAGCGAGCCCGAACGTTCGGCTGCCTCGACCACCAGCACGCCGCGCGCCAGCGCCGCAATGATCCGGTTCCGACGGGGAAAATGGTGGCCGGCCGCCCGGGTTCCAAGGGGGAACTCGGTCACGATGGCGCCATGCGCCACCACCTCGTGCGCGAGTGCGCGATGGCTGGCCGGATAGACGATATCGGCACCGGTGCCCACCACGGCCACCGTACCGCCGGCGCCGCGCAGGCCCCCCGCATGCGCAGCCGCGTCGATGCCCAGCGCCAGTCCGGACACCACGGTCTGCCCTGCCGCCGAGAAGGCCGCCGCAAATGCCGCGGCATCGCGCACGCCCTGGGCGGTGGCCTTGCGCGCACCGACGATGGCAAGCCCGGGTCGCGCGAGGACGTCGAGCCGGCCATTCACGTGGAGCAGCAGCGGGGGATCGTGCAGATGGCACAGGCTGGCCGGGTAGGCCGGGTCGTCAAGCGCGAGCAGGAAATGACCGGGCGCCTCGCGCCAGGTCAGCGTGCGCGCAACCAGGGCCTCCATCGCCGGGTCCGGCGCCGCTGCCAGGGCTGCGGCCACTGCCGGCGGCACGGCACGCGCCAGCGTGGCCGCATCCTGATCCAGCACCGCCTGTGGCGTGCCATGGCTGGCCAGCAGCCGGCGCGCGCCGACCGGACCCAGGCCCGGCGTGGCGACCAGACGCATCCACGCCGCGACGTCCCTTTCGGTCAGGGGCGTGTGCGGCGGTGGTGAGGAAAGTGCGAGGGGAGCCGGCGCGGGCAAGCCCGCGCAGTCGTCGCTCACAGCCGGCAGGTCAGGCTGGCTGCCTAGTGCGGCGTACGCGCGTGGTCGCCGATCATGACGGTGCCCGCGGCATCGGTCACAAACGCGTAGGCCACGCCCGGGAACACACGGAACACGAAAGCCAGCCCGTAGCGGTCATCCGGCAGCACGATGGGCTTGTTCTTGTCCGTCGCGTCCTTGATCACGCCGCCATTGCGCGCGAGTGCCACCACATGGCCAGGCTCGAGCCCGGCGTTGGCGCCCTGGTTGAGCAGCACCACCTGCTTGGCGCCGCCGTACTGCACGCCCCCGTAGACCTTGGCCACGCGCGCGTCGACTTCCACCTCGGGCGCATGTGGCACGTAGCGCACCAGTTCGCGCGGCGGCTGCGGCAGCATCAGCGTGCCCACGCCCATTTCCTGCTGGGCCTGGGTAGCCTCGACCGTGGTCACCGCATCGGGGCCTTCCGGCCCGTGCGTGACACGCAGGTTGCCCTGGTATTCGGCCTCGAAGCCAAGGACTTGCCTGGTGATCGGATCGCGGATCGCCTGCACCGGCCGGAATGCCTGCCAGTCGCTGCCGACGGTGGCGTCGGCGGGATCGATGCCGCGCGCATAGCCGGCTTCGCCGCGGCCCATGTAGACGCGGGAGTCGGGCAGCGCCACGATGCGCGCAGAGGTCTCGAGCGTGCCTTGCGAAACGAACAGCGGGCGGATCAGGAACGGCTCGATGTCCTTGGCCGGAATGGTCAGGATGGCACCGCCCTCGGCCTCGTCGCCACGCACGCGCGGCGACAGGCGTACGGTATCGCCGCCGGCCGCACCGCTGGGCGCGGTGGTCGACAGGTAGGCGCGACCGTCGCGCTGAACCAGGTACAGGACCTGGCCCGGAAAGATCAGATGCGGATTGCGAACCTGCTGCCGGTTCATGCCCCACAACTCGGGCCAGCGCCACGGCTGGCGCAGGAACTTGCCCGAGATGCCCCACAGGGTATCGCCGCTGCGCACGGTATATTGCGAGGGTGCGTCCTTGGCGAGATCGGAAACGGGGATGCCTTGTTGCGCCGTGCGCTCGGCCTGGGCCTGCTGTGCCGGTGTCACCGTCAGCTGGGTCGGCGAAGCCGGATTGGCCGGCTCGGCGCCGTGGACGGCCATGCTCATTCCGGCAGTGATGCCGGCGACACTCAGCATGGCAAGGGTGAACGCGTGCAGCCTGCGGCGGGACGCCGCCTGTTCTTTGGTAAGATCGCGCATTTTCGTGAACCGGTCGGTGTAGCGACCGGATTGACCCTGGAGAGCGTGCCTGCTGCGGCGCGCCTTGAATTTTTGTACTAGCGCCCCGATTCTGCATGTAAATACCCGTCGCCGCAACGCGATGGAGTTCCTGAGTGCAGCCGGCGTTGCGCCCGAGCATCATGGCAAAACTGGACATCCTGACCTACCCCGATCCCCGTCTCCACATCGTGGCCAAGCCCGTCGCGGAGGTGGACGACCGCATCCGCCAGCTGGTGAAGGACATGGCCGAAACCATGTACGAGGCGCCCGGCATCGGCCTTGCCGCGACCCAGGTGGACGTGCACGAGCGCGTGATCGTGATCGACGTGTCCGAGACGCGCGATGCGCTCCAGGTCTTCATCAATCCCGAGATCGTCTGGGCCAGCGACAACCGCAAGGTGTGGGAAGAGGGCTGCCTGTCGGTACCCGAGATCTACGACCGCGTGGAGCGCCCCGACCGCGTGCGCGTGCGCGCGCTCAACGAGCGCGGCGAGACCTTCGAGCTCGATGCGGACGACCTGCTCGCCGTATGTATACAGCACGAGATGGATCACCTGCAGGGCAAGGTATTCGTGGAATACCTGTCGCCGCTCAAGCAGACCCGCATCAAGTCCAAGCTGCAGAAGCGCACCCGCGCACGGATGTAACAGTCCGCTGCCAGGGGCCCGGCCGCCGCGCCGGGTCTGCTATCGTAATGCTGTCCGAATAACACAAGTACCGGCCGCCATGCGGCCGGTACTGCTTTGTAGCGGAACAACTGCCATGTCCCAAGCCCAGCCACTGCGCGTCGCCTTTGCCGGAACCCCCGAATTTGCGCGTGTCGCCCTTGAGGCCATCCATGCCGCCGGCTTTCCCGTGGTCGCCGTGCTCACGCAGCCCGATCGACCCGCCGGCCGCGGCATGCAACTGCAGGCCAGCCCCGTCAAGCAGTTCGCCGTGGCCGAGGGCCTGGCGCCAATCCTGCAGCCGCGCTCGCTGCGGCGCCAGGGCAAGTATCCGGAAGAGGCCGGCGCAGCCGTGGACGCGCTGCTGGCCGCCGCGCCCGATGTGATGGTGGTGGCCGCGTACGGCCTGATCCTGCCGGCCGAGGTACTGACGCTGCCGCGCTTTGGCTGCCTCAATATCCATGCCTCGCTGCTGCCGCGCTGGCGCGGCGCGGCGCCCATCCACCGCGCCATCGAGGCGGGCGACGCCGAGACCGGCATTACGCTGATGCAGATGGACGAGGGGCTCGACACCGGTGCCATGCTGGCCAGCGAGGCCGTTCCCATCGGGCCGCTCGATAGCACCGGCACGCTGCACGACGCGCTCGCGGCGCTGGGGGGCCGCATGGTGGTCGATGCGCTGCACCGCCTGGCGGCGGGCACGCCGCTGCCGGCCACGCCGCAGCCGGCGGCCGGCGTGACCTATGCCGAGAAGATCGCCAAGGAAGAAGCCCCGCTGGACCTGACCCGACCGGCGCCGGCGCTGGCCAACCAGGTCCGTGCATTCAATCCGTTTCCGGGCGCCACCGTGCAGGTGGGCGAGACCGTCATCAAATGCTGGCAGGCGCTGCCGCTAGCCGCCGGGAGCGCCACGCTGCCGCACCCGCCCGGAACCGTGCTCAGCGCCGACGCGGCCGGCGTGATCATCGCCTGCGGCGACGGCACCGCGCTGCAGGTCACCGAGCTGCAGAAGCCCGGCGGCCGCCGCCAGCCGGCCCAGCAGTTCCTGCAAGGCATGCCGCTGGTGCCGGGCACGCGCTGCCTGATCCCGGGGCTCGCCATGGCGGGACACATGCAGGGCGCCGCGGTGCGTGCCCCGCAGGCATAATCGTCGATCGTCCCCTCCCGGCGGTCTTCGCGCGCACCCGCGCCTGCCATGCCCGGTATCACCGACTTGCGCGGGCCGGCACGCTCACGCGCCGCGTGGGCCAGGCGCGCGCCTGAAGTGCCGGGTCGATCGTGTGGTGGCCACGGCCTTTATCGGACCGGGCGCACGCCTGGCGTTTACCTGGCGCTAGACCCAGGGCTAGACCCAGCGCTAAACCCCTGCCGCGAACATTGAATTTCCCGGGGCCTGCCCCTATCTAACGGACATCGCGCGTCCGCATGGGCGGACTGGCGCCGATCGCTATACGGAGATCACTGCAATGTTCAACTGGGTCAAGACCTTCATGCTGATGGCCGCCATTACGGCGCTGTTCATCGTCATCGGCGGCATGATCGGCGGACGCGGTGGCATGATGCTCGCGCTGTTGATTGCGCTGGCAATGAATTTCTTTTCTTACTGGTTCTCGGACAAGATGGTCCTGCGCATGTACAACGCGCAGGAGGTCGACGCCAGCACCGCGCCGCAGTTCTACGGCATGGTGCAGGACCTCGCGCGCCGCGCCAACCTGCCGATGCCGCGCGTGTACCTGATCAACGAGGACGCGCCCAACGCGTTTGCCACCGGACGCAATCCGGAGCACGCGGCGGTGGCCGCCACCACCGGCATCCTGCGCGTGCTGTCCGACCGCGAGCTGCGCGGCGTGATGGCACACGAACTGGCGCACGTGCGCCATCGCGACATCCTCACCTCGACCATCGCGGCCACCATGGCCGGCGCCATCTCCGCGCTCGCCAACATGGCGATGTTCTTCGGCGGCCGCGACGAGAACGGCAACCGTACCAATCCGATCGCCGGCATCGCGGTAGCCATCCTGGCACCGCTGGCAGCGTCGCTGATCCAGATGGCGATCTCGCGTGCGCGCGAATTCGAGGCCGATCGGGGCGGTGCCGAAATCAGCGGCGATCCGCAGGCCCTGGCGAGCGCGCTCGACAAGATCCATCGCTATGCGCAGGGCATTCCGTTCCAGGCGGCCGAGGAGCACCCGGCCACCGCGCAGATGATGATCATGAATCCGCTCTCGGGCGGCGGCATCGCCAATCTGTTCTCGACACACCCGGCGACAGAGGAACGGATTGCCCGCCTGATGCATATGGCGCAGACCGGCGCCTATCCCGCCTGACTGGGCTGCCCGGCCCGCGCCGGGCGCCGCTCAGGGACTTCACTGCGCGCTGAAAACCGGGCGCGATCGCGGCAACGGGTAAACTGCCCGCTGTTTCCGGCTCTCGGCCCGGGACCAGCGGGTTTTTACTACCGGCCCGCGCCCTTGCCGACCCGCTTTTCCGTATTGGATTTCAGACTGTATGCGCCTGCCTCACGATTCCCTTGCCTTCCAGATGCTCGGCGCCGCCGCGGCGGTACGTGGCGTCAATGAGGGCACGGCACTGCCGCAGGCCATCGACGATGCCGCCGCGCAGTTGCGGCTCGACCGCGTGCGCGATGCCGCCACGCGCGGCGCGATCCAGGACCTTTCCTATCGCACCATGCGCCAGTTCGGCGCCACGCGCGCGCTCGTCACGCATCTGGTCACGCGGCCGCCTGGCCCGCTGGTCGATTCGCTGCTGGCCGTGGCCCTCGCGTTGCTGCTCGATGGCGAGCAGGGCGATGCGGACCAGCCTGGCCGCGGCTATAACAACTTCACGATCGTGGACCAGGCCGTCAGCGCGGCCGCTTCGGAGCCGAAGAGCGCGCACGCGCGCGGCCTCGTCAATGCGGTCCTGCGCCGCTTCCTGCGTGAACGCAAGGCGCTGCAGGCGCTGATTGCCCAGGACGACGAAGCCCGCTGGAATCTGCCGGCATGGTGGCTCAAGGCGCTGCGCGACGCGTATCCGGAGCGCTGGCGTGAGCTCGCCGAGAGCGTCAATGCGCGGCCGCCGATGACGCTGCGCGTGAACACCGCACGCCAGTCGATGCCGCAGTATCTGACGCGGCTGGCCAACGCCGGCATGGCCGGTGTGGTGATCGGCCCGCAGGCGGTACGCCTGGTGCGTGCGTTTCCGGTGGCGCAGATTCCCGGCTTTGCGGAAGGCGACGTGTCGGTGCAGGATGCCGGCGCACAACTGGCCGCGCCGCTGCTCGAAGTGGCCGACGGCATGCGCGTGCTCGATGCCTGCGCCGCACCGGGCGGCAAGACCGGCCATCTGCTCGAACTCGCGGATATCGAGGTGACGGCGGTGGAAAGCGACGCGCAGCGCGTGGCACGCATTCACGACAATCTCGCGCGCCTCGGCAAGCAGGCCCACGTCGTGACCGGCGACGCGAGCCGCCCCGGCGACTGGTGGGACGGCCAGCAGTTCGACCGCATTCTGGCCGATGTGCCATGCTCGGCGTCGGGCATCGTGCGGCGCCATCCCGATATCCGTTGGCTGCGCCGCGAATCAGATATCGCGAGGCTCGTCAACGAACAACGGCGCATCGTTTCCCAACTTTGGCCCCTGCTCAAGCCCGGCGGCATACTGGTCTATGTAACCTGTTCGATTTTTCCAACGGAGGGCGAACAGCAGGCGCAGTGGTTTGGTGCCCAGCTACCAGATGCGATACGATTGCAGGCGCCGGGGCAACTGCTGCCCGGCACGAAGGCGCCTGAACCGGCCGGTGGCAATGCTGCCGGCGAGGCAAGCCTGCCATCGGACCACGATGGCTTCTACTACGCCCGCTTCCAGAAACGCGCCTGACCCAAGCCGATGCCAATTCCGCTGCGCATGTCCGTTTACCGTGTCCATGGCGACGCAGCGCGCGGGTTTCCGGCGGTATGGCGCTGGTGGCTGGTGGCGGCGTGCCTGCTGCTTGCCCTGCTGTGCCATCCAGGGCGGAGCGCGGCGCAGTTGATCGAGACCACCGAGACCCGCGTCGAATACCAGGACGGCGGCTTCGACCTCGCCGCATCGTTCGACTTCGACCTGCCACCCGCGCTCGAGGATGCGCTGCATAAAGGCATCTCGCTGTATTTTGTGGTCGACTTCCAGCTGACGCGGCCGCGCTGGTACTGGTTCGACGAGAAGCCCGTCAATACCAGCCGCAGCGTGCGGCTATCCTTCCAGCCGCTTACACGCCAGTACCGGGTCTCCACCGGCGGGCTGCAATTGCCATTCACACGTCTCAAGAGCGCGCTGCAATTCATTCAGCATGTGCGCGGATGGCGCGTGTTCGAGCGCAATGCGGTCAAGCCGGGCGAAACCTACCAGGCGCAGGTGCGCATGCGGCTCGATCTGTCGCAATTGCCCAAGCCGTTCCAGATCAATGCGGTGAACACGCGCGAATGGAACCTGTCGTCAGACTGGAAGCACTTCCACTACACGGTGCCATCCAATCTCGATGCGCCGCCGTTGCCAGCGCCGGTGGTACCGTCATCGGCGCCGTCATCAGCGCCGTCCATGTCATCCACGTCATCCACGTCGTCCGCCCCCACTGCGCCCGCCATGCCCGCCGCGCCGGCGACGCCAGCAACACCGCCAGCCTCGGCGCCGCCGACATCCGCTTCCGCACCTGCCGCGTCCGCTGACCCACGCAGCACGCCGTTCTCGCAAACGGTATCGACGGTGCTGTCTCCGAGCCAACTGGTCCAGCAGCCCGCGAGCCAGCCATGAAGGCCAGCATGTGGGATAGCAGGTTCCGCCGCGTGCTCTATCGCATCGTGGCGAGCATCATCGTGTTTCTCGCGCTGGTGCTGGTGGGTCTGCTGGCCGGCGCCTCGGCCAATACCGAGTTCTTCGATCGGTATTTCACGCTGCTGTTCAAGGTCAACTTCGTCGTCGGCGTCCTGCTGATCCTGACCATCGGCGCGCTCGCGTTCACGCTATGGCTGCGCTATCGCCGCGGCAAGTTCGGCACGCGCCTGATGACCAAGCTCGCCGTGTTCTTCGGTGTGGTGGGCGTGCTGCCGGGCGTGCTGATCTACCTGGTGTCGCTGCAGTTCGTCTCGCGCAGTATCGAGTCGTGGTTCGATGTGCGCGTGGAAACGGCGCTCGAGGCCGGCCTGAACCTGGGCCGTACCACCATCGACAGCACCCTTGGCGACGTGCAGAGCCGCGCGCGCCTGATGGCGGACCAGCTCATGGGCGCTTCGGGCATGGCCACATCGCTGCAGCTCAATCGGCTGCGCGAGCAGTACGGCGTGCAGGAAGCCGCGATCTTCACCGGCAGCGGGCGCGTGCTGGCCACGGCGTCGAGCAGCTATGCCTCGCTCGTGCCGGACCTGCCGTCGGGCATGCTGGCCGAGCAGGCGCGGCTCGGCGGCGGCTATGCCGCGGTCGAGGGCGGCACCGAGCCGGCGAGCGCGGGCAAGCGGCAGATCGAGGGTACGCCGCTGTATCGAGTACGCGTGATCATCCCGCTTGGCGCGGCGCCAACACCGGCCCCGCAGGCAAACGCGAACACCAGCAGCACACAACGGCCGCCGCGCCTGTCGGTTGCGCCGGGCAAGGACCAGTGGGCCGGCTCCGGCCTGTCCGTCGAGCGCCGGCCCGAGGATGCCCCGCCCGCGGGCTTCGGGCTGATGGGCGACACCGTGCGCGAGGAGCGCTACCTGCAGGTCATCCAGCCGGTGCCCGCCGCGCTGGCGCGCAATGCCGACGAAGTCCAGCGCGCGTACCAGGAGTATCAGGAGAAGGCGCTGGGCCGCACCGGCCTGCGCAAGATGTATATCGGCACGCTTACGCTGACGCTGTTCCTCGCCGTGTTTATTGCCGTGATGCTGGCCTTGCTGCTCGGCGGACAGCTGGCGCGGCCGCTGCTGATGCTGCTGCAGGGAACCAAGGAGGTCGCGGAAGGGGACCTCTCGCCCAAGCGCGAACTCAAGAGCCGCGATGAGCTCGGCATGCTGACGCAGCAGTTCAACCAGATGACGCGCCAGCTGGCCGAGGCGCGGCTGGCGGTGGAGCAGAATCGCACCGCGCTCGAGCAATCCAAGGCGTACCTGGAAAGCGTGCTGCAGAACCTGACGGCCGGCGTGCTCGTATTTGACCGCCGCTTCGTGCTGCTCACGGCGAATCCTGGCGCCGAGCGCATCTTCCGGCAGCCGTTCTCGGCGGTGCTCGGTCAGTGTTTCGATCAGATTCCGAATCTGGCGGAGTTTGGCGGCATCGTGCGCCAGGCGTTTTCCGAGCAGACCACGAGCGAGGTGCTGGGCGGCGCGCAGCACTGGCAGAAGCAGATCGAGCTCTCGCAAGGCGACGAGGAGCAGGCGCTCACGCTGCTGGTGCGCGGCGCGCGGCTGCCGGCGGCCAACCGCGACGAACCCGGTTACGTGGTGGTGTTCGACGATATTTCCGACGTGATTTCGGCCCAGCGGTCCATCGCGTGGGGTGAGGTGGCGCGCCGCCTGGCCCATGAAATCAAGAATCCGCTGACCCCGATCCAGCTGTCGGCCGAACGGTTACAAATGAAATTGTCACCAAAACTTACGGAAAACGACGCGGATGTCCTAAAGCGCGGGGCTGCGACGATCGTTAACCAGGTAGCGGCGATGAAGCGCATGGTCGACGATTTCCGCGACTATGCACGTACGCCGCCGGCGGTCGTGCAGTCGCTTCAGCTCAACAGTCTGGTGGCTGAAGTCCTGCACCTGTATGGGATTGACGACCCTTCCGTACCCGAGCATCCGGTGATTCATCCGACGCTGGGCACGGCGTTGCCGGAGATAAAGGGCGATCCGACACAGCTGCGGCAGGTGATCCACAACCTGTTACAGAACGCCCAGGATGCGGTGGCGGAAAACGTGTCGGCGGGCAGGGCGTCGCCCCATATCACTCTGCACACTGAGACTGTAGAATACAAAGATTCTGCCGGCGAAGTGCGGCAGGCCGTCAAGCTGTCCATCGCGGACAATGGTCCGGGATTCGCGCCTCGCATTCTTAGCCGGGCGTTCGAACCGTACGTGACCACCAAAGCCAAGGGTACGGGTCTCGGGCTTGCGATGGTGAAGAAGATCATTGACGAACATGGCGCCCGCATCGAATTGCGTAACCGCATGGACGGGGCCGACATCATCGGGGCACAGATCTCGATCCTGTTCGTTAAACTGGCATAGTCAAACTTGCGCCGTCGTCATGACGATGACGGTGCTGCGGTGGGGTTAAGAGGGCAAGTATGGCAACCATCCTCGTAGTCGATGACGAAATGGGTATCCGGGAGTTGCTCTCGGAGATCCTGAGTGACGAAGGCCATGTGGTGGATCTGGCCGAAAATGCGCAGCAAGCGCGCGAGTATCGCGCGGGCAGCACGCCCGACCTCGTCCTGCTCGACATCTGGATGCCCGATACCGACGGTGTGAGCCTGCTCAAGGAGTGGTCCGCGCAGGGCTACCTCACCATGCCGGTGATCATGATGTCCGGGCACGCCACCATCGATACGGCCGTCGAGGCCACCAAGATCGGCGCGTTGAACTTCCTCGAGAAGCCGATCGCCCTCCAGAAGCTGCTGTCCGCCGTGGAACAAGGTCTGGCGCGCGGCATCGAACGTCCGCGCGTGGCCCCGGCCACGGCCAGCGCGACTCCCGCCGCCACGACCGTGCCAGATGCCGTGTCGCAGTCGGCCCCCGCCGAGACGCCAGCGGAAACCGCCAATGGCAACGCGGCACGACTGCCTGAGGCTGAGATGCACTTCTCCTTCGACATGCCGTTACGCGAGGCGCGCGACCTCTTCGAACGCGCCTACTTCGAGTACCACCTGATGCGGGAGCACGGCAGCATGACCCGCGTGGCGGAAAAGACCGGCCTCGAGCGTACCCACCTGTACCGCAAGCTCAAGCAGCTCGGCGTGGAGCTGGGCCGCAACAAGCCGGAGCCGACCGAACAGTGATGGGCTTGCGCAGATTAGCAATCGGTGAAGCGCTGGGCGCTTGACCGAGTCAAAAAGCGCTGCTATAGTTTCGCTTCTTTGGCCCGGTAGCTCAGTCGGTAGAGCAGAGGATTGAAAATCCTTGTGTCGGCGGTTCGATTCCGTCCCAGGCCACCAGGTTGAAAAAAACGGACGCTTCGGCGTCCGTTTTTGTTTTGTGGTTTTGCTGCGGCCTTCATCGCCGCTGCGCCAGCCAGATTCCCCCAGCGATCGCCACCAGTCCCACGTAGTGATACCACTGCGGCCAGTCGCCCAGCAGCAGCGTCGAGAGCAAGGCCGCAAACACTGGCGTCAAGGTGATGAAAAACACCGGCAACTGCGCGCCCGCGCGTGCCACGGCGCGATCCCAGGCGAAGTAGGCCAGCAGGGAAGGGACGGTTCCCACGTACAGCAGGATGCCGGCGACCTTGCCGGTCCATTGGAACGACTGCGTCATGGTTGCCAGTTCCCATGCCGTGAAGGGCAGGCTGACGGTGACACCGGTGACGATCTGCGCGAACAACAGCGTGGGCAGCGGGACCTCGGGCCGGTGTTTGCGCAGCAGCCACGTGAATGCGCTCCATGCCACGGTGGCGGCCAGCATGAACAGGTCGCCAGGGACGAAGTCCAGTTGCGTCAGGCGACCGAGCTCGCCGCGCACGAGCACGAACGAGACGCCGACCAGGCATAGCAGCGCGCCGGCCACGTGCCACGACTTCACGCGCTCGCGAAAGAAGATCGCGCCGATCAACAGCAGGAACAGCGGCGTGGACGCACCGATCAGCGTGACGTTGATCGGTGTGGATGTGGTGAGCGCCAGGTACTGGAACGAGTTGTAGCTGGCGATCGAGAGTACGCCCATCGCGATCAGCACCGCGGCATGCCGGCGCAATGTCGCCCAATGCTCAACGACACCACGCCAGGCATAAGGCGCCAGCAGCAGGCCCGCGATGACCCAGCGCACGAGGTTCAGCGTAATCGGCGGCACCGTACCGGCCGCGAGCCGGCCGACGATGGCGTTGCCCGCCCACGCGAACGGTGGGAAAGCCAGCAGAAACAGCGTAGTCCAGTCGAGGCGTCGTGTGGCGCTTGCGGGCATGGGGAGCGGTTGTTCTGATCGACGGCGCATTATGCGCCAGAAGCGCCATGCCGCCGTGAATGCCCATGCCAAGGCACTAGTCACTCATACAACTAGTCACTCATACACATGGCGCGCAAACGATGCAGGCGCCTGCAACCAGGGCGGTGGCCGCCAACGACGAGAATGCGATGATGCGCCAGGTCACAGCCGTCAGCTCTCGATGAAGGTGTTCCCCGGCAACGTTGTATCGGGCTGGCCATCGATTGCCGACACGCGATAGCCCGATGCTTCAGCAGAACAATATCCCGCCATGGCATCCTCCTCGGCCATCGACAGACCGTGCCACGCGCGCGCGACCGAGGATGGCGGCAGGGTACGGTGCACGTGCCGGATTTATCCGAACAGCTCTTCCGCCACCGTCGGATGCAAGGGCAGCGTGGTCTTCAGGTGCGACATCTTTACACCAAGGCGCAATGCCACCGCGAAGGTCTGGACGATTTCAGGGGCGGCGTTGTCCATGAGGTGGGCACCGAGTACGCGGCCGCTGCGGGCGTTGAAGACGAGCTTGAACACCGATGCCTGCGGGATGCCGCCGAAGCGGTTCTCGAGCGAGACGAAGCGTCTGATCTCGGTGCGGATCCGTTCCGGCTTGCCCGCCGCTTCGATGGCCTGGTCTTCCGTCAGGCCCACCGCGCCGATGGCCGGCTCGCAGAACACGGCGGTGGGGACGTAGTCGAAGTCGGCCATGTCGCCACGCTTGCCGAACAGCCGGTCCGCGACCCAGCGGCCCTGTGCGATGGCAACCGGCGTGAGGTGCAGCGTGTCGGTGCAATCGCCGACCGCATAGACCGAGCGCACGGTGGTGCGGAACTGGCGGTCGACGCGGATACCGCCGGGGCGTCCGTCGCGCGCGCCGCGTTCGATGCCGAGCGCATCCAGGCCCAGGCTGTCTACGTTAGCATCGCGGCCGATCGCCGCCAGCACCGCCTGCGCGCGTACCTTCTGCGTGCGACCACCCTGTTCGTAGCACACCTCGTACGCGCCGTTGGCCTGCGAGATCAGTCTGGTGTCGACATTGAGATGGATGCGTACGCCCTTGGCGGTCAATGCCTCCGCGAGCGCCAGCGAGATATCGCGATCGAAGCGTTGCAGCAGACGGTCCTGGCGCACCAGCAGGTCGACCTTCACGCCATAGCGCGACAGGATCGAGGCCTGCTCCACCGCGATATAGCCGCCGCCGATAACGATGATCGAACCCGGTACGGTCTGCCACGTGAACACGTCGTCCGAGGTGCTGGCCAGCTCGCCGCCCGGGATTTCGAGCTGGCGCGGGTGCGCGCCGGTGGCGATCAGCGTGCGGCGCGCATGCACGGTCTCGTTGCCGATGCGGATCTCTCCCGGCCCTACCAGCTCGGCCTCGCCATGCAGGATCTCGACGCCCGCTTCATGCAGGCGCTGCGAATACGAGGCGTTGAGGCGCGCGACCTCGGCGTTGACGCGCACGATGGCGTCGCGCCAGTCCTCCTTGCCACCCGTATGCGCGAGGCAGGTCGACAGGATGGCCGCCCAGCTCGCGCCATACGACAGCATCTTCTTGGGTACACAGCCGCGATTGACGCAGGTACCGCCGATCGCGCCGCGTTCGACCAGGATGGTGCGCGCGCCCAGCGACGCCGCGCGCCGAGCCGCCGCCACACCGCCCGAGCCGCCGCCGATGACGACAAAGTCCACTTCGCGCGGACGCGCCGGTTTGCGCGCGCGCGTGCGGCGCGGCACATTCTCGATGGGCGTCTCGGCACCGACCGCGCGGGCACGGCGCTTTTCCTGTCGCGCTTCCTGACGAGCGGCGCGCGATGCCGCACGGGCCGCGTCGCGGTCCGGCGCGATGGGTGGTGTGTCCGATGAAGGCTGGCGCTTGGGCATCCATATCTCCTTGATTCGCGGCTGGCGCCGCTTCTCCACAACACGACCAACACCGGCTCCACGTGGCGCAATTGGCTAGGACGCCGGCAACAGTTCTTCCTGCCGGATCGACGGCCAGGCGCGCAGAAAGGCCTCGCCGTCGCGGCGGCCCAGATCGTAGGCGGCCGTCATGCCATCCGGCCGCGTGTAATCCCAACTCGATATCGGCACGCGCTGCGACGGTTGCAGATACAGACGCTGCTGCCCCTGCGTGCGCATCACGAACCGTTGCGGACGCGGATACGGCCGCGTCACCAGTACCAGCACATTGCCGGGCGCGGGATCGAGCGCATCCACCGGGACATTGTCGACCAGACCGCCGTCGAGCACGGCCCGGCCGTCGCGGTGCAGCACCGGCGTGAAGGGCGGGGTGCACGCCGATTGCAGCAGCAGGTCGGCCAGCGCCTCCACCGACGCGCAGTCCTGTGCACGCACGAATTCGGGATGAAAGCCAAGCTTGCGGCCGAGGCGCGGGTGCAGCGTCTTGAGAATGTGCTTGTCGATGTTGTACGCGAGCAGCCCGGCTGCGACCGCGAGCCGCGGCCCGCTCCAGCGCGGGATATGCGCCACGCCGATGCGGATCTCGGGCGCCGACTGCAGCCGTGCAAGGCGGCCTTCGTCGAACAGCGACAGCAATGCGCCACGATAGATGCCGTAGTGCGGAAACACACGTTCGCGGCGCAGCAGGTTGCCCCAATACGCATTGCGCGCGTTGCCAGCCAGCACCTTGCGGTAATACGCCATGGTCTGGTGCGAGTCGTGCGCGTAGATCATGCAGGCGGTGGCCGCGCCCGCGGAAATCCCGGCAATCACGCGCGGCGCCAGGCGCAGCTCCGGCGCGACGGTATCCCACCAGCCCGCTTGCCACCAGCAGCGGTTGCCGCCGCCGGCAAAGACGATCTGGTCGAACGGTTGCGCCGGCATCAGAGCAGCGCGTAGGTGGTGGTGGCCTGCACGGCGAGCTTGCCGTCCGCACCGGTCAGTTCGATCTCGCCAAAAACCACCGTCTTGCCCAGGCGCAGCACGTTGGCGCGCACCTGCACATCGCCATCGATAACGGGACGCATGAAGTTGGTGGTGAGCGTGACCGTGGTCATCGGGCGGAAGCCGCCGAGCGCGCTGGAGATGGCGACGATCATCGCCGTATCGGCGGCGGACATCAGCACCTGTCCGCACACCACGCCGCCGGCATGGCGGAAGCGTTCATCGAATGGCAGGCGCAGCGTCACGCCGCCCGCATCGACCGCCTCGGTGCGCAGGCCAAGCTCGCGCACCCACGGCGCGAGCACACGCGCCAGCGTGGCATCGGCTTCGGCGACGGCATCGGTCACGGCAACGGACGACGGGCTCGGCTCTGGCATGGCGCTTCCTCTTCGGCGTGCGGGCTTGCGCCATGATACATGCGGGCCGCAACCCGCGTCAGAACCCGATCACGATCCTGTCAGGACCGTACCAGAACCCCGGGAGCGCATCATGCCGCGTTGTCGGCTTCCGCACGCGCCGAGGTGCGGCTGGCGTGCCAGCGCAGCACGCGCGGAATGACCACTACGCCCACCGTCATCGCGAGAATCGTCGCCGAAATCGGCTGCTTGATAAAGAGACTCCAGTCGCCCTGGCCGATCGACAGCGCATTGCGCAGCTGCTTCTCCGCCATCGGCCCGAGGATCAGGCCGACGATCACCGGCGCGGTGGGAAAGTCGAAGCGGCGCATCACCATGCCGAGCAGGCCGATCACGAACAGCAGGAACAGGTCGAACCACGACTGGCGGATACCGTACGCACCCAGACCGGCAAAGATCAGGATGCCGCCGTATAGCAGCGGCGTCGGTACGCGCAGCATGCGCACCCACAGGCCGATCGCCGGCAGGTTCAGTACCAGCAGCATGACGTTGCCGATATAGAGCGAGGCAAGCAGGCCCCACACCAGGTCGCCCGAGGTCTGGAACAGCATCGGTCCCGGTTGCAGGTTGTAGTTCTGGAACGCCGCCAGCAGGATCGCGGTGGTGTTGGAGGTGGGAATGCCGAGCGTCAGCAGCGGTGCCAGCGTGGCCGTCACGGCCGCGTTGTTGGCGGCTTCGGGGCCGGCCACGCCTTCGATGGCGCCCACCTTGCCGAATTCTTCCTGGTGGTTGGAGAGCTTCTTCTCGGTCGCGTACGAGAGGAAGGTCGGAATTTCCGCGCCGCCGGCCGGAATCAGGCCGAACGGAAAGCCGATCAGCGTGCCACGCAGCCAGGCCGGCACCGAACGGCGCCAGTCCGACTTGTTCATATGCACCGAGCTCAGCTTGTTGAAGGTGCCATCGGGCTGCGGGAAGAACGCGTTGAAGAGCGCTTCGCCCACGGCGAACAGCCCCACCGCCACCACCACGATGTCCACCCCGTCATAGAGCTCCTGGATGTTCATCGAATAGCGCGTCTGGCCCGACAGCGAGTCCATGCCGATCAGGCCGATGCCGAGGCCCAGGAACAGGCTGGTCATGCCGCGCAGCAGCGACGAGCCAAGCACCGCCGACACGGTGGTGAAGGCGAGCAGCATGATCATGAAGTACTCGCCAGGCCCGAACTGCAGCGCGACATCCGCGGCCACCGGCGCGAACATCGACAGCAATACGGTGGCGATGGTGCCGGCCACGAACGAGCCGATGGCGGCGGTCGCCAGGGCCGGACCCGCGCGGCCGTTCTTGGCCATCAGGTTGCCCTCCATGGCCGTGACCATGGTCGACGATTCGCCGGGCGTGTTCATCAGGATCGAGGTGGTCGAGCCGCCGTACATCGCGCCGTAATAGATGCCGGCAAACATGATCAGCGCGGCGGTCGGTTCCACCTTGGCGGTGAGCGGCAGCAGCATCGCCACGGTCAGGGCCGGCCCGATGCCGGGCAGCACGCCGATGGCGGTACCGAGAAAGCAGCCCACCAGGGCCCACATCAGGTTGATCGGTGTGATGGCCACCGCAAAGCCGTGCAGCAACTGGTTCAGCGTATCCATGTCAGTTTCCTGGAAGTCCGGTCAGAAGCCGGCAATCGGCAGCAGCGGCAGGTTGATGCCGAGCAGGAATTCGAACAGCACCCACATCGGTACCGTGATGAGCAGGCCGATCAGCGCGTCGCGCACGATACGGCGGCTGCCGTAGCCACGCGCCACACAGACCATCATCAGCGTCGAGGCAAACACAAACCCGAGCGTCCCGATCAGAACCATGTTGAGCACCAGGCCAGCCGCGACCCACAGGAAGCCCTTGAAGTTGTGCGGCGCCGAGGGCAGTTCCGCATCTTCTTCCGGCATGTTGCGGAATCCGCCGCGCACGCCCTGCCAGGTCAGCAGCGCACCGCACACGGCCAGCCCGATGGCGACCAGGGTCGGCACGAAACGTGGAGACAGGCCGGCGTAGCCTTCCTCGCCGGAGATACCGGGAAGGCCGGCGAAGAAGAACGCCGAGATCGCCAGTACGGCGATGCCGATGACAACGTGAGAGGGTTTCATAGAAGCTTCCTGCAGGAGCCCGCGGCGCGCACGGTGGTGGCGTCGGGTGACGTACATCGAGGGCGGGATTGCGATGGCGCACCGGAGCCCATGCCGCCCACGCGCGAAGGTGCGCGGCGACCGAACCGGACCAGGGGCGGACCGGGGTCAGACACGCATCAGACACGCATCAGACCGCGGCACTACCAGATCCAGACAAGGCGGCGACGGCCGGGACGAAGACCTGCCAGGGTCCCGGCCGCGGGGCGAGATTACTTGGCCACGCCCAGTTCGCGCAGCGTCGCACCCAGACGCGTGGATTCGCTGTCGACGAACTTGCCGAATTCGTCGCCGGTGAGCAGGAACGGCGTCCAGTCGTTCTTCTTGACCGCCTCCTTCCACACGTTGTTCTCGGTGGCCTTGACCACGGCGTCGATCAACGCCTTGCGCTGGTCGGCGCTGATGCCGGGCGCGCCATACACACCGCGCCAGTTGTAGATCTCCACGTTGACACCTTGCTCCTTGAGCGTGGGGATGTCGGCGGTACGGTCCTTCGACGTGACCGCAAGCGCGCGCATCTTGCCGCTCTTGATAAACGGCAGGAACTCGGACACGCCGGCAATGCCGACCGTCACGTGGCCGCCCAGGATCGAGGCGGACGCTTCGCCGCCGCCGGCAAACGGCACGTAGTTGATCTTCTTCGGATCGACGCCGGCGTCCTTGGCGATCAGGCCAGCCAGGATATGGTCGATCGAACCCTTGGAGCCGCCGCCCCAGCTCACGCTGCCGGGATTGGCCTTGAGCTGCGTGGTCAGGTCCTTGATGGTCTTCAGCGGCGAGTTGGCTGGCACCGTCAGCACCATGGTGTCGGCATACAGGCGCGCGATCGGCGTGGCGTTCTTCAGCGTCACCGGCGGATGGCTGGTCTCGATCGCACCCACCATGACGGCGCCGGTCACCACCAGCGCGTTGGGGTTGCCCTTGTCCGTGTTGACGAACTGCGTGAGGCCGATGGTGCCGCCCGCGCCGCCCTTGTTGTCATAGGACGCGCCCTTGGCCACGCCCGCGGCGATCATCGCCGCGCCGAGCGAGCGGCCGGTCTGGTCGTAGCCGCCGCCGGGGTTGGCGCCGATCATGACCTTGACGGTGTCCAGCGCCCACGCGGGGGCGGCCGTTACCGCCATGGCGAAGGTGGCCGAGGCAAGCGCAAGGTGGGCAATACGGTGAAGCGAGCGAGGCATCGCGGTCTCCTGTGTTTTTTGAGTATGGGCAAATGGCGTGAATCCGGGGCACGCGCGGGGCCCGGCGCATGGGCAGGATTCTAGAAGCGCGAAACTGTCAAAAGGCTGTCAATTCACGCGCGGAGCGCTCGGGGTTTACGTGATGTTGTCTGCCAATGTCTGGATGAGAGACAGGGCTTCGACGCGCGCCATCGTGATTTCGCCATTTTCGCCACACTCGCCGGAGCTAATGCAGATCTAAACATCTTTGACTTGGCGGCCGATAGACAACTCTCTACGATTGCTTCGGTGGCCTGCAACACTTAGTTACAGATACAAGACAGGCCGCGATCGGGGAACATCCGCAAGGCAGGACAAAGCGGGTGGCCATTGTGGTGTCATCAGGGGTCAATCATGGATACGACGATCAGGGCAGCCGACGGCTGGCCTGCGGAACTGGATGCGGATGGGGACCGCACCCTGTGGAAGAGCACGATGGCGGCCGCCAGCCAGGCCATGGAAGCGGCCAAGGGCATGCACCAGTCGGTGGGCCAGGCGCTCAAGCTCCAACGCAAGATCATGGCGCTGCGCGATGAACTGCATCGCGCCGAGGCCGAGCGCGATCTCTACCGCGATCTGCATTCGCGCACGGTCGACGAACTCAACCAGACGCTCGATCTCAGCCCCGCCGAATGGCAACGGCTGCGCGCCGAGACCGAAACCCTGCAGATCCGCCATCGCGCATACAAGCTGCTGGTCCAGCATTACGCGCGCATCGGCGCGATCATCGATCCGGCGATCTTTGCCGAACAACGCAGCCGTGTGCAGCAGCACATCCTGTTCCAGCGCCGCAAGGGCATCCCGGTGTCCGTGATCACGGTCGAGGATATTGCCTTCCTGCTGCGCTGATTGACGCGAGTGGCGGTGCGTCGCAGGGGGACGCTCCGTCAGCCGTGATCGCGCGTACGATCGGTGCGGAAGTAAAGCAGCGCCAGTGCCGGACAGGCAAAACCGATCCAGCTCGCCAGGGGCCAGCCGCCGCGCGCATACGCCCACGCACCGATCGACGATCCGGTGGCGCCGCCGATAAAGAAGATCGCCATGTAGAGGCCATTGAGACGGCTGCGGTGCTCGGGGCTGATGGCGAAGATGGCGCGCTGGCCGATCACGAGATTTGACGACACAGCGAAGTCGAGCACGATCGCGGCCGCCGTCAACGCGCCCAGCGACAGCAGCGAGCCTTCGGCCCCCACGCGGCTGAGCAGGAACGAGGCCGCGCCGAGGGCCAGCGCGAGCGCCGTCATCAGCCGCGTATGGCCCTTGTCGGCAAAGCGGCCAGCCATGGGCGCGGCAATCGCGCCGGCCACGCCGACCAGCGCAAACACGGCGATGCCTTTCTGCGACAGATGGAACGCGGGTCCGGCCAGATACAGCGGGGCCGTGGTCCAGAACATGCTGAACACGCCGAACATGGCCGCCTGGTACAGCGCGCGCCGGCGCAGCACGGGCTGGGTCCGGACCAGATGCCACATCGAGGCCAGCATCGGCAGATAGCGCACGCCCGGCGGCGGCTGGCGCCGCGGCAGCTTGCGCAGCAGCACCAGGCCGAGCAGCACCATCGCGACCGCCGACACCGCAAAGATCATGTGCCAGCCAAAGACGTCCGCGAACACGCTGGAGACCGGCCGTGCCAGCATGATGCCCATCAGCAGGCCACTCATGACATTGCCGACCGCGCGGCCGCGCGCGTGGTCCGGCGCCAGGTGCGCCGCAAACGGTACCAGCACCTGCGCGGCAACCGAGCAGAGCCCGATCGCGCAGCTCGCGAGCAGGAATACGCTGGCATGCGTGGCAAACCCCGCGGCGGCGAGGGCGATCGCATTGCCACCGATCAGCGTCACGATCAGGCGGCGATTCTCCACCAGGTCCCCGAGCGGCACCAGCAGCAGCAGGCCGACGCAATAGCCGATCTGGATCAGCGTGACGATCAGTCCCGCAATCTCGGGGGATAGCGACAGCGCATGCGCGATCGGCCCGACCAGCGGCTGCGCATAGTAGAGATTGGCGACGATCATGCCGCAGGCAACGGCAAGCAGCGGCGTCATCCAGGCGGCCTGCGGCGGCATCGCGACGGTAGCCGGCTTGGCCGGGGTGGATTCGGTGGCGGTGGACATCGTTTCTTCAGGAGGACGCCGGGGCGCACCGGCGTTGTATGTCACGCATGACGGCGCGGGCAGGGGAAAGAGCCGAGGCAGGCTGGCGTGGGACCCACGCGCCCGAAAAACGCGATTCTACGCGGGGTGGATAACACGCATTGTGTCAGGGTTAATACCAAAGCACGGCGCCGTGATCGACACCGAATGCCTTACCAGCGTCGGTTCAGCTGCACGCCGAAGATCGAGCCGCTGGCCTGGGAGGCCCAGGCGTCGGCGGGCGCGGCGAAGGTAATGCCGTCGACGTCGTTGGCGCGGCTATAGGTATAGAACGCGCGCAGATTGGTGTTTCCCGCCGACTTGCCGAGCGTGAAAGTCGGCGCCACCGTCAGCGCCGTACGCTGGCCGCCCACGCCAAACCCCGACGAGATCTGATCGTGCGCAACCTCGAAAGTCAGGCGGAACTGGTCATTGGCCACATATGTCGGGCGCACGCGCGTGGCCGCCCATTGCAGCGTGCCGATGGCCGAGCGATCGAGCTGCAAGCTCGACTCCACCGAGCCGCCAATGCCGGAGGGCGTCTTCCATTCCATCGACTCCGCCACGCGTACGCGCGACAGCTCGGTGCCCATACCCGTGTAGCCCGTCATGGCCAGGCGCGATCCCTGGCCATACTGCAGGCCCAGGCGATTGGTGCCGTACAGCACGTCCTTCTGTTCGTGCATGGCCGAGGCCCACCAGGCACTGCCGGTGTTTTCCATGGCCGAGAGCGGCTCCACGCGCGTAAAGCCGACCTGCACCGAGCCCTTGTCGTTGGTACCGACCGGTGCCGTGCGCACGGTGTGATAGCTCGGCAGGTTGGCGCCGTTGAGGTCGGACCGCGCCGTGTACTGGTAGTTGAGGCCGAAGTCGCCGAGCTTGGCATTGTCGACGCCGAATCGCAGCGACGGCGAACTCGGCGGCAGCAGCCCCGACGACATCAGGAACGGATTGGTATCGCGCCGGCCGGCCCAGATGCTGGCATCGTCGAGCACCTTGAGACCGCCGCTGGAGAAGCCGCTGACCGCGGTATAGAACTGCGGCAGCAGTGCATACGGATCGACCGCGGTGGCACGCCCATTGACGGACGTGGCATCGGTGCCGCGCGCCTGCGCGACCAGTTGTACCTGGGCGCCGCCACTGAGGTCGACCAGCGATTCCCGCACCTTGACCTCGCCCGTGCTGGTACAGGCAAGCCCGCCGCCCACACCGGTCGACGGCGTGCCGCCACCCGAGCAGGCGCGTGCATTGCGGGGCTGGTCCGCCGCCACGGCACGGCCACTGTAGCCCAGGCGCCAGACCGAGGCCCCGGCGGGATCGTCGGCCGGCAGTTGCGAGCGCAAGACTGGCGGCTTGTCGGACGGCGTGGCCTCGGCATTCTCGCCTGCCCCTGCCTGGGCGGTCGTGGCCGCATCGGCCGGCTGCGCGGGGAATTCACCGAGCCGGTGCGGAAACAGGACCAGCGGAGGCGGAGGTGGAGGCGGCGGGGCGAGTTCGTCGGGCGGGCCGACGAAGTCGGGATCGACATTGGCCAGCGTGGTGGCACCAGGGTTGTCCGCGGGCGCCGCATCGGCGCTGGGGGAGGCGGCCGTGGCTGCCTTGACTTCCGCCTCGGGCGCCACGGAGGGCTCGCCCTCCTGGGCGCCGATCAGGTCGCCGAGCGGATCGGCGGAGGTGTCGGCGGAAGTCGCGGTGGAAGGTGCGGCGGGCGCGGCGGAAGGAGCGGAAGTCCCGGTAGAAGGAGCGGGAGTCCCGGTAGAAGGAGCGGGAGTCCCGGTAGGAGCGCCGGCGGGCGCGGCTGCCTCGCCGGTGGACGACACCGCGGCCACGGCCGGCACCACGGTCCGGGTCAGCTGCGGCGGCGGCGCCACCGTGGGACCGGTCTGCGCACACGCGGCGACACCCCACGCGGCCATGATGGCAACCGTGAGACGACGGGAACGCAAGCGGGCAGGAAACGGTACGGGATGCTGCATGACTCAAGATAACCCACGCGAACCAAGTCCAGATGAAACGGCGCGGAACGTCGAGGGCGGGCTCAGTTTTTAACAGGCGACCTTTTGGACCGCAAGCGGGGTTACAAAATCCATCGGGCCGTCCAGTTCTCACAATACGAAAACCCGCGCCGATTGTGTGCGACATGTCCATGACAACGGTGCGCGAGTGCTCGCATCGACCGTTGCACAAGTACCAACGACTAGCGAAAACCCGGACGCTCGCAGCGACCCGTGACCAAAAGGCCACCGCTATAATCGGCAGACCCTGCCGCCCGGGACACATGCGACGCGTTTTCCGCATGTCGCTTCGCCGCGACAGCCAGCAATACAGATCTATAACGAGGAGATATCTGATGGAACGTCGTTCCTTCCTGTTGAAGGCGGGCGCTGTTGCCGCCACCGGGGCATTGGCCGCATGCGGCAAGGATGAAAAGGCGGCTGCGCCGGCCGCGGCCGCGAGCGGTCCCGCCGCGCCCGCCGTCATCGGCAGCAACCCCGCCGTGGAATGGCGCCTCGCGTCGAGCTTTCCGAAGTCGCTCGACACGATCTATGGCGGCGCCGAAACGCTGTCCACGCGCGTGAAGGAGCTCACGGACGGCAAGTTCAACATCAAGGTGTTTGCCGCCGGCGAGATCGTGCCGGGCCTGCAGGTGCTCGACGCCGTGCAGAACCAGACCGTGCAGATCGGCCATACGGCCGGCTACTACTACTTCGGCAAGAACCCGACGCTGTGCTTCGACACGACCATCCCGTTCGGCCTGACCGCACGCCAGCAGACCGCGTGGATGATGCAGGGCAACGGCATGAAGCTGATGCGCGAGTTCTTCAAGGAATACAACGTCATCAACTTCATGGGCGGCAATACCTGCGCCCAGATGGGCGGCTGGTTCCGCAAGGAAATCAAGACGGTGGCCGACCTGCAGGGCCTGAAGTACCGCGTGGCCGGTTTTGCCGGCGTGGTGCTGGCGCGCCTGGGCGTGGTGCCGCAGCAGATCGCCGGCGGCGACATCTATCCGGCGCTGGAGAAGGGCACCATCGATGCGGCCGAGTGGGTGGGCCCGTACGATGACGAAAAACTGGGCTTCTACAAGGTGGCGCCGTACTACTACTATCCCGGCTGGTGGGAAGGCAGCGCGCAGCTGTCGTTCTACGCGTCCGCGCCCGAGTACGAAAAGCTGCCCGCGCTGTACAAGCGTGCGCTCGAGACCGCCACCATCGAGGCCCATACCACGATGCAGGCCAAGTACGACACCTTGAACCCGCAAGCGCTGGCCCGCCTGCTGGAGAACGGCGTGAAGCTGCGCCCGTTCTCGCGCGAAATCCTGGAAGCGTGCTTCAAGGCGACGCAGGCCTCGTACGCAGACGAGTCCGCCAAGAACCCGTCGTTCAAGAAGATCTACGACGACTGGCGCGTCTTCCGCAACAACGAGGCGCAATGGTTCAACGTGGCGGAGCAGGCTTTCGCGCAGTTCAGCTTCACGCACAAGCTGTAAGCCGCGTCGCGATCTGTCAGCAGAAGAAGCCCGTGTTCGTCACGGGCTTTTTTGTTCCTTGTAGAATCCGCCGCAACCATCGGATCTTCCCATGCAACTCGGCGTTCTCTACGCACTGCTCGCGTACATCATCTGGGGCCTGCTGCCCCTCTATATCAAATCGGTCCACGGCGTGGCACCGCTGGAAATCCTGCTGCACCGCATGGTGTGGTCGCTGGTGTTTCTGGGTGCCATCCTGGCGTGGCGCCGGCACTTCGGCTGGCTGCGCGAGGTGGCCCGCAACCATCGGCTGCTGCTCGGGTTTGCCGCCAGCGCGTCGTTGCTGGCCGGCAACTGGTTCCTTTATATCTGGGCGGTCTCCAACAACCGCGTGGTGGACGCCAGCCTCGGCTACTTCATCAATCCGCTGTTCAGCGTGCTGCTCGGCGTGGTGTTTCTCCATGAGCGCCTGCGCCCGGTGCAGTGGCTGTCGATCGCGATCGCGGCGGCCGGTGTGCTATGGCTGACCGTGTCGGCGGGGCAGTTGCCCTGGATCGCGCTGGCGCTGGCCGGCACGTTCGGCGGCTACGGACTGCTGCGCAAGACCGGCGCATTGGGCGCATTGGAAGGGTTGTCGCTGGAAACCCTGATCCTGTTCCCGGTCGCGGCAACGGCGCTCGGTTACCTGATCCTTACGGGGCAGGACACCACGCGGCACGCAGCACCAGGTACGCAGGTCCTGCTGCTGCTGGCGGGGCCCATCACCGCCGTGCCGCTGCTGTTCTTCGCGGCCGGTGCCCGGCGCCTGCCGCTCTCGCTGCTCGGCCTGCTGCAGTACACCGGTCCGACCCTGCAACTGCTGCTCGGGATCTGGCTGTGGCATGAACCGTTTCCCGAGCAGAAGCAGATCGGCTATGCGCTGATCTGGGTATCGCTGCTGCTCTACGCGGCGGAAGGCTTCTGGCGATCGCGGCGGCCGGCGGCGCCGATTATCGAAGCCAGTAATGATGCGCGGTAAAAGTTAGGATGGATGATTTCTGCCGCTGATGTCATGGCGGTTTTATACTGTACATTTATACAGTAACCCAGTGACGCCATGACCCTGGCCGCGCGGCGCATCGCACATCTCGATATGGACGCGTTCTACGCGTCGGTAGAGCTGCTGCGGTATCCGGACCTGCGGGGCCAGGCGGTAGTGATCGGGGGCGGGCGCAATGCCATTCCCGAAACCCTGGCCGACGGTACCCGGCGTTATGCGCGCCTGCGCGACTACGCCGGCCGCGGCGTGGTCACGACATCGACTTACGAAGCGCGCGCACTGGGCGTGTTCTCCGCCATGGGCATGATGAAGGCGGCCAGGCTCGCGCCGGACGCAATCCTGCTGCCGCCGGACTTCGATGCCTACCGGCACTACTCGCAGCGCTTCAAGACCGCCGTCAGAACATTCACCCAACAAATAGAAGACCGCGGCATCGACGAGATCTATATTGATCTGACTGATGTTCCGGGCGAGGTCGCGGCGGTCGCGGCGCAGATCAAGGCGGCCGTGCATGCCGCGACCGGGCTGACCTGCTCGATCTGCGTGGCGCCCAACAAGCTGCTGGCCAAGATCGGTTCCGAGCTCGACAAACCCGATGGCCTGACCATCCTGACGCCCGCCGATATTCCGACCCGGATATGGCCGCTGGCGGCGCGCAAGGTCAATGGCATCGGACCCAAGGCGGCAGACCGGCTGACCGCGCTTGGCATCGGCACCGTGGGCGATCTCGCCCATGCCGATCCCGGCCTGCTGCAGACCCACTTCGGTCGCAACTATGCGGCGTGGCTTGCGCAGGTGGCGCAGGGCCACGACGAGCGCCAGGTGGTGGTGAGTTCGGAGCCCAAATCGATGAGCCGCGAGACCACCTTCGAGCGCGACCTGCATCCGCGCCACGACCGCCCGGCCCTGTCGGAAGCCTTCACCAGACTCTGCATGCGCGTGGCCGAGGACTTGCGGCGCAAGGGCTATGTGGGCCGCACCGTCGGCATCAAGCTGCGCTTCGACGATTTCAGGACGGTCACGCGCGACCTCACGCTGACCGCCCATACCGCCGATGGCGGCGCGATCCGGCGCGGCGCGACCGAATGCCTCAAGCGCATTCCGCTCGACCGGCGCATCCGTTTGCTCGGGGTACGCGTCAGCGCGTTATTGCCTGCCAGCCAAGCCGCGCACGAACCGGTGCAGGAAGAACTGCGCTTCGACGGCAACTGAAGCCGCACCGTACCGGCTTCAGCCCAGGCCCTTGGTCTGCGCATGCAGACGCACCAGCCCCAGCAGCGCATCGAGGTTTGGCGTACCAATGCCCACGCGCTGCCCGATCTCGCGTACCGACGCCACCAGCGCATCGATCTCCAGCACGCGTCCGGCCTCGGCATCCTGCAGCATCGAGGTCTTGAACGCCCCCAGGCGACGTGTTACCTGGCAGCGGTCCTCACCGCTCTGCGCAATCGGATAACCGATTGCCTCGCCGATGCGGCTGGCCTCCGCCATGACGTCGAGGCAGAAGCGGGCCACCAGCGGGTCATCCAGAATGCGGTCGCAGGTGGCGCCGGTCAGCACTGACACCGGGTTCATCGTCATATTGCCCCACAGCTTGAACCACGCGTCGCGCTGGATGGCCTCGCTACGTTCGATCTCGATGCCGCCCTGCAGCAGCTGGTCCGCCACGCGATCGACGCGCGGGTCCGGGCCGCCCGCGGGCGTGCCGAGGATCAGCCTGGCGCCGAAAGCATGCCGGATCACGCCGGGTTCCGGGCTCGACGCCGACAGGTGCACGACGCACCCGACGACCTGCGCGACCGGCAGCGCGTGCGCAATGCGGCCATCGGGATCCACGGTCTGCAGGCGCTCGCCCGATAACGGGCCCGGCCTTTCGAAGAACCACCATGGCACGCCATTCATGGCCGGCACGATGATCGTATGCGGGCCGATCAGGGGCGCGATGCGCTGGGCCAGCTCGGGCAGGGCGGGCGCCTTGACCGCGAGCAAGACGATGTCCTGCGGTCCGAGCCGGGCCGGATCGCCCTCCGCCCGGACCGGATAGCTCGCCTGCCCGGCCTGGTCGATCAGCGTGATGCCGCGCGCCTGCAGCGCCGCGAGTGTCTTGCCGCGGGCCAGCACGTTGACCGGATGACCCGCGCGCGCCATGCGGGCCGCGATAAAGCCACCAATGGCGCCCGCGCCAACGATACAAAGGGAGGTCATGCAGAAGCTCCTTTTACCGCTTTATCATTCGTGAGATTAATGTCCCGTAACGCATTTCGCATGGCTTGATTTCTCATACCGATGACCACAGTGCCGTCGCTACTGCAGGTTGTTGCGCATGATCAGCAGCCAGGGCGTATGCGAGTTGGTAAACGGGTCGAGCTTGCCGGAGTCGCCGAGTTCGATCACGTCCATCGACACCGATTGCTGGACGTTACCGCCGATCGCCCGCACCTCGCGCGCGGCGGGATCGACCTCGACCACGATATCGCAATGCATGGGCGTGGTGCCAAAGCGGATTTCCGATGGATCCTCGATGTACTTGTCGCGCCCGCGCGCGGCGCAGATCACGTCGCCGGGTCGTGGCAGCGCGGGAACGGGTTCGATATGGAAGGCCGGCGCAGGCAGGATGCCGTCGCGCGCATCCACCACATACATCGAATGTGACTGGCCGGTCAGGAATTGACGTTCATCGAGCCCCGCCTTGCGCATGACCCATGAAATAAAGACGGCCGACCAGGCCCACGCACCCTGCGTGATCTGCTGGCAGTTGGGCGACTGGCCCACGATATGCCAGTAGCGTTGCGCCATCGCACAGCCCTGCGCGGTCGCCTCCATGCCGGTGCCATCGGGAAAGCGGATGCAATTGGGATCGTTGCCTGCGTCGGCTTCGGTATCGGCGGATGGCGCGCCGGCAGTGTCGGCGCCGCCCGCATCGGCATCGAGGGCGGGTATCAGAGGCGCAGGCAGGGGGCTGCGCGTTACGCACGCGGTGTCGTCGCGCCCGATGCGTACTACCTGGCCGCCCCAGCGCTGCCATTCCTCGCGTGCGATCTCGACGATGCGCTCGCGCGGGGTTGCACCCGGGGTGGTGGCGATCTGTTCGCGGTCGGGCAGGGGCGCGGCCTGGGGTCGCGCCGGCTTGATCGGGGTGGCGCAACCACACAGCACAGCGACCGCCGAGACCGTCAACACGGCCTGAAACAAGCGCCCCAGGCCCTGTGGAGAAGATTGTGGAAGCTTGTGTGGAAAGCGCTGTGAATAACGCTGTGGAAATCTGGCGGAAAACCGGCGCGGCAGCATGGGAGGCACTTCGGGCGTCGGCCCCGACGAGGCAAGTACTGGCCTTGTGCGAGCGCCGTTCTTCAGCATGTCGTGGCAGCCTTCACAAGCAGGCTGCCGCCTGTGCGGTAGTCCGCGGCGCGGAGCCGGGCTACCTCTGTGGATAACGTTCCCCGCCTGGCGCACACCCCACCCGGCGAGGCGTCCGGTGGCGGCATGGCGGGGTCATGTGGGCGGGCTGTCATGCGACGGCCCGGCCAGCGTCACTGATTGACGGCGTCCTTGAACTTCTGGCCCGCCTTGAACTTCACGGTCTTGGCTGCTTCGACCTTGATTTCCTCGCCGGTGCGCGGGTTACGGGCCATGCGCTCGGCGCGCTCGCCCTGGCTGAACGTGCCAAAGCCAATCAGGCTCAGCGTGTCGCCCTTGGCCACGGCTTCCATGATGGCGTTCAGGGTTACGTTGAGGGCCTGTTCGGCCTTGGCCTTGGTCAGACCGTCCACGCCAGCAGCGATCGCGTCGATCAGTTCGGTTTTCGTCATGCTTCACTCCGTCTCGAGTTGAAAAATCACAGACGCCCGCCTGGGCGGATCCGGCTGGAACCCGCCTCGGCAAAGACGCCGCGGGCAACATCATACCGTGTCGGACAAGGCGCACCGGGACGAGAATGTTACGAATGCGCGCAGCGCCGCCGGGTGAGGCGGTCGGTTTGAGGAAATGCGGGCGCTTTCGGGAAGGCTTTGGCGCCGTCCTGGGGCCGGCATGGCGCGAGGTATGGGCGCCGCGTGCGAGGCCAGCGCAGTGCGGTATACGGCCGCCCGGCTCGCGCATGCCCGCAGGAGGCGCCAGGAGGCCCTCAGCGTCGCGCAGGCCCATCCCGGGGGCTCGGGGACGCGCGGACGTCCCTGGGCGCCTTGCGGCGCCTCTGAGGCCTCTGGCGCGTGTTGCGGCCTTTGGCCCGTTCGGGGCCGGCCTGGCGCGCTCATCACGGCTCGCGACGCCGGCCGCGACCCAGTCTCGCCCCAGTCGAGACGGCCAGTCGCGACGTATACGCGCGTTCCAGGCCACGCCAGCGCATGCGATGGCTGTCGCGTCGCGGACACAGATCCGCCCGCTTTTTCATCCGTCACGATTTTCCGCGCAGGGCAACCGGACGCGTCATTCAGAACGGGGCGTTCCGAGCGTATACGACGCTCGGGACCGGTCTCGTGCTTTCGGTTTACATCTTTCTTTCATGTATACAGATAGTAGTGATAGGTAAACGTCGCCCTGATCTGTGGATAACCACGTATACATCAGACAGATCAAGGACTTGCGTATACGGTAACCACAGGGACGGCGTGTTGGCCGGCGGGGATGACTCAGCCATTGGTATGAGGGCAGGCGAGGTATACCTCCAACTTGTTCCGTATACATCCCCATCCCAGCCCCAGGGAACCCACACCGAATCCGCGTACTTTTCCACAGCCGCAGGGGTGGTTATCCACATCGCGCGAATCTCGCCGCCTCCGTCTCAGCCTTTTCCGAACGTAATTCGGAAAATATCGGAATTTATCTTGATATAGGCCTGTTTAATATCTCTATTACTGGCGGATCTATGATGGACGCATAACAACCGTTTTAGATATTAATTGGCGCTTTATTTATTACTGCCTTTTCCCAAAGGTGGAAAAACGATGAATAGAACGCTCTCCGTACCCGGCTTGTTACACCCCGTCGCCGCCTCCGGGCGCCCGCTACAAAGGGGCCGCCACCGGCTCACCGCGACCGCGATCCATGCCGCCGCTTGCATGGTGGCTTCGGCCGCGTCGGCGCAAGCCCATCACCCGTCGTCCGTGCGCCCGCCAATGGAGGTCATTCGCCCGGCGCCACTCCCAAGCCTGCTGCCGTTCGGTCTTTCGCTGGCTGGCATTACGTCCTGGCGCGGCCGGGTGCGCCCCGATATTTCGGGCCGTGCCGGGCTGAAAATAGAAGGCCGCGGGAACCAGATTATTCGTGGGACAGATTCAGGACTTTTTTATGACAAGGACACGGCCAAACAGACCAATGTCGGCATTTCCAATACGACCTTCGGCCAGAGCGGCCTTAGCAAGGAGGGACTGTTTCACGACCTGGGCGGCACCCATACCGCGACCATCGAGCTCGATGGCGTCCGTTTCGAAGGCCTGTCGGGCGACGCGGGCAGCGTCTTCTCGCTGGCCGGTAGCGGCCCCGGCACGGTCATGAACGTCGTGGCGGGCAATGGCGGTGTCGCGGTCATCAACAACACCGTGCTCGAGACCGGCGCGGCCGTCGCGGTGCAGGCAGGGACCTTCGGTCTCGATGCGCGCAAGGGCTCGATCGTCTTCGAGGGAAACCGCCAGGGACCGCTGGCGAGGTATGGGCGGCTCGTGCGCAAGGGACTGGTGCGCAGGCAGCGGCCGGGCCTGCCGCCGGAGCAGCGACCTGGAGAACCCAACGCGGTGTTCCTCGGCCCTGGTGCGGTACTGAACCTCAATGCCGATGCCGGCCAGCGGATCGTCTTCGGCGACCCGGTTGCCTCCAAGCCCGGCGAGACCGTGACCATCGCCAAGACGGGAGCGGGCGAGGTCGTCTTCCACCGGGTGATCCGCGCCGACAACGGTATCGCCGTCGGGTCGGCGGTGCAGGCCAATACCACGGTCAATGGCGGCCGCTTCACGCTCGCGGACAATGCGAGCTTTGGCGTCGCCGACGCCGGCAGTATGGTCGTCAACGCGGGCGGCACGCTCAGCGGCAACCACTTGTCGCGCCTGCTTGCCCGCCGGGTCACGGTGCACGACGGCGGCACGCTCGAAGGCTCCGGCGGCCATTTTACGATCGATGCCCGCGGTGTGTCGCTGCGCGATGGCGCCCAGGTCACCGGAACCGGCAAGCTGGCGACAACCGGCGACATCGTGCTCGACGGCATCACCGCCGCGAGGGTCGACAAACGGGAGGCGCTGGAGATCGCCGGCCGGCTCACCGGCCCCGGCGGCCTGGCCAAGCATGGCGACGGCGTGTTGCATCTGAGTGCGGACAACACCTACACCGGCACCACCTATCTGCATGGCGGGGTGCTCGAGTTCTCCCGCCCGAACCAGCTCGGCACACTTGGCAACCCGATCGTCTTCGATGGCGGCACGCTGCGCTACCTGTCCGGCGGCTTTGGCTTTCTCGGTCGCAAGACGACGCTGCGCGAGCAAGGCGGCACGCTCGACAGCAATGGCTATTCCACCGAATTTCGCGGTGTGCTGGACGGCGCAGGCGATCTCACCAAGACCGGTGACGGCACCATCGTGCTGAGTGCAAGAAACACCTACACGGGTGCGACGCACGTTCGCGGCGGGACCTTGCGCGTGGATGGCGGCATCGCCAGCCCGTTGACCACCGTGAATAACGATGCAACGCTGGCCGGCACCGGTACGGTCGGCGGCAAGGTGGCCGTCGAGCCGGGCGGCCGGATTGCGCCAGGCGCCAGCGCGGGCACGCTGACGATTGCTGGCGACCTGGCCTTGTCTCCGGGTACCGTGCTCGACTACGAGCTGGGCCAGGCCGATACCGTGGGCGGCGCCCTGAACGACCTCATCAAGGTGGGCGGCAACGTGCGTCTCGACGGTACCCTGAACGTGGCGGCTTCCGCGGGCGGTCAGTTCGGACCCGGCGTCTACCGGCTGATCGACTATGGCGGCACGCTCGACGATCGCGGCCTGGAAATCGGCACGCTGCCGGCGGGTACGGCGGCCAGCACACTCCATGTGCAGACCGTCGTGCCGCGCCAGGTCAACCTGGTCAACCGGCAGGGCATGTCTTCGCTGACGTTCTGGGATGGCGGCAGCGGCCGTGGCCTGAACGATGGCCGCGTCGACGGTGGCAGCGGCACATGGTCCGCTGCGGCGCACGGCAACGACTGGGCCGACAGTACCGGCGCGGTCAACGGCGGCTGGTACCGCGATGGCTTTGCCGTGTTCCAGGGCGCGCCGGGAACGGTTGCGGTGGATAACGCCGAGGGCCCGGTGGTGACCGGCGGCATGCAGTTCGCCGTCGACGGGTATGTGCTCACGGGGCAGGCCCTGGCCACCGCGCAGCCGAAGACGGTGATCCGTGTTGGTGACGGCAGTGCGGCCGGCGTCGCGATGACGGCCACCATTGCCGCGCCCCTGGAAGGGGCGGGCGGTCTTGAAAAGACCGACGCCGGCCGGCTTGTGCTGACCGCCGCCAACACCCTTGCCGGCGGCACCACGATTCGCGAAGGGGCGCTACAGCTCGGCGACGGGGGCACCACGGGCAGTGTCATCGGGCCGATCGACAACCGCGGCACGCTGATCGTCAACCGCGCCGACGTGGTGACCCTCGATGCTGCCAGCGGAGCCATCGGCGGCCCCGGCGCGTTGGTCCAGGCCGGTCCCGGCACGCTGGTGCTCAACGGCGAGCATGCTTACAGCGGTCCGACCACGGTGGCGGCCGGTACCCTGATGGTGGGCGACAGCGCGCACGCGCAGAGCGCGCTGAGCGGCGGCGGGGCCCTTACCGTGCAGGCGGACGGGATACTCTCCGGCCATGGCGCGGTGAAAGCCTTGGTGCGGAACCATGGCGAGATCCGCCTCGGCGGCTCGTCGTCGGGCGCCGGCAGCGGCGTGCCGGTGACGTTCGGCATGACGGGTGGGCTCGATAACCGCGGCAACGTGAATATGGTCAACGGCGTGGTAGGCGATCGCCTGCGGGTGCAGGGAGACTATGTGTCGAACGGCGGGCGGGTGCAGCTCGATGTCGTGCTCGACGATGATGTCATGAACAGGCGCGGCGACCGGCTCGAGGTTTCATCCGTCACGCGCGGCAGCGGTGCCACGCGGGTCACGCTGCAGGCGGTGGGCAGCGCGGCGGTGCAAGCCAAGGCAAGGACCGACGGTATTCAGGTGATCGCCGTCGCCGACCGTCAGCGTTCGCCGGCCGGTGTGTTTGTACTGGATGGCCGCGTCGTGGCGGGACCCTATGAGTACCAGCTGTACCACGGTGGCGTGACGGACCCGCACGATGGCCAGTGGTATGTGCGGCCGAAGCAGGTAGAGTCGGACATCGACCCCCGGGTGCGGCGCAGCCCGGTTGCGCCGCCCACCCCGGCTGCGCCGCCCGCTCCGGCTGCGCCGCCCGCTCCGGCTGCGCCGCCTACCCCGGCTGCGCCGCCCACCCCGGCTGCGCCGCTGGTGCCCTCCCCGGAGGTCCGGACACCCGAACCATCGTCCGGATCGGCAGCCGGTCGGACCGCCGAAGCGACTTCACAGGTAACGCCGGCGGCAACGCCCGAGGCAACAGCCGCGACGCCCTCCGGGACGACCTCCGCCGCGCCGGCGCGCGCCGACTCCGGGGCAGCCTCGGCGTCGCTCGCCGCCGCGGCAGCGCCCGCCGACGCTATCCCGGTGGCACGACCGGTGTACCGGCCCGAAGTGGCCACCTATCTTGCCAACCGGCAGATGGCCGCGCAGATGTTTGTGCACAGCCTGCAAGACCGTGAAGACGATGGGGGGCTCTCCGGTAGCGAGGGGGCCGACTCAGGTCAGCGCGACGCGGGCCACCCCGGCGCCTATCCACGCGCAACGTGGCTGCGCACATGGGCCCAACGCGTGCGTGCCGGCCTTCAGCCTGACCAGGGCGGCCTGCAGGCCAGTACCGACGTGCTGGGCTTGCAGGGAGGCCTGGAACTCGCGCAATGGCAGCTCGGCTCCGCCGGCCGCCTGCATGTGGGAGCCATGGGCGGCTATGGCCATGCCAGCAGCCGTGGCGCGGCACTCGGCAACACGGCCGGCGCCACCGGCCAGGTGCAGGGCTGGCAGGCCGGGGGCTACGCTACGTGGTTCGCGGACGATACGCGTCGGCATGGTGCCTACGTCGACAGTTGGGTCCAGTACGGCTGGTTCAGCAATCGCGTGCAGGGCGACCAGCTGCCGACGGTGCGCTATCGCCATCAGGGCTGGGCGGTATCGGGCGAGGCCGGCTACGGCATTCCGCTCGGCCAGGGCTGGGTGGTCGAGCCCCAGGTCCAGTGGCTGTACCTCGATGCGCGCCACGACGACGTCACCGAGGCCAACGGCACACGCGTGAGCGCGAGCGGCGCGGACGGCTCGATCACGCGCGTCGGCCTGCGTGGCCGCCGCCAGTTCGCCACGGCAGGCGGCGGCAATGCGCAGGTATCGCTCGCTTTCAACTGGTGGCATACGCGTACCGGCAACGCCATGACGTTCGGCGAGGTCCCGGTCGGTGAACTCTATCCGGCCTCGCGCTACGAGCTGAAGCTGGGGGTCCAGGGTGCCTTGAGCCGGCGCTGGTCGGCGTGGGCCAACGTATCGGGCAGCCGTGCCGCGGGCGACTTCGAGCAATACGCGCTACGCCTCGGCGCCCGCTATGTGTGGTAACGCGGTGTGGTAACTGCATCGTGCCTGCGTGGCGACATCGTTCCTGTCATGCCACGCAGGTATCATTCGATGCGCGCCGGATTTCCCCGGCGCTCTACCATTCGGGACGGAACATGGCGGACAAGGGCGTGCGCAAGCATACGGACAGTGACGGCAAGAAGGACAAGGACATCAGGTCCGGCAAGTCCGGCAAGGATGTCAGGAAAGCGGACAAGAAGAAGACCGCGAGCGACCGTATCGAGGTGCGCCAGTCGGGCGTGCATGGCCGCGGCGTGTACGCGATCGGCGCCATTGCCGAGGATGAACGCATCATCGAATACAAGGGCGAGCATATTTCCTGGAAGGAAGCGCTCAAGCGTCATCCGCACGATCCGGACGATCCCAACCACACGTTCTACTTCAGCCTCGACGACGGCAGCGTGATCGATGCCAAGTACGGCGGCAATCGCGCACGCTGGATCAACCACGCGTGCGAGCCGAACTGCGAGGCGCGCGAGAAGAAGGGCCGCGTATATATCCACGCGCTGCGCGATATCGCGCCGGGCGAGGAGCTGTTCTACGACTATGGCCTCGTGATCGACGAACCGTACACCAGGAAGCTCAAGAAAGAATTCGAATGCCGTTGCGGCAGCCCGCAATGCCGCGGCACGTTGCTCGCGCCGAAGACACGCGGCAAGAAGAAGTAAGCGGCGGGCTACGGCCGGACCGGTGACGGCGCCGGGCGGGACCCGCGGGCCGGTTCAACCGCCACTCAGGCGCCGGTGCCGGCGGCCTCGCACGGGATCCGGATCACGAAGCGCATCGACGGGCGGCGCGGCGCGGGTTCGCCACCCTCGGCCGTCGCCATGCTCTCGTCGGCCCGGCCCTCATCGGCGCCGGCATGCACCGACGTCGTCTCGGTCAGACGATCGGCCTGGCGCACACTCTCACGCTCGGGCACGGTGGCCGGCACATCCTCGATGCGAATCGTGCCCTGATGCAGCGTGACGATTTCATGCACGATGGCCAGCCCCAGGCCGGCCCCGCTCGGCGCCGCCTGCCGCGCCACGCCCGGGGTGTCGTCGCCGCGGAAAAAGCGCTTGAAGACTTCATCGCGCCGCGCTGGCGGAATGCCGGGCCCGTTGTCCTCGATCATCACCACGGCCATGCCGCGATGACCCATGGTCTCGCCGCCGGCGCGCACCGTGATGCGGCCACCGGCCGGCACATACTTCACCGCGTTATCGATCAGGTTGCTGAGCGCCTCGCGCATCAGCAGGCGGTTGCCGCGTACCGTGGCAGGCGCGCCGCCGGTAAAGGTGGGGCCGGGCAGGATCTCGAAGCCCAGGTCGATGCGCCGCGCCAGAGCCTGTGGCACCCATTCGGCACCGATCTCGAAGGCGAGTTCGGCCAGGTCGAAATGCTCGACCGGCCCGAGCCGCTCCAGCGACAGACCCGGCTCCGCGCGCGCCAGCGACAGCAGCTGGTTCGACAGCCGTACCGCGCGGTCCGCGGCGGTCTGCACTTCGCGCAGCGCGTGCCGCGCGACGTCGAGCGTATCGGCCTCCACGGCGCGATCCGCATGCAGCTTGACCGCCGTCAGCGGCGTGCGCAACTGGTGGGCGGCATCGGCAATGAACTTGCGTTGCGCATCGAGCGCATCGCGCAGGCGCGACAGCAGCGCATTGAGGCCGCGAATCAGCGGTTCCACTTCGGCCGGCACCTGCGTTTCGTCGAGCGCGGCGAGCGAACGCGCGGTCTGCCGGTTGAGCTTGTCGGTCAGGATCTGCAGCGGCACCAGCTCTTCCTTGAGCACGTGCGACAGGATCAGGCTGCCCAGCAGCAACAGCAGCAGCAGCGGGACCGATACCGACAGCAGGATTTCATTGGCGGCGGTTTCGCGGCGGTCGAGCAGTTCGGCCACCTCCACCACGATGGGGCCGCGCGGGGCCACCCCCTCGGCCGACGTACCCAGTTCATCGGTAGCCGGACTCGGCAGCGTGACCGGCAGCCGTACCGCGCGCACCTGGCGGCCGCTGAACCACGCATAGAACAGCCGCGCGTCGTGCAGCGAGGTCTGTCCCGTGCCGTAGCCAAGCCAGGTGTCCATGCCGCCGATCAGGCCGTCGGGGCCGTGGATGCGCCAGTAGATGCGGTCGCTGCCTTCGGCCTCGACCAGCGTCTGGGCGATCATCGGGATGTCCTGTTCCAGGCGCGGGCCGGCAATGCGGATCTGCTGCGCGATATTGTTGGCCACGCCGTAGAGCGCGCGGTCGAACACCTGGGTGGTGTAGTGCGCGGCCAGCCAGTACGACAGCGAGCCGCTGGTCAGTACCAGCGCGAACAGCGGCGTGGCCAGCGCGCGCAGCAGGTGGATGCGCAGGCTGGGATTGGTCGAGACGCGCTGGCCACCGCGCGCACGCGTGCCACCGGACGCAGGTGACGACGTCGACGCGGGTGCTGAAGTCGAGGGCGGTTGATGACGCGGCCACATGACGGACGGCTTGTCTCAGGATGGCAACGGCAGGCCGCGGCGCACGCGCACCGCGGAATCAGTGTCCCGCACGCATCTGCAGCAGGTAGCCGAAGCCGCGCACGGTGACGATTTCCACATCGCTGTCTTCAAGCTTCTTGCGGACACGATGCACATAGACTTCGATTGCGGTATCGCCAACCGTATCGCCGCCTTCCCCGGCGGGATGCGCGAACGTGGCGAGGTGGTCCTGCATCTGCGCCTTGCTGACCACACGGCCCTGGCGCTGCAGCAGCAGCTCCAGCACCGCGAATTCGCGCGGCGACAATTCAAGCGGACGGCCATCAACGAACATGCGGCGATCGTTGCCCGACAGGCGCAGGCGGCCAAGCCGCACATCGCGCTCCGGCGCGGCCTCGCCGTGCTGGCTGCGCCGGAGCAGCACGCGCACGCGTGCCTCCAGCTCAGGCAGGGCGAAAGGCTTGACGAGGTAATCGTCGGCGCCCGCGTTCAGGCCCGAGAGCTTGTCTTCGAGTTCGTCGCGGGCGGTCAGGATCAGGACCGGCGTGGTGCGGTTGCGCGCGCGGTAACGTGCCAGCAGCGTCATGCCGTCGATACCGGGCAAGCCCAGGTCGAGAATGACGAGGTCGTGCTGGTCGCGCAGCAAATGGTCGGTGGCGTAGACGCCGTCATGGACCACGCGTACCTGATGGCCGGCGCGGGACAGGCCAGCTTCGACGCCACTGGCGATTTGACGGTCGTCCTCGATCAGCAGGATACGCATGGCTCTGAAGGTCTCGATGGGCACGTGCCGACTGTCACGCCGGCAGGGGCCCGGGGCAAGTCGACAATGTTGCCGATTGTACAGGGCCCTGCCTTTCAGCGACCTAACAGGCTGTGGCCCTTTGCGGGCCGGCCCGGCGGCCGCGGCGGATCAGCGCGCGAGCGGGGCCGCGGCGGACTCGATAAAGGTGGCGAGGTCGATATCGCGCTGGGTCAGGCCGTCGGCGTCGTGCGTGGACAGCGTGATGTCCACCCGGTTGTAGACATTGAACCACTCCGGATGATGGTCGACCTTGTCGGCCTGAAGCGCCACGCGCGTCATAAACCCGAACGCGGCATTGAAGTCCGCAAAACGGAACGATTTCTGGATGGCGTCGCGGCCCGCTACGGGCGTCCAGCCGGGCAGGCCGGCAAGCAGGCTCGCGCGAGCCTCTGGCGAGAGAGGAGTCATGATGGGCTCGATCGGAAAGACTTCGGCAAACGGAAAACCGGCCCGCCGGGCCAGCGGACGGGTGCGGTCCGATGGCCGGCATGCCGGCATTGTTTCACAACGGCAGGAGACGGTCAGATGTCGTCGCTGTCGCTCCAGCCTTCGCGCGTGCCGGTGTGCAGCACGCGGTCGCCGTCGGCAATGTCGCCGGCGCCGAGCGTCGGCAGCGCGCGCAGTGCCGGGTACAGCGGCGTGAAGTCCGGCCGCGTGGCGTCGAACAGCTGTTCGAAGCTGTCGATCACGAAATACGTTTTCTGGAAGGTGTCGATGCGATATCGCGTGCGCATGATGCGGCGCACGTCGAAGCCGATGCGGTTGGGGCTCGCGGCATCGAGGCTGTAGACCGATTCGCCCTGGCTCGACACGATGCCGGCGCCATAGATGCGCAGGCCGGCGGGCGTACGGATCAGGCCAAACTCCACCGTGTACCAGTACAGGCGCGCCAGCATGTCGAGCGCGCCGAGGCCGGCCGCCTTGAGACCGCCCTTGCCGTACGCCTCCATGTAGTCGGCGAAGATCGGGTTGATCAGCAGGGGCACATGGCCAAAGACGTCATGGAAGCAATCCGGCTCCTGCAGGTAGTCGAGCTGCTCGGGCTTGCGCATCCACCAGCTGGCGGGAAAGCGCCGGTTGGCCAGATGCTCGAAGAAGACCTCGTCGGGCACCAGCCCGGGCACCGCCACGATCTGCCAGCCGGTGGCGCGCATCAGGGTCTCGTTGAGCGCTTCGAAGTCGGGTACGCGATCCTTGTCCATGCCGAGCGTCGCCAGACCGTCGAGGAATTCGTCGCAGACCCGGCCGCGCAGCATGGCCGCCTGCCGTTCGTAGAGCTGGCGCCAGACCGCGTGGTCCGTGCTGGTATAGCGGTGCACCGGCTGGGCGATGGTGAAGTCCGGGCGCAGGGCCTGGCCGGACAGCAGGCCGGCCTCGAACTGCTCGCGCAGCTTGTCGGTCATGGTGCCGGCAAACTCGGCGGTCGCGCCTGCGCTGGCGGGTGCGGCGGCGGGTGCGGTGGCGGAAGGGGTCATCTCTACGGCTCCAGCGATGCGGAATTACTGCGTAGTCTAGCGAGGAGAGGGCGCGATCTGGCCGCAAAATCCACAGCGAATTGGCCGCCAATGCATATAATCTGCATCTGCGGCTATCTAAATGCGGGATTTGCGTATGACCGACCTCGATCCCTATGACCTCGCCCTGCTGGCCGCCCTACAGGTGGACGGCCGGTCCACCCACCAGCAACTGGCGGAGCGCGTGCACTTGTCGCCGAGCCAGGTGGGGCGGCGCATCGCCCGTCTGGAGTCCGACGGCGTGATTACCGGCTACCGGGTGAACCTGTCGCACCAGGCGCTGGGCCTGGGTGTGCTGGTATTCATCAGCGTCAAGCTGGCCCACCACGGCGACACCGCGGTGGAGCGGTTCCGCGAGGAGATCCTGCTGCTCGACGAGGTGCAGGAGTGCTACTCGGTGGCGGGCGAGGCCGACTACCTGGTGCGCGTGGTGGTGCCCGACCTGCCCACGCTGGCCGACTTCACCATGAAGAAGCTGATGCGCGTCCCCGGCGTGGAAAGCGTCCGGTCCAATATCGTGCTGACCGCGCTCAAGCGCGAGGGACAGCTGCCGCTGTCACATTTGCGCTGAAAAAGCTATCCGGCGGCGCCGGAATGTGCGCAGACTTGCGCTTGCCATCGCCCCATGTCACGCTCGCCGGGTGCCATCAGGGGGAGGGGACAAGCATGAAAAGAATCGTCACCGTCGGGCTTGCCGCACTGGCCACGATATGCGCGGCCGGTCAGGCATGGGCGGCGCAGATCACCCGCTTTTCCCCCGAAGGGGTCGTGCCGCGGGTGCGTCAGGTGGCGATCCGCTTCGACGAGCCGATGGTGCCGATGGGCGACCTCAAGGCGACTGCTCCGGCCGCGCTCTCGTGCCAGGGCGGCAATACCAGTGGCCAGGGGCGCTGGGTCGATGGCAGCAACTGGGTGTTCGACTTCGAACAGGACCTGCCGCCCGGGGTGCGCTGCAGCGTGCGCATCGCCAGCGGCCTGCGCAGCGTCGCCGGCAAGGGGTACACCGGCAAGCCCGAATACCGCTTCGAGACCGGCGGGCCCACCGTGCTGTCGGCGCGCCCGTCCGGTGGCCAGGTCGAGGAGGACCAGGTCTTTGCCATCCGCTTCAATGGCGCGGCCACGGCCGGCTCGATCCAGGCGCATACGTGGTGCCAGGCCGAGGGCCTGGGCGAACGCATTCCGGTCCGGCTGCTCGGTGGCAAGGACCGGGACACGGTCTTGCGCGCCATCTACTGGACCGACTACGCCAGGCAGAACCCCGATGCGATCCACCTGCTCGCGTGCCAGCAGCGCCTGCCCGCCGGCGCGCGCATGCAGCTGGTGTTCGATGCCGGCATCGCCACGCCCTCCGGCATTGCCACGCGCGAGGCGCGGCGCTTCGACTACACCGTGCGCGAGGCATTTGCGGCCGGCTTCACCTGCGAGCGCGAGCGTGCCGAGGCACCCTGCACGCCGTTGCGCCCGCTCCGCGTCACCTTCACCGCCCCGGTGCCGCGCAAGGCGGCCGAGCGGATCGTGCTGAAGACGCCCCAGGGCACGCGCAACCCGACGTTCGAGGCGGACCTGCCGGCCGATGCGCTGGTGGAGTCGGTCTCGTTTCCGCCGCCGTTCGCCGAAAACGCGACGCTGACCATCGAGGCGCCGAAGGATCTCAAGGACGACAGCGGCCGCGCGCTGGGCAACGCCGATCTGTTCCCGCTCAAGGTCACCATGGGCGCGTTGCCGCCGCTGGCCAAATTCGCCGCGGCACCGTTCGGCGTGGTCGAGCGCTTCGCCGACGTGCCGCGCGGCAAGGCGCCCGACGACTATCCGCCGCTGCTGCCGGTGACGCTGCGCAATGTGGAAGCGGATCTGCCGGCGACCACCGTGCGCGCGCAGGCCGGCACCGTGGCGCGGCTCAGGGTCGACGACGATGGCGCCATCCTGCGCTGGCTTGGCCTGGTGCGGCAGATGCACGAACAGACCTGGACCCGGCCGGAGCTCGATGCGGTGCTTGCCGGCAACTCGCCGTACGACGTGAGGAATCCGCGCAACGCGCCGCGGATCGAGACGCGCGCGGTCTCGCTGCTGGAGCGCGCGCCCGGTGTTCGCAAGCTCGATATTCCGCGGCCCGCCGGGGGCGACCCGCGGCCCTTCGAGGTGGTAGGCATCCCGTTGCCGGAGCCGGGCTTCCATGTGGTCGAAATCGCGTCGCCGCGACTCGGTGCCGCGCTGCTCGGCAAGCCGGCGCCGATGTACGTGCGCACCGCCGCGCTGGTGACCAACCTGGGCGTGCATTTCAAGCTCGCGCGCGGTGCCGCCGACGGGGACATGAGCGGCCTGGCCTGGGTGACGTCGCTCGACGAAGGCAAGCCGGTGGCCAACGCCGCGGTGGCCGTGCGCGGCTGCGACGGCAAGCTGCTGGCCGAGGGGCGCACCGACGCCAGCGGCATCGCCCGCTTTGCGCGCCTGCCGGACGTGCGCAGCCGCGGCTGCGCCAACGGACTGGACGGCTATTTCGTCTCGGCGCGCATCGCCGCCGACCATCCCCAGGCGCGCGGCAAGGCCGATATGGCCTTCGTGCTGTCGGGGTGGAATCGCGGCATCGAGACCTGGCGCTTCAATGTGCCGACCGACGCCAGCGCCACGCAGACGCTGCGCGCGCATACCGTATTCGATCGCACGCTGCTGCGCGCGGGCGAGACCGTCTCGATGAAGCATCTGTTGCGAACCGAGACCGTGCAGGGCTTCGGCCTGCCCGGCGGGGTGCGGGCCAGCCCCGCCAGGGTCGTGATCACGCATCAGGGCAGCGGGCAGACCTACGAGGTGCCGCTGCAATGGCGCGTCACCGCCACCGGCGGGCGCAGTGCCGAGAACACGTTCCAGATTCCCCCGGCGGCGAAGCTCGGGGTCTATTCCACCGCGCTGGTCTATGCCGATGGCCAGTCGCTCGACTCGGGCAGTTTCCGCGTCGAGGCGTTCCGCTTGCCGGTGCTCGCCGGCACGCTGCAGGCCGAGAAAGATCCCAAGGCCAGGGGCAATGCCCTGGTGGCGCCGGGCGCGGTCCCGGTCGGCATGGAAATCCACTATCTGTCGGGGGGCGGCGCTGCCGGCTTGCCGGTGCAATTGTCGGCGCTGCTGCGGCGCAAGGCCGTGACCTTTGCCGACTACGACGACTTTTCGTTCGACGCGCCGCGCGCACAGGCGCAGAGCGCGTCCGGCGACGAGGATGCCGCGCAGGAGTCGCCATCCGAGTCGGAACGGCTGGTCGCGGACAAGGTCCCGGTGACGCTCGACCGTAACGGCGCGGGCAAGGCTACGCTGAAGGACCTCCCGAAGATCGAGGAAGCCAACGACCTCGTGCTCGAGGCGGGCTTTGCCGACCCCAATGGCGAGATCCAGACGCTGCGCCAGACCGTGCCGGTGTGGCCGGCGGCGGTGGTGGCCGGCATCCGTGCCGGCAGCTGGGTCTCGGTCAGCCGGAAGATCGGCGTGCAGGGGCTCGCGCTCGATACGCAGGGCAAGCCGATGGCCGACATGCCGGTGCAGATCCAGGCGCGCCTGCGCATCACCACCTCGGCGCGCAAGCGCGTGGTGGGCGGCTTCTACCAGTACGACAACCGCAGCGAGAGCAGGGACCTCGGCACCGTTTGCGAAGCACGCACCAATGCCCAGGGCCGGGCCCACTGCGATGTGGCACTCACGCAGGCCGGCGAGGTGGAACTGGTGGCCGTGGTGCGCGATAGCGAGGGTCGCATGTCGCGCGCCGCCACCACGGTGTGGGTCACGCGCCAGGGTGAACTGTGGTTCGGCGGCGAGAACCACGACCGCATGGACGTGATTCCCGAGAAAAAAGCCTACGCGCCCGGCGAGACCGCCGTGTTCCAGGTACGCATGCCGTTCCGCCGCGCGACCGCGCTGGTGGCGGTGGAGCGCGAGGGCGTAATCGATACGCAGGTGGTCGCGTTGCGCGGCGACGATCCCACCGTGCGGCTCAAGGTCAGGCCGGAGTGGGGGCCCAACGTGTACGTATCGGTGCTGTCGCTGCGCGGACGCCTGCGCGAGGTGCCGTGGTATTCGTTCTTCACGTGGGGCTGGCGCCAGCCCGTCGACTGGTGGCGCGCGTTCCGCAGCGAGGGGCGCGAGTACGTCGCGCCGTCGCCGCTGGTCGACCTGTCCAAGCCGGCCTTCCGCCTCGGCCTCGCCGAGATCCGTGTGGGCAACGAGGCAGCGCGTCTGGACGTGGCGGTGACGCCGGACAAGACGTCCTATCCGGTCCGCGGCAAGGCCCGTGTCAACGTGCAGGTGAAGCTGCCGGACGGCAAGCCCGCGGCCAATGGCGAGGTGGCCTTTGCCGCGGTCGACCAGGCGCTGCTCGAACTGATGCCGAATACGAGCTGGAACCTGCTCGATGCCATGCTGCAGCGGCGCAGCTATGGCGTGGAGACCTCGACCGCGCAGATGGAGATCATCGGCCGCCGCCACTATGGGCGCAAGGCCGTGCCTGCCGGCGGCGGCGGTGGCAAGAGTCCGACGCGCGAACTGTTCGACACGCTGCTGCTGTGGAATCCGCGCGTGCAGCTCGATGGCGAAGGACGCGCCACGCTCGAGGTGCCGCTCAACGATTCGCTGACGAGCTTCCGCCTGGTGGCCGTGGCCGACCTCGGCGTGGGCCGCTTCGGCAGCGGCGGAGCCACCATCGCCGCCACGCAGGACCTGCAGCTGATCGCGGGCCTGCCGCTGCTGGTGCGCGAGGACGACCGCTACCGCGCGATGTTCACGCTGCGCAATACCACGCAGCGTGCGATGACGGTGGAAGCGAGCGCCAGGGCGACGCTGGTCGATGCCCAGACGCTGCCGGCCCAGACCGTGCAGGTGCCCGCCGGCGAGGCGCGCGAGATCGGCTGGGACGTGACCGCGCCCGCGATGCTCGCCTATAGCCGCAGCGGCACCATCCAGTGGGAGGTGCAGGCGAACGAGCGTGGCACCGGCAATGCGAGCGACCGGCTCAAGCTGTCGCAGCAGATCGTGCCGGCGGTGCCGGTGACCGTGCAGCAGGCCACGCTCGCGCAGCTGGCGCCGTCGCTGTCGATCCCGGTGCAGGCGCCGGCGGAAGCGCTGGCCGACCCGGCCGGCAAGCTGCGCGGCGGCCTGCAGGTGGCGCTGCAGTCGTCGCTGGCCGGCGGCATGCCGGGCGTGCGCGAGTGGTTCCGCGTGTATCCGTTCACGTGCCTCGAGCAGCGTACGTCGAAGGCGATCGGCCTCGGCGATGCCACGGCGTGGGATGCGTTGATGGCGCAACTGCCGTCGTATCTCGACGGCAACGGCCTGGCCTCGTACTTCCCGTTATCCAGCGATGCCAGCGCGGGCAGCGTGCCACTTACGGCCTACCTGCTCTCGGTCAGCGACGAGGCGGTGCGCGCCGGGCTGCCGATGCGCGTGCCCGAGGCACAGCGCCAGCAAATGGAGCGCGGGCTGGTCGCGTTTGTGGAAGGGCGCATCCAGCCGCCGCGCTGGGCGCCGCAGTCGGCGACGATGGACCTCGAGGTGCGCAAGCTCGCGGCGCTGGAAGCGCTCTCGCGCACCGGCCATGCGCAGGCGCGCATGCTCGGCTCGATCCAGATCCTGCCCGCGCAATGGCCGACTTCCGCGCTGATCGACTGGCTCGCGTTGCTGACCCGCATGCCGGATATCCCGCAGCACGAGGCACGCCTGGCAGAGGCGCAGCAACTGCTGCGCGGCCGCCTGACGGTGCAGGGTACGCGCCTGGCGTTCTCGACCGAACGCGATGACAACTGGTGGTGGCTGATGGCCAACGGCGACGTCAATGCGGCACGGCTGCTGGCGCTGGCAGCGCAGTTGCCGGGGTGGAAGGACGACGTGCCGCAGCTTGTCACGGGGCTGCTCGGCCGGCAGACGCGCGGTGCGTGGAATACCACCACGGCCAACGCGTGGGGCGTGCTGGCGATTGCGCGCTATGCGCAGGCGTACGAGCGTGTGACGGTGGCCGGCACCACGCGCGCGACTCTCGGTACCGAGAGTCGCGGCTTCGACTGGAGCCGTGCCACGCAGCGCGATGGCGTGGCCACCGGCATGGTGGACCTCGCGTGGCCGGCGGGCGGCCCGGGGCGACTGTCACCCTCGTCACCCGCGTCACCCCCGGCGGCGGCGCCGGGCACGCTGCAGGTCGAGCACACCGGCAGCGGACGTCCGTGGGCCACCGTGCGTGCGCTCGCGGCCGTGCCGCTGCGCGAGCCGATTGCCGCGGGCTACCGCGTGCGCCGCAGCGTCACGCCGGTGGAGCAGGCGGTGGCAGGCAAATGGTCGCGCGGCGATACCTATCGCGTCAGGCTCGATGTCGAGGCCCAGGCGGACATGACCTGGGTGGTGGTCAGCGACCCGGTACCGACCGGCGCGACCATTCTCGGTAGCGGGCTGGGACGCGATTCGGCCATCGCCACGCGTGGCCAGGGTGCGGGCACGAGCTACGCCACCTTCACCGAACGCACCCCGGAGGCATATCGCGCTTATTACGCATATGTGCCGAAGGGCGGGTTCGCGGTCGAATACACGGTGCGTCTCAATAACGCCGGCGAATTCGCCATGCCGCCGGCGCGCGTGGAAGCCATGTATGCGCCCGATGTCTTTGGCGCGCTGCCGGTGGAGCGTCTGACTGTGGGAGCGCGTCCGTGAGCTGGCTGGCAATGAAGATGCCCGCGCGCGTGCGGGAGTGGTGGATCGCGGGCACGCTGGCCGGCATCGTGTACGGCGTGATGCTGATGCAGGCCACGATGGCACTGCCCGCGGGATCGTCGGCGACGGTGCAGATCGTCTTCCAGCCGGTGTGGAAGGCCGCGATGACGCTGCTGCTGGCGCGCGCGGCACGCTTTCATCCCTACGTGCGCGAGCGCCGCTGGCTGATGGCGGCGTTGTTGCTGTCGTCGGTCGGCGATTTCCTGCTCGCCATGCCGGTGTTGCGCATCTCGTTTATCGGCGGACTCGGTGCGTTCCTCCTCGCGCATCTGGCGTATTTGGCGCTGCTGGTCCCGCTCGGTCCCGACCTGCGTCCGCACCGGCTGGTCGGCTGTGGCCTGGTGATCGGCGCGGCCGGCGCGATGCTGGGCCGGTTCTGGCCCAACCTCGGCGAGCTGATGCTGCCGGTCACGATCTATGTGTGCGTGCTCGCGGCGATGGCATGCGCGGCGCTGCTGGCAAAGCTGCCGACGCCGATGACCGCGCTCGGCGCGCTGTGCTTCGTGGTGTCCGATGCACTGATTGGCACCTCGCGCTTTCTGTCGGCGTTCGACACTTACCAGCTCGGCATCTGGTGGTTCTACGCGGCTGCGCAGGTGCTGCTGGTGGCGGGCATCGTGGCGGAGCGGGAGGCATAGCGCATGCGCCGCGTCGGCCCGCTCGCCTTCTGCAGGTGGATCTGCACGGTTGCGTCGCTGGCGGCCACGCCCGCGCTCGCGGTGCCGAACTTCCAGGCCGTCAAGGCCGACTGGCACAGCACCGACGTGATCGTGACCGACCGCCATGGCGAGACCGTGGCGCGCGTGCGCGACGACTTCCGGGCGCGCCGCGGCGACTGGGTCGCGCTGGCCGATATCTCTCCGGCCGTGCGCACCGCCATCGTGCTGTCGGAGGACCGGCGCTTCTACGCGCATAGCGGCGTGGACTGGCAGGGCGTGGCGGCGGCGGCCTGGGCCAACCTGTGGAACACCCGCACGCGTGGCGCCTCCACGCTGACGATGCAGCTCGCCGGACTGCTGGACGCCGACCTGCGCGCGGGACACGGCCGCACGCTCGGCCAGAAGGTCGGTCAGGCGATCAGCGCCACCTCGCTCGAGCGTGGCTGGGCCAAGGACCAGATCCTCGAGGCGTACCTCAACCTCGTGCCGTTCCGCGGCGAACTGGTGGGCCTGTCGGCGATGTCGCAGACGCTGTTCGGCAAGGTGCCGAGCGGGCTTGACGCGCGCGAAGCGGCGCTCGCGGTGGCGCTCGTGCGCGCCCCCAATGCCAGCGCCGCGCAGGTCTCGCGCCGCGCGTGCGGCATCCTGCGCGAGATGCAGTTGCCGCGCGAATGCGATGGCCTGGCCGGCTTTACCGAACTGGCCTTGCTGCGCGCCAGCGCCGCCGCCGCGTGGCGGCCGCCTGGCGCCAGTCTCGCGCCGCACCTGGGACGGCTGCTGGTGGCACGCGCGCCGGGAACCCGGCGCATCGTCTCCACGCTCGATGCGGAGATCCAGCGTGTGGCCGTGGCGAGCCTCGACCGGCATCTGCGTGAACTGGCCGGGCGCAACGTCGAGGATGGCGCGGTGGTGGTGATCGACAACGCCAGTGGCGATGTGCTGGCCTACGTCGGATCCTCGGGCACCTTGTCCGGGGCGGCGCAGGTCGATCACGCGGCCGCGCTGCGCCAGGCGGGCTCCACGCTCAAGCCGTTCCTTTACGCGCAGGCGCTCGAGGAGCGCCGGCTCACGGCGGCGTCGCTGCTCGACGACCGGCCCGTCAACCTGCCGACCGGCGGCGGCCTCTACATCCCGCAGAACTACGATCATCGCTATGCGGGCTGGGTCAGCCTGCGCGCGGCGCTCGGCGCATCGCTCAATGTGCCGGCGGTGCGCACGCTGGTCATGGTCACGCCGTACCGGTTTCATCGCCGCCTGGTGGCGCTCGGCCTGCCGCTGACGCAGGCCGGCGACTACTACGGCTACAGCCTCGCGCTCGGCAGCGCCGACGTGCCGCTGCTGGCGCTGACCAATGCCTATCGCGCGCTGGCCAATGGCGGTGCCTATGCGCCGCCGCGCCTGCGTGCCGACGCGCGTGCGGCCGCGCCCACGCAGGTGATGCTGCCCGCGGCCGCCTATGTGATCGGGGACGTGCTCGCCGACCGCCATGCGCGAGCGCGCACCTTTGGGCTCGACAGCCCCCTTACCACGCGCTTCTGGACCGCGGTAAAGACCGGCACCAGCAAGGACATGCGCGACAACTGGTGCGTGGGGTGGTCGCAGCGCTATACGGTGGGCGTGTGGGTCGGCAATGCCAGCGGCGCGAGCATGCACGACGTGTCGGGCGTATCGGGCGCGGCGCCGGTATGGCACGACGTCATGGCAGCGCTGCACGGCACGGTGCCGAGCCGCGCGCCGGCGATGCCGACGGGCGTGCGGCGCGTGGCGCTGACGTTCGACCAGGACCTCGAACCCGCGCGCGAGGAAGTGTTCCTGGCCGGCACCGCCCTGACGCGCGTGAGTGTGGGCAGTGCGCCCGCGCGCGCGGCCGGCGCCGCGATCGCCAGCCCCGCCGACGGCACCGTGTTCGCGCTCGATCCCGATATTCCGCCGGCCGCCCAACGCATCTGGTTCCATGCCGACGGCGTGGCCGGGGACACCGCCCGGGGTGTCGGCTGGCGCGTGGACGGCCGGCCGATGGCACGCGGCGGCATGGTGTCGTGGCTGCCCTGGCCGGGCCGGCATCGCGTGGAACTGGTCGACGCCGGCGGCACCGTGCTCGATCGCGTGGCGATCGAAGTGCGCGGCGCGGGCGTACGCGAGGAGGCGCGCGGGTCCGGGCGCAAGCGCGGGCGTTGAGCCATCCATAAGTCCGATAAATATTCTGTGCGTATATTGGCGGCAGATATTCAGCGTGAATATGTGTCATGGCGATGCGCCAGATGTGAACGGCAGTCAGGCACGGCGGGCGGACACACAGGTAGACCCAGCCCAGCACGCGTGCGCTATCGGCTTCACGTGCCTTCGGCGACAATCGTCACCTTCGTTCTCATTGCCTTCCCGGGGTCTCATGTCCGCAGCGACCATCGTTCCGCTCGATGCCGCGGCTACTGCCGCGCGCCTGCCTTATCCAGCGCTTGCCGCCGCCATTGCCGCCATGCTCGGCGAATTGCGCGCCGGCACCGCGAGCGCGCCGCCGCGTATCGCCTTGCCGGTGGGCGAGGGCGGCACGCTGCTGGTAATGCCTGCCCGCAACGGCACGCTGGCGATGACCAAGAACATCACGGTGCATCCACGCAATCCTGCGCGCGGACTGCCTTCGATTCTCGGCGAGGTAGTCGTGGCCAATGCCGACACCGGGGAGCGGCTGGCCATGCTCGACGGCCCCACCGTGACCGGTCGCCGCACCGCGGCGGTATCGCTGCTGGCCGCGCAGTCGTTTGCGCCAGCACCTGACGGTGACCTGCTGATCGTCGGCGCGGGGGTGCAGGCGCAGACGCACCTGGAAGCGTTTGTGGCCGGCCTGGGCGTGCGGCGCGTGTGGCTGCATTCGCGTACCCGCGACAAGGCCGCGGCGCTCGCCGCGCACGCGCGCGCGCTTGGGGTGGAAGCGGAAGTGACCGACGCGGTGGCGGACGTGCTGCCGCGCGTGTCGATGGTGGTCACCGTCACGTCGAGCCGCACGCCCGTGTTGCCCGACCTCGACAGCGGCCTGTGGACCGACCGGCATTTCGTGGCGGCGGTCGGCGCGTTCCGGCCCGACATGTGCGAACTGCCGCCGGCGCTGTGCCACGCGGCCGCGCGTAGCGGCCGGCTGCTGGCGGACACCTTGTTCGGCATCGAAGACGAAGCCGGCGATCTGCTCCAGGCCGGTATCGACTGGGCCACGGTGCAGCCGTTCGAGACCGCCATCCTTGCGGCGGCGACGATTCGTGCGCGCGTCGGCAGCCCACTCGTCTTCAAGAGCGTGGGCTATGCGTTGTGGGACCTGGCTGCCTGCATGCTCGCGAGTGGGGACGCCGTCACTGCCTGACCGGTGGTTTCAATTGTGCGTTTGCAGCATTTGGCCCTCGCTGTGCGAGGGTCTTTCGCTAACACCGGGCAAAGCGTTGCGCGGATGCATCTCGCATTGATGAAATCGCCCGTTTTCTCCGTCAATTTTTTGGGTTAACCCTCGCTTTAGGGCGTTCCTTCTAGCCATGCGTTTCATGTTTGAAACAGTCCGCCAGTGCGGAGCGGGATAATGCGTGCCTTGCAGCAACGATGAGGAGTAAGAGGAACCATGACAACGATCTATAAGAAGATGCTGGTAGCAGCCGCGGCCCTGACGATGGCCGGTCTGGCGCAGGCACAATCGGCGGGCAGCAACATCGTGAGCCTTGGCTGGTTCCGGGTCATGCCGACCGGACACAGCGAGAACCTGACCATCGATAGCCTGGCCGGCCGCCCCGTCAATCAGCAACGTCCCAACACCGGCGCCACGATCGATTCGGCGGACACGCTGGGTCTGTCTTTCGACCACTTCTTTACCGACAACTTCTCCGCCGAATTCGTGCTCGGCGTGCCGCCCAAGCACGATGTGAGCGGCGACCGCGGCTACGAGAAATACGGCAAGCTCGGCGAGGTGCGCCAGTGGAGCCCGGCGGTAGTGTTCAAGTGGCACTTCTTTGATGCCAAGACGCGCTTCCGTCCGTACGTCGGTATCGGCGTGAACTACACGTGGTTCACGGGCGAGACCGTGACCAACCAGACCTTCGTGCAGAACGAGTTCGGTCCTGGTTCACGCATGACGGCCAGTGCCACCCCATCGTGGAACCCGGTGTTCAACCTCGGTGCCAGCTACGCCATTACCGACAAGTGGTATGTCGGCGTATCGGTCTCGTACGTGCCGATGTCGACCCGGGGCAATTTCGAAACCACGCTCGGCAACGGCGCGGTGGTGCGTTCGCATACCAAGATCGACATCAATCCGGTGGTGACGTATCTCAACGTCGGCTACCGCTTCTGACGCGGACGGCATTGGCCGATGCGGCCATGCAAAAGGCGCCCCACGGGGCGCCTTTTTTGTCCGCATGCCGGCAGCCATACGCGTCTGATGCCGCTGCCGGCGGGTTCGAATTACTTCGTACCCTTGACCGGATAGCCGGCGCCTTCGATGGCCTGCCGCAGCGCACCCTGGTCGGCCTGACTGTCGACCTTGACCGCCTGCGTCGGCACATCGGCGCTGACGCGCGCCGCCGGGTCCACCGCCTGCACGGCACGCGTGATGGCGCCGATACAGTGGTTGCACGACATACCTTCGACCTGGAATTCAATCATTTGCTGCTCCTGAGGAAAGTGGGGACGACCGCCGTAGTGTGAACCTTCCCACCATGGCAAGCGCAAGCGGAAATCCCGCTCGGCGCCAGCCTTGACCTTCCAATGATGGTAAGGTCCACCATGCAGACATTCCTCTCTGCAATGGCAGGTTTCCATGTCAACTCCCGCTTCCGCCTCACCCTCCTCCTTTGCCGCCGCCGTGCCTGACAGTCCGGAATGGCGGTTTCCGGTCGACGGCATGACTTGCGCGTCGTGCGTGCGCCGCGTCGAAAACGCGCTGGCCAAGGTCCCGGGCGTGCACGATGCCACCGTCAACCTCGCCACCGAACAGGTCACCCTGCGCGCCGACAACGGCACCGCGCTGTCCGCCGCCGCCCAGGCGGTGGCCGACGCCGGCTACGCGGTGCCGCGCGAGACCATCGAGTTCGCGGTATCCGACATGACTTGCGCCTCGTGCGTCGGGCGCGTGGAACGCGCGTTGCGCGCGGTACCCGGTGTGGTCGATGCGCAGGTGAACCTCGCCACCGAGCGCGCCGCCGTCAGCGTGCTGCGTGGTGCCGTCTCCACCGAGGCCCTGGCCGATGCCGTGAGCCGTGCCGGGTACGGCGCGGCACCGGTCACCGCGCCCGTGGGGACGGCCGAGCCGGCGCGCCACGATTTCTGGTCCGGCCCGTACGCCGTCACGGTGCCGGCGTTGCTGTCGCTGCCGCTGGTCGCGCCCATGGTGCTGGCATGGTTCGGCATCGAATGGATGCTGCCGGGCTGGGCGCAATGGCTGCTGGCCACGCCGGTGCAGTTCGTCTTCGGCTGGCGCTTCTACAAGGCGGGCTGGAAAGCGGTGCGCGCGGGCGCGGGCAATATGGACCTGCTGGTCGCGCTCGGCACGTCGGCGGCCTATGTCCTGTCGGTCTGGATGTTGCTCGGCGGCCATGGCGGTCACGCCGGCCACCTGTACTTCGAGAGCGCGGCGGTGGTGATCACGCTGGTGCGGCTCGGCAAATGGCTGGAGACGCGCGCCAAGCGCCAGACCGCCGACGCGATCCGCGCGCTGGCGGCGTTGCGGCCCGATACCGCGCAGGTACGCCGCGACGGGCAGGTGGCCACGGTACCGCTCGCCGCCGTGCGCGTGGGCGATGAGGTGGTGATACGCCCCGGCGAACGCATTCCGGTCGATGGCGAGGTCGTCGAAGGCAGCAGCCATGTCGACGAATCGATGCTGACCGGCGAATCGGTGCCGGTGCCGCGACGCGAAGGCGACCGGGTGACGGGCGGGGCGATCAACGGGGAAGGGCTGCTGGTCGCGCGCACCACGGCGGTCGGCGCGGAAACGGTGCTGGCCCGCATCATCCGCATGGTCGAGCATGCCCAGGCCGCCAAGGCGCCCATCCAGCGGCTGGTGGACCGCGTCAGCGCGGTGTTCGTGCCGGTGGTGCTCGTGATCGCGCTGGCCACGTTGCTGGGCTGGGGTGTGGCCAGCGGCGACTGGTCGGCGGCGCTGCTCAACGCGGTGGCGGTGCTGGTGATCGCCTGTCCGTGCGCGCTCGGGCTGGCCACGCCTACCGCGATCATGGCCGGTACCGGCGCCGGCGCGCGCGCGGGCATCCTGATCAAGGATGCGGAAGCGCTGGAGGTGGCGCATCGCGTATCGGTGGTGGCCTTCGACAAGACCGGCACGCTGACGGTCGGCAAACCGGAAGTGGTGGCGCTGGTCGCGGCCGATGGCGACGACGCCGCCTTGCTGGGCCGGCTGGCCGCGTTGCAGGCCGGCAGCGAGCATCCGCTCGCGCGCGCGGTACAGGCCGCGGCGCAGACGCGCGGGGTGGCAGTCCCCGCGGCGCGGGACGTCCGCGCACTGCCGGGGCGCGGCATCGAAGGCCAGGTCGAGGGCGTGGCGCTGCAGCTCGGCAGCGAGGCGCAGCGCGCTGTCCTGGGGGCGGACGCCGGCCCGCTGCAGGCCGAGGCCGAGCGCCTGCGCGGCGCGGGCCGCACGGTCTCGTGGCTGATGGCGGTGTCGCCGCCGCGCGTACTCGGGCTGGTGGGCTTTGGCGATGCGCTCAAGCCGAGCGCCGCGGCCGCCGTGGCGCGCTTGCGCGAGGCCGGCATCCGCACCGTGATGCTGACTGGCGACAATGCGGGGGCCGCGCGCCATATCGGCGCCGCGCTCGGGCTCGACGAGGTGCAGGCCGAGGTGCTGCCCGAGGACAAGGCCGCGCGCGTCAATGCGCTGCAGCGCGACGGCGCGGTGGTGGCCATGGTCGGCGACGGCATCAACGACGCGCCGGCGCTGGCGGCGGCCGATGTCGGCATCGCGATGTCCACCGGTACCGACGTGGCCATGCATGCGGCCGGCATTACGCTGATGCGCGGCGATCCGCTGCTGGTGGCCGATGCGCTCTCGGTCTCGCACCGTACCGTGCGCAAGATCCGGCAGAACCTGTTCTGGGCGTTCGTCTATAACGTCATCGGCATTCCGCTGGCCGCCGCCGGCCTGCTCAATCCGGTGGTCGCGGGCGCGGCCATGGCATTCTCGAGCGTGAGCGTGGTGACCAATGCATTGCTGCTGCGGCGCTGGCGTGCCGCGGCGGCCGGGCCTGGCCAGGAGGGCGCACCATGAATATCGGGGAAGCGGCGGCCGCATCGGGCGTGACCGCCAAGATGATCCGCCACTACGAATCGATCGGGCTGGTTGCCGCACCGCCACGCAGCGAGGGCGGCTATCGCCGTTACGACGAGCGCGCCGTGCACACCTTGCGCTTCGTGCGCCGGGCTCGTAATCTCGGATTCTCGCTCGACGAGATTCGCGACCTGTTGTCGCTGTGGCACGACCGCGCGCGGGCGAGTGCCGATGTGAAGGCGCTGACGCTACGGCATGTGGCCGACCTCGAGACGCGCATCGCCGAGCTGAGCGCAATGCGCGACACGCTGCGCGGGCTGGCCGAGTCGTGCAACGGCGACGCGCGACCCGATTGTCCGATCCTTACCGATTTTGCCGGCGCGGACGGCGATGCATCGTGCTGTCATCCGCGCGACGCAGACTGACGGTGGCGGCACGCGCTGCGGTCGGGCGCCTCGCGCCTGGCTGCCTTTGCGGCCGTTCGATCGGGCCTGACGCACGACACCTCGCGCATCACGCATCGGGCCTTACGCTTCAAACATTACGGATCAAGCATTACGCATTGCGCATCACGCAGCGCAGCAACAATAACAGCAGGCATACCCAGCAATTCCAGCAAGGAGCGAGTGGGATGGATGAACCTGTGACGACCGCGGAGCCCGGCATGGCCCTGCCGCCAGCCACCAGTACCGCCCCCGCCGCCAGCATGCCGGCGGAGAGCCGCCAGCGCATGCGCGATGGCACCGAGCTGTTCCTGCGCACCTGGCTGCCCGACCCCATGCGCTTTCCCGATCCGCTCGGCACCCTGCTGCTCGTGCACGGCCTGGGCGAGCACTGCGGCCGCTACGATCACGTGGTGCAGGTGCTGTGCGGGCTGGGCCTGCGCGTGCGCGCCTACGATCAGCGCGGCCATGGCCGCAGCGGCGGCCCGCGCATGGTGGTGCCGCATGCCGATGCCTACGTCGACGACCTGGCCGAAATCCACGACGGGGCGGTGCGGCAATGGAACGAGTTGCCGATCGTGCTGGGCCACAGCATGGGCGGACTGGTGGCGGCACGCCTGGCCACCGCGCGCGTACGGCCGATCCGGGCGCTGATCCTGTCCTCGCCGGCGCTCGCGCTGTGGCTCTCGGGCCGCATGCTGACGCTGCAACGTGTGCTGATGGCCCTGGCGCCGCGGCTGCGCGTGCCCACGCGTCTCGATGCCGCCGCGCTATCGCACGATGCCGAGGTAGTGCGTGCCTACCGCACCGATCGCCTGGTGCAGGCCACCGTCAGCGCGGGCGTGCTGGAAACCTTCGTGCGTGGCATGGCGCAGGCGCAAGCCGATGCGCCGCGGCTGGAGGCGCCCACGCTGATGCTGGTGGCGGGCGCCGACCGCATCGTCGATCCCGCGGGCAGCCGCCTGTTCCACGACAACGCGCCCGCCGACCTGCGCGAGATGGTCTGGTACGAGGGCGCCTGTCACGAGTTGTTCAACGAGGCCGAGCCATGGCGTGGCGAGGCGCTCGCGGCCATGTCGGAGTGGCTGCGGCGGCATCTGGAACCGCAAGGGGCGGCGGTGCCCGTGCCGGCTCCGGCGGCGGCGGCGGCGGGGGCTACGGCAAGACCCTGACGGCCGCCGGCGGCCAGTCGTGCGATGATCTCCGGATTCCGATAACAAACCGATGCAGGACCAAGGGACATGGAGACATACGACTACATCATCGTGGGCGCCGGCTCGGCCGGCTGCGTACTGGCCAACCGGCTCACCGAGGATGCCGACGTCAACGTGCTGCTGCTGGAAGCGGGCGGCAAGGACGATTACCACTGGATTCACATCCCGGTCGGCTACCTCTATTGCATCGGCAATCCGCGCACCGACTGGCTCTATCGCACCGCCGCCGAGCCCGGCCTCAACGGCCGTTCGCTGGGCTATCCGCGCGGCCGCGTGCTGGGCGGCTCGTCCTCGATCAACGGCATGATCTACATGCGCGGGCAGCGTGAGGACTACGACGACTGGGCACGCATCAGCGGCGACGACGGCTGGAAGTGGGACAACGTGCTGCCGCTGTTCAAGCGCAGCGAGGACCATCACCGCGGCGCCAGCGAATTCCATGGCGGCGGCGGCGAGTGGCGCGTGGAAGCGCAACGCCTGCGCTGGGACATCCTGGAGCGCTTTATCGACGCGGCGGAGCAGGCCGGCATTCCGCGCACCGACGACTTCAATCGCGGCGACAATTTCGGCGTGGGCTACTTCGAGGTCAACCAGCGCCGCGGCATTCGCTGGAACACGGCCAAGGCGTTCCTGCGCCGCGCCGCCGACCGGCCCAACCTGACCATCATCACCGGCGCGCAGGTGAGCACGCTGACCTTCGACGAGGGGGCGGGGCGCCGCTGCACCGGCGTACGCTACCTTGGCGGCGGCGTCGAGCGCGAGGCGCGCGCGCACGAGGAAGTGATCCTGGCCGCCGGCGCCGTCAACTCGCCGCAGTTGCTCGAACTGTCCGGCATCGGCCAGCCGGAACGGCTGCAGTCGCTCGGCATCCGCGTGCGGCATGCGCTGCCGGGCGTCGGCGAAAACCTGCAGGATCACCTGCAGCTCCGTACGGTGATCAAGGTCGATGGCGTGCGCACGCTCAATACGCGCGTCGCGCACTGGTGGGGCAAGCTCGGTATCGGCCTGCAGTACGCGTTCAACCAGAGCGGCCCGATGAGCATGGCGCCGTCGCAGCTGGGCGCGTTTGCGCGCAGCGACGCCGGGCAGGCGCGGCCCAATCTCGAGTACCACGTGCAGCCGTTGTCGCTCGACAAGTTCGGCGATCCGCTGCATGCGTTCAACGCCTTTACCGCGAGCGTGTGCAACCTGCGTCCGACCTCGCGCGGCAGCGTGCATATCGAGGCCGCCGACTTCCGTGCGGCACCGCGCATCGCACCCAATTACCTGTCCACCGACGACGACCGCAAGGTCGCGGCCGATTCGATCCGGCTGACGCGGCGCATCGTCGCATCGCCCGCGCTGGCGCCGTACCGGCCGCAGGAATGGCTGCCCGGCACGGCGTTCGAAACCGACGAGCAGCTCGCCGAAGCGGCCGGCGCAATCGGCACCACCATCTTCCATCCGGTGGGCACGTGCCGCATGGGCCAGCCCGACGACGGCGACGCGGTGGTCGACCCGCGCCTGCGTGTGCGTGGCGTCGAGGGCCTGCGCGTGGTCGATGCATCGGTCATGCCGCTTATCACGTCGGGCAATACCAACTCGCCGACGATCATGATCGCCGAGCGTGCAAGCGACATGATTCGCGCCGATCGCAAGGCTCGCCATGCGCACACGGGCACCGTTTCGGCGCATGCCGACACGCCCGCGGATGTGGCGCAGACCTAGGCGCGGAAATGTCCGCGGCAATATCCGCAGCATTGTCCGCGGCAATGTGAGCGGTAATGTATTACGCCTAGTGCAAACCCCGATGTTTTGCGACGCAACAGGCGCAGACAATAGTCGCCGGTAAACGGTGCGCCAGCCTGCACATGTCACGCATGGGCAATATGGTTCGCACCGTCGACCGCGGTAGCCGCACCGCACAAATGCCATACGAAGGGCACCTATAACAACGCGGCAAACATGGCGACAACCGCGCCGGAGATCCAACCATTGTCAGTGCCGGGCACAATCCGGTGGCGCAGCAAAGGGCGGGCAGGAGACTATGAATCAGGAAAACATCCTGGAAACGAAGAACCTCACGAAAGAGTTCAAGGGGTTCACCGCAGTGAGCGACGTCAACCTGCGCGTGCGGCGCGGGTCGATCCATGCATTGATCGGCCCCAACGGTGCGGGCAAGACGACCTGCTTCAATCTGCTGACGAAATTTCTCGAGCCGACCCACGGCACGATCCTGTTCAACGGCATCGATATCACCCGCGAGAAGCCCGCGCAGATTGCGCGCCGCGGCGTGATTCGGTCGTTCCAGATCTCGGCGGTGTTTCCGCACCTGACGGTACGCGAGAACGTGCGCATCGGGCTGCAGCGGCAACTCGGCACGTCCTTCCAGTTCTGGCGCAGCGAACGTTCGCTCGATGTGCTCGACGCGCGCGCGATGGATCTGCTCGAACAGGTGGGCCTCACCGAGTTTGCCAGCACCGTCACCGTCAACCTGCCGTATGGCCGCAAGCGCGCGCTCGAGATCGCCACCACGCTGGCGATGGAGCCCGAACTGATGCTGCTCGATGAGCCGACGCAAGGCATGGGCCACGAAGACGTGGATCGCGTCACGCAGCTGATCAAGAAGGTCTCGGCCGGCCGCACCATCCTGATGGTCGAGCACAACATGAACGTGGTGTCGTCGATCGCCGACAAGATCACGGTGCTCCAGCGCGGCGCCATCCTCGCCGAAGGCCCGTATGCCGAGGTCTCGAAGGATCCGCGCGTGATGGAAGCCTATATGGGCACGGCCGACGCCGAGCTCCAGGGCGCGCACTGAACGCGAGGACACCGACATGACAACTTCGATGACTCCGGCCCTGGAGATCAGCGGCCTGCACGCCTGGTACGGCGAGTCGCACATCCTGCACGGCGTCGACCTCACCGTGAATCCTGGCGAGGTGGTCACGCTGCTCGGGCGCAACGGCGCGGGCCGTACCACCACGCTGCGCGCGATCATGGGCCTCACCGGCGCGCGCAAGGGTTCGATCAAGGTCAACGGCCACGAAACCATTGGCCTGCCGACGCACAAGATCGCGCACTACGGCATTGGCTATTGTCCCGAGGAACGCGCGATCTTCTCGAGCCTCTCGTGCGAGGAGAACCTGTTGCTGCCGCCGCAGCTCAAGGCCCGCAACGATGGCAAGAGCGGGCAGGCGGGGCCGAAGACCGGCATGAGCGAGGCCGAAATCTACGAGATGTTCCCCAACCTGGCCGAACGCCGCCAGAGTCAGGGGACCCGCCTTTCCGGCGGCGAGCAGCAGATGCTGGCGGTCGGCCGCATCCTGCGCACGGGTGCCAACCTGCTGCTGCTCGACGAAATCTCGGAGGGGCTTGCGCCCGTGATCGTGCAGGCGCTCGCGCGCATGATCCTGACGCTCAAGAAGAAGGGCTACACCGTGGTGATGGTCGAGCAGAACTTCCGCTTTGCCGCACCGCTCGCGGATCGCTTCTACGTGATGGAACACGGCACCATCGTCGAGCGCTTCGCCGCCGACGAACTGCAGGCAAAGATGCCTGTGCTCAACGAACTGCTTGGGGTCTGACCGTACCGGCGCGCATGCCGGACGATCACACGATTGCTGTTGGCAGGAACGGGTAGCTTTGCGCTGCCGCAACTCAGGAGACAAAACATGAAGATGACTCGGCTGGCGGTCGCAGTGGCGGCGACTGTATTGGGTACCGTTGCGACGGGCGCATCGGCGCAGGTTTCGAACGACACGGTGAAGATCGGCTTTATCACCGACCTTTCGGGCCTGTATGCGGATATCGACGGCCAGGGCGGCCTCGAAGCCATCAAGATGGCGATCGAGGACCACGGCGGCAAGGTACTGGGCAAGCCGATCGAACTGATGTCGGCGGACCACCAGAACAAGGCCGATATCGCCGCATCGAAGGCGCGCGAGTGGATGGACCAGCAAGGCCTCGACCTGCTGGTGGGCGGCACCAACTCCGGTACCGCGCTGGCCATGAACAAGGTCGCTTCCGAGAAGAAGCGCGTCTACATCAACATCGGTGCCGGCACTGCCCGCCTGACCAACGAAGAGTGCTCGCCGTACACGGTGCACTACGCGTACGACACGGTGGCGCTGGCCAAGGGCACCGGCAGCGCGGTGGTCAAGCAGGGCGGCAAGTCGTGGTTCTTCCTGACCGCCGACTACGCGTTCGGCCACTCGCTCGAGAACGATACCGCGGCCGTGGTCAAGGCCAACGGCGGCACGGTGGTCGGCTCGGTGCGTCACCCGCTGTCGGCGTCGGACTTCTCGTCGTTCCTGCTGCAGGCGCAGGCGTCCAAGGCACAGATCCTGGGCCTTGCCAACGCCGGTGGCGACACCATCAATTCGATCAAGGCCGCCAAGGAATTCGGCATCACCAAGACGATGAAGATCGCCGGCCTGCTCATGTTCATCAACGACGTGCACAGCCTGGGCCTGAAGAACACCGAAGGCCTGCTGATGACGGACAGCTGGTACTGGGACATGAACGACGATACGCGCAAGTTCGCCAACCGCTATTTCGGCAAGATGAAGAAGATGCCGAGCTCGCTGCAGGCGGCGGACTACTCGTCGGTGAGCACCTACCTGAAGGCGGTGGAAGCGGCCAAGACCGACGATCCGGACAAGGTCATGGCCGAGCTGAAGAAGATGAAGCTCAACGACTTCTACTCGAAGGGCTACATCCGCCAGGACGGCCGCTACGTGCACGACATGTACCTGATGCAGGTGAAGGCGCCGGCCGATTCCAAGAAGCCGTGGGACTACATGAAGGTGGCGGCCACGATTCCGGGCGACCAGGCGTTCACCACGCCGGCGGAATCGAAGTGCGCCCTGTTGAAGAAGTAAGCGCAGGCGGCTTCGCCCCGGCCGCATGAGCGGACGCGGGCGTGGCCACCCTTCCCGACCCCTTCCCGCCCCATTGGCTGCCCGCCTGCCGCAGGCAGCGCGGGGCGGGAAGAGGGGGAAGCAAACAGACTGACGGCACACACCGCCATGGACATTTTCGGTATTCCCCTTCCCGCCATGCTGTCCCAGCTGCTGCTGGGCCTCGTCAATGGCGCCTTCTATGCGATGTTGAGTCTCGGGCTGGCGGTGATCTTCGGCCTGCTCAACGTCATCAATTTTGCGCACGGCGCGCTGTTCATGCTCGGCGCGGTGCTTGCCTGGGCCGGCATGGAGTACGCCGGTCTCAACTACTGGGTGATGCTGGCGCTCGCCCCGCTCGTGGTCGGCGTGATCGGCGTGATCATCGAGAAGAGCATGCTGCGCTGGATCTACAAGCTCGACCATATCTACGGTCTGCTGCTCACGCTCGGCATCACGCTGGTGATCGAGGGCGTGCTCCGCTCGATCTACGGCGTGTCGGGTCTGCCGTACTCGCCGCCCGACGCACTGCAGGGTGCCACCGATGTCGGCTTCATGATCCTGCCGAACTATCGCGCGTGGGTCGTGGTGGCCTCGCTGGTGGTGTGCTTCGCCACCTGGTACGTGATCGAGAAGACCAAGCTCGGTGCCTATCTGCGTGCCGGCACCGAGAACCCCAAGATGGTGGAGGCGTTCGGCGTCAACGTGCCGCTGATGGTGACGCTGACATACGGCTTCGGCGTGGCGCTGGCCGCGTTTGCCGGCGTGCTGGCGGCGCCCGTTATCCAGATCTCGCCGCTGATGGGGCAGAACCTCATCATCATCGTGTTTGCCGTGGTGGTGATCGGCGGCATGGGTTCGATCATGGGCTCGATCCTGACCGGCCTCGGGCTTGGCGTGATCGAAGGCCTGACCAAGGTGTTCTACCCTGAGGCATCGTCGACCGTGGTGTTCTTCATCATGGTGATCGTGCTGTTGCTACGACCGGCCGGACTGTTCGGGAGGGAGAAGTGATGAGCGGACAGACGGGACAGACGGGACAGACTGCGGTGGCCGTTGGCGGCGACCGCGTCAAGGAAGGAACTGGCGTGCAGAAGAAAGTATTGTATGGCCTGCTGCTGCTGGGCCTGATCGCGGCGCCGCTGTTGGGCGCGTATCCGGTGTTCGTGCTCAAGGTGCTGTGCTTCGCGCTGTTTGCATGCGCGTTCAACCTGCTGATCGGCTATACCGGACTGCTGTCCTTTGGCCACGCGGCGTTCTTCGGCGGCGCGGGCTATGTGGCCGGGCAGGCGATGAAGGTGTGGGGCGTGACGCCGGAGATCGGGCTGGTGCTCGGTACCGCGGCCGGCGCGCTGATCGGTTATGTGGTTGGCTCGCTTGCGATCCGGCGCCAGGGCATCTACTTCTCGATGATCACGCTTGCGCTGGCGCAGATGCTGTTCTTCATCTGCCTGCAGGCGCCGTTCACGGGCGGCGAGGACGGCCTGCAGGGCATTCCACGCGGCAAGCTGTTCGGCGTGCTGTCGCTGTCGGACGACCTTACGCTGTACTACGTGGCGCTGGTCATCATCGTGGCGGCCTTTGCGCTGATCGTGCGCACCGTGCATTCGCCGTTCGGGCAGATCCTCAAGGCGATCAAGGAGAACGAGCCGCGCACCATCTCGCTCGGCTACGACACCGACCGCTTCAAGCTGATGGCCTTCGTGCTGTCGGCCGCGCTGTCGGGCCTGGCGGGATCGATCAAGGCACTCGTGCTCGGCTTCGAGACGCTGACCGACGTGCACTGGTCGATGTCGGGCTCGGTGATCCTGATGACGCTGGTGGGCGGTCTCGGCACACTGTCGGGCCCGGTGGTGGGCGCTTTCGTGATCGTCGCGCTCGAAAACAAGCTTGGCGATATCGGCGCGTTCCTGGCCTCGGCCACGGGCGTGGAATGGTTCAACGTGCTGGGCGAATCGGTGACGATGGTGACGGGTGTGATCTTCGTCATCTGCGTGCTCACGTTCCGCCGCGGCATCATGGGCGAACTCATCGCGCTGACCGAGCGAAAGAAGCGCTGAAGGCACTCAGGCGGCGCAGACATGCCCGGTTTTGGGGCTAGGGTTTGTTCTAGCTTGTTTCATACGCACCGCTTAGTTACATTGCATATACGGTTTTCGCAGGTTACTTGGAGGCGGAAGCGAGGAGACGACAGGCGCGCACCCGGTGTCGGGTAGCAAGTGCCAATAAGCATAAAAGGCGTTGCCGGCAAAGTTCGGCAACGCCTTTTTTATTTCCTTCGTCACGCAATTCCTCTCATCACGATGCTTTCCACCGCGCAGCGCTGGGTACGCCTGGCCGAAACCACCGATGCCGCGCTGCTCGACGACTGGCTTGCGATGCTGCGGCCGCTGCCCGTTCCCGAGGCCCGTGCACGCCGGCTCGCGCTTGCCGCGCTGCTGGCGCAGGGCGGGCAGGGACTCGCGGTGATGGCTGGCACCGATGCGGTGCAGGCGCTGATGCCGGCCACGCTGGTCCACGATCTCTCGCACGCCGGACGAGTGGCGATGGTGGCCGACTGGTGGTGCGCGGAAAGCGCCGCCTTGCCTGCCGCGTCCGTCGCCCCGGACCGCTCGCCCGCGCCACCCGGCTGGTTTGCCTGCTGCGCCAATCTGCTTGCCGACTGGTGTCGCGCGCACGGCATCCGCCATCTGCTCATCGCCCCCGCGCTGATTCCCGATGCGGCACGCACCGACGCCTACCAGCGCGACCCCAGTGGCCTGTGGCGGCGCGACTGCATGCCCGCGCCCAAGGCCCTTGTTTGAATCGGGCCACACTGCGGGTTAATCCCGCCTTTTCGCCACAAAACGCTGTGTTAGACTCGATTCGCATTCCCGACCGGGCGGTCGGCGAATGCGCGCTGCGCCTCCGGGGGTAAGAGACGCGCAGGACGGGAAAAGCGGGACGTACTTCGTTCCGGACAAGTCGGGCGTGGATGCCAGCGCTGCATCCGCAACACGCCACACAGAGCCTGCATCACAGGCCGATATCAGGAACTGGAGGCATCCGTCGGCCGGAAGTCGGCGGATGCCTTTTTTCATTTCTGGAGCCGAAGGAGAGGACATGACATTGAAGCGCGCCAGCTTGCTGGCCATTGCCGCCGCCTGCCTGTTCGCTACCGCTGCCAGCGCACAGGTCAAGGTCGGGGTCACGGTATCCGCCACCGGACCTGCCGCGTCGCTGGGCATTCCCGAAAAGAACACTTTCACCTTGCTGCCCCGACAGATCGGCGGCAAGACCGTCGAGTACATCGTGCTCGACGACGCGTCCGATACCACCACCGCGGTCAAGAACACGCGCAAGCTGATCAGCGAGGACAAGGTCGACGTGGTGGTCGGTTCCACGGTCACGCCGAATTCGCTGGCGATGATCGACATCGCCGCCGAGAACGAAACGCCGATGATCACCATGGCGGCCTCGGCGCGCCTGATCGAACCGATGGACAGCAAGCGCGCGTGGGTCTTCAAGACGCCGCAGAACGACTCGCATATGGCCACCGCCATTGCCGAGCACATGACCAACCATAACGTGAAGACGGTGGCGTTCATCGGCTTTGCGGATGCCTACGGCGACAGTTGGGCCCAGGAGTTCGCCAAGGTGGCGGAGCTGCGCAAAATTCGCGTGGTGGCCAACGAGCGCTTTGCCCGTACGGACACCTCGGTGACGGGGCAGGTGCTCAAGATGTTGGGCAGCAACGCCGATGCCGTGCTGATCGCAGGCTCGGGTACGCCGGCCGCGCTGCCCGCCAAGACGCTCAAGGAGCGTGGCTACAAGGGCAAGATCTACCAGACCCACGGCGTGGCCAATGCCGACTTCCTGCGCGTATGCGGCAAGGATTGCGAAGGCACGTTCCTGCCGGCCGGTCCGCTGCTGGTGGTCGAGCAACTGCCCGACAGCAACCCGGTCAAGAAGCCCGCGCTGGCCTACAAGACCGCCTACGAGCAGGCGTTCGGGCCGGTATCCACGTTCGGCGGCCACGCCTGGGATGCCGGCCTGCTGCTGCAGAACGCGATTCCCGAAGCGCTCAAGAAAGGGCAACCTGGCAGCAAGGAATTCCGCAAGGCGCTGCGCGACGCGCTCGAGCAGACCCACAACCTGCCGGTTTCGCACGGCATCATGAATATGAGCGCCACCGACCATCTCGGCATGGACCAGCGCGCGCGTGTCATGGTGCAGATCGTCGACGGCAAATGGAAGCTGCAGACGCGCTGATCCACGGAGGTCGGTGCGGCAGACGCCAGCGGGCGCATGATCCAGTGTCATGCGCCTTTTTTTTGCCCACTGGCACGGCGATTACCATCACGGCAGGCTTCGCTCTCACGGAAGACAATGGACCTCTCGATAGCCGCCATCCTCGCGCAGGATGGCATCACCTCCGGTGCGATCTACGCGCTGCTGGCATTGGCCCTGGTGCTGGTGTTCTCGGTCACGCGCGTCATTTTCATCCCGCAGGGGGAATTCGTTGCCTATGGCGCGCTCACGCTCGCCGCCATGCAGGCGGGCCACGCGCCGCAGACCACATGGCTGTTGCTGGCGATGGGGGCGCTGACCTTCGTCTATGAGTCGGTGACGGTGCTGCGCAGCGCGGAGCTACGGCGGCAACTGGCGCGGCGGCTGGCGGTACTGGCCGGCAAGTACCTGCTGTTTCCCGCCGCCGTGCACGTGGTGGTGCAGCACTACGGCGCGCAGCCGCTGCCGATGCTCGTGCAGATCGCGCTGACCCTGCTCGTGGTGATTCCGCTCGGCCCCATGCTGTACCGGCTGGCCTATCAGCCGCTGGCGGAAGCGAGCACGCTGGTGCTGCTGATCGTATCGGTGGCCGTGCATTTCGCGCTGGTCGGCCTCGGGCTCGTGATGTTCGGCGCGGAAGGCTCCCGGACCAATGCGTTCTCCGATGCGCGCTTCGACGTCGGCACGCTCAGCGTATCTGGCCAGAGCCTGTGGGTGATCGGCGTATCCGCGCTGCTGATCGCGGCGCTCTACTGGTACTTCGAGCGCACCATCCAGGGCAAGGCGCTGCGTGCCACCGCGGTCAACCGGCTGGGCGCGCGGCTGGTCGGCATCGGCACCACGCAGGCCGGGCGCCTGTCGTTCACGCTGGCCGCGGCCATGGGCGCGCTGTGCGGCATCCTGATCGCGCCGCTGACCACGATTTACTACGAGTCGGGCTTCCTGGTCGGCCTCAAGGGCTTTGTCGGCGCGATCGTCGGCGGCCTGGCGAGCTACCCCGTCGCGGCGGCTGGCGCGCTGCTGGTGGGCTTGCTCGAATCGTATTCGTCGTTCTGGGCTAGTGCGTTCAAGGAGGTGATCGTGTTCACGTTGATCCTGCCCGTGCTGTTGTGGCGCTCGCTGTCGAGCAAGGCCGTCGAGGAGGAGGAATGACGATGCTCACCGACAAGCCCATGGCCCAGGTCGCCGTGAAGCGCCAGGTCCCCAACTGGCATCGCCTGCTGACCGCGCTGTTCGTGCTCGTGCTGGCCGCGCTGCCGGTGCTGCCGACGCCGGAGTTCTGGATCACGCTCGGCAACTACATCGGCCTCTACAGCATCGTCGCGATCGGGCTGGTATTGCTGACCGGCGTTGGCGGCATGACCTCGTTCGGACAGGCCGCGTTTGTCGGACTCGGCGCCTACAGCACCGCGTACCTGACCACGCAGTTCGGTCTCTCGCCGTGGTTCGGCCTGCTGGCGGGGCTTGTCATCACGATGGCGTCCGCTTATCTGATTGGCCTGCTCACGATGCGCATGTCGGGCCACTACCTGCCGCTGGCCACCATCGCGTGGGGCCTGTCGCTGTTCTACCTGTTCGGCAATCTCGAGTTTCTCGGCAAGTACGATGGGCTCAACGGCATTCCGGTGCTGTCGGTGTTCGGGTTTCGCCTGCAATCGGGAAGAGCGATGTTCTGCCTGATCTGGATCGTGGTGTTGCTGGCCGTGCTGGCCACGCACAACCTGCTGAATTCGCGCCCGGGCCGCGCCATCCGCGCGCTCAAGGGGGGCAGCACCATGGCCGAGGCGATGGGCGTGCATACCGCCTGGATGAAGGTGGTGGCGTTCGTTATCGCGGCGGTGTTGGCGTGCCTCTCGGGGTTTCTGTACGCGCATCTGCAGCGCGCGGTCAACCCGACGCCGTTCGGCCTCAACTACGGCATCGAGTACCTGTTCATGGCGGTAGTGGGAGGCGTGGGGCACGTCTGGGGCGCGGTGCTCGGGGCCGGCGTGCTGACCCTGCTCAAGGACGTACTGCAGGGGCTGCTGCCACGGCTGCTCGGCGCCAACGGCAACTTCGAGATCATCGTATTCGGCGTGATCATGGTGCTGCTGTTGCAATATGCACCGGATGGCATCTGGGCCTTTTTGCGCCGGCTGGTGCCGGCCGGCCCGGTGGCGCGCGCACCGGACGCTGCGCCGGCGCTGCCGGTGCGGCACAAGCCGGACGCGGGCGAGGTAGTGCTGGACGTGCGCGCGGTGCGCAAGACGTTTGGTGGCCTGGTCGCGGTCAACGACGTCAGCTTCCAGGTCCGCGCCGGTGAGATCGTCGGGCTGATCGGTCCCAATGGCGCTGGCAAATCCACCACGTTCAACCTGATCACCGGCGTCACCCCGCTGACGGCAGGTGAGGTGCGCTACCGCGACACGCGCATTTCGGGACTTGCCTCACGCGATATTGTGCAGCGCGGCATCGGCCGCACCTTCCAGCATGTACATCTGCTGCCGAGCATGTCCGTGCTCGAGAACGTCGCCATCGGCGCCCATCTGCGTGGCGACTTCGCCGCGCAGGGCGGGGTGCTGGCGTCGGTACTGCGCATGAATCGCGGCGAGGAGCAGAAGCTGCTGTTCGAGGCGCGCCGGCAGCTCGAACGGGTCGGGCTGGCCGATCAGATGTACGCCGAGGCCGGCAGTCTCGCGCTTGGCCAGCAGCGCGTGCTGGAGATTGCGCGCGCACTGTGCTGCGATCCGGCGCTGCTTCTGCTCGATGAGCCTGCGGCCGGGCTGCGTTACCAGGAGAAGCAGGCGCTTGCGGACCTCTTGCGCCGGTTGCGCGGGGAGGGCATGAGCGTGCTGCTAGTCGAGCACGACATGGACTTCGTGATGAACCTGACCGACCGGCTGGTGGTGATGGAATTCGGTACGCGTATCGCCGCGGGTACGCCGGAGCAGGTGCAGCGGGACCCGGCCGTGCTGGAGGCGTACCTGGGCGGAGTGGAGTAGGCGAGGCAGCGTAGCGGCCGGCAGCACGGCAAGTCCCAGCGGGACTCATGTGGAACAAGCGCAGAACAGGAGCAGTGCAGCGATGGACCCGATTCTCGAAGTGAGCGATCTCCATATCCGCTATCGCAAGGTCGAAGCCGTGCATGGCGCCAGCCTGCGCGTGGGCGCGGGTCAGATCGTGACGGTCATCGGCCCCAACGGCGCCGGCAAGTCGACCCTGCTTAACGCCGTCATGGGCGCCTTGCCGGCCTATGGCTCGGCCAGCGGCCGGGTCAGTTACCTCGGCCAGGACATGGCCGGCATACCGGTGGAAGGACGCGTGGCGCGCGGCATGTGCCTGGTGCCGGAGAAGCGCGAGCTGTTTGCCTCGATGAGTGTCGAGGACAACCTCGTGCTGGGCGCCTTCCGGCGCAAGCGGGCCGGGGACAAGCGCTTCCTCGACCAGATGGATGTGGTCTATGACCTGTTTCCGCGCCTGCGCGAGCGTGCGCGGCAGGAGGCCGGCACGCTGTCTGGCGGCGAGCGCCAGATGCTGGCGCTGGGGCGCGCGCTGATGGCAAAGCCGCAACTGCTGATGCTCGACGAGCCTAGCCTGGGGCTGGCGCCGCTGATCGTCAGGGAGATTTTCCACATCATCGACCGTCTGCGCGAAACCGGCGTGGCCACGCTGCTGATCGAACAGAATGCGCGCGCCGCGCTGCAGGTGGCCGACTATGGCTATGTGATCGAGACCGGAGAGGTCGTGATGGCGGGTCCCGCCGCGGCGCTGGCCGGCGACCCCAAAGTCATCGAAACCTATCTCGGCCTGGCCCGACGCGCGGCCTGACATCACGCCACGCCCGTGTTTGCGCCGGGCGCAATGGCTGGGGCGAGGGGCGGTAGCGGGGCGGGATGCAGCGCGCTTCTGGCGGCAATGTGTTTCACGTGAAACACAGCACGCGCCGCTTGCGCCATGTTTCACGTGAAACATCCCAATGGCCGAAAGTCCGGCATGCGATTGCCGCTATAATTCGACATCCCAAATTTCCCGCGTCAAACCTCCCGGAGGAGGTGTCCCATGCTTTACCCAAAAGAATTCGATGTCATCGTCGTTGGTGGCGGCCATGCCGGCACCGAAGCAGCCCTGGCCGCCGCCCGCATGGGCTGCCAGACGCTGCTGCTGACCCACAACATCGAGACGCTGGGGCAGATGAGCTGCAACCCGTCGATCGGCGGGATCGGCAAGGGACACCTGGTCAAGGAAGTGGACGCCATGGGCGGCGCGATGGCCGCGGCCACCGATGAGGCCGGCATCCAGTTCCGCATCCTCAATTCGAGCAAGGGGCCGGCCGTGCGTGCCACACGCGCCCAGGCCGATCGCGTGCTCTACCGCCGCGCCATCCGTACGCGCCTGGAGAACCAGCCCAACCTGATGCTGTTCCAGCAGGCGGTGGACGACCTGATGGTGGAAGGCGATCGTGTGGTCGGTGCCATGACGCAGGTGGGCATCGCGTTCCGCGCCCGTGCCGTGGTGCTGACGGCCGGTACGTTCCTGGACGGCAAGATCCACGTTGGGCTCGACAACTACACTGGTGGCCGCGCCGGCGACCCGGCTTCGGTCTCGCTGTCGGCCCGGCTCAAGGAACTCAGGCTGCCGCAGGGCCGGCTCAAGACCGGCACGCCGCCGCGTATCGACGGCCGTACCATCGACTTTTCGGTCATGGAAGAGCAGCCTGGCGATCTTGACCCGGTGCCGGTGTTCTCGTTTCTGGGCCGGCCCGAACAGCATCCGCAGCAGTTGCCTTGCTGGATTACCCACACCAACGCCAGGACCCACGACATCATCCGGGGCGGGCTCGACCGCTCGCCGATGTACACCGGCGTGATCGAAGGGGTGGGGCCGCGCTACTGCCCAAGTATCGAGGACAAGATCCATCGCTTTGCCAGCAAGGAAAGCCACCAGATCTTCCTGGAACCGGAAGGTCTGACGACCAACGAGTTTTACCCCAACGGCATCTCGACGAGCCTGCCATTCGATGTGCAGCTCGCGCTCGTGCATTCGATCCGTGGCATGGAGAACGCGCATATCCTGCGCCCCGGGTACGCCATCGAGTACGACTACTTCGATCCGCGTGCGCTCAAGGCGTCGCTGGAAAGCAAGGCTATCTCCGGCCTGTTTTTTGCCGGCCAGATCAACGGCACCACCGGTTACGAAGAGGCGGCTGCACAGGGCCTGCTGGCCGGTATTAACGCTGGCTGCTACGTGCGCGAGCGCGATGCGTGGACGCCGCGACGTGACCAGGCTTACCTCGGCGTGCTGGTGGACGACCTGATCACGCGCGGCGTGACCGAGCCGTACCGCATGTTCACCAGCCGGGCCGAGTTCCGTCTGAGTCTGCGCGAAGACAACGCCGATATGCGCCTGACCGAAATCGGCCGCGAACTCGGCGTGGTCGACGATGCGCGCTGGGACGCGTTCAATCGCAAACGCGACGCTGTTTCACGTGAAACAGAGCGACTCAAGAGCACGTGGGTCAATCCCGCGATGCTGCCCGAGGCTGACGCCGTGCCGCTGCTGGGCAAGGCGATCGAGCGCGAGTATTCCCTTGCGGACCTGCTGCGGCGGCCGGCCGTCACCTATGACGCGCTGATGGCGCTGCAGGATGGCCGGCATGCGCCGGAGGCCCCCCTCGATGCGGAGCCGCTGCTGGCCGAGCAGATCCGCGAACAGATCGAGATCGGCATCAAGTACCACGGCTATATCGCGCGCCAGGCGGCGGAAGTCGACAAGCTCGAAGCCAATGAAGCGACGCGCCTGCCGGCCAACTTCGACTACACCGAGGTCCGCGGCTTGGGCTTCGAAGTGAGCCAGAAGCTCAACCAGCACCGTCCGGAAACGCTGGGCCAGGCTTCGCGGATCTCGGGAGTGACCCCGGCGGCGATTTCGCTGCTGCTGGTGCACCTGAAGAAAAAGGGCATGGGCCGCGGCACCGTTGGCAACCGGGGCGAGGCGGGCGCGAGCCCAGACGCCGGCGGCCAGGAGGCAGCCTGAGTGGCGGCCCCGATGCGTGGCACCCGGGGTGGGGCGCCTGGTGTCGCGGCTGCGGGTGCGCAGTCCGGAGCGCCGGCGGGCGGGGCCCCCGGCCGGAACGGCGTGGCCGATCCGGCGGCCCAGCGCGCGCGACTCGAAGCCGGCCTCATCGCCATCGGCCTGACGCTGGCGCCGGCGCAGGTCGAGACACTGCTGGCCTACCTGGCGCTGCTGGGCAAGTGGAACAGCGTGTACAACCTGACTGCGATCCGGCATGCCGACGAGATGCTGAGCCATCATCTGCTCGATTCGCTGGCGGCGGTGCCGGCGCTGGCACATGCCGCGCGGGATGGGGCCGTCGCGACAGCGGCGCGGGGCAGGGTGCTCGACGTCGGTTCGGGCGGCGGCATGCCCGGCTTGCCGCTGGCCATCGCCTGTCCGGATCTGTCGGTGCTGATGGTCGATATCGTGCAAAAGAAGACCGCGTTCCTGACGCAATGCCGCGCGCAACTGGGGCTGACCAATGCGTCCGCACACTGGGGACCGGTCGAACAACTGCAAGACACGCACGGCTTTGCCGTGATTACGTCGCGCGCGTTTGCCGAACTGACCGACTTCGTGACGCTGTCCGGGCATCTGCTGGCAGCGGGCGGCAAGCTGGTGGCGATGAAGGGCGTCTATCCCCAGGCCGAGCTGGACCGCATGGAAGCAGCTGGCCTGATGGCCGCCTGGCAGGTGGAAGCAGTGCCACGCCTGACCGTCCCTGAACTGGATGCGGAGCGCCATCTCGTGGTGCTGTCGCGTCGAGTGGATAATTAAGCACATGTCCGGGCCTGTCGCTATCGATATTCCCGGACCCATTGAGGAGCAGCTGGAGCCTATGGCCAAGGTATTCGTGATCGCAAACCAGAAGGGCGGCGTCGGCAAGACCACCACCACGGTCAACCTTGCCGCGGGCCTCGCCGCGCAGGGCCAGCGCGTGCTGCTGGTGGACCTCGATCCGCAGGGCAACGCATCGATGGGCTCGGGCATCGACAAGCAGCACCTCGAACACAGCGTGTATCAGGTGCTGGTAGGGCTCTCGACGGTCGCGCAGGCGCGCCAGCGCTCCGAGGCCGGCAAGTACGATGTGCTGCCCGCCAACCGCGAACTCGCCGGCGCCGAAGTGGAACTGGTCGAGCTCGACCAGCGCGAACGCCGTCTCAAGCAGGCCCTGGCCGAGGTCGACGAAGAGTACGACTTCGTGCTGATCGACTGCCCGCCCTCGCTGTCGCTGCTGACGCTGAACGGTTTGTGTGCCGCGCATGGCGTGATCGTGCCGATGCAGTGCGAGTACTTTGCGCTCGAGGGCCTCTCCGACCTCGTCAACACGATCAAGCAGGTGCACGCCAATCTCAATCGCGACCTCAAGGTGATCGGCCTGTTGCGCGTGATGTTCGACCCGCGCGTCACGCTGCAGCAGCAGGTGTCGGCCCAGCTCGAGGCGCACTTTGCCGACAAGGTATTCAAGACCGTGATTCCGCGCAACGTGCGGCTCGCGGAGGCGCCGTCGTACGGCATGCCCGGCGTGGCCTTCGACGTGTCGTCGAAAGGGGCCAAGGCCTATCTCGATTTCGGCGCGGAGATGATTGCCCGCGTCCGGCAACTCGGCTGAGTGCCGACATCCGAAGGATTGCGTTGATGAGTACCGCAAAGAAAAAGGGCCTCGGCCGCGGGCTGGAGGCATTGCTGGGTGGACCGGCCGAGATCGTCGAGAGCGCAAGGCAGGAGGGCGCGCCGTCGGTGCTGCGGCTGGAACAGCTGCAGCCGGGCAAGTACCAGCCGCGCACGCGCATGGACGAGGGTGCGCTGCAGGAACTCGCCGCGAGCATCCGCGCGCAGGGGCTGATGCAACCGATCCTGGTGCGCCGCGTGGCCGAGCCCGGACGCTACGAGATCATCGCGGGCGAGCGCCGCTTCCGCGCGTCGAAGCTCGCGGGGCTCGACCAGGTGCCGGTGCTGGTCAAGGACGTGGCCGACGAAGCCGCGGCCGCGATGGCGCTGATCGAGAATATCCAGCGCGAGGACCTCAATCCGCTGGAGGAAGCGCAGGGCATCATGCGCCTGATCCGCGAGTTCCGTTTCACACACGAGCAGGCTGCGGAGTCGGTGGGGCGCTCGCGCAGTGCGGTGTCCAACCTGCTGCGTCTACTGAACCTGGCCACGCCGGTGCAGACCATGCTCATGGCCGGCGATCTCGACATGGGACACGCACGCGCATTGCTCGCCGTCGATGGTGCCAACCAGATCACGCTGGCCAACCAGATCGTCAACAAGCGACTGTCGGTGCGCGAGACCGAGAAGCTGGTGGCGTCGACGCTGAAGCCGTTCGACCTCAAGTCGCTCAAGCAGAAGCGCGGCAACGGCACGCGCGACGTGGCGCGGCTGGAAGAAGAACTGTCCGATTCGCTCGGGCTGCCGGTGCAGATCAAGCTCGGCGCACGCGGCAAGGGACAGTTAACGATTCACTTCACCAGCAACGATGCGCTCGACGGTGTGCTTACGCGTCTGCGCGAGCCGGGCGGCGAGGCACCGGCCGCGTAAAAAAGCCGCTCGCACAAAAATTGGGCGATAGCCGGACAGGCGCGTGGCGACGCGATCGGCGCGCCTGCGTCCGGCGGCGGACACGTCGCGCGAATGCGTACCAATTCGCCATCATGCCTGCCGACGCACGCGCAATTCGATTACGTCCTACATCATTGCCGCGCAATTTCACAACAGCCATCATGGATGCGTGATAGCAACCGTTGTGCGAAATTCACTGCAAGCTAACTGAAAGCAGATTGACTCGCATCGACGATTGCTCGTAGAATCGTGCGGTTTGAATTCTGGCCGGGGTTGAAGAATTCCGGCCTGGAACGAGGCTACGCAGGTGGTGGTTCGAGACCGTCAGGAGTGGGACGATCGTCGTCGCGAGTCGGGAAGTTTGTCCGAGGAAAATTTGCCTGAGGACAGTATGGCCAAGCCGGCTCCCGATACGTGGGACGATACGTGGGACGACGATGACCGCGAACGTGAAGACCAGGTTGTCGACCCGCTGTCGCATGCCGAAGCGGTGAAGCTGCTTGGCGAACGCGCGTTGCGTCCGTCGCGCATGACACCCGGCAAGGTGGTACTGGCACAGGCAATCGTGACCCTGCTGTCGGCAATCGCCTGGGCCGTGTTTGCGCGTGAGCACGCACCGTATGGCTGGTCGGCGCTCTTCGGTGGCGCGGTATGCGTGATCCCCAGCGGCTTCTTCGCGTTACGTCTGTGGATGTCGCGCGCGCAGCCGTCGGTCGGCGGCCTGGTGGCCGGCGAGGCGATCAAGGTGTTCGGCACCGTCGCACTGTTCGTGCTGGTGGTGGTGCTATACCGCGAGCTGCGCTGGGTACCGATGCTCGTCACGTTCCTGCTGGCACTCAAGACATATTGGGTGGCATTGGCGATTCGTTGATTCGCCGGGCTGCCGACCGAGTGGGTTTCCATCTCAGATGGGGCCCTCATACGTGATATCAAGATTTTTCCGCGCGGCGCTTCACAACGGTGACGTGCCACGCGGCCAAGGTGGTGCCCGAACAATAACCGGCGTCCTGCCTCGCGGTGACCGGCCATGTGGCCGAAGGCGAAGCAAGACCCATACCGAAGCCCTGCCCCAAGGCGGTGCCGGTGCAAAGATTTCGCAATATACCGTTCCCTCTCGACATGTCAGAAGCTACTCAAGCCGCCGAGCAAGCGCTCTCACCCTCAGGCTATATCGCCGAACACCTGAAGAACTTGAATTCGGTGGGCGGCAAGCAGCATAACGTCGTGGACTTCAGCATCCTGAACTACGACACGGTCTTCTGGTCGGTGCTGTGCGGCGCCATCGCCGTGATCTTCCTGTACGCGGCCGCGCGCCGCGTCACGCCGGGGGTGCCGGGCCGCTTCCAGGCCTTCGTCGAGATGATCGTGGAAATGGTCGACGACCAGGCCAAGGGCATCATCCATGGCGACCGTTCGTGGATCGCCCCGCTGGCGCTGATGGTGTTCTGCTGGATCACCATGATGAACGCGATCGACCTGATTCCGGTCGACTGGGTGCATGGCGTGAACCATCTGCTCGGCCTGTTCCATATCCATCTGCCGCACCACCGCGCCGTGGCTACCGCCGACCTCAACGGCACCCTCGGCATGTCGGCCTCGGTGCTGGTGCTGATGATCTACTACAGCTTCAAGATCAAGGGCGTGGGCGGCTTCGCGCACGAACTGTTCTCGGCCCCGTTCGGCGCCAAGTGGTATCTGGCCCCGTTCAACCTGGTCCTGAACATCATCGAATTCCTGGCCAAGGCCGTGTCGCTGGGCATGCGGTTGTTCGGCAACATGTATGCCGGCGAACTGGTGTTCCTGCTGATCGCGCTGCTGGGTTCCATGTGGACGTTCGGTGCGGACCTGTCCGCGCTGGGCTTCGTCGGCCATGTGATCGCCGGCGCTGTCTGGGCCATCTTCCACATCCTGATCGTGCTGCTGCAGGCGTTCATCTTCATGATGCTGACGCTGGTGTATATCGGCCAGGCACACGATCACCACTGATTTCGGTTTTTGGGTTTTTTGGTTTTTTGGTTCTAAGTCTCTCTAAATTAAAGGAGTCATCATGCAAGCATTTCTCGCCAACATCCAGGGTCTGACCGCCATCGGTATCGGCATCATCATCGGCCTGGGCGCTATCGGCGCCTGCCTGGGCATCGCCCTGATGGGTGGCAAGTACATCGAAGCCTGCGCACGTCAGCCCGAACTGATGAACCCGCTGCAGACCAAGATGTTCCTGCTGGCTGGCCTGATCGACGCTGCATTCCTGATCGGCGTGGGCGTTGCCATGCTGTTCGCGTTCGCCAACCCGCTGCTGGCTGTCATTCAGTAAGTCTTTTCGGTCTGCATGATGCTGACGGGCGGCGCTGGCCTTCGTCCAATGGCCTGGCCGCCCTTGTGCATTTATCTGTAGTTTGATTACCGAAAGGAACACACCATGAATCTGAACGCAACGTTTTTTGCGCAGATGGTCGTGTTCTTCATCCTGTGGTGGGTTGTTGCCAAATTCATTTGGCCGCCGCTGGTGAAGGCGCTCGACGAACGCGCAAAGAAGATCGCCGATGGCCTCGCCGCTGCCGAAAAGGGCAAGGCGGAGCTCGAGCTCGCCAACAAGCGTGTGGACCAGGCCCTGGCCGAAGCCCGCACCGAAGGCGCGCAACGTGTCGCTGACGCAGAGAAGCGCGCCCAGCTGACGGCCGACGAGATCAAGCAGAACGCCCAGGCGGAAGCCGCGCGCATCATCGCCCAGGCCAAGGCCGAGGCGGAGCAGCAAGTGACCCGCGCGCGCGAAGCGCTGCGCGACCAGGTGGCTGTGCTGGCCGTGAAGGGCGCCGAGCAGATCCTCAAGCGTGAAGTGAACGCGCAGGTGCATGCCGACCTGCTCAATCAACTCAAGGCTGAGCTCTAATCATGGCAGAAACCGCAACCATTGCCCGTCCCTATGCCGAGGCGCTGTTTCGCGTCGCCGGCGCAGCGGGTGCAGGCAACCTGGGTGCATGGTCCGAGCTGGTGTCGGAAATGGGGCAGGTTGCCGCCAATCCCGACATGCGCGCGCTGGCCGACGATCCGAACGTTCCCGGCCAGAAGCTGGCCGAGTTGTTCCTGTCGGTGCTGAAGTCTCCGGTCAATGACGAAGCCAGACGCTTCGTGAACCTGCTGGTGGAAAACAACCGCCTGACGGTCATGCCCGAGATCGCCGAACAGTTCCATGCGCTCAAGAACGCCCGCGAGGGTTCGTCCGACGTCGAGATCACCAGCGCGTTTCCGCTGGACGGCTCGCAACTGAACGACCTGGTCGCCGCACTCGAACGCAAGTTCGGCCGCAAGCTGCACCCGACCGTGACGGTGGATTCGTCCCTGATCGGTGGCGTGAGCGTCAAGGTCGGCGACGAAGTGCTCGACACCTCCGTGCGCGCGCGCCTGGCTGCCATGCAGACCACGCTGACCGCCTGACCGCAACGGCCGACGGATTGAAGAATTAGGAGCATTGTGATGCAACTGAACCCCTCAGAAATCAGCGAGCTGATCAAGTCCCGCATCTCGGGTCTTGGCGCCGAAGCTGAAGTGCGCAACACCGGCACGGTGATCTCCGTGACCGATGGTATCTGCCGCGTGCATGGCCTGTCCGGCGTGATGCAGGGCGAGATGCTGGAATTTCCCGGCAACACCTTCGGCCTCGCGCTGAACCTGGAGCGTGACTCGGTCGGTGCCGTGGTGCTGGGCGAGTACGAACACATTTCCGAAGGCGACACGGTCAAGTGCACCGGCCGCATTCTGGAAGTGCCGGTGGGCAAGGAACTGCTGGGCCGCGTGGTCAACACGCTGGGCCAGCCGATCGACGGCAAGGGCCCGATCAACGCGAAGGAAACCGACGTGATCGAGAAGGTCGCGCCGGGCGTGATCGCGCGTCAGTCGGTGAGCCAGCCGGTGCAGACCGGCCTGAAGTCGATCGACGCGATGGTGCCGATCGGCCGTGGCCAGCGTGAGCTGATCATTGGCGACCGCCAGACCGGCAAGACCGCCGTGGCCGTCGACTCGATCATCAACCAGAAGGGCAAGGGCGTCTACTGCGTCTACGTGGCAATCGGCCAGAAGGCTTCGACGATCGCCAACGTGGTGCGCAAGCTGGAAGAGCACGGCGCCATGGAATACACGATCGTCGTGGCCGCCTCGGCCTCGGACTCGGCCGCCATGCAGTACCTGGCCGCCTACGCCGGCTGCACGATGGGCGAATACTTCCGCGACCGCGGCGAAGACGCGCTGATCGTTTATGACGACCTCACCAAGCAGGCCTGGGCCTACCGCCAGGTGTCGCTGCTGCTGCGCCGCCCGCCGGGCCGCGAAGCCTACCCCGGCGACGTGTTCTACCTGCACTCGCGTCTGCTCGAGCGTGCCGCTCGCGTGAACGAAGACTACGTGGCCAAGTTCACCAACGGTGCCGTGACCGGCAAGACCGGCTCGCTGACCGCGCTGCCGGTGATCGAAACGCAGGCCGGCGACGTGTCCGCGTTCGTGCCGACCAACGTGATCTCGATTACCGACGGTCAGATCTTCCTGGAAACCGACCTGTTCAACGCCGGTATCCGCCCCGCTATCAACGCCGGTATCTCGGTGTCGCGCGTCGGTGGTGCCGCCCAGACCAAGGTCATCAAGAAGCTGTCCGGCGGTATCCGTACCGACCTGGCGCAGTACCGTGAGCTGGCTGCGTTCGCGCAGTTCGCTTCCGACCTCGACGACGCGACCCGCAAGCAGCTCGAGCGTGGCCGCCGCGTGACGGAACTGCTCAAGCAGCCGCAATACCAGCCGCTGCAGGTATGGCAGCTGGCCGCGTCGCTGTACGCCGCCAACAACGGCTTCCTCGACAACGTGGACGTGAAGGACATTCTGCCGTTCGAGCGTGGCCTGCACGACCATCTGAAGACCAAGTTCGCCGATCTCATCAACCGCATCGAAGATACCAAGGATCTGTCGAAGGACGATGAGGCCGCCCTGCGCGCCGCGATCGAGGATTTCAGGAAGTCCGCCGCGTTCTAACCGCGTGATTCCACGGACCGTGGCGCGTGGCCCGCAAGGGCGCGCGGCACGGCACGAATGGAGAGGAAGATATGGCCGGAACGAAAGAAATTCGAACCAAGATCAAGAGCGTGCAAAACACGCGCAAGATCACCAAGGCGATGGAGATGGTCGCCGCATCCAAGATGCGCAAGGCGCAGGAGCGGATGCGTAATGCCCGTCCTTACGCCGAGAAAGTGCGGAACATCGCGGCGCACCTGGCTTCCGCCAATCCCGAGTTCAAGCATCCGTTCATGCAGGCGCGCGACGTCAAGCGCGCCGGCATGATCGTGGTGACGACCGACAAGGGCCTGTGCGGCGGCCTGAACACGAACGTGCTGCGTGCGGTGACCAACGAGCTGAAGACCCTGCAGGGCCGCGGCGTGGACGTGCAGTCCACCGCCATCGGTACCAAGGGCATGCAGTTCCTCGGCCGTATCGGCGCGAAGGTGGTTTCGCATGTCGTGCATCTTGGCGACACCCCGCATCTGGAAAAGCTGATCGGCGCGATCAAGGTCCAGCTCGACGCCTTCACCAACGGTGAAGTCGATGCCGTGTACCTGGCGTACACGCGCTTCATCAACACGATGAAGCAGGAGCCCGTGGTCGAGCAACTGCTGCCGCTGGCGGCCGACAAGCTGAGCCAGACCGAAGACGAAAAGCGCGCCTACTCGTGGGATTACATCTACGAGCCGGACGCCCAGACCGTGGTCGAGGAACTGCTCGTCCGCTACGTCGAGGCGCTCGTGTACCAGGCGGTGGCCGAGAACATGGCGTCCGAGCAATCGGCGCGCATGGTGGCCATGAAGGCTGCATCCGACAACGCGAAGAACGTGATCGGCGAACTGCAACTGGTCTACAACAAGACCCGTCAGGCAGCGATCACCAAGGAGCTGTCGGAAATCGTCAGCGGTGCGGCGGCGGTCTAAGGCGTCAAGAATTCAAGCTATCGGAGATACGAAATGAGTATCGGAAATATTGTGCAGTGTATTGGCGCCGTGGTGGACATCGAGTTCCCGCGCGATGCCATGCCGAAGGTGTACGACGCCCTCGTGCTGGAAGAAGCCGGCGACACGGGTTCGTTCGCCGAGAAGGGCCTGACCTTCGAAGTGCAGCAGCAGCTCGGTGACGGCGTGGTGCGTACCATCGCCCTGGGCTCGTCGGACGGCCTGCGCCGTGGCATGTCGGTGAAGGCCACCGGCGCCCCCATCTCCGTGCCGGTTGGCCACGGTACGCTGGGCCGCATCATGGACGTGCTGGGTCGTCCCATCGACGAAGCCGGTCCGATCGCCGCGGACGAAAAGCGCGCGATTCACCAGAAGGCGCCGAGGTTCGACGAACTGTCGCCGTCGGTCGACCTGCTGGAAACCGGCATCAAGGTGATCGACCTGGTGTGCCCGTTCGCCAAGGGCGGCAAGGTGGGCCTGTTCGGTGGCGCCGGTGTGGGCAAGACCGTGAACATGATGGAGCTCATCAACAACATCGCCAAGCAGCACAGCGGTCTGTCGGTGTTTGCCGGCGTGGGCGAGCGTACCCGTGAAGGGAACGACTTCTACCACGAAATGAAGGACTCGAACGTGCTCGACAAGGTGGCCATGGTGTTCGGCCAGATGAACGAGCCGCCGGGCAACCGTCTGCGCGTGGCGCTGACCGGCCTGACCATGGCCGAGCGCTTCCGTGACGAAGGCCGCGACATCCTGTTCTTCGTCGACAACATCTACCGCTACACGCTGGCCGGTACCGAAGTGTCGGCACTGCTGGGCCGTATGCCGTCGGCCGTGGGCTATCAGCCGACGCTGGCCGAGGAAATGGGCAAGCTGCAGGAGCGCATCACGTCGACCAAGACCGGCTCGATCACCTCGATCCAGGCCGTGTACGTGCCGGCGGATGACTTGACCGATCCGTCGCCTGCCACGACCTTCCTGCACCTGGACTCGACCGTCGTGCTGTCGCGTGACATCGCCGCGCTGGGTATCTACCCCGCCGTCGACCCGCTCGACTCGACCTCGCGCCAGCTGGATCCGCAAATCGTCGGTACGGAACACTACGAAGTGGCCCGCCGCGTGCAGCAGACCCTGCAGCGCTACAAGGAACTGCGCGACATTATCGCGATTCTGGGTATGGACGAACTGTCGCCGGAAGACAAGCTCGCGGTGTCGCGTGCGCGTAAGATCCAGCGTTTCCTGTCGCAGCCGTTCCACGTGGCGGAAGTGTTCACGGGTTCGCCGGGCAAGTACGTGCCGCTGAAGGAAACCATCCGCGGCTTCAAGATGCTGGTGGACGGCGAATGCGATCACCTGCCCGAGCAGGCGTTCTACATGGTCGGCACGATCGACGAAGCCTTCGAGAAGGCCAAGAAGCTCCAGTAAGCCTTGCCTGTCGTTCCCGCCGCTGGCGGGACGAAAGCGGTGACGCGCCGTACGTATCGGATGCATGGTGCGCGCGGCACCGCGCAGGGCAACGCGATTGGACAAAGGAGTTCACATGGCAACCATTCTTGTAGACGTCGTCAGCGCGGAAGCGTCGATCTTCTCCGGTCAGGCGAAGTTCGTGGCGCTGCCCGGTGAAACGGGTGAGCTGGGCATTCTGCCCGGCCATACGCCGCTGATCACGCGCATCACGCCGGGCGCGGTGCGGATCGAGAAGGAAGACGGCAGCGAAGAGTTCGTGTTCGTGGCCGGCGGCATTCTCGAAGTCCAGCCGAAGCACGTGACCGTACTGGCCGATACCGCGATTCGCGGCACCGACCTGGACGAAGCCAAGGCGCAGGAAGCCAAGCGTGCGGCCGAGGAGCTGATGCAAAACCAGAGCAGCGATCTGGATCTTGCGCGCGCTCAGAGCGAACTGGCCGTGGCCGCCGCACAACTGGCTGCGATCGCTCGTCTGCGTCGGAAGAAGTAACGCGCGGCGCTTTGCGCGGCGGTGGGAACCGCACCTGTTGTATTTTGGGTGCGACATGGAAAAAGGCAGCCGCACGGCTGCCTTTTTTCACAGAGCAACGCTATATTGCTTTGCCTGGACCAAAAAAAAGCGCGCGGGCCGGGGAGGCTCCGCGCGGACGGGAAAATCCCTTCGAGGGGTCAATTCGAAGGAACGGGTTCGATCCAGGTCAACGGGTGTTAGAAAAGACGCTTTTATCAAAGACGTCGATTTCAATAGACGCATGGGACGTTTGTCCACGGGACTCTCGTCCATCACAAAGGCTCGCGATCTCTAAGACTGATCTCTACGATCGATCCCTGAGCTCGTTCTATCGAAGCCTCGCGTCACCGGTCTTCCTGGTGGTCCGGGCCAGCGGCTTGCAATGTCTGCTGGTCCGGGTAATCAGGTTGCTGCTCGGGTCACTGCTCGGTTACTGCTCGGTTACTGCTTGGGTAACTGTGCCGGATTAAATCCCGGTTACTACGCAGATAAATCTAATTCGGGCTTTCTTCAGCCTGGCTCGCACCTTATAAATCAACGCTTTGAATCAACGCTTTGAATCAATGCCTTGAATCAATGCTTTGCCGGCGGTATCGCCACACACGATCTCGGGTGTGTCAATGCATTGTGGGGGAAACTTTAGGGTAAGGCAGTAACAAAATGTATCGTTTTGCAAGAAGTTGAAAGGCCGAGGACGAAAAATCCGGCGAACTGGCCACTTCAGAGCGATTCTCGCTAACACTTCGCCACTTTCATTCGCATTTTGTAGCGCCTTCCATGTTAAGACATTTTGGCGCTAGCGTACTGAATGCATTACGTTTTTTACGCTTCAATATTTGCGGGACCCTACTTTTGGGGGATAAGGATTTTGTCGGACCAGTAATTGTGTGCGATAACGCATCTACGGTTACGATTCGAAACGGTTATCGGTACACCTTGCCTTCCCGGCGGCAGCCTGCATCGCGCGCAGTGGCGCGCCGACCAGGCGGGCCAGGCGGTAAACTGCCGCACGCGTCCTACCGTTCCCCCTTCCCGCCATGGCCATCGATCCCCAACTGCTCGCTTACTACCACCGCATGGCCGAACGCTATGCCGGTCAACCGGCCGCGGTCACACCGGCCGCACGCCGTGCGCGTTTCGACGAGATAGCCACCGCGTCGCAATGGGCCGATGCCGACGGCATGGCCGTTACCGAACTGACGCTGCCGCTCGCCGGCGTCAGCCTCTCCGGACGGCTGTTTCGCCCCGCGGGCGTTGCGCGCCCGCGCCTGATCGCTTACTTCCACGGCGGCGGTTGGGTGGTGGGTTCGCCGCGTACCCACCATACGGTCGCGGCATTGCTCGCGGCCGACACCGGCTGTGCCGTGGCCAGCATCGACTACCGCCTGGCACCCGAACATCCATTTCCGGCGCCTTGCGACGATGCCACCGGCGCGGTGCGCTGGCTGGCCGGGCAGCGCGATGCGCTTGGGTGCGATCCCGGTTTCCTTGCGGTGGCTGGCGACAGCGCGGGCGGCCATCTGGCCGCGCAGGCAGCCGCCACGGTCAATGACGAGACCGATGCCGACCTGGTCCAGGCGCAGTTGCTGATCTATCCGGTCGCCGCACCGGTGCTCAGCACCGAGAGTTATCGCGCCTTTGCCGACGGGCCGGGTCTGACACGCGACGAGATGCAGTGGTACTGGACGCAATTTATCGGCGCCGAGGCGCTCGATCTCGGCGCGACCCATACCGACCCGCGCGTTCACCTGATGGCGCGGCCGCCACGCCGCCCGCCGCCCGCAAGCGTGGTGATGGTGGCGGCCAACGATGTGCTGCGTGACGATGGCCTCGCCTATGCCGACTTTCTGGTGCGGCACGACGCACCGCACCGGTGGTCACCATCGAGGCGAGCGGCATGACCCACGGTTTTGCGCGCCTCCAGCCGGACGCGCCGCGTGCGCGCGAGTGGATGCGGCGCGCGGCCGACGCGTTCCGCTCGCTCGCCGACGATATCTGAGCGTCGCGCGAATCCTTGGCGGGCGCCCGTCCCGTAGAATAGGCGGTCTTACGAGGACGACCATGACCGTACTGCAGAACGACACCTTCCTGCGCGCGCTGCGCCGGCAGCCGACCGAATACACGCCGCTCTGGCTGATGCGCCAGGCAGGGCGCTACCTGCCCGAATACAACGCCACCCGTGCCCGCGCCGGCAGCTTTCTGGGGCTGGCCAAGAATCCCGCGTACGCGACCGAGGTCACGCTGCAGCCGCTCGACCGCTATCCGCTCGATGCGGCCATCCTGTTCTCCGACATCCTGACCGTGCCCGACGCCATGGGTCTCGGCCTGTCGTTTGCCCAGGGCGAGGGCCCGCGCTTTGCGCACCCGCTGCGCACGGAAGCCGATGTCGCCAGGCTGGCCGTGCCGGATATGGCATCGCTGCGCTATGTCTTTGATGCGGTGGCGGAAATCCGCCGCGCGCTGGTGCGTGACGGCAAGCAGCGCGTGCCGCTGATCGGCTTCTCGGGCAGCCCGTGGACGCTCGCGTGCTATATGGTGGAGGGCGGCGGCTCGGACGACTTCCGTACCGTCAAGGGCATGATGTACGGCCGCCCGGATCTGATGCACCGCATTCTGGAGATCAACGCCGAAGCGGTAGCCGCATACCTGAACGCGCAGATCGAAGCCGGCGCCCAGGCCGTGATGATCTTCGACACGTGGGGTGGCGCGCTGGCGGACGGCATGTACCAGGCGTTTTCGCTCGCGTACATGCGCAAGGTGCTGGCGGGTCTGCGGCGTGAGCATGCGGGCGAGCATATTCCCGCCATCGTCTTTACCAAGGGTGGCGGTCTGTGGCTCGAGGACATCGCGGCCATCGGCCCCGACGCCATCGGGCTCGACTGGACCGTAAATCTCGCGCAGGCGCGGCGCCGTACCGGCGGGCAGATCGCGCTGCAGGGCAATATCGACCCGACCGTGCTGTTTGCTTCCGAGGAAGCGATCCGCACCCAGGTACGCGGCGTGCTCGACAGTTATGCCGCGGGCGGCGGCGCCGACGGGCACGTGTTCAACCTGGGCCATGGGATTTCGCAGTACACGCCGCCGGAAAATGTGTCGGTGCTGGTGGATGAGGTCCACGGCTACAGCCGCAAGCTGCGCGCGAGGGGTTGACGGCGTAACACCCGGTGGGCGGCGGAGGGCGCAGGCGCGGCAGCCATGGCGACGGCCGCGCGCGTCGTCGCAAGCGCCGCGATGACCGCCAATCCCCGCAATCGCCACCTGCCGCCGTGCGCGCGCTGCATGTTCGCATCGCGCCGCAGCGACGGGCCATCACCCGTTTGGGTGGTATCCCCAGAGGCGCATCGCGCAGGCTGTCAAGTAAACTATTTCGCGCTCTTTCGCCAAAAAGGTGCGCACCGGTGGCTGTCAAGGCTTGACTTATGCACACCGATAGGTTTGCCGCAGTGCAAGAGCGGGTTACCCCTTAACTCCGTTGGGGGATGTTGGCAAGTGCTTGATTTGAAAGGATTTGAATCTTCTTCAAACGGATGGCGCATGTCGGTGGAAGCCTTGATTTGCGGGCGTTGCGGGGCAGCGGCGGGGACTTTTCAACAAAGTTATCCACAGGCGGCCGGCGCGAAGTGGAAAACCATTCATCTATCATCGACTTAGGGTCACATTTGAAGTTTTACTTTAAGTTGATGTTGCGTTGCACACCGTCGCCGGCACGCCAGTTGCGCGCGCGGCGCATGCACAATCGCTGCGCACTACGCGTGCATTTTCGAGGTATCGCTCATGGCGCCTGACGAAGCGCCCGACGTGGCCGATGCGAACGGCGCGGCGCCCGTCGCAGCGCCGCCACAGACAAGCGGCGAACATTCGCTGCAATGGCCGCAGTCGTCGCCGCCGAAGATCGCCCGCGTCGCCCTCGATACGCCCGCCGACGACTGCTTCGACTATCTGGCCGAAACTTCGGTCGTGCCCGGCCAGCTCGTGGTGGTGCCGTTTGGCCGCCGCCATGCCGTCGGGGTCGTGGTGGCGCTCGCCGACCAGACCGACGTGCCCGAGGCACGCCTGCGCCCGATCACCGCGCGCATCGACTGGCTGCCGCCGCTGAGCCCGGACTGGCTTGCCCTCGCGAACTTTGCCGCGCGTTACTACCATCGCCGCCTGGGCGAAGTCATGCTGCCGGCGCTGCCGCCTTCGTTGCGCGAACCCGAGACCTGGGAGCGGCTGGGTCAGCGCGCGCGTACCACGCAGTACCGGGTACGCACGGGCCAGGCCGACGCGCTGCGCGGCGCCGTCCCGGCACGCGCCCGCTCCGTCCATGCGCTGGCACAGGCCCTGCTCGCGGACGAGGGCTGGATGACCCTGGCCGACGCGCGCGCACGCTGCACCGCGGCGCCGGCGCGCCTGGCCGAATGGGAGGCGGCCGGCTGGGTCGAGGCGACGCAGGTGCGGCGGCCGCTGCTCGCCATCGCGCCGGCGCAGGCCCCATCGGTGGCGCCGGTGCTGCACGACGAGCAACGCGCCGCGGTGGACGTTATCGGCAGCGCCACCGGCTACGCGCCGTTTCTGCTGCACGGTGTGACCGGCAGCGGCAAGACCGAGGTCTACCTCCATGCGATGGCCACGGTGCTGGAGGCCGCGCCGACCGCGCAGGTGCTGATGCTGGTCCCCGAAATCAACCTGACGCCGCAGCTGCAGACGCGCATCGCACAGCGTTTTCCGCACCTGCCGCTGGCCGTGCTCCACAGCGGGCTCGCGGACCAGGAGCGCAGCCTGCAATGGCTGGCGGCCCACGGTGGCGAGGCACGCATCGTGCTGGGCACCCGCATGGCGGTCATGGCGTCGATGCCGAACCTGCGATTGATCGTGGTCGACGAGGAGCACGACACCTCGTACAAGCAGCAGGAGGGCTTGCGCTATTCGGCGCGCGATCTCGCCGTCTGGCGCGCCAAGCAACTCGCTATCCCGGTGGTGCTGGGCTCGGCCACGCCGTCAATGGAGACCTGGTGGCGCGCCGAGCAGGGCGCCTACCGCAAGCTCGTGCTGCGCGAACGCGCGCAGGCGGAGGCCGCGCTGCCGGTGGTGCGGCTGATCGACCTCAACCACGAGCGCCAGCGCCAGCGCGCGCTGTACGAAGGGCTCTCGGTGCCGCTGCTCGATGCCATCGCGGCCCGCCTTGCGCGCGGCGAGCAGAGCCTGCTGTTCCTGAACCGGCGCGGATATGCCCCGGTGCTGGCTTGCGACAGCTGCGGCTGGCTGTCGGGCTGCCCGCGCTGCTCGGCGTACCTGGTGCTGCACCGGCCCGAGCGACGCCTGCGCTGCCACCACTGCGGACTGGAGGCACCGGTCCCTCATCACTGCCCGGACTGCGGCAATGTCGATATCGCGCCGCTTGGGCGCGGCACCCAGCGCATCGAGGAAGCGCTGGCTGCGCGTTTTCCACAGGCGCGCGTGGCCCGCATCGACGCCGACTCCACGCGCCGCAAGGGCAGCGCCCAGGCCATGTTCGACGAGGTGCACGCGGGCGAGGTCGATATCCTGGTCGGCACGCAGATGGTCGCCAAGGGCCACGACTTCCAGCGCGTGACGCTGGTCGGCATCGTGCATCCGGATGCCGCCATGTTCAGCCACGACTTCCGCGCGGCCGAGCACCTGTTTGCCTCGCTGATGCAGGTGTCGGGGCGGGCCGGGCGCGCCGGGCTGGCGGGCGAGGTGCTGATCCAGACCCGCTATCCGGACGCGCCGGCGCTGCAGGCGCTGGTCCGGCACGACTACGATGGCTTTGCCGCCAGCCAGCTGCGCGAGCGCCGGCAATCCGGCCTGCCCCCGTTTGCGTACCAGGTGCTGCTGACCGCCGAGCATGCCGAGCTCGACCGCTCGCTGGCCTTCCTTCAGGCCGCGCGCATGGCAGCCGACAGTTGCCCCGGCGCGGCCGAGGTGCAACTCCACGATCCGGTGCCAATGTCGATGGTGCGCATCTTCAACAAGGAACGCGCGCAGATGCTGGTCGAGGGCGGCTCACGCCCGACCCTGCAACGCTTTGTCGCGGACTGGCTGGGACTGCTCGGCCAGCTCGGCGCACCGGCGCGGGGCGTACGCTGGCAGCTGGAGGTCGATCCGCTGCGCATCTGACGGGTGCTACCCATGCTGCGGGCCGGGCAGGGGTGTGGCGAAAGTGCAACCTCTGCCGGTGCGATTCACCTAGTGGTTGCACTAGGTTGCACCTCGGATCTTTCCGAGCGTAAGATGCCGCCATTGTCAGACTCGCGCGCGTCGTGTCTGCCTGCATTCGGCATTCCTCGCTGTTACGCTTCTCCCGGAGATTTTCCGCATGGCCACCACCACGCTCGGCGTCAAACTCGACGACGCTTCGCGCGAGCGCCTCAAGCGCGTCGCCCAATCCATCGACCGCACGCCGCACTGGCTGATCAAGCAGGCGATCTTCGCCTACCTGGAGCAGGTCGAGCGCGGCCATGTGCCGCACGAAGCGGGCGCAAGCAGCGCGACGGACGCCGACGGTGCCGACGGTCATGACGCCGGCGGCGCCGACCTCGCGCCCCAGCCGTTCCTGGAATTCGCGCAGAGCGTGCAGCCGCAGTCGGTGTTGCGCGCGGCCATCACCTCGGCCTATCGCCGTCCGGAAAGCGAATGCGTGCCCGTGCTGCTGGAGCAGGCGCGCCTGCCGCAGGCGCAGGCCGACGCTGCCATCAAGATGGCCAGGACGCTGGCCGGCCGGCTGCGCGAGCAGAAGGTGGGCAGCGGCCGTGAAGGGCTGGTACAGGGTCTGATCCAGGAGTTCTCGCTGTCGTCGCAGGAAGGCGTGGCGCTGATGTGCCTGGCCGAGGCGCTGTTGCGCATCCCGGACAAGGCCACGCGCGATGCGCTGATCCGGGACAAGATCAGCGGCGCCAACTGGCAGTCGCATCTGGGCCAGAGCCCGTCGCTGTTCGTCAACGCCGCCACCTGGGGCCTGCTGCTGACCGGCCGCCTGGTGGCCACGCATACCGAGGCGGGCCTGACCAGGGCGCTGACGCGCATCATCGGCAAGGGCGGCGAGCCGCTGATCCGCAAGGGCGTGGACATGGCGATGCGGCTGATGGGCGAGCAGTTCGTGACCGGCGAGACCATCTCCGAGGCACTCGCCAACGCACGCAAGTACGAGGCCGAAGGCTTCCGTTACTCGTACGACATGCTGGGCGAAGCGGCCATGACGGAGGCCGATGCGCAGCGCTATCTGGCCTCGTACGAACAGGCCATCCATGCCATCGGCCAGGCCTCGCGCGGGCGCGGCATCTACGAAGGCCCGGGCATTTCGATCAAACTGTCGGCATTGCATCCACGCTACAGCCGCGCGCAACACGAGCGCGTGATCGGCGAGCTGTATGGCCGCCTGAAGGCGCTGACGCTGCTGGCGCGCCAGTACGACATCGGCATCAATATCGATGCGGAAGAAGCCGACCGCCTGGAGATTTCGCTCGACCTGCTCGAACGGCTCTGCTTCGAACCCGAACTCGCGGGCTGGAACGGTATCGGCTTTGTGGTGCAGGGCTACCAGAAGCGCTGCCCGTTCGTGATCGACTACCTGATCGACCTCGCGCGCCGCAGCCGCCATCGCCTGATGATCCGCCTGGTCAAGGGCGCCTATTGGGACAGCGAGATCAAGCGCGCGCAGGTCGACGGCCTGGAGGGTTATCCGGTCTATACGCGCAAGGTCTACACCGACGTGTCGTATATCGCCTGCGCGCGCAAGCTGCTGTCGGTACCCGATGCCATCTATCCGCAGTTTGCCACCCACAACGCGCATACGCTGTCGGCCATCTACCAGATCGCGGGCCAGAACTACTACCCCGGCCAGTACGAATTCCAGTGCCTGCACGGCATGGGCGAGCCGCTGTACGACCAGGTGGTGGGCACCGTGGCCAACGGCAAGTTCGGCCGGCCGTGCCGGATCTACGCACCGGTGGGCACGCACGAGACGCTGCTGGCGTACCTGGTCCGCCGTCTGCTGGAGAACGGCGCGAACACATCGTTTGTGAACCGCATTGCCGACGAAACCATCGCGCTCGACGATCTCGTGGCCGATCCGGTCGCCGTGGTCGAGACGATGCATCGCGACGAGGGCGCGCTCGGCCTGCCGCATCCGCGCATTCCGCAGCCGCGCGCGCTGTATGGCCGCGCGCGTGCCAATTCGGCCGGCATCGACCTGTCGAACGAGCATCGCCTGGCGTCGCTGTCGTCGGCGCTGCTGGCCGGCAGCAGCGAGCAGGTGCGTGCCGAACCGATGCTCGGCGCCGAGGTGCCACGCGAGGGCGCCAGCTTTGCCCCGGTGCTGAACCCGGCCGACCGCCGCGATATCGTCGGCGAGGTCAGCGAGGCCACGCCGGCCGAGATCGAGGCCGCGCTTGCCGCGGCCGTCAATGCCGCGCCGATCTGGCAGGCCACGCCGCCCGAGGTGCGCGCGGCCGCGCTGGAACGCGCCGCCGACCTGATGGAAGCGCAGATGCAGTCGCTGATGGGCGTGATCGTGCGCGAGGCCGGCAAGACCTTCTCGAACGCGATTGCCGAAGTGCGCGAAGCCGTGGACTTCCTGCGCTACTACGCGGTGCAGGTGCGCGAGACGTTCTCCAACGACACCCATCGCCCGCTCGGCCCGGTGGTCTGCATCAGCCCGTGGAACTTCCCGCTGGCGATCTTTACGGGCCAGGTGGCGGCCGCGCTGGCGGCGGGCAATCCGGTACTGGCCAAGCCGGCCGAACAGACGCCGCTGATCGCCGCGCAGGCCGTGCGCCTGCTGCGCGAGGCCGGCGTGCCGGCCGGTGCCGTGCAACTGCTGCCGGGTCGCGGCGAGACCGTGGGCGCGGCGCTGGTTGGCGACGTGCGCGTCAAGGGCGTGATGTTCACTGGCTCGACCGAAGTCGCGCGCCTGCTGCAGCGTAACGTCGCGGGCCGCCTCGATGCCGCCGGCCGGCCGATTCCGCTGATCGCCGAAACCGGTGGCCAGAACGCGATGATCGTGGATTCGTCGGCGCTCGCCGAACAGGTGGTGGGCGATGTCGTGACTTCCGCCTTCGACTCCGCGGGCCAGCGCTGCTCGGCCCTGCGCGTGCTGTGCCTGCAGGAGGACGTGGCCGACCGCGTGCTGGAAATGCTCAAGGGCGCGATGGGCGAGCTGACGCTCGGCAATCCGGATCGCCTGTCGACCGATGTGGGCCCGGTGATCGACGAAGACGCGCGTGCCGGCATCCTGCGCCATATCGAGGCGATGCGCGCCAAGGGCCGCCGCGTCCATCAGGCCGATCCGGATGTCGCGCAAGCGGCGGCGTGCCGCCATGGCACCTTTGTGCCGCCGACGCTGATCGAACTCGACAGCATCGAGGAACTGCAACGCGAGGTGTTCGGCCCCGTGCTGCATGTGGTGCGCTACGAGCGTGCCGCGCTCGACGCCATGATCGGTCAGATCAACGGCACCGGGTATGGCCTCACGCTCGGTATCCATACCCGTATCGACGAGACCATTGCCCATATCGTCGGCCGCGCCCATGTGGGCAACCTCTATGTCAACCGCAATATCGTCGGGGCCGTGGTGGGTGTGCAGCCGTTCGGCGGCGAAGGTCTGTCCGGCACGGGGCCGAAGGCTGGCGGTCCGCTCTATCTGCATCGCCTGCTGTCGGTGTGCCCGCAGGATGCGGTGGCGCGCGCGGTACGCGCGGCCGACGTGGCCCGCGCGGAAACCGAAGGCGCGGTGCCGGGGGTGGCTGCCGCTGCGGCCATGGCGCCGGCCCTGAGCGCGCTGCGCGGCTGGGCGCAAGGCAGCCAGCCGGAGCTGGCCGCGCTCTGCGACAGGTTTGCGGCGGCCTCGCCGGCGGGCCTCTCGGTCACGCTGCCTGGCCCCACCGGCGAGCGCAATACCTACTCGCTGCTGCCGCGCGAGCGCGTGCTGTGCCTGGCGCAGCAGGAGGGCGATCTGGCCGTGCAACTGGCCGCGGTGCTGGCGGTGGGTGCGTCGGCGGTATGGGCCGACACACCGCTCGCGCGGGGTCTGTTGGCACGCCTGCCCGAGGCAGTACAATCGCGCGTCCGCCTCGCTGGAGCGGCCGACTGGTCGTCGGCGGAGGCCGCGTTCGATGCTGTCCTGCACCATGGCGATTCGGACCAGCTGCGCAGCCTCTGCGAGCAGATCGCGGTGCGGCCGGGTCCGATCGTCGGTGTCCAGGGCCTCGCGCACGGTGAACCGAGTATCGCGCTCGAGCGTTTGCTGATCGAACGTTCGCTCTCGGTGAACACCGCGGCGGCGGGTGGCAATGCAAGCTTGATGACGATCGGCTGAGATCCTTGGCCGGCGTCTTGTCGAAGCGCGCGGCGGCACGGCGATCCCGTGGCGCTGCGCAACCAGGAACGGACCGGTGCTGCCTACGCCGGACCGCAATACACGCCGACTACATCGGCACATATGGGACCAAGGAGAACTGATGAGCACCACCTTCCACAAGACCGCCATGACGATCGCCATGGCCGTGGCCGGCCTGACCACCGCTTCGGCCGCGTTTGCCCAGGCGCAGGAAATCAAGCTGGGCTTTGCCGCCCCGATGACCGGCGGCCAGGCCCAGTACGGCAAGGACATGCAGAACGGCGTGGTCCTCGCGATCGAGGACATGAACGCCACCAAGCCGAAGATCGGCGGCAAGGAAGTGAAGTTCGTGCTGGTCTCCGAGGACGACCAGGCCGATCCGAAGACCGGTTCGGTGGTGGCACAGAAGCTGGTGGACGCGGGCATCCAGGGCATGCTCGGCCATTTCAACTCGGGCACCAGCATCCCGGCCTCGATGGTCTACAACCGCGCCGGCATTCCGCAGATCGCCATGGCGACGGCGCCGGAATACACCCGGCAGGGTTTCAAGACCACGTTCCGCATGATGACGTCGGACACCCAGCAGGGTTCGGTGATCGGCGCGTTCGTGGTGAAGAAGCTGGGCGCCAAGAATATCGCGATCGTCGATGACCGCACCGCCTACGGCCAGGGCCTGGCCGACGAGTTCGAGAAGGCCGCCAAGGCTGCCGGCGGCAAGATCGTGCGCCGCGAGTTCACCAACGACAAGGCAGTGGACTTCAAGGCCGTGCTGACCAACATCAAGCGCAGCAACCCGGACGTGATCTTCTATGGCGGCGCCGAGACGCAATCGGCGCCGATGGCGAAGCAGGTCAAGGAACTGGGCCTGAAGGCACCGCTGGTATCGGGCGAGATGTCCAAGACCGACAACTTCCTGAAGCTGGCCGGCTCGGCCGCGGACGGTACCGTGGTGTCGCTGGCCGGCCTGCCGCTGGACCAGATGCCCGGTGGCGCCAACTACGAGAAGAAGTACGAGAAGCGCTTTGGCAGCAAGGTGCAGACGTATTCGCCGTACGCGTATGACGGCGCCACGGCCATGATGACCGCGATGGTCAAGGCGGGCTCGGCCGATCCCGCCAAGTACCTGCCGGTGCTGGCTGCGACCAACATGCAGGGCGTGACCACCAAGACGCTGGCCTACGATGCGCGCGGCGACCTGAAGGACGGCGGTATCACCGTCTACAAGGTGGTGGACGGCAAGTGGACCGTGCTGGAAACCGTGGGCGGCAAGTAAGCCCACACCTGCGGCGCCCGGGCCAGTGGATGGCGCCGGGCAGCCGGCAGGTTGCAGGGGACCTCGACACCCGAGGGCCCGGCGCACGCCACCCGCGAGGGTGGCGTTTTTGATGGTGGGAGGCGTTTATTCCTCATCGTCGAGCGTGAGCACCAGCCGCGCCTGCTCCACCACGTCGCGGGTCTCCGCATCGCCGCGCGCGCCGGCCTCGAGGCCGGCCAGGCGCTGCAGCATGGTGTCGCGCTGGCCGCGCGCGGCGATCACCTCCGCGACTTCCAACGCGTCGGGCAGGGCCGCCAGCGTGGCCACCGCGCGCGCGTCGAGCGTGGGGTCGAGCAGGTAGGTCGCGAGCTGTTCGAACAACTCGCCGCCGCGTAGATGGGCCTCGACGTCGGCGCGGGCGGTCAGCCAGTCGCCATAGCGCTCGGCATCGTCCATCGCCACGTGCGTACGGGCGCCATCGAAGGCCGGCGGATTGCGCGCCAGAAACTGGCCGACCGCCTGCAGCCGTGCGGTATCGAGACGTGCCAGCAGCGCGCCGCGCACGGCCGGATGGGTGGCTTCGATCAGCGCATGACCGACGGCCTGGATATCGCCGAGATCGGCCGGGGCCCCTGTGAGGGCGTTGTCCACCGGGTTGTCGATGGCATCGGCCATGGCGTGGGGGGTGGCCGCGGCGGGGTTGCGGCCGGGCGCGCCGGCTGTGGCAAGACCTGCCGCGCCATCTTCCGCGCCTGGTATCGGCGGGGTCCCGGAGGCCGGCCGGTGCACGCGCACGACCACGGCCACCGTGGCTCCGGCCAGCAATAACAGCAACACCCCCTTTGCGATCCATCGCAGCATGTCGGTCTCCGTCGCTTGGAAAGCGGACACTTATAGCCGGGCGGTCCGGCGCCGCATATCGCTGCCCGTCCAATTGCGCTGGCGCGTATCCGTTGCCTCGGGGCGGGTGGGGCGGGTGGGGCGGGGTTGGTCGGTACCGCGGTGGCAGTGCCTCCGCGGGCCGTGGGTGGGGGGCGGGGTACCGATCCGGGGCGGCGTATGCAAGCCGAAACAGGCGGGTTTTCCCGCTTGTTCTCGTCTTCGACCGTCATGTCGATGGCGCATAATCGCGCACTTGCCTATTTTTTCTGCGAAGGAGCCGTCGGTGCAGGATGTGAGCTACGAGCACGCGATCGCGCTGGCCAGCGCGGGGCGCCTTGACGAAGCGCTCCACGTCGCCGATCAGCTGTGGCAAAGCCAGCCCGAGGTGGTCGACCATGCCACGCTGCGCGCGCAGCTGCATGCCGATGCGGGGAACGTGCCGGCGGCGCTGGCGGCGCTCGATCAGGCCATGGCCGCCTTGGCGGGATCCGCGCTGGCGCCGATGCATCGCTGGGCCTCGCAGGGTCTGCTCGCGCACCAGTACGGCACGCTGCTGCTGCGCGCGGACCGCGCGCGCGAGGCGCTGCACTGGCTGCACGAGGCCGCGCAACGCAACGGCCTGGCCACCGGAGAATGGGCCGCGCATTTCTACGCCGGGCTGGCGGCCTGCCAGGCTGGCGATGCCGAGCGCGCTGGCCGTTACTGGCACGACCTGCTCTATCGCGCGCCCGACCTCGGTGCCGCCGATATCCTGCCGCATGTGCAGGCTCATCTGGCCGAGGCGGCCGCCGCAGGCCAGCCGGCCGCGCCGCTGATGCGCGTATGCCTGGGCCGCATCGCGCTCGACTCGCCCGACCTGCTCGACCTCGCGCCGGAAGCCGGCGACGCGCTGGCCGCCGAACAGGCCGCCGCGGTACTGGCGGACCACCCCGATCATCCCGAAGCCCGCCGCCTGCGCGCGCCGCTACGCCTGGGCGCGGGCGACCTGGCCGGTGCGCTCGACGACATGGCCACGTACCTGCGCCAGCAGCCCGATCCGCAGGCACAGGTACGCGAGCTGGCCTGGCGCCACCAGGCTGCCACGACCGGTGCCGCCGAGGCAGCCGCTCCCGCCTGGCAAGGCTTTGCCGTGACCCAGGACGCCGACGATGGTGCCGGCTATTACCGGTGCGCCACCGCGCTGCGCGACTTCATCGGCGAAGTGCCGGCCGCCCGCGCGGCGCTGCGGCCGGCGCTGGAAGCGGCCTGCCGCACCGGCCTCGCGCGCTTCGAGCAGTACTTTGCCAGCGGCGATGGCGATGCGCGCGGCCATGGCGGCAACGCGGATCCGCACGTGTACTCGATGCTGTGCGGCCTGCTGGCCCGCAGCCTGCCCGCCGACGCCGCGCACCTGGAAGAACGGCTCGCGCTGCATCGCCAGGGGCTCGCCGCCAGCGAATTCATCGATCACTGGAACGGCATGCTCGATGCCTATGCCGATGCGCGGCAACCGCAGGAAGTGGTGCGGCTGGCGGGCGAGGTGCTGGAACACCATCAGGTGGAGCGCGATCCGGCGCCGGTGGCGTGGGCGTTCAGCCGCATGGTCGCGGCCTGGGCCACGATCGGCGGTGGTGACAGCGTGGCCACCGCACGCGAGGCGCTGGCGCGCATGGATGCCCGACTCGACGCGTTGCCGGTGGAGGCCCGCAGCGAAGCCGGCCACGCCATGGCGCATGCGCGGGCGGATCTTGCCGCGTTGCTGGCAGCGGCGGCGCCGACCATGGATCCGCACGACCGCACCGATGCCCTGGCGGAGATCGAGACGCTGCAGCGACGCGCGCTCGTGGTCGAGGACGCGTGGCTGTACAACCGCTTCGGCGGCGTCTGGCGCGACCTCGGCGATACCGAACGGGCGCTCGCGCTGTTCGAGGCCGCCATCGCGTTGACCGAGGGCGATGCCGGCGACCAGGCGCCCGCGCGCGTGCAACGCGCACGGATCCTGGTCGGCCAGGAGCGCTTCGAGGAAGCGCTCGCCGATTTCCAGGCCGCACACGCGGCATGGCAGGCCTGCGGCGAGGCCGGCCAGTGGGATGCCGAAAGCTGCCTGATGGCGGTGCAGGCCGCGCTCGGCCTGGCGCAACGCGACACCGCGCTCGCGTGGTTCGAGCGGGCGCGCGCGCTCGGCGCGGACAAGGGACGCACGCGCGGTCTTTATGCCAAGGTGGAAGCCTCGCTCAAGACCACACGCCCCGCCTGGAAGCTGTGGGGCGTTTGAGCCGCCCCGTTCCCGGGGCCGCCTTGCCCGAGCGTGCGGAATGAAAAATCTACAAAATCCGCATAGGGAAAGTTGGCCGATTTTGAAAGAAGTTGGCGCGATATTGACGCAGAATGCACGCAGTGTCGGACAAACCCCGACACGGAAACTTAAGTGCTTCCGTTACCATGTCGCCCATGAATGGATTGAGCCAACTTTTCCCGACGTTGCCACTGCCCCTGGGCGGCTTGTTCTGGGTCGGACTCGCGCTGATTGGTGCCGGACTGGCCGGTGAGCTGGGCCGGCGCTGGCTGGGTTTTCCGCGCATCGTCGGCTATGCCGTGGTGGGTTTGTTTGCGGGCACGCTGGGCCGCAGTATCGTCGACGACTACATGATCGCGCAGACGCGCGTGCTGATCGACATGGCGCTCGCGCTGGCGCTGTTCGAGCTTGGCCACCGACTGTCGCTGTCATGGCTGCGCGCCAACCGCTGGCTGCTGTTTACGAGTGCCGCCGAGAGCCTGCTCACCTGGGGTCTGGTGTCGTCGGTGCTGCAATGGCTGGGCGCTTCGCCCGGGGTGGCGATCCTCGCCGGCGGCATCGCCGTGAGCACGTCGCCGACCATCGTCCTGCAGCTCAAGAACGAGTTGCGCGCCGAGGGCCAGGTCACCGAGCGGCTGATGGCGATGGCTGCGCTCAACAGTATCTATGCCGCGGTCATCGTGCAGGTGGCCACCGGCTGGCTGCACTCCGAATACGGCAATATCGGCGCCGCGCTGCTGCATCCGCTCTACCTGCTGGTGGGCTCGTGCCTGATCGCGTGGGTCATGGGCAAGCTCGGCCACGCGCTCTACGCGCGCATGTCGGCCGACGATCACTACAGCTTTCTGGTCCTGGTCGGACTCGTACTGTTCACGCTGGCGCTGACGCGCGGCCTAAAATTGTCGATGCCGCTGACGTTGCTGATCACCGGTATCGTGTTCAAGCACCAGGACCGCCAGCCGCATGTGTGGCCTACGCACTTCGGTAGCGCCGGCAGCCTGCTCATCATCGTGATGGTGGTATCGCTGGGCCTGCCTCTGACCGCGCATGACTGGGTGGTCGGCGGCATGCTCGCCATCGTGCTGGTGGCGATGCGTCATCTGGCCAAGGTGCTCGGCGTGGTGTCGCTCGGTTCGTTCTCGGGCCTGAGCCTGCGCCAGTGCATGGCGCTTGGCCTGGCGCTGGGGCCGATGTCGGGCCTGGCGTACCTGCTGATGAGCGATGTGGCGCGGCTCTACCCCAGTACGGGCGCGCCGCTCGCCTCGATCATCCTGTGCGCGCTGGCCATCGAACAACTGCTGGGCCCGGTTCTCGCGGCCTGGGCCCTACGCTACGCGGGCGAGTCGCGCAGCAATGGAGGAGGGCGCTGATGTCGCTCGAACCGTTCAAGCATTCCGAGGCGCTGACCTTCGGCGTCGAGCTGGAATTGCAGCTCGTCAATCGTCACGACTACGATCTCGCACCGTTCGCGCCAGACCTGCTGCGCGCGCTCAAGGGCGCGCAGCATGCCGGCGACATCAAGCCGGAGATCAGCCCGTCGATGATCGAGATCAGCACGGGCATCTGCCATACCTATGCGCAGGCGCTCGAAGAGCTGACCGTCATGCGCGACCTGATGGGCGCGGCCTCGCGCTCGCTCAACCTCGGCATCTGCGGCGGCGGCACGCATCCGTTCCAGCAATGGTCGGAGCGCACCATCTCGGATTCGCCGCGCTACCAGTACATCTCCGAACTCTACGGCTATCTCGCCAAGCAGTTCACCGTGTTTGGCCAGCACGTGCATATCGGCTGCCCGAGCGCGGACGAATCGCTGTTCCTGCTCCACGCGATCGGCCGCTACGTGCCGCACTTTATCGCGCTGGCGGCGTCGTCGCCGTACGTGCAGGGGGTGGATACCGGCTTTGCCTCGGCGCGCCTCAATTCGGTGGCGGCCTTTCCGATGAGCGGACGCGCGCCGCACATGCTCACGTGGGACGCTTTTACCGCGTACTTCGAGAAGATGCGCAAGACCGGCGTGATCGAGAGCATGAAGGACTTCTACTGGGATATCCGCCCCAAGCCCGAGTTCGGCACGATCGAGGTGCGCGTCATGGATACGCCGCTGACGGTGGCGCGTGCGTGCGATATCGCGGCCTATATCCAGGCGCTTGCGCGCTACCTGTTGCTGTCGCGACCGTTCATGCCACAGGAGGACGACTACCTCGTCTACACCTTCAATCGCTTCCAGGCCTGCCGCTTCGGCCTGGAGGGCGAATACGTGCATCCGAACGAGCTGACGCGCATGCCGATCGCCGACCATATCCTGTCGATCTGCGATGCGCTGGTGCCGCACGCCGAGGCGCTCGGTTCGCTGCAGGCGCTGGCCAATATCCGCGCGCTGGCGGAACGGCGCGCGGGCGATGCGAGCTGGGTACGCGCCGCCGACGAGGCCGCGCATAGCCTGCGCGATACGGTGCGGCTGACCTGCGAACGCTGGGAAGCGTAGGTGCGCGGTGGGTTGCCCGCCTGGCTCGACCTGCTGGGTCTCGCCGAGGGTCTCCGCTTTCTGACGGCCCAGGCCGCCCACGCTTATCACGCTGACCGATTACCCGAGCCGATTGCGCGGGCTTACCGCGCGGCTTACTGCGCGCGCTCACGACCCACGCTGACGACGCCCGCCTATTGCACGGTATAGCCGCGTCCGGTCATGCAGGCCCGCCACGCCTGCCAGTATGTCCCCATCGCCTGCTGCTTGCCGGCCGCCATCTGCGCGTTGGCGGCCTCGGTCTGCCTGCGCTGCTGACGATGTTCCATTCCGCCCGCCATGGTGCCCGCTGCCGCGCCGATGGCCGCGCCCTTGCCGGCATCGCCGCCAATCGCGCCCGCCACCGCGCCCATCGCTGCGCCACCGGCCGCACCGCGTACCCGCTGACCGCTCGGCGGCGGTGCCGGCGCCGGGGCCACCGCCGCGACCTGGGCCGGATCGATGCCGGTCTGTTGGCGGGCCCAGCCATAGCAGGCGCTGTCGTCGCTGGCCTGTTGCTCGGCCGACTGGCCCTTGGCCGGATAGGCGACCGGTTTGGTTTGCGCATGCGCGCTCGCAAGCGCGAGGGCCGCGATGCCGATCATGGCCTTCGCCATTGGCCTGATGGTAGTCCTCGCCATTGCCCCGCTGAAGAATCTGACTCGCTTCATGTCCTGCTCCACACGCGATTGGTCTCGCGCATGGCCGCAAGTATTTGCAGCGGGCAGGGTCAAGTCAATTGAATAAATTCGTGCGCGCGCCGCGTGCGTGATGCGGAATCTTGTCACTGTCGCATGCTTGCGATGACACTGACATGGCCGACACTGTCGCCGCGATTGTTGTGTGGCATCCCCGTTCGCAGACGCAGGCTCAGGCGGGATAGACCGGCTCGCAGCGTACCTCCGTCCTGACCGAGTTCGCGATATAGCAGGCATCGTGCGCGGCATGATGGAGTTCATCGATGTCGGCACGCGTGGGTACGCGCTCGCCCGAGAACGCCACGTCGGGGCGCAAGGTGACCACCGTCATCGCCATGCGGCCTTCGGCATCGCGCGCCATCACGCCCACGGCCTTGTCCTCATAGCGATCCACGCAAAAGCGCCGCCTGGCCGCAAGCCCGAGAAACCACAACATATGGCACGCAGACAGCGAGGCCACGAACGCCTCCTCGGGATCGACCGCGGAAGCATCCGACATCGGCAGCGGCACCACATGCGGCGACGAAGAACCCGGCAACTCGACGCCACCGTCGAAGCGGATGCGATGCCGGCGGCTATAGCGGTTGTCGAGAAAATCCTGCCCATCGCGTTGCCACAGCAGTTCGGTCGTGTATTCGGACATGGAATAGGCTCGCTGCAAAGATGTCGTCGGGGGGAAATCCGTCACGCACCGTGCGGCACGCGTTCGCCATCGCGCTCGCCGCCGTGCAGGCCCAGGCGCTGGTTGGCGGGCACCGCCACATCGATCAGCCTGGGGCGCGGCAGGTTCAGCTGCTGCATCATTGCGATGAACTCGTCGCGCGTGCGGCCGGCCACGCGGCTGTTGTGAGCGCGTTCGTGGCCGACGGTCGACGAGGTGCGGCCCTTGTAGTCGTGCGCGGGAAATACCAGCGTGTCGTCGGGCAGGCGAAAGAGGCGCTGCGTCAGGCTGTCGTAGAGCGTGCCGGCATCGCCGGACTGGAAGTCGGTGCGGCCGCAGCCGTCGATCAATAGCGCGTCGCCGGTAAAGACGCGGCGCACGGTGCCCTGCGGCGTGTTCTCATCCCACAGGTAGCTCATGCTGCCGGCGGTATGTCCGGGCGTATGCAGGGCGCGCAGTACCTGCTTGCCGAAGACGAGCGTGTCGCCATCGATCAGTTGCTTCTGCGCGGGCTTGATATCGCAACCCGAGGGGGCGGCGGTGTGCGCGCCGGTCTGCAGGGCGACGTGGCCGGCCGAGGTGATATGGTCCGCGTGGGCATGGGTCTCGACCACCCACGCGAGGTGCGCGCCGGTGGAGGCAAGCAAGGCCATATCGCGCGCGAGTTGCCGGTCCACCGGGTCGATCAGCACGGCATCGTGCGTTTCCGCATCGATCAGCAGGTAGGTGAATGTGGACGAAGTCTCGTCGAACAGCTGATGGAAGGTCTGCATGGCGGCGGCCCCTGGCATGGCTTGGCGGGTGCGATGGCGTCTCTGGTCCGGCGACGTGAATCGCATGATACGCCCGCGCGTACGCTACGCCTATATGCGCACCCATGCGTGCCCGTACGTGTGCCCATACGTGTGCCCATACGTGTGCCTATCCGCGTGCCTATCCGCGTCTCCCGACGTTGCCTGTACCCAGCGCCGGCCACGGTGTAGCCCGCAGCCCATCAGCACTCCACGATATTGACCGCCAGGCCGCCGCGCGCGGTTTCCTTGTACTTGGTTTTCATATCGGCGCCGGTTTCGCGCATGGTCTTGATCACCGAGTCGAGCGACACATAGTGCGTCCCATCGCCGCGCAACGCCATGCGCGCCGCGTTCACCGCCTTGACCGCCGCCATCGCATTGCGCTCGATGCACGGAATCTGCACCAGCCCGCCGACCGGATCGCAGGTCAGGCCAAGATTGTGCTCCATGCCGATCTCGGCGGCATTCTCGACCTGCTCCGGGGTGCCACCGAGCACGGCGGCCAGCGCGCCGGCCGCCATCGAGCATGCCACGCCGACCTCGCCCTGGCAGCCCACCTCGGCCCCCGAGATCGAGGCGTTGAGCTTGTACAGCAGCCCGATCGCACCGGCCGTCAGCAGGAAATCCACCACGCCCTCGCGGCTGGCACCAGGAACGAAGCGGTCGTAGTAATGCAACACGGCCGGTATGATGCCGGCGGCGCCGTTGGTCGGCGCGGTCACCACGCGCCCGCCCGCGGCGTTCTCTTCGTTGACGGCGATGGCATAGAGATTGACCCAGTCCATCACCGAGAGCGGATCGGACAGCGCGCGTTCGGCGCGTTCGGTCAGGCTGCGATAAAGCTCGGGCGCGCGCCGGCGGACCTTGAACGGCCCCGGCAGTTCGCCATCGGTGCGGCAGCCGCGCGTCACGCAGCGCTGCATCACGTCCCAGATATGCAGCAGGCCGTCCGTGACCTCGGCTTCGGAGCGCCACACGAGTTCGTTCTCGAGCATCAGGCGCGCGATCGATTTGCCGCTGCCGCGTGCCATGTCGAGCATGGCGCGCCCGCTCGTGAACGGATGGGGCAACTGCCGGCTGGCGGCCAGCACCTGCGTATTGGGCGCACCCGCGGTTACCACGAAGCCGCCGCCGACCGACAGGTAGCGCGCCTCGCGCAACGGCGTGCCGTCCGCGTCGAACGCGTGGAACTTCATGCCATTGGGATGCTCGGCCAGGGCCTCGCGCCGATAGAACGCGATGTGTTCGCGCTCGACAAACGGCACCGTGTGCGTGCCCAGCAGCGCCATCGTGCGCGCCTGCCGCACCGCGGCGAGCCTGGCATCGATGCTGTCGGGGTCGATGGTGTCCGGTGCCTCGCCCATCAGGCCGAGCATGACACCCTTGTCGGTACCGTGGCCCTTGCCGGTGGCGCCGAGCGAGCCGTACAACTCCACGCGCACGTTAGCCACGCGCGCCAGCAGGCCATCGCGCTCCAGGCCCTGCGCAAACATCAGGGCGGCGCGCATCGGTCCCACGGTGTGCGAGCTCGACGGGCCGATACCTACCTTGAACAGATCGAAAACACTGACGGCCACGGTCTCTCTCCAGTATGGCGCGCGGGCTCTATACCTGCGCGTCGATCTCGGGCTTGTCCGGCTCACGCCAGAGCGTGCCGGGTGCCGGTTTGTCGCTCGGCGGCGCCTCGCGCTTGATCACGCTGACGGTGCCGTCGATTTCGAGGACGGCAAAGTGGACGTCGCCGATGTGCTCGCAGCCGGCGCGCCGCAGCACCTTGTGCAGCTCATGCATGCTGATGCGCTCGCGCCGCATCACGTCCTCGTAGATCTTGCCTTCGTGAATCAGGAGCTGCGGCTTGCCGCCCACGAAGGCCTCGAAGCGCCGGCTGCGCCAGGTGAAGTAGCCCAGCACCACGTCGGCCGAGAACAGCGTGACGGCGAGGATCAGGCCCGCCGCCACCGAGTTGTCGCCGGCGTTCATGGCGTTCTGCACCGCGTTGGAAATGATCAGCAGCAGGATCAGGTCGAACGGGGTGAGCTGGCCGATCTGGCGCTTGCCCGACCATCGCATCAGCACGAGCAGGGCGCCGTAGACGATCAGGCCGCGCAGGACGAATTCCCACCAGGGCGCTTCGAGGTTCCACATGGACGAGGTCTCCGCTCAGGATGCGCCGCGAACATGGGCGCCTCCTCAGCATAGCGCTTCGGCACCGCCGCTGTGTGTCCGGCGGCGCCTGACAGGCCGCCATCCCCGGCGGCCCGCGCTTACTCCTCGTACGCGCTCATCGGAATGCACGAGCAGAACAGGTTGCGGTCGCCGTACACGTTGTCGGCACGGCCGACCGGCGGCCAGTACTTCTGCGTGCGCAGCGAGGCCACCGGATACGCGGCTTCCTCGCGGGTATAGGCGTGCGTCCATTCGTTGGCGGTGACCACCGCGGCGGTGTGGGGCGCGTGCCTGAGCGGGTTGTCCTCGCGATCGAAGCTGCCGTCTGCCACCCGGCCGATCTCGGCACGGATCGCGATCATCGCGTCGATAAAGCGGTCGAGTTCGTGCAGCGATTCGCTCTCGGTCGGCTCGATCATCAGCGTGCCCGGCACCGGGAAGCTCATGGTCGGCGCATGGAAGCCGTAGTCCATCAGGCGCTTGGCCACGTCCTCGTTGCTGATGCCGGTGTCCTTCTGCAGCGGGCGCAGGTCCAGGATGCACTCGTGCGCCACCAGGCCGTGCTGGCCGGTATAGAGCACCGGATAATGCGGCGCCAGGCGGCGCGCCACGTAGTTGGCGGCGAGGATGGCGTTTTCGGTGGCGGCGGTCAGGCCGTCAGAGCCCATCATGGCGATATACATCCACGAGATCGGCAGGATGCTGGCCGAGCCGAACGGCGCCGCGGACACGCCGCCGATGCCGTTGTCGTCGCGGCGATAGCCGACGCTGTCCTGGTTGGGCAGGAAGTCCGCGAGGTGCGCGCCCACCGCCACCGGGCCCACGCCGGGGCCGCCACCGCCGTGCGGAATGCAGAAGGTCTTGTGCAGGTTGAGGTGCGACACGTCGCCACCGAACTGGCCCGGCGCGGCGGTGCCCACCATCGCGTTCATATTGGCGCCGTCCACGTACACCTGACCGCCATGGCGGTGCACGATCTCGCAGATCTGCTGCACGCCCTGTTCGAACACGCCGTGCGTGGACGGATAGGTGATCATGATCGCGGCCAGGTTGCTGCTGTGCTGCTGCGCCTTCTTCTCGAGATCGGCAAGGTCGACGTTGCCGTTATCGTCGCAGGCCACCACCACCACCTGCATGCCGGCCATCTGCGCCGAGGCGGGATTGGTGCCATGCGCGGACGACGGAATCAGGCAGATATTGCGGTGCGCCTCGCCCCGGCTCGCGTGGTACTTCTGGATGATCAGCAGGCCCGCGTATTCGCCCTGCGAGCCCGCATTCGGCTGCAGGCTCACGGCGGCATAGCCGGTGGCCGCGCACAGCATGGCTTCGAGCTGGTCGATCATCTCGCGATAGCCGACGGTCTGGTCGAGCGGCGCAAACGGATGGATGCGGCTGAACTCGGGCCAGGTGACCGGGATCATTTCGCTGGTGGCGTTCAGCTTCATCGTGCACGAGCCGAGCGGAATCATGGTGCGGTCGAGCGCCAGGTCCTTGTCGGCCAGCATGCGCAGGTAGCGCAGCATTTCATGCTCGGCATGGTGCGTGTTGAACACCGGATGCGTGAGGTACGCGCTGGTACGCGCGAGCGTGTCCGGATAGCCGGCGCCGGCAGCGGCCTCGATGGCATCGAAGTCGGGCAGCGGCTTGCCGTGCGCAAAGATCTCCCACAGCGTCAGCACATCCTCGCGCGTGGCGGTTTCATCGAGCGAGATGCCGATGCGCGTGCCGCCCGCATGACGCAGGTTGATGCCGTGCGACGTGGCGGCGGCGTGGATGGCTTCGGTCTGGAAGCCGGTATCGAGCGTCAGCGTATCGAAAAAGGTCTGGTTGAGCGGGGTATGGCCGAGCTGCCTCAGGCCCGCGGCCAGCGTGGCGGTGAGGCGATGCACGCGCTGCGCAATGCGCTTGAGGCCCTGCGGACCATGGTAGACCGCATACATCGACGCCATCACGGCCAGCAGTACCTGCGCGGTACAGATGTTGGAGGTGGCCTTCTCGCGGCGGATATGCTGCTCGCGCGTCTGCAGTGCAAGCCGGTAGGCGCGGTTGCCCTGCGCGTCGATGGTCACGCCCACCAGGCGGCCCGGCATCGAGCGCTTGAACGCGTCCTTGACCGCCATGTAGCCCGCGTGCGGGCCGCCAAAGCCGAGCGGCACGCCAAAGCGCTGCGAGTTGCCGACCGCCACATCCGCGCCCCATTCGCCCGGTGCGGCCAGCAGCGTCAGTGCCAGCAGGTCGGCGGCGGCCACCACCAGGCCGCCCGCGGCGTGCACGGCGTCGGCGATCGCGCGGTAGTCGGTCACATCGCCGTTGACGCCCGGATATTGCAGCAGCACGCCGAACGCATGCGCCGAGGCCGCTTCGGCGGCGGGGCCGACCCTGACCTCGATGCCGAGCGGCAGCGCGCGGGTGCGTACCACTTCCAGCGTCTGCGGCAGGACGTCATCGGCCACGTAGAAGGTATTGGAGGCATGCTTGTTGACGCGTTGCAGCAGCGTCATCGCTTCCGCCGCGGCGGTGCCTTCGTCGAGCATCGACGCGTTGGCGATATCGAGGCCGGTCAGGTCGGTCACCATCTGCTGGAAGTTCAGCATGGCTTCCAGGCGGCCTTGCGAGATCTCCGGCTGGTACGGCGTGTACGCGGTGTACCAGGCCGGGTTCTCGAAGATATTGCGCAGGACCACGCCCGGCGTGAGCGTGTTGTAGTAGCCCTGGCCGATAAAGCTCTTGAATACCTTGTTCTTGCTTGCCAGCCCGCGCAGCTTGGCCAGCGCGGCTTCCTCGGTCAGCGGTGCGGTGAATTCGCCCAGCGGCATGCCGTCGCGGCGGCGGATGGCGGCGGGAATCACGGCATCGATCAGCGCGGCGCGGCTGTCGTAGCCGAGCACCTTCAGCATGTGCTGCTGTTCGGCGTTATCGGGACCGATATGGCGGGTGGAGAACGCGTCGCGCGCCTCCAGGTCGGCCAGCGTGGGCCGGGATTGCGCGGCGTTCATGGGCAGCGGGGCGTTCATGGCAAGGAATCTCTTGGTCGCGGCAGTGCCGGTGGTCGGCCGGCGCTGCCAGGTACTTCATCGTTGCGCGCCCCGCTGGCTCGGCGGGGCGCGGCGTCAGTGTCAGGCGCCGACGCTGGCCTTGTAGGCGTCGACGTTCATCAGGCCGTTCACGTCGTCGGCGTTGGCCGGCTTGAGCTTGAACAGCCACGCGTCGAACGCGTTGGCGTTGACGCTCTCGGGGGCGGCGGTGGCAGCCTCGTTCACGGCGATCACTTCGCCGGCCACGGGCGCGTAGATGTCGGAAGCGGCCTTCACCGACTCCACCACGGCGAGCGCGTCGCCCGCGCCGACCGCACGGCCCACCTCGGGCAGCTCGAGGAAGACGATGTCGCCCAGCGCGTCCTGCGCATGGTCGGTGATGCCGATGGTCAGGGTGCCGTCGGCTTCGACGCGTACCCACTCATGCGACTCGGTGTACTTGAGGTCAGCGGGGAAATTCATGAAGGTTCTCCGGAAATCAGTGGTGTCTGTTCTTGGGTGACTTGGATGCCTGCCGGACAGCCATGCCGGCGGGCGGGTCTGGTGACCGTGGTGTGACCGTGGTTAGCGAGCCGGGGCCCGGGCGGACCATCAGCTCACGAGTGCCTTGCCATTGCGCACAAACGGCAGTTTAACCACAGTTGCGGTCAGTTTGCGGTCACGAATGGCCACCTGGACCTCGCTGCCGATCGCGACTTCCTTCGGTAACCGTGCGAATGCGATAGACAGCGACAGCGACGGGCTGAAGGTGCCGCTGGTGATCTCGCCGTCGCCGGCGGGGGTGATGACCTTCTGGTGCGCGCGCAGCACGCCACCCTTGTCGCGCAGGATCAGCCCGGCAAAGGTCTGGCGCTGGCCGTCGGCCAGCAGCGCGGCCTTGCCGGTGAAGTCACGCTCGCTTTGCAGATCGACGGTCCAGGCCAGGCCGGCGTCGAGCGGCGAGGTATGGATGTCCATGTCCTGGCCGTAGAGGTTCATGCCGGCTTCCAGGCGCAGCGTGTCGCGCGCGCCCAGGCCGGCCGGGCGCACGCCGGCGGCCTCCAGCTTTTCCCAGATGGCGGCCACGTTGGCCGCGGGTACCACCAGTTCGAAACCGTCCTCGCCCGTGTAACCGGTGCGGGCGACCATCAGTTCGCCCACGGCGGGGTCCTGCACCACCAGCGCATTGAACGGCTTGAGCGCGTCGGCAGGGCGGGTGGAGGGGAAGGCCGCGTACACGCGGCTGCGCGCATTGGGGCCCTGCACGGCGACGATCGCGAGCGCGTCGGTGCCGGCCGGCGCCACATCGCCGCGGCGCGGCGTGATGGTGACATCGCTGCCGGTGGCGGCATTGCGCGCGCGGATCCATTCGATATCGCCGAGCGCCGTGCTGGCGTTCACCACCAGGCGGAAGCGGTCCTCGGCAAAGAAATAGACGATCAGGTCGTCGATGACGCCGCCTTTCTCGTCGAGCATGCAGGAATACAGGGCCTTGCCCGGCGTCTGCAGCTTGTCGACGTTATTGGCCAGCAGGCCGCGCAGGAAAGTACGGGTATTGGCGCCGGTCAGGTCGACCACGCACATGTGGGAGACGTCGAACATGCCGGCGTCGCTGCGCACGGCGTGATGTTCCTCGATCTGGGAGCCGTAGTTGACGGGCATGTCCCAGCCGCCAAAATCGACCATGCGGGCGCCAAGGGCGCGGTGAATGGCGTTGAGGGGCGTGGCCTGAAGTGTCATGGAGTCCTCGGAGGCGGCGTGGTTCGGGTCGCGAAAACAATAAAGGGGTCATCCGTCGCGAACGCTTTCGCAGCGTCCGCGACGGATGACCCCTCTGTCCTCGATACCTGAGAGATTACGACGCGCCTGTGCGCGTCGTGCGCCCCTTCGGTGGACACGCTCATCATGCACGGATGCTATGACGGGTGTCGCTCTCCAGAGTTCTGCATGCATCGTGTGCATGTTGCATGCAGATCCGACCGGTCCATGGTGCCTGAGAGTTTTCGGGTGATACCCCTTCGGCGGCGCAAGTCTGCGCGCTCTCCCGGACGGATGCGCGTGAATGTACGGGAGCGCGGAGGGCGTGTCAACGCCGGGAGCGCCATCGCGGCCGCGCCAGGGAACGGTCGGCTGGGCCTTCCCTGCGCCCCGGCTGCCGGCCAGGCCGGGCGCGTGACGCCTCCGGAAGGCACCTGGAGGTAATTATTTCCTGTCCTTGGTAATGACGTTACCCACCACGCCGCCGACGGCTGCCCCGCCGAGCGTGCCCAGTGCACTGCCGTCGGTCAGCACGGCACCGCCGGCCGCGCCGACGCCGGCGCCGATTGCGGTATTGCGCTGGCGCGGCGTCCAGTCCGCGCAGCCTGCGAACATCGTGACGGTGACACCCACGAGCGTGGCGCGGGACAGGATCTTCGAGATCTTCATGATGGCCTCCATCGGTTGTTGAGGTTGTGGAACTCGTCGACGGCGCGGGCGCCCGGCAACGCGGGCCCCGTGCCTTCGTGCTCCTCAGAGGCAACAAACATGCCCCGGGTTGCGCATTGCTTACGCCCGTTGGCAGTTGTTACTTCCGTGAAACAGGTGGGCCGGCGGAGCGGTGCATGCGGCGATTGGCGGGGACGCGCGTGTTAACATCGTCCGCTTTGCACACCGCCCCCGCATCGCTCTCGCACGTGCCTGAGCCGGCACGTCGAGCCGGTGCCGCACGTCGGTGCCTCGGTGCGCCAGCGCCCCAGCCGCCTACCCCTCGCCACCTCTAGCCTCATGACCCACGGACTCAACGCCGCCCAATCCGAAGCCGTCCGCTACCTGGACGGACCGTGCCTCGTGCTGGCCGGCGCGGGCTCCGGCAAGACGCGTGTGATCACGCAAAAGATCGCGCACCTGATCGAGGACAAGGGCTTCGAGCCGCGCCATATCGCCGCCGTGACCTTTACCAACAAGGCGGCCAAGGAGATGCAGGAGCGCATCGCCAAGCTGATGGAGGGCAAGACCACGCGCGAGGGCAAGCGCATTCCGCTCAAGCAGCTCACGGTTTGTACTTTTCACTCGCTGGGCGTGCAGATCCTGCGCATGGAGGCCGAGCACGTCGGCCTCAAGCCACAGTTCTCGATCATGGATTCGGACGACTGCTTCGGCCTGGTGCAGGAACAGCTCGCCACCACCGACAAGAAGCTGATCCGCAGCGTGCAGAGCACCATCTCGCTGTGGAAGAACGGCATGATCGATCCGGAGGCCGCGATCGCGCAGGCCGCCAGCGCCGAGGAGCACCAGGCCGCGCTGGTCTACCGCAACTACGTCGCCACGCTGCATGCGTACCAGGCGGTCGACTTCGACGACCTGATCCGGTTGCCGGCCGAGCTGTTCGCGCGCGACGAGACCGTGCGCCTCAAGTGGCAGAACCGGCTGCGCTACTTCCTGGTCGACGAATACCAGGACACCAACGCCTGCCAGTACCAGTTGCTCAAGCAGCTGGCCGGTGGCTCGCACCTGCGCGCGCCGGCATTCACCGCGGTGGGCGACGACGACCAGGCCATCTACGGCTGGCGCGGCGCCACGCTCGACAACCTGCGCCTGCTGCAGACCGACTACCCCGACCTCAAGGTCATCAAGCTCGAGCAGAACTACCGCTCGACCGTGCGCATCCTGGAGGCGGCCAACGCGGTCATCGCCAACAATCCCAAGCTGTTCGACAAGAAGCTCTGGAGCGAACACGGCATGGGCGATCCGATTGCCGTGCACCCGATGAACGACGAGGAGCACGAGGCCGAGTCCGTGGTGTTTCGCCTGTCGGCACACAAGTTCGAACGGCGCGCGCAGTTCCGCGACTACGCCATCCTCTATCGCGGCAATCACCAGGCGCGCCTGTTCGAGCAGATCCTGCGGCGCGAGCGCATTCCCTATGTGCTGTCCGGCGGCCAGAGCTTCTTCGACAAGGCCGAGATCAAGGACATCTGCGCGTACCTGCGCCTGATCGCCAACCCCGACGACGATCCCGCCTTTATCCGCGCCATCACCACGCCCCGGCGCGGGGTGGGCAATACCACGCTGGAAGTGCTCGGCACTTTTGCTGGCCAGGCCAGGGTGTCGCTGTTCGAGGCCGCGATGATGGGCGGCATCGAGGGCAAGCTGCAGCCGCGCCAGCTGGAGCCGCTGCGCGTGTTCTGCGAGTCGATGGTGCGCCTGGCCGATCGCGCGGCACGCGATCCGGCCACCGAGGTGCTCGACGACCTGATGGAAGGTATCCACTACGAAGCGTATCTCTACGACACCTTCGACGAGCGGCAGGCGCAGTCGCGCTGGACCAATACGCTCGAATTCCTCGACTGGCTCAAGCGCAAGGGCACCAGGCCGGAAGCCGCCGATGGCGCCGAAGCGACCGGCTTCGACCATGCCGACGGCTTTGGCGACGAAGGCAAGAACCTGCTCGAACTCACCCAGACCGTGGCCCTCATGAGCATGCTCGAAGGGCGCGAGGAAGATCCCGATGCGGTGCGGCTGTCCACGCTGCATGCGTCCAAGGGACTCGAATATCCGCACGTGTTCCTGGTGGGCGTGGAGGAGGGCATCCTGCCCCACGCGCGCGAGGACGAAGACCTGGGCGACGACAAGATCGAGGAAGAGCGCCGCCTGATGTACGTGGGCATTACGCGCGCGCAACGCAGCCTGCAGATCAGCTGGTGCAAGAAGCGCAAGCGTGCGCGCGAGACCTATTCCTGCGAGCCGTCGCGCTTTATCGCCGAGATGAAGCTCGAAGAAGCGCCGGCCCCGGTCGACGCGACTCCGGCGATGAGCCCAAAGGACCGTCTCGCGGGCCTCAAGGCGCTGCTCGGCAACGCCGGCAAGACGGCCGCCGCCGAGAGTTGACGCCGAGAGTTGACGCCGACACCTGACGGCGAGAGCTGGTCCGGCGCCGGGCGGCGCCCCGGCACCGTGCAATACATCCGATACAAGCCGGACAAGACCCGTTACGCGCGCCCGCCTAGGATGGCGGTGCGCGAGACGTCTCGGCGTCTTGTGTCGCACCGCGCTCGCCCTTCGGTTGCGGTGCGGCCAGGCATGCGAGCCTGGCTTCTTCCCTGTTGAACGCTCCCGGCGCGGCAGCACCGGGGGCGCTTTTTTTCCGGACCGCCCGCCGGTGGCCGCCAAGGCATGGCGTGGGCATCACGTGTCGACGCTGATACAAAACGCTCTCGGCACGTCACTGGCAAACTGGTACAGTGATTCGCCGGCACCGCGACCCACCTGAAGCGCCCCTGGCCCGGCCCGCCATCTCGACTTGCCATGGAACTCTCCCCCTCGCTTCCCATCCGCCTGCTGATCGTCGACGACGATCCCCAGATTCGCGCCATGCTGGCCGAATATCTCGCCACCTTCGGCATGGAGGCCGACGGTGCCGAGGGGGGCGTGGCGATGCGGTCGGCGATGAGCCAGAACGCGTACGACCTGGTGATTCTCGATCTGTCGCTGCCCGGCGAGAACGGCCTCACGTTGTGCCGCGAACTGCGCGAGCATGGCGATACGCCGGTCATCATGCTGACCGCGCGCGCCGAGCTTGCCGACCGTGTGGTGGGCCTTGAAGTCGGCGCCGACGACTACGTCACCAAACCGTTCGAGATGCGCGAGCTGGTGGCGCGCATCCACACCGTGCTGCGCCGCAGCCGCGCCGACAGCAAGCGGCCGGCCGCCGTGGCGGGGCACGAGCTGCGCTTTGCGAGCTGGCGTCTCAACACCACGCTGCGGCAGCTCGTCGATGAAGAAGACACCGTGGTGCCGCTCTCGAATGCGGAGTTCCGCCTGCTGCTGACGTTTATCGAGCATCCCAATCGCGTGCTCGACCGCGAGGTGCTGATCAACCAGGCCCGCGGCCGCGACCTCGACGTGTTCGATCGCAGCATCGACCTGCTGGTCTCGCGACTGCGCCAGAAACTGCGTGACGATCCGCGCGATTCCGCGCTGATTCGCACCGTGCGCGGCGAGGGCTACGTCTTTACCGGCAACGTGGAGCACTGAACGCCATGCCCGAGCCGATTGCCCAGGAGGCGGGGGCGTCGGCGGTGCATCCCGAGATGCGCGCCGAACCTGTCCCGCTGGAACGCCGCCACGACTCGATGTTCGTGCGGCTGTTTCTCGTCATGGCGGCAATCATGCTGGCGGTGCATGTGCTCGGCGTGACCGTGATCGAAGGGCTGTTTCCGCGCCCCGGCTCCGAGCGCCACCAGCAGTTGATGCGCAAGGCCGCTTCCACTTCCGCGCCCTCTTCCTCTTCCTCTTCCGCAGCCGCGGCCGGTGACAGCGCGACGCCGGGATCGGACCAACCCTCCGGCCCGGCGCCGGATGCGCGGAGGCGTCCTGCGGCCGGCCAGGCCCCGGTGCCATTGCAACGCGTCGATACCGACGGCGATGGCGATATCGACGACGACGACTATGGTCCGCCGCTGCGGCCCGGCTTCCACCAGGGCCCGCCCGGCGAGCCGCCGCCCAATGGCATACCGCACCTGCGTGGCATCTGGCCGCCGCACCTCGGCATGGTGTTCCAGCTGGCGGCCATCCTGATCGCCTCGTGGGTCGGCGCCCGCCTGCTGGCGCGGCCGGTGCAGCAGCTCGCGCGTGGCGCGGGGCGCCTGGCGCAGGACGTTCACGCGCCGCCGCTCGACGAGCAGAGCGGCCCCGCCGAAGCCCGTGCCGCCACCCAGGCGCTCAATCGCATGCAGCAGCGCATCCGCACCCAGCTCGCGCAGCAGTCGCGCTTTCTGGCCGCGGTGTCGCATGACCTGCGTACCCCGCTCACGCGCATGAGCCTGCGCATCGAACGCATCGAGAACAACGACGTCCGCTATCGGCTGCGGCAGGATCTTGCCGAGATGAACGGCCTGATCGATGCCACCCTGTATTACCTGCGCGAGCGCGACGATGCCACCGGTCCGCGCCAGCGCGTGGATGTGCATGCGCTGTTGCAGGCGGTGGTCGACGATGCGCAGGAGATTGGCCAGGACGTGGTGCTGGTCGGCAGCGCGCAGCCGATGTTCGCGTATCCGGCCGAGTTGCGCCGCGCGGTGGTGAACCTGGTGGAGAATGCGCACCGCTATGGCGGTGCCGCGCAGATCGTGCTGTCGGATCGTCCCGAGCGCGTCGTCATCGACGTATGCGACAACGGGCCTGGTATTCCGCCGGCGGAACTGCAGCGCGTGCTGGAACCGTTCTACCGTGTGGAGTCGTCGCGTAGCCGGGCTACCGGCGGCGTGGGCATGGGCCTGGCCATCGCGGCCGATATCGTCGCGCGGCACGGTGGCGAGCTGACGCTGGCCAATCGGCTCGAAGGCGGCCTGCGCGTGCGCATCGACCTGCCACGCGCGTAAGACGTCGGGACGTCGGGCCGTCGGGCCGTCGGGCGCGGCGGGCCGCCTGCACCGCGCCGGGCGGACATCCCGTACCGGGCTGCGCTTGCGCGCTACGCCTTCTGCGGCACGCCGGCCTTGCCGATCGCCGCGAGCTGTACGTATTGCGAGCCGCGCAGGCCGCGTGTGAAGTCGAGCGTGAAGTCGCCGATATCGATGCGCGTCTGCATGGCGCGCCGCAATTCGAGCGCACCGGGTGCACGCGCCGCGGCGGCCACACGCACCAGCCATGCGGCGCCGATATAGCCGGCCAGGGTGGCAGGCGAGGGCGGTTCGTCGAGATACTGCTTCATGCGCGCGACATGTTCCTTGACCACGCGTAGCGTGGACTCCTGCGGTCCGGGCGCGACCTGCGTGAGGACAATGCCGCCCGCATAGCCGGTGCCCAGGATCTCGCGCGCCGAAGCCGGACTCACTGCCGACAGCCCCACCAGAAAGCCAAACCAGCCATTGGCCGCGAGCGCACGGCCAAGGTTGCCGTAGGCCAGCGTATCGCCCGCAATCAACACCGCGCCGGGCCGACTGGCCGCGATGCGTCGCGCACTGTCGGCGACATCCCTGCCCAGCACAAAGGCGCGCGTGGCGAGCTGCTGCTCGATGCGCGCCAGCCACGGCGAACCATCGGCGAGCGTCCCCGCCGCGAAATCGGGCGCTACCGCGAGCGCAATGCCGGAGAGCCCATAGCTGCGCAGCTGTCTGACCGCGGCATCGAGTTCCGACTCGTAGTCCACGCGGGTGTACCAGATGTTGTCCGCCGGCAGCGCAAGGCCGGACAGCGGCGCGACGATCTGCACGCCACGGCGCGCCAGCTCCGGCGCCGTGGTCAGGCCTGGCAGCAGGCCGTCGCCGGGACCGAACAGGACCTCGGCCTTCTCGTTCTCGACCAGCGCAAGCGCCTGCCGGGCCGCGCCGCGCGGATCCGGATCGGCATCGCGCACGATATGCACGATATGCAGTCCCGCGCCGCCGGCCTTGACGGCCGCGTTGGCAGCATCGAACTGGACCTTGGCGCCGGCCAGATAGTCGCGCGCGAGATCGGCCTGCGGGCCGGTGCGATCCACCAGTTGCGCCACGACGAGCTGCCGGCGCGGACTGGTCGCCGCCATCTGCGCGTACGCGGGCCCGGCGAGGCCACCGCTCAGCGCACTCACCGCGGCGAGCGCCGCCAGGCATCGGCGCCGGTCAGGCGAAGCCAGGTGTTCATGCTGCGGGGGAAGCGGGTGCGACTGCGACGGGACAGGGCGCATGGCAGCGAGCGTGAAAGGGATAGGGCAGGGCTCCGTACCACGCGACCGCGATACCGCAATATCGCGATACCGGGCGCGGTACGGCCAGGGAGCGGCGCGAACGCGAGGCAAAGCGCCGTGTGCCGGCCGGAGCGTAGCCCGCGATCATGTCCGCCATGTGACGCCGCACACGCAGTCCCCGCGGTTCCTGCGGCCGGCTTGACGTCCATCAACGTAGGTGCGGATTCGTGCGAATACGATTCCTGATTGTCGTCATCGATTGTTACGCCCCGCCATGTCAATCTCGAACTCCAGCGCTGCGCCAGACTCGCAGTCGGTGCCGGTACTCGCATCGATGTCAGGTGCCAGCGCTGCCACCACCGCCACCACCATCGCCGCCGCGGTCCCCGCAGGGTCGACCAACGAACCGTCCGCCCAGCCGCTCTCCCGGCCGTTCATCAAGTCCCCCGCCTTCGACCGCGCCGCGCTGGCCGACTTCCGCGCGCTTGCGGGCCGCATCGATGGCAACGGCCCGCGTTATACGTCCTACCCCACCGCGGACCGCTTTACCGCCGGCTATCCGGCCGAGGCTTATCTCGCCGCGCTCGCCGACTGCCGCCGGCAAGCCCCGGCACCGCTGTCGCTCTACCTGCATATCCCGTTCTGCGACAACATCTGCTACTACTGCGGCTGCAACAAGATCATCACCGGCGACCACAGCCGCAGCGCGCGCTATGTCATGTATCTGGCCAGCGAGATGGCAATGGTCGCGGCACAACTGGGTGAGCGTCGGCCGGTCATGCAGTCCCATTGGGGCGGCGGCACGCCAACGTTTCTCGATCCCGAGGAGATGCGCGCCGTCATGGCTGCGCTGACCGGGCACTTCGATCTGCTGCCCGATGGCGAGCATGCCATCGAGATCGACCCGCGCACCGTCGATGACGCGCGCATGAAGCTGCTGCGCGAGCTTGGCTTCAACCGCATCAGCCTGGGCGTGCAGGATTTCCATCCGGAGGTCCAGCAGGCGATTCACCGCGTGCAGCCCTTTGCGCAGACGCGCGACGCGGTATTCGCCGCGCGCCGGCTGGGCTTCCGCTCGATCAGCATGGACCTGATCTACGGCCTGCCGCACCAGACCACCGCGCGCTTCCAGGAGACGCTCGATCGGGTGCTGCTGCTGATGCCGGACCGCATCTCGGTCTACAGCTATGCGCATCTGCCGCACGTCTTCAAACCGCAACGGCGCATCGACGAGGCCGCGCTACCCGCACCGGCCGAGAAGCTCGAGATTCTGGCGTCGACCATTGAACGGCTGACGGCGGAGGGCTACGTCTATATCGGCATGGACCACTTTGCGCTGCCGGACGACGAGCTCGCGCGCGCCCAGCGCCAGGGGCGGCTGCAACGGAATTTCCAGGGGTACGCCACCCATGCGGGCTACGATCAGCTGGGGTTTGGCGTCTCCGCCATCGGCGCGGTTGCCGGTCGGTATGTCCAGAATGCGCGTACGCTGGACGACTACTACGGTGCCCTCGACGCGGGGCGGTTGCCGATCGCCCGCGGACTCGATATGACGGCCGACGACCACTTGCGCAAGGCCGTGATCGGCGAGCTGATGTGCAACGGTGCACTCGATCTCGCGCAGATCGAGGCACGCTTCGGCATCGATGCGGCAACCACCTTCGCGAGCGAGCTGGCCGAGCTCGACGCCCTCGCCGCGCAGGGGTTGGTACGCCGCGAGGCGGCGCGCGTCGAGGTCACGGCCCTGGGCCGCCTGCTGGTCCGCCGCATCGCCATGGTGTTCGACCGTTATTTGCGCGAAGCGGAAGCGGTGCCGCTGCGGTACTCGCGCGTGGTCTGAGTCCGACGCCGACGAACGGCGGATACCAATGACAAAGCCCACTTGCAGTCATGCAAGCGGGCTTTTTTTGCACCGGCACACCGGATGCCGGCGGCAGCGTCCGAGGCCGCCGCCGCAGCAGCAGCGGGGTTACTTCGCGGCGTTGGCCATGTAGTCGGCTGCGGCGATCACGTCGGCATCCGGACCGGCGTAGCCACCCTTCGGCGGCATCACGCCCTTGCCCTTCAGCGCGTAGTTGTGCACAGCGTCCATGCCTTCCTTCAGACGCGGCGCCCAGGCAGCCTTGTCACCGAACTTCGGCGCACCGGCCACACCTGCCGCGTGGCAGGCAGCGCAAACCTGGTCGTAGACCTTCTTGCCAACCTCGGCCGAAGCGGCCGCGGGCGCTGCAGCCGGCGCAGCCGCCGCCGGCGCGGCAGCAGCCGGAGCCGCGGCAGCCGGTGCGGCAGGGGCCGGAGCCGCCGCAGCAGGTGCTGCCGGTGCCGATGCTTCCGCCTGGGCGGGCGCGGGGGCGGCCGGTGCCGGCGCGGGCGGCTCGGGGAACTTGGCACCGCCGGCATCGGCCATGTAGACCACGGCGCGACCCAGTTCGTAGTCGGTGTAGTCGTCCGGCGTGGTACCGGCACGGGCCGGCATCGCGCCCTTGCCGTGCAGCACCGAGTTCAGCAGGCCATTGAAGCCCTGGCCGATACGCGCGGTCCAGTCTCCGGCATTACCGTACTTGGGCGCACCGGCGGCGCCGGTGGCGTGGCACGCGGCACAGACTTCCTTGTAGACCTGCTCGCCGGTCTTGAAGACGCGCGGCGCGTTGGGATCCTTGATTTCGAGAGAGGCAACCGGCTTGATCCGGTTATTGACCGCTTCCGCGCTTTGCGTCGAGCCGGCGCCTTCACGGCTGCCGTGTCCGACAAAGCTGACCAGCAGGATGATGACGACGATCGGGATAACAAAGGCAGCAATCACTACTGCAATCAACTGCTTGGGCGTCTTGATGGGAGACTCGTGATGGTCGTGTTCGTTTTGGACGTCACTCATACAGAACTCTCGATTTTGCAGGAAACCTGGTGCAGCTCGCGAATACGGCTTGCTTTATAAGGCCCCTTGGTCGGGGGTGGATTCTGTCGCCATCTGCGCCATCGGACTGTCCCGGGTCACGCTCGGGCAAGCTTGCCAGGAGGCAACGCAAGAGCCACGAATCGACGCAAATAGCGAGGGATTATAAGCCCAACGCCGGTGCGTCGGGGCCAAAAGCGGCGGCTCCGCGACCTCCGGACTTCCCCATCGGGCCACGCCCGCATGGACGCCGCCCGGCAAACGCTGTATCCTATGCGACTTTCCGGCAGCGGCATTCGCCCGCGGCCACCGTGGCTTCTCCGGATTTCGCGAGACTTGGTTACCAAATTGGTGACCAACCTGGCGATCAACTTGGTTACCAATCCAAGTTGTCAAACGCGATAGCGAGGAAGCGGCATCAGGAAGTAGCCCCAAGGCGCCCGTAGCTCAATGGATAGAGTACTGCCCTCCGAAGGCAGGGGTTGCTGGTTCGATCCCAGCCGGGCGCGCCAAATCACCGTTTCAGCCCTGCGATGTCCACGTCGATGACGGACGGAAGCCGTCCGCGCGCGTCCCTACATCCGCCCCGCCAGCAGTCCCGCCAACACCACCACCGCAACCCCCAGCCCCAACGCCAGCGTCTTCCAGAACCGCAACGGATCGCGTTCGAGCAGCGGTGGGGTGGCGCGCGGCCGGGAAGCGTCGGCCGGCGTGCGTAGGGCCTGCACGAATTCCGACAATGCCTCGGGCCGCTTGGCCGGGTTCGGATGCAGGGCGCGGTGGAGGGCTTCGTCGACCCAGGCGGGGAGGTCCGGCCGGCGCTCGCGCAGCGAGGTATAGCGCAGGCGCTTGAGGTCGGCGCGGTCGCGTACGCGTGTGACCTGCAAGCCGTAGGGCAGTTCGCCGGTCAGCATCTGGTAGGCCAGCGTGGCGAGCGAAAACAGATCGGCGGCGGCGGTGGGCGTTGCGCCGACAAAATACTCGGGGGCGGCGTACTGCAGCGTGCCGACGGGTGCGGCAGGGTGCGGCTGGCGCGCGCCTTCGGCGAGGCCGGCCACATGGACCGAGCCGAAGTCGATGATCTTGACCGTGCCTGCGCGGTCGATCATGACGTTTTCCGGGCGCAGGTCCTGGTGCAGCATTTCGCGCCGGTGAAACGCCTGCAGGCCGGTCGCCAGTTGTTCGATCAGACCGCGTACCACGTCGAGATCGGGGCGCGGATGGTCGATCATCCATTGCGTCAGGGTCTGGCCGTCGACGTACTCCATGGCCACGTACAGATGCCGGCGCGGCCGCTCGAATGCCTGTGGCTTGAGCACGTGCTGATTGTCGATGCGCCGGGCAACCCATTCTTCGAGCAGAAAGCCCTCCAGATGCGTCGCATCGTCATGGCGGTCGACCGCAGGCGTCTTGAGCGCGACGAGCTGGCCGGTCTCGTCGTCGGTCGCCAGATGGATGTGGCTTCGTGCGCTCGTGTGCAAGGCGCGCAGGATCGTATAGCCCTCGAACTTCATGCGCGGCGCCAGCGCGGGCGGCAGGGCCAGTCGTCCGGCCTGCGCGAACGCATGCTGCGCGTCGCCATCGGGCAACGATTCGATTTGTGCGATCTGGATGGTGACGTTGTCCTCGCTGCCCCGTTGCAACGCAAGGGCCGTCAGCGTGCGCGCGGCGAGATCGAGGTCGTTGCCGGCGGCATGCAAGGCGTCATGTACGTCGCTGGCTTCCAGATGCTCGTAGGCGCCATCGGTGGCCAGCAGGTAGATCTCGCCCGTTTCCACGCCGAAGCTGCGGTAGTCGATTTCGATGGTAGCGCCGGCGCCGAGTGCGCGGCCGAGATAGACCTCCGCGGACGATACGCGTACGCGATGGTCGGCGGTCAGCTGTTCCAGCGTGTGTGGGTGCAAGCGATAGACGCGGGTGTCGCCGATATGCAGCAGGTGCGCCTCGCGCGCCTTGAAGATCAGCGCACTGAAAGTGCAAACGTAGCCTTTGTCCGTATCGAAGCGCGCCTCGCCCTGGCGCGTCTGCGCGTACAGCCACGAATTGATGGCCGACAGCACGCACTGCGCCGCGCGGCGCACGGTCCACGCTTCGGACGTGCAGTAGTAGTCTTCGAGAAAGGTGCGTACGGCAGCGGCGCTGGCCACCTGGCTGACCGCACTGGAACTGATGCCGTCGGCTACCGCGAGCGCGACACCCTTTGCGGCCTGTTGATAACCGCCAGGCTGCCGCACGCCATGAAAGTCCTGGTTGACCGGCTTTTTGCCGGCCGCGGAATGCTGGCCCACACCGACCGCGAGCCCCCTTCGTTCGTCACGCTCACTGCGTTCGCTACGTACGATGCTTGCGTCAGGCCCGCCGCCAGCCAGCGCGTTGCGCTGCGCGGGTGCCGTGCGTGGTTCGGTGTGGGACAGGTCGCTCATCAGCCCAGCGCGCGCTTGCTGGCCGTCTTGTAGTGCGTGCTGTACAGCGTGGCACCGACAAACGTCAGGCCACCCACGAGGTTGCCAAGCACCGTGGGGATTTCGTTCCAGATCAGGTAGTCCATGATCGTGAAGTTGCCGCCCAGCATCAGGCCCGACGGGAACAGGAACATGTTCACGATCGAGTGTTCAAAGCCCATGTAGAAGAACACCAGGATCGGCATCCACATGCCGATGACCTTGCCCGAAACGGACGTCGACATCATGGCCGCGACCACGCCGGTGGAAACCATCCAGTTGCACATCACGGCGCGAATGAACAGCGTCAGCATGCCGGCGGCACCGTGCGCGGCGTAGCCGACCGTGCGGCCTTCGCCGATATGGCCGATCTTCTGGCCGATGGCATTGGGCGCCTCGGAGAAGCCGAAGGTGAAGATGATCGCCATGAAGATCGCTACCGTGATGGCGCCGGCAAAGTTGCCGCAGAACACCAGGCCCCAGTTGCGCATCACGCCGCCCCAGGTCGCGCCCGGACGGCGGTCGAGCACGGCCAGCGGCGCCAGCGTGAAGACGCCGGTCAACAGGTCGAAGCCGAGCAGGTACAGCATGCAGAAGCCCACGGGAAACAGCAGCGCGCCGACCAGCGCATTACCCGTATTGACCGTGATGGTCACCGCAAACGCGGCCGCCAGCGCGAGGATGGCACCTGCCATATAGGCCCGGATCAGCGTATCGCGGGTGGACATGAGCAGCTTGGACTCTCCGGCATCGACCATTTTGGTCACGAATTCGGTGGGGGCAAGGTAGGCCATGGGTATTCCTCTTCTGTTTGCTCGGTTGGCTCGAAAGAAAACAAAAGGCGTCCGCCCGCGTCGGCACGAGGCCGACGTGGAACAGGACGCCGTTATCCTTGATGTCTGCTTGGGTATGGACTTGCCGCGGGGCAGCGCTCCGTCGTTGCCCCGTATCAGGCCGTCGTCAGCCCGATGCGCGAGGTGGACGCACGTTCCGTGCCCGCGCCCGGGTGATGCATTGCACAAGATTCATGGCGCTGCTGGTGCACGATGCGCCCGTGTTTGGTGCAGATTGGCTGCCGCGCGCGCAAAGCGGTGCGGGTCCAACGGGCCGATGCGGCTCAATCGTGCGGCGGCAGCCGCAGGCCCGATAGCGAGAGCGTGGCCTCGGCGATGTCGACTAGGCGGCGATTGTTGTCCATGGACGCCTTCTGCAACGTGCGGAACGCGGCCTCCTCGGTGATACCCATGCGTGCCATCAACGCGCGCTTGGCGCGTTCGATGATCTTGCGTTCGGCCAGACCGCGCCGTGCCGCATCGAGTTCGGCTTCCGTCTGGGCCAGACGGGCCGCCTGTCGCCGTAGCAGGTCTTCCAGCGATACCGCGCCGGAGGCCAGGTGCGCGGTTGCATCCGACCCATCCGATGCCTGCGGCATCCCGCGCAAGGTGGGCGCGGCACCCAGCGGCGCATCGGCGTCGAAGAAGCGCTCCACGGCGTGCGTGTGCGGCGGCGGGTTGTCGAGCAACTGGCGCAGCAGGCCCGCCGCGTCGTTGAGGTCGGCCTGGCATTTGCGCACCTGCTCGTCGCAAGCCTTGCGCAGCCCTTGCACCAGTTGTTTTTCGAACGCCCACATATCGGCGATGCGCGCGCTGCAGACCTGATACCAGGTCTCGCTGGTCTCGGTGTCGAGCGCGCCCTCCGCGGGTGTGGTGAGCAACGTGCGCCGCAGCTGTTCGAGGGTCGCGACGGTCGTGCTGCCTTGCCATTGTCGCCACGCCGGCAGCAATGCAGGGTCGGCAAAGCGCTCCAGCATCTGGAAGCTGTTCTGCTGGGCGTCGATCAGATGATGGATACGCTGCTGCAGCGCTTCCGTGGACTTGCCCGACGCAAACGCCTGCGCGCCCACCGCGCGCTCCTGTCCCGCGGCTTCCTTGCCTTGCACGAGGTACACAAAGGCGACCAGCGGGCGTGCGATGCCCGGATAAATCGCCACGTCCGCGAGGTGGAAGATCAGCTCCAGCAGCGCGGCGATGAGGCGGCTGAATGCGGCGACGACTTCATGCGCGGTGGCGGTGCCTTCACCGATGCGTTGGCGCAAGGCCGGCAGCGTGGCGAGGTCGAGCTGCACCCAGGCCATCAGCGAGACCATCGACGCGTTGCATTGGGATTCGGGCTCGGCCTGGTGTGCAATGCTTTCGCCGAGTTGCGCTTCGAGCCGGACGGCGTCGCGCATGGCCGCCAGCCGTTCCTCGCAGAGGCGCTGGCAACCGGACGAGAGAAAGAGGCTGCTGGCGCCGCGCTCGCGTTGCAGCGCGTGGATGGTCTGACCGATCAGGCTGGCCAGCTCGACGCGCGCGCCCATACGACCGACGGCCTCCATCTCGAGCTGTTTCGATCTGAGTACGAGTTGGGAGGCGGTGAGAGGCATTGCGCGGCGCTAAGGCATCGGATGCCCGGACATTGGCAATAAATGTGCCAGTGCCCGGGAACGAGTCCAGGGAGGCGGCTCGGTGGAGGCGGCTCAGTGAAGGCAGTTCAGGGACGCAGGAGGTCGAAGCCTGCCAGCGTCACGATGCCGCTCAGTGCGACGAAGGCCGAGGAATCGCCTCCGATCAGCAGAATGGCGGCGGCGACCCACGTGGTCAGGGTAAAGGCGATGGTGCGTTTCATGATGCGGCGGCGGCAGGCAGGCCCGGCGCATCGATGGAATGGGGGCTGGCCGGGCGAAAAGCCTTGTCAGTATAAACCCGTATGCGCAGCATTGCCGCGGTGCAGCATGCAGCGCTTGACCTGGCACTTGACCTAGCGCTTTGCGTCGCTTCGCACCGGAAACAGCACCTGTGCCACCTTGACCGCCGCAGCCTCCAGCAGCGGACGCCGCTCCAGCATTTCGGCCAGCGGCAGGCGCGCGGAAGGCGCATGCACGGCGAGTCCGGCCAGGACCCGCCCGGAGCTGTCGCGGACTGGCACGGCCATCGCGTTCAGGCCCAGCGAGTCTTCTTCCTGGTTGATCGCAAAGCCCTGGTTGCGGATCTCGGCCAGCGCGGCGTCCAGGCCAGACACGGTGACGAGCGTGTTGCGCGTGTATGCGGTCAGGTCGAGCTGTGGCAACAACTGGCGACGTTGCGCCTCCGACAGGTGAGCCAGCAGCAGCTTGCCGATGGCGGTGCAGTGCGACGGTACGCGGCTGCCGGGGCGCAACTGCACGCGCAGGGGCCAGTGGCATTCGACGCGATCGACGTAGAGCACCTGCTCGCCATCGAGCACGCCGATATTGCAGGTCTCGCCAATCTCGTCGACCAGCTCGGTCAGGATCTGGCGCGTGGCCAGCGACTGACGCGGTGCCGCCAGCGCGGCCGCGCCGATCTGGCGCAGGCGCGCGCCAAACACGTAGCGGTCGGCGCCGGTTTCGCGCGTGACCAGATCGAGCTCTTCCATCTGGCGCACCACGCGGTGCACGGTCTGCTTGGGCATGGCCGTCAGTTCGGCCAGATCGCTCAGGCTCAACGGTCGCACCTGGTCGGCGAGCACTTCGAGAATGCCCACCGCCTTTTCCAGCGCGGAGCCTGTGGTGCGCGCGCGTTCGTTGTCTTCGGTATCCATCGTCAGGGGAAAATCTATCGCCATAGCGGTACCAGCGTGAGCAGCGCCGATGCCATCAAGACCAGCAACACATAGCGCCGGAAACCGGCGGCACCGGCCAGCGCAAACAGCCGCTCGCCGGCAAGGTGGCCGAGGATCATGCCGACCGCGGCAATCGCGTAGTCGCCCAGGCTCATTACGTTGAAAGCGCCGTGCAGCCCCAGCGTCGTGACCGAGACCACGCCAAGAATCAGGAAGACCGACGTGGCGGTCAGGCGGATGACGCGCGGCTCCAGATTCGGCATGGCCATCAGGCCCGCCATCAGCGGCGGCCCGGAGACGCCCGCCATGCCCTGGGCCACGCCCGCGCAGACGCCCACCAGCGTGAGCCGCGCCGGCGTCATGGTGCGGATCAGGCGCCGGCCCACCATGATGATCGCGATCGACAGCAGCAGGATGCCGGCCAGCGCCAGGCGCATGGCCGTATCCGGCAGCCACTGCAACAGCGCCAGGCCGGGCAGCATGCCGACCAGGCCGCCCGCGCAGATGCGCCCGAGCAGACGCCAGTCGAGCAGGCGATAGCCGCCCGCGACGATCGGAATCGTGCTCAGGGTCTGGAACAGCACGGCAATCGCCACCGCCTGCGCCGGCGTCCATACCAGCGACAGCAGCGGCACCGCGACCAGCGAGAAGCCGAGGCCGGACACGGCGCGTACGAGCGTGCCCGAGAACACGATGGCGGTGGTCGCCGCGAGCGGCAGCAGGGCCGTGCTAGACATCGGCGGACCCGGCGACGAGGGCCTCGACCCGCGCGGCCATCTGCAGCAGGCCGGCATCCTCGCCAAGGCGGCCGATCAGCTGGAGCCCGACGGGCAGGCCCTCGGAGATGCCCACCGGCACGGTGACGGCTGGCAGGCCGGACAGCGTCCACAGGCGTTGCGGCGCGCGTGAACCCGTGCCTTCGCTCCGCAGCGGCGCGAGGCCGAGGGTGGCCGGGGCCAGTGCCACCTCGCCGGGCTGCAGCATCGCATCGAGCCTGGCCGTGAATTCGGCCTGTTGCGCCACGGCGGCGTCGAAGCGCGCGGCGCTCACCGCTTCGCCCCGCGCCACCATCTCCAGCAGGCGGTCCGACACCTTGCCTGGTGCGCCACGCAAGGTGGCGCCATGGCGCTGCGCGAGTTCGTAGGTGAGCAGCGTGTCGGTCAGCTCGGTTTCCGCGGCGGCGATATCGGCGTCGATCGCCAGCGGTTCCAGTGCGTAGCCGGCCCGGCGCAGTTGCTGGTAACACGCGTCAAGGGCGGTCGAGACCGCGGGTATCACCTCCTCGGTGAACCACGGCCGCAATACGCGCAGGCGCGGCGTGCCGGCGATGATGGCGACGCCGGCATCGTCTGCCAGCACGCGATCCGCGGCGATCACGTGTGCCACACTGGCCGCCAGCACCCCGGCGTGATCGAGCTGTTGCGACAGGCACAGCACGCCGTCCGTCGCATAGCGGCCGTAGCTCGGCTTGAAGCCCACCACGCCGCAGTACGCAGCAGGGCGAATGATGGACCCGATGGTCTGCGTGCCCAGCGCGAGCGGCACCAGCCCGGCGCCGACCGCCGCGGCCGAGCCGCTCGACGATGCGCCCGGCGAGCGCAGCGCATCGCGCGGATGCACCGTGGCCGCCATCGCGGCGAGCGCGTATTCGGTGGAGGCCGTGGTGCCCAGCGGTACCGCGCCGGCGTCGAGCAGGCGGCGTACCAGCGCGGCATCGGTGGTGGGACGCCGGCCGCTGTGCACGCGCGAGCCCCACGGGCACAGCCAGCCCGCGGCATCGAAGACTTCCTTGATGGCGACGGGCCAGCCATGCAGCGGTCCGCGTGCCGAGGCGGGCAAGGCATCGAGTTCGGTGGCGCGCGCCATCGCGCGCTGCGAATCGAGTTCGACGAACGCATGCAGCGTGCGCTCACGCTGGCGCGTGCGGACCAGCGCGGAGGCGATGCGGGCCTGGACGCCGTCGGCAGCATGGGCGGGCAGCAGGGCAGGCGGCGACGAGGCGGCGGCCGGCGAGGCGTCGGTAAGTGGCTCGGTAAGTGGCTCGGCTGACGGCTCGGCTGGTGACGCGATGAGCGGGTCGGGCCTTGCCTGCGCCAACGGTTCCGGTAGCGACGGTGAGGACGAGGGCGTAATGTGGGAATCCATATCGTTATCAGTCCGACACCATCGCGGGCGCGGTTCCGTACGTCTTGCGCAGCTCGTCGTCGAGCGCGGTCAGTATGGTGCTCTCCAGTTCGCGGAAACCCGGTGTGGCGAGGGTCCGCGGGTACGGCAAATCGACGCGCTGGTCCAGCTTGATACGCCCCGGCCGGCTGGTCATGACCACCACGCGCGTAGCCAGGAACAGTGCCTCCTGCACGGAGTGGGTAACGAGCAGCACGGTCTTGCGATGCTCGCGCCAGATCCTGAGCAGCTCCTGCTGCAGGAAGCCGCGCGTCAGCGCATCGAGCGCGCCGAACGGCTCGTCCATCAGGATCGTGCTCGGCTCGGTAGCAAACACCCGCGCCAGCGCCACGCGCTGCTTCATGCCGCCCGACAGCGCATCGGGCCGCGCATCGCCAAAATCCTTGAGGCCGACCAGCTCCAGGTAGCGGTTGGCCACGGCCTCCCGCTCCTTGCGCGGCATGCCCTTCTGGCGCAGGCCAAAGGCGATATTGTCGCGGATGTTGAGCCATGGGAACAGCGCGTATTGCTGGAACACCATGCCACGCCGCATGTCGGGCCGCACCACCTTGTCGCCGTCGACGAGCACGGAGCCCGCGCTCGGCGCCTCGAAGCCCGCCACGATATTGAGCAGCGTACTCTTGCCGCAGCCGGACGGCCCGATCAGCGCCACGAATTCGCCGGCGGCGATATCGAGCGAGACCGGGCGCAATGCTTCCACGGGTTCGCCCGTGCGCGTGTGATACAGCTTGGAAACGTGTTGGATGACCACGCCCTCGCGGGTCGTGGCGGACACAGCGCGATCCATTGTCTTACTCCTTGTGGCCCAGCCGCTGGCCGAGCATGCGGAAGCCCGCGTCGATCAGGATGCCGAGCAGCGCGATGATCACCATGCCGGCCAGCACCTGGTCGGAACGCAGAATCTCCATGCCGTTGGCAATGAGGTAGCCGAGGCCCTTGTTGGCGGCCACCAGTTCCGCGGCGATGATCGCGGCCCAGCCGATGCCGAACGAGATGCGCAGGCCCACCAGGATGGTCGGCATGGCGGCTGGCAGGATGACCTGCCAGAACAGGCGTGCATCCGAATTGCAGCCGAGCACGCGGCCGGCCCGCACCAGCACCGGGTCCACCGCCTTGACCCCGGACACCGTGTTGAGCAGGATCGGGAAGAACGTGGCGATAAAGATGATGAACACCTTGCCGGCCTCGCCGATGCCGAACCACAGGATCGCCATCGGGATCCACGCCAGCGGCGAGATCGGCCGGAACAGTTCCACCAGCGGTTCGACCACGCGCGCCAGCCGCGGGCGGGTGCCCTGCAGCAGGCCGAGCGGAATGGCCACGCACGCGGCCAGCACCCAGGCGGCCAGCACACGGCCCAGGCTCGCGCCGATATCGCGGAAGATGGTGCCCGATGCGAACAGCTCGTACAGCGTGCGTGCAGTCAGTTCCGGCGATGGCAACACCGCCGGGCTGGGATGGGTCAGGACCACCACGATTTCCCATACCAGCACCACCGCGATCATCGCGGCGAGGTAAGGGAACGCGCGGCTTGCCACGGCCCGGGAAAGCGAAGCCATCAGCCTCTCCTATGCGTTGCGGTGAAGATCAGGGCTTCTCGGCCGCCAGCGCCTGACGCGCGGGCTCCGGGGCCAGCTTGGGCTCGTCGCCTTCCTGGAGGATGCCGGCCTGCTTGAGGAACGATGCATAGACCTTCATGGTGTCCGCATCCGGCACGATGTCGGTCGAGTAGACCGAGATGCCTTCCTTGAGCGAGTACTCGATCACCTTGGGCGGAAAGCCGATTTCCTTGGCCCACATCTCCACGGCCTTATGCGGCTCCTTGTTGATCAGCTTGATGGCGCGGATCTGCGCCGCCATGATGTCGCGCACGAGATCGGGGTTGGCATCGATAAATGCGGTGCGCCCGTAGAAGCCATCGCCGACGTAATGGCCGGACTTGAGCGGCAGGATCTTCTCGGCCTTGAGCAGCACGCGCGTCTTGCCGCTGGCGAGCGCCATCGAGATATGCGGATCCCACGTAATGCCGGCATCCACGCTGCGCTGTTCCACCAGCGTGCCGACCTGCGAGCCGGAGGTCTTGAACAGTTGCACGTCGGCCGCCTTCAGGCCCGCTTTCTGCAGCGCCTTGAGCAGGAGCGGATATTGCTGCGAACCTTCGCCGGGGTAGGCGATGCGCTTGCCCTTGAGATCGGCAATGGTGCGGATCGGGGAGTCGGCCGGGACCACGATCGCGGTCTGCTCGAGAATCGTGATGCCCAGCAGCTTGGCCGGCAGGCGCGCCGAGGCGACCACGGCCGGGCCCATGCCGGCGGAGGCGAGGTCGAGGTTGCCAGCCGCCATGGCCTGGTTCTCGGGCGCGCCGTACGGGAAGCTGTGGAACGCGAACGTGACGTTGTACTTGGCTTCCAGCGGCGCCAGGTAACCGGCGGCCTTGGCGATATAGATGGGCTGGGTGGCGGGCTGCACACCGATATTGACGACTTGCGCGGCGCTCGCGGACAACGCGAACGCGGCCAGTGCCAGGCCCACGGCGGCCCGTGCGGGGCGGGTCAAGAGACGACTGAACATGCTGACTCCCGGCGCACTGGCCGTCGGGGCTGTGCGCGATGATGGATCGGATTTTCAATTTTCGGGACGAATTGTCTCGAAAATTTGCTTCCCAATACGCAAGAGTCGGGCCAGCGTGAAACCGTGCGCAAATGGCCACGTTGGCCGTCTGGCGTGCGCCATTTGCGGGACGAATGGGCATGGGCGAGAGCGCGCGATGATGAACCATGGTGCGGCGCCCCGCTTTGGGGCGCCGCGCGCACGGTTGTGGTATCGGTCGCGGGGGTCCCGCATGTCGCGTCCGGGCCACCTCAGGTCTGCAACCATTCTGACGAATCCGTCTCGACCGGTCGCGGTGCCGTGCGCACCGGCCAAGGCCTGGCAAGGGTTTGCGGGCGATGGCGCGCGCATTGCATGAGAGGCCTCCCGGGCTTTGCGAGGTGGGAGGTGTGCCATGCCGACGATACCTGCTGGACATCTGGACGCACTGCGGCAGTCGGTGCGCGGGCGTGTGCTGCTGCCGGCCGACGACGGCTACGAGCTGGCGCGCACGGTATGGAACGCCACGGTCGACCGCCGGCCGGCCCTTATCGTGCAATGCACGGGCACGACCGACGTCGTGCAGGCGATGGCCTTCGCGCGCGACCAGGGCTTGCCCCTCGCGGTTCGCGGCGGCGGCCACAATATCGCCGGCAGCGCCATCTGCAACGATGGCCTGGTGATCGACCTGTCGATGCTGCGCGGCGTGAATATCGACGAAGCCGAACAGACGGCCTGGGTCAGCCCCGGCGCCACGCTGGCCGACTTCGATCACGAAGCCCAGGGGAGCGGTCTGGCCACCCCGCTCGGCATCAACTCGACCACGGGAGTGGCCGGGCTGACGCTGGGCGGGGGCTTCGGCTGGCTCACGCGCAAGTACGGCATGACCGTCGACAACCTGCTCGGCGCCAAGGTAGTCACCGCGGATGGCCAGAAGCATTGGGCCAGTGCCACCAGCGAGCCCGACCTGTTCTGGGCGTTGCGCGGCGGCGGCGGCAACTTCGGCGTGGTGACGATGTTCCAGTTCAAGCTGCACAAGGTCGGCCCGCAGGTGCACGCGGGCCTGATCGTGTTTCCCGCGGCGCAGGCGCGCAGCGTGCTGCAGCAGTACGGCAAGTTCACGCAGGCCATGCCCGAGGACTTCAACGTCTGGGCAGTTCTGCGCAAGGCGCCGCCGCTGCCGTTCCTGCCCGCCTCGGCGCACGGCACCGATGTGGTGATCCTGGCCACGTTCCACCTGGGCGAGGCCGCCCAGGCCGAAGCCGACTTTGCGCCGCTGCGCGGATTCGGCCAGGCGATTGGCGAGCATTTCGGGCCGGTGCCGTACACGGCGTGGCAGCAGGCCTTCGATCCGCTGCTCGGCCCTGGCGCGCGTAACTACTGGAAGTCCCACAACTTCAGCCGGCTCGACGACGCGGCCATCGATGCCATGATCGATTTCGCGCTGCGGTTGCCTTCGCCGCTGGCCGACATCTTTCTTGGCCACGTGGGCGGGGTGGCCAATCGCGTGCCGCCCGATGCCACGGCATACCACCATCGCGACGCGCGTTTTGTCATGAACGTGCATGCGCGCTGGGAACGGGCCGACGAGGACGCCAGGTGCATCGCGTGGGCGCGCGATTTCTTCAAGTCGACCGCGCCGTACGCCAGCGGCGGGGTCTACGTGAACTTCCTCACCGAGGACGAGGCCACGCGCACCGGCGACGCCTACGGCAGCAACTATGCGCGCCTGGTCCAGATCAAGCGCCAGTACGATCCCGCCAACCTGTTCTGCACCAACCAGAACATCGCGCCGACGCCATAGTCGCCATCGTCACCCATGCTGCCATGCGCGTTGCTATCATCACGCGCATGGCCAGCGCAATCGTCATCCCTCACCACGAGTACGAAATTACCGCGATCCGCGCGCAAGGCGCGGGCGGGCAGAATATCAACAAGGTGTCCAACGCGGTACACCTGCGCTACGACGTGCGCGCGTCCTCGCTGCCGTCCGATCACCAGGCGCGCCTGCTCGCGCTGCACGACCATCGCATTACGCGCGATGGCGTGGTGGTGATCAAGGCGCAGCAGCATCGCAGCCTGGAAATGAATCGCGAAGAGGCCATCCGGCGCCTGCACGAACTGGTGCAGAGCGTGGCCGTGCCGCCGCGCGCCCGCCGTGCCACGCGGCCGACGCTGGCCTCGCGCAAGCGCCGGCTGGAGGGCAAGACCCAGCGTGGCCAGGTCAAGGCGCTGCGCGGCAAGGTGTTCGACACCTAGGGACGTGGCGCATCGTCGCGCCGCCCGCGCGGCGTTTGCGTTCCCAGGCCGCGCTCCGCTCTCAGTCCGCACCCGCTCAGCCCGACCGCTCAGCCCCCTTGCATCAGCGCCTGCCGCACAAAGGTGGCCGCTTCATCGAGCGCGCGGCGCGCTTCAGGCAGGAACGGGTGGTAGATCTGCCAGACATGCGGCACGCCCTTCCAGATACGCAGGTCCGCCTTGCCGCCCGCGGCCCGCACCCGTTCCGCCAGGCGCCGCGAGTCGTCGAGCAGCACCTCGCGATCGCTGGCCTGGATGAACAGCGGCGGTAGCGCGGCCATCTCGGCGGCGCTCGCGTACAGCGGCGACACCAGTGGATTGGTGGCGCTGATATCGCCCAGGTAGAAGCGCGCCGCGCGCGCGATGGATTCGCCGTGGAACATCACGTCGCTGCGATCGTTGGTGCGCAGCGTCTCGCCGGTGGCCGCGAGGTCGGTCCATGGCGAGAACAGCAGCCCGCCCGCCGGCAGCGGCAAGCCCTCGCGCTGCAATGCGATCAGCGTGGCCAGCGCGAGCCCCCCTCCGGCCGAGTCGCCGGCGATGACGACATGCCGCGATGACAGGCCCTTGGCCAGCAGCGCGCGATAGGCCAGCACGGCATCGTCGAGCGCCGCCGGATGCGGATGCTCGGGCGCGAGCCGGTAGTCGAGCGAAAACACCGGCATGCGAGCCTTCGCCGCGAGTGCCAGGGTCAGCGGCCGATGTGTCTGCGGCGAGCAGAAGTAGTAGCCGCCACCATGCAGGTAGAACAGCGTGGGCTCGTCCGCGATCGCGTAGCCGTCGCGGCGCGTCCATTCGCCCGGCAGGTCGGGCGCGGTCGAGGCCTCGATGCGCCAGCCCGCCGGCACGCGCGCGTTGTGGCCAAACTGGCTCATGGCCCGGCGCGTCGCCGCGATATCGATCGATTCAGGCGGCGGCCCCGGCTTCAGTCTTTTGCGGAGTCCAAACGACAGCAGCAGGTTCTGCAGGCTCATGGGTGCACTCCATGCTTTACGAAAGCTTTCTCGCTCCTGGCGTGGGCCGCGCCGTTGCGGCCAGCGCCCCGGGCGACGCTGCGCCGGCGCTGGCGCCAACCAGCAGCCAGCGGATCAGCTGCGTGGACTGCTGCATCAGGCGGCGGCGTCCGGCGACATCGGCTTCGAGGTAATCGGCGGAGGTGTGGAACAGGTAATCCACCACATAGCGGCTGAAATCGTCGAGCGCGGCGCGTGGCAGGGCGGGACAGAGGTCGAGGCGCTCGATGTCCTCGGCCATCTCCGTGGCGATGGCACTCAGTAGGGCACGCACGGCCGCGCGCAGGGCCGTCTGCGGACCGGTGATGCCGCACACGCCCATCACGAAGGCGTCGGCATGCGCGCGCGCATATGCGAAAAACGCCTCGCACGCGCGCGTGGCCACCTCCTGCGGATTGTCGCGCGCCGCGGCCCAGCGCACCGCACGCAGCATCGGTCGCAGTTCGTCGCTGACCTCGGCGAGCGCGGTGATCGCAAGGTCCTCCATATCGCGGAAATGGCGATAGAAGGTATTCGGGTTGAGCCCGGCCTCGCGCGCCAGTTCGCGCAGGCCCAGCGCGGCAAAGCTGCGCCGCGCGGCTGCCAGCCGCAGGGCCGCATCGATCAGCCGGCGCTTGCCGTCGGCAATGTCTTCCATATCTGGTGGATACGCTATGGGTGGCTCGCTATGGGCGGCATTAAGGGTGGCCCGTTAAGGGTGGCGCATTAAGGGTGGCGCATTAAGGGTGGCCCATTAAGGGTGGCCCATTAAGGGTGGCGCATTAAGCGTGGCCTGGGCATGGGCAGGTGGCCCGGCTTTGCCGCGCACCGCGCCGGTTTGCCCATTCGAACGATCATTCGGTGCATATCGGTCGACTTGGTACGTCACAGGCGTTGACTTTGCCCGCAAAGTAGACGATTGTCTACTGGTGCTTCTGCGCGGCGCCTGCTTGCCTTCCCGTGGGGTGCGTGCCCGTATCGCGCATACGCCCGTTCGCATCCGTCTGGCCCGATTCCGACATGACCGCACGTTCGACCGCTGACTCGCCCGCCCGCACCGCCGCCATCGCTACCACCACCGCGCAACTCGAGCCCATCCCGCGCGACCCCGGCCTGCCGATCGTCGGTAACCTGCTGCAGATCACGCCCGGTGCGGTGGGCCAGCACCTGCTCGCGCGCAGCCGCCATCACGACGGCATCTTCGAGCTCGACTTTGCGGGCCGGCGTGTGCCGTTCGTCAGCTCGGTGGCACTTGCGGCCGAACTGTGCGATGGCCAGCGCTTTCGCAAATTCATCGGACCGCCGCTGTCCTACCTGCGCGATATGGCCGGCGATGGGCTGTTTACCGCGCACAGCGACGAACCCAACTGGGGCTGCGCGCACCGCATCCTGATGCCCGCGTTCAGCCAGCGCGCGATGAAGGGCTACTTCGATGTGATGCTGCGCGTCGCCAATCGCCTGGTCGACAAGTGGCATCGCGCGGGTCCCGATGCGGACATCGCCGTGGCCGACGACATGACGCGCCTGACGCTCGACACCATTGCGCTGTCCGGCTTTGGCTACGACTTCGATTCGTTCGCGAGCGAGCGGCTCGACCCATTTATTGTGGCGATGGCCGGCGCCCTCGGCGAAGCCATGAGCAAGCTCACGCGCATGCGCATCCAGGACCGCTGGTTCGCGGGCGCGGCGCACCGGCAGTTTGCGGCCGACATCGACTATATGCGCAACGTGGTCGACGACGTCATCCGCCAGCGGCGCGCCGCGCCCACGCCGGGTTCGGACCTGCTGAACCTGATGCTGGACGCGCGCGACCCGGAAACCGATGCGCGCCTCGACGATGCCAATATCCGCAACCAGGTCATCACGTTCCTGATCGCGGGCCATGAAACCACCAGCGGCCTGCTGACCTTCGCGCTGTACGAGCTGCTGCGCCACCCGGGCGTGCTGGCGCAGGCGTATGCGGAAGTCGATGCGGTCTTGCCGGGCGACACGCAGCCGGTCTATGCGGACCTCGCGCGCCTGCCCGTGCTTGAGCGCGTGCTCAAGGAAACGCTGCGCCTGTGGCCCACCGCACCGGCCTTTGCGATCGCGCCCTACGAAGACACCGTGATCGGCGGCCGCTATTTCCTGCCGAAGGACCGGCGTGTCTCCATCGTGCTGACGGCGCTGCATCGCGACCCCAAGGTGTGGGCCCATCCCGAGCGCTTCGATATCGACCGCTTCCTGCCCGAGAACGAGGCCCGGCTGCCGGCGCATGCGTATATGCCGTTCGGCAGTGGCGAGCGCGCCTGCATCGGGCGCCAGTTCGCGCTGACCGAAGCCAAGCTGGCACTGGCGTTGATGCTGCGCAATTTCGCCTTCAGCGATCCGTACGACTATCAGTTCCGGCTCAAGGAAACGCTGACCATCAAGCCCGACAACTTCGTGCTGCGCGCGCGCCGGCGGCGGCCCCACGAGCGCCTCGCGAGCGCGCCGGCGGCACCCGTCGAGCATGCCGCGGGTGCCACCGCACGCGTGCGCGGCCATGGCCAGGCGCTCACCGTGCTGTGTGCATCGAGCCTGGGCACCGCGCGTGAGCTGGCCGAGCAGATTCATGCCGGCGCGGTGGCGGCGGGCTTCGATGCGACCCTCGGCGATCTCGATACGCTGGTCGATGCGCTGCCGTCGCAAGGCCTCGCCGTCATCGTCGCATCCACCTACAACGGCCGCGCACCGGACTCCGGACGACGCTTCGAGGCGATGCTCGATGGCGAGCGCGCGTCCGGCTATCGCGCCGATGGCCTCAAGCTCGCGCTGCTTGGCTGCGGCAATTCGCAATGGTCCACTTATCAGGCGTTTCCACGCCGCGTGTTCGATTTCTTCGTCGCCGCCGGTGCCACGCCATTGCTCGCGCGTGGCGAGGCCGATGGCAATGGCGACTTCGACCACGCTGCCGAGCAGTGGCTCGCGCAACTGTGGCAGGCGCTGCAGGCCGATAGCGGCGTCACGCCGGCAGGGCTCGGCATCGAGGTGGATATGCGTAGCGTGGCGGCGATTCGCGCCCATACGCTGCCGGCCGGCACACAGGCCTGTACGGTGCTCGCCAACGAGGAGCTGGTGCAGGACCCGGCCGGGCTGTGGGATTTCGCGCGGGAGGCGCCGCGCACGTCGACGCGCCATATCCGCCTGCAGTTACCGGCGGGCACCACCTACGTGGCCGGCGATCATGTCGCCGTATGGCCACGGAACGCGCCCGCGCTGGTGACGGCGCTGTGCGAACGGCTCGACCTCGACCCGATGGCGATGGTCACGCTGTCCGCGCCGCAGGGCACGGCACGCGGGCTGCCGCTGGGCGAAGCGTTGCCGCTGGGCCAGTTGCTGACCCACTTTATCGAACTGCAGGACGTGGTCTCGCGCCAGACGCTGCGCGCGCTGCTGCAGGCCACGCGGTGCCCGGTCACGCGTCAGGCGCTCGAGCGCCTGGCTTCCGACGATCCCGGGCACGGCTACGCCGCGCAGGTCGCCGCGCGCCGGCTGGGGTTGCTCGATGTCCTGAGCGCGTACCCGGCCATCGAACTCACGCTGCCGGGCTTGCTTGCGTGCACGGTGCCGATGCGCCCGCGTCTCTATTCGATCGCGTCGTCGCCGCGCGTGTCGCCAGATGTGGTGACGCTGCTGGTCGGCACGGTGTGGGCGCCGGCGCTGTCCGGCCGCGGCCAGTTTCGCGGCGTGGCCTCGACCTGGCTGCAGGGGCTGGCACCGGGCGCGCAGATCGCGGCCTCGATCCGCACGCCCAATCCGCCTTTCGCGCCCGAGCCGGACCCCACGGTGCCGATGATCCTGATCGGGCCCGGCACCGGCGTGGCGCCGTTTCGCGGCTTTATCGAGGAGCGCGCCGCGCAGCAGGCGGCCGGCACCGCCGTGGCCACCAGCCAGCTGTACTACGGCTGCCGTCATCCGCGTCACGACTGGCTCTATCGCGACGACTTCGAACAGTGGGCGCGCGACGGCGTGGTGGAGATCCATGCCGCCCATTCGGTCGTCGATGGCGCGCCACGCTATGTGCAGGACCTGTTGTGGGCGCGACGCACCGATGTCTGGGCGCGACTGCAGGCCGGCGCCACGGTGTACGTCTGTGGCGACGGCCGGCGCATGGCACCCGCCGTCCGGCAGACCCTGATCGAGATTGCCGCGGCGGAAGGCGGCATGGAGGCGGCAGCCGCGTCCGACTGGCTCGCCGCCATGGTTGCGCAGGGCCGCTATCGGCAGGACGTTTTCAACTGAGCATCGCCGATCATCATGCGGGCGGCGAACCATGGGGCCTGGAATCGCGGGCTCGGGATCCGGCACCGCCAGATCACCGACTTCGCGGCTGACAGCATGGCCGACTTGGCGGCCGGCCCCCCACGCAACTGACTCGCACCCGACCACGCGCCTGACCAGTCCCGAGCAGGCACTTGGCAGAAATCCGCTGAACCTTGTCCGCTGCACCGCACGCGCGCGCCGTACGCTGAACCCCATCCTCCCCGTTCATTCCGGAGACTCCGATGGCTGTTGCCGCAATCCGGCAGGCGCGCGTGCTCGCGCTGTGCCAGGCGCTCTATACCGCTGCAATCTCGGTCGACCTCACGCTGACCGGCCTGGTCGGCTACACGCTGGCGCCAGACAAGGCGCTGGCGACCTTGCCCTTCGCGCTGATTACCGTGGCATCGGCACTGACCGCGATTGCGGCCGCCTTCCTGATCGACCGGCTCGGCCGTCGCGCCGCCTTTGTGCTGGGCGGGCTGGCCTGCACCGCCGGCGGGCTGGTATCGGTGTGGGCGATCTACCACCATGACTTCGTCGCGTTCTGCGCCGGGACCGCGCTGGTGGGCGTATTCCAGGCGTTCGCGCGTTTCTATCGGCTCGCCGCCGCGGATACGGCGGCGCCGGCAGACAAGCCGCGCGCCATCTCGGCGGTATTGACCGGTGGCGTGATCGCGGCGGTGTGCGGGCCCGCCATTGCCGCGTGGAGCGCCGACCTGATGCAGCCGCTGCCATTTGCGGGCTCCTATGGCGTGGTGGCCGTGTTCGGCCTGCTCACCGTGCTGCTGCTTGCCCTTGCGTACCGCGAGCCGCCTGCCGCGGCGACGGGTGCGGTCGACGATGGCCTGCCGGCGCGCCCGCTGGTGCAGATCGCGCGCCAGCCGATCTTCCTCGCCGCCTTTGCCAACAATGGCATCGGCAATGCCGTGATGATGTTCGTGATGACCGCCACCCCAATCGCCGCGGTGGCGTGCCATCACAGCATCGGCCAGGGCGCGCAGATCATCGAGTGGCACCTGGTGGGCATGTATGCGCCGTCGTTCTTCTCGGGCTGGCTGCTGCAGCGCTTCGGCAACCCCGTGATGCTGATGGCGGGTATCGCACTGTCGGCGCTCGCTTCCGTGATCGCGCTGTGCTCGACGAGTCTGTCTGCGTTCTTCGTGGCCCTGTTATGTCTCGGCGTGGGGTGGAATTTCATGTTCGTCGGCGGCACGACCCTGCTCGCCGGCAGCTATCGCAGCGTCGAGCGCGCCCGCACGCAGGCCGCCAGCGAATTCTCCACGGCGGTGCTGACGGCGCTGGCCACGCTCGCCGCCGGCCAGGTACTCGCGCATTGGGGCTGGACCGGGGTGAACCTTGCCGCGCTGCCGTTGCTGGCCATCGCGCTGCTGTTCACCCTGGGCTGGATGCAGCGCGAACGGACCGCACCCGCGCCGGCGCGCGTATGATCGTCGGCGAGCGCTCCCCTTGCCGCAGAGACCCGTACCCGCCATGCCTTCCGACCTCCGCCTCGTTACCGATGCCTCGCGTGCGGTGGTGATCGTTGCACCCGATCCCGCGCAGGAACTCGACGTGACCGGCCCGAGCGCGGTGTTCGGCGCGGCCAGTCGCCTGTGCGGCAAGGGCCGCGCGCGCCAGGGGGGAACCCCCTATACGGTGCATATCGCCAGTGCCAGCGACGACGGCATCGTGCGCACCGAAAGCGGCGTGCGCATGCTGGCGGAGGCGCCGTATCACCGCATTGCCGAGGCCATCGGCCGACCCATCGACACGCTGCTGGTCGCGGGCGGGTCGGGTCATGCGCAGGCGGCCGCAGACGCGCGCCTGGTGGCGTGGATCCGTGCCCAGGCCGACGCGGTACGGCGCGTCGGCGCGGTATGCACCGGCGCCTTCGTGCTGGCGCAGACCGGCTTGCTCGATGCGCGCCGCGTCACCACGCACTGGCGCCATGCGGCGCGCCTCGCCGCCCGGCATCCACAGCTCGAGGTCGATGCCGACCCGATCTGGGTCCGCCAGGGCCGCTTCTATACCTCCGCCGGGGTGACGGCGGGCATGGATCTCGCGCTGGCGCTGGTGGAAGAGGACCTGGGCTACGCGGTGTCGCTCGAAGTCGCGCGCGAACTGGTGCTGTTCTTGCGGCGGCCGGGCAACCAGGCGCAGTTTTCCACCTCGCTGCGCGCACAGGCGGCGCAGACTCCGGTGCTGCGCGAGTTGCAGGGCTGGATGGCGGACCATCTCGCGGATGACCTGTCGGTGCCCGTGCTGGCCGAACGCGTGGCCATGAGCCCACGCAATTTCGCGCGCGTGTTTGCGCGGCAGGTCGGCGAGACCCCCGCGCGGTATGTGGAACAGCTACGGGTGGAGGCGGTACGCCGCCTGCTGGAAGGCAGCGACCGCCGGCTGGAGGGCATTGCGCACGCCACCGGCTTCGGCAACGCGGACATCATGCGGCAGGCGTTCCTGCGCCACTTGCACACCACGCCGGAACGCTACCGCGCGGCATTCCGTGCGCATGGCGCCAACGGCACCAGTGGCGTGGAAGCCGGCCGCGCGGAGGGCGTCCACGGCGACCGCCGGGGTGCCGCGGACGCGGCCTGAGGCTTACCGGCCGCTGCCCTGCAGGGCAGCGATACGCGCTTCGATCGGCGGGTGGCTCGAAAACAGCGCAAGCCACGACTTGCCGCCCGAGATACCCATCGCCTGCATGTTCTGCGGCAGGCCATCGGCATCGAGGCCGCCCAGGCGGCGCAGCGCATTGACCATCGGCGCCGTATTGCCCATCAGGCCGGCCGCGCCGGCATCGGCGCGGAATTCGCGGCGTCGCGAGAAGGCCGCCACGATGATGCTGGCCAGGATGCCGAACACGATTTCGCAGACCACCACGGTGATCATGTAGCCGATGCCCGGGCCGCTGGATTCTTCGTCGTTGCGGCGCAGCCAGGAATCGACGAAGTAGCCGACCACGCGCGCAAAAAAGATCACGAACGTGTTGACCACACCCTGGATCAGCGTCAGCGTGACCATGTCGCCATTGGCGATGTGCGCCACCTCGTGCGCCAGCACGGCCTCCACTTCCTCCTGCGACATCGATTGCAGCAGGCCGGTGGAAACCGCCACCAGCGAGCTGTTCCGGGTCGCGCCGGTCGCAAAGGCGTTGGGTTCGCCATCGTAGATGGCCACTTCCGGCATCGGCAGGCCCGCGCGCGTCGCGAGCTTTTCCACCGTCTGCACCAGCCAGAACTCGGTGGTGGTGCTCGGGTGCGTGATGACCTGCGCGCCGGTCGACCATTTGGCGATGGTCTTCGACATCAGCAACGAAATAAAGGCACCGCCAAAGCCCATCAGCGCGGCGAATACCAGCAGCATGCCGAGGTTGAGACCGTTGGCCGTGAGGTAACGGTTCACGCCAAGCAGGCTGGCCGTGATACTGAGGACGAGCATGACGGCGAGGTTGGTCGCCAGGAACAGGAGAATACGTTTCATGGTTGTGGGGCAAGACTCGAAAAGTCGCGGACAGGCCGCGGGAGCGCGGCACGCCGACGGCGCACCACGCGGATCGTGGACGGCGCACGGCATACCTGCCGCGCGCGAAAGCGGGTCAGCCGCGCGGTGGGCGCGGCAGGCGAGGCAGGTCGGGGTCCGGCAAGGTCATGCCGGCATAGCGTGGCACGGTGCCGCGCGCATCGTGGACTACCATGCGAAGCGCGGCGGCCGGCAGTAACTGCTCGGCAAAGTCGGAAGCGGGTGAAGACGGCTCGGCGGTGTCGCCCGACGGACGGGAGTCGGCGGGAATGTCGCCATCGCCACCATCGATGCCAGTACCGTTGCCGGTCGTTGCGCTGGCCACGGCGAGGTCGGCAAGTGTGTCGGCCGGCACCGTGATGGCGGTCGTGGCCCGCGCCTCCTGACCGGTTTCCACCGATACCATCGCGGCGCCAATGCCAGCCCAGGCCTGCAGGGGCAGGAAGGCAAGCAGCGCGATCGTCAGCATGAGCCGGAGGGTATGCACGGTAAAAAGGTGGTGCGGGCGATGATGGCAGGAATTCTACAGGATGCCGTGCAAGACATCTGCGCGCCGCTCGACCATCTCGGCTTGCCAGCTGGTGCCAGACCACACCCGCAGCACGGTCATCACGCCCGCGCACAGATTGGACTACACTCGCATAACCCTGTAATCGCTACAGGGATTGCCCTTCAGGAGTGATGTCATGCGTATCGGCGAGTTGTCCCGCCATAGCGGTTGCGACGTCGAAACCATCCGCTACTACGAGCGCGAAGGGCTGCTCGATGCCCCGCAGCGCGAAGACAACGGCTATCGCCGCTACGGCGACGGTCATCTCGTGCAGCTCAACTTCGTCCGCCACTGCCGCTCGCTCGGCATGAGCCTCGCGGACGTGCGCCGGCTGCGCGACTTCCAGCGCAATCCGTCGCTGGCCTGCGACGATATCAACCATTTGCTGGACCGCCAGATCGAGCAGATCCATACGCAAAGAGTGGCGCTTGAGGCGCTTGAAGACCAGCTGCGCGCGCTCCGGCATACCTGCGTTACCCCGCATCCGGCCAGCGAATGCGGCATCCTGCAGAACCTCCAGCAGGCAGCCGAAGGCGCGCCCTGCGAGTGCCACGCGCCGCAGTCGGCCCAGCACTGAGCCGCGCGATCCCCGCCCACCGCATCGTCTTCCACCCCGCCGCCGGCGCTGGCTGACATCGCCGCTCGCGCCGGCACGGCGCCATTCGTCACCGGGTCCAGCGTTTCACGGCGTGCAACGCACCATTCGTCGCAGCGGTATTTCTCGTGACGAACGGACCCACTAACCTTCAGCCTGTCCTTGCATCGCCACGTAGATGGCAGATGACGCAGCCCGCAGTGATTCGTACCGGGGTGCACCAAAAAGAAGCTGTTATCAGTTGAAGGAGTCCCAAATGAACGCCAAACGCATGCTTGGTGGCGCTCTCGTGTTGGCTGCCGTTGCCGGCTTTACCGCCTCGACCGCCGCGATCGCTGCCCCCGCCGCCGCCAAGGTCGGCAAGTTGAAGGTCTATGCAGACGCCTCGCGCGCCGGCCAGTTCGACGTCTACACGGACGGCGCCAAGATCGGCAAGTTCGATCCGTACACGGACGGCGCGCGCCAGGTCGGCGACAAGTTCGACGTCTTTACGGACGGCCTGCGTCAAGGCAAGTTCGATACCTTCAGCGAAGGTACGCACAGTTTCAGCGGCGAGATTTCCGCGTCCGCGCTCGACAACGCCCGCAACGGCGATCTGTACGGCTATCGCGTCTGATCGCCGGTCGCGCATGCCCTGTGCGCGACCAAGTCGGCCAACTGGAGGTGTCTCCGCTGGCCGCACCGTTTTCTCTCCCACCTGCCCGGCCGACCTCCTCCTCCTTCTCTCTCCGCCGGGCAGGTGATTTTTCCCCGCCTCAGTCTCTTCCCACGTTTCTAGCCATTACAGCTGCTTCGCGGCAAACGTATCGCATTTGCGGATATCGCCCGAGGTCAGGCCTTGTCGCAACCAGCGTACGCGCTGCTCGCTGCTGCCATGCGTGAACGCTTCCGGCACCACATAGCCCTGCGCCTGACGTTGCAGGCGATCGTCGCCGATGGCGGCGGCTGTCTTCAGTCCTTCCTCGACGTCGCCCGGTTCCAGCAACTGCTGGTTGGCGCGCTGCGCGGTCGCGGCCCATACGCCGGCCAGGCAATCGGCCTGCAGCTCCAGCCGCACCGACAGCTGGTTGGCCTGCGCCTCGCTCATGCGCCGGCGCGCGCTATCCACCTTCTGCGAGACGCCGAGCAGATTCTGCACATGGTGGCCGATCTCGTGCGCGATCACGTACGCCTGCGCAAAGTCGCCGCCGGCGCCAAAGCGCTGGCGCAACTCGTTGTAGAAGGCCAGATCGATATAGACCTTCTGGTCGCCAGGGCAATAGAACGGGCCCATTGCCGACTGGCCGGTGCCGCACGCGGTCGGGGTTGCGCCGGAAAACAGCACAAGCGTCGGCGGCGCATAGCGACGGTTCAGCTCGGTCTCGAAGATGTGCTCCCAGGTCCGCTCGGTATTGCCGAGCACCTTGCGCGTGAACACGGTGAGCTGGTCGGTGGCCGGCGGGCGATGCGGCGCCTGCGCCTGGGGCACATGCTGTTGCTGCTGGCCCTGGATGACCGAGGCACCCTGGAAAATCAGCGAGGGATCGATGCCAAAGAAGTACGACGCGGCCAGTGCCACGATGACGGTACCAATGCCGATCGTGCGGCCACCGATGGGCAATCCGAATCCGCCGCCACCGCCGTAGCCGTCACCGCGGCGGTCTTCTACATTCTGGCTTTCGGCTTCGTCGTCGAGACGCATGGGAACTCCGTGGGGTCAGTCAAGCCGGCGGCCACCAGGCCTCGACCTGGCAGCCGCCATCTGCCGTGGAGTATAGCAATGGCGCCCTTGACCACCCCTGGCGAGCCCGGCGCTTCCGCGCTCAGGCCCGGGCCGGTTCGCGTGCCAGCGCGGGCGTGCCCACCGCCAGTTCGGCGCCGACCTCGGCCACCCGCAGCAGGTTGGTCGTGCCGCCCTGGCCAAACGGCATGCCGGCCGCAATCGTGATCTGGTCGCCGGGCTCGGCGTAGCCTTCGATCAGCGCGGCGCGCGCGGCGGCTTCCACCATCTCGTCCACGCTCTGCACGTCGGGGCTCACCGTCGAATGCACGCCCCACGTCATGGCCAGGCGGCGCGCGATCTCAACGTTGGGCGTGATGCTGACGATCGGCGCGCACGGCCGTTCGCGGGCCGCGCGCAGCGCCGTGGCACCCGACGAGGTGTACGTCACCGTGGCCTTGGCGCCGATGATCTGCGTGACTTCACGCAGCGCCGCACAGATCGCATCCTGCCGCGTGGAGAGCGGCGCCTCATGCTGGGCGTCGAGCATGTTGCGGTAGAGCGGGTCGCGCTCCACCTCGTTGGCGATGCGATCCATCATCGCCACCGCTGCCACCGGATAGCGGCCATTGGCGGACTCGGCCGACAGCATCACCGCGTCCGCGCCGTCGTAGATCGCGCTGGCCACATCGGACGCTTCCGCGCGCGTGGGCACCGGCGAATCGATCATCGACTCGAGCATCTGCGTGGCAATCACGATCGGCTTGCCGAGCTGGCGGCATACACGCAGGATGCGCTTCTGCACACCCGGCACGCGCTCCGGCGGCAACTCCACGCCAAGATCGCCGCGCGCCACCATGACCGCGTCGGAGACGCGCACGATCTCGTCGAGCTGCTGCAGCGCCGCGGGCTTCTCGATCTTCGACAGCACGCCGGCGCGCGTGCCGATGATCTCGCGCGCCTCCGCGATATCGGAGGGCCGCTGCACGAACGACAGCGCGATCCAGTCCGCGCCGAGCGACAGCGCAAACTCCAGGTCCTTGCGATCCTTCTCCGTGAGTGCCGGAATCGGAATCACCGCATCGGGCACGTTGACCCCCTTGCGGTCCGACAGCGTGCCGTTGTTGACCACGCGGGTCACGATGCTGCCGCTGGAGACCGCCTCGATATGGAGACGCACCTTGCCATCGTCGATCAGCAGCGACTGGCCCGCGCTGGCGGCGCGGAACAGTTCGGGGTGGGGCAGGCAGACGCGCGTGGCATCGCCGGGCGTCGGGTCGCTGTCGAGCACGAAGCGGTCGCCGGCGCGTACCGCGACCTTGCCTACCGCAAACGTGCCGATGCGCAGCTTGGGACCCTGCAGGTCGGCGAGGATCGCGATCGGGCGGCCGGTCTCGGCCTCCACGCGCCGCACGGCGTCATAACGCTGGCGGTGGTCCTCCTGCGTCCCGTGGCTGAAGTTGAGCCGGAACACGTCGGCGCCCGCCTCGAACAACTGGCGGATCACCGCAATATCGCTACTCGCGGGACCGAGCGTCGCGACGATCTTCGCTTTGCGCTGGCGTCTCATGGTTGTCTCCTTGGCTGGTATATCGCGCGTCAGACCACGAGGATCGCGCGGAAGTCGTTGACGTTGGTGCGGGTGGGGCCGGTCACGATCAGGTCGTCGAGGCCGGCAAAGAAGCCATAGCCATCGTTGTTGGCGAGGTGAGCACGTGCGGAGAGGCCGCGCGCCGCGGCGCGCGTGAGCGTATCGGGGCCGAGCAGCGCACCGGCATTGTCCTCGGAGCCGTCGATGCCGTCGGTATCGCCGGCGATCGCATGCACGCCGGGCAGACCGTCGAGCGCCACCGCGAGCGACAGCAGGAACTCGGCGTTGCGGCCGCCGCGGCCGGTGCCACGCACGGTCACGGTGGTCTCGCCACCGGACAGCAGCACGCAGGGTTTGGCAAACGGCTGGCCGTGCGCGACGATCTGCCGCGCGAGCGCCGCATGCACCTGCGCCACGTCGCGTGCTTCGCCTTCGATGCAGTCAGACAGGATATGGGCGGTCAAGCCGAGCTGGCGCGCGCGCGCGGCGGCCGCTTCCAGCGACTGCTGGGCGGTAGCCAGCGTCACGCTGCGGTGGCCGGCAAAGCGCGCATCGCCAGGCTTGGGCGTCTCGCCGGCGCCGCTCTCCAGATGCGCGCGCACCGTGTCCGGCACCTCGATGCCGTACTTGGCGATTACCGCGAGCGCGTCGGCGCAGGTGGTGGCGTCGGGTAGCGTGGGGCCGCTTGCAATCAGCGTGGGATCGTCGCCGGGGATATCGGAAATCAGCAGCGTCTCCACGCGTGCCGGCGCGCAAGCCAGCGCGAGGCGGCCGCCCTTGAGCGCCGACAGGTGCTTGCGCACGCAGTTCATCTCGCCGATGTTGGCGCCGCTGCGCAGCAGCGCCTTGTTGACCGCCTGTTTGTCCGCGAGCGTCAGGCCCGGTGCGGGCGCGGCCAGCAGCGCGGAGCCGCCGCCCGAAATCAGGCACAGCACGAGGTCGTCGGCGGTCAGGCCACGCACCAGCTCGACCATGCGCTGCGCGGCGCGCTGGCCTGCTGCATCGGGTACGGGGTGCGCGGCTTCCACTATCTCGATGCGCCGGCAGTCGGCACCATGGCCATAGCGCGTGACCACCAGGCCGGACAGCTCGCCCTGCCAGTGCGCCTCCACGGCCAGTGCCATCGCGGCGGCGGCCTTGCCGGCGCCGATCACCACGGTGCGTCCCCTGGGCGGGGCCGGCAGGTGAGGCGGCAGGCAGTGCGCGGCGCTGACCGCGGCGATGGCGGTATCGAACAGGTCCTGCAGGAGGGCACGCGCCTGCCTGGCATCGCGATAGTCGATGGACTGGCGCGTGGGGCTCAACAACGCGGCATTGGCGTCTGAGGTGAACATGGAGAATCCTGATACGGTCGCCGCGCGCCACATGGGCGCGCGGTGACGAGCGTTGCTGGGCAGGTGCGGTCGCGCGGGGGGCGCACCAGACTCCCGCGCGGCGCGACCCCGAGTCGCTACCGCTTCGAGGCGGCTGGTGTTACGCCCCGGCGTTAGACCCGGCGTTACGACCCGGTGTGGCGCACCGGTGTTGGGGGCTTACTTCGGCGTCTTGGCGATCTCGTGGTTCGACATGATCTCGATGGCCCGGCACAGCGCCGAGTGATCGGCCTTGCCAAAGCCATTGGCTGCGCACGCATTGAACAGCTCCTGCGCGGTCGCCGTATTGGGCAGCGATACGCCCAGCGCCTTCGCGCCCTGCAGCGCAAGGTTCAGGTCCTTCTGGTGCAGCTCGATGCGGAAGCCCGGGTCGAAGGTACGCTTGACCATGCGCTCGCCATGCACTTCGAGGATGCGCGACGAGGCAAAGCCGCCCATCAGCGCCTGGCGCACGCGCGCGGGATCGGCGCCGGCCTTCGAGGCAAACAGCAGCGCCTCGGACACGGCCTGGATATTGAGCGCGACGATGATCTGGTTGGCCACCTTGGTGGTCTGGCCGTCGCCATTACCGCCCACCAGCGTGATGTTCTTGCCCATCAGCTCGAACAGCGGCTTCACTTCGTCGAACGCTTCCGCCGGGCCGCCGACCATGATCGTCAGCGAGGCCGCCTTGGCGCCCACTTCGCCGCCCGACACCGGCGCGTCGAGGTACGACGCGCCCAGCTTGTTGATGCGCGCGGCAAAGTCCTTGGTCGCGATCGGCGAGATCGAGCTCATGTCCACCACGATCTTGCCGTAGGTCGCCTCCTTTCCCGCGGCCTTGTACGCGGCGGCCACGCCGCGCTCGCCAAACAGCACGGCGTCCACGTGCGGGGTGTCCGGCACCATGATCACCACGATGTCGGCGCGCTTGGCCACTTCCTCGGCGCTGGTGCAGACCGTCACGCCGGCATCGACCAGGGCCTGCGGCGCCGGATTGACGTCATGCACGAACAGCGTGTGACCGGCGGCACGCAGATGGCCCGCCATCGGCGCGCCCATGATGCCCAGGCCGATGAAGCCGATGTTGCGTTGGTTTGCCATGAAATGTCTCCTCTATTGAATGATGAAAATTCCGGTGCCGCGCCGGGGTTACCGCACGCCGTGCGCCGCGCGCCAGCCCAGGCCTTCCTCGGTCGAGGTGCGCGGCTTGTACTCGCAGCCGATCCAGCCCTGGTAGCCGATCTCGTCGAGCAGGCCGAACAGGTAGCGGTAGTTGATCTCGCCCGTGCCCGGTTCGTTGCGGCCCGGGTTGTCGGCCAGCTGCACGTGGCGGATCTTCGGCAGGTTGGCCTTGATCGTCGCCGCGAGCTCGCCTTCCATGCGCTGCATGTGATAGATGTCGTACTGCACGTACAGATTGGGCGCGTTGACCTGGTCGATCAGGTCGATTGCCTGCTGCGTGCGCGACAGCACAAAGCCCGGAATATCGAATGTGTTGATCGGCTCGATCAGCAGATCGATCTGTTCGGCAGCAAGCGCCCTGGCCGCAAAGCGCAGGTTCTCGACCAGCGTCTCGTGCGCCGCCTCGCGCCGCACCCCCTGCGGCAGGATGCCGGCCAGGCAGTTCAGCTGGCGCACGCCCAGCACCTTGGCGTACTTGATGGCTTCGCCCACGCCGTCCTGGAATTCGCTCACGCGATCGGGATGACAGGCAATGCCGCGCTCGCCCGCTTCCCACTTGCCGGCCGGCAGGTTGTGCAGCACCAGGTCGAGCTGGAAGCGGCTCAGCCGGTCCGCAATCTGGTCGGCATGGAACGCGTACGGGAACAGGAACTCCACGCCGCGAAAGCCGGCGCGCGCGGCGGCCTCGAAGCGGTCCAGGAAGGCCACTTCGTTGAACAGCATGGTCAGGTTGGCTGCGAGTTTCGTCATGGTGTTGTCTCCTCGGACCGGCGCGCTCAGGCGTTGGCCACTTCTTCCGACAGGATCGCCTCGTCGGCTTCCTCGATATCCTCGATCGGCTCGAATTCGTTGATGTTGTCGATCTCGGTGCCCATCGCGATATTGGTCACGCGCTCCAGGATCACCTCGACCACCACCGGCACCGAGAACTCGGCCATCAGCTCGCGCGCCTCGGCAAACGCCGGTGCGATGTCCTCGGGCTTGAACACGCGCAGCGCCTTGCAGCCGAGGCCTTCCACCACCTTGACGTGATCCACGCCGTAGCCTTCGAGCTCGGGCGCATTGACGTTGTCGAAGGCAAGCTGCACGCAGTAGTCCATCTCGAAGTTGCGCTGCGCCTGGCGGATCAGACCCAGGTACGAGTTGTTCACCACCACGTGGACATAGGGCACCTTGAACTGCGCGGCCACGGCCAGTTCCTCGATCATGAACTGGAAGTCGTAGTCGCCCGAGATCGCCACCACATCCGAGTTCGGCGATGCGGTCTTTACGCCGATCGCGGCCGGAATGGTCCACCCGAGCGGGCCGGCCTGGCCGCAGTTGATCCAGTGGCGCGGCTGGTTCACCGAGAGGAACTGCGCGGCGGCGATCTGCGACAGGCCGATCGTGGTCACGTAGCGCACATCGCGCGGGAAGTACTGGTTCATCTCGCGGTACACGCGTTGCGGCTTGACCGGGACGTTGTCGAAATCGCTCTTGCGCTTCATGGTGCGGCGACGCTTCTGCACGTCGGCGACCCATGCCTTGCGGTCGGGCAGGCGGCCCGCCATCTTCATTTCGCGCGCGACTTCCACAAACAGTTCCAGCGCGGCCCTGGCGTCGGACACGATGCCCAGGTCGGGGCCGAACACGCGGCCGATCTGCGTCGGTTCGATATCGACGTGCACGAACTTGCGGCCCTTGGTATAGACGTCGATGCTGCCGGTATGGCGGTTGGCCCAGCGATTGCCAATCCCCATCACGAAGTCCGAGGCCAGCAGCGTGGCGTTACCGTAACGGTGCGAGGTCTGCAGGCCGACCATGCCCGCCTGCAGCGGATGGTCGTCGGCGAGCACGCCCCAGCCCATCAGCGTCGGCACCACCGGCACGTTGACCAGTTCGGCAAACTCGACCAGCAGCTCGGACGCATTGGCGTTGATCACACCGCCGCCGCAGACGATCAGCGGGCGCTCGGCCGCGTTCAGCATCGCGATGGCCTTCTCGATCTGCGCGCGCGAGGCGGCCGGCTTGTACGGCTGCAGCGGCTGGTACGTTTCCGGATCGAATTCGATCTCGGCCACCTGCACGTCGAACGGCAGGTCGATCAGCACCGGGCCCGGACGCCCCGAACGCATCAGGTGGAACGCCTGCTGGAACACCTGCGGCACCAGCGCCGGTTCGCGCACGGTCACGGCCCACTTGGTCACCGGCTTGGCGATCGATTCGATATCGACGGCCTGGAAGTCTTCCTTGTAGAGGCGCGCGCGCGGCGCCTGGCCGGTGATGCAGAGGATGGGGATCGAGTCGGCCCAGGCCGAGTACAGGCCCGTGATCATGTCGGTGCCGGCCGGGCCCGAGGTCCCGACGCACACGCCGATATTGCCCGGCTCGGCGCGCGTATAGCCCTCGGCCATATGCGAGGCACCCTCGACGTGGCGCGCCAGCAGGTGCTTGATCGAACCGGCGCGGCGCATGGCCGAGTAGAACGGGTTGATGGCGGCGCCCGGAACGCCAAACGCGGTGGTGATGCCTTCCTTCTCGAGGACGGCGATGGCGGCGTCGACGGCTCTCATCTTCGGCATGATTTGTCTCCAATGATGGTGGTGGATTTCTGTTGGGAACGATCCTAAGGCGCGTGCCGGCCGCGATAAACGGAACCGCGATCAATTGATTCGATACCTGTGGTTTGGAATGCTGGCATTGCCCGTCAAGAATATGGCGTATCAGGCATTCACACGGCGCTGCAACAAATCCCCCCACAGCGTAGGGAATCCGTGCGAACTCGCACATTTGCGCTACCCGTCGCATCACATGCCAGCCAAAATGTCGGGTTGCGATTTGTCCCCGATGTTTCCGCTCACATTTCCGCCATGTACGCCCGGTTGCCGCCTACCTACGAACTGATTGAGGCACTCCGCAACGCCGACCCCGCTACGGCCTCCGTTGCAGGGACGACCAGTGCACTCGCGCGCCTGCTGTGGGCGGCTTTTGTCGCCGCGCTGGTGCCGGCGGTCATGACCGGCAGCGCGCTCGCGTACTGGCACCTGCTGCTGCGGCAGGCGCCGCCCGCGTGGCTGCCCGAGGCGTTTCAGGTGGCATTGGCGGCCAGCGCGGCCTGCTACCTCGGCGCCTGGCTTGCCCGCATGGCCGTCGGTCGCGGCGCATGGCGGCACCCGCTGCGCTGGTTATCGGCGCGCGTCGATGCCCAGAGTTCGGTGGAGAATGCGCTGCTGTTGCGGCTCGGGCGGATTCCGCCGCTGCAGCTGCGCGCGCGCCAGCGCCGCATCGCGCTGCAGGCAAGGATGTGGGAAGGCGCGGCGCGCACGGTGGCGCTGCTGCTGGCGGTGGGGCCGGCGGCGTTCGTGTTGTTCAATGGGCTGGCCGATGCGCCCGGCACGGCCGCAGGCTTCGACGTGCAGCAGATCGTCGCGGTTTATGGCGCGGTGCTGGTCACCGGTGCGGCCTTCGCGCTGTTTGCCCAGTTGCAGTGCTCGGGACCGCTGCGGCGGCTGGCCCATGTCCTGGCCGAGGCGGCCGAGATCAACGAAGCGGTGGGGCGCGGTCTCTGATGCCCGCCCGATGGCGGCTTCAGGCGCGCCCTGATACCTGCCCCGATACCTGCCCCGATACCTGCCCCGATACCCGCCCCGATACCCGCCCCGATACCCGCCGTGATGTCACCTGATGCCGTCTGATGCCGTCTGATGCCATGCGCGGGCGCGCATGACGCCCATCGCAAGCATGGGATGCGCAAGTGCCTGCCGATGCCTCACAATGTGCCAGCAGGAGACACAGGCAAGCTGGCCAACATGGATAAATTCAAACAGATCGAGGCATTTATCGCCGTGGTGGAGCAGGGCAGCATGGCGGCCGCCGCGCTGACCCAGAACGTGACGCCGGTCATGATCGGACGGCGCATCAATGCGCTGGAGGCGCGCATCGGCGTCAAGCTGCTGCATCGCTCCACACGACGCATCGTCGTGACGGAAGAGGGCGCGGCGTTCATGGAGCAGTGCAAGAAGGCGCTATCGGACCTCGACCGGGCCGAGATGCTGATTGCCGAGGGCCGGCACAAGGCCACCGGGCACCTGATCGTCTCGGCGCCGGCGGCGTTCGGCCGCAAGCACGTGGCGCCGCACGCGCCCGCGTTTCTGAGCGCCAATCCGGACGTGCGCATTTCGTTCAACCTGACCGATCGCGTGGTGGATCTCGTGCGCGAGGGCTATGACGTGGGCATCCGCATCGGCGGCGCCATCGACCCCAACTTTGTCGCGATCAAGCTCTCGTCGAACAAGCGCGTGGTCTGCGGCACGCCAGCGTATTTCGCCAGGTATGGCGTGCCCCATACGCTCGAGGATCTGGAGCACCACAACTGCCTGTCGTTCAACCTCCAGGGCGGCCAGCAGCGCGGCTGGTACTTTCAGCAGAACGGCAAGACCGTGACCGTGCGGGCCACCGGCAATCTCGATTGCAACGACGGCGAGCTGTTGCATCGCTGGACGGGGGAAGGGCTCGGACTCGGCTGGCGCTCGACCTGGGAAATCCTGCCGCAGCTGGAGAGCGGGGAATTGATCACCGTGCTCGACGAATTTGCGCTGCCCGACTACGACATCCTGGCGGTGTACCCGCAACAGCGGCCGGTGCCCGCCAAGATCCGCTTTTTTATCGAGCATCTGAAGACACAGTTTGCGCGGCCGGGATATTGGAGCGGTCGGACAGAGGACTAGCAGAGAGAGGAAGAACGAGGAAAAGGAAGAACGAGGAAAGGGAGAACGAGGAAAGGGAGAACGAGGAAAGGGAGAACGAGGAAAAAGGCAGGAAGACGGCAGGAAGACGGGGAGAGAGGGGGGAGGCGAAAGAGAAAAAAAGAAAGCCCGCAGAGCCATTGCGGTCTGCGGGCAGCCCTTCTTGCGAAGGACGGGGAGAGCCGATGAAGTGCGCCCCCGCAACTTCATGGCCAGACGAATAATGCGCCTGGGCCGGCCTCCCGACCTTGATCGAAATCAAGTCAGATGCAATCCGTTACGCCAGCAGCGCGGCGACGAGGTCCTTGCCGCGCGCGGGATCGGGCATTTCATCGAAATGCAACGCCGCCTCGACGTGCGCGAGGTGGTCCACCATCAGCGCCACCGCGCGTTCCACATCGCCGGCGCGCGCCGCCTCGATAAAATCGCGGTGTTCGTCGGACGAGCAGGTGGCGTCGCGCCGCGATTGGTACAGCATGGTGATCACCGCGCTGCGCATCGACAGTTCCTGCATGATCTCCGTCAGCACCGTGTTGCCGACCACTTCCGCCAGCACGATGTGGAAATCGCCAAGCAGCCGTGTACGGGTCTGGGCGTCGTTGCCGCCCAGCGATTTGCGCTCGGCGGCCAGATGCTTGTCGATACGCTTGTAGTCGGCCGGCGTGGCCTTGCTCACGAACTCGCGCGCCAGCGCCGCTTCCAGGATGCGCCGCACCGCAAACACCTCGCGCGCTTCCTCCGCGCTCGGCTTGGCGACAAAGGCACCCTTGTCGGGCACGATCTGGATGACCTTGTCCTTCGACAGCATCAGCAGCGCCGCGCGCACCTTGGTACGGCTCACGCGGTAGACGCTGGCCAGCGCCTCCTCGCGCAGCTTGGTGCCGGGAGGCAGGCGGTGCGAGACGATGGCGGCGACGATATCGTCGGCAATCGCCTCGGCGGTCATGTCTGGATCGATATGCTCGGGCATGGTGGCGCGCATCGGGCGTGGCCCCGCGCGTAGACGGGAATGCCGAGATTCTAGCGCCCCACGGCGGTCCCGGGCAGCCGGGCATCGGCTGCGCTCTCCGGACCGGGCACGGCCGGCGCATGCATGCCTTCGTCGAGCTCGCTCGCGGCGATGGTGCGGTTGAGCACGCCATGCGCGCGTTCGCGATCGATATCCTTCTCCCACGACGCCACCACCACGGTCGCCACGCAGTTGCCGACCAGGTTGCCAAGCGCCCGGGCAATGCCAATAAACCAGTCGACCGACAACACCAGCACCAGCCCGATGGCCGGAATGGCCGGGTGCGCGGACAGCGTGGCGGCCAGGATCACGATGGCCGAGCCCGGAATGCCGTGGGCCCCCTTGGACGTCACCAGTGCCACCGCCAGAATGCCGAGCAGATCGCCGAGCGCGAGCGGCGTGTTGGTGGCCTGCGCGATAAACACCGCGGCCAGCGTCAGATAGATCGAGAACGCATCGAGGTTGAACGAGTAGCCAGTCGGGATCACCAGGCCGACCACGGACTTGCGAATGCCCATGAACTCGAGCTTGCGCATGACCTGCGGCAGCACGCTGTCGGACGATGCCGTGCCCAGCACCACCAGCAGCTCGGCGCGCAGGTAGCGGATCAGCTTGAAGATCGAGAAGCCGCACATGCGCATGATCCCGCCCAGCACCGCCACCACGAATACGAGCACTGCGCCGTAGAACAGGATGACGAGAAAGCCAAGCTGCTTGAGCGAACCGATGCCGTACTTGCCCACCGTGAACGCCACCGCGCCGAGCACGCCCAGCGGCGCAAGCTTGATGATGAAGCCCATCATGCGGAACAGTGTCTGCGAGAACGTGTCGATCAGCCGCACCAGCGGCTGGCCCGGTACACCGACCAGCGACAGCGCGCAGCCAAACAGTACCGAGATCAGCAGCACCTGCAGCACGTCGCCGCTGGCGAAGGCGCCCATCACGGTATTCGGAATCAGCTTGAGCAGGAATTCGACGGTGCCGGTGCTGCGCACCTTCTCGGCGCCCTGCACGTAGGCGGCCATGGCCGACGCATCGAGCGACTGCGGATTCACGTTCATGCCGGCGCCCGGCTGGAACACGTAGGCCAGCACCACGCCAAGGGCCAGCGCGATGGTGGTCACCACCTCGAAGTACACCACCGCCTTGATGCCAACGCGGCCCACCTTCTTCAGTTCGCCGGCGCCGCAGATGCCGGCCACCACCACACAGAAGACGATGGGGCCGATCAGCATCTTGATCAGCTTGATAAAGGCGTCGCCGAGCGGTTTGAGCTTGGCGGCAAATTCGGGCGCCAGCAGCCCGAGTACCGTGCCAAGCACGAGGGCGATCAGAACCTGGCCAAAGAGGGAGCGGGTGAATCGGGTGTGCAGGCGCGCGCCCGACGCGTGCCGCGTTTGAACTCCATGCTGCATTGCTGTCTCCGTGCGGGCCGATCGCTGCCGGCCCTGTCTGGTTCAGGAACGCCGGCATGTCAATGGTCGATGCCGGCCGGCCGCACGCTGGTCCGGGGCCTCGCGTGGACGGCCCCCCTGTTGAGGCGGAGTCCACGCAACCGGCTGTCCGGACCGGATTGTCCGCAGCCGATTGTTCGTGCGTGCAGGCCAATATAGTGCATATAAATTTTGTATGCAATTTTTGAATTCACTGTGCTACCATGAATCGCAGAGAATAAGGCTCGGGGCCGTGCTGCCTGTGCGCAGCGCAGGGGAAGGGGAGGCGGGAACGTCGGTGAAGCCGGCGCTCCCCCAACCCCGCCAGGCCGGCAGCCTTGATCCATCGAGCAGGAGACTACGCATGGCAGCACATCCAACGCCCGACGCCGGCCCGCGCCTGGGTGCACGCATCATGGACTGGGCCGACGCCCTCGCCGTCCACACCGAGCAGCCCGGCATGCTCACCCGTACCTACCTGACCGACGCGCATCACGGCGCCGCCGCGCAACTGAGCGCGTGGATGGCGGCCGCCGGCATGACCGTGCGGCGCGACGCCGCCGGCAACGTGATCGGCCGCTACGAGGGCACCACGCCCGAGGCGCCGGCGCTGCTGACCGGCTCGCACTTCGACACGGTACGCGACGCCGGCCGCTACGACGGCAACCTCGGCGTCATTCTTCCCATCGCGTGTATCGCCGAATGGCATCGCGTCGGGCGCCGCTTTCCGTTCGCCATCGAGGTGGTCGGCTTTGCCGAGGAGGAAGGCGTGCGCTTCAAGGCCACGCTGCTCGGCAGCCGAGCCATTGCCGGGACATTCGATACGCGTGTGCTCGACAACCTCGACGACGAAGGCCGCACCATGCGCGACGTGATGGCCGCCGCCGGCTTCGACGCCACGCGCCTGCCCACGGCCGCACACGAGCGCGCCAAGGTGCTCGGCTTTATCGAGGTGCATATCGAACAGGGTCCCGTGCTGCTCAACGAAGGACTGCCGGTCGGCGTGGTCACCGCGATTTCCGGCGCGTCGCGCTTCCTGGTGGAGCTGGAAGGCCTGGCCGGCCACGCCGGCACGGTGCCGATGGACATGCGCCGCGACGCCGCCATGGCGGGCGCCGAGATCGGCCTGTACATCGAACGCCGCTGCGGCGGGAAGCCGGGACTGGTGGGCACGGTCGGCCAGTTCAACGTACCCAACGGGGCCACCAACGTGGTGCCTGGCCGCGCGGTATTCTCGATCGATATCCGCGCCGGTGCCGATGCCGAGCGCGCAGCGGCCGTGGCCGACGTGCTGGCGGAGATCGAACGGGTTTGCGCCCGCCGCCAGGTGCGCGCGCAGATACGCAAGACGCATGAAGCCGCGAGCGTGCCCTGCGCGCCGTGGCTGCAGGCGCAATGGGCCGCCGCGATCGAGCGCGCGGGCGTGCCGGTGCGGCACCTGCCGTCGGGCGCCGGGCACGATGCGATGGCCATTGCCGCCTTGACCGACGTGGCCATGCTGTTCGTGCGCTGCGGCAACGGCGGCATCAGCCATCACCCCACCGAAACCATGACCGCCGAAGACGCCCAGGTGGCGGCGGACGTATTTACCACGTTCGTCGAGCACTTCCGGCCCGCGCCATGACTCCGCAGTGATCCTGTTCTCCCCATACGAGCCATATCATGACCGCACGCGACAACATGAACCCCATCGAATCCACGCTCACGCAGTTTGTCGATGAGCATCGCCCGCAGCAGGAGGCCTTTCTGGCCGAACTGGTGAAGGTACCGTCGGACAATCCCCCCGGCGACTGCGATGCCCATGGCAAGCGCGCGCGCCAGTTGCTCGAGCAGCTCGGCTTCACGGTCGAGGCGTACAAGGTGCCGGACGACAAGGTCAAGGCCGCGGGGATGATCAGCGCCACCAACCTCGTGGTGCGCAAGCGCTTTGGCAGCGGTGGCCCGACCATCGCGATGAACGCGCACGGGGATGTGGTACCGCCGGGCCTCGGCTGGACGCGCGACCCGTACGGCGGCGAGATTGCCGACAGCGAGCACGGCCCGGTGATGTATGGTCGCGGCGTGGCGGTGTCCAAGTCGGACTTCGCCACCTATACCTACGCCACCCTGGCGCTGATGGCCGCCGAGAAGCAGGGCGCCCAGCTCAACGGCACGGTCGAACTGCAATTCACCTATGACGAGGAAACCGGCGGCGACATCGGGCCCAGGTTCCTGCTCGACGAAAACCTGACCAGGCCGGACTATGCGATCTCGGCCGGCTTTTCGTACGGCATCACCTCGGCCCACAACGGCTGCCTGCATGTGGAAGTCACCGTGAAGGGCAAGCAGGGTCATGCCGCCATGCCGCACACCGGCGTCGACGCGATCGAGGCCGCCACTCACATCCTGCAGGCGATCTATGGCCTGCGCGCCGAACTGGCCACGCGCAAGAGCAAGGTCCCCGGCATCGACCACGCCACGCTGAACGTGGGCCTGATCAAGGGCGGCATCAATACCAACGTGGTGCCCGACCTCGTTACCTTCCGCGTGGACCGCCGCATGATCCCCGAGGAAATCGGCTTCGACGCGGAAGGCGAGCTGCGCGCGGTGGTGGAGCGGGCCGCGCAGGACCGGCCGGGTATCGAGGTCAAGGTCGAGCGCATCATCCTGGCCGAGCCGCTGTCGGAACTGCCCGGTGTGGACAAGCTGATCGGCGCCCTCAAGTCGCGCGCGGAAGCGGTCTTCGGCGTGGACATCCCGGTCCACGGCGTGCCGCTCTATACCGACGCGCGCCACTACACGAGCCACGGCATTCCGACCGTGCTCTACGGCGCCGGGCCGCGCACGCTGATGGAGGCCCGCGGACACAACTCGGACGAGAATCTGCGGCTCGACGACCTGAACCGTGCCACCAAGGTGGTGGCGCTGGCCCTGGCGGACCTGATGCGCTGACCTGATGCGCTGACCTGCGGGCTAACTGACCTACTGACGCGCCGCGGCAGCAAGCCGCAACATCACGGCGCGCCCGCACATGGTCAGGCCCGCCGTACCATTCCGTAGTACCCCTGCCCGCGCGACTTCGGTCGCGCTTTTTTTATGGCAGCGTGCCCTGATTGCCGCACGCGCGCCGGCGCGGCTCATGCCTCCTTGGCCAGCCCCGTCAGCCAGCGCCGCACGATCTTTTCCTCCTCCTCGTTCAGGCCGGCGCGCAGATGCGCCTCGAGCGCCTGGGCGTGCTCGCGGCAGTCGGCCAGCAGGCGCCGGCCGTGTTCCGTCAATGCGATGGTCTGGATGCGTCCGTGCTCCGGATGCGGCTGGCGCACGATCGCTCCCATCTTGTCGAGGTTGGCCATGATGACGCTGACGGTCTGCGGCGTCAGCAGCGACAGGCGCGCCACGTCGGCATTGGACAGCCCGGGATAGGCGCCCAGCATGGTCAGCACCACGAACTGCGGCTGCGTCACGCCGACCGTGCCGAGCGCGCGCTCCAGCCGCAGCCGATTGGCCGCGTTGGCCTGCCGCAGCAGGTAGGCCAGGTACCCGGCCTCGCCTCGCTTGCCTTCGCCGGCGGCAGGCAACGGTGCCCCTGAACCCGCCATGGTCTTTTGCATATTGTCAGAGCTCTTATATCATTATCAGTGCTCTGACAATATACCCGAACCCATTGACCCATATGAAGACCGCACCCATCACGTTCCAGGATTTCACCCGCGCCGCACCGGAGGTCTATGCCGGCCTGGCCGCCGTCGGCAAGGCGATCGACGCCGCCGGCGTCGACAAGGCCCTGAGCGAACTGCTCAAGCTGCGCGTATCGCAGCTCAACGGCTGCGCGTTCTGCCTGCAGTTTCACCTCGATGTGGCGCGCCGCATCGGCGTGGACGCCCGCAAGATCGACCTGCTGGCGGGCTGGCGCGATGCCGGCGTGTTCAGCGAACGCGAGCAGGCCGCGCTGGCGTGGGCCGAGGCGTTGACCGGCCTTGGCGACCACGTCGGCTACGCGGCAGCGCAGGCGCAGGTACGGGCTCACTTCGAGGGAGGCGAATTCGTGCACCTGACGGCGGCGATCGCTTCGATCAATGCCTGGAACCGCATCGCGGTGGGGCTCCATATCGCCCCTTGAGCGGCCCGCCGGATGCCGATCTGGATGCCGATCCGAACGCCGACCATGCCCCGCCGCGCAGACGCTTCTATATAGTGCGGGGTGAAACTTCCCGAAAGAGGCCCGCAATGATCACGATTTACCACAACCCACGCTGTTCCAAGTCGCGCGAGACCCTCGCGCTGGTGGAAGCCGGTGCCCAGCGCCTGGGCGAATCGGTGGAAATCGTGGAGTACCTCAAGACGCCGCCGACGCTCGCGACGCTGCGCCAGCTCCATACGATGCTCGGCGTACCGGTGCGCGCGATGCTGCGCGACAACGAGGCTGCCTACCAGGAGCTCGACCTTGCCGACCCGGGACTGACCGATGCCGAATTGCTGGCGGCAGTGGCGGACAACCCGATCCTGCTGCAGCGGCCGGTGGTCGTGCGCGATCGCCGAGCCGTCATCGGGCGTCCGCCGGAGAACGTCAACACGCTGCTCGCCTGAGCGGCGCGACCAGTTGCCGCCACCGGAAGCAAACCGGCCCCCAACGCAATGTGGGGGCCGGCCGGTCAGACGAGGGGGATCGCTTCAGGCGAGTCGTCTTAAGGAACACCCAGCCAGTGCATGGCCTCCTGACCGAAAGAGATCCCTGCCAGCACGACCAGCAGCACGACCAGCGTGACCGTGCTCACGTAGAGGGTGGCCTTGGCGATTTCCGCGTCCTCGTTGGCGGAATGCGAGCCGGAAATGTTGGAAATGCGTTCGGTGGAAATGCGTTCGTCGGAGCGTCCGTGCGGCCAATGCGTCCAGTGTGGCCAATGCAGCCTGCCGGTCCAATCCTTGATGTGGTGTTCAGGATGAAAGCGCATGATCTACACCTCCTCGGGCATAGCGGCCCGGGTTGCCATCGGCACACCTCTACTATAGGCAAACCGGCGCAAAATGTGCCCCGTACCCACCGTACCGGCTCGGCCCGCCTGTGTTGCCACTAGGGTGCAGATGCCGGAGGTGGGGGATCGCTTTCGTCGGAAGTGTTGCTGGAGGCTGCTTCTGTCACCTGCGCCAGCATGGCCTCGCGCTCGCGCAGGGCGGCCAGCATGTTGCAGAAAAGCGCCCCCTGTTCCAGCGCATCGTCGATTGCAACGTGCGTATGAGGCAGCGGGTCCTTCCAGTGGTCCGGCAGCGCTGGCTTGACGGTCTTGCGAAACGGCAGCCCGGTCAGCGCAAAGCCCAGCGTCTTGATATCGAGCGCGGCCCAGCCGAACGGCGACCGGCCGGCAAAGCGCATCATGTACCAGAACATCCAGGTGAAATCGAAGCCGGCCGGAAATGCCACGAATACCGGCTTGCCCGGCAAGCGCTCGACCCATTCCACGTAGCGGACCATCGCCTCCTCCGGCCGCTGCAGGTCGCGCCGGCAGGCGGCCCAGGCCTCGGGCTGGGTTTGCCACCACTGCATCTGCACGGGATGGCCGACCGCGCCGGGCAGCGTTTCCAGGTTGGCCGAGAACGTGTCGATCACGGTCTTGTCCGCGCGCATCGCCGCCGAGGCGAACGACAGCATCGAATGCGGTCCCGGGATCGGGCCGTCCGCCTCGACGTCGGTGCTGACGTAGATCTCGGGACGGGTATCGGGAGCCTGGCGTTTCGCCATCGGTCAGTCCGCCCCGACCACGCGGTCGCCCACATACGGGTTGGAGCGCCGCTCCTCGCCGAAGGTCGAGACCGGACCGTGCCCTGGCACGAAGGTGACATCATCGCCGAGCGGCCACAGGCGCGTGCGGATCGAACGGATCAGGTCGGCGTGATTGCCGCGCGGAAAGTCGGTGCGGCCGATCGACCCGGCAAACAGGACGTCGCCGACGATCGCCAGCCGGTTGGCGCGGGAAAAGAACACTACGTGGCCGGGTGTATGGCCGGGGCAGTGGTAGACCTCGAGCGTCTCGCCGCCAAAGGTCACCGTGTCGCCGTCCTCGAGCCAGCGGTCGGGCTCGAACGCCTCCGCCTGGCCGAAGCCGAAGCGGCGGGTCTGCTCGGGCAACTGCTCGATCCAGAAGCGCTCGTCCTGCTGCGGTCCCTCGATCGGAATGCCGAGTTCGCGCGCCAGCGCCGCCGCGCCCGCGCAATGATCGACGTGACCATGCGTGAGAAAAATCTTCTCCAGCGTCACGCCTTGCTCCTTGACGGCGGCATGGATGCGGTCGAGGTCGCCACCGGGGTCGCACACCGCGGCGCGGCCAGTGGTCTCGTCGATCAGCAGCGAGCAATTCTGCTGGAACGGTGTCACGGGGATGAGAAGAACTTTCATGGATCCGAAGGCAATTCGCGTGGCCGCGGCAGGTGGGTCATTGTAGCCGCGTGCCGGTTTGAGCCGCCGCGCCTTGCCGCCATCGCGCGTTCGAAGGCAATGAGAGTTATCTTAAAAGTGTGTCAGACATCACCCGTTTTGCGCGCTGCCGCAATCCCCGCAATCCCTTGCCTGGCCAAGGATTGCGGGCCTTTGACAGTTTCTGACAAGTCGATTTCTTAAATTTCGTAACAAAATCAACGGCATAGCGTCTGGTGGTCGGTGTTAGACTGCGCCGATGCTCAATCTGTCCGTATTCCGCCCCGCCGTTTTCGAGGGGGCCAATCGTCTGCTCCGCCGGTGCGCCGTCATTGCGTCCGCCCTGGTGATGGCCGCGTGCGCGACGCCGCCGGGCGGCGACGGAACGGACGCGACGAGCACCAGCAATGCCATTTCCACCACGGGCTCGGCCGCCGGCACGCGCGCCGGCCGCCAGGCAAAGGCCGATGCCAGGAACGACAAGTCCGCCGCGAAGACCGCCGAGCACGGCGACGAGCGGGGTAGCTGGGACCTGTTCGGCTGGGGCAAGCAGGATGGCGACAGCGCCGGCCAGACCTCGCTCGACGGCCTGCGCCCGGATCTCGGCACGTTTGAGCAGCGCGGCATGGCGTCGTGGTACGGCAAGGGCTTCCACGGCCGCAAGACCGCCAACGGAGAGCGCTTCGACATGCGCGCGATGACCGCCGCGCATCCGTCGCTGCCGCTCGATAGCTGGGTGCTGGTGCGCAACCTGCGCAACAACAAGGTGGCGGTGGTCCGCATCAACGATCGCGGGCCCTATCACGGCAACCGCATCCTCGACCTGTCCTATGCGGCCGCCAAGCGCCTGAACTTCGTCGACCATGGCGCCACGCAGGTGGAAATCCGCCGCCTGTCGCGTACCGAAGTGGCGGCGTTGGGGCCGGAGATCGACGCGGGTGCAACCGAAGCCGGTGACGGCACCGGCGCGGACGATCTGAGTCCGCCCGAAACCGCCAGTACGCTGGCGCCCAAGGCCAGGAAAGCCAAAGCCAAGGCCAAGCCGGTCGTCAAGCACAAGCGCTGAGGCGCTGAGCCGAGTCACTGACGTGCCGGCGCGCTTGCCCAGTGTGAGGCGCCTGGCGTGAATCCACCTGGCGCCACCTGGCGGGTATGCCACCGCGCGCCGCGCCTTCCCAACCTCCGGATGTCCCTCCAGCGTGCGCGCCAATCCGACCCGGTCACTCCTCGCCGCCCTGATCCTCTTCCTGCGCCGACGGCTCGCCCGCACGCCGCGCCAGTGCGCGCTGATAGAGCGCCTGCGTGCCCGCGCCGGTGATGGCGCTCGCCAGCTTGGCCGCGCGCTTTGCCGGCAGCTCCGCCAGCAGCAGGTCGAGCACGCGCACGGCATGCGCGTCGGGCGCGTCATCGGCACCTGCGCTGGCGCGCGGCGCGCCTTCCACCACCAGCACGAATTCGCCCTTGCCACGCGTGGCCTCGCCCGCGAGCCAGGCCGGCGCGTCGGCAGCCTTCAGCACGGGCGTTTCCTCGAACAGCTTGGTCAGCTCGCGGCCGATCATCAGGCGGCGCTCGGGCACGGCCGCCGCGAGCGCGGCAAGCGTATCGGCAATCCGATGCGGGGCCTCGTAGAGAACCCATGGATGATCGAGCGGCGCCAGGGCGGCGATCGCCTCGGCGCGCGCCTTGGTCTTGCCGGGCAGGAAGCCGACAAAGGTAAAGCGCCCCTCGCCGTGCTCCAGCATGTCACCGGCCACCGACAGCGCGGTCACCGCGGCGCTCGGGCCGGGCAAGGGCACCACGCCCAGGCCCGCCGCGCGCACCGCTTCCACCAGACGCGCGCCCGGATCCGAAATGCCGGGCGTACCGGCGTCCGAGACATAGGCAATGCGTTCGCCGGCCGCCAGCCGCTCGACGATGCGGCCCGCGGCTTCACGCTCGTTATGCTCGTGCACGGCGACGAGCGGACGCTGCAGGCCCACGCGGCTCAGCAACTGAGCCGTATTGCGCGTGTCCTCGCACGCAATGGCATCGGCCAGGCCGAGCACGTGGAGCGCGCGCAGGGACAGGTCGGCGACGTTGCCGATCGGTGTGGCCACCACGTAGAGGGTCCCGGTTGGGTAGGTCTGGCCTGCTGCCAGCGAGCTCCAGTCAGCCATGCTTGAGAACTTCCCTTGAATCGTTCATTCAAAATCACCACGACGCAGGCCGGCGCGCAGGCCGAGGCGCGCGCGCTGGCCTGGCTGGAACGCCAGGGCCTGACGCTGGTGGTTCGGAATTATCGCTGCAAAGCCGGCGAGATCGACCTGATTCTGCGCGCGTCCGACGGTACGCTGGTGTTTGTGGAAGTGCGCAAGCGGCGCGGCGCCACGCATGGCGGCGCCGCGGCGAGCGTGACCCTCGTCAAGCAGCGACGGTTGCTGGCCGCCGCCGAGCACTACCTCGGCACCCTGGAGCGATGGCCGCCATGCCGATTCGACGTGGTGGCGATGGAGGCAGGACGGCTCGAATGGCTGCAAAACGCCTTCGATCTCGATGCGGCTGCGTCATAATGCGGCGGAAATCGCCGGCTCCTGCCGCCAGGGCCGGCGGGCATATCGACATAGAGGAATAGCGGGCAGAATCACCCCATGAGCATCGAGAGTATCCAGCAGCATTTCCTGGACAGCGCCGACACTGTGCGCCAGGCCGCCACGACGATGGCGCCGCAGATCGACGCCGCCGTGGAACGTACCGTCGCCGCACTGACCAGCGGCAACAAGATTCTTGTGTGCGGCAATGGCGGGTCCGCCGCGGACGCGCAGCATTTTGCCGCCGAGCTGATCGGCCGCTTCGAGCGCGAACGCCCGGGCCTGGCCGCCATCGCGCTGACCACGGACAGCTCCATCCTCACGGCGATCGGCAACGACTACGATTTCACCGTCGTGTTTTCCAAGCAGGTGGAGGCCATCGGCCAGCCCGGCGACGTGCTGCTGGCGCTTTCCACCTCGGGAAATTCGGAGAACGTCATCGCGGCCATTCACGCCGCACGCCAGCGCGAAATGCTGGTGATCGCGCTCACCGGCAAGGGCGGTGGCCGCATTGGCACCATGCTCGACGAATTCGATATCCACCTGTGCGCGCCGAGCGACCGTACCGCGCGCGTGCAGGAGGTGCATCGCGTGACGTTGCATTGCCTGTGCGATGGCATCGACGAAGCGCTGCTGGGCGAGGCCTGATGCCAGGCTGCCGCCCCCGCCACCAGGCTTGCCACCAGACTTATCCCGGGTTGTCCACAGCGTCTTCCACAGCCCGCCCGCTCTTTATCCACGCTTTGTCCACCGGCAGGATGCCGTTATCCACCGGTTATCCACAACACGCTTCCGACTTTTGCCCAGAGCCAAGGACCGCATGAAGAACGTGCCTCTCCCACCATCCGCTTCCGTCCAACGCCACACCGCCGGCCGCACCCGGCGCCTGGCGCGCACCGCCGTCACCGTTGCTGCCCTGGTGGTCTCCGCCACCCAACTGGCTGGCTGCTTCCCGGTGCTGGCCGGCGCCGTGGCCGGTGGCGTGCTGCTTGCCACCGATCGCCGGCCCACCGGTACGCAGGCCATCGACCGTGGCCTGCAACTCGAAATCGAGAACACCATCAAGACGCGCTACAGCGACGGCCAGGCCAGCGTCAGCGTGACGGTCTACAACCGCAAGGTGCTGCTGACCGGCGAAGCGAGCAGCGAGCAGGTCAAGCAGCAGATCGACCAGTACGTGCGCGGCCTGCCCAACACGCGCGAGCTGATCAACGACCTGCAGATCACCTCGACGCCGGGCTTCATGACCGCCAGCAACGATGCGTACCTGACCAGCAAGGTCAAGACGCTGCTGGCCACCGCGGAGGGCGTGCCTTCCAACTCGATCAAGGTGACGACGGACAAGGGCGTGGTGTACCTGCTCGGCGTGGTGACCCAGAAGGAAGGCGACCTTGCGACCGACGTCGCACGCAACGCCAGCGGCGTGGTGAAAGTGGTCAAGGCGTTCGACTACGTGAGCGAGGAAGAGCGCGCCCGTCTGGACGCCGCCGCGACCTCGCAGAACGGCAACCCGGGCGACACGCCGGTGGGGCAGCCGGCGCCGGTGCAATCGGTGCCGGGCAGCGCGCCCAACGCGCCCGTCACCAACGACGCGCCCGCCGGTACCCCGGCCCCGGGTACGCCCGGGGCCACGGGCACCAATGGCACCGTCAGCACGCCGGTGGGTTCGCCGGTCACGCTGCCGCCGGGCCGCAATCTGCCCTGAGGCAAGCGCCATGATGCGCACGGGGATCGCCATGCCCGCCATGACCGCCATCATCGGCAGGCGCGCCGCGCGGCTCCGCGTATGGCTGGCGGGCGGGGCGTGCCTCGTGCCATGGCTGGCCGTCGGCCAGCCGGCGGAGCCGGATACGCGTACCACCGTCGGCGCACAGGCCCTGCGCACGCTGCAGGCGCGTCAGCAGGCGGCCAGTTGCGCGGGGTGCCATGGGCCCGACGGCCGCGCGCCGGCCGGGAGCCCGATTCCAGGCCTGGCCGGGCGGCCGCAAGCCGAGCTGACCGAACGAATGCTGGCATTCAAGGCGGGGCGGCGCAGCGGCACCGTCATGCCGCAGCTCGCGCGCGGCTACAGCGATACCGACATCGTGGCCATGGCCGCGTGGTTCGCCGAACAGAAATAGCGCCATGCAACGACGAACGTTTCTTGGCGCGCTGTCCGGCGCCGCATCTCTCGCTGCGCTGGGTACGCTCGCTGGCGTCGCCGGCCTGACCGCGCGCCAGGCGCGGGCCGCCGCCCCGGCCCGCGTGGTGGTCATCGGCGGCGGCTATGGCGGCGCCACCGCGGCGCGCTACCTGCGCGTCTGGAGCGGCAACGCGATCGACGTCACGCTGGTCGAGCCGGACGCGTCGTTCGTCTCGTGCCCGCTGTCGAACCTCGTCATCGCCGGGGGGCGCGGCATGGCGGATATCACGCGGCCGTATGACATGCTGGCCAGCCGCCACGGCGTGCGCATCGTGCGCGATACGGCGACCGCCATCGACGCCGACCGTCGCACGGTCCGGCTCGCCGGCGGCTCCACGCTGCCGTACGACCGCCTGGTGCTGTCGCCGGGCGTGGAAATGCAGACCAGCGCGATTCCCGGCCTGGCCGGCCCCGGCGGCGACCAGATCCTGCACGCGTGGAAGGCCGGGCCGCAGACCACGGCACTGGCGCGCCAGCTCGCGGCCATGCGCGATGGCGGCACCTTCGCCATCACCGTGCCGCTGGCGCCGTATCGGTGCCCGCCCGGCCCTTATGAGCGCGCCAGCCTGGTGGCGGACTACCTCAAGCGCAACAAGCCGCGCGGCAAGGTGCTGATCCTCGACGCCAACCCGGACATCACCTCCAAGGGTGCGCTGTTCCGACAAGCGTGGCAGACCCGTTATCCGGGGATGATCGAATACCGGCCGCAGTACGAGACCGTGGACGTGGACCCGGCCACGCGCACGCTCAAGTTCGAGGTGCAGGACGACGAGACCGCGGACGTGATCAACCTGCTGCCGCCGCAGCGCGCCGGCGCCATCGCGGTGGCCAGCGGCCTGGCCACCGCCAATGGACGCTGGTGCGAGGTCGATTTCCTGACCATGGAGTCGCTCGCGATACCGCGTATCCACGTGCTGGGCGATGCGGTGCAGATCGCGCCGCTGATGCCCAAGTCCGGCCATATGGCCAACCAGCACGCCAAGGTGGCGGCGGCGGCGATCGTGGCGCTGCTGTCGGACCAGGCGCCGAACCCGGTGCCGGTCTACAACAACACCTGCTACAGCTTCACCTCGACGGACGAGGCGGTGCATATCGCCAGCGTGCACCGCTACGATCCGACCCAGAAAACCATGCTGACCGTACCCGGCGCAGGCGGGTTATCCACAGCCCCGAGCGCGCTCGAGGGCCGTTACGCGCAGGCGTGGGCGCAGAGCATCTGGGCGGACATGCTAGGCTAGCGGACCCATCCGTGTCCCTGCCATGCAAGCCAAAGACCGTCTACTCGCCCTCGGCATCATCGTCGTGTGGGGCGTCAATTTCGTCGTCATCAAGGTCGGACTGAACGGCGTGCCGCCCATGCTGCTGGGCGCGCTGCGCTTCAGCCTGGTGGCGCTCCCCGCCATCTTCCTGGTGCCGCGTCCGCGCGTGCCGTGGTCCCGGCTGGTGGCCTATGGCGCCACCATCAGCCTGGGGCAGTTCGCGTTCCTGTTCTATGCGATGGCCGTCGGCATGCCGGCCGGGCTGGCGTCCCTGGTGCTGCAATCCCAGGTGTTCTTCACGGTGGCGTTTGCCGCGTTGTTCCTGCGCGAGCCGGTCCGCTGGCATCATGTGGCGGGGATGGCGGTGGCCGCCGCGGGCCTGGTCCTGATCGGCAGCGGCGTACAGACGCATGCCGGTGGTGCCGGCGGCATGACGGTGGCCGGCTTCCTGCTGACGCTGTGCGGCGCTGCCTGCTGGGCCACCGGCAATATCGTCAGCAAAACGATCGGGCCGGTGGACCTGCTCGGCCTGGTGGTGTGGGGGGCGCTGGTGCCGATCGTGCCGTTTGCGCTGCTGTCGCTGGCGTTCGAGGGACCGGCCCGCATCGTCGACAGCCTGTCCCATATCTCCATGCTCGCCGTGCTGGCGGTGTGCTACCTCGCGTTTGCGGCCACCATCTTCGGCTACACCATGTGGGGCCGCCTGCTGACCCGCTACCCGGCCAGCAAGGTGGCACCGCTGACGCTGCTGGTGCCGCCGGTCGGGCTGATCTCGTCGCACCTGCTGCTCGGCGAGGATCTCAGCGCCGCGCAGTGGGGCGGGGCGGTGGTCGTGATGGCGGGCCTGCTGCTCAGCGTATTTGGCGGGCGCCTGGCGATTTCACGGAAGTTCGCGCGGCGATAGCTGCCGGATGCCCTGCCCGGAGCGCGGGTTAACCCTGATCGCACGGGCTCTCCCCGACGGCGCGGCATATCGATATCACGGGACCGTCCGTAAAGTGGCGGATTCTTCAGGCAAAATATCGGACTGGCCGCTTACGCCCGGGATACATCGGGCATCGCCCCCGACGGTGGCCAGCGCGTGCCGCGACCGGATTGCCCGGATGCGGCGCTCTTTGCCGTCCCCACGGCTTTATGAGCTTGGAGCCAAAACAATGAAGCAGTTCGTAATTGCAACGCTGATGCTGGCGGGTGCCGCGTCGGCCCACGCCGCGGTCGATGCAGCCAAGGCGCAGGATATCGCCAACAAGAACGCATGCATGGGGTGCCACCAGGTCGACAAGAAACTGGTCGGCCCCGCATTCAAGGACGTTGCCGCCAAGTACAAGGGCGACAAGGGCGCGCTGGCCAAGCTGAGCGCGAAGGTCAAGAACGGTGGTTCGGGCGTATGGGGTCCGGTGCCGATGCCGGCCAACGCCGGTGTCAGCGATGCGGACATCAAGACCGTGGTGGAGTGGGTTCTGGCCGGCGCACCTGCCAAGTAATGCCGCGCTAGCGTACCAGCCCTGACGAGAAGAGACGGCGGCGGGCCCCGGGCCCGCTGCCCGCAACAGCAGTAGAGCAGCAGTAGACAAGAGACGAAATGAACCAGAAACGACGAGACGTCCTCCGGGTCACCGCGGTGCTGTCGCTGATGGCGGCCACCGGCCTGATCAGCGAGGCGCAGGCCGCCGAATGGAACAAGACCGCTTTTGACGGCAAGAGCGTGGCCGACGTGATCAAGGCGCTCGGCGGCAGCGGCACCGAGAAAAGTACCGCAATCACCTTCACTGCCCCGGACATCGCCGAGAACGGCGCGGTGGTACCGGTGGCCGTGACGAGCAATATCCCCGATACCGAGCAGATCGCGATTCTGGTCGAAAAGAATCCCAACACGCTGGCCGCGGACTTCACCATTCCGGCCGGCACCGAGCCGTTCGTCTCCACGCGGGTGAAGATGGGGCAGACCTCGGTCGTGTACGCCGCGGTCAAGGCCGGCGGCAAGTGGTACGTGGCATCGAAGGAAATCAAGGTCACGCTGGGCGGCTGCGGCGGCTGAACGCCACCACGCCCCGACCATTGCCCCCATCCACGACCAGCAGGAGAGAACACCATGGCAGATCCGATGCGCGTCCGCGCCACCGAGAACGGTGGCGTCGTCGACGTCAAGATTCTGATGAAGCACGATATGGAAACCGGCCAGCGCAAGGACGCGAACGGCAAGACCATTCCGGCCTGGCATATCCAGACCGTGGTCGCCCAATGCAAGGGGCGCGAGGTCTTCCACGCCCAGTTCGGGCCGGCCGTATCCAAGGATCCGTTCCTGAACTTCAAGTTCAAGGGCGGCGCCAAGGGCGACAAGGTCACCGTGACCTGGGTCGACAACCGCGGTGACAAGCGCACCGACGAAGCGACCATCGCGTAAGCGCCCGGCGCGCGGCAATACAGCAAGACAAGGAGCCAAGATGCGGCGAGCATTCTTCAAGGCCACCGCGGCACTGGCCGCGATCGGGTTGTCGGCCCGGGCGGCGGCGCAGTCGGCCCCGGCCGCGCGCGGCAAGGGTAGCCAGGTGAAGGTGGTGTACCAGCTGTCGGAAGGCATCGACCAGGCCGTGCGCGCGATGGGCAATTTGCGCAACCACCTGAACGGCGCGCCCGGCACCAAGATCGTGGTGGTGGCGTTCGGCTACGGCGTGGACTTCCTGCTGGAAGGCGCCAAGGATTCGCGCGGCAACACCTTCGATGCGCCGGTGGGCGCGCTGGCAGGCGATGGCGTGGAATTCCGCGTCTGCCACAACACGCTGACGGCGCGGCGTATTCCCGAGTCGAGCCTGTTGATGGAAGCCAAGGTGGTGCCGGCTGGCGTGGTGGAAGTGGCGCGCCTGCAGTTCGACGAAGGCTTCGCCTACATCAAGCCCTGAGCCGGGGCCCGGAACCCGTTCCCGCGCCGGCATCGCACCGGCAGGCGCGCGCGGACCGGACCATCGAAAGACAAAAAAAGCGATCGGCCACGCCCCCGCGCACGGCAAGATCGCCAGGAGAAATCCCATGCAGAACAATCGACGCCGTCCAGGCGCTGCGCTGCTGGCCATGGCGGGTACCGTTGCCGCCGTGGCTGCCACGGTCGCCGCGTTGCCCGTGCAGGCACAGGGCAGTACCGCCGAAGAACTGGCCAAGTATCGCCAGATGCTAGCCGAAGGCAATCCCGCAGAGCTGTGGGAAGCCGCCGGTGAGGAACTGTGGAAGAAGCCGGCGGGCCCCAAGAACGCGTCGCTGGAGCAGTGCGACCTCGGCAAGGGCCCCGGCGTGACCAAGGGCGCGTATGCCGAACTGCCGCGCTACTTCAAGGACACCGGCAAGGTGATGGACCTCGAGCAGCGCCTGGCATATTGCCGCGTGACGCTGCAGGGCCTGACGCCCGAGCAGGCCACCGCCAATCCGTTCTCGTCGTCGGGCAAACCGTCGGATATCGAGCGCCTGGCCGCGTATCTGGCCGGCGAGTCGCGCGGCGTCAAGATGAACGTCCAGCTCACGCATCCCGAGGAAAAGAAGGTGTACGCGCTGGGCCAGAAGATGTTCTTCTACCGTGGCGGCGCCTACGACTTTGCCTGCGCCACCTGCCATGCGGTGGACGGCCAGCGCATTCGCCTGCAGGACCTGCCGAACCTGCTGCACGCATCGGGCGCGCAGGCGGCATACACGACGTGGCCGGCCTATCGGGTCTCGCAGGGCGAGGTCCGCACCATGCAGCATCGCCTGTACGACTGCCTGCGCCAGCAGCGCTTTCCCGAGCCCGCCTACGGCTCCGATGTGATCACCGCGTTGAGCCTGTTCCTGGCGAAGAATGCCAACGGCGGCACGTACGATGGTCCGAACCTGAAGCGCTGAAGCGGGAGAGCTGACGATGAATCGAATCCAGTCATGGATGCTGGCGGCCGCGGTTGCCGGCGTATCGACCCACGCGCTGGCGCAGGATGCCAAGCCCGCGCGCGAGGGCAGGCCAGCCGCCACCAAGGCGGCCAGCACCGGCGCCACCGATGCCGAGTTGCGCAAGATGATCGAGGACTCCTTCACCTCGAAGGGGCCGGCCACGGTGGAAGGCGTGCTCAACCAGGACGCCGCGCAGAAGGCATGCAGCCGCTATCCGGACCGCACCAAGGTGCCGGCCGCGGTGGCCAGGAAGGTGGAAGCCGGCGAGCTCAGGCAGATCAAGTACCCGGCCGACAGCAACTGGATCGGCGACTGGAAGGAAGGCGAGAAGGTTGCGCAGAACGGCCGTGGCATGCAGTTCACCGACAAGGTCGGCAGCGTCAACGGCGGCAACTGCTACGCGTGCCACCAGCTGACCAAGGCCGAGATCTCGTACGGCAATATCGGCCCGTCGCTGTACCAGTACGGCAAGCTGCGCGGCAATTCCGAAGCGGTGCTGAAGTACACGTGGGGCAAGATCTGGGACTCGAACGCCTTCACCGCATGCTCCAACATGCCGCGCTTTGGCCATAAGGGCATCCTCACCGAGCAGCAGATCCGCGACGTGATGGCGCTGTTGCTGGACCCGGCCTCGCCGGTTAATCAGTAAGCCATGCGCATCGGCCGCCTGCTTGGCCTGCTGGCACTGACGTGCGGCCTGCTGTCCGCCGCCGGCGCCGGTGCGGCCGAGGTGGGCGACGTGATCCGGCTGCCGGCGCTGAAGCTGCTCGATGGCCGCACCGTGCCGCCTTCGCAATGGGCCGGCCGGCCCGTCGTGGTGGAGGTGTGGGCCTCGTGGTGTCCGTTCTGCGCATTGCAGAATCCGCGCCTGCAGGCCCTGTATGAGCGTACCCACGCAGCCGGGCTGCAGATGCTGACCATCAGCATCGACAAGGACCCGCAGGTGGCCACGGCGTACCTGAAGCAGCACGGCTATACCTTCCCCGCCACCATCGACTCGCCCGCCTTGCGCGACGCCTTTGGCCCGCGCAGGGGCCTGCCCGAACTCTACGTCCTCGACGCACGCGGCCGCGTGGTCCAGAAGGAAGTCGGCGAGATGCTCGACGACGACGTCGCCGCGCTCGCCCGTTACGCCAAACCATGAATCGCCGCGAATTCCTCCAGGTGCTGGCCGTCGCGGGTGCCGGCGGCATGACCTTCCCCGCCGCCGAAGCCCAGGCCGCCAACGCCGCGCAGTCCCTGTACGACGTGCCGCGCTTCGGCAACGTCCACCTGTTGCACTACACCGATTGCCATGCGCAACTGCGGCCGGTGCATTTCCGCGAGCCGAGCGTCAACCTCGGTGTCGCGGAATGGGCCAACAAGCCGCCGCACCTGGTGGGCGAGGCGTTCCTGCGCCAGTACGGGATCGCGCCCGGCAGCGCGGCCGCACATGCCTTTACCTGTCTCGACTTCACGGAGGCCGCGCGCCGCTATGGCAAGGTCGGCGGGTTTGCTCACCTCGCCACGCTGGTGCGCCACATGAAAGCCAGCCGGCCGGGCGCATTGCTGCTCGATGGCGGCGATACCTGGCAGGGCTCCGCCACGGCGCTGTGGACCAAAGGGCAGGACATGATCGACGCGGCCTTGCTGCTGGGCGTCGACATCATGACCGCGCACTGGGAAATGACGCTCGGCGCCGAACGCGTGCGCGAGGTGGTGGACAAGGACTTCAAGGGCCGCGTGGCCTTTCTGGCGCAGAACATCAAGACCAGCGACTTCGGCGATCCGGTCTTCGACGCGTACACCCTGCGCGAGATGAACGGCGTGCCGGTGGCCATCATCGGCCAGGCCTTCCCGTACACGCCCATCGCCAATCCGCGCTACCTGGTGCCCGACTGGACTTTCGGCATCCAGGAAGAGAACCTGCAGCAGGTCATCGACGCGGCGCGTGGCAAGGGTGCCCAGGTGGTGGTGCTGCTCTCGCACAACGGCATGGACGTCGACCTCAAGCTAGCCTCGCGGGTGCGCGGGCTCGACGCCATCCTCGGCGGACATACCCACGACGGCATTCCCGCGCCCGTGCATGTGCGCAACGGTGGCGGCACCACGCTGGTGACCAACGCCGGCTCCAACGGCAAGTTTCTCGGCGTGCTCGATTTCGATGTGCGCAACGGCAAGGTGGCGGACTTCCGCTACAAGCTGCTGCCGGTGTTTGCCAACTACCTGCCGGCCGATGCCGAGATGAACGGCCTGATCGCCCGCGTGCGCGCGCCGTACGAAAAGCAGCTCGGCGAGGTCCTCGCGGTCAATCGCGGCCTGCTATATCGGCGCGGTAACTTCAACGGCACCTTCGACCAGTTGATCCTGGATGGCCTGATGGCCGTGCAGGACGCCGAAATCGCGTTCTCGCCGGGCTTCCGCTGGGGCACCACGCTGCTTCCCGGCGAAGCGGTGACGATGGAGGCGCTGATGGACCAGACCGCCATCACGTACCCGTACACCACGGTCACGGCCATGACCGGCGAAACCATCAAGACCGTGCTGGAGGACGTGGCGGACAACCTGTTCAACCCGGACCCGTACTACCAGCAGGGCGGCGACATGGTGCGCGTGGGCGGGCTCCAGTACACCATCGACCCCAACCAGACCATCGGCCACCGCATCCAGGACATGCGCCTCAACGGCCGCCCGCTCGATGCCGGCAAGGCCTACAAGGTCGCCGGCTGGGCCCCCGTCTCGGAAGAGGCTCGCCAGGCCGGCGGCGCACCGATCTGGGACGTCATGGCGCAATGGCTGCGCACCAGCAAGGAAGTCACGGCCCGTCCGCTCAACGTGCCAAAAGTGGTCGGCATGGACGGCAACACCGGCATGACGGCCTGACCGCCCCCGATTGAAAGCCGCGACGGTTTTAGGCTACAATTCGCGGCTACGGGCCGATAGCTCAGCTGGGAGAGCGCTGCGTTCGCAATGCAGAGGTCGGGAGTTCGATCCTCCTTCGGTCCACCACTATTCAGCGCCCAACCGTTCCCGGTTGGGCGTTTTCCTTTGCGGAATCCGCACACCACGCGGAGGTCCCGGCCGTTCTGCGTGTGCCACCAGCCGGTCGCTCGACCGCCACGCCGCAACCAGTTCGCCCCTATTCCACCCTATCTTCTCTCGACCTGCGCCAACTTCTTCGCCGCTAGGGCCTCCCGGCGGGACCTTCCGTCTTGCGCCTGAAAACCCGAAATGGCTCGACCAGAGGGCGAGCGCTGCCACGAGGTGCCAATGCGAGACAGGCGCTGGAATTCGAGAAACTGCGCGGCGCGAACCGCATGGCCGAGATCGGCGCGAGTGCAGACGCAGCGTGGAACCGCATTGAGGAGAAAATCAGGAACATCGCGCCCCTGGATGATGCGGCGATTGTCCGCCACATTCGCCGCATATAACGCGGAGAATAAGGTGTTTAATCTCCGCATGGATAGCGGAGAAAAGCTTTACATCTGGCAAGCCGGCGACTGGCCGAAATGGCGCTACGACCTGTCGGCGCTCGCTGGGCCGTTGACCGAGGTCAGCCGCGCCCAGGGCGTGCTGCTGGGCCGTCTGGCCGACGTGGGCATGGCGCTGCGCGATCAGGCCAGCCTTGCCGCGCTGACCGAGGACGTGGTCAAGACCAGCGAAATCGAAGGCGAAGTGCTGAACGTGGAATCCGTGCGCTCGTCCATCGCCCGGCGTCTGGGCGTGGACATTGGCGCGGTCGCGCCGGTGGATCGGCGCGTCGAAGGTGTCGTGGAGATGGTGCTAGATGCCACTTCGCGTAGCGCCGAACCGCTGACCGCCGAGCGCCTGTTCGGCTGGCATGCAGCCTTGTTCTCGACCGGGTACTCGGGCATGAACAGGCTCGCCGTGGGCCAGTGGCGTGACGATGCCGCCGGACCGATGCAGGTGATTTCCGGCCCGGTGGGACGGCGCCAGGTTCACTGTCAGGCACCGCCCGCCGACGTGCTGCCCGCCGAGACGGCACGGTTCCTGGCATGGGCCAACGAGGAAACCGGCGAGCCCATGCTCATCAAGGCCGGGCTGGCGCATCTGTGGTTCGTGACGCTGCACCCCTTCGACGATGGTAACGGACGCATCGCCCGCGCCGTGGGCGATCTGTTCCTGGCCCGCGCCGACGGCAGTCCGCAGCGCTTCTACAGCCTGTCGGCGCAGATCCAGCGCGAGCGTAAGGACTACTACGACGTGCTGGAGCGCACCCAGAAGGGCACGCTCGACGCCACCGCCTGGTTGTCGTGGTTCCTTGGTACGCTCGGGCGCGCCGTCACCAGCGCGCAGTCCACGTTGGACGCCGTGCTGGTCAAGGCGCGTTTTTGGCAACGCTGGGCGGGCACGTCGCTGAACGAGCGGCAGGCGAAGCTACTCAACCACCTGCTCGATGGCTTCGAGGGCAAGCTCACCAGCAGCAAGTGGGCCGCCATCGCCAAGTGCTCGCCCGACACCGCGCTGCGCGACATCACGCAACTGCTGGACCTGGGCGTGTTGAAGAAATCGCCCGGCGGCGGCCGCAGCACGGGCTACGAGCTGGCCGACCAGTAGGCGCATGGCGCGGATGCAGTGATCAGACGGGCAGCGATGCCAAGGCATGCAGCAACGATCTGCTCTGACTGGCAGGATTTGCCTTCACATCGATACCCCGATCTTGGACCTCAGTCGCTGTGCGATCCCCAGCGTACCCACCGCAGCGAGACCGCACCGGTTCCCGATGCGGCCGTCGGCCCACGCCGCTCCCGCTCCCCGCTGTCAAACGGTGCTACCGTATGACTCACACGCGACACCCGACCACCTTCAAGTCATGCGCGATAGCCGTCTGGAAGACATTTCTATAGTTGCCGATGACACCGTCCACCAGCGCCATCTCGCCGGGCGGCGCAGCACGCTGGTCAGTGTGGGAGTCAATATTGGCCTGACGGCCGTGCAGGGCGTGATTGGCGTGGTGGCCGGTTCGCAGGCGCTGATTGCCGATGCCGCCCATTCGCTGTCCGACCTCGTGTCCGATTTCGTGGTGCTGATCGCGGGTCATCACAGCCGCAAGGACGCCGATACCGATCATCCCTATGGCCACCAGCGCTTCGAGACCGCAGCCTCGCTCGCGCTGGGCGTGCTGCTGCTGGCGGTCGGCGTCGGCATGCTCTGGTCCGCGATCAACAAGATCGAGCATCCGGACGGCGTGCCGCCGGTCAAGCTGGTAGCGCTATGGGTGGCGCTCGGCGCGCTGGCCGCCAAGGAACTGCTGTTCCGCTACATGTTGCGGGTGGCCGAGCGCGTGCGCTCGAGCATGCTGGTGGCCAACGCCTGGCATGCGCGTTCCGATGCGGCGTCGTCGCTGGTGGTGGCCTTGGGGATCGGCGGCAACCTGCTCGGCTACCACGTGCTCGACCCGGTCGCGGCCATCGTGGTCGGGTTGATGGTGGCCCGCATGGGCCTGCGCTTCGGCTGGCAGGCGCTCGACGAACTGATGGACCGCGCCGCCGACGACGAGACCGTCACCGCCTTGCGTCAGATCATGCTGACCACGCCCGGGGTGCTGGGCGTGCACGACCTCAAGACCCGCAAGATGGGCGACATGATTCTGGTGGACGTGCATCTGGAGGTTCGCGCCGACCTCACGGTCGAGGCCGGCCACGCGATCGCGCTGGCCGCGCGCGCACGGGCGATGGAACGCGACGACGTACTCAATGTGATGACGCACGTCGACCCGGTGCGCGTACGGCAATAAGGCCGGCAGGCGGGCGGCGCCAGGCAGCGACTACCCGGCGACTACCCGGCGCCCCCCCCCAGCGCCCACCCAGCCACTAACCGGCGGCTACCCTTGCCTCAGCGCAGCTCCGCCCGCCGGTACAGGCTCAGCCCCACCGCCAGGAACGCCAGCATGCCGGCGCAACTGCGGTTGATCCACGTCAGCGTACGCGCCGACAGCGTCCGCACCGCATGGCGGCCGCCCAGCGCGTAGATCGTCATCACGATCAGGTTGATGGTGGCGCTGATCAGCGCCAGCACCGTGTACTGCAGCGCGATCGGGCCATCGGCGTGCACGAACTGCGGCAGAAACGCCGATACGAACAGCAGCGCCTTGGGATTCGACAGCGCCACGAACAGCGCGCGCAGGAACGCGGCGCGGCCGCTGGCCGAGGCGTCGCCCCGTTCGGCCACCAGCGTGTGGGTCGGCGAGCGCCAGATCACCCATGCCAGATAGAGCAGATACACCGCGCCGATCCACTTGATGGCCTCGAACAGCCGCTCGGACGCCAGCAACAGCGCGCCCAGGCCGCAGCCCACCGTGCCGATCAGGATCAGGTCCGCCAGCACCGCGCCGGCCATACCGCACGCAGCCACCCGCATGCCGCGCGTGGCCCCGTTATTGAGTGCGAGCAGCACCGTGGGTCCGGGGGTGACGATGACCGCAGAGACGGCAATCGTATAGAACAAGAGCGTGGTGGCATCCATCTGGGCAAACTCCGGCGGCAGGACGGTGAACGAAGCGTAAGCCGACAGTGTGCCCGCATCCGCCGCCAGATGCATTCGCCACCTTGTGGAAAACCACGGGGACAACGCTGTGGCCTGCGTGGGCATGCGCTGTGGGACGTATACGTATAACCGCGGGACAAGTCGGCGCCCATTCCGGGCCGTAACGCGAGGGCTGTGGATGACCCCACGTATACGCACATCGTTGCCCAACCCCTTGTCTGTGCGCCAAACCACTGACGCAAAAGCGAAAGTTACGGTTATCCACGGCCGGGCAGGCCTTCTATCTATTACTACTATTGTTGTATACGTAAACAATACGGAACTACATAACCAGGACCATTGCGCCGGACGCAAAATCTCCACAGCACTGTTGCTACCACGCACGTCCCGGTCGCACCCCGCTCGCATCTCCGCAGCGGCAGCGCCTAGAATGGCCGCTCCATCGGCAGATGCCTCGCAGGCCGGTCACGCCATGAACAAGAACCATGCACCGGACGACTTTCGCCCCATCTCCTTCCAGTGGGCGCTGGCACTCGCCTTTGTGGCGTGGTTCATCGAGATCGTGATCAGCATCGTCCTGCGGCCAACGCTGATCCGCCATGGCATTCAGCCGATGGCGGCCGCCAGCGTGATTCGCGTGCTGTGCTATGGCGGCGTGTTTTCCTTCATGCTCCACGGCAGCCGCATGAGTTACGGGCAACTGCTGCATCCCACTCGCGCGAGCCTGCGCGCCACGCTCGGCATGCTGGCACCGCCCATCCTGATGCTGGTGCCGGTAATCCTGCTGGTGGATGTGGCGATGATGTGGGTACTGGTGCAGGTGCTGCCGATGTCCGACGGCGAAGCACGCTGGCTCTCGCGTGGCATATCGGGTGGCATCGGCAGCTGGGTCCTGGTGTGTGCGATCGCGCCGATGATCGAGGAGATGTTCTTTCGCGGCATCCTCCTGCGCGGCATGCTCCGGCGCTATGCCACGGCCGACGCGATCGTCTACTCGGCGTTCGTCTTCGGCTTTGCGCACCTCAACGTCTACCAGTTCGTCGTCGCGTTCTCGATGGGCCTGTTCGCGGCGGTGCTCTACTGCCGCACGCGTTCACTCTGGCCCGGCATCGTGCTGCACGCGGGTCTCAATACCGGGGTGATGGTGTGGTCGACCGCCAGCGCGGCCTGGGTCGATCCGGAGACGGGCTTTCCACCGGTCTGGGCGTGCGTGGCCGCTGTGACCAGCGGCTTGCTGGGCGCGTGGATACTGCGCCGGGTGTTGTGGCCGGCGCGGCCCGAGGCGGAGCTTTCGACGGACGTCGATCCGACCTTGCCGCCGCCGGACGCGGTCTGAGTCCGCTGTCCGCCTGGCGGTCGGCGTGGCGCGGCGTAGCGTGGTGTTAGTACGGTGTTGGTGCGATGTTAGTGCGGCACCTTGAAGTCCTTGCGTGCGCGCAAGGCCTCGGTGCGCGTCCAGCAGCCTTCGACGTGGTCGTTGACCAGCCCCATGGCCTGCATCAGCGCGTACATCGTGGTCGGGCCCACGAACTTCCAGCCACGCTTCTTGAGGTCCTTCGAGAGCGCGATCGACTCGGGCGAGGTGGTCATGGTCGCAAGCGCTTCGCGCGTCAGCTTGCGCGGGCGGCTCTTCGGATCGGGTTCATAGCGCCAGAAATATGCGGCCAGCGACGATTCGGTCTCAAGCAGTTCCAGCCCGCGCTGCGCATTGTTGATGGCCGCCTCGATCTTGCCGCGATGGCGCACGATGCCGGCATCGCCGAGTAGCCGTTCGATATCGCGCTCGCCAAACCGCGCCACCTTCTCCATCTCGAAATTCGCAAACGCCTTGCGGAACGCCTCGCGCTTGCGCAGGATGGTCAGCCAGCTCAGGCCCGACTGAAAGCCTTCGAGGCAGAGCTTCTCGAACAGCCGGCGGTCGTCCGCCACCGGGAAACCCCATTCGTTATCGTGATAGTGGCAATAGTCCTCGAGGGTGCCGCACCAGCTGCAGCGTTCGCGCACCGCGACGGAGGATTCATTCTTGGCCATGCAGGGTGGCTCCTGTACGTTCTTGTGGTGGTGGACAGCAGCGAGCATGATCGCAGCAATCGGCCGGCGTAAGCCAACAATTTCCAACAGTTGGTTCCGCAACGGACAACAGTTGGGCCAGTGGATACCACGGTGGCGGGCGCCGGGCGGCGAAGGAGGGAGCCACTTCCGCGCCGGACCGGATGGTCCGACGCGGGAGAGGCAGGCAAGGCGGATGAGCCGGGAAGGGAGGAGACGGGACGGGAGAGGGGCCATGCCGGACCGGCATCGGCCCCCCGGGGGCATCAGGCGATCGCCTTGCCGGTACGGTCGTGCATGAACAGCAACGCGACAAAGCTCAGTGCCGCCGCGGCAATCGCGTAGTACGCCGGCGCCAGCTTGTCGCCGGTCGAGGCGATCAGCCACGTCACGATCAGCGGCGAGAAACCGCCGAAGATCGTCACCGCAAAGTTGTACGCGAGCGAAAGGCCGGTGGATCGCACATCGGTCGGGAACTGCTCCGCCAGTACCGCCGGTGCGGGGCCCGTGAAGGCCGCGAGCAGGATGCCGAGCACGATCTGCACCTGGAGCAGCGTGGTCGTGGTGGGCGACACGTTGAGCCAGTGGAACAATGGGTACGCCAGCACGCCGATGATCAGCGCGACGGTGCCGAGCATGCGCTTGCGGCCGACCCGGTCCGACAGCATGCCCATCAGCGGGCACAGCACCAGAATGATGGCGCCGCAGATCGCGGTGGACTCGAAGGTCGCGCCGAGCGGCAATCCCAGTTGCTGCTTGGCATACGACGGCATGTAGAACACCAGCACATAGGTGCACACCGTCCACAGCACGGTCACGCCGAGCCCGGCCACGACCTCGCGCGGATGGTCGCGCAGCACCTGCGACAGCGGCGAGAACTTGACCCGGGCGGCGCGGCGCTCGGCCTGACGCGCCTCGAACTCGGGCGGCTCTTCCAGTTGCGAGCGGATATACATGCCGACCGGCGCGATCAGCAGGCCGAACAGGAACGGAATGCGCCAGCCCCAGGCATCGATCTGCGCCGGTTCGAGCCCGTTGGTCACCAGCGCGCCCATGGCGGCACCGAGCATGAACGAGATACCCTGGCTGGCCTGCTGCCAGCTCGCGTAGGCACCGCGCTCGTGATCCGGCGCGTGCTCGATCAGGAAGGCGGTGGCACCGCCCACCTCGCCGCCGGCGGAGAAGCCCTGGATCAGCCGCGCGAGCACGATCAGCGCCGGCGCCCACGGCCCGATGGTCGCGTAGGTCGGCGTCAGGCCGATGATCGCGGTGCCCAGGGCCATCAGCAGGATGGTGAGCGTCAGGGCCGCCTTGCGGCCGACGCGGTCGGCATAGACGCCCAGCACGATGGCGCCCACCGGCCGCATCACAAAGCCCACCCCGAAAGTGGCCACGGTCAGCAGGAACGAGGTGATGTCGTTGCCGGTGGGAAAGAACAGTCGCGCGATGATGACCGCGAAGAAGCTGTAGACGGTGAAGTCGAACCATTCGAGCCCGTTGCCGATGGTGGCGGCGACGATGGTGCGTCGTCGCGCCGCGGCGCTGGGCAGGGAAGCAGTGGAGGCGGTCGCTTGCATATGTTTTAGGAATCGAAAGTGCCGGAGGAAAGTGCGGGGCAGGCGCCGGGGAAAGGGCGTGTAGCGCCAGGATGGTGTCGGCGGCGCCCACCCTCATATTAAGCGATTCCTTACATCGGACTGCAAGCGGTCAGACACTGACGCCGATGGCGGGCGATGGCGTGCCAACGAGGCGTCAACGCGGCGCCAATGGCCCGACCAGGGCGTCAAGCGGGCGTCAATGGCGCGTCAATGGCGCGTCAATGGGGGCGTAAATGAGACGTCAATGGGACGTCACTGCGGCGTCACTGCGGCGGCTGCGGCCGGTGCGGGGCGGTCGGCGCCGCTGGCGGCGGCACGTCATGGGGATGCTTGCGCGTGAACCAGAGCCAGGCGGCGCTGGCGAGCCAGCCGGTCACGAACACGGTATCGCCGGCGTGGTTGAGCAACGCCGCCGCCGCGGGGTGTCCGAAGACCGCGGCCAGCAGGTCCGCTGGCAACCGCGCGGCAATCCACAGCAATACCGCGGGCCCGCTGCCGTAGACACCGGGCTGCCACCACAGCGCGTGGGGCAGGTCATGCCGGGGCGAGATGCGCTTGACCACGAGATTCTCCAGCGGACCGTCCTGAACGGTCGCGTCCTGCGTTGCGGGGCAGCGCTTCCGCGCGGCGATGCGTCGCGCACGCCGGCCGCGGAGCCAGCAAGCTCCCTGTCTTTGCATCATAGGCCGAATCGGCGTAACGAAAACATCTCACCCGCGTGACACGTGTGCGCCTTGGTGCGCTGGCGCACCCTCGGCTCATCTTGCGGCAGGCGCCGCCCACCGGCTCTTCAAGTTTTTTGCATGACCTCTTCGTATTTGGCAGGCTCCAATGCGGTGCATCTTGGCCACACTGGAAGCATCCAACCAAAGCATCTGAAGGGTGCAACCATGCTTCCCGCAATCTATGTCTCCCACGGATCGCCCATGCTGGCGATCGATCCCGGCCCCACCGGCGCCGCCTTCGACGCGCTCGGCGCCCGCCTGCGTGCGCTCGCGCCCAAGGGCGTAGTGGTGATCTCCGCGCACTGGATCTACAGCACGCTGGCCGTCAGCACGCGCGAACGCCAGGAGGCCTGGCACGACTTCGGCGGTTTTCCGCGCGAGCTCTACGCGCTGCGCTATGACGTACCGGGTTCGCCGGCGCTGGCCGCGCGCGTCAAGGCGCTGGTCGAGGCGGCCGGCATTACCGGCGCGCGCTTTGTCGCCGAAGATGCCGATCGCCCGCTCGACCACGGCGCCTGGATGCCGCTGCGCTACATCTTTCCCGATGCCGACGTGCCGGTCGTCCAGCTGGCGCTCAATCCGTACCTGCCGCCCGCGCGCCAGATCGAGATCGGGCGCGCGCTCGCCGCGCTGCGCGAGGAAGGCATCCTGGTGATGGGTTCAGGCAGCTTTACGCACAACCTGCAGGAAGTCTTCGGTGGCGAGCGGCCCGTGCAGCACGGTACCGAGACGGCGCCCTATGTGGAGGCGTTCCGTGACTGGATGCGCGCGGCGCTCGACGAAGCGCTCGCCACCGGCGATACCACACGCCTGGCCGACTACCGCGCGCAGGCGCCTTATGCGCGCCGGGCGCATCCGACCGACGAGCACCTGCTGCCGTTCTATGTGGCGCTGGGTGCCGCGCTCGGACCTGAAGACCAGGCCGGCGATGCCAGCGTGGCTCGCGTGGCCGACGAGGTGACCTACGGGGTGCTGGCGATGGATACCTTCGTGTTCGAAGGCATCGGCGCGGGAGTGGCCGTACCGGGTTGACCGGACGCGTTAAAGCGCCGCGGCGGTGACCCCGCCGAGGGCCCTTACTGGAAGGGCCGACCGGAAGCCCGACCGGAAGCGCCACCAGCAGCCCCCGGCGCAGGCGTTGGATGAGTGCTAGCCAAGGTAGCGCCGCGCCGCGCGCGCACCGAATACCGCGATCCAGCCCATTGTCAGCGCGACCAGCGCCAGGCCGATCCGCAGGTTGGACAGGTGTGCCACGCCGCCGATCAGCACCGGGCCCAGCAACAGGCCGATATAGGCAAAGCGCGCCACGCGCGCGATCGCTTCCGCCGGCGCCACGCCGGGCAGCCGCGATGCCGCCACGAAGAAGATCGGCACCATATTGGCCGCGCCCAGGCCCATCAGCGTAAAGCCCGCCAGCGCCGCCACCGGCACCGGCACGGTCAGGGCCAGCGCGATGCCGGCAAAGCCCAGCCAGGCGCTTGCCGTCAGCGTGCGCGCATCGCCAAAGCGGGCACGCAGCCAGTCGCCACCAAAGCGGCCGGCGGCCATGCCGCCGGAGAAAGCTGCATAGCCAAAGCTCACCCAATCGGGTGAAGCGGTGGCGACGTCGCGCATATAGACGCTAGTCCAGTCGTACATCGCGCCTTCGCCGATCAACCCGAGAAAGGCCATCAGGCCGAGCAGCCATAGCGCACGCGTGGCATGTTCGCGGTGGTGCGCCGCCGATGGCGCGACCGGATGGTCGGCCAGCAGCCCGGCGTGGTACCCCACGGCGACCGCCGCGGTCAGCGCCGCCATCATCGCCGCATGCGCCAGCGGCGCCACGCCGACCGACAGCATCAGCCCGCCAAACGATGCGCCCGCCATGCCGCCCAGGCTGAACATGCCGTGCAGGGAGGACATGACGGGCCGGGTGCGGCTGGCTTCCACCGTGGCCGCCTGCGCGTTCATGCCGACGTCGAAGCCGGCATTGCACATGCCGAACAGTAGCAGGGCCGGCAACAGCAGCACGTAGGACGGCATCGCGAGGATCGCCACGGTGGCCACGGCGTAGGCCAGACCGCTCAGCATCGACGCGCGCGCGCTGCCCACCCGTGCCACCCAGCGCCCTACCGGGCCCATGGCGAGGATGGCGCCACCGGCGACGGCAAGCATGGCAATCGACAGCATGGCGTCGGACAGGCCAAAGCGCGCCTTGATGGTCGGGATGTGCACGCCCCAGGTGGCGAAGGTGGCGCCATTTACGAAGAACAGCGCCATGGTGCCGCGTGTGGCACGCGCCACGCTACGTGCGGACGGGGCGGCGGCTGCGGTGGCGCCGGGCTGGGCGGCGGACTGGGCGGCGGGCTGGACGCCGGACTGCGCGGCGGGTGTTTCGGGCGAAAAATCGGACATCGGGGCGGATCGACTGCGAGCAATGCGGGCCTGCACGGGGCCGCTGACCGGGCCCATCAGGGACTACCGAGGGCTACCGAGGGCTACCGAGGGCTACCGAGGGCTACCGAGGGCTACCGAGGGCTGCCGAGGGCTGCCGATGGCTGCTGACGGTGCGGTGCGTGGCCAAAGACGGCGATGGTCTCACATCGGCACGACGCGCGGCTGTCGTCGTCTGTCGGATGTCGATGCCACCCCGTCAACACGCCCGGGCCTTCACGCGGGTACCGCCTCGGCGCGCAGCAGCCCACGCCGGTGCAACGCATAGCTGAATGCCAGCAACCCGCCGAGCGCGAGCGCGACCATCGACCACAGCATCAGCCAGTAGCCGCCGGCCGCGCGCCACATCAGCGCCCCCAGCCATGGTGCAACCGCCTGCATCAGCAGCACGGGCGTCATCATCAGCCCATTGAGCGTGGCGTAGTGGCTGCGCGAGATCAACTCGGGCATGGCCATCGCACGCAGCATCGTGTTCACGCCATTGGCGCAGCCATACAGCACCGCCGCCACCATCAGCCACAGGCCATTGCCGAGCGCGAGGCAAGCCAGCCCTGCACTCATCACCGCATAGGTCGGCAAGGAGAGCCGTACCGGGTGCCGCACCGGCCGGCGCATCATTAACAGCCGGCCTGCCACCTGGGCCGGGCCGATCAGCGCCGCCACCGCGAGCTGTTGCGCCACCGGTAAGCCCTTCTCGGTCAGCATCGGAATCAGATGGGCGCCGAGCAGCGAGGCAATGACCGCGGTGGCAATAAAGGCCAGCACCACCGCCCAGAACACAGGCTCGCGCAGCGTGGCACGCGCAATGCCAGGGTTTGCGGCGGCTCCCGACGCAGCGGCCGGCGCCGCATGGTAGGTCGGATGGAGCGCGTAGCGCAGACGCGCATGCAGCGGCGCGCAAACCAGCAGGTTGAGCGCGGCAAAGCCGACCAGCGCCGGCCGCCAGCCGACATGCAGAACCAGCCATTGCGCAAGCGGAATGAAGATAGTGCTCGACAAGCCGGCCAGCAGCGTCACATGCACGATCGGCTTCTGATAGCCGTCGCCGTACGCCTGTCGCAGCACCACGAAGGCGGGTTCGTACAGCGTCGATGCCATGGCGAGACCGAGCGGAATCCACATCAGCAGGAAGACCGCCGGCGACGGCGTCCACGCCCATAGCAGCAGGCCCAGCGCGCCCAGTACCGAGCCGCACCCCATGACCTTGCGCGCCGGCACGCGGTCCAGCAACCGGCCCACCGCGAACGAGCACAGCGCCCACACCAGCAACCCGAGCGAGAAGCCGCCTGCCAGGAACGGCTTGCCGTACCCGAGTGCGGCCTGCATCGGGTCGATAAACACCGTGAACGAGAAGTAGAGCGTGCCCCAGCTGATGATCTCGGTCAGTCCGAGCGTCCAGACGAGGTGACGCGGCACCTTGGATGCGCCGCTGTCTAGCCGGGGCCCCGCGCGAGCGCCGCCGCCAGATGGCGGCTCAGGGGACGTCATCGGCAAGATCGGCTGGACCCTTCAGTTCGACTGTATTGCCGTCGGGGTCGGTGACGTAGATGGACGGGCCAAGACCCTCGGCGCCATACCGCTGCACGGCCTCGCCGGCATCCACGCCATGAATACGCATATGCGAGCGGACCACATCCGCATCGAACGGATCAATACGCAGGCAGAAGTGATCGAGGTTGCGGCCTTCGGCGCCGGGCCCCGCGCCGCCACCGCGTCCAAGCGGGCCGTCGAGCGACACCAGGTCGATCAGCGCGCTGCCCGCCCGCAATTGCGTCAGCCCGAGCGCGGGCTGCTCGCGTTCGACATGGCAGCCGAGCACGTCCACATAGAACCGCACCAGCCGCGCCACATCGGCGGTGCGCAGCACGAGATGATCGAGACCGACGATATGGAACATGATGGGCAGCCTGCTATCGGTGAGATCGGATGCAATCGGTCAGATATCGGGAATCAGGCGTTTGCCCAGGCTGACCGCCGCATCGCGGCCATAGCCGAGCTTGTCGTAGAACGCCATCACGGCATCGTTGCCTTCGCGCACAAGCAGGTTGATCTTGGGGCAGCCCCGCTCGATCAGCAGCGCTTCCGCGCGCGCCATCAGCATACGCCCATGGCCGAGGCCCTGGAAAGCCGGATCGACCGCGAGGTAGTAGACCCAGCCGCGATGACCGTCAAAGCCGATCATGGCCGAGGCCATCACGCGGCCGTCGGTCTCGCCCACGAGAAACAGCTCGGGCTGCTCGGTCAACTTGCGTGCGATATCGCGCTGCGGGTCATTCCACGGGCGGGTCAGGCCACAGGCCTGCCACAGCGCGATAACGGCGGCTTCGTCGGTCGGTTGGAAGGGGCGGATCAGCATGAAGGGCTCGGCATGGAGAGCGAGGGCCGGAAAGCGGGGACGGCCAAAACGAAGGGGAGGGTCCAAAGCCCCCAGTGTAGCCGGGCTTCATGACGCCTCCCCTCGTGCCTGGCCGTGCCAGCGTCTCGCTGGCACGGCCAGGCACCGACCCTACTCAAGCCATACCCAAGCCGGCCTGAAGCTGCCCTTCAAGCTGCTCCCGCAGCTGCCCTGCAAGGCGCCCCTCAAGCTGCCTGCCGACCGCTCTCCGGATGGCGGAACTGCTCCAGCAGCCTGGCCCACTTGCCACGCACGGCCGCCAGGTTGTTGGCCTTGACGTGGCCAAAGCCGCGAATATCGTCCGGCAGGTTGGCCAGGGCAACTGCCGTCTCGTGGTTGGCCGGCGTCAGCCCTGCCACCAGTTCGTCGAGCAGGGCCCGATACTCGCCGATCAACGCGCGCTCGGTGCGGCGCTCCTCGGTGCGTCCGAAAATATCGAACACGCCGCCACGCAGCCCCTTCAGCCTGGCCAGCAAGCGGAACAGCGTCATGGTCGACGGCCCGAACCGACGCTTGATCAGGTGACCCTTGTCATCGTGCCTGGCCAGCAGGGGTGGCGCCAGCCAGAAGTTGAGCTGGTAGTCGCGGCCCGGCTCGCCCTCGAACTGCGCACGCAGTTTGTCGAGGAACACCGGATCGGTATAGAGCCGCGCCACCTCGTACTCATCCTTGTACGCCATCAGCCTGGCCAGATTGCGTGCAGCGGCCTCGGTCAGCGGCAGCGGCTTGCCCGCGCCTACCAGCGCGGACTCAGCCGCACGCACGCGCTGCACCACCGCGCGATACTGCTCGGCGTAAGCCGCGTTCTGATACCTGGTAAGCAGCTCCGCGCGGCTGGCGATCAGTTTTTCGAGCAGCGCACCGCTCGAGGTGGGCAGCTTGACCACATCGGCGCCTTCGGCCGAGGTCTTGAGCTTGCCCGTCAGCGACAGCACGTGCTCGGGGTCGTGTGCCATATGACGGCCCCAGTCGAAGGCCGCCTTGTTCTTCTCGACGGACACGCCGTTGAGTTCGATGGCACGTTCCAGCGCCTGCAGGCTGAGCGGGATCCATCCCTTCTGCCACGCATAGCCGAGCACCAGCGGGTTGGTATAGATGGCATCGCCGAGCAGTGCCACGGCGAGCGCGCTCGCGTTGATGAAGTCGCACGACTCGCCCACCGCATTGCGCAGGTCCTGCTCCGCCGACAGGCCCGGGAATTGCCATTTGGGATTCTTGATGAACTCGGCGGTCGGCGTCTGCGCCGTGTTGACCACGGCACGCGTGCGCCCCGCCTGCGTCTTGGAGATGACCTCGTCGGTGGCCGACACGATCGCGTCGCAGCCGATCACCAGATCGGCCTCGCCCATGGCGATGCGCGTCGCATGCAGATGCTCGGGCCGCGCAGCGATCTGCACATGCGACAGCACCGCGCCCCCTTTCTGCGCCAGGCCTGCCATATCGAGCACCGTCACGCCCTTGCTTTCCAGGTGCGCAGCCATGCCGAGCAGCCCGCCGATCGTCACCACGCCGGTGCCGCCCACGCCCGTTACCAGCACGCCGTACGGGTGGTGGAGCGAGGGCAGGGTCGGCTCCGGCAGCGTCGGCAGGCCCGACATCGAGACGCCATGCGCCTCGGGCTTGCGCACCTGAGCGCCTTCCGCCGTGACAAAGCTCGGGCAGAAGCCGTTCAGGCACGAGAAGTCCTTGTTGCACGACGACTGGTTGATCTGGCGCTTGGTGCCAAGTTCGGTTTCCAGCGGCTCCACCGACAGGCAGTTCGACTTGACCGAGCAATCGCCGCAGCCCTCGCACACGGCGTCGTTGATAAACGCGCGCCGCGCCGGATCCGGATAGGTGCCGCGCTTGCGGCGCCGGCGCTTTTCCGTGGCGCAGGTCTGGTCGTAGATCAGGATGGTGCAGCCCGGTACCTCGCGCAGCTCGCGCTGGATCCGGTCGAGCTCCTCGCGCCCATGTACGGTCACACCCTCGGGCAGCTTGATCGCGCTGTTGTACTTCTCGGGCTGGTCCGTCACGATGACCAGCCGCTTCGCGCCTTCCGCATGCACCTGGAAGGCAATGTCCTGGACCGACAGCTGGCCGTCGACCGGCTGGCCGCCGGTCATTGCCACCGCATCGTTGTAGAGGATCTTGTAGGTGATGTTCACCCCGGCCGCGATCGAGGCGCGGATGGCGAGCAGGCCCGAGTGGAAGTAGGTGCCGTCGCCAAGGTTGGCAAACACGTGCTGGTCGCCCGCAAACGGCGCCTGGCCGATCCACGCCACCCCTTCGCCGCCCATCTGGCTGAACGTGCTGGTGTTGCGGTCCATCCAGACCGTCATGTAGTGGCAGCCGATGCCGGCCAGCGCGCGCGAACCCTCGGGCACGTTGGTCGAGGTGTTGTGCGGGCAGCCCGAGCAGAACCACGGCTTGCGCTCGGCGGTCACGCGCGGCGTGGCCAGCGCCCGTTCCTTGGCTTCGATGATGGCAAGGCGGGCCGCGATGCGCGCGCGCACGTCCACCGGCAGTTCGAACTTCTCGAGCCGCGTCGCAATCGCCTTGGCGATGATCGCGGGCGACAGTTCATAGTGCGCGGGCAGCAGCCAGTTGCTCTGCGGAATCGACCATTCGCCGCCGGCGTTGTCCTTCTCGTCGAACTTGCCGTAGACCTTGGGGCGTACGTCGTCGCGCCAGTTGTACAGCTCTTCCTTGAGCGCGTACTCCATGATCTGGCGCTTTTCCTCGACCACCAGGATTTCCTGCAGGCCCTCGGCAAAGGCGCGCGCGCCGTGGGCTTCCAGCGGCCATACGCAGCCCACCTTGTAGAGGCGGATGCCGATCTGCGCGCAGGTCGCGTCGTCGAGACCCAGGTCGCAGAGCGCCTGGCGCGTATCCAGGTAGGCCTTGCCGGCCGTCATGATGCCGAAGCGCGCGTGCGGCGAATCGAGCACGATGCGGTCGAGCTTGTTGGCGCGTACGTAGGCCAGGCCTGCATACCACTTGTAGTCGAGCAGGCGCGCTTCCTGCACCAGCGGCGGATCGGGCCAGCGGATATTGAGGCCGTCGGGCGGCATGATGAAGTCTTCCGGCAGCGCGATCTGCACGCGATGCGGATCGAGCTCCACCGATGCCGACGATTCCACCACGTCGGTGACGCACTTCATCGCCACCCACAGGCCCGAGTAGCGGCTCATGGCCCAGCCGTGCAGGCCGTAATCCAGGTACTCCTGCACGTTGGACGGAAACAGCACCGGCAGGCCGCAGGCCTTGAAGATATGCTCGGACTGATGGGCGAGCGTGGAGGACTTGGCCGAGTGATCGTCACCGGCCAGCACCAGCACGCCGCCATGCGGCGAGGTGCCGGCGGAGTTGGCATGCTTGAAGACGTCCCCGGTGCGGTCCACGCCGGGACCCTTGCCGTACCACATGCCGAACACGCCGTCGAACTTCGCGTCCGGATACATGTTGACCTGCTGCGAGCCCCACACCGCGGTCGCGGCGAGGTCTTCGTTGAGCCCGGCCTGGAATACCACGTTGTGCGCCGCCAGGTGTTTCTTCGCTTTCCATAGCGACTGGTCGAGCGCGCCGAGCGGCGAACCGCGATAGCCGGAGATGAAGCCCGCGGTGTTGAGGCCGTTGGCAACATCGCGCTCGCGCTGCAGCATCGGCAGGCGGACCAGGGCCTGCGTGCCGCTGATATAAATGCGGCCGCGTTCCAGCGTGTATTTGTCGTCGAGGGAAACGTTATCGAGCGCGCGACGGATGGCGTCGCTGACCGGGGCGGTCAGGGGTGCATTCATGGGAGAAGGCTCCTCTATGGGGCATGCTGTCGGGATCACCGACACATCAGTTATGGGCAGTCGTGCCGCGTTCTCTTGTGGAGGATAGGCAAGACCGTGTCTCTGCGCGGCATGGTAGCACCGCCGCCACGCCGGCGGTACCTCGCAATGCAGCATAAAACGGGCCAGTGCCCCCGGAATCTCCCTAGCCACTGAACCTTCGCGTGTACACTGCGTTGCATTCCATACGGCGCGCGCCCGCCCCGGAACAAAGGGAGCAAGATGCGCATGCGCCGCACCGGACGGTGCAACCCGCCGGACGGTGCAACTTTTCCCGATTCCATCATGAGCAATATTCCCCGCCAGGGCACCGCAACCCTGGCCGTGCTGATCGACGCCGACAACGCGGCGCCCGCCATCGTCGAAGGCCTGCTGGCCGAGGTAGCCAAGTACGGCGTAGCCGCCGTCAAGCGCATCTATGGCGACTGGACCAAGCCCAACCTCGCCGGCTGGAAAGAAAAGCTGCTGTCGCACTCGATCCAGCCGATCCAGCAGTTCCGCTACACGGTGGGCAAGAACGCCACCGACAGCGCGATGATCATCGACGCGATGGACCTGCTCTACACGGGGCGCTTCCATGGCTTCTGCATCGTCTCGTCCGACAGCGACTTCACGCGGCTGGCCTCGCGCATCCGCGAGCAGGGACTGATCGTCTACGGGTTTGGCGAGCGCAAGACGCCCAAGCCGTTCGTGACAGCGTGCGACAAGTTCATCTATTCGGACGTGCTGCGCGCGGAAGTGGAAGCCGAAGGCGCCGCCGCCCCCACGCGCCGCCGCAGCACCGGCGAGCTGCGCCAGGACGCGCGTCTCGTGCGGCTGCTGCAGAACGCCTCGCAGGCAGTATCGGACGATGACGGCTGGGCCACGCTCGGCGGCATCGGCAACCATATCGCCAAGCAGGCGCCCGAATTCGACTCGCGCAACTACGGGTACGGCAAGCTGTCCGAACTGGTGCTTGCCACCGAGCTGTTCGAGGTGGAAACGCGTAACGGCGGCAACAACAAGACCATCTGGGTTCGCCTGAAGAAGCGCGGCAAGAGGCCGGCACCGGGCGCACAGATGGCCGAGTTGCCGGAGCGGTCCGAGACCGCCGGGCTGGCGGAGGCATCCGAGCCGCGCGACATGCGTGACCGACGCGAGATTGCGGAGCCGGCGCCGGTGGCGCCCGAGCAGCAGGACACGGCTGACGATACCGAGCAGGTGGACGCGGAGGTGGGCGCCGAGGTGGGCGCCGAGGTGGACGCCGAGGTGGACGCCGAGGTGAATGAGGGGGGTTACGAGGGGGGGCGCAACGACGTGCTCGACGAGGGGGCGATGGGCGCCACCGCATCGACGCTGATCGCGGAAACCGTGGACGAGGTGCCCGCGGACACCAACGGCAAGGGCAAGTCGCGCGGCAAGCGTGCCAGGCGGCCGGAGGTCACGCTCGGAGACAACCCGTGGCCGATCGAGGCCTCGGTGTTTGCCGCACCGGGTACGACCGTGCTGTCGGCGCAGCCGCAGGCCACCCCACCGGCACCGGAGCCGACCCCTGCGCCAACGCCTGTACCGGCCACAGCGCCTGCTGCCGAACAACCGGCCGGCAAGGCGGGTGCGCCAAAGACTGCGGCGTCACCCGCCGCGTCCAAGCCCGCCGCAAAAAAACGCGCCGCACCGAGAAAGCGCGCGGCCAGCAAGACCGCCGGATAGTTCCGGCATGCGCGGCGGGACCACGGCCTGCCGCGCGCCGTAGCGCTACACGGCACCGCTGGGCATCGTCAGCCGTGGCGCGCGCAAGCAGCCGCACGCGCACGCAACCCGTTTCGCCGTCCGGCCGTTACCGCACCAGCTGGTTGATCTCGATAATCGGCATCAGCACCGCCAGCACGATCAGCAGTACCACCACCCCCATCGTCAGGATCAGCAGCGGTTCCAGCAGGCTGGTCAGGAACAGCGTGCGCCGCTCCAGCTCCTGCCCCTCTCCGGTGGCGGCGCGTTCAAGCATGATCGGCAGATTGCCGGTGGCCTCGCCCGAGCGGATCAGATGGACCAGCACCGGCGGAAACTGGTTCTGTGCCGCCAGCGCGCGCGCCAGCGAGGCGCCTTCGCGCACGCGCGTGGTGGCATCGTCCACGTTGGCGCGCAAGGCCTCGTTGGTCAGCGTCTCGCCCGCGGCCTGCAGGCTGCGCAGGATCGGCACGCCGGCCGATACCAGGATGGCCAGCGTGCTGGCAAAGCGCGCCGTGTTGTAGCCCCGGATCAGCTTGCCCATGAGCGGTGCCGTCAGCAGCCAGCGGTGCCACGCCAGCCGCACGTCGGGCTGCCTGAGCAGGCTGCGTACCAGCAGCGCGGCCGCGCCGATGACGCCGAGCGCCGCCCACCACCAGTTCCGCACGAAGTCCGACAGCGCCAGCATGACGATCGTCAGGGTCGGCAGCTTCTGCTTGGTATTGGCAAACACGCTGACCACCTGCGGCACCACATACGACAGCAGGAAGATCACGATCGCAAATGCCACCACCGTGACGATGGCCGGATAGGTGAAGGCGAGCCGGATCTTCGAGGTCAGCGTATTGCGCGTCTCGATATACGTGGCCAGGCGCTCCAGCACCAGCCCCAGGTGGCCCGAATGCTCGCCGGCCGATACCAGCGCACGGTAGATATCCGGAAAATCCTTGGGGTGCTGGGCCAACGCCACGGACAGCGAGCTGCCCCCCATGACTTCGGCGCGAATCCCCGCCAGCAACTCGTGTACATAGGTGCGTTCAGCCTGGTCGGCCAGCGCGCCCAGCGCTTCGTCGAGCGGCAGGCCGGACACGATCAGGCTGGCCAGCTGGCGCGTGAACAGCGCCTGCTCCTGCGTGGTCAGGCGGCGCACCAGCACGCCGGCCGCGCCGCGCTGTGCGGTGCCGCTGCCGGCGAGCGGATCCACGGTGATCGGTGTCAGTCCGCGCGCGCGCAGTTGCGTGCGCGCCTGCTTGGGACTGTCGGCCTCGATGACGCCGCGATCGGCGCGGCCGGCGGCGTCGGCCGCTTCGTAACGATAGGCGGGCATGCTCCGTGCGGCTCCGGCTATTCGCGCGTCACGCGCAGCACTTCCTCGAGTGCCGTGGCGCCACTGTCGATCCAGCGCTGGGCGTCGCCGCGCATCGTATGCATGCCCTTGGCGAGCGCGGCCTGCTTGATCTCGGACTCGGGCACCTGGCGATGGATCATGGTGCGGATCTCGTCGTCGACGGTCAGCAGTTCGTACACGCCCATCCGGCCCTGGTAGCCCGAGTGGCCGCATTTGTCGCAGCCCACGGCATGCCACACGCGCTGCAGCGGCTTGCCGTCGGGATGCGCCTCGGCCTGCAGCACGCCGGCTTCGGCGGCGGTCACCTCGATCACTTCCTCGCGCTTGCAGTGCGGGCACAGCCGCCGTACCAGCCGCTGCGCCAGCACACCGAGCAGCGACGACGACAGCAGGAACGGTTCGATCCCCATGTCCACCAGTCGCGTGACGGCCGAGGCCGAGTCGTTGGTGTGCAGCGTGGCCAGCACCAGGTGGCCGGTCAGCGACGCCTGCACCGCGATCTGCGCGGTCTCCAGATCGCGGATTTCACCGATCATGACCACGTCCGGGTCCTGGCGCAGGATCGCGCGCAGGGCTTTGCCGAACGTCATGTCGATGCGCGGATTGACCTGGGTCTGGCCGATGCCGTCGAGGTCGTATTCGATCGGATCCTCGACCGTCATGATATTGGTCGTGTGCGAATCGAGCCGCGACAGCGCCGCGTAGAGTGTGGTGGTCTTGCCGGAGCCGGTCGGCCCCGTCACCAGCACGATGCCGTGCGGCTGGTGCACGAGGTGGTCAAAGCTGACCAGCGTCTCGCGCGACATGCCGAGCTTGGCGAGGTCGAGCCGGCCCGCTTCCTTGTCGAGCAGACGTAGCACCGCGCGCTCGCCATGCCCGGTCGGCAGCGTGGAGACGCGCACGTCCACCGGACGTCCCCCCACGCGCAGCGTGATGCGGCCATCCTGCGGCAGGCGCTTCTCGGCAATATCGAGCTGCGCCATGATCTTGATGCGCGAGATCAGCGCGCCGTGCAGCGCCTTTTTCGGCCGCACCACGTCGCGCAGCGTGCCGTCCACGCGGAAGCGCACCACCGACGACGATTCGAACGGCTCGATATGGATATCGGACGCGCCTTCGCGCGCCGCCTGCGTGAGCAGCGCGTTGATCATGCGGATGATCGGCGCGTCGTCCTCGGATTCCAGCAGGTCCTCCACCGCGGGGATGTCCTGCATCAGCCGCGACAGATCGACTTCGCCTTCCACTTCGCCCACGACCTGGGCGGCGCTGCCGTCCTGGCGGTTGTAGGCGTCCGACATGGCGCGTTCCAGCGCGTCGGGCTCCAGCACGCGCAGCCGCAGCGCGCCATGCACGCGTGTGAGCTCGGCCAGCGCCGCCGGGGCCGTGGCACGGCTGACCCAGACCTCGAGGCCGTCGGTACGCTGGTGCGCGATCAGCAGCCGGGCCTCGCGGGCAAAGCTGTACGACACCAGGCGCGCGGCCATGGGCGAGGGCGGCTCAAGTGCGTCGATCGCCTCCGGGGCGATCTCGGTCTCGTCTGGCGGGGGTGGAAACGTCGGTGGCCATGACAGGACTTTAGTTGATGGGTCCGCGCGCGAACGCATCGGCCAGCGCCAGCGCCGGGTTATTGCCGCGTGCCGCCTGCGGGCGCGCCGCGCCGGCCGGCGCGGCGCGCGGCGGGATCTGGGTCGGCGTCGGGGCAGAGGTCGTGGCCGGTGCCGCCGGCTGGGGTGCTTGTTGCGCCGATTGTGGCGCCGATTGTGGCGCCGGCGTTTGCACCGACGGCTGCACCGCTTGCGGTACCGGTTGCTGCGCCGACTGCACGGTCTGCACGCCGGCGGCGGCCGCCGGCTCCGGCAGTTCGCGCGGAATCTGCGGCTCGTACGTGGCCACGCGCCGGGTCTGTATCTGCACGGTGCGCTGCGGCGGCAAGGCCTGCGAGATCGGCGCGGCGGACGGTTGCGGCACCGGCACCGGCTGGACCGGTTGCGGTACCGCGGGATCCGTCACCTGCGGTGGCGGCGTGTACGGCTGCGCGTTCTGCGGCAGCGGCAGCGGCGGTGCCAGCGGCGCGGCACTGCGCGGATCGACGAACGGGGCGGTCGGATTGTCCGGCGGCGGCAGCACCGGCTTGTCCTTGTCGTAAATCATGATGTTCGGCGACACGTAGCCGGTCTGCAGATTGCGCATGTAGTCGTAGCGATCCTGCGCCAGGCGGTCGGTCTGGCTGCCGGTGCGGATGATGTACGGCCGCAGGAACACCAGCAGGTTGGTCTTGGAGCGGCTCTTGTTCTCGTAGCGGAACAGGCCGCCGATCCAGGGCAGGTCGCCCAGGCCGGGCACCTTCTGCACGCTGTCGTTGTTGCTGTCCTCGATCAGGCCGCCCAGCACGATGATCTGGCCATCGTCGACCAGCACGTTGGTCTCGATCGAGCGCACATTGGTGGTCGGACCCGACGTGTTGGTGAGCGTGCCCTGCACCACCGACGACGACTCCTGGTAGATCTGCATCTTGACCAGTCCGCCTTCGGTGATCTGCGGGCGCACGCGCAGCGTGATACCGACGTCCTTGCGGTCGAACGTGTTGAACGGCGTCACGGTCGAGGTATTGCCGGTCTGCGCATACGAGCCGGTCGTGATCGGGATGTTCTGGCCGATCAGGATCTTGGCTTCCTCGTTCTCGAGCGTAATCAGGTTCGGCGTCGACAGGACGTTGGTGCTGGTCACGCTGCTCAGCGCGCGCAGCAGCGCGCCCAGGCCGAGCGCGCGGTTGACGATGCCGAGGTTCAGGCCGGCCAGGTCGGGCACCAGCTGGCTCGCCGCCACGATACCGGCCTGCTGGTTGTTGTTGATGGCCGCGACCGCGCCGGTCAGGTTGATGATGTTCTGGCCGCCGGTGCCGAAGTTGGTGCCGGCAAAGACGCCCGTATTGCCGCCCGACGACTGCAGCAGGCCTTGCCACTGGATGCCGAGCTGGCCCAGGTCGTTGCCCGTCACCTCCACGATCATCGATTCGATATAGACCTGCGCACGGCGCTGGTCGAGATCGTCGATCACCGTACGCAGGTTGCGGTAGACCGCCTCGTTGGCCGTGATGATCAGCGTGTTGGTCGATGGGTCGGCCTGGATGATGCCGCCCGTGGTCGGCTGCTGGTTGGTGGCGAACGAGGCCGAGAAGGCATTGCTGCCGCCGCCGCCAAAGCTGGAGCCGCCCGAGCCGCTGGAGCGGCCACCAAAGCCGCCATAGCCACCGCCACTGCTGCCACCGGCGAACTGGCTCCCGGTCGAGGACGTCGGCGTCTGCGCATAACCACCGCCCGCGACGCCGGCGGCCCCGCCCTGGGCGCCGGGCTGGCCGGTGGTGGCAAAGCTGGCGTCGGCGGCGACGATCGCGCGCAGCGTGGCGGCCAGCTTCACCGCATCGGCATTGCGCAGCGGCACTACCCAGATATTGCCCGGGCGCGCATATGGCTGGTCGATCTTCTCGATCAGCGTGCGTGCCTGCTGGACGCGCGCGCGGCTGGACGCGCGGATCATCAGCGAATTGCTGCGCGGCTCGGCCACCACGGTCGTGCGCAGGCTGGCGTCGCCAGAACCCGCGGTCGCCGCGCCGCCGGCAGAGGCGGGGTCGAGCAGGCGCTGCAGCGTGAGCGCCGCGTCGCTCGCGATCGCATTCTTGAGCGGAACGATCTCCACCTCGCCGCTCGCCGGCGCGTCCACGGCGGCAATGATGCGTGCCAGCCGGCGCAGGTTGTCGGCATAGTCGGTAATGACCAGCGTGTTGTTGGCGGGATAGGCGGTGATCGTGTTATTGGGCGCGATCATCGGCCGCAGCACCGGCACCAGATTGTTGGCCGACTCGTAGTTGAGGCGGAACACCTGCGTCACCACCTGGTCGCCGCGGCCGGCCCCGCCGCCGATCACGGTGGGCGAGCCCTGCAACTTGGCATCGGCTTCCGGCACGACCTTGGTGAAGCCGTTGCTCTCGACCATCGCATAGCCCTGCATGCGCAGGACCGAGCCGAGCGTCTCCAGCGCCTGGGCGCGCGACACCGGCTGTTCGGTCACCAGATTGACGGTGCCCTTTACGCGCGGGTCGATCACGAAATTCTTGCCCGTGGCCTGTCCCACCGCCTTCACCACGGAGTCGAGGTCCGCATTGACGAAGTTCAGCACGACCTGGTCGCGATTGGGCGGGGACACGTCAGGCTGCTGCGCCCAGAGCGGAGCCGGCGCGAGCAGGGAAAGACCGCACAGCAGGGCGGTGGCGCGCGCACAGGCAGTGCGGATCAGGTGTCGGTGTGCTTGGGTTTTCATCATCAGTTTCAGCTGGCTTCCGCTCGGTCCGCTATCAGAAGTTCAGCCTTGTCACGTTGTCTTCTCGTCTGCCCAGCAGGCTCAACAGGCCTGCCAGCTGTGCGGCGGCCTCCGGGTCGGCATGGGCCGTCCCGGTAAAGCGCGCCTGTCTTCCCAGCGTGCCGCTGCCCTCCAGGTACAGCGGGCCCGCCAGGGTCTTCAATTCCATCCTGCCAGCAGCGCCGGTCCAGTCGATCTCCGCGCGGTAGCTGCCCAGCGGCCGCAAACGGCTGACCGCCGATGATACTTGTTCGATCCTGAGGGTCAGGTGACCCTCGCGCGTGCCGTCGGCAAACCGACCCTGCAGGCCCGACCAGTCCAGCCGCATCTGGCCGTCCGGACGCAGCGTATTAAACGGTGCGCCAACGCCCTCCAGCAGCGAGGCGGGCAGGCTGATGGCGCCGGTCTGCACGGTCCAGCGGCGTGGCGTCACCGTCAGCGCTACCGGAGCCGCCAGCGCCCGGTCGTGCGACACCACCACCCGCAGGGTGCCCTGCAGCAGCGGCCAGCCCGACACGGCCCAGGTCAGCCGTCCCGGCAGGACCGTCGCGGTCTGGCTGCCCGCGCCGGCGGAGAGCGCCAGCGTCGCGCTGCCATGCCAGATCGTGCCCGCCGCATCGGCCAGCAGTACGCGCTGGCCGGTGCGCGTCGCCACGCTGTCGGCCAGCCAGGCGGCCGGCAACTGCACCACCAGCGTGATGGCAACCACTACCAGGCCCAGCAGGGTCCAGCGCACGCGCCGCCAGGCATGCGACTCGCGCCGGCGTCGACGCGGCAGCCGCAGGGACTCCAGCCTCGCCATCACCGGGATCCGTTGCCACCGGGGCCTTGCAGCGTGGCCGTGACGTTGACCAGCGCCGTGGCGCCAACATAGGTAAAGCGCGCGTCGGTCACCTTCAGCCGCTGCTGCAGCCGGACGTCCTGCAACCAGCTCGATACCGCGCCGAATGCCGCCTTTTCCAGTTGCACCTGCACCGCGTTGTCGCCGGTGGTCGCCAGGCGCGTGGCCTTGAGTCCGTGCTGGCCGAGGCTGTCCTGCAGCGCCTGCGTGAGCGCATCGCCGCGCAGCGACGGCGCCGGGCTGGCGGACAGGCCGCGCGCTTCCTGCGCCAGCGTCTCCATTTCCACAAGGTCGGCGCGCAGAGCGGGCAGGCGCTTCGCCAGCGCCACGCGTCCGCTGGCGGCGGGCTCCCACAGCAGCGTGTAGCCGATCACCAGCAGCAGCACCAGCGCCCCTCCGCCCAGGATGGCCTGTTCGCGCGGATTGCGCGCTTCCCAGAACGTATCGAAGCGTTCGCGCCAGCGCTCGGGGACGCGCGGGCGTAGCCGTGCGAGCCGGGCGAACGGATTGCCGCGGGCCTTGCCGCCGCGGCCGGGGTTCGTCGTGTCTTTCATGATCCGGGCTTCACCGTCCAGCGCGAGCCGGCCGGCGCGGGCGTGCCGGTGGCGCGCGCGAGGGCGTCCGGCGGGTTCTTGTCTTCTTCCATCTGCAGGCCGGCCTGGCGCACGGTGTTGCGCAGCGCATTGGTGTCGGTGCCGGGCTTCAGCGTCACGTACATGGTGCGGCCGCGGTATTCGAGCGCCTGCAAGGTGTCGGGCGCGAGGCCGCGCGCGGCGCCGGCAAAGCGGTCCGCGAGCGGCAGGAAGTCATCCGGGGTATTGCGGCCGGAGGCGAGCCGCAGTTGCTCCACCTGGCGGCGCATCTGCAGCGGCGGGTCGATCACCACCGGAATCTGCGGGAACGCGCTCTTCAGCGCCTGCAATTGCGCGGCTTCCAGCCGGTCGCGCTCCTTGCGCAGCATCAGCCAGTGGACGTTCATGCCGATCAGCTGTACCAGCAGCACGCCGCAGGCCAGCGCCAGCGGCAGGCGCCATGCGCGCAGGTTCCAGCGGTCGATGCGGCCCTGCGCGAATTCAAACTGGGCGAGGTCGAGATCGCGCTGGCGCAGGCAATCCTCGGCGCCTTCCAGCCAGACCCGCCAGTCGTCGAGCGGACGCGGGGCACGCCCGGTATGGCGTCGCTCGTATAGCGCCGGAACCGGCGCGTGGGCCAGCGCGGCGCGGTCGCCATGCCAGCGGCCGGCCGGAGCGAGGGCCTGCCATGCGGCGAGCGCGTCGTCGCCGAGCAGCAGACCATAGCCTTCGTACGCGCCGGTGCGCACGGTGATCTGCCAGAGCCGGCCGTTGCCGATGCGGGTTGGCGGAGCGTTCTCCAGCAGCTCGGCCGATGGCGCCAACGCGGCGGTGGCGGCTTCCACCACCAGCGTGGCCAGCTGCACTGGCGCGACGTCGGGACCGGCCGCGGCGGCTTCGGTCGGTGTGTCGTCGGCCTCGTCTTCCGGTTCCGCGAGCGGATCGGGCTCGGCCCCCACCGCCTCGGTGGCGAGCTTCGGCTCGTAGCGGCGCAGCACCTGCGGTGAAGCCAGCGGCGTCAACGGCAGGCATAACTGCGCCGGCACCACATGGCGCCGGCGATGCTTGTGTTCGGCAAAGGCGTCGAGCACCGCGCGCAACCAGGCGCGGTCGGCCACCATCAGCAGGCGGCGGCGCGCGCCCCGGGCCGGTGCCCCCGGCTCGAGGCCAGGACCCAACGCGATATGGCACGGCTGCGCATCCGAGGCGAGGACATCCTCGACCAGGTTCGGAAGCGCCAGCTTGAGCCGCGCCGGCGGTAGCGGTGGCACCATCGCCGTCGTGAGCAGCACATCGCTGGCGGCCACGATCAGCACGAGGCGGTCCGCGGCCGGCAGTTCGCCGACCGACGCGTGGCCTTCACGCAACAGATCGAGCGCGGCAGTCTCGCCCGCCCGGCGGTTCTTGTCCGCCACGGGCGTGCGTACCAGGGCAAACGGCATCGCGCCGAGCTGCCACGGTTGCGGCTGGTCATGCGGCCGTTGCGGCAGGCGGACGTAGAGGGTGGTACTCAAAGTTTCCTTGAATTCATGGCTCTTGTTGCGCCGGATCGTGTCGCGCCGGATCGGGCCGGATCACCCCGGCTGCGCCGGATTCTATCGCCGGCGGCCCGCCCGCTGGCGGCTTTGCTGACGGAAAGGCATCTGCGCCCGAGCGCTATCGCATCTTGCCGAATATGGTTTCGCTGGTCGGGATGCGGGCCCGCCCGGTTCTGCCTGCCCGGTTCCGCCGGTTCGCTCGGCCTGCCGGCTTCTGCCGCCTCTCTTCCGCCGTTTGGGTTCCCCCGCTTGGGTTCCCCCGCTTGGGTTCCCCCGCTTGGCTTCCCCCGCTCGGCTCCCGTCCCCCGTCCCCGGGTCGGGCGGCACCGCCCGGCCTTGCCCTGGGCGTAGGCGCAGCAACATACCTTGCCTGTGTGACTAACTCGCGTCAATAGCATGCTGTCTGATTGCGTTTGCGCCAAAACGACGCTAGCCAGTCGCAGCGGCCCGGCCGCTGCCTACCGCACTTCCGGCAGCCGGTCGGCATCGTGGACCCAGATCACGCGCGTGGTATTGCCACTGCCCAGTACGTCGGCGCGGAACACCAGCGACACCTGCAGACGGTTGGCACGCTCATGCCGCACCAGTCCGTAGATGAAGAAATAGTGGGTACGCACGTCGAGCTGGTTGTTCACGTTAGTGGGGTTGGCCTGCGGCGCCACGGCGGACAGCTGGGTGGTGATATCGCCCGTGTTGTTGAAATAGGCACGGTCGCGCTGGCGGACCAGTTCGCGCGCGCGGTCGAGCGACAGCTTCTCGATCACGGCGGACAGCACTTCCGGCTCCGCCGTATTGGCATTGACCTTGGTACGCTCGGGCAGCACCGCCACGAACGGCTCCAGTACGGCCACCATGTCGGGCGTATAGCCGGGTACCGCCAGCAGGTCGTCCACCGTATCGGGCGGCCGCGGCGCCGGCTGGCCGTCGGAACTGGTGTTGCGCGCGGCGCGCAGCAGGTACTGCGCGGTGGGCTCGGCCAGCCCGGCATTGAGCCCGACCGTCTGCAGCAGGCGCTGGAACTGCGTCAGGGCGGTCTGGTCGATGCTGGCCGAACGCCCCGTGCCGTCAGGATTGGCCGACCAGAGCACGAGGTTGGTCAGGTTGAAACGTGCCTGCGCGTCCATGATGCGGCCCGACAGAAACGAGGTCTCGCCGGCCTGATCGGTGCGCAGCCCGGCGCCGAGGAAATCCGACAGCCTGGTTTCCGCCACCGGCACCGACCACGGCTCGCCGATGTAGTCCACCTGCGAGCGGCGCTGGTCGTCGCGCAGGATCAGGCGCGCCCAGTCCACCGCCGCGCGCTCGATCCAGGCGGCCTGGGCCACGAGGCGCTGGTTTTCGATCGAACGGATCTGCACCTGCTGCCGCCACAGCATGCCGGACACCACCACCACGGCGAGCGTCACCATCAGCAGCGCGGTGACCACCGCGGCCCCGCGTTGCCGCGGCCGCCGGGGCAGGGGAGAGATCGAACGCGCGCGCATGGTCATAGGCCGGTCATGCAGACTTTCTGAAACTGGCGCGGCGTATCGCCGTCGCCCATGCGCGCGAAGATCGTCAGTTCCACCGCGCGCAGCGCGGTCGAGGTGGCGACGTTGCCGATGCCGGTTTCCACGTCGCTCGCGCCGGTGGCAGCGGCCAGCGTCGACTGGGCCGCGGCCACCGCGCTGGCGGCGGCATTGCCCTGGATCAGCGCGCCATAGATGCGGCCGGTGTCGGCCTGCCACCCGCCGGGTTCCACCCAGGCGCGCGCCGACAGGCTGTTGACGTCGTTGACCAGCGGCCGCACCTGCATCGCACGCCCGGCGGCCTGGCGCATATTGAGCAGCGCGCCGCGTACCTCGTTGCGCGTGGTCAGGTACGGGCTGGCGGCACGCACCACGGTATTGCCGTCGAGCCGGTAGGCAATGACCTGCCACGCGGTCGGCTGGCCGGTCTCGCGGCGGTCGCGCACCATCAGCAACTGGCCCGGGCCCAGTTCGAGCGGGCTGGCCTGCAGCAGCACGGGCGTGGCCAGGTGCTCGCAGTCGGCCTGGAACTGGCCGTACAGCACCTTGAGCGCGTCCAGTCGCAGGTCGTGGTCGGTCAGCCGCTCGCGGCTGCGCGTGAGCGAATCTAGCGCGCGCCAGCCGATCACGGCCATGACTGCCAGCAGCGTGATGGCGACCAGCATCTCCAGCAGCGTAAAACCGCGGCGGCCATGCGGGCCATGCGGGCCATGCGGGCCACGTGGGCGGCGGGCGGGGCTGGCGCGCTCAGAGCATGTTGCGCGTTTCATTGGGAACGATCGTGACCAGCCAGGCAAGCCGCACGGATTTGTTGCCGGCGGACGGGTACACCGCGATCTCCACGCGGCGGAACGACGGATTCGGTGTGCCGGAGACGGTTTCCTCGCACCACAGCGGCGTGCCGCCCTGCGGGCAGTCGTAGCCGCGCGTGCCCGGCGCGGGCCAGGTTTTCGACAGGCGCAGGGTGGCGAAGTGGTTCTCGGCGCTCCATTCGGCCAGCATGCGGCTCTGCAGCGCCATGCCGGACTCCACCATCGAGCCCATTGCGCGCATGGCGGCGGTCAGCGCCACCGCCAGAATGGTCAGCGCCACCAGGACCTCGATCAGCGTGAAGCCCGCGGCCGGGCGACGGCAGGGTTGCGCTCGCTTCATGGCAGCGCCGTGGCGGTATAACGGCCGCTGCCGTCGCCGGTCACGTCCACGCGGATGGGGCCGCGCACGAGGACCAGCCGCTGCGGACCGTCGACCAGCTCGCGGCCGAACACGAGGCGCATCGCGCCATTGCCGCCATTGCCGGCGGAGCGCCCGCCCTCGGTAATGGTCACGCCGTCCATCGCCAGCCGCCATCGGCCCGGGGCGAAGACGTCGGCGCGCATCGGCTGCCAGCCCTGGGGCGTGGCTTCCAGGAAACGCCAGCCGGACCGGTCGCCCTCCCATGCCAGCGGCCGGGCGCCGAGCTGCGCTTCTTCCTGGGCAAGTTCGAACAGGCGGGCGATGCGCTGGCCGTCGTCCAGCACGCGGCCGCGCTCGTTGGGCGAGGCATTGACCGCCACCAGCGAAATGACGATGCCGGCGATCACCATGACCACCAGCAATTCCAGCAGGGTGAAGCCGGCCGGCCGGCGCCGTGGAAAGAGAGCGGCAGGGCCGCGCGACGACGCCGGCAACATGAGCGGGGAGGGGCTTATTCCCAGTTGCCGATATCGGCGTCGTTGCCATTGCCGCCGGCCTGGCCGTCGGCGCCGAAGCTGAACACGTCGATCTCGCCGCGCACGCCCGGGTTCAGGTACTGGTACGGGTGGCCCCAGGGATCCTTGGGCAGCTTCTCGAGGTAGCCTTCCCCTTTCCAGTTGTTGGGCACCGGCTCCGTGGTCGGCTTGCTCACCAGCGCCGGCAGGCCCTGCTCGGTGGTCGGGTAGCGGCCGTTGTCGAGGCGGTACAGCTTGAGCGCCTGCATGATCGAGGAGATGTCCTGGCGCGCGGCCACCACGCGGGCTTCGTCCGGGCGGCTCATGATCTTGGGCACCACCAGCGCCGCCAGCACCCCGAGAATCACGATCACCACCATGATCTCGATCAGGGTGAAGCCACGCACGCGGTGGGCGCGGGAACAACGGTTCAGCCGGGTCGGACGGGTCGGTTGCGAACGGGGTGCGGAGGTGACGAATCTGTGCATCGTGTCTGGCCTTGTGCCGTGTCTGCCGGGTCATCCGCGCCGGGCAACATCGGCGAGGCCGGAATGGCCAGCCAGTATAACGCCACGGGCATGACCGTTTTATGTGCGGGCGCATTCCGTTGCACATTTCGTCGAACGTTGTCGCGAACATATCTTGCATTCGCGATGCACCTTATCTATCATTGGCCTCACGATGCAACTGACCCGCTTTTCCGACTACGCGTTGCGGATGCTGATGTATGTCTCCCGCGGCGACGGCAGCCGGCCGATCACCATCGCGGAGGTCGGCCAGCAATTCGACATCTCGCATAACCACCTCGTCAAGGTGGCGGCGCGATTGTCGAAGCTCGGCTGGATCGCGGCCACGCGCGGACGCCACGGCGGCCTGCAACTGGGCCCCGGGGCCGAGCGCCTGTCGGTCGGCACCATCCTGCGCGAGCTGGAAGGGCACAAGTCGGTGATCGACTGCTCGGATCCGCCGTGCGCGCTCAACGGCAACTGCCGGCTCAAGCGCGCGCTGGAAGAGGCAGAGGAAGCGTTCTACCGGTCGCTCGACGGCCTCACGCTCGCCGATGTCTCCGGCAACAGCCGTACCGCCGAGTCGATCATCAGTCTGCATCGCGATTACCTGAGCCGGCGCACGGCCTGAGGTCGCCCGAATCAACCGGGTACCGCATCCGCGCGCGCCGGCTTTATTGTGAGCAAAATCATGCATATTGGATGCATGATTAAACCGGAGTTATTCCAGATGCTGTCCGCTGCTTCCCGCCCCTACATCGACGCGAGCGTTCCCGTCCTCCGCGAGCATGGCCTCGCCATCACGACGCATTTCTACCGCGAGATGTTCGCGGCGCGCCCCGAGCTGACGCGCCTGTTCAACATGGGCAACCAGGCCAACGGAGCGCAGCAGCAATCGCTGGCGGCGGCGGTTTTTGCCTACGCGGCCAATATCGACCGTGCCGACGCGCTTGCGCCGGTGCTGGAGCGCATCGTGCACAAGCACGTCTCGGTGGGGGCTGACGCCGGCGCACTATCCGATCGTCGGCAAGTACCTGCTCGGCGCCATCTCGGCCGTGCTCGGCGCCGCCGCCACGCCCGACCTCATCGCCGCCTGGGACGAAGCCTACTGGCTGCTCGCCGGTGAACTGATCGCCGCCGAGGCGCGCCTGTACCAGCGCAGCGGCATGGCCCCGGGCGAGCTGATTCCCGTGCGCGTGGTGGCCCGCGAGGACCAGGGCGAGACCGTGGTCGCATTCACGCTGGCCGCCGCGGATGGCACGCCGTTGCGCGATTTCGCCCCTGGCCAGTACATCACCGTCGAGGTGAACTTTGCCGACGGCGGCCGTCAGCTGCGCCAGTACTCGCTGTCCGGCGAGCGCGGCCTGCCCACCTGGCGGATCTCGGTCAAGCGCGAGGCCGGCGGTGCCGAAACCCCGGCCGGCGCCGTCTCCAACTGGCTGCACGACAACGTCGAGGTCGGCACGACCCTGCACGTGAGCGCGCCTTACGGCGACTTCGCCCCCGAACTGGACGACAAGGCGCCGCTGGTACTGCTGTCCGCGGGTATCGGGGTCACGCCCATGATGTCGGTGCTGCGCACACTCGCGGTGGAGAATCCCCATCGGCCGGTGCTGTTCGCCCACGCCGCGCGCCATGGCGGCCATCACGCGCACCGCAACGATCTGGTCTGGGCGCGTGGCCGGATGTCGAAGCTTCATACGCACATCAGCTACGAGACGCCGGCCGCGACCGACGTCTCCGGGCAGGACTACCATCACGCCGGCACCATGCCGATCCGCGCGCTGCTCGATCATCAGGACACCGCGCACTTCGCCGACGGCCGCTTCTATATGTGTGGCCCGCTCGGCTTCATGCAGGCACAGCGCCATGCCCTGATCTCCGCCGGCGTGCCGGTCGAACATATCCACCGCGAGGTGTTCGGCCCCGACCTGCTCGACGATCTGCTTTGATCGGGTGAGCGCGGGCAACTGTCGGTCGTGTGTGACAGACAGTTGCCTTGTGGCTCTGGTACGCTTGTCGCTGAATCGACCCGACCACCCGTACCCGTGCCTGCGATCTCCCGGCCCTTGCGGCCTGCATTCCGCCTCGACCCCTCCGCCGCCTGGCTGCCGCGTCTGGCCAGCCTCGTCTGCTTCGTGGCGCTGTGCGCGCTGGCCACGCACTGGGTGCTCACGTTCAGTGCGATGAAAACCATCGCGGTACCGCAGACCGCGCGTGTGGCCCAGACCGAGGCGATGGAAACCGGTGCGCTCGGTACACTGTTCGGCGGCACGGTGCAGGCCGGCGTACGCGACGTCAAGCTGATCGGCGTGGTGGCCGATGTCGACGGCGGCGGACCGAGCGCCGCGATTCTCGCGCTCGACGACGGCACGCCCAAGGCTGTGCGCGCGGGTGCCGCACTGTCGTCGCAGATCAAGCTGGTCGAAATCCGCAGCCGCGGCATCGTGATCGAACGCAACGGCGTGCGCCAGGAAATCGCGCTGCCGGTGCAGAACGTGGCGGTGCCGGGCAAGATCGGCAGCGTCGCCGCGGCGCCTCCGTCGGGCGCGGCCGCGCCGCTTTCCACACCAATGCCCGCGCCGGCCCCGCCGGCGCCCGTGGTAACGCAGGCCGCGCCGGTACAGTCGGCCCCACCATCGGCCCAGCCATCCGCGCAGCCGCAACCCCAGTCCCAATCCTTCCAGCCGCCGCAGTTCCAGCACGGCCAGAGCATTCCGGCCCCGCCCGGGTATAACCCCCAGGGCATTCCCAACGAGCAGGCCGTGCCGCGCCAATAATGCGGCGCCGCGCAATATTTGACTTTGATTTCGCGCGATTACGGCATTCCCGCCCATCTGTGAGCCCGGTAACATCGTATTAAATCCGCCAACTTCGTCATCAGGTCTGCGTTCTAATCCGTACATGCCCAACGCATGAAAAGGAGCACGGACAATGCTACGCAACCACAAGACGCAGACCATCAAGACCTTCCTGGCCGCTTCCGCGGCGTTCCTCGCCGTGGGCACTGCCTTTGCCCAGACGACCCCCGCACCGACGACGTCGACCGCACCCGCCGCCACCCAGGCGATGCCCGCTCCGGGCGGCGCGCGACATCACGGTGGCAAGCATCATCACCATGGCGGCGGCATGTGGCTGAAGTCGGTGGACACCGACGGCGATGGCACGATCTCGAAGGCAGAGGCCGACGCGCTGTTCAACAAGATCGATACCAACCACGACGGCAAGCTGGACAAGTCCGAACTCGCGGCCTTTCACAAGGCGCAGTGGGAAGCCCGGCGCAGCCAGATGAAGGCCGAGTTCGACGCCAGGTTCAAGGCAGCGGACAAGAACGGCGACGGCGCGCTGACACGCGACGAAATGAAGGCCGCCTTCCCGCGCATGGCCAGCCGCTTCGACCAGATCGATGCCAACAAGGATGGCAAGGTCACGCAGGATGAAATCCGCTCGGCGATGCAGAAGATGCACCGCGACCGCATGCAGCATCGCGGCCCCGGTGCCTCGGCACCGGCCGGCGCACCGTCCACTAGCGGCAGCTGAGCGATCGGCCGCGAGGCCTCGGCGAAACTCACGACGCGACCTTCGGGTCGCGTTTTTTATTGCCGGCGCAAGGCGTTGGCACCACTCTTGCCTCTCTTTCGCGGCCGCACGAGGTCGTGCGAGCTAGGGAAAGTACGGGTCCGGCATCAAAAAAATTGCAGGCTTGTGCACGACTTGTTAAATTTGCGCAAAAAAATTGCCGACATACATATTGCGGAGCAACAAACCGTGAGCAAGGTGGAGCTGGATAAGATCGATCGAAAGATCCTCGAGGTATTGCAGACCAACGGGAGGCTGACCAACCTCGAAGTGGCGGAGCGTGTGAATCTGTCGCCGAGCCCCTGCCTGCGCCGCATCCGGCGGCTCGAGGAAATTGGCGTGATTCGTCAGTACGCCGCCTTGCTGGAGCCCAACAAGATCGGGCTCGGGCTGCTGGCGTACATCAACGTCAGGCTGGAGAAGCAGGGCGGCACGCCCAAGGGCAAGGCGCCGCTCGACCTGTTCCGCGCCGCCATCGCCACCTGGCCCGAAGTCGCCGCCTGCCACGCGATGACGGGCGAGATGGATCTGCTGCTGAAGGTCTATGTCGAGGACATGGAGCACTTTGCGCGCTTCATGCAGGAACAACTGCTCGCGCATCCGTCCGTGATCGACGTCCGCTCGAGCTTTGCGCTCGAATCCATCAAGGACACCACCGCCCTGCCGGTGGCCGGAGGCTGACGTTTGCTGCGGCGGACCGCATTACGCCCGCCGCCCGCACGCCTGGCACCCAGTTCAGGCCCCGAAAGCAAAACGGCGCACCATCGCGGTGCGCCGTTTGTCTGTTGCTGCCAGGTCGCGCGGGACCGTCAGACCGTGCGTTTCTGCGGTAACAGCGACCGCCAGAAACGCAGGCCAAAGCGGCGCGCGTCGCGCAGATTGCGCCGGACCATGTAGTCGAGGTCGGCGACCTGTTCGTCGAGCGCCTCGGTCAGCCGGCTGACCGTATCGGCCGGCGGCAGTTCCAGGTACGCATCGGCTTCGCCGTACGCGTACTGCACCTTCATGCCGGCCTTCTTGGCGATATGCATCATCGCGGCGTTGCGCGACAGGCAGTGCATGTAGAGCGTACGCACATTGTTGTTGCGGCCGTGGATGGCGGCGCGTTGGAACAGGGCGCTGCCGATGCCACGGCCACGCGCGCTCCGCGAAACCGAGACGCCGAATTCGGCCACGCGGCCCTGGGCATTGTCACGCAGATTGGCAAAATGGCCGACGCCGACCAGTTCCAGATGCTCGTCATACACGCCAAACACACTGTCATGATCGAAGTCGATGCTGTCGACGTACGCCTCGATCACGTGGTTGCCCACCGACTGGCCAAAACGGAGCAGGCGATCCTCCTCGCCGAGGGCGAGAAAATGCTTGGCAAGCCGGGAGCGATGATGAGCAGCCAGCTCGCGCACCAGGACGGTGGCACGCTGGGCAGCCTGACTGGCCTCGGCGGCACGGCGAAGATCTTCGTCGGAGACGGCACCGACGGCCTTGCTCAGTTCGAGCGGATTCACTTGGGTTTCCTTGACAGGTATTCAGTATAAAAATAGCGTCCGTATCGGCCCGGAAAACCCGAGGCCCGGAAAACCCGACTTCGAGCAAGCGCTCGGGTAGACCTTCGAGCAAACTTCGGGCAAACCTTCGGGCAAACACTAGGTTGCTGCATTGCGGAAAGTATTGTAGTGGATTTGTCAGCCTCGCGTAAGTTACCGTCGCGCCATCCCGGGCCCGCCCGCGGGCGTGTTTATAAAAATCAACAATTTCAACCACTTACCTGTGCGCCTGCGGCGTCACGTGTTGTCGCGCTGTGGATTTGCTGCAACGCGACACGGACGCCCGCTTCGCCGCCTAGAAAATTTTGACCGCTCCGAATGCTCCCGAATCGATCGACGAGCCGCCGATCGTAGTGATTTATGCGCATCCTGCGCCACGCCGCTCACGCGTCAATCATCCGCTCGCGGAAGCCCTGGCAGAGTTGCCGCACGTGGAAGTCCGTGATCTCTACCGCCACTATGTCGACTACGACATCGACGCCGTGGCCGAGCAGCGCGCCGTCTCCGCCGCCGATGTCATCGTGCTGCAGTTCCCGCTGCGCTGGTATAGCGTGCCGGCGCTGCTCAAGCTGTGGCTCGACGATGTGCTGGAATTCGGCTGGGCCTATGGTCCGGGTGGCACCGCGCTGCGCGGCAAGTCGATGCTGGTCGTGGTCAGCACAGGTGGCCAGGCCGACGCCTACGGCCCGGATGGCATGCACGGCCGGCCCATCGAGGACTTCCTGCTGCCGCTGCAGCAGACCGCCACCCGCTGCGGCATGGACTGGCTCGACCCAATCGTCCTGCACGACGCCGACAATGCCGACGCCGACGCGCTCGCGCACCATATCGAACACGTCGCACGCCATCTGTCGCCGTCCTCGCCGCTGCCGCCCGATATCGAGCCGGAGACAGAAGCCTCGCAGGAGGTCGAGCCATGAATCAGCACGACTTCCTGATCGCCCTGCTGGTATTCCTTGTGGCCGCCGTGGCGGTGGTGCCGCTGGCGCGCCGCCTCGGCCTGGGCGCGGTGCTGGGGTATCTGCTCGCGGGCGCGGCCATCGGGCCGTTCGCGCTGCGTCTGGTCACCAATGTCGAATCGATTCTCCACTTCTCCGAATTCGGTGTGGTGATGATGATGTTCGTCATCGGGCTCGAACTCGAGCCGCGCAAGCTGCGCGTGCTGCGCAAGACCATCTTCAGCTACGGCACCATCCAGCTGGCGGCGTGCGCGTTGGCCATCGGCCTGCTCGCGGCGCTGATCGGCGCGCCGTGGCAGGTTGCGCTAGTAGCCGGGCTTGGCCTCGCGCTGTCCTCCACCGCGATCGCGTTCGCCACACTCGCCGAGCGCAACCTGATGGGCACGCCGGCGGGAGCCGCCAGCTTCGGCATTCTGCTATTTCAGGACATCGCCGCGATCCCGATGATCGCGCTGCTGCCGCTGCTGGCCATGGATGCGCCGGCGGCGGTAGGCGCGGCCGGCACCGGTACCCCGCACTGGATCACGGCCGTCAAGGCGGTGGGCGTGATCGGTGCCGTGGTGGTCGGCGGCCGCTACCTGGTCCGGCCGGCGTTGCGCTTTATCGCGCGTACCGACATGCGCGAGATGTTCACCGCGTTTGCGCTGCTGCTGGTGGTCGGCATCGCGCTGATGATGGACGCGGTAGGCCTGTCGATGGCGCTTGGCACCTTTGTGGCCGGCGTGCTGCTGGCGGACTCCGAGTACCGCCACGCGCTCGAGGCCGATATCGAGCCGTTCAAGGGCCTGCTGCTGGGCCTCTTTTTCATGGCGGTCGGCATGTCGATCGACTTCGCCATCCTGGCTCAGGCGCCCTGGCGCGTGCTTGGGCTCGTGGCCGGCTTCGTGCTGGTCAAGACGGGTGTCCTCGTGCTGCTGGCGCGCCGCTTTGGCGTCGCCCGCAGCCAGTGGCTGCTGTTCGCCCTGCTGATCTCGCAGGGCGGGGAATTCGCGTTCGTGGTGTTCTCGGTCGCCGGCGGCGCCGGGCTGCTGCCGGCGCGGATCGAGGCGCTGCTGGTGCTGATCGTGGCACTGTCGATGGTGGCCACCCCGCTGCTGCTGCTGCTGTATGACCGCTTTGTCGCGCCAGGCATCAAGAGCACGCGCCGACCGGATGATGTGATTCCGCCGCAGAACAACCCGGTGATCATCGCCGGCTTCGGCCGCTTCGGCCAGATCATCGGTCGTTTGCTGTACGCGCAGGGCATCGGCGTCACCGTGCTCGACCACGATCCCGACCAGATCGAATTCCTGCGCGAGTTCGGCATGAAGGTGTTCTATGGCGACGCCACCCGCGTCGATCTGCTGGAAGCCGCCGGCGCCGGCAGCGCCAGGATCCTCGTGGTGGCCATCGACGGCATGGAAGACAACCTGCAACTGATCGATCGCGTGCGCGAACGCTGGCCCGATCTCAAGATCTACGCACGGGCCCGCCATGTCTCGCACGTCTACCAGCTCAAGGACCGCGGCGTGGATACCTTCGAGCGCGAGATGTTCGAAGGTTCGCTGATGATGGGCCGGCGTGTGCTGGAAGGGCTCGGCTTCGACCCGACCGACGCGCGCAATTCGGCGCTACGCTTCCGCCGGCACAATATCGCCGCCATCGACCGCTTCTACCCGCACTACACCGACAAGAAGAAGCTGTTCTCGCTGGCACGCCAGGCGCGCGACGAGCTTGAGGAAATGTTCCGGCAGGATCGCGAACAGCGCAAAAAGCGCGAAGAATCGGAGTGGACCTGAATCGGAGTGGACCGGCGACCCGGCGCGATGCCGCGCACGCACCGGCGCGCCGGTGCGCTAGCGCGGCGGCCGCGCCAGCCCGCCTTCCAGCAGGTCGATCACCATCTCCGCAAACGCGGCGTACGACAGCCGGCCGCCGGGCTTGAGCCAGGTGAAGGTCCAGTTGATCATGCCAAACACCGTCATGGTCAGCGCGGTCTGGTTCTCCGCGGTCACCCGCGTGGGATAGGCCAGCCGCAGCTGTCGGCCAAAGGCGGCCACCACATCGCGCTCGCGCTGCAGGATCTGGTCGCGCTGTGCCGCGGCCAGAAACTTCACGTCGTTGATCAGCGCGATATGCCGGGTCTGCGAGGTTTCGTACTCGCCCAGGAAGGCGCGCAGCAATTCGGCAAAACGTTCCTGTTCGGAGCGGCCCTTGCGTTCGCCCTCGGCGGGCACCTCGGTGGCGATCCGCATCAGCCGACGCGTGTAGCGGTCGAGCAGGTCGAACAGGATCGCTTCCTTGCTCTCGTAGTAGTGGTAAAGCCGCGCCTTGGACGTACCGCATGCGGCGGCCAGGTCCGACATCGAGGTACTGGGATAGCTGCTCGCGGCAAAGGCGGCCGCGGCCAGCTCCAGAATCTGTTCGCGCTGCGCCTCGAAGTCGGGCGCCTTGGTTCTGGCCATGGAGGCTCGGGTCCGTGCGGTTATTCGGCGCTCAGGGCCGGATGGCGGCGCAGCTCGCAGGTCTGCAGCGAGTCGGCATTGCCGCGCAGCTCCAGTTGCCCGCTGCTGACCAGCTCGCGGCAGCGCCAGAACACAAACCAGTCGCTGGCCAGCAATCCCTCGATGGCGCCCATCACGCTCCCCACCACCTGTGCCGCCGGGGTCCACGCGTCGGGAGCGCGTTCCAGGATCACGTCATCCACGTTGTGATAGGCGGCCGGTACGATGGTGTTGCCCTTCCACAGCCGCACATCGGCGTTCTCCTTGACGTTCTGCTGCCATTCGTAGCCCAGCCGGCCCAGCCGCAGGACCGACACCGGAGCGATGGTCGAGAAACGGCGCGCGAGCCGGGCTGCCGGATACATGCCGATGGCCGTGAGATTGCCGTGCACGGGCGCTTCCAGTTCACGCAGGTCCATCGCCACCTCGTTGATCCGCTGCGGCGCCTGGTACAGGTGCGACACCACGCGGCGCAGCATCAGCTGGTCCGAGGCGCTCTGGCCGTGCCAGATGGCGACCTCCATGTCGTCGCGCCGCAGCGCCTGCAGCTGGTCGAGTGCCTGGCGCATTTCGGCTGCGAAGTCGATGTCGGTGTGCGGCGCCACGCGCTGCCAGAATCCCGAGCGGATCAGCCCGGTGCTGTCGACATCGACGATGGGACCGACTGCGAGGTCGTCGCGCAGCACGACCACCGGATCGGGGCGCGCCGCCTGTGCCAGTGCCTGGCGCATGGTGTTGCCCGCGACATCGCCGTTGACGACATGGATATATTGCATGGCCGTGATGGTATGAGTAAGTCGACGCGTCCCGGATCGCCGGCGCCGCAGGGCAGCGGCGCGTCTTGTTCGCCATTGTAATCACGGCGCGCGGCCAAGCGCGACCCTTCAGCGTTCGTCGTAGCTCACCACCACGCGTGGCGTGAGCGCGCGCGCCTGGCAGGTCAGCACGAATCCCTTGTCCATCTCCCACGCCTCCAGCGTGTAATTCTTCTCCATTGCCACCTGGCCCTCGAGCACCCGCGCACGGCAGGTACAGCAGACCCCGCCCTTGCACGCATACGGCAGATCGAGGCCGGCCGCCAGCGCGGTGTCCAGTACCCTGGCTCCGTCCATCGGCAGGCGCATGCGGTGCTGCTTGCCGTCCAGCACCACCACCAGTTCGGCGGTGCCGGCCGGGGCGCCATGCCCGGCGTGGTCGTCCGGCCGGCGTTGCTGCGGGGTGACGGGCACCCCGAAGCGTTCGGCGTGGATCCGATGCGGATCCACGCCGGCATCGCGCAACGCCGCCTCCACCTCGTCGATCATCGAGGCCGGTCCGCAGACGAAGGCCGCGTCGATATCGTCCGCCGGAATTAGCGTGGACAGGAATGCCGCCACCCGTTCGCGGTCCAGGCGGCCATGCAGCAGTTCCACCTCCTGCGGCTGGCGCGACAGTACGTGGTAGAGCGTGAAGCGCGACAGGTACTGGTTCTTCAGGTCCTCGAGCGCCTCGGAAAAGATGATGCTGTCCACGGACCGGTTGCCGTAGACCAGCGTGAACCGGCTGGCAGGCTCATGCGCCAGGGTGGTGCGGATCAGCGATAGCACCGGCGTGATACCGCTGCCGGCCGCAAACGCGACGTAGTGCCGCGCGGCGCCGGCATCGAGCGGCACATGGAACCGGCCGTCCGGCGTCATGACCTCGAATGCCTGGCCCGGCGCCACGGTGTCGTGCAGCCAGCGCGAGAACACCCCGTCCGCGACACGCTTGACCGCCACCCGCAGTTCGCCGCGCTGATCGTAGTCCTGTACGCCGCAGCAGATCGAGTACGAGCGGCGCAGTTCGTGCCCGTTCACCGCGGCCTTCAGCGTGAGGAACTGCCCCTGCGTGAACCGGTATGCGTCGCGCAGCGCGGCCGGCACCTCGAACGCGATCGAGACCGTATCGGCGGTTTCCGGGCGCACCTGCGCCACACGCAACGGATGGAACTGTGGGGTCATGGCTCAGTAGGGTTTGAAATAGTCGAACGGCTCGCGGCAGTCCAGGCACCGGTACAGCGCCTTGCAGGCGGTCGAGGCAAAGCGCGCCAGCTCCTCGGTATGCGTGCCGCCGCAGCGCGGGCAGGGTACGCCCGCCGCCGCTGCGCCGGCGCCCGTCGCGGCCCCGATCCGCCCCCGGCCGACAAAGCGCAGGGGCTGCGGGCCGCTGGCCGCCTGCGCGCCCGGCGGCGCAATGCCGTACTCGCGCAGGCGCGCGCGGCCCGCCGCCGAAATCCAGTCGGTGGTCCAGGCCGGTGCCAGCTCGGTCCGCACGCGCCAGGGCGCGAGGCCGGCCCGATCGAGCGCGTGGCCGATATCGGCCTCGATCTGCGCCATCGCCGGGCACCCCGAGTAGGTGGGGGGTGATCACCGCTTCCAGCGTCGCGCCATCGGCGCCGAGCCGTACCTCGCGCAAAATGCCGAGATCCCGGATCGAAACCACCGGGATCTCGGGGTCGGGCACGGCTTCGAGCGCCGCCCAGGCCCGCGCGATGCGATCGCCGCCGTGCGGCGCGCCTGGCATCCTCACCGCGTCGCTCCGCGTTACCATTGCGCGCCGGGATGGGCGCGCGCCAGGCTCTGCATCTCGCCCAGCAGATAGCTCATATGTTCCGAATGCACGCCGAGCTTGCCCGTGGACAGGAAGGCCGTGGGCGCGGGCAGGCGCAGCGTGGCCGCCTCCACCACCTCGCGCACGGTGGCGTCCCATGCGCCGTACAGATCGGCCGGTGCCACCCCGACGCCCTGCGTGGCCGCTTCGCGTTCCACGCCGTCGGCCTCGAAGCATTCGTTGGTGTACGGCATCAGGTGGTCGAGCGCCTGCTGCATGCGGGCGTGCGACGCTTCGGTGCCATCGCCGAGCCGCACCATCCAGCCCGCCGCATGCTGCAGGTGGTAGCGCGCCTCCTTCACCGATTTGGCGGCAATCGCCGCCAGGCCAGGGTCGCGGCTGGCCTCCAGCGCCGCCCATAGCTCGGTCATCAACGCGCTGTAGAGGAAATTGCGCACGGTCGTCACCGCATAGTCGCGCGGCGCGCGCGCGGTGCCCGCCAGCGGGCCGTGGTGCGGCAGCTCGAGCAGCGTCCAGTTGCGGAATTCGCGCTCGTCGCGCCAGTACGCGTAGTCGTCTTCCTGGCGCGCGCGCCCGGTCAGGTCCTCCTCGAGCGTGCCGGCGTGGGTGTAGAGCAGGCGCGCCTGCCCGATCAGGTCGAGGCTGATATTGGCCAGCGCGATATCTTCCTCGAGCGCGGGCCCGTGGCCGCACCACTCGGCGTTGCGCTGGCCGAGGATCAGCGCATTGTCGGCCAGGCGCAGCACATATTCCAACCCGGTCGTGCGCGCCAGCGACAGCTCGTCGTCGACAACGGTGGAGAGCGATGACGTCATGATGCAGCCCTACATGTGATTGACTTCATCCGGCAACGCATAGAACGTCGGGTGCCGGTAGATCTTGTCGGCCATGGGGTCGAACAGCTCGGCCTTCTCTTCGGGCGCGCTCGCGGTGATCGCCGTCGACGGCACCACCCAGATCGAGACACCCTCCTGGCGCCGCGTGTACACGTCGCGCGCCATATGCAGCGCCTGCCGGGCGTCCGCCGCGTGCAGGCTGCCGCAATGCTTGTGCTCGAGTCCCTGCTTGCTGCGCACGAACACTTCCCACAGCGGCCACTCCTTGCGCCCGGCCTTGTGCACCTCCTTGTGCACCTCCTTGCGCCCCTCGTCGTGCATCTCTTTGCCATCCATCTGCATTCCTCCTCAGGCCGCTTTGGCGTCGTCGTGCCGCGCGGCATGGGCCAGCGCCGCCTCGCGGACCCAGGCGCCTTCCTCATGCGCGCGCACGCGCGTGGCCAGGCGCTCGCGGTTGCACGGCCCGTCGCCGTTGATCACGCGCCAGAATTCGTCCCAGTCGAGCGGGCTGTAGTCGTAGTGGCCACGCTCCGCATTCCACTGCAGGCCGGGGTCCGGCAGCGTCACGCCCAGCACGCGCGCCTGTTCCACCGTCGCATCGACAAACTTCTGGCGCAGGTCGTCGTTGGAAATCCGCTTGATGCCCCAGGCCATCGTCTGCGCGCTGTTGGTCGAGGCCGCGTCGGGCGGGCCGAACATCATCAGCACCGGAAACCACCAGCGGTCCACCGCGTCCTGCACCATCGCGCGCTGCGCCTCGGTGCCGCGCATCATCGCCAGCAGCGCGTCAAAGCCTTGGCGCTGGTGGAACGACTCCTCCTTGCAGATGCGGATCATGGCGCGCGCATACGGGCCGTAAGAGCAGCGGCACAGCGGGATCTGGTTCATGATGGCGGCGCCGTCTACCAGCCATCCGATCACGCCGACATCGGCCCATGTGAGGGTGGGGTAGTTGAAGATCGACGAATACTTGGCGCGGCCCGTATGCAGCGCATCGACGAGGGCCTCGCGCGAGACGTCCAGCGTCTCCGCCGCGCTGTAGAGATAAAGTCCGTGCCCGCCTTCGTCCTGCACCTTCGCCAGCAGGATCGCCTTGCGCTTGAGCGACGGCGCGCGGCTGATCCAGTTGCCCTCCGGCTGCATGCCAATGATCTCGGAATGCGCGTGCTGCGAGATCTGGCGCACCAGCGTCTTGCGGTACGCCTCGGGCATCCAGTCCTGCGGCTCGACCTTGTGATCCGCCGCGATGCGCGCGTCGAACGCCGCCTGGCGGTCGTCGACGTTCACTTCCACGGCGTGGGGCTGGCCGGGCAGATCCAGGCTCTGGGTGTACATGACGCCTCCTTGCCTCCGGGTTGGGGACAGCCGTGCGCGGCACGGCGGCAACGTGGCTACTATATATATAAGCCGACCGGTCGGTCAATTTAAGTGGGGGCCGATGGACGGAATCTGCGGCGGCACCGGCGCACCAGGCTGCCGGGGGCCTGATATGGCGCAAGCCGTAGGCATTTGCCTGCGCATTTTCAGTGTGAGGTTACTTACGCTGCGCAATCGGCGGAGTAGTATCCATACGAGTTCACTTGGGAGACAGCGCAATGACGAAAGCAGCTTACGGCAGGATCGTGGTCGCGGTGGATGGGAGCGCAACGTCGGATCTCGCGCTCGATGAAGCCATCCGCGTGGCCGGCAGTAGCGGGGCGACCGTACTGGCGATGTTCATCGTCGATCGCGGCGTGATGTTGTTCGACGCCGGCTATTTCGATATCACGCAGATGGAGCAGGCGTACGTGGACAGCGGCAAGAAGGCGCTGGAATCCGCCGCGGCGCGGCTGACGGCCGCCAACATCCCGTTCGAGACGCGCCTGGTGACTGAACCGGCGGTAGTTGGCGATGTCGCCGCGTCGCTCTCCGAAGCCGCGCGCGAGTGGGGCGGCGATCTGCTCGTCATCGGCACGCATGGCCGGCGCGGTGTGCGGCGGCTGGTGCTTGGCAGTGTGGCCGAAGCGGTGATTCGCCAGGCAACGATGCCGGTGCTGCTGGTGCGCGGCCAGGTCGCCGAATAGGCGTCCGGTCGGCCCGGCGCTCAGTCCCGGCAGTCAGTCGGCAAGATCAGCCCGCATCAGCCTGCAAAGCGAAAGTGCCCGCTGCGCAGGCAGATCTGGCGCGCGTGGGTCAGCTCGAACAAGGTTTCGGCCAGTTGCTCGATGCGTGGACGATGGGTCGTAAACGCCGCCACCAGGTCCTCCTTGCGCGGCGAACGCGCGCCGAAATGACTTTCCAGGGCTTCGGCCGTGATCGAGTAGAGGGTGTCGTTGCCATCGACCAGGGCCGGACACGAGAGCGTCAGGCTGGTGGCGCAATAGGTGGGAGCGCTGCTCGGAAACGATACGTCGGCCATGGCAATACCTCGTTCGGTAGGACCGCGGGTGTGTCGGAGAGTTATCCACACATTCTAGGATATGGCCGTGCTCCGCAAAGGGCTGTGCAGGGCCGCCACCGCCGCGCGCATGGTTTGCACCGCAGCATGGCCGGCATCGATGCCCGCGCCCGCAAAGCGCGCCTGTTCGACCAGGAACAGCTCGTGCTCGCCGAGCGCTCCAGGCGCTTCCGGCAGCGGCAGGGCCGGCTTGCCGATACTGCCGCCAGGCCGCGCAGCTACCTCGGCCAGCCGTGTTTCCACTTCGGCCAGAAGCATTTGCACGGGCTCCGCGGGCGGCGCGGCTGCCTCGCCTGCTTCCACCCCCGCCCGCACCACGCCCGCCAGCGCGGCCATGCGGCGCGCGGCGGCATGGATCTGGCGATGCGCGCCCGCAAGGTCCGCGCTCATATCGGCGGCGCCCTGGGCAAGGGTCTCCTCGGCGCGCGTCGAAGCGCGCCCGGCTGCTACCCGCAGCGCCTCGAGCCGGGCCGTCGGGGCCGCTAGCGTGCGCGCGGCCGCGATGGCCGCGCGCAGATAAACCGCATTCACCGCGAGTGCATCTAGACTGTGCCGGAAAGCGCGCGACAACTCGGCGCGTGGCGACAGCACGTAATAGCTGGCCAATGCGATGAGGCAGCCGAGCGCGGTATCGATGCCCCGTAGCGCCGCCACGACGCTGCTGCTGGCCCCGGCCGGCTCGCCCGTCCACGAGAACAGGATGACCGCTGGCGTCAGGCAGAATGCAAACGCGGCGGCATTGCCCGCCAGCCGGCCCGCATAGGCGCCGGCCAGAAACATTGCGCTGATGCCGAGCGCCGCTGGCGCTGACGGTTGCGTCAGGCTGATCAGGCAGGCCACCAGCGCGCCCCCGAGCGAGCCGGCAAAGCGCTTGAACGAGATCTGGCGCGTAGTCTGCAGCCGTGGGCTCAGCACCATGATCACGGTCACCGCCACCCAGTAGCCGTGGCCCAACTGCCAGATCTGCGCGGGTAGCAGACTCAGTCCGCCGGCCAGCGCCAGGCGCACCGCATGGCGCGTCACCTGCGCATCACGCGCCGCGAGCTCGGTCATCCAGAGCCCCACCTGGTCGATCGCATCCGGCAGCCCGCGCCGCGGCCATGCAAAGCTCTCGCGCCACTGGGCGAATGCCGGTAACTGTCCAAGCGCCGCCAGCGCCGAGCGGTAAGTCGGTGGTGCGCCCGCATTGTTGTGCTCGCTGCGCAGACGCCGCAGTTCCTGCGCCAGCATCGCGCACAGCGCGGGCAGGTCAGGGGCATGCTGGGACAGGTTTTGCCGCACCAGTTCGTCGATATCCGCGAGGCATCGCGCCATGTGGGGCAACGGCAGGCGGTGATCGCTTCCCGCGCGTTCGCGCAATTCGGCGACCACGATCAGCAGGGCGAAGATGGCATCCGCCACGGCCACGGCATAGGCGTAGCGCAGCATGCCGACCGGATCCCGCCAGCCGCGCCGCGCCTGCACGGCGGCGCGCGCGGCTTCGATGCGCCGCCGGATTTGCTGCTTGTACGGCATGGTGTCGGCCGGGAAGGCGGGCGCGGCAAGGGCGGTGGCAAAGCGATGCAGCGCCTCGTATGCAGCGGCGATCTGCGCCCGCGGCCGCGCGTCGCGCTGCGAAGGAATCAGCAGCAGGCTTACCAGGCACGCAAACAGCCCGCCGCGCAGATAGTCGACACTCGCGGTCATGGCGTGGACCAGCATCGGCACGTCGGCGACGGGCGGCTGCAGGCAAGCCGCGATCAGCACCACGTACAGGAGCTTGAAGCACAGCGACGCCGCCGCTCCCCGCAATTCGGCCAGGCCCGCTATCACGCCGCCCACCAGCACTACCAGCAACGCCAGCGCGGGCATCGCCGAGACTGCCGTGCCAAGCGCACACACCAGACCGCCGCCGATTCCGACCGCGCCGAGCACGCGCATGCGCGCCGCCGCAGTGCCCTCGCGGTCCGCCAGGCAGGTCCAGATCGATGCGGTGGCCGACCAGAGGTAGCTGCTATCGCCCACCAGCCAGCCGGTGCCCGCCAGCGCCAGAAATGACAACGCGTAGACCACGCCGCGCCGCGCGAATGCGGCACCGGGCCAGTATCGGAGCAGGCACGACAGGAAGGCGGACATGGGCAGCAACGGACGCTTGGGGACGATACAACAGATGCATCACACTGTAATGGATGCAATGTTGCGTCGCAACAAAATGGCTTCTATGGCCGCGTTTGCGCCGCAACTGTGCGGCGGCGCACCACGCATGGGAGGAAGTGGCCCTGAATGGTGCGGACCAAGCGGGTGGCGCCGCATTATTGAAAAAAGTGCCGGTGATCAGGCGTTTGCCGCGTGTCCGTTCCGGGTCAGGACAAAAAATAGGCAAAAAAAACCCGCGCAGGTTAGTGCGCGGGCTGGAATCCACCGAGGTGGTGGAGGAGACAGACTTCAATATACACGACTTGTTGCGACGCACCAAGTAGTGTTTGTTTAAATGGCTGCAAGTGCGCACATTCATGTTGCGGTCACGCAACAAGCTAGCGAAAGAGATAGGCAATCCACACCGCGGCGACCAGCCCCACCAGGTCCGCGAACAACGCGCAACCGAGCGCATGGCGCGTGTTACGCACATTCACGCTACCGAAGTAGACCGCCAGCACGTAGAAGGTGGTCTCCGTCGATCCCTGGATGATGGCCGCCAGACGGCCCTGGAAGGAATCGACGCCATAGGCCGTCATCACGTCGACCATCAGCCCACGCGCGCCGGCGCCCGACAGAATCTTCATCAGTCCGACCGGCAGCGCTGGCACGAAATCCGTATTCAGCCCGCTCCAGGCGAACAGCGCCGTCAGGCCATGCATCAGCACATCCATGCAGCCAGTGACGCGGAACAGTCCGATCGCGACCAGGATCGCCACGAGATAGGGAATGATCTGCACCGCCACGCCAAAGCCTTCCTTGGCGCCATCGATAAAGGCGTCGTACACATTGATGCGCCGGATCGCGCCGCATACGAGGAAGACCACGATCAGCGACAGGATGAAGCCACTCCCCGCCAGCGCGGTCATCTGGCTGACCTGCTCGGGCGGGGCGTGACGCAGCCATAGCAGCAACCCGCCGAGCAGGCTCGCGACGATGGCAAACGCCACCAGCACCGCAGGCTTCAGCAGATTGAGCCGCTGCACCCACGCCACGGCCAGAAATCCCGCCAGGCACGAGGCGCCGGTCGCCAGCAGGGTAGGCAGGAAGATATCGGCTGCATTGAAGCCCACCAGCCCCTGCTTGACCGCAATGGCCTGCCGGATGGCGATGACCGAGGTGGGGATCAGCGTCAGGCCCGCCGTATTGAGCACGATGAACATGATCTGCGCATCGGTCGCCGTATCGGGCTTGCGGTTCAGCGACTGCAGCTCGCGCATGGCGGTCAGGCCCAGCGGCGTGGCGGCGTTGTCCAGGCCGAGCAGGTTCGCCGAAACATTCATCATCATGGCGCCCTGCGCCGGATGGCCGGGCGGCACGCCGGGAAAGAAATGCCGCAGCAGCGGGTTCACCAAGCGGGCGAACAGGTCGATCACGCCAGCCCGTTCGCCCACGCGCATGACGCCGATCCACAGGCTCATCACGCCGGCAAGCCCGAGCGAGATCTCGAAAGCGGTGCGGGCGCTGTCGAACAGGCTCGCAAGCATGGCGGGGAAGACCGCGGTGTCGCCAAGCGCCAGCTTTACGCAGGCGGCAAGAAAGGCAAGCAGGAAAAATCCGAGCCAGACCAGGTTCAGGGCCATGGGATATCAGGAGCCGGCAAAGCTACGCATCATAGCGCGGCCGGGCCTTGTATCAGGTCATCCCGCGATCAACGCCGCGCCGCGCTTGACCAGCAATTCGCGCAGGATCGAGCGATGGCAATGCGCCTCGTCCTCGCAATAGCAGCCCATCGAAAAATTGGTCTGATGAGAGAGTGCCGCCAGCAGATCGAGCGTACGGCTGGCGTCGGGCGCGGCCATTTCCGCCCGAAAGCGCCGCACGAACGCGCGCCATGCCTTGTCGTCGCCGGCATCCTGCGCGGCCAATGCTTCCGCCACCAGTTCGGGCGTCGGCGAGAGCAGCGGATACCAGACGTCGTAGTAGTCGCGCCTGCCAAACTCGGACTTGGGCACGCCCCGCGGCGGCCGCCGCACGGTGCCGAGCCGCAGTCCTTCATCCTGGCTGCGAGGGGAACCCAGACGGACGATGCGAATGGCCATGACGCACGCACTCCTCGACAGTGGCGGCCCGCGCGGGCCGGACGCGGACCATTGTCGCGCGCCTTATCAAGATGCGCACACTGGTCCCTCGCATCGTTTGCGCTGCATCGCAAAAAAGGGCTTGCCAAGATGGGGCGGCCCGCTTAATATTCGCCCCCTCGCAACACAACGCCGAACGGAAACGACCAGACGGCGCGGGTTTGCGGGTGGTAGTAGAGGTAGAAGCAGGAGTCGGCGGAACGTCAGCGCAGCAAAATAAAACTGACGAAGCTGTTGACGAGTAGTGAAAAGCGCAGCATAATCTCGCTTCTTCGCTGCTGACGCAGAAACAAGCGCAGCAGCGGCGCGAACGGCAAAGCCGGAAGCGCAAGGTTCTTTAACAAACAAACAACCGATAAGTGTGGGCGCTTGATGACGGACGCACCGGAGTCTCGATCTGATCGAGGGTTCGGGAAGCTTCAAAAGTTATCAGTGCTCGCACAGTAAAACATGTTGGTTCTGTCTTCGGACGGAGCCAGTCAGTTTTCTGAGAGTGAGCGACCGCTCGAAAGAGCGAGGTGCTTCGGCACCACACAGGTATTGAACTGAAGAGTTTGATCCTGGCTCAGATTGAACGCTGGCGGCATGCCTTACACATGCAAGTCGAACGGCAGCGCGGACTTCGGTCTGGCGGCGAGTGGCGAACGGGTGAGTAATACATCGGAACGTGCCCTGTTGTGGGGGATAACTAGTCGAAAGATTAGCTAATACCGCATACGACCTGAGGGTGAAAGCGGGGGACCGTAAGGCCTCGCGCAATAGGAGCGGCCGATGTCTGATTAGCTAGTTGGTGGGGTAAAGGCCCACCAAGGCGACGATCAGTAGCTGGTCTGAGAGGACGATCAGCCACACTGGGACTGAGACACGGCCCAGACTCCTACGGGAGGCAGCAGTGGGGAATTTTGGACAATGGGGGCAACCCTGATCCAGCAATGCCGCGTGTGTGAAGAAGGCCTTCGGGTTGTAAAGCACTTTTGTCCGGAAAGAAATCGCTCTGGCTAATACCTGGGGTGGATGACGGTACCGGAAGAATAAGCACCGGCTAACTACGTGCCAGCAGCCGCGGTAATACGTAGGGTGCGAGCGTTAATCGGAATTACTGGGCGTAAAGCGTGCGCAGGCGGTTTTGTAAGACAGGCGTGAAATCCCCGGGCTCAACCTGGGAATTGCGCTTGTGACTGCAAGGCTAGAGTGCGTCAGAGGGGGGTAGAATTCCACGTGTAGCAGTGAAATGCGTAGAGATGTGGAGGAATACCGATGGCGAAGGCAGCCCCCTGGGACGTGACTGACGCTCATGCACGAAAGCGTGGGGAGCAAACAGGATTAGATACCCTGGTAGTCCACGCCCTAAACGATGTCAACTAGTTGTTGGGGATTCATTTCTTCAGTAACGTAGCTAACGCGTGAAGTTGACCGCCTGGGGAGTACGGTCGCAAGATTAAAACTCAAAGGAATTGACGGGGACCCGCACAAGCGGTGGATGATGTGGATTAATTCGATGCAACGCGAAAAACCTTACCTACCCTTGACATGCCACTAACGAAGCAGAGATGCATCAGGTGCCCGAAAGGGAAAGTGGACACAGGTGCTGCATGGCTGTCGTCAGCTCGTGTCGTGAGATGTTGGGTTAAGTCCCGCAACGAGCGCAACCCTTGTCTTTAGTTGCTACGCAAGAGCACTCTAGAGAGACTGCCGGTGACAAACCGGAGGAAGGTGGGGATGACGTCAAGTCCTCATGGCCCTTATGGGTAGGGCTTCACACGTCATACAATGGTGCGTACAGAGGGTTGCCAACCCGCGAGGGGGAGCTAATCCCAGAAAACGCATCGTAGTCCGGATCGTAGTCTGCAACTCGACTACGTGAAGCTGGAATCGCTAGTAATCGCGGATCAGCATGCCGCGGTGAATACGTTCCCGGGTCTTGTACACACCGCCCGTCACACCATGGGAGTGGGTTTTGCCAGAAGTAGTTAGCCTAACCGCAAGGAGGGCGATTACCACGGCAGGGTTCATGACTGGGGTGAAGTCGTAACAAGGTAGCCGTATCGGAAGGTGCGGCTGGATCACCTCCTTTCCAGAGGCGCGTGTCCTGGAGTCAAGCGTTCACACTTATCGGTTTGTTTGCTGTTACAGCCAAGGGTCTGTAGCTCAGGTGGTTAGAGCACCGTCTTGATAAGGCGGGGGTCGTAGGTTCAAGTCCTACCAGACCCACCAAGTTATCGCGGGGGGATTAGCTCAGCTGGGAGAGCACCTGCTTTGCAAGCAGGGGGTCGTCGGTTCGATCCCGTCATCCTCCACCACTACCCTGGTAGTCCAAATGAAAGCGCTGCTTCGAGAAGCAAGAGAGAGCGCTTTCATTTGGCATTGCCAAGCAATCGCAAGATTGGCTGTTCTTTAACAATATGGGATGTAGTAAAGGTGTCGCGTGCGCATTGATGAGATGCGCGGCAGTATGCGCGATACCGGGTTGTGATTGTATCAACCAAAATGTAATCCAGTGATCGAAAGATGACTTGGAATACGGCACAAACGCGAGAACTCAGACCTGTAGTGAGCGTGTCGGAGGATGTAAATCCTGGAGACACACTTGTTATAGGGTCAAGCGAACAAGTGCATGTGGTGGATGCCTTGGCGATCACAGGCGATGAAGGACGCGGTAGCCTGCGAAAAGCTTCGGGGAGCTGGCAAACGAGCATTGATCCGAAGATATCCGAATGGGGAAACCCGGCCCGAATGGGTCATCCCTTGCTGAATACATAGGCAAGGGAAGCGAACGCGGCGAACTGAAACATCTAAGTAGCTGCAGGAACAGAAATCAACCGAGATTCCCAAAGTAGTGGCGAACGAAATGGGAAGAGCCTTGTACTCTTTAGCAGTGGTGTTAGCAGAACGGGATGGAAAGCCCGGCCATAGCAGGTGATAGCCCTGTATGCGAAAACACGATTGTGGAACTAGGTGTACGACAAGTAGGGCGGGACACGTGAAATCCTGTCTGAAGATGGGGGGACCATCCTCCAAGGCTAAATACTCGTGATCGACCGATAGTGAACCAGTACCGTGAGGGAAAGGCGAAAAGAACCCCGGGAGGGGAGTGAAATAGATCCTGAAACCGCATGCATACAAACAGTCGGAGCCCTTTCGGGGGTGACGGCGTACCTTTTGTATAATGGGTCAGCGACTTACATTCAGTGGCAAGCTTAACCGATTAGGGAAGGCGTAGCGAAAGCGAGTCCGAACAGGGCGTTGAGTCGCTGGGTGTAGACCCGAAACCAGATGATCTATCCATGGCCAGGTTGAAGGTGCGGTAACACGTACTGGAGGACCGAACCCACTAGTGTTGAAAAACTAGGGGATGAGCTGTGGATAGGGGTGAAAGGCTAAACAAATCTGGAAATAGCTGGTTCTCTCCGAAAACTATTTAGGTAGTGCCTCGTGTCTCACCTTCGGGGGTAGAGCACTGTCATGGTTGGGGGGTCTATTGCTGATTACCCCGCCATAGCAAACTCCGAATACCGAAGAGTGCAATCACGGGAGACAGACATCGGGTGCTAACGTCCGGTGTCAAGAGGGAAACAACCCAGACCGCCAGCTAAGGTCCCCAAGATTGGCTAAGTGGGAAACGAAGTGGGAAGGCTAAAACAGTCAGGAGGTTGGCTTAGAAGCAGCCACCCTTTAAAGAAAGCGTAATAGCTCACTGATCGAGTCGTCCTGCGCGGAAGATGTAACGGGGCTAAGCCAGTCACCGAAGCTGCGGACGCAAGCAATTGCGTGGTAGGAGAGCGTTCTGTAAGCCTGTGAAGGTGTCTTGTAAAGGATGCTGGAGGTATCAGAAGTGCGAATGCTGACATGAGTAGCGATAAAGGGGGTGAAAGGCCCCCTCGCCGTAAGCCCAAGGTTTCCTACGCAACGTTCATCGGCGTAGGGTGAGTCGGCCCCTAAGGCGAGGCAGAGATGCGTAGCTGATGGGAAGCAGGTTAATATTCCTGCACCGTCGTATGATGCGATGGGGGGACGGATCGCGGAAGGTTGTCCGGGTGTTGGAAGTCCCGGTCCCTGCATTGGAGAAGGCGCTCAGGCAAATCCGGGCGCGGAATTCAAGGATGTGGGGCGAGCGGCTTTATGCTGCGAAGCAATCGGAAGTGGTTCCAAGAAAAGCCTCTAAGCTTCAGTCATACGAGACCGTACCGCAAACCGACACAGGTGGGCGAGATGAGTATTCTAAGGCGCTTGAGAGAACTCGGGAGAAGGAACTCGGCAAATTGGTACCGTAACTTCGGGATAAGGTACGCCCTGGTAGCTTGACTGGCCTGCGCCAGAAGGGTGAAGGGGTTGCAATAAAATGGTGGCTGCGACTGTTTAATAAAAACACAGCACTCTGCAAACACGAAAGTGGACGTATAGGGTGTGACGCCTGCCCGGTGCCGGAAGATTAAATGATGGGGTGCAAGCTCTTGATTGAAGTCCCGGTAAACGGCGGCCGTAACTATAACGGTCCTAAGGTAGCGAAATTCCTTGTCGGGTAAGTTCCGACCTGCACGAATGGCGTAACGATGGCCACACTGTCTCCTCCCGAGACTCAGCGAAGTTGAAGTGTTTGTGATGATGCAATCTCCCCGCGGCTAGACGGATAGACCCCATGAACCTTTACTGTAGCTTTGCATTGGACTTTGAACCGGTCTGTGTAGGATAGGTGGGAGGCTTTGAAGCGAGGACGCTAGTTCTCGTGGAGCCGTCCTTGAAATACCACCCTGGTTTGTTTGAGGTTCTAACCTTGGCCCGTGAATCCGGGTCGGGGACAGTGCATGGTAGGCAGTTTGACTGGGGCGGTCTCCTCCCAAAGTGTAACGGAGGAGTTCGAAGGTACGCTTGGTACGGTCGGACATCGTACCTAAAGTGCAATGGCAAAAGCGTGCTTAACTGCGAGACCGACAAGTCGAGCAGGTGCGAAAGCAGGACATAGTGATCCGGTGGTTCTGAATGGAAGGGCCATCGCTCAACGGATAAAAGGTACTCTGGGGATAACAGGCTGATACCGCCCAAGAGTTCATATCGACGGCGGTGTTTGGCACCTCGATGTCGGCTCATCTCATCCTGGGGCTGTAGCCGGTCCCAAGGGTATGGCTGTTCGCCATTTAAAGAGGTACGTGAGCTGGGTTTAAAACGTCGTGAGACAGTTTGGTCCCTATCTGCCGTGGGCGTTGGAATCTTGACGGGGGCTGCTCCTAGTACGAGAGGACCGGAGTGGACGTACCGCTGGTGTACCTGTTGTCTCGCCAGAGGCATCGCAGGGTAGCTATGTACGGAAGAGATAACCGCTGAAAGCATCTAAGCGGGAAACTCGCCTGAAGATGAGGATTCCCTGGAGGCTTGACCTCCTTGAAGGGTCGTTCGAGACCAGGACGTTGATAGGCTGGGTGTGGAAGCGCAGTAATGCGTTAAGCTAACCAGTACTAATTGCCCGTAAGGCTTGATCCTATAACTGGTGTGTCTTGCCCAGTGACGAGTTCAGCTGTGCCGCCTTGGCCAGTACAAGCACAACCCCAATACACAAGCAGTACCCAACCTTTACTACACCCCGATTCGCCGCGCTGACCGCATTCGCGTCAGCCCGGCAACCCCTCATGCCTGGTGACCATAGCGAGTTGGAACCACCCCTTCCCATCCCGAACAGGACCGTGAAACAACTCCGCGCCGATGATAGTGCGGACTACCCGTGTGAAAGTAGGTCATCGCCAGGCTCTTATCCCCAGAACCCCCCAGCTTTACCGCTGGGGGGTTTTGTTTTTTACGCGTCGCAAGCCAACTGCTGGCGCTATGATCGTGGCTGTCGCTCAATGAATCCCTGCCAATGACGGCTGCAGACGATCAATCCTGGTTTCTCTATCTGCTCGAGTGCGAAGGCAACTCGATCTATACCGGCATTACGACGGATGTTCAGCGCCGCTATGCGGCGCATGTTGCCGGTATCGGCGCCAAGTACACGCGTGCCAGGAAGCCGGTACGGTTGCTGGGCTGGATGCGCTTTGCGACCAAATCGGAGGCGTTGAAAGCGGAGATCGCGACCAAGCGGATGACTGCGCAGCAGAAGCGCGCCTTTTGCGATGGGCTCGAGACCGAGCCCACGCCGACCTGAAAAGACCTGAAGAAAGAATAAAAAAACGCCGGCTAGCGCCGGCGTTCTGCTTTGATGCCACCCGAGCGCTTAGACCAGCGTCAGCGTGACGTCGATGTTGCCGCGCGTAGCGTTCGAATAGGGGCACACCTGGTGCGCGTCTTCGATCAGCTTCTGTGCGACCTGGCGATCCATGCCCGGCAGCGAAATCTTCAGTTCGGCCGAAATGCCGAATCCGTTGGGGATCTGACCAATCGAAACCGCGCCGTCGATCTTGGCGTCGGCCGGAACGTTGATCTTCTGCTGGCCGGCGACAAAGCGCATGGCACCGATAAAGCAGGCGGAATAGCCCGCGGCAAACAGTTGCTCGGGGTTCAGGCCGCCGCCGGCACCGCCCATTTCCTTGGGCACCGCGAGCTTGATGTCCAGTTGACCGTCGGACGTCTGGGCGCGGCCATCACGGCCACCCGTAGCAGTTGCGTGGGCGGTGTACAGGACTTTTTCCAATTTCATTTGTCGCTCCTTGATATGCCCCGAGGGCAGGTTGATCTCACGCATTTCACATAAGCCGCACAGGCGGCGGTTCAAACATCGGTCCGCGCGTTCTCCAGCGTAGACCGCAAATCCTGCAAACGCAGTGTCAGCGCCTGAATTTCCTCGACCGTGCACTGCGTAGCGCACAACATCTTCTCCGGAATGCCAGCGGCGGCCTGCTTGAGATGGCGGCCGGCCGGCGTCAGGCTGACCACTACCCGCCTTTCATCCGCGGGGTCGCGCCCGCGCGTCACCAGGTCGCTTGCCTCCAGTCGCTTGAGCAATGGGGTCAAGGTGCCCGAATCGAGGGTCAACCGGCTGCCGAGCTCCGACACCGTCAACGGCGCCTGTTCCCACAACACCAGCATCACCAAATATTGCGGATAAGTAAGTCCAAGCTCACCTAGGATCGGCTTGTACACCTTGGTCATAGCCAGCGACGACGAGTACAGCGCAAAGCAGAGCTGCCGGTCCAGAAGGAGCAGTTCGTCTGCGGCGGAGGTGTCATTGACGTGGTCCATGGCACATATCTTATACGCAATTCAATTGCGTGCAAGATAAATTTTGCGTTGCCCATACGTCATGTGGGGACATTGTTCGACCAGATACCACGCCTTCATGCGAAGCGCTCCGGACCCTTAAGTCTGGTTTAAGTCTGCGTCTCTAGGATGACATCGTCGCGCAAGGAATCCCCCAGCGCCAGGACAACAGAAAGGATGGACATCATGATTCGTCAGACGCTTGCTCGCTCTGCCTTCGGTATCGCAGCACTCGCCGCTATCGCCGGGGGCTACACCTACCTGCAGAAGGAAGTCATCACGCCGGGCTATGCGGCGCCCACGCCGGTGGTTGCCCAGTCGTCCCCGGTGGCGGTGGCAACGCCGACCGACTTCTCGTCGATCGTTGACCAGTACGGTCCGGCGGTCGTCAATATCAGCGTGACGGCGCGCGCCCAGCGTACCTCGGCACAGGGTCCGGGCATGGACCCGGACGATCCCCTCTTCCAGTTTTTCAAGCGTTTTGGCCCGCAGTTCCAGATGCCGCAGAATCCGCAGCCGCAACTCGTGCGCGGGCTGGGCTCCGGCTTTATCGTGAGCCCGGACGGTCTGATCCTGACCAACGCGCACGTGGTGGATAACGCCACCGAGGTGACCGTCAAGCTGACCGATCGTCGCGAGTTCAAGGCCAAGGTGCTTGGCTCCGATCCGCAGTCCGATATCGCGGTGATCCGCATCGACGCCAAGAATCTGCCGACCGTGCGCCTGGGCGATCCGTCGCGCACTCGCGTGGGTGAGCCTGTACTGGCGATCGGCTCGCCTTATGGCTTTGAGAATACGGTGACGGCAGGCATCGTCAGTGCGAAGTCGCGCTCGTTGCCGGACGATACCTATGTGCCGTTTATCCAGACCGACGTGGCGGTGAACCCGGGCAATTCGGGCGGGCCGCTGTTCAACCAGCGCGGCGAAGTGATCGGCATCAACTCACAGATCTATAGCCAGACCGGTGGCTACCAGGGCCTGTCGTTTGCAATTCCGATCAATGTCGCGACCAAGGTCGAGGAGCAACTGGTGGCGCACGGCAAGGTCACACGCGGTCGGCTTGGCATCTCGGTGCAGGAAGTGAACCAGGCGCTGGCGCAGTCGTTCAATCTGCCGAAGCCGAGTGGGGCACTGGTCAATTCGGTCGAGGCCGATAGCCCCGCAGCCAAGGCGGGCCTGAAGCCCGGCGATGTGATCGTGCAGATCGGCGACGACGCCATCGACCATTCCGGCGACTTGCCCGAACATGTGGCGGACATCAAGCCGGGTACCGATGCGCAACTGAAGATCATTCGCAAGGGCGAGCCGATGACGCTGACCGTCAAGGTGGGCGCGGCGAAGGATGCAGCCGTCGCGCAGAAGGGGAATTCGGGCGAAGCGGGTGGTCGTCTGGGCCTGGCCGTGCGACCGCTGACGCCGGCCGAGAAGCGCGATAGCGGCATCGACGGGGGTCTCGTGGTCGAGGACGTGGCTGGGCCGGCGGCACGGGTTGGCATCCAGCCGGGCGACGTGATTCTGTCGCTGAACGGTACGCCGATCAGCTCGGCCGACCAGCTGAAGTCGCTCGTGGCGAAGTCCGGCAAGCAGATTGCGCTGCTGGTGCAACGCGATGACGCACGCATCTTCATCCCGCTCGACCTGGGCTGATCGGGCAGACCGGAAGGTGGTGCGCGGGTATGCGCGCGATGGGCGCGAGCGGTGTCGAGGGAGCGCGGGAGCGGTATGCGCAGGGCAGGTAGGCCGTCCTCGCGCCGCCCCCGCGCGTACCTCGGAGGCCGTCGCCGACCGAGCCGGAGTACGTCGATGGAGTACGTAGCGTATACCTCCCGCAAACCCTTGCCACAGGCCGCTTTCAGGGCAATAAAACACACCCGTAACGCGCGCGAACAGGTATGATCTCGACTGCGATGCATGAAGCGTGTGGTGGCTTTGGCCACCACGTCTGGTTCCTGCTGAATCGACAGAAGAAGGAAGTCTATGCAGTTGGATTTCAACCGCGCCCCTGCCGTGCCGGGTACCGAACGGGTCCGGCACCCCTCGTCGGGCAAGTCGACGAGCGCGACGTCGCCACGGCGACGCAAAAAGGTTGAGCCGCCCCACTGGGAGCGCGGCTATCGTTCCCACTACTACCGCAACGAGCGCGGTGAGAAACTTGGCGAAGTCCGCTTGTCGGATCGCGGTGAAGTGCCCGTGGTCTACCGCTGGGCCGCCGGCAACTATTCGGGCACCGAAGGTTCGCTCGTGCATGCGCGCGCGCGCGTCGAGGAAACCGTTGGCTTTGGCATGCGGCAGCTCTCGCTGTTCTGACGCCACTCTGGACTTGTTCTCGCGGCTGCGTCAATGCGCCAGTCGAGCCGAGATAGTCGCATCAAGTTTGCCGACCAAGTTAGCGGACCAAATTAGCGGCCAAGGTAGCGAACCAAGGTAGCGAACCAAGGTAGCGACCAGCCTAATCGAGCCGCCGCTGTACCAGCATGAACACTGCCGCCAGCAGCGACAGTGCCGCGATCAGACGGTAGAGATCCTCGCAGGCAATCAGGCGCGCCTGCTGCGCCACCATTCTGCCGAGTTCGGCCAGCGCCCCCGCATGAGCGTGGCTGATATCCATCCCGCGTGCGACCAGCGTGGCCTGGGTCGACGCCATCCATTGCGCCGTTTCCGCGGGCCGTTGCCCGAGCGCCTGCACAAGGCTGTCATGCACGGCGAACTCCCGGTTCTGCAATAACACCGCCCCCAATGCCGACGCGAACGAGCTGGCGACCTGCCGTAGCAGGTTCTTGCTGCGGTAACCATGGCCGAAGTCTTCCGTGCTGAGCGAGCGGAATGTCAGACCCGCGATCGGGATGATGACCATCACGCCGAACAGGCCCTTGCCGACCAGGCCGACGATCAGCCCCGCTGGGCCGATATCGGGCGGCATGCATGAGAAGTACCACGTGGCCGCCGCCATCACGAGCAGGCCGCTCACCATGATCGGCTTCTTGCGCGGCAGGCGGCGCGCCACGCGCAGATACGCCATGATGCCGAGCAGGCTGATGCCTGCCGCAAAGGTATTGAGCCAGCCGGTGGTGGCCAGCGGAAACCGCAACGCCTGCTCCGCGAACACCGGGAACACGTAGTTGCTCAGATTGCTGATCATGTAATAGACGAAGTACATGGCCAGCCCAGTCAGGTACACCGGGTCGCGCAGGACGCGCAGTGGCAGCACGGGCGTGGGGTGATGCCATTGCTGCCAGAGAAAGATCGCCAGCAAGCCGAGGGCGAGGGCGGTAATGGCGGCCAGCCGCAACGGGTGCGAGAAGATGTCGAAGCGCGCCTCGGTCAATACCGCCTGCAGCGTGACGATGGCCACGCCGAACAGCAGCAGCGGCGCCAGCGCGGGGCCATCGACATCCGGCCGGGGTTCGGCATCGGGCAGCAGCAGCCACGCGCCCACCGTGGCCAATGCCGCGAACGGCAGCACGCCGTAAAAGACGTCCTGCCATACGCCACGCTCGATCAGGATGGCGGCGAAGGCCGGAGCGAGCGCAGAAGCACCGAAGATCCCGAGCATGAAGATGCGCGTGGCGCGCGGCCGGTCGACGGGCCCGAACAGCAGGTTGACCAGGATGCGACAGCTTGTGAACAGCGCGCCGCCACCCACGCCCTGGATAAAGCGCGCCGCCACCATTTGCGGCAGCGCCGGACTCGTGGCCGCGGCGAGCGTCCCCGCGATAAAGACGAGCAGCGCGCCGGTAAGGTAACGGCGATAGCCGAAGCGTTGCGCGAGCCAGTCCTGCTTGAGAATCATCAGCATGCTGCCGACCGCATAGGCGGCCTGCACGAGCGCGAAGCTGCGGGGGTCGGCGTCGATGCCGCCCACGATATGGCTCGATGCGAACACGAACATGATGTTCTCGAGAAACTCGACGCCCGTGGCGAGGCCGAGCAGCATCATCAGCAGCGTCTGGCGGTGCCGATGGCCCAGCACGCGCATGCGGCGCATGCGCTGCCACGGTGAAGCCTGCGGGTTCAAGACTGTTCGGCTTCCAGCGCCGCGAGCGATTGGTGAAGCTTGCCGAGCGTGCGGGTGGCGGTGGCAAGGCCGCTCTCTCCAAACGGTGCCCAGGCACTGGCATAGGCGGCGTGCACGACGGGAATGGCACGGTCAAGCAGGCGCTGGCCCGCTGGCGACAGGCTCAGCTCGAGGCTGCGCCGATCGTGCTCGGAGGCGGTGCGGCGTACCAGCCCGCGGGCTTCGAGGCGATCGACCAGCCGCGTCATCTGCGTGCGCGTGGCGTCGATGGCGATGCCGAGTTCCGACGGGATATTGGACGCGCCGGCGTCGGTGGCCAGCATGCTGAGCACGAGGTACTGGCCGAGATCGAGTTCGAAGTCGGCGAGCGCGCGCTCGATGTGGTTGCGCAGCAGGCGCGCGGAACGCAGCAGCAGGCGGGAGGCCAGGATCAGATCGCGCGGTGCTTGCGGATGCAGGGCGCAGAACCGGTCGATGCGTTGTTCGAAAGACATGGGAATATTAATTTCATATGTAATAGTTACGTATGAAACTATATACCGGATGACGGCGCGATGCAATGACCGCCCCAGCCACCCCGCCCCAGCCGCTCCGCCCCAGCCAACCCGCAGCATCGGGCGCAGGCGAGGGCATTGTCAGCGTTGCGCGGCCTGCCGGCTGACGTCGTGGAGCGCGCGCCGCAGCGCGTAAAGCTGGCGTGGTGGAATCTTGCCGGCGCCGATCGCACCGGCGCTGCCATAACGCAGCGCGACGTAGCGCGCGGTGAAGGTTTCCAGGGCCGCCGCCGCGTGCGGCAGGGCGGCCGCCGCGCGTTGCGCGAAGTCCTGCGGGCCCTCGGCCGCGCCACGCTCGCAACCATGGCGGGCCAGTACGCGGCAGAACTGCGCGTAGATTGCCTGCAACGGATCGAGCCGGCGGCGGCGCAGCCAGAGCGGTACCAGGCCGAACAGGGTCAATGCCGCGAGTCCGCCAACCAGCAGTTGCGGCAGACGATCGTCCATGCCGAACTGGCGTAACAGCGTCAGTTGCCGATTGTGGTCGTAATCGAGCACCCAGCGCTGCCACGTGTAGACCAGGCCATCGAGACCCCAACGCAAATCGCGCAACCAGCCCGGCTGGCGCAGCGCCCGCACCGCGCTGCCCTCGTCGCCGGCGAGCGCCGCGTCCACACCCTGTTCGACGCGGCTCGGTGCGACCGCGCTGGTGGGATCCACGCGCACCCAGCCGCGGCCGTCGAGCCAGACTTCGGCCCAGGCGTGCGCATCGGACTGGCGCACGATGTAGTGCTGGCCGATGGTGTTGTACTCACCGCCCTGGTAGCCGGCGACGACGCGCGCGGGCACGCCGGCCGCGCGCATGAGGAAGACGAAGCTGCTCGCGTAGTGCTCGCAGAAGCCGCGGTGCGTGTCGAACAGGAACGTATCGACCTGATCGTGGCTTAGCGGCGGCGGCGACAGCGTGTAGTAGAACGCCTCGCCCGCGAACATGCGCAGCGCCGCCTGCACGCGCTGGGCGGGATCGGCGAACTGGCCGGCCCAGCGCGCCGCCAGCGCACGGCTGCGCGGATTGCCGGGCGGCAACTCGAGCGCCATCATGCGCAGGCGCGGGGACAGGGGCTGCGGCGTGTGCGCAAACGCCGAGCGGGCGCGGTAACGCAGCGCGCGATCGACGGGATTACGCGCAAAGAATTCGCCATCGGTCGACATGCGCGCGCCCAGGGACGCGCCAATGGCCACGCCGCGATCGAGCAGGTAGAGCCACGGTTGCTGGCTGGCTTCGAGCGTGACGTGATAGTCGACCATGCCCGGCGGCGCGGTATGCGCGGCATCGTCGGGCAACGGGGGCGCGGCGGTGATGATCCGTTGCGCCTCGGTGGTGCGCCATGCCTCGCCGTCGTAGCGCCACAGCACCAGCGCGCGCCAGTAAAGCGCGCTGGCGGGCAGGGGCTTGCCGGCGATATCGGCGCGGAACGCGACATCGGTCGAGCGGATCAGTTGCCCGATGCTGCCGGGCCGCATGGTGTCGGTGATGCCCGTGCGTGCGGTCGGCTCGGTTTGCGGCAGGCGCCAGAGCGGATGGTCGAGGCGTGGAAACAGCACGAACAGGAACAGCGCCCACGGCAGGCCGATCAGCGCCATGCGGCCGAGCAGGGGCCAGATCGCAAGCCGCCCCCGGGCTTCGGGATGATGGAGCAGCAGCCAGTTGCGCAGGATCCAGGCGCCGATCGCCATGCTGTACAGCGCAAGCCAGAACGGCTGGTCCGACAGATAGAGCGTGAGCAGCAGATAGAACGACAGCTGTGTGACCATCGTCGCATCGGACAACTGCCGGCACTCCAGCAGCTTGAGGATGACGAACGCCGCCAGCAGCGCCACGCACAGGTCGCGGCCGAGGCTGCCGCCGGCTTGCCAGACCAGCGCGGCCGCGATGCCGAGCACGAGCAGGGCGCTCGCGCCGAGCATCAGGCGCGAAGGCAGCGGCGCGCGTTGCCGCCACAGCAGCCAGCGCCACGCGAGCAGCACCAGCAGCAACAGGCTCACGGAGACCGGCAGCGTGCGCGCCTGCGGCGCCAGCACAAGCGCCAGCTGGCCCATCAGCATGCCGTGCTCCTGGTGGGCGAGCGGCCGCGGGCGTTGGGCTTGGGTGGGCTTCATGACGGCCGGCGGTCCTGACGCAGGATCGGTTCGCGCGGCGTGGGTCGCCCGGACCGGCGGTCTCGCTCAGGCTGCTCAGGCCACACCGGCCGCTCAGGCCGCTCAGGCCATAGCGCCAGCGCCTCGAGACAGGCGCGGCGGTGCGCGGCGCCATGGCCCGGCGCGATTTCCACCGCGGGCAGGCGCAGGCCGAGGTCCATGTCGTCGCCGGCGGCCACGACCCACGCGCACAGGCGTGCAAGCCGGGCCTCGTTATCGAGCGTGTCCGGCAGCGTGTGCCAGTCGAGCCAGCAGGCGGGATCGCGCGTCGCCTGGCCGGTGCGGGTCAGCCAACGGCCGGTACGGGCACTGTGCTTCCACGCGATGCGATGGAGCGGATCGCCGGTGCGATAGCGCCGCAACTGGTCGATACCGTCCTCCCCCGCGACCGCCAGCGCGCCGTCGTCGGCGTCGTCGGGGCGCGCCAGCAGCGGCAACGGGGGCGCGCCTGCTTCGGGCGCCGGATAGACCATCGTCGCGAGGGGCATGTCGGCATAGCTCCAGACGCGGAACAGGCCGAATGGAAAGCGGCTGACAAGCGTGACGCGCGGCAGCACAAGCCGGCCGCGGTGCGTGGTGGGGACGTGCAGCGCGAGCGTGCCGCTGGCGCAGGCATCGAGTGTCAGGGTGGCGGGCGCGATGTCTGCCTCGGCCACGGTACTGCGCGCGGCGCGGCCGCGCCGGTGACGCTGACGCCTGACATGCGCCTCCACCCCGATGCGCGCGATGCGGTCGTGGTTGTCCACCTGCAGCGCAAAGCAGGCCATGTCGCCGGCAAACGCCGGTGAGACCGCGCCGGCCGAGACCGCGAGGTCGAGCATATTGCGATAGGCGGTCCACATGCACGCCATGGCAATGCCGGCCAGCAGGAACGTGAGCGCGAAGCCGAGGCTGATGTTGTAGTTGAGCGATGTCATCAACATCGTTAGCAAAAGCACGCCAAAGCCCACCCCGCCACGCGTGGGCAGGATGTAGAGACGCCGGCGGTGCAGCGCGACCACGCCGTTGACCGGCGCGTGGCTGCGTCGCAGCCAGTCGCCTGGCGAAAGGAGGGGCGCGGAGGCACGCCGCATGGCGAACGAGCGGGGCCGGCGGCTCAGGGAATCGGCACCGATGCCAGCAGGCGGTCCACGGCCGTGGCCTGGTTCCGCGCGCCGCCGCTGCCGGACGGCAACAGCCGATGGCCGGCCACGGCCGCGAATACGGCCTGCACGTCCTCGGGTATCACCATCTCGCGCTGTTCCAGCAATGCCCAGGCGCGTGCACAGGCCAGCAGGGCGAGGCCGCCGCGTGGCGACAGGCCCGCCGCGAAGCTGCTTTCCGCGCGCGTGGCCTGCACCAGCGCCAGCACGTAGTCGACCAGCGCCGGTGCGGCGTAGACCTTGGCGGCGGCGGCCTGCAAGGCCACCACCTGTTCCGCGTCCATGACGGGTGTGGCCTCGGGCGTGGTGGCGCCGCCGAGATACAGCACGCGCTCGAACGACGGGTCGGGATAGCCGAGCGAGATACGCATGGTAAAGCGGTCCAGCTGCGACTCGGGCAGCGCGTGTGTGCCGATCTGCTCGAGCGGGTTCTGCGTCGCGATCACGAAGAACGGCTGCGGCAGCGCATGGGTGGCACCGTCATGCGTGACCTGCCGCTCGGCCATGGCCTCCAGCAGTGCGCTTTGCGTCTTGGGCGGGGCGCGGTTGATCTCGTCGGCGAGTACCAGCTGCGCGAACACGGGGCCACGGTGGAAACGGAACTCGCCGGCCTCGCGCAGGAACACCGAGACGCCGATCAGGTCGGCCGGCAGCAGGTCGCTGGTGAACTGCACGCGCTGGTACTGCAGCCCCAGCGTGCGCGCGAGCGCGTGGGCAAGCGTGGTCTTGCCCACGCCCGGCACGTCCTCGAGCAGCAGATGGCCGCCGGCGAGCATGCACGCGAGCGACAGGCGTACCTGGCGCGGTTTGCCCAGCACGATGCGGCCGAGCTGCTGTTGGGCCTCGGCCAGCGAGGCGACGATCCTTGGGCGGGCAGTCACGTTGACCTGTCTAGTCTTTGTCTGGTCTGGCGATGGATTGGAGTGGCCTCGCATGCGTCGCCGGGACTCGCGCGGCACGGATGCCGGGGGCGATGCGGGCGGACCTGGCCATTGTAGCGGCGCGCCGCGGCGGGGGGACGGTCTGTTGCCGCACGTTATCCCGCCTATAGATAAATTGAATGTCCGGAACTGACGCCAATTTGCACGATGGCACGCTGGTTCTGGCATTATCGGCATGTCGGCGCGTCGTCGGCGCATGACAGTTTCAGATTGCTCTTACCTGCCGCAGTGACTTTTCTGCATGCTTTCTGCATGCCTCTTCCGCAATGACTCTTCCACAAGTGGCCGCACCTGACGCGTCCGTTTCTCTGGAATTCGATTCCTCGGCGCCGCTGGCCGACCGGGCCGGGCTGGCCAGCCTGGCGCGCGCGTTTCACGCCGGCGGCTATGTGATCCTGCGTGGCTTTGCCAGCGAGCAGACCTGCGCCGACCTCGAGGCCGTGACGCGCGCCCACCTTGCTGCCGCGGTGCCGCCCGTGGAATTCGAGGCCGACCTCGGCTATCCGGGCGCGCCCGCGTCGCGCCAGTCGGCTGGCGGCGCTACCGTGCGCCGGCTGCGGCAGGCCTACGGCCGCGACGAGGTATTCCGGCGCTGGGCCGCCGATCCGCGTATCGTGGCGACCGTGGAGGCACTGCTGGGCGAACCGGCGCGCCTGACGCTGGCGCACCACAACAGCGTGATGACCAAGCATCCGCATTACGGCAGCGAGACCGGCTGGCACCGCGACACGCGTTACTGGTCGTTTGTGCACCCCGAACTGGTGACGGTCTGGCTCGCGCTCGGCGACGAGGATGCGCGCAATGGCGTGCTGCGCGTGATACCGGGTTCGCATCGGGCCAGGCTGGATCCCGCGCAGCTCGATGCGGCCGAATTCCTGGTGGAATCCCATCCGGCCAGCCAGGACTTGCTGCGCGGCACGGTGCCGCTGGTACTGCATCGCGGCGACGTGCTGATCTTCGACAGCCGGCTGTTCCATAGCGCCGGCCGCAACCAGTCGGATGCGGTCAAGCTGTCGCTGGCGTTTGCCTATTTTGGCGCGAGCAACCGGCCCGTCGCCGGGACCCGCTCGGCCGAGTTCGGCAGCGTGGAGCTGCCGCCCGTCACGCTCTGACCGGACCCTGGTTCAGGTACGCAGCTGGACCAGGCCTGAAATCTTCCCGGACGCTTCCAGCAGCGGCGGCAGGAAGCGCTCCACCATCTCCGGCGCGCTGGTGCGGTTGGCCTGGCCGCTGATATTGATGGCTGCGATGACCTGGCCGGAGCGGCTGCGGATCGGCGCGGCAATCGACACCAGTCCTTCCTCGAGTTCCTGATCGTTCTGCGCCCAGCCGCGCGTGCGAATGTCCGCGATCAGGGTCTTGAGCTGGTCGATATCGGTTACCGTGCGGCTGGTACGCGCGCGCAAGTCGGACGCCCGCAGCACGCGGTCGAGCTCGGCGTCGTCGAGGCCGGCCAGCAACACCCGTCCCATCGACGAGCAATAGGCCGGCAGGCGGCTGCCGATCGACAGGTTGATGGTCATGATCTTGCGTGCCGGTACGCGCAGCACGTAGACCACCTCGGTGCCGTCGAGCACGGAGATCGAGCAGCTTTCGTGGACGGACTGCGATAGCGCTTCCATGATCGGCTCGGCCAGATTCCAGAACGGCATCGACGTCAGGTAGGCAAAGCCGAGATCGAGGATCTTGGGGGTCAGCCGGAACAGGCGGCCATCTGCCTGCACGTAGCCGAGGCCGACCAGAGTCAGCAGGATGCGCCGCGCGCCGGCGCGCGTGAGGCCGCTGGCCTGCGCGATTTCCGTGAGCGTCTGGGCGGGATGCTGTGCGTTGAAGGCTCGGATGACCGAGAGGCCGCGCGCGAACGATTGCACATAGCTGTCGCTGGGTTTTTCCGCGGCGGCGCCCGGAGGCGCACTGGAGTCGTGATCGGCTTGGCTCGCCATCGATCTGGCACAAAGGAATATGAGTGGGGGGACGGGGCCTGAGCCCTGCTCGCGGCGCCCGAAAGGCCGAAAGCGTAGTGGAATTATGCCGAAATCGCCAGCGTGGACCGGTCCGTCGCGTGGCGGCGATGGTTTTGACGGCGGCATTGGACTGACCGCCGGCGGCGCGCGCGGCGCCGATGCGCAAGCGGAATTGAGGCCCGGCGCGGCCCGTGATCGCGCTGACGGACGCCGCGCTCTCGCTCATAATGCACGTTTGCACAATGTTGCTGGCACGCGTCACAGGCGAATGCCAGGCTGTATAGGAATCCGTACCCGGTGAACGAAACAATCCAGTGGAATGATTGGGAGGCGTTCTGCAGTGTGGTCGAGCAAGGCACCTTTACGGCGGCGGCGGCGCAACTGGACTGTCCGAAGTCGCGCGTATCGGCCGCGGTTGCGCGGCTTGAAACCGCGATCGGCGCCAAGTTGCTCGAGCGTACGACTCGCCGCATGCGGCTGACCGATGCGGGCGGGGCGGTCTATCGCGATGTGGCGCCGCTGTTTGCGCGCCTGCGCGAGATCCGGCAGGAAACCCTGGCCCGCGAGGAACGCGTGCAGGGCATGTTACGCATCGCCACGCCCTATGAATTCGGTGCCCAGCAGCTGGGGGGCGTGATCTGCCGCACGCTGGCCGCGCATCCGGCGCTCGATATCACGGTGGAAATCTCGCAAGGCCTGGTCGACCCGATCCGCGAGGGATTCGATATCGCGTTTGTTACGGTGGAGTCGGACCTGCCGGATTCGGGCACGATCGCGCGCCGCATCTGGCACGTGGAGCGTGGCCTGGTGGCGGCGCCGTCGCTGGCGGCGAGCCTGCCGGCGCAGATGCAGCCGGAAGACCTGTCGAACATGCCGACCCTGGCCACGCCAGGTGCTGCCTTCTGGGAGTTCACTCGCAATGGGGAGCGGATTTCGGTGCCGATTCGCCCGCGCATGCAGACCTACAACGCCGAGTTGCGACTGCAGGCCGCGCTGGCGGGACTTGGAATCGCGCGGGTACCGATGACTTACGCGGAGACGGAAATCGCACAGGGGCGGCTGGTACGGGTCATGCCCGAGGTGCCGTTGCCGCCGCTGCGCGTATTTGCCTTGTTGCCGGATCGTCGCCTTCAGCCGCGCAAGGTGCGCGCGTTCATGGAGGCCATCGAGTCGATGATGGGGGACGACGAGGCGGGCAAGCTGAGCTGGTAAAGCTGGAGAAAGCTGGCGAGGTGGCCTGACTTAGGCGCCTTCGCCGAATGCATCGCGCTGTTCGGTCACCGTGCGCGCACCGTCGCTGTACGGGCTGCGCGGCTCGGTTACCGAGCGGGCGCCGTCCGAGTACGGGCTGCGGGGGTCGTTGATGCCACGGGCGCCATCGCTGTACGGATCGCGCGCGCCAATGTGGCCGATGCTGCCGTCGAGGCGGGCCAGGTCGGTGACGGGTTGAGCTGCGTGGGCAGCGCTGGCGGCTAGGGTGAGGCCAAGGGTGCAGAGCACCGCGGCGGCCGTGCCTTGGAGCTGGGAGAGGGTCTTCATATCGTGCTGTGCTGGTAATTCTTTGTGTGATGCCGTGGTCGTTGCCACGGTGGCTGTAATGTAGGCGCCAGCACGCGCGGGAAAAAGGGCTTATCCACGACAGTCTGTCCATGTGTCTGGACAATCGGTATTAACCCTGATGCCGTCCTGCTCTTCCGGACTCCCGGCCGCCCCAGGGCGAGGCGCCGGAATACCCTCACTGGAGGTGATTAAAGCATCATACCGAGCCCAGGCTGATGCGGGCGATGACCATCAGCAGGATCTGGGCAATCACGAACAGGATCAGCGGCGAAATATCGAAGCCGCCCAGACGCGGCACGATGCGGCGCAGCGGGCGCAGCAGCGGCTCGGTCAGGTGGTAGATCGCGGGCGTCACCGGGGACTGCGGGTTGACCCACGACAGGATGGCCATCAGCAGCGTGACCCACATGATCATGCTGATGCCCCACTTGAGCACATGCAGCACGGCCACGGCGAGAATGACCGGCAGGAAGCCGAGCGGATCGCCCCCGAACAGCAGCGTGCGGCAGACCAGGTAGACCACCGCGGTCAGCCACGCGGCGATCAGCGTGGCCCAGTCCACGCCGCCGAAGCCCGGGATGATCCGCCGCAGCGGCCGCACCAGCCAGTCGGTGACCTGGAAGATGCCCTGCGAAATCGGATTGCGGGAAGGCAGGCGCGTGAGCTGCATCCACAGGCGCAGCAGCAGCGCCATGCCGAACAGCGTGAAGACGATATCGAGCAGGAACTGGACGATTTCCGTGAACATCGGGCGGATTTCCGTTGGCGGTTGAAGGTGTCTGCGACCGCACAGATTCTGCCACACCTCGCTATGCGCGCGACCGTACGTGGGGCGGGCATCGCCTGGCGATTCTCCAACCTATAATGAGCGACGATTTTTTCCGGCCACGATTTTCGCGTGGCGCCCCTGCCCGACCCCACAACATGACCCGAAAAGCCGCCGCCCAACCATTGACCAAGCAGGAGTTCGAGGCCTTGTCCGACTTCCGCTACCAGTTGCGGCGTTTCATGCGTTTTTCCGAGGATGCTGCCCGCGCCGAAGGCGTGACCGTGCAGCAGTACCTGCTGATGCTGCATATCCGCGGATTTCCGGATCGCGACTGGGCCTCGGTGGGCGAGCTGGCCGAACGCATGCAGACCCAGCAGCACGGCGTGGTGGCACTGGTGAATCGGTGCGAGGCGGCCGGACTGGTGACGCGCAAGGTCAACGCCGACGATCGCCGCATCGTGGAGGTGCACCTGCTGGCCAAGGGCGACCGCAGCCTCAACCGTCTGGCCATGCGTCACCGCGCGGAACTGGAGTCGTTGCGTCATACGTTCCGCGTGGCGCGGATCACGGCGTTCAACGACGATGGCGAGGCCGAGCGGCCCTAGCCGCAGGCCTGCATCGCGCCCTCGATGCGGCCATCCCGGCGCGGTGGCACCGGGGGCCTGGCGCGGAGCTCAGCCCAGCGTGTCGGCGAGGAAGGTCAGTGCGCGCCCATGCGCGAGCGCGGCCGAGTGGCGATGGTACGAACCACGCGCCCAGCAGTTGAAGCCGTGATCGGCCTGCTCGTACACGAATACGTCCGTACCGGGTTTGCCAGCGACGGCCTTGCGGATATCGGCGACGTGATCGAGCGTGATGTGCGTGTCGCGCGCGCCGAAGTGGAATTGCACCGGCACCTTGAGATTGGCGGCTTCCTGCAGGTTGGCGTGAATGCCGCCACCGTAGTACGGCACCGCCGCGTCGACCAGCCCGCGTGCGGCCGCCAGGTACGACAGCAGGCCACCGAAGCAGTAGCCCACCGCGGCGACCTTGCCGCCCGCGCCGATTTCCGCGCGCAGTGCCTGGATGGTGGCCGCGATATCGGAGACGGCCGCGTTCACGTCGACCGACTTGCGCAGCGTCATGGCTTGCTCCATGTCGGCGCTGGCGTAGCCGAGTTCCACGCGCGGGGCCTTGCGCCAGAAGATATCGGGCGCGAGCACGACGTAGCCATCGGACGCGTACTGGTCGGCCACCGAGCGGATATGCGCGTTGACACCAAAGATTTCCTGAACGAGCACGATGCCAGGGCCGCCGGGCTGCTTGCCCGCGGGCGGCAGGCTCAGATAGGCGTCGAAACCGCCGTCGTTGGTCTCTACGCGAATCCAGCGGCTGTCGGGCGTGGTTGTCATGATGTGAACTCTCCGGATAAGGAAACTGCGAGGTAACTGCACGAGGCAAGGCGCAAGTTTGCCACTGGTAGTGGCTTCATGCAGGCGCCATGCGGCGCGCGCTTTCAGTTGGCTTACAGGCACGGTCCGGCGCGACGTGTGGCCGCGCGCGGGCCGTGGCGGGCCGCCTTCACTTTCGCGGTTTTCCGACAGCCAACGGTCAGACGCTGTGCAAAGGTGGAGCGTTACCTGTTAGCTCTTCCTTGCCATGGACACCAGACCGATTGTCGTGTTCCCGGGCTTCATGCCCGGGCCGCTGGCCGCGATGCGTGCGATGGGTGCGTTGCGTGCATCGTCGGCACGGATGGCCTTGCTGACCATGGTGGCGATCTGCGCGCTGCGCGCGGTTTCCGCCCACGCCGAGGGCAGGCACGATCGGCAGGATCGGCGGGACCAGTTATTGCGGCGCGACCAGCTTATCGAGAACCAGCAGCTCGATCGCCTGCAGGAAGACCGGGAACGCGCGCTGCGCGCCGTGCCGCCGCCGGATGGCGCCGATCTCGATGCCGTGGCTCCCGCGGTCACCGCGCCCGCCATCGATGTGCCATGCCGCGAGATTCGCGAGATTCGCCTCAATGGCGATGCGCAACGTGTGCCGGCCGACGTGCGCGCGCATATCGAACAGGCCTTTGCCGGTCGTTGCCTCGGTGTCGCCGAGCTCGAGGCGATTCTCGCGCTGCTGACGCGCAGCTTCATCGAGCGCGGCTATGTCACCACGCGCGCCTACCTGCCAGCGCAGGACCTGCGCGCCGGCACGCTCACCGTGACGGTGGTCGACGGGGTCATCGAGCGCTATGACGTGGACAGCAACCGGCCCCGCGCGATCTGGCCGCGCGGCGTTTTTCCCGCCAACCCGGGGCAACTGCTCAACCTGCGCGATCTGGAGAACGCCATCGAGCAGATCAACCGGCTGGCGTCGAACGATGCCAGGCTGGAGTTGCGGCCGGGCAGTGCACCGGGCCAGACCGTGGTGGTGGTGCGCAATCGCGCGACACGGCCGCTTCATCTGCAGGCGTCGCTCGACAACATGAACCCTGCCGCGACCGGGCGCAATTCGCTGTCGGCCACGCTTACCGCGGACAGCCTGCTCGGGGCCAACGAGCTGTTCGCGCTCACGCGTCGTCAGTCGGTCTTTCCGCTGGAGGGCGGACATCGCGCCGAGGCCACCGCGTTCTATGCGCAAATGCCGTATGGATACAACCAGTTCTCCATGCAGATTGCACGCAGTGGCTATGTCAACACGGTCACGCTGCCGAGCGGACGTACGCTCAAGGTGGAGGGGCGGACCGATGTGGTGGCGATGGGCGCCGAGCGCGTGGTGCATCGCGGTCAGTTCAGCAAGCTGCAACTGTCGGCGCGGCTGACGATGCAGACGGGCAAGACCTGGGTCGCCGGACAAGCCCTGCGGGTGAGCAGCCGCGATTTCACCTTCCTGGATGTCGGCGTGCAAGGCAGCACCGCCGTGCTCGGCGGTTCGCTCGCCGGCCGCTTCGGGCTCGTGCAGGGCCTGGCCGCGCTGGGTGCCTATCACGATCCGCCGGGTCTGCCGAAAGATGCGCCGCATGCGCAGTTCAGCAAGCTGACCTTGATGTTCGGCTATGGCCGGCGCATCGGCATCGCGGGCCGGACCCTGGTCGTGTCCTCGCAATGGAACGGGCAGTATGCCGGCGACACCTTGTACGGTACCCAGCAGATCCTGATCGGCGGGCCGTCGTCGGTGCGTGGATTCCTCAACCATACCCTCGCCGGCGACCATGGCTACTACGTGCGTAATGAGCTGAGCCTGCCCTGGCAGGCCGCCGCCTGGAATGTGCGCGGGCGCCTCTATGCGGGCCTCGACTGGGGCACCGTGATCAATCGTGCGGCCGGCATTCCGTCGGGTGCGCTGACGGGTACCGCGGTGGGGCTGGCGATGACGTGGAAGCGTGTCAGTCTCGACGCCTCGGCCTCGCGCGCGGTGCGCACGCCGTACCCCCGAATGCGCGAAGGCACGCTGTTCGGGCTGCGCCTGACCGGCGAGATCTGACGCGCATCGTGCCGGACAAAAAAATGCCGGAAACCGACGGGGACGGTTACCGGCATGCGGGCCGCGGGGCGGCCACAGTACTACGTATCTACGTATCCGCGGTGGCGGGTCAGCGGCGGCGCCACTTGCCGCGGTGCCGCCTGACCGGCGCAATGGCTGACTGGCGCAACGGGCAAGGCAATTACCAACGCAACTGAACGTTCTTCTCGCCTGGGCTCAGCGTGGTGCGCTTCGACGTCCCGTCGTAGGTGGCAATCACCTGGTACGCGCCGCGCGGGCCGCGAATCAGGCAGCGCGGACCGGTTGCGTTGAATTCCGCGAGCTGGCGGCCATTGCGCAGGAGCTTGACGTTGACGTCGGCAAGATATTCGCCACGTGCGCCCTGCGTAAACAGCAGGCCCATGTCGTAGTGGCTGGCCTCCGAGCGCAGTTCCTGCTGCTCGTCGGCGGCAATGCCACCGCAGACATAGGCAAACGGACCGGACGTGGACGATGTGATCTCGGCTTGCGCTGCCAGCGGCGCCGCGAGCGCGGCGGTGGCGGCGAGCGTGCCCGCCATGCAGGCCAGTCGGGTGCGGATTGACACGGTTTTCATCTTGGCTTCCTCCTGCGGCGCGGCCGTGCAACGGCCGGAACAAAGGCGTCCGCTCTGTATGACTCCAGTACACACGCCGCGCGCCGCGGCGTCTGTCCGTGTTTGGCTGAATCTGGCGCGGGAGGATGCCGATGGACCATGCGCCGGCCAGGCGTCTTATCGATAAGTGCTGGCCGGCGGGCGTGCCGCGTTCAATAGGGCGTGGACTGGCGGAAGCGGATGTTCCAGTTGTCGGTATAGGCACGCACCACCGCGCCGTCGCCACGAATCAGCATGCCGTTTTCGGCGTTGCGCTGCTGGGCAGACTTGGTGAAGTTGAACGAGCCGGTGAACACGGCCTGGTCGTCGAAGACCATGACCTTGTTGTGAGCGATGGCCGGCTTGGTATCGACCACCACGGGAATGCCCGCATGCTTCAGGAACGTGGCGCTGGTATAGCGCTCGGAGACCTGGCTCTTGTCGACGATCACCCGCACGTCCACGCCGCGCCGGTGAGCCTGGGCCACCGCCTCGGCGATCGGCGCGCTGGTAAACGAGTAGGCCTGGATCAGCAGCTTGTGGCGCGTCCTGCCGATGGCGTCCACCAGCAAGTCCTGGCAGCTTGCCCCATCGGGCACGAAGCAGAGGGTGTAGGTGCTGCCGTTGACGAACGGCGCGGGCCGCGCGGCGGGCGCGCCGATGGCATCGACGAGGTTCTCCAGCGTGGAGGCCAGGCGCGCGTGGGCGATGCCGGTGGCGGTGAGCATGACCGGCGCGAGCAGCACCAGCGCGGCGCGGCGACGAATCTGGGAGCGCGGGTGAGTTTGCAGAAAAGCAGGCAAGGAAGAAGGCACGGAAGAAAACACGGAAGGAGGTACGGAACGAGGCACGGCCGGCCGGCAATGTAGCAGGGCATGCCGTCACGGGCAACCGGCATCACACATGCTTACCAGTTGTCTATGATGAAGGAAGCGTCCAACCCAGGAGACATGACATGACGAACCATACGTACAAGCTGGTTGACATCGTCGGCACTTCGGCCGATGGCTGCGATGCGGCGATTCGCAATGCCATCGCCAAGGCGGGCGAGACCATCAAGAACATCGACTGGTTCGAGGTGGTGGAGACCCGCGGCCATGTGGCCGACGGCAAGGTGGCGCACTTCCAGGTCACGCTGAAGATTGGCTTCAGGGTGAACTGACTGGTGTCTTGAGCATTCTTTGGATTCGCCGCTGACCAGAATCAGGATTCAGCCAGAGGCAAGAGAAGCCGTCGCATGGATAGTTGAGGTTCCACATCCAGCGAGGGCTTTGCATGAATCGAATCTATTGCGTGGTTTGGCACGCGGCCTCCGGCACGTTGGCGGCAGCGGCCGCGTCGGCGCGGCGAGGCGGCCATCGCCCAGGATGCGGCAGCCGGTCCGGGTGGACACTTGCCATCGGCATGTGCGTGGCCACGCCAAGCGTGCTGGCGCAGTCGGTGTCGGTGGCAACGGGTACGGCGGCCAGCACCTATGTCACGCATGGCGGTGTCACGGTGGTCGACATCGCGCGGCCCGATCCGGCTGGACTGTCGCACAACCGCTATGAGCGGTTCCATGTGAACGCGGCCGGGTTGATCCTCAACAATGGCGTGGCCGCCGGCACCTCGCAACTGGCCGGCCGGCTCGACGCAAATCCGCACCTGGCGGAAGGCAATGCCCGCGCCGCCGGCGTGATTCTGAACGAAGTGGTCGACCACGCCCCGAGCGTACTGGCGGGCCTGACCGAAGTCGCGGGTGCGCGCGCCGATGTGGTGCTGGCCAACCCGCATGGCATCACGTGTGCCGGGTGTGGATTCCTGAATACGACGCGCGTGACGCTGAGCACGGGCGTGCCGTACCTCGATGCCAGTGGTGGCCTGGCCGGGTTCGATATCGGCCAGGGTCAACTCTCGATCGAGAAGGCGGGGCTCGATGCGAATGACCAGTGGCTCCAGCTGCTGGCACGCGCGATCAAGGTGGATGCCGTGGTGCGCGCCGGCGAACTCGTGGCCGTGGCGGGGGCCAGCCGTGTGGACCGCAACGGGCAGGTGCTGGGCAAGCTCGCGGGCAGCGGACCGGCCGAGCCGTTCGCGCTCGACAGCACGGCGCTGGGCGGGATGCATGCTGGCAAGATCGCGCTGGTATCGACGGAAGCGGGCAGCGGCGTGCGCCTGCGCGGTGCGGCGAGTGCCACGCAGGCCGGCTTCCGGGTCGAGGCCGAGGGCCGGATTCTCGTCGCGGGTCAGCTCGAGGCCGCGAAGGATCTGTCGCTGCATGCGGGCGAGTCGTTCGTCAACGAGGGCGCGATCCGGGGCGACGACCATATCCACATTCGTGCGCCCAGTGTGGAGAACGTGGCGGCCGGCGCCGACGCCGGCACGTGGCTGTATGGGGCGGACAGCATGGACCGGCACGGCAGGCCGACCCAGACGCGGCATTTTCTGTATCCACCGTCGATGCGCGCCGCCACCATCCACGCCCGCCATGCGGTAACGCTCGATGTGGGCAGGCGCGGGCGCAACGTCGGCGGCACCGTGACAGGGGGCAATGCGGTGGTCCTGACGGGCCAGGCCGCCGATGGGAGTACGCGCTTCCTCAACCAGGGTGTACTCGAGGAGACGCAGCTGCACGGCAGCGCCTGGCGGCCTTATCGGGCCACCTTCCTGCCGCGGCTGGCGGCGAGGATCGAGGCGCCGTCCGTGCGCGCCACCAATCTCGCACTGGAAAACCGCGGCACGCTGACGGCCACGCACACGCAAGCCGCGGTGATCGCCGGGCAGGAGGTCCAGCTGCATCTGCAATCGCTCGCCAACCTGGGCGGCACGATCGCCGGCACGCGCCGGCTGGAGGTGACCACGCGCGGCGATATCGTCAACGAATCGGGCGATATCGAAGGCGGCGCGGTCGCGCTGCGCGCACAGGGAAACGTGGCGCACTACACCTCGCCCGGTACCGTGCGCTGGAATCAGGAATACGAGGCGGGGCGCGGACCGGCGGCGACGATCGCCGCGGCCGATGGGCTGACGCTGGAGGCGGGCGGGCAGGTCCGGCAGTACGGGGCGGATCTGCTGGCCGGTGGCCGGCTGACGCTGCGCGGCGCGCACGGCATTCTGGTCGACACGGCGCAAGCCAGTTTCGGCCGGACGTCCGGCAGGCGGGCTGGCAACGGCGTGGCGAGCACCGATCGCACCGAGACGCAGTCATTCGTGCGGCATCGACGCGCCCGCGTGTTTGCCGGCGATGGCCTGACGTTGTCCACACGCGGCGACGCGATCCTGGCCGGCGCCATCGCAAGCGTCTTTGGCGAGGCGACCATGCGGGTCGGCACCCTGAACATCATGGCGCGCGAGGACGTGACCCGTACGGAGGCCAGTCACAGCGCCAGGGGCCTGGGGGTGGACGGCTCGCTGTATGGCCGCAAGACGTCGGCGAGCACCACCGAAGCGCGTCAGCCGGTCGGGACGATCCTGCATGGCTACGGCGGGCTGAGCGTGCACGCGGCGGGCGATGTCGATGTGACCGGCGCGTGGATCGACGTGAGCGGCGCAGGCACGATCGTGTCGGAGGGCGGGCAGGTACGTCTCGGTGCCGGCCTGGGCCGGGCTGCGTACCAGGGGCAGAGCGACACGCTCCACGTCCTGCGGTTCGATGCGTCCCGGCAGGAAGCCGGCGTCCGGCTCGCGGGTGCCGATGGCAGGCAGGGGGCGGCGGAGAAGCGTACGGCGACACCCGCGCGGCTGAGCGTCGGCGCCGACCTGACGTTGCGCGCGGAGGGCGGCGCAATCGGCTTGCTGGGCAGCCTGGTGGAGAGCCATGGCGACATGACGGTGCGGGCGCGCGATGTGGTGCTCGACGCGCTGGCCACGCGCCATCGGTCCGCCGCGTCCGATGCCGATTGGGCGCTCGGATGGATGGCCCGCGCCGATGCGGAGGGGCAGGCGCGCGGCGATGCCAGTCTGGGTAGCCGGGCTAATCGGGGTAAGGGTCCACACTGGAAGGCGGACCAGCCGGACTGGATGACCTTGCGCGGCAGGGCCGATGCGTCGTTCCGTGGCGCGCTCGATCTGTTCCGCAGCGGATCGACGGGACAGGTCGCCCGCGAAAGCGGCTCGTTGCGCGCGGGCCTGACGGCCGGGGGTGGGCTGCAGGTGGAAGCGACAGGCAAGCTGATGACGCGCGCGTCGACGATGGCCGCCGGCGCGACGATGCGACTGGCTGCCCACGACATCGAAACACTGGCGGGTGGCAACGAAAGCCGCCACGTGACTGCCACCCGGGATACCACGCTGGGTTGGTTCCTGACCCTTGGCGCGAGCGCGCAGGGCGGCCTTGGCGCGCTCGGCGACGGCGAGCAGCCCATGGGCCTGCCGTCGGCGAATGTCAGTGGCGAAGGCGGCATGATGCTGGCGCACGGCGAATCGGAGCGGTTGCGGGCGGCCTCGGTGGCGGTGGTGTCGATCCTGCGCGCTGGCGGCAACCTCGAGCGGGTGGCGCAAGGCAACCTGCGCGACGTGGGTACGCATGTCGAGGCGGGGGGCGACCTCGTGCAGACGGCGAACCGCATCGCGAGCGAGGCCGCGGAGGAGCAGGACCAGAGCGCGACGGACAGCCGGACCCAGGCGCTGCGTGCCGGCATCTATGGCTCCGTGTCGGTCGGCTTGCCCCAGTACCGGCCCGGCGAAGGGGCGAGCGCGGCCAGGACGGGGCTGGGCGCAGGCGCGGGCGGTGTGCTCGGCTATCGGCAGGACGCTGCGCAGGCGCGCGACGCGGCAAGCCGGCCTGTGGCCGCGCTGCTCAAGGCCCGCAATGTGTCGAGTACCTCGTCGGCCGGGACGACGCTCGCCGGGACCGTGATCGAGGCCAGCGGCGACGTCCGCATCCGCGCGCGGTCGCTGGACTATCGGGTGGCGCGCGGGTCGGCGCGGCGGGACAGCAGCGATGCTGCCTCTGGCGGCGACTTGCGCGCCGACAAGCTGAACCATGCGATCAGTCTCAGCGTGGATCATCGGCAGGGGCAGTCGAGCCGGAGCGAGCAGACGGCGCAGGTTGGCCGCATTCATGCCGGGGGCGCGCTGATGTTGAAGACCGACGACGGCATGACGCTGGAAGGCAGCGAGCTGCTGGCCGGCGGCAACATGGACCTGATTGCCCTGGCCGGCGATCTGACCTACCGGGCGTTCTCGCTTACCCGCGAGCGGAGCGAGGATCATCATGCCGGCAATGGCTCGGCCACGCTGGGAGCGGGATTCGCAGGCGCCGAAGGCGGCCATGGCGCCGGCTCGACCCGCATCGCGGAGGCCTTGCCGCTGCGCGGCGGCATGCGGTCGGAACAGGGGAGCATCTATCTGGCGGGAGGCTTGCGGACGATGCTGGCAGGCACCCGCGTGGCGGCGCCGTCCGGCAAGGTGGACCTGCGTGGGAATCACGGCCTGTTCCTGAAGGCCGTGTACGAGAGCGGGCAGCGGCATGCCACCCGGACCGACGCGCACGCCGGCGTCGGCAACCTCGGTGTCAGCAGCGGGGGCGGCTTCCATGGCGTGCGCATGCGCGACCGGGTCAAGGCGTTTGCCGTGCAGGTGACAGCCCGGGATGCGATCCGGCTATTCACGCGGGGCGACGCGTGGCTGGAAGGGCCGGTATGGTCGGCGCCGACGGTCAGGAAGACGGTATGGGGCGGCACGACCGAGGTGGAGGTAAAGCCCGAGCAACTGCGCGAGAAGAATGACGATGCGGTGGTGCCAGGTTTCATCGCCCCGCTGCGCGCCGCGCGCGGGCGCGCGCCGACCATGCGGCGGGCCGGCCTGATGGCGGGCGGCGCGCAGGGCCGGTACGACCAGCGCTTTGTCTTTCTGCTCGGCGCTGACGATGCCGCGACCGGCCTTGCCGCGCGTCGGCTGGCGGACAAGCACGCGGGCACGCAGATGGTGCGCGTGGGGCGCGACGGCAAGCTGCTCGATCCGTTGCTGCCAGGTGCCGCGCATGGGCGGGTGAAGTTCACGATGGTCGGGCATGGCGATGGCAAGGCTGCGACGCTCGGCGGGATGGGACCTTCCGAGATGGCGGATCTGGTGAGTACGGTCATGCAGCGCAATCCGCGAGCCACGCTCGCCAAGCTGAACCTTGCCGGATGCGATACCGAATGCATGACCGGGCCGGCCCGGAAGGCGTTGCAGAAGCGCGGTCTCGAGCCCGTGGTGACGGGCGAGGAGGGTCTTGCGAAGATCGACGGCGCTGGCCACAAGGTGGCCGCGAAGCCGGGTGACACGCAATCGCTCGGTGGCGGGGTTCCCGCCAGGCATCCGCCCCACGTGGATGCGGACGAGATCGAAAGTCATATCTTTGACAGGATGCGCCGGCAGTTCGATCCGGATCAGGCCGCCGACGAAGAGGCGCAGGCCCGCCGACGGGTCGCGGACCGGGGCATGGGCTGGTCGACCGCAGGGGAGCAACGCCTGCTGGCCAGGCTCTCGACGGAGATCACGAGTCCCCGCGATGACGATGGTGGCTGGCACACCGCGATGGCGCGTGCGCTGCATCCATTGCCGGACTTCGAAGGCACCACCTATCTGGCGGGCGCGTTGCCGGTGGATGTGTACGGAAAACGCATCGTGCGCGGCGATGTGGTGGCGAGCCGTGACTTCCTGCCCAGTCTGGCATCCGTGACGCAGATCCAGGAGTACGTTGCCGAGCTGGTGCCGCAGGTGGGGGCGGGCGAAGAGAAGCCCGTGTTCATTGGCATCGAGGGCAAGCGTGGCAAGCCCGTTGGCGCCTATGCGCCCGACAACAGCGAAGGGCAAAAGTCGTTGGTCATGTTCCCGCGTGGCGTCAAGTTCAAGGTGCGCGATATCCGGGATACACCCGATGTCACCTACGTCTGGTTTGCCGAGACGGACGAGGCCACGCACGGCATCTACAAAGATCCGGCGAGCGGAGCCGAGCATCGCGATTATCGCCACCGCATGGTGGTCCCGCTCGAGTCCGATAGCGCGGTGAAGCATGCCGCGGAGCGGCTTGCCAACAAGCACGCGGACACCATCGCGATTCCGCTGGGGGCCGATGGTCGCCTCGACCTCGGCGATACGCGACTGACGCGCGGTGGCTCACGCAAGATCAGTCTGGTAGGGCACGGGGAGCCGGAAAAGCTGGGCGGTAAAAGCGTGGCCGAGCTGGCCGATCTGGTTCAGCAGGTCAACCGCGCATCGAGTCCGTGCAAGGTCAGCCTGGTGGGCTGCAACAGCATTCCGCTGGGCGTCAGCCTGCAGCGCGAGTTGACCAGGCGGGGCGTGCATGCGCAGGTCAGGGGCACGTACTCCCACGTGGCGGTGGCCGATGACGGGAGCGTGTTCCCGATCGATGGCAACAACCCCGACGCGCTTGGGGCCGGGGGCCGATAGCGGCGCCAGCATGGGATGGGCCGCTCGCCCTTCGAAGCCGCGATGGCGGGCGTCAAGTGAGCGGGGCGATCGAGGGAGGCGACCAGGGGCGCCAACCCACGGCGCCAACCCCGGGGCGTAACCCCGGGGGCGCCAACCCGGGGGCATCAATCGAACTGATATGACCATAGCAGGTTGATGCGCGGCGAGCGACGGTCGGCATTGACGGGCTTGTCCGCCACGGGCTGCGCCACCGATACGTCCATGGTGTAGAAGCGCCGGTCGGAAAAGCGCAGGCCGATGGCGACCGATGCGAGGCTGCGATGCGACAGCGAGACGCTGTTGGAGAACACGCGCGCCATGTCGTACGAGATAAACGGCTGCAGCGTCTTGAGGTAGGTGAAGTCGACGGTGAACAACCGGTTGATCTCGGCCGAGGCGCCATAGCCCTTGTCGCCCGCCACTTCACCGGCGGGATAGCCGAGGCCGAAGAAGCGCCCGCCAAAGCTGATCTGCTCGCTGGAGGCCAGCCGCTGGGCGCTGTACTGGCCGGCGGCGGAGAACGCGACACCGAAGCCCGCGGGCAGGTCGTTGGCCTGTGACACCAGCAGCCGCGTGCGCAGGAAGCTGAGGTCGTTCTGATTGTTTTCGCGATTGGCACCGAGGCCGTCGATGCCCTTGAACAGCCCGAGCGTGGCGCTGCGCGTCACACCCTGGCCACGGAACTGGTAGGCGAGTTCCGCGCTGGCCACGCGCACGTTGGTGGCCAGCGTGACCTGCCGGCCCGCGCCCGGCTGTACCGCCTGGGTATAGCGCTCGAACTGTTCGTTGAGGTAGAAGCCGCCGGTAGCGGTGAGCGAATGGCGATTGTTGAGAAGGAATGGATAGCTCAGCGAGGTGCCGACGCGCTTGCTGTCGTTGACATAGCGCGACTCGAAGCCGATCGGAGCGAGCGTGGCGTTCTGCGGATTGCCGCGGTAGTGCATGGCATACAGCTTGGCCAGCATGCCTTCGGTGCCGAGCGGCTGCGCATAGCTGGCCGCGTAGTACTCCTCGCTGTCGCGGCCCCTGGGGTATAGCGCCGATACCGAGATCTGCTCGCCCAGCGGCGTGAGGCTGTTGGTGGTGGCGGTGGCGATACCGCGCACGCCCGGCGACACGTATTCGAGGCCGGTGCCGAACGTGAACGGCTTGCGCTTGACCTCGAGCACCATCTCGGAGGCACCGTCGGTGGTGGTCGGCGGCTGCACGGTGGCGGCGACCTGCATGCCTGGCTGCTGCGCCAGCACGTTGACATAGTGCTCGAAGCTTTCGCGGCGCAACGGGCGCTCGCGCTTCAACTGCTCGGCGATCTTGCGCAGGCGGCCTTCCGCCGGGCCGGGTTTGCCGCGTACCACCACGTTGGCGACGTAGCCCTCGACCACGGTGACCAGCACGTTGCCATGCTCGAAAGCTTGCGCCGGCACGAAGGCGAATGACAGCGGATAGCCGGCATTCTGGTACATGGCGGTGACGTCCTCCGCGGCCTTGAGCAGTTCCGCCACGGTGATCTCGCGGTTGGCGAGCGGCGCGAACCTGGCGGCGATCTGGTCGAACGGCAGCGTCTTGACGCCCTCGATCTGAAAACGGCGAGGCGTCAGGCGCGCGGCCAGCAGGTTCTGCAGCGCGTTATCGGGACGCTCGACCTGCACGGTGACGTTGCTTTGTGGCGGCTTGCTCGGCTCGATGCGTGGCAGGGTCTGGGTCGGATCGCCCTGGACCGGGCTGCGTTCGGCAAAGGCGAACGGATGGTGGCAGGCGCCGACGCCGATCAACAGCGCGGCAACACGGATACGTGTACGCATGGCATTACCCCAGGAAAAAATGCATTGCGGCTGTCGCATGGCGCGCCACGCGCGACAGGGGTGCCGCTCCCCCTGCCGCCATGTCCGGTGGCTGTCATGCCTTGCTGGATACGCCGCGACGGCAGGTGCCGTCGCGGTGGAGGCGGCGCTTAGCGCCGGTTGCCGCCAAGTGCGCCGGTGAGGCCGCCGAGCAGGCCGCCGACCGCGCCCGTGACCGGGGCCAGCGGACCACCTCTGGTGCCACCAGTGCCAGCAGCGCCGCCCGCACCGCCCGTGCCGCCCGCGCCGCCGCTGGCGGGAGCGTTGCCGCCGGTGAGGCCACCGACGAGACTACCGACCGCGCCGCCGACGAGGCCGGTAACGGGTGCCAGCGGGCCGCTGCTGGCGCCGCCGCTGCCGGCGCCGCCCGTCAGTCCAGCCGTCACGCCGCCTACGAGGTTCGTGACCGGGGCGAGCGGGCCGGCACCGGCGCCGCCGGTGCCACCGCCGGTGAGACCTCCGGTGAGGCCACCGACGAGACCGGTGACCGGCGCGAGCGGACCGGCGCCCGTGCCACCGCTGTTGCCGCCAGTGAGGCCGCCAGTGAGGCCGCCGACCAGGCTGGTGACCGGCGCGAGCGGACCGCCGCCGGCACCGCCGCTGCCGCCGCCGGTGAGGCCGCCGGTGAGGCCGCCGACGAGGTTGGTGATCGGTGCCAGCGGGCTGCCGCCGGTGCCACCGTTGGGGTTGTTGACGACGCCGCCGAGCGCGGCGACCGTGGTGCCGGTATCGGCAACGATGCCGCCTGCACCGGACACCACCGGCGTGTGGGTCTGCTGGATCGTGTTGCCGCCGTTGGCGAGGGCGCCGCCAAGCGTGGCAAGCAGGTTGCTGACGGGTACGCCGAGACCGGTGGCCGCACCGACGTTCTGCGTGACGCTCGTGAGTTGCGAGGTCAGTGGCACGATGGCGCGGCTCACCGTGCTGGTGACCTGTTCGACCGGGCCGGTGGAGAGCACGTCGCCGACCTTGTCGCCGGCATTGCCAACCGCGCCGCCCAACTGCGTGACAAGGTTGCCGACGGGCGCGGTCACCGCGCCGAGCGGCGCGAGCGGGCCGCTGCCGAGACCGCTCACCGCCACGCCCGTATTGGCGACCGCATTGCCTACCTCGCCGACGACGCTGCCGGTGCTCGCCACTGTCGTGCCGAGCGGATTGGGGTTGTCCGGCATATTGCCGAGCCCGTCCTTCAGGCCATCGCCGAGCGCGCCGACGGCACTGCCGACCGAACCCAGCACATCGCCGAGGCCGGTCTTGGTCTGTGTCGACACGACCGGCAGCGGCGCGTTCTTGACCTGTTCGCCAACGTCCTTGACCGCGTCGCCCACGCCGTTGAGGATATTGCCGGCGTTGTCCACGACCACGCTGTTGGGCGTCTTGACGACGGTCTCGCCCCCGTTGTTGCCGCCATTGTTGCCTCCGTTGTTCGCGCCGTTGTCGCCGCCGGTGTTGCCTCCAATGTTGCCGCCGTTATTGGCGGTATCGGTGCCGCCGCCGGCAGCGCCCGTGCCCCCACCGAGGGTACCCGTGCCGCCGCCGCTGCCGGAAGCGCCCGCGGTACCCATCGACGTTGACCCGCTGCCGCTCGCACACCCACCCATTGCCAGCAGGGACCCTACCAGTGCCGCCAGGGCGAGCCGGTTGGCGACGCGATTCACTACATGTTGGTTGCGCATGACCTGTTCTCTCTTGTCTGATTTTCCCGAATCAAGGACTCACGACGCGTGTTGCCGCTGTTGTCTGCTGATGTGCCGGCGCGCCGTACCCGTGAGTCGATAGCGCAAGCGATGTGCCAGTGGCATGCGGATCTACTGCCTCAGTGGGGGACGATCGTGCCAGCCCGCGTGGCACAAGGCTTTGCGCGCAACGACTGAAACGCGCGCATGAAGCGCAGGGAGCCGGCACGCGGCGGGTTTCGCGTTACGTGTTACGTAGCACGTAACGCGCACGGGACCACGCGGGAGCGGGGCGCAAGCATCGGGGGCGCGCCGCGACGCGGCGCGCAAAGCCGCATGGCGCAAGGCATGGCGGCATCCCGCACAAGATCGTTTGAGACGCATGTCAGCGGCTGGCACGCGCTTTGCGCTCAGGGCCTTCACACCGACGTCGACGCGGACCCCTTGCACAGCACAACAGAGGAGAAATCATGAAGGTCACGACGCAACGCCAGCGTTCCCTGAACGCGATGACCATTGCCTGCGCGGCCGCGCTTGCCATGCTTGCGGGCTGTTCCTCGAGCGGCGGTGGCAGCGGCGCCAATCCGGGCGATCCCACGCAACCGACCACGCCGAACAACCCAACGCCGCCCGCACAGACGCCGCAGACCACGCCACTGGGCCAGGTCGGCAACGGCGCCGGCAATACGGTGGTGGCGACCGGTAACGCCGTGAGCGAGATCGGCAAACAAGTGCAGGACGCCAATCTGCCGCTGGTACCGGATGCCACGCAGAACGCCACCGGCGGCGTGCTGATCAAGGCGGGCGAGACCGTGGCCACGCTCGGCGATGGCGTGCGCAATGGCCTGGGCAGCATTGGCGCGGTGGACAACCCGCTGGGCGTGACGGTTGGCAGCACGGGCAACGTCGTGCAGAAGGCCGGACAGACCGTGTCTTCGGTCGGCAATGTCGTGACCTCGCTGGGCACCGATCAACTCGCGCCGCTGGCACCGGTGGTGAATCCGGTGGGCGGCCTGGTGCAGCAGGTCGGCGGCGTGGTGGAGGGCGCCGGCACACAGCTTGGCAGCGCGCTCAACACGGGACCGGTGGCGCAACTGACGGGCACGGCCAGCAAGGCGATCGTCCCGCTCACCACGCAACTCACCAATGCTACGCAGACCGTTGGCGGTGCCGCCGGTGTTGGCGCGCCGGTGAACAACCTGCTGGTGACGTTGGGCGGCACTGTGGCCAGCGGCGGCAGCATGCTGACCAACACCAATACGCCGGTCGTTGCGCCGCTGGGTGGCGTGGTGACGGAAGCGGGCAAGACCGTGGCCGCGGCAGGCGTGCTGCTCAATGGCAATGGCAGCGGTGGCGGCAATCCGCTCGGCGGTTTGCTCAACACGTTGCCGCTTACAGGTTTGACGGGTGGTGTCGGCGGTGTCGGTGGATCGGGTAGCGCAGGCGCCAGCCCGCTCGCTCCGGTCAACGGACTGCTGGCGCCGGTAACGGGTCTGCTGGGCGGGCTTGGCGGCGCGGCGGGCGGCACCGTTGGTGCGGGTGGCAGCGGGGGCGGGAGCCCGCTGGCCCCGGTCAATGGCCTGCTCGCGCCCGTGACCGGTCTGGTGGGAGGGCTGACTGGGGGGCTCGGTCAGGGCGTGGGCGGCGCGGGTTCCGGTACCAGGAATCCGTCCACGCCAGCGACCGGCACCGGTCTGCCCAATCTGCTCGGCCTGGCGCGCTGACACGCGCGGCGGTTGCCGCGCAACCGGCTGACAGGGATTTCCCTATTCCCCTATTTACGGTGCGCTGTCGTCCTTACCCCGCGCGGCGCATCCTTTTATTCGCGGTATGCAGCGTCCTGCTCATGCGAGCGGCGGGACGCTGCAATGGTCAGGACAATTACGGAAAAACCGCGATGGTCTGATCTATTGCTCTTTAAAAATTCGGTGAATTCAGCAAGGGCTCACTCTGCAAGCGAGCGTTGCTTCAAACGTCTGTCAGGGATTAGTCTCGGAGCATCCTTAGTCCGAATGGGGGGTATGGCGGAGGCTTGGTATGGCTTATAAATTCATTACCAGCAAATAAATAATCAATAGTCAATCCACCAAAGAGTTGGATCAGGACGGGATAAAAAAAGCAACGCTGGAGTCGCGAACTGTGACATTGACGTCGGGAGTCAGATCATGAAAAAAGTGCTGGTGCGCTTCAACAAGCGACAACGCGGTGCGACCGCGATCGAATACGCCCTCATCGTGGGTCTGGTAGCGCTGGGCATTGCAGCAGGTGCTACGCAACTCGGTTCGGACATCAGCTCGGGTTTTTCTTCGCTGGGTACCACGGTCAAGAACCTGATGGCGGGTTTTGCGCCTAGTAAAACCTGAGGGCCCGAGTCACGCGAAAAGCGTGCGCGCGGCAATCGACGCACCGGAATCGAATGCATTGAAGCGTTGGCCAGAACCGTGGCAAGCGAGGCTGTCGTCCATCGCGGTGCCGCTCTCGTGCCAGCGGCATGTGGCATCTGCTTTTGCCGCATGAACCGACGGCACCGCGCATGACCGGCCAGGGCCGGCGTGCAGGTGCCGTTCGCTTCGATCGTTCGCTCCAGTCCGGCTGTCTCGCTGGCACGCTTGCCCATGCGGATGGCGTTCGCCATCGATGAACCGTCTCTCATTCAGGGTCCGCGTCACCGGTTTGGCGCGCAGGAATATGCTGCTACGTGGAAACCGGGGCCAGCGCCGCACCGCGGGGGTCGCGGCGCTGGAGTTCGCCGTCGTGTTGCCGATCTTCCTGGTGGTGGTATTGGGAATCGTCTACTACGGCATCGTGCTGGCACTGCAGCAGTCGCTCACGCTGGCTGCGGCGGAGGGCGCGCGCGCCGCGCTGCGCTACCCGCTGTCCGCCAATGGCGGCAACGCGGGGGCTACCGTCGCCTTGCGTGTCCAGGCGGCTGCGCAGACGGCACAGGCAACGTTGCCGGATTCCATCCGTACGCTCGTCAGCAGCACAGGCATTGCGCAGGCCGTTGCATGCAGCACGCCGGCGGGCGCGGTCTGTGTGCGCGTGACCCTGAACCTGCCTACCAGCACGCTGCTGCCTTCCGTACCGCTGGTGCCGGTGCCCGATACCTTGACGGGCAGCGCCATCGTGCAGCTGTCGCCGGACACATAGCGCATCCGCATCGCTCACTTCCACCCCACTGATATCGCTCCATGACGTGATCACGTAGCCGCATGGCTTTACCGATTCACCGCATCTCATTACAACAACACAGGGTCAATGCATGAGCAGCAAGTACATACGGATGATCGCCATCGGCCTGCTCGTGCTCGCGGGCCTGCTGGCACTGCTGGCGTGGCAGGTGGGGCGGCAGACCAGACCGGTAGTCGCGCCGCAGGGCGCGGCTGCGCTGCATCCGGTGGTGATCACGACCCGGCCCGTAGCAGCCGGCAAGCCAATCGCCGCGGATGCGGTCAAGATCGAGCAGCTTCCCATCGATCCCGCCGGTGCCTATCGCGACGTGACGCGTGTGGTGGGACAGGTGCCGCTGGTGGACCTCGGCGCCAGCGTGCCCGTGCTCGAGAGCCAGATGCTGGGTGGACTCGCACGGCAGGTGCCGGAAGGCGAGCGCGCGGTGGCGGTGGCCGTGGATGAAGTCATTGGCGTGGGCCATCAGGTGCAGCCCGGAGATTTTGTCGACGTGTTCGTGGTGCTGCGCCGCGATGGACAGGAGGTGCCGGAGAGTCAGACCCGCATGCTGCTGTCGCGGCTACGCGTGCTCGCGTATGGGACCGGCGCCGTCAACGAGGCGCCCAGGCATGAGGCCGAACAGATGATGACGCGCCGCGAAGGCGCCCGGACCGCGGTACTGTCGGTGCCGCTGGCGCGGGTCGACCAGCTCGTGATGGCGCAGACCGCCGGCCGCCTGCTGCTGGCGTTGCGCAACCCGAAGGATGCGGAGGTACCGAGCGACGGCATGTTTGCCGAACCGCCGGGCGTACTGCAGGCCCGCGCGGGGGTGCCGCCGGAGGCGGCGCGTTCGGCCGCGGATCGTGCCATGGCGGGTGTGGCGCTGACCAGCATGCTGGGCCCGCCTTCCGCGTCGGGCGCTTCCGCCGCATGGCGAGCCGCGCCGGCTGCCGCCGTGCGATCCGCACCGGTCGCCGCGGCGCCGCCGCGGCGCGAGCCCGCCCACCAGAGCGCCGGCGTGGAAATGATCCGCGCCGGCAAACGCGATATCGAATGACGAGCCGTACGGTGCCCAACATGATGCAATTCCGTGCGGATGCACGCCTTGACCGAGGGCTGACATCGGTCGTTGCCACCGCATGGATGGCGATGTGCCTGTGGATCTCGCCGTGCGCGCACGCGCAGGACGCCACGGCGGGCGGACGTACGCTGCGCATGCTGGCTGGCGCGCAGCAGGAGCTGCGTCCCGGGCAAGGGCTCGAACGCGTGGCGGTCAGCAACCCGGCGGTCGCCGATGCGCTGCTGCTGAAGCATCGCAACGGGCCGCCCTCGGTACTGGTGGTCGCCAAGGCGCCCGGCACGACCGATCTCATGATCTGGCATGCCAATGCCGCGCCGGTCAGCTATGCGGTGCTGGTGGATGCCGTGGCGCCCGATCCGGCCGGTGCCGAGATGGCACTCACTACCGCCGGGGCGGCGATCAGCGGACAGTCGGCCGATGCGGCGGCGGCCGCGCGCGTGCAGCGTGCCGCGCGTCATGCCACGGCCGCGCGCGGCGCCGACGCCAAGGGCGCTGCGCTGGTGGTCGACAAATCGACGGTGCCGCTGTCCGGTACCGTGCAGGTCGACGTCAAGGTGGTGGAGATCAGCAAGACCGTGCTGAAGGAAGTCGGCCTCAATTTCCTCAAGCGCAATGGTGGCTTTACGTTCGGCACGTTCAGTCCGTCCACCATTTCGAAGATCACGCCGAGTCCCGACGGCATGGCGATCGAGGGCACGGTACCGATCGCGAGCGCGTTCAACCTGGTGGCGACTTCGCTGTCGGACCGCTTCTTTGCCAACCTGAGCATTCTGGAGTCCAACGGGCTCGTGCGCGTGCTGGCGGAACCGAGCCTGGTGACGCTGTCGGGCCAGAGCTCGAGCTTTCTCGCGGGCGGCGAGATTCCGATTCCGGTGCCGCAGGCGCTCGGCACCACCACGATCCAGTTCAAGCCGTTCGGCATTGGCCTGACGGTATCGCCGACCGTGATTTCGCGCGACCGCATTGCGCTGAAGGTGGCGCCGGAGGCAAGCGACCTCGATCCTTCGCGCGGCATCCAGCTCAACGGCGCCTTCGTGCCGGCCATTGTCACGCGGCGTGCCGATACCACCGTCGAGCTTGGCGACGGCGAGAGCTTCGTGATCGGCGGGCTGGTCAGCCGCAATACGGTGAGCAACGTCAGCAAGGTACCGTTCCTCGGCGACCTGCCGATCATCGGCAGCTTTTTCAAGAACCTGAACTTCCATCAGGAAGACCGCGAACTGATGATCGTCGTGACGCCGCGCCTGGTGAAGCCGCTGGCGAAGGATGCGCCAGCCGTGGCGGCGGTGGGAAACGATGGCCGCACGCGCGCGAGTCCCAACGTTTGGGGCCGCTTCGTGGCCGGTGAATACGCCGATCCGACCCTGCCGGGTTTCTCGCGATAGGACACGGATCACGATGATGCAGCGAGATGTGGAGATCGATTACTTCCTGCTGAATACGCGCCGCGACGCGGTGCGGCAGTGGCTCGGCGGCGCGCTCGCGGGTGTGGGGGCGTTGGTGGCGGAAGACGGTTCGCACGAGACGTTCGTCGATCAGGTGGGCGCGATCCGGCCAGGCCTGGTGTTCCTGGACTTCGCGGCGGAGCGGGCGCAGGCCTCGGCGCGACTGGCCGAGCATATCGTGCGGTTGTTCCCGTCCCTGCCGCTGGTGGCGGTGGGCCATGCCTCGGAACCCGACGCGATGCTGGCGGCGCTGCGCGCGGGCGTGCGCGACTTTGTCGACCTGCGTGGCGAGCCGGGCGACGCGACCGCGGTGGTGCGGCGCCTGATGTTGCCGCGCGCGCAGGTCAAGCCGGCGGAGCCAACCCGGCGCGGCAAGATCGTGGCGCTGCTGGGCGCGCGGCCCGGCGTGGGGGTGACGAGCCTGGCGGTGAACCTGGCCGCGTCGGTGCGCCGCAGCGCAGCCGCGGAAGTGCTGTTGCTCGACCTCGGCCTGCCGGTGCGCGACGGGGCCCTGTATTGCAATATCGCGCCCGAATTCCACTTCGTCGAAGCCGTGCGCAACCTGCGCCGCTTCGACCAGGTGTTTGTGCAGACCGCGCTGGCACGCCATGCCAACGGGGTCTCGGTATTGCCGTTGCCGGCCACGCTGGGCGAGTTGCGCGACATCTCGTATTCGGAGGCGCTCGCGCTGCTGGAACGGTTGCGCGCGTTCTTCGATCTGCAGGTGATCGATCTGGGCGGCTTTACCAATATGGACTTCATGGCGCAGATCGTCGACGCCGCGGATCATGTACTGGTGATCGCGGAGCAGAGCCTGGGCGCGATCGTGTCAGCGGCGGAACTGCTGCAGGAGCTCAGGAAGCGCGAGATCGAGCGTGACGACCTGCGCCTGGTGGTCTCGCGCTTTGACGCGCGGCTTGGCATCGACGCCGCGCATATCGCGGAGCGTGTGGGTGTGCGGGCGGTGGAAGTCCTGCCGGAGCGGCGCGAAGCGCTGCTGCTGGCGACGAATCGTGGTGCGGTACTGGCCGACGATGCACCTGCCGATCCGTATGTGCGTGCCGTGGGCGCACTGATGGCGCGGCTGGGTTACCAGGCGGGACCGGTGGCCGAGCGTGGCCTGCTGGCCCGAATGAAGGAGAAACTGCCGGACGCATGGCGCGTTGCGCGCACGCCGAGGGCTGGGAACTGACATGACGCAAGCGATCGAATTCTCGGACAACGCCCCCGCTCCGTTTCCTGTTTCGCAGGAGTTCCATACGATCAAGGAAGCGGCGCACGAGCACCTGCTGACCCGCATCGAGGAACTTGGCGCCGAGTTCGGCCGGTGGTCGCGCGCGGCGATCCAGCGCTTTGTCGACCTCGAGCTGGAGAGCTTTACGCGCTTGCGGCGTATTCCGATCAACGAGGTGGAGTTGCGCCAGATCTCCGAGGCACTGACCAACGAGCTGGCTGGCTTTGGCCCGATCGAGGATCTGCTCAACGATCCGGCGGTGGAAGACATCCTGGTCAACGGGCATATGGATGTCTATGTATCGCGCCATGGCGTGCTGGAGCGCATTCCGGTGCGGTTTGCCGATGGCGGCCACCTGCTGCGCATCGTGCGGCGTATCCTCGCGCCGATTGGGCGGCGCCTCGACGAATCGAACCCGATGGTCGATGCGCGTCTGCCGGACGGCGGCCGCATCAACGTGATCATCCCCCCGCTGGCGCTGGAAGGGCCGGTGGTATCGATCCGCAAGTTCCGCAAGGACCCGCTGACGCCAGCGGACCTGCAGTCGCTCGGCACCATGAATGCGGACATCGCCGAGCTGCTGGAGGCGGCCGTGAAGGCGCGCTGCAATATCCTCGTGAGCGGCGGCACGAGCTCGGGCAAGACGTCGCTGCTCAACGCGCTGGCCACCTTTGTGCCTGCCACGGAACGCGTGATCACGATCGAGGACACCGCGGAGCTCGCGCTCAACCATCCGCATGTGGTACGGCTCGAGAGCCGTCCCGGCGGTTTCGAGGGCACCGGTGTGGTGACCATCCGCGATCTGCTGCGCAACAGCCTGCGCATGCGTCCGGACCGCATCATCGTGGGCGAAGTGCGCGGCGGCGAGGTGCTGGAAATGCTGCAGGCCATGAGCACCGGACACGATGGCTCGATGGGTACGATTCACGCGAGCAGTCCGCGCGAATGCCTGTATCGCCTGGAGATGCTGGCGGGCTTTGCGGGCTTCCAGGGCAGCGAGATCAGCCTGCGCCGGCAGATTGCCAACGCGATCGACTTCATCGTGCAGATCGGCCGCCTGTCCAATGGCAAGCGCCGCATCCTGTCGATCACGGAAATCACGGGCCTGGGCGACAACATCATCTCCACCCAGGAGCTCTGGCGGCACGAGCCCGTGATGGGTCCAGACGGGACCGAGACCGATCGCTGGCAGTCGCTCGGCCTGCTGCCCCACTCGCCCAAGCTGGCGCGCATGCGCCCGACCGGGTTCCTGCTGGACGATCGCTTCGATGTCTAGCGCCGGCCTCATGCTCGCCGCCATCGCGCTGGTGATACTCGGCGCGGGCTTGCTGCTGCTTGCCACCGCGCGCGGCCGGGCGCAGGCGGAGGTCGCCCGCGCGCACTTGCAGGCGCAGACCGAGCAGGTGCGGGCGCGCTACGCCAGCGCGGTGGAGCCGGGGCCGCAGTCGACCACGCGCGACCTGCGCCGGCGCTGGGCCGACCTGCTGCGGCGCGCCGATCTCGCCGACACGCGCCGCACCTGTCTGCGCTGGGGCGTGCCGCCGCTGCTCGCGGTGGCGCTGGGCGCGCTCGCGGGCGGCACCCTCGGTGCGGCGGCGATGCTGGTCATGGCCGTGGCGCTGCTCGCGTTCCTGGTCTGGCTGCGGATTCGACGGCTGAAAGAGAAGATGCTGCGCCAGTTGCCGGGTTTTCTCGATGGCGTGGTGCGGCTGATGGCGATCGGCAGCAGCGTGCCGGCGGCATTCCAGAATTCGGTGGCCAATACCGAGGCACCGCTACGGCACTGCCTGGTGCAGGCGATCCATCTGCAGCGCGCGGGCAAGGAGCTCGACCAGGCGGTGCTGCAGGTGGGCCGCCTGTATCGCGTCGACGAGCTGATCATGGTCGCCGCCGTGCTGCGGCTATCCACGCGCTATGGCGGGCGCGCCGATGTGGTGATGGAGCGCACGGCAACCTTTATGCGCGATCACGAGGAAGCGCAGCGCGAATTGCTGGCGCTCTCGGCGGAGACGCGACTGTCCGCGTGGGTGCTCGGGCTGCTGCCGATGGTGGTCGCGGGCGCGCTGTTCGTGATCAATGCCGGCTACATCCTGCAGATGTGGCGTGACCCGGCCGGGCGCGCGATGCTGCTCACCGCCGCCGGACTTGAGGTCGTGGGCGCCTTCATGCTGTACCGGCTGGCCAGGTCGATCTAGGAGCGCGCATGGAGACCTCGACCCTCTTCTCGCTGAGCCTGCTGTTGCTAGCCCTGGCGGCGGTTCTGCTGGCGTGGCCGCTGCTCGGGCAATGGCGGCGACGCCAGGCCGCCGAGCAGGTCATCGACAACGCGCTGGTGCGGCAGGCGGCGGCACAGGCGGCACAGGCGGCCGCGGGAGCCACCGCTAACGCCTTGCCGCCGGCACAGCATGCGGCGGCGATGGCGGCGGCGCGGCCGGCCGCGACGCAACTGGGTGCCCAGCTCGGCGAGAAGCTCGAGAAACGCTTTGACCAGCATTGGCTGGAGACGCGGCTCGGCCGCGCGGTGGTGACCGCGGAAGAGCAGCAGTTGCTGGAGCAGTGCGGCTACTACGGCGCGCGCACACGGGCGATTTTCGGCGGGGTGCGGGTGGTGCTGCCGCTCGCGCTGGCACTCGGAACGCTCCCGTGGCATCTGCACGAAGGTGTGGGACATGCCTTTACGTGGGGCTTTGTGGTCTTTGCACTGGGCTTCTTCGCGCCCAAGGTGTGGCTGCGCCGGCGCGCGCGGCAGCGCTTTGCGCAGGTGGACGAGGAATTGCCGGTGCTGATCGACATGCTGCGGCTGCTGCAGGGCGTGGGACTTTCGATCGACCAGAGCCTGCAGATCATCGTGGTGGAGTTTGGCGCGTTGCTGCAGGTACTGGGGCCGGAACTGCAGCGTGCCAACCAGCAGTTTGCGTCGGGGCGCTCGCGCGAGCAGACGCTGCTGCGCATCGGCCGGCTGTTCGACAACGAGGATCTCAAGGGCCTGATCACGCTGCTGACGCAGGTGGATCGGCACGGCGGCGCGGTGCAGGAGCCGCTGCGGCAGTTTGGCGAGCGGCTGCAGGTTGCGCGCAAGGCGCGCATGAAAGACAAGATTGGCCGGCTGACGGTCAAGATGACCGGCGTCATGGTGATCAGCCTGTTGCCGGTGCTGCTGATCATCACGGCCGGGCCCGGCTTTCTGGGCGCGATCCGGATGCTGGCACATATGAATGGGGTCAAATGATGAGGCAAGCGGTAATTTGCGCGCGGACGGTTGCATGGAAGGTGGTGGCGACGGTGACCCTGCCGGTGGCGCTGACAGTGGTGCTCGCCGGTTGCGCCGGCCTTGGCAACAACGGCGCCGAGCGCATGGCGGAGCAGGCCGAGGCACAGATCGAGCTGGCCCGGCTGCGCGACAAGGAAGCCCGCGCGGAATACAACGACCAGGCGGTCTATCTCGGCCTGATCGGCAGGATGCAGCAGGAGGGGCTGTACTACGCGTCGCTTGCGCATATCGATGCCTATCAGAAGCGCTATGGCGCCAATGCCGAGATCAGGCTGATGCGCGCCGATGCATTGCGCGAGACCGGACAGGACGAGGCCGCCACGCTCGCGTACCGCGAGCTTGTGAGCACCGACCGGGCCGCGCGCGCCTATCACGGTCTTGGCCTGATCGCCGGGCGGCAGGACGATTTTGCCCATGCCGTCATGGCGTTGCGCCAGGCGGCCGCGCTCGATCCGATCAACGCGCAGATCGCCAACGATCTCGGCTATGCGCTGATGCGCGGCGGCGCGTTGCAGGAAGCGCGTGTGCCGGTGATGCAGGCGCTGCAGCTCGACGGCTCCAATCCGCGCATCGTCAGCAATGCGGCGGTATGGATGCTGGCCGATGGCAAGCGGACACAGGCAAACGCGATGATGCAGCAGGCCAACCTGCCCGAGGCCACGCGCACTGCCATTCGCAAGGAGGCGGACCGCGTGACGCGGGCCGCTGCGGGGCGCGCGGGCACCCGACCCGCGGCAAGCAAGCCGCTCGCCATGTCGACCGAGTCGCGCAGTCCGAACCCATGACATCCACAGGAGCCGCCATGTTCCCATTCCATCGTCGTTCGCGCCTCGGGCGTCCCGGAGGTCCCGGACGCATCGCGCGGGGCGCCACGGCGCCCCGCATGCCGTCCCTTGCCCTGCGGCCGGTGCTGGCCTGCGTGTTCGGCCTGGCGTTGTGCCTGCCGCTCACGCAGGCGAGGGCCCAGCCGGCGCAGCCCGCCGAGGCGCAGGCCGTGCTCGATCACGCCGCGCAGCAACCTGTGGGCAGCACCACGCGCGCGCTGCTCGAGATCCAGCGCAGCGGTGCGCAGGCCGGCCCGGGCCTGCCCATGAGCGGCGAGCAGGCGGCGCTGGCGTATGAACGCCATATGGCGAGCTTCCGCTACGCGATTCCGGAGTTCTTTACCAGCCAGGCCACCGGCAGCGCCTTGCGCGGCGGGTCCGGCGGCGTGGTGGTGAATGGCAAGTAGGGGCGACGCCATGCCACGCGGGCTTGCGCTCTCCATCTGCCCCGGCGCCGTCGCGCGCGGGCGCGGGGTTGGTACGCGCCGGTGGCAGGCGGGCGCGATCAGCGTGATGGCGGTGATCCTGCTGGCCACCATCGGGGTGGCGGCGATGATCTCCGTCGATGTGGGCTATGTCTTCTACAGTCAGCGGCAGTTGCAGAAGATGGTGGACCTGGCGGCGGTGTCAGGCGCGCAGCAATTGAAGCGCGCGGACGAGGTGCCGGTAGTTGCGGCCAGTGTGCTGGCGTCGGTGCAAGGCGCCGCGAGCCAGAACGGGTATCCCGCCGGGGTGGCGAATGGCTGCGCCGATGCGACGGCGGGTGGCGCGGATGGCATGACGAGCTGCCTCGGCCTGTGGGATCCGGGCAATCCGGCCAATGGCGACAGCACGCGGCATTTCAACGCGGCTTACGATCCCGCCCGGGTCACGCCCAATGCGGTGCGCGTACAGGCCACGCTGACGCTGCCCGTGCTGTTCGTGTTTCCGGGGTCGGGCGGACGACAACTGCGGGCGGAGGCCATTGCGGCGGCCAGTCCGCCGGTGGCGTCGTTTTCGGTTGGCAGTGGGCTGCTCGATGTCGACACGGCCAATGGCTTCCTGAGCGCGCTGCTGGGTCCCAACGTGGTCGTGAAGTTCTCCGCGGCGGACTGGTCCGGACTCGTCAATACGCAGATCACGCTGGAGCAATTGCGGCTCGCGGCCGGGGTGGGCACCATCGACCAGTTGCTGGGCCTGCAGTTGTCGTTGCCCGACTTCGACGCGCTCGTACTGAAGGCCGCCGGCCGCGACGCGCTGCTGAGTACCGCGCTCGGCAGTCCTCCCACCACGCTTGGCGCGGGCGGCGCCGGTGCCGTCATCCGATTGTCCCAGTTGCTCGATCTGGGCCTGCTGGCACCTGCGGCATCTTCCGCCGCGGAGGTGGGGCTCAACGTGGCGACGTTACTCGGACTTGGCGCGCAGGTCGCGCGCGGGGACATGGCGACGGAGCTCAACCTGGTGCTGTCGCTGCCCGGTGAGCTGCTGGGCGTGAAGACGATGCTGAAGGTCATCCAGCCGCCGCAGTTCGCGGTCGGGCCGGTGCGGCAGACCAGCGGACCGATACCATGGGCGACATCCGCCGTAACGGGGCAACTGGGCGTTGGCGTGATCGCACAGGCCAAACCGTTGGACCTGTCCGTGCCATTACTGCCGCCATTGAAACTGGAACTGCGGCTGCCCCTGTTCGTGAAGGCCGCACAGGCATCCGCCGCGTTGACCGGCCTGCAATGCAGCGCGGCTTCGGCCGACCGGCGCGCGACGCTACAGGTGCAGCCGCAACTGGCCACGGTGTGCCTGGCCAATGACGCCGGCACCGACTGTGCAACCGGGCCGGCGACGCTCGGCGTGATACCGCTGGTGGGGACGCTCAAGGCGACGGCGACGTCGTCGCCGGTGTCCTTCTCCGGCACGAACCTGACGCTGGCGCCGGCGACCCAGAGCCAGGTGGCGGCGCAAAGTCCGCTGGCGGATCTCGTATTGCAGCTGGTTGCCAGCCTGCAACTCCAGCTGGACGGCGGCGTGGGGGGCATTGCGCAACCGCTGGTGGACGCCGTGCTGGCCGCGGTCAAGCCCGTGGTGAAGCTCGGGCTGGCGCCGCTAGTCGACGTCATCGACGACATCCTGGTCCATACGCTGGCCTCGCTTGGCATTCAGCTGGGCAACGCCACGGTCTGGATGCATGGCATCGATTGCAACAACGCTGAACTGGTGTACTGACGACGACAAACATGAAAGCCGACCGCTGGGCCTATGAGAGCCTTGAAGTCTATGTGTGGGAAGGCAAATATGAGATTGCCGACCGGGTGGCGCGCTTTCTCACGCCGCTGGGGGTCGAGGTCATTCGCGCGGGCGCGCTCGATGCGCTGCCGTCCGAGCCGCGCACCAAGCCGTGCGTGGCGGTGATCAGCGCTTCCGCGCTGGGCACGGCCAAGTTCACGCTCGACTGGGAGGCCGCGCATGGCATGCCGGTGGTGTGGGTGGCCGCGCCCGACCGTGAAGTCGATCCCGGCCGCTTTCCGCCCGAGTACGCGCACATCCTGCCCCACGATTTTTCCGGCCCCGACCTGCGCGCGCAGATCGGCAAGCTGCTGCCGCAACTGCTCGCGGCCGCGGACACCGGCCCCGATGTGGCCGACCTCGTGGCGGGATCGCCAGCCATGATGCAACTGCTGCAACAGGTCGATACGTTTGCCGACTTCGACAGCAATGTGATGCTCTACGGTGAGACCGGCGCCGGCAAGGAACGTATCGCGCGACTGTTCCACGAGCGCAATCGCACCTATGGCAAGGGCCCTTTCATTGCCGTCAACTGCGGCGCGATCCCGGATGGCCTGTTCGAGTCGCAGTTCTTCGGCCACGCCAAGGGCGCCTTCACGGGCGCGATGTTCGCCCATCGCGGATTCTTCGAGCAGGCCAACGGCGGCACGCTGTTCCTCGACGAAATCGGCGACCTGCCGCTGTTCCAGCAGGTCAAGCTGCTGCGCGTGCTGGAAGAGAATGCGCTGACGCGGCTCGGCTCCGCACTGCCGGTAAAGCTCGACTTCCGTCTGGTGGCGGCCACCAACAAGGATCTGCGCGAGGCGGTGGGCGCGGGCCGCTTCCGCGCCGACCTGTATTTCCGCCTGGCCGTGATCGAGCTGCGCATCCCCAGCCTGGAGGAGCGCGGCGCCGCCGACAAGGTGGCGCTGCTGCAGTCGTTTCTGCGCCATATGCTGGGTGCGCCGGGCTACGACGCGCTGCCGCCGATGCCGGACTGGCTCAAGGGCGCTGTGGGGACCGCGTTCTTCAACGGCAACGTGCGCGAACTGCGCAATCTGGCCGAGCGGATCGGCATTACCGTGCGGCAATGCGGGAGCTGGGACGAGGCGCGCATCCGCCCGCTGTTCCGTACCCTGCGGCCCGGCGCGTTCGATGGCAATGACCGTGGCGCGGAGCGCGGCGAGCGTGGCGACGCGGAGGAGCGCCGCCGCATCATCGCCGCGCTGGACGCCAATGGCTGGCGCCGGCAGGACACCGCGGCGTGTCTCGGCATCAGCCGCAAGGTGCTGTGGGAGAAGATGCGCAAGTACCAGATTGCCGACAGCGAGGCCGCCGACAGCGAGACAGAATCCGCCTGAAGGCCGGCGCGACGTTATGATGCGGCACTTGTTGTCGTACCGACGTTGTTCAAGGATTCAGAGTGCGCTTTCTCCACACCGCCGACTGGCATCTTGGGCGGCTGTTCCATGCCCGTAGCCTGATCGAGGATCAGGCCCACATTCTCGACCAGTTCGTCGCCCTCGTGCGCGACGTACGGCCGGACGCCGTGCTGATTGCCGGCGACGTCTACGACCGCGCGGTGCCGCCGCCGGACGCGGTGGCCCTGCTCGACGATGTGCTCGCCCGTATCGTGGTGCAGGCCGGCGTGCCGGTGGTGATGATTGCCGGCAACCATGACAGCGCGCAACGGCTCGACTTTGGCGCGCGCCTGATGACGGCGCAGGGCCTGCACGTGGCCGGCCGCACCAGCGCGGCCGCCAGTTGCGTATCGTTGCGCGACAAGCACGGCGAAGTCCGCATCTATGCGTTGCCCTATGCCGAACCCGCCGTGGTGCGCGACGCGCTCGGCCTGGAGCTGCCCAGCCACGAGGCCGCGCTCGCCGCGCAACTGGACGCCATCCGCGCCGCGCATCCGGCCGGCGTGCGCTCGGTGGCGGTGGCTCACGCATTCGTGGTGGGCGGCGCGGTGAGCGAATCGGAGCGGCCGCTGTCGGTGGGCGGTAGCGGGGCGGTGGCGGCGGAGGTGTTCGCGGGCTTCGACTTTGTCGCGCTCGGGCATCTGCATCGTCCGCAGACCATCGGCGCGCGCGTGCACTATGCGGGTTCGCTGCTCAAGTATTCGCTGTCGGAGGCCAGCCATGCCAAGAGCGTGTCGCTGGTGGAACTCGATGGCGACGGTGCGGTTCGCATCGAGCCCATTGCGCTGCAACCGGCGCGCAACCTGCGCGTGCTGGAAGGCAAACTGGCGACGCTGATTGACGGTGCCGCGGCCGATCCGCAGCGCGACGACTATATCCATGCGGTGCTGACGGACACCGGCGCGCTGCTCGACCCGATGGCGCGCCTGCGCCAGGCCTACCCCAATGCGCTCGCCATCGAGCGCGCCGTGCTCGCGCGGACCGGCAGCGCGGGCGAAGCCGGCCGCCGTCTGCGCGAACTCGATACCGGCGCGCTGTTCGCGAGCTTCTTTCGCGAAGTGGCCGACGCGGATCTCGATCCGGACCAGCGCCGTACGCTGGATGACCTGCTAGCCGCAATGACGGCAGCGGAAAGGGAGTCGGCATGAAACCGCTGCACCTGAGGCTGCAGGCGTTCGGACCATTCGCCACCAGCGAGGAGATCGATTTCACGCGGCTCGGCGACCAGGCCTTCTTCCTGATTCATGGCCCCACCGGGGCGGGCAAGACCACGCTGCTCGATGCCATCTGCTTTGCGCTGTATGGCGATACCTCGGGCGGCGAACGCGATCCGCGCGACATGCGCAACGCCAATGCCGATCCCGCGCTGCGCACCGAAGTGACGCTCGAATTCGCGCTCGCCACCAGCCGTTACCGCGTGACGCGCTCGCCCGCGCAGGAGCGCCCCAGCCAGCGCGCGGCGGGCACGCTCGTGCGCGAGACGCCCAAGGCCCAGCTCGACGAGATGGGCGATAACGGCTGGGTCAGCAAGGCCACGCAGCCGAACCGCGTGAGCGATGCGGTGCGCGATCTGCTGGGCTTTGACAGCGCGCAGTTCCGTCAGGTCATCGTGTTGCCGCAGGGGCGCTTTCGCGAATTGCTCACGGCACGTTCGCAGGAGCGTCAGGCCATTCTGGAGCGGCTGTTCCAGACCGAAATCTATCGCCGCGTGGAAGCGCTGCTCAAGGAGCAGGCGGCCGCGATCCGGCGCGAGGCCGACAGCATCGCGCTGCGCCGCAAGACCCTGCTGGAGCAGCATGAACTGGCATCGACGGATGCCCTGGCCGCGCGTGTCGCCGGACAAGAGGACGCGCTGGCGCATCTGACGCAGCAGGAGCAGATGGCGCGCGCCGACAGCGATGCCGCGCGTGCCGCGCTGAGCAAGGCCGAGCTGGAGACGCAGCAGCTGAAGAAGTGGCGCGAGGCGGAGGACGCGTATGGACGCCTGGCCGCGCGCCGCGAGGCAATGGCGGCGGAGCGCACCCGCTTGCGCACCGCACAGCGCGCGGCGCAGGTAACGCCGCTGGCCGAGCATCTGGCCACCGCGCGGCGCGACCAGGCGGAAGCAAGACAGGCGCTGACCCGGCACGACGACGCCGTGGTCACCGGCACGCAGGCGGCGCATCAGGCGGCGGCCGCGCTGGCGCACCAGCAGGCGCGCGCCGAGGCGCGCCAGGCGCTGCAACGCGACATCGCCGCCGCCGAGGGCATGTTGCCGCGCGCGAGAGAGATGGGTGCGTTGCGGCAGAGGCTGGCGCAGGCACGGGACGCCACGGCACGGGTGACCGCGCTGCGCGACCAGGCGGCTGGCGTGGTGGTCGACCATGCCAGCCGCCAGCAGGCGCTCGACCTGGAACTGGAACAGGTCCGGCGCGAGGCGGCCGCGCTGCAGGCGCTCACGTTGCAGCTGGCGCAGGCCAGGGAGCGCCAGACCCGTCTGGCGCGCCATGCTGCTGCGGCGGCGGCATTGCCGGCGCTGCGCGAGGCGTTGCAGGCGGCAACGCATGCCGAGCGGCGTGCCGCGGCGGCGCGTGACGGCGCGCGCCAGACGCTGGTCCATGACGAGCAGGCCTGGCGCGCTGGCCAGGCCGCACGGCTGGCCGCCGACCTTGCGCCCGGTCAGGCGTGCCCGGTGTGTGGCGGCACGGAACATCCCACGGTCGCGGTACACGCGGATCTGCTGTCGGTGAGCGATGCCCAGCTCGACGCGAGCCGCGATGCGGTGCGGCGCGCCGATGAAGCGGTGATGGCGGCCGCCGCCGCCCGCCAGGCCGCGCAGGGCAATCTCGCGCAGGCGGAAGCGCGCCTGGCGGACCTGGCGGAGCTGGTGGACGTGGTGGACGTGGTGGACGTGGCGGAAGCCCCGGGCGCGCGGGATCAGGGAGGGGAGGCCGCCGCGCAGGCGCTCGCCGCGGCGCAGCGCGCGCAAGCGCGGCTGCAGGCGCTGGAGCCGGCCAGCCGCGCGGCGCGCACCAGCCATGAGGCCGCGGTGGTGCGCGCGCGCGACGCCGAGGTGGCCTTGCAGCGCGAGGCGCAGGCCGCCGCACAGCTCGAAGGCGAATGGCGGGCCGCATGCGCGCAGGTACCGGAGGACTTGCGCGATCCCGTCGCGCTGGAAGCCACGCTGGCGCGCGTACGCGCCCAGGCGGCGGCCCTCGACGCGGCCTTGCAGGCGGCCCAGGCCGCCGAACGCGAGGCGGCCTCGCGGCTGGCGGCGGCGGTGGCCGCGCGCGATGCCGCGCGCACGCACCTGACCCAGGCCGATGCCCGCCACGCGCACGCCGAGGGCGCGCTCGCGCAGGCCATTGCCGCGGCCGGCTTTGCCGACGCGGCGACGTGGGAGGCCGCCTGCCTGCCGCCGGCCGCGATGGTGGCGCTCGACGAGGCCGTACGCGATTTCGAACTCGAACTGGCGCGCGCGGCCGATCGGCGCGAACGCGCCGAGGCAGAAGCCCGCGATCTGCAGGTCCCCGACCTGCCGGCCCTGCAGGCGGCGCGCGATGCCGCGGCGGCGCGGCTGGAAGCCGCGATTCGCCAGCGCGGCGAGCTGATGGCCGCGCGCGACGCCTTGCTGCAATGCCAGCGGCTGCTCAACGCGCTGGACGCGGACGGGCGCGAAATCGAGAGCCGGTATGCGGTACTGGGACGCCTGTCGGAAGTGGCCAACGGCAACAATCCGCGCCGCATCACGTTCCAGCGCTTCGTACTGGCATCGCTGCTCGACGAGGTGCTGGAGGCCGCGTCGCAACGGCTGATGCGCATGAGCCGCGGCCGCTATACCTTGCAGCGCATGCGCGAGCAGACCGACCAGCGCGCGGCCGGTGGCCTCGACCTGGAAGTGTTCGATCACGATAGCGGCAGCACGCGGCCGGCCAATACGCTGTCGGGTGGGGAAGGCTTCCTGGCCTCGCTGTCGCTTGCGCTCGGGCTGGCCGACGTGGTGCAGTCGCGCGCCGGCGGCATCCAGCTCGATACGCTGTTCGTCGACGAAGGCTTCGGTACGCTCGATCCGGAAAGCCTCGACTTCGCCATCCGGACGCTGCTCGATCTGCAGCAGGCGGGGCGGCTGGTCGGCATCATCTCGCACGTGACCGAGCTGCGCGAACGCATCGACGTGCGGCTCGAGGTCCGGCCGGGTGCGGCGGGCAGCCACGCGGTGCTGCGACTACCCTAGATCGGGGTGGCCCGTGGGCGCGGGAGGGCGGCTTGACCGGGGTTGATCGCAGGTGTAATCTGTTCATTGTGCGAATTCAAGTTCTAATAGCGAACAAACTGGATTCCACGCCGAACACCTTGCAGCCATCAGGCCGCATGCGCCCAGACAACGTCAAGATTGTCGGACCCTGTCCCGCCCTCAGCCGTACATACGACAGGAGCGGACTTTCCGTCCAGCCAGACTCCGGAGACATGCTTTGCGTGCCGCGTATTGTGGCCGGTCCCGGAACCCTGCCCGGACCCTTCCGTGATTGGAACGCAAGTGATCAACAAGATTTATGACTCGGTGGAAGCGGCAGTGGCCGGCATCCACGACGGCGCCACCATCATGATCGGCGGCTTCGGCCTGGCAGGCATGCCTGCCCAGCTGATCGACGCGCTGATCGCGCAGGGCGCGCGCGACCTTACCATCGTCAACAACAACGCCGGCAACGGCGAGACCGGCCTGGCCGCGCTGCTCAAGGCCAAGCGCGTGCGCAAGATCATCTGCTCGTTCCCGCGCCAGGTCGACTCGTACGTGTTCGACAGCCTGTACCACGCCGGCGAAATCGAGCTGGAACTGGTGCCGCAGGGCAACCTGGCGGAGCGCATCCGCGCCGCCGGCGCCGGCATCGGCGGCTTCTTCACGCGGACCGCGTACGGCACGCCGCTGGCCGAAGGCAAGGAAACGCGCATCATCGACGGCAAGGGCTATGTGTTCGAAAAGCCGATCCATGCCGACTTCGCGCTGATCAAGGCCGAGTGCGCCGACCGCTGGGGCAACCTGACCTACCGCAAGACCGCGCGCAATTTCGGGCCTATCATGGCCACGGCAGCCAAATGCGCCATCGTGCAGGTGAGCCGTATCGTCGAACTTGGCGAGCTGGATCCCGAGCATGTCGTCACCCCGGGCGTCTACGTCAAGCGTGTGGTGAAGATCGACGGCGCCGCTGGCGCGACGAACCCCAAGGCTGCCTGAGCGCGCACAAGGAGAACCGAACATGCAACGCCTGACCCGCGATCAGATGGCCGCCCGCGTGGCCAACGACATTCCCGACGGTGCCGTGGTGAACCTCGGCATCGGCCTGCCCACGCTGGTGGGCAATCACCTGCCCGCCGACCGCGAAATCCTGCTGCAGAGCGAGAACGGTGTGCTGGGCATGGGCCCGGCACCGGCGCCCGGCCAGGAAGACGGCGACCTCATCAACGCCGGCAAGCAGCCCGTGACGATCAAGGCCGGTGGCTCGTACTTCCACCATGCCGACTCGTTCGCGATGATGCGCGGCGGCCATCTCGACTTCTGCGTGCTGGGCGCGTTCCAGGTCTCGGAGAAGGGTGACCTCGCCAACTGGCACACCGGTGCCGAAGGTGCGATCCCCGCCGTGGGCGGCGCGATGGACCTGGCCATCGGTGCCAAGGAGGTGTTCGTGATGATGGAGCACCTGACCAAGCAGGGCGAGAGCAAGATCGTGCCCGAATGCACCTATCCGCTGACCGGCATCGGTTGCGTGACGCGCATCTACACGGACCTCGCCACCATCGACGTGACGCCGGACGGCCTCGTCGCGCGCGACCTCGTCGAAGGCCTGAGCTTCGACGAACTGCAACGCCTGACCGGCGTGCCGCTGAAGCAGGCCGTCGCGGCCTGATCCCCAGCCCAGCCACCAGAACCGAGAGAGACAGAACATGACCGAAGCCTTTATCTGCGACGCGATCCGTACCCCCATCGGCCGTTACGGCGGCAGCCTGTCGGCGGTGCGTCCCGACGACCTCGGCGCGGTGCCGCTGCGCGCGCTGCTGGCGCGCAACACCGGCCTCGACGCGGCGGCGATCGACGATGTGATCTTCGGCAACGCCAACCAGGCCGGCGAAGACAACCGCAACGTCGCGCGCATGTCACTGCTGCTGGCGGGCCTGCCGGAAGTCGTGCCGGGCTCGACCATCAACCGCCTGTGTGGCTCGGGCATGGACGCCACCGGCACCGCCGCACGCGCCATCAAGGCCGGCGAAGCCAACGTGATGATCGCCGGCGGCGTGGAGAGCATGAGCCGCGCGCCGTTCGTGATGGGCAAGGCCACCTCGGCCTTCTCGCGCGATGCGCAGATCTTCGACACCACCATCGGCTGGCGCTTCGTCAACCCGGCCATGCGTGCCGCGTACGGCGTGGACTCGATGCCCGAGACCGCCGAGAACGTCGCGACCGACTACAAGATCAGCCGTGAAGACCAGGACCTGATGGCGCTGCGCAGCCAGGAGAAGGCTTCGCGCGCGCAGGCCGACGGCACGCTGGCGCAGGAAATCACCGCGGTGACGATTCCGCAGAAGAAGGGCGATGCGATCGTGGTCGAGCGCGACGAGCATCCGCGTGCGACCAGCATGGAAGCGCTGGCCAGGCTGCGTGGCGTGGTCCGTCCCGATGGCACGGTGACCGCCGGTAACGCTTCGGGCGTGAACGACGGCGCCTGCGCGCTGCTGCTAGCCAGCGAGGCTGGCATCAAGCAGCACGGCCTGACGCCGCGTGCACGCATCGTCGGCATGGCGACCGCGGGCGTGGCGCCGCGCGTGATGGGCATCGGTCCGGTGCCGGCCACGCAAAAGGTGCTGAAGCAGCTCGGCATGACCATCGACCAGATGGACGTGATCGAGCTGAACGAAGCCTTCGCCGCGCAAGGCCTGGCCGTGCTGCGCCAGCTCGGCGTGGCCGACGACGACAAGCGCGTCAACCCCAATGGCGGCGCGATCGCGCTGGGCCACCCGCTGGGCATGAGCGGCGCGCGCCTGGTAACGACGGCGATGTACCAGCTGCACCGTACCGGTGGCCGCTTTGCGCTGTGCACGATGTGCATCGGCGTGGGCCAGGGCATCGCCATGGTGATCGAGCGCGTGTAATGCCACGGGCGCCGGCAACGCGTGGCTACGCGGTTGCCGACGCTATCGCGACACGCCCGGAACATGTTTCGCAATATGCGTGTGCGCGCGTTGACATGTGCATACATTGAAGCGTGCGCTTAATGTTCTGCGCTTTCCGCCGTTATTGCTGGTGGGAAGCTTCAGTGGTGTCTCTTCCCCAACGAGGTAGAGCAAATGCGGCCGGGCCGACAGGCTCGCCGGCCTTGCCGCATCTTTTTTCTGATGGACCCGGCGCTTCCTGCCGGTGCGGAGTATTGAGATGTCCCTTCCCGTTGCCACGCTCGTAACCGGTGCCAGTTCCGGTATCGGTCGCGCCATCAGCGAAATGCTGCTGGCCGATGGCGTTACCCAGGTGATCAACGTCGACTACGTCGCGCCCACCTGGTCGCACCCTAACATGACCTTCTTCCAGGCCGACCTGACCAATGCCGCGGCAACGCGCGCGGTGGCGGAGCAGGTGACCGCGCGCTTTGCCGTCACGCGGCTGGTGAACAATGCCGGCGCAACGCGCCCCGGCACGGCGGACACCGCCACGGTCGAGGATCTGGACTATGTCGTGGGCCTGCACCTGCAGGCCACGATGCTGCTGACCCAGGCTTGCCTGCCCGCGATGCGCGCGGCCGGTGCCGGCCGCATTGTCAACATGGCCTCGCGCGCGGCGCTGGGCAAGCCGGAACGGGTGGTGTATTCCGCCACCAAGGCCGGCCTCGTTGGCATGACCCGAACGCTGGCGATGGAGCTGGGCGGGGACGGTATCACCGTCAACGCCGTGGCACCGGGTCCCATCGCCACCGAGCTGTTCCGCCGGAGCAATCCGGAGGGCAGCGAACAGACACGGCGGATCCTTGCGAGCATCGCCGTGAAACGCATGGGAACGCCGGAAGATGTCGCGCGTGCCGCGCTGTTCTTCCTCTCGCCCGATAACGGTTTCGTGACGGGACAGGTCCTGTACGTCTGCGGCGGAACCACGCTGGGCGTCGCACCCATTTAAGCGATTCAGCACATGCCTGCGGCTGCACGACGGCCGCATGGCACCATCGATCCTGGAGTCAAGATGAGCAATTCCCAACATCCTTCGAAGGTGCGCAGACACCTGCTGGCCGCCGGCGTGGCACTTGCCACCGGCTTTGCCCTTGCTGGCGGCGCGTACGCGCAAGGCAACTATCCGAGCAAGCCGATCACGCTGATCGTGCCGTTCTCGGCGGGCGGTACCACCGACATCCTGGCACGCATCGTCGGCCTGGAACTGGGCAAGGCGCTGGGCCAGCCCGTGGTGATCGACAACCGTCCGGGCGCGGGCGGCAACATCGGTGCGAGCCTGGCCGCCAAGGCCCCGGCCGACGGCTATACGCTGTTCATGGGCACCATCGGTACGCATTCGATCAACCAGTCGCTGTACTCGAAGCTGCCGTTCGATCCGGTGAAGGACTTCGCACCGATCACGCGTATCGCCATGGTGCCGAACGTGGTGGTGGTGAACCCGAAAGTGCCGGTCCACAACATCAAGGAACTGATCTCGTACGTGAAGGCGAATCCGGACAAGCTGTCGTTCGGCTCGTCGGGCAGCGGCTCGTCGATCCACCTGTCGGGCGAACTGTTCAACATGATGACCGGCCTTCATATCCAGCACATCCCGTACAAGGGTAGCGCGCCGGCCGTGAACGACCTGCTGGGCAACCAGATCGGCCTGATGTTCGACAACCTGCCGTCGTCGTACCCGCACGTGAAGGCCGGCAAGCTGCGTGCCATCGCCGTGACCTCGGCCAAGCGCTCCCCGGCACTGCCGGACGTGCCGACCGTGGCCGAAGCCGGCGTGCCTGGCTACGAAGCGACGTCCTGGTTTGCGCTGTACACCGTGGGTGGCACGCCGCAGCCGATCGTCGACCGCCTCAACGCCGAAGTGGTCAAGATCCTCGGCATGCCGGATGTGAAGAAGAAGCTCGCCGAGCAGGGTGCCGAGGCAAATCCGGAAAAGCCGGCCCAGCTGGCTGCCTTCATGAAGACCGAAGCCGCCAAGTGGGCCAAGGTCGTGAAGGCCTCGGGCGCGACGGTGGACTGAGCGACGTCCTCCCTCGTAGTGTCGGAAGCCGGCCGCCAGGCCGGCTTTTTTATTTTCTGCACGCTCCGCATGTCACTTCGCAGTTATAAACAATAAAAAAATCACTGCAAAAAAATATCGGATTACTTGTACTTTATTAAATCCGAATATGTTTACAGCGGTAAATAAATGCCTTGTGAAAATGATGCCGGTAGCCTACTAAATATCTGAAAGGCCGCGCACGTATTGGGTTTACGGGAATCATCCGAATAAGACCAGCGCAATCTTTCAAGAATAAAGATAGTGGGAGAAGGCGTGATGAAAAGAGTCAGAAAATACCGCAACGCCCTGTGCGCGGCGCTTCTTTTTTCGGTTCATGCAGCCACGGTGTCGGCAGCGGAGTGGCAGGAAGGCACCACGTATTCCGCCGGCACCACGGTGACCTACAACGGCCGCACTTACCAGGCGTTGCAGACCCACACCGCGTATCCCGGTGCGGGGTGGACCCCGGCGAGCACGCCCACGCTGTGGCGCGATCTGGGTTCCGCCGCGCCGGCACCGGCACCCGCGCCATCGCCAACTCCGACGCCTGCTCCGACGCCCGCTCCGGCGCCTGCGCCGGCCCCGAGTCCCACGCCCGCACCGGCGCCCACCCCCGCGGGTTGTTTTGCGCCGTGGTCGAGCACCACCGCCTATGCACAGGCCGGGACGCGCGTGACCTATAACGGCCGCAACTATCGCAACAAGTGGTGGACGCAGGGCGATAACCCGGCCCAGTCGGGGGCATACGGCGTATGGGAAGATCTTGGCGCGTGCGGCGGCGGTACGCCGAGTCCCGCGCCGGCGCCCGCACCGAGCCCGAGCCCGACCCCGGCGCCTGCACCCACGCCGACGCCCGCGCCGACGCCGACGCCCACGCCGACACCCGCCCCGGCACCCGCCCCGGCACCTACCCCGACCCCGACCCCGACCCCGAGCCCGACGCCGACGCCTGCGCCTGTGCCTGTGCCGACCCCGACACCCGCGCCGACACCTGCGCCCGCGCCGAGCCCCGCGCCCACGCCGAGCCCCGCACCCGCGCCTGCGCCCGGGCCATCGAGCGGGCGCGAAGTCGGCGGCTATTTCGCGCAATGGGGCATCTACGACCGCAACTACAAGATCAAGAACATCGATACCTCGGGGTCGGCAAAGATGCTGACCTTCCTCAACTACGCGTTCGGCAACCTGTATCCGAAGAACGGTGGCTACGAATGCGACATCATCAACAAGGCCGACCCCGGCGCGACCGATCCCAACCATCCCGATGCAGGCAGCGGCGGCGATTCGTGGGCGGACTACCAGAAGGGCTTCTCCGCCGGCGAATCGGTCAACGGCACGTCGGACCCCTGGGGCTATGCGTGGGACGATCCCCGCAACGGCAAGTCGGGTCCGCTCAAGGGCAACTTCAACCAGATCAGGCAACTGAAGGCAAAGCACCCGCAACTGCGCGTGGTGATCTCGCTGGGCGGGTGGACGTGGTCCAAGTGGTTCGGACGCGCGGCCTCGACCGACGCGCTGCGCAAACAACTGGTGACCTCCTGCATCGACGTCTACATCAAGGGCAACCTGCCGTTCGACGCCAGCGCGAATGCGGGCGGCGAGGGGGTCGCGCAGGGCGTGTTCGACGGCATCGACATCGACTGGGAATTCCCGGGCGGTGGCGGCCAGCCGTACAACGTCGTCGACCCCAACGACAAGAAGAACTACACGCTGCTGCTGGCCGAGTTCCGCCGCCAGCTCGATGCGATCGGCGCGCAGACCGGCAAGCGTTACCTGCTGACGGTGGCGATCGGCGCCGGCACCGACAAGATCGAGAACACCGAGCCCGGCGAATACAGCAAGTCGCTCGACTGGATCAACATCATGTCCTACGACTTCCATGGCGGCTGGGAGGCTACCGGCCCCACCGACTTCCACGCGCCGCTCTACAGCGATCCGGACAGCCCCAACAGCAAGTCCACCTATGGCGCCACCTACAACGTGGACGGCGCGGTCAAGGCGCTGCTGGCCAAGGGGGTGCCCGCGTCCAAGCTGGTGGTGGGCATTCCGTTCTACGGGCGCGGCTGGACCGGCGTGACCGCGGGCCCGCAGGGCGACGGGCTGTACCAGAAGGCGACCAAGGCCGCGCCGGGCAAGTACGAGGAAGGCATCGAGGACTACAAGGTGCTGAAGGCCGCGCCGGGACAGGTCTACGAGCATCCCGTGGCAAAGCAGACGTGGAAGTTCGACGGCAAGACCTGGTGGTCCTATGACTCGCCCACCGCGGTGCGCGGCAAGGTGAACTACGCCAGGCAGCAGAACCTGCGCGGCGTCTTTACCTGGGAACTCGATGGCGATACGGCCGATGCGGAACTGCTGAAGGTGATGGACGAATTCAGCAAGTAGTCCGGTGCGACCACGAATGAAGCGAGGGCGTCATGGCTACCTGGACACTATGGCGGCGCGCCGGCCCCGGCGTCGTAGGGACGCATGCCGCGCGTCGTGGCTTCACGCTGCTCGAACTGCTGGTGGTCCTGCTGATCCTGGCCCTGCTGGCCGGCTACGTGGGACCGAAGCTGTTCGGTGAAGTCGGCAAGGCACGCAGCAAGACGGCCGCGTCGCAGATGAAGGGTCTGACCAGCGCGCTCGATCGCTACCGGCTCGACACCGGTCGCTATCCGAGCGCGGAAGAGGGGCTGCCGGCCCTGATGACGAATGCCGGCAATGCGCCGGGCTGGGACGGTCCCTACCTCAGCGGCGAGCTGCCGCCGGATCCGTGGGGCAAGCCCTACGTGTACCGCGTTCCGGGCGACAACGGCAGGGACTACGATCTTCGCACGCTGGGCGCCGACGGCAAGCCCGGTGGCACCGGCGAAGACGAAGACATCATCGCAAAATGATGCCGGGAGCGGCGGCGATGCGTTACCGCGTAATCATCGACGACGGCGGCAAGGAGCAGGAACTCGAACTCGACGCCGAGGACGAGCTGCAACTGAGCCAGGCCGTGAAAGACATGGGACTGGTGATGGTGAGCGCGTCGCCCGCCACGGGGGGCGGGCTCAAGCTTGCCCTGCGCAAGGCCACTTTCGATCGTTCCTTGTTCACGCAGGAACTGATCGCGCTGCTCGAGGCCGGTCTGAGCCTGGTGGAGACGGTGGAGACGCTGCGCGACAAGAGCAAGGACGACGTCAACCGGACCGTGCTGCAGCGTATTACCGGCGCGCTCTACGAAGGGTTGCCGCTGTCGCGGGCACTCGAGCGCCAGCCCGCGGAATTTCCGCCGCTCTATGTGGCCACCGTGGCCTCGGCCGAGCGCACCGGCGACCTGGCCGAAGCGCTCAAGCGCTATCACCACTACGACGCGCGGCTCGCGGCGGTGCGCAAGAAGGTCTTCTCGTCGATGCTGTACCCGTCGATCGTGATCACCGTCGGCGCCCTGATCATTCTCTTCATGGCGTTCTTCGTCGTGCCCAAGTTCAGCGAGGTGTTCGGCTCGATGAAGGAGCCGCCGCTCTCCGCACGCATGATGGTGTGGTGGGGACAGATGGTCCACCAGCATGGCCTGGCGATACTGGCGGTGCTCGTGGCCTGCCTGGTCGGCATCGGGCTCGCGTTTCGCAGCGGTGCGTTTCGCGCGCGGCTGATGGGCACGCTGATGCGGCTGCCGAGCCTGGCCGCATACCAGCGTCTGTTCGCGCTGACGCGCTTCTATCGCACGCTCGGCCTCCTGCTCTCGGGCGGCATGTCGGTGGTGGCATCGCTCGACCTGTCGGCACAACTGCTGCCGGCGCAGATGCAGGGCGCGCTCGCGCAGGCCCTTGACGATATCCGCGCCGGCAAGGCGTTCTCGGCCGCGTTGCCGGCGGCGGGCCTGACCACGCCGGTGGCCGAGCGGCTGATCCGCGTAGGCGAACAAAGCGGCGAGTTGGCCGGTATGATCACGCGCTCGGCCGAATTCTGCGACGAGGAACTCGACCGGGCGATCGACACGCTGATGCGCGTGGTCGAGCCGGTCCTGATGCTGGTTGTCGGTGGCATCGTGGGCACGGTGATCTTCCTGCTCTACATGCCGATCTTTCAGTTGGCCGGAAGCGTCGGGTGAAAACGTGGAACAGCAGCCAGCGGTATCGGGCACACAAGGCACACAGGGCTCGCAAGGGACGGTGGGAGCGGCTGGCGCGTCGATGCAGGCGCGCGTCTGGGAGGAAGTGGGCAAGGAGCCGGAAGATTATTTCCGGCGTGTCACCGGCGCGATCGGTCTGCGCGGCTTCGATGCCGCGGCGCTGGAGGCGCTTGCGCCCCGCTTCGACCTGCTGCCATTCGCCGAGGCCACGGCGCGCCGCTGCCTGCTGGCCGAAGAGCATGCCGGCGCGGCGAACGGCGCCAGTACGGACGGCGGCGCCAGTGCCGACACTGCCGACCGCGGCGATCGCCTGGTCCTCGTTCTCGCCGACCCCTTCGATGCTCATCTGCGTGCCTGGGCCATGCAGCGCATCAAACGAGCCTTCACTTTCGCCTACTGCGTACCAGCCGATCTGCTGGCCTACCTGGCGATGCACGAGGCCGCGCACCAGGCCCTCACCCAGATCCATGTTGGCAGTGCCGAAGCCGTTGCCGCCGACACCGGCGTCGAGATCACGCTCGCGACCCTGGCTGCAGACGTCCACCCGGTGGTCAGGCTGGTCAACTCCTCGCTCTATGACGCACTCAAGGCACGCGCATCGGATATCCACATCGAGAGCACGGCGACGGGGCTGGTGATCAAGTACCGCATCGACGGCGTGCTGCAGACCACGGCCACTGCCGCCGGCATCGACGTCGCCGAGCAGGTGCTGTCGCGCCTGAAGGTGATGGCGGACCTCGATATCGGCGAGCGTCGCGTGCCGCAGGATGGCCGCTTCAAGGCATTGATCAACCAGCGCGAGATCGACTTCCGCGTCTCGATCATGCCGTCGATCCACGGCGAAGACGCGGTCCTGCGCGTGCTCGACAAGCAGCGCGGAGAACAGAGCAACGCCGCGCTGCGCCTCGATTCGATCGGGCACGAGCCCGATATCGTCGATGCCATCCGCGGCATCGCGCACGAGCCTTACGGACTGATCCTGGTGACCGGGCCGACCGGCTCGGGCAAGTCCACCACGCTCTACGCCACGCTGTCGGAGATCAACACCGGCGACGAGAAGATCATCACGATCGAAGATCCGGTGGAATACGAGCTGGCCGGTGTGCTGCAGATTCCGATCAACGACAAGAAGGGCCTGACGTTTGCACGCGGGCTGCGCTCGATCCTGCGCCACGACCCGGACAAGATCCTGGTCGGCGAGATTCGCGATGGCGAGACCGCGGGCATCGCGGTGCAGGCCGCGCTGACGGGGCACCTGGTGCTGACCTCGGTCCATGCCAACAACGTGTTTGCCGTGCTCGACCGCTTCCTGCATATGGAAGTGGACGTGCACAGCCTGGTCGAGGCGCTGCTCGGCGCGATGGCGCAGCGGCTCATGCGCAAGAACTGCCCGCACTGCGTGCGCGATGACGTGCTGCCCGACGAGGCCACGCTCAAGGCCTCGGCGCTGACGCGGGAGCAGGTGGCCGGATGGCGCTTTCGCAAGGGTGCCGGGTGCGAGGCGTGCCGGCATACCGGCTATCTTGGCCGGCAACCGATCGCGGAGGTGCTGCGCTTCAATGATCTGCTCAAGCAATGTTTCGTGGAACGGCGGCCGGTGCTCGAACTCAAGCAGGTGGCGAAGGACAGCGGCTTTGTGCCGATCCGCGAGATTGCCCTGCGTGCGGTGGCCGATGGCCGCACCACGCTGGCCGAGGTCAATCGCGTGACCAAGGTGGACTAGCCATGAACCTCGGCCGCTTCCTCCCTCCCTTGCCACGCCAGCACAGCGCGCAGCAGGGCAATGCACGCCGGGATGGCGCAGGCGCCCGCACGGCGGGTACAGCGGGCGCGGGTGTGGCCGGCAAGGCCGTTACCGCGCGGCGCAACCAGTCGACGCTCTGGCTCGATGGCACGCGCGCCTGCGTGCTCGGCCCAGCCGGCGGCATCTTGCGCAATCTGCCGCTCGACGCTGCTGGCGATGTGGCAGCAGCGCTCAAGGTGCTCGACAGCCTGATCGTGAAATCCGAGAAGACATTGCTTGGCGTGCCGCGGCTCAGGGTGCTGCTCGGTGCCGGGTTCGTGCAGTACGTGGTGGTGCCGTGGCAGTCCGGCCCGCCCAATGCCCGACCGGCGGACTGGATACCGCTGGCGCGGCGGCAGCTCGTCCAGCACGGCGTGGCAGGCGGCGAATCCTGGCGCCTGGCGATCTCCGACGGACCGTGGGGGCAGAGCCGGCTGGCGGTGGCGGTACCCGAGCCGCTGTGCGCGGGCATCCAGCGCCTGGGCAAAGCGCGCGGCATGCGTGCGATTGCGATCGAGCCAGCGTTTACGCTTGGCGTGGCCAGTTACGCGCGACGTATGCACGAAGGCGAGATTGCGATTGTCGAGCTCGAACCGGCGGGCGCGCATACGGCGCTCGCGCAGATCGGCTTTCGTCGCGGCGGGCAATGGACCGGCTTCATTGCGCTGCCGGTCGCCGGCGCGCTCGACGCGGTGCTGCGCGACGCCGGCATGCTGTGCGCGGCCGGCACACCGGAACACGTCTACGTGATTGCCTCCACCGGCGCCGCGAGCGACGCGTTCCGGCCGGTGGCGCAGACGCCCGGCGTGGAATGGTGGCCGGCCCCGTGGGGAGCGATCGAATGAAAGCCGCGCCTATGGACCTGATGCGTGCCAATGTGCCGGGCGTCGCCTGGGGGTTGACGGTGCTGGCCATCGCGGCACTGTTGCTGGTGGCGGTCATGCAGTACCTGGACGGACTGCGGCAGACCGGCGCGGCGCTCGATGCGCGCGAGAGCACCGTCGCGCGGCAGGAGCAGCAGCGGCAGGCCATCAGCAAGGCGCACCGCACGCGTAACGATCCGCGCGCGGCGGCATTGATGGCGCAGCAGCGCTATGCGGTGGAGCCGGCACGGCAGTTGATCGAAGATGGCTGGCGTCCCGATATCGCGTTTCTCTCGCTGGAGGTAAAGACCGCCACGCGCGAGATCACCATGATCTTCGAGACCCGCTCGGTGCAGGAGGCGCTGTCCTATGCGGACTGGATCGAAGCGCAGCCCGTCACGGAGAATCTCGTGGTCAAGCGGCAGGTGGAAAAGCCGGGCCCACCGGTGAAGTCCGTCGAGACCACGTTGCAGGTGACATGGCGCGCGTTCCAGCCCGGCGCCGCGCATGCGGGGCCAGCGCCGGCCTCGCTGGCCGCACCATCGGCCGCACCATCGGCGGCACCATCGGCCCGCGCGGGAGCCGCACCATGAACCGCGTCGCATGGGAACTGCGCCGCGGCATGTGGCGGCTGGGCAGGCTGGGGGCGCTGGGCCTGCTGCTGCTGGGCGTCACGCTCGTCATCGCGCTGGTGGAGATCGTGCCGCTGCGCAACGATATCGCACGCCGGCAAGCGGACCTCGACGCGCGCACGCTTGCGTTGCGCGAGCCACCGCCGCCGCCGCCGGACGAGGCCATCGGGCCGAGCAACGCGAATCAGCGCTTTTTCCGCTTTCTGCACAGCTTTCACGCGATTGCCGCCAGCAACGGACTGGCCATTCCGCAGGTGTCATATGGCACCACGGCCGAGCCCAGGAGCACGGTGCAACGCTACCTGATCGAGACCTCGTTCCAGAGCAGCTATCCGCAACTGAGCGGCTTTATCCGCGAGCTGCGGCGCCTGCCGGGCACGCATTGCGAGCATGTGAGCGCGGCGCGGCCCAACATTGGCGTGACGCAGCTCGACATCCGCATGCAATGCGTGTTCGCGGTGGAGTCCGCATCATGACCGGCCGCGCCACACACGGTGCGCGGATCTCCAGACCGGTACTCGGACTGCTGATCGTCACGCTCGGCCTGATCGCGTTCGTCTACTGGCGCGGCGAGCGCGACGACGCCGGTGGGCAGGACGGCGCGGCCCCGGACCTGCCGGCCAGCGTGGCCATGCATCCGATCCAGCCCGGCTCGTGGCAGGCGGCGCCGCCGCTGCCGTCGGGACCTGCATCGTCGGCACCGGCCGGTGCCCCTGACGGCACGCCGATGGTGGACGTCTTTCCGAGCCAGACATGGCTGCCGCCGGCCCCACCACCCCCACCCGCCACCGCGGCGGCGGCGGCGGGACCCGCGGCGCAGGAGCCGCCGCCGTTGCCATTCGTCGTGCGCTCGCTGTGGCTCGACCAGGAGGGCGACCTGTATGTCGTCCTGGCGGCGTCGAACAACGAATTTGCGCTCTGCACGCGCTGCCGCACCAAGGGGTTCCTGCGCCGTGGCGATGTCCTGCTGAATGCCTGGCGTATCGAGGAGATCAACAGCCGCACCGTGCGGCTTCTGTATCTGCCCATGAAGCGCCGGCAGCAACTGTCCTTGGGGGGGGTAGGAAAATGAGCCGACTCAAACAGGTGACGATGCTGGCCCTGATGCCGCTGCTGGTCGGTTGCGCGAGCGAGTTGCGCCACCAGGATCTGGAGAGCCGGTTGGCCGGCCTGCCGCCCGACGCGGCGCTGGAAGTGCTGGCGCAGGAATCCGCGCAGTATCCCGACGATATCGAGATCCGCAGCCGCTACCTGCAGATGCGGCGCCAGCTGACGAGCGACTACCTGACGCGGGCCACCGTGGCCTACGAGGCCGGGGACAGCACGCAGGCACTGGCATGGGCGCAGAAGGCGCAGCAGACCGCGCCCGGCGACGATATCGCGCGCTCGACGGTGGCATGGATCGAGAAGCAGTCCGCGCTCGATGCCGCGATCCGCAATGCCGAAGCGCTGCGCGGCGAGCGGCCCGAGGAAGCGCTGGAAATCCTGGGCGACGTACTGGCGCGCCAGCCCGGCAATGTGCGCGCGGCCAACCTGCGCGACGAGCTGATGACGGTACGGGGCCAGCAGCTGGCGCCCAAGCTCAATCGCGACCTCGACCAGCCGATCTCGGTGCAGTTTCGCGATCAGCCGCTGATCAGCATCTTCGAGCTGGTGTCGAAGATCACGGGGCTCAACTTCACCTTCGACAAGGACGTGCAGGGCACCGCGCCCACCACGATCTTCGCCACCAATACGCCGGTGCGCCAGGTCCTGGCGCTGGTACTGCAGGCCAACCAGCTCGCGAGCAAGGTGATGAGCGGCAATTCGCTGCTGGTCTATCCCAGGCGGCAGGACAAGGATACGGAGTACCGCGACCTGGTGGTGCGCACGTTCTACCTGCAGAACGCGCAGGCGCCGCAGGTGCTGGCCGTGCTCAAGCAGATGGTGAAGACACGCGACGTGGTGCTCGACGAGCGCACCAACGCCATCATCATGCGCGACGCGGCCGACACCATCAAGGTGGCCGAGCGCCTGATCGCGGCGATGGACGTCACCCCGGCGGAGGTGGTGATGGAGGCCGAAGTGCTGGAGGTCAGCGCGTCGGACCTGCTGAACCTCGGCATCCAGTATCCGAACGGCGCCGAGTTCTCGCTGCAGACCTTCGATGCCAATGGCAGCGCACGCGCACCGGGCTACATCACGCTGGACCAGCTGCGCCATCTCAACAGCAGCGACGTGCTGGTGCGGATCGGCTCGGTGGGGGTGAACTTCCTGCAGACCCACGGGCTGACCACCACGTTGGCCAACCCGCGCATCCGTGTGCGCAACCGCGAAAAGGCCAAGGTACTGATCGGCGACCGCCTGCCGGTGGTGACCACCACGCTGTCGAGCAACTTCAGCTCCGAAAGCGTGAACTACCAGGATGTGGGACTGACCCTCGAAGTCGCGCCAGTCATCGTCGGCAATAACGAGGTGCAGGTCAAGCTGCGGCTCGAGGTCTCCAACGTGACGGACACCATCACCACCAGCAGTGGCCTGGTGGCCTACCAGATCGGCACGCGCTCCGCGGAAACCGTCATGAGCGTGCGCAACAACGAGACGCAGGTCCTGGCCGGCCTGCTGCAGCGGAACGAGCGCGGCACGGGTTCGGGGCTGCCGGGCCTGAGCCGGATCCCCGTGCTCGATCGCATCTTCGGCACGCGCGTCAACGACGATCACAAGACCGAGCTGATCCTGTTGCTGACCCCGCGCGTGGTGCGCAACCAGGCCATTCCGGCCGGCAACGTGGTGGCGTTCGACTCCGGCACGGAGGCGCGCATCAGCACCGAGCGCGATGCCTTCGGCAGCAACGAGAGCGTTCGCATTCCGCCCCGCGGGGTGGCGACGCCCCCGCCGCCGCTGCAGCCGCCCGGCGGCAAGCAACAGTAGGAGGCGTGCGATGAGCCGCGGCTTTACGCTGATGGAACTCCTGGTCACGCTCGCCATCATCGCGGTGCTGGCGATGGTGGCCATGCCGCTCACGCAGATCGCCGCCCAGCGCGATCGCGAGGAGGAACTGCGCCGCCAGCTCTGGCGCATCCGTGATGCGATCGATGCCTACAAGACCGCCGCCGAGGCCGGCAAGCTCGATCGCGCCGTGGGCGACAGCGGCTATCCGCCCTCGCTCGACGTGCTGGTCGAGGGCGTGGCGGACAAGACCAGCCCGACGCGCGCGCGCATCTATTTTCTGCGACGCATTCCGCGCGACCCGATGTGCGACTGTCCGAGCCGCGGCGATGGCCAGACCTGGGGCAAGCGCAGTTATGCGAGTCCGCCCGATTCGCCGAGCGAAGGCGACGACGTGTACGACGTGTATTCGCTCGCCGACGGCGTGGGACTCAACGGCATTCCCTACCGCAGATGGTGAACGTCATGACTCCCCGCTGGCAGGTCTTCCGGCACGCCATGCGTGCCCGCACGCTGTGCCGCGCTTTCACGCTGATCGAACTGCTGGTGGTGATGGCCATCATCGCCACGCTGCTGACGCTGGTGGTGCCGAACTACTTTGGCCAGTCGGACAAGGCGCGCGACACGGTACTGCGCGAGAACCTGACCATGCTGCGCGACTCGATCGACCGTTTTCGCGCCGATCAGGGGCGCTATCCGCAGAGCATGGACGAACTGGTCGAACGGAAGTACCTGCGCGAGGTGCCGATGGACCCGGTCACGCGGAGCCGCACCACCTGGCAGGTAGTGGCGCCGCCGGACGGCAAGCCGGGCGTGTACGACGTGCATAGCGGCGCAAAGGGCAAGGGCAAGGATGGCACCGACTACAGCGGCTGGTAGACGAGCCGGGCAACGCGCGCAACGTGGGCGACATCGGTGCGGGTGCCCACCGCGCGTACGCTCGCGCGGCTTCGGCGTGCTGTGGGCGCTGCTGTGCGTGGCGTTGATGGGCATCTACCTGATGCAGGCGGGACAGATGTGGTCCACGCTCGCGCAGCGCGCGAAGGAGGACGAGCTGCTGCGTCGCGGCGATGCCATCCGCCGTGCGATCGAGAGCTATGTGAAGGCCGACACGAGCGGGACCTATCCGAAGTCGTTCGAGGAATTGATCAGCGATCCGCGTGTGTCGTTTGCGCGCCGCCATCTGCGCGCGGCCTATGACGATCCGGTGACCAATGGTCCGTGGCAGGTCATTCGCGGCCCTGCGGGCGAAATGTACGGCGTGTACAGCGCATCCACCGATGCGCCGCTCAAGCGCGACGAGTTTCCCGACCAGTACGCGAGCTTTGCGTTGCAGACCAGCTATGCCGAATGGAAGTTCACGTTTTTTCCGAGCACAGGGTTGATGCGGCGATAGCCCTGCTTACCGTATGGAGGTCACACGATGTCATCGATCCGAAGCAGCCTCTTGCTGATACCCGCGGCCATGGTGCTCCATGCCGGCGCCGGTTATGCCCAGCAGGCGTGGCAGGAAGGGGCGACGTATGCCAGCGGCACCACCGTGACCTATAACGGGCGCCAGTACCAGGCGCTGCAGACGCATACCGCGTTCGTGGGGGCGGGCTGGAATCCGGCGGCGTCACCGACGTTGTGGAAGGATCTCGGTCCGGCGGGGACGCCATCGCCATCGCCAGCGCCAACGCCAACGCCAACGCCAACGCCGACCCCGACCCCGACCCCGACCCCGACCCCGACCCCGACCCCAACACCAGCTCCCGCTCCCACCCCGGCCGGTTGCTACGCACCGTGGTCGGCCACGCAGGCCTATGCGCAGGCCGGCACCCGCGTGACCTACAACGGCCGCAACTATCGCAACAAGTGGTGGACGCAGGGTGACAACCCGGGGCAATCGGGATCGTGGGGTGTTTGGGAGGACATGGGCGCGTGTTCGGGTGGCGGGACGCCAGCGCCAACGCCAGCACCGACGCCCACGCCCACGCCAGCGCCCACGCCAGCACCAGCACCAGCGCCAGCACCAGCGCCGGCACCGGCACCCTCGCCAGCACCAGCACCAGCACCAGCACCGGCACCAGCACCAGCACCAGCACCAGCACCGGCACCAGCACCGGCACCGGCACCGGCACCGGCACCGGCACCAGCACCAGCACCGACGCCATCGCCATCGCCCGCGCCCGCCCCGGCGGCGTACAAGCCCAGGATCACCTATGTCCCCGCGCCGGCAGGCTACCCGAGCACAGCACAGCTCGCCGCCGACGAGAAGGCGCTGATCGACCAGTCGCAAGGCCAGATCGAGCGCATTCGCGAGGCATTGCGCGTGTTGCCCGATGAAGAGGTCGATGCCGTGGTGCCGGGCCGCGCCGCCAATCCGTCCAATGTGCGGCGCGTCGAGGCGATCCTGCCCGAGCAGGCGTTCGATGCCCTGTTCCCGGTGCGCCATGTCAAATACTCGTACATCAATCTGCTGCGCGGCATCGCCAAGTTCCCCGCGTACTGCGGCGACTACCAGGACGGCCGCGATGCGGTGGCGATCTGCCGCAAGCTGCTGGCCACCTCGTTCGCGCACTTCGTGCAGGAAACCGGCGCCAACTGGGAGTCGCTGACGCCCGCCCAGGCGCGCGCGGGCAACCCTGACCACGACAACGCGGTGCTGGCCAGGATGCCGCAGGACACGCCCATCCCATTCTGGCGGCAGGCGTTGTGGTTCCTGCGCGAGTCCGGCTACGAGGAGGGCTCGGCGGTGGGCGCCTATCAGCAATGCGAGCCCGGATCGCATGCCACCAACTGGATCTTCTATCCGTGCGCGAAGAACAGCGCGGGCCGCTACCTCGACTACTTCGGACGCGGCAGCAAGCAGCTGTCCTGGAACTACAACTTCGGGCCGTTCTCGTATGCGCTCTATGGCGACGTCAATATCCTGCTCGACAACCCCGGGCGGGTGGCCGACACATGGATGAACTTCGCCTCGGCGGTGTGGTTCGCGGTCACGCCGCAAACGCCCAAGCCGCCGATGACATGGGTGGTGGACGGCACGTGGAAGGCGAACAGCGTCGACCTTGCCAACAACATGAAGCCCGGCTTCGGCGCCACCGTCTACATCATCAATGGGGGCATCGAGTGCGGTGGCGGTGGCGCGGAACGACCGCAGGTGCTGAACCGGATTGCCGCGTACAAGGAAATGACGCGCGAGCTCGGCGTGACCATTCCGCCGGACGAGCCGCTCGGCTGCGCCAATATGCGCGGCTTCCAGGAGGGCTCGGCGGGCGCCGTGAAGGGCTATCTGGACAAGGACTGGTCATGGCGCGACGGCAAGCCCGCCATTGCGTGCAAGCTGGTGGATTACCAGATGCCGTTCTCGCTGGTGAATACCGGCGACTACAAGGCCTGCGTCGACTATTTCTTCCGCGGCAAGGTTGAGTACAACGGACAGGTCGTGATCGACAATACCAAATAGCGCGCAGGTCGGTGCTCCGTTCAGCGTGGCGGTGCCGGCCGGGCGCGGGCGCGATAGCGCTCGGCCAGCGTTTTCACGCGGGTGACATAGGTCCGTGTTTCGGCGTAGGGCGGCATGCCGCTGTACCGGTCGATGGTGGCCTCGCCGGCGTTGAAGCTGGCCAGCGCCAGGTCCACATTGCCGTGGAAGCGCTTGAGCAGCCAGGCCAGGTACGCCACGCCGCCACGGATATTCTGCGCGGCGTCGAACGGGTCGCTGACGCGGAAACGGTGCGCGGTGGACGGCATCAGCTGCATCAGGCCCTGCGCGCCGGCCCGCGAGATGGCATGGGGTTTGTAGCCCGATTCCGCATGGATGACCGCGCGCACCAGCGCGGCTTCCACGCCGAAGGCGGAGGCGGCGCGTTCGATGTCCTGCCCGTACGACACGGTGTCCAGAATGGGTGCCGCCATGGCGGGATCGCCGGCGGGCCCGCACAGATAGCACGTCTCCAGGAATGTCAGCTCCACCACCTCGATCACCGCCGCGCCCCGGGTACCGCCCACCGGACGCGTATTGGAGTACTGGCGGATGCCGTCTTCCTCGGTGACATAGATGCGGCTGACGGTCTTGCGGAGCGCGGGCCGCGTGGCAGGCGGGGTGGCGGAAGGGAGGGGGGAACGGTCGACGAAGCGCGCGAGCGAGGCGCTACCCGTGCCGACACGCGTGCATCGGTCGCCCGCGATCCGGCTGCTGCTGTAGCGCACGGAGCGGTCCGCGGCCTGGCATTCGAACATGGCGGCGGCCGCGCGCGGCAACAGAATCAGACTCACCATAACCGGGAGCGCGCGCACCAATGCCCGCGCGGGGCACCATGGCGGTTTGCGGGTGCACCGGCATCGCACGACAACCTCCCGGGCTGGCAGCCTGTTCGATACTTACGCCAAGCATAGGCCGACATCCGCGCCAGCGCGCGCAGCATCTGATGGTGATGGTGGCGATGGTGGCGGTGGTGGCGATGGTGGCGGTGGTGGCGATGGTGGCGGTGGTGGCCTTATTGCCGCCGTCAGGTGTGGCCACCCATAAAAAACCCGCGACATCGTCGCGGGCGAATTCCCTGACCCCTGTCGAGGTGGGAGGAGACAACTGGTTGGGCGGTCAGGACAGGCTGTACTTCACGACCTGTTCTTCCACGCCGACAAAGCGCACCAGCTGGCGCAGGCCGCTGGCGTATTCCTTGATATGGTGGCCCTCCGGTGTATCGGGCAGGCGATAGTAGATCGGTGCAGAGGTAGCGCGCCGCTGGAGCGGACCCGGTCGGGTAGTGGGCTGCGCCCTTCCTGTGTTCAGGTCTGCACTGAGGTCGGCACTCAGGCCGCCATCCACGACACCATCCACGACACCATCCGCGGCCGCGAGCGGATCGCCAAGGAGGTCCACCACGGTCGGCAGGGCGCCACGAAGCTCACCGCTACGCAGTTCGCCACTACGCAGTTCGCCGCTACGCAGTTCGCCGCTGTGAAGGTTAGCGACGTGAAGGTTACCGAGATCCGGTCTTGCGTTCATGAAGGACTCCCCGGAAACGCATGACGCGGAACGTTGGGCCGGCAAAAGGGCACGCGCATGCGGGTTGCAATGTATGGAATGTATTGCATATTTACGGGGAATGCCATTTCGTATTTTTTAAATCTGGTTCGCGTTAATCGACTAAATTGTCACAAATGCGTTGCCGGTAAATTTGCGGCCATCATGCCGGTCTCATGCCGTTAACGGCATGACTGGCGCGGACTTGCGCGCTACCATAGCGCGGTCCCGGCGTACCCCGGCTCCTGTCAGCAAACTCCGTGCCCGCGCAGCGCACGTTCCGGAAGACCCGCTCCGAATGTCCACCCAGCACGCCTTACTGATTTCACTTATCGAGAAGCCATCGTCCGGATACGACCTCGCACGGCGTTTCGACCGGTCGATTGGCTATTTCTGGCATGCCACGCACCAGCAGATCTATCGTGAGCTGGGCCGTATGGCGGAGCACGGCTGGATCGCAGTGGACGACGGCGGCGCCGTGTCAGATGCGGAGGAGGCGGAAAAAAAGAATCGTAAAAAGGTGTACCGGGTCTTGCCGGCCGGACGCCAGGAGTTGGCGCGATGGGTGCTTGCGCCGGGGCATGGACTGGACCAGCGCGAGGAGATCCTGGTCAAGCTGCGCGCGGATGCCGCGATCGGCCCGCTCGGCCTGACCGACGAAATGCAGCGATTGATCGCGTTGCACGAGGCGCGGCTCGAGACCTATCGCACCATCGAACGCAAGGATTTTGCGGTGCCGCGTCTGGATCGCGCACAGCAGCTGCGGTATGCGCTGCTGCAGCGGGGCATCCGCTTCGAGGAGGACTGGGTAGCCTGGGGGCGTGAACTGCTGCCGTTGCTGGCCACTGCCCCGAGCCCTGCGGTACCGGCGCCCCCGGCCGCCGGCAAGGACTGAACGCCGCCGCTCAGGACACGCTGGTCACGGCGTGACCGCTGCTGGCACCGGCATCGGCCAGGCCCAGGCGGCGGCGAGCCAGCGCGTACTCTTCCACGAACCGGCGCACCAGCTCGGCAGCCGGTACCACGCGCTTGATCGCACCGACGCCCTGGCCGGCGCCCCAGATGTCCTTCCAAGGCTTGACGCGCGTCGAGCCGAAGTTCATCTGCGACGGATCGGATGCCGGCAGCGCATCGGGGTCGAGCCCCGCGCGCACGATGCTGTCGCGCAGGTAGTTGCCATGCACGCCGGTAAAGAGATTCGAGTAGACGATATCGTTGGCGGTGCTGTCCACGATCATCTGCTTGTAGGCCTGGTCGGCATTCGCCTCCAGCGTCGCGATAAAGGCCGAGCCGATATAGGCAAGGTCGGCCCCGGCCGCCTGCGCCGCGAGAACCGCGTCGCCGCTGGCGATGGCACCCGACAGCAGCAGCGGGCCATCGAACCATTCCCGGATTTCATGCAGCAGCGCAAACGGGGACAGCGTGCCCGCGTGGCCGCCCGCGCCGGCGGCGACCGCGATCAGTCCGTCGGCCCCTTTCTCGATGGCCTTGCGCGCGAACGTATTGTTGATCACGTCGTGGAGCACGATGCCGCCGTAACTGTGCACCGCCTGGTTGACCTCCGCGCGCGCGCCCAGCGACGTAATGACGATCGGCACCTTGTAGCGCACGCACAGTTCCAGGTCGTGTTCCAGGCGATCGTTGGAACGGTGCACGATCTGGTTGACCGCGAACGGCGCCGACGGACGGTCGGGGTGGCGCGCGTCGTGTTCGGCCAGTTCGCTGGTGATGCGGTCGAGCCAGACTTCGAGCTGTTCCGCGGGCCGGGCGTTGAGCGCCGGGAACGATCCCACCACGCCCGCCTTGCACTGCGCGATCACGAGGTCGGGATTGGAAATGATGAACAGCGGCGAGCAGACGGCCGGTAGTGACAACCGGTGTTGCAGCAGCGCGGGCAGGGCCATGGCGGGGTCTCCGTAAGTCCGAATGGTGGCGCGGGGGTGGTGTCGATGGCGGCGGCAAGTCCGTTACCGCGAGGGTCGTCGCTTGATGTGCGGCATTTCATGCGCCCCTTTCATGCGCGCTTTCATGAACGCTTTCATGAACGTTTTCTTGAACGTTTTTATGCAACTGGTTGCATGATGCTGGCAAAGGTAGCACGCGGGAACGCCCGTCGCAAGCCGGACGCGTGGGCAACGCGCGCAAGTCGTTCGAAACGCGTGTCGGGTGGCGAGTTGTGGCGCCTTGTCTACAATGAGCGCATTGCCCCGCAGGCGTCACGAAAGAGAGTCAGTGAGCACCAACTTGAGTGCCGACCATATCGGCGCCGTTCCCCTCCCGCCTGGCCGGTCGGAAGACCTGTTCGATGCCGACCTGGCGACCTGGCGCACGCAACCCGAGCGGGCCTTCGACGGGTGGCTGGCCCATCACGGGTTTGGCCACGGCACGGCCGTGGTGTACCGCTCGATGTGGGGCAAGCTGCTGCGCTGGTCGGGCGAGCAGGGCCTGCTGCCGCTGACCTGGTCGGCCGGACAGATCGCCGACTTCCTCGACGCGCAGAATCTGCACAAGACCCATCGCTATCGCTATGCGCGCCTGATCGAGCGGGTGTTCCAGCATCTGTCGCTGCTGCAGCAGGACCTGCACAATCCCGCCAGCCAGGCGGTGCGGGCCAGGCTGGCCGATGGCGAAAACGATCCCACCGCGTTTCTGCTGCCCGGCGAGCGCGACCTGCTGGTGGCCCGCATCCTGGCCCCGGCCGCCGGCATGCGGCTCGATGGGCGCAAGGGCCTGTCGCCGACGCAATGGAAGCGCGCGCGCGATGTGGCGCTGGTGTCCGTGCTGCTTGGCGGGGGTCTCAAGGTGGCGGAGGTGCGCGCGCTGCGCATCGATGCGATCGACGGCGTGGCCGAGCGCGAAGGCCAGGGTGCCCTGGCGCTGCGCATGGTGCGCACCGACAATGGCCGCGCCTATACGGTGCCGCTGTTCCCCTTTGCCCATGTGCCGCTGCGGCGCTGGCTGGCGGTCCGCGCCCAGGCCGGCACGCTGGGCGACCTGGCCTTTCCTGCCATGGCGAGCGGGCGCGCGATGCATCCGGCCTCGGTTTACCGGCGTGTGGAAATGCTGCTCGACGAAGCCGGCGTGCTCGCCGGCCGCAGTGAGCGGGCTTCCCCACAGACGCTGCGCAATACCTGTGGTGCCATTCACTTTGACGCGGGCGCCTCACCGGCGGCGGTGGCCCAGCTGCTCGGCATGCGCGATCTCGAATCGGGCTGGCGCTTGCATGCGGCGTACCAGGCGTGGCGGTCGCGCGCGGGTTTGCCGCCTGCGCTGCACCCTGCCGAGTCCGAGGGCGGACGCGACACCGGTGTATCTTCGGCGTAACCTGTCACAGGTATGATGGCCGCCCGCTCAACGCTTTTGCCTTCTGAACGATTCCATGTCTGAGACCCTACTGCTGACCGGCGCCACCGGCTATATCGCTTCCCATACGTGGGTGGCGTTGCACCGCGCGGGCTACAACGTGATCGGCCTCGATAATCTTTGCAACAGCAATCGCGTGGTGGTGGAGCGGCTGGCGCGGATTACCGGTGCGCCGCCCAACTTCGTCGAGGGCGACGTGCGCAATCGCGCGTTGCTGGACCGGCTGTTCTCCGAGCACCGGATCCGCGGAGCGATTCATTTCGCCGCGTTGAAGGCGGTGGGCGAATCGGTAAGCCAGCCACTGGCGTATTACGACAACAACCTCAACGGGCTGCTGACGCTTTGTTCGGCCATGGACGCCGCCGGGGTGCGCCAGCTGGTTTTCAGTTCCTCCGCCACCGTATATGGCAATCCGCATACGGTGCCGATCCTCGAGAATTTTCCGCTGTCCGCCACCAATCCCTATGGGCAGACGAAACTCATGGGGGAACAGATACTGCGTGACCTCGAACGTTCCAATCCCGCCTGGCAAATCGCCTACCTGCGCTATTTCAATCCGGTCGGCGCGCATGAGAGCGGGCTGATTGGCGAGGATCCGGGCGGCGTGCCGAACAACCTGATGCCGTATGTGGCGCAGGTGGCGGGCGGACGGCGCGAGAAACTGATGGTCTTTGGCGGCGACTATCCGACGCCGGATGGCACCGGCGTGCGCGACTATATTCACGTCAGCGATCTGGCCGACGGCCACCTGGCCGCGCTGGTGTACCTGCGCGAACGCGGCGCGGGCATGACGGTAAATCTCGGCACCGGCCGCGGCTACAGCGTGCTGGAGGTGGTCAAGGCGTATGAGCGCGCAAGCGGCAAGCCGGTGCCCTACGAAATCGTGGACCGGCGCCCCGGCGATATTGCCTCGTGCTATGCCGACCCGGCACTGGCGCAGGAACTGCTGGGCTGGCGCGCCCGGCACGATATCGATCGCATGTGCGAGGATTCGTGGCGCTGGCAGTCGATGAATCCGCGTGGCTTTGCCGGCTGAGGACGACAGCGGGCGTGGCGCGGTAGCGATGGCAAATAAGCGTGACAAACAACGGTGACAAATAAGAAAAAACCGGGCATCGGCCCGGTTTTTTCTTGTCGCCGCGACTCAGCGGATGAGGAAATCCTCGACGCTTTTGCCGTTGGCCAGGGCCTGGGTCAGCCAGCCCGGGCGCTTGCCGCGGCCGGTCCAGGTATTGCCGGCGCCGTCACGATAACGCACCGGCACCTTGCGGCTGGCCTTCTTGCCCGCGACGGGTTTGCTGCCAAAACCGAGATCGTCGGCGGTCAGGCCATATTGTTCGATTTTCTCGCGAATATCGGCGATCACGGCCGCCTGTTCGCGGGCCTTGATCTCCTCAGCCTGCTTCTGGAGTTCGCTGATTTTCTGAACGATTTCCTGATAGGTCGCCATCGTATGCCTCGTATTCCTTGCCTGCCTCGATTGATGTTGCCCGGATAAATCAGGGCTCGGTGAATGCCGTGAAGAATTATAACTACTCATCGCAACTCTGCAAATCCCCTGTCTGTTAGTCCGAGAAAAGACTGCGAAATCAGCCCATTTCAAATGAGACGATGAACTTTCTCCGGCCGCACTGGTCGCGGGGGGTTATTTTGTTGACGCCCCTGTCATATGCGTGCCGAATTTGTAAAAATCTCTGTAAATCGGTGCGGATCTACCGGCAGTGCGCCATGGCGGCACGGCGACCCCGCCGAGTGTTCAGCAAGCGCTTAAGCCGCTCGACCCCCGAAAGATTTTAGGCACACATGTTGAGGATTTGTGTCTGTGCCCGCGGCGGGTTTGTCGCCGGGTTTGCACCGCACGCGCGCTTGCATGCAAGCTGGTACTGATACCGAAAATCAATATCGACGGGCGGGTGAAGTGCAGGAGGCGGCATTCCCGTTAAGGGTATTTGCTCCATTGCTCAAGGATGTACTGCCATCGCCGTTATCCCCCCTGAGCGGATTGCCACGTAGTCATCCGCCGGAACGGGGGTCGAGGGAGTGCCCTCGCGGTTTCCACCTAATGGCTTCGGCGCATCATGTCTTTTCACCAAAATATCCAGATCAAGACCCTGCTGAGGGGTGCGATGGCCATGTTGACCGCGATTCTGCTGCTGGTCGGCGCAGCCGGCCTGCATGGCATTTCGCAGTCGAACGACGCCCTTAAGGAAACCTATTCGAATCAGCTGGCGTCGGCGCAGGCGCTGAGCGAGGCCATTCTGGGTACCACGCGCATGCGCCTGGCGCTGGACCGTGGCGTCATGCCCGGTTCTGAAACCGAAGAGCCGAAGAAACACGTGGATCGCTCGATGGTGTTCGTCGAATCCTCGGAGAACGCGTGGAAGCACTATATGAGCCTGCCCCAGGGCGACGAGGAAAAGGCGCTGGCCGCCGAACTCGGGCGCAAGCGTCAGGATTTCATGGAGAAGGGCATCGTGCCGTTGCAGAAGGCGCTGCTGGCGCAGAACCGCGAGGAGTCGTCGCGCGTGGCGCGCGACGTGTTGCCGGACCTCCAGCGCGCGATGGCCGCCGCGCACGAAAAGCTCGAGAAGTTCCAGATGGAAACGGGCAAGAACAACTTCGAGGGCGCGCAGGCACGCTTCACGTCTATTCGTATGCTGACCATCGCGCTGACCGCGCTCGGCATCCTGATCGCCGTGGCCGGCACCATTGCGCTGCATCGTGCGATCGTGCGTCCGGTGGAGGAGGCGCTCGGCGTATTCGAGCGCATCGCGCGCGGTGACCTGACTTCGCGTATCACGAGCATGTCGAAGAACGAGATCGGTCGCATGATGCAGGCGCTGGTCGCCATGCAGGAAAGCCTGACCGGCATCGTCGCCGAAGTGCGCGGCGGCACCGATGCGATCGCCTCGGCCACCCAGCAGATTTCCGCCGGCAATACCGACCTCTCCCAGCGCACCGAGGAGCAGGCGTCGTCGCTGGAGCAGACCGCCGCCAGCATGGAAGAACTGACCACGGTGGTGCGCCAGAACGCCGACAACGCGCGCCAGGCCGGCGTGCTGGCCGGCGAGGCGTCGCAGATCGCCCTCAAGGGCGGCGACGTGGTCGGTCGTGTGGTCGATACCATGAACGAGATCAACAACGCCTCGCGCAAGGTGGTGGAGATCATCGGCGTGATCGAGGGCATCGCCTTCCAGACCAATATTCTGGCGCTCAACGCCGCGGTGGAAGCCGCGCGTGCGGGCGAGCAGGGCCGGGGCTTCGCGGTGGTGGCCGGCGAGGTACGCAGCCTGGCGCAACGCTCGGCCAACGCGGCCAAGGAAATCGAGGCGCTGATCAGCGAATCGGGCCAGCGCGTGGAATCGGGTACGCGCCTCGTGGCCGAGGCCGGCCAGACCATGGGCGAGATCGTGCAGGCGGTGCGCCGCGTGACGGACATCATGAACGAGATCGGGGCAGCCTCGCAGGAGCAGACCACCGGTATCGAGCAGGTCAACCAGGCCGTGAACCAGATGGACGAGGTCACGCAGCAGAACGCGGCCCTGGTCGAGGAAGCCGCTGCCGCCGCCGGTGCGCTCGAGGAGCAGGCGCAGAAGCTCAAGAGCGTGGTGTCGGTGTTCACACTCGCGGCAAGCGGCACGCGACCCGCCCCTGCCGTGGCCGCAGTGGTGGCACGTGTGGCCTCGGACCTGCCGGCCCCAGCCTTGCCGGCAGGCACGAGCGGCGCGCGCAAGCCGGCGCGTGCGGCCACGGCGCGGCCCCCGGTGGTACGCAAGCCGCGCGTGACGCGCCTGCTGCGTCCCGATGTGGCGGTTGCCGCGTCGACAAACGCCACCGACGACAACTGGAGCGCGTTCTAAATGGCGACGATTTGAGCGGTCTCCTGTTCACACGGCGTCGGCAAAATGCCATGATTCGGGCTTTTGTTCCGCCCGACGGTCTGCGTTGCACACGCGTTCCACAGGTTCGCTATTCCGGATTCGCGCAAGCCAATGATTGCCACGACTTCTAGTCTCCTGCTGCTCGCAGTCCTGCTCGGCCTGGCGGCCGCGCTCGGCGCGCGCGCGGTCAGGCTGGATGCCAGCCGCGACGGCAGGTCGCTGCGCAGGCTGGCGTGGTCGGCCGCACTGGTGTCGCAGGCCACCATCGGCATGCCGCTGTGGGTGGCGATTGCATCGGGCACGCTGACCGCGTTGCAGGACCCGGCCGACACGGCCGCGGCACTGGTGTCGGCAGCCGCGGCGACCATCGCCTCCTCGCAAGTGTTCGCGCTGCTGTTGCAATGGCTGCGTGGCGCCACCCGGGCGTGGCGCGTCGCCGCGGCGATGGCGATGGTGACCGGCGCCGGCATGATCGCCGTGGCCGGGGCGCGCATGGGCCGGCTGTGCGGCAGCGGTTCGCTGACCGGGCGCGCATGCCTCGACGCCGCCGTGCTGCCCGACCCCGGCTGGCTGGGCGGCGGCATCGCCTTGCTCTGCTTTGCCATGTTTGCCTTTCATCGCGCGCAGCAGCGTGGGTGGGTGCCCGCGCCCGCGCGCATGGAAACCAGTATGCTCGACGACAGTCCCGACGACTTTCCCTCGGCCGCAACCGCGCCGCGCGGCACCGGCACGCGGCGCCGCGGCGGCACCCGCATTCCCGGCCTGACGGTACGGCCGACCGCGCGTGGCCAGGATACGGTGGGCGAGTACAGCGTTGCCACCGACCTGCCCGACCGCGCGGCATTCGGCCGCTGGCTGGATCAGACCCTGGCGCAGGCGCGCCTGACCGATACCGGCTGTGCGGTTCTCCTGATCCATATCGCCGACTTCCGCGAGGTCGATGAAGTGTTCGAGGTTCGTGCCGACGACATCCTCGCGCAGGATGCCGGCGCGCTGGCGCAGGCTGCGCTCGAACCGCACGACTTCCTGGCGCGCCTGGCGCGCGACGAGTTCGCGGTGGGCGTGCCGGAGCTGGTCCATCACAGCCGCGCGCATGACCTCGGCTCGCGCGTGCTTGGCTCGCTGGCGGAATTCGTGGCGGCGCGGGGCCTGCAAATGCAGATCGGCGTCAATATCGGTATCGCGATCTATCCGCGCGACGCCCAGACCTCGGAAGCGCTGATGCAGGCCGCGCGCGTCAGCCTGTCGGAAGCACGCGAGAGCGGCTCCAACCAGGTGCGCGTGTTCAATTCCGCCGCCGGCGAGCGCGCGCGCCGCATGCGCGTGATCCGGCGCGACCTGTGGCTGACCATCCAGGACGATGGCCTGTCGCTGCAGTATCAGCCCAAGTTCGACGTCAGGCAGCGCACCGTGGTGGGCGCCGAGGCGCTCTGCCGCTGGCGGCATCCGACCCTCGGCGTGGTCAATCCGGCCGAATTCATCATGGTGGCCGAGCAGTCCGGGCAGATCGACAAGCTCGACGACTGGGTGATCGCGCGCGTCTGCGCGCAAGTTCGCCAATGGCAGGATGCCGGCCTGCCCGTGGTGCCGGTGGCGATCAACGTGTCCGGGCTGCGCTTTGCCAGCCGTAACTTCCCGCAATACCTGCTGGAGCAGATTCACCAGCACGATATTCCGCCGTCGGCGATCACGCTCGAAATCACCGAAACCGCGGCCATGAAAGACATCGGCAAGTCGCTGGAGACGCTGGCCGAACTGCAGGCGCTCGGTATTCACGTGGCGCTCGACGATTTCGGCAGCGGCTACTCCAGCCTGGGCTACCTCAAGCGGCTGCGCGTCGGCACGCTCAAGATCGACCGCACGCTGATCGGCGGGCTCGACGCCGACCCGCAGGGCCGGGCCATCGTCGGCTCGATGGTGGCGCTGGCGCACGAACTGCGCATGAAGGTCGTGGCCGAAGGGGTGGAATCGGCATCGCAACTGGAAATCCTGCACGCGATGGGATGCGACGAGGTGCAGGGCTACCTGATGGCCCAGCCGCTCGACGTGTCGTCGTTCGCCGAAGTCCTGCGCGATGCGCGGCCCTTGCGTCTGTAAGTCCGCTATCGACTGGATACCGCGCCATTAGAGTGTTTACTCTAATTCCTCCTGTCCCCGCCTCGCCGCACTAAAGGGGACGGCGGCGGCGACGATATGTTCATGACAGGCTCACGCCTGCCGTCCAGGACCGCTTCCGGAGCTTGCCCATGTCCCGCCCCACCATCCTTGTCGTCGACGACTCGCCGTCCATTCGTCGCATGATCGGCGCCTGCCTGCGCGCGGCCGGCTACGAGGTCACCGAGGCCGCCGATGGCAAGGAGGCCCACGAGGTCGCGCTCGAAGGCGGCTTCGGCATGCTGGTGACCGACCAGGTCATGCCGGGCATGGACGGACTCTCGCTGATCCGTGCGTTGCGTGGCACCGCCCACTACGCAAGTGTGCCGATCCTGATGCTCACCACCGAGGCCGACGGCCAGATCCGCGAGCAGGCACGCACTGCCGGGGCTTCCGGCTTTCTGGCCAAGCCGTTCGATCCCGACCAGCTGATCGCTTCCGTCGAGGCATTGCTGGCCCCTCCCACGGTGGGGTAAGTCCGGGGTTGAAGTCGCCCTTCATCCACCCGCTCAGCAGCCGTTAACACGGGAGGACGATATCGCGCGCCGCGCTACGGCGCGGGCTGCGGATCGGCATGCGCACGACCGGGGCGCCCATGGGTGACCCTGGCAGCGATCAATACTGCCAGCGGGGAGCAACATGACTATCCAGACCAGGGCTGACAAGAACGATGGCGCAGGAGAAGAATTCCTGGCCTTCCGGCTCGGCCGTGAAGAGTACGGAATCGACATCCTCAAGGTGCAGGAGATCCGTGGCTACGAGTCGGTCACGCAGATCGCCAACGCGCCGGACTATCTCAAGGGTGTGATCAATCTGCGCGGCACCATCGTGCCGATCATCGACCTGCGCATCAAGTTCCGCCAGGAGCAGGTCACCTACGACCAGTACACCGTCGTGATCATCGTCGACCTGAACCATCGCACCACCGGCATCGTCGTTGACGGCGTGTCCGACGTGCTGACGTTGTCGCATTCCCAGATCAAGCCCACGCCGCAGCTCTCGGGCGGCATGGAAACCGACTATATCCGTGGGCTGGGCTCGGTGGAGAACCGCATGCTGATCCTGGCCGATATCGAGAAGCTGATGGACGTGGAAGATCTCGCGGCCATCGACGCGGCGGCTCGCACCGCCTGAAGGAACCCTGCGAGGGGAGCGGAAGCCGGTGCGTCGCGGCCCGGTTTCGGCCGCCACCGGCCAGACATGCGGACAGCCAGTGGTGGAACGGGGATAAGTGGCCGACGTGGCCACGACAAACAATGCGGGAGAGCGCAGTCATGTCTCCCGGCTTTTTCTGACAGAAGGGGGTAGTTCTATGCAGTGGTTCAATCAACTACGCGTTACGACCAGGCTCATAGCCGGCTTCCTGGTCGTATCCGTCATCGGCGCCATCCTGGGCCTGCTTGGCGTGATCAACATGGGACGCATGGCGGAGTGGACCGGCAAGATCTACAACGAGGACCTGCAGGCGCTCAAGGCCGTGCAGGACGGCAACATCAACCTGGTGTACGCCAGCCGTGCGCAGATCGCGCTGCTGTCGGCCTCGACCATGGGCGAGCGCGCGGCGGAGAAGGAGCGCATCGAGAAATCGCTGGCGACGATGGACGCCCGCGTCAAGGAAGCCAAGGGTTCCTTTGCCACGGCGGAAGGCCAGGTGCTGGTCAAGCAGTACGACACGCTCGTGCCGCCGTTCCGCGATCGCATGACCAAGTACATCGCGCTGGTCAACAAGCAGCCGCTGGATACCTCGCAGTTCGAAAGCACCGTATTCACCGAGAGTGCCGACCTGCTCAAGGACAGCCGCACGCTGGAGGATGTGCTGTTCAAGATGGTCAAGCGTCGCGACGACCGTGCGCGCGCCAATATGGATGAATCGAGCGGCGTCTACAAGAGCTCGCGCGTGCTGATGCTGGCCCTGGTGCTCGGTGGCGTGGTGCTGTCGGTGCTGCTGGGGCTGTTCCTGGCCCGCGCGCTGTCGCGCCAGCTCGGTGGCGAGCCCGGCTATGCCGCCGGTATCGCGAGCCGGATCGCCGACGGCGATTTCTCGGCCAAGGTCGACTTGCGCAAGGGCGACAAGTCCAGTCTGCTGCATGCGATGAGCGAAATGCAGCAGCAGCTGTCGCGCATGGTGCGCGACTTCAAGGACGCGGCGGAATCGATCGGCACCGCCTCGCGCGAAATCGCCGCGGGCAACAACGACCTGTCGCAGCGTACCGAACAGCAGGCCGCCTCGCTCGAGGAAACCGCCTCGAGCATGGAGGAGCTGACCAGCACCGTGCGCCAGAACGCCGATAACGCGCGCCAGGCCAGCGGCCTGGCGGCCAATGCCTCGGAAACCGCCGTGCGCGGCGGTGAGGTGGTGGGCCGCGTGGTGCAGACCATGGACGAGATCAACGAAGCCTCGCGCAAGATCGTCGACATCATCGGCGTGATCGAAGGCATCGCTTTCCAGACCAACATCCTGGCGCTCAACGCCGCGGTGGAAGCCGCGCGTGCCGGCGAACAGGGCCGTGGCTTTGCCGTGGTGGCGGGCGAGGTGCGCAGCCTGGCGCAACGCTCGGCCAATGCCGCCAAGGAAATCAAGGGCCTGATCGGCGATACCGTGGCCCGCGTGGACAACGGCTCGACGCTGGTCGGCGAAGCCGGCCAGACCATGGGCGAGATCGTGCAGGCGGTCAAGCGTGTGACCGACATCATGGGCGAGATCAGCGCCGCCTCGGCGGAGCAGAGCTCGGGCATCGAGCAGGTCAACCAGGCCGTGGCGCAGATGGACGAAGTGACGCAGCAGAACGCCGCGCTGGTGGAAGAAGCCGCCGCCGCCGCCAGCTCGCTGCAGGAGCAGGCCAGCCGCCTGCAGGATTCGGTGTCGACGTTCCGCCTGGCCCAGGAAGAAGAAGCCCGGGCCGGCGGCCATACGCTGCCGGGTGCCGCCGGCCATGCCGTGGTCCCGGCCGTGCGTTCGCTGGCCAAGCCGGCGGCCCGCCTGACCACCTCGGGCAAGCCTGCCGCGCGCGGCAAGCGTGCCGCCGGTGCGGCAGCCGCGGCTGGCGCGGCTGCGGCGGCGGCCACGGATTTCGAGGAAGTGGACGGCAACGATGCGCCGCCCCTGCGCCCGGCGGCGGCCGGCGCTTCCGACAACGGCGACTGGAGCGCGTTCTGAGCGGCCATGTAAGCCATTCGTGAACCTGCTGTTGCGCGACGCGTCCCCGTCCACGCGCCCTCCCCGCTGCCGCGGGGAGGGCGCGCGCCGGGGCGCTTTTGTTCCATGACATCATGACCACCGACATCAACCTGTCCTTGTCAGCCGAGGCGACGGCGCGACTGAGAGCGGATTTCGACGCGTTTGTAAGGGTCTCGACGGGACTCGACGGGCAGTTCGTACCGCCCGCCTTCGACGACTTCCTGCGCGCGCGCCTGCTGCAGCAGGACGGACCCCTGACCGAGCGCGCCGTCATGCGGCTGCTCGCCAGCGGCGAGTATGGATGGGCCAGGAAGGTGTTCGACAAGCAGTTGCCGAACGCGCTATCCGCGCTCATGCGCGATGCACAGCGTTTCGGCTTCGGCCTCGCGGTGCAACCGGAATGGACGCCCGCGCAACGCGTGGAGCACGCGCGCGAATGGGCCACGCAGATCCTCACCGAAGCCGGTGCCGATACCACCTTCACGGAAGCGCTGGCGGCGCAGATCGCGGCGTCGGCGGTGGATATCCGCACCATCGAGGAACGCATGCGTACGCCGGCCTGGCGGCTGGCGGACAGCCTGCGGCAACGCGCGTACGACCTGATGTATGCCTTGCAGACGGAACAGAGCGAGGCGCTCGGCCGCAGCAAGGTGGGCGAGCTGCGCGCGCTGCTCGGGCTCGCGCTCGAATACGGTTCTGTCAGCGCCGACGAGGCCGGCCGCGTTCTGGAGCAGGTGGAACGCGCGCGGCCGCATCTGTTCCGCGAGGCGCCGGACGATATCTTCGCGCGTCTTGCGGCCTGGTTGCGGCAGCTCTTTAGCCAAGGCGCCCCGGTGCGTCAATAGTGGAATCTCAGCAGGTTTGCGCGGTGTCCGAGCGGCGCGATGGCGCGGCGTGCCTGCGTGGTACCTCATGCGTCACAGCGCGGTGTCGGCGTGGTGCCGGACGAGTATCCGCGGTGACATGTGGCATGTGAAAAGTTGAGGTCGGACAACTTGCCCGTTACAAAGTTAACGACCTATGTCTTTTCTGTACGACATTTGTTCTCCCCCAACTCAAGTAGGGATTGGCATTGCGGGGCGAAAGCCGATATAAACGTAACAGTTTCACTTACACTCTGTAACAGTTGTAACGCTTCAGAGATGCGGTGTAACCGGGCGTAGTTCCTATTGTCGTACGTCGTACCCATCGAACACGCACACCAACGATCTGGTCGCCGGCACAGCAGCACCGTGCAGGTAAGCGCCGGACAAGCGGTCGAGGGGTTTTTTGGTAGCGGGGAAAAATTGGAAAGCAGTGAAGTTCTCCAGGAGATCAGGGAGGTCAACCTCGCCTATCTGCTGCTCGCGCAACGACTGGTGCGCGAAAACCAGGTGGAAGCCATGTTCCGGCTTGGCGTCAGCAAGGAAATCGCTGACATCCTCGCCAAACTGACTTCAGCGCAACTCGTCAAGCTGGCGGCATCGAACATGGTGGGACGTGTCAGGAATTTCGTGTGCTGAGGTCGGTTAAAAGATCTCAGCTGATGGCGGCGGTGAATCGCTCGCCGAACAGAATGGCGAACTGATTGACTGCTTGCCGCCAGGTGATAGGCGGCATCTTCCAATCCTTTTCGATGTTGCGCAAGGCCAGAAACAGCAGTTTGCTGGCGGCTTCGTCGCTCGGGAAGTGGCCGCGGTTCTTGACGATCTTGCGCAACTGCATGTGCATGCTCTCGATGGCGTTCGTCGTATATACGATTCGACGCACCTCGGGCGGATAGGCGAAGAAGGGGATCACCTGTTCCCATTGGCGCTGCCACATGGCCGCGACGGTAGGGAATTTGCGCCCCCACTCGCTCTGCGCAAAGGCGTCGAGCGCCGCTGCCGCCGCCTCGGCCGTGGCGGCCTGATAGATCGGCTTGATCGCGGCAGCCAGCGACTTGCGGTCCTTCCAGCTCGCCAGATTCAGCGAATTGCGGATCAGATGCACGATGCAGGTCTGGATTTGGGCGGCCGGATAGACCGCCTCGATCGCTTCGGGGAAGCCGCGCAAACCATCGACCACCGCGATCAGGATGTCGTGCAAGCCGCGGTTCTTCAACTCGTTGAAGACCTTCAGCCAGAACTTGGCGCCTTCCGTTTGCTCGATCCACAAACCCAGCACTTCCTTGCGGCCGTCGGCGCGGATGCCCAACGCCAGATAGACCGCCTTGTTCTTGACCGTGCCTTCGTCGCGGATCTTCAGCCGCAGCGCGTCAAAGTACACGATCGGATACATGGCCTCGAGCGGGCGTTGCTGCCATTGCTCGACGTCGGCCAGCACCTCGTCGGTGACCGTGGAAATCAGATCGGGCGACACCTGCAGCCCGTACAGTTCCAGCAGATGGCCCTGAATCTCGCGCACGCTCATGCCGCGCGCATACATGCTGATGACGTGGTCGTCGAAGCCCGGCAGCCGGCGTTGATACTTGCCGACCAACTGCGGCTCGAACGTCGCCTGCCGATCGCGTGGAATATCCAGCGTCAGTTCGCCGTTGGGCGTGAGGACCGTCTTGCGGCTTGTGCCGTTGCGGTGGTTGCCCGCCTTGCCTTGCTCGGCCTCGGTTTCCAGATGGTGGCTCAACTCGGCCGCGAGCATGCGCTCGGCCAGTTGCTTCTTGAGCTGGCCGGCCAAGCCCGATTCGCCCAGGATCGACTCGGCATCCTTGCTCTGCACCTGGGCAAGCAGTTGATCGATCAGCTCATCGGGGAACAGCTTCGGCGCCTTCGGGTTCTTGCTCTTCTTGGTCACGGTTGCATCGGTCATAGGACGTTATTTCCGTTATCGTCTCATGGCCTCGGCACACTAAAAATCTGACAGGCCCACATGGTGCTGTGCAGGTTCCGCTTCGACGACCATGCGCTGCTCTCCACACTCACACACACGGCCAAGAGCCATGATATGCAGCAGATTCACGCTGCTATCCTGCTGGCCCGGCAACCTGTGGAGTCGCTCAATTGACCGCGCTCCTGCAGACCCAGCCGGCCCGCACCTTCACGGCCACACCCGTTCCCAACCGCAAGAGTGTCCTTCAGGACGCCAACCAGACCCAGCTTGCCATCGAGCTGATCGGGCTGGGCGCGCGCCTGCAGGTGCTCGAAGCCGAGACCACGCTCTCGCGCGACCGGTTGATCCGACTCTACAAGGAGCTCCGGGGCGCATCGCCGCCCAAGGGCATGCTCCCGTTCTCGACGGACTGGTTCACGACCTGGCTGCCGAATATCCACTCCTCGCTGTTTTTCTCCGCGTACCAGTTCATGGTGCAGGAAGGCGAGACGTCGGGCATTCGCGCCGTGGTGGCGAGCTATCGCCTGTACCTCGAGCACGTTTCGCTGCTGGGCGGCGAAATTGTCTTAAGTTTCACCCGTGCCTGGACGTTAGTACGGTTTTTCGAGAGCAATATGCTGCAGCTTTCCACGTGCACGTGTTGCGGCGGACAGTTCGTGACGCATGCCTATGAGCCGCACGCGAACTTTGTCTGCAGCCTGTGCCGTCCGCCCTCGCGGGCCGGTAAAGTCAAGAAGCTCTCGAAGGACGCCGTAGCCGCACAGACCGAAGCCTGATTCCTGGGCGACGTCGGCGGCGGCAAGGCGGGCCCTGGGAGACGGGTGCGCGGTGACCCCGCGCGTCCATACGATGGGCCCTTGTGCGTGCCTGACGCGTGTTTTTAAGACGGGGATCCGATCGTGCTAGTAGTTCTTGGCTATATCGTCGTGCTGGCTGCGGTGCTGGGCGGTTATGCCATCACCGGCGGCCATATGGGCGCGCTTTACCAACCGGCGGAACTCATCATCATTGGTGGTGCGGCGGTTGGCGCATTCATCAGTTCCAACAGCGGCAAGGCCATCAAGGGGACGATGAAGGCCATGCCCAAGCTTCTGCGTGGCTCCAAGTACAACAAGGAGCTGTATCTGGACGTGATGGCGCTGCTGTATGTGCTGCTGTCCAAGGCCCGCCGCGAGGGCATCCTGTTCCTCGAGAAGGAAATCGCCGATCCGGCCGCGAGCAGCGTGTTCAGCCAGTATCCGCGCATCCTGGCCGATCCGGTGATGATGGAATTCCTCACCGACTACCTGCGCATGATGGTCAACGGCAACATGAACGCCTTCGAGATCGAGGCGCTCATGGACCACGAAATCGAAACGTATCGCCACGAAGCGGAAATTCCCGCCCACGCGCTGTCGCGCGTCGGTGACGGCCTGCCCGCGTTCGGCATCGTTGCCGCGGTGATGGGCGTGGTGCACGCGCTGGCTTCGGCCGACCTGCCGCCGTCCGAGCTGGGCGCGCTGATCGCCCACGCGATGGTCGGTACGTTCCTGGGCATTCTGCTGGCGTACGGCTTTGTCTCGCCGCTGGCCTCGCGCATCGAGCATCAGGTGGACGAGAGCGTGAAGATGTACGAGTGCATCAAGGTCACGCTGCTGGCTTCGCTGAATGGATATGCACCGCTGGTGGCGGTGGAATTCGGCCGCAAGGTGCTGTACTCCACCGTGCGCCCGTCGTTCCTTGAACTCGACGACCACGTTCGCGAAGTCAAGAGCCTGACCTGACGGGAGAGCAGTCATGAGCAGCGCCCAAGATCTGCGGCCCATCGTCATCAAGAAGGCCAAGTCGCACGCGAAGCCGCACGGCAATCACAGCTGGAAGATCGCCTACGCCGACTTCATGACGGCGATGATGGCGTTCTTTCTGGTGCTCTGGCTGCTGAGCTCGGCATCGCCGAAGGCGCTCGTCGGTGTGGCGGAGTACTTTCGCACGCCGCTCAAGGTAGCGATTGCCGGCGGCGACAAGAGCAGCATGTCGAAGAGCGTGGTGCCCGGCGGCGGCAAGGATCCGCTGGCCAAGGACGGCGAGGTCATGCGTGCGCAGACCAACGATCCGAGCTTCGAGCAGCGCCGCCGCGAGCAGGTGGAGTCCGAACGCCTGCGTGCGCTCAAGAACCGGCTCGAGCAGACCATCGAAAGCAATCCCGTGCTGCGCGCGTTCCGTCCGCAGCTGTTGCTCGATATCACCAGCGAAGGCCTGCGCATCCAGATTCTCGATACGCAGAACCGGCCGATGTTCCGGACCGGCAGCGCCGCGGTGGAGCCGTACATGCGCACGCTGCTGCGCGAGATCGGCCCGGTGCTGAACGAAATGCCGAACAAGGTCAGCCTGTCGGGCCATACCGACTCGCAGACCTACATGGCCGGCGAGCGCGCGTACAGCAACTGGGAGCTGTCGGCCGATCGCGCCAACGCCTCGCGCCAGGAACTGATCGCGGGCGGCATGAACGAGGGCAAGGTTCTGCGCGTGCTCGGCCTGGCGGACACCATGCCGCTGGACCGGAACGACGGGATGGCGCCGATCAACCGGCGCATCAGCATCGTCGTGCTGAACAAGCGGGCGCAGACGCAGTTCGAGGCCGAGAACGCAAGCGCCGCCGATGTCTCGGTGGCGGCGCAGAAGGGCAAGGTCGGTCAGGACCTGCAGGCGGGTATTGCGGCGGCGGAGGCGCGGCCGGCATCGGCGGCGGCTGGCAAGCCGGCGGCGCCCGCGGCAGCAGGCAAGAGCGAATGAGGCGTGCCGCCCGCGGGGGCGGCGCATCTTCCAGGGCAATTTAGCGGATCAGGACGGCCATGTCTGTCGATATCGATATCACCCAGTTCTATCAGACCTTCTTCGAAGAGGCCGAGGAACTGCTCGTAGAAATGGAGCAACTGCTGCTCGGGCTGGACATCGACGCCCCCGACGCGGAGGAGCTCAATGCGATCTTTCGCGCGGCGCACTCGATCAAGGGCGGTGCCGCCACGTTCGGCTTCTCGGCGCTGACCGAGACCACCCACATTTTCGAGAACCTGCTCGACCGTGCGCGCCGGCAGGAAATTGCCCTGACGCGGGCCATCATCGACACCTTTCTGGAAACCAAGGACGTGTTGCAAGACCAGCTCAACGCCTATCGCAACGGGACCGAACCCGATCCGGAAACCCTCGCGCGGATTTGCGCGGTCCTGCAGCAGCTCGCCCAGGAAGCGGGTGGCGAAGCCGCGGCGCCCGCGCCGGCTGCGGTCGCGGCGCCGGCTCCCGCTCCGGCGGCAGCGCCCGCGGCCGGCGCCGGCAACCTGAAGGTGCGCCTGCTCAAGGTATCGGCGGCCGACCAGGCCCTGCTGCGTGAGGAAATCGCCAACCTCGGCGAGATCACCGGCCAGCAGGAAGCCGATGGCGAACTGACCATCTGGCTGAACAGCCAGTGCAGCGCCGACGACATCATCGCGGTCTGCTGCTTCGTGATCGACGGCGACCAGATCGTGGTGGAAGCCGCCGATGGCGCGGCCCCCCCCGCCGCCGCACCGGTCGCCGCCCCGGCGGCGGCCCCGGCGCCCGCGCCCGCACCGGTGGCAGCGGCCCCGGCGGCGGCCAAGGAAGCCCCCAAGGACAAAGCCAAGCCCGCGGCGGCGGCGGCCCACAGCCCGGACGCCGGTTCGATCCGCGTGCCGACCGAGAAGGTCGACCAGATCATCAACCTCGTCGGCGAACTCGTGATCACGCAGTCGATGCTGGCGCAGACTGCGTCGTCGCTCGATCCCGTGCTGTTCGACCGTCTGTTCTCCGGCATGGGCCAGCTCGAACGCAACGCGCGCGACCTGCAGGAAGCGGTGATGTCGATTCGCATGATGCCGATGGACTACGTGTTCTCGCGCTTCCCGCGCCTGGTGCGCGACCTCGCCAGCAAGCTCGGCAAGCAGATCGACCTGGTGACGTTCGGCAAGGCCACCGAACTCGACAAGGGCCTGATCGAGCGGATCATCGACCCGCTGACCCACCTGGTGCGCAATAGCCTGGACCATGGTATCGAAACGCCCGAGAAGCGCATCGCCGCCGGCAAGGAACCGACCGGCCAGCTGATCCTGTCCGCGCAGCACCATGGCGGCAATATCGTGATCGAGGTCAGCGACGACGGCGGCGGCCTCAACCGTGAGCGGATTCTCGCCAAGGCCATCCAGAACGGCCTGCCGGTCTCGGAGAACATCAGCGACGAGGAAGTCTGGCAACTGATCTTCGCGCCGGGCTTCTCCACCGCGGAAGTGATCACCGACGTGTCCGGCCGCGGCGTCGGCATGGACGTGGTGAAGCGGAATATCCAGGAAATGGGCGGACATGTGGAAATCTCCTCGCGTCCGGGCAACGGCACCACGACCCGCATCGTGCTGCCGCTCACGCTGGCGATTCTCGACGGCATGTCGGTACGCGTCGGCGAGGAGACCTTCATCCTGCCGCTGAATTGCGTGATGGAGTCCCTGCAACCCAAGTCCGACGACGTGCACACCGCGGCCAATGCCGAACGCGTGATGAACGTGCGCGGCGAATACCTGCCGCTGCTGGAGCTGCACCGCGTGTTCAACGTGAACGGCGCGCTGCAGGAGCCGACCCAGGGCATCGCGGTGATCCTGCAGGCCGAAGGCAAGCGCTTTGCGCTGCTGGTGGACCAGCTGATCGGCCAGCACCAGGTGGTGCTGAAGAACCTCGAAACCAACTATCGCAAGGTGCCTTGCATTTCCGCCGCGACCATCCTCGGCGACGGCAGCGTCGCGCTGATCGTGGACGTGGCCGCGCTGCAGCGCACGGGCGTGCGCCGCCAGGACCCGGTGATCGCTTAAGGCAATTTACAGACAAGGAGCACAGACATGGCCGGCATCGGACACATCGATACCCAGGGGAGCGAAGCCTCGGGCCAGGAATTCCTGGTCTTTACGCTCGGCACCGAGGAGTACGGCATCGACATCCTCAAGGTGCAGGAGATCCGCAGCTACGAGACGGTGACCCGCATCGCCAACGCGCCCGACTTCCTCAAGGGCGTGACCAACCTGCGCGGCGTGATCGTGCCGATCGTCGATCTGCGCATCAAGTTCCGCCTCGGCAACGTGCGTTACGACCATCAGACCGTGGTGATCATCCTCAACGTGGCTGGCCGCGTGGTGGGGATCGTGGTCGATGGCGTGTCGGACGTGCTGACGCTGACCGGCGACGATATCAAGCCGGCGCCGGAGTTCGGCGTGTCGGTGTCCAACGAGCACCTGACGGGTCTGGGCTCGGTGGACAACCGCATGCTGATCCTGATCGACATCGAACGCATGATGACGAGCCCCGAAATGGAGCTCGTCGAGGCGGAGGCGGCCTGAGCTGTCCCGTCCGACTGATACCAGCAACACACGCCCCCCGGGCGCGCCCCCATACCGACTACCGCCATGACGCAGCTCCGTTCTTCCTCCAGTACCATCGGGAAGCCAGCGGGCGCTGCTTCGCCCGCTGCGCCAGCGATGCCTCCCGTCATCACGCCCCTGCGCGATGACATGCGCGATTTCCTGCTGACGGAGCGGGATTTCGAGAAGATTCGCGCGCTGATTCACCAGCGCGCCGGCATCTCGCTGGGCAGCCACAAGCGCGAGATGGTCTACAGCCGTCTCGCGCGGCGGCTGCGCACGCTGCAGCTGACAGACTTCGGCAGCTATCTCGCCATGCTGGAGTCCGACAGCGGCTCGCAGGAGTGGGAGTTCTTCACCAACGCGCTCACCACCAACCTGACCTCGTTCTTCCGCGAGGCGCATCATTTTCCGCTGCTCGCCGAACATGCCAGAAAGGTCGGGCGGCCGTACAGCGTCTGGTGCGCGGCTGCCTCCACCGGCGAGGAACCGTATTCCATCGCCATCACCCTGGCCGAGGCGCTCGGCGACCGCGCGGGTACCGTGCTGGCAACCGATATCGACACGCAGGTATTGGCCAAGGCCCGTAACGGCGTCTACACCACCGAGCAGGTGGCGCGACTTTCGCCGGAACGGCTCAAGCGCTTCTTCCTCAAGGGCACCGGCGCGCGCGCGGGTGCGGTCAAGGTCAAGCCGGATCTGGCATCGACCATCACGTTCGAGTCGCTCAACCTGCTGGCGCCCGACTGGGGCATCCGCGAGAAGTTCGACGCGATCTTCTGCCGCAACGTGATGATCTACTTCGACAAGCCGACGCAAGGCCGCATCCTGGAGCGCTTTGCACCGCTGCTGAAGCCGCATGGGCTGCTGTTTGCCGGCCATTCCGAGAATTTCTCGTACGTCACGCGCGCCTTCCAGCTGCGCGGCCAGACCGTGTACGAGCTGAGCGGCCGCTCCGGCGGAGGAGGTGCGTGATGCGAACCCCGCAGATGCCGGAAGCGATTGCCACGCGCAAGTATTTCGACCGCGAGTTCGGCAAGCAGGCGATCAAGCTGCTGCCAAACGAGTACTACGTGAGCGGCGACGACGTGGTGCTGACCACGGTGCTCGGCTCGTGCGTGGCCGCTTGCATTCGCGACGAGGTGACCGGCGTCGGCGGCATGAACCACTTCATGCTCCCCGACGACGAGAATGCCGGACCCGACCGCGTACTGTCGGCCTCGATGCGGTACGGCTGCTATGCGCTGGAAGTGCTGATCAATGAACTGCTGAAGTTGGGCGCGCGACGCGAACGGCTCGAAGCAAAGGTTTTTGGCGGTGGCGCGGTGCTGGCGAACATGACGACCCTCAATATCGGGGACCGGAATGCCGATTTTGTACTGAAGTACCTGAAGACGGAAGAGATTCGCGTGGCGGCGCAGGACCTGCGCGGCCCGCACGCCCGACGGGTCAGCTATTTCCCCAGAACGGGGCTGGCGCTGGTGCGCCGGCTGACCCGTCAGGACGATACGGTAGTCGTGGAGCGCGACGAACGTGCCCTGGCGCGCGCGCTGTCCACCTCCACAAAGACGCCCGCACGAGGCGGCGTGGAGCTGTTTACGCGGCAGACGACGACAAGACCGTCGTCCTGAAGAACGAAAGAAGCAGAACTATGACCGCCGCTAAGATCAAGGTGCTGTGCGTGGACGACTCCGCGCTGATCCGCAGCCTGATGACGGAGATCATCAACAGCCAGCCGGACATGGAGGTGGTGGGTACCGCCCCCGACCCGCTGGTCGCGCGCGACGCGATCAAGCGGCTCAATCCGGATGTGCTGACGCTGGACGTGGAAATGCCGCGCATGGACGGGCTCGATTTTCTCGAGCGTCTGATGCGCCTGCGGCCGATGCCGGTGCTGATGGTGTCGTCGCTGACCGAGCGCGGCTCGGAAATCACGATGCGCGCGCTGGAGCTGGGCGCCGTCGACTTTGTGACCAAGCCCAAGCTCGGCATCCGCGATGGGCTGATCGAGTACACCGACACCATCGCCGACAAGATCCGCGCTGCCTCGCGGGCGCGCGTGCGCGCCGCGGCCGTGGTGCCGGCGGGCGAGACCGCACCGCCGCCGTTGCTGCGTAGCCCGCTGCTGTCGACCGAGAAGCTGATCATCGTGGGCGCATCCACGGGCGGCACCGAGGCCATCAAGGAATTCCTGATGCCGCTGCCGCCGGATTGTCCCGCTGTCATGATCGTGCAGCATATGCCGGCCGGCTTTACGCGTTCGTTCGCGCAGCGGCTGAACGGCCTGTGCCGCATCACGGTCAAGGAGGCCGAGCATGGCGAGCGGGTGCTGCCGGGCTATGCCTATATCGCGCCCGGCGATTCGCACCTGCTGCTTGCGCGCAGTGGCGCCAACTACGTGGCGCACCTGTCGCAGGACCCCCCGGTCAACCGTCATCGCCCGTCGGTGGACGTGCTGTTCGATTCGGCGGCCGAGCATGGCGGCAAGAACGTGACCGGTGTGATCCTGACGGGCATGGGCAAGGATGGCGCGCGGGGCATGCTGCGCATGCGCGACGCCGGCGCCTACAACCTTGCGCAGGACGAACAGACCTGCATCGTGTTTGGCATGCCGAAGGAGGCGATCGCCGCCGGCGGCGTGCATGAAGTGGTGCCTTTGCAGTCGATGAGCCAGCGCGTGATGGCGCACCTGGCCACCTTCGGCGCACGGGCACAGCGTGTGTAAATCCAAGGGGCCGGCCGCCGCCCGCAGGCGGCAGCCGGTCCCGATCGTAATCATCCACAACGTTTTTTTGGAGCCGTAGAGTGGACAAGAACATCAAGATCCTGGTGGTCGACGACTTCCCGACCATGCGTCGGATCATCCGTAACCTGCTCAAGGAACTGGGCTTCACCAACGTCGAGGAAGCCGAGGACGGCGCCGCCGGCCTGGAGAAGGTGAAGGACGGCAGCTTCCAGTTCGTCGTGTCCGACTGGAACATGCCGAACATGGATGGCCTGACCATGCTGCAGTCGATCCGCGCGATTCCCGAGGTTGCCAAGACCCCGGTGCTGATGGTGACGGCCGAGGCGAAGAAGGAAAACATCATCGCGGCGGCGCAGGCCGGCGCCAACGGCTATGTGGTCAAGCCGTTCACCGCCGCCACGCTGGACGAGAAGATCACCAAGATCTTCGAGAAGCTGGGTAAGGAGTAAGGTGACGCCATGTCGACGACTCAGACTTCCATCGACTCCGCCGAGCAGATCATTCATCGCATCGGCAACCTTACGCGGATGCTGCGCGACAATATGCGGGAGCTGGGGCTCGACAAGGAAATCGAGCGCGCGGCCCAGGCCATTCCTGACGCGCGCGACCGCCTCAGCTATATCGCGACCATGACCGAGAAGGCTGCCGAGCGCAGCCTCAATGCGGTGGAAATCGCGCAGCCGCTGCAGACGGCGCTCGAGGAGGGCGCCGAGGCGCTCGACAAGCGCTGGGAAGAGTGGTTCGCCAAGCCGGTAGAGCTGCAGGATGCGCGCGCGCTCGTGCTCGACACGCGTGAGTTCCTGACCGACGTACCGGTCAAGACGCGCGCGACCGGCAGCCAGCTGCTCGAGATCATGATGGCCCAGGACTTCCAGGACCTGACCGGCCAGGTGATCAAGAAGATGATGGACATGATCCGCTCGCTGGAGCAGGAGCTGCTCCAGGTGCTGATCGACAACGTGCCGGCCGATCGCCGTGTGGAAACGCAGAACAATGCGGCCACGCTGCTCAACGGTCCGCAGATCAATCCGGAAGGCAAGGCGGACGTGGTGTCCGACCAGTCGCAGGTGGACGACTTGCTGGCCAGCCTCGGCTTCTGAGCGGTGCGCCCTCTCCCGGCCGGCGGGTACGGGCCGGAAGAGGGTGGCCTCCCGCCGCCGTCGCCGCACCGTCGGCACGGCAAGTCTCCATCACGGCGCCGGTTTGCAGCCCCGCCCGGTCACGCACCCGTGCGCCGGTGCAGCACCGTCGTATAGCTGAAGCGATCGGCCGGTTGCAGGCTTACCGATACCTCGATCAGCGCGCCAGCCTGATCGTAGTACTGGCGCACGAATTCGAGTGCGTGCGCGCCGGCATCGGCGGCAAGTTTCTGGCTTAGCGCGGCCGGCACCCCCACCGCGCGAACGGTCTGGCGAATCTCCGTCACATAGCCATGGCTGACCTCGCAGATCAGGTCGCAGATCAGCTGCTGGGTCTGGCGCAGCTTGCGGCGGATCTTCTCGCCGTCCGCGCTGCGCACATAGACGTGATACCAGGTCATGGCATGGTCCGGGCGCGCGGGGTCGATGCGCGCGGCCTGGATTTCCATCCAGCGCGTGCCCGGCTCGCAGCCCAGGTGCCGGGCGAGCTCGACGTCCACCACGAGATGGCGAATGCTGTGGATCGCGCGCTCGGTGTTGGCGCTGTACTGCATCAGCTCTTCGACGGTGGAAATGCTCGGCGTGTACTCGGGCGCGCGTGGCGTCAGCGACTCCACGCGCGTGCCGACGCGCTTGCGCCGCGAGATCAGTCCCAGCGTCTGGATCTGGTCGAGCGCCGCGCGCACGGTGCCCCGACTCACGCCGTATTGCTCGGCAAGATCGAGTTCTCCGGGCAGGCTGCTGCCCACAGGGTAGGTGCCCGACGAGATTTCGCCGAGCAGCTGCCCCGTCAACTCGAGGTAACGCGGCTTCATGAAATGCAGATGGCCCTGGCGGGCCGAATGGAAATGGCCCGCCGATTATATCGCCGGCGTCGCGTCATTCGAGCTTGATATTGGCGTCCTTGACCACCTTCGCCCAGCGCGCCATCTCCTGCTTGACATAGTCCATGAAGCCACCGGGCGTGGAACCGGTGGGGATATAGCCAAGGTCGTTCATGGTCTTGCGGAAGTGCGGATCGGCCAGCACCTGCGCCACCGCCTTGTTCAGCGTATTGATTACCGGCGCCGGGGTCCCCGCCGGTGCCAGCAGGCCATACCAGCCTTGCACTTCGTAGCCCTTGAGTCCCGCTTCCTGGATGGTCGGGGTATCGGGCGAGAGCGTCAGCCGTTCGGTGCTGGTGACGCCGATCACGCGCAGCTTGCCGGCGCGGGCCTGGTTCAGGCTGTCCGGTCCGGCAAAGACCGCGTTGACCTCGCCACCCATGGCCGCCGCGATCGACGGGCCGCCGCCCTTGTAGGGCACGTGCAGCAGCTTGACGCCGGCCATCGTCGAGAACAGTTCGAGCGCGAGGTGGCTGGTATTGCCGTTGCCCGCCGAGCCCACCGATACCTGGCCCGGATGTTCCTTCGCATAACTGATGAGCTCGGGCACGGTCCTGGGGCCGAACTTCGGATTGGTGTAGAGCACCAGCGGCAGCTTGGCAACCATCGAGACCGGCGCAAAGTCCTTGACCGAGTCGTACGGCAGGTTCGGGTACAGGGCGGGGTTGATTGCATGCGCGGCCAGCACCATCACCAGCGTATAGCCGTCGGGATTGGCGCGGGCCACGTACTGCGTGGCGATCGAGCCGCTGGCGCCGGCCTTGTACTGCACCACCACCGGCTGGCCAAGCACTTTCTGGAGGCCGGCCGACAGCGGCCGCGCGACCACGTCCGCGGTGCCGCCGGGCGGATAGGGAATGACCAGTTCGATCGGCCGGTCGGGGAAGGTGGCCGCGCTGGCGGCCGCGGCGGCAACGAACATCGCGCCGCCTAGCAGTTGCTTGATCCGGATATGCATGTGTCTCGCTCCATCTGTCTTGTTTGAATGATTTACCCCGTTCGCATGGCGCCTACAGGCGGATCATGTCGTCGGCAAAGGTCAGCCTTGCCTCCGTCACCGCCTGCAGTGCTTCCTGCGTGAGTCCCTCCACCATCGCGCGTACGACGAATCCTGCTTCCGGCTCCACCGAGACGATGGCAAGGTCGGTGTAGACCACGTCGACGGCAGCCTTGCCGGTCAGCGGGAACGTGCAGCGCTCCAGCAGTCTTGGCTTGCCATCGCGCGTGGTGTGTTCCATCACCACGATGACCTTGCGCGCCCCGGCCACCAGGTCCATGGCGCCGCCGATACCGGGCACGCCTTCGGTGTCGTCGGTGGCCCAACTGGCGATGTCGCCGTCGCACGAGACCTGGAACGCGCCCAGGATGGTGGCGTCGAGATGGCCGCCGCGCATCATCGCGAACGACAGCGACTGGTCGCAGATCGACGAACCTGGAATCAGCTGCACACGCGCCTTGCTGGCATTGATCAGGTCCTCGTCGCCTTCGTCGCCGGGCGTGAGGTCGCCGATGCCCAGAATGCCGTTCTCGCTGTGCAGGACGATCTCTTTGCCGGGATCGAGGTATTTCGCGACCAGCGTCGGCATGCCCAGCCCGATGTTGACGTAGCTGCCTGGCGCGATATCGTCGGCCACGCGCCTGGCCACGCTGTCGCGGCTCAGTTTCCGGATCTCGTTCATTGCTGGCTGTCCTTCCGCACGACCCTGCTGACAAAGATGCCCGGCGTGACGATGTGCTCGGGCGGCATGAAGCCGAGTGGCACGATGTCGTCCACCTGGGCGATGGTGCACCGCGCGGCGGTGCACATGACCGGCCCGAAGCCGCGCGCCGCGAGACGGTAGGTCAGGTTGCCCCAGCGGTCGGCGTGATAGGCCTTCACGAACGCAAAGTCCGCATGCAACGGTTCCTCCAGCACGTAACCGCGGCCGTTGTAGACCGTCTGCGGCTTGCCCTCGGCGATGGGTGTGCCGTAGCCGGTGGGGGTGTAGAACGGGCCGAGGCCGGCGCCGGCCGCGCGCATGCGCTCGATCAGCGTGCCCTGCGGCACCAGTTCGAGCGCGATCTTTTTTGCCTGGTACAACGCGCGGAAGACGTCACCGCCGGACGACTTGGGATAGGTACAGATCATCTTGCGCACGCGGCCCGCGGCCAGCAGGGCGGCCAGACCCGTGGTGCCGGTGCCGGCGTTGTTGCTGATGATGGTCAGGTCCCTGGCGCCCTGCTCGATCAGCGCGTGCAGCAACTCGCGCGGCAGGCCGGCATCGCCAAAGCCGGTCACCATGATCGAGGCGCCGTCGGGAATGCCGGACACCGCGTCGCGCAGGGTCGGGGATATCTTGTTGATCATGTCTGGGTTCTGGTGGCGTCTGTTTCCGTTACAGCGTGGCGGCGGTGCCGAGGATGGCGGTGGACTGGCTCGACAGGGTGGCGCCGTTGCCATGCACCAGGGCCAGTTCGGCCCGCTGCTGGCGCGCACCGGCCTCGCCGCGCAACTGGCGCACGGCCTCGATGACCAGGAACACGCCATACATGCCGGGGTGCCCGAACGACAGGCCGCCACCGTTGGTATTGACCGGCAGCGAGCCGCCCGGCGCGATATTGCCGCCGGCAACGAAGCGGCCGCCTTCGCCCTTGGGGCAGAAGCCGAGGTCTTCGAGAAACAGGATGGTGTTGATGGTGAACGCGTCGTACAGGCACAGCAGGTCGATATCGTCCTTGCCGACGCCGGCCATGGCATAGGCACGCGTCCCCGACTCCGTGGCCGCCGTGACAGTCAGGTCGTGCATCGACGAGATCTGCCGGTGCCATACCGCCGTGGCATTGCCGAGCACATAGGCCGGGGCGTGTGGTGTGTCCCTGGCGCGGTCGGCGCGGACCAGCACGAAAGCGCCGGCGCCGTCGGTCAGCAGGCAGCAGTCGCGGATGGTCAGCGGATCGCAGATCATGCGCGAGGCCAGTACGTCTTCCACCGTCAGCGGATCGCGCGAGTACGCCTCCGGGTTGAGCTGCGCCCATGCCCGCGCGGCAACCGCGACTTCGGCGAGCTGTGCGCGCGTGGTACCGAACTGCGCCATATGGCGCGCAGCGGCGAGCGCGTAGGCGCTGATCGGCTGCATGGGCTGGTAGGGTGTCTCATAGGGCTGCGGGTCCAGGACCTGGCGCATCTTCGTGACCGCGGCACGGTCGACGGCGCCGGTGCGCTGCGTGCTGCCGTAGCAGACCAGGACCGCGTTGCACTCGCCCGCTGCCAGCGCGTGCATGGCGGGGAGGAGATGCGCAACGAAGCTCGAACCGCCAAGCATGGTGCTGTCGAGGAAGGTCGGCCGGATGCCGAGGTATTCCGCGACGGGCATGCCCCACATCGTGGCGGATGCGCTGCAGGTGCAAAGGCCGTCGATATCGGCCATGGTCATGCCGGCGTCGGCTACCGCGCGGGCGGCGGCTTGCGCCAGGATTTCCATTTCGGTAAAGCCATGCGCGGCGCCCATGCCAGCCTGGCCAACACCGACGATCGCGGTGGCGCCGCGCAGAGGGGAGCGACTCATGCGCGCACCTCCGGCACGAATACCACGAGGTGGCTGTCGCCCTGCTGGCGCAGCGTGGCGCGCACGCGGTCGCCGATGCGCGGCGCGGCCGGGTCGGCCGCTTCCACCTGGCTCATCATGCGAAAGCCGTCATCGAGATCGACCAGGCACAGGTTGCGGTCGCCGCCGGCCTCGGCGGGACGACGCATGACAGTGGTCGAGTAGATCGTGCCGGTGCCGCCGGGCGCGACCCAGTCGAAGGACCCGGCGCCGCAGGCGAGGCAGTTGACGCGCGGATAGAACACCATTGCGCCGCAGTCGCGGCACTTCGGCACGCGCCATTCGCCGGCCTGCAGATAGCGGAAGTAGGTTTGCTCGGGGCCCGCCGGCTGGGTGTCGTCGCGGGAATCGGATGTGGCCATCGTGGCTCCTCGTTCTCAGATGGGGTCCCAGCACACGACGTCGGGCGAGCGCTCGAGGGCATGGAAGCTGGTCTGCATGGCGGGGATCGCGACCTGCGCGATCGACTCGGGGGTCCAGCCATCGCTGCAATGCACCGAGCGGATCGGGCGCGGCTGGCTGAACAGCAGGATCTCGTTGGCACGCACACCGAAAATCTGGCCCGTCACCGCGCTGGCGGCATCGCTGACCAGGTAGACCGCCATCGGGGCGATCTTGTGCGCTTCCATTTTCTTGAGCTTCTCCACGCGCGCCGCTTCTTCCGGCGTGTTGGCGGGAATCGAATCGGTCATGCGGCTCCAGGCGAAGGGCGCGATGCAGTTGGAGCGCACGTTGAACTTCTGCATGTCCAGCGCAATGGACTTGGAGAGCGCCGCGATACCGAGCTTGGCGGCAGAGTAGTTCGACTGGCCGAAGTTGCCGATCAGCCCGGAGGTGGAGGTCATGTGCACATACGCTCCGCCATGCTGCGACTTGAAATGCGGGGCGGCGGCACGGCTGACGAAGAACGTGCCATGCAGGTGCACGTCGATGACGGCGCGCCATTCCTCCTCGTACATGTTGTGGAAGAAGCGGTCGCGCAGGTTGCCCGCGTTGTTGATCACGCCGTCGATGCGGCCGAAATGATCGAGCGCGCTCGCGACGATATTGGCCGCGCCGTTCCAGGTGGTCACGCTGTCGGTGCTGGCGACGGCCGTGCCACCCGCGGCGCGGATCTCCTCGACCAGCCGGTCCGTGACGGCGGTGTCGCCGCCCTGTCCGGTCAGGGACACCCCCACGTCATTGACGACGACCTTTGCACCGGCCCGCGCCAGCGACAGGGAAATGCCCCGGCCGATTCCGCCGCAGGCGCCGGTCACGACGACTACCTTGCCTTCCATCTTGTCTGCCTCGCTGTCCATCGGCACTGCCGCTTTGCCCGGGAGCCTGCGCGCTGGTGCCTGTTCGTTTATGTTCGAACATATTCTGTGGGATGAACATATGGATGTCAAGGCGGCGCGAGTCTGCGGACGGCATGTATGGCCGGGTCGACTTTCTCCGGAACCGTTTGCCGCGCGAGTCCGGCGAAACTGCGGGGCCGGGCTTACGGGACCGACAGCGTCCGCATGTCCCGCACCAGCTCGCGGTCGTCGATCGGCCAGTGCAGGAGGGCGGCGACCACGCCGAGCCCCATTGCGCACAGCCATACCAGGTCGTACGAGTGCGTCGCATCGAACACGAGGCCACCAAGCCATACGCCGAGGAACGAACCGAGCTGGTGGCCAAAGAACACGAAGCCAAACAGCGTGGCGATATAGCGCACACCAAAAATCTGCGACACGATGCCGTTGGTCAGCGGCACGGTGCCGAGCCAGAGAAAGCCCATGACCGCGGCAAACGCATAGAGGCTGCAGGAAGTGAGCGGTAGCAGCACGAACAACGCCATTGCCGAGGTGCGCAGCAGGTAGATGCCGGCCAGCAGGTACTTGCGCGTATGCCGCGCGCCGAGCAGGCCGCACACGTAGATGCCAACGACGTTGGACAGCGCGATGATGGCGAGCGCCGCCATGCCGTCGGTCGGACGCATGCCCTTGTCGACCAGGTAGGCGGGCAGATGGCTGGCGATAAAGGCCAGCTGGAAGCCGCAGGCCAGAAAGCCGAAGTTGAGCAGCCAGAAGCCGGAATGGCCGAAGGCTTCGCGCAGGGCCGGCAGCAGGCGCGGCTGCGGTGCGGCATCGCTGGCCGAACCGGTTGGCGCGCCCGATGCGGTGCGGCCCGGCAGGCGATCGTTGAACGGCAATCCCAGCGGCAGCAACAGGGCCGCGACGATCGCCAGCGTGAGCAGTGCCTGATGCCAGCCCACCGTGGCCAGCAGGGCCTGCGCGGTGGGTACCAGCAGGAACTGGCCGATGCCGCCGATCGCGCCAGCCACTCCAAGCGCCCAGCTGCGGCGTTCCGGCGCCACCATGCGGCTCAACGCGGCATAGACCACGCCGAACGTGGTGCCGGATTGGGCGATGCCGATGCAGACGCCGGCGCTCAGCACGAACGTGTGGTTGTCGGCGGCCTGCGTCATCAGCAGTATGCCCAGCGCGTACAGCACCAGGCCGGCGATCATCACCTTCGACGCGCCGAAGCGGTCGGCAATCATGCCGGTGAACGGCTGCATCAGGCCCCAGGTCAGGTTCTGCACGGCCATGGCAAAGCCGAAGCTTTCGCGGGTCCAGCCGCGCTCCATGATGATCGGCAGCATGAACATGCCTTGCACATGGCGCACGCCGAGCGCCAGACCCATGATCAGGCCGCCGGCGAGCACGATGATCCAGGTCTGGTGCCACCAGCGCGAGGTGGGGGGAGACAGCGCGGAAGAGGTCATGGGTGGGCCAGGGAATGAACGCATGGGCGTGATGGCCTTCATTTCACGTAAGCAGGGCGCAATGTTCAACCGACATTTTTGCCGTCCAGACATTCCCGTTACGCATGGCAGCGGACGAGCGGGAGTCGTGTTGTAATGCTGACGTCGATATCAGCATGAGGGACAGGCATGTCAACGCCACTTGCCAGACTGTTCTCGCTGGACCTGCTCAAGGGATTTGTCGCGGTGGGCCGGCGGATGAGCATTACCCAGGCAGCCGATGACCTGTGCCTGACGCAGTCCGCGGTAAGCCGGCAGATTCGCGCACTGGAGGATCAGCTACGCGTGCAGCTGTTTGTGCGCCAGCACCGCGGCGTGGCATTCACGCCCGAGGGAGAACGGCTGTTTCGCAGCGCCGATGGCGCACTGCAGCAGCTGCAGGATGTGGCTGGCGAGATTCGCCGCAGCGATGGTCATCAGCCTGTCACGGTGACCGCGAGCATCGGCGTGTCGGGGCTGTGGCTGCTGCCGCGGCTGAGCCAGTTGCAGCGCAAGTATCCGCATCTCGACGTGCGCCTGTCGGCGAGCAACCAGGTCAGCGAATTGCGTGCCGACGGCATTGACCTCGCTATTCGCTACTGCCGTGCCGCGGCCGCGCCGCCCGGCGCGTTGCGGTTGTTTGGCGAGACGCTGGTGCCGGTGGCCCATCCATCGTTGGGGGCACACCATGCCGCTTCGATCGACGCGCTGGCGCAATTTCCGTTGCTCGAATTCGACGATCCCCGGCCATGGCTGCAGTGGCGCAGCTGGCTCAACCAGCGTGGCTATCGGCAGGCCAGCAAACGGGGCATCCTGCGCTTCAATCTGTACGACCAGATGATCCACGCGGCGTTGGCGGGGCAAGGCGTGGCGCTCGGTCGCATCGAGTTGCTGGAGCCGCTGATCGCGGGCGCCCAACTCGTGATGGTGGAACGGATGACGGGCGCCGTTCCGAGTCCAAACGCTTATTGGCTGATCCACGCCGCCGAGCATCCGCGCACGGACGTGCGCCGGGTGGCGGAGTGGATCGAGGCGGAAGCGAGAAAGGTCGATGCCGTCACGGCCTCGTTCGCGCGGGGCCAGCCCACCTGAGCCAAGGCATCGCCGCGGCCTGCTCAGCCGAGCGGTCGACGTGACAGACCACGCGATTGTCGCGCCCGGGCGCACTGAGAAAATAATCCCCGGGCTCGACGATACGCAGTGCGTCCCCGGCGGTCAGCACCACGTCCGGCGACTGCCGTGGCTGTCGCGATTCCATGGTGATCCACAACACGCCCTCCCGGCAATGAATGGTCGCGCCGGGCCGCAGGGCCGTGGCATGGCAAGTGTTTTCGATGCGCAGCGTTTGCATGAGAAGCTCCAATAGGCATCTCCAGTGTGGCGTCTGCCCATTCGCGTGCCATGAGAAATCCAGTCACGCCGCATGCGCAACGCGCATGGGATCGTCGCCTTCTCCACCGGCCAGCCCGGGCGCGCGCGCGTGCGTTGCCCATGCGAGACAACGGCATGCGCAAGATCGTTGGCGCTGGCAGAATGCCGAAGGCTCCACGCCGACGGCGTGGATTTTTCATGCGGTACTTACACAAACTTCAGCCCCCATGAAAGTTCGTCGTTGTTCTGGTGCATCCATGCACCGTTCTGCTTCCATTCTCCTGGCCACGCTTGCCTTGGCATGCACCACGGCCAGTGCCCAGGGATTGCAGGTGCCATCCGTATCGCCGGCGGTTGACAGTGCCTACACGCAGTTGGAGGCAGCGCCCGTGGTGAAGAAGGTGCTGGCCGATATCCAGGCCGACGATGCACGGACGCTCGGTGAGTTGAAGACGATCACGCAGATTCCGGCGCCGCCGTTCAAGGAAAAGGTGCGCGCGGAATACTTCCTGTCGCGGCTCAAGGCGCTGGGGCTGTCCGATGCGCATATGGACAGCGAAGGCAATGCCATCGGCATCCGCAAGGGTACCGGCACCGGGCCGAAGCTCGTGGTCTCCGCGCACCTGGATACGGTGTTCCCGGAAGGCACAGACGTCACCGTCAAGGCGCGCGACGGCAAACTTTATGCGCCCGGCATTGCCGATGACACACGTGGCCTCGCGGTGCTGCTGTCGATGATCAAGGTGCTCAACGACAACAACGTGCGCACCACGGGCGACCTGATTTTCGTCGGCAACGTGGGCGAGGAGGAACTCGGCAACTTGCGTGGCATGAAGACGTTGTTCCGCGCCTATCCCGATATCGATGGCATGGTCGGCCTGGAGCCGGGTACCGGGGCGAGCGTGCTGTCGCAAGGGACCGGCAGCCATCGCTATGAAGTTACCTTCCGTGGGCCCGGTGGTCATAGCTTCGGTGCATTCGGCCTGCCGAGCGCGATCCAGGCGATGGGGCGGGCCATCGGCAAGATCAGCGATGTGCGTACGCCGACGGACCCAAAGACCACCTTTACGGTCGGCACGGTGGGCGGCGGCACGTCGGTCAATGCCATTGCCGGCGACGCACGCATGGCGATCGATATCCGCTCGAATGGCACACCTGCCTTGCTCGAGACCGAAAAGCAGATCATGGCTGCGATCGAGGCTGGCGTGAAGGAGGAGAACCAGCGCTGGTCGGCCGAGGCCAAGAACCAGATCACGTTCGAGAAGACCCTGATCGGTGACCGGCCCGCCGGACAGACGCCGACCGATTCCGTGATCGTGCAGTCGGCAATTCGCGTCATTCGCGGCAACAGCAAGGAAAAGCCGGCGCTGCGCGGCGGCAGTACCGATGCCAATGTGCCGATGTCGCTCGGTATTCCTGCCGTGATTCTTGGCAGCGGCGGCAAGGCGGGCGGCTCGCACTCGCGCGACGAGTGGTTTGATCCGGCCAATGCATGGGAAGGCGCGCAACTGGCGACGACCACGGTGCTGGGGCTGGTGGGTGTGGAAGGCGTGGTGCCACCGGTGCTGCCACGGCGGGCCAGGTAGTCGCGTGCTGGCGTTACCTTCCGAGCGCGTGGCGCGGGTCCGGTTCCACGCTGACGGTGCGGCGAGAGATGTACCCCGGAGCGCGGCACGCCGAGCGTGAGTCGCAACGGCTCCCGTCATCATCAGATTGGATGATGACGGGAGCGGAACCCTTGCCGCGCGACGTAGTCGATGGGTGCCCACAAGAGTGGAACACGGATTGCAAGCAGTGGCTGGAAGCAGGCACTAAGGGCAAGGCAGTCAAGCAGAGCCCGAATAGGGGGGCGCCGGACAAAAAAGGGGCACGGCCAATGACGGCCGCACCCTCTGTGCGTCGGGCTTGTGCGTACAGGCGTACTAGTGCATTTGCGCCCCCTTGCCTGACGCGCCATTCGATGCGTTGGCGGGCGGCCTGTCGGAGAACGGTACCACGACATCCAGCCACGCGCGGATCTCGGCGGGAGGATCCTTTTCAGCGCGGATGTCATACAGGACGTCTTTGCCGAGGCTCACATAGCTCGTCGTGAAAGCCTGCGACGGGTCGCGACTGTTATCCACGAGCACTGCCGCATCGGCGATTGGTATCGCATGGCGAATGGCCTGCTGGGTACGACTGAAGCGACTGACGAGCTTGCGCTGCGCGACATCGTGACCGCCTCGCGATACCCTTAGGGCGACGCGCGTGCAGGACAGTGTCGCATTGGAAAGTCCCACGAAGGTCAGCACGACAAAGTAGCCGGCGGCTTGAAGCGTCTTGATCAGCTCGGCCTTGCTTGCATAGCTACCGTCAAATCGCCTGCGCCAATGCGAGAAAACCGTTTCGATTGCAAAGGGCACTTGCTGCGCCGTGGCATGAGCCGTAAAGCTCTCCACACCTTTTTGTGACACAGACATCCATTTGGCGTCGGTGTCGCGCAGTCGAATGGCCCAGGATGGCAGGTCGCCTTGCCCATCGGGCGGAGGCAGGATGGAAGCCATCATGCGGTCTGCATTGATCATCGGCACTTTGAGGTCGCTGGCAAGACACTCGTACCACATGGTGGATTTGCCAGCCCCGTTATGGCCCGCCACGATGATTGCCAAAGGCTTGCCACAACTCCTCGAGCAGATATCTGCAAGGACGTCGGCGTCCAACGTCTGGTTCATCGAAACATCGGTCATGCCGAGACGACCTCCGGCGTGAATGTGTCGCCGATGAACTGACCGCGCTCGGCTCGTCCGTGCCACATGCGTACAACGCGGGAAGGATCGACCGGGTCGGCGACGAAGAGAGCGACATCGTCGCCGAAGTTCAGCTTGACACCGGCGGTACCGAGCCGTTTGACAAACGCCTGGAGCACGACGGCACTTTCCTGGACGCCACGCTCGACTTCTTCGGCGCTGGGCTTGCGCACCATCACCGTTACCGCGCCGCACGTCGACGCGACGTACTCGCACTGTTCCTCCGCCTCGGCGTGATCGACCGGCGGCTCGTGTGTTGCGGCAGTGGTGCCGGCGGTGTTGGGGGCAACGCGTGCATCGGTGGTACTGGCGGCGCTCGTTGCGTCGGCAGCGTTCGTGGCGATGGCGGGATGAAGCATCTCAAGCATCTCAGGCGTGTTCGACATGATCGACCTCTCCAAGGAAAAATGGAGTCATTGACTCCGTCAAAATGTGAGAACGATTCTGCGCCGGAATGTTGGGGTTTGGTGCGCGCAGACACACACCGACACAAAAATCAGAGTCGTCTCATTCGCTGTTTAGCGAAATACAGAGTCATGTATTGCGCTTGCCCGCGAAAAGCTTCATATCGACACGAAGAATTCTTCAGAACGGCGCACCGCGGGCTCGGCTAACCTGCGGCTATCGACACGCTCGCCGGATGATCGCTCGATGCCGCGCTTGCTCCTATCATCGATCCTGCGATCGCTCTCCTCCTCGATCGCGCCATCGATGCCGCCATCGCCCCCGACGCGCCGTAGGTTCCTGGTGCGCGTCCGCCTGCGCAACCAGATGCGAACCCACATGCGCACCCACATGCGCACCCACATGCGCACCCACACGTCCGTCATTGCCGCGCTGGCATCATGCGTCATGCAGGCGGCCATCGCGGCCGACAAGCAGCCGGTGTCGTTCATCGATCCGGAAGACGGCGCCTTCGATACGAGCGACTATCTGCTGCATCACAAGGGCGCCCTGGTGGTGCCCACAGTGATTACCGAGCCGGCGGTGGGCTACGGTGGCGGTCTCGGGCTGATGTTCTTCTCGCAATCGATGGCCGAGGCGGCGGCAAGCACAAGAGCCTCCAGCCATGGACTGACACCCCCCAACATCACGGCCATCGGCGGCGCCTACACGGAGAACGGCACCTGGGGCGCCGGGCTTGCGCACTTCCATACCTGGCGCGGCGACAGCATCCGCTACCTGGGCGCACTCGCCAAGGTCGACGCCAATCTCGACTACTTCGGCCTGCGCAACCAGCCGCGCGCGTACGCGCTGCGCGGCGTGGCGCTGCTGCAGCAGGTGCTGTTCCGGCTCGGCAACTCGCCCTGGTACCTCGGCCCGCGCTATATGCTGTTCGACTCCAGCGCGACCTTCCGCGGCAACGGTGCGCCCGAGCTGGGTAGCATCGAGAAGGACCAGCGCATCGGCAAGGGTGGCGTCGTGCTGGACTACGATACGCGCGACAACATCTTCTATCCGGGCCGGGGCGTCTATGCCGAAGTGGAGATGCAATTCGCGCGCGGCGGCTTTGGCAGTACGCAGTCGTTCGACACATACGACGCGCGCGCCTTCACCTGGCTGCCGGTGGCACGCACGTTGATCCTCGGCCTACGTGCCGACACGCGCTTCTCCAGCGGTGATATCCCGTTCTACGCGCAGCCGTTCGTCGATCTCCGTGGCGTACAGAAGGGCCGCTACCAGGACCGCAACGCGGTGGTCGCGGAGGTCGAACTGCGCTGGGATATGACGCCACGCTGGTCATTGCTGGCATTCTCGGGCGTGGGCCGGGCGTACGGCAGGTGGTACAGCTTCAGCGATGCCAGCACGGTGGCGAGCGTCGGCACCGGCTTCCGTTATCTGATCGCGCGCAAGCTCGGCCTGTCGATGGGCATCGATGTTGCCCATAGCCGCGATCAGAACGCGTTCTACATCCAGATTGGCAGCGCCTGGCATTGACGACCACCGCCCGCCTCCCCGGCGTGGCCGGCCACGCCCGCGTCCGGCCCTTCAGCGCGCCCGCAACGCGTCGACGATATTCATGCGCGCCGCCCGCAACGCGGGCAGGAACCCGCCTATCAGGCCCATCGCCATGGAGAACAGCAGCGTCTTGACGAAGACCGACGGTGTCAGCAGAAAGCGGAACGACAGATCGGCAAAGGTCTGGAAGTTGGTGGTCGAGAACGAGGCAAACTGCATCAGCGCTGCCCCGCACAGGCCGGCGATGCCGCCGGCCAGCCCAAGCAGGATCGCCTCCAGCAGAAACGCCGCCAGCACGTTGATGCGCTTGAAGCCGAGCGCCCGCAGGGTGCCAATCTCCGCCACGCGATTGGCCACCGACGCATACATCGTGATCATGGCGCCGATCATCGCGGCGATCGAAAAGATGGTGGTAAGCGTGACGCCGAGGATATTGATGAAGGTGGACAGCGCGCGCGACTGGTCGCTGTAGAAGGTCTGCTCGCGCTTGGCTTCGTTGGCCAGGCGCGGGTCGACATCGATATCGGCGCGGAAGCGCTCGAACATGTCGCTGCGTGCGAGGCGCACCACCATGGCGGAATAATTGGTACGGCGGAACGACTGCATGAGCTGGTCGACATCGCCCCAGATTTCCGAATCGAAGCCACTGCCACCGGCATCGAAATGCCCGACCACGGTCCAGTCGCGCTGGGCAAAGCGCAGGTGGTCGCCGATCTGCGTATGGCCAAAGCCCTTGGCGATGCTGCTGCCGACGATGATCTCGGAAGACCCTGGCCGGAACATGCGGCCCGCCACCAGGTGGATCTGCGGGCGCAGCGCGACGCCCATCGGGGAGACGCCGCGGATCACCACGTTCGAGGCCTTGTCGGAGCCGAGCTTGTTCAGCGAGAACAGCACCACCGCCTCCTTGGACGACATCGGGCGGCCATCGCCGCCGATCGCTACCGCCGGGTGCATCTCCATGATGCTGGCCTGGTCGCGATAGATCGAGCTCTGGATCTCCGTCTCCGCGCCCTTGCGAATCACCACCACGTTGTCCTGCTCGCCGGTGGTCACCAGTGTCTGCTTGAGGCCGGCATCGAGCATCAGCATGGTGGCGTAGACGAACACCACCAGCGCCAGCCCGCCGGCGGTCAGCGCCGTGGTGAGCCGGCGCGCCCACAGGTTGCGTGCGATGTAGCTGACCGGAATCGCCATGCCGTTGCCCGTCAGCCGATGGCCCGCAGGCCCTCGACGATGCGCACGCGCGCGGCCTGGATGGCCGGCACCACGCCTGCCGCCACGCCCACTGCAAGGGCGCACAGCGCCTGCAGTTGCATGGTCTGGGGTGACACGCTGAATACCGGAAAGACCCCACCCACGGCCTGCTTGAAGAACGCGGCCATGGGCGGCGTGGCCAGCATGCCGAGCGCGCCGCCCACCATGCCCAGCAGGATCGATTCACCGAACACGATCAACGCCAGGAACCCCGGCCCGAAGCCAAGCGCCTTGAGCGTGGCGTATTCGACCGTGCGTTCGCGTGCGCTCATCGCCATCGCGTTGGCCATGACCGCCATGATGATGACGATCACCACGTACGACACCAGCCGGATGGCCGCGATGATCTGGTTGGACATCGCCACAAAGCCGAGCTGGAACGCCTGCTCGGTTTCCGTCAGTGTCTCGGCCAGCGAGTTCTTGAACACCGCATCGACATTGCGGGAAATCGTCGCGGCGTCGTCGGGATTGTCGATGCCGATGACGAACACGCCGACCTGGTCCGCCTGGCGCGCCACACGCTTGCGCACGGTTTCATTGAGGTAATCCCAGTGGAAGATCATCGTGCGCGTGATCGTGCTCGGATCGCGGCCCTCGAAGATGCCACGTACCACGAACTCCCACGTGCCGGGATAGATCGTGCCCTTGAGCGGAATGACATCGCCGACCTTGAACCCATACTGGTCCGCCAGCTGCCGGCCGACCAGCGCCCCCTTGCGGTCGCGCTGATAGTCCACGCGCTGTGCCGGCGGCAGCACGAACTCCGGGTACAGGTCGAGGTAGTTGTCCGAGACCGCGAACTGGGCGAAGAAATTTTTGGGATCGCGATACGTCCCGCCAAACCAGCTGGAGCGCGCGATGGTCGTTACCCCCTCCACGCCGCGAATACGGTTCTCGTAGCTCAGCGGCAACGGAAACACCAGCGAGATGGCATTGCGCGTCACCAGGCGCGCATTCGAGGCCGCCGCGGCGCCGGCGTACCAGGCGTCCACCACGGTCTGCAGCAGGCCGAACGCGAGTACGGCGATCACCAGCCCGAGCAGCGTCAGCGAGGTACGCAGCTTGTGGCGCGTCAGATTGCGGGAAATCAGCTTGAGCCCGTACATGGCTGGTGCCGCCTCAGGGATGCAGTTGGCCACGGGCCGGGTTACCGCTCGTCGGGTCGCCCTTCGGCAACTCGCCCCTGGATAACTCACCCTTCATCAGCTCGCCTTTCTCCAGATGGACGAGCGACCGTGCGGCATTGGCGGCCTGGGCATCGTGGGTCACCATGATGATGGTCTTGCCGAGTTCGCCGTTCAGGCGCTGCATCATGCTCAGGATCTCGGTTGCGGACGCGCGATCGAGGTCGCCGGTGGGCTCGTCCGCGACGATCAGCATCGGATCGGTGATCAAGGCACGTGCAATGGCCACGCGCTGCTGCTGGCCGCCTGACAGCTCGGAGGGGTAATGATCCATGCGGTCGGCCAGGTTGACCATGTCGAGTACGAGCTCCACGCGCGCGCGTCGTTCCGCGCGCGGGAGGCGCGTCATCATCAGCGGCAGCTCCACGTTCTCGAATGCCGTAAGCACCGGCATCAGGTTGTAGAACTGGAAGATAAAGCCGACATGGCTGGCCCGCCAGTCCGCCAGCGCGGCTTCCGGCAAGTGCGTGATATCGAGCCCGTCGACCAGCAGCTCGCCGCTGTCCGGCCGGTCGATGCCGGCAATCAGGTTCAGCAGGGTACTTTTGCCCGAGCCCGACGGCCCCATCAGCGCAATAAAGTCGCCTTCGGCGATTTCCAGCGAGATATCGGTCAGCACCGGTACGATCTGTGCGCCGCGCCGGTACGACTTGGCAACGTGGCGGATATCCACCAGCGGCGTCGTCATGCGCGCACTCCCCGCAACGTTGGCATGCTCATGACTTCCTGGCCGCGGTGACGCGGGTCCCGTCCCGTACCTTGTCGTCGGGCGACAGTACCAGCGTATCTCCCACCTTGACACCCTGCACGGCAATCAGATCGCCCACCTTGGCGCCCGTGGTCACCGGCACTTCACTCGCCTTGCCGTCGCGGATCACGAAGACCACCTGCTTGCCGTCGCGCGTGACCACGGCAGCCGGTTGCACGGCGACCACCGGCTTGCGGTCCTCGGGTGGGGCCGGCCTGGAGAGAAAGGCGATCTTGGCGCTCATGTCCGGCAGTACGCGCGGGTCCCGGTCGACAAAGCGGACCTTGACCAGCACGGTCGCCTTGGAACGATCGACCGTCGGCACGATGCGCGAGACCTGACCGGCAAAGCGCATGTCCGGCAGCGCGTCCAGCAGCAGCTCGCACGGCTGGTTGAGCGTGATTCGCGCGATATTGGACTCGGCCACGTCGGCTTCCACTTCCAGCGTATCCATGTCGGCGATGGTCACGACCGCGCCCTTGGTGTCCGACGCCTGCGAGAACGGCGTGATGTTGTCACCGACGTTGGCATGCTTGATCAGCACCACCCCATCGAACGGCGCGCGAATCACGGTCTGGTCGACCGCCACCTGCGCCGCGCGCGCATTGGCCTCGGCCGAGGCGATCGCCGCGGTGGCGTTGCTGACGGACGCACGCGCCTTGTTGACGCGGGCCAGGTCGGCGTCGTACTGCGCCTGCGAGATGGCCTTGGGCTCCAGCAGGATCTGCGAGCGACGCAGATTGATCTCGGCATCGCTGAGTTCGGCCTTCTGCAGGGCCAGATTGGCCCTGGCCACTCCCACCTGCGCGGTGGCCTGGGCCAGCGTCGCTTCCACGTCCCGGCTTTCCAGGCGGGCGATGACTTCATCCTTCCTGACGCGCGAGCCTTCCAGCACGCCGAGCCACTCGAGCCGGCCCTGCGCCTTGGAGGCCACGGCCGCCTTGCGTTGTGGCACGACGTAGCCAGTGGCATTGAGCAATGTGTAGTTCTGCGTCGGATAGGCGCTGGTCACGGTGGCGGTGGTCACGGCCTGCGGACTTGTCAGGCGCAACCCGATGCCGATCAACAGCAGCACGACCACGGCGATGATCGTGTTGCGCAGCCACGGGCGCCGGCGGCGCGGTACAGTCGCGCTGGCGCTGGCTTTTGCTCCGGTACTCGCCGCGGTACTTGCCGCGCCGGTACGGCGGTCGATTTTCAGCCTGGACAGATCCTGGTCAGCCAATTTGGTGGGCCCTTCCCGATGGGTGAGGACGCCTGACCGTTGGAGATGGGAAATGTCGGGCGTCGCAGAGGTGATCGAGACGGCCAGTATAGCGCCGCGGCCCGCGCTTCAGGAGCCGGCCCGGCTGCCGCCGCCATCGCGCTCGCCACTGGAACTGTCGCTGCGGTCTTCGTAGACCATGTCTTCATCGTCGAAGTCGTCGACCAGGCGGAAGCCCGCATTCTGCTTGGCCAGTGCGGATGGCAGGCTGACCGCGTCGGCGAGCACGACCTGCATGCCACGGCCGGCCGCATACCCGAGGAAGGTGTGCAGGGCAAAGGAGCCGGCGCGGCGGATGGCCCCTTCATGCAACGGCGCGAGTACGTTGGGCGGGGCGCTCACGACGAGGTCGACCTCGGCGACGAGCGAGTGCTGTGCCGGCACCGTGCCGAGCAGGACCGCCACCGGTTTGCCCCGGAAGCTCACCACCACATACTCGGCGTCCTTGCGGTTCTCCTCGATCATTTCCGCCAGGCCGGTGGCGATCGATGCGCCCGCATCCGCCAGGAAATCGCGATTGCCGTAGGCATTGCGCGCGCACGGCGACAGCGCCCGTGCATTGTCCAGCTCCGCCTGATTCGCGGGCAGGGTGAGGTATTGCCGGGCCCAGTTCCGCATGAGTTCGGCAATATCCCGCAGCGCTTCCGTCTGCGTGGCATGGAGGTGCTGCACCGTGAACGGCTCGTGCGAGATGCGCCAGCCGTCGCCGTGCCGCAGCAGGGGCATCACGATGCGCGGGACATAGTCGCGGAGGTTGAGCCGATAGAGCCCCAGTACTCCGCGCCGCCTCAGGGCCGCGGCATCGGCATCCGCCCCGCACGTGTTCAGCAGCTCCGCCGCGGGTACGGCGCGCGCGGCATGCGTGGCCAGGTCCATGGTCCGCGCGAGCGAAAAGCGCTGCAGCACATCGGCATGGCGGAACGCCCGCAGCGCGTCTGCCCGGCGCGTATCGTTGGGTCCGGTCTGGCTCCGCACGGCGGCGACAAAGCGGGCTTCCAGGCCGGCATTGACCCCGGCGACGCCGGTGGTGCCGCTGCCGAGCGCCTGGTCGACGATGCGGCCAAACGAGGCCAAGTCCCAGCGGGCCGGAAACAGTTGCTGGTACAGCGTGACGATGTCGGCGACGCGGGGCATGCAACGCGTCTGCGGCGGAGTCGGCGGCGGTGGCCGCGCGGCCGACGGCGGTGATTGCTCCATGGTCTGCCGCCGCCGGCGTACGCCGGCAAGCGATTCAAGCGGAACTCCGCAGACGCGCGCGGCGGCGTGCACCGCAAAGGGATTGCGGCCGTCGGCGATGGTGCGTTCCAGCTGCATGACGTCGACGTCGGCACGTAGGCGGCCGCTCACCATCGTCTTGCGCCCGGACGGAAGCGGAGCGCCCGCCAGCGCCAGGAAATCCTGGTGCGCCGCCGCCACGGCGGGCGCTGCCGGCAAAGGAAGCGGGGCCGGCTCGCAGAGATGAAATAACGTGTTGACCACCGCGAAGATCGGGATGTCGTTGCATCGGACGCCGCGCGCGTGCCGGCTGGATCGATGCGCCACGCCGAACAGGATGTTCGCAAGTCTGGCAACGCGCGCGGTGGTGGCGTTGCGGATGGATACGGTGTCGGCCAGGTATGCTGGCCACGGCACGGTAGCAGGCGCGGTCGCATGAAGCAGCTGGTGCTGTGCGTCATGCTGGATCAGCTGGATGTCGACGGCCTGATCGACATGAAAGGAAAGCGCTACGGTCAGGTATCGCGCCGCCGCGGTCGGCTCCAGCGTGGCGATCTTCCGCGGCGATGACAGGTTGGGCAGCGCGCTCGCGCCAGTCCCGACCATGCTGATGAACAGATCCGGTCCGTACTCGATAACGGCGCGGGTGTCCGCGTCGACGTCGAACGTGAAGGCCAACTGCGGGATGTCCTCATCGTCGGCATTCCAGTAGCCGCCAAAAACTGCCGCGAGGTCGAACGCGTCGCCGGCGGGAATCGTGCAGTCCGTCGTGCATGCCAGCGAGGTGCGCGTCACCTGTAGCGCGCGGATCGCATCGTGGGCACGGAGCGCGGCAAGTTCGACGGCGGTGCGGCTCCGACGCAGCGTGACGGGGAGCGTGCGCGTGGCGGGTGCGGTAAGGACCCGCATGCTCAGCGACGACGGTATGCGGATCGACGAGATGGCATGGTCCAGGCCGGGCGGCAGACGGTCGATGAGCTGGCCGGGCGCAAAGCACATGCGCTTGCCCTGGAACGCGTCTTCCTCGAAGACGCATGCGGTCGGCAATAGCTTGAGGGAGCCGACATTGCCGAAGGGCAGGCCGCGCCGGGCGAGCCCGGCGTTATCGGTCGACTGGGAAAGATAACGGATGCGCCCGGTGAACCGCGCACCCGACGAGACCGCGACCAGGGCGTCGTCATCTAGCTGGATGCGCCGCACCGGAAACTCGACAAGCCCGCGCTGTTGCGCGAGTTGATGCAGATCGAGTTCACCATCGGGCGCGACACATAGCCGTGGCGGCACCCCTCCCTTGCTGGCGAATACGCAGGCGTCGGCGTGCACGATGCCCGGCCCGGCGATCCAGCCCAATGCCGCGCTCGCGATGGCGATCCGCAGCAGACGAACGGCGCGGGCAAGTCGAAATGGAGCCATGCTGACGATTCCTGATCCGGTACGCCTAGATTCCCGGATCATCATAGGCAGCACGGTCAGGCCGGTATGTGGTCGAACCGCGAGATTTGGGCCAGGCTGCTTGCATCGGCCCGGCGCACGTCGCCGACGTGATCGGCGTGCATGGCACGACAGCGCGGCGATCACCGTGGCACGGTCGCCGCCAAGGACGCCGCACGGTCGTCAGCGTTGCCCGTCGTCGACGATCCTGAAGCCGGTGCGCCCCGACTCCAGCAGCGGCACGTCGGTGGCGGCCTCGGCGCGGATCGACGTCACGCCACGCGCGCGCGCCAGTTGAACGAACGCGTGCAGCACATAGGCGCCGCCGCCGCGCAGTGCACCGTCCACGAGCGGAAACAGCACGTTGAACGGTGCGCTGACGACGAAGTCGATTCGGGCCTCCCGTGGCGTGGCGCGGGCCGGCGGCAGCGTCGCCGCCAGTACCGAGACCGGGCGTCCTTCGAGCCGCGCGATCAGGTAGATGCTGTGCTCGTCGTCCTCGCGGGCGGCGTCCTCGATGCCCATCGCGATCGAATTGCCGGCCGCGGCGAGAAACTGCCGACGGGTGTAGACGGTTTCCATGCGCGCGTCGCGCGGCGTGCCGGCGTCGCCGACAGGCGGGCAACTCGCGGCGGCGGGATCGGCCGCGTCCTGTGCCGGTGCCGTGTGGTGGAGGTAGTCGTAGGCCCACGCCTGCATCGTTTGCCGCAACGAAGCCAGCCGCGTGTGGTCGTGCGGACTGATGATCTCGAGGGAAAACGGGCTGTCGACCGGTTCGTCCCGGCCCTGCCGGTGCATGCGCGGGACCACGACGATCGGACGATACTCGTCGATATCGAGCCGGTAGCTGCCGAGCAGTCCGATCCGCATGAAAGACATCGGCCGCATCATGTCCTGCGGCGCGATGCACGCCGCTGCACCGGCCTCGGTTGCGGCCTCGGTAGCCGCGGCTTCGAGGTCGAGACGGCGGACCACGGCATAGGTCTGCAGCACATTGGCAAGGTGAAAGGCGGCCACCGCGTCCGCCAGGCGCCGGTCGGCGGTGCCGGTGGGGCGCTGCACGACGTCGATGAAGCGGCGTTCGTCCTCGCGGCTCACGGCCGGCACGCCCGTGGCACCGCGCTGCAGTACGCTCTCGATGATGGCGCGGAACTGCGCGAGCGTCCACATGCCCGGAAAGAGCGTCTGATAAAGCGCGATGAGTTCCTTGACGCGCGCCATGCAGGCGCCGGGGTCGGCCGGATTGCCCGGGTGGCGCCGCATGCGCGGATGGAGGACGAAGTCGATCGGTACGCGGCACACGCGCATTGCCGCATACAATGCCGCGGGACCATGCACGTCACGCACGGTGCGCGACAGTTGTGCCGGGGCAGGGAGCGCCTTGGTTGGACCGGCGATCAATGGCGTCGCCGGACGACCGGCAATCAACGGAGTCGCCGGACGACCGGCGATATGGATCATCGACGCCGGCAGCGGCGGCGTGGTCGGCGTCGGCGCCGGACCCGCCGGCGAGGCGCAGGTCTGGATGGGCAGGACATGGAGATCGCCGCAGGGGACTTCACGCACGACGCGACTGCCGGGCTGCGCCACTGCCAGCGTCAACTCGACCAGCGCTGCAGCGCGCGTTTCCGACAGATTGCGAATCGACAGGATATCGCCCGGCGTGTTGCCCCAGGGCAGCTGCAGGATGGGCATGCCTGCCCGGTAGACCTGGTCGGTGCCACGCAGGTACACCTGGATCGCAAGCATCATGCCGGGCAAGAAGGCCATGCCGATCACCGCGAACGGATTTCGGTCCCGGATCGGCAGGCTGGCCAGCGGAGCGGGCTGCGTGCCGGCGGTCACCCTGACATTGCCGTCGTGGAAATGCACACGCGCGATATTGCCGAGCTGCAGCCGCAGGTTGCTCTCCTTGTCGATGCGGAACACGAGCAATGCCATGGCCACGGCGCCTGCATCCTCGGACCAGTACTTGCCGAAGATGGCCGGCAGGTCGTAGGCCTCTGACGAGGGCAGGGGGCACCATGTGCTGCAGTTCACGCGGGTCCGCGCCACCTGCACCGCGCGGATGGCCCGGTCCAGGCGGAGCTTGCGCAGCTCCACGATGCTGGTGTCGCGGTACAGCGTGACCTGCCGCTCGCCGTCGCCGACGCCGGTGAATGCCGTTGCGCTGAAGGACCCCGGCACCTGCAGATAGGAAACCCGCCGGCCCGGCACCGACAGCCCTTCCACACGCTCTCCCGCCGGAATGCAAAGGCGCTTCTCCGTGGCATTTGCCTTGCCGAACAGACACGCGGCGGGGGGGCGCCAGACCACGGAGGCGTGGATCCGGCTCGCGCCAAAATGGGCGAGCTCCGATGCGCTAGTGGTCTTGCGCACGCGCCAGATATGCCGGGTGAAATCCGGCACGTCACCGATCAGCAGTTCGTCGCCGTCGTCGACGCGGATCTTCGCCAGCGGGTATTGAAGCGTGCCCTTGTCCATGGCGAGGCTGTCGAGATTCAGGATCTCGCCCGGTTCCAGGCACGCCTTGAGTGGAAAGGACGGATCGTCAGCGTAGATGCAGGAAGCACCCGACGCAGCCATCGGTGCCGCGCACAGGCCGAGGCAAGTGAGGCGGGTAAGACCGGTGAGTCCGGTGAGCCCTGTGAGCCCTGTGAGGTGGATGAGGCCGGTGAGCCGGCTCAGGCAGGTCAGGCTCATTCGCGCGCTCCATCAGGTGGCCGAAGGTTGCTCCCTCAGGCCCACAGTAGACCGCGGGCAACGCGCGAATAATCGCTATATGCCGAATCTGACGTCGGCGCGGCGCCCTGCGCTACTTGCGCGGGGCGGGCGCGTTGGCGCGGAACGCCGGCACCTCGCGCAGTCGCTCGACGATCGCGGCCACATGCGGCCACTGGTCGAGCGGCAGGCCCGCGCGCTCGGTATTGATCGCCTGCGGGAACAGGAAGATGTCACCGACCGTCGGTGTGTCGCCGGCGACGAAGCGGCCGGGCTGGCGTGCATGGCGTGTGCGCAGCAACGCTTCCACCGCGCCCAGCCCTTCACGTATCCAGTGGCGGTTCCACTCGCCGATGGCAGGCGCGTCGAGGCCCAGCGTGCCGAGCCGCGCGGCCACGCGCGGCGGCACCAGTGCATGGATTTCCGCGGCAATGGCCAGCGCGACCGAGCGGGAAAATGCGCGCGCCTCCAGATTGGCCGGCAGCAGGGCAGGGTGCGGATAGCGTTCGTCGAGATACTCGACGATCGACAGCGACTGCGTGATCAGCGTGCCGTTCTCGGTCAGCAGCGCCGGCACCAGCCCCTGCGGGTTAACGTCGAGGTATCCCGCCTGGCGGTTCTCGGCGTCGGGCCCGAAAATCGACACCGGCAGCACCTCCGGCGCGAGGCCCTTGAGTGCCAGCGCGATGCGGACGCGCGAGGTGGCCGAGGAAACTTCGTTGGCATATAACTTCATGGCAATGCTCCTGGTCTGCATGGTCAGCGATCAAAGGTCAGCGATCAAAGGTCAGCGATAAAAGCAACCGGAAGGGCCGCGCTCAGCCGAAGGTAAACACGTAGGCCTGCGCGCCTGGGTCGAGGAAGCGGATCTCGAACGTGTGTTCGCCGACGTCGCCGGCCTGGCGCACCAGCTGGTAGAGCCGCGTGGCCGTGACCGCGCCATTGCCGGCGGCATCGGTATCGGCGCCATGGCTGTTGCCGGGCGCCTTGCCGTCGATGGTGACGAGAAAGCGCACGGCCTTGCCATCGGCGGCCGGCCCGAGCACGAGGTGCAGGTCGCGGGCACGGAAGCGGAACACGATGCCGGCATCCGCGCGGTTCGCGGTGGCCTGCTCGGCGCCGACCGTCCAGTTGCCCTGCAACCCCCACTGATTGAGGCGCGGCGTGCCGGCCGCGTAGTCGCGCGGCGCGTCTGGCCGCACGCCGCCTGGCGAGACCAGGCCGGACCCCTGCTGGTAGCCGAGATAGGTCTCACCCGAGCGAACGTTGTCCAGGTCGGGCGCGGCCTGCGCGCCGCTGGCGTCGGGCGTGACCGTATCGCGTGCCACCGACGCGCTGCCGGCTTCCTTCAGCAGGGCCTGGATGACCTGTTCCGAACGCGCATAGTCGCCCTCGCCAAACTGGTGGTGGCGGATCTGGCCCCGTGCATCGACGAAGTACGCGGCCGGCCAGTAGCTGTTGTGGAACGCGCGCCAGATGCGGTAGTCGCTATCCACCGCGACGGGAAAGCCGATGCGGAAGTCGGCGAGGGCACGGCGAATGTTGTCCAGTTTCTTCTCGAACGCGAACTCGGGGGTATGCACGGCAACGAGCTGCAGGTCCGGATACTTCGCGGCCCATGCGCGCAGATACGGCAGCGTGCGGATGCAGTTGATGCACGAGTAGGTCCAGAAGTAGACCAGCGTGGGTTTGCCGCGCAATTGCTCGCGCGTGAGCGGCGGCGAGTTCAGCCATGCGACCGCGCCGTCGAGCGACGGCAGCTCGCCCTCCACGGGCAATGCACTGCGATATCCCTGGTTCATGTCGGTACGAATGTCGTTGGCGGCCAGCAGCACGCCGTTGCTTGCCGGCGCGGCGTCACGGCGCGCATGCAGATGATCGATCAACGCCTGCTCCAGGCGGCCGGTGCGGTCGCCAGTCAGGCGTGCGAGCACGCCGGTATCGGCGCCGAAGCCGATCGCCAGCACGCCGCCCAGCACGCCCACGCCAAGGCCCCGGCGCAGATGCTGTGCCACGCCCGCGGAGCGGCGCATGGCGCCGTGCAGCATCGGTCCCAGCAGACGACCGCCCAGTCCCAGCGCGAGCGCCAGCGAGGTGGCGGCCCCGACGGCATAGGCGGTCAGCAGCAGCGTGGTCTCGGCGCTAGCACCCTGCAGCGCGGCACCGGTCAGCACGAGGCCGAGGATCGGCCCGGCACAAGGCGCCCACAGCATGCCGGTGGCAATGCCGAGCAGCAGCGAGCCGAGCACGCTGGCGGCGGTGGAGGGGGATGCCGAGGCGGATGCCCGCGTGGACGCCATGCCGCCGGCCCGCTGGCTCAGCCCATTGCCCAGGGCGACCAGCGGGCGCGCCAGCGCATCCGCCAGGCGCGGCACCAGCAACGCGATGCCGAATGCTGCCAGCAGCGCCAGCGCGACGATGCGCCCGTACTCGTTGAGATGCACCACCCAGCCGCCCGCCACCGAGGCCAGCGAGGCCACCGCGGCAAAGGTCAGCGCCATGCCGGCCAGCAGCGGCAGCGTGCTGGTGGCAAAAGGCCGCCCGGCACGGGCAAAGACGAAGGGGAGCACGGGCAGGATGCAGGGGCTCAGGATCGTCAGTGCGCCGCCCACAAAGGCAAGAAGCAGGAGAGTCATGATCGGTGTCCTCGGGCTGCGTTGGTCATGCCCGCCATGAGACCGCGCGCGCTTATCCGCGATGTGTCGCCGGCGGTCGCGTTCGTAAGCCAGTGTGCCCGGACGGGCGCCGGATACATTGCGATACACAACATTGCGGATACAAACGAATACAATGCGTCGCAGGCCATCTTCATTCATTCCGCCAGGCAGACTCCATGGACGCGCATGTTGATCACATCCTTATCGTCGACGACGACCGGGAAATCCGGGAACTGGTTTCCACGTACCTCACCAAGAACGGACTGCGCGTGACGATGGCGCCGGACGGGCGCCATATGCGGCAGTTCCTGGAGACCAACGCCGTCGACCTGATCGTGCTCGACGTGATGCTGCCCGGCGACGACGGCCTGGTGCTCTGCCGCGAGCTGCGCAGCGGCAAGCACAAGGCCACGCCGATCATGATGCTGACCGCGCGCGACGACGAGACCGACCGCATCATCGGCCTGGAGATGGGCGCCGACGACTACCTGGCCAAGCCGTTCGCCGCGCGCGAGCTGTTGGCCCGCATCAAGGCCGTGCTGCGCCGCACGCGCATGCTGCCTCCAAACCTGCAGATCACCGAAGCCGGCCAGTTGCTGGCTTTCGGCGACTGGCATCTCGACACCACCGCACGCCACCTGATCGACAAGGATGGCACCGTGGTGGCGCTGAGCGGCGGCGAGTATCGCCTGCTGCGCGTATTCGTCGATCATCCGCAGCGCGTGCTCAACCGTGACCAGCTGCTGAACCTGACGCAGGGACGCGAAGCCGAGCTGTTCGAGCGTTCGGTCGATCTGCTGGTGAGCCGCCTGCGCCAGCGCCTGGGCGACGCCGCGCGCGAGCCGATCTATATCAAGACGGTGCGCAACGAGGGTTACGTGTTCTCGGTGCCAGTAGAAATCAAAGAGTCGCGCCAATGAGCGGGGCCGCGCTGTTGCAGCGGCTGCGGCCGTGGCCGCGCTCGCTCGGCTCGCGGCTGTTCGTGATCCTGCTGGCGGGACTGATCGTGGCGCATGCGATGTCCTTTGGCGTGCTGTTCTACGAGCGCTACATGTCCGCGCGCGAGGTCATGCTCGGTACGCTGGAAACCGATGTGGCCACCTCGCTCGCCATCCTCGACCGCCTGCCCGCCGCCGAGCGGCCGCAATGGTTGCCGCTGGTCAACCGCGGCAACTACCAGTACGTGCTGGGCCCGGGCCTGCCCGGCGTGCCGGCGCTCACGCAGCGCAGTCGCGATATCGCCGCGCGCATCACCGAGGCGAGTGGCGGGCGCTTCAAGGTCCGCGTTGAATCGATCCCGAACGAGGGCAAACGGCTGCAGGCCCACCTGACGCTAAGCGATGGCAGCCCGCTGACCATCGATGTCCATCCGCGCATGACGCCGGTGGCGCAATGGTTGCCCTATGTGCTGGTGGCGCAATTGCTGTTGCTGATCCTGTGCTGCTGGTACGCGGTGCGCCAGTCTATTCGTCCGCTGGTGGCCCTGGCCGATGCGGCCGATGCGCTCGACCCCAACGCCAAGGGCCCGCCGCTGGCCGAGACCGGGCCCACCGAGGTGGCACATGCCGCCACCGCGTTCAATGCCATGCGCAACCGCATTGCCAGGTTCGTGGAGGAGCGCGTGCAGATTCTGGCCGCGATCTCGCACGACCTGCAAACGCCGATCACACGCATGAAGCTGCGCGCGGAAATGGCCGAGGATTCGGTCGAAAAGCGCAAACTCGTGAGCGACCTTGCCGAGATCGAGCGCCTGGTGCAGGAAGGGCTGGCCTACGCGCGCACGACGCAGGGCGATAGCGAGAAGCCGTCGCGCGTCGATATCGGTTCGTTTGTCGAAAGCCTGGCCTATGACTACCAGGACACCGGCAAGGACGTGACCATCCTTGCCAATGCCTCCGGCGCGGTGATCACGCGCCCACATGCGCTGCGGCGCGTGCTGACCAACCTGATCGACAACGCCATCAAGTTTGGCGGCGCGGCCGAGCTCGAGGTCGAGCGCCACCAGGAGCAGGTGATGATCAGGGTCATGGACCGCGGCCCGGGCATTCCCGAGGACAAGCTCGAAGCCGTGCTGCAACCGTTCGTGCGGCTCGAACACTCGCGCAGCCGCGAGACCGGCGGCACCGGTCTCGGTCTGGCCATTGCTCATCAACTGGCCATCGCCATTGGTGGATCGCTGACCTTGCGCAATCGCGTGGGTGGCGGGCTCGCGGCTGAAATCCGGCTCGGCTGAGTTCCTGATTCCCGCATCGGTCGCACGCACATCATGTCGTCCCGGCGCCGCTCATGGCGCAGGGACGGTGGACGACGGGGGAACAGCTTTCCCGCCGCCCCATCCCCTCCCCATCCCTCCCCATTCCTCCTCATCCGTCAGCATTCGGCGCCCGGCGTCACTCGCGCGTGACGCGATGTATCCCGTCTGTTTCGCCGACCGCCGGTTTTGCAAAGTTTCTTGTCGGGCCGAGCGACAGATACATGGCGATACATGGGCCGGTCCGGCCCGTCACATAATCCGCTCACCGCGCGTGTCCGCGCATTACCGCCGCTGTGCGGAGCCGCCATGACCTTGCCCGACCATATCCTCGTTGTCGATGACGATCGCGAGATTCGCGAACTGGTGGGAACCTACCTGGAAGGACAGGGCCTGCGCGTCTCGCTGGCGGCCAATGGCCAGCAGATGCGCGCTGCGCTCGACAAGGGATCGGTCGATCTTGTGGTGCTCGACCTGATGCTGCCCGGTGAAGACGGTCTGGCGCTGTGCCGCGACCTGCGGGCCGGCGAAAAGCGCCATACGCCGGTCCTGATGCTGACCGCGCGCAACGAGGAGACCGATCGCATCCTCGGCCTGGAAATGGGCGCCGACGACTACCTCGTCAAGCCGTTCGCGGCGCGCGAACTGCTGGCCCGCATCCGCTCGGTGCTGCGCCGCACGCGCATGCTGCCGCCCAACCTGCAGGTGACGGAGGCGGCCACAATTCTGTCGTTCGGCAGCTGGCGGCTCGATACCACGGCTCGTCACCTGGTCGACGAGCGCGATGTCATCGTCGCGCTCAGCGGCGCGGAGTATCGGCTGCTGCGCACGTTCCTCGATCATCCGCAGCGTGTGCTCAATCGCGACGAGTTGCTCAATCTGACGCAGGGCCGCGACGCCGAACTGTTCGAGCGCTCGATCGACCTGATGGTCAGCCGCCTGCGGCAGCGCCTGCGCGACGATGCGCGCGAACCCCGCTATATCAAGACCGTGCGCAACGAGGGCTATGTGTTCTCGTCCGCGGTGGAAATCCGCGAGGCACGCGCATGAAGCTCGCAACCCATACCCTGCGCTGGTGGCCGCGCACGCTGTTCGCGCGGCTGATGGTCGTGCTCGTGGTGGGGCTGACGCTGGCCCAGGGGCTCTCGTTCGGGCTCGTGCTGATCGAGCGCATGGACGCCGCCAACAAGCTGATGCTCGGCAATCTGGAACTCGACGTGGCGGGGTCGGTGGCCATTCTCGATCGCTTGCCTGCCAGTGAGCGACCCATGTGGCTGGAACGACTGCGGCGCGGCAACTACAGCTACCTGCTCGGCACCGGCGCACCGGGCCAGCCGATCACCGACCCGGCCTCGCGGCGTGCCGCCGCCGCCATCACGCAGGCGCTGGATCATCGCTACGCGGTGACGGCGATGGCGGTGCCGGGGCCGCGCGAGCATCTGCAGGTTCACCTGCGCCTGTCCGACGGCAACCCGCTGACCATCGACGTCATGCCGGGCGGCATTGCGCTGTCGACGTGGCTGCCGGTCCTGTTCTGCGTCCAGCTGACCTTGCTGGCCGCTTGTGCATGGATCGCCGTGCGGCTGGTCACGCGGCCGCTCAAGCAACTGGCGCAGGCCGCGGAAAAGCTCGGACCGGATCTCAAGGCGGATCGCATTCCGGAGCAGGGTCCGGCAGAAGTCGTGCATGCGGCCACCGCGTTCAATGCGATGCAGCGGCGCATCGCCGGCTACCTGTCCGAACGGCTCCAGATCCTCGCGGCGATCTCGCACGATCTGCAGACACCGATCACGCGCATGCGCCTGCGCCTGGACCTGATGGAAAAATGCGAGACGCGCGGCAAGCTGCACGAAGATCTGCGCGCGATGGAACACCTCGTGAGGGAAGGGGTGGCCTATGCACGCACGCTGCATGGCGGTGCCGAAACACCGGTACGGATCGATCCCGATGCGTTGCTCGACAGCATGGCCTGCGACTATCGCGACGGCGGTCAATGTATCGCCATCGAAGGCAAGGTGGACGCGCCCATCGTGACGCGCCCGCAGGCACTGCGACGCATCCTGACCAACCTGATCGACAACGCGCTCAAGTTCGGCACCGAGGTCACGGTCGCGGTGACCCGGGGTGGCGACGGAGGGGTCGTCATCGCGGTGCGCGATCGCGGCCCCGGCATTCCCGACGCCGAGCTCGAACGCGTCATGCAGCCGTTCTATCGGCTGGAAGCGTCGCGCAATCGCGGCACGGGGGGCACCGGCCTGGGGCTGGCCATTGCCCAGCAGCTCGCGCAGGCGCTCGGCGGCAGCCTGGCGCTGTCAAACCGCGCCGATGGCGGCCTGCAGGCGACCTTGTCGTTGCCCGCCTAGTTACCGGCGTAGTCACTGCCGTAGTTAGCGGCCCGCTTGGTCCATTTGTACGCCTGTGTATCAGCCGACGCCGACGATACGTGGCCTGACAGAAACGGCGCCAGGCCGATACGGGCGCGATACGTCGATGTCCTTAAATGCATTCCGTGGCCACGACACATCGACAGCGATGCCAGGCCGCGGAACACCAACCTGAACCGCATACGAACTCTTGAGGATATCGATCATGACCCGCAACTTCGCCCAACGCCTTGTGCTCTCCCTCGCCCTCGCTGCCGCCGCCGCAGGTGCCCAGGCCGCCGGTATCGGCGCCCGCGACGTGTACAGCGACGGTGCCCGTTCCGTCACGGATGCGCGCAGCCCGTACTACGACGGCGCGCGCTCGGTCACGGACGAGCGCAGCCCGTTCACCGACGGTGCCCGCTCGGTGAACGAACCGCGCAGCCCGTATTCGGACGGCGCCCGCAACGCGGATCCGTACCTCGACGGCGCGCGCACGGTCGCTGGCCTGGACCGCACCGGCGTGTCGGCCGACCCGGCCCGCACTGCCGATCCGTACCTCGATGGCGCCTACGCCTGACTGGCAGCGTTGCCGTACCGCCGATCCATCGAACCACCGTCCCTGACACTGAACGCAAGGAGCGCATCATGACCCGCATCGAAAATGTCCTGTACACCGGCAAGGTCCACACCAGTTCCGGCGGCCGCGACGGCGAAGCCCATAGCGACGACGGCCGCCTGAACATCCAGCTATCGTCGCCCGGCACCACCGGTTCGGGCACCAACCCCGAGCAGCTGTTTGCCGCGGGCTGGTCGGCCTGCTTTATCGGCGCCATTGGCCTGGCCGCCAACAAGGCGAAGATCAAGCTGCCGGAAGACCTGAGCGTGGATACCGAAGTCGACCTGGGCAAGAACGGGGACGCCTACCTGCTGCAGGCACGCCTGAACGTCCGCATCCCCGGCGTCGATCGCGAAGTGGCGCGGCAACTGCTGGACACGGCGCACAACACCTGCCCGTACTCCAAGGCCACGCGCGGCAATATCCACGTGGAGATCAACCTCGCGTGAGACCGCGCCCGGTGCCGGGCATCGTGCGATGCCCGGGCAGTGTTAGCACCCGCAACCTTCGTTGCGGGTATTTTTTGGTTCTACGCCGCTTTAAGGGCTGGTCTCTACCGAGGCCGCCATACGCTGCGAGATATGATTCCAGTCATCGTGCGCGGGCAATTGCCGCGATGGACTGCGGCTGCGCGCGAGACTGGAGACTTTCATGGCACGCACATCAGCGATTCTTCTATACGCCGCAGTAAATTTGGCCGGGACTCTGGCTTTACCCTGCACCGCAGAGACGGTCCGCCAGACTGACGTCGCGCAGCGCGGACACGAGGTGATGCCGTTTTCCCTCGCGGCGACCACCCACGTCTTTACCAAAACCGCAGACGGCGGCGTTCAGCAGGTCATCACCAGGCGCGACGACTCCAATCAGGCCGCGCTGATTCGCCAGCATCTTGCGATGATTGCGCAGCAGTTCGCCGTCGGCGACTTCAAGGGGCCGGAACATATTCACGGCCAAGACATGCCAGGTCTGACTGCGCTTCGCGCGGCGAAGACTGGCGAGCTGAGAGTCGCCTATCACGACCTGCCCAATGGTGGCGAGATCGTCTATCAAAGCAATGAACCTCAGTTGGTTGCCGCGTTGCACCAGTGGTTTGACGCGCAACTGGCCGATCACGGTCATGACGCCATGGCGGGACAGGGCTCAGGCGCAATGCATCATCACGGGAGCGGCGCTGAAAAGGCTCAATAGCAAACCGTGGTCAAGAGCCTGCCGGAGGATACGTCTAATCCCAACGACTGCCGTCCCGGTTGGCTGCCTGCCATCCACATGGCCGCGGGATTGCACGAGTATGACGCGGCGGGACTTGGGCCCCGCTCGGCAATTCGTGCTGGAGCGTGGTCTCTAATGCGTTTGTGCCCGGCTAGCAATGGGGGAAAGCGCGGTCGTATCGACATCGCGACAAGATTTCCTGTAACGCTTACATAACTTCATGGCGTGATCTACCATCGACTCGCTACGCCTTTGTAGCAAAAACAATACAAATAAAGGTAGACCCATGCCGTCCAACATTTGTCGTGGAATCCAGCGCCCAGGGGTGTGCGCACCGCAAGTTTCCTCCATCACGCTGGCCGTCGCACTGCTCTTCCCGGTTGGCGCCTCGGCGGCCGTGTACTCGGTCAGTAACGAAGCCGAACTCCGTACGGCACTCGCGAACGCCAATGCCGATAGCGACGCCAGCGCCACCATTCGCCTGACGTCAAGCTTTCTGATTTCGGACCCCACGGCATTCGTTGCGCCGAGCAAGCCAATCACTATTGATACCCAGGGATTCGTGCTGACGAAAGCCGGGTCTGGCTTGTTCACCACCAGCACCACTGCTCCGCTGACCTTCAACGGCACCTACGTGGGTGCGGACGGTGCGACGCCTGGCAACGCAATTTCGCTGACCACCCCGAATGGTCTCGTGACCAACAATGGTTCGATCACCGGTGGAACCCAGACCACGGCAGGCAACGGCGGCGGTGCCGGCGTCGCCTTAAATACTGGCGTTACGCTCACCAATAACGGAAGCATCAAGGGTGGTGCTGCCACGGGGTGGGCAGGCGGGAATTTGTCCTCGCTGAGCGCCGGTGTTTCCGTGGCCAGCGGAGCCGACGTCGTCAACGCGGCGTCCGGCACTATCGTCGGTGGCGACGGATTCGGCGGCGTTGCCGGCGCGGGCGTCGCGTTCTCCTCGTCGCCGAGCCGCGCCACGCTGGTGAACTATGGAACGATCCGTGGCGGTGCCGACCTGAGCGGCGGCACCGGCGGAGGTGCTGCCGTCCGCTTGACAAGCGGCGTCTACACCATCGAAAACAGGGGGATGCTGGAGGGTGGGCGCGGTAATGCCGCTGTCTACGCCACAGCAGGTGGCGCAAGTGCTGCTACTACCTTGATCAACTCCGGAACCGTGCTTGCCGGCGAGGGTTCCGACACGGCAATCGATTTCGGGTCCACCAACGGTGGCTTCTCGATTCTGGAACTGCAAGCAGGTTCGCGCATTGTCGGAAACGTGCTCGCGAAGGTGACGGCAACCAACGACACCTTTCGCCTGGGCGGCGACACCAACAGCGTGTTCGACGTCTCCACCATCGGCGACACGGCGCAGTACCGCTACTTCGACAAGTTCGAGAAAACCGGCGCCAGCACCTGGGCGCTGATCGGCACGGGCACCTCTCCCACGGCGTGGACGGTCAACCAGGGCACGCTGCAGATCGGCAATGGCGGCACCAGCGGCAGCATCGCCAGCGGTGTCGTTCTCGCTGCCGATACCACGCTCGCCTTCAACCGGTCGGACGCCTATACGTATGGCGGCATCGTTTCGGGCGCGGGTGGGCTGGCGCAGAACGGCACCGGCACCACGGTGCTGACGGCGGCACAGACCTACACCGGCCCCACGACGATCAACCTGGGCACGCTGGCCATCGACGGCTCGATCGCGAGCCCGGTGACGGTGAACGCGGCCGGTACGCTGTCCGGCACCGGCACGATTTCCGGGAATGTCACCAACGCCGGTACGGTCACGCCGGGCGGCGGATCGGGCGTCCTGACGATTGCCGGCAACTACATCGGCAATGGCGGCACCGTGCGCGTAAACACCGTGTTTGGCGGCGACAACTCGGCTACCGGGCGCCTGGTGGTGACCGGCGACACGTCGGGTACCGGCCAGATCCGCGCGGTCAATGTAGGCGGCGGCGGGGCGGCCACCGTCGAAGGCATCAAGGTCATCGACGTGCAGGGCGCATCGAATGGCACCTTCACGCTGGCCGGCGACTATACGTTTCAGGGCCAGCCGGCCGTGGTGGCGGGGCCGTACGCGTACCGGCTGGTCAAGAACGGTGTGTCCACCCCGACCGACGGCGACTGGTACCTGCGTTCGACGCTGGCCGAAGCCCCGGCCGCCGGCACCCCGGCGGCGGTGATCAACACCCCGCTGCTGGCGCCGACCGTGCCGCTGTACGAGGCCTATTCCAGCGTGCTGCAGCGTTTCAATGAACTTGGCACACTGCAGCAGCGCGTGGGCAACCGGTCGTGGTCGCCCAACGCCGCCGTGCAGGCCGAGCAGGACGCCGGCAAGCCGATCATCGGCCGGGGCGCCTGGGCGCGCGTGGAAGGCTCGAACACCCATATCGATCCGTCCACCAGCACCACCAGCGCCAGCTACAACGTCCGCATGTGGAAGTTCGAGGGCGGTGTGGATGCGCCGGTCGTCCAGAACCAGTCCGGCACGCTGGTGGTCGGCCCGACGTTCCACTACGGCATTGCCAACTCCAGCGTCTCGTCGATGTTCGGCAACGGCTCGGTCGATGCCACCGGCTACGGTTTTGGCGGAACAGCTACGTGGTATGGCAACAATGGCTCGTATGTGGATGCCCGCGCCACGGTGACCTGGTACGACACGGACATCCGCTCGTCGACGCTGGGCACCAAGCTGGCCAACGGCAACCGCGGTAGCGGCGTGGCCACCAGCGTGGAAGCTGGCCATCAACTGGCGCTGGGTGGCAACTGGTCGATCACGCCGCAGGCGCAGCTGGCCTGGTCGCAGGTGCGCTTCGACGCGTTCACCGATCAGTACGGCTCCAGCGTGTCGCGCGACAACGGCAACAGCCTGGTCTCGCGCCTCGGCGTGTCCCTGGACCACGAGACCAAGTGGGCCGGCGCCAACGGCAAGGCCACCCGCTCGCACGTGTACGGCATCACGAACCTGTACTACGACTTCCTGCATGGCACGTCGGCGCGCGTGGCGGATATCAGCGTGGTCAGCAAGGAACAGGCGCTGTGGGCCGGCCTGGGCGTGGGTGCGTCGCTGAACTGGAACGCCGACCGCTACGCGGTCTACGGCGAACTGCTGGCGCGTACGAGCTTGCAGAACTTTGGCGACAGCAATGCCATCGGCGCAAAGCTGGGGGTGCGTTACCGCTGGTAAATCCTAGCGAACTATGGCCGGGCGCGGGCTTATGGAGGTATGCCCGGCCGCATTTCAGCGCGGGAATGGCTAATGGGTCAAGGCACTGTACCTAAGCGCCGCCCGACTGCCATGTCAACGGACATGCCGATTGTGCGCCAACACCAAATGGACGGGGTTGCATCAAGACCGATTCCCACCTTCCTGGCGGATTGCCCGACGGCCGGGATCGGGCCGACGCAACCCATATAGGCGACTCGATGCGCCTAGAGACCTGATGCTTGCTGGAGCGGCCCCACGTATCTGATAGTTGCCGGTGCCATATATCAGTACCCGTCGCCGTACGATTTCACCGTTGGGCCGGCGAAAGTTCGCATGGAACCCAAGAAAGAGGAGGCTGCTACAATACTGGTAGACAATCTGTGCTCCTGCAGTGATGCCGGCCGTATGGAACGCCTGGGGCTTGTACACCGGAGCACCCAGGAAAACGTCGTAAGAAGCGCCACCGAATTTCTGCGTGCCGATGCCGCCCCGCATGCCAATCACTGCGCCAGCCAGTTGTGTACCAACCAGGCCCCGCGTGGATGGACCGTGCACCCGGCCATAATCCATACCGACGTAGAGTGCCTGCCCGCTGCCACCGAGCGGCGCCTGCAGTTCATTACGCCAATAGAACCCTCGTTCGCCCGCAAGTTGGCTTTCGCCATCGAAGCCACGCACCGTATAGCGGCTGCCGATAGTCAGGTCATCGACGTAGTAGAGCCGGTCATTGGTGAACTGGCCCCGCACCGTGGTCACATATCGGAACGGCTGGTCCGCGACCTTGAACGGCACTGACAGGTTGGCATCGAGGACCATCATGCGGAAGCGCCATGTCGGACCATCGTCAGCGGCCAGCGCATCAGGCTGTGCTCCGAATGCGCCGATGCCCTGACGGAATGCCAGCGTGGCATCGAGCTGCGACTGGCCGAAGTAATGACGGTCGGTCAGCCCGAACTCGAGAATCGTGTTGTTGCGATGCTGCTGCGGAATCTCGGCGTCTTCGATATAGCTCTTGCCGAACCGGCGCGTCAGCCGCACCTGCATGCCGAACACATCGTTCTGGCTGCGGCTCAGCACCCGGTGCAGTTTCAAGTCGACGTTTTCAGACTTGCCACTGGAAACGAACGTCGTGTTCACCCCCGCGATCTGCTGGAAGTAGTTGCTGCTGTAGGCCGACAGCGTCGCCGTCCAGTAGCCCCACGGAATCGAGTAGAAGCCGTTCCATCCCCGTGTACCGTGCTCCTTGTTGCTAAACATCAGATCCTGGTTGTACCCGATGTTGAACATGTCGCTCAGGCCCAGCGGGTTGTCGATACCCACGCTTACGTTGCCCTGCCACTTGCCCGTGGAACGCGATCCGGAATTGTCGACGGAGGCTACCAGCGTCCATGGCTTGCCGCGTTTGACAGCGATCACGACGTCGCTGCGCCCCGGCACCGAAGTCGGCACGATCTGCATGTTGACATCCTGGCTGGCCACGCGCTTCATCTGCTCAAGACCTTGCTCCAGATCGCGCAGATTCAGCAGTTCGCCAGGGCTGGTCGGGAAGGCAGTCTTCCAGGTACCCCAGAGATCGGGCTCGCTGAAGCGGATGTCGCCGATCACGCCCGGAATCAGGGCCAACTTCAGCGTGCCCGATGACAGGTCCTGCTCAGGCACTAGCACGCGCGTGGTGACGTAGCCTTTTGACAGGATCGTTTGGGATATGCCCTTGACCAGCGTTTCAACGCCTTGTTTGCCGATGCACTGACCCTGGTAGTGTTCGAGCCAGAGTCGCGCGAACGCGAAGGGGTCCATCGGCAGGGCCGAGGCGCCGCTGGCTTGCAGGTCGCCCGGCAGGTCCTTGGGGACTTCGAGGATGAAGCGGTCGATGCGGAAGCACGGCTCTTCCGTTGGCAGTGGCGGATACTCGGCCCGTGCGATGGCCTCGGCACGCACGGCCGGTGCATCGACAATGGCGGCCCGTTCTCGGGCTTCCTGTTGCTGGCGGTTGCGTTGCTCCTGCTCGGCGTTGCTCAGGGCGGCGGCTTGGCCGGGGGTCGGCGGGACTTGCGCCGTCACGGCTGAAGGCAAGCTCGAAAGGCCCAACACAAGTGATGCGGCGGTGGCAATGTGCGACGGTTTGAAGGACATCGATGTAATTGGGGCCCGACGGGACTTTCGCACCCATCAAAGCATGGCGAACGATCCGAATTGGAAGCGACTTGGTGATTGCCCTAACGGCTCAGCTGCGGGTTCGACTGCCGGCGCGACTGCAGACTCGGAAGCTGCCGCTTCGGGCGCCGAAGCGGCCTTCAGCGATCCCTCGTCCTTCACACGCAGGACCGATCACGCGGCTACGCATTTGTTGTTTCAATCAGTCTTCGCTTAATAGTTCCCAGCCACGGAGAAGGTTTTCAAACTGAGCCAATCTCATAGACAACGCAGCAAAATTTTGAACATTTGACTCGAAGACCCATCGATTCAATCCGAGACTGCGTGGCTGATCTATCCGGGCCGCCTTTGCATCCGCTAATGCTTCCAGCAATGTCGGATACTGTGCCAACCAATCTACGTCCTTGCTTTTACCTAGATTCGCCTGAATCTCGGCCTCAAGCAATTGAGCGTACTTCTTCAGTTTGATCGCGTCCATTTAGCGTAGCCCCTTAATTTTTCCAATCTTTTTGACCCACGCGTCACTTGGTAGGCAATGTTCTAAGGACCTCCCTCACTCGGTAGTGTCCATCCCCAAAGTAGCATTTCAAATTGCGCTAATCGTTCAGCCTGTGCTAGCTCCGTTTGCGCCGCGATCTCCGAAGTGAGCAGCAGCCCCGTTGACCATGCAGGGATTGGGGCGGCTCAGGCGCGACATTGGGTCCGACGTACACTGCGCGAGGCGAGATAACCTGCCCCCCATTGTTTGCCGTCACGTCAGGCCGCTGCCGCCAGCGCCCGCTCAAGCGCACCTTGCAGCGTGGGGCCGTCGAGGTCCTGGCCGATCAGCACCACGCGTGTCTCCTGTGCCTCGCCGGGGCGCCAGGGTCGATCGAAGTAGCTGTCGAAGCGCTGGCCCACGCCATGGAGCACCAGGCGCATCGCCTTGCCGGGTAGCGTGGCAAAGCCCTTGACGCGATAGATCGTATGGCCGGCCACCAGTTGCTGGAGCGCGCCGATCAGCGCATCGCGTTCGACCGTGCCGGCCTGCACCACCACCGAATCGAACGCGTCATGATGGTGGTCGGCATGGTCAGGGTCGTCCGCGTCGCCGTGATGGTCCACACGCAGGTGGATGGTGTCCTCCGACGCGCGTTGCAGGCCGAGCAGGCCGTGCACGTCCAGCTTGCCAGCCTGCGCCGGCACGATTTTCACCTCGGCAGGAATCTCGGGGCGCACCAGCGCCTCCACCGCCGCGATCTGCGCGGCGTCCATCAGGTCGGTCTTGTTCAGGATGACGAGATCCGCGCTGGCAAGCTGGTCTTCGAACAGTTCGTGCAGCGGAGATTCATGGTCGAGATTGGGATCGGCGCGGCGCTGCGCATCCACCGCGACCGGATTGGCGGCAAACTGCCCTGCCGCGGCGGCCGGGCCATCCACCACCGTCACCACGGCATCGACCGTGAACGCATTGCGGATGCTGGGCCAGTGGAACGCCTGCACCAGCGGTTTGGGCAGTGCCAGCCCCGAGGTTTCGATCAGCACATGGTCGATCTGGTCGCGCCGCTCGAGCAGTTGCTCCATCACCGGAAAGAATTCTTCCTGCACCGTGCAGCACAGGCAGCCGTTGGCGAGCTCGTAGAGCTGGCCGGTGGGCTCGCCCTGGTCGTCGCAGCCGATGCCGCAACCCTTGAGGATTTCGCCGTCGATGCCGAGCTCGCCGAACTCGTTGACGATCACCGCAATGCGGCGGCCATTGGCGTTGTCGAGAATATGGCGCAGCAGCGTGGTCTTGCCGCTGCCGAGAAAGCCGGTGACGATGGTGGCGGGAATCTTGGCGCTTTGCATGCGGTTACCTGTGAGTCGGAAGGGGAGAAAGCGGGGAAGCGTGGGCGCGATGGGTGGCGCGGCGCAAGCGTCGCCACCCCACCACCACGCCGCTCAAGGACACGACGAGGCCGACCGTGGACAGCAGCCAGACCACGATATCCCAGAGCGGACGGTGCCGCGTGAGCACGACAAAGTCGTAGCTATGCGCGGCGTGGAACAGCCAGCGATATAGCCGCCGGCTGTGGTCGCCACGGCCGAGTACCTGGCCGGTGGCGGGATCGAGATAGGCCCAGGTGCGGTCGGCATCGTCAAAGCCCACGCGCACTACCGGCAGGCGGCGGACGGTATGGTGCGAGTACCAGTAGGCGTCGGGCGCGGTCTGCAGCGTGCTCTCGACCACGCGCGCCGCGGGCAGCAGGGCGGCGGCGGCCTGGGCCAGACGGGCCTGGTCCCACGCCAGCGGCGTCGCGGTGCGGGCGTCGAGCGCACGGATCGCGTCGGGTGCCGATGCCGCCAGCAACACCGGCACGCCGGCCACCCACTGCATGCGCACCTCCCGCACGTCGGCGCTCCGATCACCGCTGCTCCGTTCACCCCCGCTCCGATCACCGGCGCGTTGCAGCAGGGCGTGCCAGTCGGGCGTCGGAAAGGTCGGCTCGGCATGCGCGCCATACCGCTGCAATGCCGCACTGTCGAAGCCGCGTCCGCTGAACCAGCGATTTGGATTGACCGAGAGCCAGCCGCTGATCAGCCACGCCAGCAGGAACAAGGCACCCACCAGGCCGGCCACGTGATGCCATGCCATCCAGCCGTGATACGGCGAGGTGCCGCCCATGCTGCCGTGGGCAAAGCGGCGGCGCACGCGCAGCCGCAGCCAGCCGATCCAGATGCCCGTCACCGCCACGGCGATGCAGGCGCCCGCGCTCCACAGCACCAGCTGACGCCAGCGCGGGGCGTGCTGCCGGATCGGTGTGAAGTACAGCCAGTGCGGTACCGCCCCCAGCCAGTTCCAGAACCGCTCGCTGCGATGGGTATCGCGCACGACTTCGCCGGTGCGGGCGGAGACGTAGAGTTCGGTGCCGCGTCCGTCGTCGATGCCGATGCGATGCAGGGGGCGCCATGCGTTGAGACTGTTCGGCACAGTCCATTGATCGCGCTCGGCCGTGTCCAGCCAGCGCGCCGGCCGGCCCGCAAAGCGCTGCGCGATGGCCTGCGCGGCCATGGCGTCGACTTCGGTGATGACGCTGCCGTCGCTGGCCGATACCGTCCGCGGACGCCCGCCTTCATCGACGAAGCGATAGACCGGCTGCGCGCCCGCCATCTCCAGCCGCAAGCTGCGTGGAAAGGCGGTAAGCCCGGCGGCGCGCAGCGCGGCATCCGGCGTCACGGCGATGCGCTGCGGATCGAGCGGTGGCAGTCCCGCCAGGCGTTCGGCCTCGGTCAGCGCGGGAAAGCCCACATACATCATGACCAGCCCGGAGCCAAACCACATCGCGATCAGCAGGCAGCCGGCAATCCCCATCCAGCGATGGATGAGATAGAGCCAACGCCGCAGCTTGTGCCACATGTCCCTGGCCTCAGAAATAGAAGTTGGCCGACAGCTCCGCCGAGCGCGGGCGCCCCAGCAGCCATTGCTGGCCGCCGTTGGAGAACGACTCGGCGTAGTCGCGGTTGAGCAGGTTATAGATGCGCAGGGTCAGTGCCGCCTGCCGGGTGACGCGCCATGACAACGCCGTATCGACGGTCGTGTAGCCCGGCACCCGCACACGATTGGCATTGTCGGCATAGCGGCCGCCCACGTAGCGCAGGCCGGCCGCCGCCGTCCACTGCGGTAGCACGTTCCACGTCAGCCATGCGTTGGCCGCCTGTTGCGGCACGCTGGTCGGCACATTGCCCGCGCGCGAGATTAGCACGCCGTTCACGGCTTCGTTGAAGTCGTCGAAGCGCGCTCGCAGTACCGTGCCGTTGATGTCCAGGCGCAGGCCACGCAGCAGCTCCACACTGGCGGACGCCTCCAGGCCGCGTGAAGACTGCGCACCGACCTGCTGCGTGACGGTCGGATTGAGCGGATCGCGCGACAGCAGGTCGTGCTTGCGGATCTCGTAGGCGGCAAAAGTCCATTCGCCGCGCTTGCCCCAGAAGGCCTGCTTGACGCCGACTTCCACCTGCTTGCCGGTGGCGAGGTTGAAGCTGCGCTGGGCATCGCTGGTGGTGATCAGCGCGCCGAGGGGATCCGTGGCCGTAGCGTATTGCGCGTAGACCGCGAGGTCGGGCGTGAACTGGTACACGGTGCCGGCACGCCAGGTTGTGTTGGCGAATGACTTGTCCCACGACGAGCCGGCCAGCAGATCGGTGCGCGTCAGCGAAGCGTGGTCGAAACGTACGCCGCCGATGACCGACCATCGTTCGGTAAGAGCGATGCGGTGTTCGCCAAACAATGCGTACTGCGTGGTATGGGTGCGGAAGCGCGGCGAGGTGACGATGCCGGGGGGGCTGAAGAACAAGCCGGGGTCGAAATCGCGCGCATCGACCGTGGAAGTACCGCCATAAGGCGAGTTGTTCGAATGGGTGAAGTGGATGCGATTGACGTCAAAGCCGACCGTGGTGGCATTGTCCAGGCCGAACAGCCGGCTACGCACGGTCATGTCGGCGCGGTTGCCGATCTGCTCCTGGTCGTGCAGGATTTCCAGGTAGTCGCCGCGCCGCACCCGGTCGGTGGCCGGCAGATAGGTATAGCTCTCGCTGTCGCGCCAGTGGCGATGGCTCGTCAGGTAGTAGAACTGGTTGCGCACGGTGACGCGCTCGTTCGGCGTCCACTCGGCATGGAGCCGCGTCCAGCGGTCGCGATAACTGATCCGGGCATCGCCGACGTTGTAGTTCTTCTTGCGCAGCGAAGTATCGAGGCTGCCGTTGACCAAAGGCGTGCCCAGATACTGCTGCGGATGCTGGGTGCCGTCGTCGTACGACAGCGTCAGGTTGACATCGCGGTTGACGTCCAGCCGTACCGATGCCGACACCATCAGGTTGTCGGCATCGCCGCGGTCGACCCAGCCCGCCGAGCGGTTGTAGGCGGTGGCGAAACGGTACGACAGATTGTCGTTGACCTTGCCGCCGCTGTCGAAGGCGACGCGCGCGGTCTTCTCGGTACCGCCGGTAATCTGCAGTTCGTTCTCGATCGGGCCGCGCAACGGTTGCTTCGGGACCACGTTGATCACGCCGCCGATCGCGCCCTCGCCGTACATGACCGACGCCGGGCCGCGCAGCACCTCGATACGGTCGGCCGCCCACGTGTCGAACGGGAACGTCACCGTGCCCGACGCCACGTACATGCGCGTGCCATCGTAAAGCTGCATGACCGAGCCCTGGCCCGCGAAGCCGCGTGCGGCCAGCGAGGTGCCGCCGTTGCCGGGAGCCGGATTGGCGGTAATGCCGGTGGCTCGCGTCACGGCCTCGCGCACACTCTGATCGCCGCGCGCGCGCATGGTCTCGCCGCTGATGACTTCGACGCTGGCCGGCGTCTCCAGCGGCGTCAGTCCCAGGCGGCTGCCCGTGTACGCCTGCCGGGATAGCGCCAGTCCGGGCTGCGCGGATTCGCTGACGACGACGGCAGGCAGTGAGGTCTCGCCGGTTGCGGCCGCGCTTTGTGCCACGTTTCTGGCCACGCTTCCGGTCGCGTCTTTGGGCGCGATCTCCGCGACGATCTCGGCGACGATGTCGGCCAATGCATAGGGACTACTGAGGCTGGCAAGCGTGCCGAGCGATGCGATGACGGCACGGCGGGGGCGGCGATGGGCCGGGCGTGACGACCGGTTGGCCGGGCGCAAGCAGCCGGCGGAGGGCGCGGACGGGTTGTATGTCATCGTAAAGCCGGGCGACCCCGCCCGGGCAAATGGTGTCGATGAGGAATACAGGCCGGTATCCGGGCTGACAGGCAGGGAGCGCTGGACTCCCGGAATGGGTCGCCTTCCCGCGCGGCTATCTCTTGCGCAGTGGCTGTCGAAGCGCCTGCCGGCGCCCGACCCGATCCATTCCAGACCTGCTTACCGTTGCGGGGGCAGCACAGGCCTTGCTACGCCGGTCAGCCGACGTCGCGCACCTGTTTCCCGTTTCACCCACGACCACGTGGGCACCTGCATTGCGGTCAGGCGCGCACTGGGCGTGCCATCGGCGCGCATTGTACTCAGAACTCGCGGCGACAAGTAATTCCGATGGCTCCGCCATTGGCAGGCGCGGGCCGGCTCTCGGTTCGGCGAGACCTGAGCCCGCACGACCGCCGGCATTCCTGCCGCCTGCCGCAATGTGCGGGGCGTTCCGCTATCCCGCCTTGTGCGCGGGTTTGCCCGCAATCCCCGCGCCCGCTTCCGGCGACAGGCGCGCGAACATCGGCAGCGATGCCAGCACCACCATCGCCGTGGCCAGGAAGGCGCAGGCAAAGTCGAAGCGATTCGCGCTGGTGCGCCCGCCCCACAGCATCGTCACCTGCAGCGAGCCGGCCGCGATCGCCACGCCTACCGCCTTCATCATCTGCTGCGCCGTGCCCTGGAACGAAGTTGCTGCGGAGAGCTGCGCCTGCGGCACGTCGGCAAAGGCCAGCGCACCCATCGAGGCAAAGCTCAGCGAGCGTGACAGCCCGCCCAGCAGCAGCACCACAAAGATGGCCGCCGCGGGCCAGGCCGGCGACAGCGCCGTGCACACCAGCAGCACCGCGCCGAACGAGACGCTGCCGACCATCAGCACGGTGCGCACGGACATCTTCTTGAGCGCGAAACGCGTCATCGGCCGCATGCAGAACGACCCCAGCGCGCTCGCCAGCGAGATCAACCCGCTGACCGAGGCGCTCAGGCCAAAGCCGACCTGCAGCGTCAGCGGCACCAGAAAGGGCAGCGCACCGGCGCCGGCGCGGAACAGGCTGCCGGCCACCGTGGCGGCATGGAAGGTCGGGATGCGCAGCAGCGAGAAGTCGATGGCGGGATCCGCGCGGCGCCGGCAATGGCGGACCGTCAGCCAGAACAGCAGCAGGCCGGCGACGATGCAGGCCACCGGCACGATGCCGGGCAACAGGCCCCGGCCGACGGTTTCCACGCCAAGCATCAGAGCCGTCAATGCCGCCGCGATCAGCGTCATGCCGGCCAGGTCGGGCGCCGGCGGATGCTCGGGTGCGGAGGGAGGAATCAGCCACGCGGTGAGCGCCAGGCCCACCGCGCCGACCGGGACGTTGATCCAGAACACCGCGCGCCAGGACAGCACGTCGGTCAGGAAGCCGCCGACCGGCGGACCCAGCACCGGCCCCAGCAGCGCGGGCATGGTCAGCCAGGTGGTGGCGGACAGCAGCTCCTCGCGTTTGACGCCGCGAAACAGGATCAGCCGGCCCACCGGCACCATCATCGCGCCGCCGATCCCCTGCAGGATGCGCGCCGCAATCAGCGCGGCCAGGCCATTGGAAATGGCACACAGCACCGAGGCGATGGTGAAGGTGGCGATCGCCGTCATGAACACCCGGCGCGCGCCGAAGCGGTCGGCTATCCAGCCGCTGACCGGAATAAACGCCGTGAGCGCGATCAGGTACGAGGTGATCGCGCTGCTCAGGTGAACGGGATTGACCTGCAGGTCGCGCGCCATGCTCGGCAGCGCCGTGGCTACCACGGTGCTGTCCAGGTTCTGCATGAACAACGCGCTCGCCACCACCGCCGCGGTGATGCGGAAGTTGGACGCGCGGGAATCGGAGGTGCCGGGCATGAAGAAGGGTTGAGCCAGACCGGACCGCAAACGGCGGCCGCGGATGGCAAGCGCAAATTATACCCACGGAGATTGCACAATCGCGCCGCATGGGTTCCAATGTTTGCCCACCAGCCGGAATTACCAAGCGCATGTCGACCGAAGCCCCCACCCCCCGCCAGCCGATCCGTGCCCTCACGCCGCTCGAAGGCCGCGTGGTGGCGGTGCTGCTCGAGAAGCAGTACACGGTGCCGGACACCTACCCGCTCTCCCTCAACGCGCTGACCGCTGGTTGCAACCAGAAGACGGCGCGCGCGCCGGTGATGAATGTCAGCGAGGACCAGGTCCTGGCCGCCATCGACGGCCTCAAGTCGCTGAGCCTGGTATTCGAGGGCAGCAGTAGCCGGGTGCCGCGTTTCGAACAGAACCTCGGCCGCGTGCTCGGGGTACCCAGCCAGTCCGCCGCGCTGCTGACCATTCTGCTGCTGCGCGGGCCGCAGACCGCGGCCGAGCTGCGTCTCAACTCGGCCCGGCTGCACGCGTTTGCCGATATCTCGTCGGTCGAGGCCTTCCTCAATGAACTGGCCGAGCACGCTCCCCCCTACGTCGTCCGCCTGCCGCGCGCGCCCGGCGAGCGCGAAAGCCGCTGGTCGCACCTGCTGTGCGGCGAGGTTGCGCTGCCGGAAGCTACCGCCGGCGGCGACGCCTCGGTGCCGCCCTCCGAATTCGAAGCCCTGCGCATCAGCCACCAGGAACTGACCGACAAGGTCGCCCGGCTGCAGGCGCTGGTGGAGGAGATGGCAAGCCAGTTGGGGATGCCGACGGAGCGGGCGCCAGACCAGGGGTCAGACCAGGCGTCTTAGTGCCTGGGCACAAGGGGTATTTCTCCCGCATTTGCCGAATTGTCCGGTTAAACGCGCCATGCGGGCCGGATTCGCAACATTTGCCCGCAAGTCCCTAAAGCTTGCGCGCCAGGGGGCCGTTAACACCGTCGCCCCCCTCATTCCTGAAACAGGCCCCGATTTCCCTCCCTTTTCCTCCTAATGGCAGCCCGGCCGGGATTTGATAATCCATGGTGACGAAGGGCCGTCCGCGCGCTTCGTATTGGAGCGTCCATGTCCGAGGAAAGCGATCTCGAGAAAACCGAACCCGCCACACCCCGGCGCCTTGAAAAGGCGCGAGAAGAGGGGCAGGTGGTGCGTTCGCGCGAGCTCGGTACCTTCGTGATGCTCATGACCGGCGTGGCTACGCTGTGGCTGTTCGGCGGCACGCTGGGCCGCGAACTCAATATGGCGATGCACGCCAGCCTGGCGTTCGAGCCCGCCACGGCGTTCGATACCAACCGCATGCTGTCCCAGTTTGCCGTGGTGGTGTGGGATTGCCTGCTGGTGTTCCTGCCGCTGCTGTTGATCTTTGGCGTGGCTGCCCTGCTGGCGCCGCTGGCCTTGGGCGGCTGGATGTTCTCGACCAAGCTGCTGACGCCCGATTTCACGCGCCTGTCGCCGCTCAAGGGCCTGGGCCGGATGTTCTCCTCGCAGTCGCTGGTGGAACTGGCCAAGGCCATCGCCAAGTCGCTGCTGGTGGGGGCGGTAGCGGCCTGGATGCTGTGGCGCAAGCTGCCGGAAGCCATCGGCCTGATGAACGCGCCGATCCAGGAAGCATTGCTGCATATGAGCGGGCTGGTGCTCTACGTCTGCGGCGTGGTGGCCGGCTCGCTGCTGCTGGTGGCGGCCATCGACGTGCCATGGCAGCTCTGGACCTTCTACAAGAAGCTTCGCATGACCAAGGAAGAGGTCAAGCAGGAGCACAAGGAAAGCGACGGCGACCCGCACGTCAAGGGCCGCATCCGTCAGCAGCAGCGTGCCATGGCGCGCCGCCGCATGATGACCGAGGTGCCCAAGGCCGACGTGGTCGTCACCAACCCGACCCACTTCGCCGTGGCGCTCCGCTACGAGGAAGGTCGCATGAGCGCCCCCCGCGTGGTGGCAAAGGGCACGGACGAAGTGGCCGCTCGCATCCGGGAGCTTGCCGTCGAGCATCGCGTGCCCGTGCTGTCCGCGCCGCCGCTGGCGCGCGCGCTGCACCGCCATGTGGAACTTGGCCAGGAAATCCCGTCCGGGCTCTATACCGCCGTGGCCGAAGTCCTGGCCTGGGTCTTTCAACTCAAGCACTGGCATTACGCCGACGGTCCGCAGCCGAGCGGACCGACGGAACTGCCGGTGCCCGATGAACTCGCCGTACCGGAAAGCCGCGCATGAACGCACTGACCAACTTCTTCAACCTGCCTGGCATCCGTGGGGGCGCGCAGGCGAAGGCACTGGCCGGACCGCTGCTGATCATCATGATCCTCGGCATGATGATCCTGCCGCTGCCGGCGTTCGTGCTCGACCTGCTGTTCACGTTCAATATTGCGCTGTCGATCATGGTGCTGCTGGTCGGCATGTACACGCAGCGCGCGCTGGACTTTGCCGCCTTCCCCGCGGTGCTGCTGTTCTCCACGCTGCTGCGCCTGTCGCTGAACGTGGCCTCCACGCGCGTGGTGCTGCTGGAAGGCCATAGCGGCCCGGACGCGGCCGGCAAGGTGATCGAGGCCTTCGGCCACTTCCTGGTCGGGGGCAACTTCGCGGTCGGTATCGTGGTGTTCGCGATCCTCGTGGTGATCAACTTCATGGTGATTACCAAGGGTGCGGGCCGTATCGCCGAGGTGGGCGCGCGCTTCATGCTCGACGCGATGCCCGGCAAGCAGATGGCGATCGACGCCGACCTGAACGCCGGCCTGATCAATGAGGAAGGCGCCAAGAAGCGCCGCGCCGAAGTCGCGCAGGAATCGGACTTCTACGGTGCCATGGACGGTGCCAGCAAGTTCGTGCGCGGCGATGCCGTGGCCGGCCTGCTCATCATGTTCATCAACCTGGCCGCCGGCATGGTGGTGGGCATGGTGCAGCACGACCTCGACTTCAGCACTGCCGTGCGCAATTACACGCTGCTGACCATCGGCGACGGCCTGGTGGCGCAGATCCCGGCACTGGTGATCTCGACCGCCGCCGGTGTGATCGTCTCGCGCGTCTCCAACGAACAGGACGTCGGCCAGCAGCTCACGGGCCAGCTGTTCTCGAATCCGCGCGTGATGTTCCTGACCGCCGCGATCATCGGCCTGATGGGCATCATCCCGGGCATGCCACACTTCGCGTTCCTGCTGCTGGCGGGCGCGCTGGCCTGGTTCGGCCGCTACGTCATGCAGCGCGAGCAGGTGGCCGAGCAGCAGCAGAAGACGCGTGCCGAACGCCCCCCTGTGGCGGCCCCGGAAACCACCGAAGCCACGTGGGACGACGTTACGCTGGTGGACCCGCTCGGCATGGAAGTGGGCTACCGCCTGATCTCGCTGGTCGACCGCGCGCAAAACGGTGAACTGCTCGGCCGGATCAAGAGCATCCGCAAGAAGATCGCGCAGGACATCGGCTTCCTGGTGCCGGTGGTGCATATCCGTGACAACCTCGAGCTGAAACCCAACGCCTATCGCATCACGCTCAAGGGCGTGGAGATCGGCCAGGGCGAAGCCACCCCGGGCCAGTGGATGGCGATCAATCCCGGCCAGGTCACCGGCACGCTGCCTGGCGCCGCCACGCGCGACCCGGCCTTTGGCCTGCCCGCGGTGTGGATCGACGCCGGCCTCAAGGAACAGGCGCAGGCGTATGGCTACACCGTGGTGGATGCCAGCACCGTGGTGGCTACCCACCTCAACCACCTGATCCAGATGCACGCGTCGGAGCTGCTTGGCCGCCAGGAAGTGCAGGCGCTGCTCGATCGCATCGCCAAGGACTCGCCCAAGCTTACCGAGGACCTGGTGCCCAAGACCATCTCGCTCACGGGTCTGCAGAAGATGCTGCAGAACCTGCTGGACGAAGGCGTGCCGATCCGCGACATGCGCACCATCCTCGACGTGGTGGCGGAACACGCGCCCAAGGTCAGCGACCCGACCGAGCTGACCGCGCTGGTGCGCGTCGCGCTCGGCCGCGCCATCACGCAGCAACTGTTCCCGAACAACGCCGACCTGCAGGTGATCAGCCTCGACGCGGGTCTGGAACGCGTGCTGACGCAGGCGCTGTCCAACGGCGGCGGCATCGAACCCGGTCTGGCCGATGCGCTCCTGCAGCAGGCGCAGGGCGCCGTGGGCCGCCAGGAACAGCTGGGTCTGGATCCGGTGCTGCTGGTGCCGTCGCCGCTGCGGCCGCTGATGGCGCGCTTCCTGCGCCGTACGCTGCCGCAATTGAAGGTGCTGTCGCATGCAGAAGTACCGGACAACCGCAATATCCGCATCACCGCGATGATCGGCGGCGCTGCCTGAGGAAATAGAACATGAGCGTGGCAAAGTTTGTGGCGGCGAATGGCCGCGAAGCGATGCGCAAGGTGCGCGAGGCCATGGGTCCGGACGCCGTGGTGCTGTCCAATCGCACCGTGGAGGGTGGCGTGGAGATCGTGGCGATGCGCGATGCCGATCTCGGTGCCGTCTCGGCCACCGCCATTCCGTATGCCGAGCCGCAGCCGGCCTTCACCGCATCGATCGCATCCGCCGCATCGATCGCATCGACCGCACCGGTCATGCACGATGCGCCGGCCATCGGCGATCTGCGTGGCGAGCTGGCCTCGATGCGCGCGATGCTCGAACGTCAGTTCGCGGGTCTGTCGGGCGGTGCGCCTGGCGTGGCTGCCGGCGATCCGCTGCGCGAGTCGCTGTTCGAATGGCTGGTCAACGCCGGCTTCTCGGGCCAGCTGTCGCGCACGCTGCTGAGCAAGCTGCCGGTGGGTCACGACCGGCCCGCCGCCATGGCTTGGATCCGCCAGGAGCTCGCCAATAAGGTACCGGTGCTCACCGACGAAGACTCGCTGTTCGCGCAGGGCGGTGTACTCGCGCTGATCGGCCCGACCGGCGTCGGCAAGACCACCACCACCGCCAAGCTGGCCGCGCGCTTCGTGCTGCGCCACGGTCCCGAGCGCCTGGCGCTGCTGACCACCGACAGCTTCCGGATCGGCGCGCACGAGCAGTTACGCATCTACGGCGACATCCTGGGCGTGCCCGTGCATGCGGTAAAAGATGCCGCGGACCTGCGCTTTGCACTGACCGCGATGAAAGACAAGCACCTCGTCATTATCGACACCGTCGGCATGAGCCAGCGCGACCGCAGCCTGTCCGACCAGATCGCGATGCTGGCCGGCGTGCAGGCCCCGGTGCAGCGCGTGCTGCTGCTCAACGGCGCCAGCCACGGCGATACGCTCAATGAGGTGGTGCACGCCTACCGTCATGACGCCGCGCCGAATGCCGGCGGGATCGACGGCTGCATCATCAGCAAGCTCGACGAAGCGACCCACCTCGGCTCCGTGCTCGATGTGGTGATCCGCCATCGCCTGCCCGTGTTCTACGCGTCCACCGGCCAACGCGTGCCCGAGCACCTGGAACTTGCCCAGGGCGCGGCCCTGGTGGAACGCGCGTTTCTCACGCCGCGCCGCGGTTCCCTGTTTGCTGACGCCGATGCGGCACGCCGCCAGGCGGCCGCGGCCGAGGCGGCGCCGACCGCCGCACGCCAGGGCGCCGGTGCCGACGACGTGCTGCGTTCGCTGACCGACAGCGCCAATGCCGTCGGCGTCTGCGTCGACGAGCTCAACGCACCGCAATACGGCTTTGAACTGGCCCGCTCGCTGTGGCAACAACGCGGCATCGGCGGTCCGGCGCTGCGCCAGATCGCCCAGCAGGTGCGCCTGACCATGTGCCGCGATGCCGCGCGCGCATGCGACCGCTATGTGCTGGCCGTGACCGGCACCGCCACGCTGCCGACGCAAGGCCGCCGTGCGCCGCAACTGCTGCAGCAGACGCTGTGGCTGGCCGATCGCGACGGCATGCCGCTCGCGACCACCATGGTGCCGGCGGCGCGTGCGCGCCAGACCATGGCCGAAGCCGAGGCCGAGGCGGAAGCCGCCACCGTGCGCGCGACCCTCGCCGCCGCCCGTACCGTGGTCAACGTCAATAGCTCGCTGCCGTCCACCACCACGCTGGCGCGCTGGCAACAGATCAACGAGCGTTGGGTGGCGTCGGTGCGCAAGACCTCGCGCGTGATCGCCGACGGCATTGCCAACAAGCTCGACACCGTCGCCGACACGCTGACCTTCCATGCCATCGGCGAACAGTCGTGGCGCGAGCGCGATGCCGTGCATTGGCTCGGCCAGTGCCTGGTGCGCGTGCCCGAAGGCCAGGTCCGTACCGCGTCGCGCGGCAAGGGCGGCGTCGAGGTTGGCATCGATGCCTGCCTGGTGGTGTCGCGCCTGGTCGACCGCGATTCCGGCGAGACGCTCGCCACCGACTACGTGCTGTGCGATCCGGCGCTTGCCGACGATGCCGCGCACGTGGTGCGCTGGTCCCGCTGGGCCGAAGCCGCCGACGAACAGTTCCGCACGTTGCGCCACGCCATCGAGCACTTTGCGCAGGACGCGGACACCGATGGCAGCGTCGACGTCAATGCCAGCCTGGTTTCCGTGCAGCTCGGCCTGACCACGCTGCGCCTGCAGCATGCTCCGAGTCCGACCGCGCCGGCCTTCCTGTCGCGGCTGGCCGGCCGCGCCCAGGCACGCGTCAATGCGCCGGTCGCCGGCACCGTGCTCAACGAAGGCATGGGCCGCCTGCTCGCACTGCTCGACGTGCTGGAAAATTATCCGGGCCGCCAGAACGTGGCCACGGCGGAAGACATGGGTGCGTCGGCAGCGACGGCCGGTGCGTTGGGTGGTGCGTTGGGTGGTGCGCTGGGTGGTGAGACCGCGGGGGCGCTGGGTGCCGTGGCATCGCAGCCGGCCATGCCGCACGCCGCCGCCCAAGCCGCCGCACACACCGCCGCATATTTTGCGGCTCCGCTCGACACCATGGCGGACACCGTGCCGCAATTCGCGTCGCTGGGGGGAGTAAGCCTTGACCATGTTGGGCTCCGATCAGGCCGAAAGCCTGCGCCGCATGCTCGCCCCGCGCGTGACGCGGCGCATCGCGGTGGTGGGCAGCGAACCTGGCGCCGGCGCCACCACGGTGGCGCTGGGCCTGGCCAACGCGCTGGCATTGCAGGGCGAGCGGGTGCTGCTGGTCGACGAGGACCGGCGCGGCGAGCGTGCCACGCGCCTTGCGGGCGCCACGCCCGCGGCCACCCTCGCCGATGTGCTGGCCGGCCGTACGCCGCTGGCCACCGCGCTCGGCACGCGCCCGTCCAGCGGCGTGGCAGTACTGCCGGCCGGGCAGGTACCGGCGGGCGCGACGCTGGATAACCGCACCGTGCCCGATATGCGCACGGTCATCATCGACGCCTGCACGGAGGCCGACGGCACGCTGTCCGCCACTGCGGGCGACGCGCACAACTTCGTGATCGTGATGCGGCCCGAGGCCGCGTCGATCACCGCCGCTTATGCGTGCATCAAGCGGCTGCATCACCTCTATGCGTGCCGGCGCTTCCACCTGATCGTCAATATGGCGACCAGCGAGGCGGCGGTCAGCGCGATTACCGGGAACCTGGCGCGCACCGCGGGCCAGTATCTCGGCGTGGAAGCAACCAGTGCGGGTGCGTTGCCAGTGGATCCACTGGTCGTGCGCGGACTGCAGCTCGGACGCTGCGTGGTGGAGGCCTTTCCGGCCGCCGCGGCCACCACGGCGCTGCGACGCGTGGCCAGTGCCATCAATGGCTGGCCGCTGCGTGCGGAAACAGCGGCACCGCGCGGCATGGCTGCAGCCATGCCGGCGTGAGGACAGAACAAGAAGTCATCGAGAACAAGACCGACCCCAAGCCAGCCAGCCAGCCCCAATGAGAGGCCCTGGCCCAGAAACCAAGCATTTACGAGAATTCCACCATGTATACGATTCAGGGAAAGCTCGAACAGGCAGACGTGGTCAAGACACATGCGCCGCTGGTGCGACGGATCGCGTTGCAGCTGGCGGCCAAGCTGCCGGCCAGCGTTCAGATCGACGACCTGATCCAGGCCGGCATGATCGGCCTGCTCGATGCGGCCAAGCGTTATGAGGACAATCACGGCGCGCGCTTCGAGACCTATGCGAGTCAGCGCATCCGTGGCGCCATGCTCGACGAGGTGCGCGCCAACGACTGGCAGTCCCGCAGCCTGCGGCAGTTCACGCGCCGCATCGAACGTACGCAGCGCAGCCTCGAACAGAAGCTCGGCCGCACGCCGGTCGATTCGGAAGTGGCGGCGGAGATGGAGCTGCCGCTCGAGGAATACCAGCAACTGCTCAACGAGGTGTACGGCTGTCAGCTGCTGCACTACGAGGACTTCGAGCGCTCGGGAGAAGAAGACTTCCTCGACCGCCACCTCGGTGTGTCGGAAGAAGCCAACCCGCTGACGGTGCTGATGGAAAGCGGCATGCGCGAAGCGCTGATCCGCGCCATCGACAAGCTGCCCGAACGCGAGAAGCTGGTGCTGTCGCTGTGCTACGACCAGGAACTCAACCTGCGCGAGATTGGCGCCGTGCTCGAAGTGACCGAGTCGCGCGTATGCCAGATCCGCAGCCAGGCCATCACGCGCCTGCGCAACCAGCTGCGCGGACTGCTGTGATGGCGCGCGGCCCGATTCTCGCCCCGACTCTCGCCCCGATTCTGGCGACGACTGCGCTGTGCGGCCTGCTGACCTCGGCCCCCTCGGCCGCCCAGGTCCGCCAGGTCGGGTACGCACAAGGCATGACGCGAACCACGCTTGAGGTCGGGTCGCGCCATGCGTGGACCAACTCGGTGGTCGGTCCTACCATCTCGGGCCGTGGCCAGCGCGCGGTATCGGCACCGCTGATGCCGAGCGGTGTCATGCCGCAATCGGAGGGCGTGATCACTTCGGTGCGCTGGCGCTACAGCTTTCTGCGCGTGCCGCCGGTGGAGATGCAAGCCTATCTGTGCAATGCCGACCGTTGCGTCCTGCTGCCATCGGCCGAAGGCAAGACCGACGCATTCCGTGGCGACGATGCCAGCAAGGGCTTCGTGTTCGCCTTCCGCGTGCCGGGGCAGGGCATCCTGCCCACGTTGCGTGGGCGCAGCAACGAGGTCACGGTCAGCTATCGATAGGGAATCGACGCCGGCATGCGGCGCGATATGGGCGAGCGCTGTGGGGGAAGTGGTGCGGGGGGAGGGTATGGGGACGCTCAAGGACTGCGACCCGACCCAAGCCAATCGCGGCACCGCCCTTGGCCCGCATCGTATCGACACGGTGGGGCGGAGTCGGTAGAGCGGTAAGCGGAATGCGGTAAGGATCGGTGGCCGAGTCGCCGTGGCACGCGGCGTCAGCCGGCAGCCAGCGTCACCCCGGTGCCGGCGCTCTGCGCCTTGCCGTCGCGGCCATACATTTCGTTGGCGACTTCGCCGCCCTGGCGCAGCACCTGGATCGCTTCCTGCGTGAACTCGAGATGGGCGTTGACGATCGCGCCATTCACCTCGTTCGACTGCTTCGCCTTCTGCGCGAAGAACACGATCTTGCGCCATGCATCGGCCACCGCCGGTTCGACCTCGCGGCCGATCAGCAGGCCACCGGGGCCAACGCGCAGGCCAAGCGCGATCATCTGTGCCTCGCGCGCGGCGGTTTCGCGGGTCAACGCCTGAGCCAGTTCCATCTTCCTGCTGAGCAACTCGCTCAGTACCTGGAAATCGCCACGCTTGAGGGCGTCGCGTTCCTCCGCAAGGGCGCGGCCAAAGGCCACGATGGCGTCAGCTTCACGCTTCAGGGTCTGGATCAGGGTTTGAGTCATGTCAGCGAGGTTAGTGAGTATCGCCCTGGGCGAGCTCGCGCAGCGACGCGAGCAGGCCGTCGGCAATCTTGCTGGGATCGATCTTGATCCGGCCTTCGGCGATGGCCGTGCGGATCTCTTCGACCTTGGCGGTATCGATATCGTCGTCGGTGTCGTTGACGAGGCGTGCACCGATCTCCCGGACCTGCGCCGCCAGCGGGCTGACGCGCACGCCGGTCAGGGCGGCGGGATCCTGCGCCGTCGTCGCGTTGGACGCCGGCCGGGCGCTATCGCCGGCAGCCTTGTCCGCCGGCCTGGACGTAGTGGATTGGTTGATCTTCACGGGGTATTCCTTGCTGGTTTCCTCTGACTTAACGGACGCGGGTCACCGGAACTTTAGGATTTCGGTGTGCCGTTGCGAGCGCTTTTCCACACTTTTTGGGGGGATCGTACGCATTCTCGCACGACCCTTCTACGCCGGACGCGTCACTACCCCAACCAGCCGTCATCATCGGGAAAACCGGCGACAACTTTCATCTTCTGCGTTGAATCGGATTTGCTATCGGCAAGTGGGACCGGCTATTGCAAAACGACCGTATCAGCGTTGCGTACCACCGCATTCACCACCTGACCGTTGCGCAGCCGCACCGGTACGGCCGTGCCGGGCGCGGCGTCCGTCAGCACCTTGCCTTCGCTGCTGAGCTGGAACGACTCGCCCTCGACCGTGACCGTGACGGTCTGGCCCGAGCGCACCGCGATCGCCCGCTTGATCAGGTCGGTGCGCATCGGCGAGCCGGCGGCGATGCGATTGGCCGCCACGGCGCCGGCCACCTGCGCCGGATCGGTAACGACGGCGCGCGGCAACGTGCCGAGGTCGCCCTGGCGGACCTCGAGGTCCGCCACCTCGATGGGCTCACCGGGCGCGAGCGCGCGCGAGGCCACGTAGTAATCGGTCAGGACGGAGACGCGCGCCTGGATATAGCGCGTCCACGGCCGCTCGCCGCCGCAGCGCACGCCAACATTGACGCGGCCCCATGGCGCCGAGCCAGCAGGCAGGAACGGGTCGGGCGCCACGCATTCGGGCGCGCGTCCGCCCGACGGCGGAATGACCTGCACGCTGACCTTGCCTGGCAGCCCCACGGCCTGCTTCAGCAAAAACTGTTCGACAGCCGCGCGCACGGGGTCGTCGGGAAAGGAATAGGCGGGCGCCACGGGCGTGACCTGCGCGGGCGAGGCCAGCGCGCCGTGCGCGATGGCAAGCCCGGCCAGGGCGAGCAGCCTGGCGATCTGGCGGAATCGATTCATGAAAGGCATCCCAGCAAGGATGGTGGCCTGCGCCGGTATTGGCCAGCGCGGCCGATGACAACTTCAGTGAGGCCCATTGTAGGCAGCCTCGCGCGAGAGCGAGGGGCGAATTGCGCGGATTTCCCGCTCTTATTCAAACGATTGGCGTGACAAGCCGGCCCCTAAGATGGCAACCCTGAAGAAGCCCCGTCCGGCCCGTATACCGTCGGCTCGGGGGTCTCTCCCCCCTGAAGCCATAGCAGGAAAGGCAGACATGATCGACAGACTCGATGCGGCATTGCGCTTTCAACAGGAGGCGCTGAGCCTGCGGAACCAGCGGCAATCGGTGATTGCTTCCAACATCGCCCACGCGGATACGCCGGGGTACAAGGCGCGCGACTTCGACTTCGCGAGCAAGTTGTCCCAATCGGTGGAGCGTGGCCAGCGCAACGAGGGCCTGTCGCTCTCGACGACGCAGGTGCGCCACCTGCCGGCGCAGGCGCCGGCAGCGGACAACGACGACCTCCAGTACCGCATTCCGCTGCAGTCGAGCATCGACGGCAACACGGTGGAAATGGACACCGAGCGCGTCGCCTTTGCCGACAACACGGTGCATTACGAAATGGGTCTCACGGTGGTCAGCGGCAAGATCAAGACCATGCTGGCCGCGATCCAGAGCTAACCACGCAGGAGTCGCAACATGCCATCGATGAGCATCTTCGACGTATCGGGTTCCGCCATGGCGGCGCAGTCGCAGCGCATGAACGTCACGGCGTCGAACCTCGCCAACGCGGACAGCGCCGTAGCGCCCAACGGTCAACCCTATCGCGCCAAGCAGGTGATCTTCGGCCTTGCGCCCACGCCCGGCCAGACCGACGTGGGCGGCGTGCAGGTCGAGGGCGTGATGGAAGACCCGTCGCCGGCGCGACTGGTCCATAACCCGTCGCACCCACTGGCCGACGCCAACGGCTACGTGACCATGCCCAATGTGAACCCGGTGGAAGAGATGGTCAACATGATCTCGGCATCGCGTTCCTACCAGGCCAATGTGGAGGTGCTCAACACCGCCAAGACCATGATGCTGAAGACGCTGACCATCGGTCAGTGACGAGCGAAACAATCTCCAGGACTAGCCGGACAACGACATGACAGCGCCCGTAAGCAACAACAGCAACAGCTCCGCGATCAACGACGCCCTCAAGGGCGGCAGCGCAAGCGCGGCCGAGATCCAGAGCAACTTTCTGACGATGCTGGTCACGCAGATGAACAACCAGGATCCGCTCAACCCGATGGACAACTCGCAGCTGACTTCGCAGATTGCGCAGATCAGCACGGTGAGCGGCCTGCAGAACGTCAACGAAACCCTCAACGCGCTGCTCGCGCAGACCTCCGCCAGCCGCGCCATGGATTCGGCCAACCTGATCGGCCGCACCGTGATGGTGCCCGGCTCCAAGGCGAGCATGGAGGCGGGCGTGCCGAGCAAGATCGGCGTCGATCTGCCAAGCACGGCCGACTCGGTACAGGTCCAGATCCTGGACAAGAGCGGCAACGTGGTGCGCACCATCGACATGAAGGGCCAGATGGCCGGCGTGCACGACGTGGCCTGGGACGGCAAGGACGACAAGGGTGTGCCGCTGGCGGACGGCGAGTACGCGGTCAAGGTCACCGCCACCGCCGACGGCAAGGATGTCAGCCCGACCGCGCTGGTCTACGGCAAGGTGCAGGGCATCAGCGGCGACAGCACCGGCGTGCTGGTCAACCTCGAGGACGGCACCACGGCGAACGTCAACGACGTGCGCCGCATTTCTTAATTTTTTTCACCCGGTCCGGGCATACGCGCGGGCAATTTCGAACGACAGCCTACACATAGGGGAAAATCATGGGTTTTGGTCAAGGGGTAAGCGGTCTCAACGCCGCCGCGTCCAACCTGGACGTGATCGGCAACAACATCGCCAACGCCAACACGGTTGGCTTCAAGTCGTCGACCGCGCAGTTCGCGGACGTCTACGCCGGCTCGAAGGTGGGCCTGGGTGTGCGCGTGAATGCAGTGGTGCAGTCGTTCGCCAACGGTAACGTCGCGGCCTCGGGCCGCGACCTCGACGTTGCCATCAGCAACGGCAATGGCTTCTTCCGCCTGGTGGACCAGGACGGTGCGGTGTTTTATTCGCGTAACGGTCAGCTGCAGAAGCTGCCGGACGGCCGTCTGGTCAACGCCAGCGGCCTGCAGGTGACGGGCTACCCCGCCGGTCAGACCACGGGCGTGCCGCAGCCGATCACGATCTCGAACGCGCAGATGCCGCCGGTGGCCACCACCACCATCAATGCGCAGTTCCAGCTCGACTCGCGCAGCACCGTGCCGACCCAGGCCTTCGCCACCACGCCCGCCGCGCCGCCGGCACCGGCCGTGATGCCGACCAAGGACATGTACAACTACAGCAACCCGGTCACGGTGTACGACTCGCTGGGCAACAAGGTGCAGCTGACCGCCTACTTCTCGAAGAGCGGCGCGGCCCCGACCGTCGCCGGCGGTACCGACTGGACCATGCGCCTGGTCGACGCAGACGGCAATGTCGTCGGCGGCACGCCGGTGACGATGGCGTTCGACAACGCTGGCGTGATGAGCCAGACCGTGCCGGCCAATCCTGTCATCACCATGCCGGCCGCCAATGGCGCCGCCGCCCTGAACATGCAGCTGAGCCTGGCCGGTTCCACGCAGTTCGGCGCCGACAACGATCCCAAGAGCATCGTGCAGAACGGCAATGCCTCGGGCTCGCTGCTGGGCTTCAGCGTGCAGGCGGACGGCACCATCCTCGGCGCGTACTCCAACGAGAAGACCCAGTCGCTCGGCACCATCGCGCTGGCCAGCTTTGCCAACGCGGAAGGCCTCAAGCCGGAAGGCAACAACGCATGGAGCGCCACCGGTTCGTCGGGTCCGGAACTGCTGGGCTCGGCCGGCGGCGGACTCGGCACGCTGCAGTCGAACGCCGTGGAAGAGTCCAACGTGAACCTGTCTGGCGAACTCGTGAACCTGATCGTGGCCCAGCGCAACTATCAGGCCAACGCGCAGACCATCAAGGCGCAGGACACTGTCCTGCAGACCCTGGTCAACATCTGACGCACGCTGACGGACCGCCATGGACCGCATGATCTACACCGCCCTGTCGGGCGCCAAGCAGATACTCGACCAGCAGGCCGCGGTATCGAACAACCTGGCCAACGCCTCCACGCCGGCCTTCCGCGCGCAGATCAACATGTATCGCGCGGTGCCGGTGGTCGGGCAGGAAACGCAGACCCGCTCGTTCACGCTCGCGTCCACGCCGGGCGCGGACATGAAGGCTGGTCCGCTGACCTACACCGGGCGCGACCTGGACCTGGCGTTCACCGGCAACGGCTGGCTCGCGGTACAGCTGCCGGACGGCACCGAGGCTTACACCCGCGCGGGCTCGCTGCAGGTGTCGGCCGACGGCCAGCTGGTGACCTCCACCGGCCTGCAGGTGCTCGGCGAGGGCGGGCCCATGGCGGTACCGCAGAACGCGCAACTGACCATCGGCGGCGACGGCAGCGTGTCGGCGCGCGGCCCGGGCGACCAGCCAAACGGCCTCGCGCAGCTGGGCCGCATCCGCGTGGTCAACGCGCCGCCAGATTCGCTCGCCCGCGGTGACGACGGCCTGTTCCGTCTGCGCCCCGGTGCCGAGCCGCTGCAGGCCGACCCCAACGCCAAGGTGATTTCCGGCGCGCTGGAAGGCAGCAACGTGAATCCGGTGGAAGCGATGGTCGACATGATCGCCAACGCGCGGCGCTTCGAGATGCAGATGAAGATGATCTCGGGTGCCGACGGCAATGACCAGCGGGCCAACGCACTGCTGTCGAACAACTGATGCGCGTAGCGCGCTCACAAGCAGATACAGAAGGAAAACCATGATCCGCTCTCTCTGGATTGCCAAGACCGGCCTCGATGCGCAGCAGACGCAGATGGACGTGATCTCGAACAACCTGGCCAACGTGTCGACCACGGGCTTCAAGCGCAGCCGCGCGGTGTTCGAGGAACTGATGTACCAGACGATCCGCCAGCCCGGCGCGCTGTCGTCCGACCAGACCCTGCTGCCCTCGGGCATGCAGCTCGGTACCGGTGTGCGCCCCGTGGCAACGGAACGCATCCATACCCAGGGCAACCCGCAGCAGACCGGCAACTCGCGCGATGTGGCGATTCTCGGCCAGGGCTTCTTCCAGGTGACCATGCCGGACGGCACCACCTCGTACACGCGTGACGGTTCGTTCCAGGTCGACCAGAACGGCCAGCTCACCACGTCGAGCGGCTTTGTGCTGAACCCCGCCATCACGCTGCCGGCCAACTACACCTCGCTGAGCGTTGCACGCGACGGCACGGTGACGGTGACCACGCCGGGCAACACCGCCGCCGTCAACGTCGGCCAGATCCAGCTCGCCACGTTCCCCAATCCGACCGGCCTCGAAAGCCTCGGCGAGAACCTGTATGCGCAGACCGACGCCTCGGGCGCGCCCAACACCTCGGTGCCGGGCCTGAACGGTGCCGGCACGCTGCAGGGCGGCTACGTCGAGTCGTCCAACGTGAACGTGGTGGAAGAACTGGTCAGCATGATCCAGACCCAGCGCGCTTACGAAATCAACAGCAAGGCCGTGCAGACGTCGGACCAGATGCTGCAGCGCCTGACCCAGATGGGATGATAGTCATGACGATAGCCACCTCGGTGTCCCGCATGGGAACGCTCGCGCTGTATTGCCTGGCCGGCATCGCCGTGCTGGCCACCGGTGGCTGCGCGCTGATTCCGAAGGATCCGCTCGTGCAGCTGCCTACCACCGCGCGCGCGGAGCAGCGCCCGGTCATGGCGCCCTCGGGTTCGATCTATCAGGCCTCCTACGCGGGCAATCCGCTGTTCGAGGATCGCCGTCCGCGCAACGTGGGCGACATCCTGACCATCGTGATCAGCGAAAACGTCAACGCGAGCAAGAACTCGGGTACCAATGCCAGCCGCACCGGCAACAGCGCGCTGACGTTCACCGCGGTGCCGAAGGCGCTCGGTGGCCTGTTCAGCTCGTCGCAGAACGCCGATATGTCCGGCACCAACGGCATGAAGGCCAGCGGCGGGGCGTCCGCGGCCAATACCTTCAACGGCACCATCACCGTGACCGTGCTCGAGGTCCTGCCGAACGGCAACCTGGTGGTCTCCGGCGAGAAGCAGATGGCCATCAACCAGGGCGCGGAATTCATCCGGTTCTCCGGCGTGGTCAACCCGCGCACGATTACCGGCGACAACGCCGTACCGTCCACCCAGGTGGCGGATGCACGCATCGAATACACCGCCAAGGGGTATATCGACGAAGTGCAGAACATGGGCTGGCTCCAGCGCTTCTTCCTCAATGTCTCACCGTTCTGATCGCGCCATGTTTTTGCCTCCGATGCCTTTCCAAAAGCCAGGCTCGCTGTTGGGCATCCCGCCCGTCCTCGCTCCCCGCTCAGGTCGTGCGGCTTTTATTGCTGTCCTGCTGTTCGCCCTCATGCTGGGCGCAAGCATGGGCAGCGCGCGGGCAGAGCGCCTGAAGAACCTGGTCAACTTCCAGGGTGTACGTGACAACCCGCTGGTCGGCTATGGCCTGGTGGTGGGTCTGGACAATACCGGCGACCAGACCACGCAGACCCCGTTCACCACGCAGAGCTTGACCAACATGCTGTCGCAGCTCGGCGTGACGTTGCCCGCCGGCCGCAACATGCAGCTCAAGAACGTGGCCGCCGTGATGGTGACCGCCACGCTGCCGCCGTTTGCGCAGCCGGGCAGCCAGATCGACGTGGTGGTGTCGTCGATGGGTAATGCCAAGAGCCTGCGCGGCGGCACGCTGCTGATGACGCCGCTCAAGGGCGCCGACGGCCAGGTGTATGCGCTGGCGCAGGGCAACATGCTGGTGGGCGGCGCGGGCGCGTCGGCCAACGGCAGCAAGGTGCAGGTCAACCAGCTCGCCGTCGGCCGCATCGCCAACGGTGCGGTGGTGGAACGCGCGGTCCCGTCGTTCCAGCCGGAGGGCGGCTACCTCAACCTCGAACTCAAGGACACCGATTACGGCACCGCCGAACGCGTGATCGAAGCCATCAACCGCACCATGGGCCCCGGTGTGGCCCAGCCGCTCGATGGCCGTGTGGTGCAACTGCGCACGCCGGTCTCGCCGGCGGAGCGGGTCAACTTTCTGGCGCGCATCGAGAACATCGATGTCTCGCGCGGCAAGGCCGCGGCCAAGGTCATCCTGAACGCGCGTACCGGTTCCATCGTGATGAACCAGGCGGTGACGGTGGAGGATTGCGCCGTGGCCCACGGCAACCTGTCGGTGGTCATCAATACGCAGCCGGTGATCAGTCAGCCCGCACCGTTCAGTGGCGGGCAGACGGTGGTGGCACCGGTCTCGCAGATCGACCTCAAGCAAGGCGGCGGTTCGCTGCAGATCGTCAAGGCTGGCGCGTCGCTTGCCGCCGTGGTCAAGGGCCTGAACGCGCTCGGCGCGACGCCCGCCGACCTGCAGACGATCCTCGAAGCGATGCGTGCCGCGGGCGCGCTGCGTGCGGAACTGGAGATCATCTGATGGCGCTGGACACTTCGGCAGGCGATATCTCGCAGCGTTTTGCGCTCGATACGCAAGGCTTTGAAGCGCTCAAGAACCAGGCGCGCGCCGGCAACAACGAGAACACGCTGAAGGCCGCCGCCAAGCAGTTCGAGGCCGTCTTCACGCAGATGGTGCTCAAGAGCATGCGCGATGCCACGCCGCAGGACGGCATGTTCGACAGCGAGCAGACCAAGCTCTACATGTCGATGATGGACCAGCAGCTGTCGCAGCAACTGTCGGCACGCGGTATCGGCCTGGCCGACGCGATGTACCGCCAGCTCGCGCGCGCGGCCGGCGTGCAGGTGCCGCAGACGATGGCGACCATGCAGAACGGCGTGACCGGCGCCCAGGCGGCCGCCGGCGCGCAGAACGCGCAGATGGCCGCCATGCTCGACAGCCGCGGCGCCACCGACGCCGACGGCCCGGCGCCGGCTACACCCCCGCTGGGCACCATTCTGCCCGGCAACGCCTGGAGTCCGACCACCGGCATTCGCCAGTACCAGGCGGCCGGAGAATGGCAGGGCGGCCAGAGCGACCTGGGGCAGTTGCCGGACGACTCCCCGGCGCATATCAGCGAATTCGTCAACCGCATGGCCGGACCCGCGATGGCCGCTTCGCGCGCCAGCGGCGTGCCGGCCAAGCTGATCGTGGGCCAGGCCGCGCTCGAATCGGGTTGGGGCCGGCGCGAGATCGCGTATCCGGACGGCAGCACCACGCACAACGTGTTCGGCATCAAGGCCGGCGCCAACTGGCGCGGTCCGGTGGCGGAAGTCATGACGACGGAATACGTCGACGGCCAGCCGCAGAAAGTTCGTGCCCGCTTCCGTGCTTACGGCTCGTACGAAGAGGCCTGTGCCGATTACGCGCGCCTGCTGACCACCAATCCGCGCTACGCGGGCGTGGTGGCGGCCAACACCGCGGACGAAGCCGCGCACGGCCTGCAGCGCGCGGGCTACGCCACCGATCCGGCCTACGGCGAGAAGCTGGTGCGGATCATGAAGAAGGTATCGGGCTGACGGCCGCGCACGAGATTGGCGCGGGAGGTTCGCGCGGAAGGTTCGCGCGGGAGGTTGGTGCGCCGTGGCCGGGGTGGGTTCGCGCGGCCCGTTCGCTCCAGGTACGTCCTCGCGCGATGCGCAAGGGCGCGCATCGTGCCGTCTTTGTCCGGCAATCGGTGCGTAAATTGCCGTGAAACCTGTATCAGCCGTCGTACAGGAAATGCTGCGAAAGGATCCAGGCGCCGCTAAAGTCCCGCCGCCTTCCTGCCGTTATCTTGCACATTCACCGCCTTCGGCCGTGTGCCGAAGGTAGCCAACTGATCCGGGGTCAGAGCAAATGTCTCTCTTCAATATCGGTCTTTCGGGGCTCAACGTTGCGCAGAACGCGCTGTCGACGGTCGGCCACAACTTCGCCAACGCCGCTACGCCGGGCTATACCCGCCAGAACACGATCATCGCGTCGGCCGGCGGCCAGTACCTCAGCACGGGCTTCTACGGCCAGGGCTCCAACACCTTGTCGGTGCAGCGCGTCTATGACTCGTTCCTGACCAACCAGCTGCGTGGTGCCACCGCGGCCAGCGCGCAGCTGTCTACGTATTCCGATCAGATCTCCCAGATCGACGACCTGCTCGCCGACCAGAAGGGCGGCCTGGCTCCGCTGATGCAATCGTTCTTCAAGAACGTGCAGCTGGTATCCGACACCCCTGCCGATCCGGCCGCGCGCCAGGGCCTGCTGTCCGCGGCGCAAGCGCTCGCCGGCCAGATCAAATCCGCCAGCGACTACTTCAAGCAACTGCAGGATGGCGTCAACACGCAGGTCTCGACCACGGTCGACCAGATCAACGTGTACACCAAGCAGATCGCCAAGCTGAACACCGAAATCACCCGCATGACCGCGCAGGGCAACGGCCAGCCGCCCAACGACCTGCTCGACCAGCGCGATCAGGCAGTGTCGCAGCTGAGCCAGTTGATCGGCGTGAAGGTCACGGTGCAGGATGGCGGTACCTCGTACAACGTGCTGACCGGTAACGGCCAGCCGCTCGTCATCGGTTCGGACTCGTACGACATGAAGGCGGTGAAGTCGGCCTCGGACGGCAGCCGCACCGAAGTCGCCTATACGCTGCCGAACGGCTCGATTCAGGAAGTCGACGAAGGCACGCTTACCGGCGGTTCGCTGAGCGGCCTGCTGCAGTACCGCAGCGAGACGCTGGATGGCGCCCAGAGCGCCATCGGCCGCATCTCGCTCGCGCTGGGCCAGACCTTCAACGACCAGCACAAGCTCGGTATCGACCTGAACGGTAACATCGGCACCGACATGTTCGCGCTCGGCACCGCGACCATCTACAGCAATACCCGCAACACCGGTACCGCCACGGCGACCGCCCAGATCACCAACGTCGGCAACCTGACGACCAGCGACTACACGCTGCGGTTCGATGGCACCAACTACACGCTGCTGCGCAAGTCCGACAACAAGGTCGTCGCGACGCAGGCCGGTCCGGGCGCTGCCACCATTACCGCCGACGGCTTCTCCGTGCAGCTGACGGCGGGCATGGCCGCCAACGATTCGTTCGAGATCCAGCCGACGCGCAACGCGGCCTCGGGCTTCGATGTGCTGATCAGCGACCCGGCCAAGGTGGCGGCGGCATCGCCGGCCCGTGCCGACGTCAGCACCGCGCCGCCCAATGTCGGCACCGGTACCGCCAAGCTGACCAACGTGGCGGCGGGCTTTGGCCTGCTGCCGAGCCAGATCACGGCAACGTGGAACAGCACCACCAACCGCTACGACTTTACCGACAACACCGGCGCGCCGCTCGCGCCGCAGCCGGCACCGGTCGCCAATGGCGCTGCCACCGACTACACCATCGGCGGCCTGACTTTCAGCTTCAGCGGCACGCCGTCGAATGGCGACAAGATCCTGCTGTCGAACAACTCGGGCGCGGTATCCGACAACGGCAACATGCTGGCGCTGGCCAAGCTGCAGACCGCCAAGACCATCAATGGCGTGTCGAGCTTCAACGACGCCTACGCCCAGCTCGTCAACGACGTCGGCAGCAAAGCCCAGGCGATCGATATCCAGTCGACCTCGCAGGACAGCATCACCACGCAGATCTACAACGCGCAGCAGTCGGTGTCCGGGGTGAACATGGATGAAGAGACGGTCAACATGCTGAAGTTCCAGCAGCTGTACCAGGCCAACGCCAAGGTGATCCAGACCGCCAGCACGATCTTCGACACCCTTATCTCGATCGCCTGACGCCAGGCGCATCTACGGAACTGAAGGAATCTCGCCATGATCCGCGTAGCCACCTCCACCCTGTACACCCAAGGCCTGGCGTCGATGAACAACCAGCAGGCCTCGCTGCTGCACGTTCAGCAACAGCTCGGCACCGGCCGCCGCGTGCTGAGCCCGTCGGACGATCCGGTCGCCGCCAGCCGCGCGCTGGGCGTCTCGCTCGCCGGCGCGGTCAACAACCAGTACGCAACCAGCCGCAAGCAGGCCAACAGCACGCTCGGGCTCGAAGAAAACACGCTGCAGACGGTCACCACGACCATCCAGAACATCAAGACGCTGCTGGTGAATGCCGGTAACGGCACCATGTCCGACAACGATCGCGCCTCGCTGGCCACGGCCCTGCAAGGCCAGTACGACCAGCTGCTGGGCCTGGCCAACGCGGACGACGGCAACGGCAACTATCTGTTCGCCGGGCTGCAGAGCGGCACCGTGCCGTTCACCAAGAACGCCGCCGGCGGCGCCGTGTACCAGGGCGATACCGGCAACCAGTTGCTGCAGGTCGACGTCGCCCGCCAGATGCAGGCCGGCAACAACGGTGCCGAAGTCTTCCAGAGCGTGACCGCCAACGCCGGCTACGTGCTGCAAGCCGGCAACAACACGGGCACGGCCACCTACAGCGCCATCTCGGCATCGGACCCGACCGATCCCCTCTATGGCCACTCCTTCACGCTGAGCTTTGCCAACGTGGCGGGCGTGACGCAGTACACCGTTACGGACAACACCACCGGCAACCCGGTGGTGGCAGGCGTGCCGTATGCCGATGGCGTGAACATCGACGTCGGCGGCGTGTCGTTCTCGGTAAAGGGCGCCCCGGCCGCGGGCGACATCATGACCATCAAGCCGGCGCAGCAAGCTGGCACGGACATGTTCGCCAACCTGCAGAACGTGATCGACGCGCTCAAGCAGCCGCTCAACACGGACGCCGACAACGCCAAGCTGCAGAACGTGATCGCCACTGGCATCCGCCAGTTCAACAACTCGCTGGACAACGTACTGACGGTCCGCTCGTCCGTGGGCTCGCGCATGAACGAACTGGATTCGCTGGACGCGATCGGCACCAATCGCGACCTCGGCAACCAGAAGACCCTGTCCGACCTGACCGAGCTGGACTACGCTGCTGCCATCAGCGAGTACTACCAGCGCTCGACGGCCCTGCAAGGCGCGCAATCGTCGTTCATGCAGATCCAGGGGATGAATCTGTTCCGGTTCCTGTAAGGGAAGGGCGGGCCGGCCTGCGTACTTGTCCTTTGACAACAAAGTCATAAAGGTCGCGTCAAGGAAGTCGTAAATCCGCGCACTTTTGCAACCCGCGCCTCCTTATGAGGCGCGGGTTTTGCGCTTTTATCGACCGCACACACGGATGGCTCGACGAGCGCGTCCCCGCTTGAACCGCCGGGCAGGCGCCAATGTATCAATCGCCGCCGAGGCTTCTGGATAGGCTCGCGCTGATCCTGGTTGCGCCTTGCTGCGCGCATTCTTCGTCCAGGGAACCACCCGGGGCGCCACCAACGCCAATCGCTCCGACGACATTGCCACCGGCGGTCAGGACCACCCCGCCGGCGAGGAGGATGACGTTGGTGACGCTACTGAGGGCCGGGCCCGTCGGCGTCTTCGAGATTTTCTCCGTTAGCGCCCCGGTTGTACTTGCCCCGAAGATCGGCCCCAGCGTCACCGCTGTATAGGCCTTCTTGAACGCCGTTTCGCGCGTATGGACGGTGCTGCGATCTCCCTTCAGAAGTACGCGTTCCACACCTTGGGCGTCGACGACCGACGCAGACACGCGGTAGCCACGAGATTCGCAAGCCCGAACGGCCTCCTGTGCGGCTTCTGTTGCCAGCGTCAACGATAGCGGTACGTCCGGGACCAGAGGCTGGCCGGCAAGCGCCAACGGGGAGGACGCGGCCAATGCGGCCAGAGCGAGCCAGTGAAGGCGTTGTTCCTTTTTCATTTTGCGCTCCCGGCTTCGGCGAAACGGCTCTTGATCAGCGCGGCGATCGGGCGTGCGTCCTCCTCAAGGGCGAAGTGGCCCGTGTCGAAGAACCGCACGTCGACATCCTTCAGGTCCTTCTTGAATGCCTCGGCACCCGCCGGGGTGAAGAACGGATCGCCCTTGCCCCAAACGACGAGCGTCTTCGGTTGATTCGCTCGGAAGTACTGGTGCCACTCGTCGTATTTGGCGACGTTGGTCTGATAGTCCCTGAAGAGCGCCAACTGGCGCTCCGCACTACCTGCGCGGTCCAGTAACGCCTGGTCATGAGTCCAGGTATCAGGACTGATGGCATCCGGGTGACGGGCGCCCGCCGTGTATTGGAACCTGGTGGTGTCGGCGAGCAGCATCTTGCGCGCGCCTGAGTCATCGCCTTTTTGCCACAGCGGCATGAAGACATCGATCGCCGTCTGGCTCACGCCTTCCAGGTAGGCATTGGCGTTCTGAAAGATGAGTCCCCGGACGCGATCCGGCGCTTTGGCTGCCAACCGCAGACCTACCGGACCGCCGTAGTCCTGCATGTAGAACACCGCCTTCGTGACGCCCAGCTTCTGCAGAAGCCGGTCGGTCGTTTGGGCAAGGTTGTCGAAGGTGTAGGGGTACTGCTCGACGGTTGGCGCAGCCGAGTACCCAAAGCCGACGTAATCAGGCGCGATCACGTGGAACTTGTCCGAAAGCAAGGGAATCAGCTCGCGGAACATGTGCGAGGAAGAGGGAAAGCCGTGAAGAAGCACGATCGTGGGGGCCGACGGAGCTCCCGACTCTCGATAGAAGATGGACAGGCCATCGACTTCGACCCTGCGCGACTGGACCGACGGAAAGCTGGCAGAAGCGTCGTGCGCTGCCGCTGACTGAGGCATAACCGCGCACATCAGCGCGGTTACCCCGAGGGCACCAAAGATCCGACGCAATGAAAAGAGTTGGTCATTCATGGGGGGTTGTTCCTGACAACGGTCGTAAAGGTTGACATCTCCGGTCGACATCTCCGATGGAAACCAGAAACGCAACCTATATAGGTTACAGCCACATGAGGTAACCGTACAACGTTTTTTTTTGAGTTACAGTGTCGTCGTGTTACGAGAAGGAACAGAAACGATGGAGCCTGGTACAAAAGGAAGCGATGTCGAGCCAGCCCGCCCTCTCTTGATCGGCGGGCATCCGGCCATCGACTTCGTGAACAGTTGCTATGGATCAGGGAGCAACCGGGTGGATTGGCTCTCTAGTGGGGCAACCCTGCAGCGATGGCTCGAGTTGAGCGGCTCGTCGCTCGCGCCCATCTTTGCCGCAAGCCAGACGCTGTCAGCCGCAGATCTGGATAGCGCCGCTGGTAAGGCGCGAGACCTTCGTGAGTGGGTGCGGGGCCTGCTTGCGGCGTGGAGCGCCAGTGGCGCGTCCGCGGTGCCGAGATCCGCGGTCAAGCAAATGAACACCTATCTGGGCCTTGCCAACTTGCGCCAGGCATTTGTCTCCGCTGGCGATGGCTTCGCGTTACGAACCGAGCGCGTCATGAGCGGCCCCAATGGGCTGGTCGCCGAACTTGCAGCGCAGACGGCCGATCTGCTGGCCAACTATCCTGCGAGCCGGACGCACAAGTGTGCCAATCCGGAATGCACGTTGTGGTTCATCGACCTGAAGCAGGGACCGGTGCGTCGCTGGTGTTCGATGGCGATTTGTGGAAATCGTATGAAGGTGGCCGCTCATCGTGCCCGCGCTCGGGCACGCGAATGACAGTTGCTCGCTGCGCCAATGCCTGCCACCGGCAAGCTCGGCCAGCATGGACGCGCGCAACGTCGCATGGAAGCGCATTTCAAGACGCGCGCATGACACGGCGCAATGCGCGCCACTTTCACCCGCGGCGGCTCGTGACCGTTCCATCCCGTGCCACCGGTCAGCCCCTGTGAGGCAAGCCTGCAACCGTAGGACCTTGGTCCAATGGAAGGTCAGCAATGATCGGCCTACCGTGTCAAAGGCAAACTCTGGGAGCAAAGCATGAAGCGCGTAACTATTCTGGCCGCCGCAATCCTCGCGTTGTCCACGCTGACGGCCTCCGCTCAAACGACAAGCGGGTCGAAGGCGCAGCCGCCGAGCGATGAAATTGTCCATATGCGCCAGGAAATTGCGGCCGCGAGAAAGGCGTACAGCGACAAGGTCGCCGCGGCGAAAAAAACCTACGACGAGGCGAAGGCAGCCGCAGCGAAGGAACGCGACGCCGCGATTTCTGCCGCGCGAGCCACGGCGAACCAGAAGAAGTCGTAGCGTCGCGTCCGCTTGCCTTTGCCCCCTGATGACCGGACGGGTGTATCGCATGCCTTGCTACGATGGTTGCAGATGCGCTTCGATTGCCGGTCAGTGGTGAGACCCGCCATCAACCCATGGTGATCGCCACCGCCTTGGTATTGAGGTAAGCCTCAACTGCCTCCGGCCCGCCCTCGCTGCCGACGCCCGAATCCTTGATACCGCCGAATGGCAGTTCGGGGGAAGGCGTGGCAGCCTGGTTCACCCACAGCATGCCGACTTCCAGCTCCCGCGTGAGTGTATGAAGGGTAGCCAGCGAGCGTGTAAAGGCGTAGCCCGCCAGGCCGTAAGGCAGGCGGTTTGCCTCGGCCATCGCATCGTCGAGCCGGGTGAAGCCCTGCACTGCCGCAATCGGTCCGAACGGCTCCTCGCCGAAGAGCATCGCGTGCGGGGGCACCGCGTCGATCACGGTCGGCGCGTAGAAGTAGCCGTCCCCCGGCAGTCGTTGTCCGCCGACCAGCACGCGGGCTCCCGACGCTTCCGCGTCCCCCACGAGCCGCTCCATCGCGGCGATGCGGCGGTCGTTGGCCAACGGGCCCATGCGCGTGCCGGGGTGCAGTCCATCGCCGACCTTGATACCGCACGCATGGTTTGCCAAGGCACGCACAAAGGCCGGACGAATGGCCTCGTGAACCAGCAGGCGTGATGGTGCGATGCACACCTGGCCGGCATTGCGGAATTTTGCGGCGGCCAGACACTGCACGGCGAGTTCGAGATCGGCGTCCTCGCACACGATGGCCGGCGCATGCCCGCCCAGCTCCATGGTCACGCGCTTCATGTGCGATCCTGCCAGCGCGGCAAGCTGCTTGCCGACCGCAGTGGAACCCGTGAAGGAAATCTTCCGTATTGCCGGATGCGTGATCAGATACCGCGAAATCTCGGCGGGGTCGCCGAACACGAGCCCGACCACGCCTGCGGGTAGCCCGGCGTCGAGCAATGCCTGCATCAGCGCGGCAGGCGCCGCCGGGGTTTCCTCGGGCGCCTTCAACAGGAACGAACATCCGGCGGTCAGGGCGGCGCCCAGTTTTCGCACGACTTGCGTGAGCGGGAAGTTCCATGGCGTGAAGGCGGCGACCGGACCGACCGGTTCCTTGACGACGAACTGGAGTTGCGTGCGCGGACTGCGCGACGGCACCGTACGCCCATAGATGCGAGTGCCTTCGTCGGCGAACCACTCAAGAATATCCGCTGCGGCTGCGGCTTCCGTGCGCGCCTCGGGCAGTGGCTTGCCTTGTTCCACGGTGATCCGTTCCGCGAGCGACGCTTGACGATCACGAAGCAGCGCGGCCGCCCTGCGCATGAACGCGCCACGCTCGACCGCGGGCACGTCGCGCCAGTGTGTGAATCCGGCGGCGGCCGCGGCGACCGCGCGTTGCAGATCGGCTTCGGTCGCGCATGCGACGCGCCCAACCGCGGTGCCGGTCGCGGGATTCAGCACGGCGAGCGTGCTGCCGTCGGCCGCATCGACCCATTGGTTGTCGATCAGGAGTCGGGTATCGAGATGAGACATGATTCAACAGTGTCGGTGTGGTCGCGCCAGCCGCCTTAGCGCGGCTCGCATCCCTGGATGGTGATACGGTGCATTTCGCGGCGATGGCCGGGATAGTCGTTGATGGCGTAGTGCATCGTGCAGCGGTTGTCCCAGAACGCGATCGATCCCTTTTGCCAGCGGAAGCGGCAGGTGTTCTCCGGCCTGGCGCTGTGCTCGTACAGGAAGTTGAGCAACGGCAGGCTTTCGTCGCGTGTCATGCCTTCGAACGACCACGTGAACGGCCGGTTCACGAACAGGCATTTGCGTTCGGTCTCTTCGTGCGTGCGCACCACGGGATGTACGACGTGGCTGACCCCCACCGTTTCGAGCAGTTTCGTGGAACGGGTCGCATTGCGCCCTTGGGCATTGCCGGTCAGGAATTCGTTGGTATGGATCGCGCGCAGACCGCTCAACTGCTTTTTCATGGCGTCGGACAACGTATCGTAGGCGCGATAAAGGTTGCACCAGAGCGTATCGCCGCCCACCGGCGGAACTTCGCGCGCATAGAGCACCGAGCCGAGCGGCGGCGTCTGCTGATAGGTCTCGTCGGTATGCCAGGTGTCGCCGATGATGTCGGTGTCCTTCGGCTCCTTGATGACCGGCATGATCTGCGGATGGGATGCCAGGGTCTGATAAACCGGGCTGGAGCTGATTGCACCGAATTGCTCGACGAAGGCGATGTGCTCCTCCTTCGTCAGCACTTGGTCCCTGAAGAAAATCACGCAGTTGTCCAGCAGGCATTGGCGCACGTCGCGCAGCACCGCGCCGGAGAGGGGTTTCGATACGTCGATGCCCAGGATCTCGGCGCCAATCGTGCCGGTCAGCTTTCGAATTTCCATGATGTCTCGTCCTCGTTGTCATCGGTTCTGGAAGAAGCCGTGGCAGTATAATTATTCGAAAAACAGCCAGTCCAATACACTTTGATACCAATATTCATAGGGATATCGGATAAATGATTGATGTGAGGAGGCTTCGGTATTTCGTTGCCGTGGCGGAGGAGCAGCACTTCAGCCGGGCGGCGGAACGGCTGGGTATCAGCCAGCCGCCGCTGAGCGAGCACATCCATGCGCTCGAGCGCGAGCTGGGCGTCTCGCTGTTCCAGCGCACCACGCGCAGCGTCACGCTGACCGACGACGGCCTCAATTTCCTGCCCCACGCGCGGCGCATTCTTCGGGACATCGACCGCTGTGGCGAAGTGATACGGGACGCGCGCTGGGAGAAGCTCAGCACCTTGCGCATCGGCATCCTCCACGCGCACGCCTACACCTTTCTGCCGGCGCTGCTGGCCGCCTGGTCACGAGAGCGGCCCGAGGTGCGCCTGAGCCTGATCGAGCATGCCACCCAGGACCAGACCTCGGTGTTGATGACGGGCGACGTGGACCTCGCATTCGTCCGGGAGCCGGTGCATGAACCGGATCTCGTCGCGACGCGCCTGTTTTCCGAGCCGTACTGGATCGCGATTCCCGAGGACTGGCCGGTTGCGCGGGCCGACGGAATTTCCGTGACCGAACTGCAGGACCGCCGGATGATCGGCTTTCCGAGCCATCACGCGAGTGGCAGCACGCGCACGCTGTTTCGTGACTTTCTGATGAAGCACAAGGTGAAGACGGCGGACTTTCAGCAGGTGCGCACCATGCATGCGGCGCTCGCGCTTGTCGCCGGCAATCAAGGCTTCACCCCGGTGCCGCGGTCTCAGCGGACGCTGGCCTTGTGTGGGGTGCGTTATCTGCCGCTGGTCGAACCGCCCCCGCAGCTGTCCGTCGCGCTCGTCCATCGCCGGCAATTGGTCACGGAACTCGCGCAGGAATTCGTGGCTTTCAGCGCGACCCACTTCCAGAACCCCGACTGGTGGCGCTGACGCCGGCCCATCGCGCCACACGTGCTGCAAGGCCATGCCGATTGATAGGCCAAGGGATGGTAATCGCGGGCTAAAAGTGTATTTGTTGTCGTCGTGCTCGAATGATAATTTGCTGTCCAGGGTCATCAGGGACGCGCAGGAGTCGTCAAGGCCGCCTCTTGCAGCCAACCCTGGGACACCAAATCACGACAGGTCCGGCCGCCGGCCGGGCACGAGATCATGGGAGACAGCATGTTTTTCGGCAAATCAATCCGGCGGGGTGCGCTCGCCCTCGCGCTTTGTGCAGGCTTCACCGGCGCGGCGCAGGCACAACCATCGAGCGGCTGGCCCGCGCGGCCAATTACGTGGATCGTCGGCTATGCGGCCGGCGGCACGACCGACATCGTGGCGCGTGTCATCGCCACCAAGGTTTCGCAAGACCTGGGTCAAAGCGTTGTCGTCTCGAACAGGCCCGGCGCCAACAGCAATATTGGCGCGCAGGCAGTCAAGCGCGCCGAGGCGGACGGCTATACGTTCTACGTGGGTAGCACTGCCAATGCGATCAATCTCGCGCTCTACGCGAATCCCGGCTACGACACCGTCAAGGACTTCGCGCCGGTCGCGCTGTTTGTGACACTGCCGAATATGCTGGTCGTCAATCCAGCGCTGCCGATCAAGACCGTGGCCGACTACATCGCCTACGCCAAGGCCAATCCCGGCAAGCTGACGTGTGCGTCCTCCGGTGCGGGATCCAGCATTCACCTGTCGTGCGAACTCTTCAAGATGCGTACCGGCACCAAAATTCTGCATGTGCCGTTTACGGGCAGCGGCCCTGCAATGACGGCTTTGCTGGGCGGACAGGTGGACTCGGTGTTCGACAACTTGCCAACGGTCAAGCCCAATGTCGATGCCGGCAAACTGCGCGCGCTGGGCGTGACGAGCGCGAAGCGGGCGGCATCGGCGCCGAACGTTCCCACCATTGCCGAAGCCGGCGTGCACGACTACACGATTAACGCGTGGTTCGCGCTGTTTGCGCCTGCCGGCACGGACAAGGCAATCGTTGCCAGGATGAATGCCGCGGTCAATGCCGCCCTCAAGGACGAAAGCATTCGCGCCATGCTGGCGCAGCGCGGCGCCGACGTGCCCGAAGGCGCCAACACGCCGGAAGAACTCAAGGAACACGTGAAGCGCGAAGTCGACAAGTGGGCCGCCGTGGTCAAGGCGTCGGGCGTGAAGGTCGAATGAGGCCGCGATGAACGGACAACGAACGATTCTGATCACCGGAGCCAGCCGCGGGATCGGCCTGGCGACCGCAATTCGCGCGAGTCGGGACGGACACCGGGTGATCGGCGTGGCCAGGTCGGCACCGGAGGCCTCGTTTCCCGGCGAGTTTTTTGCGATGGATCTGGCAGATGTCCACGCTACCCAGGCGGGTCTGGCCGAGATCGCGGGCCGGTATGCCATCGACAGCGTGGTCAACAATGCCGGGCTGACGACATCCAGCACGCTCGAGGAAACCAGCATCGAGGAACTGGATCGTGTGCTCGCCATCAACCTGCGCACGCCGCTCATGTGTGTGCAGGCGTGTCTGCCTTCGATGATTGCGTCGGGCCAGGGCGCCATCGTCAACATTGCGAGCCGCGCGGCGCTTGGCATGCCGCGCCGAACGCCGTACGCCGCGGCAAAAAGCGGCTTGATCGGGTACACGCGCACGTGGGCACTGGAGCTTGGCAAGCACAATATCACCGTCAACGCGGTCGCGCCCGGACCGGTACAGACCGCGCTATATCAGCGCAACAATCCGATGAGTGTGGACGAGCGGGCGGCGCTGGAGAATCGGATTCCACTGCGGCGCCTCGGGCAGCCCGAAGACGTTGCCGGCACGATCTCGTACTTTCTCTCCGCCGACGCGCGCTTCGTCACCGGACAGGTGCTGTACGTTTGCGGGGGCCTGTCGATTGGGGCGGCGCCGATTTAGCGCAGGCCATCGTACGCACGAGCGCACGCGCTTACGACGTCCCGCCGGGTAGCCGTCCCCCGGTCGGCGCCTTTCTCAGCGACTGCTCCACCATCTCCCGGAACGCGGCCGCATGGGGGGACATCCGTCGCGATGGATTGCTGACGATGCCGATGGTTCGCGTCAGCCGGAAGTCCGACAAGCGGATCATTTTGGCGCCCGTGGCCCGCCGCGACACGGCGAGCTGCGGCAACAAGGCAATGCCGAGTCCCGCTTCGACGAAGGCGAGCAGCGAGGCGATATGCGCGGCCTCGTGGGTATGCGGCAGGTAGAACCCTTGATCGGCCAGGGCGCGGTTGATCAGCTGGCGGTTTCCGCTGCCTCGGCTCAGCGCGACCCAGGTCTCGTTACCGAGCGACGCCAGGCGAATGCTGCGGTGCTTCGCCAGTCGATGATCCCTGGCCACGACCAGCACGAAGGGATCGTCGAGGACCGGAGCGAAAACGAGCTCCGCGGAAGGCTCGGGCAGAAAGGCGATGCCGAAGTCGGCCTCGCCGTCACGCACCTTGTCCATGGCGACGGCGGCCGAGTCGTCCAGCACATGCACCTTGACCCCGGGAAGCTTGCGGTCGATGGCGCGGATCGCCTCCGGCACCACCCCGAGCGCCACCGAAGGGATGCATGACACGGTTACCCGCCCCGGCGAGCCGGCGGTGCGGCGTGCGACGTCGAAGGCAGCCGCGTCGAGGTCGTCCAGCGCGGCCCGTGCCCGTTCCCGGAACGACCCGCCGATATCCGTAAGTCGCACCGAGCGCGAGGTCCGTTCGAGCAGGCGGACGCCAAGCCGCTCCTCCAGCAACTCCACCCGCCGGCTGAGCGCCGGTGCCGAAATACAGAGCGCTTCCGCCGCGCGTCGAAAGCTCATTCTGTCGGCGACTTCGAGAAAGGCCCGGAGCTGGTCCAGATCGAGACCGTTCTGTTTCATGGCACGATGATTCCAAACATTGCAATTGTTTTACCGCCCGCGTGCGGCGAGTATAAACGCCCTCCCACTATGGCCTCACCATGGCCTCACGACGGCAACGGCGATGACACGCAACTTCTCTTCCTCTTCTGGCGCTGGCAGGACTGTCAGGATGGTCTGCGCGGCGGTAGCGACAATCGGGCTCGTGTTCCCCGCCCTGGTGCAGGCGGATACGCTGACTGCCATCTCCTCGGGCGGCTTCGCCGAGGCCTTCAAGACGCTGGCGGCGCGGTACAACGCGCAGAAGCCCGCGGTCCCCGTCGAACTGGCCTTCGGCCCCTCGATGGGCAAGACCGAAAAGGCCATCCCGGCCCGGTTGGCGCGGCATGAGTCCATCGATGTCGTGATCATGGTCGGCGACGCGCTCGACAAGCTCATGGCCGAAGGAAAGCTGGAGCCTGGTAGCAAGACCGTGCTCGCTGACTCGAAGATTGCCTGCGCCGTGCCCGCCGGCAAGCCGCATCCCGACCTGAGCGGCGTGGCAGCGGTACGCCAGGCCTTTCTCGACGCCCCTTCGGTGGCCTGGTCGGATAGCGCGAGCGGCGAATATATCCAGCGTGACATGCTGGGCCGCCTCGGTATCGAGGCCGAAGTGAAGAAGAAGGGCAAGCAGATCCCGGCCACGCCGGTGGGCGAGATCCTGGCAAAGGGCGAGGCCGCGTTCGGCTGCCAGCAGCACAGCGAGTTGCAACCGGTGCACGGCATCGAGATCGTCGGTGAGCTGCCCGACGAACTGCAACTGGTGACGCCTTATTCGGCCGCCATCGTCAAAGGCAGCAGGCATCCGGCGGAATCGAAGGCGTTTATCCAGTATCTGGCCGCACCTGCCAATGCCAAGGTCATCCAGGCCACCGGGCTGACGCCCAAGGCGCACCAGTCAGCGCACCAGTAAGCGCACCCGTAAGCGCACCCGTAAGCGCTCGACGGCGCGCGGTGGCGGCGGCGCACCTGGCCGCCCGCGTATCGAACCGCAGCCGGAGACCAGCGCCGTCTCCGGCTGCCAGCCGCTATACGTCCGTCCGTGTCATGCACCGGCGCTGCAACCAGCGCACGGGCGCGCCGATCACCGGCATGTCGCGCCACAGCGCGGCGGCGTCCCAGTAGTCGCAATGCACGCGCACGCGCCCATCTTCGGCAAAGCGCAGGTGAGAGCAGCCGGGCACCGAGAACGCGCTGCCGCGTATGGCTCCCGTGAAGAGCCAGGTGACAAAGCCCTCGTCGGGCCCGGTCAGGTGGCTCTGGATGGCAAAGCGGGGCGCCTCGATCGTGTCGAACATATGCTCGAAAATCGCGCGGATGGCCAGGTGGCCGCGTACGCTGTTGAACGGGTCGGTAAAGTACGCGTCCTCGATATAGAAGCGCGCGACGTCCTGCACGGACTGGGGCGTCAGCGTGGCGTACCAGTCGAGCAGCGCCTTCATTGCCCCAGGATGGACGATGGTGGAGGTCATATCGTAGTCAGGACGTTTTCATCAGTCGTTGCAGCAACGCCAGCCGCAAGCTGTACGGCAGCATGCTGAGTACGCGCATCGCCAGCGTAAAGCGCGAGGGAAACGCAATCTCGAACTGACCGCGCGCCAATCCGGACAGGATCGAGGCCGCCGCTGCTTCGGGAGTTTGCAGCGCGGGCATGGTGAAGTCGTTGCGCGCCGTCAGCCGCGTCTTCACAAAGCCCGGGTTGACCAGATAGACGCCCAGCCCATGCGGATGCAGTTCAGCATAGAGCAGTTCGGCCAGATTGATCAGGGCGGCCTTGGTGGGCCCGTATATCGTGGCGTTGGGCAAGCCCAGATATCCGGCCACGCTGGCGAGCACCACCACGCTGCCGGTACCGCGCGACATCATGGGCGGCAACACCGCGGCCAGGCCGTAGTAGACGCTGCTCAGATTGGTCTCGATGGTACGCCGTGCTTCCTCGGCATCGATTTCCCATGGGCGCAGCGGACGATACTCCGCCGCGCAGAAGACGACCATGTCCACGCCATGCCACGTCTCGCACAGGGCATCGTGCGTCGCCACCCAGTCGGCCGCGATGCGAGCATCCATGGGCAGCGCCACGCCACGCGCGTGATCGGCCACCACCGAGGCCAGCGCATCGGCCCGCCGCCCGGATACCGCCACCTTGGCGCCATGGGTCAGCAGCGCGCGCGCCAGCTCGGCGCCAATGCCGCTGGAGGCACCGACGATCCAGACACGCTTGTCGGTCCAGTCGGTCCAGCGTGGATTCATGGCAAAGCCTCGCATGATCGATCCCGCATGCATCAAGGTGCAGGACGGCGGAAGAAGACGGTCACCTGTCCAACCTCGAAGCCGAACTTGGTGACGCGCGCACGGTTGATCATGGTGCGCTCGTCCATCAATACCATCCAGTCGTCAAACTGGAGGTCGTAGGTTTTGCCATCGACGGGGAGCTGCAGCGTGTAGCGCCACCGCAGCACGTTGCCGGCCGCCTGGCCGTCGGCCTGGCCCACCACATCGGGCGCCGTGCCTTGCCAGCTGCCATCGGGCCCGCGTGTGAGGGTCCATCGGCGCTGCTGCGTGGTGCCGTCGCTGTAGCGGAAATCCTCGTCGAGGACAAAGCGGCCGCCCTGCTCGCGACCTTCCAGATCGACATGGAAGCGCTTGACGATCTCGCCGTTGCGCTTCTGGAACATGCCCCAGGCTTCGGTGCGGCCGGCGAAGAAGCTGGCGACGTCGAACCGTGGTTTCTGATCGGCGTAGTGGGACACGTCAGGCGTCGAGCACGCCGCGCATAGCGCGGCAGCGCCTGCCGCACACAATCTGGAAAGGTAGGTCATCGCGATGGCTCCGGTGAGACGTGGGGCGCTGCCCGTAGCAGCGCCAGGGCGGCAAGCTTGAGCAGGCAGGGCAGGCCGGCATATATCCCTGCCAGGGCGTGTCCGCCGGACCCGACCGCCGGCGTGCCGGGCTGATAGCCGAGCCATGCCAGCACGGGCAGCGTCAAGCCCGAGATCGCCAGGCACAGCTTGCCCAGCAGGCTCCACACGCCGTAATACGCGGCAGGTCCCTCGCTGGCCGGAATACGTGCGGCAAGCAGCACCGGCGGCAGCGCGAGGTCGGCGCCCAGGGCCAGGCCCGACAGCGCGCACACCAGCAGGAATGCCGATACGTCGCCGGGCCCGAGCAGACCGGCCCAGGCAAATGCCACCACCGCCAGCACCATGGCCATGCGCCACGCATGCATCGGGCCCACGCGGCGAGCCAGATGCACCCAGCCGGGCAGGCCTGCCGCACCTGCCACGAAGTACAGCGCCAGGCATGCGGCCACCCGCTCGGGCGCGCCGAGCCTGTCCTCGATAAAAAAAATGGCCAGGGTCGCGGGGATCGACACGGAGAGGCCATTCAGGAAATAGGGCAGAAGCAGGGTGCGGAACGCGTGGTTGTCGCGCATCGCACGCCATGTCATCCGCGTGGTGGTGTGGAGGGCGGCGGCGGTGTGGGTAGCGGCGGCGGTATGAGCCGCTGCCGCGCGCCACGGCGGTGCCACCCGCACCAGCAGCCACAGCGCCACGACCAGCAGCACGGCGAAGAGCGCGGCAAACGCGGTCATCGCCATGCGCGGCGTCGTGTGCGGTGTCGTGTGCGGCGTGGCCATCCACCAGGCCGGCAGCGCGGTGGCCAGCAACACGCCGACCAGCCCGGCCCCTTCGCGCCACGCCGCGGCGCGCGCCAGCGTGCGGTCGTCGCCGAGCCGGGCGCCCCACGCCAGGTACGCCACGTTGAGCAGACTGTGCGCCAGATACACCACGATCAACGAGGCCGCGAGCCATGCCGCCAGCCACGGGTCGGCGCCCGCTGGCGGCAGCCACAGTGCGGCAAAGGCGGCGGCCATGCACATGGCGCCAAACCACATCGCTCGCCGCAGGGCGTTGCGCCGCGCCAGCGCATCGATCCACCAACCCAGCAGCGGATCCTGCGCGGTATCCACCAGCCGCGCGACAAACAGCACCATGCCGGCGAGCGGCAACGACATGCCGAGCCGCGTGGTGTAGTAAGCAGGCACCTGGACGTACACCGGCAGCGCCACCATGGCCAGGGGCAGGCCGAGCGCACCGTAGGCCGCCAGTCGGGCGACAGTCGGCTGGCTCATGGCGATTGCCCCAGCAGTTGCCGGCGCAGCGTTGGCGCGCGTGTGGCCGGATCGAGCCAGATGGCAAAGAACGCGCGTGCCAGCGCAGGATCCCGGATCTGGCCGGTCGCGCGATCGTTGGCGTAGAAACGCGCGCCCTCGGCTGGCAGATAGATACCGGTCAGGCGTTCGCCGGCCTGGACATCGGGCAGTACCTGCGCCAGTGCCGCATGCCAGCGCTCGGCCTGGTCTTCCGGCATGGTGTTGCCGTGGATGCGCCGGATCTCGGCCATGCTGGTGTCGACCAGCCGTTGGCTGCTCAGGCTGCGCGCGTAGGTGATCCGCAGCGCGAGCGGCGTGTCCAGCGTGACGTCGGCCTGCGCGGACCACAGTTGCGCGGTGTAGATGCGCATGCCAAGCCAGCGGTATTCGCCCTCGCCGATCATGCGCGAGTCGGCAGCCTGCGGCAACGCCTCGCGCCACATCTCGGCCGCCGCGCCGGCAAGCGGCACCAAGGCCAGGACGAACGCGATCAGCAGACGCGACATGCTAGCCCTCGCGCGTGAGCAGAAACTGCATCACGTCGGTGCGGCCCTCGTCGAACCCGGCCTCGCAGTAGCAGAAGTACAGATGCCAGAGCCGCAGGAACGCCGCATCGAAGCCCAGCGCGGCCACCTCGTCGCGCCGGGCCGCGAAGCTCTGGCGCCAGCGCCGCAGGGTCTCCGCATAGTCCTTGCCGAAAGCCAGCACGCCGTGCGCCGCCAGGCCCGAGCGCCGGGCAACCTGCGCCAGGCGCTCCGGGCCTGGCAACATGCCACCGGGAAAAATGAACTCGCGAATGAAGTCGCTGCTGACGCGATACGCGTCGAAGCAATTGTCGGCAATCGTGATGGTCTGGATCAGCGCCCGGCCGCCGGGGCGCAGGCGCTCGCGCACGATATCGAAGTAATTGCGCCAGTAGGCCTCGCCCACGGCCTCGAACATCTCGATCGAGACCACGGCGTCGTAGGTACCGCTGAGATCGCGATAGTCGCACAGCGCCAGCGTAACGCGATCCTGCAGGCCGGCATCGACCACGCGCTGCCGCGCCAGCGCCAGTTGCGACGGCGAGATCGTGACGCCATGCACCTCGATGCCGCGCCGTGCCGCGTGCAGCGCAAAGCCCCCCCAGCCGCAGCCGATTTCCAGCACGCGCATGCCGGGCCGCAGGTCCAGGGCGGCCAGGATATGGGCGTACTTGGCTTCCTGCGCATCGTGCAGCGAGAGGTCGGCGTTGCCGGCAAACAGTGCCGCGGAGTACGACCACGTGTCGTCGAGCCAGAGTGCGTAGAACGGATTGCCCAGATCATAGTGCGCGTGGATATTGCGCCGGCTGCCGCTGCGCGAGTTCCGTCGCAGCAGATGACGCAACTGGTACCAGCGACGCGACAGCCAGGTCCCGGTGACGGTGCGCGGCAGCGCGGGCTGGTTGCGGATGGCCAGGCGCAACAGCGCGGTCACGTCGGGGCTGTCGATCCACGCGTCGCGCCAGGCTTCGGCAAAGCCGATATCGCCGGCGCGCAGGATCTTGCCGCACGCGCGCCAGTCCCGCAGCGTCAGACGCGCGCCGGGCGCGGCATGCGGATCGCCAAAGATCGACTCGCGGCCGTCTGGCAGCGTGAGCACCAGATGGCCCGTGGCCAGGCGAGCCAGCATGGCCAGGAATGCGCCGGCCAGCAGTGGCATGTCGCCCTGGCCGGGACGAGACAGGGTGCGAGGACCGAAGGAGGGACGGTTCATGGGCGAATGTCGTCGAGCGGGGAATCTGGCACGGCAGGCGCGCCGGCGGCGCCGTGCGATGGCGGGCGCTTGCCGTGGAATGGCACGCCACGCCACCACAGTCGCAATGCCTGCCAGTGAATGCGTAGCGTGACGGACAGCGTCATCCACGGCTGGCGCAACAGGGCGGTCATCATCGCCATGCCTGTCAACGGTTGCTTGTGGCCGGCGATCGAGGTGCGCAACAGCAGGCTGACGTCGTCGAAGTAGTCGATGCCGACGAACGCCGTGCCGTCCGTTTCGCGCAGATGGAACGCGTAGTGGCCCAGCACTTCGTTGAAGGGGGATACGTGCAGGCACTTGCGAGTGCAGAGCACGGTCCGCTCGTGAATCGGCCCCTCGTCCGGTGCGGTCACCAGGTAGGTGTGACGGCCGTCGAACGTGTTGTTCACCTCGGCCACCAGCGCGCGCAGATGGCCATCGCGATCGTGGCAATACCAGAAACTGACCGGATTGAACGCATAGCCGAAGATGCGCGGAAGCGTCTGCAGCCAGATCTCGCCATCGTCGGGCAGCCCGGCCGCCCGCAGGCGGGCGCGCATCCAGCCGGCAAGATCGCCGCCGTCGCGCGGGCCGTAATCGCGCGTGCGCAGGCTGACGATGCCTGGGCGGTCTATGCCGAACCACCAGCGCTCCAGCCGCGGCAGCGCGTCCACGTTCAGTCGCACGCAGAAGACCGGGTAGACAAAGCGGTTGCGCACGGGCCGCAGGCGGTCGTGCAGCACCCGGCATTGGAGCAGCCACGCGTCGGGCTTCATGGCCGGGCCCATGCTGGCGACGCGCCAAAGTCGGCCACCACGCGCAACGCGGATTTCAGGCCGTCTTCATGAAAGCCGTAGCCGGTCCATGCCCCGGCATACCACGTGCGGCGCTGTCCTTGCAGCGTCGGCAACGCGCGTTGGGCGGCAATCGCGCGCAGGTCGAAGAGGGGGTGATCGTAGTGAAAGCGCCGCAGTTCCGTGCCGGGTGCCGGCTCGCGGAATGGATTGAGCGTGACCACCACCGGCGTGCGAAATGGCAGTGGTTGCAACTGGTTCACCAGGTAGCTGACGCAGACCGCGCGCGCGGACTCGTCGCGCTGACCGCCCAGGTAGTTCCACGCGGACCATACGCGCGGACGACGCGGCAGCAGCGTGGGATCGGTGTGGAGGATGGCAAGGTTGGACGCATAGCGCACGGCGCCCAGTACGTCGCGCTCGGCATCGCTGGGATCGGCCAGCATGCGCAGGGAGTCGGGCGCATGGGTGGCCAGCACGATGGCGTCGAACCGTGAAGTGCCGTCGTCGGTCGTGACGCTGACGCCTGCTTCATCTCGCCGGATCGCGCGCACGGGGCAGCGCAGGCGTATGTCGTCGAGCTGCGCCGCCAGCCGGCGTACGTATTCGCGGCCGCCGCCGGCCACCGTGCGCCATTGCGGGCGATTGTTGATCTGCAGCAGCGCGTGGTTCAGGCAAAAACGCAGGAACGTGGTGGCGGGAAAATTCAGCACGTCGGCGGTGGCGCACGACCAGATCGCGGCGGCCATCGGCAACAGGTAGTGCTGGCGGAACGGCTGGCCGTAGTTGCCGGCCACCAGCAGATCGCCGAGCGAGCAGCCGGTGCGTTCGGCAAGCGCGAGATTGCCGCGGGCCGCGCCGTTGAAGCGGACGATATCGCGCAGCATGCCCAGGAAGGTCGGCGAGAACGCATTGCGGCGTTGGGCAAACACCGTGTTCAGGCTGGTGCCTGCCCATTCGATACGACCCTGGTCCATCGACACCGAAAACGACATGTCGCTCGCGTGCGAGGCGACGCCGAGCTCGTCGAACATCGCGATCAGGTTGGGATAGGTGCGCTCGTTGAATACCAGAAAGCCGGTGTCGACGGGCGCGGTGTGCCCGTCCAGCGTGACATCGACCGTATTGGTATGCCCGCCCAGATAGTCGCCCGCTTCGAACAGCGTGACCTGGTGGCGGCGCGACAATAACCAAGCACTGGCCAAACCGGAGATGCCGGCGCCCACGATGGCGATACGCAGACCCTGTTGTGTGCTGTTTAAGGCATTCACGACCCGCCACCCTTATGTTTTCGTGTATGGTCGGCCGCGTTTTCCGCCGCCGGTGTTAAGATAAGGCTACCGATTCGGCAAGAAGATTACTACATAGTAGCGAGATTTACTAATGAGTATTTTCGGCAGGCTCAGCTTCAAGGACCAGGCGTTCCAGCTGCGCGAGGACGCCATCCTGGACGCGGCCACACGCATCCTGGCGAGCAAGGGGTTCGACCTGATGACCATGGACGACGTGGCCACCGAAGTCGGCATCTCCAAGCCAAGCCTCTACAAGCATTTCAAATCGAAGGACGATCTGGTCGCGGCGGCGATGATTCGCCTGATCGACGGCGCACTGGCGTTTCTCGACGGCCTGCCGGACGATCTGGATGCGGTGGGACGCCTGCGCGCGTTGCTGGAGTGGGCGTTGCGGGTGCGGCTCGCGGGTGGGTTGCCGTTCCTGCCGTCCACCAGCCCGAGCGTGCGCGACATGCTGACGCGCAATCTTGGCTATGTGGCTCGTGTGCTCAAGCTCAACGGGCAATTGAAGGGGCTCGTCGCCAGGGCGAAGAAGGCCGGCCAGCTCGATGCCAGCCTGCCCGACGACGTCATTCTGTTCAGCTACTACTCACGCACGTGCGATCCGGCCGTGGAGTATCTGCGGATCTACGGCAAGCTCGACGACGAAGCGATTGTCAGCCATATGCTGGACGTGTGCTTCGGCGGGATCGGCGTCAACTAGGCTCTGGCTCGCGCGAAAACGTCGCGCCGCCCGTGGGGCGGATGTAGCGCGGCGTGGGCAAGCCCATCGCCCTGGCCGCATTCAGGATGCCGTCCTCGATCGCGCCGGCGTCGCGCACTGACTGGTATTCGCCATCCTTGAAGATGACGTTGGCGCCGTAGACCACCATGAATCCTTCGGCCGCTTCCTTGGCGTCGGCAGGTACCGAGAACGTATGAACCGAGCCGCCGGGCTCGTACAGGTAGCTGCCGGCGGTCTGACGGTCGTCGGGGTACTCGGTATAGTTCCATTCGCCCCGGGTGGTGAAGAAATGGACGGTGCCGGTGTGAAAATGCGGCGGCAGCGTGGTGCCGGGTTCGAACTTGCCGTACAGCACCCAGACCCCGTTCTCGCGGTCGAGGAAAAGCGGGATGATGGTGGAGCCCGGTTCCGAGCCGGCAAATTCGACAGCCTCGCGAATATTGACGGTCAGCAGGCGATCCTGATGGGTAACGGCCTTGGGTAATGCCATGGTGCCAATCTCCTGAGACGACGGGGGTATCGCGTCATGTCGCGCCATCGTCGGTAAAAAAAATCCTCAGAGCAGGCCAAGCGCGCGCAGCTTGGCATCCGGTGCCGAATACGGGCGTTCGCAGATGATCTTGTCCGACTCCGGCCCAAACTCGAACGTGGCCGCCATGCGTACGCGAAAGGTGCGGCCCGTCGGCGCGAAGGTCTTGCCGTTGGCCTGGAGCGGGCCGAGATGCGTGCCCTGCAGCCAGAACTCCACCAGCACCGTGTCATCGGCGGCCGCGATGCAGATGATCTCGTTCGTGAGGTCGGGGAAAGGGATGCGCGATGCATCGAAGTAGCCGCGTACCTCGGTTTCGCCATCGAAGACCGCGCCGCTGCCGTGCATTTCGTAGCGCGGGTGCGCAAAGGTATCGATAACGGCGTCCCAGTCGTGCACGCATTCGAGGGCCATGTGATCGCGCACGGTATGGATGCGTGCGGCGTCAAGCGCTGCTGACATGAAGAAAAGCTCCTGTGATGAATACCGGTGTTCGGGGTTTGGTGTTTCGATGAGCGAGGCGCGCATACGCGCGCGGCGTGGGGCTCAATCCAGCTTGATATGGGCCTGCGTGGCGATCGCCTTCCACATCGGGATGTCGCGCGCATTGGTCGCCTGTTGTTCGGGGCCCGGCACGTACCTGGCCGTGATGCCCAGCGACAGCAGCTTGTTGGCCACCTCCGGGTCCTTGAGCGTGGTCTCCAGCACGTGCGACAGCTTGTCCACGATGGGCTTGGGCGTTTTGGCCGGCACGTACATCACCCAGGTCAGTTCGCGGTCGAAATCCACGCCCTGTTCCTTGTAGCTCGCGACGTTCGGCAGGCTCGGCGAGCGTCGCGTGCAGACGGCCAGCGCCTTGACCTTGCCTTCCTTCACGAACGGCGTGGCGGTCACCATATCGACGAAGCCCACCGAGATATGGTTGCCGAGAATGTCGGTCACGATCTGCGAGGTGCCCTTGTACGGCACATGCTGCATGCGCATGCCGGTCTTCTGGCTCAGGACCTCGCCGCAGAAGTGGCCGGTGGAACCGGCCCCCCAGCTTGCATACTGGATTGGCGTGCCATCCTTGCGCGAGAGTGCGATCAGTTCCTTGAGGTTGTTGGCCGGATACTGGTTGGCCGCAATCATCACGATGGACGAGCTGCCGATGGCGCCCAGGCTCTGGAAGTCGCGCACCGGGTCGTACGGCAGCTTGGCGTAGGTGGCCGGCGCGAGCTGGTGCGTCGACATGCCGCCGATCATGATCGTGTACCCGTCCTGACCTGCCCCCTTCAATAGGGCCAATGGGCTTCTGTTTGCAGGGGGCAGGTCAATTGCCCAGACAGAATCCGGCATGACGGATTCTCATGCTGGCTGTTGGGGTGGGAAGCATCAGAAGGCCCGCGTGTGTCAGGATTTATGTTGCTCCAAACGGAAAGGAATGGCTGCCGGATGCATAAAGGGAGCTATCGGATTCATGCAAGGTTCCGTTGTGGCAGTACAACATCATCGTTTGTAAGTGAGTACATACACGATCTAGATTCCAGCTATGACTGTTCTCCTGTTGTTATAAAAAGCCTGCGGAATTCAGAGAAAAGAAAAATGCCGATCGGACCGATCCGCAACCTATAAGCTTTCTCCGCAAACTTAGAAGAGATTCCCTGCTGACACCAATTCCGTCCGAGAACGGACAAAAATAACTATGAAAATAGGCGCTCTTATTGCCTTCCTGCTAGTACTAACGACGTGTTCGGCGCATGCCCAGTAAGTCCAATCCCAGAGTTGCGCGATCCTGACGCGATCTCATTCGAAAATGGCAACCGCTGGAGATCTGATAGGCTTACTGTGGAATATCAAGAAAAACTTGCCTGTGTACGAAACGCGGTCACTCCAGCGGGTGGCATCTTGGCTACAGGATCCGCTTGGCGCTCGTCGGCCTATCAGGCGTACTTGCAGGCGATCCTTGCGAAGGCGGTGAACTGTCAAAATGGCAAGGCCGCAGCGAAGTGAACGGGCCTGAGTGTGATGAGGTTAGAGCGGACGTCAGCAGTGAGATGGCTCGACACAGCCTTAAGCGAGGACAACTGGTCGCGGCGCAATGTACTTCGCGCCATGAGCACGGTATGGCGTTCGATGTCACTCCCCAAGGCTTATCTTGTCCACAGATCGATGATACTGCCGCACAATGTAGTGTTAGCCGTCGAGCCGTAAGCGGTGAGGCATGGAATTTCCAGTGAGAGATTCAATGAAAAAGCACTTTTTTCTCGGACTAATGTTATCCATAACAGCGGCCGCCTCCATGGCCGCTCCCGCTGCATCTGTATCCCTCACCATCTTCAAACGAGGTGGGAGCACCGTGTACCAATACACAGTTACAAACAACACCGACGTGCCAATCCTCAGCGTTTCGATCGGACTGACGTCGAAAAAATTGCCTAATCTCAAGTCCAAGATTTGGAAGAGCGATATAGCGGCGTACTGGTCCGTATATAACCGCACCGGTGTAGAACCGAATTATTTCGCCATTGATGCATCTCGGTGTACGCCATTTGCTGGAATGGTATGTGCGCTTCAATATTATCCAGACTCCGATGATGCGATTGAAGACGTGAAAGGGTATGTCGTCTTCGATTGGGTGGGTGCTTACCAACCCGGTGACTACAGCACTTTGCCTCCAAGGCCGGACACGTCTCTCATACTCCCTCGTACGTCGAGCTCTGTAGCCGAGCTCATTGTTCCAGCACCGGACGCTTCACTGTCAACTAGTTATGCGTTAATAGAGTTTGCCGGCACCGTTGCCGAGCGTGCTCCATTCCCCGAGGTTGTTGGTGGCTCAACGCTCGTACCGATCAACAGCGTCACCGCGTCAAAAACAAATGCTGCTCCGGCAAGGAAAGTCGTTCCGGCCGTTCGCCCACCGTTCGCTAGCAAATGAACAGCGGGCTGATGCGAGCGTTTGTGCGCAAACGTGTTCTAGATATCTGACGAAGGCTATGGTCCGCGGGGCAGGAGTGGGTGTGGTTGAGGCCCTTCGGGTTGATATCTCCACTCCCGTGGCAGATGCAGGTGTCAGCTATCTGCCGGCGAAACAAGCTCGGCAAACCACGCAGACCAATAATAGTGCGAGTGCCTACCGTGCTTCGCCGTTCGACGTTGATCGATAGCCGGACGCGGGCGAGGTGGCGGGCGCCACCTTCAACGCTTCCATATCGAGCATTGCTCCGGCCAGCAGTTTCTTCAGCCGGGCATTCTCCACCTCAAGGTCCTTGAGCCGGCGGGCTTCCGAGACTTCCCTGCCACCGAACTTTACGCGCCAGGTGTAGAACGACGCGTCACTGAACTCGTGCTTCCTGCACAGTTCCTTGACCGGCATACCGGCCTCGGCTTCCTTCAGAAACCCGATGATTTGCTGTTCCGTAAAGCGCTTCTTCATGTTCGTCTTCTTCTCCGAAAGCGAACTTTACTAGACTCCGGCTGGCGCCTGTTTGCAGGCGCAGGTCACCCCTTACCGCCAGCACCATAGATGACCAGCCGAACGCGCAATACCGGTGCCGATACGCCCGCCCGCGTCACCATTCGTGACGTGGCGCGCGCGGCTGGCGTGTCGCTGGGCACGGCGTCGCGCGCCCTCAATCGCAGCGGTCCCGTCAGCGAGGCCGCGCTGCAAGCCGTGGAGCGCGCGGCAAAGGCGCTGGCCTATGCGCCGGACCCGATCGCGCAGAGCATGCGCACCGGCACGTCGGGCGTGGTGGGCCTGCTGGTGTCGGACCTTGCCAACCCGCTCTATGCACGCATCATCACCGCGGTGGAAAGCCGTTTGCAGCGCGAAGGCTATGCCATGGTGGTGGGCAACACGCACAACAGCAAGGCGCAGGAAGAATTGATGGTGGACCTGTTCCGCCGGCGCCGCGTGGATGGCCTGATTCTGGGTCCGTGCGAAGTGGAGCGCGCCGATTACCTTGAACAGGTCTCGCGCGACCTCGCCGTAGTGGCGATGGACCGCGACTTCGGCGCGCATGGCGCCGGGGTTCATGTCGATCATTTTCGCGGCGCATACGAAGCGTGCCGCTATCTGCTCGACCTCGGACACACGCGCATCGCGCTCATGACATCCGATGGCGCCTTGCGCCCCGGACGCGAACGCATCGAGGGATATCGCGCGGCACTCAGGGAGCGTGGCGTGGCGGTGGACGAATCGCTGGTGCGCGCCAGCCGCTCCGCGATGGATCTGTCGTTCAGCGACGCCCTGGCGCTGCTCTCCGCCAAGGCGCGTCCCACCGCATTTATCTGCCTGGGCACGCGCATCCTGTCCGGCGTTCTTCAGGCCACGCGCCAAAGCGGCCACCGCGTGCCGCACGATGTCAGCCTGATCTGCGTCGGCGACGGCGATCTGCCGCAACTGTACGCGCCGGCCATCACCGCGATCAGTTGGGATCTGGAAGCCGTGGGCACGGCCGCGGCCGAGATCCTGCTGGGCGCGATCGGCGGTGGCGACGAGCGCGCCGAGACCAGGGCAAAAGACCAGACCAGGGCGCACGGGCGACAGGAGGTGCGGCTGACCACGCAGATCATCCTGCGCGAATCGTGCGCGCCGCCACCCGCCATCGAACCTTGGTAGCGCCTTAGCCCTTCGCCCTTGGCCCTTGGCCCTTAGCCCTTGGCCCGTAACCGCCTGCACCCCTGGACGCTCACTCGGGCTGAATCCCCGCCTGCTTGACCAGGCTGGCCCAGCGGTCCACCTCGCCACGCATGCGCTCGCCAAGCTGCGCCGGCGACGATGCCTTGAGGTCGATGCCCTGGCTGTCGAGGCGCGCCTTGGTCTGCGGGTTGGCCAGCGCCGCGCGCACTTCCTCCGATAGTCTGTTGATCACCGCAGGCGGGGTACGCGCCGGCGCCACCAGGGCCCACCACTGGCTGACCTGCATGCCCGGCAGCCTGGCTTCGGCCGCGGTCGGCACGCCGGCGAGCGCCGCCAGCCGATTCGGACCCGTCACCATCAATGCGGAGATCTTGCCGGCGCCGAGCAGCGCGCTGCCGCTGGCGAGGGTCGCAAAGTGCCCGGCGACCTGTTGCGCCGACACGTCCGTCAGCGCCGGGGCGGAGCCGCGATACGGCACGGCGTCGATCGCGAGGCCGGCCTGCGTCTCCAGCATCTTGGCCGCGAGGTGGCTCAGCGTCCCGTTGCCGCTGGTGGCGAATTGCAGCGGCGGTGTGCCCGCCTTGTGCGCATCGGCAAGAAAGCGCTGGATATCGCCGGGCCGATAGCGCGTGCTGTCGGCAAAGAGTACCAGCGGCGATTCACCCAGCAACGAGATGGGCGAGAGGTCATGCAGGACGTCGTACGACATCTGGCGGAATACTGCCGGCGCGACCGCATGCGCGAGTTCGACCACGCCCAGCGTATAGCCATCCGGCGTGGCCTTCGCCACGGCATCGATGCCGATGCGTCCCGAGGCACCGGCGCGGTTGTCCACCACCACCGGCTGCTTCATCGATTCGCTCATGCGCTGCGCGACGGCACGGGCGAGGGCATCGGTGCTGCCGCCCGCGGCCCACGGTACGATCACGCGGATCGGCTTGTCGGGAAAGGCCGCGTGGGCAACGGGCAGCAGTGCGCACAGCAGGCTCGATACGGAGAGCGTCAGTGCAGCGGTCAGGCGTCTTGGGTTCATGGGTGCTCCGGCAGTGTGTGGTGATCAGATTTGCGCGGGGTCGCGGTCGCCGCGCGCGGTCAACATCAACAGGACCGTTTCGGTGGCGGCGATCCGTCCCTGGGCGCTAAGTGCCTGGGTCGCGGCAAAGCCCGCGCCCGCGCACCACTCGACCCAGAAGCCGGCGCCGGCCAACGCGCGCGTGCCCTCCCGCGCGGCGGCATCGTCGACGACGAGGGCACCGCCGCCGGACCGCGTGATGGCATGCACCTGCTGCGCGGTCACGGTCGACCCCGCCGTCGAGAACTGACGCGTGCGGCCGGCAAAATCGCCTTGCAGCGAGGCCCCCGCGAGTACCCGTTGCAGGCGCGCAAATGGCTCGATGGCCCATAGCTTCGGCATCCGTGCCAGGCGGCCAAGTGCCACCAGATCGCGCAGCGCGCTGTAGATGCCCCAGAGCAGGTCGCCGCGCGCGGTCGGCACCATCACATGGTCGGGCAGGCAGCCTTGCGCCACCCACTCCAGCGCCACCGCGCGATATCCCTCCACGCCAAAGACCGGACTGCCGACTGCCGGCACGCTGAAATTGGTCAGCGCAAAGGCGCCATCCTCCCTCACGCGTCTGCGCACATGATCCCAACGCGCATGTCCGGTCTCGCAAATGACCCGGCGGGCGCCGTAGCAACGCAGCGCGGCATCGAATACGGCCGGCAATTCCCGATAGGTCGCCACCTCGCACTCAAGCCCGGCCGCCGCGCAATAGGCCGCGGCGGAGACGGCCGCGTTGCCGCTCGACGCAAGCACCACTTCGCGCGCACCGGTATCGAGGGCGCGGCAGATGGCCTGCGCCGACATGCGGTCCTTGTGCGAACCGGTGGGATTGGCGCCCTCGTTCTTGATCCACAGCGATGCCACGCCTGCCTGCGCTGCCAGCTGCGGCACCGGTAGGCAAGGCGTGTTGCCTTCGCCTAGCGACACGCCGTCCAGATATGGCAGCCAATGCCCCCATGTATAACTTCCGCTTTTTGCGGCAAAATCCAGCTCGCCGTCGCCATGGTGGCGATAGACGCCTTCGAGACTGCTCGGCTGGCCGGTGCGGGCACAGGCCGGGCAGCCTTCCGGCAGGTCGGCGAGAGGATACTCGGCGTGACAGGTAATGCATCGCAGTGCATGCAACGCGGGGTTTGCCACCGGACGGGCGGCTGGTTGGGGACGGCTTGGATCCATGGAGACTGGGCAAATGGTCATGGCCGCAGTCTATGTGAGGCGGTACGGGGCAAGCGAAGGCGATTTGTGGTTTTGATTAAGTAAAACTTATAGGATGGATGATGGCAACGGACCCTGAGGCGCCAATCAGTGCCCGCCAGATCGAGGTGTTCCGCATGGTCATGCGACTGGGCTCCGCACGCCGCGCCGCTGCCGCGCTCCATATCAGCCAGCCGGCGGTGACCCAGATCGTGCTGCAACTGGAGAAGGCGGCACGGCTGCGCCTGTTCGACCGGACCAAGGGCCGCATGGTGCCGACGCCGGAAGCCACGTCACTGATGGACGAGGTCGATCGTGTCTATGTCGGCCTTGACGCCGTGCAGCGCAAGGTGAACCACCTGCGCTCCAACGAGGACACGGTGCTGCGCGTGGGCGCGCTGCATGCGATGGCCTCCAGCGTCATGCCGGCGGCCGTGACGGATTTCATTCATCACTATCCGCGCGTGCGCTGCCAGCTCGAGGTGGACAGCTCCCGCGGCCTGCGTGAACGCCTGCTGCAGCGGGAGCTCGATATCGCCTTTATGGGCGATGAGGCCGACACCAGCGGCCTGACGGCTTCAGAGTTCTACGCGGTCCAGGCGGTCTGCGCCGTGCCCGCGACGCACCCGTTTGCCGCTCGCGCCCGGGTCGGCGTCGAGGATCTGGCCGAAGCGCCGCTGATCGGGCTAGACAGCACGGACCCGGCGCAGCGCCAACTGGAAGCCTCCCTGGCCGGGCAGGGCGTGACACCGCGCTTTGTGGCGACCACCCCCTATAGCCATACGCAGTGTGCGCTCGTGCTGGCCGGCGCAGGCCTGGCCATTACCAATCCACTGGTGGCGCGTGTCTATGTGCCGCTGGGGCTGCGCAGCGTACCGCTGGTGGCGCCGGTGCGCTTTCGCTCGGTGCTGGCGTTTCATCCGGCGCAGGGACAATCGGCGGCGGCGCAGCAGTTTGTGAGTTTCTGTCGGCAACGGCTGGCCGACCTCGGGTAGGCCAGCCGTTGCCGGCAGTGCGGCGTGCTGCCGGGGCACTGGGTCGCCCGTCACGCCAGCGCGCGATGCCGGCGTGGACGCAGCGTGGCGGGCAACGTGTCAAGCCAGCACGAATGGCAATTGCCGCTGCCGCTTGCCGGTCAGGCGGAACAGCGCATTGGCGACCGCCGGCGCGAGGCCCGGCACGCCGGGCTCGCCCAGCCCCGTGGGCGGATCCTCGGACGGCACGAAGTGCACATCGATCTGCGGCGTCTCCGGCATGCGTGGCGGCGGGTAGTCGGGGAAGTTGCTGTTTTTCACCACGCCGTTCTCGATGTCGATCGCAAAGCCGGGCTTCATCATCGCCATGGCGAATACGCATGCACCTTGTACCTGCGCCTCGGCCGTCAACGGATTGACCACGCGATTGGCATGCACGCCCGCAGTCACGCGATGCACGCGCGCTTCGCCCTTGCCGAGCGAGACCTCGACGACGTAGGCCACCGCGGTATCGAACGACTCGTGCAGCGCCACGCCCCAGGCACGCCCCTTGGGCAGCTTGCGCTTGCCATAGCCGGACTTGCCTACCGCCAGTTGCAGCGCCGCGCGATGCCGCGCGTGTGTCCTGGCATCGAGTTGTGCCATGCGCCATGCCACCGGATCCTGCTTTGCCGCGGTAGCCATCTCGTCGATCAGCGTTTCCTTGACGAAGCCCGTATGGGTATTGCCCACCGAGCGCCACCACAGGACCGCGACATCGACTTTGGGGTGGTGCACGGTCAGGTGCAGCGGCAGTCCGTAGTCGTTCTGCACGATGCCTTCGGTCATGGTGGAATCCACGCCATGTTTGACCAGCGCCGGCTCGAACGGGGTACCGGTGATGATCGACTGGCCGACGATCGTATGCTGCCACGCGACCACCTGACCCCTGGCGTCGAAGCCGATGCGCGCGCGATGGACGTGCAGCGGACGGTAATAGCCGCCCTTGATATCGTCCTCGCGGCTCCAGATCACCTTGAGCGGTTCGGTATGCCCCTTCGCGATCCACGCGCGCAGCACGCCGGCAGCTTCCGCCACATAATCGGCGGTGGGCACGGCGCGGCGGCCAAAGCCGCCACCCGCCATCATCGTGTTGAGCGTGACTTTTTCTGGCGGCAACGACAGCGTATGCGCGATGGCCGCCTGGTCGATGGTCTGGAATTGCGAGCCGATCCACGCCTTGACGCTGGTGGCCTTGCCGCCGCTGACCTCCGCCTGGAAGGTGCAATTGAGCGGTTCCATGGGGGCGTGCGCGAGGTAGGGCAGCCGGTACTCGGCATCGATCACGCGTGTGGCGCGCGCCAGGGCCGACTGGATGTCGCCGCCCTCCAGCGGGCGCGCCACCAGCCCGGGCTGCGTGGCGAGCTTGCTGTATTCCTCGAACAGCGCCTGCGTGCTGACCTTCGAGCCCGCATCTTCCCATTCGATCTGCAAGGCGTCGCGGCCGAGCTTGGCCGGCCAGTAGCCGCGCGCCACCACCGCGATGCCATTGCCGCCGCGATCCACCGGAACCTGCAGCACATCCACCACGCCGGCAATCGCGCGCGCCTTGTCATCCTTGAACGACTTGACCTTGCCGCCAAAGCGCGGCGGATGGGCGACCACCGCCACCACCATGCCGTCCAGTCGCGTATCGAGTCCGAACACCGCGTCGCCACGCAGCTTGGACGCCGCATCGAGCCGTGGCGTGGGCTTGCCGATGATGCGGAACTGCGAGGGGTCCTTGAGCGTAACGGCCTGCGGCACCGGCAGGCGCATGGCCGCGCTGGCCAGTTCGCCGTAGGTGGCGCGGTGCGTGCCGGAGGTCACCACGCCCTGGGCGGCCACGCAGCGCTCGGGCGCGACTTGCCACTGCTGCGCGGCGGCCGCCACCAGCATCGCGCGCGCCCGTGCGCCAAGCTCGCGATACTGTTGATAAGAGTGAGCCAGCGCGGTGGAGCCGCCCGTCATCTGGATGCCGAAGCCGGGGTCGCGGTAGGCATCGCCGGCGGGGGGCAGCACCGAACGCACGTTCTTCCAGTCGACCTCGAGTTCGTCGGCCAGGATCATCGGCAGCGCGGTATGCACGCCCTGGCCGAATTCGAGACGGTTCACCGCGATGGTGACGGTGTTGTCCGGCGCGATGATCAGGAAGGCCTGTGGCGGGTAGGGCGTTCTGGTGGCTGCCCCCTCGTCGGCGGCGGCCGCGACGGTGGCGGGTAGCACGCCAATGCCGAGCGCGAAGCCGCCGCCGGCCAGGCTGGTCAGTTTGAGAAAGCTGCGCCGCGAGAGCGGTGCGATGCCCGCATTGGTTGCGGACGCCGACGGTACGCCGGGGCGGGCACCGCCCGCCAGCGCTTCAATGCCGCGATTGCGCACGGTCTGCTCCTTCAGGCGAGGGCACGCGCGGCATCCTTGATGGCCGCGCGAATCCGTTGATAGGTGCCGCAGCGGCAGATGTTGCCGGCCATGGCCTGGTCGATATCGGCGTCGGTCGGCCGTGGCCTGGTGCGGAGCAGCCCCACCGCGCTCATGACCTGTCCGTTCTGGCAGTAGCCGCACTGCGCGACGTCATGCCGGATCCATGCATCTAGCACGGCGCGACCGACCTTGTCCTCGCCCATGCTTTCGATGGTCTGGATCTGCATGCCGGCGGTGGCGGAAATCGGCATCACGCAGCTGCGCGTGGCGGCACCGTTGAGGTGCACCGTGCAGGCGCCGCATGCAGCCATGCCGCAGCCGAACTTGGTGCCGGTCATGCCGAGGTTGTCGCGCAAGGCCCATAGCAGCGGCGTGGAAGGGTCGGCGTCAACGTCGTGCGTCTTGCCGTTGATTGTCAGGGTAGTCATGGGGGCGGTAACTCCTGGAAAGCTGCCGTGCGGAGGGGCGCCCGGCAGGACATGCCATCAGACGGGGATGGGGTTCTCGGCGATGCTCTGGTTGAACGCGTGCACCAGCCCATGCTCGCCCAGTCCGGGGGTTGTCGCGCATGGCGCGAATCGACTCGACGAAGACTTCCGGCTCCTCGGTCGCCAGGCCTTGCATGGTCTCGGCGATAAAGTCTTCCAGCGGCATGGCGCGCGGATCGCCGCTCTTCTTGATCAGGTCGGTGTCGACCCAGGGCGGGGCAATCTCCTGCACCGTCACGCTGGTGTCGCGCAGCATGAAGCGCTGCGACAGCGCATAGGAGTGCAACGCGGCCTTGGACGCCGAGTACACGGCATTGGTCGCGATCGGCACATAGGCCAGCACCGACGTGTTGTAGAGGATGGTGGCGCGCGGCTGGGCCTTCAGGTGCTCGACCAGGGCCGATGTCATCAGCACCGCGCCGAGCAGGTTGGTGTCGAGAATGCGGCGGGACACGCCTGCGTCGATCGAGGTGGCGGGGTCGTCGAACGGCATGATGCCCGCGTTGTTGACCAGCACGTTGAGCGTCGGGTACCGGGCGATCAGCGCCTTGCCCACGCGCGCGATGTCGGCGGCATCGGCGATGTCGAGTTCCACGCCCTCCATGCCGGGGTGCGTGGCGGCGATCTCGTCGAGCAGCGCCTTGCGGCGGCCGGCGACGATGACCTTGTTACCGAGGGCATGGAAAGCCTTGGCGAGCGAGAGGCCGATGCCGGAAGTGCCGCCCGTGATGAAAATGGTATTGCCGGTGAGTTGCATGGCCGACCTCAGGCGTCGTAGCGCGGCGCGGCCACGCGGGAGGACAGGTTCGGCGACATGGCCTCGCGTGCGGTTTCCCACGCCTGCCACTGTTTCTCGTCGTGCAGGGACGGGATCGAGGCAAAGGTGCCGGCGTCCAGATCGTGCAGGGCGGCGTCGACCAGCGTCTCCGGCGTCATCACCCAGCTTTCCGGAAGATTGGAGGCGGGCATGCCGGCGGTATCCCAGAACGCGGTGCCGGTCGCACCGGGTAGCACCACCTGCACCTTGACGCCGGTCTCGGCCAGTTCCTTCTTCAGCGAGCGGCTGAAGGCCAGCACGAACGCCTTGGAGCCGCCGTACACGCCGTTGAGGATCTCCGGGGCGATGGCCACGATCGAGGCGATATTGATGATGGTGCCGGTGCCGCGCGCTACAAAGGCCGGTGCGGCGGCATAGCAGAGCCGCATGATCGCGGTCACGTTGACGTCGATCATGCGTTCCATGTCGTCGACAGCCGACTGCGCCAGCGTGCTGGCGCCGCCGAAGCCGGCGTTATTGACCAGCACGCTGATCCATTGGTCGGTCGCCAGACGCGTCTCCACGGTACGGAGGTCGGCACGGTCGGTCAGGTCGGCGACCATGATGTCCACCTTGACGCCGTGGCGGCTGCCGAGCTTCTCCGCCTGCGCGCGCAGGCGATCTTCGTTGCGTGCCACGAGCAGCAGGTCGTGGCCGCGTGCCGCGAGGCGGTCGGCATAGATGGCACCGATGCCGGACGATGCGCCGGTGACGAGTGCGGTTCCGATGGGTGAGGGCATATTGCTGTCCTTGGACTGATTGCGGATGGCTGACCATGTGGCGGGGTGCTCACGGTGACGCCAAGCATAGACAGGCGCCTGGCCGCGCGACTGACGTATTGACGGAGTTTCCGGACACGGCGCGAGCGTGCGGAAAATCAGGACATCCGCGAAGCAAATCCGGACAGCACGGTGTCCGAACTTGACGGCCCGATGGCATGTGAATACATTGGGGCCGTCAGTGAAAAGCAAACGAGGGCCGTTGATTCAAGGCGATAACTTATGCGACAGATCGGCTTGATACTTGAAGACGGCTTCCAGATCATGGGCTTCACCGCGCTCACGGCGTTCGAACTCGCCAATGTGGAGCTCGGTGAGGATGGCTACCGGATGACGGTGCTGTCCCAGTCCGGCGGCACGGTGCACTCGACCATCGGTGTCGGCATCGAGACCACCGCCTTCGGCGAGATGCCCGATACCTTGATGGTGGCCGGCATCCGGGCACCCGGCCCGATGAGCCCCGCGCTCAGGTCGTTTATCGCGCGCGCCGGTGACGAGGCGCGCCGTGTCGCGGGCGTATGCACGGGCGCATTCGCGCTGGCCGAGGCCGGCCTGCTCAACGGCAAGACCGCCACCACCCACTGGCTGCATGCACGCCGCCTGCAGGAGCGCTTTCCGGAAGTGCGCGTGGACGAAGACCGGATCTTTGTCCAGGACGGCAATATCTGGACCTCTGCCGGCATGACCGCGGCCATGGACCTGGCGCTTGCGCTGATCGAAAGCGATCATGGCGCCGCGCTGGCGCGCAACGTCGCGCGCCGCCTCGTGGTTTATCACCGGCGCCTCGGTGGCCAGTCCCAATTCTCCGCCTTGCTGGAACTGGAGCCGCGCAGCGATCGCGTCAGGCGCGCGCTCACCTATGCCAAGGAACATCTGCGCAACCCATTGACGGTGGAGGAGCTGGCCGACGCGGCGAGCCTGTCGCCGCGCCAGTTCAGCCGCATCTTCCGTGAAGAAACCGGCCAGTCGCCGGCCAAGGCGGTCGAGATGCTGCGGCTGGAGGCTGCACGCGCCATGCTCGAGGATGGGCGTCATCAAATGGATACGGTGGCGCGCGACACCGGCTTTGCCGATCGCGACCGCATGCGGCGCGCCTTTGTGCGCGCCTACGGCATGCCGCCCAGCACGCTGCGACGCGGTTTTGCCACGGTGACGGCGGACGAGGCCGAATGACCTAAAGATAGGCGCATTCGTCATATCGGGTCCCGGCGGCCGCGGCTACGCTTCGTGGATCGCCCTGACAAGATCATGACACCATGACCCGATCGTTCCCCATCGAGACCTCGCATGGCCGCCTGGCCGCGCGTGAAACCGGACCCGCGGGCGGCATCCCGCTCGTCCTGCTGCAACGCTTTCGCGGCACCATGGACGATTGGGATCCGGCGTTTCTCGACGCGATCTCGGCCGACCGTCGCGTCGTCTGGTTCGATAGTGCCGGCGTCGGCAGATCGGCGGGCAAGACGCCCGAATCGATCGCCGGCATGGCGGCGGTCGCCGCCGAGGCGATCGAGTCCCTGGATGTCCCCCACGCGGACGTGCTCGGCTGGTCGCTCGGCGGGGTGGTCGCACAGCAGCTGGCGCTGGACGCACCCCACCTGGTGCGCCGCCTGATCGTGGCGGGGTCCAGCCCGGGCGGTATCAAGGACGGTCCGCAGCCTCATCCGCGCGTGCCGCAGGTCATGACGCGGCCCGTCAACGGCACTGAGGATTTTCTGTTTCTCTTTTTCCCCGAGACGGAAGCGGCCGTCACCGCGGGCCGCTCGTCACTGGCACGCATCGCGGCCCAGCCCGATCGCGGTCCCGCCGTGTCGGCCGAGGCCTTTATGGCACAGGTCAAGGCCATCTCGTCATGGGAGGGTGTGCTGCATCGTGCGGCCGAACTGCGTTTGCCCATGCTGGTGGCCAATGGCGCGCATGACGTCATGTTGCCCGCGTATCGTTCCTACGTGCTATCGCAGCAGGCGCCCGATGCCAAACTGGTGCTCTACCCGGACGCCGGCCATGCGTTCCTGTTTCAGGAAATCGAAAGCTTCGCCGCCGAGATCGACTGGTTTCTTTCCTGAGCCGGTCGATGCGCGCGGCAGCACGCCGGCCAAGCATCCATCGTTCGATCGATGGCGCGGCCGGCTGCCGCTGCCCCGTAGCGGCGGGTTCAGATCACGTCGAGTAGCGCGGCATCCGCGCCGGCCCGTTCACCGCTGGCCTGCTGCGTTGGCGTTGCGGGACCGTCGGGCGAGAACCGCGCGGGTGTCAGCCGCCGCCGGTCGATCTCCACATTGAACACATCGAAGCGGTTGTAGTACCCCACGATATCGTGGAACTGCTTCGGCTCGATGCACGCGTTGAGGTCGAACGTCGCATACGCGAGCCCTTCCTCGGTTTGCAGCGTATCGCCGATCACGGCCCCGGTGGGATCGAGGAACTGCGTGGCCGCGCGCGGTGTGTTCTCCAGCACCTCGATCGCCTGGCGGTCGCCGCTGGCGGCAAGCGCATCGAACATGGTCCGGTCCAGAAAGCCGGCATTGAGAATGCCGAAGGCCTTGGCCTCGAACGAATGGCCGCCGGCACGAATGCGATTGGCCGCGAGGTTATCGAAGTTCTGGCCGGAGCCGGGCATGCGCGTGGGCCAGATCGCCGGCCACGCCGAGATATGGATCTGTTCGCCTTGTGCCGCCAGCGAATACCGCGCGAGCGGGTTGGTATTCTCGCCGCAGATCAGTGCACCGATGCGGCCGATGCGGGTATTGCTCACGCGCAGGCCGTGGCCGTCGCCCGGAGCCCACACCATCTTTTCGTAGAAGGTGGGCACCAGCTTGCGATGGTGATTGAGGAGCGTGCCGTCGTCGCCGATCAGGACATTCGAATTCCAGATGCAGCCGACGCTGACCTCGGTGCTTTCACTGAAGCCAAGCGAGACGAGGACGCCATGGCGCCGCGCCGCGGCCTGGATCTGCGCCATCTCGGGGCCGTCCACCAGGATGCTGTTCGACACCATGCGCCGGAACCAGTCGTGGTTATAGATCGGTGCCCACAGGGCCGCCCATACCGGAAAGCCCGGCACGAACGATTCCGGAAACACGACCAGCTCGGCGCCATGGCGCGCGGCTTCCTCGATCAGCGAGACCGCCTTGGAGACCGTGGCGGCGGCGTTCATATACACGGGCGCGGCATGCGCGGCCGCGACCTTGACGATAGGTAGAGTCATGATGGTGTGTGCAGTAGCAGGTTAGTGCGCCACGGCCTCGGCCGCGCCGATGCCCGTTTCACGGCGCACGGAAAGTTCGGCCCAGCGCGACTCGGAGAGCCGGCTGCGGCTGAGCAGGGAAAACAGGAAGACCAGGAAAAAGCCGAACGGGATGGAAATGATCCCGGGGTTGCGCAGTGCGATCAGCGGCTTGCGCAGGCCCACGATGCTGCGCGCGTCGTCGGGAATCGCTGCCACGGTGGCCTGCGCCGCACCAAGCTGCCCAGCCAGCTTCTGCCGTTGCGTCGCGTCCTGCGTGTTCTCGATCTGCCGCGCAAGCGTGGTCGCCGTCTTCATGGCCGCTTCCCTCTGCAGCAGCGGATAGGTCATGTTGGGCGAGACCAGCACCAGCCCGATCGAGAGCAGCGTGCCGCCGACCACACCCGCCACCACGCCAGCGGTATTGCAGCGCCGCCAGTACAGCGTGCACACCAGCGCGGGCAGGTTGGCCGAGGCCGCCACCGCGTAGCCGAGGCCCACCAGCTGCGCCACGTTCTGGCCCTTGGCGGCGATGCCCGCGCCCACCGAGATCGCGGCCATCAACAGGGTGGCGACACGCGCGGCCGCGACCTGTTCGCGTTCCGTGGCCACGCCATTCTTGATGGCACCGACGTAGACATCGTGAGCCAGCGACGACGCCGCTGCCAGCGTCAGGCCCGCGACCACGGCCACGATGGTCGCGAACGAGACCGCCGCGACGATGGCGAGCATGAAATTGCCGAGCAGGCTGTCCGGTCCGCCGCCCAGAAACTGGGCCAGCATCGGCGCAGCGAGGTTGCCGCCCTTGTCCATGGCGAGAATGGCCTTGGGGCCCACGTTCAACGCGGCGGAAAACCCGATCACGACGATCAGCAGGTGACACAGGCCGATGGCGAACATCGCGTACAACGCCGACTTGCGTGCGGCCTTGGCGTTGGGCACCGTAAAGAAGCGCATCAGGATATGCGGCATTGCCGCCGTGCCCAGCACCAGGGCCATGCCGAGCGAAATCTGCTCCAGCGGGTTCTTGAGGTACAGGCCCGGGGCCAGCAGCCGTTGTCCGGCGTCGGCCACGCTGAGCGACGAGCCACCCCCCACCAATCCCTGCACGTGCTGCTGGATGGCCGCATCGCTGATCACGCCACGGAAGAAGGCTTCGATATTGAAGCCATACGGCATCCACGACAGCATCACCAGGATCAGGCAGAACGAGATCAGCAGGATCGCCTTGAGCACCTGCACCGAAGTGGTGGCACGCATGCCGCCAAACAGCACGTACATCAGCATCAGCACACCCACGGCCGTTACCGACAGCTCGTACGGAATGCCGATCAGCGCGCGCACGATCACGGCACCGCCGACAATCTGCGGCACCATGTAGAACAGCGCCACCAGGATGCTCGATACCGCCACCACCAGCTTGGTGGCGCGGAAGTTGTTGCGGAACGCCAGCACGTCACCGAGCGTGAACTTGCCGAGGTTGCGGCAAGGCTCGGCGATCAGGATCAGCACCGGGATAAAGGAGACGAAGAAGCCCACCACATAGCTGATGCCATCCAGGCCATACAGCGCGATCAGGCCCGAGACGCCGAGGAAGGCCGCCGCGGACAGGTAATCCCCCGCGATGGCGAGCCCGTTCATGCGGGCACCGATGCCACCGCCCGCGGTATAGAAATCGCTCGCGGTCGCATTGCGGCGTGCCGCGACCCAGGTAATGCCGAGCGTGAGCAGAAACAGCACGGCAAACACGCCGAAGGTCAGGCCGCGATTGTCGGCGCTGACCAGCGTGGGGACGTTGGCCAGGGCAGCGCCGCTGGCCGCGCTGAGCGGCAGGGCGCACAGGATGCGTTTGAACATGGCGGCCCCTCAGGCGACGGCGCGTTGCGCCACGGCGCCGGCCGGGCGCGGTGCCATGGCTTCCCTGGCGCCGGTGGTGAGTGCCGCGGCCATGGCATCGAGGCGGCGCAGTTGCACCGCATAGCGCCAGGCGATGGCACCGCCGATAAAGTACTGCGCCACGTTGTACCAGAGACCGAGCGTGGTGGACGGCGTGATCCGGATCAGCAGCAGTTGAGGCGCGAACGTGGAAATCAGCGGCAGCGAGAAGAAGAACGCCATGCTGATGGCAAACAGCCGGACCATCACGATCCGCCGCTGGCGTACCAGCTCGGCAAACTGTGGATGGTCGAAGAGCGCGTGATAGTCGGTCGACTTGGGCATGACGAACCTCAACGGTTGGGAAGGGAAGGGACCGCGCTCCACTGGCATGGGCGCGAGGCGGGGACACCCTGCGGTGCCGCTGCGACGGAAGATTAGAGACGCCAGCCGCGCGTGAAAAGCCGAACTTCCGCGCCCCGCCTTGCAAATTTGCAAGGCACCGCTCGCCCTTGTCTGGGGCGGATTGCACAGGGAAAGTGCCTAGAGGGTTTTCCCTGAAACGGCGGGTATGCTTGCAGAAACCCCTGCAGGCTTTTTGCGCCATGTCCCAAATCAACCCGAACTGGCACGACCTGAAAATCTTCCTGGAAGTGGCGCGCGCCGGCACCTTGGGCGGGGCCGCCCGCCGGCTCAAGTGCGACCAGTCGACCATCAGCCGTCACATCAGCAGGCTGGAAGAAGCGATCAATGCACCGGTATTCGAGCGCGACAACCAGGGCCTGCATATCACCGCGCGCGGGCAGGCCCTGCTCGAGTATGTCGAGGCGATGGAATCCAATGTGGTCGCGCTCGGCGAATTTCTCGGCGGCTCGCACAAGGAACCGTCCGGTACGGTGCGCGTTGGCACCATGGAGGGGATTGCGTCGCTATACCTGTCCGGCGAGTTTGTCCGCTTCGCGCAGCGATACCAGAAGATCGCCGTCGAGCTGGTGACCACCACGCAACAGATGCATGTGAACCAGCGCGAGGCGGATGTGTTCCTGAGCTTCTTCCCGCCCGACGGCAAGTCGCTCGACGTGGTGCCGATCGGTGCGTTCCCGCTGCATCTCTATGCTTCGCCCGATTACCTCGCCCGGCATGGCACGCCGCAAAGCCCCGGCGACCTGCACGACCATGCGTTCGCGACCTACGTCGACGACCTGATCCAGCTCGATACGGTGCGCTGGCTCGACGAAGCCATCACGCGGCCACGCATCGGCTTCCAGTCGTCGAGCATGATCGCGCAGTTGTTCGCGGCGGCGGCAGGGGCCGGCATCGTGATGCTGCCGTCGTTCTCCCGGGCGGAACGCTTCGGTCTGGTCAAGGTCCTCGAAGGCCAGGTCAAGGCAAGCCGGACCATCTGGATGACGGTCCATCGGGACTTGCAGTATCTGCCGCGCATCAAGGCGGTCACGCGTTTCCTCGCAGAAACGATCTCGCGTGATCATCCGCTGCCACGCAGCGCGCAAATCCGCATCGGGACGGGTAACTGAAGTCGAGCGATGCCGCACGGGGTGCGGCATCGGATGCGCTAGTCGGCCAGCGGAATCCTGGCCTTCCGTACGAAGTCGCCCCAGTACTGCTTCTGCGCAACCAGCCAGGCGCGAAATTGGGCCGGAGACTGGCTGAACACTGGCACCAGGCCGGCGGCGCGCAGCTTGGCATCGTACTCGGGCTCCTGCGACATCTCCTTGATCGCCTGATTCAGCTTGTCCACGATCTCAGCGGGCGTATGCGGCGGCGCCGCGATGCCTAGCCACGCGATGGCTTCGAACCCCGGTATCGTTTCCGACAACGGCGGCACGTCAGGCAGCGTGGGGGAACGCTGCGGCGTGGTTACGCTCAACGCGCGCAGGCGCTCGCCCCGAATCTGGGCCAGCGGCGACGGCAGCGAGTCGATAAAGAACGTCACCTGACCACCCAGCACATCGGTGATGGCCGGCGCGGCTCCCTTGTAGGGGACGTGCAGCAGCTTGATGCCGGTGGACATCGCGAAGTATTCGCTGATCAGGTACGGCGCGCTGCCGATGCCGAACGACGCATACGAGATCTTGCCAGGCTCCCGGCGTGCCGCCGCCACGAGGTCGGCCACGGATTTGTATGGGCTCGCGGCGGACACCACCATCACATACGGGAACGATACGACCTGCGAGATCGGGGTGAAGTCGTCGATGGGGTCGAACGGCATGGACTTCTGCAGGTTCGGCGATACGGTATGGACGGTGGCCGACATCAGCAACAGGGTGTAGCCGTCGGCGGGCGCACGCGCCACCGACTGCGAGCCAATCTGCCCGGTCGCACCGGGACGGTTCTCCACGACCACGGATTGGCCCAGGCGGGCGCCAAGCCGCTCCGCCAGCAGGCGCGCCACCATGTCGACCGTGCCGGCCGCTGCCCAGGGCACGACCAGTTTGATCGGCCGGGAAGGGTAGCCGGACGGCGTACCGGACTGCGCGCCGGACTGTGCGCCGGCGGATGGCGCGACCGTGAGCAGCACCATGGCGGAAAGCGAGAGCAACCAACGTTCCATTTGTCGTTTCATGTCCGGCTCCTGACAACGAGAGGGGGATACAAGCACAAAGGCCGCCCGAGACACGAGGTCTGGCGGCCGTGTAGGTCATGACAGGCTGGTCTCCGGCTGGTAGCCGTACTTGTCGCGGGCATGTTCGGGCGATATCAGTCCGTTGCGCAAATCGTCTTCGATTGCCGCGCGTGAGCGCCGCCTCGGGTCCCCGTAGCCGCCTCCTCCGGGGATATGGCTGACGATGCGGTCACCCGCGCGCACGATGACCTGTCGTCCCGCATCTTCGCGCGTACCGCGGATCGAAAGGAATCCGCAGGGTGCATTGCCGCCGCCCAGCACACCTTCCGGCGGATAGATAAAGCGTCCGCCGCGAAAGCTCGCAAGCACGTCCCCCACAGGGCCGAGATCGTCCTCCAGCAAGCGCAGGACGTACTTCTGGCCCAGGCCACCGCGGAACATGCCAGGACCCGCGGAATCTTCCCAGAGCGCGCGTTCTTCCACGATCATCGGTACTTCGCTCTCGATGACCTCGGCCGGCGTATTGCCCACGTTGTAGGGGAAGGCCAGGCAGGACACCCCGTCCTTGCGGGCGCGCGCGCCGAGTCCGCCGCTGGAGACGTTGAACGGTGCAAAATCGGCCCCATCGCGGCGCTTCCCGAACATGTACTGGCCCCACATCGGCGTGGCTCCGGCGCCTGCGCATACGCGGTCCGGGGCGGCCTGTGCCACGGCGAGGTAAACCAGATCGGGCAGGAACGTCCCGATCGCGGTGCGGCCAAAGACCGGCGCGGGGAACGTGCAGTGCAGCACGCTGCCCTCGTCCGCCACCACGCGGATCGGACGCAGGGTGCCTTCGTTGACGGCGACCGGCAGGTTCAGCATGCATAGCACGCCAAACACGGTGTACGCGGCCGTATAGGACAAGGTGCAGTTGATGGCGGGTTTGACCTGCGGCGACGATCCGCTGTAGTCGACGGTAATCTCGTCGCCATCGATGGTCACCGCCGTACGGATGACGATGGTCTCCCCGCCCACGATGTCGATCTTCGCCTCATGCCGGAACGTCCCCTGGGTCAGCTTGCGGATTTCCTGCCGTGTCACCGCTTCGCTGCGCGTGACGATCTCGTCGGCCAGTCCGTCGAGGTCGGACCATCCCATCTCGTCGCAAATCTCGCGCATGCGTTGCCCGCCGACGTGGCAGGCGGACACCTGCGCGCCCAGATCGCCGATGACGGTTTCGTGGGAGCGCACATTGCGCTCGATAAACGCCAGCACATCGGTATTGATATCGCCGGCGCGATAAAACTTCAGCGGCGGAATGCGCAGGCCTTCCTCATAGTTGTCCCGGCTCTCGGTGGTGGCGCGCCGGCCGCCGATATCGACGTGGTGGCAGCACGTCACCACATAGCCGATGCAGATCGTGCCGCGGAAGACCGGAATCAGGATGCTGACATCGTTGTGATGTCCGCTGCCGGCCCAGGGGTCGTTGCCGATCAGTACGTCGCCCGGTGACAGCGTGGACGGCGGATGCTGCCGCAGAAAAGACTTCAGCATCGAACCGAGCGGGCCGCACAGTCCCGGCGTGCTGTCCGGCGTCTGTGCCAGCAGGCGCCCCTGTGAGTCGAAGATGGCGCAACCGTAGTCGCCGATATCGCGGACCACGGTCGAGAACGAGGTACGACGCAACGTCGAACCGAGCTCGCCGACGATCGACACCAGTCGTCGCCACAGCATTTCGAGCGTGACCGGATCGATATGGAAGCCGGCTTCCTGGCGGTCCGGCTGTGCATGATGCTGTTGCATACTGTTCTGCTGCATGGTTCCCCCTTCAGGCTGCAAGTTTGACGATCAAGCTGCCGTGCGCGTCCACGTGGGCACGCGCACCACTCGGGATGACCGTGGTGGACTCGTTCTCCTCGACGATGGCCGGCCCGGGAAAACTGACGTCGGGGGCGATCGCCATGCGGCGATGCACGTGAAACTCGGTCCACGCGCGCAGCTTGGGACAATACGCCCGGCGCGTGCCGATCTTGCCATCGCCGCTTGCGGCGGCGTCGGTGCCCGCGACTACCGGCACACGCCGGCTGGCGCTTGCGGTCATGCGGAAGTTCATGATTTCGAGCGGCAGATCGGTGAAGATGCGGCCGTACAGCTTCTGATACGTGCGTTCGAAGGCGGCGCGCATGGCGGCGATGGTCGCCTCATGATCGCCACGCTCCGGAAAGGTCGCGGTTACGTCGTAGCCCTGGCCGAGATAGCGCATGTCCACGCTGCATTCGAAAGTCACGTCTGCCGGGGCTACGGTGCGTGGCAGACGCTGCGTGCATTCGGCTCGCATGTCGCGATAGATCTCCGCCAGGCCATCTGCCGACAGTGTCGACAGCAGCGTGCGACGCGACCGTACGGCACCATACGTAATCGGCGCGACGATCATGCCGAACGCCGCCGCGACACCGGCGCGCGGGGGAATGAGCACGGTCTCGATGCCAAGCCGCGCGGCTAGGTCGCAGGCATGCACCGGGCCGGCCCCGCCAAAGCCGACCAGCGCGCAACTGCCGGGGTTCTCCCCCTTCTCGCTCACGTAGGCCTTGGCCGCGGAAGCCATGTTCTCGTTGACGATGGCGTGTACGCCGAACGCCGCCTCGTCGACCGAGATATGCAACGGCTCGGCCAGACGCGATGCGATGGCGTGTTCCGATGCCGCCTTGTCGAGCTTCATACGGCCGCCAAGGAAGTGTTCGGCGTCGAGGTAGCCGAGCAGCAGGTCGGCGTCGGACACCGTCGGCTCCGTGCCGCCCTGCCCGTAGCACGCGGGACCAGGGACCGCGGACGAGCTCTCGGGCCCCACCTGCAGCGTGCCGACCGCGGTCGGCCTGGCGATGCTGCCGCCGCCCGCACCGATCTCGATCAGGTCGACCACCGAGATCCGCACCGGAATGCCGCTGCCCGGCTTGAATCGATGGATATGTGCCACCTCGAAGTCGTTGGTGAGGATGGCCTTGCCTTGCTCGACCAGCGCGAGCTTGGCCGTGGTGCCGCCCATGTCGAAGGCCAGCACCTTGTCGAGCCGGGCCAGCCGCGCAAAATGCGCGGCGCCGAGCGTGCCGGCCGCCGGTCCGGATTCGATAATCTGCACCGGGAACTCACGCGCGAAATCCACCGAGTTGATGCCGCCGCTCGACTGCATCATCAATAGTTCGCCATCGAAGCGACGCGCCTCCAGCCGCTGTTGCAGCCGGGTCAGGTAGCGCGATGCCACCGGTTTGGCGTAGGCGTTGATGGTGGTGGTGGTGGTCCGCTCGTATTCCTTCATCTCGGGCAGCACCTCGCACGACAGGCTCACCGGACAACCCGGTGCCATCTCGCCGATGATCTCCCGCACACGCAGTTCATGGGCGGGATTGCGATACGAGTGGAGCAGGCAGACCGCGAACGATTCGCAGCCTTCCTCGAGCAGCTTGCCGACGGCAGCGCGCACGCTGTCCTCGTCGAGGGGCGTCAGGACCATGCCGGTGGCATGCATCCGCTCGCTGACCTCGGCGCGGAGATAGCGCGGGACGAGCGGTGTCGGAAAGTCGATCTGCAGATCGTAGGCATCGAAGCGCTTTTCGCGGCCGATCTCGAGCACGTCACGAAATCCCCTGGTGGTGATGAGCGCGGTCTTTGCGCCCTTGCGTTCGATCACAGCATTGATGACCAGTGTGGTGCCGTGCACCATCGCGTCGAGTCCACCATCGTGGGCACCGGTGCGGCTCGCCAGCTCGGCCACGCCTTGCTCGATGGCACGAGACGGATCGTCTGGTGTGGTCAGGGTCTTGTAGATCTCGACGGTGCCCCTCGCCTCGTCGATCTGCACAAAATCCGTGAAGGTCCCTCCGATATCGCTTCCCAAAGTCCTCACGTCTCGCTCCTTTGTGGTCGGATGAGGAAATCCTAAGGTTCACCCTGACGTTTAGGAATTCCCAAACGGCTAAAACCGGCGTTAACATTTTGTTCATACGCAGGCCGCGCCGGGCGGCACCGCGGGTCTCCGGGGAAGGGACTGATGGACAAGCTGAGGGCGATGCAGTTCTTTATTGCGGCCGCGCAGGGGCACAGCTTTACGCAGGCCGCACGGCAACTCAACGTCAGTGTTCCCGCCATCACGCGCATGATTGGCGAGCTGGAGCGCAGCCTCGGCGTCAGCCTCTTCGACCGCAGCGCGCAGGGCGTGGCGCTCACGGCCGATGGCGCGTCGTATCTGGAGGCCTGCACGCCGCTGCTCGAACGCCTGGCGCTTGCCGAGGAGGCGCTTCGTGGCGCCGCCAGCCGGCCGCATGGCACGCTGGTTGTCGGTGCGCCGCCGATCATTTCGCAGCACTGCATTCTTCCCGCACTGCAGGAATTTCACGCGCGCTACCCCGATATCCAGATCGATGTGCGGACCGTCGACCGGATCCACGCTCCGGAAGCAAGCGCCGCCGAGATCATGGTGCTTTATGGCTGGCCGCAGCAGCCTGGCATGGTGCAACGGCATCTGGCGGACACCCGCCTCCTGATCTGTGCATCGCCCGCCTACTGGGCCAGCCGCGGCATGCCGGAGTCCATTGCCGAGCTCAAACACCATGCCTGCCTGCTGTTCCGCGACCAGGAGGGCACAGTGATGGACTACTGGGAGCACGAGCGCAACGGTGTCAAGCAAGCCGTGGCGGTAGGCGGGTGGCTGATCAGCAGCCATCGCGACGTGGTGCTCGATGCGGCGATTGCCGGGATGGGCGTGGGCCGTTTCACGGATCTCACGATACGCGAGCCGCTGGCGAAAGGCCTGCTCGTGCCCGCGTTTGCGGGGTGGGAAACCACGCAGTCTCCGCCGATCCAGGTGATGTACCGTTCCAGTCAGAGGCGACTGCCGCGCATCCGCGCGTTTATCGAATTCCTCACCGAGCTGTTCGCCCGGCTCGAGTCGCAACGGCCCCCGGGGCTGGCAATCCATGTCGATGCGGAGCGGCCGCACTGGTATCGCCGACGGCATAGCCGTGCGTCGGCGACACCCACGACGACGACCGAGGCAAAGCCGGTGCGCGGTGGCAGCCGCTGAGTCCATGCGCTGGCTTCATGCGCAGATTGCGAAGACGCCGTTCGCCGCATGTCCTATATTCGAGTGTCACGGTACGCCCAAGACAGGTGACATGAGAACGCGAGACTTCAAGCTCTATATTGGCGGCGAGTGGGTGGCTGCCGATGAGAACAGGCATTTTGACTGTGTTAGCCCGGTGGATGGCAGTGTGTGGGCGGCGGCGCCGTACGCGAGCCTCGTGCAGGTCGACGCCGCCGTCCGGGCCGCCCGCGCCGCGTTCGAGTCGGGACCGTGGAGCATGGCGCTGCCGGCAAGGCGTGCGGAGCTGCTGCGCCGGCTCGCCGGCATGATCGAAGCCGGCGTGGACGAGCTGGCGGAAGCGCAGGTGCGGGAGAACGGCAAGCTGATCCGCGAGGTCCGTGGCCAGACGCTGGCTTTGGCCAAGTATTGCTACTACTACGCCGGGCTGGCGGAGACACTGCAAGGTGACTGTATTCCGCTGAGCGTGCCGGACATGTTGAACTATACGGTTCGCGAGCCGGTAGGCGTGGTCGCGGCGATTACGCCGTGGAACAGCCCGCTGTCCTTGCTGATGTGGAAGATGGCGCCGGCACTGGCTGCGGGCAATACGATGGTGGTCAAGCCGTCCGAGGTGACGCCGATTTCCACGCTGCTGCTGGCCGAGATGGTGGAGAAGGCCGGCTTTCCGGCCGGTGTCTTCAATGTGGTGACGGGGTGGGGCGATACCGGTGAGGCGCTGGTCAATCACAGTGGCATCGACAAGATCGCCTTCACGGGCTCCACCGCAGTGGGCAAGAAGATCGCCGAGAAGGCGGGCGCCAGGCTGGTCAGGACGACGCTGGAGCTGGGGGGCAAGTCTGCCAACATCGTGTTTCCGGATGTCGATATCGACGGGGCCGTGAACGGTGTGCTCGCCGGCATCTTCGCCGCCACGGGGCAGACCTGCCTCGCGGGTTCGCGCGCGCTGATTCACGAAGATATCTACGAGCGCTTTGCCGAGGCGCTGATCGAGAAGACGAAGCGGATCATCATCGGCGACCCACAGGATATGGCAACAGAGATGGGAACCGTCGCCTGCCGTCCGCAATTCGAGAAGGTGATGCGTTATATCGAACTTGCCAGGGAAGAAGGCGCCACCTTGCTGACCGGCGGCAAGAAGCCGGACTTTGCCAAGGAAGGCTCGCTCTTCGTGGAGCCGACCATCTTCGGCGACGTGGTCAACTCCATGCGCATCGCGCAGGAGGAAGTATTCGGCCCCGTGCTCTGCCTGATCAGGTTTCGCACCGCAGAAGACGCCGTTGCCATCGCCAACGACACCAGGTTCGGTCTTGCTGCCGGTGTCTGGACCCGCGATATCCGGCGCGCCCACCAGGTCGCGTCCCGCTTGCGGGCCGGTACCGTATGGATCAACACCTACCGCAAGACAAATTACGCCTCGCCGTTCGGCGGTTTCAAGGAAAGCGGCGTGGGCCGTGAGAACGGCATCGAAACGATGAAGGAGTACACCGAAGTGAAGAGCGTCTGGGTCAACTACGGCGATCCCATCAAGGACCCCTTCAACCCACGCGCCTGAAGCCGGCGGCACGGCTTGCCGCGCCGCCGGAGACCTCGCGCCGCTTGAACGCCGGTTGCGGTCGCAAGGCAAAAAGCCTGACCACCGCCGGGATCGTCAGGCGGGTTGGCATGGGCGTACCCCGGCTGGCGCTGATGGAACCGGCGATCAGGACTGGAAGAACGGTACCGGGATCATCAGCTTGTTTTCCTGGCTGACCAGATAGGCGGCATCGGCGCTCAGCTTCAGGTACTCGGCCCATGCGGGGTCCTTCTGCAACGCCTGGCGCCTGGCTTCCCGATCGGCAGCACTGTCGTAGACCCAGATATGCATGTAGCTGTTGACATTGCCGGTGTCGGTCTGCGCGTAGGCCAGCGGCTTGCCCAGGTGGCGACTCTGGATTGCGTAGCCGTGCTCGGCATACAGCGCCAGATGCTTCTTGATCGTGCCGGGGCGGCAGGTGTAGGTGCGAACGTCTAACAGCATGGTCTTTCCTTGAATGATGCGGGGATGCAAACTCAATCGACGGTGGCGCCGGACTGCTTGACCAGCACGGCCCAGCGCGACACCTCCTGATTGACATATTTCTGGAACGCAACCGCGTTGTCGCCGACCGGATCCGCACCGAGACCCTTGAGCCGCTCCTGTACCGCAGGATCGGCCACGCTCTGGACGATGGCCTGCGACAGCTTTTCCACCACCGCCGGAGGTGTGCCGGCCGGCGCGAACAGACCGAACCACGAGCGTGCGGACATGCCGGCAAACGGCGTTTCCGCGAACGCGGGCACGTCGGGCAGCGCGGCGTGGCGCGCGTTGCCGGTCACCGCGAGCGCGCGCAGCTTGCCGCCCTGGACCTGCGACAGGACTTCGGGCAGATTGGCAAACATCACCTGCACCTGGCCACCCATCAGGTCATTGATTGCCTGCGATCCGCCCTTGTAGGCCACATGCGTCATCTTGGCGCCGGTGAGCGTGCTGAACTGCTCGCCAGCCAGATGCGACGCCGTACCGGTACCGCCCGATGCATAGTTGACGCGCCCGGCGTTGGCCTTGGCGTAGGCCGCCAGTTCGCTGGCCGACCTGGCTGGCACCGATGGGTTCACCACCAGCAGCAACGGTACCGAGGCAAGATTCGACAGCCCCACGAAATCGCGCGTCAGGCTGTAGTCGAGCTTCTGGTACAGCGAGGCATTGATGGCATGGCTCGACGTCGCCATCAGCAGCGTGTAGCCGTCGGGCGCCGAGCGCGCGGCGGAGACGGCGCCAATATTGCCGTTGGCGCCCGCCTTGTTCTCCACCACGACGGACTGGCCGAGCCGGCTCGACATCGCCTGCGCGACGGTGCGCGCGATCACATCCGTCGCGCCGCCGGCGGCAAACGGGACGATGACGCGCAAGGGGCGATCGGGATAATCCGCCATGGCGTGGAAGGTGGTGGTGGCCAGTGCGATGGCCACGGCGAAGCTCCGCAACGGAGCGATGGCGCTGAACATGTCTGTCTCCTGTGCCGCTGGTTTTTATTGGATGCCAGGAGAAAAAAGCGCTCCGGCTCCTATGGGCGACACTCTACGCAGCCGCATGCCGGCAGCGTTAGGACGGATCAGACGATGGATTGGACTTTTCTGCGCGGACCTTCCCCCGCATCATTCCAGCGGCCGGCAATGCTTCTTGCGAAAGTCCCCGGGTGTCATGCCGGTCTGCTTCTTGAAGAAGCGCGCGAAGTAGGCGGGATCCTCGATATTGAGCCGAAACGCAATATCGGCGATGCCAATTTCGGTATTGCTGAGCCAGCGCTTGGCTTCGAGCACGACGCGCTCCTGCACCACCTGGCTGGCGGTGCGCGCCAGTGTGCGCTTGACCGCATCGTTCAACTGCCGTTCGCTCACGCCGAGCGCATCGGCGTACTGGCCAATCGCGTCAAAGCGCAGGTAATGCGTCTCCACCAGCATCGTAAAGCGCCGCGTCAGTGCCTGATGCGGGCCCACGCCACCGGCGGGCTCGTTGTCGGGACAGAGACGGCGCAGACGCGTCAGCAAGATCAGCAGGCACGCCTGGATGACATCCGGGAACCCGGCCTCCCGCTCGCGCGATTCACGCGCCATCTCGTCGAGCAACGGCAGCATGCTGTCATGCTGGGCTTGCGACAGATACAACGCGCTGTTGCCACGGGAGGGATGAAAGAATGGAAACTTGGCCACATCGTCGGCCCGCGGAAACATGCGCGCGAAGAAGTCGATGCTGAAGTTCAGCACATAACCGTGGGGCTTGACCGACGAAGTCCATGCATGGACCTGTCCGGGCGACAGAAAGAACACCGCATGGTCGCGCACCTCGAATTGCGCGAAGTCGAGCATATGCATCCCGCTCGCGCGTGTCATCCACAGCAGATGGTAGTAGTTGTGCCGATGCAGGAAGCCGCGCGGAATGTCGTCTCGGTCCTCGAGCCGCACGAGATCGAAGTAAAACGCCCCCTCGCCCGCGAAGTCCGAGGTCTCGAAGGTGGGGAATTCACCAGCGGCATGGGAGGGGATGGCGTCGGGCAAGCGCGGGGTTCCTCATGGTCTGGGTTGCGGTCACGAACGTCATGCTATCGTAAATCGTCACGGCCGCTTCCTGCCAATCTCCGCGATCACGAATTCCATCAGCACGCGTGCCCGGTTTGGGATGCGCCTGCCAAAGGCGTGCAACGCCTGGAGCGGAATCGGCTGCAAGGGGACGTCCGGCAGTACCACGCGCAGGCGGTCGGCATCGAGTTCGGCCTGCACGGCGGGGCGCATCATCTGCGCGATACCTGCGCCGTGGACGGCGGCGATACGCATGGCTTCGCCGCTGTCCGACGCGAATATGCCGGCCGGGGGCATAACGGGGCCGTCCGCAAACAGAATCGGTGTCGTCTTGCCGGCCAGCCGGTAGACGATATGGCGGTGTTGCGTCAGGTCGGCCGGCTGACGCGGTGTGCCATGCCTGGCCAGGTAGTCCGGCGCCGCCACGAGGGCCAGCGGTACCTCGGCAATCGGCCGCGCGTACAGGCCGGCGCTATCGACGTGGCCAGCCCGAAGCGCAACATCGAAGCCCTCCCTGACCAGATCGACGTGCTGGTCGCTAAGGCTGATATCGAGTTGCAGTCGTGGGTGCCGCGCCATCAGCTTCGAGATCAGCGCGGGCAGCAGCATGCGCCCGATATCCGTTGGCATGCTGACGCGCAGCGACCCGATCGCCGCCGACGGGGTGGAGAACACTTCGTTCGCTTCTTCCAGCCCGCGCACCAGCGGGGCGATCCTCTCGTGATACGCCTTGCCCTCGTCGGTCAATTCGAATGCGCGCGTGGAGCGGTGGATCAGCCTGGCGCCGACACGCGCTTCCAGCCGCGCGATGCTTTTCGATATGGCCGACGGGGTCGTACCGAGCAATTTGGCTGCCCCGGTGAACGAGCCTGCTTCCACGGCGCGGACAAAGGCGGACAATCCTGGCAGGCTTTCGGTGGTCATTGATGACAAAGTGGCACAAGTGATGCGGCCATTGTAGGACTGCCCATGGTCTTTCGTCGCGCGTAGATTCTGTGCATCGTCATCCCGGATGCACATCATGAGCACACTTGCAGGAAAAATCGCCGTCGTCACCGGCGGCAACAGCGGCATCGGCTTCGCCATCGCGCAGCGCTTTGTCGCGGAAGGCGCGCGCGTGCTGATCGTTGGCCGGCGCGCCGACGCGGTCGCAGCGGCGGTCGCGGCGTTGGGCGACGCCGCCCACGGCCTGGTCGGCGACCTCACCGACCTTGCCACGCACGATCGCGTGGCATCGACGATCGAAGATCGCTACGGGCGCGCCGACATCTACGTGGCGAGCGCGGGCATGAATATCATCACGCCCTCGGAACAGGTCCCGGTAGCCGACTACGACGTCCAGTTCGCGACCAATACGCGCGCGGTATTCTTCGGCGTCCAGAAGATCGCGCCACGGCTGCGTGATGGCGGGGCTATCGTGCTGATCAGCTCCATCGCCAGCGCCAAGGTGCTGGACGGGCACGCAGTGTACGCCGGCAGCAAGGCCGCGCTGGAGGCCTTTGCGCGGAGCTGGGCACTGGAGTTCAAGACGCGGGGTATCCGCGTCAATGTGATCAGCCCCGGGCCGGTGGATACCCCGATCCTCGGCAAGCTCGGTATCGCCGCGCACGAGCGGCCGGGCTTCGAGGCCGCCGTGGCGAGCGCGATTCCGCTCGGCCGGCTCGGCCAGCCGCAAGAAGTCGCCAACGCCGCACTGCTGCTTGCCAGCGATGCCGGCAGCTTTATCACGGGCGTCAATATGCCGGTCGATGGTGGCTTGACGCTGGCGTAAGCACCACGCGTCCGGGCCGCCTGCAGGGCTGGCGGCGTGCTCGAGTCTGCCCGCGCCGCGGCCTGGTCCGCCGCGTTTGTATGCCTTCGTATCAGGACCCCACCGCGATACGTCGCCTCACACCCGGGCCGGGCCGACGCTACGTGGGCGATACTTGCGTGCTCTTGAATACGTGTCATGGACGGGAGCGACGTGGTGCTCCCACTCTGTCAACTTCGATAGGAGCAATCTCATGACACGCCTTCAATACACCTCGTTTGCCGCAACCGCCGTGGTCTCCGGCCTGGTATGGGCACTCTCGGCGGCATTCCCCGCTGCCGCGCAGGCCGCGGACGTCCCGCATGCGTTGACACGCGCGGACGTGCGCGCGGATCTGGAAGCATGGCAACGCGCGGGCCTGGCCGACGACTTTCGCCGCAATGCCGGGCCCGACTTCAATAGCCCGGACTTTCAGAAGCGGCTGGATGCATACCGCGCGACGCGCATGGGCGCGCGGTAGCGCAGACCGGGGCGGACGAGCGCCGACGAGGGCGTGGGTCGGGCGACGACGGGCGGCGCAAGCCACGCCGCGCGGACTCGGCTCGTGCCATTTGCCCACATGCGGGCAATTCCGATCAGCGTGCCACTTCGCATCTGCCAATCTCTCCTCTCGATCCGGATCGCATTCAAGAGGACCTAATGCAGGCAAGACTTAACGAAACAGAGATCTTTTTCGACATCGACGGCGAGGGATTGCGCGCCGTGCGCGGCAAGCTGGTGGCGAAGCCCGTCATCGTCGTTCTTCATGGCGGCCTGGGTTTCGACCACGGATATCTCAAGCCCGGCATGTCGGCACTGCGCGAGCATGCGCAATTGCTGTATGTGGACCTGCGAGGGCAGGGACGGTCGGGGCGTCCTCCGCTGGAGACATGCACGCTAGCGCAAATGGCCGACGACGTTGCCGCACTGTGCGCGCATCTGGGGATCACGAACGTTCACGTGTTTGGCCACTCTGCCGGTGGCTTTGTGGCGATGCATATGGCCTTGCGGCATCCGCGCCTGGTGCGGAGCCTGCTGCTGTGCGCGAGTTCGCCGACCGTGCAGCCGATTACCGACGACACGGGTGACCCAGCGCCCTCGCTGGCATCGCGCGCATCTCCCGAGCTGTTGGCGGTGGCGGGCCGGGTGTTCGGTGGCGATATCACGGAAGACAGCGTCGAAGCGTTCTTCCGTGAAGTCGGCCCGTACTACGCGGCGCCTGAGCACATGAACATCCCGCGCGAACTGATGCCGCTCAGCATTCCGTCGATCGAGATGATGCGGCATTTCATGACGGTCATCGCCCCGGACTACGATCTCCGTCCGATGCTCGGCAAGATCACCACGCCAACGCTGGTAATGGTGGGCAAGCATGACTGGGTATGCCCGCCGCGCGCCAGCCGCGCAATCGCACGGGGCATACCGGGTGCGGTCTTGCTCGAATTCGAAGGGGCGGGCCACTTTCTGTTTTCGGAAGTCCCCGGCCCGTTCCTTGAGGCCGTGGCCGGCTTTCTTGAGCCATTCATCTGAGTGCAGGGCAGGCCGGGCTCCGTGCGGTGCGCCGTCATGTCTGCACCAGCGTCAACGTGCATTGTCCACCGCAGGGAGGGGCGGCGAGAGCCGGAGCGGCATCCCATCCGACCACAATGCTGCCCAGATGCTGGCCCCCGGTGCCGGTGCCATGCTCTGCCGTGGCGAGGGTGTCGTGGCCCGCGGGTACGGAGCCAGGTGCGCCAGCCCATGCCGGCGCATGGCGCCAGCCGGCGGCGGCGTGGCTGGCCACTCCTTGCGCCGTCGGATGGGAAGTATTGCGCGTGCCATGGGCGTTGTTCGGGCCGAATGAGTAAATCAGGCGGCAATAGCCGCCGGGCCCGATGACGGAAGCAGGAACGTGTGTGTGGCGGTGCAGCGTGGCGCCGTGATGGGGCGCCACGATTGCCACCGGTGTGGCCTGCATGAGATTGCGATCGATGAATGAATAGTCGCAGTCTCCGGTCAGCAGCCAGCTCCGTCCGCCGGGACTGGCCTTGTTCTCGACGGCCATCACGATGCCCGAGTTGTTACGACACGACCCGTGCCCCACCGCCAGGCGCAGATCGATGTCTGGCCCGAGCGGCGCACTGGCGATGGTGCCTGCCGCAAGCTTGAGAACCGCGAATGTTCCCCCGTGAGCGATGACGTCGCAGGCAAAGGCGAGGTGCAGGGGTCCGACTTCCTGCAAGGGCGCGACCCAGTTCATCCGCAGGGCGGGATAGCTGCCGGACCTGGTGATATACGCGCCGGCCCAATGGTCGGCATCCCAGTGCGAAAGCACGATGGGTGGGGTATTGGTAAAGCAGAACTCAAGATGCGCGGGGGTCGTGTGTCGGTTTCGGTAAACCCCCGCACCCAGATCGAAGTAAAGGGTTGGTCTGTCGCTCAGCAGGGCGTTGGCATTGCCCTGGCCCACATCGTATGCGGCAAGCCGATCCGCAATACCCCTGGCGAGCAATACTTCCAGATCGTGAATCGACATGGCCGGCAAATGCTCCGGCGAGAAACTTGCGCTGAGGTTGCGGGCAATGCTGGGGTCGGGCAGGCTTCCCTTTACATGGATGGAAACGGGATTGGCAAAGAGCGAATCGTAGAGCGCCGCCTCTTGTGCGCCCGGCATATCGGCGTTGACGCGCAGCAGTTCAATCCATGGCCACTCGAGTCTGGCAAGCCCGCTGCCTGGCCTGCCGGTATCCTCATAGGTTGGCTCGTGGATGCCAAACACGTCGCGCCGGGCCGACTGCTCCACCTCGATCCGGTACAGCGGCGCATGTTCCAACGGGCTCTGCGGCGGGGTCTCCTGGAGAGCCTGTCTCCAGGCCGATGCCAATTGATCCGTGTCCGTGGCCTGGAAGGCAGGATTGCCTCGTCGCATTTCACCATCCAGCCAATCGGCGTCTACCGCATCGAATGCCAGTAGCACGGTCATGGCGTCGGGCGCCAATTCGACATGGTCGAGGCGCGCATACATCCGCTCCGGGAGTGTTTCCGACCGAGGCGCCTCGCGTAGCAAGTGGGCATTCATGTTCGACTCCCGGCGAGATCCTTCCGGGGTTGGGCGCTGCCAGGCATGGTCAGGCGCCGACGCGTGCCGACGCGCGCCGGCCATGCCGCCGCTATCGACACTTTCCCGAGCCTTACGTGCAAGCATCAACGATAGTGCAGCGCACCGCATTGGCAGTGACATTCTGCCAATGACTGTGCGCTGCCGAACATTCCGACGATCGCTCGCCCGCCATGCCCATCCGTGGTGCCCAGCCGAGTGACGGCGGGCACCGAGCGTCGGCTTAGTGCTCGATCACCGGCGCATGAACCGGCGCGATCGACGGGTGGGCGCCCTGGGTGCGCTGGGCGGCCTTGTGCACCATGGTGTAGGCGTAGTCGATGCCCATGCCGTAGGCGCCCGAGTGCTCCTTGGCCAGGCCGGTCACGGCGTCGTACGTGTCCTTGTTCTTCCAGTCGCGTTGCCATTCCAGCAGCACCTGCTGCCAGGTGACCGGCACCACGCCAGCCTGGATCATGCGCTGCATGGCGTAGTCGTGCGCTTCCTTGGTGGTGCCGCCCGAGGCGTCGGCCACCATGTAGATCTCGTAATCGCCTTCGAGCATGGCGCTCAGCGCGAAGGTCGTGTTGCAGACCTCGGTCCACAGGCCGGCCACGACGATCTTCCTGCGGCCGTTGGCCTTGAGCGCGTCGCGCACCTTCTGGTCGTCCCACGAATTCATCGAGGTACGTTCGAGCGTCTCCTTGCCGGGGAACACGTCGAGCAGTTCGGGATAGGTGTAGCCGGAGAACGACTCGCTTTCCACGGTAGTGATGGTGGTGGGCACATCGAAGATCCTGGCCGCCTTGGCCAGGCCCACCACGTTGTTCTTCATGGTCTGGCGGTCCATCGACTGCACGCCGAAGGCCATCTGCGGCTGGTGGTCGATGATGATCAGCTGGCTGTTGCGCGGGGTCAGGACTTGCAGCTTGGCATTGTTGGCGTTCGACATGGGGGCTCTCCAGAAAGATGATTCAATAAGTTTGAGGTCTTATGGGGCGGCGCGGGCTTCGCTTGCCGACTTGCCTGGCGGCTTCCTCTTCCGCCTGACTGGCTGCTGGCCGCGTATCGCGCTGTCCATGTGCAGAACTATAGCGGTCGCCCGGCGAACGGAAGAAGGCTATCGCTGTCATAGTTATTCAAATTTATTGAATATGCCTTCGACGTGGAAGATGTGGGAAGCGGGCAAAAAAAGCCGCCGGGCAGGCCGGCGGCTCCGATGTCGATGCGCAGCGCTGCTATTCCGCCGCGGCGGCGCAGGCCAGGCGCACGCGGCGCTTGTGCAGACGGGTCGAGATCTGCGAGGTCACCAGGCTGCCCACGCCGCATACGCCCATGATCCAGGCCATCGTCCACGGCGTGCCATCCGCGCACCAACCCACCATCGCGGCGCTCAGGATGCCGCTGCCATAGTGCATGGCGCCAACCAGCGAGGACGCCGCGCCGGCCTTGTGCGGAAACGAGGAAAGCGCGCCGGCCACCGAATTGGCCACGATAAAGCCGTTCATGGACATATAGAAGAACAGCGGAACCACCAGCCCGGCTAGTCCGCCCCAGCCGAACCTGGCATTCACCGCGACCGTCACCCCCGAAATTGCCAACACCCACGTCCCGAAATGGAACAGGCGCTCGCTGCCGATCTTGCGCAGCAGGCGTGCATTGGTGAAGTTGGCCGCCATCATGCCGATGATGTTGACGCCGAACAGCAGCCCGTAGGCTTGCGGCGAGACGTGGTAGTAATCGATATACGCGAACGGCGTGCCGATCACGAAGGTATAGATGCCGCCATAGAAGAAGCCGCCGGCCAGCGCATACCCGACCAGGCGTGCATCCTGGAACAGCGACACGTAATCCGCCAGGACGTAGCGCATGGATGTGGTCACACGGCGCGCCGGCGGTAGCGTCTCGGGCAGATAGCGCAATGCCACGATGGTGAGCCCCCCGACGATGGCCAGCGTCCAGAAAATGCCGCGCCAGTTCCAGAAGCCCATGATCTGGCCGCCCAGCAGGGGGCCGAAGAGCGGCGCCACCCCCATGATGAGGAACAGCGTGGACAGCATGCGTGCGGCTTCCTCGCGCGCATAGAGGTCGCGCACCATGGCGCGCCCCAGCACCGGGCCGGTGCATGCGCCGAGGGCCTGCAGCGCGCGCCAGCCCATCATCTCCCAGACGGAGCCCGAGATCGCGCAGCCAACCGATCCGATCATGAACAGCACCAGCCCGAGCGCAATCGGCAGACGACGGCCGCGCCGGTCGGAAACCGGTCCCCACAGCAGTTGTCCGGCGCTAAAGCCCACCAGGAACGCCGACAGGGTCAGCTCGATGCTTGCTCCGGTGGCATGCAGCTCGCGGCTGATGGTCGGCAGCGCGGGCAGATAGACATCGGTCGAAATCGACCCGAACGACATCAACGCGCTGAGAATCAGCATCAGGCGCACGCTGACGCCGGGGCGCTCGCCCATCTCCGGCAGGGCGGGCGCAGCCGAGGGCGGCGGCATCGGGGGGAACGCTGTGGACGAAGGGAACGAAGGGGACGAAGGAGATGGAGGGGACGAGGGTGACGAGGGTGACGACATGGGGGCAGGCCTGGAGTGGGGCGCGCTCTGCGGCGCGCCTGTGCCGGGGCGAACCCGTTGCTCGCCCACGCCTCTCCGATTACCGGAAGGGCATTTTCCGCACCCTCGGATGCTACCGGGTTTGCCCGAGGAGATTAAGCCCCTGTTGTTGCATGCACTATTGAAATTCGGCGCTCAATGTGTCTATGTCCGATATCGCCGCATCGTCGTTGCGCCTCCCCCCGCGCTACAGGTCACCGTCGCTTGCAATCTCACGCAACTGCGGCCCCCTGCGTCCGCGACAGGCTCAGCAACACCGGTACCGACTTTGCCGTCGGCGTGCCGCAACCATCCCCGGTGCTTTCCAGCGGCACCAGCGGGTTGGTTTCCGGGTAATACGTGCCGATGCAACCCGGCGGAATGTCGTACGGCACCAGCCGGAAATCCTCGACGCGGCGTTCGATGCCGTCGCCCCAGACACTGGTGATATCCACGTGCTGGCCCGCCTTGAAGCCCAGCCGATCGAGGTCTGCCGGGCTGATAAAGACCACGCGGCGCAGGCCGAACACGCCGCGATAGCGATCGTTGAGCCCGTAGATCGTCGTGTTGTACTGGTCGTGCGAGCGCGTGGTCATCATCACCAGCAGGCGCTCGCCATGCTCGGCACGCGCGCGGCGGATCGGCGTGTCCTTGTCGATGGCGTGGACGATGAACTCCGCCTTGCCCGATGGCGTAGCCCAGATGCGATCGCGCGCGGGCGGCGTGAGATGAAAGCCGCCGGGTACGGCAATGCGCGCGTTGTAGTCCTCAAAACCTGGAATTACTTTCTCGATGGCATTGCGGATGCGCGCATAGTCCTGCGCATACCAGAGCCAGTCGATAGTCTTGCTGCCAAGCGTAGCGTCGGCCACGCGCGCCACGATGGCGATCTCGGAGAGCAGGTGCGGCGACGCCGGCTGGTTCATGCCGTACGAGATATGCACCATGCAGACCGAGTCCTCGACTGTCACGCCTTGCGCCACGCCGTTCTGCATATCGATCTCGGTACGACCCAGCGTGGGCAGGATCAATGCATCGCGACCATGAACGAGGTGGCTGCGGTTGAGCTTGGTGGCGATATGCACGGTAAGGTTGCACTGGCGCATCGCGGCGTGCGTGCGCGGCGTGTCGGGCGTCGCGGTAGAGAAGTTGCCGCCCAGGCCGACGAAGACCTTGACCTTGCCCGCCAGCATTGCCGCGATGGTATCGACCACGTCATAACCGTGCTCGCGTGGCGGCGCAAAGCCGAAGGCAGCCTGCAGGCGGTCGAGGAACTCCGGCTCGGGTTTCTCCTCGATGCCGACGGTGCGGTCGCCCTGCACGTTCGAATGACCGCGCACCGGCAGCAGGCCCGCACCAGGCCGGCCGATATTGCCGCGCATCATCATCAGGTTGGACAGGATCTGAATGGTCGGCACCGAGTTCTTATGCTGCGTCAGCCCCATGCCCCAGCACGCGATCACATTCTTGCCGCGTGCATAGACGGCCGCCAGCGCGTCGATGTCCTCGCGCGTGGTGCCCGACTCCGCCACGATGTCGGGCCAGCTCTCCGCACGCAGGTCGGCGACGAAAGCGTCGAAGCCGTTGGTATGCATGCGCACGAACTCGTCGTCGATCAGCGCCGGCTCGCCACGCGCACGCGCGGCATCGTCCATTTCCACCAGCCGCTTGGCCATGCCCTTGATCAGTGCGAAGTCGCCACCGAGTCTCGGCTGCACAAACATCGAGGCGATCCGGGTACTGCTGCCCGTGATCATCTCGGATGCATGCTGCGGGCTCGTAAAACGCTCCATGCCACGCTCGCGTAGCGGATTGATCGACACGATGGTCGCGCCACGCCGCGCGCACTCGCGCAGCTCGCCGAGCATGCGCGGATGGTTGGTGGCGGCGTTGTGGCCAAAGATCAGGATGGTGTCGGCGTGTTCGAAGTCGTCGAGCACCACGGTCGCCTTGCCGACGCCTACCGTCACCGGCAGTCCGCGGCTGGTGGCCTCGTGGCACATGTTCGAGCAGTCGGGAAAGTTGTTGGTGCCGTACGCCCGCACAAACAGCTGGTACAGGAACGCGGCCTCGTTGCTGGCGCGCCCCGACGTATAGAACGCTGCCTGATGCGGATGGTCGAGCGCACGCAGATGGCGCGCAATCAGCGCGAAGGCTTCTTTCCAGTCGACCGCCACATAGCGGTCCGCCACCGCGTCATAGACCATCGGATGCGTCAGGCGGCCGTGCTGTTCGAGCTCGAAGTCGGTCTGCTCGAGCAGCGAGGTAACGGTATGCGCGGCGAAGAATTCCGGCGTCACGCGCTTGCTGGTGGCTTCGGCCGCTACGGCCTTGACGCCGTTCTCGCAGAACTCGAAGGTCGATCCGTGCTCGCGGTCCGGCCACGCACAGCCTGGGCAATCGAAGCCGTCGGGCTGGTTCTGCCGGAACAGCGTGACATACTTGCCACCGGCCACCTTTTCCTTCACCAGGTTGATGGCGACATACTTCAGCGCGCCCCAGCCAGCGGCCGGGTGGGTGTAGGGGGCGACGTATCCCTCTTCGGGGTTCGGCTTGCTCATGGCGTTCATTCCTCTGGTCTCGCCTTCCACTGCGAAGGCAACGGTGCAAGCGTAGGAGGGCCGCGCCCGAAGCGGTGGATACAACAGACCGGACGCGCAAAGGACACAGTGGACGTAGCTCGCGACGTCAGTGGCGCAGGTGAGCTGTATTGCACGACGAAGTGAACGTCTGTATTCCACGGCGCTTGCGATAACGCCTACAGTGCACATGTCACGATCGCGGCCAGAGTCAGGACGCTTCCATCCCTCTACTCACCCCGGTACTGACGTGGCACTGGTGTCCGGAGCTAGCCGGGGTGAAACGCGTATCGGCATTTGCTGCACGCTGCGGCTCCGGACACTTTTTTTGTACCGATACGGATGCGCGGACCCCGCAGGCTCAGTGGCGAGGACGCGTGGCGGCGTCTGCCAACTGGCCAAGGGTTTGCATGGCGCGATCGATCTCGCCCGTCCATTCGCCGCTGAAGTTCAGCCGTACGAAGCAACGATAGCGATGATCGGTGCCGAACAGCTTGCCCGGTGCAACGGTAATGCCGCAGGCAAGCGCCCGGCGATAGAGCGCCAGCGAATCGGCCCCTTCGGGCAACTCGACCCACAGCAGATAGCCGCCGGTCGGTGTGTGCGCGCGCGTGCCGTCGGGAAAGAAGCGACGTACCGCAGCCTCCATGATGCTGGCGTTCTGTGCGATACGCCGACGCAGGCGCCGCAGATGATGGTCGTAGCCATCGTTGCGCAGGTACTCGGCCAGTGCGAGCTGCACGCTCGGCGGCGTGGTAATGGCGCTGAGGAATTTGAGCTTTTCCACCTGCTGGCGAAACCGTCCCGGCAGTGCCCAGCCGATCCGATGACGATGCGTCAGGCAGCGCGAGAAGGATCCGCAGTGCAGGACCATGCCACGCGTGTCGTACGTCTTTAGCGAGGTAGGATGCTGGCTGCCGGTATGGAGCTCGCTGTATTCGTCATTTTCGATGACGGGAATGCCGCGCGAAGTGAGTAACGCCACAAGCTCGCGCTTCTTGTCCTCGGGCATCTGCCGGCCGAGCGGATTGGAGAAATTGGCCGTCAGCAGGCAGGCGGCAACCGGCTCGCTTGCCATCGTGAGCGTCAGGGCGGCCATATCGATGCTGCCCGACGCGTCGCAGGGCACCTCGATGGCCCGCATGCCAAGGTGAAGAATGGTTTCCAGCATGCCGTAGTGGCACGGCGATTCCACTACCACCGCGTCGCCGGCACGCGCCACCGCCTGCAGGCACAGGCGGATCGCTTCCGTGGCGCCGCACGTCACGATGAATTCGTCGGGATCGGCATACTGGCCGCGCTCCACATACCGCCGTGCCAGCTGACGGATCAGCGCGGGGTGGCCGGGCGGCAGTCCGTCGAGCATGGCGCTGTTGCCGCAGCGGCGCGCCTGCACCGCGACGTATTGCGCAATGCGTTGCGATGGCAACAGCGCGGTGTCCGGATAGGGCGAGCCGAGCGGCAGCGCGTTGTCATGCTGGATGGCGCGCAGGGTGCCGAGGACCAGTTGCGTGAGATCGATGTCCGCATCGTCATCCGCGCCGGTCGTGGCATGAGACGTCGACACCGCTGGAATCTCCAGACGCGGTCGCACGAAGAATCCTGACTGCGGACGGCTTTCGATAATGCCGCGCGACTCCAGCAGCAGATATGCGCGGACCACGGTATTGACGCTGATGCGGTGCTGCTGGCTGGCCTGGCGTACCGATGGAATGCGCTCGCCGGCGCGAAAGATGCCTTGCTCCACGGACCGCTCGATGGCATCGGCCAGACGGTGATAGAGCATGCCGGAGGTATCGGCGTCGAGGTTTCCCGCGTAGACGGGTTGCGCGGTATCGAGCGTGGTCGCGATCATGAGTAAGCTCCCGAGAGACCGCGATATGCCTGGCTCGGCGGCGCGGTAACGTTGCGATGCGTACGAATGCTGCGTATGGCTGGTGTACTGCATCGCCACTGTAGGGAGCCGGGGCGGACAATTTCCGATCAAAAAGATGACAGATCTGTCATCGAAGCCGGTCCAGGCGCATCGGTGCGCCATGAACCGGCCATGATGTCTGCGTCTACGTCCTGAATCGCTTGAGCAGGGCGCGGGCCGTATCGGCCGACGAGCCCGGGTTTTGTCCCGTGATCAGCAGGCCGTCTTCCACCACATGGGACTGCCAGTCGGGTCCGCTCGAATACTTGGCGCCGTTCTGCTTGAGCACGTCCTCGACCAGATAGGGCACCACTTCCACCAGTTGCACTGCCGCTTCCTCGCTATTGGAAAAGCCGGTGACAGACTTGCCCTCTACCAGCGGGTTGCCATTCGCCGACTTGGCAAAGCGGAGCGCGCCGGGGGCATGGCAGACCATCGCGAGCGGCTTGTGGTTGGCAATGGTGCGTTCCAGCAGTCCGATGGACTCGGCATCGTTGGTCAGGTCCCAGAGCGGGCCATGGCCGCCGGGGTAGAACACCGCGTCGAAGCTGTCGTGGGCCACCTCCTTGAGCGGCCGCGTCGCGGCCAGATGCGCCCTGGCCTCGGCGTCCGCCTCGAAGCGTCTGGTATCTGCGGTCTGGAAGTCGGGTTCGTTGCTCTTGGGATCGAGCGGCGGCTGGCCGCCCTTGGGCGATGCGAGCACGATTTCGGCGCCGGCGTCCTTGAAGACGTAATACGGTGCGGCCAGCTCCTCGAGCCAGAAGCCGGTCTTCTTGCCCGTATTGCCCAGCGTGTCATGCGAAGTCAACACCATCAGAATTTTCATCATTCACCTCATGGAAGCGACTCAGGGGGCATCTGCCGCTGAAGAAACTGTGAGATGCCTCGGACGAGTGTAGGCGCTCGCCATGCCATCGCCGTGGCGACGGTTCAACATTACATTTAGGTCAGAAACAGCTATGACAAATGCCGCGCCCATAGAATGGGTCCGTCGCAACGCTGAATGCCACGGAGGCCATGCCCATGAAATGTCCTGTTTGCCCGGATGCCGTGTTGACCCTTGCCGACCGCCAAGGCATCGAGATCGACTATTGCCCGCAATGTCGCGGCGTCTGGCTCGATCGCGGCGAGCTGGACAAACTGCTGCAACGCGCGCTCGACACTTCGTTCGACAAATCGCCGCGCGCGGCGCGTGAAGGCCACGAGTCGTCGGATTATCGTTATCAGCAGCAGAACCGGCGCGATCATGGCTACGGCCACGCCAGGCGGCGCAAGTCGTGGCTCGAAGAGATCTTCGACTGACCTTCGGCCGGGCGTCGGGCCGACCTCGCGCGATGTAACAGTCCATCACGCCACACCAGGCCCGACCAGCGGGTTTGCTACACTCGCGGTTCGCGACTTTCCGAGTTCCCGAGTTCCCCTTACCGATTCGCCACTGCCTCGATGCGGCGTCTTCTGCTGATCTTCCTGTTGCTTGTGCTGCCGTGCCAGATGTCCTGGGCCGCGGCGGCACGCTATTGCCAGCACGAAGCCGCCACGAGCGCGAACTGGCATATCGGCCATCACGAGCATCGGCACGAGGCCAAGAGCGAGCATGACAAGAAGCCCGTGATCGATATCGATTGCGGCGTCTGCCATCTCGCCTCGCTGCCGCTCGCATGCGCGGCGCTGTCGGTCGAATCCGCCGTGGCGCGCGTGCATGCGCCAGCCCGCTCCGTGGAGCCCAACTTCCGCTCGCGCCATACCGGGGCGCCCGATCGTCCCCAGTGGCGCCGTCTCGTCTGACCGGCGAGACGACGTGCTCCTGACCTGCGCCTGACCTGCGGCTGACCTGCGCCTGTGCTGCGCCTGATCTGCTGAATCGAGGCCCGCGCCGTTTCGCCGAATTCCCCCGGTAACTGAACCTGGTGCAATTCGATGCGAAGACTATTGTTGCCGCTTGGGCTGGCGGCCGCCTGCAGCCCGTTGTTTCTCTCATCCCCCGCCGCGGCACAGAATCGGCCTGACGCCGCCGCCGGTGTAACCACCACCCCTGCGACCGCCGTCGCCACCGGCGTCGCCACGGCCGAGCCGGCCGGACCGCTGACGCTCGAAGCGGCGCTCGCGCTGGCCGCGGCGGGCAATTTCACGCTGTCGGCCGCGGGCCGGGAAGTGGATGCCAGCGAGGGCGCCATCATGCAGGCGCGCACGATTCCCAATCCGGAACTCGCCACGCTGGTGGAAGACACCAGCCGTTCCACACGTACCTCGACCGCGCTGCTGAATATCCCGATCGAGCTCGGCGGCAAGCGTTCGGCGCGCATTGCCGCGGCGGAACGCGGACGCGAGGCCGCGCAGGCAGCGCTCGGCGGCATCCGCGCGGACCTGCGTGCCGCGGTCATCGAAGGTTTCTTCGGCGTGCTGATCGCGCAGGAGCGCGTCAGGCTCGCCACCGGCTCGGTGGACATCGCCGCGCGCGGTACCGATGCGGCGGCACGCCGGGTAGCGGCCGGCAAGATCTCGCCGGTGGAAGAGACCAAGGCGCGCGTCGAGCAGGCCAACGCCGAGCTGGAGCTGGCGGAAGCCAAGGCCGAGCTGCAGAGCGCACGGCAGGCGCTGGCCGCGCTCTGGGGCAATGCCACGCCGCGCTTCTCCGAGGCGGCGGGCGACCTCGATGCACTGCCATCGCGGCCTGCGCCCGACGCATTGCGCGCGGCGCTCGACGAGGCGCCGGGCATCGTGGCCGGGCGCGTGGAGTCGGAACGCCGGCAAGCGCTGATCAATCTGGAGCGCAGCCGCCAGTATCCCGATATGACCCTCAGCGTCGGCGCCAAGCGCGAGAACGAAAGCAACCGCAACATGGCGGTCATCGGGGTCTCGATCCCGCTGCCGCTGTTCGACCGCAACCAGGGCAATCTGTACGAGGCGATCCGCCGCGCCGACAAGGCGCAGGACGAATACCTCGCCACACGCATCCGCCTGACCAACGAGCTGTCGATGGCGTCGAACCAGCTATCGGTCTCGCGGGCCTCGGCACAGACGCTCAAGGGTACGGTCCTGCCCGCCGCCGAGCAGGCCTACCGGGCGGCGACCACCGGCTTCGAAGCCGGCAAATTCAACTACCTCGACGTGCTGGACGCGCAGCGCACGCTGTTCCAGGCGCGCATTCGCTATCTGGGCGTGCTGGCGCGCACCTACCAGTCGGCAACCACCATCGACCGCATTCTCGGTCGTTAAACGGGTCACGGATCATGGCAATGTCAAACAAGCAATGGAAGATGATCGTCGCAATCGCCGTTGTCGGCGTGCTGGCGACAGCCGCAATACTGCTGGCGGGGCGCACGGGCGCCGACGATCACGAGCACGGCGAACATGCGGAAGACGCCGCGCATGGCGCGCACAACGAGCCCGGCGAACGCGGCGAACGCGACGAGCATGGCGCCCATGGTGTCGGCAACGAGCCCGCGAGGCCCGCTCCCGCCGCAAATGCCAGTGCACCCGAGACTGTCCGGTTGACCGCGGATCAGGTAGCGCAGGCCGGTATCGCCATTGCGGCGGCGGGACCTGGCAGCGTCCAGGCCAGTCTCGAGTTTCCCGGCGAAATCCGCTTCAACGAAGACCGCACCGCCCATGTAGTGCCACGGCTGGCGGGCGTGGTGGAAAGCGTGCCGGCCAATATCGGCCAGGCCGTCAGGAAGGGACAGTTGCTGGCCGTGATCGCGAGCACGGCACTGTCGGACCAGCGTAGCGAACTGCTGGCCGCGCAACGCCGGCTCGAACTCGCGCGTACGACTTACACACGCGAGAAGAGGCTCTGGGAAGAAAAGATCTCCGCCGAGCAGGACTACCTGGTCGCGCGCAATGCGCTGCAGGAGGCCGAGATCAGCGTGCATAACGCACGTCAGAAGCTCACCGCCATCGGTGCCGATGCGGGCAGCGGCGCGCTCAACCGCTTTGAGCTGCGCGCGCCATTCGACGGCATCGTCGTCGAGAAGCATCTGGCCCTGGGCGAGGCGGTCGCGGCCGATGCCAATATCTTCACGATCTCGGACCTGAACTCGGTGTGGGCGGAGTTCGTCGTGTCGGCGCGCGATCTCGGCAGCGTACGGGTGGGGGAACGTGCGTCGATCCGCTCGACGGCATTCGACGGTACGGCGGAAGGCAAGGTGTCCTATGTGGGATCGTTGCTGGGCGAGCAGACGCGCACCGCCAAGGCGCGCGTGACGCTGACCAATCCCGGCATGGCGTGGCGCCCCGGTCTGTTCGTGACGGTCAGCGTACGCGGGGCGGACGTGACGGTGCCGGTGGCGGTATCCGCGGATGCGGTGCAGGAGATAGAGGGACGCACGGTGGTCTTCGTCGCCACGGCAGATGGCTTTGCGGTGCGGCCGGTCAAGACCGGGCGCAGCAACGGCAAGCTGGTGGAGATCGCCGACGGACTCGCGGCGGGCGCGCGTTATGCCGCCGCCAACAGCTTCGTGCTCAAGGCGGAACTGGGCAAGTCCGGCACGGAACATAGCCACTGATACGGGAGACACGCATGTTCGAACGTATCATCGGCTTTGCCATTGCGCAGCGATGGCTGGTGCTGCTTGCCGTGCTGGGCATGGCGCTGCTGGGTGGGTACAGCTATACGCGCCTGCCCATCGACGCCGTGCCCGATATCACCAATGTGCAGGTGCAGATCAACACGCAGGCACCTGGCTATTCGCCGCTGGAGGCGGAACAGCGCATTACTTACCCGCTGGAAACGGTGATGGCCGGCCTGCCGGGTCTGGTGCAGACGCGCTCGCTGTCGCGCTACGGCCTGTCGCAGGTCACCGTGATCTTCAGGGACGGCACCGATATCTACTTCGCGCGGCAGCTCGTCAACCAGCGCATCCAGGAAGCGCGCGACCATCTGCCCGCCGGCGTCACGCCGGCCATGGGACCGATCTCGACCGGCCTCGGCGAGATCTACCTGTGGACGGTGGAAGCGGACAAGGACGCGCGCAGGCCGGACGGTTCCGCCTATTCGCCGACCGACCTGCGCGAGATCCAGGACTGGGTGGTGCGGCCGCAGTTGCGCAACGTGGCGGGCGTGACCGACATCAACGCCATCGGCGGGTTCGATCGTCAATACCTGGTGGCACCAAGCCTGGAACGGCTCGCGTCTTATGGCCTGACCCTGACCGATGTGGTCGAGGCACTGGGCAAGAACAACGATAACGTCGGCGCCGGCTATATCGAGCGGCGCGGCGAGCAGTATCTCGTGCGCGCGCCGGGGCAGGTGCGCTCGATGGAGGATATCGGCGACATCATCGTCGGCACCGCGCAGGGGCAACCTATCCGCGTGCGCGATATCGGCGCGGTGGAAACCGGGCGCGAGCTGCGTACCGGCGCGGCCACCGAGAACGGCAAGGAGGTGGTGCTCGGCACCGTCTTCATGCTGATCGGCGAGAACAGCCGCGCGGTGTCGCAGGCGGTTGCCAGGCGCGTGGACGCGATCAACCGGACGCTGCCGGATGGGGTCAAGGTGGTCACGGTGTACGACCGCACGCGCCTGGTCGACAAGGCCATCGCCACGGTCAAGAAGAACCTGCTGGAAGGCGCGGTGCTCGTCATCGTCATCCTGTTTCTCTTCCTTGGCAATATCCGTGCGGCGATCATCACCGCGCTGGTCATTCCGCTCTCGATGCTGTTCACGTTCACCGGCATGATCCAGTACCGGGTCAGCGCCAACCTGATGAGCCTGGGCGCGCTCGACTTCGGCATCATCATCGACGGCGCGGTGGTGATCGTGGAAAACTGCGTCAGGCGGCTGGCCCATGCCCAGGCTGGGCACGGCCGCGCGCTGACGCGTGCCGAACGCTTCAAGGAAGTCTTCGCGGCCGCGCGCGAGGCCAGGCGGCCCCTGCTGTTTGGCCAGCTCATCATCATGATCGTCTACCTGCCGGTGTTTGCGCTGACCGGAGTGGAAGGCAAGATGTTCCATCCGATGGCCTTTACCGTAGTCCTGGCACTGGTCGGCGCGATGATCCTGTCGATGACCTTTGTGCCGGCGGCGGTGGCGCTGTTTATCGGCGACCGCGTGGCGGAGAAGGAAAACCGGCTGATGGCGTGGGCGCGCGCCGGCTATGCGCCGCTGCTCGACCGCACGCTGGCCAACACGCCGGTGGTGTTCACGGCTGCCGCCATGATCGTGGTGATGTGCGGCGCGGTGGCTACGCGGCTCGGCAGCGAGTTTATTCCGAACCTCAACGAAGGCGATATCGCCATCCAGGCGCTGCGCATCCCCGGTACGAGCCTGACGCAGTCGCTCGAGATGCAGAAGCAGATCGAGCGAACGCTGGTAGCGAAATTCCCGGAAATCGAGCGTGTGTTTGCGCGCACCGGTACCGCGGAGATTGCATCCGACCCGATGCCGCCCAATATCTCCGACGGCTACATCATGCTCAAGCCGCAAGACCAGTGGCCCAAGCCGCGCAAGTCTCATGACGCACTGGTGGCGGCCATCCGCGAGGAGGTAAGCCGGCTGCCCGGCAACAACTTCGAGTTCTCGCAACCGATCCAGCTGCGCTTCAACGAGCTGATCTCGGGCGTGCGCTCCGACGTGGCCGTCAAGATCTTCGGCGACGACAACGCGGTACTGGAAACCACCGCCAACCAGGTGGCGGCTGTGCTCCAGACCATTCGCGGCGCCACGGAAGTCAAGGTGGAACAGACCACCGGCCTGCCGATGCTGACGGTCAATATCGATCGCCAGAAGGCCGCGCGCCACGGGCTCAATATGAGCGATGTGCAGGACGCGGTGGCGATCGGCATCGGCGGGCGCGAGGCGGGCACCTTCTTTGCAGGCGATCGTCGCTTCGATATGGTGGTGCGCCTGCCCGACGCCGTGCGCGACGATATCGAAGCCCTGCGGCGCTTGCCGGTGCCGTTGCCAAAGGGTGCGGATGCACGCGCCACCTTTATTCCCCTGAGCGAGGTGGCCACCCTGGAACTCGCGCCGGGGCCCAACCAGGTATCGCGTGAGGACGGCAAGCGCCGCATCGTGGTGAGTGCCAACGTGCGCGGTCGCGATCTCGGTTCCTTCGTGCCGGAAGCCGCGGCGGCGCTGGAGCGTCAGGTGCAGATTCCGACGGGCTACTGGACGGCATGGGGCGGCACGTTCGAGCAGTTGCAGTCCGCCACGGCGCGGTTGAAGATCGTGGTGCCGGTGGCGTTGCTGCTGGTGTTTGTGCTGCTGTTTGCGATGTTCGGCAACCTCAAGGATGGGTTGCTGGTGTTTACCGGTATCCCGTTTGCGCTGACGGGTGGCATTCTGGCGCTATGGTTGCGCGGCATTCCGCTGTCGATTACCGCCGCGGTGGGCTTTATCGCGCTGTGCGGGGTGGCGGTGCTGAATGGCCTGGTCATGCTGTCGTTTATCCGCGGCTTGCGCGAGGCCGGGCAACCGCTCGATGCCGCGGTCCGCGAGGGGGCATTGACGCGTCTGCGGCCGGTACTGATGACGGCGTTGGTGGCATCGCTGGGGTTTGTGCCGATGGCGATCGCAACCGGCACCGGCGCCGAGGTCCAACGGCCGCTGGCCACCGTGGTGATCGGCGGCATCCTGTCGTCCACGGCCTTGACGCTGCTGGTCTTGCCGGCGCTGTACCGGTGGGCGCATCGGCGCGACGAGGGCGAAGCTGCGGCCTGATGGCAACGGCGCCCCCTGCCCATGAGCAGGGCCTCGCGGTGCGATGCGCCCTGCTCGCTGCCCGTTGCTGGCGGTCCCTTGCCGGTCCCTTGCCGGTCCCTTGGCGGTCCCTGGGCGCTTCCTGGGCGCTTCCTGGGCGCTTCCTGCGCGAGCACGTCGCCGCATCCATTCCGAACGGTCATCAACACCCGCTTCTCCCGGATGTCCGCATCGATTTGCCCCTACTCGCGTAGGGCTCAGTTTCCGGCGTCACGTCCGTTAATGTGCGCACAATGACCGAATCTGGCGGCTTCAATGTTTTTGCCAGATCACAACGACGGGAACGGGCTCGGTATTCGGCGCGTCACCCGCCATGCCGGCCGGCATGGCGCAATCGGGAAAACGGGAGGAGAGCTGTGAGTTTCCGCAACCTATCCATCAAGACCAAGTTGCTGGCCGGATTTGGCATATTGGCGCTGGTCGTCCTTGTGGTGTCGGGCCTGTCCCTGCATGCCCTCAATCGGGCCATCGCTGGCTTTGACGATTACATCCACGGTCTCAACGCCCGTGGCGAGATGGCGACGCTCGTGCGTACCGCAGTCGACCGGCGTGCGATCGCCGCACGCAATCTCGTATTGGTAAAAACCCCGGAAGACGTCGCGCTGGAGAAGGCAGAAGTCCTGCGCGCGCATGACGATGTGGCCAGATACCTGGGCAAACTCAACGACATGATCGCCCATAGCGATGCCAGCCAGGAAGCGCGCACTCTGGTGGCCGAAGTCAATCAGGTCGAGGCTAAGTACGGACCTGTGGCGACCGCCATCGTCAATCTCGCGCTCGCCAGCCAGCATGACGCGGCGACTGCCAAGATGAACGCCGAATGCCGGCCATTGCTGGCGGCGCTAGTCAAGGCGACCGATGCGTACGCCAGCTTTACGCGTGAGCGCCAGCAGGAAATGGTGCAACGCCTGCAGGACGATTACCAGACGCAACGCAACCTGCTGATCGTGGTATCGATCGCGGCCGTGGCATTCGGCCTGATCGGCGGCCTGTTGCTGACCCGCGCCATCACGGGGCCGATCCAGCGCGCCGTGGAGCTGGCGCGCACGGTAGCTCGCGGCGAGCTGGGTACGCATATCGAAGTCAATTCCGACGACGAAACCGGGCGCCTGCTGGCCGCGCTGCGCGACATGAACGACCGGCTCACCGAGACCGTGGCGCGCGTGCGGGAGTCGAGCGGCAATATCAGCATCGCGACCGGCGAGATCGCGGCGGGCAATATGGATCTGTCCGCGCGCACCGAGCAGCAGGCGGCCTCGCTGGAGCAGACCGCGGCCAGCATGGAGCAGCTGACCGCCACGGTCCGACACAATACCGAGAACGCGCGCGAGGCCAGCGAGCTGGCACGCAGCGCGGCCGATGTTGCGCAGCGGGGCAGCGGCACCGTGGGCCGCGTGGTGGAGACCATGGCTGGCATCAGCGCAAGCTCGACGAAGATCGCCGACATCACGGGCATCATCGAGGGCATTGCGTTCCAGACCAACATCCTTGCGCTCAACGCCGCGGTGGAAGCCGCGCGTGCCGGCGAGCAGGGGCGCGGCTTTGCCGTGGTGGCCAGCGAAGTGCGTGGTCTGGCGCAGCGCTCGTCCACGGCAGCCAAGGAGATCAAGGAACTGATCGAGGCATCGGTCGGCCAGGTGCAGGCCGGCGCGACGCTGGCGAGCGAGGCGGGTCAAACCATGAGCGCGGTGACGGAGGCGGTGGGCCGCGTGACCGCCATCGTCAACGAGATTGCGGCGGCATCCGCCGAACAGAATCGCGGTATCGAGCAGGTCAACCAGGCCATCGTGCAGATCGACCAGGTCACGCAGCAGAATGCCACGCTCGTGCATGAGGCAGCCACTGCGTCGCGCTCGCTGGAGGAGCAAGGCCATGAACTCAATCAGGCTGTATCGTTCTTCCAGTTACCCGCCGGTAGAGGGGCCGCCATGCGTCTGATTGCGGCCGATTCGCGTGCGAGCGGCGGCTGGGAGCCCGTGGCCGCCTGACGTGCGTGGCGGTTACCTGGCCGCAGTTGGCAGTTGCCGTTGACGGTTGGCAATTGGCGGTCAGCAGGTACCGTCGGGCAGCAGGCTGCTAGCGCGCCTTGGGCGGTCGCCGTACGTCAGATCCCGCCCGCTACCCAGTTCCCGTGGAAACCGAACGGCACCCGGTGCGACAGCTGCACCGTGGCCATCGGTCCGGCCGAGATATCGCCGGCTTCGAAGACCACCAGGTCGCTACGGTGCTCGTGGCCACGATAGACCGTGGCCAGCAACCATCCATCGCCTTCTTCCGCATCTGCCCGGCGCGGCACGAATACCGGTTCCGATATCGCATCGCCGGCGGGCAGCGTATGCATGCGCCGCTCGCCACGCGCGTGGTCGAGATGGACCAGCGTGTCGTACGTCGACCTGCCGGAGGATTCATGCATGCGCGCCGCGAAGTAGCCATGCCGATAGGGGTGCATGGCATGCCGGTCATCGAAGCGCGGGAATTCGCCGCCCAGATCGTCCAGCCAGGTGCGCGTGAACTGGTCGCTGTGGCTCGCCATGTCGAAGGTCCACCGGCATAGCCGGGCGCGCGTGCCGGGGCCGCTGGCATTGGGATTGAACATGCCGGGGTTGTCGTATTGCAGGACGTCGGCGTGGATCAGGTCGCCGTCTTCCCAGGCGTTCATGGTGTGGAAGACATAGCAGGCATCGCCGCGGAACCAGCGTAGCCGCGCGGTATCGCCGTTGCGGGGCAGGATGCCGATATGCGCGCCGCGCTCCGGCTCCCAGGCATAGGCCGACTGACCCTGCATGGCGCGCTGCATGCTGCCGACAATGGGCAGGATCGGCAGCAGCGCATAGCGCGGCGTGACCATGAAGTCGTGCACCATGCTCGAATAGGGCGCATCGAACGACGCCGTGCGGGTGAGAAAACCGTCGCCATCGACCACGCCATAATCCATTCCCGTCGAGAACGGCCCGGTGGCGGAGTAGGCGAAGTACACCATCTCGCCGGTGACCGGGTCGATCTTCGGATGCGCGGTCATGGCGCCACGCAGTGGCTTGCCCCATTTGCCGCCGTAGCGAAACTCCCCACGCGTGTCCAGCGTATGCCGATCGAGTTCGACCGGCGCATGCGCTTCCTCCAGCGCGAGCAGGCGTCCGCCATGCCAGACGATATTGGTATTGGCGAGGTTGCCGCTCTGGTCGAGCACGGCGGGATCGCTGGTGGCGGGATTGCCCCAACTGCCGAACAGCGCCTGGCCCGCGGCGCGTTCCAGTTTGAACTTGTCCGTTTGCACCCAGCGGTTGCGATAGCGCACCCGTCCGTCGGCGATGTGGAACGCGTGAATCATGCCGTCCCCGGTGAACCAGTGGTAGTCATTGTCCCGCGGGGCGAACTGTGGATTGGGACCGTTGCGATACAACGTGCCATGGAGTTCACGTGGCAGCGTGCCGACGACGGGCAGGTCGTGGGCGTCGCACTCCACCAGTAGCGGCGCGAAATTGCCGGATAGGTACGGGTGGACGGGAAAGGGCAGGCTCATGAGCGGCTCCCGGGGGATGGGTTTTGGCAAGTCTGCCAATTGTCGAGCCATTCCGTAAGGGCTGCCGCATCGAGTGTGTCGAATATGACACTTAACCTTACTCGGGGCGTGGACTCCATCATTGTTCACGATGTGGGACAATCGCGGCGGCGTCTCGCTGGCGCCCGATGAACGGAGTGGCTGCATGAAATCGATCGACTGGAAGGATTGGGAAATCTTCTGCCGGGTGGTGGAAGGGGGTGGTTTCACCCAGGGCGCCGAACTGGCGGAAGTCCCCAAGTCGTCGGCAAGCGCGGCCGTGGCGCGCCTTGAAGGTCAACTGGGCATCCGCCTGTTCGAGCGCACCACACGGCGCGTTCGTGTGACCCAGCGCGGCCAGCAGCTCTACGAGCGGGTCTCGCCGCTGTTCAGCGAACTGCGCGAGATCAATGCGGAGGCGGCTTCCGTCAGCGCGGAAGTCAGCGGCACGCTGCGTATCGCCACGCCGTATGAAGTCGGCTCGCAACATCTCTCCCCATCCATCTCGCGCCTGCTCAAGCTGCATCCGTCGTTGCGCGTGCAACTGGACGTCAGCTGGGATCAGCCCGACCTGGTCCGTCATGGCTACGACCTGGCGTTTGTGATGACCGATAGCGGGCTGCACGACAGCTCGTTCGCGAGCAAACGCGTGGTGCTGATCGAGCGCGGCTTCTATGCGGCGCCTGCACTGATTCGTGAACGCGGCCTGCCGCGTGTGCCGCAAGACCTGGAAGGATGGCCGACGCTCGGCCATATCGACGACGGCCGCTGGGAATTCCTGCGCGATGGCGTGGAGACCTATGCATGGGATGTGGAGCCGCGCATCTGTACGCATAACGCGGAGGTCAGGCTCAAGGCAGCCATCGACGGACTTGGCGTTGCGCGCCTGTCGCCACGTTTTGTGCACGAGCAACTGGCGCAGGGCCAGCTGGTTCGCGTGTTGCCCAACTACATGTCGTCGCCGCTCAAGGTGTATGTACTGATGCCGGCGCGCAAGCTCATGCCGGCCAGCGTGCGCGCGTTTCTCGATGTCCTTGAGGAAACTCTCGGCGTGCCCGACGGGCGCCGGCCGGCATCGCGCCCGCGCGCCGCGGCGGGCGCCGCCGGTGCGGAAGCCGCTGTGGCCGGGACCGTGGGTACAACGGGGGCGGCTCTTGTGACAGGGGCAGCCGGTACGGCTGACGAGCCTGCCAAGGGCGAAGCCGACGGGCCGCCGGCAATCGTCACCCTGCAGGACTGAGCGGCACCGCAGCCGGCACCGCTCGACACGGTCACGCCGGCCCAATGGTTGTCGTGGTTGGCGTGGTGGGCGGGATTGGCGTGATTGGCGTGATTAGCGTGATTGGCCTGGTTCGTGTCAATCGCCCCAGCATGAGCCTGTCAGGCTAGTAGGGCTGATCGGCCGGGCGCAGATCGAGGCTCAGTATCTCGGCAATCTCGATCACTTCCTCGTCGTCCTCGCTGCGCGTGATCCAGCCCGCGAACGCGTCGCCGCCGGTATCCCAGTTCCACAACGTGTAACCCGCCACGCGCAGCTGATTAAAGGCGAGCTCCATCAGTTCGGGCACGCTGGTCCCTTCGAGGAAGTCCTCATCCTCGGTATCCTCGGTATCCTCGGTACCCCAGTCGATTTCCACGTCGATGCGCTCGCACAGTTGATTGAGCGAGCCGATAAGCGACTCCGCATCTTTCCATTCGACGTAAAAGCCGGACTCCCAGTCGATGACGTCCTTGAGAATCCAGAGCAGTTCCTCGCCATCGGCGGCGTCGTGCTCGTCGTCTTCCAGCGCTTCCTCGAACAGCGCCTGCTGACGCTCCGTCTGCGCGGTGTCGCCCAGGTTGATCAGTCCGATCAGGCGGATGATCGCGTCCTGTGCATCGTCTTCCAGTTCAATCGCCATCGTTTGGCCTCCTTCTCCGCTATGCCGCCAACCGCGCAATCTCGCGCTGACCGCGCGGGGTCACCCGCAACGCGCGCGAGGTGGTGGTCGGCTCGATCCAGCCATGCGCCAGCAAGCTTTGCAGCAGCGCCGCACCGAGCGCGCCGCCAAGGTGTGGCTTGCGCTCGCTCCAGTCCGGGCAGCTACAGGCAAACTGCCGCCGCTTGCGCCGTGCGCCGCCCAGATCGATGCCGAGCTGCGTCATCGCCAGCGCGCCGTTCTCGGTCAGGTCGACCGCGGTACCTGCCACGACGATCCAGCCCGATTGCCTCATACGATCAAACAGACCCACCGCAAGTTCACCGGCCAGGTGGTCATAACAGGTCCGCGCCTGCCTGAGCGCAGCCGGCGCGGAACGCGACACCGGCACCGCCCGCGTGCGCGGCGGCTGGCTGGCAATCGACGCGGACGCCAACGCCTCGATCGCCACGCCGATCTCCGGCGTGGAAAGTCTGTAGTAACGATTGCGCCCTCGCGTTTCTACCGCGAGCAGGCCGCCTTCCGATAATCGCGACAGATGGCCGCTGGTGGAGGAGGCCGACAGGCCCGCGATCAGGGCGAGCTCACCTGCCGGCCGCGCGCTGCCGTCCATCAGGGCCCAGAGCATGGCGGCGCGGCCAGGGTCGGCAAGCAGACCGGCGAGCTGGCTGATGCCGGGGGCGTATTCCATAGTTCAGTGGGAGGTGAAGGGACGGATGCAGTATAGGAGGAATTGACGGCGTTGCATCTGGGCTGCGCGCCGCATCCATGCAACATTCGTTTGGCGTTGACACGTGACGCCATGATCTTCGATCTGCCGCCTCCCTATGAGGCTGCCCGAGATTCCCAGTTTTGAGGTACGGCTGCCGCAAGCCGTTTCCCGCATGATGCTTGAGATGTTCTTCGCCGAAACCTATGGCGCAGACCTGCACGATTCGATATACGCTAAACCCGTTGGACCGCCCCGCATTGGCTTGCGGTTGCGCTGCGCCAGTCCGATCGCACACCATGGCCCCGATCATTGGGTGTCCAAAGATCAACGATGTAGGAATGACAGGGCATTTGTGAATGTCAATTGCAAGTGCAGATTTAGTTTCAAGGTCCATCGCTCTCTCTCGCGGTGTGAGATCGCGCCTGCGGACATTGTCCGCATCAACCGATATGGCGAGGGGTACCAGGCCTATATACGTCAACGCATTGACGATGCCGCGTCGATTAGTCAGATCGCGAAAGAGCTGGGAATCGGCAAGGGTGTGGTGATCCAGCTTTCGCGGCGGAAGCCGCTTCCCGTTACGCAAAGGTATGCGACAGGCGCCATCCTGCCAACCGCTTCGACATCCCGCAAATCGTCCGATAGCGTGTCGAAAAGTGACGCAATATTCACTATTGTCATGCCGGGAGCCCGCGCCGAAAGTCCGTAACGCACTGGCGGGCCAGCAGCGCTTGAGGTCGCTCGGCGCAGGGACCCCTGGTCACCGATGACGTGGGCGTAGGCGATCCGCGCGCTCCCATGGACAGGCTCCGTGGGGCCTAGCTTGCAGCCTCTCATAGATTGCGTCGCCTCGCGCGCGCGGCCGGTACGGCCTTCCGCCAATCCATCTTTGGTGCCCGCGCATTCCATCATTTTTTTAGAATCTAGTTTCTCGGAGCGGGGAATGGGACGATATAAAGGGAGCCCGAATATTACGTCGAAGCACTTCCGGTCAACCCCCCCTTGAGTTTGGCATGACAGCCGTCGTCCCACGGTAGAATCGAGAGTCGATGTCAAGTTTGCGAACGGTATGGCAACCAGCAAGAAAACAATGGGTTCCTCGGATACGAGAAAAGAACTGCTGACGGCCATTGACGGGCTGGCGAAGCGCGGTGGGATGACGCGGGATAAAGCGCTTGCCGCATGGTATGCGTCCACGCTTCTTGGCATTGAAGAGGACGAGGCTATTGATGCCGCTTCCGTTGACGGACCAGGGGATAATGGTTGCGATCTGATCTATGTCGATGACGAGCAGGCGCAGGTAATTGTTTTGCAGGGCTATGTGTCAGACCGGGTTGAACGAGCCACACCCGTAAAAAAATGGAACGCCTTAACAGCGTCAATCGGTAGCGTAAAAGACCCGGAGAGTTTTCAGCACGGTGGTCGCGCCGATATCTATGAGCGACTTAAAGATGTGAACCTGGATGACTACAGTCTCGTCTTTGGGGTGGTCTCCGTCTCGGGACACAACGACGAGATCGGTCGACATGTCGAGGCGGCGCGGCGCTCGAAGGCCTACGGTAGCAATACGACTTTCTTCTACGAGTCGCAAGACAGTCTCTATGACAAATACGTAGTTGCAAAGGCGGCAGGGCGGTCTGTCGATACGGACACCATAACCTTTTCTAACGGGGTGATACAGCTCAAAGGAGAGTTTGGGCAGGCGGTGGTGGGAAGTGTACGGGCTTCCGAGTTGAACCGTCTTTATACCCAACATAGGAACAAGCTGTTTGAGGGCAATGTTCGACTCTTTGTAGGACAGCGGAAGGGCGGTATAAACGAAAAGATCATCGAAACCGCCGAGCAGAAGCCTGGCGTGTTTTGGGCCTTGAACAATGGCATCACGATTGTGGCTGACAGCTACGAAGGCTTGAGCGAAAGCCGCTATCGTCTCAATCAGTTCTCAATCGTCAATGGCTGCCAGACAACCGTCAGTCTTTGTAAGGCCATAGAGCGGTCTGCGGCGGCTGAACAATCTGAGGTGATGGTGCGAATCGTCGGCGCCCGTAAGGCGCTCCTCACCGAGATCGTCCGTTACAACAATACACAAAACCCAGTGAAGCTCTCGGCGGTTCGACTCTTGGATCCCATCCAGGAATCGTTGCGATCGAAACTTACACCTTATGGCTACACTTACGCTCCCAAGCAGGAGGGGGCGAAGCTTCAACGAAGCTCCACCAAGATTGACTTGGAGCGAATCACGCAGTATCTGGCGGCTTTGTCAGACGATACGATCCTTGAGGCGGTAGCAAAGAAAGCAGACTTATACGATAAATCCTATAAGACCATATTTCCTCGCGGCACGACGGCGGAGCGGGTCCTTTTGGTTTGGCTCTTGGCGTTAAAGATCGAAGAGGAGCGTATGAAGATGCTTGAGCAGATCGGTGACTCTGACCCCATCATGTCGGCGATCCTCGGTATTCACGGCACCCCATGGGGCATATACGTGGCCGGGCAACTCATTGAAAGAGGCGCCAACGACTTGAGCCGTTTGACGCTTCAAAAGATCACCACGCCAGAATTTGGGGCTGCCGTTGGCAAGTACGCCAAGAAAGCCATGGATTTGTACACGGAGCTGGCGGTTAACATCCTTTCCGTGGAGGAGGATGATTCGAATCCTCGTAATCGCATGCGCATCCGCAGTTTCCTGGACAAGCTCAAGCGACAGCTTCAGTTGAGAACCACGAAGTTCGCGTCATTCAAGCTACCGAAGCTCCATGGAGTCGGTTAGCTTACGGATCCGTCTTATTCATCGAAGCCATGGTCGAGCTGCCCGTTCGGCTTCCCTACGTCCCGGTCGATCAGTAATCCCCCCCGCTGAATAAGCGGGTCGGCAAGTAGAATATTCCAGCAAAGGGAGTTCTACGGATGAAGAGGTCGAAGTTCACAGATAGCCAGATCATGGACGCGCTCAAGCGCGCGGAGTCGGGCACTGGCAGTGCCGGAGATCTGCCGCGAGATGGGCATCAGCACGGCGACCTTTTATAGCTGGCGTGGAAAGTATGGTGGCATGGATGTGTCGCTGATGGCGCGGATGAAGGAGCTGGAGGCGGAGAATGCCCCGCTGCGCAAGGTGTACGTCGAGGAAAAGATCAAGGCCGAGATCGTTGCCGAGGCACTGGCAAGAAAAGACTGAGGCCATCTACCCGCCGCGAGATGGCCAGGGACGCAGTGGCGCGCCGGGGAGTGTCGATCCGGCTTGCGTGCGAGGCATTTGGCGTAAGCCAGATGTGTTACCGCTATGAGCGTCAGCGCAATGCGGAGAACGAACAGATTGCCGATTGGCTGCTACGGCTGACCGACAATCACCGCAATTGGGGCTTCGGCTGGAACCATAAGCGCGTCTACCGGATTTACCGGGAGCGGGAGCTGGACCTGCGCATCAAGCCGCGCAGGAGACTGGTGCGTCAGGCGCCAGATCCGTTGATCTGTGCCGGTGTCGGTGAACGAGGTATGGTCGATGGACTTCATGCACGACCCAGCTGAAGGACGGGCGCTGTAATCCGGCTGTTCAACGTGATCGACGACTTTAACCGTGAAGCACTTGGCATCGAGATCGACTCTCGCTATCGTCTGCGCGCGTCATCCGGGCACTGGACCAGATCATTGATTGGCGGGGAACGCCGGCCGCAATACGTTGCGACAACGGTCCGGAGTACCTGAGCGACGCGATCACGCAATGGGCAACGACGCGGGGAATCGCTTTGAACTACTCCAGCCGGGCAAGCCCCAACAGAACCCTACGTCGAGCGATTTAACCGGACCGTGCGATATGAATGGCTGTCCCGGTATTACGGGGATGACCTAGGACACGTGCAGGACTTCGCGACGCAATGGATGTGGCAATACAATCATGAGAGCCCGAATCATGGGCCTTGGTGGCATGACGCCAAAACAGCGGCTCTTGGCCACAGCATAGTCTCTACTTTCGCCTCGCGTTAAAAGCGGGGAGATTACCATCTACATAGCCAGCCTCACAAAATCCGCCAAACCATCCCTGTCAATCCTTCCTCGGATGGGAGCAATAATATTCAAGAAATTCCCGAAACGGCCGTTGATCATGCCTGATGGTACTCCCACCACTGGGGTCAGTTGCGACCATTCTTATTAGGGCCGGAAGTTTGGGATCAAACGGGTTGATAACATGAAATTTCAGTCGCTTACAACGAAAGCATCCAAACACTATCGTGTCGCTCTGTCAGCCACCGCACTGAGTGCCGTGTTGCTTGCGGGATGCGCCGCGCCGCCTATTCCCACGAACTACGCTCCCAGTTCGGTGATGAGCGCAAATGGGTCCCTTAGCGTATCGGACTTCAAGTATTTGCCTGCGGAACCGTCCGCTCAGGGCCAAGTCCCCGTTAATGTCATCAAAAATACCGCGATCGGGACGATCAAGATCGATAAGGACGTTAGCAAATACGTCCGCGACGCGGTGTTTGCGGAACTGCGTTTCGTTGGCATACAAACTAACGACAAGCGCCACGTTCTGTCGGGAGAAATTCAGGAGTTCCTTATCGACGATCTCGGTTATAGCGTCGACTGGACACTCACAATCAAGTATGTGCTCACTGACGCGTCGAGCAAGACTGTCGTCTTCGATGCCGTCAAGGAAACGAAGCGCAAGACAGCAAAGTTCGTAAATGTGTTTGGCGCCATGAACGAAACCGTAAAGCTAAATGTTGAGGAATTGCTCAAAGATTCGCGCTTCCAGGCGGCCATCGAATCAGACAAAAAACTGGCGAGCGGCGCACGGTAGTTGATGAGTCCGGGCGGGGTCGACCAGCTAGCCATCCCCGCCGATCGCGGCACGAGGCGGTGCTCAAGATGAATGCCACCCTACTCGACCTTCGCACCAGATTCCTTGATCACGCGCGCCCAGCGCACAGACTCGCTCTTCATGTACTGGGTGTACTGCTGAGGCGTTCCGCCCAGAATTTCCGAGCCCTGGCTTTCCAGCTTCGTGCGCACGGCTTTGTCCGCGAGGGTGCGCTCGGTTACTTCGCGCAGGCGGGAGACCACCGCGTCGGGCGTTCCCTTCGGAACGAGGATGCCCTGCCAGGCCCCCATCACGAGCGAATCCAGGCCGGTGGCTTCCTTGATCGTCGGCACATCGGGCAGAAGCGGCGTGCGCCTGGTGCTCGTGATCGCCAGCGGCTTCAGCTTGCCGGCCTTGACGTGCGGCGCCGCCTCATTCAACGGTAGCAGCATGAATTGCGTGGCCCCGGCCATCAGGTCCGTGATGGCGGGCGCGCTGCCTTTGTAGGCGACGTGCGTTACGTCGATGCCCATTTCCTTGGCGAACAATGCGCCGCCGAGGTGAAGCAGGGCGCCGGCCCCCGACGATGCATAGTTGAGCTTGCCCGGATGCGTCTTGGCATACGACACGAGCTCCTTGACGTTGCTGACGGGAAGGGTGGGTGTCGTGACCAGGACCAGCGGGATGTTTGCCGTCAGGCTGATCGGCACGAAGTCGGTGAACGCGTCGAATTGCACGTTCTGGTACAGCGATGGCGCCAGCACGATGGCCGAGGTGCTGTAGAAGATCGTGTAGCCATCGGGGGTGGCGCGCTTCGCTTCCGTGGCGGCGATATTGCCACCCGCGCCGGGTTTGTTGTCCGGGACAATCGACCCGGACAATTGCGAGGCCAGGCCTTGCGCCACGATGCGTGCGTTGATGTCGGCGGAACCGCCCGGAGGAAATCCGACCAGCATGCGGACTGGCTTGCTGGGGTAATGGTCCCCGGCGAAGGCCATCGGCGCGACGAACGTGGTCGAGAGCATGGCTGCCGAGGCGGCAAGAATGAGCTTTTGCATCGGTTGTCTCCGGAATGCTGGTTGGTCTTTTACTGTGATGCGGCTTGCTTGAGCAGCCATTGCAAGGCGTCTTCCAAAGTCGGGTTCTCCCCAACCGGATCCGCCTCGATTGCCGCGGCAGTGCTGGCGAAGCGCGCTTCCACGCCGGGCAGGACGAGCGACGTCAGCCCGGCGCCCATCAGCTCCTTCTGCGCCTCTGCAACCTCATGCGTGCGTCGCCGGGCGTGAATGGTGTGCGTGCGCACCAGCATGTTGATGAAGTTCTCGAGCGGACTGTCGTCGATGTCCTTGAGCACGCCATACAGCTTGTCGCGAACGCCTTGCTTCTCGGCCGCCATCAGCAACTCCACGGACAAGGCTTCCATGCCCTTGGTGAAGACGCTGCGTAGCACCTTCAGCGAGATGGCGTCGCCGGCCGCTCCGTCTTCCACGACGCGCGCATTGCCGCCTGCCCGTTGCATGAGTTCGGCAAACTTGTCGGCGCCATCGCCGGCGCATAGCAGTGGCGTGCGCGCCCACGCCAGGGAGATCGCTCCCATGACGGCGACATCGATGTAGTCGAGCCCCTTGCCCTTGGCCCGAACAGCGGCCACGCGCTTGTCCGCCGGGCTCGCCGTCGTCAGGTCGGCGTATCGGGCGCCCAGTTTCATATGGTCGAAACAGCGGCCAGCAACATCCAGCGAGACGGCGCCGAACACGCACGAGATGACCCAATCGGCATCGGCCAGCCAGTCCCCGATATCTTCGCGAACCGCTACGCCAAATGTACTGACGAGGTCCTGCCCCGCCTGCGACAGTCGGGTGTCGCAGAACTGGAAAGTCGTGCCGGGGACGGTGGCGAGGGCCTTCGCGTAACAGCGGCCCACTTCGCCCAGACCAATGATTGCGATGTTCAAGACTGTCTCCTTGCTATTGAAGCGGGAGAGTACAAAAAAAATACAGTCAGAACAACGGAAAATTGCAAAGGCGCGGGTAAACGCTTGGCTGGGCTGCGCTCTGTTAAGCAGAGATATGCCGTAAGAGACGCATGTTGTTCTATTTTTGTACGGCTGCCGGAGGTGGCTGGAAGGCATCCAGGCGCTGGCTCATGAACCGTTGGTTCGAGATCAGCAGGTGCACCGACATGAGTCGCTCGGCCAGGTCGCCATCATGCAATTCCACTGCCATGGCGATGTCCTTGTGGTGCTGGAGACTGCGCAGCAGATCGTCGGGCTCGTAGAGAAAGAACGAGCGGGTGATGATGGGCATATCGATCATGGTCTCCAGCATCATCTGCAGTCGGTGCGAGCCCGCGGCTTCCAGCAGCAGGCGATGGAAGCGACTGTTGGCGGCCTGGACCTCGGCGATGCCATCTTCGGTCTTTCCCGCGTTCTGGATGGCGAGCGCCATGTCGTCATTGCATTTCTTCAGCCGCTCGACGATAGCGGCGTCCGCGCGCTCGGCCGCGAGTCTGGCTGCAAAAGGCTCCAGACGGATACGCAGGCGGAACATGTCCTCGATATCCCACCGGGTCCAGCCTGCCACAAACACGCCGCGCCCTGCCTCCTGGACTGCCAGGCCATCCTCGATCAGCCGCTTGAGCGCGGACCGCACAGGCGTCCGGCTGACGCCCATGTCTTCGGCAATGTGCTCCTCCTTCAGCTGCGTGCCTGCCGTGTAGTGTCCTGCAACGATGCGCTTTTTTAAGACTTCATAGGTCTGTTCGCTGCCTTTTTTCATCGCCTTCTCAATGTTCGTGACGGCCCGGCCGCGGGTCTTCCGGCACCGTCTGACGCTCAACGCGAGCCGCCATCCTACCAAACACCGACGATCGCCAGCTACCGGTGTCCGATGAGGGCTGCTTTGGCTTGAATGTACTTGCAATGTATTGACGGCGAGCTGTCTGCGCAATAATTCCACGTAAACCCGCAGGCATGCTGTTTTGTCTTGCGGTTGATTGTTTTTATTTTGTACTATCAGGACGCCAAGCAACCATACCAACTTCCTCGACACAGGAGCACACATGTCCGTCGACGACCCGCGAATCGAGCGTCTGAAAGCCCTCGGCACAGCAACCATTCATGAAGCCCAGGGCCAGAAAGGCGCGCTGGACGCCGGACTCAAGCCGCTCGACCCTACCGTGCGCATGGCAGGGCCCGCGGTGACCGTGGACCTGCGGCCGGGTGACAACCTCATGATTCACTTTGCCCTCACCAAGACCAAGCCAGGGGATGTGCTGGTGGTCGATGCCAAGGGCTTTCTGGAAGCGGGGCCGTGGGGCGACATCCTTACGCTCGCGGCACTGGAGTTGGGACTTGCCGGTCTGGTCGTGAACGGCGCGGTGCGCGATGGCAACGCCATCATCGACATGGGCTTCCCGGTTTTCTGTCGTGGCCTTTCCATCAAGGGCACGGGAAAGAATCAACCTGGCAAGGTCAACGTGCCGGTGCACATTGGCGGCGTTCAGATTCATCCCGGCGACATCGTGGTCGGTGACAGAGACGGCCTGGTAGTGGTATCGCCGGGAGAGGTGGACAGCGTTATCGACAAGAGCCTCGAGCGCGAGAGCAAGGAAGACGCCATGCGGGTCGCGCTCAAGCAGGGCAAGACCATGGTCGAACTTCTCAATCTCGGCGAGACGCTGCGCCGCTTTGGCCTGCAGTGAGTGATGGCGCCCGGCAGGGCGCGATCCGACGGTCCTCATGAGCGCTCGCAGAAGCGCCCACCCCATTATCTGGAGACAAACATGCACATCCTCGTGCGCATGCTGGTAGCACTCGCCATGAGCGCCACCGTATCGACGGCGGCCAGCGCTGCCGGGTTCAGCGGTCCGATCCGCATCGTCGTGCCATTCGCCGCGGGCGGCGCGACCGATGCGCTCGCGCGACTTCTCGCGCCCGGCCTCGCGAAAGAGCTTGGCCATACCGTCGTGGTGGAGAACAGGCCGGGCGCGAGTGGCCAGATTGGCACCGCATATGTGAAGAACGCGCCGGCGGACGGCTCCGTGTACCTCCTGGCCCTGGACCACTCGGTGGTGATCGTGCCGCTGATCACGCCATCGGCCGGCTACGACGCCCTGCGTGACTTCTCGCCCGTGGGGACCGTTGCGCGCTTCCAATGGGTGTTCTCCGTCCCCAACACCAGCCCGGCGGCAACGCTGCAGCAGTTCATGGACCTCGCCAGGAAGGACGCGTCCAGGCGCAACTATGGTGTACCGCTAATGGGCGGCATGCCGGACCTGCTCGGCAGCAGCATCGGACGCAAGGCAGGCATCGCGATGGAAGCCATTCCGTTCAATGGCTCGGCGCAGATGATGCCGCAACTCATCGGCGGCCAGCTCGCGTCGGGCGTCACCGGTTCGCCGGAAGCCGTGACCATGTCGCGCGCGAAGAAGGTCCGCTTGCTGGCGGTGACGGGCGACAAACGCTCGCCGCTACTGCCGGATGTACCGACCTTTGCCGAGGCTGGCGTACCGGGCCTGAACCTGAGCAGCTTCAATGCGTTCTTTGCGCCCAAAGCGCTGCCGGCGTCCGTAGCCGAGACCTTCAATGCCGCGCTGCGCAAAACCCTGGCGGACCCGGACGTGCGGAAGCAGGTGAGCGATATGTCCCTGGAGCTGGTCGAGTCGGCTTCGATTCCCGAGGCGAAGTCTGAACTCGAACGGACGTATCGATTCTGGAATTCGTCGGCTTCGGCCCAGCGCTGATGGCCATGGACGAGCGCGACCGCAAGTCTGGCGGCTTTCCGGCCACGCCTCATTCGGCCGGCAACGATGCGCCGTCCTTTGCCATGCCGATCAACGCATGTGATTGCCATATGCATGTGTTCGATGCGACCGCGCCGTTTGCCGCCGGTGCCGTGCTCACGCATGAAGCCGCCACCGTCGCACAGTACCGGCGCCTCCAGAAGCGACTCGGCACGACGCGCAACGTGGTGGTCCAACCGTCTTCCTACGGTACGGACCATCGCGTCATGCTTGCTGCGCTAAGGGATTTTGGCGATGCCGCGCGCGGCATCGCGGTGGTGACGCCCGACACGCCAGATGCCGAGCTGGAGCGGCTGGCCGCCTCGGGCGTGGTCGGTGCGAGGATGAATCTGGTTCAACGCGGCGCCACCGACATCGCCATGGCACGACCGTTGGCCGCTCGCCTCGGTCGCCTCGGTTGGCACCTGCAGGTGCACATGCTTCCCGAGTCGTTCCTGCAGGATGTCGACTTGCTATTGTCCCTGGGTATCGACGTGGTCGTTGACCACTTTGCGCGCGTTCACAGCGATGCGGCGCTGGCGCCGCTGGTAGTGCGCGCCATCCATCGATTGCTGGCAAGCGGGCGCGCCTGGCTCAAGTTGTCCGGTGCCTACATGGCCGTACCGGAGGGCGGCGGCAATCCGGGGCATCCGGGGCATGTGGGGCATTTGGTGCATCTGGAGCAATTGGGCGACTTCGTGGCGTCCGTCACCGCGCAATTCCCTTCCCGGCTGGTATGGGGAACGGACTGGCCGCATGCGACCGAGGCCGAGAAACCCAACGACGCGACCCTGGCCAATCTCCTGGCAGCCTGGATTCCCGACCCGGCGGTCCGTCACCAGATCCTTGTGAGCAATCCAGGCCGGCTCTACCACTTTGACCGGCGGATGCTGTCGGGCGCTTAGAGGCCGTTCCCGGAAGGGGCGGTCATGATGTACGGCGGGTGGATCAAGCCATTCCCTGCTAGTGACCTTTGCGCTGGCTGCCAACCTGCTGGAGGCTTTCGAGCGCGTCAAGCAGCACCGCCTTGGCGGGACCCTTCAGATACTTCTTGAGTTCGCGTTCAACCTTGGCTTGCGCGGCGCTCCAGTGCGGCTCCGCCTGCTTCAACATCCGGGCCCCTTCGTTGCTGAGGCTTGCCACCTTGATTCGGGCGTCCTCATCGCCAGATATCTGCACCCAGCCCGCATCAATCAGCAGCTTGATGTTGCGGGAAATGGTGGTCTTGTCCAGCGAGAGCTCCGCGGCGATTTCGTTGTATGTCGCAGATCCCAGCCGATCCAGACTGCGCAACAGGCTGAGCTGAGTGATCTTGAGGCCGATCGGGCGCAGCGCGTCGTCATAGATGTTGGTGAGCGCATTGGCCGAGCGCCGGAACTGGGTGCAATAGCATTCGGTAAACATCGAGAAGCCCCCGCGGGATGCGATATGGTGTATATGCATCCAGTCTACTACATAGATCCCTGGCCGATCGGCCCGCCACGAATATGCCTGGGCAGGCAATGCGGGGGACTGCTGGCGTAGCGGAAGGCGTCGACGCACCGCACTGCTTACCGGGACGCGTCGACGCCATGATGGCGCGTCAGTTAGTCGGCAATGCTCCGGCCTCTCGTTTCCGGGAGAAAAAAGACAGCAACGACGAACGAGACCGCCGCGATGACCACGGGGTACCAAAGTCCGGCATACATGTCTCCGGTCGCCGCTACCAGAGCAAATGCGGTCGTGGGAAGAAATCCGCCGAACCAGCCGTTACCGATGTGATAGGGCAGAGACATCGCGGTATATCGAATCCGGGTGGGGAACAGCTCTACCAGCACCGCAGCGATCGGGGCATAGACCAGTGCGACGAGTGTCACCAGGATCGTAAGAATCACCATGACCATTGGCAGGTTCATGGCGTCGAGGGTTGCTTTTGTCGGATAGCCTACGGCCTTCAGTGTCGTACCCAATTCCGCTTCGAACACGGCGGTTTTTGCGTGGCGGGCGTCCTTATCCAGTGCGCCGCCTTCAAAGCTATGCACGACCTGGTCGCCAACCCGGACATACGCGGTAGTCCCCGGCGGAGCGACGGCGTTGTGGTAATCCACCGAAGCCTTGGCGAGGTACGCCTTGGCAACGTCGCAGGATTTGGTGAACTCCGAAGTCCCGACGGGGTTGAACTGGAACGAGCATGATTGCGGGTCCGCCACCAGCGTAACGGGCGCGCTCTTCTGTGCCGCATCCAGCGCGGGATTGACGTAGTGAGTCAGGGCCTTGAAGAGAGGGAAGTAGAGCACGGCGGAGAGCAGGAAGCCCGTAATCATGATGGGCTTGCGTCCAATCCTGTCAGCCAGCTTGCCAAAGAAGATAATGAGCGGGACCCCGATGAGCAGTGCCCCGGCGATCAGGAGATTCGCCGTCACGGGGTCGACTTTCAACGATTGGGTCAGAAAGAAGAGCGCGTAGAACTGCCCCGTGTACCAGATGACGGACTGCCCGGCGACGAGGCCGAAGAGCGCAATGAGTACGATCTTGACGTTCTTCCAGTTTCCGAAGGCTTCGCTGATGGGAGCTTTGGAGGTCTTTTTTTCCTGTTTCATCTTGAGAAAGACCGGCGATTCACTCAGGGACAAGCGAATCCACACCGAGATGCCGAGCAGGAGTACCGAGCAGACAAAGGGCACGCGCCAGCCCCATTCGGCAAAGGTGACCTCGCCGAGCAGCAATCGCGTGCCGAGGATCACGAGAAGCGACAGAAAAAACCCAAGGGTCGCGGTAGTTTGAATCCACGAGGTGAAGTATGAGCGCTGCCCGTCAGGCGCATGCTCGGCTACGTATGTCGCCGCGCCGCCATACTCGCCGCCCAACGCCAGCCCCTGAGCGAGGCGCAATATGATCAGGGCGATCGGGGCGGCGATGCCGATGGAGCTGTAGGTCGGCAGCACGCCAACCAGGAAGGTCGACGTACCCATCAGAAGAATCGTGACCAGGAACGTATATTTCCGTCCGATGAGATCACCGAGCCTGCCGAAGAAGAGGGCGCCGAAGGGGCGAATGGCGAAGCCGGCAGCAAATGCCAGCAGTGCAAAGATGAAGGACGTTGTCTCGTTCACCCCGGAGAAGAACTGCTTGCCAATGATGGCGGCCAGGGAGCCGTAGAGATAGAAGTCGTACCATTCAAAAACGGTACCGAGTGAGGAAGCGAAAACAACCTTTCGCTCCTCTTTGGTCATGCCATTCGTGCCGGCCATGGTCAGCGTTGTCGTGCTCATGAGTCACCTCGAGATTGGGCAGGGCGTACTTGATCGGGAAAAAAAGAACGCGAGGTTACTTCTCGACGTTCTCCATGAATTCCCGTACATGGGGATCGAGGGACGCCATCCATTCCGCTTCCTGCCCCGGTTCAGGTAGAACCTCCCCGTACTCGATCATGTGGCTCGGCGGCAGCTCCGAGATATACCCCCATACGCTCACGGCAGGCACATCGACGACGGCACAGATCCTTGCGACGATGCGTTTGAGGAGATCCGCCTTCTGTTCGCGAGTGCGCCCGGACCGTACGTGGCCATGGAAGAAGATCTGGTCGTGGCGGAGTTCCCGGCCACCCATGAAGTGGTTGCCCGAAGCGATGTCGTGGAAGATCACCTGGGCAAAAAACAGGTTCGCGCCCGTGACGTGGTTGTGCTCTTCCGTAATGGCGGCTGCGATGGAGCGCTTGTTCTCCTGGCTCAGCAGGCTGGCCTCGGCAGATACGATGTATGTCGGCATGTCTTTCTCCTGTGGTAAATCTGCTGACGACGACTAAGGTTCGCTCGACAGATTGTTGTATATGCATCATGGATGGTATCGACGGCCCGGCGCGTGGTGTTTACCCCCATTCATGAACGTTCCGGGCCGCCCAAACGAGGTACTGTGACAAATATAGTTGTACCTACGTCTAATGTCAGTCTAAGATCCACGCAAGGATGACCGCAACATGGAAATCTCGACACACTGTTGAGGCAACTCGACAATGAGACAAGGCGCGCGGGCAGAGAGGAGCGAACGATGAATACAGCGGAAACCTCGCCGATCTGGGTGAACGTCCATTCGCTGGTCGTCCTGGGCATGCTTGGCAGTTTCACCGCAGCTGCAATGCGGCTCGGCATCAGCAAGTCTGCCGTGAGCCTCCGGATCTCGGAGTTGGAAAGGCTCGCAGGCGTAAGCCTGGTGCAACGCACCACCCGCGCGGTTCGCCTTACGGAAGCGGGGCAACGGCTCGTGTCGATGACGAAGGGGGCGTTCGAGCAGATCGAGCACAGCTTTCTGGATATCAGGGATACCCGGGCCGAGCCGCGCGGCATTGTGCGCGTGACCGCGGGGGTGGCCGTAGGCAGGCAGGAGATTGCGCCTCGCCTGTCGGGGTTCTTGCGCCGCTATCCTGAGATCAGCGTCGAGCTGGAGCTGTCCGACCAGCTGTTATCCATTGCCCAGGAGGGCTTCGATCTGGCGATCCGACACACGTCGTTCGCACCCGAGACGCATGTCGCGTGGAAGTTGCGCGCCTCGACGGCCGTCCTCGTGGCCGCACCGTCGTACGTCGAAAGAAACGGGGCCGTCGAGCATCCCATTGATCTGCACCGGCGCAACTGTCTCTGTTATTTCCGGCGCGGCGAGCAGGCGCTGTGGACGTTCAAGTCCAAAGACGCGGAGGAGCGCCAAAGCGTGCGCGTGATCGGCACGCTGTCAGCGAATAACAGTGAGGTCCTGAGGGAGGCAGCCATCCAGGGGCTCGGCATCGCGCTCCTGCCAGACTTCAGCGCCAAGTTCGATCTTGCAGGCGGGCGCCTGATCAGCCTGTTGGAGCAGTGGGAACCGGTAGGGCCTTTCGGTGCGAGTCTGTATGCCATACATCCGTATAGCGCCTATACGTCGCGCCCGGTACGGCTGCTCGTCGAGTTCCTGCGCGAGGAGTTCAGTCAGACAACAGCGCAGGATCGGCGCGGCGCGCCCGTATTGGCCGCTGCGCCAAGCCCGCCGGCCTCTCACCCATCTACTTCGCGCGCGTCCACGGCGAGCGGATCAGCAGTCCGGCGAAATCGCGCCTGACGAAGCCCGGATCCTTGAATGCCATGACGTCGGCCAGTCCGGTGCCCTGTGTGGTTTCGGGCCGATGCCTGATGCCGTTGTACAGCGCGTCCATGAAGCTTTCCGCGAAATGGGCCGGGCGCGGATGGGCGGCCTCGACGGCGTTTCGTTCCGCCTCGCTGTACTGGTCGTATCCGAGTCCGACGAGGTCCATATTGGCGCCCTCGGCCAGCAGCGACGCGAGCGGCGACAGGTTTGCGGAAATTCCGTTGGTGGTATGCAGCGCGATCGCCAGCCAGACGGCCTGGAGTTCGGCGTCCGACGCGCCCTGGCCGCGCAGGAAATCGCGCGCGGCATTCGCACCGTCGACTTCGAAGCGCAGGTGGCTGCTGCCGTAGCGCGACGTCAAACCGTAGTCGTGAAACATGGACGCGATGTAGAGCAGTTCGGGATCGAACGCCCAGCCTTTGCGCGCGCCGCTCAGTGCGGCCCAATAGTAGACCCGGGTCGAATGCTCGAACAGCAGTTCGCCTTCCGCCTCGCGGATCAACACGGCCGCCGCGCGCGCGCGCGGGGTGCCGGGAACGCTCGCGAGCTTCTTGTCGCCCTGCACGCTGGCAGCGGCTGCCGTGGGTGCCGCCGATGCCGCGGGTGCCTTTGCGTTCTGGGCGTGACCGCCTGCCGCCGCAGCCATCCCAAGGCAAAACATCGACAGCGCGGCATATTTACGAATCGAGATGCCAAACGTCTTCATCAATAACCTTCTCTAGCACGTTGTTTCTGAATCGGTGGGAACGCGTCCTGGCGACGGCCATGCGGGCTCGGCCGTTACGCTTCCCAGCGGGAATTGAGAATGACCTGGCACAGGTCGACACGCGCAAAGGAAGGATCCTTGTAAGCGAGGAAGTCGTCGTTGAAGGTGCCAAAGGTGCTGAACGGCCGATGTGCCATGCCGTCGTAGAACGCGTCGATCATGCGCTTGCCAAAGGCCTCGCCGCGCGGGTAGGCCGAAACCACGGCGTGCCGTTCCGCTTCGGTGAAGTCCTCGAAGCCGCGCCCCGCCACGTCCATGCCGGCGCCCCGTTGCACGAGCGCGATCTCCGGATGCATATGTTCGGGAATGCCGGGGGTCGTATGGAGCGCGATTGCCAGCCACACGCGCTCGACGTCTCGCTCGTCGAGGCCATGACTACGCATGAAATCGCGCGCCGCGTTGGCGCCATCGACTTCAAAGCGTAGCTGGCTGCCCCGGTACCGGTCGGTGAGACCCAGGTCATGGAACATCGCTGCGATATACAGGAGCTCCGGATCGAAGGGCAGCTGCTGGCGCTTGCCCGTCATGGCGCCCCACAGGTAGACGCGGACGGAGTGGCGATACAGCAGCTCGCTCTCGGTGTCGCGGATGAATTCGGCAGCGGCGCGGGCGATGGCGCTGTCGGGTATGTGAAGGGCTGTCATGGTGGTATTGCGGGTAACTGCTGACTTGACAGCCTAGCGCCGCCGCGCGCTTGCGGCAAAGGCGCGGATACGGTGAAAACCGACGAAAACTGCAAACCCGGCCGCAAATCGACCCGCAAATCCGGTCGTCAGCGGCGCCCGTGCGCCGATGCACCGAAAACGCCGCTCCTGCACCGATATGTCCCATGTCGGCACGAGTTCCGCACGGCGGCCGGCTAAAACAGCCTTCGTTCACCCCAAAAAGCCTACGGGTAATCGCTCGTTGCCACTTGGCATGTCTGTTGCATAGCATTCAAGTGACTTGAATTTGGTGCAGATGGCTTTCATCAAGCTTTCGCCGACCGTGCGGATGCCATGGCCGGCGTCTCGCGCCCGTTCAGTCCTGACGCCGGGCCTGCCGCCCGTGGACATCTCAAACAAGGGGAACAGAGTGCTGAAGAAGAGAACCGCGGCTGCAGCCGCACTTGCCGCCGCCACCACGGGAGTGGTTCTGATGTCCACGCCGGTGCAGGCGAAGGAAGTCGTCAAGATCGCCTTTGTGGGGCCGCTGACGGGTGGGGTATCGTCGATCGGCCTCGGTGGCCGCAACTCGGCGGACCTGGCCGTACGCCTGCGCAATGCCGACCCGAAGGCCAAGTACACGTACGAACTGGTCGTCCAGGACGACGAATGCCGGCCCAACGTGGGCGTGCAGGTTGCCACCAAGATCGCCGCGGACAAGTCGATCGTGGCTGGCGTCACGCACTTCTGCTCGGCGGTGGCAATGGGCACGGTGGGCGTCTACAGCCGCTTTGGCATGCCGGCCGTGGTATGGGGCGCGGTGTTGCCGGAAGTCACGTACGGCAACAACTTCAAGGAGATCCATCGCGTCAACGGCACGATGATCAACCAGAGCGAAGTGGCCGCCAAGTTCATGACCGGCCTGGGCTACAAGAAGTGGGCAATCATTCATGACACCACCGACTACGGCAAGGGCCACAACAAGTATTTCAGTGAATTCCTGAAGAAGGACGGCGGCACCATCGTGGGCACGTTCGGCGTCACGGCCGACCAGCAGGACTTCACCACCGAGCTGACCAAGATCCGCGAACTCAAGCCGGACGTGGTCTATTTTGGTGGCCTCACGCCGCTCGGCGTGCGCATCCGCACGCAGATGGAGAAGCTGGGCATCAAGGCGCAGTTCGAAGGGACTTCGGGCATCAAGTCCGATGCCTATATCGAAGGCGTGGGCAAGACGCTGTCGGAAGGCTCGCTCGCCTTTATCGAAGGCGCCCCGGTCGAAAAGCTGGCCGGCGGCCAGTTCTTCATGGAGCGCTATACCCAGCAGAAATATGGCGAGCCGCCGGAAGCCTACGGTCCGTTCGCGTTCGCCGCGGCCAACCTGATCATGGATGCCGTCGAGAAGGTCGGTCCGGATCGCAAGAAGGTGCGTGACGTGCTGAACAACACGAAGAACGTCGATACCGTCATCGGCAAGGTCACCTTCGACGAGCACGGCCAGAACGTGGTGCCGCTGATCACCAAGTACGTCGTCGAGGACGGCAAGTGGGTGATCTGGGAAGAGAGCGCCTACGCCAAGGGCACCAAGAAGCTGAGCGGGCTGTAAGCGTGTTGCCGGCGCGCGGGACCGTGCGGTGGCGGTCGCGGCGCCGGTGCTTCTGGACGGGCCATACCGGCCATTCTGGGGATACCGATGAGTGTATTGGGACAGTACGTCTTCAACGGGCTGATGCTCGGCATGATCTACGCCATGGTGGCGGTAGGCTTCACGCTGTTCTTCGGCGTGCTGGATGTCATCAAGTTTTCGCACGGCGATGTGCTGATGGTCGGCGCCTTCGCGGGCCTGGCCGCATCGGCCGGCGTGGTGGCCCTGCATGTGGATTCGCCATGGCTGCAATTGCTCGCCATCGTGGTGTGCGCGGTCCTGGTGACCGGCACGCTGGGGGTGGTCATTGCGCGCTGGCTGATCCTGCCACTACGCAAGGCGCCACCGTTGAATACGCTGCTGGCCACGCTGATGCTGGGCACCGTGCTGCGCGAGGCCGTGCGCCTGTTCTATCCGGATGGATCGAACCCCAAGCCGTTTCCGGCGCTGCTGCCCACCACCGAGCTGTCGCTCGGGGCGCTGACGCTGCGCGCGGATAACCTGATCCTGCTCGCGGCCGGTGTCGCCATCATCATCGGCGTCCACCTGCTGATCACGCGTACGCGCTTCGGCATGGCCATCCGTGCCGTGGCGCAGGACGGCGAGACCGCGCGCCTGATGGGCATCAACTTCGAAGTGGTGGTGCTGGCCACGTTTGCGCTGGGCTCGGCCATGGCGGCGCTGGCGGGCGTGATGAACGGCCTGTACTACAACGAAATCAATTTCAACGTCGGCCTGCTGCTGGGCGTCATTGGCTTTGCGGCGGCGATTCTGGGTGGTCTGGGCAATCTCTATGGCGCCATCCTGGGCGGCTTTCTGTTTGCCGCGCTGCAGGTACTGGGCAGCGCGACCTTGCCGGCGCTGATTCCCGACATCCCCAGCGCCTACAAGGATGTCTTTGCCTTTGCCGTGGTCATCGTGCTGATGGCCTTCAAGCCCACCGGTCTGATTGCGGAGAAAGCCAGTGAACGTGTCTGACGATATTTCGAATCCGCTGCCCCCGGCCGCCGCCGGTGCCGCCAGCAGGCAGCGCAGTCCGGCGCGGGTGTTGGCCGTTGCGGCCATCGTCGTCGTGACCTATCTCTATCTGTTCCTGCACGCGGAGTCCCAGCTCGCCGTGGCCGCACTGCTGGCGGTTGCCGTGGTGGCCGCGGTGCTCGCCGGCAAGTTCAAGGTGACGCAGACCGTGGAGGTCGCCGCGGCGCGCCGCCCGGGTTTGTCGCGGCTATGGTCGGTGATGGGCACGCTGGCGCTGATCGCGCTGTTCCACGAGAGCCACTTTGTGCTGCTGATGCTGTGCGGCGTGCTGCTGTACACCACCGCCTGCCTCGGGCTGACCGTGCAGTTCGGCTACTCGGGCGTGTCCAACTTTGCCGGCGCGGCATTCTTCGGCATCGGGGCCTATGCCACGGCGGTGCTGGGCGCGCATACGCCCATCCCGTCGATCCTCGTAATCGTGATCTCGGGCATCGCGGCGGCGGTGATCGGCTCGCTGCTGATCGCGCCTGTGCTGCGCACCCGCGGCCACTACGCGGCGCTGGTGACCATTGCGTTCGGCATCCTGTTCAAGACGTTCCTCGAGGTCAACGACGTGCTCGGCGGTCCGCAGGGTCTGCAGGTGCCCGGCATGACGCTGTTCGGCTTCCAGTTCAACGAGGGCGTGACACTGTTCGGCGCCGACGTGTCGTTCTATGCCAGCTACGCGCTGCTGAGCCTGGCGATCTGCGGCGGCACGTTTGCCGTGGTGACCGCGCTGGAGCGTTCGTGGGTGGGGCTGGCCATGGATGTGGTGCGCACCGACGAGACCGCCGCCGCGACGTTCGGCCTGCATATCGCGCGCTGGAAGGTCATCGCGTTCATGCTCGGCAATTTCTTTGCCGGCGTGGCGGGCAGCGTCTACGGCATGGTCACCGCATTCGTGGCCCCCAACAACTTTACGTTCGCGGATTCGCTGCTGATGCTGTCCATCGTGATTCTGGGCGGCCTGGGCAACGTGGTGGGCCTGATCCCGGCCGCGATCATCGTGCTGGTACTGCCGGAGAAGCTGCAGTTCATCCAGGAGTATCGCTTCCTGTTCTACGCGGCGCTGGTCATCGCCATCCTGCTGTTCCGTCCGGATGGGTTGCTGCCGCGCAAGATCCGCCTGTTCTTCCCGACCAAGGACGCCCAATGAGCAACGCGATGATCGAGGTGCGCGACCTCACCATGCGCTTCGGCGGCCTGACCGCGCTGGACAGCCTGCGGCTCGATATCCGCCGCGGCGAAGTACTGGGACTGCTCGGGCCCAACGGCTCCGGCAAGACCACCTTCTTCAACGTGCTGACGGGCCTCTACAAGGCCAGCGCGGGCAGCATCACCTACAACGGCGAAGAGGTCGTCGGCAAGACGCCGCAGGACATCTACCGCAGCGGCGTGGCGCGCACGTTCCAGCGTTCGCGCCTGTCGCTGCCGCTGACCGTATTCGACAACATCGTGATCGGCGACTACCAGCACATGCAGCATGGCCTGGTGTTCAACCTGTTCCGGCGCAAGGCGTTCCGCGCCGAGTACGAGCGCTATGTGGAAGCCGTGCGCGAATTGCTGGGCATTTTCAGTCCGCCGCTGGTCGGCAGGCTGTTCGAACCGGTGGAGTCGTTCACGATGATCGATCGTCGCCGTATCGAGGTGTGTCGCGCGCTGATGAGCCGTCCCCGGCTGCTGCTGCTCGACGAGCCCTCCGCCGGCATGACGCACGACGAGACCCATGAACTGATGGACGACATCCTGCAGGTGCGCGGCAAGCTGCAGGACCTGACCGTGGTTCTGATCGAGCATGAAATGAACGTGATCGAGCGGATTACGGACCGGTGCGTGGTGCTGAACTATGGCAAGAAGATCGCCGAAGGCACGTACGCGGAGATCACCGCCGATCCCGACGTCCAGACCGCCTATCTCGGGGAGGAAGCGGCATGAGCGATAGCACATTGCGGGTGGAAGGCCTGACCACGGGCTATGACAAGGTCAACGTGCTGCATGACGTCTCGATCGAAGTGCCGCCGGGCAAGATCACATGCATTCTGGGCGCCAATGGCGCCGGCAAGAGTACGCTGATCCGCGCGATCCTGGGCCTGACGCCGGCGCGCAAGGGCCGCATCCTGTGGGATGGCGTCGATATCGCGGCAGAGAAGACGCACAACATCATTGCGCGCGGCATCTCGTGCATTCCGGAGGGACGCAAGGTCTTTCCGCGCATGACCGTCGCCGAGAACCTGGCCCTGGGCGCCTTCCTGGAAGCCGACCCCGAGAAGGTGCGGGAGCGCATTGCACGCGTCTACGAGATTTTTCCGCGCCTGCGCGAGCGGTCCGGCCAGCTGGCCGGCACGATGTCGGGCGGCGAGCAGGCCATGGTGTCGATCGGTCGCGGCCTGATGGCGCAACCGCGGCTGCTGGTGATCGATGAGCCGTCGCTGGGATTGTCGCCGCTGTATGTGAAGGAAAACTTCAAGGTCATCCAGCAGATCAATGAACTCGGCATGACGGTGCTGCTGGTGGAACAGAATGCGCGCCAGACCCTGGCGATCGCGCATCAGGGCTATGTGCTGACGCAGGGACGCGTGGTGGCGCAAGGCTCGGCGCAGGCGCTGCGCGAGAACGACGAAGTGCGTGCGGCTTATTTTGGCTAGGCCGCGCCGATACATCGAATCCGGAGACCCCAGGCTTGGACTCACTACTCGATCTTTCCGTGCGCGATCTGGTCGCGCGCATGTCCCGCCGCGAACTGCGCGCGGAAACCCTGGTGCGCGCGGCGCTCGATCGCATCGCCGCGCGGGATGGCGTCATTCAGGCCTGGCAGCACGTTAGTGCCGAGGCGGCCATCGAGCAGGCCCGTCGCCTCGATGCGGGCACCGTGTCGACGCCGTTGCATGGCATTCCGCTCGGTGTGAAGGACCTGATGGATACCGCCGATGCGCCGACCACCTATGGTTCGCCAATCTACGCGCGGCATCGGCCCGAGCGCGATGCCGCCGCGGTGGCGCTGGCGCGCGATGCCGGCGCGATCGTGTTGGGCAAGACCGTGACTACCGAGTTCGCGACGTTCCAGCCCGGTCCCACGCGCAACCCACGCGCTTCCGACAGCGCGCCGCGCACGCCGGGCGGGTCGTCCAGTGGCTCGGCGGCGGCCGTGGCGGCGGGCATGGTGCCGCTGGCATTCGGCACGCAGACCGCCGGCTCGATCATTCGCCCTGCGGCCTATTGCGGCGTGGTCGGCTACAAGCCGACCCACGCGACGCTGCCGCTGGCGGGGATCAAGCCGCTATCGCCCAGCCTCGATACGGTCGGTGTGCTGGCGCGGCGCGTGGACGATGCCGCCTTCTTTATCGGCACGCTGGCACGCGACGCCGCGCTTGTCGAAGCCTGTGCCGGGGCGCCCGCGTCGCTGCGGGTCGGCATCGTACGCACGCCGCATTGGGACCGTGCCGGCGCGGGTGCGCGCGCTGCCCTGGAGACTGCCGCGCGGGCATTGATGGGGGTGGGCGCCTCGGTGGAGGACGTCGACCTGCCGGCCGCCTGCCAGGGCCTTACCGAGGCCCAGATGGACATCATGGCGTTTGAGGCGGCCGCGGCGTTCGCCCCGGAGGCGCGTGACGCGGCCGCCGGCTTCAGTGCGGCCTTCACCCGCCAGCTGGAGGCTGGGCGCACGGTCACGGGCACGCGCTTTCGCGCGGCGCTGGCGCTGGCGGAAGGCGCGCGGGTGGCGCTGGCGACGGCACTCGAAGGATTCGATGTGGTGCTCGCACCGAGCGCGGAAGGCGAAGCGCCCGAGGGCCTGGCCGCGACTGGCGATCCGATTTTTTGCCGCATGTGGACGCTGCTCGGTACGCCTTGCGTCCACGTGCCGACGGGTACGGGAGCCGCCGGCATGCCGTTGGGCGTGACCGTCACCGCGCCGCGTCATGCCGACGCCCGTGTACTGGCCGTGGCGCACCGTCTGCATCAGGCGCTCGCTGCAGCAGCCTGACCCGAGCGTGCAGAACCCTATGTGGCCCGACCCGATGGGGGCGGCCTTGAGGAGAAGACTTTGAATCCGACATTTCCGCCGCAGGGTGACCACGGCGACCGCGGCAACAACGGTGCCGACCGTTCCGATGGCGCTGCTCGTTCTGCCGCCCCCGACCGCGCGGTACAAGCGATCGCGCAACGCGCGCAGGATCATGTGGACGGCCCGCGTCTGACCGCTTCGCTCGCGGCGCTGGCGCGTTTTGGCGGTCGTGAAGATGGCGGCGTGTCGCGCCAGACGCTGACCGAGATCGATCTGGCGGCGCGCCGGCATCTGGTGGCGCAGGCGCGTGCATTGGGATGCGAGGTCCGCATCGACGATTGCGCCAACCTGTTCTTTCGCCGGCCCGGACGCGAAGACCTGCCGCCGGTGCTGACGGGAAGCCACGCCGATACCCAGCCTGTGGGCGGCAAGTACGACGGCGCCTACGGCGTGCTGGCAGGGCTGGAAGTCATTGCCGCGCTCAATGCCGCCGGCATCGAAACGCTGCGACCGATCGAGGTGGTGTCGTGGACCAATGAGGAGGGTAGCCGTTTCGGGCCCGGCACCATGGGGTCGAGCGCGTTTGCCGAGCCAGCGCGGCTGGCCACATATCGCGAGTCGGTCGACCAGGCCGGCATCCGGTTCGGTGACGCGCTGGATGCGGCGCTTGCCGCCAGCGACGACGTGACGCGCGTGCCGATGGCACGGCCCATGGCCGCCTGCGTCGAACTTCATATCGAGCAGGGGCCGGTGCTCGAGGCCGCCGCCGTGCCCCTCGGCGTGGTGACCGGCATTCAGGCCGTGCGCTGGTTCCGCGTGGAATGCGCCGGCACCATGGCGCATGCGGGCACCACGCCGATGGCCGTGCGCCGCGATGCGATGGCGGTGGCGGTTGCCATCGCACAGGACCTGTATGCCCTGGCACCGCGCGCCGCCGCGGGCTCAGGCGACGCCGGCCAGCCCGGTGCCGCCGAACTGCGCCTGACGCTTGGCCAGTGGACGGTGGCGCCGAATTCCGTCAACACCATCCCGGGCAAGGTCACCTTCACCGTGGACATGCGCTGTCTCGACGATGCCATGCTGGACCGCGCCGAAGCGGCGTTGCGGCTCGCCTGCACGCGGCATGCGCCGGCCACGGACGTGGTGGTGACGCGTTTCTTCCACCGCGGACCGACGTACTTTCCCGAGGCCATGCTCGCGTCGGTCCAGCGCGCGTGCGAGCGCGCCAGCGAGGTTGCCGGCCGGGGGGCGCCGGTGCGGCTGACCTCGGGCGCCTTCCACGACGCCATGTATGTGGCCGACCTGTGCCCGACGGCGATGATTTTCGTGCCGAGCAAGGGCGGTATCAGCCACAACGCCGCCGAGGACACCGATGCCGCGGACCTCGTTCTTGGTGCCCGCGCGCTGGCGTACACTGTCGCCGAACTGGCCTGCCGCCAGCCGTGACCGACCGGGGCGACGGTTGCCCTTCGAACGCAAATCGATATACGACAAGCCCGCATGCCGAAGACCGCGAGCCCTATCCCGCAAGAAGCGGTCGACAGCAAGTCGGCCACCGTCACGCTGGGCGTCAAGCTGCGCCACGCGCGCCTGGTGGCCGGCTACACCCTGCTGCAACTGGCAACCAAGGCGGGTTGCTCCGAAAGTCTGATCTCCAAGGTCGAACGTGGCCTGGCCACGCCGTCCTTCACCACGCTGCACCGGCTCGCGGTGGCGCTCGATACGAATATCGGTGCGCTCACCAGCGAAGACGATATCCATCAGTCCCCGGTCCTGCGCCAGGGGGAGAGGCCCGTCATCCGCGTCGGTGGCGTGGCGCTTGAGCGCGTGGTGTTGCCCAAGCGCGGCGGGCTGCTGCAGGCCAATATCCACATCGTATGGCCGGGCGAGGCCAGCGATGGCCAGATCGAGCATCAGGGCGAGGAAGTGGGCTATGTGCTGGAAGGCGAGCTTGAGCTGATGCTCGGTGACGAGATCTACCCGATCGGCCCGGGCGATGCGTTTACGTTTTCGAGCCAGGTGCCGCACGGCTACCGCAATGTCGGTGACGTGGTGGCCAAGGTGCTCTGGGTGAATTCGCCGGCAACGTTCTAGCGGCGTTGCCGTGCGGTGGGAGGGGGTGTCATGCTGACCCGGTTTGGACCACTGCTGCTGGTTGCGATCGCCGTCGCGCCGATCCACGCGGAAGAACTGAAGAACCGCGGCAACGATCCGTTCTTCCAGGTTTCGTCCGCCATCAAGAATTGCCCCGAACCCGCCGGTCCGCGCACGACCGAGGCGGAATGGATCCGCGAATCCCATCACCGTACCGAGCACGGCAATCATTGCTGGCTGGAGGGACGCTGCCGGCTGCCCAATGCCTTTGCCTATGACAACGATATTGCCGAAACCGCACGGCGGCGGCTGCAATGGCTGTCGCGCGAGATGCCGGGCTGGGAGCAGAGCACGCTGTGGATCACGGTGTGGCAGCGCTGGCTGTTCGTGCAGGGCTGCGTGAAGCCGGGTTTTCCCACGGCGAAGTTTATGAAGGCGATGGGCGAGGTGCCCGATGTCGAGCGCCTGATCGACCAGACCACGGCCAGGCCCGAGGTCGGCGTGCCGTATATCCGGTTCCAGCCCTCGGCGGGCGACGCGCGCTGAAGGCTGAAAGCCGGCATCCGCGGACGCCGGCCTGGTTTTGGTGCATCAGCGCCTTGTCAGTCGCGCATCATCCCTTCACGAACGCCAGCAGGTCCGGATTGATGACGTCGGCATGCGTGGTGCACATGCCATGCGGAAACTTCTCGTACACCTTGAGCGTGGCGTGCTTCAGCAGTTTGGCCGAGAGCAGGGCGGAATCCGCGATCGGCACGATCTGGTCGTCGTCGCCGTGCATGACGAGGGTCGGCACGGTAATGGCCTTGAGGTCTTCGGTGAAGTCCGTCTCCGAGAAGGCCTTGATGCCGTCATAGTGCGCCTTGGCGCCGCCCATCATGCCCTGCCGCCACCAGTTGTTGATCACGGCCTGGACCGGTTCCGTGCCGGGGCGGTTGAAGCTGTAAAAGGGGCCGGCCGGCAGATCCGTATAGAACTTGGAACGGTTGTCGGCAAGCGCCTTGCGCAGGCCGTCGAACACTTCGAGCGGCAGCCCGCCCGGGTTGGCCGGCGTCTTGACCATGATCGGCGGCACCGCGCCAATCAGCACCAGCCTGGCGACGCGACCTTGCGGCTGGCCGTGCCTGGCCACATAGTGCGCTGCCTCGCCGCCGCCGGTGGAGTGGCCGATATGCACGACGTTCCTGAGGTCCAGATGCTCGACCACGGCGGCGGCATCGGCGGCGTAGTGATCCATATCATGACCGTCGCTCACCTGCGCCGAGCGCCCGTGCCCGCGGCGGTCGTGGGCCACGACGCGATAGCCGTGGTGTACGAAGAACAGCATCTGCGTATCCCAGTCGTCGGAGGACAGCGGCCAGCCGTGGTGGAACATGATGGGCTGGGCGGTCCTGGGACCCCAGTCCTTGTAGAAAATCTCGACGCCGTCGCGGGTGGTGATGATAGGCATGCTTGGATTCCTTTCAGAGATGATCTGCGGAGATGGCGCTGCGGGATGTCGCTGCGGGGTGGAGCTGCGGAGTGTCGCTGCCGGGTGTCGCTGCCGGATGTCGCTGCCGGATGTCCCTCCAGACGGCGGCGCTGAGGTGCGTGGTCCGAACCTCGATGCGTATCATTGACGATTTATTGCGGGGCAGCAAGAAAAGTCTCCTTTGCCCGCCCGCGTGGCCAGTGCGCGGGCGCGCTGCCGCGGGCCAGACTTCACTGTCAAAGATGGTGTCCATCACCATTCATCATTTGTAGCGATACGCCTCCGGGCATATCGTCGATGCACAACAGGACGTCGTTCGTTGGCATGGACAACCGCAGGGGCTGTGGCCCGGATGGATGGAGACAATGATGGAGACAGGTTCAGTCAGGGGGATTGCCGAGCACCCCTCGTTCGTCGCGCTGGTCAGGCGGCGCGGTCGCTTTGTGATGTCCCTCACCGCGGCGACGCTGCTGCCGTACTACGCGTTTATCCTCGTCGCCGGCTTCCGGCCGCAATGGCTCGCCACCAAGCTTGCGGGCGCCAGCGCCATCAATATCGGCTGGGCCATCGGCGTGACGCTGATCGTCGGGACGTGGCTGCTCACGGGGCTATATGTGCGCCGCGCCAACCGCGAGTTCGATGCGCTCGCCGCGCAAGTTCTCGGGGGAGCGGTCAAATGAGCTTCCTTCGTCTTGCCCTGTTGCTGTCGGTCTGGCCTGGCGTCGCCATGTCGGCACCGGCCGCGCCTGACGCCATGTCCGCGGTGGCGCGGCAACCGCTGAACGTCACCGCCATCGCGATGTTCCTCGTGTTTGCGGTGGCCACGCTTGGCATTACTTACTGGGCGGCCGCCCGGACCCGCTCGATGCAGGACTTCTACACCGCTGGCGGTGGCATCACCGGTTTCCAGAACGGCTGGGCCCTGGCTGGCGACTATATGTCGGCGGCGGCTTTGCTGGGCGTGACCAGCATGTTCTATTTCAACGGCTACGACGGCATGATTTACGCGATCAGCTTCTTTGTCGCCTGGCCGCTGCTGCTGTTCGTGTTTGCCGAGCGCATTCGCAATCTCGGGCGCGTCACCATCGCGGACATCGCGTCGTATCGCCTGGACCGCGAACGCATTCGCACGCTGATGTCCTTCGGCTCGCTGACCGTGGTCTGCTTCTACCTGGTGGTGCAGATGGTCGGCGCGGGGCAACTGATTCAACTGCTGTTCGGCTTGCCTTACCACTACGCGGTAATCGTGGTGGGGTTGCTGATGGCCGTCTACGTCACCTTCGGCGGCATGGTAGCAACCACCTGGGTGCAGATCATCAAGGCCGTGCTGATGCTCTTTGGCGGGACGTTGCTGGCGGTGCTCGCCCTGAGCAGGTTCGGCTTCTCGCTTGACCTGCTGTTCGAGAAGGCCGCCGCCACGCACAAGAGCGGGGCAGGCGTATTGCTGCCTAGCAAGCTGGTGTCGGACCCGGTTGCGATGATCTCGTTGTCCATCGGCCTGGTATTCGGGACCGCCGGCCTGCCGCATATCCTGATGCGCTTCTTCACCGTGCGCGATGCCAGGGAAGCCCGCAAGTCCGTGTTTGTCGCCACCGGCATCATCGGGTTCTTTTTCCTTGTCGTCGCGGTGCTTGGCATGGCGGCCATCGTGATTGTGGGCGGCGACCCGAAGTTCTTCGAAGGGGGCGAGCTTGGCGGCAAGCTGATCGGTGGCGGCAATATGCCGGTGATGCACCTGGCCAGGGCGCTGGGCGGCGATCTGCTGCTTGGCTTTCTGTCCGCGGTGGCGTTCGCCACCATTCTCGCGGTGGTGGCCGGCTTGACGCTGGCGGGCACATCCGCCATCTCGCACGACCTGTACGGCATGGTGATCAAGCAGGGGCGGGCCAGCCCCGACGCCGAGCGCCGTGTCTCGCGCATCGCTTCGGCGTGCATCGGCATCGTCGCCGTGGGACTCGGCATCCTGTTCAAGGAGCAGAACATCGCGTTTCTGGTTGCGCTGACCTTCGGCGTGGCCGCATCGGTCAATTTCCCGATCCTGGTGCTGTCGATGTACTGGAAGGGCTTGACCACGCGCGGCGCGCTGATCGGCGGGGTGGCCGGCCTGGTCAGCGCCGTCACGCTGGTGGTGCTGTCGCCGGCGGTGTGGGTCAAGGTGCTCGGCCACGCGCACGCGATATTTCCCTATGACTACCCGGCCATCATCTCCATGAACATCGCGTTCGCCTTTATCTGGCTCGGCTCGGTCACGGACCGGAGTGCCAGGGCGCAACGCGAGCGCGGTGCGTTCGACGCACAGTGCGTCCGTGCGCAGACCGGCCTGGGCGCGTCGGTCGCCGCCAGCCACTGACGGCCCATGAGGACGGCATGACCGTCCCGGGCCCGTATCGAGAACAGGCCAAATCAACAAAACGCCAAATCAAGAAAACGCAAGGAGACAAGCATGCAACTGCGAGACAACGGGCTGCGCTTCTCGCCCGTCACGATTGTGCTGCACTGGCTGGTGGCGGCGCTGCTATTCACGATTATCGGACTCGGCATCGCACGCTCCGGCGCTCTGGCCGGCGAGCCAGCTGCCGCATTGGAGCGCTGGCAGAACCTGTCTGGCACGGTGCTGTTCGTGCTATCGCTCTATCGCTTCTGGGCACGCGTGACCTCGTGGCATCCGTTGCCGGTGGGAACGCCCAATCCGGTCGAGGTCATCGTCAGCCGTTCGGTGGCGACCTCGCTGGCCCTGGCGATGGTGCTGCTGCCCATCGCGGCATGGCTGTCGCACGCGGCCGCGGGCCAGGCCATGCCGTTGCCGGGCGGATTCCTGGTGCCGATGCCGATCGCGCCCAATGCCACGGTCAAGGCGGTCGTGGACATGCTCTTCAATCTCGGCGCCACGGCTTTTCTTGCCGGCCTGGCGTTGCATATGTTCGGCGCGTGCAAGAACCACTTCATCCTGAAGAACGCTGCGCTCAAGCGCATGCTTGGCAAACACGTGGAGCTTTGATCATCATGAGAACGACCAGGGAATTTGCCGGCAACCCGGTCACGGAGTTGTGTGGCGTGCGGTATCCGATCTTTCTGGCCGGCATGGCTGCCATCTCCGGTCCCCGGCTTGTCGCGGCGGTGGCGAATGCCGGTGGTCTTGGCACGGTCGGTGGCCTGCGGCTGCCGCCGAAGATGCTGCGCACGTGGATCCGGGAGACGCGCGAACTGACGGACCGGCCGTTTGGCGTCAACCTCGTGCCGTCGTTCGGCGGACCGGACGTATTCGAGGCGCAGTTCCAGGTCATCCTGCAGGAACGACCGCGCGTGCTGTCGCTGTTCTATGCGGAAGACTATGAGGACATGATTCCGCGCGCCAAGGACGCCGGACTCGTGGTGATGGTGCAGGTCGGCTCCGTCGCGCTGGCCAGGCTGGCCCTGTCGCGTGGTGCCGATATCGTGGTGGCGCAGGGCAGTGAAAGCGGCGGCCACCTCAACCGCGGCACGATCGGCCTGATGTCATTGCTGCCGGCGCTGTGCGAGGCCGCCGAAGGGCGCCCGGTGCTTGCGGCGGGCGGCATCGTGACCGGTGAGGATGTGCGCAGCGCGATGGCGATGGGGGCGTCGGGTGTTCTCGTCGGTACCGCCTTTGTCGCGTGCGACGAGTCCAATGCGCATCCGCTCTACAAGCAGAAGATCGTGGAGGCGACGGTCGACGACACCGAGTACCGGACCGGCTATTCGTTCGGCTGGAAGTACGGCACGCCGCATCGGGTGATTCCCAATCGCGACAAATGGAACCTGTTGCGGTTTATCGGTGGCGGCGCGCGTGCCATCGACAAGCCTCGCATGGCGCAGAAGCTGTCGCTCTATGCCGGGCAGGGCGTCGGCAAGATCTCCAGCGTCATGCCGGCGGCCGCGCGCGTGGCGGAACTGGTGCGCGGATTGCCGGTGTCATTCGGCGACCAGACTGCGCGCCAGCTCGACGAACTTGCCGAGCGCCGGCGTGGCAACGGCATCCTGCCGGCGGATGAATACGGTCTTGATATGGGCGAATTCGGGCGGCAAGGCGTGATAGCGGATCTCTTGCCGCGCGCCGTAGGTCTCGGCGATGGTGCGCGGTAACAGCGTCACGCCCATCCCGGCAGATACGCACGACAGGATGCCATCGAGGGTCCCGAGCTCCAGGATCTGGCTCGGGATAAGCCCCGCCTGATAGAACCAGTTCTCGAGCGTGGAGCGATAGAAGCAGCCGGTGCGAAACACCAGCACGGTCTGCTGCGGCATGGTCTCGGTCAGGGAGGACAGCGACGGGAATTCGCGACTGCTGAGGAGGACGAGTTCCTCCTCGAAGATTTCCTCCTGGATCAGCGCCGGAATCTGGTGGAGCCCGCCGACAAAGGCGCCATCGAGGCGGTGCGATTCGACGGCCTTGATGAGCTCCACCGTGGTGCCGGTCACCAGCGAGAGTTGTACCTGCGGACACAGCCGCCTGTACCTGGCCAGCACCTGGGGCAGCCGGATGGCCGCGGTGGTTTCCATCGAACCGAGGCGTAAGTGGCCGGTCGGGGTCACGTTGTCCATCAGGGCATTGCGGCCTTCGTCGGCAAGCTGCAGAATGCGCCGCGCATAACCGAGGAAGGTCTGGCCCGCGGACGTCAGCACGACGCCGCTTTTCTGCCGCACAAACAGTTGCTGATGGAGCTCGGTTTCAAGCTCCTTGATGCGCATCGTGACATTGGACTGGACGGTGTGCACCTTGTCGGCCGCCGCCGTAAAGCTGCCGTATTCGGCCACCGCACTGAAGATCCTGAGATGACGCAGTTCCATGTGACCCTCTGCAAGCAATCCATGACAGTGATTCGAAGCATCACCAATGGTGATGGATACCGTATTCATTCATCACTGTAATGGATTCGCATGGCAGGCCACACTCACGTATACACCTAGCAAGAACCACGCAAAGGCACCTCGCAATGCGCCATCTGACAACCACGATCGATCAACTGTTCGCCGGCGGCACCGGCTGCCTCGGCGACGAAGGGCACCGCAGCGGCATCTTCAAGACCCGCCAGTCCGGCCCGCTGCGCGTGGAGAAAGAGGGGATCGTCGGCGACGAGCAAGCCGACCGGCGCGTCCACGGCGGCCCGGAGAAAGCGGTGCACCACTACGCGCGCGAGCATTACGGCGAGCTTGCGCGGGCCTTTCCCCAGAGCCAGGCGCTGCTGGTGCCCGGTAGCCTGGGCGAGAATATCTCGGCGGGGTGGCTTGACGAGCGCAATGTCCATATCGGCGACACCTTCCGCGTCGGCAGCGCGATCATGCAGGTATCGCAGCCACGCAGCCCGTGCTGGAAGATCAATCACCGCTTCGGCGAGGCGCGCATGTCGGTGTTCGTGGCGCAACAGCGCATCACGGGCTGGTATTACCGCGTGATCGCGGCGGGGGAGATCCGGCCGGGCGATGCGATCACGCTGCTCGAGCGGCAGACCGAGCGATTCTCGATCGAACAGTTCTGGCACGTGCAGTTGACCCACCGCCCCGACGGCGACGATCTGGCCGAACTGATCGACGTGCCCGGCCTGGCGGCATCATGGAAACAGCGCCTGCGCGAGCGGCTCGCGTGGCTTCGCAAGAGCGCAAGCGATGTGTCGTGACAATCTGGCGGGTCGTGGCGGGGCCGCGTCGCAGCCTACCAGCGCAGGATGCGCTGTCCCAGCAGCCAGCCCACCGCCGTCGGTATGAGCATTCCGCCCAGATACCACGCCGCCCAGAACGGTACCTCCATCTCGGGGCAGTGCAGGCAATAGACAATGGTCGCGGTGGCGCCCGCCAGCAGGCCGCCCATCGCGCCCGCGGCGCGCAGGTTGGTGGGCGCCATCTGGCGTACCGCCCACTGGATGCTGACAAACAGTGGCACCGACAGCAGCGTGATATTGAACGGGCAGGTCTTCCACGTCCGGCCAAGGACCAGGACGGCCTGCTCGGCCTGCGCGGTATTGCCGAGGATCACGGCGGCGCCCACCCACACGGCGAGCACCGGTAGCGCCGGCGCGGCCCAGCGCTTGCCCACCCTGGCGCCCGGAATCATCAACCGGCGCAGCACCAGCATGGCTGCCACGGCCAGACCCAGCGGAAACGCGACCTTGAACCAGAAGATGGGCTGCATCATGACCTGCGCGAGGTCGTGACGTACACCGAATACGACGGCCATCAGCAGCGTGGCCGCCACCGTGCCCACGGTCAGGGCCAGCGCGAAAGTTTTCAGCGCGACATGCCGATCCACCGGCTTGACGCCGGCGGCAAGCATCGCGACAAGATCGTTGGTCTTCATGTTGTCAGAATCCTTACTTTGGCGGCCAATGCCTTCAGGCCGCGATGTATGCCCACCTTGACCGCCGACTCCGACAGGCCCGTCAACCGGGCCGTCTCGGCCACCGACAGCCCCTGCAACTTCACATGCAGGATGGGCAGGCGTTGCTTGTCCGGCAACTGTTCGAGCAAGCCATCCACGTCCAGCCTGGCATCGTGCGAGGGCATCGCCTCGCTATCGGCCAGGATGTCGATAAAGTCGTCGAGCGGCTCGAGCCGTGCCGCGTGGCGCATGCGCGAGCGCAGGAAGTCGAGAAGCTTGTAGCGCGCGATGGCATAGATCCACGCCGTCAGCGGTTGCTCGGGCTGATAGGTGTGGCGGGCATTGTGTACGGCCAGCAAGGTTTCCTGCACCACATCCTCCACTTCGTCCTGCATGGCATAGAGGCGCCGCCGGACGAAAGCCCGCAGATGGGCGGTCAATTCCAGCAGAAAGGTATGGTAGGCCGCCGCGTCGCCCTCCATGCCAGCCACCATCAGGGCGTGCATGCGCCGCTCGATGGGGTTGGTGACAGCCGCGTGCGTGTGGGTGTTGTCGTGAAGCGTGTTCATAAGGGGAAACGCTACAAGCCGAGCGGAGCGCTGAGCGGCGTCGGCGAAGGAAGGAGCAAGCGTTTCGGGATGATATTTGAGCACACCCATGGCAGCAACCATGAAGTCCGGTGATGACTAGTTCGGTGCCGGCATGCGCACGGTTACAGCGACGAACAAATAAAAACGGGTTCGCTTGTCTGGACATCCGAAGTGTATCGCCGCGTCCGGCTGGCGACTTGTTCCGTCCATATTTTCGTCTGCGTCACGAATAAATTTGCCGATCGCTGTAACCTCCCGGGCGGTACCAGCGAATCCCCCAGCAGACGCACACATACCGTGTGACTCTGGCGCCGTCGACCATGACTGGCGCGGTATTCCATCCGCCGGCTCTGCCCGGCTCAACGCAACTACCAGGAGTCGAGATGAACAAGACCGCTATCGCCGTGATGTCCGCAGCTGTCCTGATGTGTGGCACTGCCTTCGCACAACCGAGCGGAGACGCCATGTCCAAGGACGCCATGTCCAAGGATGCGATGCACAAGGACGCCATGTCCAAGGACAAGATGTCGCACGACAAGATGGGCAAGGACGCCATGTCCAAGGACAAGATGTCGCATGACAAGATGGGCAAGGAAGGCGACGCGATGGGCAAGATGTCGCACGACAAGATGGGCAAGGGCGGCGACGCGATGAGCAAGTAATTCAGGGCCTGCCACGCCCTCTCGGGTGCCCGCGCGTCGCGATCGCGCCAGGCGGGCACCTGATCCTCCGGAGAAAGCCGACATGGAACTCTCGCAAGACGCTGCGGCATCCGGCACGGCGCCGCGTATCGTCCAGCCAGTCTGGGTGCGCATCTCGCACTGGCTCAACGCCCTGGCGGCAGTGCTGATGATGCTGTCCGGCTGGCGCATCTACAACGCGTCACCGGTGTTTGCCGGATTCAGATTTCCAGCGGACATCACACTGGGCGGATGGCTCGGTGGCGCACTGCAATGGCATTTCGCGGCCATGTGGCTGCTGTTTTTCAACGGCCTGTTCTATCTGCTGATGAACGTGGTGACGGGCCGGTTTGCGCGGAAGTTCCTGCCGCTGACACCCCGTGCCGTACTGGGCGACCTGACGGCCGCGCTGCGTGGACGGCTGTCGCATGCGGACCTCAGTCACTACAACGCCGTGCAGAAGCTGGCCTATGTGGTGGCGATCCTGCTGCTGATCGTGCTGGTGCTGTCCGGCATGGCGATCTGGAAGTCCGTGCAGTTTCCGCTGCTGCGCGACTTGATGGGCGGCTACGACGCGGCACGCGTGGTTCACTTCTGCGCCATGTCCCTGCTGGCCGCCTTTGTGGTGGTGCATGTGGCGATGGTCGCGCTGGTGCCGCGCAGCCTGCTGACGATGATCCGCGGACGCTGAATTCGAAGGGAGCCTCGATCGTGAGCGCAAAATCCTCCAAACGGATGAACATCGACCGCGAGTCGTTGCTCATCGATGTCCGAAAAGAACTCGACGTGCCGTCCCGGCGCCTGTTCGGCAAGCGCATCCTGACGCTTGGCGGGCTGGCCATGCTAAGCGGCTGCAGCCTGACGGACGATGCCTCGGTGGAGACGTTCCTGTCGCGCGTCTCCCGCATGAACGACAAGGTGCAGGGCTGGCTGTTCGATCCCAATCGCCTTGCGCCGACCTATACCGAAGCCGATATCACGCGGCCGTTCCCGTTCAACGCCTTCTACGGTATCGACGAAGTCACCGTGGTCGATGGCGACGACTACCGCCTCAAGGTGAGCGGACTGGTGCGCGACAAGAAGAGCTGGTCGCTGGACGAGCTCTACGCCCTGCCCAAGGCCGAGCAGATTACGCGGCATATCTGCGTGGAAGGCTGGAGCGCGATCGGACGCTGGGGCGGCACGCCGTTCGCGGGCTTCCTGGAGCGCATCGGTGCCGACACCACGGCAAAGTACATCGGCTTCAAATGCGCCGACGACTACTACGAGAGCATCGACATGGCCACGGCGCTGCATCCGCAGACGCTGCTGACTTTCACGTATGACGGCGAGCGCCTGCCACCAAAGTACGGCTTCCCGATGAAGCTGCGCATGCCGACCAAGCTCGGCTACAAGAACCCCAAGCACATCATGGAGATGTATGTCACCAATACCTACCCCGGGGGCTACTGGGTAGACCAGGGGTATAACTGGTTTGGGGGCGCCTGATAGCCAGGTCGACGCTACGTCGTTCCGGCTTACCCGGCAAGCGCCCGGTCGAATGCGACGCGGGCGCGTCGGGCCGGGGCATACGCTTCCTGGCCGAGCGCTTCGAACAGCGCGTAGCTGACCTCGAAATGATGCGCAAGGCCGGTCCGCTCCAGTAGCGCGATCGGCCCCTCGGGATAACCGAGTCCAAGACACAGGGTCTTGTCGAGATCGTCCGCGTTGGCGAGCTTCTCGTCCAGCCGCCGTAGTGCCGCGTTGAAGTAGGGCCGGATCAACCGGTCGACAATACGACCGGGAACATCGTTGCATACCGCCACCACCAGGCCCGCGGCTTCGAATGCAGCCTTGGCCGCCGCCAGCGCGGCGGGAGCGGTGCCGGGCTGCCTGACCAGTTCCACCAGCCCGCTCGGCGCGGCGTCGCCAAGGCGGAACCGTGCGAATCCGACCACGTTCGAGCCCTCCTGGCCGCGGTGCTCACCAGTGTGATAGCCAAGACATTCGGCAGCCAGTTCAATGGCGACGAACGACCTGTGCGCGTGTCCCTGCCCGGCGGCATAGGCCGCGCCCGCGTCTGCACCGACGTAGACGACCGCTTCCCCATCGTCGGTGGCGTGGTCCAGGAATGCGTGCGGCGATGGAAAAGACCGGCTCTGACCGGCCGTGATAATTCGATAGCGCATATCAGGCTCCATACATCTTGCTGTCGGGGTAAGCGTGAAATCCCATGCCTGTCTTTTTGCCCAGGCGGTTCGCCGCGATCATGCGACGCACCAGCGGCGGGCACGCGGCGCGCGGTTCGTGCGTCAGGCCGTGCATGGCCTCGCACAGGAGCCGCTGCGTGTCGAGCCCGATCAGGTCCAGCAGTTCCAGCGGGCCCATCGGATACTGCAGCGCGGTCTTGATCGCCCTGTCGATATCGGCCGGCTCGGCTACCCCTTGCTCGACCAGGCGGATCGCATCGTTATTGAAGGGGATCAGGAAGTAGTTGAGAACGAAGCCCGGGGTGTCCTGCGTCGCGACCGGCTTCTGTCCCATGGCCTCGGCCAGGGCCCAGGCCGCCTGGAAGGTCTGCTCCGATGTGCACAGGCCCGGCGACATTTCGATCAGCTTCATGAGCTGGGCCGGCAGGCAGAAGTGCATCCCCACGAAGCGGTCGGGCCGGCCTGACCCACCTGCGATCTCGGTGATCGAGATCGTCGACGTGTTCGACGCAAAGATCGTCTGCGGCGGACAGATCTCGTCAAGTTGCGCGAATAGCCGGTGCTTGGCGGACAGGTCCTCGTATATGGCTTCGATGATCAGGTCGCATTGGGCCATGTCGGCGAGCCGTGTGGTGCCCTGCCAGCGCGCCAGGGCTGCCGCCGCGCCACCAGCGGGCAGCTTGTTGCGCGCTTCGGACTTGTGCAGGAATGCCTCGGTCTGATCGCGCGCACGGTCCAGCGCGTCCTGTCTGGCATCGAAGACCAGCGTGCGAAATCCCGCACGTGCGGCTACGATGGCAATGCCGGCGCCCATGGTGCCCGCACCCGCAATGCCTACAGTCTTGATATTCGTCATGTCGGTGCTCTCATCGTATGGCATCGCCCCGGGGGCATCAGCGGCCGAAGCGGGCCGGGTCGGCCTTGCGGCGTTCGGCGAACGCAGTCGCGAGTTCATCATGCTCTGCGGTGTCGAGGTAGCCGCGCAGCAGCAGGTCGTGCGCCATGCGCGACAGTCCGCTCACCCCGCCGTGACGGGCATTGAATGCGCTCTTGAGCGAGGCAAGCGCGAACGCGCCACGTTCGGCGACCTCCAGCGCATACTGGCGCGTCGCCTCGCCGAGCGCGTCGTCGGGAACGACGCGATTGATCAATCCCATGTCGAGGGCCTCGCGCGCGGTGATCTTGGGATTGCGGTACCAGATATCCTTGGCGCGTTTCTTCCCGACCAGATCTTCCAGGTACCACGTGCCATAGCCTGCGTCGAAACTGCCGACCATCGGACCGACCTGGCGGAACACCGCGCTCTCCTTGGCGATCGTCAGATCGCAAACCACCTGCAGTACATTGCCGCCGCCGACCGCAAAGCCATTGACCGAGGCGATGACGGGCTTCTGCAGGCGGTCGATCGACTCGTACATCTCGAGCGTGGGCAGCACGCCGGCGTACAGCAGCGTGTCCTGCATGCCATCCTTGCGACCGCCGGTGCAGAAGTACCTGTCGCCGGCGCCGGTGATCACGACCACGCGCGTGCGCGTCTCGCGGCGGATCTCGTTGATGCAATCGCGAATTTCGTGGCACATGGTCTCGGTGAACATGTTGCCGTCCTCGGGACGATTCAACGTGATCGTGCCAATCGGGCCATCTTCCCGGTAAAGGATTTCAGAGTAGGACATGTGGTCTCCTAGACGATGTGTGAGTCGATAAGTGCGGCGATGCGGCTCGCCGGCAGGCCGAGCCGGTCCGCGAGAATGCGGTGGGTGTCCTGCCCGAGAGCAGGGGGTGGGCGGCGCAGCACGTCGCTGGCGCCGTCGAAGCGAATGCCCAGGCCGACCTGCGGCACCATGCCGGCGGTACCGTGGGCGGCAAAGAAGAGCCCGCTGGCGCGCAGCGGAGCGTCCGCCACCAGTTGTTCGATGCTGTAGATCGGGCCGGCGGGAATGCGGTGTGCGGCAAACAGGTCGAGCCAATGCGCGCGCGGTCGGGTGGCCAGCAACTCCGCAATGGCTGCCACGAGCCGTGGCCGAGCATCACGCCGCTTTGCATTGGTGTCGAAGGCGGGCTGCCTGCCTCGGTCGGGTTGCCCGACCGCCATCCAGAAGCGCTCCCAGATTGCGTCATTGCCCAACCCCAGCGTAAGCGGGAAATCGGCGGTATCGAACACCTGGTAAATGGCGATGACCGAATCGGTACCGCCCGAACGGGTGGGCGCCTCGCCCGAGCCGAGATAAGGCACGATGCGCGGGGTCATGAAGCGTGACATCGTCGCCACCATCGATATATCGATCTGTTTGCCCTGGCCCGTGCGCTCACGTTCGCATAGCGCCGCCAGCGCGGCCATCGCGACGTCCTGTCCGGACAGCAGATCGGCGGCCGGCGTGCCGACCTTCTGCGGTGGCCGGTCGGCCTGGCCGGTCAGGTGCATGATCCCGGAGTAGCCTTCGGCGATCAGGTCGTAGCACGGCAGGTCGGCCCGTTCGCCGGCCAGGCCGAAGCCGGTCACCGACACGTGGATCAGGCGCGGATTGAGGGCCCGGAGCGTGCCGAAATCGAGGCCGAGCTTCTCCTGCACGCGTTGCGTGGTATTCAGGACCACGATATCCGCCTGCTGCACGAGGGCGTGCGCCAGCGCGCGTCCCTCGGGCTGGAGCAGGTCGATGGTGATGCTCTGCTTGTTGCGGTTCATGCTCAGGAACCACAGGGACTCGCCGTCGAGAAACGGCGGCCCCCAGCTACGCGTGTCATCGCCGCTGCCGCGCCGTTCCACCTTGACGACGTCGGCGCCGAGGTCGGCGAGCAGCAAGGTGCCATAGGGACCGGCGACCGAGGTGGTGAAGTCCACGATCCTGACGCCCGCCAGGCAGGCCAGACCGGAACCGGCATCTTGAACAGGAAGCCAAGGGGACGCCGTCATGTGAGGTATGTCATCAGAAGAATTCGGTAGGCCCGTTACGCGGCGGCGATCTGGTCGAGCCGCTTGTACAGGTAGGACCGCGAAATGCCGAGCGCGGCCGCGGCGCGTTTCTTGTTGCCGCCGGTGCTTTGCATGGCCCGCAGGATGAGTTCGGTCTCGAGTCGGCTCTGTGCCTCGCGGATAACGCGCGGCCCGGCGATGCGCGGCGCCCCGTCGGGTTCCGCCGGCAGGGACGGCGCGGCCCAGTCGTCGAGATGGCGGAAGTCGTGCACATCGAGCACAGTGCCGTCGCCGAAGATGGCGGCACGCTCGACGGCATGCTGCAGCTGGCGGATGTTTCCCGGCCAGTCCATGGATGCGAGCCAGGCAAGCGCGCCCGCATGCACGCGCTTCCTTGCCACGCGGTGACGCGCGGCAAACGATGCCAGGAAGGTATCGACCAGCGCCGGAATATCGTCGGCCCGTTCGCGCAGCGGCGGCACCCTGAGCGTGACGGCGCTGATCCGGTAGAACAGGTCCAGGCGGAACTGCGTCGCGGCGATCATCGAGCGGAAATCGCGGTGGCTCGCCGAGATGAGGCGGAAGTCCGAGTGCCGTGGCTGGTCGTCCCCAAGCCGTTCGAAGCGGCCGTCCTGCAGGACCCGTAGCAGCTTCACCTGGGTGTCGACCGGCATATCGCCGATTTCGTCGAGAAACAGCGTACCCATGTCGGCGGCCTCGAACTTGCCCTTGCGGCCCTTGCGGTCAGCACCGGTAAAGGCGCCGCCCTCATAGCCGAAGAGCTCGCTTTCCACCAGGCTCGGCGGCATCGCCGCGGCATTCAGCAATACCATCGGCTTGCCGCATCTGCCGCTCAGGCGATGAATGGCGTGCGCCACCATTTCCTTGCCCGTACCGCTTTCCCCGATCAGCAGTACCGGCACGTCGAGCGGGGCGATACGCAGGATGTCGGCCTTCAGCAGCCGTACCGCGACGCTGTCGCCCACGATGTGATCGAGGTCGTACCGGGCACCGCCGTCGCCATTACCGTCGCCGCCGGTGTCGCGGGCGGAACCAGGATGTCCGTCGGTGGCATCGCTGCCCTCGGCCGTGGCGCACATCCGGCCAAGGCGAGCGAGGATATCGTCGAGGGCGCCGAGGGCGCCGGCCCGGCCGCTGCATAGCACCACGAACAGCACGCCGTCGGAGGACGGCATCGCGCCGACCACCACGGGCGTCCCGCCTTCGCTCAGCGAGAACATCTTCCGGACGGGCAGACGGCGTCGATCGGCCCACATCCGGGACAGCGGCATTGCGATGCGGCTGTCTCGCGCGATGCCGGTGGCAAGCAGCGTAGTCGCATCTGCGTCCAGTAACAGGACGCCATCTTTATCGTGCATGATGACACCATGCCGGGGCGGTTGGCTGAGCGGGCTCAGGGGCAGTAAGGTAAGCGTGTTGCGCGGTGGCGGCGGCGGGAACTATTGCTGCTCCATCTTTGCCGTCTTGATGATTTCCGCCCACTTCAGGGTCTCGCTGGCCTGGAACCTTGAGAGCTCCGCAGGCGTGGTCGGATACGGCGCGAGGCCACCGTTGTCGAGGATCTGCTGGACCTCGGCCGTGCGCAGGGCGCTTGTGATGAGCTGGTTGAGGCGTTCCTGAATCGCGGCCGGGATCTGCGCGGGGGCATAGGCCGCGAACCAGTACGTCAATTCATAGCCCTTTACGCCGGCCTCGTCGAGCGTCGGTGTGTCGGGCAGGAGTTTCGAACGGGCCCTGCTCGATACCGCCAGCGCCCGCAGCTTGCCTCCCTTGATGAGCGGCAGCGCGGTGGGAATGTCAGCCATCATCATTTGCACCTGGCCGCCCATCAGATCCTGCAGCGCGGGTGGGTTGCTCTTGTAGGCGATCGGGGTCACGTCGATGCCGGTCATGCTCTTCAGCAATTCCGAGGCCACCTGGCTCGACGATGTGCCACTGGCATAAGCAAGCTTGCCGGGCGCGGCCTTGGCGTCGGCAATCAATGCATGCACATCCTTCGCCGACGAAGCCGGGCTTACGACCATGACGAGACTGCCTTTGGCCAGCCCCGTCAGCGGCGTGAAATCCCTGACCGGGTCGTACGGCAGCTTGCGGAACAGCGATTGATTGGCGGCGTGGGTGGTGTTGGTGGTTATGAACACCGTATAGCCGTCTGGCGCGGCCTTCGCCACCGCGAGCGCGCCGATAAAGCCGTTGGCGCCAGGCTTGTTGTCCACCACCACGGCCTCGCCGGTTTCCCTGGCGATGCTGTTGCCGACCGCCCGCGCAATCAGGTCGGTACTGCTGCCAGCGGTAAAGGGCACCACAAAGCGCAGGGGTTTGCGCGGAAATTCGGCCGCCGCTGTGAGGAAAGGCATTGCACAGAGCGCGATGCCCGCGGCAAGGTGCTGGATCCGGGTTTTCATGATCAGTCTCCGTTATCTGTTTGTTGTGCAGGTCGCGCCGGTCGATGGCGCGCCTGATGCTACGTCGATCCTTGCGGTGTGCTGGCGCAGCCGACGCTTCGCAGCACTTCCTCGGTGTGCTCGCCCGGGCGCGGCGGTGGATATCGATGGTTGACCGGCGACGCCGAGAAGGTGATCGGATTGGCGGTCATGACGAGCTCGCCTTCCGAAGGGTGCAGGTAGGTCTGGAAGAAGTTCGTGCTGACGAGATATTCATCCTTCGGGAGCGCGTCGACGGTCTTCAGCGGGCCGCACGCGACATCGTGGCGGGCAAAGATCTCCATCCACTCGGCCGTCGACTTCGTCAGCAGGCGCTGGCCGAGGCAGCCGTAGAGCTCGTCGATGTTGCGCATCCGCGCGGACATGTCGGCGAAGCGGGGCTCGCGTGTCAAGGATTCCAGGTCCGTCGCCACCAGGAGCCGCCGCCACTGGATATCGTTGACGGCAAGCACGCAGATGTAGCCGTCGCTGGTGGGATAAGGCTTGCGATTCGGGGACAGCATGCGGCTATAGCCCAGCCTGGCGTCCTCGTGCCCGAATACGCCTTCCCACAGATGCTCGAAGAAGCAGAACTGCAGCATCGTTTCATACATCGGCACCTCGACCTTCTGGCCGGTGCCGCTGCGCTCGCGGTGAAACAACGCCATGGCGATCGACGAGGCAAGGACGTAGCCGCACAGCTTGTCCGCGATCACGGTCGGAAAATAGCGGGGGGCGCCGTCCGCGTCGCGGTTGAGATCGGCCAGGCCGCATGCGCCCTGGATGATGTCGTCGAACGCGGGAGCGTCGCGCCGGGGCCCGTCGCCCCGAAATCCCGGGGCCGAGGCATAGACGATGCCCGGATTGCGTTCGCGGATCCGTTCGTAGGTGATGCCGAGCCGCTCCGCGGCGCCGGGACGGAGACTGTGGACGAAGACGTCGGCGGTCTCCACGATCCGCATGAGGGCTTCCAGGCCCGCCGGTGTCTTCAGATCCAGCACGACGCTACGCTTGTTGCGGTTCATGATCAGGTAGAACGCCGACATGCCGGGGTTGCGCGCGGGGCCGTTATGCCGGTTCTGGTCGCCATCGGGCGATTCGATCTTGATCACATCCGCGCCCATGTCGCCAAGAATCTGCGTGCATACCGGGCCGAGGACGTTGATCGTGAGATCGACCACGCGCAGGCCCGCGAGCGGACCGCTCGGCGTGCGCTGCGGATCGAACACGTCGCTGGTTGCGGTTGCCATCACTGTGCTCCGTGACGTCCCTTGATCAGCCGCAACGGCGTGTAGGTCTGTACGATCTCGCCCCGCTGGTTGACGATATGGTTGCGCGTGCGCACGATGCCGAATCCCGGGCGGCTATTGCTGGCGCGGCACTCGAGGACCTCGCACTCGACGTGGATGGTGTCGCCCACCAGCACCGGTCCCTTGATATTGAGCTCCATGTTGAGGAACGCGAAGCCCGTGCCCTGCATCGTCGACTGCACGAGCAGCCCTTCGGCAAAGGCGAATACCAGCGCGCCGGGTGCCACCCGGCCTTGAATCGCGGATTCCCTCGCGAGGAACTCAAGATTGTTGAACAGGACTTCCTGCTGCCCGGTGCAGCCGATGAAATTGACGATGTCCGCTTCGAATACGGTGCGGCCGACGGTCTTGAAGGTCCGTCCCACCGGCAGGTCGTTCCAGTGGAAGCCAATCCCGACGGTCTCGATGTTTTGTGTCATGCTCCGGTCTCCTCTTGTGAAGCGTTGGCGTGCGCCGTTCGCTGCCGCCCTGGTGTCGCTCGATGGACGGAAGTATGAGAAGAGAACCGCGCTGCAAATGCTATGGATCCATTTGGGCGATTTATAGCTGACCATGCTCCAATCGAGAGATCCATCACGGCGATCCGAAGCGGCTCGCCTGCTACCGGAAGGCATTTCTGATGACGCAGCGCACCATGTGCATCGAGCACCGAATCTTCCCCATCCGCGGCGTGTTCCGCATCAGCCGGGGCGCCAAGACCGAGGCGCACACGGTCGAAGTGACGATCCGGGAGGGCGCTGTGATCGGGCGCGGGGAATGCGTCCCGTATGCGCACTATGGCGAGACGGTAGCCTCGGTACTCGCCGAGCTGCAACGTGTGCGAGATGACGTCGAAGCCGGCATGGACCTCACCGCGTTGCAGGCGGCGCTACCGCCGGGCTCCGCGCGCAATGCGGTCGACTGCGCGCTGTGGGACCTGCGTTCCCGGCTTACCGGGGTGCCGGTGGCCACTTATGCGAACCTGCCGGGGCCGCTGCAGCCGGTCACTACCGCGTTCACGATCAGCCTCGACACGCCCGAAGTCATGGCCAGGCAGGCGTTGGCGTGCGGGGATATGCCGCTCCTGAAGCTCAAGCTCGGTGGCGATGGCGACGATGCGCGCGTGCGGGCAGTGAGACAGGCAATGCCCTCGGCACGGATCATCGCGGATGCCAACGAGTCCTGGACTGTCGGACACCTGCACGCCTATCTGCGCGAATTTGCCGCGCTGGGTGTGGAGTTGCTGGAACAGCCGCTCCCGGCGGGCGCGGACGAGGCGCTGCGGATGTTTGCCAGCCCGGTCCCGCTGGCCGCGGACGAATCGTGTCGGGACGAGCGCTCGATACCGTCGCTGGTCGGTAAATACGCGTTCGCGAACCTCAAGCTGGACAAGGCCGGCGGGCTCACCGAAGCGCTGCGCATGGCGGCTACCGCGCGCGCGGCCGGCTTGCGTGTCATGGTGGGCTGCATGGTCGGCTCGTCGCTGTCGATGGCGCCTGGCATCGTGCTGGCCCAGTTCGCGGAAATGGTCCATCTCGATGGACCGCTCCTGCTGGCGCACGACGCCGAGCCAGGCTACCGCTATGAAGGTGCCACGTTGCGGCCGGATGCCGGCGTGTGGTCGTGCTGAGCGCCTAAGGCGTCGACAGGTTCCTGATCGCCGCTTTCGCCACGTCGAGCACGCGCCGCACGGCGGGGTCCTTCTCGCGCTTTCGCCATGCGAGGAACAACGGCAGGCTGAGATGCTCGCTGGTGTCCTCCAGATCGACCAGCGCGACGGCGCGGTCGGCAAAACGGCGGCAGTTGGCGGGCAGCAGTGACACCCCGAGCCCTTCGCCCACGAAGGGCAGGATGGTGGCCATCTCGACCACCTCGAGCGAGGTGTGGGGCTGAAATCCCGCGTCGGCGCAGGCCGCCAGCACGCGCGCGTTCAACGCCGGGGACCGTCGGTCGGGCACCATGACAAACACTTCGTCCCTGAGCGCCGACAGCGGCAACGTGGCTGCGCGAGCCAGCCGATGCGAGGCGGGCAGCGCGGCCACCATGCGCTGCTCATGCACGTGTTGCAGCGAAATGCCGGCAAAGCCATGGATCGCCTGGCGGATCAGGCCAACGTCCAGCTTGCCATCGCTCAGGCCGATCAACTGGTCGGTGGAGGTCGACTCGTGCAGCTCCAGCTTGATCTTGCCCGTGGTCTCCTGCAACGCCTTCAACACGGGCGGCACCACGTCGAACGAGGACGACTGGACAAAGCCGATGCGGCACAGGCCCTCGCGGCCCGAGGCGACCTCGACGGCGGTGCGCTCCACCTGGTCCATCAGCGCGAGGACGTCACGCGCCCCCTTGGCGTACGCTTCCCCCGCCGCCGTCAGTTCCACCATCCGGCTGGTCCGGCGCAGCAGTTCCACCCCCATGCTCTCCTCCAGTCGCTGGATGGCGATACTCAGCGCGGGCTGCGTCATGCGCAACTTGCTCGCGGCGGCGGTGAAACTGAGCGTGTCGGCAAGGGCAACGAAGTAACGGAGCTGCTTCAGGTCGGTATGCATGGGGCGCGCCGGCGCGCCGCCGGCAAAGGGCGGCGCCATGTCAGGATGCCTTATTGTAGCCAGCGCGATGTCGGCATCCGCGCGTCATGCGCGTCGCGGGGTCAGGAAGCTCCGGCCGATGAGCTGGCGGTGGATCTGATTGGTTCCTTCCCAGATCTGCGTAATCTTGGCATCGCGCATCAGGCGCTCGACGCGGTAGTCGCTGCAGTAACCATAGCCGCCGAGCAGTTGCACCGCATCGGTGGTGATCCGCATCGCGGCATCGGTCGCGCGCTGCTTGAGCATCGAGGCTTCGATGCCGAAGTCCGCCTCGCCGGCATCGATCAGTTCGCCGACCCGCCATAGCCACGACTCGCACAGCGCCAGTTCGCTCGCCATGTCGGCCAGCATGAACTGGATGCCCTGGAACTCGAGGATGCGCCTGCCGGATTGTCGACGCTCGTTGATGTAGGCGACGGCGTCTTCGAACGCGGCACGCGCGATGCCGAGTGCGTGCGCGGCAATGCTCGGACGCGAACGGTTGAGGGAACCAAACAGAATGCGCAGGCCGTCGCCTGGCGCGCCAACGAGGTTGGCCCGTGGCACCCGGCATGCGTCGAGCGCCAGGGTTGCCGTGCCCGAGGCGCGCGTCCCCATCTTGTGCTCGGTACCGACCACGCGCAGGCCATCGGTTCCCTTCTCGAGCACCAGGGCGGAGATCGCCTGGCGCGAGTCTTCGATTTCCGCCCACTTGCCGAACACCAGATAGAGGTCGGCAACATCGCCATTGGTGATAAAGGTCTTGCCGCCCTCGATGACGATATGGTCGCCATCGGGCGTGAAGCGCGTCTGCATGCCGGTCGCATCGGAGCCGGCGGACGGTTCGGTGATGGCGAGGGACGCCAGCGCTCCCCGGGCGATGCGTGGCAGAAAGCGATGCTTCTGCTCCTCGTTGCCATACTCGATCAGTGGCTTGGCCGCATGGAAGTTGGTGGCCCAGATGATGCCGGTCGATGCGCAGGCCTTGGCGATCTCGCGCACGCAGGCGAGGTAGGCGACAAAGGAGAGCGGCATGCCGTCATGGGCCTCGGGAATGAACATGGCATTGAGGCCGAGTTCGTTGATGGCCCTGACGTTGTCCCAGGGAAACACGCCAAGACGGTCATAGTCGGCCGCACGGGGTGCGATGCGCGTGGCGCAGAGGGACTTGACGCTGTCGAGCAACATGCGCTCCTCGGTGGACAGCGGCAGTCTGGCATCGATACGTTGCAGCAGGTTCATGGCAAGGGGGCGCGATCGCGATCATGCATCCTTGAACACCGGCGCCCGCTTGTCGAGGAAGGCACGCATGCCCTCCTCGGCATCCTGGGTCTGGTAGGCGAGCGTCGAGAGATCGGCCTCGATGTCGAGGCCCGCCGCCAGCGTGGTGTCCATCCCGCGTCTTACCGCCTCTCGCGCAAACCGCGAGGCGCAGCGGCTGAAGCCGGTAAATTCGGCCATAAAGGTCTTGCCCAGCTCGACGGGGTCGCCATCCGCCACCACCCGGTTGACCAGGCCCCAGCGCTCCGCCTCGATCGCGTCGATGGTCCGTCCGGACATCGCCAGTTCCAGCGCGCGCGCTTCGCCCACCAGGCGGGACAGGCGCTGGGTGCCCCCGTAGCCGGGAATCAGGCCCAGCTTGATCTCGGGCAGTCCCATGCGGCCGTGCACGGTGGCGATGCGGAACGTACACGCCATCGCGAGTTCCAGGCCACCGCCGAAGGCATGGCCGTGTATGACGGCAACCGACGGGATCGGCAGGTCTGCGAGCTTGGCGAAGGTCCGTTGCCCAAGCTGGGCACCGCGGCGCTGGCTGGCAAGGTCGCGCTCCAGCAATTCCTTGATATCGGCGCCGGCGCAAAATGACCTGGCACCGGCGCCGGTCACGATCAGCGCGCGCGCCGGCGACGCGGCGATCTGGTCGAGCGCATAGGAGATGGCTTCGATCATGGTGAACTGCAGGGCATTGCGCGCCTCCGGCCGGTTCAGGGTCAGGATGGCGTACTGCGCGTCATATCTGATATCAAACGACATGTTGTTCTCCTCGTCTGCCCGCATTGATGCAAAGCGTGTGCCACGACATGGCATGCGCCATGCACGGCGGCGCGTTGCTCGATGACAGGCGCGCTGGCACGGCCATGCGCCGTCATCGTCGAACCATGCAAGCTGGCGAGCTGCGCAGCCGCGGCGGTGTCCTCACCGTGTACGCGGCGGTCATGACTGTCGTCGCGGAGGACACGTCGAGAGGGTCACCCGCGCACCTGACCCGCCGATCGCCATGCAGGCGTGTGCGTGGGCGGCCGACGATGCCGCGTGACCTGCTCGAATGCCGCCGCCATCGCGAGCAGAGCGGCGTCGGTGCCCGCGCGTCCAAGCCAGGAGATGCCGGCGGGCACGCCGGCGGCGGTAAAGCCCATCGGCACACTGACTTCGGGCAGGCCGGTGGCGCTGGCAATATGCATGGCCGCCAGGGGTTGCGGGGCGCGGCAATGGAAGCTCGGGTCGTCCGGCATATCGAAGCGCGGCGAGGCGGGGCAGGCCTGGGTGGGAAAGACCAGTGCGTCGGCCTCATGCATGGCGAAGATACCCTCGACCACATGACGCACGCGTTGCAGGGCAGCCGCATCGGTCCCTGCTGGCTGGTCGCGGGTGGCGACGGCGTGCCGCAACGCCGCCAGCGTCAGCGGGTTGGTCGGGTGCGCGCTGGCGGCGGCGGTGGCGGCGGCGTCGATGCGGGCCACCAGTTCGGTCGCGCTGCGCGGACTGTGCTCCGGGCCATGCATGAGGTAGCGGTCCAGTTCGCGTGCCCACTGCGACCGGGTCATCTCTCCGAGCAGGTCTGCATAGAGACAAAGCAGGGCGTTGGGTAACCTGACCTCACACGTTGCGGCGCCGGCCGCTTGCATTGCCGTGACTGCCTGCGCAAACAATGCGTCGACTTCCGCGTTGCCGCCCCCGAGGTTCACGACGACCGCCACACGTCGCGATGCCAGGGTGGCGGGTTGCGCGCCGAAGCCATGACCGGGCGCCAGTACGTCCATGACCAGCTCGATATCGGCCACGTATCGGCCCATGGGGCCCACGGTATCGAAGGCGGACGCCAGCGGCAGCACGCCGGTGTTGTCGAGCAGCCCATGGGTGGGCCGCAAGCCCGCCAGCGCGTGCACGCATGCCGGGCCCCGTACCGAGCCAAAGGAATCGGTGCCCAGCCCGAACGCCGCAAAGCTGGCGGCGACCGCCGCGCCGGTGCCGCTGCTGGAGCCGCTGGCATTGCGCGACAGCCGGTATGGATTGAGCGTCAGGCCGCTGGCCGAGCTATAGCCGAAGCGGCCATTGGATGCCGCCAGTTCCGACATATTGGCCTTGGCCAGCACGAATGCGCCCGCGGCGCGCAGACGGGCCACGCACGCGGCGTCGGCATGCGGAAATGCCTGCGCCAGGGCAGCGCAACCGGCGGTGGTCGGCATGCCGACGGTGTCGATATTGTCCTTCACTACCATCGGCATGCCATGCAACGCGCTGCGTGGACCGCGCGTACGGCGTTCGTCGTCGAGTGCGCGCGCTTCCGCCATGAGCGTGGGGTGAATGCCGCTGATGGCGTTGATGGCGGGGCCGTTCCGGTCGAACGCATCGATGCGTGCGAGACATGCGGAGGCCAGCGCCTGGGCGCTGGTGCGGCCCGTGTGCAGGGCGGCCGCCAGCTCGGAGAGCGAGCGTTCGAAGGGGTCGAAGTCGGTATGCGGGTACGCGGTCATGCGGTGTCTCAAGCGGTGACGGGAGGCGCTGGATGAAATGGTTGGATACGAAGGCAGCCGAGTCAGGGCTGGTCCGCCCCGCTGGCATGTTGTCGACCTGCGGCGCCGCGGGCAATCGACGTTTTGTCGTACGTTCTTTCCTTCGCGGAATAAATGGCCGACAATCTGCGCGTGTTCCCCGCTACCGTGTCCCCATCACGTCCCCTCGCATGAAGAGCACCACCGGTCGTCATCTGCCCGCGCTCGCGAACCTGCTCGCCCTGGAAGCGACTGCCCGTCTGGGCAGCGTCACCGGGGCGTCCGGGGAGTTGTGCCTGACGCAAAGCGCGGTGAGCAAGCAGATCACCGAGCTGGAGGACTTTCTGGGAACGCGCCTGCTCAACCGGCGCAAGGGGGCGGTGGTACCCACGCCGGTAGGCGAGGAATACCTCAAGAGCGTGCGCAAGGTGCTGGCGATGCTCGAAGAAGCCACGCTCGAGGTCCAGTCCGGCCGTGCGGCCGGTGGCCGGCTCAACCTGTCGGTGCCAGTATCGCTGGGCAATATCTGGTTGCTGCCGCGGCTGCTGCGATTCGCCAAGGAACAACCGCATATCCAGCTCAACGTCACCACCAAGGTCGGCCCGGTCGATCTGGAAAGCGCCGCGCTCGACGCGGCCATCATGTACTGCGCGGGGCCGCCGCCGCGGCATTTCGCGCGCAAGGTCATGCCGCTGGAGCTTTATCCGGTCTGCGCGCCCGACCTGTTGCCCGGTGGCGGCACGCTGGCCAGGGCATTGAAGCGCCTGCCATTGCTGCACCAGAACGCGGCGCTGGAAGCATGGCCCGCCTATCTGCGGCAGATGGGCGTCAAGCTGGAGAACCCCGACGACGGGCCGCGCTATGGCCTGCTGACGATGGGGCTGCAGGCTGCCGTGAGCGGCATGGGGGTGGCGCTGCTGCCGGACTACGTGGCCGGTGACGACATTCGCGCGGGCCGCCTGCTGCGCCTGGGGTCGGTGCCGTACGTGTCCCCCAAGTCCTACTACTTCGTTTGCCTCGAAGAGAAACTCGACAGTCCGGCGATGCAGACGTTCATTGCGTGGCTGCAGGAACAAGGCGCCAGCGAGTAGTCGGCGGTTGGCCGGAGGCGCGCCGGCGCGGTGCCGCGCCAGGCGGTCAGGCCGGTGCGGCGGCGCTCGCACCGGCCCGTGCGTCGGTCTTGACCAGCGTGGACGTGACGAAGCGCCCGGGACGGGCGCTGACGGGAACGCCATCGCACAGCGTCGCCACGCCCGCCACCAGCACATGGCGCACGCCCACTGCCGGCTGCCGCGGATCTTCGAAGGTGGCGCGATCCTGGATCGTGGCGGGATCGAACACGGTGATGTCCGCGACATGGCCGATGCGCAGTTCACCGCGGCGTTCGAGCCCAAAGCGTTGGGCCGCCAGTCCCGTCATCTTGTGTACCGCGCGTTCCAGCGGAAACAGGCCCAGCTCCCGCGAGTAAAGGCCAAGCACGCGCGGAAACGTGCCCCACAGCCGCGGATGCGGCGTCTCGTCGGATGGAATCCCGTCGGAGCCCACCATGGTGTCCGGGTACGCGAGGATATCGCGCACGTCGCCTTCATCCATGATGAAGTACACGGCTCCGCCCGGCAGCAGGGCCTGCGCAACTTCCCGGCGCGGACGACCCCATTCCTCCGCGAGGTCTTCCAGATAGCGCCCGGCGGCCTCGGGATGCGTGGCCGACCACGTGATGAGAATGCGGTCGCATTGCGTGACGCGCTCGGGGCGCAGCATGGTGGACGATGCCGCATAGGGATAGCAGTCGAGGCAGAGCGGCATGGTGCGAGCCAGCTCGCCGATCTGGGCCAGCGTTTCGCGACTGCGTCCATGGTTCTGCTTGCCGACCAGCTTGTGATGCGAGATCACCGTGGAGACCCCGAGTGCCTTGCCGATGCGCGCGGTTTCGTCGATCGACTCGCGCACCCGGTCGCTTTCGTCGCGCATATGCGAGACCAGCACGCCACCGAGGCGTCGCATCGGCTCGCACATGCGCACGATTTCGTCTTCCGGCGCGGCCGAGGACGGCGGATAGAAGGTGCCGGTCGACACGCCGATCGCGCCCTCGCGCAGCGCGGTTTCCACATCGCGGCGCATCAGCTCGGTCTCGTGCGCGCTGGCCGGCGCGACCAGTTGCTTCACGTGCCGGGCGCGCAGCGTGGATTGACCGACCAGCACCGCGACGTTGACGGCTGCCGGATGTTCGGCAAATGCTTCGCGGTAGGCCTGCACCGATTCGAACCGGTAGCCGCCGCGCATGATGTCGAGCGGCGCCGGCGGGATGGTGTCGGTCACCAGCGGAAACAGGCTGATGCCGCAATTGCCGGCGATGATGGTGGTGACACCCTGGGTTACCTTCGACAGCATCTCGGGGGACTGGAACACCATCCAGTCGTCGTGCGTGTGGGTGTCGATGAATCCTGGCGCCACCGCGAGTCCGCGCGCATCGATTTCGGTTTGCGCGTGCGCGCCGCCAAGATCGCCGATCGCTGCGATTTCGCCATGACGGATGGCGATATCGGCGGTGCGCCGCGGGGCGCCGGTGCCGTCGATCAGGTCGCCATGGCGAATGATGAGGTCGTATTGCATTGCCATCGTGCGTTTCCTCAGTCGACCTTGGCGCCGCTCTTGCGCACGAGTTCGCCAAACTTCACGGTCTCGGACGAGATCAGGGTCTGGAAGTCGCGCTGGCTGCCACCCAGTGGCTCGAACGACAGCTTGTCCAGCTGGGCACGAAACGCGGGATCGCGAATGACGGCGTTGACTTCGCGGTTCAGACGCTCGGCCGCCTCGGCCGGTATGCCGGGGGCGGCGACGAGGCCCGCCCAGGCGGTCAGCTCATAGCCGGCCAGGCCGGCCTCGGCCATGGTCGGCAGATCGGGATATTGCGGCGACCGCCTGCTCGATGTCACCGCGAGCGCGCGCAGCCGATGCGAGGCGACATACGGTCCGATCGACGGCACGTTGTCGAACATCAACTGCACGTTGTTGCCCACGAGGTCCTGCAGGGCCGGCGTGCTGCCCTTGTATGGCACGTGGGTGATATTCAGGTTGGCCATGACCTTGAACAGTTCGCCGCCCAGATGGCTGGTGGTCCCGTTGCCGGCCGAGCCCATCGACAGCTGGCCGGGATGCGCGCGCGCGTAGGCGATCAGCTCCTGCGTCGACTTCACTGGCAGCGAAGGATTGACGGCAAGGATGTTGAACGTCGTCACCAGTCCGACGATCGGCACCAGCTTGTCCGGGTCGTAGGGCAGCTTCTGGTACAGGAAACGGTTGGTGGAGAGCGTTGCATTGTTGCCATAGGCGATGGTGTAGCCATCGGCCGGCGCGGCCATCAGGGCTTGCATGCCGATGTTTCCGCCGGCGCCGGGACGGTTCTCCACCACCACGGTCTGGCCCAGCCGTCGCGACAGCGCATCGCCAAACAGCCGCGCCACGATGTCGGGCGCGCCGCCCGGTGCGGTCGGCACGATCAGGCGCACCGGCTTCTCCGGCCAGGCAGCATGGGCCACCGCCGACCCCAGCGCCGACCCCAGTGCGAACAGGCCCATGGCGGCACAGGCCACCGCTTTCCTTGCAGCATTCTTCATTCCATCCTCCCCTTGTTTCCGGACTTGGTCGCAACGAGTATCCGCGACGGATGGCACGGGGGCTAATGAAGTTTTATGCGCAATAGTTTCCGCCACGGAATACTGGCTGGTGGATCCGGGGTTGCGATCCGGCGTTCAGGCCAGGGTCTCCTTGTCCGTAGCCGGTGCGTACATCACCATCAACGCCTTGGTGGAGCCGGACAGGCTGCGGCCGCGGTGGGGGATGCGTGAGTCGAAGTGGATGGTGTCGCCGGGCTCCAGCACGTACTTGTCCATGCCGATCTGCCATTCGAGCTTGCCTTCCAGCACGTGGATCAACTCCTCGCCGTCGTGCTCGAAGAACACGTACTTGTCGATTTCCTCGGGAAAACTGAACAGGAACGGTTGCAGCGCGCGGCCGTGCGAGGCGTTGCTGACGGACAGGTAGTTGTAGCCGAACGCGGTGCCGCCGAGCACGGTGGGACGATGTTCGTCGTGCCTGACCACACTGACACCGCGCCATGCGGGCGCTGGCGCTCCCTGGCCGCCGCTTTCCGCCAGCAAGGTGCCGGGCTCGACGTTCAGTACCGCCGCGATGCGGGCCAGGGTGGCGATCGGCGGTACCTTCCTGCCGTTCTCGATCCGCGACAGGTAGGCCTTGCCGAAGCCGCAACGCTCGGCAACTTCGGCCAGCGTCATCCTTGCCTCGAGCCGATGCTGCCGCAGGCGCCGGCCCAGCGCGCCATGGGCCGAGTCGCTGCCGCCATCCTGACCGACGTCGCCGTCGTTGGAGGCGACGGCAGGCGCGGATGTTGCCGCCGCCGGCGATGACCGTCGTTTGCCTTTTGGGATACGGGCTGGTTTCATGCGTGCACTGCGGGTTGCCTGAGTTGCACGCAAGTTTACCGCCTCCCGCGCGCACCGCCAAAATCCCGGTCGCTGCCGCAGGTGGGGAAGTCCGCGCGCCGCGGGCCGCGCGTGCCGGACCGCCCGCGTTCGGCGAAGCGACCCCCGCTAGACGTCCAGCGTAACGCTGACGCGCGCGCGGGACACGCACAGGGCCAGCTTTTCCTGCCGGCGCGAGGCATCGAGGAAGGCGTCGCGGTGAATCACGATGCCGTCGCTATACCCGCACACGCACGATCCGCATACGCCCATCTCGCATGACGCCGCCAGCGGAAAGCCACGCTCGCGCAATACACTCAGCGCGGATTCGTGCGCCGGTACGCGAATCACCTCGCCGGTGGAGGCGACCCGGATATCGAACGGCTCGGGTTTGAAGTTCTCGTCCGGCGCTGGCGCGAACACCTCGAAATGGATCTGCTCGGCGGGCCAATGGGCGGTCGCTGCGCGGACCGCTTCGACCAGGCCCGCAGGGCCGCAACAGTAGATGTGCGTGCCCGGCTCCGGACCTGGCAGGGTGGTTGCATCGAAGCGTCGTCCACCGGGGGCGCGGCTGAACCAGCCACGCAGCTGTCCAGGCTGGCAGAGCGTTGCGAGTTCCGCGTATAGCGGCGCCGTGGCAGCGCTCTGGGCACAGTAGTGGAGCGTGAAGTCGCCGCCCGTGGCACCCAGGTGCCGCACCATCGAGACGAACGGTGTAATGCCGATGCCACCGGCGACAAAGACATGCCGTGCCGCATCGCGCGCCAGACCGAAGTTGTTGCGCGGTGCCGTGACCGGGAGTTCCATGCCGGGCGCCAGTTCCTCATGCAGCCACCGCGAGCCGCCGCGCCCGTCCGCCTCGCGTTTGACCGCGATGCGATAGTGCCCCGGCGCCGCCGGATCGTTGCAGAGCGAATACTGGCGAATCTTGCCGCCCGGGATATGGACGTCCACATGGGCGCCGGGCTCGGCCGCGGGCAGCGCCGGGCGCCGGGGATGCCGCAACGTGATGACGCGGACATCGGGGGTGTCGTCGCTGATGCTGTCGACGACAAGTTTCATGATGATGCGTGCAGACATGGTGCGTGTGGCGTTAGGCAGTCGGTGCGTGAGTCAGTCGTCGAGGGGTTCGATCGGATCGCCTTGCTGGATCCATCCCCCTTCCACGATCGAGCAGTTGAGCCCGGAACGGTTGTACAGCGGCAGATAGAGCGGCATGCCAAGCAGTTCCTCCAGATACTTGCAGGGGAAGTTGAGGCGTCCGCCCTTGAGCACCACGTTCCCCACGCGGAAGCGCTTGCCGACCAGGAAGTCGAGCGGCACGCCGGACACGGTGAGATTGCGGCGGTGCTCCTCGGGTTTGAGAATCAGCGGACCCTGCTGCAGCGGCGGATCGTTGCGCGCCAGTGCATCGAGGACTTCCGTCGCGAACAGCGTGACCTCGCGCACGTCGGGTTTCGGCGAATAGGTGCCGGTGCCGAGAAAATAGCGGTCGCCGACGATGCCCTTGCCGGCCACCAGCTCCGCGCGCTGGAGTTCTTCCATCTCGTACGACGCGGATGGCGCGATATGAATATGGCGCAGCCGACCACCGCTCCACCGCATCATGGTTGCGTCTCCCGCGGCAGCACGGCGGCGATGGCTTCGACTTCCACCAGCACGTCGCGCGGCAGGCGCGCGACCTCGATGGTCGAGCGCGCTGGCACGGTGTCGCCAAAGCACTGCTGGTAGACCGCGTTCATCGCGGCGAACTGGTTCATGTCCTTCAGGAAGACGGTGGTCTTGACCACGCTGGCCAGTCCCGCGCCGCCGGCCGCGAGTACCGCCGCGACGTTGGAGAGCGACTGCCGCGTCTGGGCCTCGACATCGGCCGGGATCTCGCCCGTCACGGGATCGATGGGCAACTGCCCCGAGCAGAACACCAGATCGCCAAGCCGTACGCCTTGCGCGTAGGGCCCGACCGCTGCCGGCGCGTGGTCGGTACGGAGAGTGGAAATTTGCGACATGTTCGAAAGGTTGGTTTGCAACGCCTGAAGACAACTCGCAATTGCGTAAGTTGTCCAATGGGAAACATTAGTCTAGCAGGTGTACGCACTTGCCGCCAGCGACGCGGCAAGTCGTCGCGGCCGGCGCGGCGCTACGCCTGGGAGATGGAGGTATGGCGGGTTTCCCGGGCAAACAGCGCGGCAACGAAGGTGATGACCGCCACGCCGATCAGCAGCCACGAGACCCCCGCGGTGCCGCCCAGCTTCTCCACCAGCAAGGTCGCCGCGAGCGGCGTGAGCCCGCCGCCGATGGCCGCCGCCACCTGGAAGCCGAACGAGGCGCCCGTATAGCGCGCCCGGGCGCCGAACAGCTCCGGGAAATAGGTGGCCTCGATGCCGAACATCATGCCCTGGCCGAGAATCAGCGCGAGCGAGATGGCGGTCACGATCATGACCGGGTCGCGGGTGTCGACCATCCAGAACAGCGGGTAGGCAAAGAGAACGGTGAAGCCGGTGCCGATAAAGAACAGCGGGCGCCGGCCGATGCGGTCGGCCAGCAGTCCGAACAGCGGCATGATGAAAACCTCGATCACCGCGGCGATAAAGATGGCGTTGAGCATCGCCTTCTTGGGCAAGCCGAGGTGCGTGGTGGCGTAGACCACCAGGAAGACCGTCAGGAGATAGACCCAGGACACCTCGCACAGCTTGAGGCCGATCGCCACCAGGAAAGACTTGCGGTGGCGCGTAAACACCTCCTTGAGCGGATTGGCCGCGATCTCGTTGTTCGCCTTCATTTCCTCGAAGACCGGAGACTCGGTGATGCGCATGCGGACAAAGCTGCCGAGCCCGACCAGCACGATGCTGGCAAGGAACGGCACACGCCAGCCCCAGCTCATCAGCGCGTCTTCCGGCAACGAAGATACGGCCCAGAACACTGCCGTGGAGAGGATCAGTCCAAGCGGAAAGCCAACCTGGACGAGGCTGCCGTAGAGGCCGCGCCGGTGCCTGGGCGAGTGTTCCAGCACCATGAGTGCGGCGCCGCCCCATTCGCCGCCCAGGCCGATGCCCTGCACGATGCGCAGCAATACCAGCAGGATCGGCGCCCAGATGCCGATCTGCTGATAAGTGGGCAGCAGTCCGATGGCAAAGGTGCCCACGCCCATCAAGAGCAACGACATCAGCAGCATGGACTTGCGGCCGAGCCGGTCGCCCATGAAGCCGAATACGGCGCCGCCAAACGGCCGCGCGAGAAAGCCCACTGCGGCGCTACCCAGTGCGGCGAGCGTTCCCAGCGTGGGGTCGGCGGCGGGAAAAAACAGCTTGTTGAAGATCAGCGCGGCAGCAGTGCCGTAGATCAGAAAGTCGTACCACTCGATGATGGTGCCAACGGAGCTCGCAAAGAGCACGCGCGCGAGGTTGGAGGATTCGGCGACGGCCGGGATCGGCGTCGAGACGGCAGTTGGATAAGTCACGATGGCACTCCCACAGGTTTCCCAAAGTTTCCCGATGTTTACTGCGATCGCCTGTACGCATGACCTATGCCAGGCCACGCCGGGTATGGGAAAGCGGGAATTCGTGGGCGCACTCATCACATGGAAAGGCCAGAAATAGCCGGTATCCGTGCCTGTTAAGGGTGCGCCAGCACTAGACGAGTGCGCGTCGGCACCACGATCGCCAGCGTGGAAACCGCGGCGCGTACTCGCAAGAAGTGTTTTCTGTTGGGAAACTTAAGCGGAAGGGCGCGCGCAAGGTGGGAGGCTGGCGTGCCCTGGGGGAAGCCGGCCGGCGCGCAGCGAGGGGCAGGCGCCGGATGCAGGCGTGGCAACTCAGGCGTGTTGCATGCGCGTCCTGGTTCGTTCGACGAGCTCGAACACCAGCATGCCCGCCACCATGGCGGCAACGAAGCCAACGGCCTTGGGATACCCGGCACCCAGCGCGACCAGTGCGGGGCCGGGGCAGAAGCCGGCGACGCCCCAACCGATGCCGAACAGGGCGCTGCCGGCGACCAGGCGAAAGGTCACGACCGTATTGCCCGGCAATTGCATGGGAAACCCGAGCAGCGAGCGGGTGCGGCGCTTTGCCATGGCAAAGGCCAGCGTGCCGACGGCGATCGCGCCGGCCATGACGAAGGCGAGCGACGGATCCCAGGTGCCGGCGAGGTCGAGAAATCCGAGCACCTTGGCCGGGTTGGCCATGCCGGACACCATCAGGCCGAGGCCGAAGATCAGGCCGGCGACCAGCGCAGTAATAGCACTCATTTTCAGCCTCCGATCAGGTGTCGTTGCACGAACACGGTCAGGAAGCCCGTCGCCATGAAGGTCACGGTGGCGACCAGCGAGCGGATCGAACCGCGCGAAATGCCGCACACGCCATGGCCGCTGGTGCAGCCGCTTGCGTAGCGCGTGCCGATGCCGACCAGAAAGCCGGCGACCAGCACCGCGCCCCAGCTCGCGTCGATATCGGCGAGGAGCGGCCGCCCGATCAGGCTGGCGATGACCGGCGCGACGATCATGCCGGCGAGGAATGCGATGCGCCACAGCGCATCGCCGCGCAGGCCACCAGACAGACCACCAAGCAGGCCGCCCAGGATGCCACTGATGCCGGCGATGCGGCCATTGAAAAGCACCAGCACCGCTGCGGCGGCGCCAATGATGAGCCCACCGACCAGCGACAGGCCGGGTGTGAAGTGGGCGAGGTCGACGGACATGACAGTCTCCGAAGTGTTAATGCCAGGCAAGTGATGGAACGGGGGCGCTACCGATTATAGGGCGCGGCGCGCGCGGGCCGGGCTCGCGCGCGCGCATTCGATCTTTCATGACACCGTGAATCTTTGGCCGCGTCGTACCGGCATAGTGAACCGGCTGATGCGATCCGCTGGCTCCGCCCTGTTTCCACTGCCATCATGTACCCAACCGACCCCATCGACGCCGTCACCCATTCCGATCCATACCCGTACTATCGCGCCCTGGCACGGCAGCAGCCATTCTTCCGCCACGAGCGATTGCAGTTGTGGGTCGCCGCCGGTGCGCCGGAAGTGGCGGCCGTACTCGAGCATCCGGCATGCCGCGTGCGGCCGGTGGCGCAGCCGGTGCCGCCGGCACTGGCGGGCAATGCGGGCGGCCAGTTGTTCGGCAGCCTGGTACGCATGAACGATGGCGCCGCGCATGGACCGTTGAAGTCGCTCCTGCAGGAACAGTTGATGCGGCTCGACCTTGCGGCGGCGACACGGCGCGCGACGCGCATGGCCGCCGGGCTGCCGCACGTGGACGGCGACGATGCGTGTGCCGCCAATCGCTGGATGTTCGCGCTGCCGGTGCTGACGATGGCGGACCTGCTTGGCATGCCGTTGGGCGGCGATGACGCTGCCCACGTGTCGCTGGTGGTGGCGGAGCGCGTAGCGGCCTTCGCGGCAGCCATGTCGCCGCTTGCCACGGCAACCGAGGTGGAGGCCGGCGTCGCCGCGGCGCGCTGGCTGACGCAGTGGATGGACACGCAGGTGCATGCGCAGGACGGGCTGTACGCCCGCCTGTGCGAGGCCGCGTCGGCGCCAGGCGAGCCTGCGGGACATGTGGGCCGCGCCACGCTGACGGCCAATGCAATCGGTCTCATGGTCCAGGCCTGCGAAGCGACCGCGGGCCTGGTGGGCAATACCCTGGTGCGGCTGGGGCGCGACGTTGCTGCCGTCGATGGTGGTGCTGGCGATAACGGCGCCGTCGAGCGCCTCGCCGACCATGCCGGCGATCTCGCCAGGTTGGTGGCCGACGTCGCACGATCCGATCCGCCCGTGCAGAATACCCGCCGCTTTCTCGCCGCCGATGCCATGCTGTGCGGCACGCCGGTGCAGGCCGGCGACGTCGTGCTGGTGCTGCTGGCCGCCGCGTCGTACGATCCCACGCAGGCTGCCGCGCCGCATCCCTGGACCTTCGGCAACGGCCGCCATGCGTGTCCGGGCGCAGCCCTCGCGCATGTGCTCGCGACCTGTACGGTGGCGGGACTGCTGCGCCATGGCGTGCGGCCCGCACGCCTGGTGCAGGCGTTCCGCTATCGACCGTCGGTCAACGCCCGCATACCGTTATTTCTATAAATCGAGACAGATCCCATGATCGCCGTCATCTTTGAAGTCGAACCTGCCGAAGGCAGGAAGAATGCCTACCTGGATCTCGCCGCCCACCTGCGGCCCGTGCTGGAAACGGTGGACGGATTCCTGTCGGTCGAGCGTTTCCAGAGCCTGACCAACCCCGGCAAGATCCTTTCGCTATCGTTCTTCCGCGACGAGGAAGCCGTGCAGGCATGGCGCAATACCTTCGAGCATCGTCGTGCCCAGGAGGCCGGCCGTGGCGGTGTGTTCGCCGGCTATCGGCTCCGTGTGGCGCAGGTATTGCGCGACTACGGCATGGAAGAGCGCGCGCAGGCGCCGGCCGACAGCCGCGCGGTACACGACCGCTAGGGGCTGGCAGGCGCGGCACGCAAGCGTCGGCGGGTACCACCGGCTTTCGCATGCGCGGTGCCGATCCAGCGTGGCGCGGCAGCCTCTGACACCCGCCGCCGCGAAAAGCTGACATATTCCTGCTTCACACTGATACAACATGGCGCGTGGCGTCACGCGGGCCACGGGATCGGTCATCAACGGAGGGGGAAGTCGGCATGAAGCTGAAGCGGCGCATGGGCGGCACCAAACTCTGGGCCACGCTTGGCAAGCAGGCGGCGCGCAGCGCGCGCCAGTTCCAGCGTAGCGTGACCGACACCGTCCTGCGCAGCGCGCGCCAGCAGAGCACCGCCGTGGGCAAGGCCGTGGGCCAGGCCATGGGCAAGGCCGCACGGCAGGCCCTCTCCGGCGTGGTCACGCCGGCGCGGGCACCGGTCAGCCGCGGCGGCGGGTTCTGGGAAGAAGGGTTGTGGGGCTTCGGTCTCGGGCTCGGCCACACGCAGCGCCGCTACCGTCTGTATGTGCCCCCGGGGGTCAGTGCCGCACGGCCCGCGCCGTTGCTGGTATTGCTGCATGGCTGCGGGCAGGATGCCGCCAGCTTTGCCGCCTGTACGCGCGTGGCCAGCGTCGCGCGCGATGCGCGCTGGGTCGTGCTGATGCCGGAACAATCGGTACAGGCCAATTCCCAGCGATGCTGGAACTGGTTCCGGCCGGGCGCGCGCGGTGCCGCCGAGGCAGCCCTGCTGATGTCGATGATCGACCATATCTGCCGGCGCTATGCGATCGTCGGCGAACGGGTCTGCGCCTTCGGTCTGTCCGCCGGCGGTGCCATGGCGATGATGCTTGGCTTGCGGTATCCGGACCGTTTTGCCGCCATCGGTTCGCACTCGGGGGCCGTGCCCTACAGTGCCAGCAATGCCGCGCAGGCCCCGCGTGCCATGCGGGGCGAACGCAGTCCCGATGCGCTGGCCGCGCGCGGTGCGCTGGCGGGACGGCGCCCGCCGCCGTTGCTGTTGCTGCATGGTGCCGACGATACGGTGGTGGTCTACGACAATGCCACCAGCGCGGCCGCGCTCTGGCTCGACCTGTTGCCGGCCGGTTCGCCGCCGCCGGCGGCGCTGCCGCCCAAACGCATACGGCGCGGCACGCGTCGTGCCATCGATGTGTTCGACTGGCAGGCCGGCATGCGGCCGTTCCTGCGGCTGGTAAAGGTGGAGGGCCTGCGCCATGCGTGGAGCGGCGGCGCGCCCGGGCAGGCGTTCTCCGATCCGACCGGGCCCGACGCGCTCAAGATTGCCTTGCGGTTTTTTCGGTGAACGGGCGCGGGACTGACTGACCGCGGTCCGCGCCTTCAGCCTTCAGCCTCCAGCCTCCAGCCTCCAGCCTTCAGCCTTCAGCCTCCAACTCTCGGCCTTCAGCCCCCAGCACGTCAGACCGGACCTACCGGTTCGAACACGACATTGGCCGTGGGACATGCCACGCAAGGCAGGATAAAGCCGTCTTCCTTTTCGTCGAGGCTGAGGCCGGGCCAGGCGATGCGATAGCGTACGGTTCCCGCGTGCAGCTTGCTCATGCAGGCGCGGCAGGTGCCATTGCGGCAGGAGCTCGGCAGCGGCAGGCCCGCCAGCAGGCCGGCCTCGAGCAGGCTCAGCTCCGCCGGTGCCTCGAAGCTGGTATCGGTGGGCAGGAACGTGGCGGTGAAGGTCTCGGGCTCGCTCATGGCTGCGTTTGCCCGCTGTCGTCACCGTCGTCGGGAAACCGCGCCCGTCCGTGGGTCGCGTCGCGCAGTGCGATGATGGCCTGCGCGCGCAATGTCGCCGGCAGGCGGATCACGAGCCGCGCGAGCGCGCCGTACGCCGTGTCCACCAGCGTGCAACCGTCATCGGCGGCCTGCTCCAGCCAGCGCCGCACGCGGGGTTCGTCGGCGTACTCGACCTCGATCGCGAGGGTTGCGTAGGCAATGCGTTCGATGCGCACCGCCTGCTTGAGCGCACCCGCGATGGCATCCGTATAAGCGCGCACCAGACCGCCGGCACCGAGCTTGACCCCGCCGTAGTAGCGCACCACGGCGGCCAGCACGCCGTCGAGATCATGATGGCGCAGCACTTCGAGGATCGGCCGGCCGGCGGTACCCGACGGTTCGCCATCGTCGGACATGCCCGACTGGCCACCGGCCAGCAGCGCCCAGCACACGTGCGTGGCGGCGGGATGTTCGGCGCGCAGCTGCTGGATCACCGCCATGGCGGCGTCACGATCCGCCACCGGCACGGCCAGTGCGATAAAGCGGCTCTTGCGGATTTCGATATCCGCGTGAACCGGAGAGGCGAGGGTGTAGGTGGGCAAGACGGCGCTTCGACGGAAAAGAGCTGGCAGAGCCAGGCACCGGGCACCGGAATGCCACGGGCGAAGCGCGAGTGTAGCGCAGCCTCGGAGCGGCCCGCCCCCGGGCCCGCGTCGTCTCGCCTGGCGATGCCGGTCCGTCAGTCGATACGCGGCAGCAGGCGCCCGGGGTTCAGCAGGTTCTTCGGGTCGAGCGCGCGCTTGACCTGCCACATCAGCTCCAGCTCCACCGACGATTTGTACTGCAGCAGATCGTCGCGCTTGGCCACGCCGATGCCATGCTCGGCCGAGATCGAGCCATGCTCGGCATGGGCCAGGCCGTCCACGAGGTCGGAGACCGGCTTGTACCATTGCGCAAGAAACGACCTGGCGTCGCGATCGCGCGGCCGCAGCGGGTTGAAGTGCACGTTGCCGTCGCCCATGTGGCCGTAGATCACCATGCGCGCGGCCGGCTCCAGCGCGAGCACTTCCGCCGAGGCGCGCTCGATGAACTGCGCGATGCGCGACACCGGCACCGAGATATCGCATTTGATGCTGCCGCCGGTGCGTGTCTGCGCGTCCGAGATTTCTTCGCGGATGCGCCAGAACTGCTGCACATCGGCCAGGCTCGCCGCCACTGCCGCGTCGACCACCAGACCGCTTTCGAGACCGCCTTCGAGAATCTCCATCAGCGTGGCGGTCAGGCTCGCCTCGTCGGTGCCGGACGTCAGTTCGATCAGCACCATCCATTCGTGCCGGCTTGCCAGCGGCGAGGGCATATCGCCAAGGTACTCGAGCACGAGTTCCAGCGCGGGCGCGGAGATCAGCTCGAACGCCGTGACGGCGCCGCCCGACAGCGCCCGTGCGCGGCCGAGCAAGGCCACCGCCGCGGCCGGGTCCTGTACCGCGACGAAGGCCACCGCCGTCGAACGCGGTTGTGGCATCAGCTTGAGCACCGCACCCGTGATGATGCCGAGCGTCCCTTCGGCGCCGATAAACAGGTGCTTGAGGTCGTAGCCCGTATTGTCCTTGCGCAAGCCCTTGAGCGACGACAACACGCGGCCATCGGGCAGCACCACCTCGATGCCGAGCACGAGGTCGCGCATGTTGCCGTAGCGCAGCACGGCCGTGCCGCCCGCGTTGGTCGACAGGTTGCCGCCAATCTGACAGGAGCCTTCCGAGCCGATGCGCAGCGGGAACAGGCGCCCGGCCTCATCGGCCGCGGCACGCGCGGCGGCGAGCGTTACGCCGGCCTCCACCGTCATGGTGTCGTTGGTGGTGTCGATCGCCAGCACGCGCTGCATCTTCTTGAGGCTGATCACCACCGCGGTGCCGCTGTCGTCGGGCACCGCGCCACCCATCAGCGACGTGTTGCCGCCCTGCGGCACCACCGGCACATCATGCGCGTGGCACCACGCCATTACGCGGCTGACCTGATCGGTGGTGGCGGGCATGACCACCAGCGGCGACTTGCCGCGGTACAGGCGCCGATAGTCCGTGACATAGCCTTCGGTGTCGGCCGCGTCGGTCAGGCAACTGCCAGGGCCGACGATCTCCTGCATGGCGGCAAGCAGGGTGGCGGGGGTGGCGGGGAGGGGAGCAGCGGTCATCGTGGCTTGACGGTCAGGCAAATCAGTAAGCGGCGCCGGGCGCCGCAATGTTGGCCGCGCGGTCCGGCAGGAACTCGGCGGCGAGCCGGCGCGCGGCGTTGGCGTAGACCAGTACGTCGACGCCGGTGGCGACGAACGTGCAGCCCAGCTCCAGATAACGGCGCGCCAGCGCGTTGTCCGAGGTCAGCGTGCCCGCGGCCTTGCCGCTCGCCACGATCGTGCGCATGGCGGCTTCGATCTGCGCCTGCACTTCCGGGTGGCCCGGGTTGCCGCGATGGCCCATCGACGCGGCCAGGTCGGCGGGGCCGATAAACACACCATGCACGCCGTCCACCGCGCAGATGGCATCCAGGTTCTGCATCGCGGTGACGGTTTCGGCCTGCACCAGCAGGCAGACCTCGTCGTCGGCCACGGCCAGGTAGTCCTTGCGCGCCGACCATTGGGAGACGCGTCCCACGGCGCTGCCCACCCCGCGCACGCCAGTTGGCGGATAGCGCGTGGCGCGCACCAGCGCGGCGGCCTGCCCGGCGGTATCGACCATCGGGATCAGCAACGTGCGCGCGCCGATATCGAGCAGTTGCTTGATCAGCGCGGTCTCGCCGGAGACCGCGCGCACCACCGCCTGCGAACGATAGGCGCCCAGCGCCTGCAGGGTCTGCAGGATCGAGCGCACGTCGTTGGGCGCGTGCTCGCCGTCCACCAGCAACCAGTCGAAGCCGGCGGTCGCGCTGACCTCGGCCAGGTACGGCGACGCGGCGGACATCCACAGGCCGATCTGGGCCTGGCGTGCCGCCAGCGCGGCCTTGAACGGGTTATGGGCGGGCATGGGGTCTCCTGGAATTCGGGTTCTTGGGGGGTAGCTTTCCGTTACAGCGTGGCTCGGTCCGACTAACCGAGCTGCCCCTGGCACAGATACTTGGTATGCATGTAGTCGTCAAGTCCATGGCGCGAGCCCTCGCGGCCGTAGCCGGACTCCTTTACGCCACCGAACGGCGCTGCCTCCGACGCAAGCGCGCCCTCGTTGATGCCGACGATGCCGGTCTCCAGCGCCTGCGCCACGCGCCAGATACGCCGCACGTCGTTCGAGTAGAAGTAGGCGGCCAGCCCGAACGGTGTGTCATTGGCATCGCGGATCACCTCGTCCTCGTGCGTGAAGCGGAAGATCGGCGCCACCGGCCCGAACGTTTCCTCGTCGGCAAGCGCCATCGCGGGCGTAGCGCCGGCCACCACGGTGGGCGCGTAGTAGTGCGGGCCCAGGTCGGCACGCACGCGTTCGCCGCCGACCACCACGCGCGCGCCTTTCTCCACCGCATCGCGCACATGCCGATCGATCTTGTCCACCGCGCGCGCATTGATCATCGGCCCGATCTGCGAGGTCTCGTCGCCGGCTGGCCCCACGCGTAGTGCCGCCACGCGCGCGGCCAGCTTGTCGACGAATACGTCATGCACGCCAGCCTGCACGTAGACGCGATTGGGGCATACGCAAGTCTGTCCGCCATTGCGGAACTTGGCTGCCATCAGGCCGTCGACGGCGGCGTCGAGGTCGGCATCGTCGAACACGATGAAGGGCGCGTTGCCGCCCAGTTCGAGCGACAGCTTCTTGAGCGTGCCGGCCGACTCGCGCGCGAGATGCTTGCCCACCGGCGTGGAGCCCGTGAACGTGATCTTGCGCACGCGGCTGTCCGCCAGCCATGCATCGACCACGGCCGGGGTCCGTGCGCGCGAGGCCGTGACGATATTGAGCACGCCGTGCGGCAGGCCGGCCTGTTCGGCCAGGTAGACCAGCGCGAGCGCCGTCAGCGGCGTGTCCTCGGCGGGCTTGCACACCACCGTGCAGCCGGCGGCCAATGCCGGTGCAATCTTGCGCGCGATCATGGCCAGCGGAAAATTCCATGGGGTGATCGCCGCCACCACGCCGACGGGTTCCTTGAGCACGATCATCTTGCGGCCCGGCACCGCTTCCGCCACCACATCGCCGCAGATGCGCGTGGCTTCCTCGGCAAACCACTCGACGTACGACGCGCCATAGCGCACCTCGCCCACGCTCTCGTGCATCGGTTTGCCCTGTTCCGCCGAGACGATGCGCGCGAGGTCCTGCTCGTGCGCCAGGATCAGTGCATGCCAGCGCTTGAGGTACTGCGCGCGTTCGCGTGCGGTACGGCGGCTCCATGCCGGAAAGGCGGCGGCCGCGGCATCCGCCGCTGCCCGCGCGTCGGCGGCATCGCTATCGGGCACGTCGGCGATGATCCGACCCGTGGCCGGATCGGTCACGTCGAAGCGCGCGCCGCTGTCGCGCCATTGCTGTTCGATGAAGTTCTGTTGGCGCAGCAGGTCGCGCCGGGTGAGAGTGGTCAGCATGATCGTTCGTAGAGGCGGGAGCCGGGAAGGCAGGAAGGCCGCAAGCAGGGCAGGGCGAGGTCAGCTCACGATGCCGACGTGCCAGGGCACGAATTCGTGGTCGCCCAGACCGAGCAGCTCGCTCTTGGTAGGCTCGCCGGATGCGGCGCGCAGGATATGTTCGAAGATCCGCTCGCCCAGTTGCGCCACTGTCAGTTCGCCATCGAGCACCACGCCGCAGTTGATGTCCATGTCTTCCTCGAGCCGCCGGAACATCGGCGTGTTGGACGCCAGCTTGATCGTCGGCGCGGGCTTGGAGCCGAACATCGAGCCGCGCCCCGTGGTAAAGCAGATCAGGTTGGCGCCGCTCGCGATCTGGCCGGTCGCGGCCACCGGGTCGTAGCCGGGCGAGTCCATGAAGACAAAGCCGGCGCGGTCGATGGGCTCGGCATACTCGTACACCGCCTGCAGCGGCGTGGTGCCGCCTTTCATGGCCGACCCCAGCGACTTCTCGAAGATATTGGCCAGGCCGCCCTGCTGGTTGCCGTGGCCGACCACGCCGTTGAACTGGGCGTTATGGCCGGCTGTATAGCGTTCCCACCAGGCCAGCCGGTCGAGCAGCTTCTGCCCGACTTCGGGCGTGACCGCGCGGCGCGTCAGCATGTATTCCACGCCGTGGATTTCGGGGGTTTCCGACAGGATGGCGGTGCCGCCATGACGCACGAGGATATCCATCGCCGCGCCGAGCGCGGGGTTGGCGGTAATGCCCGAAAAGCCATCCGAGCCGCCGCATTCGAGCCCGATCTTGAGGTGGCTCGCGCTGACGCGCTGGCGCGTGCATGCGTTGGCGCGCGGCAGCATCGACGCCACCGCGCGAATGCCGGCCTCGATGGTGGCGCGTGTCCCGCCGGTGTCCTGCATGACGAGCGTGTGCAGCTGCCCGCCCGGCACCAACCCCTGCGATTCCACCAGCGCGCCAACCTGGTTGCGTTCGCAGCCGAGACCGACGATCAGCACGCCCGCAAGGTTGGCATGGCGTGCATAGCCGGCCATCGTACGGCGCAGCAGGTCGAAGTGTTCGCTCGGCGAGGACATGCCGCAGCCGCTGCTCTGGGCAAAGGCGACCACGCCGTCCACGTTGGGATACGCGGCCAGCCGCTCGCGCGTGAAATGCGCGGCGATATGCTTGATCACCGTGGCCGAACAGTTGACCGAAGCCAGGATGCCGATGAAGTTGCGCGTGCCGACGCGGCCATCGGGTCGCACATAGCCCAGGAACGTCGCGCGCTCGGCTTCGGGTACATAGTCGATCGGCCGCACATCCTGGCAGAACGCCGGATCGCGATAGAAATCGACCAGCCGCAGGTTGTGGCTGTGCACGTGTTCGCCCGCGGCGATGTCGCGATCCGCCACGCCGATCACGGTGTCGTACTTGCGAATCTGCTCGCCGCGCGCAATGGCACGCGCGGCGATCTTGTGCCCGGCCGGCACCTGGGCGCGCATGCGTACGCCGAGTGTCTCGAGATGCTGGCCCAGCGTGAGATCGCTGCGGGCGATCAGCACGTTGTCATTGGCATGCAGGCGGATGACGGGGGTCTGGGTCACGATCGGGTTGGCGTTGCAGGTCAGCTCTGCTTGAGCATTTCCTTGAGTTTGAGGCGCTGGATCAACTGCGTTTCCTGCTCATAGACCTCGGCGATGTACTTGCGGTACTCGGGGCCGTCCAGGTACATGACCGGCGCATCGAGGCGCGCCGCCACGGTCTTGAATTCGGCGCTCAGCACGGCGCCATGGAAGGCTTCGCGCAGCTTTTTCTCGACCTCGGACGGCAGGCCCCTGGGCGCGCCGATGCCGTTGGGCGCTTCCACCACCACGTTGTAGCCGAGCTCCTTGAGCGTCGGTGCGTCCTTGAAGCGTGGCGTGCGTTGCTCGCCCCAGGTGGCCAGCAGGCGCATCTTGCCGGCCTCGACGTGCGGCGCCCACGAGCTGGAGTCCGCCAGCAGGTCGACCTGGTTGGCCAGCACGTCCTGCAGCGCCGCCGAGCCACCCTTGTAGGCGATGGCGTTGAACCGGATGCCGGCCGCCAGCGCAAACTGCTCCATGCCCACGTGCGTGGCGCCGCCGATGCCGGCATGCGCATAGGTGACGCGGCCCGGGTTGGTCTTGGCTTCCGCCACCACGTCGGCCAGGGTCTTGAAGCGCGACTGCGCCGGCACCGCGATGCCGAAGGTCTGGCCCGAGGTGCGCGCCAGATAGGTCAGCTCCGTGCGCGGGTCCAGTTGCAGCATGCCCAGTTGCGAGAAGCGCGTGACCGAGATCGGAATCTGCCCGATGGTATAGCCGTCGGGTGTCGCGCGGGCCAGTGCCTTGGTGCCGATCATGCCGGATGCGCCGGCCCGGTTCTCGACCACGATCGATTGCTTGAGGATGCCCGACGCCACCTGGCACAGCGCCCGCATCGACTGGTCGGCCGTACCGCCGACCGGCCACGGGCAGATAAAGGTGATGGGACGTTCGGGATACGCGGCGGCAGCGCGCGCCACGCGCGGGGCGAGCAGGCTGGCGGTACCGGCGGCAGCGGCGGCGGCGGTGGCGGCGGCGCTGCCCAGCAGCAGGCGGCGGCGCATCGGGCTCGCGGGATGGCGATCGGTCATGGGGAAGGTCTCCTGGTCTGTCGTGGCCGATTCTTGCCGGCCGCGGTCGTGCAGCAGATTGTCGGTGCGCACGCCATAACCATCCAATAGATTATTGGCATTGCTTCATAACCTGCAGGTTAGGTAGACTCGCGAGCATGGCTCATATCGATCGTGCGTTCCGCTCCAATATCAAGCTGCGTCACCTGCAACTGCTGGTCGCGCTGGACGAATTTCGCCATCTTGGCCGCACCGCGGAGTTTCTGTCGGTCAGCCAGCCGGCCATCTCGAAGGTGCTGGCCGAGATCGAGAAGATGCTGGGCATGACGCTGTTCACGCGTTCCACGCGCGGTACCGAACCCACCGCTGCCGGGGAATCGCTGGTGCGCTTTGCGCGCTCGGTGCTGGCGCAATACGACGTCACGCGCGACGAGATCGAGGCCGTGGCCAGCGGTGCGGCCGGCCGCGTGCGGATCGGCTCGATGGGAGCGGCGTTGCCGGTATTGCTGACGGAGGCGGTGGCGCGGCTCAAGACGCGGTCGCCGCGCGCGACCGTGCTGATCGAGGAGGGCGATCTGACCCACCTGCTGCCGCGCCTGCGACTGTCCGAGCTCGATGTGGTGGTGGGCCGGCTCGAGCCGGCCTATGCGGCGCCCGACCTGTTGACGGAAGCGCTGTACGAGGAGCCGATGGTGGCCATCGTGGCGGCGGATCATCCGCTCGCGCGCAAGCGGCGGCCGGCATGGTCGGACCTCGCGCGTCATCCGCTGGTGGTGCCGCCGCCGTGGGCATCGTTGCGCGTGAAGATCGAGCAGGCGTTCGTGCGGCATGGGCAGGTCTTGCCCGCCGGCCTGATCGAGACCTCGTCATACCTGGCGGTCACCACCTTCGTCACCCAGCGGCAGGCCGTGGGATTTGTGGCGCGCTCGGTAGGACAACATATGCAGGCCGCGGCCCGTCTGCATGTGCTGCCGATGGCGGTCGAGGTGGAACTGCCGCCGATCGGCCTGATGATGCTGCGCGAGCGGCGGCCCGCGCCCGGTGTGACCGGGCTGATTGCGTGCCTGCGCGAAGCGGCGGGTGGGCTCAGCGCTGGCCGGCCTCGTCCTGCAGGACCCGCCGTGCCGAGTCCGCGATCATCACCACGGCGCCCGCGAGCATCAGCACGTCCTTGAGCACCAGCCGACCCGCGCCGGACAGGTACGGGAAGCCGAAGTTGGCATCGCCCAGATTGGCCACCCAGGCTTCGGGCGTAGTGATCAGGAACGACAGCGTGACGATCGGCGTGAGAAACGCCAGCACGGCACCGACCAGACCCAGGCGATTCGAGAAGAGGTAGGACAACACCAGCAGGCCGATCGCGATTTCCACCACGCCGAGGCCATTGGAGAAGGCATAGGTGTGGTTGGTGACCTGCCATGCGCGCTGCACCAGATCCAGCTGGCCTTCATGCGTCAGGTGCGCGTGGTACGCCTCGGGGTGGGCATAGAAGAACGACAGGAACGGGCTGTTGGCAACGAACGGTGTAATGCTGTCGGCCTCGTAAGGCACGAACTTCAGGGCCCCGATCCACAGGAAGACGATGGCGACGCCAAAGCGCACCAGCGGGATGCCGATGCGGTCGAGCCGACTGGCGACGGTGAGGAGATTGCGCGTGTTCATCTGGATGACTCCTTGCTGAGAGGTAACGGCGCGATGCGCGCCGGCTTGTCTCCATGCTATGCAAGGGCCTGCAGGCGGAAGCGACCGTTCCGCTCAGGATTTGTCTCGATCGTCTCAGCGCCCGCGAAGGTGGCCCGAGGTCGGGCGCAGACGCCGGATCGCGTGCCGAGGCTTGCGCCGGCACAGGTCGCGAGGCTCTGCTACGCTTGCGACTGCATGCGCCCGCACGGGAGCGGGCATACCGCCGACGATGCCCCCGCGCCCCCGCGCCCATACGGCCATACGGCCATACGCTCAAACGCCCATACACCGACAGGCCAATCCTCATCCATGAACCATCCGGACCCCGATGCGCGCCGCATGGCGCCCGCCACCGAACGCAATCGCGAACCGATCCTCGCCGTACTGCGCGAGGTATTGCCCGCGACCGGCACTGTTCTCGAAATCGCCAGCGGCACCGGACAACACGCCGTGCACTTTGCCGCGGCATTGCCGGGCGTAACCTGGCAACCCAGCGATCCCGATGCCGCCTCGCGCGCGTCAATCGCCGCCTGGACCGCGCATGCCGGTCTCACCAATGTGCGGGCGCCGCTGGCGCTCGACGTCCGCGTGCAGCCGTGGGGCCTGGAGCAGGCCGACGCCATGGTCTGCATCAACATGATCCATATCTCGCCGTGGGCCTCGGCCGAAGCGCTCTTTGCCGGCGCGGGCGCCGTGCTGAGCGCGGGCGGGGTGCTGTATCTCTACGGACCCTATCGTCGCGACGGCGCACACACGGCGCCGAGCAACGCCGCGTTCGATGCGCAGCTGCGGGCCGCCAATCCGGAATGGGGGGTGCGCGAGATGGAGGCAGTGATCGCGTTGGGCGCGGCACAGGGCCTGCGCTGCGATGCGCCGATTCCGATGCCGGCCAATAACTTCAGCCTGGTGTTCCGGCGCTAGCGATGCTCACCGGATCCTCTGCGCGTCATCACCAGATGGTGACGAACTTATCGGGACCACGATCAGGTAGAACATTTACGAATTATTAGTTTTGCGCATATGCGTGCGCCGAAGCCTGTTTTGTCTTTGTCCTATGGACGCGGGTGCGCGTGCAAATGTAAGATGCGTCGCACAGACCTCATGGTGCGGAAAGCTGCCAACAGAGCGCCCAACAGAGCGGCCAACAGTGCGGCCAACAGAGCGGCCAACAGAGCGCCACGGAAGCACCAGCATAAGCAGAGCCCGTGCGGTCGGCAGGGTGGCGCGGATCGCGGAGTCCGCGCCAATCCCGATCAGGGTGGGACAGTATTTTCAGGGTGGCACTACGCCCAGCACCTATCCCCACGCTGCACGTTTCATCCGCTCCATCCGCTCCATCCGTTCTACCTGTTCCACCTGCTCCTTACCCAAAGCCACGGGCTGAATATTTTTATGGGCCTTTCCACCGAACAGCGAAAGATTCTTGAACTGGTTTCTGCTGGCTACAGAATGGTCGTGGTGAAGTCTCCGCTTACCGAACAGGCCGTTTATGTTGCGTTGGTGGACCCGACAAGCGGGCGGTCGGAACGCGATATTCCATTATGGCGTGCCAGACGCCTATTGGCGGCGGGGGTCGTCCAGGCCGATAGCGCTTGCCTGGAAACGGCAACCGAATTGCAGATCGTACCGCCTGCGGTCAAGCCGCCCAGCGAGTAGATGCGCGGCGGTACGGGCGCGCCAGCAGGGACGCAACGAGGGACGCAGCGGGATCGGGGCAGGGCAGCAGGGGACGAGGCGATACCCCTGACCCCTGCGCGCGACGGCGACGGTGCCAGGGGCGGGTGAACTCAATCCACCTGCGCGCCGGAGGCCTTGACGATCTTGCCCCACTTGTCGATATCGCCCTTGAGCATGGTGGCGAACTGCTGCGGCGGGGCACTGAGGACTTCCGCGCCCTGCGCGGCCAGCTTGTCGCGCAGGGCCTTGTCGTTGAGCGCGGTCTGCAGCGTGCTCGTCAGTTTCTGCGTCACCTCCTTCGGCGTGCCGCGCACCGCGAACAGTCCCACCCACAGGTCGCCGCTATAGCCGGGCACGGTCTCACCGATGGCAGGAATGTCGGGCGCAAACGGCGAACGTCTGGCCGAGCTCACGCCGAGCGCGCGCACCTTGCCCGCCTTGATGTGCGGTAGCACGGAAGGCAGGCTGGCAAACGCCATCGGCACCTGGTTGCCGAGCACATCGTTGAGCGCCGGCGCCACGCCTTTGTATGGCACATGCTCGAGCCTGATGCCGGCCATGCTGTTCAGCATCTCGCCGAGCAGATGGTTCAGCGTGCCGTTGCCGGCCGAGGCAAAGCGATAGTAGTCGGGCTTGGCACGGGCCATGTCGATCAGTTCCTTGAGCGACCTGGCCGGGAACGCCGGATTGACCACCAGCACATTGGGCACCGTGGCGACCGGGCCGATCGGATCGAAGTCCTTGATCGGGTCGAACGGAATGGTCCGGTACAGGGTCGGATTGATGGCCTGCGTGCTGCTGATGGTCATCAGCAGCGTATAGCCGTCGGGCGTGGCACGCGCCGCCGTCTGCGTGCCGATATTGCCGCCGGCACCCGGGCGGTTTTCCACCACCACCTGCTGACCGAGCCGCTGCGACAGATCGGCCGCGACGAGGCGCGCGACGATATCGTTGGTCCCGCCGGGTGCCTGCGGCACGATCATCTGAATGGGTTTGACGGGATAGCCGTCAGCGAAGGCCGTGCCGCTCGTGGCCATGCTGAATGCCATGGCAAGGCCGGCCAGGGCAGGGAGGGTGCGACGCATGTTGTCTCCTGTTTTTTGATCGCGCCCACTCTAGCCCAGCGCGCCGGCACAGTGAAATTAGATTACTGACTACCGGCATAAGAATTACTTATTGTCGGGGCGGGCCCGAGACCGGTGGCGGCGCCAGCGAGCCTCCCTGTGCAATGCGTGCCGCGACGATTTCGCGCAGGATGGCCGCCACCGCTTCGGCCGCATTCGAGCTGGGCAACGCGCGCGGCCAGCACAGCGACAGCGTGCGGCGCAGCTCGGGCAGGATCAGGCGGCGCGGCACGGCCGCGTCGTTCTCGCCCAGCGACGACGCGGGCAGGATGGTGCAGGCCAGGCCCTCGCGCGCAGCGGCCAGCAGAAACGGCAGTGAATCGAGGTCGGCCACCACATTGAGGGCGATACCGGCCTTGGCAAAACTGCGCTCGACCACCTCGCGCAACCCCTGCGAGCCGCTTGGCAGGACCAGCGGCATGCCGTCGAGCGCCTTGAGCGCGATCGCTGCCGATGCCGCGGCGCGGCCCCGGCGCGGGTGGCGCACGGCCCCCTCCGGCGGCGTGCCCACCAGGCACAGCGGCTCGCTCGCGAGCGGCTCGGGCTCCACCGCGCGTGACGGCGTATCGCGGAAGAGGATGGCGAAATCGAGCCGGTTCTGGTTCAGCAGTTCCGAGATATAGCCGCTCATGCTCTCGAACAGTTGCAAGCGGATCTGCGGATGGCGCTGGCGCACGGTGCGCACCAGGGCCATGCCAAACGCGGCGGCGGCGGTGGTCGGCAACCCGACGGCGACCGTGCCGGATAGCTCGGCGCCGGCCAGGCGCACCTCCGCCCCCGCCACCTCGGTCTGGCGCAGGATATTGCGCGCATGCCGGTAGAGCGTCTTGCCGGCCTCGGTCGGCCGTACGCCCTTGGCACCGCGATGCACCAGCGGCACGCCGAATTCGTCCTCGAGCGCGGCAAGCTGCTGGCTCAAGGCCGGTTGTGCAACGCACACGATCTCGGCCGCGCGCGTCAGGCTGCCCTGGTCGACGATCGCCACGAAATAGCGCATGGCGCGGATGTCCATGGTTTCCTCCCGATGCTGAGGGTATTGATTCTACTTATGGTGCCTTCCGCAATCCCTATTTCACACGCGGCGGGCGCGCGGGTAGATTGACGGCATCGCCCCCGCCGGGCTTCCTGACCGGGCATTATTTCGCCCCACCCGCCATGTCCCGACCCCTTGCAGGCATTACCGTCCTCTCACTCGAACAGGCCATTGCGGCGCCGTTCTGTACCCGCCAGCTGGCCGATCTGGGCGCGCGCGTGATCAAGATCGAGCGTCCCGGCCCCGGCGATTTCGCGCGCGCCTACGACACGCGCGTACGCGGCATGTCGTCGCACTTCGTCTGGACCAACCGTTCGAAGGAAAGCCTGACGCTCGACGTCAAGGCGCCCGATGCCGTGCCGCTGCTGGAGGCGCTGCTCGCGCGGACCGACGTGCTGGTGCAAAACCTCGCGCCGGGCGCGGCCGCGCGGCTGGGCCTGGATTTCGACACGCTCTCGCAACGCTATCCGCGCCTGATCGTCTGCGACATCTCGGGCTATGGCGGCGACGGTCCGTATCGCGACAAAAAAGCGTACGACTTGCTGGTGCAGAGCGAATCGGGCTTTGTCTCCGTGACGGGCACGCCGGACGAGGGCGTCAAGGCCGGTGCCTCGGTGGCGGATATCGCCGCGGGCATGTATGCGTATAGCAATGTGCTGGCGGCCCTGATCGAACGCGGCCAGACCGGCCGTGGCAAGCGCATCGACGTGTCGATGCTGGAATCGATGGTCGAGTGGATGGGCTTTCCGATGTATTACGCCTTCGACGGCGCGGCGCCGCCGCCGCGTGCCGGCGCCGCCCATGCCACCATCTACCCGTATGGTCCGTTCCCGACCGGCGACGGCAAGACCGTCATGCTCGGCCTGCAGAACGAGCGCGAGTGGGCCGTGTTCTGCGACATGGTGCTGCAGGACCCGGCGCTGGCCACGCATGCCGACTTTGCCACCAACTCGCTGCGCAGCGCCAATCGCGCGCGTCTGCGCGAGCGCATCGTCGAGGCGTTCGCGCGCCTGACGGCGGCGCAGGTGGTCGAGCGGCTGGAAGCCGCCAGGATCGCCAATGCCAACGTCAATACCATGGCAGACGTCTGGCAACACCCGCAGCTTGCCGCGCGCGAACGCTGGCGCACGGTCGACTCGCCCGCCGGCGAGCTGCCGGCCTTGTTGCCGCCGGGCCAGACCGATGCCTGCATGAAGCCGATTCCGGCGGTGGGCGAGCACACCGATGCCATCCTTGCCGAGCTCGGCTACACGGCGCAAGAGACGGCGCGCCTGCACGCCAACGGCACGATCTGAAAGAGGAGACCCACGCGATGGAGCCCCGCACCCCCCGCCCGCCGCGCAGCTATCTGTTCGTGCCGGCAACGCGCCCGGACCGCATTGGCAAGGCCATCGCCGCCGGCGCCGATGCCGTGATCGTCGATCTCGAGGACGCCGTCGCGCCCGCTGACAAGGACGCCGCGCGCGGCGCGCTGGCCGCTCCCTGGCACGACCTGCGGAGACAGGCCGAGGCCGCGGGCGTGTCCCTGCTGGTGCGCGTCAACGGCGCCGATACGGCGTGGTTCGCCGACGATCTCGCCTGGTGCGAGGACGCCGCGGTGGCGGCCATTGTGCTGCCCAAGGCCGACGTAGCCGCGCTCGCGCGCCTGCGCCAGGTGTTGCCGGGCACGCCCTGCCTCGCGTTGCTGGAGACCGCGGCCGGCTTTGCCGACCTGCGCGACGTGGCGCGCGCGCCGGGCGTGCAGCGGCTGCTGTTCGGCAGCATCGATCTGATGTTCGATCTCGACGTGGCCGATGACGGCCTGCCGCTCCATCATTGCCGCAGCGAACTGGTGCTGCATTCGCGCGCGGCCGGCCTGCCGGCCCCCGTCGATGGCGTGTGCACCGCGATCGGCGATGACGGGGCCCTGGCGGCGGAGACGGCGCGGGCGCGCCAGTTCGGCTTCGGCGCCAAACTGCTGATCCATCCGAGCCAGGTCGCGGGCGTCCATGCGGCGCTTGCGCCGGCGCCGGAAGCCGTGGCCTGGGCGCGGCGCGTGGTGGAGCAGGCTGCGGCCGCCAACGGCGCGGCGATCGCCGTGGACGGCAAGATGGTGGACCGGCCGGTGCTGGAGCGCGCCCTGCGCATCGTGGCGGCGGCGCCATAGGCCGGTGCCGGGTGCCCGCCGGACGCACTTGGAACGCACTTTGGCCCCCGCCGCCGTATCGCGGCGGCCAAATATACCCGGCGGAAGGCAAACGCGCGGGCACGCCATACGGGTTTTCCCTCTGCGCGGATTAGGGCGGATTTGCTGCCATTTGGCCGCTAGATGAAAGCCATTTGTAATGAGATTCGGTTGGAATACGCACGGGGGATCGTGTCCGGTCATCAACCGGCGGATATCAGGCAGGAGGCTTCCGGAATAAAAGGCGCATAAAAAGAAAGTTGCCATTCCGGTGCACCGTTCGGCTGGCACGGTCGTTTACCTCTGACCGTTGTCGAATTGAGCCAGATCGATCGTGCATTTTTCTGTTACCCGAGTCGCCGTGGCGATGCTCGTTGCCCTGGCGGCTACCGCCGGCCATGCGGCCAGCGAGCCTCTGCCGCCAGACGGCCCGTGCGTGGCGCCACCGGCCAAGGCCACCCTGACGCTGTCCCAGGCCCGTCTCGACGCCCAGCGTTGCAACCGTGACGTCATCGTGGCCCGGCGTGGCGAGGAAGCCAGCCAGGCCGATATCGAAATTGCCTCCCAGCGGCCCAATCCCGTCCTGAGCCTCGGCGTCGCCAATATCAACCCGAGCCTCGGGGTTGGCTCGGGCAACCTGCGCAGCAAGACCGTCGACTCCACGCTGCGCGTGGACCAGGTGATCGAGACCGCCAACAAGGGCGGCCTGCGTGTGGACGCCGCGCGCAAGGCCAGCGCCGCCGCCGGCGAACAATTGCAGGCCGTGGTGGCGCAGCAGCTGGGCCTGGTGGACCAGGCCTGGTACGAAGCCGTGGTCAGCCAGGAGCGTGTCGGCGTGCTGACCGACACGGTCGGCCTCTACAACCGTACCCAGCAGGCCAACGAGGCACGGCTCAGGGCCGGTGATGTCTCGCGGGCCGATGTGACCAAGCTTCAGCTGGAAACGCTGCGCGCGCAGAACGACCTGCGCGCGGCCCAGGCCGACCACGCACGCGACAAGGCGGCGCTGGCCGCCACCATCGGCGTGCCCGGCACGCTGCTCGACAATCGCCTGATGCCCGACTGGCCGGACCTCGATACCGAGGTGCCGCCGGTCGATCCGAACTTCCTCCAGCGCCGCCCCGACGTCACCGCCGCCGAAGCCCGTCTGGCGGCTGCCGCCGCCGCGCGTGACCTCGCCCGTGCCGGCCGCGTGCCCGACGTGACGGTGGGCGCGCAGGCCGAGCACTATCCGATCTCGCAGAGCAACCCGACCGGCAGCGGCAACAGCTTTGGCGTGTTCGTCTCGATTCCGCTGTTCGTGCGCCACAGCTATGGCGGCGAGGCGCGCCGCGCGGAAGTGGACTACTACGCCGCGCTCGACGATCGCAACCGCATCCTGCTGGCCGCGCAGAACGACATCGAACGGCTGCGCTCGCAGCTGGAGTCCGCGCGCGCCACGCTGCGCCAGATGCGCGACACCGTGCTGCCGGCCGCGCAAAGCGTGGCCAACAGTGCCGAGTTCGCCTACGGCAAGGGTGCCTCGGGCGTGCTCGATCTGCTCGATGCGCGCCGCGCGCTGCGGCAGACCCAGCTCGACGCGGTGGAGGCGCAGGGCGCCTACGCCAAGGCGCTGTCGGCCTACCGCACGGCCCTGCAGGCCACCAATACCGATATCAACACGTTACCCCAGGTCCGTACCGATGCGTCGCGCCCATAACAGCATGCAGAGAATTACCGAGATGTCCGTCCTGTCCCGCGTGGGCGCGGTCCGGCTGGCCGCGGCCGCGTTGTGCACGCTCGCGCTCGTGGCGTGCGGCAAGAAGGAGGCCCCCGAGGCCGACGACGATCCCAAGGTTTCCGGCCAGACCATCACGTTCCCGGAAAGCGTACGTACGCTGCCGGGTATTGTCGGCCAGCCGGTCAAGGCCGGCGGCGAACGCATGATCAGCATGCCGGGCCGCCTGGTGTGGGACGAGGACAAGACCGTGCGCGTGTCGTCGCCGTTTGCCGGGCGCGTGATGGAAATCCTGGTGCAACCCGGCACCGCGGTGAAGGCGGGCCAGCCGCTGGCGCTGCTGACCTCGCCCGATTTTGGCGTGGCCCAGGCCGATGCGCGCAAGGCCGCCGCCGACAGCGCCTATGCGCAGAAGTCGCTCACGCGCCAGCGCGAGCTCTACGACGCCGGCGTGATCGCGCAGAAGGACTTCGAGCAGGCGCAGGCTGACAGCGCGCGCGCCATGGCCGACCTGCAGCGCACCCAGGCGGCGCTGCGCATGTACGGCAACGCCGGCGACAATGTCAACCAGCGCTTCTCGCTGCGCAGCCCGATCGACGGTCTGGTGGTCGAGCGCAATATCAATCCGGGCATGGAACTGCGTCCCGACCAGCCGCCCGGCGCGCCGCTGTTCCTGATCACCGATCCGGGCACGCTGTGGGCCCAGCTCGATGCCACCGAGGCCGATCTCAGCCTGTTCAAGCCCGGCGTGACGGTGCAACTGAGCAGTGCCGCCTATCCGGGCGAGACCTTCCCGGGCACGGTGGTCAAGATCGCGGACTATGTCGACCCCGCCTCGCGCAGCGTGAAGGTGCGCCTGCTGGTGCCTAACGCCGATCGTCGTCTCAAGGCCGAGATGTTCGTCACGGCCAGGCTGCAGGCGAGCTCGTTCAAGGGCATCTCGGTGCCGTCGAAGGCCGTGTTCCTGGCCGACAACAAGAACTATGTGTTCGTGCGGCCGTCGCAGAATTCGTTCGAACGGCGCCAGGTCAAGCTCGGCGTGACGATTCCGGGCACGGCCGAAGTGGTCGAGGGCCTCAAGGATGGCGACGTGGTGGTGACCGACGGCAACCTGTATCTGCAGGACATCCTGCGCGACGCCACCGCGGTCAACAACGCGCGGGCTGCCGCCGCGAAGCAGTGAGGACGGCGGCCACATGATCTCGCGCATCGTCAGTTTTGCGCTTCACCAGAAGCTGTTTGTCTGGCTGGGGCTGATCATCTTTATCGCGGGCGGCCTGGCTGCCTTCAAGAACCTGCCCATCGAGGCCTTCCCCGACGTGTCGGATATCCAGGTCAACGTGATCACGTTGTACCCGGGCCGCGCGGCCGAGGAAGTGGAGCGTCAGGTCACGATTCCGATCGAGACCGCGCTTGCCGGTACGCCCAATTCGGTGCGCGTGTTCTCGCATACCCAGTTCGGCCTGTCGTTCATGATGGTGACCTTCAACGACAAGGCCACCGACGTGACCGCGCGCCAGCAGATCCTGGAGCGCCTGCGCGGCGTGGACCTGCCCGACGGCGTCAGTCCCGAGCTCGCGCCGCTCTCCACCGCGATCGGCGAAATCTATCGTTTCCGCCTGACCGGCAAGGGATATTCCGCGCAGGAGCTGCGCACGCTGCAGGACTGGGTGGTCGAGAAGAACCTGCGCCAGGTGCCCGGCGTGGCCGACCTCGTGACCATCGGCGGCACCATCAAGCAGTACGAGGTGAATCCCAATCTGGCGCGCATGCGCGATGCCAAGATCTCGCTGTCGCAGCTGTTCACCTCGCTGCAGCGCGCCAATGCCAACGCCGGCGGCGGCGCGGTGAGCCACGGCCGCCAGCAGTACCTGCTGCGCTCGCTCGGCAGCTATCGCACCTCCGCCGATATCGCCAATACGGTGGTGGCCGAGAACAATGGCACGCCGATCCTGGTCAAGGATATCGCCGAGGTCAAGATCGGCTCGGCGCCGCCGCAGGGTTTGATGGGGCAGGATGACGAGGACGATATCGTGTCCGGCATCGTGGTCATGCGCAAGGGCGAAAACCCGTCCATCGTGCTGGACGCACTGAAGAAGAAGATCGAGCTGCTCAACGATTCGATCCTGCCGAAGGGCGTGAAGATCGTGCCGTACTACGACCGCTCCACGCTGATCGACAAGACGCTGCATACGGTGTTCGGCAACCTGGTCGAGGGCGCGCTGCTGGTCATGGCCGTGCTTTACCTGTTCCTCGCCAACGTGCGGGCGGCCGCGATCGTGGCGCTGGTGATTCCGCTGGCGCTGCTGTCCACCTTCATCGGCCTCACCTGGGTCGGCATTCCGGCCAACCTGCTCTCGCTCGGCGCGATGGACTTCGGGATCATCGTCGACGGCGCGGTGATCGTGGTCGAGAATATCTTCAAGCGGCTGGGCGAGCTCAAGGCCCAGCAGATCCAGGACAGCAAGGCGCGGCTCTACGCCATCCTGCAGGCCACCACCGAGGTGGGCCGGCCGACCGTGTTCTCGATGATCATCATCATCGCCGCGCATATCCCGATCTTCACGCTGCAGCGGCACGAGGGCAAGATCTTCGCGCCGATGGCCTATACGGTGACCGGCGCGCTGGTCGGCTCGCTCATCATCTCGCTGACGGTGGTACCGCTGCTGTGCCACCTGTTGCTCAAGAAGAACATCGCCCACGACGACAACTTCATCGTGCGGCACTGCAAGCGCCTCTACGAGCCGATGCTGCGCTGGGCACTCGGCCACAAGAAGGCCGTGATCGGCATCGCCCTCGGCCTGCTGGTGGCGACGGTCGGCGTGGGCAAGTTCCTCGGCAGCGAGTTCCTGCCGGAACTCGATGAGGGCTCGATGTGGGTCAGCTTCGACCTGCCGGCGTCGGTCTCGATCGACGAGGCGCGCGACCAGGCGCGCATCCTGCGCTCCGTCATCCGCCGCACGCCGGAGGTCAACACTACCATCTCCAAGGTAGGCCGCCCTGACGACGGTACCGATCCCAAGCTGATCAACACGGTGGAAATCCTGGTCGACCTCAAGGGCGAGAAGCAGTGGCGCGCGGGGTACGACAAGCGCAGGATCATCGAGGAGATCAACCGCAACCTGCGTCAGCTGCCCGGCATCGAGCCCAATTTCTCGCAGCCGGTGCGCGACAACATCCTGGAGAGCATTTCGCAGATCAAGGGCCAGATCGTCATCAAGGTCCAGAGCGACAGCCTCGAGCACAACAAGCAGGTGGCCGACCAGATCCTGGCCAACGTGCAGTCGGTCAAGGGCGTGATGCGCGCATTTATCGACCGTGACGGCGAACTGCCGCAGTATGTGCTCGAGTTCGACCGCGCGCAGGCCGCGCGCTACGGTATCAACGTGGCCGACGTGCAGGATCTGATGGAAACCGCGCTGGCAGGCAAGGCCGCGACCGAGCTGTGGGAAGGCGAGCGGCACTTCAGCGTGGCGGTGCGTCTGAAGCCCAACGAGCGCGAACTGCCGAACCTGCCCAACATTTTCCTGCAGACCGCCGACGGCGCGCAGGTGCCGCTGTCGCAGCTGGTGACGTTCCGCGCCGCGTCGGGGGCCATGAACATCAGCCGCGAGAACGGCCAGCGCACCACGTCGATCGGCATCTTCATCCACGATCGCGACATGGGTAGCGTGGTCAAGGACATGCAGGCGCTGGTCAAGCGCAATGTGAAGGCCGACGACGTCAAGATCAGCTGGTCGGGCGAATTCGAGAACCAGGAACGCGCCATGGCGCGCCTGTCGATCGTGGTGCCGCTGTCGGTGCTGCTGATCTTCCTGCTGCTGTTCAATGCGTTCAAGTCGTTCAAGAGCGCCACGCTGATCATTTCGAACATTCCGTTCGCGCTGATCGGGGGCGTGTTCGCGCTGTTCCTGACCGGCATTCCGCTGTCGGTGTCGGCCGCCATCGGCTTTATCGCGCTGTTCGGCCAGGCCGTGCTCAACGGCGTGGTGATGGTGACCTACTTCAACCAGTTGCGCGACGAAGGCATGCCGCTGCGCCAGGCCGTGATCACAGGTTCGATGGATCGCCTGCGCACGGTGCTGATGACGGCATTGCTGGCGATGCTGGGGCTGTTTCCGATGGCGGTGTCACGCGCCATTGGCTCGGAGACGCAACGTCCGCTGGCCATCGTCATCATCGGCGGCCTGATCACGGCCACGCTGCTGACGCTGATCGTGCTGCCGACGCTGTACGAATGGATGGTCGGCCGCAGCTGGCCGGACGAGGAAGTCGAGCCGCCGTCCGATGGCCGCCTGTCGGATTCGCTGGCGTCCTGATGGCACTGAGGGTCCCGAGGGTCCGAGGGGTCCCAAGGGTCCGGGGGAAGCAGGCGATCGGCCTGCCCCCCGTTTTTCACCGGGCTCAATCCCTCCCATGCGGCCGGCACAACACCGCGCCGAGCAGCACACCCACGCCAAGCGCCATGCCGAGCGCGCGCATGGGCTGCTGGTGCACGTAGTCGTTCACGCACTCCTGCGCATGCTCCATCCGGTGGCATGCGTTCTCCTTCATCGCATGCAACCGGCTGCTGCCTTGTTCGGCCTTGGCCAGAAACGAGCGCTTGGCCGCCTCGACGGCTTCTCCGGTGAGGCTCGGCAACTGCGTGAGCAGGTCGTCGAGGTCCTTTGCCAACTGGTCGGTACTCGCGCGCAGATTCGATTTGGCCGCCGATGCCGAGGCCGCCGGGTCATTCGGATTGATATCGTTCGGGTCCATGACAAGTCTCCGTTGAGCGGGGGAGCCTTGACCGGCGCACGTTCCGTACCAGCCCGGGGCGCGCGGCAAGACCGTGCGCGCGTGCAAGAAGGCGCGTCTGCAAACGGCATGCCCTTGTAATTTTGGGCAAGGACGGGCGTGCGGCCGCGGAGCGCCGGGGCGAGGTGTGACACCAAATTCGCAAATGCCGATGGCATGAACGCCACGGCGGAAGGGCGGAAGGGCGGAGCGATCTGGCTCCGCCCCGGTCGTCTCACGCCTTCTGGTGCGCGTCCTGGTCCAGCGCCACTTCGGCCTGATTGCCGCTCAGGCCCTTGTAGTACAGGTGCACGCCGATAGCGAGGGAGTCATGGCGGATTTCGTTCAGTGCCTTCCACGCCTTGACCGGATCCCTGAACACCAGATAGTGCGCCTCCTTCTCGATCAGCTCCGCCACCTGGTGCAGGCCATGCACATGCAGCGCATTGACCAGTGCGTCGAGGCTGCGGTGCGTGCGTGCATCGGTGCGCGGATAGAGCATGTGCAGCACGGCGACACGTTCGGCGGCCATCGTGGCGGACCACGCTGTCACGATATCCTGGTGATGGACCGCCGTAACGACGTCGTCGGTGTTGGTCGAGTTCGGGAGCAGGGACTCAGGGGTGAGGCGCATGATCGTTTTCCTTGTCGTAAGCGATGAAGCCCGCCATGTAGCCAGCCATGAAGCCAGCCATGAGCGATGGGAGTCCCTAATTTATGCCAAGCGCCGCGCGGAAGAAACTCGCTGGCGTTAATTCACTGTTTCGGTGTTTGAACAAATCGATGGGGAACTTCAATCGCCCCGATCGCCTTGTGCTATGGACGCTTGCGCGCGGGGGCAGGGCACCGCGCGCGGTCATGCAACGCGGCGCTCTCATTCCAAAACAGAATCAGACGATTTCCAAATCCATATTGGACGAAAGAAAACCACGCCTGAATAATGGTCGCCTGCCGTCACCCAAGAACGGCACCGATATGCCGCTTGACCCCAGGAGACAACCTTGTCAGCACCCCGCCGTATTGCATCGGCGCGCCGCATTGTGCGCGCCGGTTTCGCCCTGCTCCCATTTCTTTTCGCTTCGCACGCTTTTGCCGCCTATCCGGAAAAACCGATCCGGCTGATCGTGCCATATGTGGCCGGTGGCAACGCCGACGTGCTGGCGCGCTATATCGGCAAAGGCCTGGCGGAAGCGATGGGGCAGCCCGTGGTGGTCGATAACCGCACCGGGGCGGGTGGCATGATCGGTGCGGAGCAGGGCGTGGCGGCCAGGCCAGACGGTTACACGCTGACGCTGATCTCTTCGAGCTATACCGTCAACCCAAGCCTGTACAAGATGCGCTTCGATCCGGTGAAGGACATCACGCCGATCGTCCAGGTGTCGAAGGGACCGTTGCTGGCAGTCGCCATTCCCAGCCTGGGTGTGAAGACGCTGCAGGACCTCACGCGTCTGGCCAAGGCGCACCCGGGCAAGATCACCTACGCGTCGTCCGGCCAGGGCAGCGCCCTGCATCTGGCGGCCGCCTTGTATGCGGACCGGGAAGGTATCCAGATGATCCATGTGCCGTACAAGGGTGGTGGCGCGGCCGTGACCGACCTGCTGGGCGGACAGGTCGATGTCTACTTTGCCGGACCCACCAGCGTCCTGCCCCATGTGCGCAACGGCAAGCTGGTGGCGCTGGGCGTGACCACCGACCGCCGCCTGCCCACGCTGCCCAACGTGCCGACGCTCGCCGAATCGGGCCTGCCGGGCTACGACGTGGCGCTGTGGTACGGCGTGATCGGTCCCAAGGGCATGCCGCCCGAGATCGTGCAACGCCTCAATACCGAGATCAACAAGATCCTCGCCAGCAAGGAGACCGGCCCCAAGCTCGAGGCTGACGGTACCTATGTGGCGGGCGGCTCGGCGGCGCAGTTCGGTGCCGCCATCGCGAGGGAGATCACGCAATGGCACGGCGTGGTCGCCAGGCTCGGCATCAAGCTCGATTGAATTCCTACGACAACCTCCTCGACGTCATGACGCAGAAACCCGCACGTATCCCGTTTGTGGAACCCGGCACCCGGCCGGAACTGGCCGAGATCGAAGCCGGCATCCTCGCCGAGCGCGGCCGCATTTCGATCCTCTACCAGGCCTTGCTGAACAGCCCGCCGCTGGCTGCGGGATGGGAGAAGCTGCTCACCGCCGTGCGCAATCAGAACTCATTGCCGGCCGATTTGCGCGAGCTGATGATCATCCGCGTGGCTGTGCTCAACGGTGCCGATTTCGAGTACCACGCGCACGTGCCGCATGCGCTCAAGGCCGGTATGGCGCAGGAGAAGATCGATGCGTTGCGCCTGGTCGCCGTGCCGATGGAGATTTACACGCCAACCGAACAATTGCTGATCCGCCTGACCGATGCGATGACGCGGCAGATCGTGGTGCCGGAAGAGATCATGGACGGCCTCAAGGCCACCTTCGACGCGCGCGGCGTGCTCGAGGCCGTGGCGACCGTCGCTTCGTACAACATGGTGTCGCGCCTGCTGGTGGCGCTCGACATTTCGCATTGAGCGGCGCGTCATGCATGACACTCGTATCGCCTCGGGCAAGCTGAGGAACAAGGTCGCCATCATCGTCGGCGCGGGACAACAGCCGGGCGGCACCATTGGCAACGGCCGCGCCACGGCCGAGCGCTTTGCGCAGGAAGGCGCCGATCTGCTGCTCGTCGATATCCAGGGCGAATGGGCCGAAAACACCCGCGCCGCGGTGGCGGCATCCGGTGTGCGCGCGGAAGTCTGCGTGGCGGACATCACGCAGGAAGCCGATTGCAAGCGCATCGTCGATACCTGCATCGCGCAGTTCGGCCGCATCGATATCCTGCACAACAATGTGGGCCGCTCGCAGGGCGATGCGAAGACCGCGGACCTCGATGCGAATGTGTGGGATGGCCTGATGGCGATGAACCTGCGCGGCATGGTGCTGACGTGCAAGTACGCGCTGCCGCATATGGTGGCGCGCAAGCAGGGTTGCATCATCAACGTCTCGTCGACGGCCTCGCTGGCGGCGCGGCCGACGGTGACCTACAAGACCAGCAAGGGTGCCGTCAACGCGTTCACACAGCACCTCGCGATGGAAAACGCGGCGCACGGCATTCGCGCCAATGCGCTGCTGCCGGGGCTGATCGATACGCCGATGGCGATCGAACGGCGCGCGCGGGAACGCGGCGTGCCGGCCGAGGTCATCCGCGCCGAGCGCAATGCCAGCGTGCCGATCGGCCGCATGGGCAGCGCCTGGGATGTCGCCAATGCCGCCGTGTTCCTGGCCTCCGACGATGCGGCGTATATTACCGGCGTGCTGCTGCCGGTGGATGGCGGCCTGCTATGCAAGCGCGGCTAGGCCGCAGCGGTCGAAGCCACAGGCAGCGGCGGAAGCAACGCAAGCCACAGGGACAACAGGACAACAGGACAACAGGGCAAACGGACGGGAAGCGATGGATCTGAAACTGAAGGACAAGGTCGTGCTGATCACGGGCGGCAGCAAGGGCATCGGTCTGGCCTGCGCGCGTACGTTCGCGCAGGAAGGCGCCCGGGTCGCGATTGCCGCGCGCAATCCGGCCGGCCTCGATGCCGCGGTCAGCGCGCTTGCGCGGGAAGGCTGGAGCGTGCAGGGCTTTGCCGCGGACCTGAGCGAGCCCGCGCAGGCAGCCGACCTGCGTACGCGCGTGGAAGCGGCACTCGGTCCGATCGACGTGCTGGTCAACTCGGCCGGCGCCGCCAAGCGGACGCCGGCCGAGCAACTGACCGCTGCGCACTGGCATGCCGCCATGGAGGCCAAATACTTCACCTATATCCACATGATGGAGACGGTGCTGGCCGGCATGGCGGCGCGCCGCACCGGCACCATCGTCAACGTGATCGGCGTCGGTGGCCGCGTAGCCTCCACCATTCACCTGGGCGGCGGCGCCGCCAATGCCGCGCTCATGCTGGCGTCGACCGGCCTGGCCAATGCCTACGCGCGGCATGGCATCCGCATCAACGCCGTCAACCCGGGCACGGTGGAAACCGATCGCTATCACGAGCGCGTGGCGGTCGAGGCCGCGGCGGCCAACGTCAGCAAGGAACAGATCATCAGCCAGATGACCGGCAAGCTGCCGATGGGACGCTTGGCCCAGGCGGACGAGGTGGCCGATATGGTCGTGTTCCTTGCCTCGGGTCGCGCAGCCTATGTGAACGGGGCCATCGTGTCGATCGACGGCGCCGCCAACGCGGTGCCCTGAGCCGTTCGGCAAGATACCGGCGCACCAATGCAAAGACCCCCGGGGTTGTCGCCAACCCCGGGGGTCTTGCCATCTACCTTCGGTCCTGCGCCAGGCGGCTACCGCCGCCCGCTGCCATTACTGCTTCTTGTTGGCGCCGTCGGTGTACGGATCGGGCTTGCCTGACTTGGCGCCGTCGGTGTACGGGTCGCGCGTGCCGCTGCGCGCGCCTTGCGTGTACGGGTCACGCTTGTCGTTGACCAGGTTCGAGCGCGTCGACGACTTGGCACCGTCGGTGTACGGATCGAACTTGCCCGACTTGGCGCCGTCGGTGTAGGGGTCGGGCTTGCCGGTCTTGGCGCCCTGGGTGTACGGGTCGACCTGCTTCTGCTGGGCGATAGCCAGCGGCGCGGCCACCACCGCCGTGGCGGCAACGATCAGACTGGCGAAATGGGTCTTTTTCATGGGAGGTGCCTCGCGATATCTTGGTTGGGGCGCGATCTGAATACCTGTGTCGACTGCGCCCCGCGTCGATCGAACAGGCAGCTTGTTACCATGCGAATTTTTTCTGGCCATGCAATGACGGCGCTACCCCGCCGACGTTACAAGTACTGAGTTACTAGCACTGAGTTACTAGTACTGAGTTACTAGTACTGAGAATAGTCCCTTCCCTGCGTGGTCAGAAGTCTATCCATTGGTCGGAGCGTAGCATGCATCGGCCATGCCAGTCCGATTGTGCCGCATATGGCGGCTTTTGGAGCGGCAACTTGTAGGTTGTACGTGTAGATGTGGCGCCAACGCAGCATCTACACGTTTCCGCTCAATGGGACTTGCTTTTCGCGCCGCGTGGGTGTGGCGTCTCCCGGATGCGCGTGTGTGGCACGTCCTCCACATTTCTGGCGCCAGGCTGGTCGGCCGGGGCGGTACCCATCAGTAGCGACGGCATGCCGAGCCAATGCCCCCAGGTGTCCATCCACACGCGCTGCGACTGGCATCCCAGTTCCATCAGCGCCGACGCGTAGTGGAGCGGAATGCTCAGCATCGGCACCTGGTTGGTCATCTGGCGTACGTAGAGTGACTCGGGGTCCTGCGGCACGAACATCGACGCCCAGTCGAAGCGGGCTTCGTCGAACATCGAGCGGGCGAAGTCGGTGTTCAGCCCCATCCACCTGCTCCAGTTCTCCGTCAATTGCTGCCCGTCGGCGGAGGCGAACGCTTGCAGGTGAGGAAAAAATGCCGTCATGGGCCACAGGGTCGGTGGAATGCTTTGCATAGGGAGCTCCGGTGAGATGCGCTGTGGTGAAAGATGAAGGATGCAGCGGGCAGGCAGCCAAAGAGGTGAAGGCTGGACCGCGCGCGTGCCGCCTTGCGATGTCGCGCTGTGATGTTGACTTCACGGCGGGCTTCGCGCGTCGATGCCACAAGCTTATGCGCATTCGCACGGGGGTCAACCAGTGGTTGTGTGGGTTGCTTGCTGGCATGTTTGTCGCACCGCTTCCGCCATCGCCGTCCCTATCAGGAGAATGTCATGGCCACCACCCGTCATCGCCCCGCCAGGGGGGCATCGCGCCGCAAGGCACGGCGCTGGTCGCAGCACGTCACCGAGACCAGCGATGCCTTGGACCTCGAACACGACATCTTCAAGACCGGTACCGCCGAGGAAGTGGCCGCATCGCTCAAGCGCTCGGCCACGCATAGCCGGCGGCGCAAGGGCTCGCCGTTTCAGTCGGCCATGTCGATGCTCAACTTCTATATCAATCGCGCGGGGCGCAACCTGCCCAAGGCGCGCAAGGCGACGCTCCAGCGCGCCAAGGGCAAGCTGCGCGAGGCGTTTGGCCGCACCGGCTGATACGCGCACCCTTTGTCCTCGTTCCGCGTTGCCGGCGGCTGCCCGAGTCCCCGCCATGAGCGCTCGCCCGGGTGCGTGGTACAAGGCACAATACCGGCTGTCGTACTTGGGATGGGGACATGGAACTGCGGCAACTGCGGTATTTCGTGCACGTGGTGGAGCTCGGCAGCATGGGGCAGGCGGCCCAGCGGCTGGGCGTGGTCACGTCCGCGCTGAGCCAGCAGATCAGCCGGCTCGAGAGCGAGCTGTCGACGCGATTGCTGCAGCGGACGTCGAGCGGCGTGGTGCCCACCGACGCCGGCCTGGCGTTCTGGCGCCAGGCGCAGCTGGCCCTGCGCCATGCCGACGACGCCATGCGCGCGGCACAGCTGGCGCGGCTCTCCGGTCATGTCAGCGTGGGCATGGCACCGAGCACGATCGCGGTGCTCGGGCTGCCGTTCATGACCGCGATGCGCGAGCGCTATCCGGAGATCCGCCTGCACCTGGTGGAAAATCTCTCAGGCAATCTCGCCGCCATGATCGGGGCACGGCAGCTCGATCTCGCCGTGCTGTTTCAGACCGAGAGTGTGCAACGCTGGAGCATGGCGCCGCTGCTCGACGAGCGCCTGTTCGTGATCGCGCGGCCGGACTTCGCCGGGATGCCGGCCACGCCGCAGGTGCGGCTCGACGCGCTGGGCGACCTCCCGCTACTGTTGCCGAGCAGCGTGCACGGCCTGCGCTCGCTGTTGAATACCGCCTTCGCGCGTAGCCAGCACGCGCTCCATATCGTGGCGGAAATTGACGGGCTGGCCATGCTGATGGATGCTGTGCGCGCCGGGCTTGGCGCCACCATCCAGCCCGGTGCCGCGGTGGCACGCCATATCGGCGCGCCGCTGGCGATGGTCGAAATCATCGATGCGGGCGTGCAACGCCCGAATGTGGTGGTAAGCCTGTCGGACGACGAACTGTCGCCCGCCGGCCTGGCCGCGCGCGGCGTGCTCGACAGTGTGGCGCGCGACCTGGTGCGCGCCGGACGCTGGCCCGGCGCTACCCTTCACGATTCGTGAACCCCCCTTGCCTGGACAGGGGTGGCGCCGGCATGCGGGGCTCCGTACAGTGGCGCCGTTCCGTCGGCTGGAATTGGCAACACCGTTCGCCCGTCCGTGCCGGCCCAGACATATTCCAATCGTCCTCAAGGAGACAAGCAATGAAATCGATGCCGCGCCATCTCGCGCGCCATGCGCTCAAGGCCGTCATGGGCGTCGCTCTCGCGACGGCCGGCGTAGCCGCTCATATGACGGCATACGCGGCGGATGCATGGCCGTCCAAGCCGATCACCCTGGTCGTGCCGTTCGCCGCGGGCGGCACCACCGATATCGTGGGTCGTGAAGTGGGCCAGCGGCTGGGCCAGGCACTGGGCCAGCCGGTGGTCGTCGACAACCGCCCCGGTGCCGGCGGCACCATCGGCGCCGCCAACGTGGCGCGCGCCCAGCCGGACGGCTACACGTTCCTGCTGGCCACCATCGCCCACACCATGGCGCCCGGCATCTACAAGTCCCTGCCGTACGATTTCCAGAAGGACCTGGAGCCGGTCGGCATGGTCGCGCTGACGCCCAACGTGCTGCTCGTCAACCAGTCGATTCCGGTGAAGACGGTGCAGGAACTGGTGGCCTACATCAAGGCGCATCCGGGCAAGGTCAACTACGGTTCGGCCGGTATCGGCAGCACCGAGCACCTGTCGGGCGAGCTGTTCCGCGCGCTGACCCACACCGATATCTCGCACGTGCCCTACAAGGGCGGCGCGCCGATGATGACCGACCTGATCGCCGGCCAGATCCAGATGGCCATCGAAACCAGCCCGTCGGCCTATCCGCACGTCAAGAGCGGCAAGGTACGCGCGCTGGCGGTGACCTCCGACAAGCGCTCGAGCGCCTATCCTGGCGTGCCGACCGTGGCGGAAAGCGGGGTCCCGGGTTACGAGGTGGTGACGTGGTACGCGCTGATGGCGCCGCACGGCACGCCGGACGCGATCCGGCAGCGCATGGGGGCCGAACTGACCAAGGTGCTCAAGCAGCCTGAAGTGCTCAAGCGCTTCGAGGAGCAGGGCGTGTCCGCCGGCGACATGAATGCCCAGCAGCTGGCGGCGTTCATCAAGACCGAGACCACCCGATGGATCAAGGTGGCCAAGGACTCGGGCGCCAAGGCCGAGTAATCCAGCTCGGCAAACACGCTCGACGCGGCAGGGCTGGCTCGCCGGGGCTGCCCGCAGAAGGTGGCCCCAACAAGGTGGCCCCAACAAGGTGGCCCCAACAAGGTGGCCCCAACAAGGTGGCCCCAACAAGGCGGACCCAACAAGGCGGCCCCAGGAAGGCCCCAACCGGTCAGAGCGCGCGGCGGATCTCCACCGCGCCAAACGCGGCCAGCGCCAGGCCGGCCGCGCGATCGATCCAGCGGCGCATGCGCATGCCCAGGGCATGCCGTGCGCCTGACACCAGCGTCACCAGCACGCACCACCACGCGATCGACCCGCAGAAGACCCCGGCCACGGTGGTCATGGCGACGCTCGTCGAAAATGCGCCACGCGGCGCCAGCGTGGCGAACAGGGCGGCAAACATGATAATGGTCTGCGGATTGGTGAGGGTCAGCAACATCGCGCTGGCCCACGCGCGCCCCGCCCCGCCGTTACTGTCGCGCAGCCTCGCGGCCGCGTCCCCCTCGTCGCCCTCCGCGCCGGGCTTCTGCAAAACCGTACGCAGGCCCAGATAGAGCAGCACCAGCCCCGCCACCAGATGCAGCGGCTTGTCATAGGCAAGCATGAACTGCGACACCCCCACCAGGCCGAGCGCCGCCACCATGCCATAGCACGCATCGCCACAGGCAATGCCGAGTCCGATCGCCAGCCCCGCGCGCGGCCCGCTGGTCAGCGTCCGGCGGATGCACAGCATGGCCATCGGGCCGACGGGTGCGGCCACGGCCAGGCCGCCACCGGCCGCGGTCAGGAACAGGGTAGGCAGGGACATGAGGGCTTTCCTCCGGGACTCGTAAGGTCGCTTCCAGGCCGTCCCGCCTACAGCGCGGATTTGAGTACCGCGCCCGTGGCGAAGAACGCCTGCAGGTTGTCGAACACCAGGTCGGCCATGGCCTGGCGCGTCTCATGCGTGCCGCTGGCCACGTGAGGCAGCAGCACCACGTTGTCGAGCTGGTACAGGGCCTCGGGCACATGCGGCTCGTTCTCGAAGACATCGAGGCCGGCGCCGGCAATGCGCCGGTGGGTCAGGGCATCGATCAACGCGGCTTCGTCGACCACCGTGCCGCGCGCGATATTGATCAGGTAGCCCTTGGGCCCGAGGGCTTCCAGCACGCGCGCCGAAATCAGGTGACGCGTGGACGGGCCACCCGAGGTCGCCAGCACGAGAAAGTCCGCCCAGCTGGCCAGCGCCTCGATCGAGGGCTCAAAGCCGTACGGCACATCGTCGACAGGTTTGCGGCCGAAGTATCGCACTTCCATGTCGAAGCCGCTGGAGCGCCGGGCGATGACACGCCCGATGCGGCCCAGGCCGACGATGCCGAGGCGCTTGCCACTGACGCGCGTGGTCAGCGGATACGGCGCCTTCGGCCATTCGCCACGGCGTACGTAACGGTCAGCCGCGCTCACCTGGCGCGCGGCATCCATCAGCAACGCCCATGCGGTATCCGCCACGCAGTCGTTGAGCACGTCGGGCGTGTAGCCCACCGCGATGCCGCGCGCGCGGGCCGCCTCGAGATCGATCTTGTCGAGCCCCACGCCAAAGCTCGAGATCACGCGCAGCGCCGGCATCGCCGCCATCATGCCCGCGTCCACACCGGTGGCCGCGCGCGCGGTCATCGCCGCGAACTCGCCACCGTGCTGCGCAAGGTAGCCGGCCGGGTCGGTCTCGGCCCAGAACGGATGCACGTCGAAATGTTCGGCGAGCCTGGCTTCGATGGAGGCGGGCAGGCGGCCGTGCTGCAGAAGGCGGGGTTTCATGCGAGGGATTCCTGAAGGAGAGTGAGAGAGCGGTGCGCCGTCGTTGCCGTGCCGCGCTGCCGCGCGGCACTGATTGTGGGACGTATTCCTTGCGACCGGCTTGCGGTGCGCGCCGGCCGTTCAGCGCCCGTGGACCTGCCGCCAGGCGGCAAAGTCCGCGCGTGCCTGCTCGGTCGTGGGCGGATAAAGGCCGATGATCGAGCGGCCCTTGCGCACCTCCTCGGTGACAAAGTCCTCGAACGCCGTCATCTCCACCGCCTCGGCGGCGACTTCCTCGGCAAGGTGGCGCGGCACGATCACCACGCCTTCGCCATCGCCGACGACCACATCGCCGGGAAACACGGCCACGTCGCCACAGCCGATCGGCACATTGAATTCGAGCGCCTGGTGCATCGTCAGGTTGGTCGGCGCCGCCGGCCGATGATGGTAGGCGGGCATGTCGAGCCGCGCGATCTCGGGCGAGTCGCGCAGGCCGCCATCGGTCACGATGCCGGCGCCGCCACGCTGCATCAGGCGCGTGACGAGGATCGATCCCGCCGAGGCCGCGCGCGCATCCTTGCGGCTGTCGATCACGAGTACCGCGCCGGGCGGGCACTGCTCGATGGCCTGGCGTTGCGGATGTTGCGGGTCCTGGAACACGGTGATCGGATTGAGGTCTTCGCGCGCGGGGATATAGCGCAGCGTGAACGCCTCGCCCACCATCACGCCATGCTTGGCGCAGTGCAGCGGATCGAGCGGATGCACGTCCTGGATAAACTGGTTGCGCAGGCCGCGCTTGAACAGCGCGGTGCAGAGCGTGGCGGTGCTGACGGTCCTGAGCGCGGCACGCACGGAAGCGGAGAGTTCGGTCATGGGGCGATCCTCTTGCGGGGAGGGCAATCAGTAGATGCTCGGTTCGCCCGTGGGCTCGCCGAAGTCGGTCTGCAGGAAGTCGAAGTCGCAGCCATCGTTGGCCTGGCGGATATGCCGCGAGAACATCCAGCCATAGCCACGCCCGAAGCGCGCCGGCAGCGGCGTCCACGCGGCGCGTCGGCGCGCGAGCTCTTCGTCGGACACTTCGAGGTGGATGCTGCGCCGTTCGATATCGATCGAAATCATGTCGCCGGTCCGCACCAGCGCGAACGGGCCGCCGATATACGATTCAGGCGCGACATGCAGGATGCAGGCGCCATAGCTCGTGCCGCTCATGCGCGCATCGGACATGCGCAGCATGTCGCGCACGCCGGCCTTTACCAGCTTGCGGGGAATCGGCAGCATGCCCCACTCGGGCATGCCGGGGCCGCCTTGCGGGCCCGCATTGCGCAGGATCAGCACGTGGTCCGCCGTGACGTCGAGGTCGTCCCGTTCCACCGCCGCCTTCATCGACGGATAGTCATCGAAGACCAGCGCCGGTCCCGTATGCCTGAAGAAGCGCGGCTCGCACGCGCTCGGCTTGATCACGCAGCCATCGGGCGCGATATTGCCCTTGAGCACCGCGAGCGCGCCTTCCTGGTACAGCGCGTTATCGCGGGTACGGATCACGTCGTCGTGGTAGACCTCGGCGCCGGCGATATTCTCGCCGAGCGTGCGGCCCGTGACGGTGGGCGCGTCGAGATGGAGCTTGTCGCGAATGCGGCTCATCAGCGCCGGCAGTCCGCCCGCGTAGAAGAAATCCTCCATCAGGTACTTGTCGCCGCTCGGCCGGATATTGGCGATCACCGGCACATGGCGGCTCATGGCATCGAAGTCGTCGAGCCCGATATCGTGTCCGGCGCGCCGCGCCATCGCAATGACATGGATGATCGCGTTGGTCGAGCAGCCCATCGCCATTGCCACCGCAATCGCGTTCTCGTACGCGGCGTGGGTCTGGATGCGCGCGGGCGTGAGGTCTTCCCACACCATCTCGACGATGCGCCGCCCCGATTCGGCACACATGCGGATATGGTTGGCATCCGCGGCCGGAATCGACGAGGCACCCGTCAGCGACATGCCGATCGCTTCGGCGATGGCCGTCATCGTGCTGGCCGTGCCCATCGTCATGCAGGTGCCGTGGCTGCGGGCGATACCGGCCTCGATGCCGATCCATTCGGTCTTGCCGAGATTGCCGGCGCGGCGTTCATCCCAGAACTTCCAGGCGTCCGAACCGGAACCCAGCACCTGCCCCTTGTAGTTGCCGCGCAGCATCGGTCCCGCCGGCACATAGATGGCCGGCACGCCCGCGCTGGTGGCACCCATCAGCAGGCCCGGCGTGGTCTTGTCGCAGCCGCCCATCAGTACCGCGCCGTCGATCGGGTGGGAGCGGATCAGCTCCTCGACCTCCATCGCGAGCAGGTTGCGATACAGCATGGTGGTCGGCTTGACCGAGCTCTCCGACAGCGACATCGCCGGCAGTTCGAGCGGAAAGCCACCCGCCTGCAGGATGCCGCGTCTGACGTCGTCCACGCGCTGCTTGAAGTGCGCGTGACACGGATTGATATCGGACCAGGTGTTGATGATGGCGACGAGCGGCTTGCCCATCCACTCGTCGGGCGCGTAGCCCATCTGCATGATGCGGGAACGATGGCCCGAGGAGCGCAGGTCATCGGGAGCGAACCACCGCGCGCTGCGCAGTGTGTCCGGCGTCTTCTTGCGTGCCGTCATGGTTGTCTCTTCCACGGGTAAAGCGCCATGACGGGGGGCAATGGGCCCACGGCATGGCGGCTTGCAAGGCTGCTGTGGTTGACCGCTGTTGGCGACCGGAGCGCGCGGGGTGCGCGCGGCCAACCTTATGGTGTGTGTCGGTGTGCGTCGGTGTGTGTCGCGGTGCTGGCGGAGGTCTTGCTGCTGGCGATTAAAGCACTAATATATTAGTACGTCAATTCAGCGCCCGAGCACCCGCTTCCGCTAGAATCGCGCCCCAATGGAAACCTTGCTGCCCGAACCGTCCACCGTGTTTCAGTTCGACCGCACCCGCCAGGCGGCGCCGCAGGTGTTCGAACATATGCGCCACCAGATCATTGCGCTCGCGCTGCCGCCCGGCACGGTGCTGTCGCGGCCGGAGCTGGCCACGCGCTACGGCATCAGCCAGACGCCGGTGCGCGATGCCCTGATCCGGCTTGCGGAGGAGGGCCTGGTCGACGTCTTCCCGCAGCATGCGACGCGCGTCAGCCGCATCGACGTGGCACTCGCGCGGCAGGCGCACTTCCTGCGCCGCTCGGTCGAGATCGAGATCGTGCGCACGCTCGCCGCTGCCCCGGACGCGGCGCTGGTCGAGCGGTTACGCGCCACCATCGTGCGCGCCACGCGCCTGCTGGCATTGCAGGACCTCGGCGAATTCAGCGAGAACGACCAGGCATTCCATCGCGCGCTGTACGAGGCGGCGCAGGTGCCTGACCTGTACCAGCTCGTGCATCGGCAAAGCGGACATCTCGATCGCCTGCGTCGGCTGCATCTGCCCATCGCCGACAAGGCCGGCGCGGTGTTGCGCGACCATACCGCCATCGTCGAGGCGATCGCCGCTGGCGACGGCGCGCGCGCAGAGGCCGTGCTGCGCGCGCACCTGTCCGGCACGCTGGCCCATCTTGACGAGATTCGCGCGCGCCATGCGGACTACCTGCGCTAGCGGCCCACGCGCACGGCAGGCCGCGCGCTTATCGGCCCGGCCCTTCCGCCTCGATGACCGAGAGAATATTGCCGGCCGGATCCTTGAACCACGCAATGGTCGGACCGTTGTCCCGCATGATGCCGCGCGCATCGGTCTTGAGGTCGGGCTCGTCGTAGAGCTCGAAGCGCACGCCGCGCTGGCTCAGCGCATCGACGGCGTCGTCCACGCTGTCCACCGGAAAATTCAGCACCGTGAACGTGGCCGGCGCATGGTTGGCCTTCGGGTAGATCAGCACGTGGTGGCCGCCCGCCAGATGAAGGGTCAGCATGCCGTTCTCTTCCGTGACGTCGAGGCCGAGCGTGTCGGCGTAGAAAGCCCGCTCCATCGCGATATCGTTGGCCGAAAAGCCGCTGAATGCATGACTGCTGCCGAGCATGGCACCTCCTTTCAGCGCGAGGTGCGTCCCTCGGACACGTCAATCTCGCTCCGTACGTAATAGTCGCTCAGGCATCCCTTGGCAATGCCTTCGACCGCCTTGCGCGTGGCGGCGTCGCGCACGGTGCCGCGCAAGGTCACCGCGCCGTCGACCATGTCGACCTTGACCACGCCCGGGTCGATCACCGTCGCCAGGCGCTCATGCAGTACCTCGAGGCGCTGCACATCGGAGAGCGGTGCCACGGGACGCATATCGTCACCGTCGAACTGCCCCAGCGAGGCCGGTCCCGGCAACGGCCTCTGCGGTATCGTCCCGGCGCCGGGCGCCGGCTGGCTCGCCGCCTCGGCGCCAGGGGCCACGCCGTACATGCCATAGCGCTCGACACCGGGCGGTTCGTTCGAGCCGGGCTGCGGCCGGTATGGTTGGGCCGGCATGTTGCGGTGCGACTTCGGTGCCGGATCCTCGTCGGGACTGACCGGAGCGTGTCTTTCGTGGTCGTCGTCCTGCACGCCGCTATGACTGCCGTAGTGGAAATTGGTCAGGGACGGTGGTGGTTTCTGTTCCATGATGGTCAGCGGGTGGTGGTGTGGCTGGAAGGGCTGTCGATGCGCGGCGCAACAGGGGACGGCGCGGCGCCGCCGCTCATCGGCTCGGCCATGCGGCGGTGTTGCTCGGCCAGCACGTCGGACGGTGTGATCATCGCGATGGCGGCACGCAGCTTGTTCTGCCAGCCGGTAATCACATCGCCCTCGCCGCGCATCATGGCGTCAAAGCCGAGCCGCGCCACTTCGGCCGGATCGGCCTTCTTCTCCTGTCCGATGCGTGTGTCCAGCATGTTGGCGCGCTCGAAGAACTCGGTCTCGGTGGCCCCTGGCATCAGGCACGTCACCGATACGCCGGAATCGCGCAACTCGTGCCGCAGTGCAAAGGCGAACGAATCGAGAAACGCTTTGGTGCCGTTGTAGACGGCCTGATAGGTACCCGGCATAAAGCCGGCGATCGACCCCGTGATGAGGATGCGGCCCTCGCCGCGCTCGCGCATGGCGCGGCCGACGTGATGCAGCAGGTAGAGCGTGCCGGTCACGTTGGTTTCCACCACATGCTCGATATCGCCAAACGCCTGGTCCAGGAACGCATGGCCGAGTCCGCGGCCGGCATTCGCGCACAGCACATGGACCGCGCGGCCGCGTATGGCGGCAATCAGTTTGTCGACGCCCGCCGGTGTGGAGAGGTCGGCCACCACGGCTTCCACGGTGGTGGTCTCCACGTGGAGAGACTTCGCCGCGGCGTCGATCTGTGGCTCGTCGGCCACGATGATCAGGTCCATGCCGTGGTCCGCGCAGCATTGTGCGAGGTGATAGCCGATGCCGGTCGAGGCACCGGTCACCACTGCCAGCCCGCGCGTGCTGGCGGTCGCAGGCAGGTCGGTCTCGATGCGATCATCGGTGCGGCCATCGGTGCGGCCATCGGTGCGGGTAGCGGGCTGGTCGAGGGTCGGTTCCATGGGCGTCTCCTTTGCCGGTTCGCGAGGAGCGCTGCAAGGTCTGTTCCACTCGTGCGGTCACGCGCGGCCGACCGACGGCGGGGAACCGGATGCGAGCGGCAAAGCCCACGCTGACAGCATCACCGAGGCTGCACGCCGCAATACCCCCGGGGCCCGTCCCGGGCATGCCGCCACCCTGTAGGAATTGCAAGGCCGTGCAGTCCGCGCGCGAGGCATCTATTGCAACGGCGCGGCGCGCCTGCTAAATGGGAGCAGGCGCGCACGCGGAACAGCGCGCATAACAGGGGAGGCGCAAGGTGAAACAACAAATCTCCACCATGCTCGAGCTTGGCCAGGTGCTTCAGGGGGCACGGGCGATTGCCGGGATGACGCAGGCGGAGGCCGCGGCACGGCTCAATCTGAGCCAGAGCACGGTCTCTCATATGGAGCTGAATCCGGAGACCGTCAGCGCCGCGCAGTTGCTGGCGCTGCTGCAGCTTTACGGCTTCGCGCTCTACGTACAGGACGCGGCGGATCAGGGCAGGTAGCCGAGCACACGCCACCACAGATAGTCGAGCGGCAACAGCACCAGCAGCGTGATGGCCGCGAGCGCCAGGCAGAGCCGTGTACCATGACGCAGTCCGACCCCGCCGAGCTGCATCGCGATCATGATCGGCGGCGACTGATAGGGCAGGAACACGGTCGAGAACACCGGTACCTGCAGCATCAGCACGGTTTCCAGCGGCAGGCCGGTGGCGGTGGCAAGGTCTTTGGCCAGCGGCGTCAGTACCGCGGGTAGCGCGGGCAAGGTCGACATCAGGCCCAGCGCCGCCCCCATCGCGCTCAACGCCCCCACGTTGCCGGCCGTGTGGCCCGGCGCGAGCGGCAGCCAGTGCAGCAGCGCGCCGCTGATTGCGGTGCCCAGGCCAGTCGATTCGACCACCGCGCCGAGTCCGAGAAAACCCGCCACATACAGCAGCGGAATCAGCTGAACCTGTTCGGTCAGCGTTTTCGAGGAGACCAGGCCGATGCCGGGCAGCAGGCAGATGATGCACGCTGCGAGCGAAATCCACGCCGGCGAAATGCCGTGCCATGAATCGGTGGCGAAGCCGGCCACCGCAATCGCGAGAATCAGCGCGAGCTGTCGTTCGGGCCGGCTCATCGCCTCGCGCGCGGTGGCCTCCTGCGGCGGCATCGGCCCGCGCTCCGGAAACAGCTTGCACACCAGCCACACCAGCACGATGGTCTTCAGCAGCCCGAGCACCGGAAAATGCAGCAGCAGGTAGCTGCCGTAGCTGAGGGTGACGCCATAGAGCGAGCTGGCCGCGCCGAGCAGCACGCTGTTCGGGATATTGGCCGGCAGGATCGTCGTGGGCGGCATGTAGCTGGCCGCGGCGACCGTCAGCACCATGCCGATGCGGCCGTTGGAATGCGGCGCAAAGCCGAGCCGGTCCGACAGCGCCAGCACGATCGGCATCAGCAGCAGCACGCGGCCGGTGGTCGACGGCATGAAGAACGCGAGCCCGACCGCGCTCGCGGCGACCGTGGCGATCACCTGCGGATAGGTGTTGGCACGCCGGTGGAAGATCCGGTCCGCCAGCCGTAGCGCCAGCCCGGTATTGCGCAACGCGACGCCGGTGACGGCGCCGCCGAACATCAGCCACCAGGCCGCGGACGAAAAGCCGGAAAACACCACGCCGGGTGGCGCGATATGCAGGATCACCGCGCCCAGGAAGAACAGCAGCGTGGTGGTCGGCTCGGGCAACGCGCCCACGGCCCAGCAGCAGACCGTCGACAGCACCAGCGCGGCCGCCATGATCAGCTTCGGCGAAGCGCCGGCGGCGATGCCGCCCACGGCCGCCACGGCGATGCAGACCAGGATCAGCAGCGCGGCGCGCAGGGTATCGGCCGGGCGGCCGGCCAGGCTGGCCGTGGGGTGGCGCGGCGGCTGCGTCGGTGGCTGCGTCGGCGGCTGGCTCGGCGGACGGTTGGTGGGCGAGGTGGTGGCGGTCATGTCGCGTGTCAGGAGGGTGGCGCCGTCCACGTGGGCGGCGGCGCCTGTATCGGTTATGGCGCCATCGTAGGCGCGGGCGCGCTGGCCGGGTTACACTTTTCAGGCAATTTCTTACGAAATACGGTCACGGGCCCGGCCGCGCTTGCCGCTTGCGCGCGATCGGGTCGTTTGCCCGTGCGCCGCACCGCCTGCTCCCCGCCGGTCCGTCATGCCCTCCACCCTGCACCGTCCGCTGTTCGATCCCGCCCCGCGCACGCGCCCGACCGCGGCCCAGCCCGTGATCGCGCACCTGCGCCTGCCGCCGCCCAACGCGATGATTCCGCGTCATCGCCATGCATGGGCCCAGATCTCGTTTCCGGTCAGCGGCAGCATGCGCATCACGGCTGCCGATACCACGTGGATCGTGCCGCCGCTGCGCGCGGTCTGGATTCCACCCGGGGTGCCGCACGAGGTCGTGACGCAGGGCCACGTGCGTTTCTATGCGTGTTACCTCCATCCCGACGCCTGCGCGCTGCCGGCGGATGCGTGCATGGTGCTCGAGGTCTCGCCGCTGGTGCGGGAACTGATGGACGCGCTGGTGCGCGCGGCGGACCGTAGCGAACGGCGCCGCCAGCTCGCGGCCAGCCTGCTGGTGGAAGAACTGGCGGTGGCGCCGCCGCTGTCGCTTGGGCTGGCGCTCCCGTCCGACCGCCGCCTCAAGGCGCTGTGCGATGCGTTGATGGACGATCCCGGCTCCGCCGCCAGCCTGTCCGACTGGGCTGTGCGGACCGGTGCCAGTGAGCGCACGCTCGCGCGGCTGTTCCATACCGAGCTGCGTACCAGCTTCGGCAGTTGGCGCCAGCAGGTGCGGCTGGCCCATGCCATCGACCTCATGGGCCGTGGCAAGCCGCTGGCCCATGTCGCGGCGGAAACCGGCTATGCCAACGCCGGGGCGTTCTCGACCATGTTCCGCCGCGCGCTGGGCCAGGCGCCGCGCGACTTCATGGCACAACGGCGCGAGCGCTAGCCGGCCTGGCGTGACCAGACAGGCGGGCAGAAAGTCAGGACTTACCTTGCCTTGCGGAACGTCAGATTGATGCGTTCGTGGCCGAGCAGCGGATGGTCGCCATCGGCCAGCGGCGCAATGCCGTGGAAGGCCAGCCGCGACGGACCGCCCCAGACCACCACATCGCCATGGGCGAGGCGGACCCGGGTGGGGCGCTCGGCGCGCCGCAGGCCCCCGAACAGGAAGGTCGCGGGCAGCCCCAGCGACACCGACACGATGGGCGCGCGCAGGTCCTGCTCGTCGCGGTCCTGGTGCAGGGACAGGCGCGTACCCGGCAGATAGCGGTTGATCAGGCAGGCATCGGGAATGAAGCCGTCATAGCCGGCGGCGGCGGCGGCCTCGGCGGCAAGCGTGGTGAACGGTGCCGGCATCGGTGGCCACGGCTGCCCCGAGGCGGGATCGACCGGGTCATAGCGATAGCCGCTCCGGTCCGATACCCAGCCGTATGCGCCGCAGTTGGTCATGGCCACCGACATGCGCAATCCGCCGGGCGTGATCAGGTGTCGCCATGGCGCTGCCGCCGTGACCCCGTGTACGGCGTCCAGCAATGCCAGCTCTACCGGCGTGGCGAAGCGTCGCAGCAACACTGCGCCGGGAGCGAGCGGCTCGCTGGTCTGACCGTCGGGATGGTCGGGGTCGGCGGGAAGCGTGTCAAAGAGATCGAAAGTCATCTTGATTGAGCGGGATCCCCCACGATCGAAGGGGGTCATGGCGATCTCCGCCAGCGTGCTGAATTATGCCTTTTCTGGTATGTCAGAAATATTTAAAAAGGCATGACGGAAACCGGAGGGCCTCTCTTCACAAGCCGTGTGATTAATTTATCATCCGGCTGTCACGTCAAGGCCTGTTAATTCGTCTACTGGAATTGGATGGTTACCGTTGCCAGGTGTCCATTCATTTTCGTGCGGATATCCAAGGGCGATGACGAGGTGTGCGAATTTATAAAAAAACGGCGCACCGATAAAAAGGGTCAATGATGGATCATAACAATCAGGCGCCGTCGCGCTGGACGACGGTCGCCCGCGGCTGGCTGGGCGCTGGCGTGATGACGTGCATGCTTGCCTTGTCGGCCTGTGGCGGGGGCGATGGCTCCGGCGCAGCGGGCACTAACTCACCCAACGGCAGCGGCGGCAACGGTACGCCTGCTGTGCCGCTTCCGGTCGGCGCCTTCCAGCCGCTTAGCTGGTCGAATCTCGAGCCTGCCACGCAATACGCGCTGGCGGACGGCACCTTGGTCACGCGCATTGGCGGGCGCGTGCGCGATCGCCACGCGCGCGAGCAGTCCGAAACCGGCACCAATGCCGGCGGCGATCTGTATGGCATTTTCGCGCCCCATTATTTCGAGCGGCGCACGCACGCCATCACCATTTACGACAATGTATCGCCGACCAATCCGGCAGAGCGAATCCTCACATTAGTGGTGGTGCCGCAATGGTGGATGTACGGTACCAATTTCCGCTTCGGCTTTATCGGCCGCCGCGATGGCGACGATCCCGGTCCGACCGCGGTGGCGCTCTACGGCGACAACGGCGGCCTGAAGCGTCTGCCGGTGGGCATGCTCAAGAATGGGCAGGAGCTCAAGACGCCGCTGGCCAGTTACGACAGCCTGGGTGAGGATCCCGACAGCAATTACGACACCGATCTCAACGTGCCGCCGCAGGACGGCGAGTTCGTGCTGGTCAAGCAGATCAAGACACTGCCGCGCCTGAACCGCGGTCTGCAGAACGGCGATCTCGTCGAATTCGAACTCGGCATCTTCCTCGCCGGCAACCAGGGCGATGCGCTCGGCCGCTTCAACTACTACGCCGACGTCATCACCTACAAGGTCGGCGCGACCGGTGTGGTGCCGTGGTTCCGCGGCCCCTGCTGCGACGCCGCGGCGATTCCATGGGATACCCGCCTGCTGCCGGTCGAGGCGATGGCCGGTGGCCCGCTGATGACGCTGCACGAGGACACCTCGCACGAGCCGGAGATGCAGTTGCTGCAAGCCGCGCCGAATATCGCCGGGCGCAATATCCAGCCGTTCGTCGAGGGCCGCCGCCTGTTCCATTCGTCGTTCCTGACCGGCGCACACGTGGAGGCCGGCAACCCCACGTTGTTCGACAAGCTGGCCAACCGTGCCGGCCCGAAATTCCAGGAGGCGGCCTGCGTGCAATGCCATACCAACAACGGCAAGAGCACGCCCGGCTTCAACCTGCCGCTCAACAATATGGTCGTGCTGACCGGCAGCACCGACCCCAATGGCAACGTGGTGCCGGACAGCCGCTTTGGCGGCCGCATCTGGCAAGGCCTGGTGACCGATGGCGGCAAGACCTACGACGGCCGCAACGGCATCCTGCGCATCACCAGCTACAGGAACACCGACGGCAAGTATGCGGACGGCACCGCGTACACGCTGCAGACACCGGTCTATACGCTGACCGACGTCAACGGCAACGTGCTGCCGCTGCCGGAGCGCCTGTCGGTACGCAGCTCGCCCCACCTGGTCGGCATGGGCCTGCTGGAAGCGGTACCCGAAGCCACGCTGGTGGCGCTCGCGCAGGCCAGCGCCAGCGATCCGGACGGCACCGTGGGGCGCGTGCAGATCGTGCCCGATGCGCGGGACCCGCGCATTCCGCGCGTGGGCCGCTTCGGCTGGAAGGCATCGTCGTCGACCGTGCTGCAGCAAACCGTCGACGCGCTCAACGGCGATATGGGGGTGACTACCAGCCTGTTGCCGCAGCACTTCTGCGGACGCGCCACCGGCGGCAGCGATTGCCGCGCGGCCGATGCCAGCAGCCCGGAGCTTGGCGATGCCGACGTGGACCTCATCACGCATTACCTGAGCCTGCTGGGCGTGCCGGCACAGCGGCACTTCAAGGGCCAGCAGTTCAATGGCGTGGCGGCGCCGGCCATCGTCGAGCAGCTCAAGCAGGGCGGCGGCGCGGTGGTGGCCGCTCAGCAGGCCGAGAGCCGCGCGCAGGATCGCGTCGCGCGTGGCGCGCAGCTGTTCGCGCAGGCGCGCTGCGCATCGTGTCATACCGCATCGCTGACCACTGGCGGCGCCCACAAGTTTGCCGAACTGCGCAATCAGCTCATTCATCCGTACACGGACCTGCTGCTGCATGACATGGGGGCCGAGCTCGCCGACAACTATCCGCAGGGCAATGCCTCGGGCGCCGAATGGCGCACGGCGCCGCTGTGGGGGCTGGGCCTGCTGGCCAGCATCGATCCGAACACGCGTTATCTCCACGACGGCCGCGCCCGCACCGTCGCGGAAGCCATCCTGTGGCATGGCGGGCAAGGCAGCGCGGCACGCGACCGCTTCAGGTCGATGAGCGCCGATGACCGTCAGCAACTGATTGAATTTATCAACTCGCTATGAACCAGACCTGGAAATGGGCCGCCCGCTGGCTAGGCGCCGCGGCCATCGTGATGACCCTGGCCGCGTGCGGCGGTGGCGGCGATGATGCTGGCGCCGGGGGTGGCGGCAATGGCGCGCCGGCCTCGGACGGCAACGGCAGCACCGGTGGTAGCGGCGGCACGGGTGGCAGCGGCGGCACGGGCGGTACGGGTGGCAGCGGTGGCAGCGGCGGCACGCCCGGCGTGACCAAAAGCGCCAAGCGCGGCGTGGCCTACGACCTTCGCAGCGCCAACGACTTCAAGGCGCTCGCCCCCGGGGTGAGCTGGTGGTACAACTGGGGCTCGCAGCCCAACGGCACGGCCGCTGCCGATACCACCACCGCGTACGGCATGGACTACATTCCCATGCTGTGGAATGGCAACTTCGACGCCAACGCCGTGGAGACCTACCTGCGCGCGCACCCCAACATCAAGTACCTGTTGCTGCTGAACGAGCCCAACCTCGGCGGGCAGGCCAACCTGACCCCCCACGACGCCGCCGCGCTGTGGCCGCGATACGAGGCGGTGGCCGCGCACACCGGCGTCAAGCTGGTCGGGCCCGCGATCACGTGGGGCGACATGGGCAACGGCTTCAACGACCCCGTGGTGTGGATGGACACGTTCTACACCGAATACCGCGCGGCCAATGCCAACCGCGATCCGCAGATCGACTACATCGCGTTCCACTGGTACGACTATGGCCTGTCCGGCCAGCTCGACCGGTTGAGAAAATACGGCAAGCCGTTCTGGGTGACCGAGTTCGCCAACTGGCATACCGGCGACGGCGCTGCCGCGATCGACACGCCGGAAAAGCAGATCGCGCAGATGAAGGATATGGTCGCCACCTGCGAGCAGCGCACCGATGTGTTCCGCTATGCCTGGTTCACCGGCCGCTGGGACAACGACACGCACTTCTCGAGCCTGCTCGGCGCGGACGGTCAACTGACCGATCTCGGCAAGACCTACATCGGCCTGCCGTTCTGATCGCCACCCCGGGCGCTCCGTGGCGGGGCGCCCGGGGGCACCCTCACTTCACCTTCGCCAGTCCTTCCAGCAGCGCCCTGTGGAACGCTTGCGGATCCTGCATCTGCGGCGCATGCCCGAGCTCGGGAAACTCCACCAGGGTCGCGTTCGGCAGGGCCTTTGCGGCGGCCTTGGCGAGTTCCGGGTAGCGGCCCAGCGTGGGCCGGATTTCCGGCGGCGCGGCATCCTTGCCGATCGCGGTGGTGTCCTTGTCGCCGATCAGCAGCAGCGTCGGCGTCCGGATTGCCCCAAGTTCGTACACCACCGGCTGCGTGTAGATCATGTCGTACAGCAGCGCGGAATTCCACGCCACTACCTGCTTGCCGGGACCGCGATAGAGGCCGGCGAGCATCTGCACCCACGGCTCGTACTCGGGCTTCCACTGCCCGACGTAGTACGTGGATTGCTCATAGCGCCGGATGCGGTCGGCGGTCGTATTCAGTTCGCGTTCGTACCACTGGTTGACCGATAGCGAGGGTACACCCTTGGCCTTCCAGTCCTCGAGGCCAATCGGATTCACCAGCACCAGCTGTTGCGTCTCCTTGGGATACATCAGCGCGTAGCGCATGGCCAGCATGCCGCCGGTGGAATGCCCGACGATGGTGGCCTGCCCGATGCCAAGCGAAGTCAGCAACGCATGCGTATTGCGCGCGAGCTGCTGGAACGTGTACTGGTAATGCGCGGGTTTGGTCGACTTGCAAAAGCCGATCTGATCGGGTGCGATCACGCGATAGCCGGCCCCGCTCAGTTGCTGGATAGTCTCCTGCCAGGTGGCCGCGCAGAAATTCTTGCCATGCAGCAGCACCACGGCGCGGCCATTCGGTCGCGCGGGTTGCACGTCCATATAGGCCATCTGCATCGGCTCGCCCTGCGACGTAAAGGCATAGCGTTGCACCGGCGCCGGATAGTCGAACCCTTCCAGTTCCTGGCCATAGGCCGGTCCATCGTCGGCGGCGGCGCGGGTAGCTACCGGTAGCATCAGCGCGCCGGCGCACAGCGCGGCAATGCAAGATGTCTGTAAGATCTGGCGAAAAAGAGGGGGCAAGGGAAGCGGCATGGGGCGGGCTTGTGGGTCGGGAGAGAGGTGAGGATGGTCGCACAACAGACCAGATCGCGCCGTGCGAAGTTCCACCGCCATCCGCCCGCTCCGTGGCATCGCTCGCGCAGCCATGCCTGGCGGCATGCCGCCAGGCGCAGCCGCACCTGATGCAGCCGCACCTGATGCAGCCGCACCTGATGCAGCCGTACCCCAGGCAGCCGTACCTAGGGCAGCCGTACCTAGGGCAGCCGGGCCTGGCGCGGCCGCGCCGTCGAGGTCGCGCCGGCGCGGTCAAGGTCCACGCCAGGCAGCAGATGCAGCAACCGTACCAGTTCCGACTGCCGATGCGTGCCGGTCTTGCGCAGCGTATCGCGGATATGTACGCGCACCGTATGCGGCGAGAGGAATTCGCGCTCGGCAATCTCGTTGAGCGTTTCGCCGGCGGCGAGCCGGATCGCGATAATGCTCTCCTTGCGCGACAGGCCAAACAGCGAGGTCAGGACGGCGGCGTCGAGCACCGAGCGCGATTCCGAATTGCCCATCAGCAGCATCGCGGCCGGCAATTGCCACGGTCCTTCCACCGGCTGGCGCGACACCAGCGGCATGACGATCAACGGCACCGGTTGCCCGCCCGACGTGATATGCATCCACGAGCCGGCCGCGGCACCGCCGTTGCGGCCGCCATGCACGGCCGCTTCGAGCAGCCGGGTCAGCACTGCCTGCAAGGCCTCGGTGCGCGCGCGCAGCACGCCATGCTCGAGCGCGAGATGCGCGTCCGCCTGCACCAGCGACTCGGCCCAGCTGTTGGCGTACCGTACGCGCAGATCCGCCTGCAGGACCATCACGCCAAAGTCCAGCGTGTCGAGTCCGGCCAGGCCCATCGAGGCCAGTCCGCTCAGCTCGAAATTGCGATGCTGCATGCGCGCCGCGCGGGCCCAGTGCGGCATGACGTGGGCCAGGCGGCGTTCGCGATGATCCTCGGTCAGGGTGTCGCCATGCAGGGTCGCGCCGGCATGCGCACTGGCGCTCATCAGCACGCATACGTCGGCGGTATCGAACAGGCGGACGCCTTGCTCGAGTCCATGGCAATCGTAGGTGGCGCAACGCACGGGCGGCGGTGCGGCCACCAGCGCGGTGCCATGCGCGGCAACCTGCGTGGCGAGCATCGCGGTCTCGCGTACGTCCTGTTCGATATAGGCCGGCAGCACGCGCATGGAGTCGGGCATCGTGCTGGCACTGGTAAAGCATCCATGCGGGGTGACGCCCAGGCGTGCCTGGCCGGCGAGCTTGTCCCAGATCAGATAGCGCGGACTCGCGGTACAGGTATAGCGGGAAAACAGATCGAGGGCGGCTGGCATGGCAGCCACGTCCATGGCGGACTCGTAGATGCAATCGACCAGACGATGAAAGTCGTCGTCGGCAGACGGGTGTTCGCCCATAATGATTTCCCCCGGTGGCAAACGCCTTTTTCCCCATGGCCACTGCAGCGAGGCGTGGCCCTTTTATGTGTACTGACTGATATGTCCCGACTACCGTCGTGCCGGCACGTCCCGGCGCCGACACCAGCGATATGCGATGGCTGGCTTACTCGGAGACAATGAAACAATGATCGTGCAAAACGTGGGCTGCGGAAAATCCCGCATTCGAGGGGACCGGTCGGGAACCGGCGTCAACCCGCGTCCCGCCCATCTCTGGCCCTTCTGCTGCCTGTCTGCTACCCGTCTCCTGCCCGTCTCCTACTCGTCTCCCAGCGCGTCGATGGCACGCTGACAATTCCGCGAGATAGTACCCGCCGGTAGAAAGAATGGAAACTTTCGTGGGCGCGTCAACGCGCGCAGTTTGCGCAAAAGCGACAACCCTGTGACAAACGCGTCCGCTAGGCAGAATCGGCCGGGCTCTGCGTGACGAGTTGTGCGCCCGCACCGCCGCCCGCGGCGATGGCCTCGGTGGTACCGATATCCGACTGCATGCGGGCCACGCCGCCATCGACCTGCACCGTCACGCGCGGAGCCGCCAGGCGAATGCCGGCCGCATCGAAATTGCGCTTGAGCCGCACATTGAACGCACGCGTGATGTCGGCCTGCGTGAGCGGTCGCGTCTTGAATTGGGCCAGTACGACCAGTCCATTCGGGTCGAAACGGTCGAGCCCGAGAATGTCGAGGCTCGACAGCAGGTTGCGCCCGAAGCGATGGTCGCGCGCCACTTCCGCGCCCGTGCTGCGAATGATCTCCAGTGCGCGATCGAAGTCGCTGTCGTACGCCACCGAGATATTGAATACCGCATAGGCAAAGCCGCGCGACAGGTTCTTGACCGCCTTGATCTGGCTGTAAGGCAGCGTATGCAGCGCGCCCTTGCCGTCGCGCAGGCGTACGGTGCGGATGGTCATGCCTTCCACCACGCCAGCGTGATCGGGCAGTTCGATCGAATCACCGATGGCGATGGAGTCCTCGATCACGATAAACAGTCCGGTGATCAGGTCCTGCACCAGGCTCTGCGCACCAAAGCCGATGGCCAGGCCCACCACGCCCGCGCCGGCCAGCAGCGGCGTGACATTGACGCCAAGATTGGCCAGCACCGCGATCAGCGCAATCACCAGCAGCGCCACGAACGAGGCATTGCGCACCAGCGGCAGGATGGTGCGCGCGCGCAGGCTCGGCTGCTGACCCGCGCGGCCGTGCGTGGGCGAGAGGGTCTGGGTCAGCGCGGTATCGATCAGCAGCCAGCACAGCCATGCGAGCAGGATGATCGACGTCACGCTCACCGCGGCGCGCAGCACATGTCGCCCCAGGATGGTCGACTCGGCCACCTGCATCAGCGAGGTGTTCCAGACCCGCGCGTTGATTTCGAGAAACACGAACCAGATCACCACGCGCACGAGCGCCACCGCGAAGCGGCCGAAGCGTGCGATATAGGCCGAGCGGCGGCGGTCGCGCAGCCGCGGCGGCCGCACGGTTGCCTTGGGCGAGCGGCCCACGATCAGCGTGAGCAACATGGCGGCCACGAACAGCGTGACGGTGACCACCACGCGCCGCAGGATTTCGTCGGCGCGGCCGCTGGCCATCAGCGTGCCCACCACCGAGGCAAATGCCACCGCCAGTACAGGCAGGTGCCAGGCTTCGCCGGCCAGGCGCAGCATATCCATCCAGGCAGGATAGGATTGCCGCGTCGCCAGCGGCCGAAAGGCGATCAGCTGGCCGATCTGCCGGCGAAAGCGCACGGCAAAGACGCAGATCAGCAGCGCCGCCAGGATATTGGCGAAGGTACCCACCAGCGCGGACAGATTGACGCCGATCGCCTCGACCACGCGTCCGTCGGTCGACACTTCGCCCAGCGCGGCCAGCGCGCCGGTGCAGAACAGCAGTTTGCGCGAGTGCCGCAACAGGTCGCGCACCGCATGGGCGCGATGGGCCGACGAGAACACCGCGAAAATGACCTGGCAGACCGACGCCAGCAATGCGCCCGCAACAATGGCAAAGGCCACGAGCACGCCGGCCAGGCTGGCCGGTGTCCGGGCAAAGACCTGGTAGCTCAGGATCAGCGTCAGGCCGAACGCCACCACCCATGGACCGATGCGGCGCATGAAATAGACGCCGACATCGATCCACGACGGCACGGCGGGCAGTTCCGACTTGCGCGCGCGCTGCAGCCGACGCTGGTAGTAGCGCCGCTCGAGTTCCCACAGCAGCCATCCGGTCAGTGCCCACGCCAACAGCACCGTGACGAATTCGCGTACCGATGCGATGACCGGCCGCGTGTCGTGCAGGGTCAGCGCCGCATGCCATTCATCGCCGGCAAAGCCGAGGCGCCAGCGCCAGTATTGCCAGGGCCCGCGCGGCTGACTGAGATTGTGATCCACCTCGCCCAGCGCCTTGGCGACCGCGCCGATCAGGCCCGGCTGGACATCGCTAGCCGCGGCATGGGCGGCGTCGGCGGCGGCGCCTGAAGCGTCCAGCCCGTGCCGCAGGGTCTTCAGCTGGTCCAGCAGGGCCTGGCGCTGGCTATCGTTCTGCAGCGTGCCGATGACCTGGTCCAGCGACTGCGCCAGCGGCTGGCTGGCGGCGGGCGCCGATGCCGAAGCGGAGGCGCTGTTTTTCAACTGCTCGGCGGCGGCCACCAGCGGATTGACCGCGCCCGCCGCCCGGACTGGCGCGGGCAGCGTCAGCCACGCCAGCGCGGCCGCCGTCAGCAACGCCAGACGCGTCACGGACGGGCACAGCAAACGGGCCGCGCGGAGCAGGGCAGCCATGGGCAGGAAGGGGGCAATCGACATGCGCGTCACTGTAGCGCATTGCGCCATGCGCAGCGCACCGCGTGATGTGCGGGCCTATTGTTCGTTAAATTCGGATAGTAAAGCCGAGATGCATGGGATTATCTTTCTTATTCGGTCGTCCATAGTGTCACCAAGCGCGACGGAGTGACCGCCGCCCATCCACCGGAGAATCCACATGAACACCAATACCCAAACCAGTCCCAAGGTCGCTCTCGTGACCGGCGGCTCGCGCGGCATCGGCGCCGCCATCGTCGAACGCCTGGCACGCGACGGCTTTACCGTCGTCATCAACTTCGCGGGCAGCACCGCCGAGGCCGAGGCGCTCGCGGCGCGCGTCACCAAGGCCGGCGGCCGCGCCCTGACGGCGCAGGCCGACGTGAGCGATTCCGCCGCCGTGGCCCGCATGTTCGAGGCCGCGGAAACCGCCTACGGCGGCGTGGACGTGCTGGTCAACAGCGCGGGCATCATGAAGCTGTCCACGCTCGCGGAAACCGAGGACGCGGTGTTCGACCAGCAGGTAGCCATCAACCTCAAGGGCACCTTCAATACCCTGCGCGAGGCCGCCCGCCGCCTGCGTAACGGTGGCCGCATCATCAACGTCTCCAGCACCCAGGTGGCGCTGACCCACCCGACCTACGCCACCTACGCCGCCACCAAGGCCGGGGTGGAAGCGATGACGCACGTGCTGACCAAGGAGCTGCGCGGGCGCAATATCACGGTCAATGCCGTGGCTCCGGGGCCGATCGCCACCCAACTGTTCTTGCACGGCAAGACCGAGGAAGTCATCCAGCGCTATACCAAGCTGCCGCCGCTCGAGCGCCTGGGCCAGCCGGAAGAAGTGGCCGCCGTGGTATCGATGCTCGCCGGCCCCGACGGTTCGTGGGTCAACGGCCAGGTCCTGCGCGTGAATGGCGGCGTGGCCTGAACCCAGCCCGCCCCACCTCCACCTCACATCCACCACATCCACGCCGACGCGCGCCAGAGGGGCCTTGCCATGACATCGCGGCGCGGCGTGGTCCGCCCCCTGTTCTCCTGCGTCCTGTGTATCGTATGTGTCGCTGGCCTGTCGCTGTCCATGCTGGCTGCGTGCGGCCGGATCGGCTGCAACAGGGGCGGCAACAGCGGCAGCAACAGGGGCGAGGACATTGCGCAAGCCAGGCCCGCGCCCGGAGATCCAGCCATGAAGTCATCGGTCACCTATCTTCACCTGCTGCGCAAGACGCCGTTCTTCACGGCGCTGGATACCGGTCAGCTGCGCTGGACCATCGACCATTCGCGCGAATGGGAGGCCGAGGCGGGCACCGTGATCGCCAGTTGCGACTCCGGAGACCGCGGTGGCAACGACGCGGGCGCGCATGAGGATGCGTTCTGGATCCTGCTCGACGGCGGCTGGCGGCTGGAGGTCGACGGCCAGGTCCACCCCGCGGGACATGCCGATCCGGGCAAGTGGTTCAGCGCGGTCGCGGCGCGCGGACCATGCCGCCTGGTCGCCACCGAGCACAGCTACGTCATGCGCATTACGCGCGCCGATATGGATGACATGCTGTCGCGCCGCTTCGGCTTCGACCAGCATCTGCGCGAAGGCTGGGCCTATTACGACGCGATCTTCGGACGCAAGACATCGGCCGCCGCCGCGGGCTGAAGCGACCGCGGCACTCGGCTTGCCGGGCCCGGGCCCGGGCCCGCTGCCCGCGCAAGACGCACATCAGGCGGCGTCACTTATGCAAAGGTAATCGCGGCGCGACGCTCCGGTGCCTCGAGATGGGGCACGCTGTTGAAGCTGAGCAGGCGCTGCGTCGCGCGGCCGACGATGATCTCGCAGAAGGCCGTATTGCGGAACTGCAGGTTCAGCTCGATCGCGGTGGCGGTCGGGGCGCCGAGCAGGTCGGCCACCGCACGGCCGATCGCACCGCCGGAACTCACCACCAGCAGCGCGTCGTCGCGGGTGGCGTCGGTCGTCACCTGCCGCATCGCGTCGCGCATGCGCCCGCCAAAGTCGCTCCACGACTCCGGCATGCCATCGAGGCGATCTTCGGTCCAGGCCTGGAACGCGCTGCGGAACGTGCGCCAGTAATCCTGGTAATCGCCGTTCTGGTGCGCACGATGATCGCCGCCCTGCGTAAAGCTGCGATAGAGCGCCTCACCATCGTATTCGTTGAGGCCCGCATGGGTTTCGATCGACGCGCTGGCCGCCTCGTCCAGCCCCATGCCGGCCAGGATCTCGCTCGCGGTGTCCTGCTGGCGCACCAGCGTACCGGCCATCACGCGGCGGAACGCCAGGCCGCGCGCACGAAAATACTCGCCGAGCCAGCGTGCCTGCTGGCGGCCCGTGGCGGAGAGGCAATCGTAGTTTTCCGCCCCGAACGAGGCTTGTCCATGCCGGACCAGGAACAGCGTGGCCATGAGAGTCGTGGGCAGATAGCGATAGCGGCGATTCTAGAAGCCGCGACCCGCCGCGGCCAAGCCTGCCACGCCAGAATTCATACGGGGTATTGCCGCGCTGCATGGGGGGTATCGGGCGTTATGCGGAGGTGCTATATATGCGCCATACTCTCGCCGCGACAATCCCGATCCGCGTGCACGCCAATCGTCAACGATCCCGTACCGATCCTGCATTGACCCTCCACTGATCCTCCACTGACCCTCGACTGATCCTCATGACCCAGCCCGGTGGCGGCATCGAGGCCGCGATGGTGCGGCTGTTGTATCGTCAATCGCATGGCATCCTCTTTGCCAATTTCGTGATTCCGGCCGCGGTGGTCTATGCGTTGCGCGACACGGTCGCCATCCACATGCTGTTGGCCTGGATGGGCGCCATCTATCTGCTGACGATCGGCCGCATCGTACTTTCCCTGATGTTCTTCCGCCACGGCGAAAGTCGCGCCACGCCGGGGCAGTGGGTGTTCCGCTTTACCGTGTTCTCGTGGATCTCCGCCGCGTTATGGGGCTTGCTCGGCTCGACGTGGATGCTGCCGCAGGAACCGCAATGGGTCGCGTTTGCGTGCATCGTGCTGGCCGGCATGGCGTGCGGCGCAATGCCGGCGCTCTCCGCGCGGCTTTCGGTCTACCTGGGTTTCATGGCGATCATGGTGGCGCCGTTCATTGTCACCTGCCTCATGCAGCCCGCGCCCATCTACGACGTGTACCTCGCGTTTGCCATCGCGCTCTGCGTCGTCAATGTGTATTTCAGTCGCGTGACGCATCGCAACCTGCTGTCGGGGGTGCAACTCCGCTTCGAGAATCTCGCGCTGATCGCCCAGCTCGAGCGCGAGCGCGACCGCGCCAATGCCGCCAACCTCGCCAAGACGCGCTTTCTTGCCGCGGCCAGCCACGACCTGCGCCAGCCCCTGCACGCGCTGGGCCTGTTATCGGCCTCGTTATCCGCCGTGGCCGAGCGCGGTGATGTCGATGCCGACGGCGCGCGCCAGCTGGGCCGCCGGCTCGATACCACGCTCGAACGCATGGGCGGCCTGCTCGACGGTCTGCTCGATGTATCGCGTCTCGATGCGGGCCTCGTTACCATCCGCCGCCGCCCGCTGCCGCTTGCCACGCTGCTCGACGACATTCGCGACGAATACGAGGAGCAGGCACGCCGCCAGGGCTGCCGGCTCGACGTCGTGGTCACGGAAGCGTGGATCGACAGCGACCCGGAACTGCTGCGGCGCATCCTCGATAACCTGCTCAGCAACGCCATCCGCTATGCGCCGAACGCGCGCATCCTGGTGGGCGCGCGGCGGCGGCCCGGCGCGATGGAGATCCAGGTCATCGACGGCGGTCCCGGCATCGCGCCCGAGCAGCAGGCACTCGTGTTCGAGGAATTTGCCCAGTTGCCCGATGCGCCGGCCGAGCAGGGGCTTGGCCTGGGGCTCGCCATCGTGCGCCGGCTCGCAGGCCTGCTCGGTCATCCAATCCTGCTGCGCTCGACGCCGGGCCGCGGCAGCAATTTCTCGGTCACCGTGCCGCTCGCGCGCGACGTGGCCGCCCCCATGAACATGGATGCGCGAGCGCAAAGCGCCGCCGAATCGTATGGCGTGATGCTGGTGGACGACGATCCGCAGATCCTGGCCGCACTCGGCGACCTGCTCTCGTTCTGGGGCCACGCGGTCTATGCCGGCGCCACGGTGGAAGGCGTCTGCGCCGCGCATCAGCGCGCGCGCGCACGCGGGGACGCACCGGTGCACCTCGTGCTCGCCGACTATCGCCTGGCCGGCCAGATCACTGGCGATCAGGTCATCGGCTGGCTGCGCGAATATCTCGATGCGCCGGTGCCCGGGCTGATCGTGACCGGCGACACCGCACCCGATCGCTTGCGCGCGCTCCATGCCAGCGGCTATCGCGTCCTGCACAAGCCGATCGCGGCGGAGGCCTTGCGCCAGGCGATCGTCGAGACCGTGCGCGACGCCCAGGCCGGGCCGCCGCCGGCTCAATAGACCCCGACCTTATCCCGTGCCGCGGGTGCGGTTCAGCAGCGCCGCGCATCGCCCCACCCACGTTTGCACACAGCACGCCGTGCCGCTCCACTCGCCGCCGGTGACCTTGCCATCGGGGCCCGCCACCAGTTTGCGCTGACACCGGCCGGGCGTTGCGGGCCGCTCCAGACCTGCATCGCGCGGACCGCTGCCGGGCGGATGCGGAGCGGGCACCTCGTCGATCCACACATAAGCCGTGCCGCCGGGCACCGACTGCACGGACAGGGGCGGCCCCCACTGGAGCTTCGCTTCCTCGATCGGCGCCGACTTCCACGAGTCGAAGACGCGCTGCATCGCATCGCCCTCGATACTGGTGCACGCCACCAGGACGAGCAGCGCACCGATGCCGGCGAGGCCGACACGGGTGGCCGGAGTGGGGTGAGGGGGCGACGCGGGCATGGCGGCTCCAGAAGGGAAGGGGCCCTGAGCCGCAGACTAGTCGAGTGCCATCCGGTACGGCAATCCGGCTATGTGGGGCGCCGCACGGAAAATTGCGGCGCGCATGGTTATGCGCAGGGTGATGCCACCATGACGTCAACGACTATGCGAACAGCGGTTCCTGCTGCGGACTGGCCGGGCGCTGCCGGGATCTGCCGGCTGCCGGTGGGCGCACCGCGATGCGCTCCGGCGC